>NZ_CP195017.1:0-3502116 GCF_051161755.1 Glutamicibacter sp. PAEs-4 | reverse complement strand
TCTTGGTCACAAGAATCCCGTTGCCAGGCTTCCTAAACGTCGTTTTTTGGACCACGTCTGCATTGATTCTATCCATCATCCACACAGTTATGCACAGCTGCGTGGAAAATCAGGGTGTTATTACTGTGGAAAACAGGTTTTCCCATGAAATCAAGCGTTTTTCCTCGCGAGATGACTAGCTGTTTTGTGGAAATATGTGAAGTTTCTTTCGTTATGCACAGCCGTAATCCACAACTTTGAGGTAGATTATTCACAGGCTGGCACCCGAGCAGGGGAGCCGGGGCTAAAGTTGCGCGCCAATTTGACCCAGAGCGCATATTTTTCTATTGTTATTCAGTCCTATGCGCACCTTTTTGCGACTTGCTCATTTTGGAAGAGCCCGCGAGAAAGCGCATTTTATAAGAAAACACGAGCGTCATCCTGTTGTTATCGAGCTAGCTGGTCAACGGGTAGTACGCATCATCTAAATCGTTTTGGAGTGTCACCGTGAGCAAGCGGACTTTTCAGCCTAACAACCGCCGTCGTTCGAAGAAGCACGGCTTCCGCCTTCGTATGCGTACCCGTGCAGGTCGTGCCATCCTTTCGGCACGTCGCGGCAAGGGTCGCGCCGAGCTGTCCGCATAAATTTGCGAAGCAGCTCTTGGCAGCATGATTTCAACGAGCTCAGCTAAAGAGCAACGCGAAACAGATGTTGCCTAAGAATCAGCGACTGCGCCTAGCGCAAGACCTTACAGCCACTGTACGTTCCGGTGTCCGAAGCGGACGCCGGAACGTCGTGCTATATGCACGCCCCCGAGTAACCGAAGAGTTCCTCGGCGACAGGTTTGGATTCATTGTTTCCAAGGCTGTAGGTATTGCCGTTAAAAGGAATCTCACCAAACGACGAATGCGAGAGATCGCCCATGAGCTTCGGCGCGTGGACGGGAATGTCGATTTCGTCTTCCGTGCACTTCCTGGCTCTGCCGAACTCTCCTGGGAAGAACTCAACGCCCAGATCAATTCAGCCTTCTCCGCTGTTTTGCGCAAGATTGAGGCGCGCTGATGCGCAAGGATTCAGCTCCGCGTACCGGTTTGCTGTGGTTCATCATCGATATCCCACGCAACATCGTAATCGGGTTGCTCAAGACTTACCGAAAAATCATCTCGCCGCTGTACGGCGATGTATGCCGATACTTTCCTAGCTGTTCTGCCTATGGGCTCGAAGCAGTGACTCAGCACGGTGTTGTCAAAGGCGCCGGCTTGATCACTTGGCGGATCCTCCGGTGCAATCCGTGGTCCCACGGAGGCGTCGACCACGTTCCTGAGGGACCGAGGATTTGGCCAGAAGGCAAACTGCCGAGGATCATAGTTCTGAATCATCCTGTGATTCCCGACGATGAAGACGCCGCGGAAAGCGGCCGCAAGGAGCTCGACCACTGATGAACAACTTCCTAGACACGATACTGACTCCGTTTACATACGTAGTCTCGTGGGTTCTGTGGGCCTTCCACGAACTGTTCACCGCGATTGGAATGAACGCGGATTCAGGTGTTACCTGGACCCTGTCGATCATCTTCCTCGTGCTGCTGATCCGTACATTGCTGATCCCAGTCTTCGTCAAGCAGATCAAGTCCCAGCGCGCGATGCAGGCACTGCAGCCTGACCTTCGCAAGCTGCAGGCAAAGTACAAGGGCAAGACCGACCAGCTTTCGCGCCAGGCCATGGTGCAGGAACAGCAGGCGCTGTTCAAGAAGCATAAGACCAACCCGCTGTCTTCCTGCCTGCCTCTGCTCGTGCAGATGCCATTCTTCTTCGCACTGTTCCGCGTACTGAATGAAGCATCGCGCGCTAGCGATGATGGCCGTTCAATCGGCGCACTGTCCGCTGAGCACATCCGCAGCTTCGATGGTTCCACCATCCTGGGTGCACCACTGTCCGAGACCTTCTTGGGCACCATCAACTCCGGCGCTATTAACTGGGCCGTCATCATCGTTGCCGTCGTCATGATCCTTGCCATGACCGCATCGCAGTTCTTCACCCAGCGCCAGCTGATGACCAAGAATATGAGCCAGGAAGCCCTGCAGGGCCCATTCATGCAGCAGCAGAAGATGATGCTGTACATCCTGCCTCTGGTCTTCGGCATCGGTGGCATCAACTTCCCAATCGGTGTGCTGATCTACTGGACCGCATCGAACCTGTGGACCCTGGGCCAGCAGTTCTGGGTTATCCGCAACAACCCAACCCCTGGCTCGGAAGCGGAGCGCGAGCTCAACGCCCGCCGTGCCGCCAAGGGCCTGCCTCCAGTAGGCATGAAGAAGGAAGACGCTGACGCCGCTGCAGCAGCCGCAGCGGAGCAGCGGGCCAAGGGCCAGCGTCATCAGCCGCAGCGCAAGAACCGTCGAAAGAAGAAGTAGCCATGACTGCAACTGAGAATATCGACGCGCCCGACCTGGAAAACCAGATCGATGACGATCAGGAAGTTCTGGACGAAGGCGACGTCGCAGCCGACTACCTTGAAGAGCTTCTGGATATCGCCGATCTGGACGGCGACATCGACATCGAAATCCGTGGCGGACGTACCTACATTTCGATCCTTACCGAGGACGATGACGCGTCGCTGGAAAGCCTGGTTGGCAAGGATGGCGAAGTCCTCGACGCGCTGCAGGAACTCACCCGGCTCGCGGTGCTGACTGCGACCGGTGAGCGTTCGCGCCTGATCCTGGACATTGCCGGCTACCGTGCAGAGCGTGCAGATCTGCTGCGCAAGATTGCTGAGGACGCCATTGCCTCGGTCCGCGAAACTGGCGAGAAGGTCCATCTGGATCCGATGAGCGCCTACGAGCGCAAGCTCGTGCACGACGTCATCGCAGATGCTGGACTGCACTCGGAATCCGAGGGCGAATCGACCCGACGCCATATCGTCATCTCGGTACTGGACAGCTAAGAACCATCACGCGTCCGCGCGCTGATCGACCTAAGGACCAACGACAATGACTGAGGACCTCAGCCTTACTGCAGAAGAGACCGTGGCTGCCGAGAAGATTTTCGGTGACCGCTTGGATCTTGCCAAGCGCTATGTAGAGCATCTGGCGACCTCTGGCATTGAACGCGGGCTGTTGGGTCCGCGCGAAGTACCCCGTCTGTGGTCCCGCCACGTGCTCAACTGCGCAGTGATCGAAGAGGTCATGGACAAGGATGCCGAGGTAGCCGACGTAGGCTCCGGCGCAGGCCTTCCAGGGCTTTGCTTGGCAATTGCCCGCCCGGACCTGAAGCTGACTCTGATTGAGCCGCTGGAGCGCCGCTGCATCTGGCTTTCCGAGGTAATTGAGGATCTGGGTCTGACCAACGTCACCGTAATGCGTGGCCGTGCAGAGCAGATGGTTGACGTGGTCAACGCACGCTATGTCACGGCCCGCGCCGTATCCGCATTGACCAACTTGGCCGGACTGACCATTCCACTGCTGCACGGTCAAGGCGAGCTGATTGCGATCAAGGGGCGCTCGGCTGCCGAGGAAATCGCCAAGGCAACTAAGGCCATCCGCAAACTCGGTGGCAAGGAAACCGAAGTGCTTACTGTGGGCGAAACCATCCTTGCAGAACCAACAACGGTGGTTCGCATCAAGGTTGACTAAGGTTGACGCGATAGTCTGTTAAATAGTTATAGAAGTGAAATGGCTTTTATCCTCGTGCATTCGTGGATGAAGCCATTTCGCAATCTGCATGACTTGTTTTGAATGTTTCACGTGAAACATTATCGGTGCACGCTATGAGTATTAGGCGCACCACTTCACGAGGAGGAGTTTTACCTTTGTCTAAGACTAAGGATTCATCGGATAGCGCGTTTGATTTCAACGACTCGTCCTCGCCCCTGGCTACTCAAATAGCTAGTGAACATCGTCGTCGCGAAGCTTTGGAGGCCCGTAAGGTGCCAACGCCCGAGAAGACCCGCTATTTCACGATTTCCAACCAGAAGGGCGGCGTCGGCAAGACGACGACCACCGTAAACCTTGCAGCCGCTCTGGCCAAGGGGGGACTGAACGTCCTGGTGATCGACATCGATCCGCAGGGCAACGCTTCAACCGCGCTGGGTATCGAGCATCATGCTGAGGTGGACAGCATTTACGATGTGCTAATCAATGACCTTCCATTGTCTGATGTCGTAGCTACATGCCCAGACCTGCCAACCTTGCAGGTCGCTCCTGCGACGATTCACTTGGCTGGTGCAGAGATCGAATTGGTTTCTCTGGTAGCTCGCGAACAGCGCCTGCAGCGCGCCTTGGACGACTACGCTCGGACTCGCCAGCGCGAGGGACTGCCTCGCCTGGACTATGTCTTCATCGACTGTCCACCGAGCTTGGGCCTGTTGACCGTCAACGCCTTCGTTGCCGCTCGTGAGGTTCTCATCCCTATCCAGTGCGAGTACTACGCGTTGGAAGGTCTGAGTCAGCTGCTGAAGAACATCGAGATGATCCAGAAGCACCTGAACTCCAAGCTGACAGTCTCGACGATTTTGCTGACCATGTATGACGGTCGCACTAATCTTGCTGCACAGGTAGCTAACGAAGTTCGGGAGCACTTCCCGGAGCAGGTGCTCAAGGCTGTCATTCCGCGTTCGGTGCGAATTTCTGAAGCTCCGAGCTATCAGCAAACCGTTATTACCTATGACCCGAACTCGACCGGCGCCCTGTCGTACTCCGAAGCAGCCCTAGAGATGGCTGAGCGGGGCGCGTAGGCCCGTATAAGGGCTTTCCCCCTAGAGTCGTTTACCTTAGGTTTTAGTTTGTTTCAGACGTGACACCGTGGCTGATAGCTGACACTCATTGCGAAAGCCGTGGGTGACGCACTGTGCGCATCCCCGGTTCGATGCCAATAAACAGTAGACTAGTCTCGGGCTGAAATTTCGGATGAAAGGGCGTGCGAAAAACATGGCAGACAAGAAGCGGGGCTTGGGCAGGGGACTAGGTGCCCTCATTTCCAGCTCGCCGGCGACCGCAGCTCCAGAGGAGAAGCAGGATGTTTCACGTGAAACATCGCCCGCAGAGCCTGTCGCAGAAGCATCGAGGCCTCGGGCAGCACGTCCAGTCGATATGTTCTTCGAACCGGGACGCAAGTCCTCAACGCCGAAGGCACCAACTACTGCTGCTAAGCCGGCAAAGCGTGCTCGAGCTACGATGCCTGGCTTGAACACAACTCTTGGGACGAAGAGTTCTCCTGTGCGCGAGGATGATGCATCGGCCGAGAAGCCAGCACCTAAGAAGAGTCAGTCGAAGCCTGACACCCCAGACTCTTCGGATCTAGTTGAAGTTCCTGGAGCGCAGTTCGCTGAACTCGACGTCAAGCTCATCCACCCGAATCGCAAGCAACCGCGAACCAACTTCGACCAAGAGCACATGGATGAGCTCATCCATTCCATCCGTGAAATTGGACTGCTTCAGCCTATCGTTGTCCGTCCTTCGCGCGAGAAGGATGACGCCCCATACGAACTGGTCATGGGTGAACGTCGTTGGCGAGCAACGCAGGCCGCTGGCCTGGCGACCATCCCGGCGATCATTCGGGACACGCAAGACACCGATTTGTTACGCGATGCGCTGCTCGAGAACTTGCACCGCTCGCAGCTCAATCCGCTGGAAGAGGCTGCTGCTTACCAACAGCTTTTAGAAGAGTTCAACTGCACGCAGGAAGTGCTTTCCGAACGAATTGGCCGATCACGTTCGCAGATTTCCAACACGATCCGTTTGATGAAGCTCCCTCCTCTCGTTCAACGTCGCGTTGCAGCGGGGGTTCTCTCGGCCGGCCATGCACGGGCCTTGCTTGGACTGTCCAACAACGAAGTCATTGAACAGTTGGCCCAGCGGATCATCAACGAGGGTCTGTCTGTGCGGGCGACTGAAGAGGCAGTTGCCCTGAGCGATGATAAGCCGCGCAAGCCAGCCAAGAAGGCGCGCGAGACCCAGCGTAATGAGCGTTTGGACTTCTTGGCGACATCGCTTGCGGACCGCTTGGACACTAACGTCAAGATTCAACTTGGCAGCCGCAAGGGCAAGGTCAGTATCGAGTTCGCTTCGGTCGATGATCTGAACCGCATCATGCAGGTTATCGATCCGACAATGAACTCGTAATTAGATAGAGAAGGCGCATGTTTCACGTGAAACATGCGCCTTCTCTATCTCCAAAACGCTGTTTCACGTGAAACAAATATTGGGGAGCGGTGGCCAGTATTTAGGAAGGGTTGAAGGAGAGGTTGGCCAGCGGATGTTGTCACTGCATTAGAATCTCTCGGGACGTACAACCCTGAAGGCTGGATGCAAGGACTTCTTTCGGCCCGAAGAATCAGTACCACGCGAAGACCCAGGCTTTGCGCCAAGTGCATCTCAGTTTGTGTCCACGCCTCCCCAAGGGCCTTCATCGGAGTTGCAACGAAAAACCTCTCGCAACTGACGATGCACCGATCGACACCTGGTGCGTTTCCAAGGAGTTGCAGGAGGCACAGAGAACCGTCATGAGCCTTTGGGGGAGTGCTCGGGAAGATTAGTGCACCGAACTCGACTGGGGCACCATCCGCACCTCGTCACCCCGAAGCAAAACCGTCTAAATGTTCCTGTCTGCCGGACGCTCAAGAAGGTCAAGTCTTGCTGACATGGCGTACCTGGTTCATGGTTGATTCTGTAGCCCTATGCACCTTAACTGCTGGACTGCGACCCCGACTTGGAGGTTGATCACTAGGCAATGGTTCGCTCACGAACAGGATGGGCGCTCCAAGCAAAGACATACGTTAAAAGGGTAGTGACCATCAAGCCACAGAGTGAATGCATGTCCTTCAGCCGAGAGAACCTGATCGTCCCTTACGCGGGAAGGTCTCAGAATTCTTGACGGAGGTGCCATATCCCGAATGGCTCAATAGTGAATATTCGTGGCTTTGAGAGCCGCTAGAATTCTCGTCCAGAGCCACCGGCCAGCCAAAACCGACTCACGGCTGCCTTATGCGAAGGCAGAGCTCCACGTAAAGTATCGGCTGAACGGCAGGCAGGCTTCAAATAGATCCTCAGAGCCTGTTGCCCGGCGACGATGCTCGTGCGAGGCCATGGAAGCTCCCAGCCAGCCTAATTCGATGCTGACGTTTTGTCATCGACGTCGGAGGTGACCATGAGCTGGAGAAAGCAGCGTTCGTAGGACGTAAAGAAGCTGTTCTAGCCCATGATGGCAGCACCATTGGCTTCGGACTGTCTGGTCGTATTCACCGTGTAAGAGCTTAAAGTCGGCCCGACCTGGACAGCTTCTTGGGCGCGATGTTCTAGCCCAGGTTGGGCATCGCGCCTTCTTGTTAGTTGCAGTCGGGAAGAGTAGTTGAAGGACCTGCTCGTCGCTCAGCTTCTCGAGGTGCTTCCAGCTACGAGGACGATATCTGCGGCATTGAAGTCTTCGCCTACGCTGTCGTGAAAGATGCCTTGCGTGGATGCGATGGCGCAGTCTGGCAGGCTCTCAGCGCGAGCTGGATTAGTCGCATGACTTCGAACTTTCGTACATTGAAAAAGGTTCTGTCCACCATACAGTCGGTTGCGTGGTGGGAGCAGCTTATAGGGGGTGGCTCTGACGAAAAATATTCGGTGGCAATGAGAGACAACGGCGGCGTTTCTCTCTGGTGACTCTAGATCGGAATTGTAGTGGCCCCCAAGATTCAGATAATCAGTTTTCTGCGGATCTATGATTCGAGTAAAACTGTCCTATGGAATAGAACGAAAATGCCGACCAGACTGTGCTCGATGAGAAGTTGCTGTGTCGGTCGGTAGGGAGACTACTGCTTCATTCACTGGATCATGCAAAGATGATAAGTTCGCTGCGACTGATTTCCAGTACTCGATCCAGACTCTAGGATTTGATGAGTCCACCCGGAATAGGCGTGGTCTTATAATGCAGCCTTGAAATGATTAGCGTCGATCACGAATCTGTCTAGGCCTAAACATTGGACTGATGCATTGTTTACTCTAACGACAAACACCAGTCCGGTGTTGCAACCGCCGTGAGGTCGCTGTTCGAATAGTCAGGCTGATAGCCATGCCATAAGAGCAGATGATGAACCGACTTATGAAACGAGGAAAAGAATTTCTCTCGGGCATCTTCGCTGTTAGTCCGCTTACGTCATGATTCATGAGAATAAGTTTCACGTGAAACATAGACCCTCCCTCAGGCGGTTCGATCGATATACCCTTGGCTGTGACTGTTGGTCAGGGCTCTGAAGAAACCTATCGAGCAATCAACATGCCGCACCCATCCACGGATCTGCAGGAACTGCAACGTGTACGAGTGATATTCGGTGGCCGTAGTCTGGCTTGCTTGGAGTTCTACGTTCGCCTCGGAATAGACCGAATTGGCAGAGTCCAGCAACGAGCGGTTTGCAGACCTGATCAGGTGACGATCTAGACTTTCAAGAGTTGCTGTGAGCCGGACGCAATCCATTCATGGCCATAGTCGGCATTAGCCGGAGATTCTTATCCACGCTACGTCCTTGAATGGCTTCGTTTCGATGGCTGTCACTCATTTGCATTCGAATCAGCTTTCAGGACATCGGCTTCAAGCTTTTCGGTTGCTGTACATGACTGAATCTGGTGAGTACATTCTGCCGGATAGGGGAATGGCATGAACCGGACCCGCAATCTAATGGGCGAGCAGTGTTCTTGAAGTCGTGATGAATAATTGAACCTTTGGAGCCACAAAAGAGTTCCGGTTCAGAGCCGCCCGTTACTATGCTTCTGCGCCTCTGAGAATTAGCGCCTGGAGTCACCATTCCGTTCTGACGGGATCACCGCTACCTCACATCACGACTGGGCTCTTCGAAAGGGAACATCTTGAACAGCAGGCAGATGACAAATGGATACACTCTGGACCGTTGGGCTTTGAAAGGGGGAGTGTAGGGTCATGATGGCTTCTGGCCGTCAGCCTCTATGGTTATGCGTGCTTTGTGCTCAACTCTGGACTTGGCCAAGTCTACGAGTTAATGATGATGGTATGAGGATCAGAACTTGTTGTAGCCCTTGAATGCGGTTCGATGGTCCTGTCCTGTCCTGTCGTACGTAGTCGTCGTGCAAAGCTTGAGGTAGGCGCCAGCCTAAACTAGATCCGTATGGTCGATGCTCCAGTACGGTTGGGTGAACACGTTTAGAGTTGGTTGCGGTCAAGGAATTGCAATTAGTAACGCTTTTGTCGCTCTTGTCCTGAAGGCGCTCTCAGCTTTGTAAGGAGGAGCCGCCTACTTCTATGACTCTGCTGCGGGAGATGCGTCGGGTGTGGACGTGAAGAATCGTCCCGACTAAGCCTCGGCGTAAAGCTGGAGCATGAGCGTCATTCGCGCGTGCCGCTGAACATGGCTTGTTCTGCGAGAAAGTCTGTTGCACTGGCCGGGAGTTTATACAGGGTTATTTGGAGGGATAGTGTTTGGCAGCTCCGAGTGACAATAATGGAGTACCCCTCGGACGACTCTGAATTGGAAGAGCGGTGGCTTCCATAATGGCTACATACTCACTTAGACTCAGGCTGAAAACAGCCGCTTTTCGGCACCGTTTCACGTGAAACATTAATCGATGAACCATACAGGACTTTCGAGACTAACCGCTGGAGACGTGTTTCACGTGAAACAAGGAGAACCACCTAAACGACATCTCGTTTCCAACGCCATGCCCAATGGAATGACCACACAAGTCACTGGAAGTTCCGTTCAGGCTGGAAGGGCGAATGATCACAGGTAAATGATCATAAGGGTGCATGTCCTGGCGATAGCCGAGTTGCCAATAACTAGAACTGCATAGGCAGATCGGAAGTGACATCGGGAGCAACTATCCGATGTTCGACGTACGCGGACAGTATTCCGTGTAGGGCGCTCAATCAATGAAGATGGACGTATAACCAGAACGTAATCCCGACCAGCACGCATGGTCTGCCGGGGGCGCCGCGCGCTTCATTCGTATGTTCTTGTCTCTAACAGGGGTACGTCTGGTGAGCGTCAAGTACAGTCATGGAGTGTGATGATCAAATCGCATCTATAAGCGCTAAGAGCACCAGAAGCGCCGCTGAAAGCCTTCCATCTACCACTCCGAGTACCAAGAGGTTCCATAGGCTCCTGGATCACTACACGAGCCCACAGAGGCTTTGCTGAGAAGAGCAGCGCACTGCTGGCCCAGAACAGGATCAACTGAGCGACAATAGCGTTAGGTCTGTGGCTGTAGACGCTTTGATTCGCGCTGATTTTCCGAGACAGTGGATGCGTACCGCAGGCCTATTTGCATGCCCACGTCATCGAGAGAGAACTAAGTCAAGTGAGCCCGTCTCTGCCGTCACGCAGCTATGTCGTCACTTGTCCGTGGATCCAGATGAATATTAGAAGCTTTGAGAGCCACCAGTATTGCCGCTCAGGGCCACCCATTATTCTTGTTCAGACCCACCAGCCGGCCGGGGTAGTCCGACTGCTTGTACTGCGTGCAGAAAATGGGGATGCTCTGTCTCACTGTTGCTCCATGAGCACGATAATAGAACGCGAAATTTCCACGCTGGGTGGTTCCAAAAGCCGCTGATCGAGCATCAGAACACTGTAAATTGATGCCCAATGCCCTGGCGACGTCCTCGGTGGATCGGTTGCTGCGTCAGGCGCATATTTGCCAGACCAGCGGTGAATCTGTTCGGTTGACGCAGGAGTTGGCTGGTGCTGGGGTGAGTTCCTTGATGTAGCCCCTCTCAGCACGGGCAGACTGCTGTGCATGACGGCTGATACCACATTGGCTGATTATGGGCAGCAGGCAGTTTTGCTGACCCTTAATGGGCATTATTCGTGGCCGCCGGTGGGCAAAAACTCATGCCCCTTGACAGAGGGGTTTATACAGGGTGGCTCTGAAGGAGAAAATCAGATGGCTCTGATCGAGAATAACGGCGTTGTCAGCTGGTGGCTCTGAACGGCAATATTGGTGGCCCTCAAAGAGTCAAATATTCAATTCAGAGTCTTTGGCGTGGTCGGCGCAGACACGGCGCATCAACGGCTGGGGCGTCGAGTCTAGAACCAGTTCCCTCATGCGTGAATGATCCGGTCTGATTGGTCAAACAGGATTCTGCGACCGATGCGGACTGGGAACAGGTGTTGGCAGATCTGCTTGTGGCTCAGGTCGTTGAGCACCTACCAACGGAGCCAGATGGTGCCTCGGGTTTTGAAGAGTGTAGCTCCACAGCGCCGGAGTTTCCTTGCAAAGACTCTGCCGCCGGTCCTGATGGAACCCCTGCTCTGGATACAGGAAAGGTCGACGCACTCCGGGGCAGCTAATACATTCAAGAGCCCGGCTCGATAGCTCAGGCTGTCGCATGATGGAAGGATCCTATACAAAGGCGACACTGAACGGCACTGTCCTGCTCTCAAAGAAAAGACTGCTGCATGCGTTTTTAAATCCGCATGCAGCTGCCACTCCTTGAAAGTCGGAGGCGAAGCATTCGGGATCGAGAGCTGGCCGACGGGTAGTCCCTGCAACGCAGAGCAGGTTGCAAAATGCACCGGAACAAACAGCACTGAATCACCGACGCAGGCCTCGAACTTGGCGAGCCATTATCCGAGCAGAAAGTGCGAGCTCGACTCATCGAAACCAAGTATTGATGCATTAAGTCTTAAAATGGTACCAAAAATCCAAAAACAAAGTATAGATACTGATATTTCAACGTTAATCGTCAATACGTCTTCAAATCAAAGAACAGCCCCCATCTGAGCTGGGGTCAGGGCTGGAACATACTCCGGAATGGGAGAACTAGCAAGATTTTCACAAGACATCGGTTAAAACAGGAGTGGAGACCTACCTTGCGGTTGGTCTCCACTCCAATGACGTATCGACTTACAGGTATTCTGCGAAGTCCTTCTCGATGACAGCCTTTGGCTTGGCACCAATGGAAGTGGCAACATGCTCGCCACCCTTGAACACGTACACGGCAGGGATGCTGGTGATGCCGTACTTGGCGGCAATTGCCTGGTTCTCATCGACGTTGACCTTCACGACGTCGACCTTCGCAGCGTGCTCTTCTGCGATCTGATCCAGGATCGGACCGAGCTGGCGGCAAGGGCCGCACCATTCAGCCCAGAAATCAACGATGACTGGCTTTTCGGCATCCAGGACATCAGCCTGGAAGGTTGCTTCAGTTACTGCTTTTGCGTTGCTCATGAGAGACAACCCCTTTCTGAGAAATCTGTTAGGCGGTAGCGAGGGTTTCGGAAACGTTGGCCAGGTAGTGCTCCACGTCCTGGGCCGCGGCGCAGCCCGAACCGGCTGCGGTGATGGCCTGGCGGTAGGTGGAGTCGATCACGTCGCCGGCAGCGAAGACACCTGGCAGCGAGGTCTTGGAAGAGCGGCCTTCAACGGCGATGGTGCCTTCGGAAGTCAGCTCAAGCTGGTCCTTGACCAGATCCACGCGAGGGTCGTTGCCGATGGCTACGAAGATGCCGGTGACATCCACGGTGGTTTCCTCGCCGCTGGTGCGGTTCTTCACAACCAGGCCCTCGACCTTCTCTGCGCCGTTGATGCCGACGACTTCCGAGTCCCAGATGAACTCGATCTTCTCGTGGGCCAAGGCGCGGTCGGCCATGATCTTCGAGGCGCGCAGTTCGTTGCGGCGGTGCACCACGATGACCTTGGAAGCGAACTTTGTCAGGAACAGTGCTTCTTCCATGGCCGAGTCGCCACCGCCGATCACGGCGATGGTCTGCTCGCGGAAGAAGAACCCGTCGCAGGTGGCGCACCAGGAGACGCCATGGCCGGAGAGGCGCTTTTCATCTTCCAGACCCAGCTCGCGGTAGGCAGAGCCCGTGGAGACGATGACAGCACGGGCACGGTAGACGGTGCCGTCGGCCAGGGACAGCGTCTTGATTTCGCCCTCGAGGTTCATTTCCGTGACGTCATCGAAGAGGATCTCGGCGCCGAAGCGTTCGGCCTGCTTCTGCATGTTGTCCATCAGATCAGGGCCCATGATGCCCTCGGGGAAGCCCGGGAAGTTTTCCACGTCGGTGGTGTTCATCAGTTCGCCGCCGGCGGTGACTGAGCCTGCGATGACTAGTGGGTTCAGATTCGCACGGGCGGTATAAACCGCGGCGGTGTAACCGGCCGGACCGGAGCCGACAATGATGACGTCGCGGATTTCGTCGTTCTGTGCTGAAGTCACGGGGGTAGAACCCTTTCGTTCTAATAATGCGAGGTGGGTAGCAAGGTCTAACCTCACTATCCACCTCAACGCATTGCTTTCGTAAAAAATTCCGCTTCTATTACTTGGCGGAGAATTCACCGATCTGCAGACCGAATGGCCGCGAATCGTTGCCACCGGATGCCTTGCGAGGCAGCTCGGTGATGTCCAGGAATACGTGGGATCCTTCCATGTAGTCCTTGTCGTCGCCCTTGACAGTTACCGATACCGAAGGGCCGGAGAATGAGCCCTTGGCTACCGACTTGGCATCACCCAGATCGTCGGAGTCGCCGACGAGGATCTCGTAATTGCCGCCGGTGCCGTTCAGGCCCTCGAGGTTGACCTCGGAGATCTTGGACTTCTCGTCCAATTCCAGGATGAAGACCATGTTGGAAGCGAAGCCGCCAAAATCAGCTGTGGTGTACGAGTAGGTGGCGTAGGTGCTCGACGCGTTGCCGTCGATCATCTGGCCCAGCTTGCCATCGGTTTCGGAATTCAGCTGCTGGTTGCCGGGAACGAGGCGGGACACGTCATCGACCTTCGGGGCGGGCAAGGACTCTTCGGTAGGTTCCTGTTCCTTCTCGGACTCAGAGGGCTTCTCCGAGGATTCCACGGCAGTTGGCGTCTCGCCCTCTGCGGTGGTGTTCTTGTCGCCACCTAGGAAGTTGAAGGCGAAGACCACGGCAACGACCAGCACGATCAGCAATACGGCGCCAACGAGCAGGCGAGTTCCCTTGGATCCGCTGTCTTCCTCTTCCTGCTCGTCGACCTGCGGGTCTTGGGCGGGAGCGTTCTTGGCTGCTGCCGGGAAGGTCGAGGCCTTAGGCGCGGCTGCGGCGGCACCTGCAGCAGCCGCTGCGCCTGTGCCGGCTGCGGCCGCTGCTGCGCCCTTCTTCTTTGCAGGCTTTTCTTCTTCCTTGGCCGGCTCTTCCTTGGCAGGCTTGGCCGGGGTGTTGCCCTTGGACTGCGCTGCGGCGGCTAGCGCCGCGGTTGCGGTGACGTTAGGTTCGTCGTCGTCCAGACGCGTGACCTTCGGCTTGTCTTCGGCCGTTGGATTTTCAGCAGGGGCAACCGGGGTGGCGACGGTGTCGGGAACCTGTTCGTTCGGCGCGGTCTGGTCGAACTGCTCCTCTTCAGGCTGTTCCTGGTTCTTCTTGCCGAAGCGGTTCTTCAGCCCCGCGAAGCCCCCAGCCAGGGCGGAACCGATCTTGCCTTGATGTTCTGGTTCGTCCTCGTATTGCAGCTGCTCGTAGTACTCGTTGTCGTCTTCGTAGGTTTCGGGGACAGCCTGGCGGGACTCGCCAAAGATCTCGGTGCCCAGGGTATCGGTGAAGAACGGCTCAACGTATGGAGCGTCGTCGGTTTCCAGAACCAGGTCCAGCAGGTCCGAGGACCGCGCGGTATTGGCGACGAGATAGGTCTGGTTGGAGTCGGTGATGCCCAGATCCAGCACCTGGACGTTCGATGCGCGCTCGCCCATGGCGATCTCGCGTGCGCTCGTTGCCAGCTGCGAGGAATTCTCCACGGAAGCCACCATGATGCTGACCGAGCGGTTCAGTACCTGGTCTACGCCACCGAGTACCAAGTCTCCTTCAGCTGATGAAAGGACACTCTCAGTTACCTGGTAGCGGCCGCTGAGGACAGAGCCGACATCGATTGGCTGCGACACGTGCATCTCCAAGGGGTTGAATTTGGTTCGGTGGCGGTCCACAGACCACCACCTGTCATGTTACCGGTCAGCTCCGGCTATTTGGTGCCTATTTGCCCAGAATCACTAGCAAGTTTCAGCGGATTTTCAGCGATTCAATCCCGGGATTCTGCGCAGGATCGGACCGAGGAACGACTGGAGCTCCGGAACCTTGGTCTTGTGCAGTAGGCCGATGAACACGATGCCCATCAGCAGGGCGACAACAGCCACCGAAATCAGCGCGCTGACTACTGAATCGTAGGCGAATCCGAAGCTGAATCCTCCCAGCAGCCAGAGCGCTACGCAGCCGACGATAGCCGACAGCGTAGCCATCCACCCGACTCGGATGTAGGTGTCGATGACCGAGGAAACATCGTAGCTGCCGTAGCGGCGCTTGATCAGATAATGGGTACCGATGCAGGTCAGCACGTTGGTCAAGCCGTAGATGAAGGCAATGGCGGCGGCGATATGCAGCGGGTCAACCACTGCCGCCGCGGTGAACGCCAGGACCAAGCCGACCGCTGCCGTGGCCGATTGGATCAGCATCGGGGTGCGGGTATCTTCTTCCGCGTAGAAGACACGCAGCATGAAGAACTGCAGGGACTTGAACGGCAGGCCAAGCGCGGTGAGCACCAGCAGCTGCCCCAGAGCGCCCGCGGCCTGCGCCGCATGCTCGGAGCTGCCGGCAAACAGCCTGCCCAGCGGCCCGGCCAGCACGATGAAGACCAGCGTGCAGAACACGATGGGGATGGCGGTGGAGCGCATGCCCTGGTTCAGCAGCTGGCCGACATCCTTGCGGCGGTTCTCGGTGAACGCCCGGGCGAAGTCGTTGAACAGCACGGTGGCGACAGTCAGCGCGAATAGCGAATGCGGTAGCACGGTGATCAGCTGCGAGGTGTTCAGCGCGTACTCGCCGGCGACCGAGGCGGCCTGTTCGGACGGCAGCTGCGCTCGAGCTGCGGTAGCGCCGGAGACGATCTTGGAGTAGGCGAGCGAGGAAAGATTGCCGATCACCATGGCCGCCAGCGTCCAGATTGCCAGCTTGCCCACATGGCGCAGGCCCATGCCGCGCCATTGGAAGTCCAGGGTCAGCTTCAATCCGGTCTTCTTCAACGGCCAGAACAGCACGACTGACTGCAGCACGATGCCCAAGGTGGCTCCGCCCGCCAGCCACATGGTCTTGATGCTGTTCCACTCCTGCATCGGGTCGCCAGAGGAGTAGGCGCCGAAGGTCAGGATGAATGCGCCAATGACGATCAGCTGGATGACGTTGTTCACCGCCGGGGCCCACATGAACGCGGCGAATCGGCCGTTGGCGTTCAGCACCTGGCCCAGGACCGCGTAGAGCCCGTAGAAGAAGATCTGCGGCAGCGACCAGTAGGCAAATGCAGTTCCCAGCGCGATCATCGGCTCGGTCCAGTTATTGGTGAGCACCGTGATCAAGGGCCTGGCGCACAGCGTGAGGATCAAAGTCAGGATCCCCATGCCCACCACGGTCAGCGTGACCAGCTTGGACGTGTACGCGGCACCGCGATCCTTGGCCTTGGAAGCCTTGATCAGCTGCGGGATGAGCACGACATTGAAAATGCCGCCGGCCAAGAGCATGTAGATGATGGTGGGGATGACATTGGCTTTTTCAAAGATGTCGGCCACCGAGGTGACCGAGCCAATGGCCATCGCCAGCAAGGCCGTGCGCACGAAGCCCAGCAGGCGGGAAACCATGGTGCCGGAAGCCATCAGGGCATAGATCTTGGAGCGCGATCCTGCCGGTTGGGCTATCGGCTGCCGGGGAGGTTCGGCGACGATGTCCGTGGCTCCGGTGTTTGGCTGGTCGAAGCCGGCAGTTGGATTAGGAACCTGGGACATGCTTTGTAAGGACCTCGCGTGCCAGATCGGCGATCCGGCGCTCATTAGGGAAGGACAGGCGCTTGCCCAGGGAACCCAGCGGCACCCAGGCAACATCGACGGCTTCATGATCGGGATCATTCTCGATCGTCAGATGCCCGCCGGTAGCTTCCAGCAGAAAATGGTGCACGGTCTTGTGCACACGGTAATTCGTCACGGTGAACCAGTAATCGACCGAACCCAGCGGGGCGAGGATGCGTCCAGCAATGCCGGTCTCTTCCTCGATTTCGCGGATAGCCGCTTCCTCGTTGGTTTCCACGCCCTCCGGGTGGCCCTTGGGCAGGCACCATTCCAGACGTCCGCCACGGTTGTAGCGGGCAATAATTGCCACTGGCAACTTGGGGTCGTCGAAGTCGATGACGATGCCTCCGGAAGAGACTTCTTCCACGGTCGGCAAGCTCGTATGACCGCCAGTTGCCTGCGCGCGAGCCATTGACGCAGTCAATGGAGTGCGCTTCGGGGCAGACGGGATCGGTCGGTTCATAGAACCACTCTATCGAGAAAGTGCCGCTAGCCGCCTGATCGACGTGGACAAGTAAGTTATCTCGCAGGCAAATTCGCCGAAATCTCAAGCATTCTTCCCGGATTTCTGGCACGCTTAAGTAACTATGCATGCACTTCCCTCGCCTGACGCGCTGCGTCAGATCCTGCCCTCGGTCATTTTCGATTTGGCCGACCGTTTCGTTCGGGCCGGCCATGAATTGTCGTTGGTAGGTGGGCCGGTTCGCGATCTGTACCTGGGACGCGTCTCCCCGGACCTGGACTTCACCACGAGCGCACGACCGGAAGAAACCATCAAGGCAATTTCCGGTTGGGCCGATAACATCTGGGATGTAGGACGCGAGTTCGGAACGATCGCCTTCAAGAAGGGCGAATACACGCTGGAGGTCACGACCTACCGCGCTGACGCCTATGACAAGGAGTCGCGCAAGCCGATCGTCGCCTTTGGCGATAATTTGCACGATGACCTCTTCCGCCGCGACTTCACCATGAACTCGATGGCGCTGCGATTGCCCCATCTCGAGCTGGTGGATCCGTTCGACGGCGTGAGCTCCCTGGAAGACGGTTCCATTCGCACCCCCGGTGCGCCTGATATCTCGTTCTCAGATGATCCGCTGCGCATGATGCGTGCTGCCCGATTCGCTTCGCAACTGGAGATTGAAGTCAGCCCCGAGGTTCGCCGCGCCATGAGCGAAATGACCGATCGAATCGAGATCATTTCCGCTGAACGGGTCCGCGATGAGCTGGTCAAGCTAATCAACGGCGCCGACCCAAGCGCGGGCATCGACCTGCTGGTGGAAACCGGCCTGGCCGACAAGGTGCTGCCCGAAGTGTCGGCCCTGCGTCTGGAGATCGACGAGCACCACCGGCACAAGGACGTCTACCAGCACTCGCTGACCGTACTGAAGCAGGCGATGGCGTTGGAAACCGATGAAGCGGGACCGGTGCCCGGCCCGAACTTCGTGCTGCGCTTCGCGGCGCTGATGCACGATATCGGCAAGCCTGCGACCCGCAAGTTCGAACCCAGCGGTGCCGTCTCCTTCCGCCACCACGACATGGTGGGTTCAAAGCTCGTGAAGGCGCGGATGCGCGCCTTGCGTTTCGACAAGGACACCACCAAGGCCGTGGCCCGCCTGGTCGAGCTGCATATGCGCTTCTATGGGTACGGCGAAGCGGGCTGGACCGACTCGGCGGTACGCCGCTATGTCACCGATGCCGGCGACTTGCTGGAGCATCTGCATCGCCTGACCCGTTCGGACGTCACCACGCGCAATCGCAAGAAGGCTGACCGCCTGGCGTTTGCCTACGATGACCTCGAGGCGCGTATCGCGAAGATTGCCGAGCAGGAAGAGCTGCAGGCGATCCGTCCTGATCTGGATGGCGAACAGATCATGCGGTTGCTGGGGATCAAGCCGGGCAAGGTGGTTGGCCGGGCCTACAAGTTCCTCCTGGAACTGCGCATGGACGAAGGTCCGTTGGGTGAAGAGGTCGCCACGGAGCGCTTGCGTGCGTGGTGGAAAGAGCAGCCCGAAGCCCAGAAAACGCCTACTGAGGGGTAACTTCTGGCCTGGTTGCTGTTGGAGGAGCACCTGGAATCCGCATGGATCCAGGTGCTTTCGCCATTCCCGGGAAAGTGCTTAAAGTTTTTGCTCTGGCTTGTAGCGCATTGGGCATAATCCATGTATGCTGAATACTGTGATTGGGAAGTCTCAATGAGACTTGCGGATCGAGACAAATTTTCAGACAGGCCGCATGGCATCCATGGCCGGCCGAGAGCAGATTTTAGGAGGTGGCGAAATGATTAATACGACTTGGTACACAGAGACTCATCGCGGAGCGCGATTTAATGGCGGCTCTCCAATGACTCGTCTGCGCAAGCGCATTTCCCCAACCTCCGGACAAGCGGATTCCTAGCTCACGGTAAATCCCGCCTAAGTTCCTGAGGTTGCAGGTCAGTAATCGACTCTCACCCTTAGGAACTTTTTTCATGTCCAGTCCACTGTTCTCCTCATCCGCTCAACGGGCAGTTCGCACCTCGGAATTAATCTTCGCAGGACCAGAAAGCCTGAAAGCTCGCGCAATTTCAACCACGCGACAAGATCTTCCCTCCCCTTCGACTTTGACCGAAGGGAGGGACAGCAAATGAAAAAGCGTCAAGACAAGCGCAAGTTCACCAACCTTGACAGCACCGAGTTCAATCGCCGCATGCGTCAGCGCGAGCTGAAGAACCATGTGCCACCAGAAATGTACCTGCGAATTCGCTAGGCCCGGCAACGCCATTACCGTTGCCAGCTAACTAGAATCCGAGGTACCAGTGATGAACTCGCAATGCATCGCCCAGAGGCCCGCCGGCCTGCAAGCCGGCGGGCTTCTCCGCATCCAAAGCAATTTTGAATACAGCAATGGCCAGGACATCAGTCCTGGCCATTGCTTTCCCGCCGCAGCGGAAGATTAGCGTTCGATGTCGCCGCTGATGAAGGCTTCCACCTTGTTGCGTGCAGTCTCATCGTCGTACTGCTCTGGTGGCGACTTCATGAAGTAGCTCGAGGCGGACAGGATCGGGCCGCCGATGCCGCGGTCCAGGGCGATTTTCGCTGCGCGAACGGCGTCGATGATCACGCCGGCCGAGTTTGGCGAGTCCCAAACTTCCAGCTTGTATTCCAGATTTACCGGAGCGTCGCCGAAGTTGCGGCCCTCGAGGCGGACGAACGCCCACTTGCGGTCGTCAAGCCATGAAACATAATCGCTCGGGCCGATGTGGACATCGTCGTCACCCAGGGCGGCGGAGGTGTTCGAGGTGACTGCCTGGGTCTTGGAGATCTTCTTGGATTCCAGGCGATCGCGCTCGAGCATGTTCTTGAAGTCCATGTTGCCGCCAACGTTCAGCTGGTAGGTGCGGTCCAGGACCACGCCGCGGTCTTCGAACAGCTTGGCCATCACGCGGTGGGTGATGGTTGCGCCGATCTGGCTCTTGATGTCGTCGCCAACGATTGGCACGCCGGCGTCGGTGAACTTCTGCGCCCACTCCGGGGTGCCGGCGATGAATACTGGCAGGGCGTTGACGAACGCAACGCCTGCATCGATGGCGCACTGCGCGTAGAACTTGGCGGCCTGCTCGGAACCCACTGGCAGGTAGCAAACCAGGACGTCGACCTGGTTGTCCTTCAAGGACTGCACCACGTCGACTGGCTCTGCTGCGGACTCTTCAATGGTCTCGCGGTAGTACTTGCCGAGGCCGTCAAGGGTGTGGCCGCGCTGGACGGTTACGCCGGTGGCTGGAACGTCGGCAATCTTGATGGTGTTGTTCTCGCTGGCCAGGATGGCTTCCGAGAGGTCGAGGCCGACCTTCTTGGCATCGACATCGTAGGCTGCAACGAACTGGACGTCGCCAACGTGGTACTGGCCGAACTGCACGTGCATGAGACCAGGAATGGTGGAATCTGCATCGGCGTTTCGGTAGTACTCAACACCTTGGATAAGGGAAGTGGCGCAGTTGCCTACGCCTACGATGGCAACGCGAATCGGGTTCGCCGACACATGAACTCCTTATAGAAATGTATAAAACCTTTGGGCAATTGGGCGCGCAGAAGCGCATCGCGCAAATTAGCCCATAATGATCTTAAGTCTTAATGGCTCGCAAACATTCCCAATCGTGCCCCGTATCACCGAATAACTCTTGAACAGGCGCTCCCGTGCCAGTGCCGTCGACGGCCAGAGATGCGATCGCCGTGCAGGATTGCCAAGAATCGGTACATGAGCAAAATGCAGAATGATACTGAGGTAACCTATGTTTGCAGGCATGAAATGGTATTCATGAGCAAACTGCTATTAGCTCATGACAAAGAGTTAGCCCCATTCCTTCGGGAATGCCGGTAATGATGGCGTAACTTGACCAAAACCCTGACCAGCGGGGCAGGCAACGTGGTGCGGAGCCGATGGCGCAAAGGCTGGCGTCGAATATGCGCCAGTACTTCCGGATCGGTGAGCAGCTTGCCGGCTCGAGCCCGATGCGCGAGGATCTCGAGGGATTGGGCGAAGCTGTGGTCGACCCGGTGGAAGTAGTTTTCCCGCAACCAGGCTTTGGTCGGCTCCCCGAAGCTCAAGCCGATGACATCATCCAAGGTGCCAATCACACCGGAGGCCACGAAGACCGTGTTGATCATCTGCGCGCTGACACCGAAGTCGGAGAGGATCAGCGTGGGCAATCCGCGATCAAGGGATTCCAGGGCGGCTGTCGAAGAGACCGTCACCAGGGCGCTGCCATCGGTCAACGCCTCGCTCATCGATCCGGTATCGAAGCACAGCCGCGAATCGGCACCGATGCGCTGTTCAGCCTGCAGCTTCTGGAACAGCGAGTCATAAGGGAACGCCTCGAGATGCGTCTGCGGCTCCCCAGCCTTGGCACGGAGCTTGATGAGCACCTCAAGTTCGGGATTCATCCTGCTGGCCTGCTCGAGCGCCAGCAGGATCGACTCGCGTTCGTGCTCTTGGGCCGGAACCTTCGCCTGCGGTGCGAACACCAGCCGTTCGACGACCTGCTTTTGCTCCGGCGGGAAACCCGCCGAGCGCAAGAAGGGCAGTTTGCTGACCATGATGGTCGGTTGATGCCCCTCTTGTCCTTCGATCATGAACGAGAAATCACGCGCTTCGGCATGCGAATGGCAGATGAACGCATCGCCGGCCCGGCGATAGTTCCATCCCTTCTGCGTTGCGGGGAAGGCAACGCCGGGCAAGGCTGAAATCAGTGCGGTGCAGCGGCCGCCAACCGGCTCGGTGCGCAGGATCCGGGAGTAGATTTCGGCAACGACCGGACCGGTCGCCGACGCGAAGACAATGTCTTCGTCCACGGTGTCGGCTTCCAGCTGGGATACCGAGATCACCTGCAGGGCATCGGGATCCAGATCCGTGCCTTCGAAGGCGGCGGCGATCTGCTCGGCCGTCGGCATCACCGGGGTTCGCGCCAAATACACCTTGCGATCCCATGCGGGACCCAGGCGGGTCAGGAAACTTGTCGCGAGCTTCAGGTAGGAATCGGAATCTGCAATGGCAAGAATTGATGGCTTCATCAGCTGCTTCACACCTTCAACGAACTGGATAGGTGCTCACGCAACTCGAGGGGAGTACCAGGGGTCCACCAGCTGTCAAGCACGGCTTGCGGATACAGGAAGCGGGCATCGGGACCCAGCAGCAAGCGCAGGGATGGAATCACCGTGGACGGCAGGGCCCGGATTTCCTGGCCCGGCCGCAGGGCGCGCAAACGCATTTCGATGGGAACAGTGTGCTCCTTGAGCACTACCTGGTCAATCTTGGAAATCTTCGCCAGCAATTCCGGCGTCTCACGGCGATGCGGGAAGTAGGCGACCGGACCTTCGGATGCGATCTCTTCGATCCAGCGCAAGTACGGCTGCTCATGGATCAGCTCATCGGCGACCATGGCCGAACCGATCAGCAGGGTAGGCTCGATGAACCGCTCGGCCACCGGCTGGGTAGCAAGCCACTCGAACTTGTGCTGCGCGAACTTGATCCCCAGATCAGCCATCTTCTGGCGGGATTCCGGGTCGACAAACAGCGCCGAGACAATCAGCAGGCGATCCTCGCGGGCCAGCTGGCGCAAGCGATGCCAGGTCGCCAGCCCCATGGCGACACGGGCCGCCGAATTCTTCGTCCGGGCGCGCACCAAGGGGGTGGGCTCGTCGGAGATCAGCTGCTTGATCAGGGCCAGCGTTGCCATGCCGTCGTCAATGATGACGATTTCCTTGGCCCGCACGCCGGCAAGGAGCGTGCGCTGGATCTTGCCCGAATAGGCATCCCCGGTGACGTATCGGTCGGCAGCGCCTTTGGGCTGCGGAGGCTTGCGCGCCGCCGGTTCGAAATGAACCCCATCGGGGGCATGATCCAGCATGGCCTGGGTCGTGGCCTCCAGTGGCATTCCCTGGCGCGGAATGATCCGGATGTCGGTGCCCAGCAGTCCTGCGGCATGCGTTTCCACTGCGGAGAGCAGTTGCAGGGGCGACTCGACCCACACGTGCGCCGTGCCGAAACGGGGGCGTGGCACCTCGTGGGTGTCATGCTGGGTCAGTTTCATCATCGTGAGTGTCATTTTGCCAGTCGGCTCAGGGACTTGGAAAGCGTTTCGAACTGCTTGGAACCATGGCGCAGCACTCGGCGCGAAGCCCCGCGGACCTTCGAGGGCAACGAGCGGCGCGAGCTGATGTGCGCCCAGTGCGGAGGCAGGTCCAGCTTGGTGATGCGGCGGCGCTTGAAGTGGGCCGAGAACTCAGGGTAGTGCGCGGTCAGGAAGGACTCGGCCTGCTCGCGCAGGTGCGGCAGCTGGGCGGCCTGCATGCAGTAGGCCACGGCGACCAGCAGTTCGGTGAGCCGGTCGTCATCGCCAGCGTGCGCCGGAACCGGCAGGTCCTGGACGAACAGCGCGTGGATGATGGACAGCGGGATGCGGTTGGAATTCTCGTACGGAGCCAGCGCCTGCAGCATCCTGCCGGTGCCCACGGCATGGACTTCCGTGCCCAGGATGTACTTTGCGGTGGCCAAGCCGGTGGAGAAGCAGGAGATCACCACGGCTGGGTTCACCGCCGAGATTACGGTCTCCGCCAGATGATCCGTGTTGACCAGCCGGAAATCCAGGCCCATGTCCTTGGCTGCCGCAGCCAAGCGGGCCGCCGAGGTGGCGCTGGCCGAGGGGTGCGCCTTGAACAGGACGGTGGAAAGCTCCCGGCGGGCCACCTCGTTGAGCATCTCGAGGTGCAGCTCGAATTCTTCCTCGGCGTCCATCAGTCCCAGGGAACCCAGGTACTGCCCGAGGACGAGCGCGCCACCGGAGGGCAGGTCGAATTCGGCGTCCTGGGCCAATTCGCCGAAGATGCCAGCCAACCCGCCGGCCTCCAGGATCTCGCGCCGCGGCTCGAGCTCTGCGAGCAGATGCGGCTGAAGTCCGGGTACCAGATCCACGTGGATGGTGCCGATGACCCGCTGGCGCAACGGCATGGGCAACCGGTTGCGGGTGGGTCCATAGGACATCAGGCCGTCGGAATGGATCCACAGCTGGGAATCGAAGAAGATGCGCGCCAGGGCGCGGGCGGGATTGACCTGGATGGATTCCAGCACCAAGGTCAGCGGTTCATTGCCCAGATCCCAGGCGCTGCGCAGCAGGCGCTCGAAAATCAGCAGTTCGTCCTCACGCGGGTTGAACTGCGCCGGGCGGCGCGGTGCGGTCAGCGCGGCGAAATCCACCACCCGGTCAAAGCGGGCGGCCAGTTGCTCAAAGCCCGGAACCTCATCCAGCGGTGTGGTCAGTTCCGGAACCTGCGAGCCGTTGGCCAGGACGAGAATGCGTTCATCTGCTTCGGGGAGCAGTCCTGCATCGGCCATCGCGGCCAGAGAAGCAAGCTGGAAGTAGCTGCTGGCTTCAATCAGTGCGATCACTTGGCGGCCCCGATCTGACCTGGCTGGAGGAAGGAGAGGATATGGCGGCGGCGCGCAACATCCATCTCGAGGGCGACCTGGCGGGCCATTGGCGCGTCAACGGTGGTGAATACCTGGCGCAGCTTCTGCTTCATCTCCAAGCGGACTTCTGGCGGGTAGTTCTTCGCGCGCTTCTCGTGATGGCACACGATGGCGAAGAACTGGCGCATCGCCTTGGGCAGGTGGCGATCCGCATCCGGGTGCAGGCGCACCTCGGTGAGGATCTGCGAGTAGGCGGGGATGAAGCCGAGCTGGCGATGGTCGAAGACCTGTGTCAGCGAGCCAGGCAGGCCGCGGCGGTAGAACACCCCGGGGGAGGAGACGACGGAGTAGCGCTCGGTATTCAGGTGCAGCTTCCACAGCCACAGCCGGTCTTCGGCGCTGTGCAGCTGCGCGTCGAAGTACATCAGCTCGCGGGTGCGCATCAGCTCGGTGCGGTACAGGCCTGCCCACACGAAGGCGTAGTCCACCATGGACGGGGAATCGATCGGCTCGATGTCGTCGGCCGGGTTCAGCGGCATGCCGCGCAGGGCCTGCGGGGCGCGGTGGATGACCCGGTTGGTGCCGGTGACGCGCACATGGTCGCAGCGCACGAAGTCCACATGCAGTTCGGTCAAGGATTCCGCCAGGGCTTCCAAATGCTCGGGGGAGTACCAGTCGTCGGGGTCGAGGAAGGTGAAGTATTCGCCGGTGACCTGTTCCAGCCCGGCATTGCGGGCGGCAGAAACCCCTGAATTCTCCGGCAGCGAGATCAGCTTCAGGCCAGGCAGCTGGTCTTCGTAGCCGCGCACCAGATCGGCAGTCTGGTCATCGGAAGCGTCATCAACCACGAGCACTTCCAGTTCCCAGCGTCCCAGCTTCTGCCGGACCAGGGATGAGAGGGCATCGCAAATATAAGCTTCTTGGTTATAGGCGGGGATCACCACTGAAATGCGCCCGGGGATCAAACTCATTTGTGCTTCAAGGCCTTCCTCATGCAGACAAAAATAAACGGCGGTTGGACCCGTCGGTGAGTCCAACCGCCGGATACGCTGGCGTGCTTAGGCGTCGACGCGGCGCAGGCGCGAGAGCGGAGCCAGCTCGCCTGGGAAGACCTTCTTCACGCCGTCGCCCATGGCCTGCTCCAGGATGCGGATGTCGCGGATCAGCGACTCGAAGCCCTTCGGCTCCAGCGACGAAGCCTGGTCAGAGCCCCACATGGTGCGGTCCAGGGTGATGTGGCGCTCGACGGTCACGGCGCCCAGGGCGACTGCTGCCAGCGAGATCTGCAGGCCGCGCTCATGGCCCGAGTAGCCCACTGGGACCTGGTAGCGGTCGCGCAGGGTCTCGATCATGAGCAGGTTGGCCTCTTCAGGAGGCAGCGGGTAGGTGGAGGTCGCGTGCATCATGACCAGCTTGCTGGTGCCCAGGGTTTCCACTGCCTTGTCGATCTGCTCGATGGTGGACATGCCGGTGGACAGGATGATCGGCTTGCCGGTTTCCGCCAGGGCCTTGAGCAGCTCGATGTCCGTGACCGATGCGGACGCTACCTTGTGGGTGACTGCACCCTGCTCTTCCATGAACTCGACCGAAGGAACGTCCCATGGCGATGCGAAGGCGTGCAGGCCCTTGGATGCGGCGTAGGAGATGAGCTCCTTGTACTGGGCCTGGTCGAACTCGACGCGGTAGCGGTAGTCCAGGTAGGTCATGTCGCCCCATGGGGTGGAGCGGATCTTGTCGCGCATGTCCATCGGGGTGGAGATGTCCGGGGTGCGCTTCTGGAACTTCACCGCGTTGGCGCCGGCCTCGGCCGAGATGTCGATCAGCTGCTTGGCGATCTCGATGTCGCCGTTGTGGTTGATGCCGATCTCGCCGATGACGTAGACCTGCTGGCCTGCGCCAACCTGGACGTCGCCGATGGCAACTGGCTTGATGTCGGTAGTCATGGAGGTCATGGGTATTGCCTTTCAGTGGGTGAAACTTGGAGAACTCTTGGTGGCGGTGCGTGCGGCGAGAACCAGTTCGGCCAGTTCCCGTACCGCTCCGTGCCCGCCCTTGCGGGTCAGCGTGTGCCGTGCTGCCAGGTGCACGTCGTGGTGGGCATCGGCCACGGTGATCGGCCAGCCGACCAGCGCCATCGCGCCCAGATCGTTGATGTCGTTGCCGAGGTAGGCGACGCGGGCCGGGTTGATGGATTCGTCAGCCAGCCAGCGGGCCACGTATTCGGCCTTGTTTTCGATGCCGTGGGCCACTTCGACCTTCAGCTTGGCGGCGCGGGCGGCGACCACCGGGTTGGTTTCCTTGGAGAGAATCAGGAACTTCACTCCGGCGGCCCGCAGCCGGGCCACTCCCATTCCATCGGAGCGGGAGACGCGCACGGTTTCGGTCCCGTGCTCATCGACATATGCGGTGTCCGGGGTGTGCACCCCGTCGAAATCCGTGATGACCGCATCGACTTCGATCGGTTCCCGGTTGGCCGGAACGGCCAGCCCGGCGAGCAGCAGGTCTGCCTCGGTATCGATGTCGATACCGTGCTCTGCTGGAACCTCATGGACCCGGACCTTTCCGAAGAAGCGGTGGCCGGCTTCGAGGAATCCGCGGGTATCCATCACGTAGAAGGCCCCGGTCTCGCGGAAGCGCGGTTCGCGATCCTGGCGGCGCGGACGGTGCAGCTTGTCGTGCCCCACGGCGACCGCTTCGCCCTGCGGATCCAGTCCCCAATGGAAACCGTGATCCGCAACAGCCGCGAAGCTGACGTCGGCGCGTTGCGAGGCCACTGCCGCAATGGCTGCGTCCAGGTCCGCCGGATCGATGAACGGGCTGGTGCACTGGATGAACACGGTGATCTCTGGCTGGGATTCCGCATTCGCCAGTGCGTGGAGCAGAACTGACTCGCTGCTGGCCGTGTCGCCGGCGATATCTGCCGGTCGATCGATGACCCTCGCCCCGTAGCGGAGCGCTTCGGCCTTGATCTGCTCATGGTCGGTGCTCACCACGACGTCGCTGACTGCCGCCGCGGATCTGGCTGATTCGATTGCGCGGCCGAGCAGCGATTTGCCGCCGATCTCACGCAGGTTCTTAAGCCGGATGCCCTTGGATCCTCCCCGGGCGGGGATGATCGCCATGACGTTTGGCTGGTTGGTTTTGCTCACGAATAAGACGCTATGGGCACAAGTTAACCGGGAGGGGGCATCTGGGTTAACGCATGGTGAAGTGCCGGTGTAATCACCTGTCTGTTTGCTGAATGCTAGGTCAGCAAGCGTTTTACGTTTCCGGGAGCGGGTTGCGGCAGGGGCGGGAAGAGCACTGCGCTTCGCGTAGAAGATCAAGGCGTCTGATGAAATCCGAGTGTGCACGCCGGTGCTGGGGCGCAGAACATCTAGGCTGGATGGTATGCACGAGCCTAACCAGTCACAGCCCACGCGTGGCCCGCTGCGCATTACCGTGCCTTCACGCGCTGACGGGTTCCTCCGGCAATTCACCGCAATGATCGGCGGCCCGCTAGGACGGCACAGCGACCCGGGCCGAGTCGATCCCGGGTTCTTCAGCGTGGAACGGGTCATCATCCTGATGACCACCGTGGGCGCGCTGCTGATGCTCCTTGCCAAGAACCCGTGCCGGGTCAACGGGTGGACCGGCAACAACCCCTACATCTATGCGTGCTACAGCGACTGGGTCCCGCTGTTCTCCGCCCGCGGCTTCGCCGAGAACCCCTGGGCGCCGTTCAGCGCCGCCGCCGAGTTCGAGTACCCGGTGCTGATGAGCTCGGTGGCCTCGGCAGTCGCCTCGATCATCCCCACGGGAATCGAGAACCGTTCGCTGCTGTACTTCGACATCAACCTGCTGCTCGTCGCGATCCTGTGGATGGCAACCGTGGTCGCCACCCTGCGGATGACCGGGCGCCGTCCGTGGGATGCCGCCATGGTGGCGATCGCCCCGGGCATCATCCTGGCCGGCAGCATCAACTGGGACATGTGGGCTGTGGCCTTGCTGGCCCTGGGCATGCTGGCCTTCGCCCGGAAGCATACGGTGCTGGCGGGGGTGCTGATCGGCCTCGGTGCGGCGATGAAGATCTACCCGTTCTTCGTCCTCGGCGCGGTGCTGGTGCTGGCCATCCGCACCGGCAAGCTCAAGACCTTCTGGGTGACCGGCGGAACCGCCGCGGCGACCTGGGTGCTCGTGAACCTGCCCTATGCGCTGGCGTTCCCCGACTCGTTCATGCACTTCTTCAATTTCTCCTCCGAACGCGGGGCAGGCTTCTCCAGCTTCTGGCACGCGTGGAATGTCATCGCCGATAACCGTGAAGGGGTTCCGCTCTTCGAAGCGGAGCAGATTTCCCGCTACGGGCTGATCCTCTTCTTCCTGTGCTGCGCGGGTGTGGCGGTGCTGGGGCTGGCGGCCAAGCGCACTCCGCGCCTGGCTTCCATGGCCTTCTTGATCATCGCCTCCTTTGTCATGGTCAACAAGGTGTATTCGCCGCAGTTCGTCGTCTGGCTGATTCCGCTGTTCGCACTGGCCCTGCCGCGCTGGCGCGAGTTCGTGATCTGGATGCTGGTGGAAATCGCCCACTTCTACGGGGTCTGGTACTACCTCGATTCCCTCTCTGCCGAAGAAGTGCAGAAGGCCTTCCCGGAGACCGGCTATGCGGTACTGGTGCTGGCCCATATGGTGATGCTCGGATACCTGATGTTCCTGGTGGTGCGTTCGATGCTCGATCCGCGCCATGACCCGGTGCGCGCCGTGGGACAGGACGATCCGCTGGCCGGTCCGTTTGCCGGGCTGGAAGACCGCTGGACCCTGCGCGGGCTGCTGCCCCAGGCCAAGCCGGAGAAAGAAGCGGCGGGCAAGAAGCCATGAGCGATGTTGCAGTAGTCGGCGCCGGCCCCAACGGGCTGGCCGCCGCGGCGGTTGCCGCCCGGGCCGGATTGAGCGTCACGGTTTATGAAGCCAACGGCACCATCGGCGGGGCAGCCAGAACGCAGCCGCTCAATGGCTCAGCGGCGAAATTCGATCTGGGCAGCGCGGTGCATCCGATGGCCATGCAATCCCAGGCGATGCATGAACTCGGTGTCCATGACCGGGTGGACTTCATCGTCCCCGAGCTGTCCTTTGCCCATGTGCTGGATCGGCGGACCGCCTACGCGTACAGGGATCTGGAACGCACCGGGCAGGAACTTGGCGGTGCGGATGGCCAGATGTACACCCGGCTGCTGGGGCCGCTGGTAAAGCAGATCGACGCAGTCAGCAACACCCTGCTCAACCCGCTGTTCAAGGTCCCCTCGCATCCGGCGGCATTGGCAACCTTCGCCATCAGCACGGTGGCCGGCATGGCCGCGAAGGACCTCTTCTCCGGGAAATTCGAGCGAGCCGCAGCGCTCTATGCAGGCTGCGCGGCCCACGTCGCCGGCGGTTCGCGCGGGCCGGCCAATGCCGGGGCCGGGCTGTTCCTGGCGGCGGCGGCGCACGCCAAGGGGTGGGCCATCCCGCGCGGCGGCTCCCAAGCCATCAGCGATGCGCTGGCCGCAGAGGCGATGGAGCACGGAGCAAAAATCCTCACCGGAACCCGCATCGAGCATGTCGATGAGCTTTCTGCACGCAACGTCCTGTTCGATACCTCCGCCGAAAGCGCTGCCAAGCTGTCAGCCGGGCACCTGCCCGAACGGCTTTCGCACGCGTTGAGCGGCACTCGGCGCTCGCCGGGAAGCTGCCTGGTGCACTACGTGCTTTCGGAGCCGATTCCGTGGCGCGATCCGACGCTGGCCCAGGCTGGCACCGTGCACCTGGGCGGCAGCGCCGTGCAGGTCGGGAAGGCCGAGCGCACCGCGGTGCGCAGGGGAGCGGCGAAGCCGTTCATGATCGTGGCCCAGCCCTCGCAATTCGATGACTCGCGGGCGCCGCAGGGCCAGCACGTGATCTGGGCCTACTGCCATGTGCCGCTGGATTCCCCGGTGGACATGAGCCGTGAACTGGAGGACATGATCGAACAGGCAGCCCCGGGATTTGCCGAGACCATCATCGAATCGCATGTGGTGACCGCGAAGGACCTGGAAGCGCAGAACTCTGCGCTGGTCGGTGGCGATCTTTCCGGGGGAACCATGGACCTGCTGGGCAGCATCAAGCGGCCGCGGATCTCCCCGGACCCGTGGTACCTGCAATCCAAGGGCCTGTACCTGGTGTCCTCGGCCGCGCCCCCGGGTCCGTCGGTGCACGGCATGGGTGGATTCCTCGGAGCCCAATCGATGCTCAAGCGGGAATACGGAATCGAGAACTGGAAAGCGGAGAACTGACACATGATGGACGCGGCATTCGAGCAACTCCCCGGGTTGGTTTTCCTGGCAGTGCTCTGGTGGCTGTTCATCTGGCAGTACCGCAAGGACCCGCGCCGCCTGGGACTCGCCGTCCTGCTCTTGCCGCTGGTGCTCTTCAGCATTTCGGCGGCGGCTGGCCTGCTCTCCAGCGTGCTTCCCGGATTCGGGCTCCTGTTCTCCATCGTCCTGGTGCTGACCCCGCTGATGGTCGTGGTCTTCGGCGCGGCCCTGATCTACAACGGGATCTTGATGTGCCGGCGCGAAGGTGCCAAGCCCGCGAACCTGCTGTCCTTGGCGGCCGGGCTCGCGGTCTTCATCCTGCCGGTCATTGCGGTGCTGCTGATCCGGATCCAGTCATGGTGGACCTATTCGCTCGCTTTCGTCCTGTTCATGGCCTCTGTCTTCACCGCGAGCCTGTTCACCATGCTGCTGCTGTATGCCTGGATTCACGCGAAATTCCCTGCCAAGGGCAAGGGCGCCGCCGTGGTGGTGCTCGGCGCCCGCGCCATCGATGGCAAGGTCACCCCGCTGCTGCGCGGCCGACTGGACAAAGGCATCGAACTGCATGAGCGGCAGGCGGATCCCCGCCCGTTGATGGTTCCTACCGGTGGCCAGGGCCGTGATGAGGTCGAGCCAGAAGGCGTGAGCATGGCCCGCTACCTGCGCGAGCAGGGCATCGCCGATGAGCAGATTCTGGTGGAAGACCGGGCCAGGGACACCATCGAGAACCTGCGGTATTCCGATGCCATGGTTCGCGCCCAGCGTCCGGAAGGCCAGCTGTGGCTGGTCACCAGCGACTATCACGCACTGCGGGCCGCGATGGCCTCACGCCAGCTCGGCCTGGATGCCCGTGCGTTCGGCGGGAAGACGGCGGCCTACTACCGTCCAAGCGCCTTCCTCAGGGAATGCGTAGCGATCGTGCGGGATCAGAAGAAGCTGATGGTCTTGCTGGCCCTGCCCTTCGCGTTGGCCATCGCAGGAATGATGTACGTCCTCACGACGAGCTACCTATGACCGTCCTCCAACTGCCGTGGAAATGTGGGTCCATGCACCATATGGTGCATGGACACACGATTGGCCCAGCTGCCCTCACCCTTTCGGGTGAGCCCTAAATCAGCATTGCGGGCGGTGATAGCTGGGCGCCAAGTCCCTAGGCTGGAAGCATGATCCAGGCTCAGCAGTTGACGAAGAAATACGGTGGAAAAACCGTGGTCGATAATGCATCGTTCACGGTGCAGCAGGGAATGGTGACCGGGTTCCTCGGCCCCAACGGCGCCGGCAAATCCACCACCATGCGCATGATCGTGGGATTGGCAGCGCCTACCAGCGGAGAAGTGCTGGTCAACGGGCGCGATTTCAAGAAGTCCAGGCATCCGCTGACCGAAGTCGGCACCTTGCTGGAAGCCAAATCGGTCCACAAGTCCCTGACGCCGCTGGCGCATTTGCGTGCCATGGCGGCTACTGCAGGATTGCCGGTTTCCCGAGTGCACGAAGTGCTGGAACTGACCGGATTGTCCAGCGTCCAGCGCAAGAAAGTCGGCGGCTTCTCATTGGGCATGGGCCAGCGGCTTGGCATTGCCACCGCCCTGCTGGGAGATCCGCAGGTCCTGATCCTCGATGAGCCGGTCAACGGGCTGGATCCCGAAGGCGTGGCGTGGGTCCGCAATCTGGCCCGCCAACAGGCTGCCGAAGGCAAAACCGTGTTCATTTCCTCCCACCTGATGAGCGAAATGGCCCAGACCGCCGATCACCTGATTGTGATTGGCCGTGGCCGGATCATGGCCGATGCGCCGATCAGTGAATTCATCGATAACGGCCTTGACCAGACAATTGTGCGTTCAGCAGACATTGAGGTGCTGATGAACGCGCTGAACGGAGACGGCGTCCAGCTGCGCCGGATCGACGAGCATGGCGTGGAAGTCACCGGTCCCGATTCAGAGACCATTGGCCGTCGCGCACTGGAATACGGTGTGGTGCTCAGCGAACTGCGTCCGCTGCAGCGCACCCTGGAAGACGCCTACATGGAATTGACCCGTGATGCCGTCGAATACCACTCGAGTAATGTTGCCGAGACTGGCGGCGGGAAGTAAAGACATGTCTGAGAAATTAGCAACCGCACCGCGCGGCAAGGTCTCCCTCTTCGGCGTGCTGCGCAGCGAATCCATCCGATTCTTCTCCCTGAATTCCACCCGTATCCTGATTCTGCTGGCCATCGTGCTCTATGCGGCCATCGCGGCCATCGGCACCTGGGGCATCGGATCGCTGCGGGCCAGCATGGGCGGCATGGAGCAGATGCCGGGCATGGAGGACCTGGCGGCTCCGGGATTCGCCTCCGAGCTCATCGGTTCGGGCCTGGTCTTCAGCCAACTGATCCTCGGCGTGCTCGGTGTCCTGCTTTTCAGCGGGGAATTCACCACCGGTTCAGCGGTGAGCACCTTCCTCGCCAGCCCGCAGCGCCTGCGCGTGCTGGCTGCCAAGACCATCCTGATCACCGTCGTGACCGCCGGCGTCCAGATCGTCAGCTCGCTTCTGGCCTTCGCCATCAGCAAGCCGATTGCCGACAACTACCAGATGGACCTGGATTTCGGCAGCGACGCCTTCCAGCGGGTTCTCTGGTACGGGGCGCTTGCGGTGGCGATGGCGGCGCTGATCGGTTTGACGCTCGGGATGATGCTGCGCAATTCGGCTGGAGGCATCACCAGCCTCGCTGCCCTGTTCTTCGTCTTGCCGATCATCCTTTCCATCCTGACCAGCATCACCGACTGGGCACAGCACATCGCGAAGTTCACCCCCGACCAGCTGGGCATGGCGTTGGCGACGCCTTCGAGCGTCGTCACCGACTTGGAAAGCTGGCAGCAGCTGCTGGGCGTCGCAGGCTGGATTGTGCTTCCGCTGGCGCTGGGTGCGGTCCTGCTGGCCAAGCGGGACATCAAATAGTCCAGAGCGTGACCGAGAAAACTAGACTGGAAGCATGAGCCAACCGACGCTGCAGGAAACTGTGGTCACCTTCGATGAACTGGCCGCCAAGCGGATGGGCCGGATACGCCGCTATTTGCGTACCCACCCGCGCTTGGTGGTCATCGGTGCGGTAGTCATCTACCTGCTGCTCACGCTGCCAGGCGTCTTGGTGGTGGCGGCAATGCCCGAATCCAATGCGACCGGCCTGCTGGTCGTCACCCTCGCCGTCAGCGCCGCCCTGCTCTACCGGCGCAGGGCGCCGATGACGGTGATCATCCTGGTGTTCCTCTTCGAGTGCCTGGCCCTGGTGATTGCTGGACCGCAGGGCGGTCTGGGCGGGGTAGGCATGATCATCGCCCTGTATACCGTCGCCACCAGCTATTCGGCGAAGCGGACCATCCCGCTGTCCATCCTGGCCGGAAGCTTCCAAACCGTCCTGATGGTGCTGATGGGCTTCCCGGACATGACCGGCATGGAATTCGACCCGCAGGATGGAATCGATGAAACGATCTTCACCCGCGTCATCATCGCGGTCTCGGGCAGCTTCATCATCGGCTTCTACATCGCCGCCGCAGCGGTAGGCATGAACGTGCGCAACGCGCGCATCCACGAAGCTGAGCTGAATCACTGGGCTTCGCAGGTCTCCGTACTGGCCCAGGTGCAAGAGCGCAACCGCATTGCCCGCGAAATGCATGACGTGGTTGCCCACTCGCTGTCGGTGATGATCGCCCTGTCCGAGGGGGCGCGGGTGGTGGCCAAACGCGATCAAGCCCGCGCCGATGAAGTGCTCAACGAGCTTTCCGGAACCGGCCGCGCCGCCCTGGCAGATATGCGCCGCATGCTCGGCGTGCTGCGCCAAGAAGAATCCGGGGAGCTCGCGCCGCAGCCTACCGGCGGCAATGTGGAGCAATTGCTCGAAGGATTCCGTACCGCGGGCCTGCCGGTCACCTATACGCATGCGGGCGATCCGCTGCCGGAAGACACCACCTTCCAGCTGACGGTCTTCCGCATCATCCAGGAGTCCTTGACCAATTCCTTGCGCTATGCCCGTAACGTAAGTGATGTGCAGGTGCGCCTGGAGCAACGCCGCGGGGAACTGCGCATGGAAATCATGGACAACGGCGATGCAACGCGAGTTCCGAGCATCGGCAGCGGGCGCGGGCTGCGCGGCATGCGCGAACGCGCGGCGCTCTTTGGCGGAACGGTAGATGCCGGACCGGTAGCCAGCGGCGGATGGATCGTCAAAGCGGTCCTGCAGCTGCCCGAATGCAGCTTGCAGAACGAGAGCCGGAAGGCAGTGAAGGAATAAGCGTGGAAGAGAAAATCAAGGTCCTGCTGGTCGATGACCAGCCCCTGCTGCGCATGGGATTCCGCCTCATCCTCGAAGGCGAGGAGGATATCGCCATCGCCGGTGAGGCTGTCGACGGTCTCGATGCCCTGGCCCAGACCGCGGCGCTGAAACCCGATGTGGTCCTGATGGACGTGCGCATGCCCAAGATGGATGGCCTGGAAGCTACCGAACGCATCGCCAAGGACTACCCGGAAACGAAGATCATCATCCTGACGACCTTCGACCTGGACGAATACGCCTTCTCGGGCCTGCAGGCAGGAGCCAGCGCGTTCCTGCTCAAGGATGTCGCCCCGGAAGAACTGGTCCAAGCGGTGCGCCTGGTGGCGTCCGGCGACGCAGTCGTGGCACCGCGGGTGACCGCACGCCTGCTGGAAACCTACGTCCGCAACGGTGGCGCCGGGAACCGCAGCCAGCCGGCGGAGACTCCGCACGACCCGCTGCTTGATGACCTCACCCCGCGTGAGCAGGAAGTGCTGCGTGCGCTCGCCGAGGGGCTGTCCAACGCCGAAATTGCCCACCGGTTCTTCCTGTCCGAAGCGACGGTGAAAACCCACGTGCGGCGCATCTTGACCAAACTGCACCTGCGCGACCGCGTCCAGGCGGTCGTGTACGCCTATGAGACCGGGCTGGTCATTCCATCCCAGGGCCTGGATTACTAGGCGGCGCCGAGGCAGCAAAATGGCCGCCGGTGGAACCCGAAGGGGTTCCGCCGGCGGCCGTGAAGTTTACTAGCGCTTTTTGGCCTTGCTCCGCTTCTTCGCGGTGGCGCGCAGCTGGATCACGCGGGCCACCCCGGCGATTGCCACCACGAGGGCGCCGCCAATTGCGGCGAAGAATAATGCCAGACCGAGGTTGACCTGTCCCTGGTACGCGAAGTAGTTGAGGGTCACCTGCTCCTGGTTCTGGGCAATGAAGATGATCAGCAGGATCAGCACGATCAACCCGAAGATCGTGGCAGTCCAGATGCGGCCCAACTTGGTCACCGGAAGCTTATCTGCGCCGGCAGGTTTTGCCGGCTGGACCGTGGAAGTCGCCGGTGCGGTGGGCTCCACGTCGTCCTCGCGTGCTGCTGCTGGAATATTCTTCTGCTCTGGTGTTCGATCAGCCGTAGCCATGATGAACTCGCTTTCCTCGTCTGGCGGGACTGCTTTCAGCTTCGTCGACAGCTAGCCGCCAAGTCAAGGACTGGATCGGGGTGTCCGGCAGGTTGCCAGCGAGGCCGGAGGTCCAGTCGGACACCAGCAAATGTGGTTCAGGCTACTAAGCTGGGAGGCAACTCGACTTTTCAGGCGGGAACCAAAACCTGAAGAACCGTCTGACAAACATCTCTTGACAGAAAGAAGTGAGCAACCAGCCATGGCACAAGCCGCAGCAATGGCCCACATTGCAGATCTGGCCGAATACGTCGCAACCTCGCCATCGAGCTACCACGCAGCGGCCTCGGCCGCCAAGCGCCTGGACGCTGCTGGATTCACGGCGCTGGATGAGAAGCAGGCGTGGAACCTTGCTCCGGGCTCCTACTACGTGGTCCGCGACGGTGCGATCATCGCATGGGTGCAGCCAGAAGCTGCCACCGCGACGAGCGGTTTCCATATCCTCGGTGCCCACACCGACTCGCCGGGCTTCAAGCTCAAGCCGAAGCCGACCACCGGCTCCAACGGCTGGTGGCAGGCAGGAGTTGAAGTCTACGGCGGACCGCTGCTGAACTCCTGGCTGGACCGCGAACTGGTGCTTGCCGGCCGGCTGGTGCTCAAGGATGGATCCGAGCACCTGGCCCAGACCGAACCGATCCTGCGCATCCCGCAGCTGGCCATCCACCTGGACCGCCAGGTCAATGAGGGCCTCACCCTGGACAAGCAGACCCACACCAATCCGATCTTCGGCGCCGGTGACCTTGCGGATGCCGACATCCTGGCGATCCTGGCGAAGTCTGCAGGTGTCGACCCGGCACAGGTCGCCGGCTACGACATCCTGACCGCACCAGCGCAGCGCGGCGAGGTCTTCGGAGAAGGCAAGAACTTCTTCGCCGGCTCCCGCCTGGATAACCTCTCCTCGGTGCACGCAGGCCTGATCGCATTGATTGGACATTCGCGCAAACCAGCAGGCAACCGCATTGCCATGCTTGCCGCCTTCGACCACGAGGAACTGGGTTCCTCCTCGCGCTCGGGCGCCTGCGGCCCCTTCCTGGAAGAACTGATCAACCGCATCCAGGCATCCATGGGAGCAGGGGTTGAAGACACCGCCCGCGCGCTGTCGAATTCGGTATGCCTGTCTGCGGATGCCGGCCACGCGGTTCACCCGAACTACCCGGAGCGGCACGATCCGGCCAACCGCCCGCAGCTGAATGCCGGTCCGCTGCTGAAGATCAACGCCAACCAGCGCTATGCCACCGATGCGGTGGGTGCTGCCGCATTCGCCAACTGGTGCGAGGCCGCTGGAGTTCCCTACCAGGAGTTCGTCTCCAACAACCGCGTACCATGCGGTTCGACCATCGGCCCGCTGACCGCAACCCGGCTGGGCATCCGCACCCTTGACGTGGGTGTGGCGCTGCTGTCCATGCACTCGGCCCGCGAGATGTGCGGCGTCGACGACCCATGGTACCTGTCCAAGGTCTCTGGCGAGTTCTTCGGAGCCTAGGGCATGGCATTGCGGAACGCCGGCCTTCGGGCCGGCTTTCCGTGTCCCGGCTCGAACCTCGTCCGACGCGCCTGATCGGTGGCATAATCGGCACCATGACGATCTTCACCCAGAACACGTTGATCTTCCAGCAGACGAAGAACTTCTCGAAGAACGACTTCGCGATTCTGGATTCCTCCGGGACGCAAATTGCCCACGTGGATACCGGCGGAAGCACGCTGGGGCGCATGTTCGTCGGGGCTCGCGAACTTACTGTCTTCGATGGTCCGGATAATCCGGTGATCGTCGTCAAGGACACGATGACCATGGGCCGCGATCGGTTCGAGATCCTTGACGGCAATGGTTCCCCGCTGGCCAGCTTGGTCAAGAGGATTACCTTCTTCAAGACGAAGGTTTCCATCTCGATGCTGGGAGAAGAGCTCGAGCTGCTGGGCAGCATCTGGGACTTCGACTTCCAGATCACCGGTCCCGGGGGAGTCCTGGGAACCGTGACCCGGGAATGGTCCGGAATGGGCAACGCGTTGATGGGGAAGTCAACCTACGCCGTGCGCCTGGCCGAAAACCTCACAAGGCAGCAACGCCAAGCAGTGATCGGTTCGGTGCTAGCGCTGGATTTGATCCGTGAAAAGCAACAGCGCAATTCCTGACTGAATCGAAATAGTCGCCGGCAGGAATACTTCCTTTTAGCAGGCCAATAACGGTTCTGAGGCGCTGTCGTGTTGCAGTCGGGTAACTTTCGCGTTGATGTCGTGGTGCTTTCGCAAAGCCATTGGCTAGCGTGAGTCCCATGAATGAATCACGCATCGCACAGCTTCGCCGCATCAAGGGCTGGACGCAAGAACGCCTAGCCGCAGAAAGCGGCATTACTGTCAGGACGGTCCAACGGCTCGAAGCCGGAAACGACGCGAGCTTGGAAACCATCTCCCAGGTTGCCAAGGCACTGGATGTGCCGGTTGGAGACCTCTTCACGAGCGTCCAAACCCCAAAGTTCTCTGAGGCCGTGGACGGGCTCGAAGCGCGAACCCAAGCGGATCAAGAACGCCGGGATTCGGTCACCAAGGGGATCCTGCTCGTGTTCCGCGGCGCGGGCATCCTGGTCACTTTCGGCACGGTCATCTTGGCAACCACCGGCAACTTCGGCTGGTACATCTGGTTGCTGATCCCGGTGTACTGGGGCGTCGGGAAGCTCCTGCTTGAAGCCGTCTTCCGGCTGAGCCTCGATCCCAAGCTTGATGCCAAGTACCCGCTATCCAGGGCGAATCGGAAACTACTGAGCTAGGGGCGGGCTCTGAAGCGGGAACCTCGGGCCGCTCATGAGGTTCCCACGGCTCGTTAGAGTGCCTGTTGCCCGTTGATAACCTGCCGTTTACCCCCTGCTGGTCTGATCAATGACTATGAGTTCGATTTCCCCGCAGGTCAAGAATTTCCGTCCGGAGATCCAAGCGCTACGCGCCTTGGCAGTTCTGCTGGTCGTGGCCTATCACCTTGAGCCATCCGTGGTTCCGGGCGGCTATATCGGCGTCGACATTTTCTTCGTCATCTCGGGCTTCTTGATTACCTCGCACCTGCTGCGCGAGGCCGAACGCACCGGCCGGGTCAGCCTCCCGAACTTCTTTGCCGGTCGAGCGCGGAGAATCCTCCCGGCGGCCATGCTGGTGATCCTGGCAGTGGTCGCGGCAAGTTTCCTGATCCTGCCCAAGACCCTGTGGGGCGAGTTGGGCACCCAAGCCATCGCCTCAGCCTTCTCGGTGCAGAACTGGGTGCTCGCCGCCGACTCCGTCGATTACCTGGCCGCGGACCAGGCTCCCGGGCCGTTGCAGCATTTCTGGTCCTTGGGTGTCGAGGAGCAGTTCTACCTGTTCTGGCCGCTGCTGGTTTTGTCCGCCTGCCTGATGGCCAAGCCGGGGCCGGACGCTAGCGGCGCGGATGCTTTCGCTCCGCGGCGCCGCATGCTCTGGATCTTGTTCGGGGCCGCCACACTTTTGTCTTTGGGGTACTCGGCCTTTGCCGGCTACTCAGGCAATAGCGCCGGATACTTCATCACCACCACGCGCATTTGGGAACTTGCCGTCGGTGGACTGCTGGCCTTGGCAGTGCAGGCGCACGCCAACGGCGCCTTGAAGCTCCCAGCCTGGGTCACCAGCTGGCAGGCCAGGAACCTTGCCGTGCTCGCGGCCTTGGCAGCGATCTGCTTCGCTGCTTTCAGCTACGACGCACTGACGGTCTTCCCGGGCATCGCGGCCTCCATCCCGGTTCTTGGCTGCGCCGTGGTGATCGCCGCGGGCAGCACGCGAGGCCCTGGATCCTTGCATCCCTTGGTGAACTGGGCTCCCGTCCAGTGGGTAGGCCTCGCTTCGTATTCGCTGTACCTGTGGCACTGGCCGCTAATCGTGTTCTACATCGAACTGGCGGGCAGCGAGCCCGGGCCGGTGCAGTCGCTGGCGTTGCTGGCAGGTTCCCTGCTGCTGGCCTGGGCCAGCTTGACGTGGGTCGAGACGCCTGCGCGCCACTTCCGCCCGATTGCCAGTTCGCCGGCCCGCTCCCTGCTTGCCGGGGCTGTGATGGTCGGGTTGGCGGCGTCCATCGCGCTCTTGCCAGGTGCCATGCAGCAGCAACTTGTGGCAAAGGAGCAGCGCGAGCTGGGTGCGATGATGCAAGACCCGCCAACCGGTTTCGGCGCGGCCTCCGTCGACCAGGGGGCACCGGCGTTCCTTGCCGGCCACCGGCAGGTAGTCCCGCTGCCCGCGACGGCCGCCGAAGACCAGCCCGATCTGGGGGATTGCGTCCAGGAGCCGAAGTCCACGCAAATCAAGGAGTGCGAATTCGGCAGCGAGGATGCCAGCTACACCGTGGCGCTGGTCGGGGATTCCCACGCCGCCCACTGGTTCGAGGCAGTCAGTGGCTACGCCCAGAGCAAGGGCTGGAAGGTCGTGACCTACCTGAAGAATTCCTGCCCGTTCTCCGACGCCCAGCGCAAGGCGGACCGGGATGGCAGCATCAACTGCGAAGAAGCCATCGACCAGACCATGGATGCGTTGACCTCGCGCGATGACATCAACGCGGTGATCACCGCGAACTGGGGAGGTGCCACGTTCACTACCAATGCGGCACAGGGTCTGGCCACGACGTGGTCCGCGTTGGAAGACGCGGGCCTGCCGGTCTATGCCATTGTCGATACCCCGCGTCCACCGCAGGTTTCCTATGCGCGGGACTGCGTAGAGGAAAACGTGCAGGATCCAGGCAAGTGCTCCTTCCCTGAAGCGGGAGCCTACGAAAAGGGCGATGCCACCAAGCAGGCCGCCGAACTGGAACCGCGCGTCGAGGTGCTCGACTTCAGCGACTACTTCTGTGTGGACGGAACGTGCCCGGCAGTGGTGGGGAATGTCTTGGTCTACCGGGACAAGCACCACATCAGCGATACCTACATGCGCACCTTGGCCCCGATCTTCGGTGAAAGGATCGAGGCTGCCCTGGATTCCAAGTAGCCGGGCATGATCTAGGACACCAAGCCTTATGCAAGTTCGGGTCTCTCGGGTAGGATTGGAAGGTCTGTGCCACTGCATGCCCGAAAGTTGGGTGTCTGGTGCGCAGATAACGCAAGAACCTCCTGTTGCGGAAATACCGCGACCGTTTAGCCCAAAGGAGGTGGGTTCACATGCGTGCTTATGAACTTATGGTCCTCATTGATCCAGAGGTCGATGACCGCACCGTAGAGCCAACCATCGAGAAGTACCTCGAGGTTGTTCGCTCCAACGGTGGCACCATCGAAAAGGTTGATGTCTGGGGTCGTCGCAAGATGGCTTACGAGATCAAGAAGAAGGCAGAAGCCACTTACGTAGTGGTGAACTACACCGCAGAACCAGCCGCTTCCGCTGAGCTTGAGCGCCAGCTGAAGATCAACGAGCTGATCCTGCGCCACAAGGTCACCCGTCCGGAAGAGGCACGCGTTTAATTACGCGCAACCTTCCGTCGTAGGAATTAACGTTCAATCTTTCTAAGGAGAGTCAATGGCAGGCGAGACTGTTATTACCGTTATCGGAAACCTGACTGCCGATCCGGAGCTGCGTTTTACGCCGTCCGGTTCAGCCGTAGCGAACTTCACGATCGCTTCGACTCCTCGCACGTTTGACCGCCAGTCCAATGAGTGGAAGGACGGGGAAGCCCTGTTCTTGCGCGCATCGGTGTGGCGCGAAGCTGCAGAGAACGTTGCCGAGACGCTGACCAAGGGCATGCGCGTCATCGCCCAGGGTCGCCTGCGTTCACGTTCTTACGACACCAAGGAAGGCGAACGTCGCACCGTCATGGAGCTTGAAGTCGATGAAATCGGCCCATCGCTCCGTTTCGCGTCGGCCAAGGTCACCCGTACCCAGCGCTCCGGCGGTGGCAACGGCGGCTTCGGCAACGGTGGTGGAGGCTTCTCCAACGCACCGCAGCAAAGTGCACCAGCGCAGGCTCCGCGTCAGCAGCAGCCGCAGCAGGGTGGCGGATGGAATGCTCCAGCCGCTGACCCATGGAGCACCGGCGGAAACAACGGTGGCGGCTGGGGCAACCCGGGCGCAGACGAACCACCTTTCTAAACAATATTTATTCACCATCCCGCAGATCACTCTGCGGGCTCCAAAGCTAAAGGAGCTCCACGATGGCTAAGGCTGAAATCCGTAAGCCCAAACCAAAGTCCAACCCATTGAAGGCCGCTGACATCACCGTCATCGACTACAAGGACACCGCACTGCTGCGCAAGTTCATCTCCGACCGCGGTAAGATCCGCGCTCGTCGTGTAACTGGCGTTTCCGTCCAGGAACAGCGCAAGATCGCACAGGCAATCAAGAACGCACGTGAAGTTGCCCTGTTGCCTTACTCCGGCGCTGGCCGCGGCTAAGGAAGAGGGATAGCAAAATGGCAAAGATCATTCTGACTCACGAAGTATCCGGTCTCGGTGCTGCTGGCGATATTGTCGAGGTAAAGAACGGCTACGCCCGTAACTACCTGCTGCCACGCGGCTTCGCAATCGTCTGGACCCAGGGCGGTGAGAAGCAGGTGGAGTCGATCAAGGCTGCACGTGCTGCTCGCGCTGTTGCAAACCTTGAGGAAGCTCAGGAACTTGCAGCCAAGCTGAAGTCCCAGCCGGTGAAGATCACCATCAAGGCTGGCTCGAACGGTCGCCTGTTCGGCACCGTCAAGACCACCGACATTGCTGCTGCCGTCGAGGCTGCCGGTCTGGGCAAGATCGACAAGCGCAACATCGAGGTCAACGACCACATCAAGTCGACTGGCAACTACACCGCAACCGTTCGCGTACACGAGGACGTTGTTGCAAACCTGCGCCTGCAGGTTGTAGCTGCTGCCAAGAAGTAAGTCTTCCAGACTCCGCTTCTGATCAAGAGGTGGCGTGCGCTCCGCAAGGAGTGCACGCCACCTCTTGGCGTTAACCCTCCGGGTCCAGCCAAGGTCGAGTCGCATCCGCCGAGTGCCGGGATTAACGCCAGATGGCCGCGATGCTTCGGCATCGCGGCCATCGACCGGGATTCCAGTTTCTCAGTGCGCCATCCGGGATCCGCCAGCTGCATGGTGCATATCCATGGCAGGGGAAATCGCGAGCAGGCCGGAGACGATGCCGACACCACCGCAGATCCACGACATCCATGCGGCGCCGGCGAAATCGGTGAACGATCCCATCCACGGCGAGGCGAACAGCAGCGCGCTGGCGATGGCCAGTGCCCATTCCATGGAAACCAGGCGCGGCATCATGACGCTCCAAACACCGGTGACCACCATGAGCAAGCCGAAGACCAGCATCAGCGTCATCGAGGTGCTGGTTCCGTCTAGCCAGGTGGTTGAAACTGCGGCAACAATACCTGCCGCGACGCCGACCCAGTCTTGCCACCGAGTCCATTTCTTCATTGCTAATACCTCCAACATCCATTGCAGAGGGCTCCTTGGCGGGAGTCGATTTAAATGTAGGTTCGAGGTTGCCGAGGCACAATCCGATTTCGGGAGCATTTTGGTAAAGGCTTGGCCATCATCGCCGCATTTCCCTCTGGCCGCCAGGCAATGCCAGCCTGTATCCGGTCCACCGCGGGTTTGCACATAATTCACCAGATCGCCTTGTGAAAGGCGCGTCTTAAACGTTGGCATTGAATCTCCGGGCTCGTAGCCTCGAAGATGAATGCGTCCTAAGCCAGCATGATCGAGAGAAACGGTGGACCAAATGGGTTTTGCGTATGCCGATCCTGAAGTCTTGACCGAGGCCCAACGCGAAGCTGTGGCTGAGCATCAGCGCCGTGTCCAGGTCGAGTCCCGGCGCCTGTCGTTGCGTGCACTGCGCGAAGAAGCAGAGCTGAGCCAGGTTGAGCTGGCCGGCGCGCTGAAGCTGAGTGTCGACCGCATTGCCCGCATGGAGACCGGCGACCTGGATCGGGTCCAGTTGGCGACCCTGCGCCGCTACGCAGAGGCCATGGGCGCCCGCCTGCAAGTGCGGGCGATCCTCAAGGACATGCACGCCGAAATCGGCTAGCGATCCCAGCTGCCCGCAACAATTGCCGCGCGGCTTTTCCCGGCCGACCGGTCAGCGCAAATTGAGCCCTGCTCGTCGATAAATATGCCACCCGTCGCGCAGAAGCGCCCGGTGAGGTCTGAGTCACTGCGCCAAAGCCGCTACAGTATTCCGGTGAGATGCAGGTTATAGACCTGCATCTCAAGGAAGTTCTAAAGGGGTTATTTTGCACGAACGTATTCACCACCGGGCCTTTGCTGATCGCTTGATGAGCGCCGAGCAGGCTGCCGAGTTCATCAAGCCGGGCATGACCGTAGCCATGAGCGGCTTTACCGGTGCTGGATACCCGAAGGCAGTGCCCGGGGCACTGGCCGCGCAGATGGAGCGCCAGCACGCTGCCGGCAAGGACTTCAAGATCAACGTGCTGACCGGCGCTTCCACCGCCCCTGAACTGGATGGCGTGCTGGCCAAGGCCGAGGGCATGAACCTGCGCCTGCCGTACATGTCCGACCCCGAGCTGCGCCGCCGGATCAACGACGGCAACATGGAATACATGGACATCCACCTGTCCCATGTGGCACAGCACGCCTGGTTCGGCTTCTACGGCAAGATCGACCTGGCCATCGTCGAGGTTGTCGGCGTCACCGCCGAGGGAGCGTTGATCCCTTCCAGCTCGGTAGGCAACAACAAGAACTGGCTGGAAATGGCCGACAAGGTCATTATCGAGGTCAACAGCCAGCAGTCAGCGGCCATGGAAGGCATGCACGACGTCTACTACGGCACCGCGCTCCCACCGCACCGCAAGCCGATCGACCTGAGAACCGTGCGCGACCGCATCGGACAGCAGTACATGGACGTCGACGTGAACAAGATCGTCGCCGTCGTGGAAACCGACGCACCTGACCGCCTGAGCCCCTTCGCGCCAGTGGACGAGACCAGCGAGAAGATCGCGGATCACCTGCTGACCTTCCTTGATTCCGAGATCCGCGCCGGACGCCTTTCCGAGAAGCTGCTGCCTCTGCAGTCGGGCGTGGGCAATATCGCCAACGCCGTGCTGGCCGGCCTGTCCCGCGGCGGCTACAAGGGCCTGACCGCCTACACCGAGGTCATCCAGGACGGCATGCTGGAGCTGATCAAGGACGGCACCATCGAGTTCGCCTCCGCCACCAGCTTCTCGCTGTCCTCGGAGGGCATCGAGGAATTCAACCGCAACGTCGACCACTACCGCAAGCGCATCCTGCTGCGCGCCCAGGAGATCTCCAACCACCCGGAGATCATCCGCCGCCTGGGCTGCATCGCGCTGAACGGCATGATCGAAGCCGACATCTACGGCAACGTGAACTCCACCAACGTGCTCGGCTCGCACGTGATGAACGGCATCGGCGGCTCGGGCGACTTCGCGCGCAACGGCTACCTGTCGGTGTTCATGTCCCCATCCACCGCCAAGGGCGGCAAGATCTCCGGCATCGTTCCGATGGCCTCCCACGTGGATCACACTGAGCACGACACCATGATCCTGATTACCGAGCAGGGCCTGGCCGACCTGCGCGGCCATTCGCCCAAGCAGCGTGCGCAGATCGTCATCGACAATTGCGCCCACCCGGAGTACCGCCCGATGCTGCAGGACTACTTCGACCGTGCCTGCAAGGAGAGCTACGGCAAGCACACCCCGCACCTGCTGGGCGAGGCGCTGTCCTGGCATGAGCGCTTCCGGCAGACCGGAGACATGCGCCCGGCCAACTAGGCTGGACTGGATCAGATGGCGGAGGGCCGGCACCATGGTTCCGGCCCTCCGTCATTTCCATGGGATCCGGCCGCAGGGACGGCTTGGCGGAGATTATCCAGTGGGTGACTGCGGAACGAGCTTGATGCCCAGGATCTGGTCATCCTGCGGGGTCGGGTTGCCGCGGCCGTCGGTATTGCTGGTCAAGACCAGCAGGTCCCCATTCTCGGACAGCAAGGCATCGCGCAGCCTCCCATGCTCTCCCTCCAGCAGTTCTGATTGGCTATCGGGTGAATCCAGGCTGACGCTGCGCAGGAGCGCTCCGCGCAGATTCGCCACGTACAAGGTATCGTCGACAATCGCGATGCCGCTGGGGCTCGCCTCGGACGGCGCCCACTGCGCGATCGGATCAGTGTACTGATCCGTTGTGCCGCCGGATCCCTCGACCAGCGGCCAGCCGTAATTGCCTCCGGCCTCGATGATGTTCAACTCGTCCCAGGTGTTCTGCCCGAACTCGCTGGCATACATGGTCCCGTCCGAGCTCCACGCCATGCCCTGCACATTGCGGTGCCCGTAGCTGTAGACATAGGTTCCTGAGAATGGATTATCGTCCGGGATGCTGCCATCCGGTGCCATGCGCAGTATCTTGCCGCCCAATTGCTGGAGGTCCTGGGCCTGCTGGGGGTCCGCCGCGTCCCCGACGGAGGCATAGAGCATGCCATCGGGCCCGACTGCCAGCCGCCCGCCATTGTGGATGCTCGCCGACGGCAAGGCGGAGAGCAGCGTGCGCGGTGCCGAGAGCGAAAGGCTTCCCGTGGTGCCCTGCACGGTGAACTGCTGGATGCGGTTGCCTGATTCCGTGGTGGAGTAGGCGTACAGCTGATTGGGGGCGAGGAAGGCCAAGCCGAGCAACCCGCCTTCGCCCTGGGCTGCCACGCCATCGACCCGAGCGACTTCCTGATGCTGCCCGGAATCCAGGATTTCCACGATGCGTCCCGAATCCCGTTCGCTGACCAGCAAGCTGCCTTGGGCGTAGACCATTGACCAGGGGGCTTCCAGACCGGTGGCCAGGGGAGTGGGCGTGCTGGCAGGCTGGTCGCTGGCGGTCGGTGCAGCGCACCCATTGAGCAGGAGCATGCCAACCAGCGTCCAAGGAAAGAGGATGCGAGGCATGGTGCTGCTAGCTGTGTGCTGGTTGATGGCGCGTCGGACGATAGGTCAACTCCTGGATCCGGCCGTCCAGCAGCTTGGAATCGACAAGTTCCAGGTCGTAGTCGTCCACCCCGCCAAGTACAGGAGCTGAGCCGCTGTGCCCGGTCAGCACGGGGAAGATGGTCACCTGGATGAAATCGACCAGGCCTGCCGCGAGCAGGGAATGGTTCATGGCGAGAGAACCGTGGGAGCGCAGCGGCACATCCGAGGTTTCCTTCAGCCGCGCGACGACTTCCAGTGCATCAGCGCGCTCCAGTGTGGGGTTGGGCCAGTTCAAAGGCTCTTCCAAGGTGGTGGAGATGACGGTGGCGGGCTTGTCGTGCAAGGCTACGCCCCACGCGTCTTCCACCTCGGGATTCATTTCGATTTCTTCCCAGAAGCGGCTGAAGAGGCGGAAGGTGTTGGCTCCGAAGACTACTCGGCATGCTGGCGTATACAGTTCGAGCCGATGGGCCAGCAGCTGAGGCCCTTGCTTTCCCCAATAGCCGCCCCAATCGCTTCCGGCACTGCCGAAGCCATCAAGGCTGCTGAACACATCGAAGGTATAGGTCGCGCTCATGGCGAACCTCCTGGAGCTCGGGCGTTAGATGCCACCTACCGTACGCAGGTGCTCGCAGAGGGAAAAGCAGTGACGCGGGATTCTCAGGGAACCGTTATGGACCCTGGACCACGGTGACCACGACGGATAGCAGTTGCACAACCAGCAGGCCGAAAGCCAGCGAGATGAGCGCCCATCCAAAGCTCTTCTTCAACGCAGCCACGATGCCTCCCAATAAGCCAAAGGCAGTGGGCAGGAGGAACATCCAGAGTGGTTTTGCCGTCCCCGTGTCTGCCCAGTCAATGAGGGCCAGGGCAGAAGCAAGCGCCAATCCCATCATTACCCAAGTCCATAGCGGACATTTGCCGACGAGTATATTTGCGGAGACCTTCAATTGCGCACCTTCTTCCCGCCTTTGCCACTACTGCATCTGTGCATTGCGGGCGCACTACATGAAATGCACGCTCACTGTGCTGGACATGATGCGCATCTTATGAATCTTCTGCTTGACGTCATTCCTTGGGCAAGTCCACATTCTGGGTACGAAGCTGGCCACGGGAGAGCTGCTTGCCGGTGGCTTCATCGGTGATGATGACCTCCCAGAGCTGCTGGGTGCGTCCTTGGAACAGCGCGGTGGCGACCACCTGGACCCGCGCCCCGGTGGAGGGGCGCAGGAAGTCAGTGGCATTGTGCACTCCAACGGCGAATTGCCCGCGTTCGGCCACCGCATAGCTGGCGCCAACCGACCCTGCACTCTCGATCATCGAGGCGTACACGCCGCCATGGACCACGCCCCACGGAGTGTGGTGGTTCTCGTCCAACTGCGCGTGGGCACGTACTTCAGTGGCAGTGATTTCATCGAATTCCAATCCGATGCTTGCGCTGAATCGGCTGGTCTTGTCAGGAATCCGTGGTGCTGGCTTATCCAATTACTGGTCCTTGAGCTAGTTCGTCGTGCTGTCTTCAAGCGCCTGGGCGCGCAGAACATTCTTCTGCACCTTACCAGTGGAGGTGCGCGGCAGATCCTGCGGGAAGACGATGGTGCGCGGCACCTTGAATCCGGCCAGCTTTTCGCGGGCGAAGCCAATCAGGGTTTCGGCATCCAGGGTGGATCCGCTGGTGCGGATGACATAAGCCACCGGGCGCTCGCCCCATTTCTCGTCGGCGACGCCGATGACTGCAAGGTCCAGCACTTCTGGGTGCGATGCGAGGGCCTGTTCCACCTCGATGGTGGAGATGTTCTCGCCGCCGGAAATGATGATGTCCTTGGCCCGGTCGCGCACCTGGATGTAGCCGTCCGGGTGCATGACGCCGAGGTCGCCGGTGTGGAACCAGCCGCCATGGAAAGCTTGGGCGGTGGCGGCGTCGTCGCGGTAGTAGCCGATCATGACGTTATTGCCGCGCAGCACGATTTCGCCCATGGTCTGCCCGTCCGCCGGGACATCGTCCATGTTCTCGTCGACAATGCGCGCGGACTCGGCGGTGATCATGCCAACGCCCTGGCGGGCGAGCTTCGCTGCCCGGGCCGGCCCATCGAGCTCATCCCACTCATCCTGGTATTCGCACACCGTGTACGGCCCATAGACTTCGGTCAGGCCGTACACGTGGACTACTTCGATGCCCAGATTCTGCAGCTTGGAGATGATGGCCGGGGATGGCGGAGCGCCAGCGGTGGTGATCCGCAATGGCGCATCAAGCTGGTGGGCGCGGGTGGAGTCGGCGATGATGGAGCAAACGGTCGGGGCGCCGCACAGGTGCGTGGTCCCCAGATTCTCGATGGCGTCCCAGACCGCATCCTCGCGCACGCCGCGCAGGCACAGGTGGGTTCCTCCTGCTGCGGTAACGGCCCATGGGGTGCACCATCCATTGCAGTGGAACATCGGCAGGGTCCACAGGTAGCGGGTCTTGGCGGTGAAGCCCTGGTGGTGCGCTTCGCCCAAGGAATTCAGGTAGCTGCCGCGGTGCGAGTAGAGCACGCCCTTCGGCTTGCCGGTGGTGCCTGACGTGTAGTTGAGGGTGATCGGCGCCCGCTCGTCGGCTATGGCATAGGGAAGCTTCTCATCCGAGGCTTCTGCGAGCAGCTCGTCCAAGGTGGCGTCCACTTGCACTTCGGGACGCGGTCCGGAGTACTGGTCATCGGTGATTTCGATGAGCGCCTCCAGCGTCGGGTTCTCCCGGCGCAGGGTCTTCGTATTCTCCAGCAGCTCGGTGTCGGCAAGCATCAGCTTGGTAGCCGAATGATCAATGATGTACTGCAGCTCGTGGGCCGAAAGGCGGGTATTCAGGGCAATGAGGACGCCGCCAGCCAGCGGTACGGCGTAATGCGCCATGAGCATTTCGGGAGTATTCGGTGCCAGCACGGCCACGCGGTCGCCCGGTTCAATGCGCGCCTTCAGCGCCTGGGCAAAGCGGTGCACGCGTGCTTCGAGTTCCGCGTAGGTGTAGCTGCGAGTTCCATGGATGACGGCGGTCTTCTTCGGATAGGCCTCGGTTGTGCGCTCAAGGAAACGCAGCGGGGTCAGTTCTGAATGGTTTGCACGGGTCATGACCATGGGGTGACGTCCTTTGTTCTCTGTTACTGTTCCGCTGCAGCCGGGTTCGCCGGCTCGGAATATGGAGTGGATCACACTGATTCATATCGTGGCATGAAACTGCAGTTCTGTCTACGAAACGAAGTTTCATTTCGTTGAATGGATGCATTGCAGCGCCGAATGCACAGCAGTGGCGCTGGCATGCAGGAAAGGACTGCAAGTCTTCCCCTAGACCAGGATGCATGCCATTCTCTAAGCATGACACCTGTCCGCACTCCTGCTGCCCAGAGCCTGCAAGCTGCGCTCGGCGCCGGTGTGGATCCACTGGGTTACGCCCGGCAATTGCTGCCCTTGCATCGCGCCTGGTCCGAGGGCGCGCGCATCCGGAGCGAGGTGCGTCCGGTCATTGCGCGCTCCTGGAAGCGGGCTCCGGGCCGCGGTGGAGAATCCAGGTTGCTACCGGAGGACGAGCTGGCTGCTCGCCGGCGGGGCAACCAGGAAATGTCGATTCTCGGCCAACTGCTGGGCGACCGGCTCCTGCCCCTGGCAGGGCAGGCAGAAAACCAGCTGGTCATCACCGACGGGGAAGGCTACATCCTCTCGGTGCGCGGCCCGCGCGCCGTGCGCCGGCAAAGTGACGGTATCGGCTTCATTCCTGGAGCGCGCTGGCGGGAGGCGGATGTGGGAACCAATGGCATCGGCACGGTTATGGTCGACCGGATTCCCATTCAGGTCTTCGGCCCGGAGCATGCCCGCGAGGAGCAGCATGCCTGGGTGTGCACCTCGGCGCCGATCGTCAACCCGGCCACCGGCGCCTTGGCGGCCACGGTGACTCTGGCTGGGTCCTTCCGTACCGCGCATCCGCACACCCTCGCGCTGGTTTCCGCGACCGCGCGGGAGGCCGAGGGTGAGCTACTGCGGCTGCACCAGCTGGAGCTGGACGAGCTGCGCAGTGCCGTGGATGGCCCGGGCGGACGCTACGTGCTGGTGGATGGGCATCTTGCCGTGGCCGCCAGCCGAGGATTCGACTGCCCGGCACGCCTCCCTGTGCCTGGGGGGCTGCAGGAGGGCAACGTCTGGGTACGCGGTCTGGGCGCCATGCACGCCGCACCGATCCCCGGGGGATGGTTACTGCGTCCCGTTGCGGAGCGGGTAGTGCTGGAACTGTGCTCCGGCCCGGTGCCTAAGGTGGTGATCAGCGTGGGCTCGGAACGCACCGAAGTGCCCCTGGGGTGGCGGCATTGGCAGATCCTGGAGCTTCTAGCCCGTCGGCACCAGGGTGTCGATGCGGACGGGCTCGCTGAGCTGTGGCCTAGGCCCGTGAGTGCGGTGACGGTGCGCGCCGAGGTGTCACGGCTGCGTGCCAAGCTCGGCGGAATCATCGCCGCGCGCCCATACCGGCTGACCGTGCCGGTGGTCTTCTCCTGCTGACATCACGCAACCTTTTGCAACCCTTTCTTCTTGTGATCCACGTCATAATCTGGATTCCACGCGGCAGGGCACCTGACGCACCAATTAGACGGTTCCAGAAAGAAATGAAGTGATGACGATGGCCGAGAACTCCCCGGAAACCCAGGCACGATCATGGCTGGCGAAGCTGCAGCAGGCGTTGTCGGCCAGTGATTCCGCCGCCGCAGTGCAAATGTTCGGCGAGGAATCCTACTGGCGCGACCTGACCTCGCTGACTTGGAACCTGCATACCGCGGAGGGGCGCGACGGCATCCAGTCCATGCTGCTGGGCATCGATGCCGGGGCCTGGCCGCGCAACCTGCAGGTGACCAGCGCCACGGAAGCCGAGGGCGTCATCGAGGCCTGGTTCACCTTCGAGAACGATGCGGTGCAGGGCAAGGGCCTGTTCCGGTTGCGCGACGGGTTGGGCTGGACAATGCTGTCCACCGCGCAAGGACTGCGCGACTTCCCCGAGCCTTCCGGGGCGCGCCGCGAATTGGGGGCGGACCACGGGGCGGACATGGTCTCGGAGAACTGGCTGGACCGGCGGAAGAAGGCCCAGGAATCCTTGGGAATCACTGAGCAGCCCTATGTCCTGGTCATCGGCGGCGGCCAGGGCGGCATCGGCCTGGGTGCGCGGCTGAAGCGCATGGGCGTGCCCGCGCTGATCATCGACAAGCATCCCAAGCCCGGCGACCAGTGGCGTTCGCGCTACCACTCCCTGGCCCTGCACGACCCGGTCTGGTATGACCACATGCCGTATATCGAGTTCCCCGACCACTGGCCGGTGTTCACCCCGAAGGACAAGATGGGGGACTGGCTGGAGTGCTACACAAAGCTCATGGAGCTGGACTACTGGTCCCTGACTGAGGCGGTGGGCGCACGCAAGGACTCCGAAGGCGAGGGCTGGATCGTCGACGTCATCCGCGAAGGCCAGCCGCTGACCCTGCGCCCCACCCATCTGGTCCTGGCCACCGGCATGTCAGGCATCCCGAACCTGCCGCAGTACCCGGGGCAGGACATCTTCGCCGGCGAGCAGAACCACTCTTCGACCCATCCTGGCGGCGAGGCCTACCGGGGCAAGAACGTGGTGGTGATCGGGTCGAACAATTCAGCTCACGACATCTGCGCCGACCTGGTGAACAACAGAGCGAAGCCGGTCATGGTGCAGCGCTCCAGCACCCATATCGTGCGTTCCGAATCGCTGATGAAGACCGTGCTCGGCCCGCTGTACTCGGAGGAGGCGCTGGCCAACGGGATCGACCACAATACCGCGGACTTGATCTTCGCCTCGATCCCGTACAAGGTTCTGCCCGAGTTCCACAAGCCGGCCTTCGCCCAGATCCGCGAGGATGACGCTCAGTTCTACCAGTCGCTGACCGATGCCGGGTTCGATCTGGACTTCGGGGACGACGACTCGGGCCTGTTCCTGAAGTACCTGCGCCGCGGTTCGGGCTACTACATCAACATCGGCGCCTCGGAGCTGGTGGCCGATGGTTCCATCGCCCTTGCCAAGGGAGAAGTCTCGCACCTGACCGAGCATTCCGTGGTACTGGCCGACGGCACCGAGCTGCCCGCCGATGCGGTGGTCTACGCGACCGGTTACGGCTCCATGAATGGCTGGGCCGCGCAGCTGATATCCCAGGAGGTCGCCGACGAGGTGGGCAAGTGCTGGGGACTGGGGTCGGGCACCACCAAGGATCCCGGACCGTGGGAGGGGGAGCTGCGCAACATGTGGAAGCCGACCAGGGTCAAGAACCTGTGGTTCCACGGCGGCAACCTGCACCAGTCGCGCCACTACTCCAAGTACCTCGGGCTGCAGCTCAAGGCCCGCTACGAGGGGCTGGACACCCCGGTGTACGCACTCGCCGAAAGCTTCCACCGGCTCTGAAGCGCGGAAGTACCTGGGGTTTCCCGGCCCTCCTGGACCGTGATTGGTCCGGGCGGGCCGAGGCTCGTTGCCAACCGGCAGAACAGGTACTGGGGGCCGAACCGGGCAGGGATTCCGTTGCAAGCCGGTTCCTCAGCATTAAGGCGAACAGGACATGATGTGTGGCGAACAAATGAACGATTGCGACCAGAAATGACCGCAGTTCACCGAATGAATACCGGAGTATTTCGATTTAAGAAGTGAATTGTTTGACGCTGCTTCGTAATCACCCATATTGTTTTAAGCAGAATCAAGAGCATCAGCTATAAGCCCTGGCTTGCTGATCGGCAACCCTCTCAACGGTAGTGGGGTGCTCCAGGTGAGGATTCGGTTCCACGCAAAAACGTGCTGGAACAAGTACCGCACACGGCGCGGAACTCCAACTCTGGCGGCTTCGAGAAGCAAGAAGCTCCGGCGTGCGGACTACTGCGCGGTGGGCAAGACCCGAAGGAATCGAGCCATGTCATTGAATCTTGAACTTGACCCGTTGACCCTGCGCAAGGTTTTCGCTCAGCATCCGTCAGGCGTAGCCGCCCTCTGTGCAGAACTGGATGGCGAGAAGACCGGCATTGTGGCTTCGTCATTTACCGTGGGTGTTTCCCTCGAGCCAGCACTGGTGATGTTCGCCGTGCAGAAATCATCGAATACGTGGCCAAAACTGCGCAACGCTGGCCGCATCGGCGTTTCGGTGCTCAGCGAACGCAATGAAGGAGTGTGTGCTCAGATCGCGTCGAAGAACGGCGACCGATTCCGCGGGATCGACACCTATTCCTCGGAGCAGGGCGCACTGTTCATTAACGAGTCCACGCTGTGGCTGGAAACCTCGATTTACAACGAGGTCGAAGCGGGGGATCACTGGGTGATCTTGATGGAAGTCCACGGGCACCGCATCTCGAAGCACTCACCGCAGATCTTCCACGATTCGCGCTTCCATTCACTGCCGGTTCCCGAGCTCGTCTAAGCCCTTCTGAACTTCCAAAGCTTCGGCCAGATCAACGTATTGATCTGGCCGAAGCTTTTTTGATTTCGAGGCCTGCGGAATCACTTTATCCTTGCGCCAATCTGAAAACTAGGCGCGATGCCTCTTGATCTCCGGGCGCACCGGCAGCAACCCTGGACTACATGCAGCCCATGCACTGCGGGCAAGTTCGACGTGTAATCGCACTTCCACTGCAGCTGATTGCGGAGGGAAATCGGCGGCAGTGCGCCAAGAGCCCAGTTACGGCTTCAAATTCACGCAACGCCACGTCGGCGACATCAAGTTATCCACGGCCCTGAGCGGTGAAATTCTTGTCGGTTGTGAACTACTTCGGGCTCGGAGCCCTGATAGCGAACATTAATCCGTGGTGACTAAGGGTTTTGCAAAATTAACAGTATCCACAGTGTTATCCACAAAACTGTGGATGAAGTGTGGGGAAATGTGAACAAAGGAGCAAAAACCCCGGAAACTGGGCGATTGTGGGTGTTGATAACCTTGATGTGGTTGGCGTGACCTTCAATGAATTAACTTTCTTTCCACAAGTGTGAAAATGCAAACAGCCTAGTCAATAGGTGTTACCGGTGTGTAGAGTGGGGTAATCCACAGGGTTCTCCCCAGACTGTGAACAGGGGAGTCCACAGGTAGGGGTGTGTTATCCACATATTCTGTGGATAATGAAGTTTACGCCTGTTAATAACAGCCCTAGTGTTGGCTTCGGGAGAGAAATATCCACAGGCGCTTTACAGCTAAAAGTCCGTATCGACTGACATGATGAAGCGTTGCCATGAGGGCAAGGAGAATTTTCCCAGCGGGTCAATAGGGGATGGAAGTGTCTGCAATGAGTGCTGAGCCGGTTTACGAAGGACGGGAATCCGACGCAGGGCGCAAGCCGCCACAGGATATCGAGGCCGAAATGTCGGTGCTCGGCGGCATGATGCTTTCCAAGGATGCGATTGCCGACGTCGTTGAATCCATCCGCGGCACCGACTTCTACCGTCCCTCCCACGAATCCATCTACGAGGCAATCGTTGACCTCTACGGCCGCGGCGAGCCAGCCGATGCGGTCACCGTAGCCGACTTGCTGACCAAGCGCGGCGAAATCTCGCGCGTGGGTGGCGCTGCCTACCTGCACAACCTCATCCAGCAGGTTCCCACTGCGGCGAATGCCGGGTACTACGCAGAAATCGTGCGCGAACGCGCAGTGCTGCGCCGGCTGGTTGACGCCGGTACGCGCATCGTCCAGATGGGCTACTCGCCGGATGGCGAGGTCGACGCAATCGTCAACGAAGCCCAGGCCGAGGTGTACAAGGTTGCCGAGAACCGCAGCAGCGAGGACTACGTGCGCCTCTCGGACATCATCGAAGACACGGTCGACGAGATCGAGAACGCGGCCAACGCGGGCGACGGCATCACCGGTGTGCCCACCGGCTTCTACGAATTCGACGAGCTGACCCAGGGCCTGAAGGGCGGCCAGATGATCATCATCGCTGCCCGTCCCGCCGTCGGCAAGTCGACCTTCGCGCTGGACTTCGCCCGTTCGGCTGCCATCAAGCACAACATGGCCACCGTGTTCTTCTCCCTGGAAATGGGCCGCAACGAAATTGCGATGCGCCTGCTCTCGGCCGAGGCGTCTATCCAGCTGCAGGACCTGCGCAAGGGCTCGGTGGAAGATGCGCAGTGGACCAAGATCGCCACGACCATGGGCCGGCTCAACGAAGCCCCGCTGTTCATCGACGATTCGCCGAACATGTCCATGATGGAAATCCGCGCCAAGTGCCGCCGGCTGAAGCAGCGCAACGAGCTGCGCATGATCATTCTCGACTACCTGCAGCTGATGAGCTCGGGCAAGCGCGTGGAATCGCGCCAGCAGGAAGTCTCGGAGTTCTCGCGTAACCTCAAGCTACTGGCCAAGGAGCTCGACGTGCCGCTGATCGCGCTGTCGCAGCTGAACCGTGGTTCGGAGCAGCGCACCGACAAGCGGCCCATGGTCTCGGACCTGCGTGAATCGGGTTCGATCGAGCAGGACGCCGACATGGTCATCCTGCTGCACCGCGACGACGTGTACGACAAGGAAAACCGTCCGGGCGAGGCCGACGTGATCATCGCGAAGCACCGTGCAGGTCCGACCAAGACCATCACCGTGGCCTTCCAGGGCCACTATTCGCGTTTCAATAACATGTCCAACGAGGGTTAGTCCCAGTCAGAACTCATATGGCACCTACTAACCCGGCTCATTGCTGGCTATAGTGGGTGCCATGTTCGCTTCGTTGCAGGCTTTGCTTTGGGGCACCGTGGCCGGGTCCGCCCTGCTGCTGGGGTCCGGTGCTGCCTGGTGGCTGAAGATCCCCAAGGTCTGGGTCAGCGCCATCATGGCCTTCGGCGCCGGGGTCCTGATCAGCGCCCTGGCCTTCGAGCTGGTGCTCGAAGCCTATGGCACCGGTGGCCTTGGTGCGACGCTGGGCGGTGTCATTGTGGGCGCTGCCTTGTATTTCGGTGCGAACCGGCTGCTGGACTGGCGGACCGGAAAGAGGCAGGCGCAGCGCGCAGGCGAGCAGGATTCGTCCGGATCCGCGCTCGCGGTCGGCGCGCTCATCGACGGCATTCCAGAATCCGTGGCCCTGGGACTGACCGTTGTTGCCAGCGCAAGCATTAATCCGGCAATGCTGATCGCCATTTTCATCTCCAATGTCCCCGAGGGCCTGGCGAGCACCGCCCAGATGAAAGCGTCCGGGAAGAAGGGATCCTCGATCGCGTTGCTCTGGGGCGCCATCGCCATTTCCTGCGGCATCGCGGCCTTCCTCGGAGCCCTGCTGCTGGAATCCATGCCCGGCGAGGTGCTGGCTTTCGCCACCGCCGTCGCTGCCGGAGGCATCTTGACGATGATCGCCGACACCATGGTTCCCGAAGCCTACAAGGTGGAGCACGACTACACCGGATTGCTGGTGACCTTGGGCTTCCTCGCGGCGTTCAGCCTGCACGTGATCGGCGGCTAGGCGAAACCTGAGATCATGGTTGCATGCCCCTGAACCGCAGCAGCCAATCAACCGAGCGTGCCGAGTCCACCATCTATGCTCCGCAGTATCTTGCCACCACCCTTGGCATGTTCGTGCTCGTCTTCCTGGTCGCCTTCGAATCCATGGCCGTGACGACGGTGATGCCGCTGGTCAGCGAGCTGCTGGACGGTGAACGCTACTTCGCGCTGGCCTTTGCCGCACCGATCGCCAGCGGCATGCTGGGGATGGTGGCCGCCGGAGAAGTCACCGACCGGTGGGGGCCGAAGCACCCGCTGTTCATCGCCGTTGCCGTATTCTGCGTTGGGCTGCTGATCTGCGGTTCGGCCGAGAACATGCAGACGCTGATTGCCGGGCGCGTCTTGCAGGGAATCGGCGGTGGCGCGATCACCGTCGCCATCTACGTGCTCATTGCCCGGGCGTACCCTGGGCACCTGCACTCGAAGATCTTCGCCCTGTTCGCTACCGCCTGGGTGATCCCGGCGATGATCGGCCCCTGGATGGCAGGCCTGATCGCGGTGCACCTCGGCTGGCGTTGGGTGTTCTCCGGCGTGGCGGTGCTGGTGGTTCTCGCGTTTTGCGGGGTCGTGCCGGCGCTGAAATCGCTGAGCTCGACGCGCAATCCTGACCTGGGGCCGATTTCCGCCAAGCGGCTGGTGCTGGCCGGCCTGACCGGGATGGCAGTTATCTGCATGAACCTGCTCGGAAATGCGCAGGGCCGCTGGTCCCTGCTCGGTCTGGTCCTGGCGCTGGCGGTAGCCCTGGCCGCGGTTCGCCCGCTGCTGCCCAAGGGCACATTCAGCTTGGCCCGGGGACTGCCGTCCACCATCATGACCCGCATCTTCGTGGCCGGTGCCTTCTTCGGCGTGGAAGTCTACCTGCCCTACCTGCTGCGCGAGGATTACCACTTGGGCCCCGACCGGGCCGGCCTGATCCTGACGGCTTCGGCACTGTGCTGGTCGGTGGGCTCATGGCTGCAGGGAAAGCTGGGGGAGAAGGTGGAATCCTCCACCTGCATCACCGTGGGTGCCATTGCCGGCTGCATAGCGATTTCAACTGCATTGGCTACCGCGGTCTTCCATCCGCCGGTGCTCGTGCTGGTCTGCGGATGGGCTGTGGGCGGCTTCGGCATGGGCATGATCTTCCCGAGGCAAAACGTGAACATGCTGGCCCTGTCCGCCAAGGACGAGCAGGGATTCAACTCATCGGCAATGACCGTGGCCGACTCCCTGGGCAATGCCGGGGTCACCGCCATCGGTGGGGTCATCTTCGCAATGGCCGCCACCGGCATGGGGTTCATCTCGGTATTCAGCTTCAGCCTCTTGCTGGTGCTCGTCCTGATCGCGATCTCGCCGCGCACCAAAGCTGTTGCGCGGCCGGCAGCCTGACTACGCTGGGGTCATGGGCACCGAGCTTCCGAAAACCAGCAACCCCGCGGCCAGGGCCTTCGAGCAGGCCGGCATCACCAGCCTCGAGCAGGCGGGGCAGGCCGGCGCCGCGGCGCTGCTCGCACTGCACGGCGTGGGTCCGAAAGCCATCCGCCTCCTGAGCGAAGAGCTGGCCGCGCGAGGCCTGGAGATGAATCCTTGAACTGCCCGGCTCAGCCGCGCGGCAGGATCTCCAGATGGTGCTTTTCCGGTTCCACCAGATGCTTCGCGTACTCGGTGTGCTTGGCAACGTAGGCCTTCACGTACGGGCAGACCGGAACGATTCTGGCGCCGCTGGCGATGGTGTTCTCCAGCGCGAATTTCACCATGATGCCGGCCAGCCCTTGCCCGCCATATTCCTCATCCACGGTGGTGTGGAAGAAAATCCGCTCGACTCCTTCTGAACCGTCGAAATCGCGGTAGTGCGCCGCGCCGATCATCTTCCCGTCATCATCGAGGGCGAAACGCTGGCGCTCGGGCAGGAAAACTGGCTTGATATCGCTCATGGAAAGCTCCTTGGTGGCTAGGCGGGGTTCACCCGCGGGCGAAGGCGAACGGTAGGAAGCGCCGGGGCCGGCAGGGCTGCCGGGGTATCAGTCGGGAAAGGCCCGAAGCGGTCCTCGGAGGCGTCCCCGGGCTCCGCCCCGATTTCGGCTTGCCACTGCGCGCGGAAGGCGAGGACTTCCTCATGGGTGCGGCCCACGAAGTTCCACCACATCAGGATGTCTTCCTTCAGCGGTTCACCGCCGATGAGCAGCGCCAGCACCGGCTGGTCGCCGGACCTCAGGTGCAGGGTTTTGCACCCGGCCTGCACGAATCCCAGATCGCGCGGGGCGAGCTCATGGCCGTTGACTTCGAGGCTGCCGGAGTCCAAGAGGATCCCGTGCTCATGGTGCTCGGGAACCACGACGTGGATTTCGGTATTCGGCTCGAGGCGCAATTCCGCGCCGCCGAGCTCGGTGTGGGTCTTCACCGGGGAGGCGGAAGATTGCCCAGCTACCGCGTAGGTTCCCAGGAATACCGATAGCGACCAGCCCTCGGCGGTCAGCGGTTCCGGGCGGTAGTTCTCGAAGGTATGCTCCATGTCCCGCGCATGATCGGGCAGCGCGGTCCATAGCTGGGCGCCGTGGAGGATGGTGGTGTCCTCGGTGAGGATCTCCGAATGGCTGATTCCGTGGCCGGCGGTCATCAGGTTGACCTCGCCCGGGCGCACGGTTGCCTTGAAGCCGGCAGAATCCATGTGGTTGATCTCGCCGGTGAAGAGCCAGGAGACGGTCTGCAATCCGGTATGCGGGTGCCGGGGCACGTTCATCCCGCCGGTGACCTTGACGTCGTCCGGACCGTAATGGTCAAGGAAGCACCAGGCGCCAATCAGGCTGCGCTGCTTTTGCGGCAGCGTGCGGAAGACAGTCATGGCCCGCGGGCCGCCCAGCGGCACTTCGCGTGGCTCGAGGATTTCAACCTCTGCCCCGGAGCGCAGTGCATGGCAGTCGATCTCCTGCGGACTCTGCTCAAGATTGCTCATAGGCCAAGGCTATTCACTGCCGCCCGTTTTGACTACTCGCTCCGCTATTTTCCATATCGCCGGAAGCCATGCCATTCCACTGTGCGCGCTTGGGCCCGGTCGCGACATTTTCGGCCGGGGTACGATCGATGCAGTGGTATTAGGCATCTTTCAAGGAGCTTGCAGCAACGTGGACAGTGCAATTCTTCGCGACGAAGATCTTCTCAAGCTGGAAAAGCAGGTCTGCTTCGGCCTGGCCGTAGCCTCGCGCTCGGTGATCTCGGCATACAAGCCCGTGCTGGATCCGCTGGGACTGACTCATCCGCAGTACCTGGTGATGCTGGCCCTCTGGGATCTGGGACCGATCAGCGCCAGTGGCCTCAGCGGGCACCTGCATCTGGATCCGGGAACGCTCTCGCCGCTGGTCAAGCGGCTGGAAACCGCCGGGCTGGTAGCCAAGACGAAGAACCCGGACGATGAGCGGGCAGTGGTCATCCAGCCCACGGAGAAGGGCGCAGCGCTGCGTGCCGAAGCGGTGAAGGTGCCCCGAGAGATGATGGCCCGGCTTGCCCTCTCGGAGAAGGATGTCCTGGAACTGCGCAGCATCCTGGACCGCATGATCGCCGCTGGTGCGAACGCTCCGAAGAGCTAGGGCCAATTTAGTTGGTGCACCAACTAATGACGTATGATTGATGTGCAAGCACTTGCACGTCAGATGACCGAAGAGGACGACGATCATGGATGAATCACCCCTGCCGATCATTTCCGATACCACCGGACTGAGCGTCGGCTACCGCATCTTCTGGCGCCTGAAGTACCTGGGATTGTCGATCTTCGGTCCCGCCGAGCGCCGCGTCCTGGCCAGCCCGCGCGAACGCATCAAATGGGATCGCGCCATGAAGGTCATGCGCGCCCATGAAGCCGCCGGAACCCTGCCGGATGAGCAAACGCTGTACACCGTGAGCCGCATGGAGCCCCGCCGCCCGCAAGGCTAGCCCGCGCAGCTGAGCCCGAAAGCGGGCCGCGATAGAATTGAACCCATGGAATCGATGACTGAGCTTGTAGTCGCCCGGCAGTTTTCCGCACCGAAGAACGCCGTCTGGGCTGCCTTTGTCGAACCGGAAATCATCGCCCAATGGTGGGGGCCGGAGGGCTGGCTGGTCGAGGAAGATTCCGTCGTCTTCGAAGCCAAGGTCGGCGGCCGGCATGAGCTGAACATGGTGCAGGCAGGGAACCCGGAAGCCAAGGTGCCGCTCAAGGCGGTGCTGACCGCCTTCGACGAGTACGAGTGCCTGGCCAGCGCCGACGGCCCGCACGAAATGACCTTGGACCTGGTAATCGAGACCCGCATCGAATTCAAGGAATTCGCCGGCCAGACCATGCTCACGCTGACCCAAACCCCCTTGCCGCATGAGGTGATCGAGTCCAGCACCCAGGCATGGCACTCGGCTTTCGCGAAGCTCGAAGCGCTGCTGGCAGAATACTTCTAGGCCCTACTGCGCAGCAGCGGAAGAAGCGGCGAAATAGCTGCGCACGCCGACCAGCTTCGCTGCCTTGCCGGCCGAGGCGAACCGCAGCACGTGGCTGAAGGGAGTTTCCCTGCCGCCACTGGTGAAGATCCCGTCCGCGCTGCCTTCCTTGCCGTGGGTGAGGATGCTCAGGAAGAGCACCCTGCTGGTCTCGGGGCGAGCTTGGACCCACTGTTCCACCGCGTCGCGTCCATGCAGGGCCTGCTCGCCCGGGAACTCCCACACCACATCCTCGGCAAGCCACTGGCGCAGTTCTGCCAGGTCCTTGCCGTGCAGCGCAGCCAGCAGCCCCATGATGATCTGATGGCGCGGGGCGTTGCCGCAGGTCGCCGGGGTCTCAACTTCCATGCCCGGTCCTCCTCGATGATGCCCGCGGCCTAGCCTCGCCCGATGTAGGGCATGCCGCCAGCGGTGATGGTGAATTGGTTGATGGACGTGCCCAATGGAATCCCGGCGATGTATGCAACGGCTTCAGCGGCTTCGGCCAGCGGGAAGGTCGGCTCGACGAGCCGATGTCCGCTGGGCTGCAAGGCTCCCTCGGTGGCGCCGAAATCATCGAGCAGGTCGCTGGCGGTGTTGCCGATATCGATCTGGGTGGCCCTGATCCGGTGCTCGCGCCCATCGAGTTCAAGGCATTTGGTCAGGCCGGCGATGCCGTGCTTGGTGACGGTATAGGCAACGGAGTTCACGCGCGGCACCTGCGCCGAAATCGACCCGTTGTTGATGATGCGTCCCCCGCCGTGCGCCTTGAAGTGGGTGAACGCCGCCCGGGCGGCGTTGATGGCTCCGGTGAGGTTGATCCGGCACACCTCATCCCACTGGGCAGGGTCCAGCTCGTCGATGGCTGCAGGGGGACCGAAGATCCCTGCATTATTGAACAGCACGTCGACCGATCCGAAACGGTCGGCGGCTGCGGCAAACAGCTGATCCACGGCCTGCGGATCACTGACATCGGTGGGGACCACCAGGGCGGAGCCATGTCCTTGCGCCGTCTCGTGCAGCTTCTGCGCGGTGCGCCCGGCGAGCACCACATTCCAACCCTGCTCCAGCAACAGGCGGGCGGTGGTGCGGCCGATGCCTGATCCTGCACCGGTGATGACGATGGTGCGCGGGGCGTGCGGGGCGTTAGATGCTTGGGACATCAATTCTCCTTGCGGAAATCTCAACGGCATTAGGGTGAGGCGCGTGGTCCCATCCTAGGAATTCGGGCCGCGAAACCCCAGTTTTCTTCTGCATGTTGCGTCGCATCCCCGGCCGCGTTTCCCGGATCAGCCTGGCCGGCTACTAACCTTGAAGTGGCCGGTTCGCGCAATCCGGGCCGAATACCCCGGAAGGAGTCTTGTGTTCCTCGACGTGCTTTATGGCGTGCTGCCGCTGTTCTTCGTCATGCTCACCGGCTACGCCGCCAGCCATGCTCCCAAGTTCCCGGCCAGCGTGGAACCAGCACTGAACGTATTCGTCTTCTACGTCGCCCTGCCGGCCCTGCTCTACAAGGTGGTGGCCCGGGCGGACATCAGCGACGGCGTGCCGTTCGCATTCCTGTGGATCAGCATCGTCTCGGCACTCGTGTTCGCGCTGATCAGCTGGCTGGCTTTCCGCTATCTGCTGCGCGCAGACCGGGCGCGGGCGCTCGCCGGCATGCTGGCCACCAGCTTTGGCAACGTCTCGTATCTGGGCATCCCGATCGTCCTGGGCGTGATGGGAACCGAAGCCGGTTTCGCGGCGGGCATGGGGCAACTGGTCCACAACATCATCTTCATGGTCGGGTTCCCCATCCTCGCCCAAATCGTCCTGCCCCACGCAGGCGGAGGAGAGCACAAGGCCAGTGCTGCGCGCATTGCCCGAACCGTGCGCAACGCCCTGGTCTGCAGCCCGGTCACCTGGGCGATGCTCGTCGGCGGGGCGGTAGCAATCTTCGCAGTGCCGGTGCCGCAGCCGGTGGACGACACCATCGACCTGGTGGCCGCCGCGGCTGCGCCGGGCGCGCTCTTCGTCATCGGCATGTCGCTGAAGCGGACCATTGACCGAGCACGTTCCAGGCGCCGGGCGCCGGCGGCCGCGGACGGTACCGCGCCAGCAGCCCGTTGGGCGAAAATTTCCATCGCCACCATGGTCGTGGGCAAGCTCGTGGCATTCCCCGTGCTGGTGGTGGCCATGCTGCTTGCCTTCGCCCCTGAGCTGGACCGCATCTGGTTCAATTCGGCGGTGCTCATGGCGGCCATGCCGGTGAGCGCGACCGCCTACATCATGGCGCAAAACGACACCGGGGATGGCGAACCGACCGCGGTAGCCATCGTCATCACCTGCGTCCTGTCGGTCATAGCATTGCCGGTGCTGGCGCAGCTGGCGCTGAAGTAGCCTTCCGCGGAGTCCTTGACCTTTGCCCCGACCGGGGACAGGCTGGTAGCACCACATGCCAACCGGCGAGGAGCTTCCAGCCGCAGAGATGAGATGCAGGGATTAAATGAAGAAGTTTTCGCTGACCGCCATCGCCCGGGCCCAGCTGCGCGATGCCGAGAACGCCGGCAATGGCCGCGCCGCCAGCACGGTGTTCGGAGGCCATGAGCACACGCTGCGCCAAACTGTCATCGGGATCAAGGCCGGCACCGAGCTGCAGGAGCATGCGAATCCCGGCGAAGCGACACTGCTGGTCCTCGACGGAAGGGTCACCGTCTCATCGATGGGCAACCAGTGGGAGGGGCGCAGCCAGGATCTGATCGTGCTGCCCGAAGGTCGGCTGAAAATCAGCGCTACCGAGGATTCCAGTGTGCTGCTCACGGTGGCCAAGATCGATCGCTAGGCGGAAGCGAAATGCGGGTCAGCCCACGTCAATGGGCGGGCCCGGTCTCGGTAACGGCTCATGCCGCTGCATTCGCGTTTGCGGCGTCCCAGAGGGCAAGCGCGGGCGACCGCGAACCGGATTAAAAAACGCAGAGGCCAGGTCCCGACGCCTCAGGGGTTGACCTCTGCGTGGTCTTGAGGGGCGACTAGCGCCCTTGATGCTGGCCGAATAGGCGGCTGAACAGCGAGGGGACCTCGCGGGTGATCCGCGGCTGGCGGGCGATATCGGGATCCAGGCCTTCGATAGGCTGGAACAGCCCGGTGCGCAACGCGTCGGTGGTGGCAACGAGGCGCTGGCCCTCCGGTGAGCAGTTGATCTTGCCAGTGTTGATAGCGGTCATTGCGACCCTCCTTCGCGATTCTCTATTTCCATAATATGGAAATTATGTTTTGCCTTGCGAAACCATTATGTGCACCATGGTGGATTGTTGGCAATAGCTGGGCGCAAAATTTTCTATCCGCAATGCGGAAAACTTTCATAAATCACACTTGTTAAAGATTTTCCGGCTTTGACTTGACGGCGACGCTGTGAGGTGGATTACAGTGGTGGCACAAGGTTCCACGAAACCAGCATCGAGTCGAAGCCGAAGTCTCCTTCGGTGGTAAGGGTGTTCAGCCAAGGTCCGTGGAAAGAACGACCGTTTGAAAAGAGCTGATCACCCGATGCGACTAGACGTATTCAATCAATTGCCCGCAGCCGAGGCGGCAGATGTCCTGCGCCCCTGCGTGGATGTCGACCGCTGGATCGATGCACTTGTTTCCGCCCGTCCTTTCAACAGCTTCGAAGAGCTTTCCAGCTATGCGCTGCAGGACGTCGCCCCCTTCAACCGCGAGGAAATCGCCGCCGCCTTGGCGCACCACCCGCGCATCGGCGAACAAGCGCAGGGCAGCAGCAAGGAAGCCGACCTCTCGCGTGGCGAACAGGCAGGCCTGGACTTTGATGGCGATGTCACCTCTCGCCTGGCCGCGGCCAACAAGGCCTACGAGCAGCGCTTCAACCGGGTCTTCCTCATCCGCGCCGCTGGCCGCAGCTCCGAAGAAATCCTCGCCGAATGCGAACGCCGGCTGGCCAATGGCGAGCAGGAAGAACTTCTTGAGGTTGCCGAGCAGCTGCGCCAGATCGCGCTGCTGCGGCTGCAGAACGCGGTGGACAACTAAGCCAATGCCCGGGGTGCACACCCCGCGCATTTACCGACCCCTTATCCCTCCGACAGCTAGGAGATGAACATGGCAGATGGCAACGGCGAACGCAGCCACATCACCACCCACATACTCGACACCGGGACCGGGAGGCCTGCCTCCGGTGTCAAGGCCACGCTGGAAGCCAAGACGGCATCCGGCTGGCAAGAAATCGGTTCAGGTTCCACGGATGCCGATGGCCGCATCAAGAACCTCGGACCGGTACAGGTTGAAGCCGGCCGCTACCGGATTTCCTTTGAGACCGGCGGCTACTTCGGGAAGCAGGGAACGGAAAGCTTCTTCCCCGCGGTAAGCATCGATTTCTTCGTCAATGACGTCGACGAGCACTACCACGTACCTCTTCTTATCAGCCCGTTTGCATATTCCACGTACCGAGGAAGTTAGAACCATGACTACCGAAATCACCGCCCCAGCAGACACCAAGATTGTGCTGGGCTCTAACCAGTACGGCAAGGCCGAAGTCCGCCTGGTCAAGATCACCCGCGACACGGTTCGCCACCAGATCCAGGATCTGAACGTCACCAGCCAGCTGCACGGCGACTTCACCGCCGCGCACCAGGATGGCGACAATGGTCGCGTTGTCGCCACCGACACCCAGAAGAACACCGTCTATGGCTTGGCCCGCAACGGCGTGGGTGCCATCGAGGAGTTCCTGGTGCAGCTTGGCGAGCACTTCACCGGGGAATTCGATTGGATCACCGGTGGCCGCTGGGCAGCCCAGCAGTTCTTCTGGGACCGCATCAACGACCACGACCACGCCTTCTCGCAGAACAAGTCCGAGGTCCGCACCGCCGTGCTGGAAATCGGCGCCGACGGCAAGAAGTCGATCGTTGCAGGCCTGGAAGACCTCACCGTGCTGAAGTCCACGGGCAGCGAATTCCACGGCTTCCCGCGGGACAAGTACACGACACTGAAGGAAACCACCGACCGCATCCTGGCCACCGACGTGACCGCGCGCTGGCGCTACACCGAGCAGGCCATCGCCGAGGGCATCGACTTCGACGCGGTCTACACCTCGGTGCGCCAGCTGCTGCTGACCCGCTTCGCCGACACCCACTCGTACGCGTTGCAGCAGACCATGTTCCAGATGGGGCAGGCAGTGCTCGAAGCGCATCCGGAAATCGCCGAGATCAAGATGTCGCTGCCGAACAAGCACCACTTCCTGGTGGACCTCGAGGTCTTCGGCCAGGACAACCCGAATGAGGTCTTCTTCGCGGCTGACCGCCCGTACGGACTGATCGAAGCGACGATCACCCGAGAAGGCACCGAGGCGAATCACCCGATCTGGGCAAATATTCCGGCATTTATCTAAACGAACAGCGTTGAAGGTGTGCCGGTGCTGGCACACCGGCACACCTTTGGCAGCGACTGACGTAGGAGGTCAGCCTTGAGCGCTACACAAGATGAATCTATCAAAGGCAATCGTCCCGAGGACGCCAAGCTTCCGCTGGGGAAGTCCTTTGCCTATGGCTTGCAGCATGTCCTGACGATGTACGGGGGAATCATCGCCCCGCCGCTGATCATCGGCAACGCCGCAGGGCTGGCTCCGGACGAAATCGGCCTGCTGGTCGCCTGCTGCCTGTTTGTCGGCGGGCTGGCCACCATCCTGCAAACCGTGGGCATCCCGTTCTTCGGTGCGCAGCTGCCGCTGGTCCAGGGCACCTCCTTCGCCTCCGTGGCCACCATGGTGGCCATCGTCAATGGCGGTGGCGGCATCCAGGCGGTCTTCGGCGCGGTGCTCGTCGCTGCGTTGATCGGCTTCCTCATCGCACCGTTCTTCGCCCGCATCATCAGATTCTTCCCGCCGGTAGTGACCGGCGTGGTCATCACGATGATCGGCATCTCGCTGACCCCGGTTGCGGCCAACTGGGCCATGGGCGGGGACGCCAAGGCCGAGGGCTACGGGTCGCTGGCCAACATCGGCCTGGCCGCCGGAACGCTGCTGGTGGTCCTCCTGCTCTCCAAGGTCGGCAATGCCGCGATCTCCCGCATGTCGATCCTGCTGGCAATCGTGCTGGGCACGGTGGCCGCGGCACTGCTGGGCATGGCAGATTTCTCGCAGGTCGGCCACGGCGCGATCTTCGCCTTCCCGCAGCCGCTGGCCTTCGGCATGCCGGTCTTCGAAATCGGCGGCATCATCTCGATGACCATCGTGGTGCTGGTGATTCTCACCGAAACCACCGCTGACATCCTCGCAGTGGGCGAGATTGCCGGCTCGAAGGTGGATTCCAAGCGCATCGCCGACGGCCTGCGCGCCGACATGGCTTCCTCCGCGGTAGCCCCGATCTTCAACACCTTCACCCAGTCGGCCTTCGCGCAGAACGTCGGCTTGGTGGCCATCACCGGAATCACCAGCCGCTTCGTGGTCGCTGCCGGCGGCGGCATCCTCGTGGTGCTCGGATTGCTGCCGATCCTCGGCCGGGTGGTCGCGGCCATCCCCACCCCGGTGCTCGGCGGTGCTGGCATCGTGCTCTTCGGCACCGTTGCCGCCTCCGGAATCCGGACCCTGTCCAAGGTGAAGTACGACGGCATGAACCTGGTGATTGTCGCCGCCTCGATCGCCTTCGGCTGCATCCCGATCGTGAAGCCCGACTTCTATGCAGGATTCCCCACCTGGTTCGAGACGATCTTCCACTCCGGAATTTCCTCGGCAGCCGTGATGGCCGTACTGCTGAACCTGCTGTTCAACGAGCTCAAGTTCGGAAACACGAAGAATGCATCAGTCTTCTCGGCAGCTCCACCGCGGATGGTCAAGACCGAGGAAATCTGCGGACTGCTCGAGGGCGACCACTACGTGGGCGGCAAGCTCATCGACAAGGAAGGCTACGAGATTCCTGTAGTCACGCCCGATGAGTTTGAGCAGATCCAGACGGGGGCCATCGAGATGCCTGTACCCAGGCTCGTCGGGAACCCGGAACACTAAGCCGGAGCAGGCAGAGCCCGAACAGGACAAGAATGACCGCGACGAGATGGACAAGGATCCATCCTGAGCGAGGCGAACGCCCGCAGGCCCGAGAGCCTGCGGGCGTTCGCCCGTGGTGGGCTCAAGACCTCGATGGATTGGTCCACAGCAGTGCGCCTAGCGCTGGGAACCTCCTACCCCCGAGCCAGGCGACCAGGGATCGGTTCCGGGTGTCCAGCATTGAGTTTCTTCTCAGCGGCGCGTATCGCCGACTGCGTGCACCAGGCGGCGACCGCCGCAGCCAAGGCGACGAGTGCAGCGGCTGGCAGCAGGTAGGCTGCGTTTTCCGCGCCGATGAGCAGGGCCATCAGGTGCCTGCAGGAATGCAGAGGAGTGCCGCCGTTGCGGTGGCTGTTGGAACCAGCCGCTGCATAACGCCTGCGGAGCTTCGATGATGCCGGAAGGCGAGCACTGCATAGACCCCGCCGGCAACCAGCAGCCCGTGCAGCGCCCCGAAGAGCAGGCCGTACATGAATGTGATGACCGTATAGCCTGCAGGCCCAGGGAGTTCGAGAGCGACGACGCATATTGTGGCCACCAGGATGCCGGCTGCTGTTCCGCGCATCAAGAGTGGAAGCGGGAGTTCCGAGGGATGCGTCAGGTGAAGGCGGTTCATAGGGCCAGACTAGGCCATCGCATGGCGGTGATCTGCATTCGCCGACCAGGTCCTGCCATCTTCGGACAATGGCAGGCCTATCTCTAATGGCACGATTGCAGAATCGATATTGCTCTGCCGGCTCACCTGCATCGCCAGCCTGTGTTGGGATGGGACCACCTCCATTTAGTTGACACATGACCTGCGCCACGCGGCTAGCGTGAATACAGTTTCCTGTTCCCCAACCGGCACATGCTGGCCGCGTGGCTGCGGTTCAAAGTCCACGGGATGAATCATGGAGCCTGTCAGGTGGATGATGTAAGTCCCCACTTAATTGAAAGAAAGAGACTAGGAAAAACACGATATGACTATCCTGAAAGACCAGGCTACTAACAAACAGTAATACCCAATTTTCTAAGTGCAGGATAAAATTCGTCTCGATACTCGCGTCGTAGCATTTGAGGAAAATTGAAAACTAAATTATCTGCCCTAGTCCTCAGCGTTGCACTAGGGCTCGGCACGGTTGTCGTATTGCCGGCGCAAGCCAGCTTGGGGGACTGCACCGTCGAAGGCAGTAGCGCGGTTTGCACTGGGGTTGACCAGCGGTCGCTGCAAGGCAATAGTTCTATTACTGAATTGAGTTTGGTAAATGCGCCGATTAATCGCGATGTCCTGAAAAGTATGACCGCATTAAACCGCCTGGCGTATTACGGTCCGATTGATGTGGACTTGCGAGAATTCTTGAACGCACCAGCCTTAGAGCACTTGGAAGTCACGTTCGACACGAAGCCCATCCGTGTGCTGGCAGGTACTGAATTCAAGCTTCAAACTTTCAAAGGTTTCGACGGCGAACCTTTCAGCTTGGAAATCGGAGACTACTTTACGAGCGACGGATGGACAGATCCGCCAGTCAAGCAGGTGGGGTTTAATACTTTCGTTGCCCCCAGGGCAACGTATATTCGATTCTTGGATGGATACTACGAGGGCCAGCACAAGTCAGACGGACGCAGCCTGCAGTACAACATCCATGTCGGTGAACAATATCTTGTCTCTGCGTACGAAGAATTGTCATGGCTGGGTACGGGGAAGCTACAGGCTACCTATACCCCCTTCGGCGAAGCTTCAATCTTGAATCCGTCGGCAACAACGGTTCCCGTAGGTACTTGGGTGACTGTTGCAGGCAGCAAAACCTCCACCGGCTTCGCCATGAAAACCAAGTGCATTTGGAGCCGTGGCAGCACAATAGTCCAAAAATCAAAAAGTGGAGATTCGGACGGATGCGCTTACAAGCTGAGCAAAGCAGACTCCAGCAAAAAGCTCACAGTCAAAGCAACGCATCATGAGTACTGGGGCGAAACAGAATACTGGCAAAGCACCACGGAAACCTTCTCCAGAATTTTCACTGTCCAGGATCCAATCCTGTTAAAACTGGGGCGGATTGACTCGGCGCAGGTAGGGAAGAAGCTCACTGCTAAGGTCTCCAATGCGCCGTCAGGTGTAAAGTTCAAGTACCAGTGGCTTCGTGCAGGGGAGAGCATTAAGGGCGCCAACAAGTCCACTTACACGCCAACCACTGCGGATTTGGGCAAACGCCTCGCTTATTCGGTCACGGGTTCAAAATCTGGAATGTACCCGGTTGTCCATACCTCGTATGACACCTCCCGGGTCGCAAAGGGAAAATACACTGTCACTAAAGCGCCGCGTATCAGTGGCAAGGCAGTCTATGGACAAACACTGAAGGTCAATCCTGGCACCCGTTCCACCAAGCCGGGAAAGTTTAAGTACCAGTGGCTGCGTGATGGCAAGACCATCAAGAACGCTACGAAGACCACCTACAAACTGGGTCTGTCCGATATAGGCAGGAATATCAGCGTCCGAGTCACCGCCAGCGGTGCCGGATTTGCAACCCAGACAAGCACCACTGGTAAGACCAAGAAGGTAGCCAAGGCGAAGTTCACGGTAAAGAAGGGAGCATCCGTATCGGGCAAGATGAAGGTTGGCTCGAAACTGAAAGCCAAACCCGGTTCGTGGAGTCCGAAGCCCGAGAAATACAAATACCAGTGGTACCGTTCTGGCGCCCCGATCAGCAAGGCCACCAAGTCGGCATACAAGGTGACCTCGCGGGACCGGGGCAAGGTTGTCTACGTGAAGGTCACCGGAAGTAAGAAGGGCTACGCCTCGAAGACCTCAACTTCTTCGGTTAAGTAGCATCGTCAGCGACTGGCCGACAACTACTTGTTCACGTGGTTGTCGGCTTTTACACCCTGCCCGACTCAAGACGGACGATGTAACCTCATGACCAATACGGGGATGAAGTTGCCCGTACTTCGATGAACTATTGGCTACCTCCGAGCACAATCGAATGACGGCACTTTCGAATCATGTCCCACATACTTACTTTTTAAATGTGTGATGTCTCAAGACACCGGTGACACTTGTGTCTCAGGACATCGGTAACAGATCAGACCGGATCACTCTGTCTGCCAGGGTTGAGTGAGACCATCAATTCATAGCAAGTAAACCTTCCCCCTCCGGAAAAGCTGGGGGAGAACCCCCGCAATCTAGCGGATATGTTCCCGGGCAAAGATATATGTCCACCACGTCATATACCACCTCGATGGGTTCATAAGGCCCCGGATTACCCTGCGTGGCAGTAGCCAAACCGCCGGTTTTTGCAATAATGACCGTTGTGAACATTGCTCAGCCCGGTGAAGGGCACCCGAATAATAGGCCTCCGTCAATGGCGGATGTAGCGGCCGTGGCAGGGGTGTCGCACCAGACTGTGTCGCGAGTGCTCAACAACCACCCCAATGTCAGGTCCGGAACTCGCGACCAGGTCATGGAAGCAATCCGCAAACTGGGGTATCGCCGCAATCGAGCTGCCCGTGCTTTGGCGACATCGCACTCCAGCACCGTTGGGATTCTGACCGTCGGCAGCGAGTTCTTTGGACCGCAGTCCACTGTGCAGGCCATCGAAGCCGCGGCCCGCGCGCAAGGCTACTTCGTGAGCGTGACCGCATTGGATCGCTACGACGCTCACAGTGCAACCGAAGCCTTGAACCACCTGGTTGACCAAGGAGTTGACGGTGTGGTGATGGTCGCGCCGTTCGAAAAGGTCATTGACGCCCTGGATGATGCGGCGCTCAAGATCCCAGTGGTGGTTGTCGCCGCCCGCACCAGCGTTCCCGCCTCGGATCCGGCTCGCTACGTCTACGTTGACCAGCGCGAAGGCGCACGCCTGGCTACCGGACACCTCCTGGCTTTAGGCCATCGCAAAATCGCCCATGTCTCCGGGCCGACAGGCTGGTTCGATGCCACTGAGCGGCAAGTCGGCTGGCAGGAAAAAATGCTCGAAGCCAAGGCGCCGATTATAGAAGTGCCCGCCGAATCATGGCTGGCGCCCAGTGGCTACGAGGCGGGCAAGAGGCTGGTTGACTCGGTGCGCGTCGGGGAAGTGACGGCAGTCTTCGCCGCGAATGACTATCTTGCCACTGGCATCCTGCGCGCCTTCTGGGAAGCCGGGCTGGATGTGCCAACCGATGTGTCGGTGATCGGTTTCGACGATCTGCAGATTTCGAATTTCCTCATCCCATCGCTGACCACTGTTCGGCAGCCATTCAGGGACGTCGGGCATGCGGCACTCACGGAATTGCTCGAAGGCGACACCGCGGATAAATCTCCAAAGGTGATCGCTCCAACGCTGGTCATGCGGGCGAGCACGACCCCGCTGAAGTCCCAGTAATTCTGCTCTAGTTGCCCGCATCTCGACAGCGGGTGTTGCGCATCACGAAATGTTAGCGCTAACATTACTTCGAAGTTCCTGCCGGCAATATTCCGAATACCTCGGAGTGCTGCTGGCGATGCGAAGACGCTGCCCACAAGCTGGGCCTCAGGACGGAGAGTTCATGGCCATCGCGCCCCAGGATGCAACTGCTGCCCAGCTCATCACCAGCGGCCAAGCCGTGCTCGGCATCGAACTGGGCTCCACCAACATCAAGGCCAGCTTGATCGGCCCGGACTTCCAGCAGCTGGCCAGCGGAAGCCACCAGTGGGAGAACCAGTTCGAAGACCAGCTGTGGACCTACTCGCTGGATGCCATCCGCACCGGCCTGCAGCAGTGCTTCGCCGCCGTGCTTGCCGACTGCCGCCAGCGCTACGGCGTTGCGCCCAGCAGCTTCGCCTCGATGGGCGTCTCGGCCATGATGCACGGCTACCTGGCCTTTGGCCAAGACGGCGAACTGCTGGTTCCCTTCCGCACCTGGCGCAACACCAACACACGGGTGGCCGCCGAGCGGCTGACCGGAGCCTTCCGTGTCAACATCCCGCTGCGCTGGTCCGTTGCCCACTACTTCCAGGCCATGATCGATGGCGAGGAGCATGTGCCGCAGGTCCGGCACTTTACCACCTTGGCTGGCTATGTCCACACGCTGCTCACCGGCGAGAAGGTGCTGGGGATCGGTGATGCCTCGGGCATGTTCCCCATCGACACCGCGACCGGCACCTACGACGCCGCGATGCTCGACGCCTTCGACGAGATCTCAGCGTCCTACCAGGCCACATGCACCCTGGCCGAGCTGCTGCCGGCAGTCCTGCCAGCCGGCGCGGCGGCAGGAAACCTGAGCGAAGCCGGCGCCCGCCTGCTCGATCCCACCGGCCAGCTGCAGCCCGGCACCCCGTTCTGCCCGCCCGAAGGCGATGCCGGAACCGGTATGGTGGCCACCAACTCGGTGGCCGTGCGCACCGGCAACGTCTCGGCCGGCACCTCGATCTTCGCGATGCTGGTGCTGGAGCGGCCGCTGGCCGGAGTGCACCACGAAATCGATGTGGTCACCACCCCGGCCGGCGACAGCGTCGCCATGGTCCACTGCAATAACGGCGCAAGCGAGATCGGCGTCTGGGCCGCCGTGTTCGGCGAGTTCGCCAAGGCGCTGGGCGTGGATGCCTCCAGCGACCGTATCTTCGAGGCGCTGCTCGGCTCGGCGCTGGACGGCCAAGCCGATGGGGCGGGCCTGCTGGCCTATAACAACCTGTCCGGCGAGCCGGTCACCGGCCTGGAGCAAGGGCGGCCGCTGGTCATCCGCACCCCGGACTCCGCATTGACCCTGGCCAACCTGATGCGCGCCCAGGTCTACGGTATGTTCGCCACCCTGAGCCTGGGCATGAAGGTGCTGGCCGCGCAGGGCGTGCGGGTGGAAAAGCTCAATGCCCATGGCGGCATCTTCCGCACCGCCGGGGTGGCCCAGCGCTTCCTGGCCGCCGCGCTGGACACCGAAGTGAGCGTCTCGGAAACTGCTGGCCACGGCGGGCCGTGGGGCATCGCGGTGCTGGCAAGCTTCCGCCAGTTCATCGAAGCCAACCCGCAGGCCAGCTTGGATTCCTATCTGGACGAGCTGGTCTTCGCCGAGGCCAACACCAAGGACGCGGCCCCATTGCCTGAAGATGTGGTCGGCTACAACGCCTGGCTGCAGAACTATGAATCCGGATTGGCCATCCAGCGTGCGGCCATCGCCGCCCTTTAAGTTCCCAGCAGAAAGCCAAGAAAACATGAGTGAGCTCAAGTCGCTGGCGGATTATCCGCAATCGATGCAAGACGAGGTGGCCGCGGTCCGGCAGGCAGTTGCCAGCCTGCACGCCGAATTGCCGCGCTACGAGCTGGTGGTCTGGACCGCAGGCAACGTCTCCCAGCGCGTGCGCCATCCGCAGATCACCGATGGCAGCGCAGATCTGTTCGTGATCAAGCCGTCGGGGATTTCCTATGACGACTTGACGCCTGAATCGATGGTGGTGTGCACCATCGACGGCCAGCTGCTTGAGGGCGAGCATGCGCCGTCCTCGGACACCGCCGCCCATGCCTACACCTACGAGCACATGCCGGAGGTCGGCGGCGTGGTGCACACCCACTCCACCTACGCCACCGCGTGGGCAGCGCGCGGCGAGGAAATCCCCTGCGTGCTGACCATGATGGCCGACGAATTCGGCGGACCAATCCCGGTGGGCCCTTTCGCCATCATCGGCGACGACTCGATCGGCCGCGGCATTGTCTCCACGCTGCGCGAATCCCGCAGCCCCGCGGTGCTCATGGCCAACCATGGGCCATTCACCATCGGCAAGGATGCCCGGGCTGCAGTCAAGGCTGCGGTGATGTGCGAGGAAGTGGCCCGCACTGTGCATATCGCCCAGCAGCTCGGGGACCCGCAGCCCATCGACCCCGCGAAGATCGACTCGCTCTACGAGCGCTACCAGAACGTCTACGGACAGTAAGGACATCATGGCCAAGGCATATAACGACAAGGAAATCTGGTTCTTCACCGGCAGCCAGGACCTGTACGGCGAGGACACCCTGCAGCAGGTGGCGCAGCAGTCCACCGAGGTGGCGCAGGTGCTGGATGCGTCCGCCGATGTCCCGGCGAAGATCATCTGGAAGCCGGTGCTGAAGGACTCCGAGTCGATCCGCCGCGCGATGCTGGAAGCGAACTCGGATGAGAACGTGCTGGGCGTGATCACCTGGATGCACACCTTCAGCCCGGCGAAGATGTGGATCAATGGCCTGAAGGCCCTCCAGAAGCCGCTGCTGCACTTGCACACCCAGGCAAATGTCGAACTGCCCTGGGATTCGATCGACTTCGACTTCATGAACCTGAACCAGGCTGCGCACGGCGACCGCGAATACGCCTACCTGGCCACCCGCCTGGGCGCCGCGCGCACCACGGTGGTCGGCCACGTCTCCAATCCCGCGGTCACCCGCCGCGTGGGCACCTGGATCCGCGGCGCTGCCGGTTTCAACGCCGTGCAGAACCTGAAGCTGGTCCGCTTTGGCGACAACATGCGCAATGTCGCGGTGACCGAGGGCGACAAGACCGAAGCCGAGATCCGCTTCGGCGTTTCGGTGAACACCTGGGCTGTCAACGACCTGGTCGAGGCCGTGAAGACCGTGGCCGAAGCCGGCATCGATGCGCTGGTCGCCGAGTACGAGCGCGAGTACGACGTGGTTCCCGAACTGCGCGCCGGAGGCGCGCGCCACGGTTCGCTGCGCTATGCCGCTGCCCAGGAAATCGCGCTGGAAGCGTTCCTGTCCAGAGCCGGCGCCATGGCCTTCACCACCAACTTCGAGGATCTCGGCGGGCTCAAGCAGTTGCCTGGCCTGGCCGTGCAGCGCCTGATGGGCAAGGGCTACGGCTTCGGCGCCGAAGGCGACTGGAAGACCGCGGTGCTGGTGCGCGCCGCCAAGGTGATGGGCGAGGGCCTGCCGGGCGGAGCCTCGCTGATGGAGGACTACACCTACGACCTGACCCCCGGCAAGGAGCTGATCCTCGGTGCCCACATGCTCGAGGTCTGCCCGTCGCTGACCACCTCCAAGCCAAGGGTGGAAATCCACCCGCTGGGCATCGGCGGCCGCGAGGATCCGGTGCGCATGGTCTTCAGCGCGGACGCCGCCGAGGGCGCGGTGGTCGTGTCCATGGCCGATATGCGCGAGCGCTTCCGGCTGACCGCCAATGTGGTGGACGTGGTGACCCCGCCAGCTGACCTGCCGAACCTGCCGGTAGCCCGCGCGGTGTGGAGTCCGCGGCCTGATTTCAATATCTCTGCCGAGTCCTGGCTTGCTGCCGGCGGGGCGCACCACACGGTGATGTCCACCGCCGCAGGCATCGAGGCTTTCGAGATCTTCGCGGAGATCGCCGGTGCCGAACTGCTGGTCATCGACGAGGAGACCACACGCCGGAACTTCGCGCAGCAGATCCGCGTCAACCAGAGCTACTACCGCTTGGCGCAGGGCTTCTAGCAGCCAGGCGGGCCCCTTTAATGGGCCCTGCGTGCCCTGTGCTGGGAGCACAAGGCCACTGGGTAAGGAATCTTAATTTATTTTCATCAGAGGGTGGTCGAAGTCACTGTGTTAGCGCTAACATAGTGTGAGTCCAGTCTCATTCGCAGATATGGCAACCTTTCAAGGAGGAAAAGATGGCATGGAATAATTGGACCCGCAAAGCCGTGGCGACCATGGGATCGCTCGCACTGGTCGGCGCATTGGCAGCCTGCAGCGGCAGCGGCGCCGGAGGCGGAGCCGGGGCTGGCGGCGGGGAATCGACCGCCCCCGAGGACATCCAGGTGGGCGTCGCAATGCCAACCGAGACGTCCGAACGCTGGATTGCCGACGGTGAAGCGGTCAAGTCCCAGCTGGAAGAAGCCGGCTTCGAAGTCGACCTGCAGTTCGCGAATGACGACATCCCCACCCAGCAGCAGCAGATCGACCAGATGATCACCAAGGGCAGCGACATCCTGGTGGTCGCCTCCATCGACGGTACCGCGCTGTCCACCCAGCTGCAGGCCGCCGCGGACCAGAACATCCCGATCATCTCCTACGACCGCCTGATCAACGGCACCGAGAACGTCGACTTCTACGTCACCTTCGACAACTACAACGTCGGCGTCCAGCAGGCCACCTCGCTGCTGGCCGGCATGGGCCTGGCCGATGATCAAGGCAAGCGCACCGACAAGAAGGGCAAGTTCAACATCGAGCTCTTCGCCGGTTCGATCGACGACAACAACGCGCACTTCTTCTGGAAGGGCGCCATGGACACCCTCAAGCCATACCTCGATGACGGCACGCTGACGGTCAAGTCCGGCCAGACCAAGATCGAGCAGGCAGCCACCCTGCGCTGGAGCCAGGAAGAAGCCCAATCGCGCATGGAAGACCTGATCACCGCCCACTACCAGGGCGGCAAGACCAAGATCGACGGCATCCTCTCGCCATTCGACGGCATTTCCCGCGGCATCATCACCGCGCTGTCCAACGCCGGCTACGGCAAGTCCATCAAGGACGGCCTGCCGATCATCTCCGGCCAGGACGCCGAAATCGCCTCGGTGAAGCTGATCGACGACGGCGTGCAGTACGCAACCATCTTCAAGGACACCCGCAAGCTGGCCACCCAGGCTGTCGAGGCAGTGAAAGCCTACGCCGGCGGCGGCGAGCCGGAAGCCAACGACACCGAAAGCTACGACAACGGCAAGAAGGTCGTTCCCTCGTACCTGCTGAATTCGGACATCGTGGTCAAGGACAACATCACCTCGCTGCTGGTCGACTCCGGGTACTACACCGCCGAGGAAGTCAAGGCCGGACAGGCCAAGTAGCCGCGCAGGCAGCAACCGCGGTGGCGGGAGGGCAACCTGCGCTCCCGCCGCCGCGGTTCACCGCTCACAGCACACACCAAGGACGTCTGCACTATGGACACCACGATCCTGCACATGCAGGACATCACCAAGACTTTTCCCGGAGTCAAGGCGCTGGACGGCGTCAACCTATCGGTTCGCAAGGGCGAAATCCACGCCATCTGCGGAGAGAACGGCGCCGGAAAATCCACCCTCATGAAGGTGCTCTCCGGGGTCTACCCGCACGGCAGCTACGAGGGCAAGATCATTTTCGAGGGCGAGGAGCTCAAGGCCTCGAACATCAAGGATTCCGAGGCCCAGGGCATCGTGATCATCCACCAGGAGCTGGCCCTGGTGCCCTACCTCTCGGTGGCGGAGAACATCTTCCTCGGCAACGAGACCTCCCGTGGCGGCTTCATCGACTGGAACGAAACCAACCATCGCGCCGCCGACCTGCTGGCCCGCGTGGGCCTGCACGAGCAGCCGGTCACCCCGGTCGGCCAGCTCGGTGTCGGCAAGCAGCAGCTGGTGGAAATCGCCAAGGCGCTGAGCAAGAACGTGAAGCTGCTGATCCTGGACGAACCGACCGCCGCGCTGAACGACGACGACTCCGAGCACCTGCTGAACCTGCTGCGCGAACTGCGCGAGCAGGGCATCACCTCGATCATCATCTCGCACAAGCTCGGCGAGATCGAGGACATCGCCAACACCACCACCATCATCCGCGACGGCCAGTCCATCGAGGCCCTTGACATGGCCGACCCCGCCTCCAACCAGAACCGCATCATCCGCGGCATGGTCGGCCGCGAGCTCTCCGCCCGCTACCCGCAGCGCGAGCCGCAGATCGGCGACGTGGTCTTCGAGGTGCGCGACTGGTCGGTCCAGCATCCGGTCCAGCAGGACCGCACCGTGGTGGAGCACGCAAGCCTCGACGTGCGCGCCGGCGAAATCGTCGGCATTGCCGGGCTCATGGGCGCCGGTCGCACCGAACTGGCGATGAGCATCTTCGGCCACAGCTACGGCCGGAACATCACCGGCACCGTGCTGATGGGCGGCAAGCCGGTGGACACCTCCACGGTGGGCAAGGCCATTGGCGCCGGCATCGCCTACGTCTCGGAGGACCGCAAGAAGTTCGGGCTGAACCTCATCGAGGACATCCGCGTGAACACCACCGCGGCCGGACTGGGCAAGATCTCCTCGAAGGGCTTCGTGGACGGCAACAGGGAAATACAGATCGCCGAGCACTACCGCAAGTCCATGCGCATCAAGACCCCCAACGTCATGGCGAAGGTCGGCAACCTCTCGGGCGGCAACCAGCAGAAGGTCGTGCTGGGCAAGTGGCTGCACACCGCCCCCGAGCTGCTGATCCTCGACGAGCCCACCCGCGGCATCGACGTCGGAGCCAAATACGAGATCTACACGATCATCAACGAGCTGGCCGCGGCCGGCAAGGCAGTGCTGGTGATCTCCTCCGAACTGCCCGAGCTGCTGGGCATCTGCGACCGCATCTACACCCTGGCCTACGGCCGGATGACCGGCCAACTGCCGCGCAGCGAAGCCACCCAGGAACGCCTCATGGAACTCATGACCATCGAGAAGGAAAGCACCCGATGACCATCACAAACGAGCTGAAGGATATCTTCACCAAGAACTTGCGCACCTCGGGCATCTACATTGCCTTCGTGCTCATCGTGGTGCTGTTCACCATCCTGACCAACGGCCTGCTGCTCAGCCCGATCAACATCACCAACATCATCCTGCAGTACTCCTACGTGCTGATCCTCGCACTGGGAATGATCATCGTGATCGTGGCCGGGCACATCGACCTCTCGGTCGGGTCGCTGGTCGCCCTGACCGGCGCGGTCTCCGCGGTGCTGGTGATCAAGAACGACATGCCATGGTGGGCAGGCATGCTCGCCGGCATCGCGGTCGGCGGGCTGTGCGGTGTGTGGCAGGGTTTCTGGGTCGCGTACGTGGGCATTCCCGCGTTCATCGTGACGCTGGCCGGCATGCTGCTCTTCCGCGGCCTGACCTACGAAGTGCTCAACAACGTTTCGCTCTCGCCGTTCCCCGGCGAATACGGCCAGATCGCCGGCGGCTTCCTCAACGGCCTGCTCGGCGGCAACGGCTTCGACCTGTTCACCGTGATCATCGGCGTGATCGCCGTCGTGGGCCTGTTCTACTCGCAGTGGCGCAATCGCGCAGGCCGGGCAAAGTACGGCCAGAGTGTCGAGTCGATGGCCATGTTCCTGGCCAAGAACATCATTTCCGGCGCCATCATCCTCTGGTTCTTCTGGCAGATCGCCACCAGCCGCGGCATGCCGATCGTGCTGATCATCCTGGCCGCCCTGATCCTGGGCTACCACGTGCTGACCACCAAGACCGTCTTCGGCCGCCACGTCTACGCCATCGGCGGCAACCTCTCCGCCGCGAAGCTCTCGGGCGTGAACGTGAAGAAGATCAACATGTGGATCTTCATCAACATGGGCCTGCTTTCGGGCGTGGCCGGCGTGGTCTTCTCCTCGCGCTCCAACGGCGCCCAGCCGGGTGCCGGCAACATGTTCGAGCTGGATGCGATCGCCGCCTGCTTCATCGGCGGCGCCTCGACCACCGGCGGCGTGGGCCGGGTGACCGGCGCGATCGTCGGCGGCCTGGTGATGGCGGTGCTGTCCAACGGCATGCAGCTGATGGGCGTCGGCGCGTCCACCCAGCAGATCGTCAAGGGCGTGGTGCTGCTGCTGGCAGTGGCCTTCGACATCTACAACAAGCGCCGCGCAGGCGCCGGCAACTAGGCTGCGGCTTGCTGCCACGGCCCTCCCGCACGCGATGGCGGGAGGGCCCGCCCATGCCCGATGGTTTCCCAGCACAGCACGAAGGATGACGAAATGGATCGCCAATCAATGCCGCAGCAGGACACCTCCAACGGAACGGTGCTCACGCTGCAAGCCCACGGCTTCACCGCGCAGCTGGCCACGGTGGGTGCCACACTGGTGTCCCTGGACTACGGTGGCCGCCCGCTGGTGCGCGCCTTCGATCCGCGCGGTGAGCGCCCGGTGTTCTCCGGAGCGATCCTGGCTCCCTGGCCCAACCGGGTGATCGACGGGGCCTACCACTGGGAAGGCCAGGAGTTGCAGTTGCCGATCACCGAGCCTGAGCGCGGCCACGCGCTGCACGGCCTGGTGGCCGATACCAGCTTCGAGATCACCGGGCGCAGCGGCAGCTCCGCCCAGCTGCGCACCGTGATCGCGCCGAACCCCGGCTACCCCTATGAGGTGCAGCTGGTGATCGACTACCGGCTGGAAGCCGGCGGGCTGCGCACCATCGCCACCGCCACCAACCTCGGGCAGGGCACCGCGCCCTTCGCCTGGGGTTCGCACGCCTACCTGGTCGCACCGGGCAAGAAGGCGGATGAATGGACTTTCACCCTGCCAGCCGGCAAGGTGCAGCTCACCGACGGCGCGCGCCTGCTGCCGCAGGAGGTGGTTCAGGTGGCTGGCACCGAGCTGGATTTCCGCACCCCGAAGTCGATCGGGGACCTCTTCATCGATCATGCCTACACTTCCCTGGCCGCCGGCGCGGACGGCTTGTTCAGCGCATCGATCACCGACACCAAGGGCCTCGGGTCGCAGATTACCTGGGACGAAGCCTGCCCGTGGGTCCAGATCCACACGGCAGACCGCGATGACCCGGCGCTTGACCGCACCGGGCTGGCCATCGAGCCGATGACCTGCCCGCCCGGCGGCTTCAACTCCGGCCAAGACGTCATCGCGCTTACCCCGGGCGCCAGCTGCGAAGCCAGTTGGCTGATCGGCCCGGTCCAGCCGAGCTAACCCGCAGGCGCGCCCGCCGCGCCGCCTACCTATTTGCACCACCACTAGCCCATTGGAGAGATGGCCATGCCGCAAGGCTCCGCAGCATATGAAGCAGCCCACCGGGTGCACCACCTGGCCGATGGCCGCGAAGCGATCTTCTTCGCCGATGCCAACACTGCCGTGCCCGAACCGGTGGCCGACACCCGGCCGCTGGATCCGCGCGGGGAACCCGGCGAGCTGCGCTACGACCGGCTGACCGGAGACTGGGTGGCAGTCGCCGCCCACCGCCAGTCGCGCACCTACCTGCCGCCCAAGGAAGAATGCCCGCTATGCCCCAGCGCGCACGGGCGCATGAGCGAAATCCCCGCCGAGGACTTCAACGTGGTGGTCTTCGAGAACCGCTTCCCGTCGCTCGGCCCGGCACTGGGTTCGATTCTATCCGCCGCACCGGTGCAGGTTCCCGCCCCGGCCTACGGGCGCTGCGAAGTCGTGGTGTTCACCCCCGAGCACACCGGGTCCTTCGCCTCGCTGGATGACGCCCGCGCGCGCACCGTCATCGAAGCCTGGGCGCAGCGCACCGCCGCATTATCCGCGATGGAAGGCATCGAGCAGGTCTTCGTCTTCGAGAACCGCGGCCAGGATATCGGCGTGACCCTGCACCACCCGCATGGGCAGATCTACGCCTACCCGTACCTGACCCCGACCGCCGCCAAGATGGCCGGCCAGGCGGTGGCCCACCTGGCGAAGACCGGACGCCCCCTGATGCAAGACATCCTGGACTTCGAACGCACCGAAGGCTCGCGCATGGTGCGCCAGGGCGAGCACTTCTCCGTGTTCGTGCCCTACGCTGCCCGTTGGCCGCTGGAAGCCCATCTGGTGCCGCACCGCCACGTGCCGGATCTTGCCGCGCTCAATGAAGAGGAGAAAGCCGAACTGGCAGTGATGTACCGGGATCTGCTGCGCGGATTCGACGCGCTGTACGACACCCCCACACCCTATATTGCCGCCTGGCACCAGGCTCCGTTGGAACCGGAAGCCCGTGCGGCGGCACGGCTGCACCTGCAGCTGACCAGCCCGCGCCGGGCAGCTGGCAAATTGAAGTACCTGGCAGGCTCGGAAGCCGCCATGGGCGCCTTCATCAACGATGTCCCGGCCGAGCAGGCAGCCGCCCGGCTGCGCGAGGTCATGCCATGAGCCGCAGCGGCAGCGCGGAAACCGCGGCACGGGTCAACGCCCTGCGCGAAAAGTTCACCAAAGCCTACGGCCACCGGCCCGAAGGCATCTGGCGCGCCCCGGGACGGGTGAACCTGATTGGCGAGCATACCGACTACAACCTGGGCTATGTGCTGCCCTTCGCCATCGACAAGAACGCGCTGGTGGCCGTGCGCCGCAAGTCGCAGCTGGAGCCGGGCAGCCAGGTGCTGGACTTCGCCTCCACCTACGGGGCAGGCGACGAGCCGCCGATCACCTCGATCACCGTCGATGAGCTGGTGCCCCGGGCGGTGCCCGGCTGGGCTGCCTACCCGGCCGCCGTGCTGTGGGCATTGAACCAGCTCGATGGCGTGCAAATTGGCGGGCTGGAGCTGATGGTGGACTCGGATGTCCCGGTGGGCTCCGGCTTGTCCTCCTCGCATGCCCTGGAAGTGGCGACTGCCGTGGCGCTGGATGACCTCTACGGCCTTGGGTTGTCCAAGGTGCAGATGGCCCAGCTGACCCAGCGGGCCGAGAACGAATTCGTGGGCGCCCCGACCGGAATCATGGACCAGAGCGCCTCGCTGATGTCCCATGCGCAGCACGCGCTCTTCCTGGATTGCCGTTCCATGGAAACGCAGGCAGTGCCGTTGCCGTTGGCGCAGCACGACGCGGTGGTGCTGGTCATCGATACCCGCGTCGAGCATTCGCATGTGGATGGCGGCTATGCCGCCCGCCGTGCCAGCTGCGAGCAGGCCGCCGCGGCACTGGGGGTGGAATCCTTGCGGGAAGTGCACAGCGTCGCGGAATTGGAGGCCATCGCCGACCCGGTGGCCCGGCGCCGCGCCAAGCACATCGTGACCGAGAACCGGCGGGTGCTCGATGCCGTTGCCGCGTTGCGCGCCTCGGACCTGGGCGCGGTAGGCAAGCTGCTGTGCCAGTCCCACGAATCCATGCGCGACGACTACGAGATTTCCAGCGAGGAACTGGACGCCGCGGTGGAGGCCGCCATGACGGGCGGGGCGATCGGTGCCCGCATGACCGGTGGCGGTTTTGGCGGCAGCGCCATTGCCCTGGTCAAGCGCGAGCGGATCGAGCCGGTCAGCCAGGCCGTCCGCGAGGCCTTTGACCACGCCGGCTATGTCGAGCCGGCCATTTTCACCGTCATTGCAGATGAAGGAGCAGGCAGGGCATGAGTTGGCTAGTGACCGGCGGAGCCGGGTATATCGGATCCCACGTGGTGCGTTCGCTGCAGGCGGCGGGGTTCGAACCGGTCGTCGTGGACTCGATGTCCAGCGGAGTGCGCTCCTTCGTTCCCGAAGAAGTGCAGTTCTACCAGTTGAGCATCTTGCAGACCGAGAAGCTCGTGGAAATCATGAAGCGCCACGAGGTTACCGGGGTCATCCACCTGGCCGGCTACAAGTACGCCGGAGAATCGGTGAAGCACCCGCTGCTGGCCTTCGAGCAGAATGCCACCGGCACCGCGCACCTGCTCGATGCCATGGCAACCGCACGCGTGCACAATATGGTCTTCTCCTCCTCGGCGGCCGTCTACGGCACCCCGTCCGAGGATGTGGTCACCGAAGCCACCGGCACCTTCCCCGAATCCCCGTATGGACAGAGCAAGCTGGTGGGGGAGTGGCTGATCCGCGACCAGGCGGTGGCTACCGGGCTGAAGCACACCTCGCTGCGCTACTTCAACGTGGTTGGATCGGGCAGCGCTGAACTCTATGACGCGAGCCCGCACAACCTGTTCCCGCTGGTGTTCCAGGCGTTGAATGCCGGCAAAGCACCGAAGATCTTCGGCACCGATTACGACACCGAAGACGGCACCTGCGTGCGCGACTACGTGCATGTCGCGGATCTGGCGCTGGCGCATGTCCAGGCCGCCAGGAAGCTGGAGGCGGGCGAGGCGTTGGAGCCGGTCTACAACCTGGGTTCAGGTGATGGCGTCTCGGTGCGGCAGATCATGGACGCGGTCGCCGAGGTGACCGGCATCGGCTTCACCGCTATTGAGGAAGCCCGCCGTCCGGGCGATCCGGCGCGCATCGTTGCCGACGGCAAGCTGGCCGCCCGCGACCTGGACTGGAGGATGCGCCACAGCCTGGCGCAGATGGTGCACAGCGCCTGGGAGGCCTCGGCGCAGCGCCGCTGACTAGCCGGTGCGCAATTTGGCGGCGATCGCATCCATGGTCTGGGCAATCGCCAGCGACTCGTCCAGCGGCATGACCGGCGACTCGGTCAATCCATCGGCGATGCACCGGGCTACGTGGGCCGCTTCGAAGCCCAAGCCGGCAGCCGGCGAGGTTTCGGTGAACTCGCGGCTGTCGGCGATCCTGCCGTCGGCACTGCGCAGCACCAGCGCGGAACCGCAGCAAATCGGGCGCTGCAGCTCCAGGGTGCCTTCGGTGCCGGCAATCCACGCGCCCTGCGGCGAATCGGTTTCGATGCTGCTGAAGGCCGTTGCCGTGGAGCCGTCCTCATTGGCGAGCACCGCGGTGAAGGACGCATCGACACCGGTGGGGGCCATGCGTCCCGAAGCGTGCAGAAGCTGCTTGGCAGGGGAGACCATGGCGCTGAAGGCGATGGGATAGACGCCGACATCCAGAAGGGCCCCGCCGCCCAGTGCCGGATCGAAGATGCGCGAGCCGTAGTCGACCTCGAACCTGGCGCCGAAATCAGCCTGGATGGTGATCACCTGCCCGAGCATTCCGGACTCGATGACCTGCGACAGCACATTGCCGATCGGCAGGAACCGCGACCACATGGCTTCCATGGCGAACACCCCGGCAGCCCTGGCCGCCTCGATGATCCGGGAGGTTTGCCGGGCATCCAGGCTCATCGGCTTCTCCACCAGGACATGCTTGCCAGCGGCGATGGCCTTGAGCGCCAGTTCCGCGTGGCCGCTGTGCGGGACAGCGATATAGACGGCATCCACCGCAGGGTCGCTGAGCACCGCATCGTAGGAGCCGCAGGCCCGGGTTCGCCCATCCCCGTAGGTGCGTGCGAACTGCTCGGAGCGGGCCAAGGTGCGCGAACCGACGGCTCCGATCCTGCTGGAGGTCAAGTTGTTCAGCGACTGGGCAAACTGCGAGGCGATCCACCCCGGCCCGAGAATGCCCCAATTCAGCGCGGGAGCCGAGGATGGATGAGGCAGTGTGGATTCGGGCAAGGCTAGTGGCACGTCAGGCTCCGATGGCAGGCAAGATCAGATGGTTGTTTCTACCCTAAGCGGAGGATGGGCCTGGTGGAAGAGCTTTTGGGCTGTAACCAATTGGCCCGGATCGGGCTGGGCTGGCCGCGTGCTTCCCGAACCCGAAGAATCCATTTACTGATCAGTAACATCTGGCTAGGATGGCGGTATGCAGCTTCAGAGCATCACCAGCGAATCAGTGCGCATTCTCGTCACCGCCAAGGACAGCGTCCAGGCCACGGTGTTCAAGCCAGCAGGAGTCCCGAGAGGCGTGCTGGTGATTCATCCGGCTACCGCCACACCGCAACGCTTCTACCGAGCCTTTGCTGAACTGGCTACCCGTTCCGGCCTGCTTGCCGTGACCTACGACTATCGTGGCACCGGGCTGTCCGGTTCGCCTCGGGAGCTGCGCGGCATCCGGATGCGCGACTGGATCCAGCAGGACATCCCAGCCGCCGCGCGGTGGGCGGCCGAGAACTTTCCGGATCTTCCGCACTACGCCGTGGGCCACAGCGTCGGAGGGCATGGGCTGGTCCTGGATTACGGCACCGAAGCGCTGTCGGCAGCGGTCATCGTCGCCAGCCATGTGGCCGCTTCGCGAACCATCTCCCCGTGGCAGGAACGGGCGCGCGTCACCGCGATACTGAATATCGTGGGACCGGCGCTCAGCCGGAGCCTGGGCTACATGCCCGGGCAGAAACTCGGGTTGGGCGAGGACATCCCGACAGCTGCCTTGCTGGAGTGGAGCCGCTGGATCCGGAAACCCAACTACTTCTTCGATGACCCGAGCATGCAGGCCCGGACGCATGCAGCCCGAACCCGGATTCCCATCCTGGCCGTCGGCGCCAGCGACGACCTGTGGGCCTCGCCGCGGCAGATGGACCAGCTGACCGGGCACCTGGTCTCGGCCACGGTCCAGCGCCGGACCTGCACGCCAGATGAGCTCGGGGTGCCAGCCATCGGGCATCACGGGCTGATGCGGCGCGGGGTCGGGGAAGCCGCCTGGCCGGACATGCTGGACTGGCTGGAGGACCGGAAACGCTGAGCCCGCCGCCTGGCTACAGGTCGACCGCGTTGGCCAGCACCGGCAGCTGCTTGCGCGCGACTTCGACCTGATCGAGGTCCAGGTCCACGACCAGCAGTTCGGGCTCCGCGCCGGCCCGGGCGATTACACGGCCCAGCGGATCCACCGCAAGCGAGTGGCCGACGCCCAAAGGCGCCGTGCCGGTGACCGTGCGGCCAACGCTTTGCGGGTCAGCCTGGTCCACTGCCACCACGAACGTGGTTGAATCCAAGGCGCGAGCCTGTGCCAGCGTGGTCCACTGCTCGGTTTTGCCCTCGCCCTGGCCCCACGAAGCGCTGACAATGCAGATCAACGCGCCAGCCTGCGCATGGCGGGTGAACAAGCGCGGGAATCGCAAGTCGTAGCAGGTGGCCAGTCCGATGATCGCGCCCTCGTGCTCGAACTGCACCGGGGACTGGCCGGGTGTCACTGAATCCGACTCGGCATAGCCGAAAGCGTCGTAGAGATGGATCTTGTCGTAATGGGTATCAACCCCATCACCGGCGACCAGCAAGGTGTTGCGTACCCGTCCGCCCTCGCCGGGGGTGAACATGCCCGCGGCGATGGTGATGCCGATCTCCCGCGCCTGCTGGCGAATCAGCGTAGCCCAGGGGCCATCCAGAGCCTGCGCGTATTTGGCGAGATCATGGCCGAAAGACACCTGCATCGCCTCGGGAAAGACCACCAGCGTTGCCCCTGCCTCCTTCGCCTGGCGGGCATGATCGCGCACCGTCACCAGATTGCGCTGGGGATCAGCGGTGCTCAGCACCTGCGCCAAAGCGATTCTCATGGGATAGTCCTTTCCTGTGGCGAACGGGTGGCGATGCGCTACGCTCACGACTCTACGCAGTAGCGATCAGCGAAGCTACATCTGGGCCATCTGGACCTCTTCGCGGCCCTTGGACACCGACATCACGTCCTTCTGGCGCTCGCCGTCCACTTGGGCGGCCAAGGCATCCAGTGCCGACAGGGATTCCGCGGACAAGCGGACATCCAGTGCCTGCAGGTTGTCATCGAAGTGCGCGCTGAAGCGCGTTCCCGGTATCGGGGATACGGCCACATCGAGTGCCCGCGCCTTTTCATAGACCCAGGCCAGCGACACCTGGGCAGTGGAGATGTTCTCGCGTTCGGCCACATCATTGATGACTTGGCGCAGCGGCTGGTTGTGCTCCATGCGGGATGCCTCGAAGCGCGGGAAGTTGCGGCGGATGTCCCCGGCCTCCAGCTGTTCCAGTGAATCCACTTCTCCGGTGAAGTATCCGCGGCCCAGCGACGCGTAGGTCACCAGGCCCACGCCCAGGTCGCTGGCGGTGGGCAGCAGCCAGCGCTCGATGTCGCGGCTGAAAATTGAGTACTCCATCTGGATCGCGGAAATCGGATGCACCGCATGGGCTCGGCGCAACTCTTGGGAGGTCACCTCGGATAATCCGATGTGCCGGATTTTCCCCGTTTCGACCAGCTCCTTGTAGGCGCCGACCGTCTCCTCAATCGGGACCCGGGAATCCACGCGATGGTAGTAGTACAGGTCCACGTGGTCCACGCCGAGGCGCTGCAGGCTCTCGTCCATGCATTTCTTGATGAAGGCGGGGTCGCCGTTGGCGCGTGGATCTCCCGGGTTCTTCGGGCGGACGATACCCGCCTTGGTTGCCAGCGTGACTTCGTCCCGTCGGGTTTTCAGCACCTGGGACAGCAGGGCTTCGTTGTGCCCATCGCCGTAGATGTTGGCGGTATCCAGGAACGTCACGCCGCGATCAATGACGTGGTTCAGTGTGCGCAAGGATTCGGCATCGTCGGCCGCGCCGTAGGGCCCGCTCAGCGACATGCAGCCAAAACCCTGCGCAGTGGTTTCCAGTCCTTGGCCGAGGTCGATGCGGTTTGCGATCTGCTGTGCCATGCTTGTCCTCATCAGTAGTCGGTTTTTCTGTACCAGAGCCTAGCGAAGCGGAAACGGAATGGCCTCACGTTCGAGGAAATATTGAGCCCCGCGAACCGCAACCACCGCGACACACCCTAGCCAAATGTCTGATGACTTGGATAAAGAGACTGCGTCTCACTTTCGCGAATTGATCTCAGAGTAAGATTCTTGCCATGGGCAGCGTGGTTCGCGATCGGGTTCGCGAAAAGATGAAAGTGGAGTTGGCGGAACAGGCCTATGCCGTGTTCGCCGAACGCGGTGTAGAGAACGTCACCGTCCAGCAAGCTGCCCAAGCCGCCGGAATTTCCCGCGCAACGTTCTTCCGGTACTTCTCCTCGAAAGAGGATGCGGTGGTTACCGCGCTGCGTTCCATGACTGGGCACTTCGCCGATATAGCCCGCTCCATGACGTCGCAGCCGGGGGAGAGCTTGCTGGAGCTCTTGCGCCGCAGCTTCGAACCGGCAGTGGCGTTCGCTGAACAGGATCCGGTGACAATGATCAGCCGCATTGAATTGATCCGGAGCACCCCTGCGCTGCGGGCAAGCTGGCAGGAATCCCTGCGTGAGCAGCAGGCGGCGCTGGCCCAGGCGCTCTCGCCGTTCTGCGCGAACCAGCGGCTGGCCGAAACCGCCGCTTTGCTGGGCCTGTCCCTGTACGGCCATGCGCTCGACCGCTGGGTTGGCACCACCGGCAGCACGCTGCGCGAGATCCTTGATGAGGCTTTCGACTTCGCCGCGATGATCGATGACAACTGGGTGGTGAAGCACTAGGAACCGGTGCAAGCTATGGCAAACTACGCACAACAATGGCCGCGGACCAAAGCTGGCGAGTAGAACGGAGAGCGGCCGGCGTGCACTGGAACGATTCCAGTGCACGCCGGCCGTTTCGTGTTCAGGATTCCCGCAGTTTCCCTTGAAGCGTTCGGCTTGCCTCAGTTGCGCACCTCGGCACGTTCGTCATCGAAGTGGCTTTTTCGTGCGGCCGCTGCCGCCTCGGCTTCAGTTGCCGGACGCATATCGAACTTTGGCAGGGCATCCGGGGAAGAGCAGCCACCGAACTTCGGCGAAGGCTGGCCGCCGTTGGCTACGCGGTCCGCTTCCAGTTCTTCCCACTCCTCATCGCGTCCGAGCATGCGGGCAGGGTCCTCATTGGTGATTTCGCCGGCGAAAGCACGCTTCATCGCCTCTCGGTCGAACCGCCCTTCCCATTTGGCAACCACGAAGGTTGCTACGCAGTTGCCCAGCAGGTTCACGGCGACGCGCATCGAATCCATGATGCGGTCTGCGCCCAGCAGCAGGGCCACGCCGGCCACCGGGAAGATGCCCAGGGCCGCGGCGGTCGCCGACAACGCCAAGAACGAGGATCCGGGGACGCCTGCCATGCCCTTGGAGGCCAGCGGCAAGATGCCCAGCGCGGCGAGCTGCTGGCCGGAGCTGAGATTGTGCCCGAATGCCTGCGCCAGGAACAGCAACGAGAATACTTCATATTGCCTGGATGATCTCCCCTCACTCGTCGAAGTAGTCTTCCTGACTGCAAAGCAGTCCAAGCAATATGAAGCTGACGGCCAGCGATTACAACCAGAACGCATATCCAGCGGCTTACACTGTTTCGTTCGTTGTGTTTCCTCCCTCGCAAATAATTCATTAGAAACTAGCTCAGCCACTCCTCGACGTGTGAACCCGGTTCCTCGCCCCAAATACGTCAACCACTGATTCGTGGGTTGAACGTTGGCCAGGATACAAATCCTCCGGCGGAGTCGAATAGGGAAATAACTACTCTTTCTGGACTTGTTTTCGCTGGCTTCCGTGGCCGAGGAAGTGCGTCTCGTGAGCCAGCTACTAGATTCATGTTTGCGCTGTCTCCCCATCTGCCATGAGGTTGTTGAATAGAGCCGGTTATGGCTATCTTGCGTTATCGCCTGTTATCCGATCCCGGAGCGTGCTTGTTAACTTGTTTCAAGTTTTGCCCAAGATTTTCAACGAGATGCTCGGCGATTGCCAGTGAGGAGGTAGCTCCAGGAGAAGGTGCATTTCGTAGGACAGTAACTCGGTCCAAGTGCTCGATGACAAAATCGTCAACCAGATGCCCGTTCTCGTCCATTGCCTGCGCGCGTATTCCGCGTGTGATTGGCGTTGAAACTGCTCCTTCTAAATCTGGAGCGTAGGCTGCGGCACCTGCAAGAAATTTCTTGCGGGAAATCACGGCGCCGACTTCATGGATGGCTGCTTTGATGTTTCCGGAAGCAAATTTCCAGAAGGCTCGGCTGAATGCTACATCAAGTGTGTCTTTAATGCTGATGCGCCATCCATTGTAGTTCTCGCGTCCGAAGGAGAGGAACGCGTTGGGCCCGACCAGCATTTCTCCGTCCACACGTTTAGTCAGATGCACACCGAGGAATGGGTAATCAGGGTCGGGAACCGGGTATACCAATCCGTTCAAGATGTTGCGATGTTCCGGGGCGAGCTTCGAATACTGGCCGAAGAATGGAACTATCTTGGGGTAGGGAGATCCGCCTGCCAATTGAGCCATTCGGTCGGATTGCAGACCTGCGCATACGATCAGGTAGTCGAACTGGTGGGTGGCGCTCTGCCCGTCACGATCGACGGTTACGGTGCAGCGGTCCTCAAAATTAGAGATTCCCTTAACCTCGGTGTTCAATAGGAGATTTGCTCCGCCTGCCGTCACTTCCTCGATCAGTGCTCGGGTCACAGCTGCATAGTCGATGATCGCGGTGTGGGGCGAGTGCAGGGCGAGCCGGCCAACCGCATTTGGTTCAATTTTCCGCATCTCGTCTGGCCCGATGAGTGCCACATCGGGAACGCCGTTAGCCTTGGCCCGCTTGTAGATATCCCGGACCCGGTTCTCTTCTTCCTCAGTGAGGGCAACAACAAGCTTTCCGCACTCTTCGTAGGGAACGTCTCTGGAGATCGCGTAGTCTCGCAGCAGGTCAACACCACGTCGGCACAGGCGCGCCTTCAGACTTCCCGGCTGATAATATAAGCCTGCGTGCACAACACCGGAATTATGTCCGGTCTGGTGTGCTGCAACTTCGTTGGACTTCTCTATGATGGTGATCTGAGCACCAGGATGAACATGCGTCAGTTCTCGTGCCACCGCCGCTCCGATGATGCCTGCGCCCACGACGCCAAACGAATAGTTAGACATGGTATGTCTCTCCTTAGGAATTTTCTTTACTCTTACTTGAACTGGAACAATAGGTAAATGGAATCTGTTAACCGCAATGCCACACTGACTGAACAGGCTGTCGACTCGATCCGGTTGGAAATCATCAAGGGTTCCCTTATCCCTGGGCCGCTATATACAGGTTCAGAGGTAGCTCGGAAGCTCGGCGTTTCGCGTACCCCCGTCCGTGAAGCCCTGATGGAACTCGCGCGTCGTGGCATGGTACGTATTGAAGACAAAAGAGGATTCCGAGTCCTCAAAACCTCGCTAGATGCGTTGCTTCAGGTCTTTCAGGTCCGCATCATGCTTGAGGTTCCGTTGTCCCGACTGGCAACGCTTAATAAGAACGATTCTGCTTCGGCTGAATTCGAATCTGCAGTTGCACAATTTTTGACAGCTGCGGAATCTGGTGACCCTAACGCGGTGTTGCGTGCTGACAGGGACTTCCATCAAACGTTGCTGTCCGGTTCCGGGAACGAAAAAGCTTTAGTCATCCTTCAGGAACAACGCGATTTCGTGCTCAGTACGGGTGTAGGCACCGTTCCCACCTCCCGTTCGGCCATGGAATGCTTCAACGATCACGCCGATATCATCAGTGGATATCGAGAAGGTGATCCACAGGCGGTCGGTCGTGCGGTCTTCCGGCACATTGCCAATACGGCACAAGTTCTGATCCAACAGGAAACTCTGAACTGTCCCGAATTTGCGACGGCCGATGTTGAGCAATCTTTTGCTTGGTTGTCCACGCCTAGCGAGGGCGTCCTTTAGAACCGCAGTGCAGATCACATGCTCAGAGCGATGTACTTTTCAATCTGGTATTCCTTGATCCCGGCGTGACCTCCTTCCTTGCCGAACCCGGATGCCTTGATCCCTCCGAAAGGTGCGGCAGGATCGGCCACGACAGCGCGATTGACTGCGACCATTCCGCTGTCGAGTTTCTCAGCAGCCTTCAGAGCTTGACTTACATCGCGTGTGTAAACATAGGAGACCAATCCGAATGGCGTTTGGTTGGCAAGATCCAGCGCTGCTTCATCGCCTTCAACTTCATAGATGGAAGCGACTGGGCCAAAGATCTCACTGGTGGCGATCGCCGAGTCCGTTGAAGCGTTGGTTACCACAGTGGGATTGACGAAGAATCCTGGACCTTCGAAGGCGCCACCGCCAAAGAGGATTTCTGCGCCTTCCTCAACAGCCTTGCCAAGCAATTGCTGGACGCTATGACGCTGTTTTTCATCTACCAGCGGACCGATATTAACCGAGGCGTCAGTGCCAGATCCCACTTTGAGTTCTGCGACCTTGGCGACAAATCGTTCTTTGAAGGCAGCAGCCACAGACTTCTCAACAATGATGCGGTTGGCAGCGACGCAGACCTGACCGGCATTGCGGAATTTAGCGACCACTGCTCCCTCCGCGGCGGCATCCAAATCGGCATCGGAAAGAACAACAAATGGCCCATTGCCGCCTAGCTCCATTGAAGTGGCCATGACATTGTCAGCGGCTTGCTTCAGTAGAGTCACACCCACGGCAGTGGAGCCGGTGAAACTAACCTTCTTCAGTTCAGGGCGTGACATGAGAACCTTCGACTGCGCGGATGAGGAGCTAGTCGTTACAAGGTTGACCACACCCTGGGGCAGCCCCACTTCGTGCAGAACCTGTACGAACATATGGGTTACCAACGGAGTCAACGCTGCTGGCTTGATAATGATGGCGCATCCTGCGGCTAAAGCCGCCGCGGCCTTGCGAGCACCCATGAAGAGCGGGAAATTCCATGGTGTTACCAAGTAGGACGGACCAACTGGCTGATGGGTAGTGATGATCTTGAAATCACCAGTTGGTGACTCAGTGTAGGTTCCCTGTTGCTGGGTGACGACCTCCGAAAACCACTGAAAGTAGTCTGCCGAGATCTGAACCTCACCGCGCGCTTCGGCCAGCGGCTTGCCCATTTCAAGGGACATGACCCATGCAATTTCTTCCTTGCGTTCCTTGAGCAGTTCGTAAACGGAACGAAGGACGTTGGAACGGTGGCGTGCTGTGGTCTTACCCCAGGCGCCCTGAGCCGCTGTCGCCGCGGAAAGCGCCTCGAGGCTGTCTTCGGTGCCTGCATCTGCCACGGCCGCGATCACGGTTTCATCAGCGGGGTTCTGTACGGAAAAGACCTTACCTCCCTGCGCAGCCCGCCACTCTCCATTGATGTAAAGCCCTAGTGGGAGTTCGATTTCCCCTTCATTCCAAGATATTTTCTTCCAAATTTCGGTACTCATTTGCCACCCTCGTGTTTCTGAAATTAGGACATTTTCACATTAGTCCTGGCAATGCTTCTTGACATACATGTTACATGCAAGCAAGGATTGGTGTGATTCATAATACTTACCTGATGGCAATGTCACAGGAATTCGAGATGGAGCAAAGCATGTCCACCGTTGCACATTCGCATCTACCGCCGGCCAGGCGCGTCGCCGCGGCATCAATGATCGGCACCACAATCGAGTGGTACGACTACTACATTTTTGGCACCGCCGCAGTACTTGTGCTCAACGACCAATTCTTCCCTGCGCTTTCTCCTGCAGCAGGGACCTTGGCGGCGCTCGCAACATTCGCGGTAGCCTTTATCGCCCGTCCATTTGGCGGTATCATCTTCGGCCATTTCGGAGACAAGGTAAGCCGCAAGACTATTCTGGTGTGGTCATTGATGCTGATGGGCATGTCCACTTTCATTGTGGGTTTCCTGCCAAACTATGATGCCATCGGCATTTGGGCTCCTATTTTGCTGGTGCTGCTGCGCTTCCTCCAAGGCTTGGCAGTAGGCGGCGAATGGGGCGGTGCAGTACTCATGGCCTTAGAACACGCTCCGGAAAAGAAGAAGGCTTTCTACGCTTCGTGGACCCAGTCAGGCGTACCTGCGGCTCTGGTGCTTTCCTCCACCATCTTCTTGCTGATGCAGCAAATGGACGAGGCATCCTTCCATGCTTGGGGCTGGCGTGTACCGTTCTGGATCTCAGCACTGTTAATCGTCGTCGGGTTGTTCATTCGCCTGCGCATCACTGAATCACCTGAATTTCTCAAGATGAAGTCCGAGAAGCGTGAAGTCCGTGTTCCGCTGTTCGAGCTCATCCGCACCGCATGGTGGCCACTGATTCTAGGTACCTTGACGCTGGCATCGCCAAACATCATCTTCTACATCTCTTCCGTTTACCTGCTCAGCTACGGCCCAACCCACGTGGGACTAAACCGTGATTCTGTATTCATGGCGTTGATCATCGCTGCATTCATTCAAGTCTTCACTATTCCAATGGTTGCAATGCTTGCCGATCGATTGGGCAAGAAGAAGATTATGCTCGCTGGGGCCGCAATGGTCGCTCTGCTAATCTATCCAGTGTTCTGGCTTGTAAATACCGGCCAGCCCATGGCGGCCCTCGGCGCTATGATCATTGCCCTTCCTATCACCCACGCCACTGCCTATGCAGTCGTTGCAAGCTTCATCCCCGAACTGTTCCAGCCTGAGGTTCGCTTCACCGGCAGTTCGTTGGCCTACCAGATCGGCGGCATCATCACCTCTGCGCCAGCACCATTTATCGCCGAGTACCTAATGCAGAGCACCGGCTCCTCCATGGCCGTGGCCACCTACATCGCGGTGGCTGCCGCAGTCGGTTTCACTGCAATCGCCCTAAGCCGACCGGCAAAGAAGCGGATCGATCGCCCCGAAGCACGTGCATCTTCTAGCGTGACGCCATGACGACTCGGGCGAATTACTGCCACCCAAAAATCAATAACAGCCTTTTCTCTTTTGGGAAGAAGTCCGGGCAAAAACCACAACAGGAGTATTTCCATGCCTAAGTTAGCAGTATTGACAGAATTCAATACCTCGGTTGAATTACAAGAATTCCCAATGCCAGAGGTGGAACCAGGAGGTGCTCTGGTAGACGTAGCCCTTGGCGGAATCTGTGGCACCGATGTTCATCTTCGAACTGGTCATCTTTCCGTCCCGCTTCCAATAGCCATGGGTCATGAAGGCGTAGGGCGAATCCGTGCCCTAGGCAAAGGCTTAGACACCGATGTCGAAGGCGAGCCTCTTGCCGTAGGAGACCGCGTGGTATGGGCAAACAACATCCCCTGTGGCACTTGCTACGAATGCCTTGTCCTTAGAGAGCCGACCCTGTGCCAGAACCGTAAGATTTACGGGATCAATCGGACGGCCACAAACGAACCACACCTACAGGGCGGATGGGCAGAGACAATCTCTCTCGAAGCTGGAACAACTATCATCAAGTTACCCGATACGGTCAGCTTTGAAGAGGCCATTACCCTTGGGTGTGCCGGTCCAACGGCGATCCATGGGGTGGTCGAGAATCTCAGTATCGAGCCTGGTTCGGTCGTGGCAGTTCAGGGCGCAGGTCCTGTTGGGCTGGCCTCTGCCATGTACGCGAAAGCCATGGGCGCGGCCCAAGTTATTCTGCTCGGCGGCCCTTCCTCGCGTATCGAGGTCGCATTGAAGATCGGCGCGGCGGACGTCGCTATCGATATGGATACCTACCCGAGTGCTGAAGAACGTTTAGCCGCATTTCAAGAAATCGCACCTCGAGGCGCTGACATCGTTATCGAATGCGCGGGCGTTCCGTCTGCTGTAGCTGAAGCCATCGACTTGGCCCGACCGAACGCGCAGGTCTTGGTCCTCGGACAGTACACGGATCACGGTCCCACTGCGATCAACCCACATAAGATCACCAAGAAACAGCTAAAGATGTTCGGTTCCTGGGGCTTCTCTCCAGCCCACTACGTTAAGTACATCAAGTCCCTGCCCCATCTGGTGAAGAACCACGACTTAGCCTCGATTCTTTCCACCTACGATTTGGAGAAAGTTAATGACGCGCTCAATGACGTAGCATCTGGCCGGGTCACCAAAGCCGCACTTCGCCCACAAACCAGCACCGACTAACAAGGCCCAGTTACAACGTATTGGCTCTTCCTGATTTAGAGTGAAACCACCTAAACCGATGCCCCGGGGAGTGAGCTGTCATGATGTTGCGAGACACGCGTTCGTAGGAGAATGAGTGCATGTCCAAACGTCAGAAGTTCACTCCCCGGGGTTCCGTGCCGAAGCAGTCGAACTAGTGATTTCGTCCCAGAAGAGCTTGGTCGAGGTCGCAGCGTCTCTAGGCATCAACGAAGGAATCCTGGGCGACTGGGTCCGCGCTTACCGCACCGAGCACCCAGAAGCGGAAGTCGAGGAACGCGGACCTGAGTTCCTCACTTTCTACGCTGAGCACGCCAGCTCATGCACTGAGGGCGAGCTTGGAATTGCCAGGGGCTCCACGCGTGATCTTGCTGCCGCCGGCAAGGAGGTTCTTTCATGCAACCAGACCGGGACGTAAGCTTTGCCTACGTAGAGGCGGGGGGCGCTTACTGAGATCATTGGGTTCAAGCGTCCCACCGATTAACTCCAGCAGGATTGAGAGCACTCGCTAATGAGCATGGAAAGCGCCGCCTGGCATTCGCTATGGAAGCTGTCGGGAGACAAGGGCAAGGCCTACGCTCCCACCACGCCCAAGCGGGTGCTGAAATTTGCCGCTAGCTACAAGTCCCGCCTGCTGGTCTTCGTCATCTTCTCCATCCTGGCCGCCGTGCTGGCCGTGATCACCCCGGTGCTCGCGGGACGGGTGGTCGACGAGATTGTCGCGCAATCCGGCATCCGCACGATCGTCAACCTGGCGCTGCTCATGGCGGTGATTGCGATCCTGGACGCCGTGGTTTCAGTAGTCGTCCGCTGGTTCTCCTCGCGCCTGGGCGAGGGAATCATCTATGACCTGCGCACCGCGGTCTTCGACCACGTGCAGAAAATGCCGGTGGCGTTCTTCTCCCGCACCCGGACCGGTGCGCTGGTCAGCCGCTTGAACAACGACGTCATCGGTGCGCAGTCGGCCTTCGCCGGAACCCTGTCCGGACTGGTCTCCAATACCGTGGCGCTGGTGCTCACCGCGGGCGTCATGTTCACCACCTCGTGGCAAGTCACGCTGATCGCGCTGGTGCTGCTGCCGATCTTCCTGCTGCCCGCCCGCCACTTCGGCAAGTCCGTGGCCCTGCTGCGCCGCGAATCCGCGGAGCTGAACGCGACCATGGGCAACCAGATGACCGAGCGCTTCTCCGCACCCGGCGCCACCCTGATCAAGCTGTTCGGCCGGCCCAAGGACGAGTCCGAGCAGTTCGCGCTGCGCGCCGGCAAGGTGCGCGATATTGGCGTGAAGATGGCCATGCGCCAGTTCTACTTCGTCGCCGCGCTGACCCTGGTGGCTGCCCTGGCCCTCGCACTGGTCTACGGCCTGGGCGGAATGTACGCGGTGCGCGGCGACCTGGCAGCCGGCGACGTGGTGGTTTTGGGCATGCTGCTCACCCGCCTCTACACGCCGCTGACCGCCCTGGCCAACGCCCGCGTGGAAATCACCAGCGCGCTGGTCAGCTTCGACCGCGTCTTCGAGGTGCTGGACCTTCAGCCGCTGATTGCCGATGCGCCGAACGCCCGCCGGCTTGAGGCCGGCGCAGTGCCGGTGAAATTCAACCACGTGGACTTCTCCTACCCGAGCGCTGACAAGGTTTCGCTGGCCTCGCTGGAAGAAGTGGCAGTGCTTGACACCCGCGGCGGCGAAGAGGTCCTGCACGATATCGACTTCGAGATCCCCGCGGGACAGACCTTTGCGCTGGTAGGTTCATCCGGCGCCGGCAAATCCACCATCGCCTCGCTGCTTGCCCGCCTGTACGACGTGGACTCGGGCAGCATCGAACTGGCCGGCCAAGACATCCGCCAGCTCAAGCTGGACTCGCTGCGCTCGACGGTCTCCATGGTCACCCAGGATGGGCACCTGTTCCACGAGTCCATCCGCTCCAACCTGGCCTTGGCCCGTCCGGAAGCGACCGACGAGCAGATCTGGGAAGCGCTGGAGCGCGCCCGGCTCAAGCCGGTGATCGCCGCCCTGCCCGATGGCCTGGACACCGTGGTGGGGGAGCGCGGCTACCGGCTCTCCGGCGGCGAACGCCAGCGCATGACCATTGCCCGCCTGCTGCTGGCAGCTCCCCAGGTGGTCATCCTGGACGAGGCCACCGCCGCGCTTGACTCGTCCAACGAGGCCGCGGTGCAGGCGGCGCTGGGCGAAGCGCTGGAAAACCGCACCGCGCTGATCATCGCCCACCGCCTGTCGACCATCCGCTCGGCAGACCAGATCCTGGTCGTGGAGGGCGGGCGCATTCTTGAGCGCGGCACGCACAGCGAGCTGCTGGCATTGGGCGGGCGCTACAGCGAGCTGCACGCCACCCAGTTCGCGCAGTAGCCGCTCTCGGACGCGAAGAAGGCTAGGCGCTGGCGACCAGGTCGCGGGCCTTCTGCGCTGCATGGGTGGCGATGATGGTGCCGAAGACCAGGCCCTGCCCAATGGTGGCCCCGGCCCCCGGGTAGACGTTGCCGAAGATGTTCGCGGCGGTATTGCCCTGGGCGTAGAGCCCCTCGATGACCTCGCCGGAGGTGCCCAGCGCGCGGCCATGGGCATCGGTCATCACGCCGCCGCAGGTGCCCAGGTCCGAGAGCACGATCTTCACCGCGTAGTAGGCCTTGCCATCCAGTGCGCGCAGGTTCGGGTTCGGCTGCTGGGTCGGGTCGCCGTAGTAGCGGTCGTAGGCTGACTCGCCACGTCCGAACTGGTCGTCGATTCCGGTACCGGCACCCTCGTTGAATGCTTCCAGGGTCTGTTCCAGCACCTGTGCGGGAACATTGATCTTCTGCGCAAGCTGGCCGATGGACGAGGACTTGTTTGCTATCCCGGCCTTGTACCAGGACTCGGGAAGCGCCATCCGCGGGTAGCACTGCCCGGCGAAGATGTAGCTGTCGCGGTAGGCCTGGTCGAAGATCAGCCACATCGATCCCACGGGGTCGCCATCCGCTTCGCGACGCAGGATTTCCTGCCCGAAGCCCATGTAGTCGGTGGATTCGTTGATGAATCGGCGCCCTGACTGGTCCACCATGAATGATCCGGGCAGCGAACGCTCGGCCAGCAGGACCTTCGGCGAGGATCCGGGCTTGAGCGGGGCCACTGCCGGGAACCACCAGGACTGCTGCATGCTGGCCAGCTGGGCGTTGTGCTTTTGCGCCAACTGGATGGCGTCGCCGTGGTTGCCCTTGGCGCCCAGGCTCAGGTCCTCGATGAGCGACGGGCTCTGGTGCTCCTGGCGCATCGCCATATTGTGGTCGTAGCCGCCGGCTGCCAGCACCACGCCGTGCTTGGCGCGCACGCTCACCCGTTCGCCGCCCTGCTCCAGGACCGCTCCGGTGACCGCCGAACCGGTGAATTCGAGATCCACCAGCTTCGCTTCGGTCCAGACCGGGATGCCCGCATCCAGCGCCCCGGCGTACATGCCGCCGGCGATGGCCTGGCCGCCGGCGCTGTAGTTGCGGCCGATCAGCAGCCCTCCGGCACCCTGGATGAGGCGCTTGGCGATGCGCGGGAAGGCCTTGTGCGGGGCCTTGGCAATGAGGTTCATCCACTTGTAGTCCGCGCCGGTCACCGGCATCGGCATCGGGGCGGCCATGGTGGCTGGCTGGAAGCGGCCCAGCTGGCCGCCGAGCTTGTTCAGGTCGAAGGGGCGCGACTCGACCGAGCGGCCCGCGGCGCTGCCTCCCGGTTCTTCGGGATGGTAGTCGCTGTAGCCCTTGGCCCAGAAGAAGCTCAGCTGGGTCATGCGCTCGAGCATCTTCACGGTTTCGTCACCGTGCTGAAGGAAGGCCTTCCAGCGCTCGGCCGGGCCGGAGCCTTCCACCACGGATGCGATGTACTTCTCGCCGCGCTCCAGGGAGTCGACGGCGCCCTCGCGCTTGAGCACCGGGTTGGCGGGAATCCAGAAGGCGCCACCCGAGCGGGCGGTGGAGCCGCCCACGTATTTGGTCTTCTCGGCCACTGCAACGTCCAGGCCCAGTTCCTTCGCGGCCAACGCGGTGGCCAGCCCGGTGCCGGAGCCGATGACCAGCAGGTCGACTTCGTGCTGGTCGATGGTGACGGGTGCAAGAACGGTTTTCGATGCCATGTCGGACTCCTCTGCGCGATGCCGGGCCTCAGCCCTTTTGCCAGCCCACGCTAGCCGAGCAGCTGGTCGCGCAGGCGGTGCAGTCCCGCTGGCAGGGACAAGCGCAGTTCACCGAGGACGGAGGAACCGCCTGGCTAGTCGGCGGCGGCCACCAGCTGGCGGCCGAGCTCGCGGGCGGCTTCCTGCAATACCGGAACGGCCTTCTTCGTGAACTCATCGTCCACGCGGGTGACCGGGCCGGAGACCGAAATTGCCATCGGCGTGGGTGCGCCCGGAACCGGCACGGCGATGCAGCGGACGCCCAATTCCTGCTCTTCCTCGTCGACGGCGTAGCCACGCTCGCGGATCGCCTCGACATCGGTGAACAGCTTGCCCAGGGTGGTGATGGTATTGGCGGTCTTCGGCGGCATGCCCGCCTGCGAGACCAGGCGCTGCACGCGCTCGTCATCGAGCACCGAGAGCACGGCCTTGCCGACCCCGGAGTTGTGCAGCATGGCGCGGCGGCCTACTTCGGTGATCATGCGCATCGAGTGGGCTGACTGGACCTGGGCGATGTAGGTGACCATATCGCCATCGAGCACCGCGATATTCGCCGATTCGCCCAGCTTCGCGACCAGTTCCTTCAGGGCAGGAGAGGCCAGAGCGCCCAGCTGGCGGTTGGCGACCTCGCCGAGGCGGATCAGCCGCGGGCCCAGCGAGTAGCGGCGATTGGGCAGCTGGCGCACGTAGCCCACGCCCACCAGGGTGCGCAGCAATCGGTGGATGGTCGGCAATGGCAGGGGAGTATCGGCGGCCAGCTCGCTGAGCGCCGCTTCGCCGCCGGCCCGCGCGATGACTTCCAGGAGCTCAAAAGCGCGTTCGACGGACTGGACGCCGCCGGTGGTGGACTTGCTGGCAGTCTGCGTCATCTTTGCTCCTTGTGCAGGCAGTGGTTTTCGGAAACGGACTGCGCATTACTTCTACGATGCGAAATCCTTGTCCCAAGAATAGCGCAGAATCGGCCATTTCTTCCACGATCCGATATTAAGCCGTCAAAAAATCGTGCCCCGCGCCACAAAACACTCTTGCATTTTCATTTTGAGGATAATAGTATCCACTATACGGAAAACTTTTACAGGAGGATCAGATGGCAGCACCAAGCCCGGGATATTCACTCACCCTTCGCGTCCAGACGCCTGCGTCGATTACCGCGACCAGCGAACTGGCCGGCGCTGTCGGCTCGGCCGGTGCGCACATCACGGCCTTGGATGTCACCGAGTCGAACCACACCCACATGGTGGTGGACGTTTCCTGCAACACCACCGACGTGGCCCACGGCGAGACCGTGCGCGCTGCACTGGACAACCTCGACGGCGTGAGCGTGCGCAACGTCTCGGACCGCACCTTCCTGATGCACCTGGGCGGCAAGCTCTCGGTCACCCCCAAGGTGGCCCTGCGAAACCGCGACGACCTCTCCCGCGCCTACACCCCCGGTGTTGCCCGTGTCTGCATGGCCATCGCAGAGAACCCTGCCGATGCGCGCAACCTGACGGTCAAGCGCAACACCATCGCAGTGGTCACCGACGGCTCGGCAGTGCTGGGCCTGGGCAATATCGGCCCGGCCGCGGCCCTGCCGGTCATGGAAGGCAAGGCCGCGCTGTTCAAGCAGTTCGCCGATGTCGATGCCTGGCCGGTCTGCCTGGACACCCAGGACACCGACGAGATCGTGAAGATCGTCAAGGCGCTGGCCCCGGTCTACGGCGGTGTGAACCTCGAGGACATCGCCGCCCCGCGCTGCTTCGAGATCGAAGCGCGGCTGCGCGAGGAGCTGGACATCCCGGTCTTCCACGACGACCAGCACGGCACCGCAATTGTCACGCTGGCCGCATTGCTGAACGCGGTGAAAGTCGTGGACAAGAAGATCGAGGACCTGCGCATCGTGGTTTCCGGTGTCGGCGCGGCCGGCAACGCGATCATCCAGCTGCTCATGGCCCGCGGCGCAAAGAACATCATCGCCTGCGGACGCAACGGCGCGATCAGCCGCAACGAGAGCTACACCGATGCGCACCGCATCTGGCTCTCTCAGAACACCAACCCGGAGAACTTCACCGGCACCCTGAAGGAAGCCGTCGTTGGCGCAGATGTCTTCATCGGCGTCTCGGCCCCGAACGTGCTGGACGAAGCGGATATCGCCGCGATGAACGAGCGCGCCGTCGTCTTCGCCATGGCCAACCCGGATCCCGAGGTGGACCCGGAGATTGCAGGCCGCCACGCCGCAGTGGTCGCCACCGGGCGCAGCGACTTCCCGAACCAGATCAACAACGTCCTGGCATTCCCAGGTTTCTTCCGCGGGCTGCTGGATGCAGGCGTCACCGAGATCACCGACGCCATGCTCCTGGCCGCCGCGGATGCCATTGCCGCCCGCGTCAGCGAATCAGAGCTGAACCCAGGATTCATCATCCCGTCGGTATTCGACCCACAGGTCGCCTCCGATGTCGCACTGGCGGTGCAGGACGCAGCCGCTGCCAAGTAGGCGCTGCGCAGCAAGACCCAAGGGTGCATGTCAACGCACCCTTTCAATGGAACAGAGCACAAGAGGTTAAGGAACAACCCATGAGTATTGAAATCACCAGCATCCCCGATGTCGCCGATGCCCAGCAGATCCTCTCCGACGAGGCGCTGGCCTTCATCGAGAAGCTGCACCAGAAGTTCGCCGGCACCCGCGACGAGCTGCTCGCCGCCCGCGGCGTGCGCCGCGAGCAGTTCTCCGCCGCCAAGTCCATCGACTTCGACCCGGAGACCGAAGCCGTGCGCACCGGCGACTGGAAAGTCGCCGAAGCGCCCGAGGCGCTCAAGGACCGCCGCGTGGAGATCACCGGCCCGGCCTCCCCGGCCAAGATGGCGATCAACGCGCTGAACTCCGGCGCCAAGGTCTGGCTGGCAGACCTGGAAGATGCCTCGACCCCGAGCTGGTTCAACGTCATCGATGCGATTTCCAACCTCTCGGCCGCCGCCCGCGGCACCCTGGCCTTCACCGATGCGAAGACCGGCAAGTCCTACGCGCTGCGCACCGACGCCCCGCGCGCTGTCGTGGTGGTCCGCCCCCGCGGCTGGCACCTGCCGGAGAACAACGTGCTCATCGACGGCAAGCCGGCCGTGGGCGCGCTGGTGGACTTCGGCCTGCACTTCTTCCACAACGCGAAGATGCTCGCAGAATCCGGCCAGGGACCGTTCTACTACCTGCCGAAGATGGAGCACTACCTGGAATCGCGCCTGTGGAACGAGGTCTTCACCTTCGCCCAGGCCGAGCTGGGCATCGCCCACGGCACCGTGCGCGCCACCATGCTCATCGAGACCATTCCGGCCGCCTTCCAGATGGAAGAGTTCCTCTACGAGCTGCGCGAGCACGCCTCGGGCCTGAACGCAGGCCGCTGGGACTACCTCTTCTCCATCATCAAGACCTTCCGCGAAGCCGGCGAAGCGTTCATCATGCCCGACCGCTCGGCGGTGTCGATGACCGCGCCGATGATGCGCGCCTATACCGAGCTGCTGGTCAAGACCTGCCACAAGCGCGGGGCCTTCGCCATGGGCGGCATGGCCGCGTTCATCCCGAACCGCCGCGAACCCGAGGTCACCGCCGCCGCCTTCGAGAAGGTGCGCGCGGACAAGACCCGCGAGGCCAATGACGGATTCGACGGCTCCTGGGTGGCCCACCCGGACCTGGTCGAGCTGTGCAAGGAGATCTTCGACGCGAAGCTCGGCGAGAAGCCGAACCAGATCGATCGCCAGCGCCCAGAGGTCGAGGTCAGCGCAGCCCAGCTGCTGGACGTGGCCAGCGCCCCCGGCGATGTCACCGAGGCCGGCGTGCGCGCCAACCTCTACGTGGCCGTGGCCTACACTGCCGTGTGGCTGTCGGGCAACGGCGCGGTCGCCATCCACAACCTGATGGAAGACGCCGCCACCGCGGAGATCTCCCGCTCGCAGATCTGGCAGCAGATCCGCAACCAGGTGGTCGCCGCCGACACCGGCAACACCATCAGCGCGGAACTGGTGGCAGGCATTCTGGCCGAAGAGGTTGAACGCCTGCGCTCGGAGGTCGACAATGAAGAGCACTTCAATGCCTACTACCAGCCGGCCGCAGACCTGATCGCGAAACTGACCAGCGGCAAGGACGAGGACTTCGCAGACTTCCTCACCACCCCTGCCTACGAACTCTTGGAAAAGGAATACGTGACCAAGCCATGAGCAACACCTTCGATGAGTCCACGCTTGCCAGCGTAGAAGCCAAGCTGGCAGCCACCGACCGGTTGCTGGAAACCTCCTACCCGGGAGAAACCGGGGACCGCCAGCCGGTGCACACCGTATATGTCCCGGGGGACAAGTACAGCGCGGATCTGCCGGCAGCCTGGGGCGCCAACGCCCTGGCCGCTGCCGGCAACGCCGCGGGCCTGGCCCAGCTGGCAGCCACGCTGGACCTGGCCGAGCCCGAACGCCTGGGTGAACTGGTGGCAGCGAAGCTGGCAAGCGAACCCATCGAAGATCTGCGCCTCGATTTCGAGGACGGCTACGGCAACCGCACGGATGCCGAGGAGGACGCGGCAGTGCTTGCCGCGGCCGACTCGGTGTCCTCGTCGGTAGCCGCCGGCAAGGCCCCGGCCTGCATCGGCATCCGCTTCAAGTGCTTCGAGGCCCCCACCCGGGCCCGCGGCATCCGCACGCTGGACCTGTTCATCTCGCGCCTGGTCGCCAACGGCCCCCTGCCCGAGGGGCTGCGCCTGACGCTGCCGAAGGTCACCACCGTGGACCAGGTCCAGGCCATGGTCTTCCTGGCCGAGAAGCTGGAGGAAGCCCACGGCCTGGAGGCCGGACGCATCCGCTTCGAGGTCCAGGTGGAAACACCGCAGGTGATCATCGCCGCGGATGGCAGCCACCCGGTCGCCACCCTGATCCATGCCGGGAAGGGCAGGGTCTCCTCCCTGCACTACGGCACCTACGACTACTCCGCCTCGCTGGGCGTGGCCGCCGGCTACCAGTCAATGGAGCATCCGGTCGCCGACTTCGCCAAGGACGTCATGCAGGTGGCCGTGGCCGGCACCGGCGTGGAATTGTCCGATGGCTCCACCAACATCATCCCGGCAGGCGACCCGGAGAACATCGCGGCCGCCTGGGAACTGCACGCCCGGCTGGTCTCCCGCCACCTGGCCCGCGGCATCTACCAGGGCTGGGACATGCACGAGAACCAGCTGGCCACCCGCTACCTGGCCACCTTCGCGTTCTTCCGCGAGGGCCTGCAGGCCGCCGGCACCCGGCTGCGCAACTACGTCCACCAGATCAACTCGGCCATCATGGACGAGCCGGCCACCGCGCGTGCCCTGGCCCGCTACATCCACCGCGGGGTCGCCTGCGGTGCTGTCACCGCCGATGAGGTTACCGAATTGGCCCAGATCACCCTGCCCGAACTCGAAGCGATCGCGCTGAATCGCTCCCACGCCTAAGGACTGCACCATGACTGTTCCAGCCATCCAGAACTCCTCGTCGTACTTCTCGAAGTTCGGCGGCCACCCGCCGCAGAGCGACCTGCTCACCGACCGCGCCATCGTCACCGAGGCCTACACGGTCATCCCCAAGGGCGTGCTGCGCGACATCGTCACCAGCGTCTTCCCCGAGTGGACCAACACCCGCGCCTGGGTGCTGAACCGCCCGGTGGCCGGCGGGGCTACCACCTTCGCCCAGTCCATCGTGGAAGTCGCCCCCGGCGGCGGTGCCGAGAAGCCGGAACCGCAGGCCGAGGTGCAGGGATTCATCTTCGTGCTCACCGGCCAGCTGACCTTGGTCATCGAGGGCACCGAGCATGTGCTGGTGGACGGCGGCTTCGCCTACCTGCCGGCCGGCGCCACCTGGTCGGCACGCAATGACGGTACCGAGACCACCAGCTTCCACTGGCTGCGCAAGCGCTACGAAGTCCTGGCCGGCGTCGCGGCTCCGGGCCCGGTTGTGGGCAACGAACGCGACATCGAGCCTGGCCCGATGCCGGGCACCGATGGCAAGTGGCGCACCACTCGCATGCTGGATCCCGAGGATGTGGCCTTCGACTTCGGCGTGAACATCGTGACCTTTGAACCAGGTGCATCCATCCCGTTCGCTGAAACCCATGTCATGGAGCACGGCCTGTACGTGCTGGAAGGCAAGGGTGTGTACCGGATGAATGGCGACTGGGTCGAGGTCGAGGCCGGGGACTACATGTCCCTGCGCGCCTTCTGCCCGCAGGCTTGCTACGCCGGTGGGCCGGAGAACTTCCGCTACCTACTCTACAAGGACCAGAACCGCCAGATCGCGTTGTAAGCGTTCATTTCCAGAGACTGCCGGGGCCGCACCCCGCGCTGACCCGCCGACTATCGGCGCACCGTGTCCATTTCATGTTCCAGTGATGTTTCCTTTGCTCGGACATGGTGGGCTGACGGCCGGGTCGCGCGGGATGCGGCCTCCGGTTTTGGGTTCCTGGCTGTTGCCTGAGGACCAAACGATTATCAGGACCCATGCACCACAAATATCGGCAATATCGGTTGGCATCCGGGCAGGCGAGGGAAGCGCGAAATCAGCCAACGTTGGCTGTCTTGGGAGTGGGGGCTTATCTCTGCACCCGTGAGGAGCATGAAATCGTCCAACGTTGGACGATTCCAAAGTGGAGGTCATGCACGACAGGCGTGGGCAGCACTTTAGTTGTGTCCGCAGGAAAGACATGGATACGGGTTCGCCTTTCTGCCGGCAAATTCGGACTGGCGCTACGCTTCTGCTGAGATCATGTGTTGATGCTCCACAGGATCGATGACCTGACCCGAGCGTTCGCCAATGGACAGGGCAGCAGGATGAATCATTTGCGTGCCCGTAATCGGTGAAAACATCCGCTATCTGTAATTGCTGGAACTGCAATCTGTAATTGTTGTGCTCCCCGAAGATCAGAAAATCCGAGTGATTCAAGGGATCGAAGGCCGTCGTTTGTAATTGTTGAGATCTGGCCAGCTAATTGTTGGTAACTAAATGTTGCTCCGCTACGACCAGGTCTCCAGTTGTGGTGCGCACCGTCGTGGTGACCTCCCCGCCCAGTCCAGAGCGGTCAGGCACGTCGGTTCGCCGCTCCAAAGCAAGCCGTTTTCCGGCTATCCGCTGAAGATCAGCCGCCACATGTGCGTGCGGTGGTGTGAGTGAAAATTTATGGTTTCAACCTCGCGCTTCTGTGCCGCCGGGGCGGAAGACCCGAGGGGTGTCGCAACCCCCCTAGTTCGATGCCCAACGTGGCCAATGAAGGGTCCCAGGGAATGCGTTCCTGCTCAAGGCGCTGTCCGCCTTGGATGCGCAGTAATTCGTAGGCCTCGACCTCGTTGGGCAGCAAGCCAGTCGGTGCCGCACGGCTCAGCCCCTTGGCATGGGGTGTCGCCAGCTGCGCGAAGAGCTGGAGTGTTCCGGGGTCCATCATCACTGATCGGGCATCGGGCCGCACGCTGCGCAATGACGCCAGGATTGCCAGTCCATCCAGATCAACATCGCCCCAGTACAGCACCTCGATACGCACCACCCAAGGAATCGGAGCACATAGCGTACGTCATAACCGCCGCCGTGCAGAGCGATGACCCTGGGCAGTTCGGGCAGGGACAGCAGCGTCTGCAGGTTTTCTACGATTAGTACGGCCGGACGCCATTCAATAGTGGTATCGGGCTTGAAGGATGATCAAGTCTTCTTCGATCACGATGTAGACCAGTCGGTGTTCGTCGGTAATCCGACGGGACCATGAGTCGGAGGCCCCGTATTTCAGCTGTTCGGGCTTTTCAATCCCTTGGAAGGGATCCGGAAGGCATGCTTCGATCAAGGTGTTGACTCTCTTGATAACGCGCCGGTCGGCCGTTTGCCAGTGGACGTAGTCGTCCCATCCTGCCCGATCCCAGACGAGCCGCACTTATTCGTCCCAGTCGAGTTCGTGGGTCTCTGTTATTCCTGACCGTGCACGTTCGTAGGCATCCAAGAGCCGCCGGGCATTGGCGGGCGAGCGGAAGAGGTACGCGGTCTCTTGCCATGCTGCGTATTCATCTGCTGCCATGAGAACAGCATTTCCCTTGCGTGACACGATTTCGACAGCTTGGCGATCATCGTTGACTTGTTCAATCAATGGAAAGAGCGTCTTGCGGGCTTCGCTTGCACTGATGGACATCTCGGACTCCTTCCACTACTTGCCGGACCACTTAATGGTGCGACTTAACTGCGGTGTGGGGAAGTGCCCGTCCGACTGGAAAGCCCCGTGCAACTGCGCCGTGAGGGGCGGCGCCGCCGCTAAGGGAACGCGCCAATAGGCGTGTAACATCTCCAGTAAGTCCAGCGTAATTAACGGCCAAGTCAGGCATGTTCCTTGGCGATTGAGGTCGTCGCCAGTGTTGCAGCATGGTTCACATTGACATTTGCCGGCGGACTCTTAGGTGGCTCAGGCAGACGTGGAAATTTTCAAGTCGAGTGAGACCGAGGGCCGTAGATGCCCTCGATGCCAACCTGCTAACGTCAGCCCGGCACCAGCTAGAACCCTTCAGCAGCAGGCTCGTCCGCGGCATCTGCTGCATCGCTGCTCAAGATCAGCCGCCGTTCCAACCGGGTGAGATTCCTCGGGGAAGGATCTTCGCGGGCTGGTTCCAAGGCGGCCACCAGCGCTTCGCCGACCACCGTCTCATCCAGTCCCATGCCCACGGCGACCAGCGCGTCATCGGCCGGGTCGCTGTGGGGAGTGGCTTGCGCGAAATGGATCTGCCGGCCCACCATGTTGACCAGGAAGCGTTGCGTGCCGTCAGCGGTGCGCAGCTTCACGTGTCCCTTGAGCCGGTAGGCCGCGGCCGGCGGGTTCTCCAGTAGATCCAGTACGGCTCCTGGGTCTGCCGGCTCTAGGCAGCGCACCGTTACCGCGTTGGCGTGCGGAGCATGCTCGTGGTCGTGGTGCGGGCGGGAGGCGGCTGCCAACGGCAGCTCGTCGATCGGGTCTTCGTCCAAGGCGATGTCGAATACCAGCTCAGGGTCTATGGCGGCGTGCGAGGCCGGGATGATGGCCACGTGCGGGTTGACGTCCCGGATCCTTCCGCTGATTCTGTCCAGGACTGCGTCGCGGTGCTCCGGGGCAATGCGGTCCAGCTTGTTGACCACCACCATGCTGGTCGCGTTGAATCGTGCCGGTGCCATGGCCGCGGTATCCACGGTGTGCTCATGCTCCACCGCGTCGATCACGTCGATGATGCCGCCGAAGCGCACCCCGTGGGCCTTGCCGAAGCGCAGCAGCCGGTCCACGTTGATCGGGTCGGCGGCGCCGCTGGCCTCCACGATGATGGCATCCAGGCGCAGCTTCGGCTGGCCCAGCTTTTCCAGCAGCTCATCCAGGCCGCTGCTGTCGGACAGGCAGCAGACGCAGCCGCCGGCAATGGATTCGGCCGCATCGATCTGGCCGGTGATCAGCCCGGTATCCACGTTGACCTTGCCGATGTCATTGATGATGACCCCTACCCGGGTGCCCGGGCGGGTCAGCAAGCGGTTGAGCAGGCTGGTCTTGCCTGCCCCCAGATATCCGGTGAGCACGATGACAGGGATCAATACAGGCTCCTTTTCAGATCGACAAGCGGGCCGAGTCCATTCTGCCCGTTGAAGCAAGCCAAATGAAGCTGACACGAGTTAAGGCAGCGCGCCGGAGCTTCCAGTAGATTCTGGGCGTTTCGGCACGGTGGATGAGCTACGAGAGCACCGAGCTGCGTGTTCGGGTGAACGCGGAAAGCCCGGTGATATCGCGACCGACAATTAGGGCCTGCACTGAATCGGTGCCTTCGTAGGTCGAGACGACTTCCATGTCGGTCAGATGGCGGGAGACATGATTTTCCAATAGCAGCCCGTTGCCGCCCATCATGTCGCGGGCTTCACGGCACATCGCCAAGGCTTTGCGCGAGGTGGTCATCTTCACCAGTGAAGCCATCGGAGCAGTGAACTCGTCTCGTTCCTGCAGCTCGGCCATGCGATTGCACATCAACTGCATGCCCACCAGGTCCGAGAGCATGGTGGACAGCTTCTCCTGGACCAGCTGGTAGCTGGCAATCGGCGCACCGAACTGTTCGCGCTCCAGTGCGTAGGAAGTCGCCAGCTCGAAGGCGGCAATGCCGTGGCCCAGCGCCTCCCACGAAGCGCCGCCGCGGGTCGCCTTCAGCACCCGGTTCACCGCGGAAAATGATTCGCAGTGCTCCAGCCGGTTATCGGCCGGGATGCGCACGTTCTCGATTTCGATATCGGCCTGCATGATGCCGCGCTTGCCCACCTTGCCCACGATAACCTGCGGGCGGTAGCCGGCCGGGAAACCGTGCTCAGGATCCTTCTCCACGACGAAGGCCTTGACCTTCCCATCGGCCACGTCGCGGGCATACACCACGGTGACATCCGCCTGGTCTCCGTTGCCGATCCAGCGTTTGTGGCCCGAGAGGATCCAGCTGTCCCCATCGCGGCGGGCAGAAGTTTCCAATGATACGGAGTCCGAGCCGTGGGTTGGCTCGGTCAAGGCAAAGGCACCGGTCTTCTGCAATGTGGCCATCTGCGGCAGCCAGCGCTGGCGCTGCTCTTCGTTGCCGAGCATGTAGATCGATCCCATGGCCAGATTCGAATGCACACCGAAGAAGGTGTTGATCGATCCGTCGATACGTCCCATCTCGCGGGCGACGATCCCCGACGCGCGACGCGAAAGGCCGGGGCAGTCGTAGCCCTCGATGAAGGTGCCGACGACGCCGAGATCTTTGAGGCCCGGCAGGACCTGATAGGGGAATTCGGCGCGTTCCCAGTATTCATTGATGACCGGTTGCACCTGGCTTGTGCCGTAGGCTCGCACGCGATCTCGGATCGCCAGTTCTTCGGAAGAAAGGTCCGTGTCGAGCAGGAAGAAATCGGAATGGTTGGCTGGAGAAGTCATGAAGTGTCCTTAGTTCTGTGGTGTCTGATCGGAGAACAGGTTGGCGTGCAGAGTTTCACGAACGGATTCGGGCAAGGTCATCGGCTGCCGGGTATCGCGATCAAGAATCACGATGACCACTTCGGCGCTTACGCAGGAACGTCCTTGCTGGAACAGCTCTTGGCTGACCGTGTAGGAGGTGGTGCCGATCCGCGAAATCCAAACATCGATGGTCGTTTCGGGGCCGTAATGAACGGCATTGCGGTAGTCCACGCTCATGGCGCGCACTACACGCGGTGAGGATTCATCCGGGTTCGCACCCCACCAGTGGTATCCGGCTTGGATTCGGCCTTCTTCCACCAGCGTGAGGATCCGGGCATTATTCACGTGTCCATTTGCGTCCTGGTCGGACCAGCGGATGGGCACTGGAAAGGTTAGCTTTTCAGCGCGCTGCGTTGGTTGCGATACCTGCGAGGTCATAGCCTTCCTTTCCTCGGGTCGTTGATTTGGCTTTGCTGAGCCATTCCAGGACATCTGACCGGTCCTGGTCCAGAGTCGGTGGGGCCTTGTCGTAGCGAGCAGGGGTTCGGCTGAATGTCACCGGGTGCTTGATCAGCGGCACCGTGTCTGCCCCCTGCCCAGCGTGAATCACCGGGTTCAAACCGAGCTTTTGAGCGAATTCCACGCCTTCATCGATGCCGAGCACCGGGGATGCCGGAACGCCATCGAGCTGGAGCAGCTCGAACCATTCGTCAGCGCTCTTCGCAGCCAGCGCTTGTTCCATCAAAGTGCGCAATGGCTCGCGGTTGGCGTTGCGATTCTTGACCTTGGCGAAACGGTCATCGGACGCCAACTCAGACAACCCCAGCCGGGCGATCATCCGCGAGAACTGCGCGTCGTTGCCGCAGCAGATGATGATGTCGCGGTCCGCGGCCTTGAACGGTCCGTAGGGGAACAGGCTCGGGTGGTCGTTGCCCATGCGCGTGGGTACATTGCCACAGGCCACATAGCCGGTGGTCTGGTTGACCAACCCGGAGAGGGAAGCCGACAGCAAGTCGATTTCTAGATGCTGACCCTTGCCCGACTGGGCGCGTTCGTGCAGTGCGCCGAGCACGCCCACGGTGGCTTGCAGGCCCATGACCACGTCGAAAATGGCCACTCCGGCGCGCTGCGGAGGACCGTCCTGGCTACCGGTGACGGTCATCATTCCGGAGACTGCTTGGGCGATCAGATCGTAGCCGGGCATGTGCGCGCCTTCGGCGGTGCCGAAGCCGGTGATGGATGCGTGCACAATACCTGGCCAGCGCTGGGCTACCGACTGCTCATCCAGGCCGAATTGCGCCAGCCCGCCGGGCTTGAAGTTTTCGATGAAGACATCGGCCTGGTCGATGATGCTGTAGGCGGTTTCCAGGTCATCCGGATTCTTCATATCCAGCATGATCGAGTTCTTGTTGCGGTTCACTGAGAGGTAGTAGGTGCTCACGCCATCGCGGGCTGGAGGAACCCACTGGCGGGAGTCATCTCCGGTGGGGCCTTCGACCTTGATGACTGTCGCACCCATGTCGGCCAGCAGCATGGTGCAGTACGGGCCGGCCAGAACGCGGGTGAAGTCGGCGATAACTACGCCGGACAGCGGGCCGCCGGTGGCGGTGGCATCGGGGTTGTTCAGGTGTGACACCATGGGTGGGCCTCGTTTTCTTGCTTCGTGGTTCAGGTGAAGTGCAGTGGTTGCGTGTGGCGGCTCTGCGCCGGAAAAGTACTAGTGCTTGAAGCATCCGGCCATTATGGTGGGGTGGGGAGTTCGGCAGCAAAGCTCGTAGTCAAAGGAGAATTATGGAAGTTGCACAGGCCAGAGCATTTTTGGCTGTCGCCGATCATCTGCATTTCGGCCGCGCAGCACAGCAACTGAGTATGGGCCATGCGCCGCTGAGCAGGATGATCAGCCAGCTGGAACGCACCATTGGTGCGCAACTGTTCGCGCGCACTACGCGTACAGTCGAGCTGACTTCGGCAGGCCATGCGTTGCTGGAGCCGGCCAGGAATCTCGTGGACGCTTCCGAAATTGCCATGGGTACCGTGAAAAGCACCGTTACCGGTGAAACCGGCAGGGTGAAGGTCGGCTTCGCCGGGGCCTCCACCGGAGACCGGGTAGGCCAATTGGCACGCAGCGTACGCCGCACTCACGCGGGCCTGACCTTGGAATTCCATAGTTCGCAGTTCTCCCATATTGGTTTGGAAAGGGTTTTGGACGGTTCGTTGGACATCGCCATCGGACGATGGGACTTCTTGCCCGCCGAAGTGAATTCACGGTTGCTGGTCGTCGAGCAGATCCTTATTGCCTTGCCCGAATCCCATCCGTTGGCCCGCCGCGAGAGCGTGGAGCTCTCGGAACTGTCCCACGAAGGGTGGATCAACCTGCCCGGCGGTTTCAGCGGCGCGTTGCAGAATCGCATGAACTCGTTGTCCATCGCTTCTGGTTTCGTGCCCCGCATCGTGCAGACTGCCCCGGATTCCTGGACATTGGTGGCCTTGGTGGGAGCCGAGATGGGCATCGCGATGAGCCTGGACTCGATTCGCGACAACATCATCTGCGACGGGGTGAACTTCGTTCCGCTGCGTTCTGGCAACACCGCACTGGAAGTGCGAATGATCTGGCAGCGCAATGAGCTCTCGCCTGCGGTGCGCAGCGTGCTCAACGTCGCCGAACGCATCTTCCCGGATCCGCGCAGCTACGCTGACGCGTAGTCGTACCAACCGCGCCCGGACTTGCGCCCGAACCGGCCAGCCTCGTACAACTGCTTGATCTGCGGGTGCGGCAGGCTGGATTCCTCCTTGGTCTGCTCGTACTCGGCCAGCCGGATCAGGTAGACGACATCCAGACCCACCAGGTCCATTAATTCAAACGGGCCCATAGGGTGGCCCAGCGCATCGCGGGCCGCCTTGTCGATATCGGCAGGGCTGGCGATGTCCTGGTCGATCAGGTTCAAAGCTTCCTTGCGCAAGGCATTGAGTAAACGGTTAGCGACGAACCCCGGAATTTCCCGGTTCAGCTGCACCACTTCCTTGCCCAATGACTCGGCCAGCGCGCGGGTGCGTTCCATGGTCTGCGACGAGGTACCTTCATGCGGAACGATTTCCACGCATTTCATGATCAGCGCCGGATTGAAGAAGTGCATGTTGCAGACCTTGTCTGCGCGATGGGTGGCCGCGGCGATCCGCGAGGAGACGATATTCGACGAGTTCGTGGCGAGGATGGTGTGGGCCGGAGCCACCGCATCCAGCGAGGCAAAGATCTGGCGCTTGATCTCCAGATCCTCCACGGCCGCCTCGATGACGAAGTCCGTGGTGGCCACGACGGCATCGCGGTCGGTAGCGAACTGGAGCCTTTGCCAAGCGGCGGCTACATCTGCGGCAGTGCGGCGTGACTTGGCGACATCGCGTTCCAGTCGCGCGCGCAGTTGGGCCGTGGCCTGCTCTAGCGGTGCTTCTGCGATATCCACCAAGGTGGTGCGGTAACCGGATAGGGCGCAGACCGCGGCGATCTGGGAACCCATGGTCCCGGCACCCAGAACGGTGATGTGCTCAATCGGTGTTGACGTCGTCATTTAATGCTCCTTAGCTGATGCGGCTGGCTGCACGGAAGTCGGGCTTGCGCTTGTCGATGAATGCTTGGGTGCCTTCGATCTTCTCGTCGGTGGAGTAGAGCAGGGACTGGGCGAGTGTTTCGAGCAGCAGCCCGGTATCCATGCTGGCGTCCGCCCCATGGGTAACCACTGACTTGACCAGTCGGATGGCCAACGGGCCTTTGCTGCGGATGCGCTGCGCGGTCTGGTGTGCGGTTTCCAGCAGTGATTGCGCATCGGTGAGTTCGGTGACCAGCCCTGCCGTCAACGCGGTCAGGGCATCCATGCGCCTGCCGGTGAGCATCATGTCGATGGCTCGTCCCATGCCGATCAGCCGGACCAGCCGCTGGGTGCCGCCCGCGGCCGGGATGATTCCCAACCCGGTCTCCGGCAAAGCGAACTGGGCATTCTCCGAACAGATGCGGATATCGCAGGCCAAGGCCAACTCATGCCCGCCACCGAAGGCGAAACCATTGACTGCTGCGATCGTGGGCTTGGCACTGGCGGCGATCTGCGAGAATACCGTTTGCATCCGGGCTGCCAGCCCGTCGACCGGGGTGCGCTGTGCGAGCTCGTTGATGTCCGCGCCGGCAACGAAGGACTTGGTCCCGGTACCGGTGAAGACCAGTACGTCGATGCTGTCGTCCTGGGCGATCTGCGTCAGTTGTGCCGACAGCGCGTCGAGGACCTGTCCGTTCATCGCGTTCAGGGCCTCGGGGCGGTTGATGGACAGTACCGCGACGCCGTCGGTGTCCTCGCGCAGGATCACTGGGGGTGTGAAATTCTGCTCCATGGATTCTCTCCTGGTTGTGGGTTTCGAAGTTGATTGCAGCTAGGCGGTGATCTGGGCCTGGCCGGGGGCAGTTTCAGAGCTGCTGCCGGGAAGGCCGGAACCCTTCGAACGCCGGGTCAAGTACGCCATTGCACATGCTGCGGCAATCACGGCCACCGCGATGAAGCGGTAGCTGGTGTCAGGCAGGAAAAGCACGAAGCCTGCAACGGCCAGCACCACCCGCAACACCACCGGCAATTTGGTTTCGACGACCAGCAGCCAGCCGCTGAAGGAGCAGGCAATTGCGGCCACAGCTACGATGCTGAACAGCGTGGAAACGAGGATCTCGGAGGGCCCGGCTTGGGCTACCAGGGCGGGATTCAGAGCGAAGCCGAAGGGCACGACATACTTCACCGCACCCAACCGCATCGCCTCGACGCAGGTCCCCATCGGTGAAGCCTTGGAGATTCCAGCCGCAGCGAAGGCTGCGAGTCCTACCGGTGGGGTGATATAGGAAACCGAGGCCCAATAGATAACGAACAGGTGCGCCGCAATCGGGTCCACGCCCAGCGCGGTGAGTGCCGGAGCCATCACGATGGCCAGGAAGACGTAGGCCGCGGAGATGGTCAGACCCATACCCAGCACGAAGCAGGCGATCGCACCGGCAATCAGGATCAGGATCACGCTTTCGCCCACCAAGGCGATCAGGTCGCGGGACAGCGACAAGGCGACGCCCGTGGCGGACAGCCCGCCGAGGATCAGTCCGACACCGGCGATGATGCCGATGATCTGTGCCAGCGTCTTGCCGGCGTCGAGTATCATGTCGCGGAATTCGACAGCACCGAACTTCAGCTGCGGCTTGGCTATGGCAATTACCAGCAGCAGCCCGACTACCCAGAAGGGAACCTGGGATTCGGAGCCGGCAAAGAAGAGCATCACGGTCAGCAGGCCCAGGGCCGCAATGTAGGGCCATCCCGAGATCAGCGAGGTAATGAACCGGGGAAGCAGTTCCTTACGGGTGCCCTTCAGCCCGTGCATGGCGGCGTAGCCGTCCACCTGCAGGAAGATGCCCAGGTAGTAGAGGAAGGCAGGGATGGCTGCCGCGACGATGATCTGGGTGTAAGGAACTCCTACGAAGGAGACCATCAGGAAGGCCGCGGTGCCCATGATCGGGGGAGTGATCGAACCGCCTGCCGAGGCTGTGGCTTCAACCGCGCCGGCTGTCTTGCGGCTGAACCCGGACTTGATCATCGCTGGAATAGTCATTGGGCCGGTGGTCAGGACGTTGGAGACGGCCGAACCGCTCATCATGCCCATGGCGGCCGAGCTCGTGATCGCAACTTTGGCCGAGCCGCCGCGATAGCGGCCGAACAGCGAGAGCGAGAGGTCGTGGAAGAAATCCGCACCTCCGGTATGCTGCAGTACCACTCCGAAGAGCAGGAAACCGACCAGCACGGATCCGGCGGTCTGGAGGGGCAGGCCGAGGATCGACTCGGAACCCATGGCGTGCAGTTGGGCGAGTGTGTTGATGTCGTAGGTGATGCCCTGCAGGAATCCGATGGGCAGCTCGCCGGCGACCAGCGGGTAGAGGGAGACCACCAGGGCCAGAGCCGCGACGATCCAGCCGGCAGTGCGGCGCAGCACCTCGACGATCAGTGCCCAGAAAATGTAGCTGATCACGGTCGCGCTGGCTGGCGAGACGAAGGCCCAGCCGAACTCGGCGATATCAACACCGTGGAAGGCGAAGAAACCAGCGCAGCCCATGAATGCCAGGAGGAACAGCACGTCATACCAAGGCACCCCGGGGCGCTCGCCGCCGGTGGCTTTGCGCAGTGGCTGGACGATGAACACGATCGGTACGAAACATGCGGTGAGCATGTAGAGGAAGGCATTGGTCAGCACCGCCATGTTGAACAGGTTCCAGAAAAAGACCTGATTCATGGTCACCAGGATTCCGGCGATGGTCAACGCGATGATGACTGATTTCCAGAAGGTAGTCAGCCGGTGATTATGTTCCTCAGATTCGACAGCTGCGGCAGTCAGTGACTGGGGGAGGGAGCTGGAATTAGTGGAGGGAAGACTAGCGGATACAACGCTCACGGGGACTCTCCTTAGTCCGAGGTACTGGCGGAATCGGTGGGGACATCATTGACTGCGGGCAACTTGGGGAAGTTCTGCTTCTTCCACTTGCGCCAGCGTTCCGCGATGTCCGGTTCCCCGGAGTACTTTGACCAAAAATCGGGCCAGGCCTGGGCCAGGAGCTGCTCGCGCTCCAGCAGGGCTTGGTTGCGTTTTTCCAGATCCGCAGTCCACCGGCCAGCCTGCTTGAAGAAGGCCACGCTGCCTTCATGCATGGGGATGACCATGGGGGTGAGCATGACCTCATCCGCGCCGAACTTGTGGGCATCTGGAGTCGCGTCCTTGAACTTGTCGTAGTGCTTGTCCATGCTCGCCAGCAGGGTCTGGACTTCTTGAGCCGGACGATCAGCCAAGGTCACCAAGGGCAGCGAGTATTGCAGGTTGACCGCGCTTTCCCCTGGCTTCATGCCGGCGCCATCGGTGAAGGAACCGGGGATCATCATCGGGGAGAGGTCTTCCCAGGTGGCGTATTTGCTTGGATCGTTGCCGCCCAAATCCATCCAGCGGATGGGGTACTGGGAGGCCAATTCCGAGACGTTGGCGCCAACCACATTCTGGTACATGGTGTCGATTTGCCCGGTCTTGATCGCTTCAATCTGCTCGCTGTAAGCGACATCTACAAGGATCACATCGTCAGTGGTCAGACCGCCATAATTGAGGATTCCTTCAAGCTTTCGGTTCATCGAGGTCGAGGCCACCAGCCGTGGGAATCGCTTGCCCGCCAAATCTTCAACCTTCTTGATCCCCGAATCTTTGCGGACCAGAATGCCGTAGTTGCCAGGGGGTGACATGACTAGGCGCAACGGTTGGGGACCCCAGACTTCAGAGGCGTATTCGTCGTCGCCCTCAAAGGCGTAGTAGTACTCGTCACCGGTGCGTGAGTAGTGGGCGGTGCCGTTGATCAGCGGGGCGAGGCGGCCAATGCCGGTATCGCTAGTCATCAAACGGACCTGCATCCCGACTTGCTGGGTCAAGGTGTTGGCGATGGCAGCTACGTCGTTGTAGGTGCCAGTGCCCACCCCGTAGGTTGACCAGACGGTCTGGTGAGGCAGCCCGGGTACTGCGACCGCGGAGCGGGCGCAAGCCGACAAAGCGCCCAGGGCGGCAGTGGCGGACAACCCGGTTAAGAATGATCTGCGGGTGAAAGCTCGTGGCATTGGATCTCCGATGCAAGAATTCGACGCCGATCATGGGGAACCGGCCTTCGCTGTACTCTCATTGATGCATAAAAAATGTGATCCAATCCACCTTTTCCGTTCATTGTTGTTCTATTAGCAACAATGACGCTTACCTGCGGAAAGGATCTCGGGAACATTCGAGAACGCAAAAAGCCGCTGGCCGTGAAACGATAAACATTTCACGGCCAGCGGCCATTGGTGCTCTAGCCCAGCAGTGCTGGGATTAGTGCCAGCTGTCTACCAGACAGGAAGCTCAGGAATCGGCCCGTCGGCCTCGATATGCCGGGCCTGGCCGCGGGCCAGCCATTCGATCAGGCCTTCGCGGTCCGAGCGCACCTTCAACGCGCCATCGCCGATGACCCATTCGTCGCCTTCTTCGGTCACCAGCGTCATGCCCGGGGCGTTCTTCACGCGCATGGTCCGCACTGCGGCTTCGACGGCGTTCTCCTGGGAATCCGGGTCGGCTTCCTCGATGGTCCAGGCAGTATCCAAGTCGTGGTGGTGGATGACCACCTCGGCGATGCGCAGCGCCACGATGGAGGTCGCCGGAATGATCTTTCCGTGCAGATCCACCTCTTCGACAGCCAAATCGCCGCTGAGCCGTTCGCACTGCTCGGCGAAGTAGGCGGCAGCGTCCTGGAACTTCTTGACCAGTTCCTCGCGCGGCAGGGCCGCCAGCTCATTGATCTCCGCATCGCGGGCCTCACGCGAGGCATAGAGCTCCTGCGGTTCTCCGCTGGTGGCCCAATCGATGAGCTTGACCAGGCTCCGGCCGTTGGAGGCCAGATGCGCGATGACATGCGCACGGCTCCAGCCTTCGCACAGCGAGGCGGCAGCCATTTCTTCGGTGGACAGGGTCTCGATCGTGGCCGACATCATCGCGGTTTCGCGGCTGAGTCGTGACAGGTCCGAGTGCAGGCGGGCAGTGTTGATCATGAAGTCACCCTACCAACGCGGGCGCTGAAGCCGCACTGGTTACGACATAGATACTGAATGCGACTCGATTCATATGCGCACTGTTTGGGCACCAGCTGCTCGGGCAATTCTGATCTGGAAAAACACGCGTCCGGTATCCTTCTCCAGCAACCGGCAGCCACGTAGCCTTGGGAGTATAGGGCAAACGACCAGGAAAGCAGTCCAATGGCGAAGAAAAAGAAGAAGCAGAAGCCCAAGCAGGGGCATCCGGCACGCCTGGAAGCGGGCGTCGTCTCCATGGACCGAGTGAAGGTCGGGCGAGGCCTGGACGCGCTCACCGGGCAGTTCGTGCAGTGGGCCGCCAAATACCGGGATGATCCCGAAATGACGATGATGCTCCTTGCCACGGTGCGTGAAACCTTGGGCATCTATGCCGAAGTTGTCGGCCTGGACAAGGTGACCGATTTCGACCCGCCAAAACTGCTTGCAGTGCTCAGTTCAATGCTTGAATTCGAAGAAGCCGAAGATCCCGAAGCCGCTTCCAGCGGACTGGGAACCATGATCTTCATGGCTTGGTCGGACTACGCAGAGTTCTTGCGCGATTCAGGCCTGTGGGAGCGCGAAGACGAAAGCCTGGAGTGGTTCCTGGAGGCACTGGAAGCCCATGATCCATTCGGCGACGAAGACGACTTCGGCGACAACGATGAAATTGACGAGATCATGGCATCCGATGAAGCTTCGCAGGCTGCCCTGGCAGAGATTGCGGCCATGCCGATCAGCAAGCTGGCCCGTGCTGCCTTGCCTTGGGTCCTTGGCGAAGGCAAGAAGCTGTGGGGCAGCATGCCGGTCGGCGAATTCTTGGAAACTGCTGCAACAGCGCTCGCCGATCACATGCCTGCGGGCGTCGATGAATCGCGCCGGCCCGTGGTGTTGGGGGTAGTGCTCACAGCGATGGAATCAGTCAATGCCATCAAGTTGCCCGACAAGGGCAAGCCTGAACGCGGTCTGATGCACGAAGACATCATGCAGCATGAGGATGCCGACGCCTTCGAAGCGAACTTCTACTTCATCCAGGCCTGCATGGATTTGTTCATGGACAAGCCTGAAAGCATGGACGAAGCCAGCATCCAGGCCTGGGGGCTGGCCGCCTTCTGGATCGTCGGGGGAATCGACGGCACCCCGCATCGCGTGGATGCCCCGCGCGATGACCAGTTCTCGCCGGAGGTCTGGGAAACTGCGCACGTGCGCCTGCGCGAACTGGTCTCGCTGGGCTTGCTCGAAGAGGGCGAAACCTACTCTGTGCCCGCGATTGTCCGGCTTGCGATTACCGACGTTGAGAATGACCTGCTCGATGACGGAGATGAATTCCACGATGCGGAGCTCGACTCGTTGTTCGGACCGGAGAGCGACGAGCCGAAACGCCTGAAGCGCGAGGAGCCCTACACCGGCAAGGTGCTGCAGCTGAAGCTGACCCTCAAGGAGGCCAAACCGCCGATCTGGCGACGTGTGCTCGTGCCGATGGACCTGAAACTCGGCGACCTGCACGACATCATCCAGGCGAGCTTCGACTGGTACGACGGGCACCTGCACATCTTCTACGAGGGCGGTTTCGGCGGAACCTCATATGGTCCAGAGATTGACGACATGGACTACGAGAAGAATGAAGCGGAAACCCTGGTTTCTTCATTGCTGAAGAAGGAAAAAGACCGCCTGGATTACATGTACGACTTCGGTGACGGCTGGGAAATCCGCATTGACGTCGAGAAGGTCCTGGATGCTGCTGATGGCCAGCTGCCACGTTGCACCGGAGGCCGGCGCATGGCCCCGTTGGAGGACAGCGGCGGGGTCGGCGGCTGGGAAGCCAAGCTGGAAATTCTCGAAGACCCGACGGACCCGGAATACGAGGAAGTCAAAGAGTGGCTCTCCGGCTTCGGCGGCGACGAGGAAGACGAAGTTGATCCGGCGTATTTCAGCAAGGAAGACATCAACGCCCACCTGGAGCTCGAGTTCTAGGACTTGCCGGGGCACGCCAAATCGCCCTGCTCGATTCAATTGCATGAATCGGGCAGGGCGGTTTTCCTGGTGCGAGTAGCTCCAAGAGCTTTCCTCGGTGATCTCCTCAAACGTGTAGTAGTTTTCGTCCACGAGCATGCCGTCGGTGCCGTACTCGATGTCCCAGTCGCCCGGTGCGCGGGCGTAGAAGGTCACCATGTGGTCGTTGATGTGCCGGCACACGGTGTCCAGGACCTCGACCTCCACCATCAATTTCATTGTCGCTGGAGCGTCGTTGCCTGAGGAGCCTGTGCTATGCGCGGCCGCCTGGAGGGCCCATGATCAGCATGACGGTGAAGATCAGTGCGACGATCACGACGGCGGTCACGGCAGTCAGAACTGGGCGGCCAACCATCCAGCGGAACAGCGTGTCGATCCACTTGTCATCGTCGGGGTGGTCGCTCTTGGTGGTGCGCCATTCGCCTTCCAGCCGTCCCTGTTTTTCCAGGCGGCGTTCATAAGGAATGGTCAGGTAGGGGACCACCGAGGTGGCCGCGGCCAGTACGATGGATCGCTTGCTCCAGCGCTGGTTGATGCCGACCAGCACGCCGGTGGCGACATAGGAGAGGAAGACGAAACCGTGCACGAATCCGGCGATGGAAACCGGCCAGTCGCCCACCTTCACGACATACTTCAGGATCATGGCGATGATCAGCAGCGTCCAGGTGACTGCTTCGGCCCTGGCAACGATGCGGAATAGGGTGCGTGGTGACATTGCTCGATTTCTGTCCCTCGGAATTGCGAATTAACCGGTTCTCAATTCAGAACCCATCCGAGTCTAGCGGTCATGCCTGTGCGCGTCATTTGAACGTGGGGCAGGCCTTGATCTAAGCCAGAGGCGATAAGAAGCCAACCCGCCAGCAACGGAATATCCGTCGGACGAGATGCCCGTGGCAGTCCGGCTCGGCAATTCGCCCACGCGCTGGCGTTGCGTTCTCGATGGCATGGGTGAACGAGGCATCCGGATGTAGTTCATTGTCGAGATTTGCGTGTTGCGGTACTCGTGGCAGCTCAGCCGAATGATCGCTGCCGTGCCTGCCGGGCTAGTCATGAAAACGCCACGGAGGCCGGGCTGCAAAGTTGCAGTCCGGCCTCCGTGGTGTCAATAAGCAGGGGCGCTTGTCGAACTAGCTGCTTGCGCAGCCGGTCCTAGATTTCCGGGCGGCCGTCCAGCGCGGCCCCATGCGGAGTCGCACCGCCTTCATCGGTCCAGTCCTGGCCAACTTCGTCATTCAATGCAGGGTCGGAAATGCTATCGGGCTCTTCGGCTTCTGCCTTGTTCAGCAGTGCTTCAGGGTTGTTCTCGGTCATGAATCCATCCCTTTCGTTGGTTGGATTGCCAACCTAGCAAGGATCAGCGGACTTCAAAACCTGAATGGCTCCATTTCCAGCAAGCCTTGAGCAATCCAACAGTGCGCGCCAACCGGCTTCACGGCCAGAACCTATTCCTCACGCTATGCGCTGCACGAATACGACGGAGTCTTCCAAGGTTGCAGGATTGCCGTCCGGTGCCATGATGCTGCGTTCGCGGATCTCTGCGCACAGCACCTCCCACTGCTCAGGGTCCAGCTCCAGGGCCGCCAGTTCCTCTTCCGGGCTGGGGAACGCGGGCATCGGGTGATCGGGCTTGCCGGCGAAGGAAGGCATGGAGGCGTGGGACAGTGCCAGCAGATGGCCGCCCGATGCGACCAGCGTTGCCGCCTTGCGCAGGAAGTCGGCGCGGGGGAATTCGAAAGGTGCCTGGAAGAAGCTCAAGGTCACCAGATCAAAGGTCTCCCCGGTATTCCACGCGGCCAGATCCGAGGCAATGAAGCGGGCCTGTCCCGCATCCAGGCCAAGCTTGGCGGCTTCTTCCGCGGCGCGTTTCACGGCGGTGGGCGAGATATCCACACCGGTAGCCTTCCAGCCATTGGCTACCAGCCACAGCACGTCGCCGCCCTCGCCGCAGCCGATGTCCAACGATGTGCCGGCGTCCAGCGGGGCAACCAATTCCTCGATGACCTGGTTGACCCTGCCTGACCAGATCCGCTCGGATTGGCCGTAGTGGTTTTCCCAGAAGGCGACGCCGTCGAGTTGCGTGGTGTGGTGTTCGTGGTGGTGGCTCATCCTTGGTGTTCCCCATTCGTCAGTAAGGCCGTTATTGAAGACCTTACTGACGATGGGCCCCGTACGCGATCAGTTTTGCGCCAGAGGCAAGAACTATTGTTTCTACCTTGCACTGACCTTGCCGAAGAGGCGGGCAATGGAGGCTAGGATCATTAGCCTGCAGGCCAGCCACGCACCGGCGATCACGAGCAGCGAGAGCGCGAAGTAGAGCAGCCCGGCCCAGTTATCCGCGTACGCGGCGGGATCGGTGGACCCCTGGGCCGCATACATGTGGTTCAGGTTGCGCAGCGCCCCGGTGGAGAACACCAGGATCACGTGCACCAGGATGAACAGCACGAAGTACAGCATGGTGGGGAAGTGCAGGGCTCGGGCCACCTCAATCGGGTACTTCTTGGCCAGTGCTGGCATGTTCTTGGGCCAGAATGCGCTCATCCGGTAACCGGTGATCGCCGCTACCGGAGCGGCAATGAACACGGTGGTGAAGTAGGCCAGCTGCTGCAGCGAGTTGTAGTTCACCCAGCCGTTTTCGGTAGGCCAATCCAGCGTCAGGTATTGCAAGGCCGCCGAGATCGCATTCGGGAAGACCTCCCACGATGTCGGGACAATGCGCATCCAGTGGCCTGTGGCGAACAGCAGCACGAGGAACACCAAGCCATTGACCAGCCACAGCAGGTCAAGGCCCTGGTGCAGCCAGAGGTTGATGCTCACCTTCGGGCTGCGCTTCGACGACCAATAGGCAGGCGGCTTCTTTTGATGCCTGACCAGCATGCCCGAGCGGATGATCAGGACCATGAGGAAGAAGTTGAAGAAGTGGTTCCATGCCAGCCAGCCGGGGAAGCCGATGGGTGCTGATTCCGGCAGATGGTATTCGCCCGGGTAGCGTTCCATGAAGGACTCGACCCCATCGATTCCGGCAATGCCGCGGGCAATGAGCACCACGGCAGTGGCCAGGCCCAATGCGGCGAACGCGCCGACGATTCCAGCGAGCACCCACTGCTTGTTGGTCAGCGGACCATGCTTGACCGCTTCCTTCTTGCTCTTTGCCGAGGCCTGGGGCTTCGGGGTGATTGCAGGTTTTGCGGAAGATGCCTTTTCTGCCGCCACTGCTGGCGCCGCCGGAGCCGCAGATTGCTGCATGCCCATGCGGGTACGCGCAGGGGCTGCTGGCGTTTCATCTGCCGTGGCCGAGGGAGCGGCCTTCGCACTGGATGCCTGGGCAACCGGTTCTGCCGGTGCTGGTTCGGCCTTCGCCGGTGCGGCCTGGGCGTCTTCAGCAACGGGAGCTGGCGCAACCGGAGCGGCAACAGCAACGTTTTCTGGGACGCTGGCTGCAGGTTCCGCAGGTTCCGCAGTTGCTGCCGGGGCCGCTGCGGCTACGGGTGCAGCCACGAATGAACTTGGCGGCCAGGCTTCTGCACCAGCGGTCCGCGGAAGTCCGCGGCGAACTGCCGGTGCATCTGCACTGGAATTCGCCGCGACCGGTGCCGCATTCGCCGGGGGAACTGGTTCGCTGGCTGCCGGCGCCGCTTCAACCGGTGATGTCTTCGCCGGTTCAGCGACCGGAGTGGTTGCCGGCTCGGAAGCTGGCACAGCCGCCGACACCTGCTGCGTTGCGGCAGCCGGAGCGCTCGCGGCAACAGGAATTCCTGCAGGAGGCCATGGCTCGCCGCCGGCAACTCGTGGCAGGCCCCGGCGCAGCGATCCAGCTACCGGTACTTGGCCGGCAACAGTCTGCGCGGACGCAGCGCTGGCCGCGGCAACAGCAGGTGTTTCGGCAGGCGTTGGTTCGGCGGGAGCAGGTGAGCTGACGGGCTGTTCGAGAACGGGCTCGGCAACTGGCTCAGCCTTCGTGGGCTCCGCAACGGTTGCGTCAGCGATGGCTACCACGGAAGCGAACAGCTCGGCCGGGGGCCAGGGCTCGCCTCCGGCCACGCGGGGCAAGCCCTGCCGGATGGATTGCTCAGATGCAGTCATGGCAATTACGCCTTGCGTGCTTCAAGCGCGGAAATCAACTGCGGAACGACCTTGAAGACATCGCCGACCACACCGAAGTCGGCGATCTCGAAGATCGGCGCATCGGCGTCCTTGTTGATGGCAACGATGGTCTTGGCAGTCTGCATGCCTGCCTTATGCTGGATGGCTCCTGAGATGCCCAGCGCGACATACAGCTGGGGCGAGACCGCAACACCGGTCTGGCCTACCTGCGCGGCATGCTCGACGTAGCCGGCATCCACCGCGGCGCGCGAAGCGCCCACGGCTGCCCCCAGGGCATCGGCCAGCTGGTGCACCAGATCGAACTGCTCTGCACTGCCCAGGCCGCGACCGCCGGAAACCACGCGAGCCGCGGAACGCAGCTCGGGACGGGTCGATGCCGTTTCGGCAGTTTCCAGTTCCTTGACCTCGATCTCCGGCTTGCCGCTTGCGGCGACCTCCAGTGCGGTGGCGCTCGCCGGCTGGGCTTGGGCGCGCTCTTCGATGCTGCCCACGCGCACGGTAATCACCGGAGCGCCGAAGGTCGGGGCACTGTGGGTCGAGTACGCGCCGCCGTAGATCGAGTGGGCTGCGATGATTCCCTGGTCATCGCGCGAAACGCCGAGGGCATCCACGCTGAGCGCCAAGCGGTTGCGCACCGCGAAGCGTGCTGCCACCTCGCGCGAGGTCAGGGTATGCCCCAGGATCACCGCTTGCGGCTGGACTACGGCGAAGGCCTGCTGCAGCGCGTCAGCCATCGGCGCGGTCAGCACCGGCGACTCGACAACTGCGGTGAGCACCTGCGCGGCACCAGCCTGGCTGGCTTGTTCCGCCAGGGTTTCAACGGATCCTGCCGGGGCGGTCACCAAGGCGACCGGGGTGCCCACGGTGGAGGCTGCACCGAGCAGCTCCGCGTGGTTCTTGGCCAGCGTTCCGGCAGTGGTGGTCTCGAGGAAAACGAGAATTGAATCAGCAGCAAAATCAGTCATGGTTCTCTTTCCGCTCACACCAGGTTGTTCTTGACGAGGAATTCGGCCAAGGCGTTGCCGGCTTCGCCGTCATCGGTCACGATGGTCCCAGCGGTGCGCGGCGGGCGCTGGGCCACCGAAACCATGATGGAACGCGCGGTATCGGCAGGCAGCGCCTCGACGCCCAAGTCCGCCAGGGACAAGGATTCGATCGGCTTCTTCTTGGCTGCCATGATGCCCTTGAAATTCGGGAAGCGGGCATCGGGCAATGCTTCGGTGATCGAAGCGACCGCCGGCAGCGGAGCGCTGACTTTGGCCGCGGCTCCATCGAGCTCGCGCAAGCCGCTGATCGCGCCGTCGGCAATGTCCACCGAGGACAGGGACGTCGCCGCTGGAAGATCAAGCAGCTCGGCCAGCATCACCGGGAGCATGCCGGCCGAACCGTCGGTGGACATGTTGCCGGTGAGGATCAGGTCGTAATTGCCCCGGCGCAAAGCCGCCGCAAGCACCTGCGCGGTGAGCACCAGATCGGCTCCGAGCAGCTCTTCATCGTTGATGTGCACGGCGTCGGCGGCGCCCATGGCCAAGGCCTTGCGCAAGGTGGCCTGGACCGATTCCGGACCCATGGTCAGCACGGTGATATCGGTTCCAGGATTCGCGTCAGCGTGCTTCAACGCGACTTCCAAGGTCCGTTCGCCGATTTCATCGAGCACCACTTCTGAAGCGGCGCGATCAGCCAGGCCGGTCTCCAGATCCAGCAGGCGGTCTTCTCCGGTATCCGGGACTTCTTTGATCAGAACCGCGATCTTCATCATTTTCTCCTCTTATCGCAGCAGTTTCCGCCCGAACCTCCGAGTGCCGGAAGCCATCCATGATTCCGAGTTCCACGGACCTAGGCCATGCTCGCCGCCGAAACTACTAGGAAATCCAAGTTCATTAATGGACCCCGTCGCAGATATCCTGCAGAACTCGAAGTATTGTGTCGTAGGCTACATTCGTCTCTGCTGTTTATCTTGTCTGATCAAGCGCCAATGGTCAATGAAAGTGGACAAGAAAACAGCAAGTGAGCATGTTGAAGGACAAATGGTCTACAGATCGGCGGGGTATCCGAACGCGTTTCTGAGCAGGTGAGCCGCATCGCGCTTTTCGCCCGGTTCCGGGTGGGCACCGTAGGCTTTAACCAGAGACCAATTTCGGAATTAAAGGACGGCTCATGGCCAGCAAGAAGCGTCAAGGCAAGAAGAATTCGGGCGCAGGAAATCCTGCCAAGGCGGCAGTTCGCGGCCGCAGCGTGTTCAAGATCCAAGCTGAAGCGCAGGTCGACGCGCTTCGCGGCGACTACACGGCTTGGGTCGCGGAGCAGGTCCCTGTGTTCACTGCCGAACAGGCGTCACAGGCAGCGGGCATGCAGTCGGACCTCATCGGCCAGATCGCCGGCGAGTACGCCGACAACGCCCGCAGCTCCAACCTGTTCGACATGGACGTCGATGTCTTCGGCGAGACCCTGGCCATGCACCTTGGCAACCTGCCGGAATCATTGGCGCCAGAACCGATCTTCACCACCTGGCTGGAGTACTTCAACTTCGTCGATGACCGCAAGCTCTGGCAGGGTCCAGAGGAAAACCTCGAAGCCCTGCGCGAGATGCTGGAAGACACCCTCAACGGCTTCGCCGAAGGTGATGCGGAACTGTGCGAATTGCTGCGCGGAACCAAGCTGTTCACCCAGGTCAAGGCCTATGCAGAGGCGCTGGCCGAGGGCGTGGACATGGAAGACTTCTCCGCAGAGGCGCAAGCCCCGCGCGCCAAGGTGCTCAACGCCGTTGGCCTGGATGCTGAAACCTTCGACCCTAGCGGTCCAGCGCCACTGGCTTTCAATTACATCTGGAGTGCCGGGCGCATGTCAGTCGTGGAGTCCGACGGCTCGGTGCTGCGCACCGACCCGGACGCCTACGACCTGCTGGTGGCCGGCGAGGAAGCGGGCAGCGCGCAGTTGCTCTTCGAGATGGCTGTCGGCTGTGTCCAGGCGCACCTGAACCCGACCTTCGATGTCACCCTGCGCGATGAAGCCCATTACCTGGTGCTGCGCAACCTGCTGGTCACCGCATCCACCGGACGCGAAGGGGACCTGGAAGGCCTGCGCCGCAACTGCGGCCCGAAGATTTACGATGAGGTGCTGCCAGAAGCTCGGACGGCCATGGATTCCTTGGCCGACTACGGCCTGATTTCCAAGGATGGCGAGCACTACAGCATCGACGAGCGCCTGGTTCCGGTCATCTCTGCCGGCATCACCGAGGTCGAGGTCTTCTTCGAAGAAGCCGAATAAAGCAGTACAGCAAGGCAGCTCAAGGCACCCGCAGCGCTATGGCCCTGCGGGTGCCGAGCAAGGCAAGAAGGAATGCTCTAGTTGCAGATAGGCGGACCTGCCGTGGCCAGGACGAGCGAAAGGCCCACGAGGTGGCTCGCAGCAGTCAGCGGAATCCTCTTCGCGGTGTTGCTGATGATCGTTGATCCCTTGATCGCCGGAGCTGCCTGGTGGGCTGAGCCCGACCTCTGGTTCCCCTTGGCCTTCCCGATGCTTCCTTGGCTTGCCATTGCCGCCGTCATGGCATGGCTGGGCAGCGCCAGCGACCGTTGGCTGCATGCGCTGTTGCTGAGCCTCGTTTCCTTGGCGGCCGGTGTGATTCCGGGCTTTTTCTGGACGCTTCTGCTCTTTGATGCCTTCCCCGAATCCGCCAGCCCGCAGCTGCCGATGACCGTCTCGCTCATCGCCGGCGCAGCAGTGATTGTGATGGGGGCAGTCGCAGGTTCCTGCGTCGCCCTCAGGCGCTTGAGCAAAGCTCGACTGGCCAGATAGCGCCACATCGGCCCGCTATTGCGCCTGGTCGTCCTGCCGCGAGGCGGCAATGCCGATCAGCTTGCGCAGCACGTCCAGGTTGATATCCTCCAGCTTCTTCACGTACACGCAGCCGGCTCCTTCGGTGTACTTGCCCAGCTGCGGCAGCAGCTCGGCCCCTTCGGGCAGATCCTTCAGGCCATAGAGCGACAGCTGGGCCTTGCGCGGCGAGAAGCCAGTCTTGGGCCAGATGCCGGTGGTGCGCGCATTGGCAGGGGAGATATAGGTATAGCTTCCGTAGCCGATCATGCTCGGGCCCCACATCACCGGCTCCTCGCCGGTGGCTTCGCGGAAGATGCGGTCCAGCTCATGGCCGTCAATCCGGCGCTTGTCCGGGGTTGCCGCCTCGATGAACTCCTCAACGCTGGCGTCAGTTGGAAGGGTCTTCTGACTTGTTGGCAAGTGATGCCTCCTCGGGTGCAGCAGGCGATTCTGCCTGGAAAATTGCCGACAGCTTGCGATACTGGCCGGTGCCCATGGCCAGCAGCGCCACCACAATCATGATCAGCCCACCGGCCAGGAAGATCAAGGCGATGCCACGCGCCTCGCCTTGCCCCACCAGCCAGCCGAACTGGGCATCGCCCTCGGGCGAACGCATGAACGGGATGACCAGGTACTGGGCTATTGGCGCGATCAGGAAGGCGGTAATCGGGGCCGCCGCAGCTTCGAGCATCTGGGCGAAGCCGAATACCCGGCCCTGGCGGCGGAAGGCGACCACCTTCTGGATCACCGTTTGCTCCGAGGCTTCCACCGCGGGAATCAGCATCATGTAGAACCAGATGCCCAGCACATACAGCCAGGTCCACTCGCGGATGGTGAAGATCGCGCCGAGGAATCCCATGACGGCCACCAGCAGGAGCATGGTGCGGATCGGGTTGGCACCCAAGCCGAACTTGGCGATGGCCAGGCCTCCGACGATGAAGCCGGTGGACGCCAGCCCGAAGGCGATGCCCCAGGCCTCGACCGGCATGATGGTCAGCCCGTAGGGGTCCATCAGCGCCATATAGGTGCCGCCGATGAAGTTGTTGAACATCGAGAAGATGATCAGGGCGAACAGTCCAGGAATGGCCATGACCGTGGTGAAGCCCAGGCGCAGGTCGCTGGTCTTGGTGCGCCCCTCCTCCTTTTCCGGCTCCTCCTCCGGGATGGAGATGCCCAGCAGGTGCAGCATCGTGATCACCACCAGCATGATGGCGATGGCCAGCGTCCACCCCATCCCCAGCAGCCCGATGGACAGCCCTGAGAACACGCTGGTGACGATGAAGGCGATGCCCTGCACCGTGCCCACCAGCCCGTTGGCATTTGCGTGGCGCTCGACCGGGATCAGCAGGGTGACGGTCGTGGACAGGGCGATGCCGCGCATCTGCTCGACGATCGCGCCGAACAGGATGACCAGGCAGAAGATCCAGAACTGCCACCCGCCGATGTCCAGGATGTCTTCGGTGGGCAGCACGAGGTAGATCAGCCCGGCCAGGCTGAAGGCCACCGCGGTGATGAGCGCGGAGAAGACGAAGACCGATTTCTTGCGGTGGTTGTCCACGATGGTCCCGAAAACCATGGAGAACAGGGAGATCAGCAGCATGAACGCGCCGCCGATGATGCCGGTGGCCATGACGTTCTCGGTTTCCAGGTACACCCAGAAGGTCAACGCGAACCACAGGTAGCTGGTGGTGAGGTTCGCAACGGCGGTATTCACCAGAATGTGCATGAATGAGCGCTGGCCCTGCGGCGGAACCTCGGGGTTGCCGCTGCCGGCCAGCGGATGATCCGTGGGTCCTTCATCGCGCATGGGGAGCCTGCTTTGCAAAAAGTGGGCTGGTGCTCGTATCAAAGAATACGCCGATGCATTGATAGGCAACAGGTGTTGACTCAGACGATCGAAAACATAGTAGTCAGATGCCTAGCCCAAGCCTAGGCATAGCCCTAGTGTGACCGCCCGCACTTTCTGCCAAGGTTGAATCCATGCAAACCGGCTGCAGCGGTTTTCCCCTTTTGACGAGCATTGAATGGACGGAGCACACCACGCCATGACCGAGACCCTGAACGAGGTATCCAGCCTGCTGGATAACGCCCTGGTTGACAGCCCGGAAACCGGAGAGTTCCGCGCCAATCGAAATATCTTCACCGACAAAGAGATCTTCGAGCTGGAAATGAAGCACATCTGGGAAGGCAACTGGGTATACCTGGCCCACGAATCCCAGATCCCGAACATCGGCGACTACTACACCACCAACATCGGCCGCCAGCCCATCATCATCTCGCGCAACAAGCAGGGCGAACTCAACGCCCTGATCAACGCCTGCAGCCACCGCGGAGCCATGCTCTGCCGCCGCAAGACCGATAACCGCACCACCTTCACCTGCCCCTTCCACGGCTGGACCTTCAACAACTCGGGCAAGCTGCTCAAGGTCAAGGACTCGCGCGGCGCCGGCTATCCGGAGCAGTTCAACAAGGACGGCTCCCACGATCTGACCAAGGTCGCCCGCTTCGAGAACTACCGCGGCTTCCTCTTCGGTTCGCTCAACGCCGATGTCAAGCCGCTTCAAGAGCACCTGGGCGAGGCCACCAAGATCATCGACATGATGGTCGACCAGTCCGAGCAGGGGCTGGAAGTGCTGCGCGGCGCCTCGACCTACACCTATGACGGCAACTGGAAGCTGCAGGCGGAAAACGGCGCCGACGGCTACCACGTCTCGGCCACCCACTGGAACTATGCAGCCACCCAGGCCCGCCGCGCCAACGGCGAATCCTCGAATGACACCAAGACCATGGATGCCGGCGGCTGGGACAAGCAGAAGGGCGGCTACTACTCCTTCGAGCACGGCCACCTGTTGCTGTGGACCGAATGGCTGGACCCTGCCAACCGCCCGCTGGCCGAGAAGCGTGACGAGCTGGTCGCCAAGTTCGGCGAAGCCAAGGCCGACTGGATGATCGGCATCTCGCGCAACCTGTGCCTGTACCCGAACGTGTACCTGATGGACCAGTTCGGCTCGCAGATCCGCGTCTTCCGCCCGATCTCCGTGGACAAGACCGAGGTGACCATCTACTGCTTCGCCCCGGTGGGCGAATCGGATACCGCGCGCGCCGCCCGCATCCGCCAGTACGAGGACTTCTTCAACGCCTCGGGCATGGCCACCCCGGATGACCTGGAAGAATTCCGCTCCTGCCAGAAGACCTACCTGGCCACCGCGGCCCAGTGGAACGACCTCTCGCGCGGCCAGGCCCACCAGATCACCGGTCCGGATGAGAACGCCGACAAGGTGGGGCTGAAGCCCATCTCCTCCGGCGCCCGCACCGAAGACGAGGGCCTGTACCCGATCCAGCACGGCTACTGGCTGCAGACCATGCGCCAGGCCGTGGACAACGAACGCGCAGAACAGAACTAAGGCCGAAGGGGCAAACAGATGAGCACCATTGCACTGACCGAGGCGCCGACGTCCAACGGCGCAATCACCACCGCGGACATCGCGCAGTTCCTCTACCAGGAAGCCCGCTTCCTCGACGACCGCGACTTCGACCGCTGGCTGGACTGCTACCACCCGGAAGCCACCTTCTGGATGCCGGCCTGGGCCGACGACGAGCAGCTGACCGAGGACCCGCAGCGCGAGATCTCGCTGATCTACTACGCGAACCGCGGCGGCTTGGAAGACCGCGTCTTCCGCATCAAGACCGACCGCTCCTCGGCCACCTCGCTGCCTGAGCCGCGCACCGGCCACAACATCACCAACGTGGAGATCCTGGCGGTCGACGGGGACAAGGTGGATATCCGGTTCAACTGGTTCACCCTGTACTACCGCTACCAGAATGTGGACACCTACTTCGGCACCTCGTTCTACACCATCGACTACTCCGGCACCGCACCGGTGATCACCGCGAAGAAGGTCGTGCTGAAGAACGACTACATCCACCACGTGGTGGACATCTACCACATCTAAAGCGACACCTCCGTGGGCGGCGGGGCCAGTGCAGGCCCCGCCAGCTCACCCATCCCCGAAATTTGTGAAATGAGCATGCCATGTCCCATCAGGTAGCACTCGCCTTCGAAGACGGAATCACCCGCTTCATCAAGGTCGGCTCGAACGAAACCGTCGCCGACGCCTCCTACAAAGCCCGCATCAACATCCCGCTGGACTGCCGCGACGGCGCCTGCGGCACCTGCAAGGCCTTCTGCGAGTCGGGCACCTACGACGGCGGCGACTACATCGAAGAAGCCCTGACCGACGACGAAGCAGATGCCGGCTACTGCCTGCCTTGCCAGATGGTCCCCGAATCCGACCTCGTGCTGCAGATCCCGACTACCTCGGATGTCGCCAAGACCTCGGCCTCCTCCTTCGAGTCCACGCTGACTGAGATCCGCCGCATCTCCGAGACCACCTACGCCTTCAGCCTGAAGGTGGACAACCGCGAAGAGCTGTCTTTCCTGCCGGGCCAGTACGTGAACATCGAGGTGCCCGGCTCCGGCGGGCAGACCCGCTCCTATTCCTTCAGCTCCGGCCCTGACGTCGAGATCGTCTCCTTCCTGATCCGCATCACCGACGGCGGGCTGATGTCCACCTACATGCGCGATACCGCCAAGGTGGGCGACCGCATCACCTTCACCGGCCCGATGGGCAGCTTCTTCCTGCGCGAACCCAAGCGCCAGTCGCTGCTGCTGGCCGGCGGCACCGGCCTGGCCCCGCTGCTGGCCATCCTGGAGAAGCTGGCCGGCATGGACAACCCGCACCCGGTGCACCTGATCTACGGCGTGAACACCGACATCGACCTGGTGGAGCTGGACGTGCTGCAGGACTGCACCCAGCGCATCGAGGGCTTCAGCTTCGACACCGTGGTGGGTGACCCGGACAGCGCCTCCGAGAAGAAGGGCTACGTCACCAACCACTTCGAGCCGCATCACCTGGCCGAGGGTGACGTGGACATCTATCTGTGCGGCCCGCCGCCCATGGTGGAAGGCGTGCGCCGCCACCTGGAAGCCGAGGGCATCAAGCCGCAGAACTTCTACTACGAGAAGTTCGCGCTGGCAGTCGTGCCCGAGGCGGAGGCCGAGCCGGCCGCACCAGCCGCAGCAGAAGCACCGGCAACGCCAGCAGCTGCCGCCGAGCCAGCAGCCCAGGGCTACGAGATTGGCGAGGAGCATGCCAGCTTCGAAGCGCAGTTCGATGCCCGCATGGCACTGGAACTGGCCGTCGTCGAGCTGACCATGGGCAAGCTGGCCGAAGGCCAGCTGGGCGAATTCAAGGTCCTGGCCGAACTGGCCGGCAAGACCCTGGACGGCGAGAAGTTCGTCAACGCCGAGGAATTCACCGTCACCAATGACGCTTTCCACGAGTTCCTGTTCAAGGCCGTCGGCAACGAGCACCTGCTGCAGGCCTACCGCCGCTTGGACGTTCCGGCGCTGATGGCCGCCGTGCTGCGCCAGGAGCACTGGATCGACGGAGCCGTGGACGCTGACCACTTGGAAATCGTCGCGGCCTTCGAAAAGCAGGACATCGCCGCCGCTCGCGCGGCGATCACCGCGCACAACCAGCACGCCAAGGCCACCATGGCCGCCGCCTCCAAGGCAGCTGCCCAGTGAGCGCCACGCAGAGTCCGGTGAACCAGACCGAGGCCGCCGGGCTGCCCGAATCCTTCCACCCGGGCCGCTTCGCCGGCAAGGTTGTCATGGTCACCGGTTCCGCCCAGGGCATCGGCTGGTCCGTGGCCCGGCGCATCGCCGCCGAGGGCGGGGAACTGGTGCTCGTGGACCGCGCGCCGCTGATCCACGAGGTCGCCGAGGGCCTGCGCGCCCACGGCGCCACCGCGCTGAGCGTGACCGCAGACCTGGAAACCTTCCAGGGGGCGCTGGCCGCGGTCACCGCCGCCAAGGACCAGTTCGGCCGCGTCGATGTGCTGGTCAACAACGTCGGCGGGACCATCTGGGCCAAGCCCTACGAGCACTACGCGCCGGAAGAGATCGAGAAGGAAATCCAGCGCTCGCTCTTCCCGACCCTGTGGATGTGCCGCGCGGTCTTCGAGCTCATGGTCGAAGCCGGGCGGGGCACTATCGTGAACGTCTCCTCGGTCGCCACCCGCGGCATGAACCGCGTCCCGTACGCGGCAGCCAAGGGCGGGGTCAAGGCCATCACCTCGGCGCTGGCCATGGAAGGCGCGGCGAAGAACATCCGCGTAGTCGCCACCGCCCCCGGCGGCACCGAAGCCCCGGAACGCGTTGTCAAGCGCGGCCCGGCTCCGAGTGGCGAGCAGGAAAAGGCCTGGTACCAGGCCATCGTGGACCAGACCGTGGATTCCAGCTTGTTCAAGCGCTACGGCACCCTGGACGAGCAGTCCGCGCCGATCGTGTTCCTCGCCTCCGACGAAGCCTCCTACATCACCGGCTCCACCCTCGCGGTGGCCGGAGGGGACCTCGGCTAGCGAAAAGCGCCACAGCGGCAACGCATCATCAGCAGGCAAACGGCTCGTCTTCACGGCCCGTTTGCCGCATCAGCACCATCAGCACCATCCCGGCCGTGCACTTTTCGCCGGGCACGTATTTTCCGGGGAACAACGAGGTTTCCCGGTCACCGCGAACGAACGGAAAAACACGTGAACACCAGCACCATTTCCCGCAGCAACGCCGCCAGCACCGTGCGCTGGGTGGTGGCCATCGCCGCCATCTCGCTGATCTTCGACGGCTACGACCTGGTGGTCTTCGGAACCATCGTCTCCACGCTGCTGTCCGACCCCAGCCAGCTCGGCCAGCTCGATGAGGCCACCGCCGGCCTGCTGGGCAGCTACGCGCTGCTGGGCGTGATGGTCGGCGCGCTGGCCACCGGCGCGATCGGCGACTACATCGGCCGGCGCAAGACCATGATCACCGGCATCATCTGGTTTTCCGTCGGCATGGGCCTGACCGCGCTGGCGGCCGACACCCTGTGGTTCGGCATCCTGCGTTTCGCCACCGGCATGGGCGTGGGCGCGCTCGTCGCCACCGCCGGCGCGGTGGTGGCCGAATTCGCGCCGAAGCACCGCCGCAACTACTACAACGCGATCGTCTACTCCGGTGTGCCGGCCGGTGGCGTGCTCGCCTCGCTGCTGGCTATGGTGCTCAGCGAGGCGATCGGCTGGCGCGGGCTGTTCCTCATTGGCGCGCTGCCGTTGCTGTTCCTGCTGCCGATGGCCTGGTCCAAGCTGCCCGAATCCCCGCAATGGCTGCTTTCCCGCGGCCGCGTGGACGAAGCCCGCGCACTGGCGGCACGCACCGGCATGCAGCTGGAACTTCCAAACGATGCCGAGGCCGGGCAGGTCAAGGCCGAACGGGCAGGCTTCGCCGCACTGGCCACCAAGCGCTACGCGCTGCCCACCGCGCTGCTGGGCATGATGAGCTTCGCCGGCCTGCTGCTGACCTACGGGTTGAACACCTGGATGCCGGAAATCATGCAGCAGGCAGGCTACGGCAAGTCCCACTCGCTGCTGTTCCTGCTGGTGCTGAACCTCGCGGCGGTCTTCGGCGGGCTGCTGGCCTCGGTGGCCGCCGACCGCGTCGGCCCCAAGCAAGTTGTGGCGCTGACCTTCTTCCTGGCCGCGCTGGCAATGGTGCTGATGACGCTCAAGCTCCCGCTGGTGCTGCTGCTGGCCCTGGTGGCGGCGGCCGGGGTGGGAACCATCGGCACCCAGGTGCTGATCTACGGTTTTGTGTCGAACTACTACCACAGCGCTGCCCGCGGGGCCGGGGTGGCCTGGTGCGCCGGATTCGGGCGGCTGGGCGGAATTTTCGGGCCGCTGCTCGGCGGACTGCTGCTCTCGGCCGGGGTTTCCCCGGGCACCGCGTTCTATGTGTTCGCCGCAGTTGCTATCGTTGGAACGCTGGTCACCGCCTGCGTCCCGCTTACCCGTTCGGCCGCGCCGCGCAGCACGCAAAAAGTGCTGGCTGGTGCCGGAACAGGGGAGTAGCGGCACATCGGAACGCAACGCAGCAACGCAGAAAGGCTGGTGAACGCCATGCTCAGCGCCCAGCAGGCCCAGGATGCGCTCGCCGACCTTTCCCGCGAAGTCCAGCAACGCGGCAGCATGCTTGCCGTGCTCAAGGGGCCGCGGGGCAGCGGGAAGAGCACCATCATCAAGACGCTGCTGACCCGTGTGGCCGGCCAAGCGGTGCAGCTGGTGACGGCCTCGCGCTGGGAGACCGCCCAGCCTGGGGCCGCCTTGGCCCCGTTGCTGCAGCGCAGCCATGCAGGCTCGGCCGGGGCGCTGGGCGAAGCGCTGCTTCAGCACCTGCGCAGGGATGCGCAGCACCCGCGGGTGCTGGTGCTGGAAAACGCGCAGTGGGTCGATGACCTCAGCTTCCAGGCGCTGCACTATGCGTGGCGCCGATTGCGCAATGAACCGGTGCTCATCGTGCTGGTGATGCGCGAGCAGAACCTTGCACGGCTGTCACCGGAAACCCGCGAATTCCTGGCCGACAGCCAACTGAAGATCCTCCAGCTGGAAGTTCCCAGTTCCGCGCATGCCCGCGAGATCGTCTGCGCCCGAACGGGGATCGACCTGCCGCCCACGGCCGCCGAGCAGCTGGTGCACTACACCCAGGGCAACCTGCAAGCGGTCATCGAGCTGGCCCAGGAAAATCCGGAGCAGAGCTGGGAGCAGTTCGACCGCTGGCCGCCTGCCCCGCGCGCCCTGTCCTTGCACGTCATCGAGCTATTGGATGGGCTGGATCCGCGCGCCCGGGCGCTGGTGGAAGCCGCCGCGGTGCTCGGGGTGCAGGCCAGGATCGACATGATCGCCAAGCTGGTCGGGGAGGACGATCCGCTGGAGCCGATCCAGCAGATTCTCGACTCTTCGCTGGCGCAAGCCCACGGCCACAGCGGCAAGGTTCGGCTCGGATTCGAGAGCGCTCTGGTGCAAATGGCGGTCTACCACCAGATCCCGCTGAGCGCCCGCATCAAGTTGCATGCTAGCGCCGCCGACATTGTCGAAGACCAGGGCGAGCGCTTGGGCCACCGGGCTGATGCGAGCATCCTGCCTGACGGCAACCTGTCGCTGGAACTGCGGGACTACGCACGGGCGCAGGGACAGCGGGGCGAGTGGTCGTCGGCCGCCACCGCATTCTTCCGTGCCATGCATTTGTCCCCGGAGCCGATGCGCCGCGACTCCCTGCTGCTCAACGCGGTGGATGCCATAGTTGCCGCGGGCGAGCTGCCGCGCGCGCAAACCTTCGCGCACCAGTTGGCGAGCTTGGAAAGCAGCCCGGAGCGGGACGTGCTTTCCGGATACATTTCCATTCTGCAAGGCAGGGCCAACACCGCGCGGCGCTGGCTGTCGAGCGCCTGGCAGAACGCGGTGCAGGAGCAGGACCACGATGTGATGGCAGTGATCGCGCAACGCCAAGTCCTTGATTCGCTGTGCCGTCTAAAGGGGCAGAAGATCATTGACTGGGCTGAGCAATCGCTTCGCCTGGCCCAGGTCGGCAGCCCGCTGGCCATCGAGAATGCGGCCATCCAAGGGCTTGGCCTGGCAATGATGGGCCGCGCCGAAGAAGGCGAGCAACTCCTGATGGACCTGCTGGCCACCCTTCCGGCAGGAGCCCAGCGCCAGCGTGCGGAAATGTCGCTGGGCTGGGTCTACCTCGCGACCGATCGCGTGGAGCTTGCCCGGCACGAGCTTTCTGCGGCCAGCTCCACGGACTTCAGCGATGGATCGCTGCGCATCTCGTTGTGGGCCAAGGCCTGGTCGGCTCGCGCTGAGTTCCTCATGGGCGACTGGGACCAAGCACTGGAGACGGTTCGATCCGCGCAAGCCCTGCAGGAACGTTCTGAAATCCAGGTCCTGCGTCCGCTGATCCAACTGACCGCGGCGCAGATCCACGCGTTGCGCGGCAATTGGGAGCAGGCTGATCTGCACCTTCGCAAGTCATGGGCTCGTACCGGCAGCTATGCCATCATGGAAATGCCTTACCGGATGGCGCGGGCCGAGATCGCCCGGGCGCAGGCAAACCATGAAGAAGTCGTGCGTACGCTGGAGCCCCTGCTTCGGCTGGACCGCACCCAGGGCATAGACCAGCCGGGCTTCTGGACCTGGCAAGATACATATGCCTTGGCGCTCATACGTTGCGAACGCCTTGAGGAGGCAGAAGCTTTCATTCAGCCGTTGCTGGAGAGCGCTGTCGCTTCAGGCCACCAAACCGGGGCTGCCCGCTTCTTGAGCGTGCAAGGCGCCTTGCTGGCAGCTCGCGGCGATATCGACGGCGCCCGCCTTGTTTTTGAAGATGCCATCCGCCGTTTGGAGGGCGTCGGTTCGGTTTACCACCGGGCGAAAATTGATTTCTACTACGGGCAATGCCTGCGCCGCGCCGGCAAGCGGGCCGAATGCGTGGCTCCGCTGACTCGCGCGCTGGCGCTTTTCACGCACTGCGATGCAACCGTGTACATTGACCGTTGCACGCGTGAGCTTCAGGCAAGCGGTACCGGGATGCTGCGCAAGGAAAGCGCCGACTGGTCGACGCTGACCGCTCAGGAACAAGCCGTGGCCAAGCTGGTGTGCGAAGGCGCAAGCAACCGACGTGTAGCTGAAGAACTGTATATCGGTACCAAAACAGTGCAGTACCACCTGACCAAGATCTACACGAAGCTGTCGGTCTCCAACCGTACAGAGCTTGCTGCTTTGGCACGCTTTGGCCAAGAAGAATAGTGCTTCTTGACTGATAAAAATTTTCATTCACGAACGACAGCCGAGCCATCCGCAGTGCGGCTCGTCCTGCGTGCAGTGACTGAAAATTTTTTCATTCAAGTCGTATCGCTTGAATGGGAGGAAGACGGGACTTGATGCAGGCGGCAGCCAGCTGAGCAACGCGAATCATCGCGGTTGCTCCTGTGGGGTTATGGGTGGTGTGGCGGTTCTAGTGACTGAAAAAATTTGTCACTCAAAATTCACAGCGGGCGACCGGTGCTAGCCGGTCCCAGTGCCGGGCAGGTCTTCATCTTGGCCAAGGCCCAGCACGCGCCGCACTTCGGGGGTCAAATGCACCTTGTGAGCTGCGTCGTCCGATGTTCGCTGCGGGCAATGATCGTTGACATGATCAAAGTTCGCCACGTTGGCTACGCTCTCAGGGATCGTGATTGACCGCAGCCCGTGCGGAGACACCCACGTCTTGGAGCCATCAGGGCAGGCGAAGACCTTCCACCCTAGGGCGTGCTTGAACATCTGATGCTGCTTGCACAAGAGATGGGTGTTTTGCCGGGTCGTGTGGCCGCCTTGCCCAAACGCTTCAATGTGGTCTATTTCTGATCGGTCGGCTGGGCGTCGGCAACCCGGGAAACCGCAATGCTGGTCGCGGTGACGCAGGAAATCGCGCAACCCCTGCGAAGGCCGGTATTTCTTGGGTTCCACGTCAATTGCAGCGCCCGTCCATGGGTCGGTCAGCACGCGCTGGAATGATGGAGCGTCTGCCGCGAGTTCCAACGCTATCCCGATTGGGATGGGTCCGTAGCCTTCCAGATCGGCAAGGGCGCGAGTGGGATTCGCGAGCATTTCCACGGCCGGTATCGTGATGGATACCCGTGGCTTCAGCTGCATGCCCTCCATTCCGGGCCATCCATTCAGATATACGTCTGCAAGGGCGTCGGCCTCAAGCTGGGTTTTGGTGCGCGGATCTTTGGGATCAGTGCTCTGGGCGGCCACCTGCATGATCGAATTGCGGATTGAGTGGATGACATCAGCGCGGTGATGCAACTGCAAGGTGGCCATGCCATCCTCGTCATTCCAGACCTTGACGTTGCGGGCGGCCATTGCGTTCTTCTGCCGGTTCTCGGCAGAGTCGGGGTTCAGCCGGTCATGAAGGCGGCGGGCGCGCTGGTAGACGGTCTCGTCGCTGGCGGTCCTTGCCAGAGGCAGAAGGGTTTGTTCCATGAGCGAGACTTGCCCAGGGCCGAGGTCTTGGGAGTACTTGACGATGTCGTGGGCGGCCTTGGCAGTGATCTCGCCGGCGGCCAGCGCGAGGAGCGTGGCTTTGCAGACATGGCGCAATCCTTTGGCGTGGAACATCCGCTTGCTGACTTTGCGCGGGCTTTCCCTCAACGCGACAGCCGCCTCGGCGATGAGGTTGGAGTTGATGGTCTGTTCGCTTCCACGGTCCACGCCGTAGTATGCGGCGCTCTTTCGGGCTTCAGCTTCTTCCTCTGCCGTGTGGGTATTTTCCGTGGCTATGAAATCGCTGAATGATTCGCTGACCTGTTCGACCGAATCCGCCAGCAAGACGCAGATGACAGCTTCGACGCTGCTCAGGAGGCGCTGGATCTTCTGCAAGCGTTCCATTGCGTCGCCGGGGCCGTTGACCGGGCCGGCATCATAGAGCTCATTGGCAATTTTCTTGAGGGGACCGAAGAACATCTGGTGCTCGCGCTGAGCATCGAACGGGGAGGTCTTGTGCGACTCTGTGCGGGTGCCCGGTGGTCGCAGTGGCAGGCGGTGTTCACCGTCGTTATCTTCTAAATATGCGGGAGTAGTCATGATTTACTTTCCCGCGGTACATCGACTATGTGTTCTGGTTATTTTCGAATTGTGGATAACATCTCGAAAGTTTCTGCGACAAGCTATCCATGGGGATTCTGGTGAAAAATCCCCAGTACCGGGAATGGGGCAGTGGCTGTGGTTTTATCTGCTTGCTTGAGCCAGAGGGCGTGGCGGGCGAGTCAAAGCCGCGCGGAGGCCAAGGATTCCCATGGCAGCCAGCAAGGCCAAGGCGAGGATGCTGGCGATGTACAGGGGCTCTTCCAGATCAGCAGCGGCGCCGGCGTTCCAATCGGCAAAGGTATCGCCCACGGAGTTCATGTTGGCGAAGGATGCGAAGAAATAGGCCGGTGCGCCGAGAGCAACGATCAGGCTCCATGTCCCAATAGCGGCCCAAGCGGGCAGCTTGCGACCGGACGCGATGACGGAAACGAGCCAGGAGATGGCGAGGGCAATTCCGATTGCTGCGAAGACCCAACCTCCGAGCGAATCGTAATCCTGGTCCATGGCGGCCATCTGCACGATGGTCTCATCCAGGGGGATTCTACTGGCTGCGACCACTGCCCAATTGTTCATGAGCAGTGCGCCGTAAACCGCGTAGGCCACGATGATGGCGGCACCGGAGGTGGCTAGAAGCTTGCGCATGCCGGTAGCCTAACACCGTGCAAGCGAAATACTTGGCATCACTAGCAGCTCGTGCGTCGGATGCCGGTATTGCATTGCAGAAGACCGTGAAGCAGAGGCCCCGAATCGGTAAAGTGCATTATGTGCCGATCGGGAAAGCGCAGCGATCGCGCAAGCGACATCACCAAACGCTGCCATGCAGCGCCAATCGTCTATAAGGGGACTAGTAATGATCTTCACCAAGAAGGGCGACGCCGCTGTCCTGGCCAAGCTCAGCGCGGCTCCAGCACCTTATCGCGAGATTGCCGAGCGGCTTCATGCCATCATCGTGCAAAGCGCGCCCTCGCTGGAGCCGATCGTCCGCTGGGGCCTTCCGTTTTATGTCCGGGACGGCAAGGACGTCTGCTACATCAAGCCTGACAAGGACTTCGTTGCCTTCGGCTTTGGCGAAGTGGTGAATCCCGCCTACGAGGACGGCGCGCACATGCATCCGGTTGCCTGGACCATCACCTCGCTGGATGCCGCAACGGAGGACAAGATCCGCGAGCTGGTGAAGAAGGCGGCTGGCTGATTGCGGCAGCGCAAAGGCCCGAAGCCGCCCTCAAGCGCAAGGAAGGCCTCGGCAGGAATATTCCTGCCGAGGCCTTCGCTTGCTTAGCTGCGCTAAGACTTACTTGACTGGGTCGAGCACGAAGTCGTAGGTGACCTGCTTGCCGTTGCCGGATTCGGCTGGCTGCACGTCGAGCATCAGTTCCGGCTTCACCGCGGTGGCGATGTCATCATCGTTGTGCGCGTCGCCCGGGAAGTACAGCTGGGCGGTGAGCAACTCGTGGCCCGGTGCCGAAACCTTCAGGTGCAGGTGGGCTGGGCGCCAAGCGTGCCAACCGGCAGCGGCGATCAGCTGGCCGCAGGCACCGTCGGTCGGAATCTGGTACGGAGCCGGCTGCATGGTGTTGATCTGGAAGTTGCCCTCCTCGTCAGCGATGAAGGTGCCGCGCAGGTTCCACTCCGGGATGCCCGGTGCGAACTGCGAGTAGAAGCCCTCTTCGTCGGCGTGCCACAGCTCGATCTTGGCGTTCTTCAGCGCCGAGCCATCGGTGGAGCGGACCTGGCCCTGGAAGAGCAGGTTGGTGCCCTTCTCGTCCTCGCGCATCGAGATGGTGGCCGGGGAGTTCTGGGTCGGAGCATCAGGCACGTAGTACGGGCCCTCGATCGAGCCCTTGTTGCCTTCGCGGTGGTCGGTAGCGACCTCTTCCACCGAGTGCTCCAGCCATACGTCCAGGAACAATGGCCATTCGCCGTCGTCGCCAACCTTGATCAGCCAGGCCTTCAGCGCGTTGAATTCGTCGTAGGTGACGCGTTCCTCGAGCACGATGTCGTTCGCGGCCTTGATCAGCTTGCTGGCCAGCAAGTTCACGCGCTCGGTGGAGGTTTCGATGCTGCCGAGCTTGCCGGAATTGCGGAAGCTGTCGGTGGCGGCGTTGCCGGACTTGGCTGCAGTTGCCTGATCTGGAGTTTCGGTGGTCATGGTGACTCCCCTAAATTGTGTGGTGTGACGTATGCGGGCCCATGGTGTGACCCCCATCATCTGCGGTGATTGATATTCAATGTAGTGCAGTGTCTATGCCCAGTGAAATACTTATTTGACGGTGATTGAGAGTTCTTGGATATCAATGCATGTGGGCTGGCGCACGGAGAGAACCCGCTGGCTGGAAACCTTCCTAGGCCAGCGAATTCGGGTGCTTGGCCAGCGCGGTGACCTTGATCTTCATGTACGGGTACATCGGGAAGCCGCTGAGGATTTCGTGCAACTCGTCATTGGACTCGACGTTGTACAGCGAGTGGTTCGCGTACTCGCCGACTACGCGCCAGATGCCCTGCATCTTTCCGCTGCGCTGCAGGCTCGCGGAGTACTCCTTCTCGCGGGCCTGGAAATCGGCGACCTGTTCGGCGGTGAGGTGGTCCGGGAATGCAACGTCCATACGGGCGAGGAACAACATGGGGAATTCCTTTAGTTCGAGGTGGAAAGTGCGTGGTCCTGGCGGTAGCGCGCCAGCTTGTATTCGTCGATGGCGGCGCCCACGCCGGGCACGCTGCGCACCGAAATGCGGCCGTCGATGATCTGCAGCGGCTCGGCGAGCAGGTCATCTGACATGTCCAGGAAGTTCGACAGCTCGCCGGCGCGGCGGCTGGTGGCCTCGAAGGCCGCGCCGAAGGTGACGGTGGCCAGCGAGCCGACCTGGGTGTCGATCTGGTTGCCCATGGTGACATCCACGCCCAGTCCGGTGCACAGGCCGAGGATCTCGGTGGCTTCGGTGAAGCCCGAGCGGGCGGTCTTGATGCAGATCGCGTTGGCGCCGCCGGAGAGCAGCTCGCGCGAGGCGTCGCCCGCGGTGGGCGCGGACTCGTCGGCGACGACCGGGATCGGGGAGTGCTCGACCAGCCGGCGGCGGCTCATCGCCTCCTTGGCGTCGCACGGCTCCTCGAGCAGGCTCAGGCCCAGGCCCTCGGTCTGGCGCAGCACCTCCATGGCCTCGTTCGCAGTCCAGCCGCGGTTGGCGTCCAGGTAGATTTCCACGTCCTGGCCCAGGCCTTCGCGCAGCACCCGGCAGGCCTCGATGTCCAGGGCGAGCGGGCGGCGGCCGACCTTGAGCTTGAAGGTGGTGATGCCGTACTGCTCGCCGAAGCGCAGCGCCTCGTCGAGCAGCTCCTGGGCCGGCTTGAAGCCGAGCATGTGGCTCACCCGCATCGAGTCGGTGAAGCCGCCGAGCAGCTTGTGCACCGGGGTGCCCAGCGCCTGGCCGATGGCATCCCAGACGGCGATATCCAGTGCCCCCTTGGCGACCTGGTTGTGGATGGTCCGATCCAGCACCTGGCGGATCTTCGCGCGGTCCATGATGTCCAGGCCGATCAGCTGCGGGGCAAAAATATCCTGCACGATCGCGACGATGGACTTCTGCGTCTCGCCGTAGGTGTACGGGCGCGGCGGGGCGTCGGCGGTGCCGATCACGCCTTCGTCGGTGTGCACGCGGACAAGCACATGGTCGGCGGTGTGCACCTCTCCGCTGGCAAAGCGCAGCGGGTGGTTGTAGGGGATGGCATAGGGGATTGTTTCAATCCGCTGGATTCGCATCGGGGTCCAGCCTTTCTAGGGGGTTGAGCAATGTGCAAAGTTCCAGGAAGTTGCGCACCAGCGCGGACTCGTTGCCGGCTTTCCAAGCGATGGCAAGGTCGACGGACGGTGCGTTGCGCAGCGGCCGGAAAGTGATCCGGGAGCTGTGCGGCAGGTAATGGGTGGTGGGCAGCAGCCCGATGCCCAAGCCTGCTGCGACGAAGGTGAGCAGCGTGGAAGTCTCGCTGGCCACCTGGGCGATCTGCGGGGCGAAGCCCACGCGGCGGCAGGAATCCATGATGATGTTGTTCACCGCGGAGGACGGCGGATAGCAGATGAACTTCTCGCCAGCCAGCTGCTCCAGGTCCAGTTCTTCGTGGGCGCTCAGCGGGTGGTCCATCGGCAGGGCCACGGCCAGATGGTCGCGGTCCAGCAGCATGTAGTCGACCTCGGTGCCGCGCACCGGCGGGCGCAGGATCGCCAGGTCCAGGCGCCCCTCGACGAGCCCTTCGACCATCTGCGGGGTGAGCATTTCGCCCTGGACATTCAATTGGAGGCCGGGCATCTGCTCCGAGCTGGCCTCGATGAGCTTGGGCATGATGCGCGAGGTGGCGCTGCCGGTGGAGCCCAGGCGCAGTACGCCCAGCGCGCCTTCGCCCACCGTGCGCACATCGCGGGAAAGCTGGTCGAGCTCTGCGAGCAGGATGCGCCCGCGGCTCAGCAGCAGCTCGCCGGCGTTGGTCGATTCCACCTTGCGGGTGGTGCGGATCAGCAACTGGGTATTCAACGTCTCCTCAAGCTGCTTGATCTGCTGGGAGAGCGGGGGCTGCGCGATATGCAGGCGCGCCGCCGCGCGGCCGAAATGGCGTTCTTCGGCGACAGCGACAAAGTAGCGAAGTAGTCTCGTGTCCATGGTGCTCCGATCGTCGGACCGCGCGTCGAATGCGCAGAAGACGCTTGCAGGCAACTCTAACGCGGCGATCCAAGAGGGTGAAATACTTATTCTGGGTCGATTGAGAGTCTACAAGTATGAATGGATTTGCCGTACTGGCAGGGAGGGATATGGAAGCGATGTCTTATGGTCCTGCCGGCATCGCGCCGCGGACAGCAACATGGGTAAAGCGGAACGGGGGCACCGGTGTTCTTGTCGCGGTCGGCGCCAGGTGCACGCCTAGGGGCGCTTGGTCGTCGACCGGTAGCCGAGACTAGGTTGGCGTTGAAGTCGACGAGTTCGCCGAGTTCGACGATGGCACCCGGGTATCGATCCGCTGGGACCGGGGATGCGCTATCAGCCTCAACGGAGCCGGACAGCTCAGCGAGCAAGAGCTGCTCGGGCATCTAGAGGGCGCTTTGTTGCCCAACGAGGGCGAATTGAAGACCTGGGCGAACGCCGTTCCTGGCACGAGTATGCGCTCCTGCTGGCGGAGCAGGGTATCAATGCAACTGCAGGGACTGAAAAACCTGCCGTACCTCACCGAGCTGTCCTGCGATCTCAGGGCGCAGGTTCAGGCTTGAAAGTGCAGGTCGCGCCGGTGCTTGGCAGCGGGAAAGGGTGCGGCTAGGGTGTGAATGTGACGCTGGGCACAGGTTTTGTGCCCGCGAAGATTCCGACGAGGCGATCCATGAAGGGGTACGCAGATGAAGGCTTATGCCCAGGGCGAGAGCGAGCCGCAGCTGATCGAAGAGACGATCGGAGCCAACTTCGAACGCACGGCGGCCCGCTTCGGCCCGGCAGAGGCACTGGTCGAAGCTTCCACGGGGCGGCGTTGGAGCTGGAGCGAGCTGGACGCTCAGATCAACCGCCTGGCCAAGGGCCTGCTGGCCGCCGGCCTGCAGGCGGGGGACCGGGTGGGCATCTGGGCGCCGAACTGCGCCGAATGGGTTTTCGCGCAGTACGCCACCGCGAAAATCGGCGTCATCCTGGTCAATGTCAATCCTGCCTACCGCACCCATGAGTACGCCTACGCGGTCAACCATTCGGGGGTGCGCCTGCTGCTGGCGGTCTCCGAATTCAAGACCAGCAACTACCGTGCGATGGTGGACGCGACGCGCGCCGACACCCCTGAACTTGAACGCGTTATCTACGTGGACACCGCGGACTTCGAGCAACTGCTGGCCGAAGGCGAGCGCATCAGCGACGAGGAACTGTCCCGGTGCCTGGCTGCCACCAAGCCGGAGGACCCGATCAACATCCAGTACACCTCGGGCACCACCGGCTACCCGAAGGGCGCGGTGCTCAGCCACCGCAACATCCTGAACAACGGCTACCAGGTGACCGGAATGATCGACCTGGACGAGCACGACCGGCTGTGCATCCCGGTCCCGTTCTACCACTGCTTCGGCATGGTCATGGGCAACCTGGGCTGCACCAGCCGGGGCACCACGATCGTCATTCCGGCCCCGGGCTTCGATGCCGAAACTACGTTGCGGGTGGTGGCCGAGGAAAAGTGCACCGGGTTGTACGGGGTGCCGACGATGTTCATCGCGATGCAGAACCATCCCAGCTTCAAGGACCACGACCTCTCCTCGCTGCGCACCGGCATCATGGCCGGGTCCATCTGCCCCATCAAGGTGATGCGCCGCTGCATCGACGAGATGGGCATGGACGGGGTGTCCATCGCCTACGGCATGACCGAGACCAGCCCGGTATCCTGCCAGACCCGCAGCGATGACGATCTCGAGCGCCGCACCTCCACCATCGGCCGGGTGCACCCGCATGTGGAGATCAAGGTGGTGGATCCGGCCAGCGGCGAAACCCTGGAACGCGGGGAAACCGGCGAATACTGCACCCGCGGCTATTCGGTGATGCTCGGCTACTGGAACGACGAGCAGAAGACCCGCGCGGCCATCGACGAGGAGGGATGGATGCACACCGGGGACCTGGCGGTGATGCGCGAGGACGGCTACTGCACCATCGTCGGGCGCATCAAGGACATGGTGATCCGCGGCGGGGAGAACATCTACCCGGCGGAAATCGAGGAATTCCTCTACAAGCACCCGGATATCGAGGATGTGCAGGTGATCGGGGTGCCCGATCAGAAGTACGGCGAGGCGATCTGTGCCTGCATCCGCATGAAGGCAGGACGCGAGCCGCTGGATGCGGCGGCGATCCGCGAGTATTGCACCGGGCATCTGGCGCATTACAAGATCCCCGCCTATGTGCAGGTGCTGCAGGATTTCCCGACCACCGTCACCGGGAAGATCCGCAAGAACCAGTTGCGCGAGGACGCGACGAAACGGCTTGAACTGTAGCCGCCCGCCGCCAGCCAGGTCAGCGAGCCACAGCGATGCTTTGGGTGGAGGTGAGGTTCAGCATAAATACTGTGCCCGGGAATTTCCTGCATGCTAGTTTTCCAAGTGGCTTCCTTGGGCTAACCTCGGGGTCGACAAGGAATTCTTGACGTAAATGGGGTGCGTGCGTGCAGAAACATTTCAGCCGTTTGGTGGGCATCGGTGTGATCATGATCGTGGTTCTCGCGGCCTCGCTGCTGGTGTGGGCGCTGAGCATCGCCGAACGCCCGGTGGGCATGTGGAACCCGATCGAGGTCCACATCGGAAGGCTCTGGACAACCTTCTACAGCTCCGAACTGCCCGATTTGTCGATCCTGGTTTTCTCCGTTGCCGCCGCGGTGATCCTGGTGCTGCTGGTGGTCCTGGGCGAGCGTCTGGTCACTTGGCGTTATCGCCGGACGCCGATCGAGAAATCGAGCCGGCCGCTGGCGCCCAAGGCGGTGATGGCCCGCACCCGAGGCGTCTACGCAGGACCGGTCACCGTGACCGTGCTGATTCCGGCGCACAATGAAGAAGCTTCCCTGCCATACACCCTGAAAGCCCTGGAGGAGCAGAGCTTTGCTCCATCGCGCATCATCGTGGTGGCCGACAACTGCACCGACCGGACCGTGCAGGTCGCCGGCGAGCACGGGGTCGAGGTGTTCGAATCGGTGGAGAACAAGCACAAGAAAGGCGGGGCGCTGAACCAGGCGCTGCATGCCATCCTGCCCGGGATGGGCGATAACGACTGCGTCATGGTGATGGATGCGGACAGCCAGATCGGCGCGGACTTCCTGGCAACCGCACGGGACCGCTTCACCTGGGACCGCGCGCTGATGTCGGTGGGCGGGCTGTTCCACGGCGAAGAAGGCCACGGGCTGATCGGCCAATTCCAGCGCAACGAATACACCCGCTACCAACGCGAAATCTCGCGCCGCGACGGCCGGGTCTTCGTGCTCACCGGCACGGCCTCGGTATTCCGCGCCTCGGCCCTGCGCGAGGTGGCGGCTGCGCGCGGCAGCGTGCTTCCGGGAACCCCCGGCGAGGTCTATGATACGGCGGCCTTGACCGAAGACAATGAGCTGACCATCGCGCTGAAAACCCTCGGCGCGCTGACCACGTCGCCGCAGGACTGCACGGTGGTCACCGAGCTGATGCCCAACTGGAAGATGCTGTGGGCGCAGCGGCTGCGCTGGCAGCGTGGCGCCTTGGAGAACCTGGGCGCGTACGGAGTCACCGCGCAGACCTCCCGGTACTGGGCGCAGCAGATCGGCATCGGCTATGGCGTGATCGCGCTGTTCAGCTATTTCGCGCTGATGATCATCATGCTGATCTCCATGGACACCTGGGTGTGGTTCCCGTTCTGGATGCTGCTGGGCGCGCTCTTTGCTGTCGAACGCGTGGTCACGGTCTGGCACGGCGGCTGGAGAGCAAGGATCGTCGCCGCGCTGGTGATTCCCGAGCTGGTCTACGACGCCTTCCTTGATCTCGCATTCCTCAAAGGCGTCGGGGATATCGCCTTTGCCCGCAGCGCGGATTGGAAGCATGTCGACCACGCAGGTGCCGCACGGAAGGAAAACATCTCATGATGAATCTCATCGTCCAGATCCCGCGAGGAATCATTCTCCCCGAAAGCGTGCTGCTCAGCGATTGGTTCGCCGTGCTCGCCTCGTTCGTCGCGATCAACACCGTGCTCTATCTGGTCCTGGGCTTGGCCAAGCTGCTGCCGGTGATCCGGATCCGCAGCGCACGGGGACGCGAACGCCGCTCAGAAACCAGGAATATCGATCCCGAGGCGTCCGTGTAGCTCATGCATCGCCACGGGCAGGTCCGCCAGCTCGATGCCGGGGCTGAAATAGAAGCCTTGCGCATAGTCGAAGTCCAGCCTGCGGGCGAGCTGAAGATGCTCGGCGGTTTCGACCCCCTCGACCAGCGTCTTGGCGTTGATCTCGCGGGCGGCCGCCAGCAGGATGTCCACATGCTCGCGGGCCTCGGCCGATGCCAGGTAGTGGATGAACAGCGAACGGTCCAGCTTCACGATGTGCGGCAACAGGCGCAGGATGCGCTCTCTTGTGGCGTAGCCGATGCCTGCATCGTCAACCAGCAACAGGCAGCCGAGCTCATCGGCATTGGTCCGAACTGCATCGCAAACTTCCGGTGCGGACAGCTCGTGCAGTTCCAGCCCCCAGTCCAGCCGGGGATCAAGTTCCGGGGCCGCGCGCGCGAAGGCCTTGATTGCAGGGCCTGAGGCATTCATGGTGAGCAGCAGCCCATCGGGCAGTCCCTGGGCGGCGTGGACAATGCCCTCCAGGGCGCGCAGCTCCAGCGCCAGCAGATTGCCTTCGGCCCGGGCTTCGGCGAAGTGCTCATCTGGCCGGCGTCCGTCGCTGAATCGTGCCAGCGCCTCGAAGCCCAGCAACGCGTCGGAGCGCAGGTTGATCAGGGGCTGGAATGCGAACTTCATGGTCCACCTAGGCTGGTGATGCGGATTGGCAAGATGATGCTGGTTAGGCTGTTGGGTACGAAGGTGATATTACCCTGAAGCTGGCCAGGGATACGCGGTACTGATGAATTCACAAGGAAGCGGGAGCAGCATGCCCAGGACAAGGAACCGGCGGGCCAACGATGACGGAATCTGGTGGAGCCGGCTGCTGCCAGCCAGGCTCCGCAGGATCGAGCGACTGGAAGTTGCTGTCACCGGGATGGTGGCGGCATTCCTGCTGGTGTTCTATCTGGTCAACCTGGGCAATGATTTCAGTTCTCCGCTCATCCAGAAGCTGGCGGTGGCAAGGGTTGCCGGGACCTTGGCCATGGTGATCACCGTGTGGATGCTGCTTGACCGTTTTCCACTGTGGATTGCCTATCTCGGGGCCCTGGCCGAGTTGTCGGCCTTTGTCGCCTTCGTGGGGTTCTCGGTCAACCATGAGCAGATCGTCTTCAGGCTCCAGGAATTTCCGCTCATCGCGCTCTATATGTCCTGGCTCTTTCCGCCGGCGGTCACCCGGTGGACCATCTATCCTGTCATGGCTTTCACGATTCCCTACTCGGTGTTCTTCGGCCCTGCCGTAGGCACCGAGCACCAAAGCGGTCCGTTGAACGTGCTGAGCCTGGTCTTCTTCACAGTCATTGGGATGTTCGTCGGCCACTACGTCAAGCGCCGATTCCGCCAGCAAACCCAGGTTGATGCGCTGACCGGCGCCTTGAACCGCGTCGGGCTGTCGGCGCGTGGAGATGCCGCCTTGCTCGCGTCGCGGAAGTACCGCAAGCCGCTGGCTGTGGCGTTGCTGGACATGGACGGATTCAAGGAGATCAACGACCAGGGCGGCCATGATGCCGGGGACCGCGCACTGAAGGAGCTGGTGCGGCATCTGCGCAGCTCGATCCGTGCCGGAGACCTGGTCTGCCGATTGGGCGGAGACGAATTCGTGCTGGTGTTCCCCAATACGACGATGGGCCAGGCGCAGCTCTTGATGGAGCGCATTGAAGGCTCATCCAAGCTGGCCTGGAGCTTCGGAACGGCACAGGCCCGAGCCGACGACAACCTGAGCACCATGATCCTGCGCGCGGACCGGGACATGTACGCCTCCAAGCGCCAGCGTGCTGCCGAACGCGGCAAGTCCGCAGGGGAAAGCTGAGTCCAGGCCCTAGCCGAGCTTGCCGCCTAACCGGTCCTGCATTTTCTGGCTGGCCTCGTTCAGGCCCTGGATTTCCACACTCTTCCCGTAGTGCTCGTATTTGGTGCGGATCGAGTCCAATGCGGCGACGGTCGAGGCATCCCAGAGGTGCGAATCTGACATGTCGATGATGACCTTCTCGGGGTCCTGCGCGTAGTCGAACTGCATGTACAGGTCGTTGGAGGAAGCGAAGAACAGCTCGCCGTTGACCTTGTACACGGCCGAATCTTCGGTAGTGCTGCGGTCCACGGTGACCATATGCGCCACGCGATTGGCGAAGAGCACCATGGCCGCAAGGATGCCCGCGCCCACGCCGATGGCGAGGTTGCTGGTGATCACGGTGAGCGCCACGGTGATGGCCATGACGAAGGTTTCGCTCTTGGGCATCATCTTCAGCGTGCTCGGGCGGATTGAATGCCAGTCGAAGGTGGTGGCCGAAACCACGATCATCACCGCGACCAGCGCGGCCATCGGAATCCGGGCGACGATGTCGCCGAGCAGCACCGCCAGCAGCAGCATGAAGATGCCGGCGAAGGCGGTGGAGATGCGGGTGCGCCCGCCGGAGACCTTCACTCCCACCATGGTCTGGCCGATCATCGCGCAGCCGCAGATCCCGCCGAAGAACCCGGTGACGATGTTCGCGGTGCCCTGCGCCCAGGACTCGCGGGTCTTGCTCGACGGGGTGTCGGTGATGTCATCGACCAGCTTGGCGGTCAGCAGGGATTCGAGCAGGCCGACGAAAGCCACCGCGATCGCATAGGGCGCGATGATCTGCAGCGTCTCCAGGTTCAGCGGCACGCCGGGCAGGTGGAAGACCGGCAGCGAGTCGGGCAGTTCCCCCTTGTCACCCACGGTCGGAACGGTGACCTTCGCGAAGATGGTGATCGCGGTGAGCACCACGATGGCGATCAGCGGCGCCGGGACCGCCTTGGTGATCTTCGGGAAGTAGCAGACGATGGCGACGCCGAGGATCACCAGCGGGTAGACCATCCACGGGACATTGCGCAGCTCGGGCATCTGCGCCCAGAAAATCGAGATGGCCAGGCCATTGACGAAACCGATCATCACCTGGCGCGGAATGAAGCGCAGCAGCTTGGCCACGCCCAGCACAGCCAGCGTGACCTGGATGATGCCGGCCAGCACCACCGCCGCGAAGAGGTATTCCACTCCGTGGGTGCGCACCAGCGGGGCGACCACCAGTGCCACCGCGCCGGCGGCGGCGGAAATCATCGCCGGGCGCCCGCCGGTGATCGCGATGACCACCGACATGGTGAAGGAGGCGAAGATGCCTACGCGCGGGTCCACCCCGGCGATCACGGTGAACGCGATGACTTCGGGGATCAGTGCCAGGGAAACGACCAGGCCGGCGAGCAGTTCGGTTTTCAGCAGCCGCGGGGACTTGAGGGTGCGCAGCACCGACTGCCGTTGCAGGGGCGTCAATTCAGCGGTCGCGGTACTCACCGGGGCTCCGTTTCGTCAGGTGTCCCAGGGAAGCAAAGTGGGATCTTGTCTACGTTATCGCAGCGGAGGTTGCCTGCGCCCGCAGATGCCGGAGATTTGCGCTACACGAGGCGAGCAGGACGCTTAAATTCGAATTCCCGGCCGAAGACTTCGGCCGGGAATTCTCGATCATCACTCGCACCTTCATGAGGTACTTACCAATATAGGAGGCGAAGCTATGCCGGTGCTGAGCGTCCACTGCAGATTTGGAGAAGACTGTGCCGCCGGTTGCCGGAAATAATTTCAGCGGCCCGCGTGCAGTTCGGGGTTTCGAGAATTGCTGGAAACAGGGAAATGATTTTGGATACAGAAACTGGCACTGTCGCAAGACCGACAGTGCCAGTTTCCGCGTCATCACTCGCACCTTCATGAGGTACTTAAAACTGTAGAACGGCATTCTGTGGATGCAATAAGCATGCACTGCGCGTAGGCCATGCATCCTGATTCCATTGCACCAGCGCTTTAGACCAGCGACGAATGGGATTCGGTGTTCGGCAGGTCCGTGAAGGCTGAAGCGACGCCGGAGTAGGCAATGCGCCCGCCACGGGTATTGACTCCCTTGGCCAAGGCCGGATTCGATGCCAAGGCCTGCTCGACGCCCTGGTTCGCCAGCTGCAGCAGGTACGGCAGGGTGGCGTTGGTCAGCGCCTTGGTGGAAGTCTGCGGCACGCCGCCCGGCATGTTGGCTACGCAGTAGTGCCGGATGCCGTCCACTTCGAAGATCGGATCTTGGTAGGTGGTTGCGTGCGAAGTTTCGAAGGCTCCGCCTTGGTCGATGGCCACATCCACCAGCAGCGACCCGGGCTTGAGCAAGCCCAGCTGTTCGCGGGTGACTACCTTGGGCGCAGCACGACCCGGAACCAGCACGGCGCCGATGACGACGTCGGCCTGAGCCAACTCGTTTTCCAGGGTCAGCGGGTCATTCATCAGTACCCGTGCCCGGTTGCCGAGCAGGTCGCCAAGCTGGCGGATACGCAACGGTGACATTTCCAGGATGGTGACTTCTGCCTGCATGCCCAAGGCCAGTTGTGCGGCTTGGGTTCCGACCACACCTCCGCCGATGACCAAGACACGGCTCGGAGCTACGCCTGGCGAACCGCCAAGAAGCTTGCCCGGTCCTCCTTCGGGACCGGTCAGATAGGTGGCTGCCGCATGCGCCGCCAAGCGGCCTGCGATTTCGCTCATCGGCGTCAACAGCGGCAAGCCAGTGTGGTCCTGAACGGTTTCGTAGGCGATGGATAGTGTGCCGGCATCCAGCAACGCTTCGGTCAATGGGCGGTCTGCCGCCAAATGCAGGTAGGTGAACAGAGTCAGGTCCTCGCGCAGGAAGTGGTATTCGCTGGCAATTGGTTCCTTGACCTTGACCAAGAGTTCCGCGCTGGCCCAAGTATCGGCTTGGGTGGCAAGCAGGGCCCCGGCCGCGGCGTACTGATCATCGCTGAAGCCGGCGTTGTCGCCTGCGCCAAATTCGACGTGAACTGCATGTCCCTTGGCGGTTAGCGCTGCAACACCGGCAGGTGTGATGGCAACGCGTTGCTCGGCAGGCTTGATTTCCTTGACAACTGAGATGTGCATTATTGGACTCTCTTCTTTGTAACTGTAGATGTAGTTGTAGTGGTGTGGGCTCCAAAGCCCGGTTAGCCGGCGGTGGTTCGGCGGGCAATATTGTAGAAGCGCACGGACTGGTATTCCTCTAGGCCTTCGCTGGCTCCTTCACGGCCCAGGCCGGACTGCTTGACTCCGCCAAATGGCGCGGCCGCGTTGGAGGGCACGCCTTGATTGATGCCAACGATGCCGGTTTGCAGTTGGTCGGCGACATTCATCGCGCGGTCCAGGTCCTGGGTGAAGACATAGCCAGCGAGCCCGAACTCCGTGTCGTTGGCCCAGCCCAAGACCTGTTGCTCGGTATCGAAGCGCCGGATCGCAGCAATCGGGCCGAAGATCTCTTCCCCGGCGACGCGTGCGGATGGCCCGACATGGTCCAGCACCGTGGGAGCATAGAAGTGGCCGATGCTGTCGTAGCCGTGGCCGCCCGTGAGCAGCTGGGCGCCCCGCTCCAGGGCATCGTTGGTGAAGTCCTGCATCTGCGAAACGGCTCGGCCATCGATCAACGAACCGATTCCGGATGCATCGCTGAGCCCGGCACCGACCTTTACTTGGGCAAATCGGCGGGCGAGCTCGGCAGCGAACTCGTCAGCAATGCCGGACTGGACGTAGATGCGGTTGGCGCCAATGCAGGATTGGCCGCCGTTGCGCAGCTTGGCTGCGATAGTTCCCTCGATGGCGCGTTCGAAATCTGCGTCGTCGAAGACCAGCAGCGGGGCGTTGCCGCCCAGCTCCATGGAGCTGCGCAGCACATTCTTCGAAGCAAGCTCAAGCAACCTTCGGCCTACCGGGGTGGAGCCGGTGAACGAAACTTTGCGCACGCGCTGATCGGAAAGCACCTCTCTGCTGAAACCCGTGGCATCCGAGGTGGAAACCACCTGGATCAGCTGCTCGGGCACCCCTGCTCGGATGGCCAGTTGAACGGCAAAGTATGTGGTCAGCGGGGTGGCTGTGGCTGGCTTGATGACCACCGGGCACCCCGCGGCCAGGGCCGGCGCGATCTTGCGCGTAGCCATGGCCAGTGGGAAGTTCCACGGGGTGATCAGCACTGCTAGCCCTACTGGGGCGCGTCGGGTGAGGATATCCGCGCCTCCATCGGGGGCTGGTTGGAATTGGCCTGCCGGGCGGACCGCCTCCTCTGCGTACCAGCGCACGAAGTCGGTTCCGTACTTTACCTCGCCCCGCGCTTCAGCCAGCGTTTTGCCCATCTCCCGGGAGATCAGCATGGCGATCTGCTCTCCGTGCTCGATGAGCAGTTCATACCAGTTGTGCAATGCCTGGGCGCGGTGCCGGGGGCTTTGGCGGGCCCAGTCGGCACCGGCCGCATCGGCCCGGCCGACCGCTGCCAGAGCATCTGCGGGTGAAGAATCCGGGACGCGGGCGATCAGTTCACCGGTGGCCGGATCGTGGACCGCGATGCCCTGCGCTGGAGAATCCAGCGTGGCGATGGCTGCATCGGCATTCGCCATGTAGCGGGGATCAGCGGCGGCCAGCTGCGCGTCTTGCTGCGTTGCAGTGTTCACTTGCCGCTCCTTGCATTGATGGCTTCGCCGATGGCGCTGATGAACATGGACAGCTCCTCGTCGGTGACGATGAATGGCGGGCTGATCTGGATGGTGTTCCCGCGCAGCGGGCGTCCGATGAAGCCCAGCTCCACCAGGTCGTCGCACACCCGCTCGGCGGTCAGCGATTCGTGAAGCGTAACGCCTCCCAGCAAGCCGGCGCTGCGCACCTCGGTGATGGCCTCCGTGCGCGCAGCCAACGCGTCCAGTTCGCGGCGGAGCACCGATTCGAGCTGGGCCACGCGTGGAACCAGCTGCTCGCGTTCCAGGATCTCCAGGTGCTTCAGGGCGACCGAGCTCGCCGTTGCATGCCCGGCATAGGTGGCGCCGTGGCGGAAGACCGGGGTGTCGGGCGAGTCGACGTAGAACGGCTCCCACAGGCGCGGAGCGACCATTACTCCGCCCAGCGGGGCGTAGCCGCTGGTCACGCCCTTGGCGAAGGTGATCATGTCCGGTTCGAGGCCGTAGTATTCGGCGGCGAACATCGTGCCCATGCGCCCGAAACCGGTGATGACCTCATCGAGGATCAGCAGGATATCGTTGTCCCGGCAGATTCGCGCGATGGCTTCGAGATACCCGGGGGCTGGGGGATTGACTCCACCGGTTCCCTGCACGGCCTCAGTGACCAGCGCGGCAATATTCTCTGCTCCGAGGCGGTTGACCTGCGCTTCGACCTGGGCTGGGTCGTTGAAAGAGACGCGGGCGGTTTCCGGAACCAGGGAGTCGGTGCCGTAGCCCTCGCGGTTGAATTCCAACCCGGCGATCGAGGTGCCGTAGGCGTGCAGGCCGTGGTAGGCGTGTTCGCGCGAGAGGATAATCTTCTTCGAATTCCGTCCCTCGCGCTGCCAGTGGCGGCGGGCGAGCTTGCATGCCACATCGATGGCATCCGAACCGCCCGAGTTCAGGATGATCTTGGCGCGGTCGATGGGGCTGAGTTCTGCCAGCTTCTCGCCCAGGGCCAGCGCCTTGTCATTCGAATAGCGAGCGAAGATGTGATAGGTCTCCAACTGCAGCATCTGTTCGTAGGCCGCTTGGGCCAGCTCGGCATTTCCATGGCCTACGTTCGCATGCCACAGGCCGGCAGTACCGTCGAAGAGCTTGCGTCCATCCTGGGTGTAGAGCCACGACCCTTCGCCGCGTTCGACAACCAACTGGCGCCCGCTAACCGTGGGCAGATGGGCTTGTGCTGGCCAGAGCGATGGCGCTTCCAGGATGCTCGCGCTGGCCGTCGAGTCCGGCAGCGTCAGATTATTCAGTGTCATTCGGATTCGTTCCATTCCGGTCGTGGATGATTGGGTTGATACCAATCTAGAAATCGAAACCGGTTATGAAAAGCGAAAGATTTCGACAGATTCCTGTCAGTTTTACTTACATGTTGTGGGGCATGTGAAGTTCTGCTTCCAGCGCCCGTTGCACGGCATTCAGCGCCAGATTGTGCTCCGATCCCTTGCGGGTGATGAACAGGATGGTGCGGCTCTGGTCGGCCGGAAGCCAGTTGCTGGGCTGCAGCTGGCTGCTTGTCTCCTGGATGAGCATGTCCGGAAGGAAAGCTGCTGCCAGGCCACGCTCAACCAGACGCAAGTGGAAGAGCACGTCCGAGGAAACATGCTGGACACGGGGTTCGAATCCGCGTTCCCGGCAAACTCGAAGTGCCCATTGTGCAGCAGCGGACTCTGCCGGTTCCATGACCCATGGCAGGGTGGCTGCGGCCTCGGCGTCGGGAATCTGAAGTCCGGTTGGAAGGTAACCGCGGATAGGATCCTGGCCGATGATGGTGGTGTGCAGGCCGTTGGCGCTGCCCGAGGAAGTGCCTGGGAAGGAGTCGGTGACGATCGCGTCGACCTGGCGCGATGCCAGGCGGATAATCGCATCCTCCGGCTCATAGCGCTGGATGCGCACTTCAAGGCCGGGGTGCGTCTCGGCGATGGAAGCCAGTGCGGCTGGAATGGCTGCCCGGCTGATACTGGCGAAAGCTGCCACCGTGACCGCGCCTTGTGCCCGTTGGTGGGAGCTGGCCAAATCGGCTTCGGCCTTTTCCATCGCGGCAAGGACCGCTTCCGTATTGCCCACCAATTCCAAACCTGCCTTGGTCAGCTGCACGTTGCGCCCTGCGCGTTCCAGCAGCTTGACCCCAGTCTCACGTTCGAGCTGGCCCAGCTGCTGGGAAATTGCCGAGTGGCTGTATGACAGGCTGCGAGCCGCGGCGCTCATGCTCCCGCGCAAGCTGACCTCGCGCAGCAGCCGAAGACGATTCAGATCAAGCATGCATTTTCCTCCGAGTGGTTCAATTCAGGCGGCAACGGCCTGCAAGACTTGCAAGAAGCTCTTGACCGCAGGGCGCAGGTCGCTGCCGCGGCGTCCCACGGCATAGATTTCCCGGAACATGGGAGGCGGTGCGGGGCTCTGTGACGGCGCGAAGCGGGTGACGTTTTCCGCGGTTGGGCCCAGTCGGTTGAACACCATGCGGGGCAGGAAAGCGGCAGCAACACCAGCCGCCACCAACTCGTAATGCAATCTGGGATCGGGGGAGTCGAAGAGCACTCTCGGCTCGAACCCCAGCGCACGGCAGTAATTGCGGCTGAACATGTGGGCATCGGTGCCATGTGGTTCAAAGGCCCAATCAAAATCGGCTAGCTCCGCGATGCTCGCGACCGGACGCGGCAGAAAAATATCCAACTGGTCGGTAGTAATCAATGTGCGAACTAATCCAGAGTCCGCTCTGCGTGGCACATGGGTGAATTCATCGACAATGGCAATATCTGCGCGTCGTCCGGACACGGCGTCTAATGCCTCGCTGGGTTCGAGCTGCGTGAACTCAACCACCACGTCGGGATGGACCAGCGCCATGTTCCGCAAGGCATCTGGCAGATAGGTACGTGCGAAAGTGCTGAATGCCGCGAAGCGGATAACTCCCTGGATCCGGCTGCGTCGTGTTTCCAGCTCGGCGCTGGCCGCTTCGAGTACCGAGATCGCCTCATCCACGCTGGCAATCAGGTGTTGCGCGGCCGGGGTTAGCCGGATGCTGCGACCGACCTGTTCGAGTAACGGCAACCCTGCTTCCGCTTCGAGCTTGGCCAATTGCTGCGATACCGCGGACGGGCTGATGCCTAGCATCCGAGCGGTACCCGCGATGCTTCCGCGCAAATGCAGTTCGCGCAGCAGCGTGAGCCTTTTGAAATCTAGCATTTCCTTCTTCCGCCGCAGATGCACCTGCGGTACATCCCGTAAGTTCTGCTTAACGATACGAACAAGATGCACCCACTTTATCTGATTCAAACGCAGTCTTATGGTGTAGATCACAAGAAAAATTCCACTCATTCCGCAAGGAGCAAGAAAACAGAAATGATGCAGCCCCCAACAGGCATTGACAGCCTGGAAATCGCCGAGTTCGCAACCCGGCAACAACGCGTCAAGGAACGCATGGCAGAGCAGGGACTAGAGCTGCTTCTGATCACGGATCCTGCGAATCTCTACTACTTGAGTGGGTACAACGCCTGGTCCTTCTACACCGCCCAGATGATGGTTCTTCCGCTGGATGGACCGCCGATGCTGTACATGCGCCACATGGATGCCCACGGAGCGCACCGCACGGCGAGCGGGGTCGCCCCCGAGCAGATCTTCGGCTACCCCGAGGAAATCGTCCATAGGCCCGACATCCACCCTGGCGATTGGGTCGCCAGGCACCTGCGCGACCTGGGATACGGGCGTAAGCTCGCGGTGGGCTACGAAGGAGATTCCCACTTCTTCTCCGTGCGCATGTACCAGGCCCTGGCTGCAACCCTTGGCGAATGGGAACTGCGCGAGTCCCGCGAACTGGTCAACTGGGTGCGGCTCATCAAGTCAGACTATGAGGTCGAACTGATGCGGATCGCTGGTCGCGTCGCCTCTCACAGCATGCGCGTCGCGCTGGGTGCCTTGGAGCCGGGCCGGCCGCAGAACCACGTGGCCGCCGAGATCATGGCGGCGCAGGCGCGGGGAGTGGAAGGCCACGCTGGGGACTACCCCTCGATTGTGCCAATGCTGCCCACCGGGCCCGGAGCTGATACTCCGCACCTGACCTGGAACGCCGATCCGATGCCCTCGAACGCCCCGATCTCCATCGAGCTGGCCGGAGTGCACCGGCGGTACCACGCGCCGCTGGCCCGCACCGCTGTGCTGGGCAAGCCGAGCAGCGCACTGCAGCGCGTGGCCGCAGCAACTGTCGAAGGCATCGAGGCGGCGTTCGACCAGGTCCGCCCCGGGGCGACACCGGACGCGGTCACGCGCGCCTTCACCCAAGTGATCAACGCCCACGGCTTCGAGAAGGAATCCCGACTGGGCTACTCGATCGGCGTCGGCTTCCCGCCGGACTGGGGCGAGCGCACGATCAGCTTCCGGGCCGGCGAGCACAGCCTGTTGCAAGAGAACATGACCTTCCACCTGATCGCCGGCATGTGGCTCGACGGTTTCGGCTTCGAGGTCTCGGAACCCATCAGGGTCGCGGCCAACGGAATCGAATTCCTGGCCGACCTGCCACGCGAACTGACCATCATCAACCCAAGGAGCTCTTCAAATGACTACACAATCCTTCCTGGCACCGATTTCAACGCGTCTTGCCGCCCGAGCCAGCCAGCTTAAGGGCTCGGTGATCGATTCCTCGACCTCGCTGCTGGCCAGCCAGACACACGACATCGTGCGATTCGCCATGGGTGCGCCCAACGCCGAATTGATTCCCGAAGCCGAGCTCGCCGAGCTCTACCGGCAGCCTGCCACTGGCCGCTACGACTATGCCGCGACCGAAGGGAACCCGGCGCTTATCAAGCAGATCGTTGCCTTCGCCGCTGGGCAGGGACAGGCTGTGGACCCGGAACGGATCCTGGTGACCACTGGCGGCATGCAGGGACTGGACATCGCCTTCAAGCTGATGGTGGACCCAGGCGACCTGGTCATCGTCGAATCTCCTACCTACACTAACGGCATTGCCACAGCCTTGAGCTACCAGGGGCAGATTCTGGAAGCGCCGGTGGATGACGACGGACTGATTGTAGAGGCGTTGCCGGAACTGGTGGCGGCCAGCGGCAAGATCCCCAAAGTGATCTACGTGATTCCGAACTTCCAGAACCCATCGGGACGCACGCTCAGCGAAGCACGTCGCCGGAAGCTGATTGAGCTCGCTGAGCAGTGGGAAGCATTCATTATTGACGACGATCCTTATGGTGCGTTGCGCTTCGCCGGCCAGAAAGTCCCGGGCTTCAGCGAATTGAGCCCGGGCAACCCCCGAATCGTCTCGGTGAGAACCTTCTCCAAGGTGCTGGCACCGGGGCTGCGCGTGGGATGGATGGAACTGGATCCTGCCTTGCGCGATTTGGCGATCAGTGCGAAACAATCCATGGATACCTGCACCAACGCCCCAATGCAGCAGCTGGTGGCGGACTTCTTGGCTCAAGGTCGCTTGGAAACCCATGTGGGGACCTTGCGCAGCGTTTACTTGGAGCGCAAGCAGGCCATGCGCCGGGCCTTGGCCGAAACTTTCGGCGACGATGTCGAGGCCACTGACCCCGAAGGCGGATTTTTCCTCTGGCTGACCTTGAAAGGCCGGTACTCGCAGATCAACACCCAGGAGCTGTTCCCGATAGCCCTGGCACATGGCGTGGCTTATATACCGGGCCCTGCCTTTGCAGATTCTGGAGCCTTCACCGACGCATTGCGCTTGTGCTTCGCAACTTCCACACCTGAACGGATAACGGAGGGAGTGCAGCGTCTGCACGCAGCAATTGAAGACATGCTCCAGCGCGGGGTCGGAGCATGAGCTTGGCGACGCAATCGATGAGCGAACTGGAACGCGTGGTACTGGCCCAAATCGATCAGGAACGGCTGGTAGGCCGATGCGCACAGCTGATCGAAGCTCCCAGCGAGAATCCCGGTGGCAGCGAAGAACGCACTGTCCAACTACTGCGCGGGATGCTCGAAGAGCTGGGGGCATCCGTTCATTTGCAGCAGGTGGCCGAGGGGCGTCCGAATCTCGTGGCCCACCTCGGTGGCGGCAACAGCGGGGGTGGGATCCTGTTCCTCGGGCACAGTGATGTTGTACCTGCCGGAAGCGGCTGGCACGCAGACGCGTTTACTGCCCGGAGGGAAGGCGACAGGCTGATCGGTCGCGGGGCGACGGACATGAAAGGCGGCCTGGCTGCGATCATCGAAGCCATGGCAGCGGTCCACCTGCAAGCACCACAGATCCCGTTGACATTGATCTGCACTGTGGACGAGGAAGCCGACGCGCTGGGAATATCCCACTACGTCAATACGGAACCCTCCACACCCTATGCCGCCTGCATCGTCGCCGAGCCTACCGATCTAGTGGCCATTATTGGCTGCCGTGCGGCAGCGAATATGGAGGTGCGCATCAGCGGATCCAGCGCTCACGCTGGCCGTCCGGCAGATGGCGCTAGTGCCATCGAAGCCGCTGCGAAGCTGGTAGCGCTCATCGGCAGAGACAAGATGCGCCTAGCCAAGAACGGACATCCGATACTCGGCCCGGCAACTTGGAATGTAGGCACGCTGCACGCCGGTCACGGCACTTCCATCGTTCCGGACGCGGCATTGCTGGGCATCGACCGTCGGCTCTTGCCCGGAGAGAACCCGCAACAGGTGCTTGATGAGTTGCTCGCGGCGGCCCGTCTGGAGCTTGACCGCTCGGTGGAACTGGATGGCCAGCAGATCGGGCTGGAAGGAACGGTGCAGATGTTCATGCCAGGTTTCCTGGCTGAGCCCGAGGCGCCGCTGGTGCTCCAAGCCTGCCAGTCACTACGGGACCTAGGGTCTGCCGGAGCCTATGGAATCTGGACGGCATCGTGCGAGGCGGGATTCATTGCCCAGCACCACCTGGTGCCAACGGTTGTCCTGGGACCAGGCGACATTAATTCCCAGGCCCACCAGCCGAACGAAAGTGTTTCCATCCGAGACTTGTGCACCGCGGCAGGCGCTTACGCGCTTATTGCATTGCGCACCTTTGAAGCTTCTCAAGGCTAAGGACAAGACCATGACTACCCAAGCACAGCTGCCCAAGATCCGAAACGAAGCGGATTTCACACCAGAGGAAAAGAAGCAAGCACGCAAATCCGTGGCTGGCTCGGCCATCGGCAATGCGATCGAATGGTTCGATTACGGAATCTATGGATACCTGATCGTCTATATCTCACAGTTGTTTTTCACGTTCGGTGAAGACGCAGGCGCCATGCCGCGAATCCTGGCCTTTTCAACGTTCGCCATCTCCTTTATCGTCCGTCCGCTAGGCGGCATGGTACTGGGACCGCTGGGGGACCGGATTGGGCGAAGGACAATCTTGATATTCACCATTGTGATGATCAGCGTTTCCACCGCTTGCATCGCACTGTTGCCGACCTTCGAACAGGTAGGCTATTTGGCGCCCGCGCTGCTCGTGCTGCTGCGCATGGTCCAGGGATTCTCCGCCGGTGGCGAGTATGCCGGCGCAGCGGTTTTCATGAGCGAACATGCGCCGGATAACAAGCGTGGCAAGTACGGTTCGTTCCTGGAATTCGGAACGCTGGCCGGATTCAGCGCTGCCGCGATCTTGTGCACCATGCTCACGCTGGTGGTGGGCGAGGAAGGCATGATGGCTGGCTGGTGGCGACTGCCATTCGCATTGACTCTGGTACTGGGTGGGATCGCGCTGTGGATGAGGCGGCATCTGGAAGAATCCGAGACCTTCACCGATGATTCAAGCAAGGGGAATACAGTTAGCTCGGCGCCCCAAGCCCTACGCGCATTGCTGGTTGAATATCCGTGGCAGCTGCTCAAGCTCTTCGGTTTCATCGTTCTGGTCAATGTGGCGTTCTATTTGGTGCTGACGTACATGCCCAGTTACCTCACGGCAACGCTGGGCCATGATGCGACCCAATCCAATCTGACTCTCGTGCTCATCCAACTGGTCATGATCGCGTTGATTGTCCCGCTCGGGTCATTGAGCGATCGAATTGGCCGCAAGCCATTACTGGTCACCGCAAGCGCGGGCTTTGTGCTGCTTTCGGTTCCTGCTGTCTATCTGATGCAAGTGGGAGGGCTGTGGGGCCAGCTCGCAGGTATCGGCACTTTGGGTCTTTTGCTGGTCGTGCTGCTGTCCACGATTTCCTCTGCTCTTCCGGCTCTCTTCCCCACCTCAGTGAGGTATTCCGGATTCGCTATCGGGTACAACCTGTCAACAGCAGTTTTCGGCGGGACCGCAGCTGTAGCCAACGAGACAATCATTGGAGCTACCGGCAATGATCTGGTGCCCGGATGGTATCTGATGGGAGCAGGCATTATCGGGCTCGTCTCAGTACTTACTTTCCGGGAAACTGCGGGCCGTTCGCTGCGTGGCAACTTGATTCCGGGCAGTGACGACAGGCTGCGACTAGAGCGCGGGGAGAAACTGGTAGGCGCTTCCAAACGCCGGACCAGGCCGACACCAAGCAAGGAAGCAACGCAATCAAAGGAGATGACGTCGTGAAAATGACCAAGCCAGTGGCGTTGGTGACGGGCTCAACCTCGGGAATCGGTATTGCGATTGCCCGACGCCTGGTCAAAGACGGTTTTTATGTCGTGATCAGTGGAAGGAACGCTGAACGCGGCAAGGATGTCGCGAGTGAACTGGGTGTGAATGGTTGCTTCATCCAGGCTGATCTAGTTGCTTCCGGGGCATCCCAGAGCTTGGTCGACAGTGTGGTGGAGAAGACCGGCAGGCTTGATGTGCTGGTCAACAATGCAGCCATCGATCACACCAATTGGGTTCTGGATACACCCGAAGAAGAGATCCGCGAGGCCTTTGAGATCAATACCTTCTCGGCGATTTTTTGCCTTCAAGCCGCAGGACGCGCGATGCGCGATTTCGGTGGCGGGTCGATTATCAACATCACTTCGCGGTTGGCGAGCATAGGTGTGCCCACAATGAGCCTGTACAGCGCCAGCAAAGGAGCGATGCTGGCCCTGACTAAGGCTGCCGCCGTGGAATTGGCCGAGCATAACATCCGGGTCAACGCCGTGGCCCCGGGGATGACCAGAACGCAGATGTTCAAGGACTGGCTGGCATCCCAAGACGACCCCGAGGCTACCGAGCGCGAGGTATCAGCTGCGATCCCGCTGGGGCGGGTTGCGCTACCGGAAGACGTAGCGGGTGCCGTGGCATATTTCGCTGATCCGGCCAACAGCTATGTCACCGGCACGTCGCTGCCCGTTGATGGCGGTTATCTGGCCAAGTAGAAGTAACAGCAGTTTAGTTCTCCGAAGGAGTTCCTGAAATAAGCAACTCCCGCTGGTTGCCCAGCGGGAGTTGCCCGATCATCACTCGCACCTTCATGAAGTGCTTTCAACTCTAGGGGTGCTTCCTATGCCCCGGCTGGGCTGAAACCTCGGAAACCTTGAATACTGGGAGTTGGGCTAATCGATGCTGGCCAGCGGCTGGGGCGTGCCCACGCTTTCGGGCTTCGGCTTGGCCATGGCGGGAATGCAGGCGGCGATGATCGCTGCCACCACGCAAATGCCGGAGCCAAGCCACAGGGTCGTGTGGAAGCCGGCTTCGGAAGGCAGTACGACGCCATGGAAATCAATGGTCATGTCCGCAAGGACCAGCCCGATGATGGCCGCGCCAGAGGTGGTGCCCAAGGAACGCATCAGGGTGTTGAAGCCATTGGCCGCACCGGTCTCGCTGCGCGGCACTGCGCCCATGATGATGGCAGGCATGGCGCCATAGGCCAGGGCGACACCGCTGTTGATGACCAGGCTGACCGCCAGCAGGCCCCAGGTGCTGGTCATGCCCAGCGGACCGGCCGAGTAGCCGAGCGCCATAATGGCGATGCCCAGCACCAGCGTGAACTTGGGGCCCTTGGCACTGGTCAGCCAGCCGCTCACGGGGGAGAGGACCAGCATCATCAGTCCTGCCGGCGCCATCCACAGGCCGGCGGCCAGGATGCTTTGCCCCAGGCCGTAGCCAGCTTCAGCTGGCATCTGCAGAATCTGCGGCATCACCAGCGAGCTGGAGTACATGCCGAAGCCCACGAAGATCGACGCGATATTCGTCAGCAGCACCCGGGGAATGGCGGCGGTGCGCAGGTCCACCAGCGGGCTGGCGGTCTTCAATTCCCAGAAGCCCCAGATGACGAGGACCACGACGGCGGCAATCAGCAGGGCGAGCACCGGGATCGATCCCCAGCCCCAGGTCGAGCTCTTGGAAACGCCGAGCATCAGGCAGATCAGGCCGATGGACAGGCCGATGGCTCCGATCCAGTCGAAGCGGCAGGTGCTGCGGGTGGTGCCGGCTACCGGGATGAACTTGAGGATCAGCAAGACCACGATCAGCGTGATCGCCGCGCCGATGCAGAACAGCACGCGCCAAGAGGAGAACTGGATGATGGCCGCCGACAGCGGCAGGCCGATGGCGCCGCCAACGCCCAGGGTGGCGGAGACCGTGGCGATCGCCGAAGGCAGGCGCTCCTTGTCGACGAGATCGCGCAGCATGGCAATGCCCAGCGGGACCATGCCGGAGCCGAAGCCCTGCCGGGTGCGCCCGACGATCATCACCGTGGTATTCGGCGCGAGCGCGCAGATCAGGCCGCCGAGGATGAGCGGGATAGCCAGCAAGACCAGGATGCGGCGCTTGCCGAACATATCGCCCAGCCGTCCCGAGATCGGCCTGACCACTGCGGCCGCCAGCAGGGTGGCGGTAATGATCCACGCGGTGTTATCCGGCGAGGTATTGAAGATTTCCGGCAGCTGCGGGATGAGCGGGGCGACCATCGTCTGCGTGAGCGATGAGGCGATGCCAGCGGTGGCGAGAATGCCGACGATGAATCCGGAACTGGTTTTTCCGGCGGGGTGGTTGTGGGCACGGGAGCCTTCCGAAGCAAATATGTAACTTACATACAATATGTATCTTACATATCAAGGGTATGATGGAGAAATGCCAGAAGAACAGGCCGGGATCAAGGACCGCATCGCAGAGATCGAATACGAGCAGATCATGCTCAGCCGCTACACCATCGCCCATCGGCGCCATTCGGGAGGGCTTGACCGCAGCGTGTACCTGCTGATGAGCCGCATTGACGGGCAGGGCCCGATGACCATTACCGAACTGAGCCAGGCACTGCGCCTGGATAACTCGACTCTGCAACGCCAGGTGACCGCGGCCATCAAGGACGGGTATCTGGAACGCATTGCCGATCCCCAGGGAAATGTCGCCCGCAAGATCTGCCTGACCTCGATGGGCGCCGAACGGCTGTCTGATTCCCGCGCGCTGTCCATCGCTTCGCTGGACCAGATCCTGGGCGATTGGAGCTCCGCGGATATCGAGCAATTCGCCAAGTACCTGAATCGCTTCAACAGCTCGATCGAAGAGTACAGCGAAGCCAAAAGGGCTTAAAGAGAAGTTCCCGTTGGGCAATATCCAACGGGAACTTCTACGATCATCACTCGCACCTTCAAGAGGTGTTTACAACACTACTGGCGGTTTCTGTGCCGTCCCTTTGGCTCAGCTACGCATATTCGATGCTTCCGCACAGGCAAGGTACACAGAAGGCCGTTGGGCGAAATGCACATAGATCCACGGGCCGACCGGCACGAAACTTGGTCAAATCTCCATAGGCCCGCGAGCCGCTTCTCCCTATGCTGGGAAGCATGACTCCAACGCAGAAGCCAGCGCCCGCAGCGACCCGTCCGTTGAACGTGGCCATCGTGCCTGATTCCTTCAAAGGCAGTGCGCGGGCCAGCGAAGTGGCCGCTGCCCTGGCTGACGGCTTCGCCAAGGCAGCGGCCAGCCGCAAGCGCGAGGTCGAGATCACCGCGGTGCCCTTCGCCGATGGCGGCGAAGGAACCCTCGAAGCGTTGATCGATGCCTGGGGCACCGAAGCGATCAGCGTGCAGACCACCGACGCCCTGGGCCGCCCTGTCGCGTCCCGGCTGGGACTGTCGGCCGACGGGAAGATCGCCGTGGTCGAAGCGGCCGAAGCCGCCGGCCTGCCGCAGGTCAGCGACGTGGAACGCAGGCCGCTGGAGGCAACGACCTACGGCCTGGGCGCGCTGGTCTCCCGTGCCCTGGAGCTGGGCGTTTCGCAGATCATCTTGTGCTTGGGCGGCTCGGCCACCACCGACGGCGGCAGCGGGCTGCTTGCTGCCCTCGGTGCCAGCTTCCTGGATGCCGACGGCGCGAAGCTGCCCGCTGGGGGCGGAGCGCTGCAGAATCTGGCCTCCATCGACGTTTCGGGGCTTGACCCGCGGGCGGCGAACGTCCAATGGCAGATCGCCTGCGATGTCACCAACCCGCTGATCGGCGCCAAGGGCGCGGCTGCGGTTTTCGGTCCGCAGAAGGGCGCCAGCCAGGAGCAGGTGCAGCTCCTGGATGCAGGCCTGGCCCGGCTGGCCGATGTGCTGGAAGCCGATACCGGGCGCAAGCTGCGCGAGCAGCCGGGCATGGGCGCGGCCGGCGGCTTGGCCATCAGCCTCGGATCCTACTTCCAGGTGGATCTGGTCCCCGGCTGGGATTTGGTGGCGAAAGTGCTTGGCGCCCACGACATCCTCGAGGGCGCGGATCTGGTACTGACCGGGGAAGGGCGCCTGGATTCGCAGTCGCTGGACGGAAAGGTGGTCTCCGGGGTGCTGCAGGCAGCCGGCGAGAACGCCGAGGTGATCGTGGTTGCCGGGTCGGTGGACCTGACCGATGAGCAGCTGGAGGAATCCGGGATCCTGGCCGCTTATTCCATTGCCCCGGGGCCGGCAACGCTGGCAGAACTCTCCGCGCAGACCCTGTCCCTGGTGGAGCGCACCGTGTTCAGCGTGGCGCGCACCTACCTGCGCTAGCCTGCACGTTCGGGGTCAGCCGGCCGTGCGCAGGAATTCCCCGAGGGACATCGGCGGGGTGCCGGTGATGATTTCGACGTGGTTGCTCACCTGTGACATCGCATCGCTGGCGATGGCTGTATAGGTGCTGACCCAGGCATCCAGCTGCCAGTCCGGGGCACCGAAGACCGCGCGCGAGGCGTACGCCTCCTCGATGGTTTCGTTGTGGAACACGATCTGCTTGCCGCCGGCCCCGCTGAGGATGCGTGCCACATCGGCCATGTCCAGGGACTGCGGCCCGGTCAGCTCGTAGGTGGCGCCGGCATGCTCTGCCGGATCTGCGAGCACGGCGGCCGCGGACCGCGCCACGTCGGCCCGGGCGACCGGAACGAAGCGGCCCTCGCCTGCCGGTCCGCGGATGACCCCGTCCCGCCCGGCAAGGTGCGGCATGAGGTCCTGGTAGAAGCTGTCGCGCAGGAAAGTCCAGCGCATCCCGGACTCCTTCAGGTATTGCTCGGTGGCGTGGTGCTCGCGGGCAAGGGTGAACAGCGCATCGGGTGCCGCGGCGGAAAAGGATGTATAGATGACCTGCTTTACCCCGGCCTTGCTGGCCGCGTCGATGAAGGCACGGTGCAGATCCATCCGCTGCGGCCCTTCCGGAGCGGAGACCATGAAGAGCACTTCAACGCCGTCAAGGGCCTCGGCGCTGGCGGACTGGTCGGCATAGTCGAATTGCCGCACCTCGGCCTCGGGCAATTCCGGGGCCTTCGACGGCGTGCGCGCCAGCAGGCGCTGGGCGATCCCGCGGTGGGCGAGCTGATGGGCCACCAGTGATCCGAGCGCTCCGGTGGAGCCGGTGACTGCAATACTTGGCGTGGACCCCATGGCTGCTCGCTTCCCCTCTGGTGCAATGCCCAGTGCCAGCCTAGGCGAAGCGCGCCCTATTCGATACCCCAGCGTTGGGACGACTTCGGCGGCGTGAGGTGTCAGCCGAGGGGTTGAGATCGGCTGTCCCGAGTTACCTCAGCCTGCCGATGTCCTTGCGCGGGTGGATTTCTACGATTGAACCATGAACAAGAAAAGGTACCTCGCTGTTGGCTCCCTGAGCATCATTTCTGCACTCCTACTATCCGGATGCAGTGTCAGCGATCTGTTGTCAGACAAGCTGGATGAGTCAACGACTAGAACTGCGGAATCCTCCAGCAAAGCTGTGGCAGATGGCCTCTTGCCGAACTGGGTTCCTGAAGGCGGAACAAATATCGAACTGGTGCAGCGCAACACAGGCAACGAACGTATTTTCGTGATGGACTACGAAGGAAAACTCAACGATGGCCAGTGCACCGCTCTGAGCAAAGTCGGAGATCCAACCGACGCAGAATTGGCTAAGGCCTACGCTTCCGATCCGCGTACCAAGGATCTGGCAGCAGTCGAAATATCCAAAACTAGAACGTTGGATGCAGACTGGTGGCCAGACGACGCCCAGACGCGTACCACGGATCTCTGCGGACGGTTCTGGGTCCACCAGGCCGATGGAAAACTTTATGCCTTTGCCCCCGACTTGGTTGTCCAGGTGCAGGCCATTGAGAAAGAGCGCGCGGCGGCCGAGAACAACAAGTAGCTTTAAACTGGTCGGCCATGATTCGCAGGCCGCCAAGCCATTCTGCTGTGACTTGGCCGGTAGCTTGCGAATTCATGGTTCGAAGGAAGTCGGTCTCTAGCTGTTGGTGTTCGGAGCTAACCGAGTTGCGTACACAATGCAACCGGCCAGTCCGAGGAAGCTGAGCAGAATCGCAGAGAAACCGAGTAGGCCCGGAAGCTGCTGGCTCCAGGTCATATTGAACGTCACGAGCAGAGCGACCAAAAATCCCCCCGTCAGGTAGCTGACAGCTGAACTCATGATGAACCTTTCGTGGGGAGAACTTGCTTCAGCGAGCCTAGCATCTCCATGCGTGGGAGCCTAGGACCTTGAGCAGCTGTTTTGGACTTCCATGTCCGTATGGAAGGTGGCGGCTAGGATGAAGACATGAATCAAAAGGAGCAACCTCGGCTGGCCAGCGCATTGGCGCAAAAGGTCGTTGATACTATCGCTCCGACCATCAACCGCAACGTGAACATCATGAATGCTCACGGGGTCATCATCGCTTCGACCGATGCCGCGCGAATCGGCACCCACCACGACGGCAGCGCCGAGGCAATCAGCCGCAACGCCATCATCCGGGTCAGCCAGGCTGACGGTTCCGCGGGAACCCTGCCAGGGGTCAATGTCCCTCTGACGCTGAACGGCCAGCTGTGCGGAGTTGTCGGCGTGACCGGTGCTCCGCATGAGGTGGAGCCGCTGGCCGGCCTGATTGCCTTGACGGTGCAATTGCTCTTCGCCCAGGACTACGAGCACTCGCGCAGTGCGCGCCGCGAGACCGAGGCCCGAGACATCATTTCTGCGCTGATCGCAGGCCGCGTGGCACCCGAAGTCATCGACCGCTCGCTGGCTGCCCATGGCTTGCGCGGGCCGAAGTGCATCGAAGCATGGCTCCCGCGAAGCGTCGAGGGTCCGTTGCTCGAAGAACCTGCCAAGGAGCACCACCGCACGTCTTGGATCAGCCTGTCCGGTGCGTACTGGAGGCTGCGCGCAGCCCACGAGCCTGCTTTCGCTGAAGAGCTCTTGAACGAGGAACGTTTCCTTGTGTCCATGCCGGTGGAAACTGCGGAGGAGCTCATGGCCGAAACCGAAGCGCTGCGCGTGCTGCTGGGGTACCCGTCGCTCGTGCCCCGCCATGCCCAGCGCGGAATGTGGAGCCGGGAAATTGCGGTGGCTATCGCCCGCACCCCAGCGCGCAGCCTGGAACATGCCGCCGCTCCGGCGCAACAGCTCAACGAGGAACAAGCCAAAACCCTCTTGGTGGTTTCGACGGCTGCATCGATGAGCCAAGCCGCCTCGGATCTGCATATTCACCGCAACACCTTGGTGCAACGGCTTGAGCGGATCGGCCGGATTAGCGGTGTGGACATCCGGCAGTCCAGCGAGTCACTGAAACTCCAGCATGCGATTTACGCCAGAGAGGCCTTGGGGCAGCTGCATATTTTCTAGGACCTGGGAACTGGGTTGCGGTGACAGTTGTGGCAGTAGCCGGATATTTGCACACATTGACCCAAATCGAAAGTGGGCAAATATGGTCGTGTGCCCATAGGTAATCGGTGCGGGTTTTTCTAGTATTGGCAGGATGATCGATCTTTGCGCCCGAATTCCGTGGCGGCACGGAGGTATCTAGTCCAACAGCCAAGGCTTTGAGCAGCTTTGCCGACGGGGCTGATCCACCGGTTGTGCCATCGTGGGCCGGGAGCAGAGAACTACTGTTTTTGGCAAAGGAGCCAACCCGCCGTGTATGAACTTCTTGTTCTGCTGATCCTTGTCGTGGCCATCGTAATGGTCACGGCACGCTTGAAAATCAGCCCATTCCTCGCCCTCATTGGCGCCGCCATCCTGGCTGCCTTCGCCTACCGGATTCCGCTGGCCGACGTGGCCTCGACGGTCACCACGGCCTTTGGCAGCACCATGGGCAACATCGGTCTGGTGATCCTGTTCGGAACAATGATCGGTGTGATCCTGGAGAAATCCGGTGCCGCGATCTCCATGGCAGATGCGCTGATCAAGGTCCTGGGCACACGGTTCCCCAACCTGACGCTGTCGATCATCGGCTATATCGTTTCAATTCCGGTCTTCTGCGACTCCGGTTACGTGGTGCTCAACTCGCTGCGCAAAGCCATCACCCTGCGCACCGGCGTTTCTGCGCTGGCGACATCCGTCGCCCTGATGACCGGCCTGTACGCAACCCACACCATGGTGCCGCCGACTCCGGGTCCGCTGGCCGCAGCGGAAAGCATCGGGGTTGCCGATAACCTGGGCCTGATCATCGCTGTCGGCTTGCCCGTTGCCGCCATCTCTGCGCTGGCAGGTTTGGCCTACGCCAGCCGTTTCAACAAGTCCAAGTGGACCCCGCTGCCCAGCGAGGGCGATGACGACATCTCCGAACTCGACTACGAGCAGCTGCGCGCGAGCTTCGGCAAATTGCCGAGCCCGGCGTTGGCATTCATGCCGATCCTGGTTCCGCTCGTGCTGATCTGCGCCGCTTCCATTGCGAAGCTGCCTTCGCACCCGTTCGGCGAGGGCATTGCCCTGGAAATCCTTTCCTTCATCGGTACTCCGGTGATCGCCCTGATCTTCGGCTTGATCTCCTCGACCTTCCTGCTCAGCGGCGACAGCAAGCTGGCGGTCTTCAATGAGCAGATGCATGAAGCCGTGCGCACCGCTGCCCCGATCTTGCTGATCACCGGTGCCGGTGCGGGCTTCGGCGCGGTGCTGGCAGCATCGGATCTGACCACGATCCTTTCGGATTCGCTCAGCGGGCTGGGCTTGGGTCTGGCGGTGCCGTTCCTGATCGCCGCTGCGCTGAAGTCCGCGCAGGGCTCGTCCACTGTGTCCATGGTGACCACCTCTGCGCTGGTCGCGCCGATGCTCGGCTCCTTGGGTCTGGGTTCGGAACTGGGCATGGTGCTCACGGTATTGGCCGTCGGTGCCGGTGCGATGGTTGTCTCGCACGCCAACGACTCGTACTTCTGGGTCGTGTCGCAGCTCAGCCGCATTCCGGTGATTACCGCATACAAGACCTTGAGCGTGGCAACAGCCATCCAGGGTACCGCCGCCTTCCTGACGGTATTGCTCCTGGGAGCCGTGCTGCTGTAGCAGGACGCTGACCGCGCAAGCAACAGATCGCACCATCTGCCGATGGTGCGATCCGTTGCTTTAAGCATGTGTTTGAAAGTGGTAGCCGAAGAGCGAAGGCCTGACCGCTAGACGCCTCGAGCGGCCGTGTTCGCCTTGGCAGCCGAGACCATCAGCAACACGATAATGGCCAGATAACCTGCGCCGGTCGTGGCGAAGGCGAAACCGAACTGGCCCAGCATGCAGAGTACCGCTGAGCCGGCTAACGCGGCCCAGCCTGCCCATGCAGCCGCGGCCACCAGCGGCGCAGCCCGCCGATGCCCTGCCAACCAAGCCTCGTTGCTGGCCAAGGTGTGGCGCGTCCTGATGCCGATGGCCGCATTGCGCGCGAGCTTTCCATCCCGGGCCATGGGTGCGAGGAGCGCTGCCACCAAAGTGATGGCCAGCAACCCGAACATGAAGGAGATGACGCTTGCTGGATCCACGTTCCACCTATCCTGCCTATTCGCCGTGAACAGCCATCCTATTCGGAAGCTGCGCAGTTCCCGAGTTCAAATTTCGTCATGCAAGTGTCATATGAAGGCCGCGCAGCCATCGATCAGGCAAGCAGGTGGCTCGAAGATGACGTATTTTGTCCTGCCGTTCCCTCGCATGACAGTGCCCTTCCGTGACTGCTTCCGGCAGTGGTTGACTCGGAGCACAACCCATCCAGAGCGGCTGAGAGACCTGGCTCCGCGACGCCGCAGCAAGTCTGCATCCCGCAGGTAGTGCTAACGCCAGGATCGATGGAATCGCAGGGACCCTGCGTCCTTCGGAACCTGCAACGCAAGGGAGAAGAAGATGACAGTGCAAGATACCGTACAAGACACCGGACTACGCCGAGTTCCCTACTATGGGAACGCCAGCGAAACCGAGCTGGAGCAGTGGCGCGAAGTTGCCCAGCAGGTGGCAGGCACGCTCGCACAAGACGCCCTGGAACGCGACCGCAGGAACCAGCAGCCATTCGCCGAGGTGCAGCTGCTGCGCGAAGCCGGCTTGCTGAACCTTTTGGTGCCTGCAGAATTCGGCGGCGCAGGAGCCCACTGGGAAACGGCATTCGACGTGGTCCGCATCCTGGCGGCGGCCGATGGATCCATCGCGCAGCTGCTGGCCTACCACTACATCAACCAGTCGGGCATTGCCTTCTATGCTCCGGCGGGGGCGCAAGGCAAGTGGTGGCAACGCACCGTGGAAGGCGGGTGGCTCTGGGGCGATTCGGTGAATCCGGTTGACCCGGATCTGACGCTGAGCGTCGAAGGGGATGGGTACCGGCTGAACGGGGCCAAGCGGTTCTCCACTGGTTCCGGTGTTGGCGAGGTCATCGTCATCAACGCGCTGGTCCAAGGCGGGGAATACGACGGGCAGATTCTCGCCTTCGTGCTGCCCCGCGACATCGAAGGACTGGAAATCGTTGACGACTGGGACTACCTGGGCCAGCGGCTCAGCGCATCCAACTCGCTGGAGTACCACAACGTCAGGCTTGAAGCCGAGGACTTGCTCGGATTCGTCACCGACGAACCGGTGTCCACCTTGCTCACCCCGGGCATCCAGCTGGCTTTCGCCAATTTCTACCTGGGCATTGCCGAAGGAGCGCTGGAGCGTGGCAAGCAGATCCTGCTGGGCCGCAAGAACGCCTGGCTGTTCTCGCAGGCCGACACCTACGCCCAGGATCCGATTTTCCAGCGGATCGTCGGGGAGCTCAAGGCCCGCACCGCCGCGGTGGCGGCGCTGACCGAGAAGCTCGGCCGGAAATTCGATGCCTTGCTGTCGAAGGCCGGAGACGTCACCCAGCCCGAGCGGGCCGCGCTGGCAGTGGAAATTGCCGAAGCCAAGGTGGTTTCCACCGAGGTGGGCGTCGAGGTGGCGAACCGGATCTTCGAGGTGACCGGATCATCCTCGACCGCGAGCTCGGTGGGCCTGGACCTGTATTGGCGCAATGTGCGCACCCACTCGCTGCATGACCCGGTGGACTACAAGAAGATCGAGGTCGGCGCGTACTTCCTGCGCGGAGAATCCCAGCCGCTCTCGCTCTACACCTAGAAATTCCCACGGATTGGACTGAACGATGACTGTACTTGCAACTGGCACTCGGCTTGCAGGGCTCAAAGCCCGTTTTGCCCCGCTCTTCGCGGACATCGCGCAGGGAGCTGCCGAACGCGACCGCACCGGCGAACTGCCCTACCAGGCAGTCGCGGACCTGGCTGCCGCCGGCTTCGGCGCAATCCGGGTTCCGGAATCGCACGGCGGGGCCGGGGCGACCCTGCCTGAGCTCTTCGAGCTGTTCGTGGATCTTGCGGCCGCTGATTCCAATATCGCCCAGGCGCTGCGCGCGCACTTCGCCTTCGTCGAGGATCGGCTGGTGGCAGAGCAGGGTCCGGGTCGTGACAAGTGGCTGGCCCGCTTCGCCGCCGGGGAACTGGTGGGCAACTCGTGGACCGAGGTTGGAACCGTGAAGGTCGGCGACGTGATCACCAAGGTCACCCCGGACGGCGAGGGAGGGTTCAAGATCAATGGAACCAAGTACTATTCCACCGGCTCAATTTTCGCTGACTGGCTGGACACCTATGCCGAGCGCACCGACACCGGAAAACGCGTGATCGCCGCGGTCAACCGCCACCAGCCCGGTGTCGAGCTGGCCGATGACTGGGATGGCTTCGGCCAGCGCACCACGGGTACCGGAACCTCCACGTTCACCGATGCGGTGGTGGCCGAGGAAGACCTGATCGACTTCGACACCCGTTTCAAGTACCAGACCGCGTTCTACCAGCAGGTGCTGCTGGCGGTCCTGGCCGGCTCCGCCAAAGCGGCAGAGCGGGACTTCGCCGCCGAACTGAAAGCGCGCAAGCGGACCTTCAGCCATGCCGCAGCCAATGTGGCGGCCGAAGACCCGCAGCTGCTGCAGGTGATCGGCGAGGTCTCTGCTGCATCCTTCGCCGCCGCGGCAACGGTTCAACGCGTTTCGGCGGCGTTGCAGGGAGCCTACGAAACAGCGCTGGCGCTGCACACCGGCCAGGCGAGCGCAGAAGAGGACGAAGCGGCCAATGATGCGGCCGAGTTGGCCAGCGCGCAGGCGCAGGTGGTGCTCACCCCGCTGGTGCTCAATGCCATCACACATGCCTTCGATGCGCTGGCTGCCAGCGCGACGAGCGTGAGCAAGAACCTTGATCGGCACTGGCGCAATGCCCGAACCGCGGGCAACCACAACCCTTGGGTCTTCAAGGCGCGGTTGATTGGCGACCTGGCGGTCAACGGCACCGAGCTTCCACGCGTGTGGGCGATCGGCGCCTCGAAGTAGCTTCCATTTCCGTAGCAGGCCCAGCATTCTTTGCCGATGCTGGGCCTGCTGTTTTGCGCCTGCAGAATCGCCCGCTGGCTAGACTGTGTGGGTGATAAATTACACCCTGCGCCAGCTGCAGTACTTCGTCGCCGTCGCGGAACTCGGCTCCATTTCCGCGGCGGCGAAGCAGTGCCATATTTCCCAGGCCGCCATGTCGCAGTCGATGGACGAGCTGGAGCGCGCCGTCGGCTCCCAGCTGCTGGTGCGCCGCCGGGCGCGCGGGGTGGTGCTCACCGCTGTCGGCACCGACTTCCTGCTGGATTCGCGGGCGCTGGTGCGCCATGCCGAAGAGGTGCAGGACCTGATTGTCGAACGCCAGACCAAGCTCTCGGGCCCGCTGGTGATCGGCTGCTATTCCTCGCTGGCAGCGTTCTGGATCCCGGTGATCTGCGAACGCTTCACCAATGTCCACCCGGACCTGCAGGTGACCTTGGTGGAAGGCGATGGCGCCGAGCTGCAAGAACGCATGCTCAAGGGCCACCTGGATGCGGTGCTCACCCATACCCGCCACCTGCTGCCGCAGGTTTCCTGGCGCCGGGTGATGTCGGGCCGTCCCTATGTGCTGGTGGGCGGGAACCACCGGCTGGCGGACCGCACCTCGGTTGCGCTCGCCGAGCTGGCCGATGACGATTTCGTTTCCCTGGACATTCCCACGGTGCGCGATAACCAGCTGGTGAACCTGCGCATGTCGGGTTTGGACCCGAAGGTGCGCTGGAGTTCGCAGAGCTTCGAGGCGGTACGCGGGATGGTGGCCCGCGGACTGGGCTACACCGTGCTGGTGCAGCGTCCGCCGGTCAACCTGAGCTATGACGGATTGCCGCTGTCGGTGCTGGAGATCGAAGGCGAGGTCGGGGTCAGCGACATCTGCGTGGCCTATACCGCCTCGGAACGCCTGAGCCTGCGGCTGCGCGCGTTCCTGGATTTCTGCGAGGAAACCGGTGCCGAGAAAGAGCGCGAGGCCGGCCGGAACCCATAGGTTCCAGCCGGCTCCGCGCTCCAGGCACCAAGGTTCTAGTGGCTCATCTCCTCGGCTTCGAGGTCGGCATCGCGGCCTTCCTTGATGCCGCGCATGGCCAGCGCGGCGACAATGAACGCGGCAGCCCAGACGGCGCCGGCGATCCACAGCGATCCGCCGCCCAGCAGCACCAGGCCGGCGACGATCATCGGGGTGAAGCCTGCGCCCACGGTGGAGGAGAGCTGGTAGACGAGCGAGGCGCCGGTGTAGCGGATGCGGGTGGGGAACAGTTCGGCGGTGAACGCGCCGAACGGCCCGAAGATGAACGCCTGGATGATGCCGTTGGCCACGAACAGGGCGATGGCGAACAGCCACAGCTGGCCCAGTTCCAGCATCCACATGATCGGCAGGGCGGCCACGGCGCCGGCGAGGATGCCGACCATCATGACCGGGCGGCGGCCCAGCTTGTCGGAGTAGCGCGAGGATACCCAGATGCCCACCACGGTCAATGCGGCACCGATGGCCTTGATGTTCAGCACCGCGGTGCGGTCCAAACCGACTTCCTCGACCACGTAGGAGATGGCCCAGACGGTCATCAGGCCCTGCACGGTGTAGGAGCTCATGCCCACCAGGGTTCCGCGGATGACCGACTTCGGGTACTTCGTGATGACCTCCATGAACGGGGTCTTGCGCTCTTCGGCCTTGTCTTCAAGGGCCAGGAACAGCGGGGATTCGGTGACCTTCAGGCGGATGACCAGCCCGATGCCCACCAGCGCGATGCTGATCAGGAACGGAATGCGCCAGCCCCAGGCCAGGAACTGCTCATTGGGCATGATGGAGACGGCGGAGACCGCCAAGGTAGCCATCACGGCGCCGGCCGGGCCGCCCATGTTCGCGAAGCTCGCGGCGAAGCCGCGGCGTTCCTTCGGCGCGTGCTCGAGAGCCATCAGCATGGCGCCACCCCATTCGCCGCCCACGGCCAGGCCCTGGACGATGCGCAGGGTAATCAGTGCGATCGGGGCCAGCATGCCGATTTGGGCAGTGGGAGGCAGCAGCCCGATCAGCGTCGAGGCGCCGCCCATCATGGCCATCGAGGTGATCAGCACGCCCTTGCGCCCGATCTTGTCGCCGAAATGGCCGAAGATGATGCCGCCCAGAGGGCGGGCCAGGTAGCCCACGGCCAGGGTGGCGAAGGAAGCGAAGATTGCCACGCCTGGGGTCAGTCCCACGAAGAAGACCTTGTTGAAGACCAGCGAGGCCGCGGTGGCATAGAGGATGAAATCGTAGAATTCGATCGCGCTGCCAATGAAGCTGGAGGCCAGGATCCGGCGCATCTGCGGGGAGTTCAGCGAGGGGACCTTCATTGGCGCCTCCACGCTGCTGTGATTATTCAGGGTGCTGCTCATCGTGCTGCCGCCATTTCACTAGTGACGCGGGAAAAGGATATCGTGTCCAGATCGTTGGGCACGCGGTAGTTGCCGGAGAATTTCTCGGCGTGGGCCTCCCAGACTTCCAGGGGTGTGGTTCCGGGGACCAGGTGGTGCAACGCAAGGGTGCGCGCCCCGGCTTCGTGGGCAATCGTGATTGCCTGTTCCGGCGAGGTGTGCGAAGCGCGGTGGTGGTCCATCGAGGCTTGGGCTTCCAAGGTGCCCACCGAACCGTACGCACGTTCCACCCAGTCGAAGTCAATGGCCTCATGCAGCAGCAGGTCGGTGTCCTTCGCCAGGGCCACCAGGTTCTGGCACGGCGCGGTGTCCCCGGAAATGGTCACCGAGCCTTCTGCGGTGTCGAAGCGGAAGGCGAAGGCCGGGGCGATTGGCGGGTGCTTGACCAGGGTTGCAGTCACCGTGACCAGCTCGTCGCGGTAGATCTCGAATGGCGCGAAGTCCGCCGGGGTCGGGTTGGCATTGGGGTGGTACCCGGTGCCGGCAGGGATTTCGATGTCCGAGGCGATGAAGTGGTCCAGCGGGGAGGGGCGCAGCGCGTCGATCACGCGGTCATTCAGGTCAGTGGCGTAGGCCTGCATCAGGTGCTCGAACATCGAAGCGGTGCCCGGCGTCGGATTCTGCGCGAAGACCGGCTGAGGTGGGGTGGTGGCACGCGGGGACGCTGGCGGCAGGGCGCCGCGGTCGCCCGGGCCGATGATGGAAATCGGCGCCTTGCCGGCAGGCAGGGTGAACATTCCGAAGATGGCCAGCGATGCCAGGTCGATGGTGTGATCCGAATGCAGGTGCGTGAGGAAGATGCCGCGCAGGTTCGCTGGGGTGAATCCTGCTTTCATCAGCTGGTTGCCCACGCCGGTTCCGGCATCCACCAGGTAGACGCTCTCGCCCACGACGACGGCGGTGGAAATTCCCGCGCGCTTGCCGGCGTTCTCGCCGGTCCACCAGCGAGGTCCGCCGGCGGTGCCCAGCGTAACGACGCGGGGATTGAGATTGGTGGAGGCCATGGAATGCGCCCTTTCTTTGGTTCAAGTGCTGCATTCCATTCTTATGCGCTGGATCACATTCGTAAAACTGTTTTTATCAACCAACTAAATAGGTTTAGCCGATAATCGGTTGGGTATGCTCATAGCAACGATGCAAACCAAGGAGGGTCATGGCCGAGCCAGAACGCAGCCGGATTTCACGCTGGCTATTGCCGCAGGGCAGTGAGCCCGACCCGCGCTTCACCCTTGCCAACGAGCGCACCTTCTTGGCCTGGATCCGCACCTCATTGGCATTCCTCGCGGGCGGCACAGCGCTGGAGGCCTTCGCCGCAGAGGCCTTCCCGTCGCCAGTTCGCACCTGGCTGGCGGTGCTGGTGATCGGCGTCGGCATCCTGATTGCCGCCGGTGCAGCCGTGCGCTGGGTCCGCGTGGAACGCAGCATGCGCACCGGGCGCCCGCTGCCGATTCCCGCCATTGTCCCGCTGCTGGCCTTCGGTGCAGTGGTGGCCTCGCTGGCGGCCATCGCCATGATCTTCTGGTCCCTCGGCTCGTGAAAGGCGAACCCATCGAGATCGCCGATGCCGGCCTGCAGCCCGAGCGGACCATCTTCGCGTGGAATCGCACGATGGTTTCCTTTCTCGTGGTCTCCGCTGTTTTCCTGCGTTGGCTGCCGCACTACGGCATCGGCATGATCCTGCTGATCGCGGTGTCCTCGTCGATGGCTCTGGGGATCCTGCTCTCGCAGCGTGCGCGGTATCGGCGCATGGCCCTCGGGGTCAAGCACGAGAAGGTCCAGGCGGACGTGGTTGCGGTGCTGATGACCACGCTGGCGCTTTGTGCGCTGGGCGGATATGCGCTGTTCCTGGTGCTCGGCCCGAACTAAGCACGGTGCAACCGCGTGCCGTTGATGCCGCTGCTGAAAGCATCGAAAAATCGCCGGATCCATTTGCCGCCAGCGGGCGTACAGTGGAACTACCGGTTCAGCTCGAATTCGCCGTAAAAGGGGATGATTTGCGATGCAGGCTGAGGCTAGATTCAAGATGCCGTTCAATTTCGCCCAGGTGGTGATTGCGGCTTTCGGGGCCATGTCGCTGAGTGTCTTGGCTTATTTTGTTGCCAGGGTCATTGGCGCGTCCATGGAATACTCCGGAGGCTTGTTCCAGAATCTGGATTTCATCCATATCGTGCGCTTCACCGCCCCGCCGATCCTCGTGCTCGGGTTTCTGACCTTCTTGATTGGCCGGGCCAAGCCGGGGTTCTGCCGCATCGCCCAGGTCATCGGCGTTGCAGTCGTGCTGGCCTCAGCGGTGGTGCAGTGGTTCTTCGCCGAGGACTGGGGGACCGCGCTGGCGGTGACCATCATGCACCTGGTGGTCGCGGCATCCTGGTATATCGCGGTGAACTACTCGAACAGGAAGTTCAACGAGATCGCGGAGCTGGAAAACATATAGCCATGCTAAGTGTCGCGGTTCTCACGGGTTATTGAGAGCCGCGGCACAGGCGGTCAGGAATAGAATGGTTGAGAACTTTCAACAATTCTAGGAGTGCCATGACGGCTCAGGGACAGCCCAACAGCCCATTCAATTTCATTCAGGTGATTATCGGTGCGCTGGGTACCAGCTACCTGAACGTCATCATTTTCTTCCTGGCTGGCGCCGCTGGAGCATCCCGCCGGATCGGTCCGAATCCAACCGATGTTGTCGCCTTCGACCACCTGCTTCAGTTCACGTTGATCCCGATCCTGTTCTTCGGCCTGGTGGTATTCCTGATTGGACGGGCAAACAAGGGCATTTGCAAGATCGCGCAGTGGGTCGGCCTGGTTATAGCTGTCGCATCGATCGCCTTCCCGATCATGCACGCAGCGGATGCCGCTACCGCAGTGGGCCTGAGCCTGATCCATATCGTGACCGGCATCGGCTGGTTCTTCTCCGTGCACTACGGCAACAAGAAGCTGCACGTTCCTTCCAAGGACGTAGCAGTGGCTTGAGCCTGATGCGCAAAACCTCGCAGAACGATCAGCAATGATCTGCTCTGCGAGGTTCTTTGCGTTAAACGGATGTGCCCAAGTGTTGCCGTGAGGGCTATACCCGGACTTCCTCGAGCTGCGGATCCTCGTAGGCCTTGCGCATGCGCGGCAGGAACAGCAGGCTCACGGCCGCCGCGAAGCACAGCACGGCGGCGGTAATCCATGCGGCCAGGTAGCTGCCGGTGGTTTCCCGCGACAGCCCCGCGGTCAGCGAACCTGCGCCGGCGCCGATCATGTGGAAGGCGAAGACCCAGCCGAAGACCACGGTTGCCTTGACCGGACCGAAGTATTGGCGGCAGAGCACCACCGTAGGCGGCACCGTGGCCACCCAGTCCAGGCCATAGAAGATGATGAAGATCCACAGCAGCGGTTCGACGGTGGGCCCCATCAGCGAGTGCAGGAACAGCAGCGAGAGGCCGCGCAGCGCGTAGTACACCGCAAGCAGCAGCCACGGGCGTACACGGTCGGTCAGCCACCCGGAGAAGATGGTGCCGAGGATGTCGAATATGCCTACCAGTGCCAGCAGTCCGGACGCGGTGGTGGCCGGCATGCCGTGGTCATGTGCCGCAGGGATGAAGTGTGTTTGCACCAGTCCGTTGGTTGACCAGCCGCAAATCCAGAAGGTCATCGCCAGAACCCAGAAGGCCGGGTAGCGCGAAGCCGAGAACAGGGCCTTGAGCGTCGCGGCGGCCATCGACCCTTGCTGGGGTTCGCCTGCCGGAGCGGCAACGGCTTCGGTTCCGCCGTAGGGAAGCACCCCGGCTTCGGCAGGGGAGTTGGCAAAAGGCCAGCGCAGCAGCGGGATGATCAGCACCGCGAAAACGGCAACCACCAGGGCAGCGATCCGCCATGAATACTGCTCGATGATCACCACGATGCTCGGAAGAAACACCAACTGGCCGGCGGCATTCGCGCCGGAGAAGATGCCCATCACCAGGCCGCGGCGTTCGGAGAACCAGCGGTTGGCCACCACGGAACCGAAAACCAGTGCCATCGCCCCGGTGCCCAGTCCAACCAGCACGCCCCACAGCACCCACAACTGCCAGATTTGGCTGATGAACACCGATAATCCGGCGCCCGAAGCCACCAGCGCCAGAGCAATGGCGGCCACCTTGCGCATGGAATAGCGTTCCAGCAAGGTCGCGGCGAAGGGTGCCGCCAGGCCGTAGACCACCAGGTTGATGGTCACCGCAGTCGACAGCTGGGAGCGGAGCCAGCCGAATTCGGATTCGAGCGGTTCGAAGAACGCTCCGGTGGTGGAGCGGAAAGCTGCCGTGGCAACGAGTGCCAGTGTGGTCACGATGGCGACCAGCCACGCTCGGTGGATCCGCGATGGCTTCCGGGAACTCAATCGCACGCTCCTTATAGACGATGCTTGAAGCATTGCACCGGGGCCAACAGGCGTCGAAGTTCATGACACCCGCGGAACAAATATTGACTCCCCCGGTTGTGGAGAGCCTTGCAATACCGGGACTTGCTGCACTTGCCGAAGCGCAGCGGACGCAGGGTTCGCTATGCGGGGTCGTCGCCTTTGCCGGAGTTCTGGCGCCGGTTGCGAGGACGCCGGTCCTGCGCGGGCAGTGCACCCAGCGCCTGCCGCGGGAAGGTTTTCGGCTTGGACCCGGAGGGCAGCTCATCCTTGCCCAGCGGATCCGCCAGGTCCGTCGGGCCAGCTGATGCGTGGCTTACTGGGCTCGTCTCGGAAGTCTGGGCGGTGACCGGGGCATCGCGGATCACCGGCATCCTGCGTGGAGGCAGCGGGCGTTGGTGGTGCACCAGATAGATCAGCATTGCCAGGGCCTTGTGCATGACCACGATGGTGAAAATCGCCGCTCCGGCATAGCAGCCCCAGGCGACCAGGTGCAGCGTGGTCACGTTCAGGACGTTCAGCTCCAACGTGCCGTTTAGCATCATGACCGCGCCGATTTGCCCGATCACTACGCCGAGCACGGCTAGTGAAATCGCAAACCAGAAGTACACCAGGGCATCGGCACCGGGTTTCTTCACCACAGCCATGTGAACCTCCGTTGGCCAGCTGTCGGCGGTCATTGCTACACACTTTAGTGCATGGCGGAAAACGGGTTATCTGCCCAAGGCGGCCCGGGCTTGGCGCAGCAGCGGTTCGTCGACCATCTGTCCCTCGAAGGCAAACACCCCCGGATTCTCCTTGGCCGCGTCAAGGATCCGCCGTGCACGATCCAGTTCCGCTTCAGTGGGCGCGAACGCCTCGCGGATGACCGGCATCTGGTTGGGGTGGATCGAGGCCTTTGCCGCGAATCCCGAGGCCTTGGCGTCGCGGGACTCTGCGCCCAGGCCTTCCAGGTCGGGGATGTCCAGGTACACGGAATCAACGGCGGCTTTGCCGTGGGTGGCCGCATGCAGCAGCACCTGCGACCGCGCGAACCGCGCCACCTCGCGGTAGCTGCCGTCCTCGCCGCGTGAGGAGGTGCCGCCGAGCGAGGCGATCAGGTCTTCGGCGCCCCACATCAGCGCGACGACATTCGGCGCCTCGGCAATCTGTCCGGCATTGGTGATGCCCTTGGCAGTTTCGCATAGCGCCAGCACGTCGTATCCGGCCAACGCGGACGGATCCTCCGCCGACTCGCACTTGGGCAGCATCACGGTGCGGTAGGCGGTCTGCTCCAGCGCTTCGAAGTCCTTGGCGAAGTGCTCGCTGTCCACCGGGTTCACGCGCACAATCACCCGTTCGGGATCCAGCGGGGTCTCCACCAAGGCTCTGCGGGCAGCGTCCTTGTTCGCGGGGGCCACCGCATCTTCCAGGTCGATGATGACCGCGTCGGCGCGCTGCGCCGCCTTGGCATAGCGCTCGGGCCGATCGGCCGGACAGAACAGCAGGGAAGGGCCCATCAGGAAGCTAGCCATTGGCATTTTCCCCCTTGGCTTCCAGTGAGTCCTGATGCGCTTGCCTGGTCCACATCAGGCAGGTGCGGGTGGCGGTTGCCACGATGTCGCCGTGCTGGTTGCGGCCCGTGTGCGTCATGGACGCCAGCCCCTGGCCGGGGCGCGACTTGGATTCGCGCAGCGCGGTGATCTCGGTTTCGGTGTAGAGCGTATCGCCGTGGAACATCGGGTGCGGGAACTTCACGTCGTTGATGCCCAGCTGCCCCACGATGGTGCCTTCGGTCAGCTGGCCCACCGACTGGCCGATCATGGTGCTCAAGGTCAGCAGCGAGTTGACCAGCGGCTTGCCGAAGGGCTGGGTGGAAGCCCACGCGGCGTCCAGATGCAGGCCCTGGTTGTTCATGGTCATCGTCGTGAAGGCGACGTTGTCCGCTTCGGTCAGGGTGCGTCCGGGCTTGTGCACGTAGGTGGCGCCGAGCTGCAGCTCGTCGAAGTAGAGGCCGCGCTGCTCGACGCGGGTGGGGGTTTTCTCGCTCATGCGTCCTGCTCCTGATGCTTCGCTTCGGTACTCTGCATTGCTTCCACGGTGGCCACGACCTGCTTGGCCTTGACCAGATCCCCGGACTTCAGGCCGGTCATCCGCACGATGCCATCGGCGGGGGATAGGAGCTGGTGTTCCATTTTCATCGCCTCGATGCTCAGCAGCAGCTGGCCGGCGGCGACCTCATCGCCATCGGCAACCTGCACGCTGATCACGGTGCCGGGCATGGGGGATTCGACATGCGGGGACAAGGTCCCGGACTCGATGGCGAGGGTGGCCAGGTGGCGTTCGAGGACTTCTTCGCGGGAAAGCTTGCGCACCGCCGCGGTCCACCCGTCCTCGCACAGCCACAGCGTGCCGTCTTCGGCGAAGGCATGCTGGAGTGCTGTGCGCTGGCCGTTGACGGACAGGGTTCCATCCGGCTCCTGGCGCACAGTGAAATCCTCGCCGCCTACTCGCACCAAGCTGGTATCCTGCTCCCTGAGCAGCGCGGTCTTGCCCTCGGCCGCCTCGGCATCGAAGTACTGGATGCTGGCCCGGCGATGCTGGGCCCGCCAGCCATCACGCAGGCCCCAGGGTGTTTTCGCCGCAGGAATCCGCTGGTCCTCAAGGTGCGCCGCCAGCGCCAGTTCGCGCTCGCTGATCTGGCGGAAGGCGAACTGGTCCAGCTTCCGCTCGATCAGGTTGGTGTCCAGGCGTCCGGCCGCCACATCCTCGTCCGCCAGCAGCAGCCGCAGGTACTCGCTGTTGGCCAGCACGCCCAGCACCACGGTGCCGGCCAGCGCCTGATCCAGCCGGACCAGCGCCTCGGTGCGGTCCTCGCCCCAGGCGATGAGCTTGGAGAGCATCGGGTCGTAGTGGGCGCTGATCTCCAAGCCGTCGCGCAGCGAGGAATCCACGCGGACATTCTCCGGCTCGCTCACGCGCAGCACGGTGCCCACCGAAGGCAGGAAGCCCGAGGACGGGTCCTCGGCGTAGAGCCGGGCCTCGATGGCATGGCCGCACAGCGCCACCTGGTCCTGGGTGAAGTCCAGCGCCTGGCCGGCCGCGATGCGCACCTGCCACTGCACCAGATCCAGTTTTTCCCCGTTGACCCGTACGACTTCCTCGGTGACCGGGTGCTCCACCTGCAGGCGGGTATTCATTTCCATGAAGAAGAACTCGTCGGGGTTCTGGTCGCTGACCAGGAACTCGACGGTGCCCGCGCCGACGTAGCCCACGGACTGCGCGGCGGCTACCGCGGCGGCGCCGATGCGCTCGCGGATCTGCGCGCCGTGCTCCAGGTTCTCGAACAGCGGGGCCGGGGCTTCCTCGATGACCTTCTGGTGGCGGCGCTGCAAGGAGCATTCGCGTTCGCCCAGGTGCACGGTGTTCCCATGCGCGTCGGCCAGGATCTGCACCTCGATATGGCGCGGATTGCGCACCAGCCGCTCGAGGAACAGGGTGTCATCGCCAAACGCGTTGCGCGCGGTGCGCCGGGCGCTGGCCAGCGCCTCGGGCAACTGCGCGGCGGATTCCACCGCGAACATGCCCTTGCCGCCGCCACCGGCCGAGGGCTTGATCAGCAGCGGGAAGCCGACCTCCTTGGCGGCTGCGAGCAGCTGCTCGTCGCCCAGGCCGGGTTCGGCGATGCCGGGAACCACCGGCACCTGGTGGGAGAGCACGTGGTTCTTGGAGCGGATCTTGTCGCCCATCAGGTTGATCGAGTTCACCGGCGGTCCGATGAAGGTGATGCCGGCGGCTTCCAAGGCGCGGGCGAAGTCCACGTTCTCGGAGAGGAACCCGTAGCCCGGGTGGACCGCCTGGGCGCCGGTTTGCCGGCAGGCGGCGATCACCGCGTCGATATCCAGGTAGCTTTCATTGGCCGGGGCCGCGCCGATGCGCACCGCGCGGTCGGCTTCGGACACATGCAGGGCCCCGGCGTCGGCATCGGAGTACACGGCGACGGATTCGATGCCCAGGCGGCGCAGGGTGCGGATGATGCGCACCGCGATTTCCCCGCGGTTGGCAATCAGGACGGTATCAAAGAGCTTGGCAGTCATGGTTCTTTCCTCGCACTACATCCGGAAGAGGCCGAAGCTGGTCTCCGGCAGTGGCTGGCGGGCGCAGACATCCAGGGCCAGGCCGAGCACCCGGCGGGTATCGGCCGGGTCGATGACCCCGTCGTCCCATAGCCTGGCGGTGGAATAGTAGGGGTTGCCCTGGGTTTCGTATTGCTCGCGGATTGGCGCCTTGAACGCTTCCTCTTCCTCATCGCTCCAGTTGCCGCCGGCCGCTTCGATCCCGTCGCGCTTGACCGTGGAGAGCACCGAGGAGGCTTGGGCCCCGCCCATCACCGAGATGCGCGCGTTCGGCCACATCCACAAGAAGCGCGGGGAGTAGGCCCGGCCGCACATCGAGTAGTTGCCGGCGCCGAAGGAGCCGCCGATGATCACGGTCAGCTTGGGAACCCGGGCGGTGGCCACCGCGGTGACCATCTTCGCCCCGTGCTTGGCAATGCCATCGGCCTCGTAGTCGCGGCCCACCATGAACCCCGCGAGGTTCTGCAGGAAGAGCAACGGGATGCCGCGCTGGTCGCACAGCTCGATGAAGTGCGCGCCCTTCATCGCGGATTCCGAGAACAGCACGCCGTTATTGGCGATGATGCCCACCTGGTGGCCATGGATGTGCGCGAAGCCGGTGACCAGGGTGGTGCCGTATTCGGCCTTGAACTCGTGGAACTTGCTGGAATCGACGATGCGGGCGATGACCTCATGCACGTCGTAGGGCGCGTTGACATCCACCGGCACCACGCCGGCCAGTTCGCTACCCGGGTACAGCGGCTCGGCCACCTGCCCCTCGATGCCCCAGGCGGGGGCCGGGTTGGCCGGCAGGGTGGAGACGATATCGCGGATGATCATCAGCGCATGCTCGTCGTTCTCGGCCAGGTGGTCCACCACCCCGGAGGTCTTGGCATGCAACTCGCCGCCGCCCAATTCCTCGGCCGTGACGATTTCCCCGATGGCCGCCTTCACCAGTGGCGGGCCGCCGAGGAAGATGGTGCCCTGGTTGCGCACGATGACCGTCTCGTCGCTCATCGCCGGGACGTAGGCGCCGCCGGCGGTGCAGGAGCCGAGCACCGCTGCCAGCTGCGGGATCTTGGCCGCCGAAAGCTGCGCCTGGTTGTAGAAGATGCGCCCGAAATGCTCGCGGTCGGGGAACACCTCGTCCTGCATCGGCAGGAACGCTCCGCCCGAATCCACCAGGTAGATGCACGGGAGCTTGTTCTCCAGCGCGATTTCCTGGGCGCGCAGGTGTTTCTTGACGGTCATCGGGAAGTAGGTGCCGCCCTTGACCGTGGCGTCATTGGCGATGACCAGGACATGGCGTCCATGCACCAGTCCGATTCCGGCAATCATTCCGGCCCCGGGGCTTGAGCCTTCGTACATGTCCTCGGCGGCCAGCGGCGCGATCTCCAGGAAGGGCGAGCCGTCATCGAGCAGAGCGTCCACCCGCTCGCGGGGCAGCAGCTTGCCGCGATCCACATGCCGCTGCCGGGACTTCTCGGAGCCGCCGCGCGCAGCGCGTTCCAGCCGTTCGTGCAGTTCGGCCAGCAGCGGCGCCTGGTCGGCGGCGTTGCGTTCGAACTGCTCGGGGTTCAGTTGGGAGGAAAGGGTCTTCACGAAGTCAGTCCTTGCTGGTCGGTTCGCTGGCGATTACCTGGGGTACGGGCAGCTGCTGCGGTGGCAGCGGGAATTCGACGGGTACCGCGAGGATGCGCATGGCCAGGGAGATGAAGTTCAGCTGCACCTCGGCCAGCGAGAGCCGGCCGTCCTTGCGATACCAGTGCGAGACACCGGTGCCCATTTCCATCAGGGCCAGGCGGGCAATGCCCAAATCCACGGTGTTGAAACTGCCCTGGCGCTCGCCGGCCTGCAGCGCGTCAGCGAAGAGCTGCTCGTAGGCATCGCGCAGCGCCTGCATCTGCTTGCGGGCGGCGGGCGACAGAGCGCGCATCTCGTATTCGGTGACGCGTGCGGTGCTGGGGTTGGTGGCGGTGAATCCGACATGGAAGGCGACGAGCAAAGCAAGCTGGCGCACCGGATCTGCGCTGCCATCCAGCGCCTGCTTGGCGCCGGAGATCATGGCGGTCAGGCAGTCGTTCATGATGCCCAGCAACAGGTCTTCCTTGCCGCCGACATAGTGGTAGAGGGTGGCCGAGTTCAGCCCCACCGCGCTGCCCAATTCGCGGATGCCCGTGGCAGCGAAGCCGCGCTGGGCAAAGCAGGCTACGGCTGCTTGCTGGACCTTTCCCAATTCCATGAACACCACCCTGTGCCTCAAGAATCAATCGATCGATTGACAGTGTCCATACAACCGAAGAAAAGATGTGGTGTCAATCACAGCCTCCTGTTGCCGGCATATTAAAACTCGCCGAAATATGACGCCTGCTATTCATGAATCAAATGCATAACAATAGACTGCTTGATGTTATTTACTGACAAGCTATAGATAATCCGGCTTTTCAGCTCATCAGACGCCACAGGAAGGCATGATGCCGCAACCCGAATCAGCAACCCCCAAATGCAACGATGCAACCTCGACCGGCCCTTCGCGCCGCGGTCTGCTCGCCGGCGCTTCCGGGTTCCTTGCCCTGGCCGGACTGGCAGCCTGCGCTTCGCCGCAAGCCCCCGACGCGGATCGCGCACATCTGGCCGAACCGCCGCAGACCCCCGACGAAGTGCTGCAGGTGTTGCGCGCCGGAAACCGGCGCTATTGCGCCGGCAAGCCGGAGCACCCCAATCAGGCACTTGACCGGCGCAGCGATCAAGCCGAGCACCAGAGCCCCTTCGCATTGATTCACGGCTGCGTGGATTCCCGCGTCACCCCCGAGCTCCTGTTCGACCAGGGGATTGGAGACCTGTTCGTCACCCGGACAGCCGGTGCCGTGCTCGATGACACCTTGGTGGGCAGCATGGAATTCGCTGTCTCCAGTCCGTATTCGGTACCGCTGCTGGTGATCCTCGGGCACACCGCCTGCGGCGCGGTGACGGGCACGCTGAAGGCGATGGAGAAAGATGCCGGGAACCCGCAGTTGCCCGGGGAGATGGAAGACTTCGCCGCACAGATTGCACCCGTAGCCCGCACAGCAGGAGTCGAGGGATCGGGAAGCGAAGCGGTGGACACGGTGGTGCAGGCCAATGCCCGAGCCGTGGTTGAGCAGCTGCTCGAGCGCTCTGCCATCATCCGCAAGGCGGTGGAAGAACAGCGGACCCGGGTGGTGCCGGCGGTCTACGACCTGGAGACCGGAGAGGTGAGCTGGCTGGAGGGCTGACCATCCGGAGAAATCCAACTCCCGGGCTTATCGGCACGGTGCCGCCATGCAGTCGCAGCGGCACTGGTACTCTCGACGCTGGATGCCATTGCAGCATTCGCCAGTGATCAGTCCGCAGCCAGCTGCGGTGAAAGGCCCCATGACAGCCACCGAACCCAGTGCAAACTCCCGCGCCCGTGCAGCAGTCGCTGCCCTGTTCCTCACCAATGGAGCGCTTTTTGCCAATATGGCGCCGCGTCTTCCCGAGTTGAAGCGGGAACTGGGATTGGACACCGCAAGCTACGGCTTGCTGGTTACGGCGTGGCCCGTCGGGGCGATCCTTGCCGGGTTGGCCGCCGGTGCGCTGGTGCGCCGATTCGGTTCCGCGCAAGTTGCCGTCTTCGGCACGATGGCTACCGGTGCGGCATTGCTCGCCGCCGGCAGCGCCCCGGGGGTGCTCTGGGTGGTGCTGGCTTTCGCCGTGGGCGGTGCCATGGACTCGATTACGGATGTCGGGCAGAATGCGCACGGCTTGGTGGTGCAACGGCGTTATGGGCGTTCGATCTTGAACTCCTTCCACGCCTTGTGGTCTGTCGGAGCGGTGCTTGGCGGCTTGATGGCCGCCGGGGCGATTCAGCTGAACCTGGCGCTGCCGGTGCATTTGGGCATATCGATGGCGCTGTTCGCCGTGGTGGCGCTGATCGCATTGAAATTCTGCCTGCCCCGGTCCGCTGAGCAGGCGGCCATCGAACCCGTTGAGCCGCCGGCTGCCGAGGCCATCCGGACCGCGCGCCCAGCAGGGTCCCGCGGCCGGCTGCTGCTGATGATGAGCGCCTTGGTCTTGATCTCCGTGGCTGGAGTGATGGTCGAGGATGCCGGAAATTCCTGGTCGACACTGTATCTGGGTGAGCTCGGGGCACCAGCGGCACTGGCGGCCAGCGGGTTCATCGCCTTGGTTGGCGCCCAGTTCGTTGGCCGGATCCTCGGCGATGGGATGGTCAACCGCTTTGGCCAGCGCAGCATGGCCCAGTTAGGCGGCGCGCTGATAGCGCTCGGCATGGGCTTGGCTTTGCTGTTCCCCAGTGTGCCGGGCACCTTGCTGGGTTTCGTGGCGGCTGGATTCGGCTCGGCAACTCTGGTCCCGGCGGTGATGGACCAAGCCGACAAGCTGCCGGGCCTGTCCCCGGGAACCGGGTTGAGCATTGTCTCCTGGCTCATGCGATTGGGCTTCTTGCTCTCGCCGCCACTGGTCGGATTCCTTGCCGAGAATGTCGGGTTGCGGCTGGCCCTGCTGGTTTTCCCCATTGCGGGTCTGGTAGTGCTGATTTGCTCGCCGGTGCTGCGCGGAAAGAAATCACCTGAGGACGGGGACGTGCAGTAAAGCGGTCGCGACTAGCGCTCATCTCGAATACCTGCGGATAGGCTTGGAGCATGGAAGATGCGCTGAAGAAGATCAGCTGGCCGGTACGCACCGAGCGGCTGAGCTTGCGCCGGGTGACGCCGGATGATGTGGAAGCGCTCTGGCGCTACCGGCAGCTTGCCGAAGTTACGCAGTGGATCACCGCTGGCCCTGAATCACTGGAAGATTTCCGCGCCATGTTCATTGCGAAGGACTATCCGCTGAAGGACCTGGCGGTGGAACTGGATACCGGCCAGGGGACTGAGCTGATTGGCACGGTCATGCTGAATATCGTCGATGGCTGGGGGCAAAGCGAAATTGCGCAGCACGGCAAGGGCGTTGAAGGCAACCTCGGCTGGAGCTTCGACCCGGCCTACGGCGGCAAAGGCTACGCCACCGAAGCGATCCGTGCTGCCATCGGCCTGTGCTTCGGCCCTCTTGGCTTGCGCCGGATTACTGCCGAATGCTTCGCTGCCAATGAGCCATCGTGGAAATTGATGGAGCGCGTGGGGATGCGCAAGGAATTCTACGGCCGCAAGGACAGCCTGCACCGCAACGGGGAATGGATGGATTCCATGGCCTATGCGCTGTTGGCCGAGGAATGGACGGACTCGACTTCCTGCTGAAGGGGCTCTTCGAGTTTTAGCATGGGAACCTCATCAAAGTTGCCGAGACACAGCAAGACCCCGTGACCACTGACGGTCATGGGGTCTTGCTGTGCACATGGGGTCTTGCTGTGCAGAAGTTGCGCGGGCTCAGTAGTACACCGCCAGCGGGCCGCTGGGGCCCGGAACAACGTTGACCGGAGTCTCGAAAACTTCGCTGAGGATTTCGTCCTGCATGATCTGCGTCGGGGTGCCGAAGTGCACCACCTTGCCCTGCTTCATGGCGCAGATGTAGTCCGCGTAGTGCCCGGCGAAATTGATGTCGTGCAGCACGATCACGATGGTTCGGTTCAGCTCGCGGGCAGCGCGCTGCAGGTGCTGCATCATCACTACCGAGTGCTTCATGTCCAAGTTGTTCAGCGGCTCATCTAGCAGCACCGTGTCGGTGTCCTGAGCCAGAACCATGGCCACGTAGGCGCGCTGGCGCTGGCCGCCGGAAAGCTCATCCAGGTAGCGGGCTTCCAGTTCGCCCAGATCCAGGAAGTCGATGGAGCGCGAGATGATCTCTTCATCGGCCTGGGTCAGCCGGCCCTTGGAGTGCGGGTAGCGGCCGAAGCCCACCAGCTGGCGCACGGTCAGGCGGGTGACGAAGTGGTTCTCCTGTCGCAGGATCGAGACGATCTTGGCCAGGTCCTTGGAATTGGTCTTGGACACGTCGTAGCCGGAGACCTCGATGGAGCCCTGGTCGATGCCCAGCAGGCGCCCGACCATGGTGAGCATGGTGGACTTGCCAGCTCCGTTCGGGCCAACCAGCGCGGTGATCCCGCCGGTGGGGATTTCCAAGCTGACCGGGCCGATGGAGACCGTGGAGCTGTACTGCTTGCTGACGGAATTGAGGGTAATCACAGCCGGCCCTTTCGCAGGATGAAGATCAAGAAGGTAATGCCGCCGACGGCTTCGATGATGATGCCGACCACGCCTTCGGCGTAAAAGACGTTCTTCATGATGAAGTAGGCGCCGGCCAGGACCACGAAGCCGATGAGGAATGACATCGGGTAGATGAAGCGGTGGTCATAGGTGTCGGCCAGCTGGTAGGCCAAGGTGGCCACCAGGAAGCCGAGGAAGGTCAGCGGGCCAACCAGCGCGGTGGTGACCGCCATGAGGATGGAGATGAAGAACAGGGACTTCATGACTTCGCGGCGGTGGTTGATGCCCAGATTGATGGTGGTTTCCTTGCCCAGGGCGAGGATGTTCATCTTCTTGGAGGACAGCACCAGGTAGCCGCCGGCGATCAGCACCAGCGGGATGGCCACCGGCATGTAGCTCATGTCGGCGTTGGCCATCGAGCCGAACAGGCGTGCGGTGAGCACGTCGAATTCGCTCGGGGTCAGCAGGCGCTGCATGAACGTGGCGATGGAACCCAGCCCGGTGCCGATGATGATGCCCACCAGCAGCATGATCTGGATGTTGCCCAGCTTGCCGGACAGCAGCGAGCCGTACAGCGCCACCGACAGGCCCACCATGATCGCCACTTGCAACACGAACTGGCTGACCCCGGTAAAGAAGGTCACGCCGGCCACGCCCAGCACGAAGACCGCGCCGGTCTGCACCACGCGGTACAAGGCTTCGAAGCCCATGATCGATGGGGTGATGATGCGGTTGTTGGTGACCGTCTGGAAGGCGACGGTGGCGATGGCCTGGCAGGCCGCCACGATCACCATGGTCAGGATGTTGCTGGCGCGCAGCTTGGCGATGATCCAGAAGCCGTCGGAGCCGAAGGGCATGGGGTTGTCCCATGCGAGCAGGCCGATGCCGAAGAACAGGGCCAGCCCGATCATGATGGACAGGGTGATCCAGTAGCGCTTGCGGACCTGCTTGGTGGGAAGCGGGCCTGCCGAGCGTCCGGCGTGATGGGTGCCCAAGGCGGGGTGAGTCATGAGATTAGCCAATTTTCCGCTGCCTCAGGAGCAGGAAGATGAAAACGACGGCGCCGAGCACGCCCAGGATCAGCGAGACCGGAACCTCGAACGGCATGATGATGGTGCGGCCTACAAGATCGCAGATCGTGGTGATCGCGATGCCCAGCAGGCAGACCCAGGGCAGGTTGCTGCGCAGGTCGTCGCCGCGGACCATCGAGACGATATTCGGCACGATCAACCCGAGGAATGGCAGATTGCCAATGACCACAGTGACCACGCCGGTGGCGACAGCGATCAGCGCGGTGCCCAGCAGCATCACCTGGCGGTAGTTCAGGCCCACGTTGGTGGCGATTTCCTCGCCCAAACCGGCCACGGTTAAGCGGTCGGCAACGATGTAGATGGCTACTGCCACGATGGCCACGATCCACAGCACCTCGTACTGCCCGCGGATCACTGAGGTGAAGGAGCCGGCCAGCCAGATGCCCATGGACTGCAGCTTGTCGGTGGACAGGGCGAAGAAGGTTGAGAAGGCGCCGACCACGGAGCCGAGCATGATGCCCACGATCGGCACGGTCAGCGAGGCCTTGAGCGAAACCCGCTGCAGGAACAGGAAGAAGATCATGGTGCCAATGAAGGCGAAGGCAATCGCCACGCTCATCTTTGCCAGCAGGGTGGCGGTGGGGAAGAAGACCAGCATGGTCAGCAGGCCAAGGCCAGCCCATTCGGTGGTGCCGGTGGTGGTCGGCTCCACGAAGCGGTTCTGGGTCAGCAGCTGCATGACCAATCCGCTCATGGCCATGGCGGCACCGGCGAGCACCAGTGCGATGGTGCGCGGAATGCGCGTGACGGCGAACATCATCGCGCCGTCGTCCTTGCCGAAGATGTCGTAGACGCCGGTGAACAGCGAGAACGCCAGCAGCACCAGCACCGCGAGGATGCCCAGTGCGAGTTTGCCGGTGAGGACCTTGCTCTTGGTCCGGGCCGGGAGGGTCGTGCTTGTCATAATGCCGCCGTGGAAATATGTGGTGGGAATGCGCCTCTAGTGGCGAAGCCGGAATCCGGCTTCGCCACTAGAGGCCAGGGGAGTTCAAGACGCTTACTTGGCAGCTTCCAAGGCGTCAGCGAAATCATTCAGGAACTCGGTGTAGGTCTGGATGCTCTCGTTGGTGTATGTGTCAGCCGGCATCACGATAACCTGGGCTTCCTTGGCAGCAGTGACGTTCTGCAACGCTTCGGAATTCTCCAGCAGTTCCTTGGCAGGCTGGTAGTCGGCACCATCAGCGGCAACAGCTGCGTCGCGGTCCATGACGATGATCCAGTCAGGGTTCGACTTGGCGATGGCCTCGACCGAAACGTCGTCGCCCTCGTGGTCGGTGGAGGACTCTTCGAGCTCCAGGGCCGGGGTCAGGCCCAGGAAGTCGAACATCGGGCCGACGGTGCGGCCGGTGGTCGGAGCCGAGTAGCCCAGCTCGCCGCCCGAGGCGATCAGGCCCATGACGGTCTCGTCCTTGTTGTAGGCATCGGTTACGCGCTTCTCGGCGGCCTGGAAATCCTCAACGAGCTTCTTGGCCTCGGCCTGCTTGCCGAAGATTTCGCCCAGGGTGGTGACCTGGCGTTCCAGCTCGGTGTTGAATGGCTCGCCTTCGCGTGGGTCGAGGGAAACGATGGTGGCCTCTGGTGCCAGTTCCTTGAACTTCTCGGCGTGCTGGGTGTAGCGCTGGCCGTTGATGATCAGGTCAGGGTCGACGGTGACTACCGATTCCAGGTTTGGTTCCTTATGGCTTCCCAAATCCAGGATCTTCTCGTCCTTGGTGTAGGAGATGGTGTCCGGCATCAGGGACACGGCGCCTGCGGTCAGCTCGATGCCCCAGGAATCGAGGGTCTCGAAGGTGCGGTTATCGGTTGCAACGACAGACTTTGCGGGAACCGTGATGGTCTTCTCGCCTTCGTTGTCGGTGATGGTGACAGTCTTGGCATCGCCGGCCTTGGCCTCGGCAGCGGTATCGGTTGCGGAACCGCAAGCGGTCAGGGACAGCGCGGCGATGCTCAGCAGTGCGGCAGCGCGAAGCTTCATGGAGGACATGTATTCCTTCTTCGAACAGCAACCGGCGTTGGTTGCGCTATTGAGTGATCTCATAATTAGCTTAGCCTTATCTGAGCGAATTAAGCTAAGCCGCCCTTATGTTAGGTAAATCACCCGAATGCCCGAACTACGCGCGGGGCACAGCAGGAAAATTTGGCACTTTCCGAGGTTGCCCCTAGTTGACTGGGCGATTTCCGGGGTAAATAACGACCGTCCACCTTGTTTAATTAGTCCATATTGCTTCGACGGCCGCGTCAGGGAACGTCATGAATTGCACCGGTAACGATTTCCATGACGGAATAAAGGGCATTATTGCCTAATCTTTCCCGCCGCGTATCAGGCGGCCGGGTAGGTAATCCTCAGCTGCGGGCCAATCACGGCGCCAGGGCTCAGCTCAGCGGCCTTGGCCTCGGGTCCATCAATGATATGGAGGACTTCGGCGCCGCGGGCCAAGAGGTAATCGGCAATGATTCGGCGGTGGCAACGCCACCACACCGCTTCGGCGCACATGATCGCAATCTTCTGGCCGACGGCCCGCTCTTGGAGTTGCTGGATTGCGTGGAGGAAATCATCGCCGAGTGCGTGGTCGGCGTAATTATGGAAGCTGCGGTTCCTCCACCACGCGTTGACCTCGAAATCGACGCTCTGGCTCACCGGGCGCCTGCCGGCCAGAGCCTCCTCGCGATGCAGGCCGATTCCTGCCGCTTTCAACGAGGCTTGCAAGGCATCGGAGTTGAACTGCGGGAACTTGCGGGATCCGGCCAGCTTGCGAACGTCCACCACCTGCATGATTCCGTGCTGCATCAGCAGAGCGAGGAAATCCTCAATGGATCTTGTTGAGTGTCCAATGGTGAAAATCCTGGCGGGCAAAGTGCTGGCTCCCTGGAAGAGAATAGGAAACGGGCTAGTGCTGTTCGTGCTTGGCGGAGCTGAGCACCAGTTGTAGCAGCTCCTGGACCTCGGCAGCGCGCGACTGCCAGTAACCGGTATCGAGCCCGAAACCGAGGGACGCTTCATCGGCACGTTTCTTGAAGTAGTCCCGGTGGTCTTCCAAGGCATTGGCCAAATCTGCGAACTGGTCGTTGCTGAGTTCCAAATTCAGGGTTTTATGCTTCATGAGCTTCATCCTCGGTTGAGTGCGAATGCTATAAAGCAGAGAATACGCCGATTGCCAGCAAGAAGGCTGTCAATTGAGCTACCACTCAGGAAGAGGTCGGCGGCGCGGGTAAAGGGAATAGGCTCAAGGCAGGCCTCGTTGTGCCAGATACGAGCATCAACCAGAAGGAGCAATTCATGGCTGAAGGAAATCGAGTAGTACTCATTGGCGGACACGGGAAGGTCGCCCTGCTGGCGGCTCCCAAGCTGGCTGATCGCGGCTACGCGGTCGATTCGCTGATCCGCAACCCCGAGCACGCCGCCGACATCAAGGCAGCAGGTGCCAAGCCGGTGGTCCTCGATATCGAGAGCGCCGAGGTGGACCAGCTGGCGGAAGCCTTCACCGGTGCCAGTGCCATTGTGTTCTCGGCGGGAGCCGGCGGCGGCAACGAGCAGCGCACCCGCGCCGTGGATTACGAGGCGGCAGTGCGATCCATGAAGGCTGCCAAGCAGGCCGGGGTGGACCGTTTCGTGATGGTCTCCTACAGCCGTGCGCTGGTCGACGTGGACAACCTGGACCCGTCCAACTCCTTCTACCCCTATGCCAAGGCCAAGCACGACGCGGATGCCTTCCTGCGCGGCACCGACCTTGACTACACGATCCTGGGCCCGGGCGCGCTGACTTTGGAGCCTGCAAGCAAGCATGTGGTGCTGGCCGACGAGGCGGGGAACCTCAAGGATTCGGACGCTGACGGCGAGAGGATGCAGACCTCCCGCGAGAATGTCGCGGAAGTGATCACCCATGTGGTGGCCAACAATGCGGCACGCCGGACCACGGTGAACTTCTACGACGGCAAGATGCCGATCGTCGAAGCGATCCTCTAGGGTGTGCGGGATAGAGGTCCGCGGCTTCCACTGAGTGGATGCCCGGGCTTCTGCCCGCGGGCAACCGGTGGGATCATGTGACCATGATCCGCAGCGACGGGTCCCTGCTGAAAACCTACAACGAAGAGCGCCAGGACGTAGCGCAGAAGCTCATCGACTACGACAAGGAATGGTCGGCGATGATGTCGCGCAGCCCGGAGGAAATGGAGGGCCCGCACGAGATCGTCGACTTCTTCGTGAATACCGCCAACTTCCCGGGCGGCTTCGACACCAGATACGAGCAGTCCTCGCTGACCGGCGGCACCGAGCACCAGCAGCTGGCCGAAGGCTTCCCGGTGGGCATGCGCTTCAAGTCCGCGCAGGTCTCCCGCGTGTGCGATACCACCACGGTGCACCTGGGGCACCACTTCCGTGCCGATGGGCGCTGGCGGCTCAACGCCTTTGCCGACGAATCGGGGCAGGAGGTTGCCGCGCTCGCCGACTGGCTGGAGCATTCCGCCGATTCGCCAAGCACCGCGTACACCGCTGAGGGCCAAGATATCGACAGCGTTTTCGATGCCAAGGTGATCTACCAGCAGGATTACCACGACGTGGACATCAATAAGGTGCCGCGGCGGTTCCTCCCGAAGGTGGGCCAGGCGCAGATCATGGACTGGGAAAAGGTCTACACGGCGATCGGGCACCAGGACATCTTCACCGAGCGCGGGATCGATCGGGCAGGTGCCCTGGTCGTCGTCCGCCCGGACATGTATGTAGCCCAGGTGCTGCCGCTGGCTGCCCGTGCGGAACTGGCCGAGTTCTTCGCGCAGAACATGGCATCGCCGAAGGTGCCTGAATTCTCCTGATCTTCGCCCGGCTGTGCAGCAGCAGGTTGCCCCGGTGTCCCTAGGGCCCGGGGTAACCTGCTGTCCAGAACATGTCGGGACTTCTTGGCGGCGTGGCGGTTGAAGATGACTGTTGCAGTGCGGGCAGATGCGTCTCCAGCGAGCAGGATGCAGGGGCTACTTCGTGGCAGTGTGCGGCCGGGGGCTGGGAAATGGTCCGAAAATCAAGGGAACCCCGGTGCCGAAGCACCGGGGTTCCCTTTTGTCATCACTCGCACCTTCATGAGGTACTTATTACTCTAGAACGGCTGACTGTGAGCTCGCTGGGCTGGGCCTGCCATTTGGCTTGGCATTCAGCGGCTCGCCAGGCCGGCGGTCGCCGGGACCATCGGAAAGCCGGTTACGGTTTTGGGCCGCGGGGGAGCGTAGGTGCGCACCTTGGAGGTGCTCAGCCCCATCCGGACCAGCGATTCGGCGATGGTTACCGCCGCACGCACGCCATCGACAATCGGCACGCCGGTGGCCAGCCGCACCTGGTCCTCCAGCTCGGCCATGCCGCCGCAGCCCAGGCAGATCACTTCGGCCTTGTCCTGCTCGACCGCTTGGCGGGATTGCTCGACAATGGCCGCCACCGCGCGCTGCGGATCGGATTCCAGTTCCAGCACGCCCAGCCCGCTGGCACGCACCGAGGCGAGCCGGTCGGTCAGGCCAGCCAATTTCAACCGGTCCTCGATCAGCGGCACCGTGCGGTCCAGCGTGGTAACCACCGAATACTTGTGGCCGAGGAATTGGGCGGTGGAGGCGGCGGCTTCGGTGATGTCCACAACCGGGACATCCAGCAGCTCCTGCAGGCCCTCGCGGCCGTGCTCCCCGTAGCCCGCCTGGATGACCGCGTCGAAAGGCTCGGTGTAGCGGACCACCTTGTCCATTACGGCGATGGCGGCCAGATAGCTTTCGAAATTGCCTTCGCAGGAATCGGCCCCGAAGTCCGGGGTCAGCTCGACGATTTCGGTGCCGGGCGAGGCGACCTGCCGGGCGGAATCCCCGATGGCGCGGGTCATGGATTGCGTGGTGTTGACGTTCAGGATCAGAATGCGCATGAGTAGTCCTAGTGGGTTGGTGCCACGGCGATCGGCTCGCCATCGATGTCTGCCAAATCGTGCTGGCGCTTGGCCAGGGCCAGGTAGGCCAGGGCGCCGGCGCCCGAACCCAGGAACCAGGCGAACGGGCCAACAACGTGCAGGGCGGGAACGAAGGCCAGCACCAGTGCGATGACCGAGCTGATCACCAGTGCTCCGACGGCCCGGTAGTTCACGCCGCGGGTGAAGTAGTAGGTGCCATCGGCATCCGAGCGGTACAGGTCCATGACGTTGATCCGGGCTTTGCGGATCAGCCAGTAGTCGGCCATGATGATGCCGAACAGCGGGCCGAGCAGCGCGCCCAGGCCGCCCAGGAAGTAGTTGATGATCTCGGGGGAGTTGTACAGGTTCCAAGGCAGGATGACCAGTCCGATGACACCGGAGATCAGTGCGGCGGCACGGAAGTTCAGCTTCTTCGGGAACAGGTTGGTCAACGCGTAGGTCGGTGCGACGAAATTGGCCATCAGGTTCACCGCGATGGTCAGCACCAGCAGGGCGGCGGAGGCCAGCAGCAGCAGCACGGTGTTCGGGATGGCTCCGACGATATCCGATGGCGAGGTGATGACCTGGCCGTTAATGGAGAACTGCGTGCCGGCGAGCACCACCACGATGGCACCGAAGAACAGCATGTTCAGCGGAATGCCGAAGAAATTGCCCTTGACGATGGCTTTCTTGGAGGATGCGCCGCGGGTGAAGTCGCAGAAATTCAGGACGAAAGTGCCATAGATCGAAACCCACAGGGCGGCCGCACCGAACATCGCGGTCCACATCTCGACGCCGGACTTCGGCTCGCCGGTGCTCATCGACACGTTGAAGCCGGATTCGAACAGCATCCAGATAGCCAGGCCCAGGAAGGTGACCAGGATGACCGGGCCGGCGAAGGCCTCGTACTTGCGGATCATTTCCATGCCGTAGCTGACGATCACCAGCTGCACGGCCCACAGGACCACGAAGCAGATCCAGCCAAGCGTATTCAGCCCCAGGAAGCTGGTCTGCTCCAGGGCCGCGGAGCCCGGCGCCACGGCGATCACCATGACCGAGAGGACCTGGGCGGCCAGGTAGGTCTGGATGCCGAACCAGGCGATGGCCACGGCCCCGCGCAGCAACGCCGGGATCTGGGCGCCGGTGATGCCAAAGGCGATGCGGCTCATCACAGGGAAAGGGACGCCGGTCTTCTCGCCCATGAACCCCGAGAAATTCAGCAGCGCGAAGAGCAGGACCGCTCCGATGCCCAAGGCGCCGAGGATCTGCCAGCCGCTCATGCCCAATGCGAAGAGCCCGATGGCGAAGGTGTAATTGCCCAGCGAGTGCACGTCGTTGGCCCACAGGGTGAAGATGCTGTAGGAGTTCCAGGTGCGTCCCTTGCGGGTGGTTGGTGCCAGGTCCTGGTTGTAGAGCGAAGCGCTCAGTTCGAAGGGATTGACCCGGTCGATCGCGGGCGGGTTTTCCTGCGGTGCGTCCATGGGCACCATTTCAGGGGTCTTTTGCGACATGATGGACATCCTTGTCAAAGGGTCATGAATCCGGGCACGGCGCATCCGGGCGCACTGCAGCAGGGAAAATGACAAATCTGGGGGAAGCGGAACGTTGAGTGCAACGGCCCGTGCCTGCCGTGCGGGGGCGCAAGGCAGCGAGGCGGGCCCGCTTACGGGTAGATCGGCTGTCCGAAATTAGCGTAGAACTCGGCCGGCGAGCCGAGAAGCGGCATGGCCGGGCGTGGTGCCGCGGCGAGCCGCTGCACGCTGTGCGTGAAGCACGATGGATAAAGCATGGCTGCTCCTGAGCTAGGTAGTCACTCCGAGATATGTGCCAGGTGAGTACCCACCACTGTATGTGCTGTATCACATTATCGCAATAGAAGATGATAATTTCGCAGGGTGATATTTCATGGGATTTCCGGAACACTTTATTGATTCCGCAAACCCGCAGGTGGGCGACGCTTTGCCCGGGTTGCGCAGGATCCCGCGACCGCGAGAACGCTGTGAATTCAGGCTTTTGCGTACCTTTTTTACGCAGTGGCAAATTGCCGGGAAACCTGCTTGACAGTGATCGGCGTCTCGTTCTAGAGTTTTCATAAAGCAAAAGCTAACTTCCATAAAGCGGAATTATTGGAAGGCGTTCTTGAAGGGAAATCCAGTGTCCTACACTCTGAACTGCTCGATCCTCCTCACCGAGTTGCCGCTGCTTGAGCGCGCGGATGCCGCCAAGCAGGCAGGTTTCGACAGCGTCGAATTCTGGTGGCCATTCAACGAAGCAGCGCCTTCCGATAAGCAGGTCGACGAATTCGTCGCCTCGCTGGCCAACGCCGGCGTCCAGCTCGACGGACTGAACTTCTTCGCCGGCGACATGCCGGCAGGCGACCGCGGCTTGGTTTCCTGGCTGGGACGCGAAGCCGAATTCAAGGACAACATCGATGCCGTAGTGGCCATCGCCGAAGCAACCGGCTGCAAGGCCTTCAACGCCCTGTACGGCAACCGCATCGAGGGTGCCGACCAGGCGGCCCAGGACGCACTGGCCTTGGAGAACCTGGTGGCCGCGGCCCAGGGCGTGGCCAAGGTGGGCGGCACCGTGCTGATCGAGCCGGTCTCCGGCACCGAAGCCTACCCGCTGAAGACCGCGGCCCAGGCGCTCGCAGTCGTTGACGCCGTCAAGGCCCAGGGCGAAAGCAACATCGCGCTGCTGGCCGACTTCTACCACCTGTCAGTCAACGGCGATGATGTGCCCGCCGTCATCGAGGCGCATGCCAAGGACTTCGGCCACATCCAGATCGCCGACGCGCCAGGCCGCGGAGCTCCGGGCACCGGAAACCTGCCGCTGCTGGACTGGATCGCCCGCTCACGCGAGCTGGGCTACACCGGCAAGGTCGCCCTGGAATACAAGCAGGACGCCGCCACAGCGTTCGACTGGCTGCAGACCGCCAGCAGCAACGCAACCGCCTAGAGAACACCTTTCGCAAAGACTTTTTGGAGAATCACATGTCGCAGAACATCGCATTCATCGGACTGGGAATCATGGGCCTGCCGATGGCAAAGAACTTGGTCAACGCGGGCTACAACGTCACCGGCTACAACCGCAGCGACAAGGCCGGCAATGAGCTGGCTGCCGCCGGCGGAACCAAGGCGGCATCGATCGCGCAGGCCGTGGCCGACGCCGACGTCATCATCACCATGGTCCCGGACTCCCCGGATGTCCAGGACGTCACCCTCGGCGCGGAGGGCGTCTTCGCCAACGCGAAGCCCGGCGCCCTGTGGATCGACAACTCCTCGATCCGCCCGGACGTCGCAGTGCAGCTCTCGGACGCGGCCCGCGAAGCAGGCCTGCGCCCGCTGGATGCCCCGGTCTCCGGCGGCGAAGCAGGAGCCATCGAGGGCGTGCTGTCCATTATGGTCGGCGGCGAGCAGGCGGACTTCGACGCCGCCAAGCCGGTACTGGAAGCAGTGGGCAAGACCATCGTGCTGGTGGGCCCTTCGGGCTCCGGGCAGACGGTCAAGGCTGCCAACCAGCTGATCGTCGCCGCCAACATCCAGGCGCTTTCTGAAGCGGTGCTCTTCCTCGAAGCCTACGGCGTGGACACCGACGCTGCCGTCAAGGTCCTCGGCGGCGGCCTGGCCGGCTCCAAGGTGCTTGACCAGAAGGCCCAGAAGATCCTGGACCGCGAATTCACCCCGGGCTTCCGCCTGGCCCTGCACAACAAGGACATGGGCATCGTGACCTCCGCCGCCCGCGAAGCCGGCGTAGTGCTTCCGCTGGGTGCACTGGTGGCCCAGCTGGTTACCTCCACCGTCGCCTCCGGTGACGGTGCACTGGATCACTCCGGGCTCTTCCGCGGAGTGCAGCGCCTGGCCGGCAAGGTCGAGGCCCCGGTTCCTGCCTAGGGAATACCACCCCAGGGCACACTGACTTCCTGCGGCGGGGAGGCCAAGGTATCTCCGCTTCCTCGGATGCTGGCCGCGCAATTGCGGGCCCGGCCGATGCAGGCCGCTTGATGACACGGCAAGCTGCCAACGCAGGCCCTGCCCGCCGCGCAATGGGCTTTGTTCCAGCTCATTGCCGGCATCCGATGCTCAAGGAAACGGCGTTGTGGTGACTCATGCACCTTCCGCCCCGCCGCAGGTTTCCTTATCTTTCTCCCAAGCTTTCTCCCAAGCAACCCACCTGCACCCTTGCCGGTGCTCCTAAGGACGTGACTGAAATGCCAAAGATGCGCGCAGTAGATGCCATCGTACAGATCCTGCAGAAGGAGGGCGCCACCGAGGCCTTCGGCCTGCCCGGCGCCGCCATCAACCCGCTGTACTCGGCCATGAAGGCCCACGGCGGCATCCGCCACACCCTGCACCGCCACGTCGAGGGCGCCAGCCACGCGGCCGACGGCTACTCGCGGGCCACCGGCAAGATCGGGTTGTGCCTGGGCACCTCGGGCCCGGCCGGCACCGACATGATCACCGGCCTGTACGCCGCGATCGCCGACAGCATCCCGATGCTGTGCATCACCGGGCAGGCACCCACCAGCGTGCTCCACAAGGAGGACTTCCAGGCAGTGGACATCGAGTCCATCGCCAAGCCGGTCACCAAGTACGCCTCCACCATCCTGGAGCCGGGCCTGGTGCCGGGCACCTTCGCCAAGGCCTTCCAGATCATGCGCTCGGGCCGTCCCGGCCCGGCGTTGATCGACCTGCCGATCAACGTGCAGATGGCCGAGATCGACTTCGACATCGACGCCTACGAGCCCTTGGCGCCATCCAAGCCGCAAGCCACACGCGGCCAGGCCGAGAAAATGGTGGATTTGCTGCTCGGCGGCAAGAAGCCGATCATCATCGCCGGCGGCGGAGTGATCAACGCCAACGCGAGCGACAAGCTGGTCGAGCTGGCCGAAGAGCTGAACATCCCGGTCTCCCCGACCCTGATGGGCTGGGGCGCCATCCCTGATGACCACCGACTGCAGTCGGGCATGGTGGGCATCCAGACCCACACCAAGTACGGCAACGCGACCTTCCTGGAATCCGACGTGGTGCTGGGCCTGGGCAACCGCTGGGCCAACCGCCACACCGGCGACCTGGAGACCTACCGTGCCGGGCGCAAGTTCATCCACGTGGACATCGAGCCCACGCAGATCGGCCGTGTCTTCTCCCCGGATCTGGGGATCACCTCGGATGCCGGCGCCGCTATCGATGCCATCCTGGAAGTGGTGCGCGAGCGCAAGGCCGCCGGCACCCTGCCGGACTACTCGGCGTGGGCCGATGAGGCCACCGCCCGCAAGTCCACCGGGCACCGCAAGACGAACTTCGACAACATCCCGATCAAGCCGCAGCGCGTGTACCAGGAGATGAACGCCGCGTTCGGCCAGGACACCACCTACGTGTCCACCATCGGCTTGAGCCAGATCGCCGGCGCGCAGATGCTGCACGTCTACGGCCCGCGCAAGTGGATCAACGCCGGCCAGGCCGGCCCGCTGGGCTGGACCGGACCGGCCGCCCTGGGCGTGGTGCGCGGCAAGCCGGGCGAGAAGGTCGTGGCCCTCTCCGGCGACTACGACTTCCAGTTCATGATCGAGGAACTGGCCGTCGGCGCGCAGTTCAAGCTGCCGTACGTGCACGTGGTGGTCAACAACTCCTACCTGGGCCTGATCCGCCAGTCGCAGCGCGCCTTCGAAATGGATTACCACGTGTCGCTGGGCTTCGATAACATCAACTCCCCGGAAACCAACGGCTACGGCGTGGACCACGTGAAGGTCGCCGAAGGCCTGGGCTGCAAGGCGGTGCGCATCGAGGATCCAAGCCAGCTGGCTGCCGGATTCGCGCAGGCCAATGCGCTGGCCGAAGAGCACCAGGTGCCGGTCGTGGTGGAAGTGATCCTGGAAAAGGTCACCAACATCGCCATGGGCGCGCAGCTGGATGCCGTCAATGAATTCGAAGACCTGGCCCTGGATGCCGCGGATGCGCCCACCGCGTTGGTTCCGCTGGCAACCTCGGCCGCTGTGGGTGCCTGAAAGGGAAGTCGTCGCTGACCTGCACCCCGTAACGTTGGGCGCGAGGCACCGGTTCACCATTTCGGGTGTGCCTCGCGCCACAACAATCCAGGTTCGGCATAGAGCTGCCGAGCACCAAGAAACCTGAGCTATCAACGAGTAGGAACGCCTCATGAGCATCAACGAAGCTGTCGGACGCGCATCGACCCAAGACACTACCGGAACTACCTTTGACCTGGTGCTGCGCGGGCAGCAAGTGTTGGCCGGGCAGGACATCGCGCCGCGCGAAATCGGCGTGCGCGATGGGAAGATTGTCGCCGTTGAGCCCTACGGCACCGGTCTGTCCGGTACCCGCGTGATCGAGGTGGCCGCCGACGAGGTGCTGCTGCCCGGGCTCGTTGATACGCATGTGCACGTGAACGAGCCAGGGCGCACCGAATGGGAAGGCTTCGAATCGGCCACCAAGGCCGCGGCCGCCGGTGGCGTGACCACCATTGTGGATATGCCGCTGAATTCCATCCCGCCCACGGTGAACCTCGAAGCGCTGGAGATCAAGCGCGAGGCCGCTGGCAAGAACGCCTACGTGAATGTCGGCTTCTGGGGCGGCGCCATCCCGGGCAACAAGAAGGACCTGCGCGAGCTGCACGAAGCAGGGGTCTTCGGCTTCAAGTGCTTCCTGCTGCACTCGGGAGTGGACGAGTTCCCGTCCCTGAGCGTTGACGAGATGGAAGAGGACATGGCCGAACTGGCCTCCTTCGACTCGCTGATGATCGTGCACGCCGAGGACGCCGAGATCATCGACAACTCCCCGCAGCCGGTAGGCGGCAAGTACGCCGGATTCCTGGATTCGCGCCCGCGCGATGCCGAGAACACCGCCATCGCCCAGGTGATCGAACGTGCCCGCACCACCGGGGTGCGCGCCCACGTGCTGCACCTGTCCAGCTCAGATGCGCTGGGAATGATTCGCGAGGCGAAAGCCGAGGGCGTGAAGCTCACCGTGGAAACCTGCCCGCACTACCTGACCTTGCTGTCGGAGGACATCCCCGACGGGGCCACCGCTTTCAAGTGCTGCCCGCCGATCCGCGAGAATGACAACCGCGAGCTGCTCTGGAAGGGCCTGGAGGAAGGCGTTATCGACTGCATCGTTTCGGACCACTCGCCATCGACCATCGATCTGAAGGACGTGGAGAACGGCGACTTCGGTGTCGCCTGGGGCGGCGTGGCGTCGCTGCAGCTGGGCCTGCCGCTGATCTGGAGCGAGGCGAAGCAGCGCGGACTGAAGCTGGAACAGGTTGTGCAGTGGATGGGCGTCAACCCGTCCAAGCTCGCCGGCCTGGGCGCCAAGGGCAGCATCGAGGAGGGCAAGGACGCCGACTTCGCGATCTTCGCTCCAGAGGACACCTTCGAGGTGGACGTGCAGAAGCTTCACCACAAGAATCCGATCTCCCCGTACCAGGGCAAGACCCTGCACGGCGTGGTGCGCCGCTCGATCATTGCCGGCAATGACGTGGACTTCCAGACCCCATCCGGCCAGCTGATCCGCCGCGAGCACTAGGCACTGGGAAATGGCTTCGGCATCCTGCAAAAGGGCAGGATGCCGAAGCCTCTTTTGCGGGGAATTCCTAGTCGATCAGGCGCGACGCAACACCGGTGTTTGGCACGTATTCATCGCGTGGTTGCCGGGCGTCCGGGAAGTCCGTAACAAACGCATATCGATTGCCGTGTCCTGGCCCATTCCAACAACGCAGCCCATAGACTGGCAGCCACGTGGGGATGAAGCAGACGCAACTCTAGATACAGGAATTGGGTATGGACACGATTACTGTTGCATCGGTGCTGACCCAGGAAGTCGAGGACCTGTCCTTGGGCGAGGTTGTCCAGGCGTCGGTAGTCCTCGGCCTCGTGGTCTTGGCAGTGTTGCTGGCCTTCGGCATCAAGACCTATGTCCACTGGCGTCGCCAGTTGAAGAACGCCAAGCGTATCGGAGTTGCCCCGCCAGCTGGTTTCACTTGCCCTGGCAGCAAGGGGCATCAGCATCGGGCACCGCGACTGGACGTGCTCTCAACCCTCGGGGATCTGCGTCGGCCGGAAACCTTGAAACGCAGTTTCGAGGATGGCAAATGACGCCAGCGGTCCGGCCTGCCGCAACGCGGTGGTTAGCCAACGGCGGGATTGGCGACGGCCAGTTCATCGTCACGCTGGATGCTGTCCGCGGTTAGGATCTAGGCATGGCAGAAAATTCCGTTCCTGACTTGCCTCCTGTCAATGCTGAAGCCGCCGAGAAGATGTGGTCCGAGTATCTGGGGAGCAAGGGGATTCCGCTGGCTGATGCGCCACATCATGTAGCCGAATCGTTCGGGGATAACCCTGCGCTTGCCGATGAGCTGCTACACGAAATGCTGCACGGAACCAAGCGGGCGACTTCATCTCTGGCTAGCGACTACGCCTATTACAACGAACGCCTCCCGCAGCCTGAAGACCACTGCATCGTTTGCGACGGCGACGGTCAGCCGCGAGCAATCTTGCGCGTGCTGTCCGTCGAGCGCGCATCGTTCTTCGAGGTGGATGCCCAGTTTGCCGCAGCTGAGGGCGAAGGTGATCTCTCGTTGGAATACTGGCGCGCAGAACATGAGAAATTCTGGCGCCGTACGCAAAAATCAATTGGTGTCGATTGGAAACCTGAAGACACGCTCCAACCCGGGGGAGAGCTGGTCCTGGAACGCTTTGAACTTTGCTGGCCAATGGAGCATGCCGACTAGCCGGACCAAGTTCGTCACGCCGGCCTGCGGTGAAGAATGCGCAGGCGTAGGGTGGAAGCAGAGGGTTTCCCTATCGTCGAAACCCGGTCACGAAAGGTTGAACATGTCGATTGCCGTCATCAATGCCCTATCGGTTCCCGGCGAAGCCGGACCGGAACTGGAGAAGCGTTTCGCCGCTCGCAAGCATTCGGTGGATTCTTCGCCGGGCTTCGAGGGGTTCAAGCTGCTGCGTCCGGTCAACGGTGGAGACAAGTACTTCGTGTACACCCAGTGGGCCACCCGCGAGGACTTCGAGAACTGGCGCGCGCAGCGCGCGGATGCGGCGCATGCCGGCAACGATGCCAAGAAGCCGGTGGCCACCGGCGCTGAACTGCTGGAATTCGAGATCGTAGAACTTTAGGCACTCCCGAATCCAGAAACGTCTCGATGCCATTGCGGTATCGGGGCGTTTTCTGCCTCCAGGATCGGCGACTATCTTTTCCACTTTTCCTGGCGCCGTGCGGAATCGGCCAGCAGTGCCACGCCGAGTCCGATGCACAGCAGGGCACCGAGCAGGAAAGTCATGTTGATGCTTTCGGGACTGGCCTCGCCGTTGAGTCCCGGGTGGGTGGCGATGATTGCCGCGGAAATCGCCGTGCCGAAGGAAGAGCCCACGGTACGCAGCACCTGGTTGAAGCTTACGGAGCTGCCCAGTTCCTGGGTCGCCACGCTGCGGGCAATCAATGCCGGCATCGCCGCGTAGCTTGCGCCCATGCCGATGCCGAAGACCAGCATGCTCAGCAAGATCTCCCAGAGCTCCGCATGGAGCAGCCAGAGCATGGTTCCAGCAGCTGCCATGATGATCGCCCCAATGGGAAGCATGACCTGCATGCCAACGCGCTTTGCCAATACCCGAACCGTGCGGTTGGCGGCCAAGCTGCCTACCGAGAGCGGGAAGATCACAAATCCTGCCCAGAAGACCGGGAGGCTCAGCCCGTATCCTGTTGCGGTATCCGCTTGGGCTACCAGTGACGAGACGGACATGGCGATATACAGTGCCGCGCCCAGGGCGATGGCCGAGATATTGGCCAGGAGGACTTCGCCCTGCTTCAGTGTGCGAAGGTTGATCAAAGGGTGGTCCAGGCGGATTTCCACCCGTACCCAAAGGGCCAGCACGATGATTGAAAAAGCGGCCAGTGCGAGGGTGGTCCCAGAGACCCAACCCCATTTGGGTCCCTCGGATATGGTCAGCAGCAGGGAACCGAGCCCCACCGCCAGCAAGCAGGAGCCGGCGAAGTCGAAGGGGTGCTGCTCTGCGCGGCCATCGGGGCCCGAGGGGACGACTTTCCATACAACGAAGATGGTGGCCAGCACGAATACCGCACCAAACCAGAAGGCGAAGGAGTAGTCGAAAATGCCGGCGATGATGCCGGTCAGCGGATAGCCGATGCCGATTCCGGAGGCAACGGTCACCGACAGGGTAGAGATGGTGTTCTGCGCGTGCTCGGGAGGCACGTAGCGCCGGGCAATGGCGATGGTGACAGGGACAATGCCGTAGGACAGGCCCTGGAGCACGCGTCCGGCAAGAAATACCCCGAAGGTTGGCGCGGCCGCCGCCATGACCGAGCCGACGAACATGGTTGCAAGCGAAGCGAGTAGCAGCCGCTTCTTATGCGGTCCATCGCTGAGTCGTCCCATGATGGGTGTTGCCACGGCGCCGGCCAGGAGATTCACGGTGAGCATCCACTGGGCGGTGGCAACGTCGACGTCGAAGCGCTGGGAAATCGAGGGGACCAGCAGCATGCCCAGCGAGGAGACGATGGCAGTGGCGAGCGCGGCAAAGACCAGCGTCGGCACCAGCGGATTTCGGGCGGTTGCGGTGCGATTCATGGGCGGACCGCCGTGTTGATCTTCTTCAGTGCAGGCAAGGCGGCACGGATCAGGGAAATCTCTTCATCGCTCAGGTTCTCGCCGATGGCTTGCATCAACGCCCTCTGGCCCAGCTGGATTTCATGCTCCAGCTTTTGCCGGCCAGCATCGGTGAGCTTGAACCAGAGCTTGCGCCGGTCGGCTTCATCCCGGTGCCGCTCAATCAGCCCGAGGCCTTCCAACTCCTTGGTGGTCAGCGAGATGGCTTGCTGGCTGACCCCGATGGCCTGCCGCATCCGGGCGGCACTTGCCCGGCCTTCGGTGGCCAGGGTGTGCAAAATGCCCAGCTTGCCCGGGGAAATGGACCGGGCTGTGCGTATCAGGCTCAGCAGCGGCGACAACGCTTCATACAACTGCTCTGGAAGGTCTGACGACTCTTGCTCAAATTCCATAGGTACAGAATACAATTAACTTGTACAAGCGTCTTGTGAAACTATTCGTGAGATAGGGTACCGCGTCCTGGGCTCGGGCAAACGCCTTCCAGATCCTGCGCATTAACGAAGGGGTGGCGCGAATGGGGTAGTCGCAAAACAGGGCGGCAAAAAATCCTTGACCCGAGTTCGGGAGGTGCCCTAAGCTTCAAGATAACCTGATATACCAGTCGGATACCAAGGGTTTTTGATGGCCCGGACCTGGCTTCTGCGCGCCTCGACATCCTGCCGAACGGTACAGGGACCACCTGCCACGTGTCCCGAGCGAGGGGAAATCCCATTGATCTCCAACGAAACCGTCATCAGCTATCTTCAGCGGCTTGCCTCTGGCGCCCCGACGCCGGGCGGAGGCGCGGCCGCAGGATTGCATGCGGCGCAGGCCGCGGCCCTGGTCTCGATGGTTGCCGAATTCACCTCCGGGCCGCGGTATGAAGCAGTCCGGGAGCAAGCACAGCAGATTGCCCGGCAGGCCAAGGCGATGATGCGCCAAGGGCTCAGCGCCGCCGAGGAGGACGAACGGCTGTTCGGCGCCTTGGGCGCGGCCTACAAGCTGCCCAAGGACAACGCAGAGCAGAAGTCGCTGCGCAGTGCGGCGATCCAAGACGCCACCATCGCCGCGGCAGAGCCACTGGCGACCACCGTCGAGGCCTCCATTGAGGTGACCAAGCTGGCCCAGCGGCTGCTGCCCATTGGCAACCGCTCGGTTATCAGCGACGTGGCCGCCGCTGCCGAAGCCGCGCGGGCGGCCCTGGCCACCGCGTTGGCCACCTTGGAAATGAACATTGGCGCCATCAACGATATCGCCCAGCGGGACCGGCTGGTGCAGCTGGCCAACCAGGCCAGCGAGGCAATCGCCCGCGCCGAAGAGCTCAGCGCCAGCGCCCGGACGGCGGTGGCCGCGTGACGGCATGGGACCTGTCCGGAGCGCCGGTGGCCGAAGCGATCCGCCAGCGCACCACGGAACTGGTGGGGCGTCTGGCCGGTGCGGGGGTCACCGTCCGTGTCGCGGTCGTGGTGGCCACCGGCAACGAGGCCACCGCCTGGTATGTGCGCTCCATCGAGCGTGCCGCCGCGCAATTGGGGGTGGAATGCCAGGTGGTGGACCTGGCCGGTGCAACGCACCAGCAGCTGGCCGAAACGATCACCGCATTGAACGAGGATGCCTCGGTGCACGGCATCATCTTGCAGACCCCCTTGCCGCCAGCGGTGGATGCGGCGGCGCTGGTGGCGCTGATCGATCCGGCCAAGGATATCGACGGGGCGAACCCGTTAAGCCTGGGACGGCTCAGTGTTGGGCAGCCGGCATTTGCCCCGGCTACCGCGCGCTCGGTCATCGAGATCCTGGAGCACTACCGGATTCCGCTGTCCGGGCAGCATGTCGCAGTGGTAGGGCGCTCCGCGGTAGTGGGCAAGCCGCTGGCCCAGCTGTTGCTGCGCCGTGATGCCACGGTGAGCATCTGCCACTCCAAGACCGCCGATCTGGCACGAATCACCAAGTCCGCCTCGGTGATCGTGATGGCCGTGGGCAAGGCGAACCTGCTCACTGCCAACGAGGCCGGGGAAACTTCCGTGGTGATCGATGTCGGAACCAATGTCAATGCCGAAGGCAAGCTGGTGGGAGACGTCCATGCGGCCTCGGTGCGCCCACTGGTGCGGGCCCTCAGCCCGGTCCCCGGCGGAGTCGGCACGGTCACCACGGCATTGCTGGTGCTTCATGCTGCGCAGGCCGCGGAGGCCAGCTTGCAACTGGACCCGGCGAAAGGAGCGCACATGGCCGGACGCTGGTAGCTGGCTGGCCGGCGTTCCGGGATCCGCGGCAGGCAAGCCAGCGTGCAGCGGGGGCCGGGATGGCGGAACCGCAATTGCCATGGCGAAGCGATTCACGGGCACGGTGCATGCCGGCGGGGAACAAGAACTGGGATCTGCCGCCGGCTGGATGCACCGGTGCCGCCGCCGCATCATCGATAGGAGTGTCGACGATGCGGCGGCTTTCTCGTGCTTGCTGTGTTGAAGGCCCATGCTAGAACGATCTGGCCGCGGCTCCCTTCTCCGGTAGCGGCGGCCAGATGATCAGCAGACTTGCCCGGTCAGGGGAGCGCGACCGCTTGGACGCTGGTTGCAGGCGGCTGCTTGACCCGTGGGAAGCAACTGCCCCGGGAATCATGTCCATGCATCATGGCGGCGCACGGCGGGACCAGGTGCGCCACGGCAGTATGCTTCCAGAACTTGACGCGCAATTCGATGATCAGCGCCGATGCCAGCTGCTCGAACAGGTCGCCCATGGTGCGCCCCGGCGGGGTGGCTCCGACCTTTTTGAGAGCCGCCTGCGGGGTGGTCACATGGAGCATCCGCAGTTGCCCGGTCACCGGGTCGAGCATTGCCACCAGGGCGGCGCGTGAATGGATCGAGACCATTCCCATCGCGTCATTCACCGATTCCGTGGCTCGAGTCATCACGATGGGCATTCCGGGAGCCCACCCATACTGTGACAGGTGCGCTTTGCCCTCGCGCGTCGCGATGAAATCCGCAACTCTGAGAGCCGTTTCAGTTCTGGCAATCCTACCGGCCATTTCAGGTACTTCCCTTTCTTGCGTTGGACACGAAGACAATGAAGTTCGCAGGGATCCGTCCCCCAAGAAGCGGATCCCGTGGCTGGCGGTGGCTGGCTAGATCAGTGCCAGATCCGTGCCGGCGCCCTGTGGGCCGGCATCGGCCGCAGCGGCCGGATCGGCAGATGGCTGCTTCAGCCAATTCATGGCGCCCGGGGAGCCATCCGGTTGCCCGGGCAGGGCTGCCGGAGTTTCCTTGCCGGCAACGGAGAATTGGAGGTTCTGTGTCTCGAACTGCACGCCGAGCGACTTCTCCATTTGCGGAAGCAGCGTGTCATTGACGTAGAGCATCATCATCGGGACCTGCGCTTCGGCCGTTGCGGTGCAAGCGAGATTCACGATGAGCTCGCCAGGGGATCCGGAAATGCTGCAGGCTGCCGAGTGGATGGCATCCTTCTGGCGGCATTGGCGGGTTGCCAGGTCGGCGACCTGCCTTGTCCGGTTATCCCATGCCGGGTGGTGAACCGGACGTGCATCGGAGGGAACTGCCAAGGGATCTTTCATCATCTGCTCCGCTGCTTTGAGGTGTTTCGTAGTAGAATATATTTAGACAAGCTAACTATTAGACAGGCTACATGTTTTTCTGCGATTCAGGCAAACGAAATGATCCACAGCAGCGACGAAAGGCCAATGGAGCCAGCGAGAACTACTGCCGCGTCCGGCGAAAGGGAATCCATGGGCATGGATAAGCCAACCGGCTACTGGTACGGCGAAGGCAAACCGGCACCTGAAGCTGTTCACCTGTTGGAATTGCTGCGCAGGTATGGCCAGGCCGAGCGAAAAATGCGCGCGGAAACCCGCGGGTCCATGGGGATGAATGAAACCGACCTGTCGGCCTTGCGTTTCCTGCTCGGCGCCCATCGAAGGGGAGTGGTGCCTCGGCAACGAGACGTCGCTGACGAACTGGGAATCTCCCACGCGTCGGTCTCGGCGTTGATCGACCGATTATGCCGCGGCGGGTACGCCGCGCGCGTAGCGCATCCCTCCGATCGCAGGTCGGTGGGCATCGTTCCGACGGAATACAGCGATGCGCAGGTCAGGGCAACGCTGCAGGACATGCACGGGAAAATGCTGGAGGCGGTGAGCGCCCTGACGGCAGAGGAGCGGATTGCCGTGGCGAAGTTCTTGGAGGCCATCATCAGCAGCGTCGAGCCCGAGGAGACGCAGCGCGTGGGGCGGCAGGCGACGGACGCGAGCGGGCGCTGAGGCCGTGGCGAGCGCTGGGCGCCAGATGGCAAACGGCCGGGCACCGCTCGATTGAGCGGTGCCCGGCCGGTGCGGGCAGCAATGTGGCGCTAGTTGGCTGCGGTGGCCAGCGACAGGCCGCGCAGCCGTTCCATCTGCGGATCGTACAGCGGATCATCAACCACGGTGGCGGCGATGAGCTGGCCGAAGTACTCGATCGCCACCGCGTCCCCGGTCTGCACCGTGCTCGGCAGCCAGGCGTAGGCAATCGGCTTGCGCACCGTGTAGCCGTAGGCGGCGCTGGTGACGTAGCCGGCGGCCTTGCCGTCCTCGTAGACCGGCTCCTTGCCCAGCACCACGGAGGTGCCGTCGTCAACGGTCAGGCAGCGCAGGCGCTTGGTGGCCGTCGCGGCGCGTTCGGCCAGGGCGGCCTTGCCTACGAAGTCTGCGGTCTTGGCGGCCTTGACCGCAAAGCCCAGTCCGGCCTGCTCGGGTTCGTGCTCGCTGGTCATATCGGTGCCGAAGGAGCGGAAGCCCTTCTCCAAGCGCATGGAGTTGAACGCCGCGCGGCCGCCGGCGATGATGCCGTGCTCCTGCCCGGCCTCGAAGAGCACGTCCCAGAGCTTGGCGCTGACATCCGCTGACGCGTAGAGCTCCCAGCCGAACTCGCCGACATAGGACAGGCGCATCGCGGTAACCGGAATGCCGGCGATGGAGATCTGCTTGGTGCGGAAGTACTTCAGGCCCTCATTGCTCATGTCATCCGCCGACACCTTGGCCATGACCTCGGATGCCAGCGGGCCCCACAAGCCGATGCAGGAAGTGCCGGCGGTGATATCGCGCACCGCTGCCCACTTGCCCGGGTTGGCGGCATTGAACTTCTTCGCCTCGCGGTTCAGGTAGGCGACATCCACATTCGAGTTGATGCCGGCCTGGTAGACCTCGTCGGAGAGCCGGGCCACGGTGATGTCGCTGGTAATGCCGCCGGCGGCATCCAGCAGCAGGGTGTAGCTGACCATGCCCGGGGCACGCAGCATGTTGGCAGTGGTCAAGCCCTGGAGCAGTTCGCCGGCCCCGGGGCCGGTGACCTCCACGCGCTTGAGCGGGGTCATGTCGAACATGGCCACCGCGGTGCGGGTCTTCCAGGCTTCCGCCGCGGCGATCGGCGAATGGAACTTGGCCGACCAGGCATCGCGTTCCGGTCCGGCCCATTCGGCAGGCATTTCGTCGAGCAGCGCCGCATTGGCTTCGTACCAATGCGGGCGCTCCCAGCCGGTGCCTTCCAGGAAGAATGCGCCCAGTTCCTGCTGGCGGGAGTAGAACGGGGAGGTGCGCACGGCGCGCGGCGTGGTGCGCGGTTCCAGCGGGTGGCGGACGTCGTAGATTTCCACGAAGTTCTGCTGCGAGGTCTCGCTGACGTATTCCCTGGTCGTCTGGACGTCCTCGAATCGGTTCAGGTCGCAGTCGCCCAGGTCCGTCGTGGAGGTGCCGGTGGCGATCAGCTCGGCCACGGCCTTGGCGATGCCCGGGGCGTGGGTAACCCACACGGCTTCGGCCACGAAGAAGCCGTCGACCTCGCGGGACTGGCCCACCAGCGAGCCGCCATCCGGGGTAAAGGAGAAGATGCCGTTGAAGCCGCGCTGGATCTCGGTGCTGCGCAGATCCGGCAGCAGTTCCTGGCTGGCCTCCCACTCGGCGGCGAAGTCCTCAGGTGTGAAGTCCAGCGAGGAGGGCATGCGCTCGTGGGTGATGTCCTCTGGCCGGTAGGCCGGCAGGGTATCCAGGTCCACCGGCATCGGGCGGTGGGCGTAGGAGCCGATGCCGATGCGGTCTCCCCACTCGCGGTAGTAGAGGTCGCGGTCCTGGTAGCGCAGGATCGGGTGGCTGGCGCCGGCCGGCAGCTCGTTGACGCCGGCCAGCGATGGCACCGGGGTGCTCCAGACGAACTGGTGGGCCAGCGGCAGCAGCGGGATCGGCGTGCCAACCATCTCGCCGATCTTCGGACCCCAGAAGCCGGCGCAGGAAACCACGATATCGGCCTCGAAGCGCTCGTCGCCGCAGAGCACCGCGGTGACCTTGCCGCCGGATTGCTCGATGCCGGTGACGATGGTGCGGTCGCGGAATTCAACACCGGCGGCCTTGGCGCGTTCCATCACCAGCGCGGTGCCCTTGGCCGCCAGCGCGAGCCCGTCGCCCGGGGTGAACAGCCCGCCCAGGACCTTCTGAGGGTTGAGCATCGGGAACTTCGCCAAGCAGTCGGCCGCGTCGATGACTTCGGCCTGAACGCCATAGGAGCGGTTCCATCCGGCGCGGCGGTGCAGGTCGGCCAGGCGCTCATCGGTGGTGGCGATTTCCAGTCCGCCCACCGGGAGGAAACAGCCGCGCCCGTCGGCACCGACCAAGCTGGTCAGCTTCTTGATGGTGTACTGCGCGAATTCGGTCATGGACTTGGACGGGTTGGACGAGAAGACCAGGCCCGGGGCGTGCGAGGTGGAGCCGCCGGGAAGGCCCAGCGGCCCCTGCTCGATGACCAGGGTATTGGCGTGGCCCAGGGCCGCGAGCTCATCGGCCAGGTTGGCGCCGACGATGCCGGCGCCGATGATGATGATCCGTGGGGAAAGACGGGACATGGGGGACTCCTTTTAAAGGCGTGTGGTGTGGTGGGGCGGAAGGGTGCGTGGCGGCTAGGCGTCGATGACCAGATCCGAGACGGCGGTGGAACAGCAGGGCAGGAACTTGCCTGCCTCGATTTCACGGGCGCGGATGCCGCCCTGGTGGTTCATCTCCACGTCGCCGTCGAGCTTGACAACCTTGCAGGAGCCGCACATGCCTTCCTGGCAGTTGGCGCCGATGCGCACCCCTGCCCGCTGCGCGACGCCCAGGATCCGCTCTTCGGAGCTGATCCGGACATTGAGCGCGGAGCGCAGGAAGGTCATGGTCAGCTCGCCGGTGCCCACGGTGGGGAAGGAACTGGCATCGGCGGCCGGGGAACCGGTGTCCGGCGCAGGCTCCGGGGCCAGCGGCGCGGCGGAATCGACGGCGACCAGCGGCTGGCCGGTAGCCTCGATGGTGCCGGTCTCGTCGTAGTCCGGTTCGTAGATGGCAAGTTCCGGAGGCTGGCTTTCGTAGAACTCTTCCACCGATTCGGCCACCTCCTCGGCGATGCCCTCGGCCAGCGAAATCTCCTGCTGGTATTCCAGCAGCGTCTTGCGGTCCCCGGAGAAGAACTCCATGAATACCGAGGTGTCGTCCACGCCAACCTGCCGCAGCAATTCGGTGGCGGAATTCAGGTAGCCCTCCGGCCCGCAGGCAAAGACCTTCCGTCCGTTGGCATCGGGGGCCACCGCCTCGATCATCTGTGCGGTCAGTCTCCCGGAGAAGCCTTCCCAGTCCGCCGGCTTCTCGCGGTCGCCCAGCGAATAGTAGACCTGGATGCGCGAATCGACCTGCGCGATGTATTCCAGCTCGGGCCAGAAGGCGAAGTCCCCGGGCACCGTTCCGTGGCAGAGCACCACCACATCGGCCTGGCCGGGCAACGAGTGGATGGTGCGCACCATCGACATGATCGGGGTGATCCCGGCGCCGGCGGAAAGGAACAGGTAGCGGGCGCGGCGATCGGAATCCCCCAAATGGAATGCCCCGACCGGGCCGAGCATGTCCAGCACCATGCCCGGGCGCAGGTTCTCATGCGCCCACCGGGACACCAGACCCTTCGGGTCGCGCTTGATCCCGATGCTGAAGGTCCACGGCACGGTCGGAGCGCTGGAGATCGAATAGCTGCGGTCCACCATTTCCGCATCCTCGCCGTGCACCGGGAAGGCGATGTTCAGGTATTGCCCGGCGCGGAACGCCAGCGGGGCGCCATCGAGGCGGCGGAAGACGAAGGTCATCAGCCCGCCGGCCTCCTCGATGGTCTGCACGCATTCGGCGAGGAATTCCTGCGGATGCCACGGGCCCAGGGCGCGGGCGGCGCTCGCCGGGCCTTCCTGCGAGCTGAGCACGCGGTTCCACGGCATTTCCATCCCGCGGATGCGCTGCGCGGCAGCGGTGCCGGCCTGCGTGGTGCCAGTGCTCATGCCAGGTGCTCCAGCACGCGCTGGGTGTACCAGTTGATGAACGCCTCCACCTGGTATTCGCTCTTCATGTACGGGCCTGGCTGGTAGGCGCGGCTGGCCGCGCCCTTCTGGCACAGCTCCACAAACGCCTTGTCCTGCAGGTTGGTCTGCTTCCAGGTGTGGGTCAGCTGCTCCAGGTCGTAGTCGTCGCCTTCCACCGCGTCATCGGCCACCAGCCAGGTGGTGCGCACCAGGGTCTGGTGCTCGTTGATCGGGTAGGCGGCGAAGGTGATCACGTGGTCGGATTGGAAGTGGAACCAGCTGTTGGGCTGCAGGTGCATGGAGCAGCGGCCCAGCCGGAAGTCGCGCAGCTCGCCGAGCAGCTTCTTGGACAGGCGGTGCCCGTCGGCGGAGAAGGATTCGCCGTCGCCGTCCAGCGACTCGCGGGAAATGCGGATGCCCGCCACACGGGTGTCCAGCTGCTCGACGACCTCGTAGGGCAAGCCATAGCGGCGGCAGCGTTCCTCCAGATCCGCCTGGGCCTTCTGGTTGCGCGCCCAGACCTCTTCCAGATGCGGCGGGACGGTCTCATCGCTCAAGCCCCAGGTGGGGAACAGCGAACAGGCCAGCTCCGGGTGCCCATCGCAGTGGTAGCACTCGCGGTTGTTCTCCATCACCAGCTTCCAGTTGCCTTCCTCGATGATGTCCTGCTGATAGGCGACCTTGGTGCGGGAGATATCGTGCGGCGCGAGATAGGGCTCGAAGATTCCGGTGACCTCGTCGAAATCCGCCGGCGGCTCCTGGGCCAGGGACACGAAGACGAGCCCGGCGTGGATCCGTCCGTGGGCGCGCTTGAGCGCGAAGCAGTTCTTGTCGAAGTCGCCTTCGCCCGGGGCCGAGGCGTGGATCAGGTCCCCCTCGGGGGAGTAGGTCCATGAGTGGTAGCCGCAGACCAGGTTGCCGGTGCTGCCCGAGGCGGCGGTCAGCACGCGGGCGCCGCGGTGCCGGCAGACGTTGTGCAGCACGTTGACCCCGCCGTCGTCGGTGCGCAGCACGATCAGCGAGTGCGGGCCGTAGTCCAGGGTCACGTAGTCCCCCGGCTCCGGGATTTCGGCGATGCTCGCGGCGAAAAGCCAGTGGGTTCCGAAGATGGCCTGCATCTCGACGTCGAAGATCGCGCGGTCGGTGTACAGCGGGGCTTCAAGCGAATAGCCCTTGCGCCGGTTCGCGAAGAGCTCGGTGATCTCGGCGAGCCGCTCGTGGCTCATCGATGAAGCAAGTTTTCCGCGCGTGGTGTGCGGCGCGCTGGCCGAAGCGGTCATCTGGTACTCCTAGGGGCAAGACGCGCCAGGCGTCCTCGGGATGTGGATTTTCGGTGAACTTGTGCGGCGAGCCACCTCATGAGTCGAGACTAGGAAGAAACCCCCTGCAAGAAAAGCGCAAGAAATTGGATCAAACCGTGCACAATTAGTGCATGATCGACCCACGCTTCTCCACCCTGCGGGTTTTCTCCTCCACGGGCTCCGTGGCCCGCACCGCGGAACTGACCGGATATTCGCCCTCTGCCGTCTCCGCCCAGCTGCGCGAACTGCAGCGCTCGCTGGGCATCAAGCTGATCGCCAAGGAGGGGCGAGGGGTGCGGCTGACCTCTGCCGGCCAGCAGCTCGTTGCCGGAATCGACTCGATTGTGACGCAGTGGGAGCTGCTGGCCGCCTCGGCGCGGTCCGCGTCGGGCCAGCTGCAGGCGCATTTCGGCCTCGGCGGATTCTCCACCGCGGCCGCGCAGCTGCTTGCCCCGCTGGCCGCGACCCTGCGCTCCACCCGGCCGGAGGTGGAGGTCCAGCTGATCGAGGCGCAGCCTCAGCGCTGCCTGGATCTGCTGCTGGCCGAGCGCATCGACCTTGCGGTGATCGTGGCCAGCCAGGCCCCGGGCGGCGGCGGTGCCAAGGACCGCTTCGAGCAGACCGTGCTGCTCGATGACCCGCTGGATGTGGTGCTGCCCGCGTCGCACCGGCTGGCACAGCGCAAGTCCGTGGCCCTGGAGGATCTGGCCGATGACCCGTGGATCTCCGAATCCGGGCAGTCGGTCTACCGGGCACTGTTCGTCGCGGCCTTCACCTCGCTGGGGGTCACCCCGCACATCGCCCACGAGGCGGTGGAGTGGGAAACCATGATCGCGTTCATCGGCGCGGGCCTGGGCGTGGGGCTGCTGCCGCGCCTGGCGACCCTGGGCGATGCGGAGAACGTGGTGCGCCGGCGGATTTCAGGTGCGGCCAAGCCCTCGCGGCGCATCGTCGCGGTGACCCGCAAGGGCAGCCGCGGTTCGCCGCTGATCGAGGAATCGCTGGAAATTTTGCAGCGCACCGCCGAACGCATCATTTCCCAGCGTTCTGCCGAGGAATTGGACGGGTAGCGGGCGCCGCAAAAGCCTGCCGGAGGGGGAGGGATTTCGAACCGGGCTATTGACATGGATCACGCTCCATGCGCAGACTTGGGCACATCCAATTTGGTATCCAACTGATATTTCAAGGGAGAAGTGCGCCATGGGCAACTTGGCAGTGAGCTATGCCGGAGCCGGCAAGGTCGAATTGATCGACACCCCGTACCCCGAATTCGAATTGAAGGACGGTCCCGGGGTGCACCCGGCGAACGTCGGGCGGCAGGTGCACCACGGGGTCATCCTGCGCACCATCGCCACCAACATCTGCGGCTCGGACCAGCACATGGTCCGCGGCCGAACCACCGCCCCGGAGGGCCTGGTCCTCGGCCACGAGATCACCGGCGAAGTGGTGGAAGTGGGCCGCGACGTGGAGTTCCTCAAGGTGGGCGATGTCGTCTCGGTGCCCTTCAACATCTCCTGCGGCCGCTGCCGCAACTGCAAGACCGGGCAGACCGGCATCTGCCTGAACGTGAATCCCGACCGCCCGGGCTCGGCCTACGGCTACGTGGACATGGGCGGCTGGGTGGGCGGCCAAGCGGAGTACGTGCTGGTGCCCTACGCGGACTGGAACGCACTGAAATTCCCGGACCGCGACCAGGCCATGGAGAAGATCCTGGATCTGGCGATGCTCTCGGACATCTTCCCCACCGGCTACCACGGGGCGATCGGCGCCGGGGTCACCGTCGGCTCCACGGTGTACGTCGCCGGTGCCGGGCCGGTGGGCCTGGCCGCCGCCACCTCGGCCCAGCTGCTGGGGGCTGCCACGGTGATCGTCGGGGATTTGAACGCCGACCGGCTGGCCCAGGCGCGCAGCTTCGGCTGCGAAACCGTGGATGTCTCGCTTGGCGATCCTGCCGGGCAGATCGAGCAGATCCTGGGCGTGCCCGAGGTGGACTGCGGCATCGACGCGGTGGGCTTCGAGGCCCGCGGCCACGGGCATGATGCCGGGAAGGAGCAGCCTGCCACGGTGCTCAATTCGCTGATGGAAATCACCCGTGCCGGCGGCAGCCTGGGCATCCCGGGACTCTACGTCACCGGGGATCCGGGCGCCACCGACGAGGCGGCGAAGGTCGGCTCGCTGTCCATGCGCTTCGGCCTGGGCTTCGCCAAGTCCCACACCTTCGTCACGGGCCAGTGCCCGGTGATGAAATACCACCGCGCGCTGATGCAGGCGATCCTGGCGGACAAGGTCTCGATTGCCAGGAACGTCAACGCCACGGCCATCGGATTGGACCAGGCCCCGCAGGGCTACGCGGCCTTCGACGAGGGCGCCGCGCAGAAGTTCGTGCTCGACCCGCACGGCCTGATCAGCGCCTGACCGGCAGCTGGACCGCTGCCCGCCAGGCCGGCCGGGAACCGTTCCCGGCCCGCCTGGCGGCCTACCGGCCTTGGCCTTGAGCCAGGTCCTCTCGCCGGCCCCGGCGCCATTAACGAGCAACGCCCGGGACCCCGGCTGATTCGGCGCGCCCGCATGCCGTTGTCTGCGTGCCTCCTCTTGCCTTGATTGAAGGAAATCCACATGAAACGCACTGAGCAACCCGTGAACGATCTGGTCAGCGAGCTGCACTCGGCTCGCCGGCGCCGCCCTCGAAGGTATCTAGCTTCCGGCACCGACTACTGGGTCTTCGGCATCGCCGGAGTCCTCGCACTGGCCTTCATCGTCTGGGGCTTCGCCTCGCCCGCCGGACTGGGCTCCGCGGCAGGAAAGGCCTTGGACTGGGTCATCACGAATACCGGCTGGGTCTTCGTGATCGCCGCGACGGTGTTCACCGTCTTCGTGCTGGTGGTCGCGGCCAAGAGCTTCGGACGCATTCCGCTGGGCAAGGACGGGGAGAAACCGCAGTTCAGCACCGTCTCCTGGATCTCGATGATGTTTGCCACCGGCATGGGCATCGGGCTGGTCTTCTACGGGGTGGGCGAGCCGCTGTACTTCTACATGTCCCCGCCGCCGGAAACCGTGGGCGGGCAGACCTCGGCAGCGGTGGGCACCGCCATGGGCACCACGATGTTCCACTGGACGCTGTTCCCCTGGGCGATGTACGCGATTGTCGGGCTGGGCATGGCCTACAGCAGCTTCCGGCTGGGCCGCCCGCAGCTGTTCTCCTCGATGTTCAGCTCGATCTTCGGCGAAAAGGTGGTGCACGGCTGGGGCGGGAAGACGATCAACATCCTTGCCATCCTGGCCACGCTCTTCGGTTCGGCCTGCTCGCTGGGCCTCGGTGCGCTGCAGATCGGCGGCGGGATCCAGTCCGTCGGGCTGCTGCCCTCGGTGGGTTCGGGGATCCTGGTGCTGATCATTGCGGTGCTCACCGCCATGTTCGTGGCCTCGGCTGTGTCCGGAATCGAGCGCGGCATCCAGTGGCTGTCGAATATCAACATGGTGCTTGCGGTGATCCTGGCCCTGGTGGTGTTCATTGGCGGTCCGACGCTGTTCATCCTGAACGTGATCCCCAATGCGGTGGGCTCCTTCATTGCAGACCTGCCGGAAATGGCATCGCGGACCGCTGCCTCCGGCGACGGGGACATGGCCGCCTGGCTGTCTTCCTGGACGATCTTCTACTGGGCATGGTGGGTTTCCTGGACCCCGTTCGTGGGCCTGTTCATCGCGCGGATCTCGCGCGGGCGCAGCATCCGCCAGTTCGTCACCGGCGTGCTGCTGGTTCCTTCCACCGTCACGCTGATCTGGTTCGCGATCTTCGGCGGCGGCGCCATCGGCCTGCAGGAGCGGGCCGAGCGCAACGGGGACATGGGCCAGGCGCTGGCCAGGATGGTGGACGGGGCACCTGACATCGACTTCGACTCGGTGCTCTTCGAGCTGCTCGGCGCGCTGCCGTTCCCCGAATGGTTCTCCATTGCGCTGATGGGGCTGACCGTGGTGCTGATTGCCATCTTCTTCGTTACCGGGGCGGACTCGGCATCGATCGTGATGGGCGCGCTCAGCGAGCGCGGCGCCGAGGACCCGTCGAAGAAATCGGTGGTCTTCTGGGGCGTTTCGGTGGGCGCGGTGGCGGCGGTGATGCTGCTGGCCGGCGGGGACCATCCGGCGGAAGCATTGAACGGGCTGAAGAACATCACGATCGTCTCGGCGCTGCCATTCGTGCTGGTGATGCTGCTGCTCTGCGTGGCGCTGTGGAAGGACCTGAGCCGCGACCCGCTGGTGCTGCGCGGCAAGGTGGCCATGGAGGTGCTGGAGCAGGCAGTGGATGACGGCATCGACCGCCACGAGGGCGAGCAGTTCTGTTTGATGACCAGGGAGAACTCGATTGTCGCAGCCTCGGCGCCGGAAGCCGAAGCAGAAGAGCCGGAAGCACCTGCGGATGAGCCGGCGGACGATGGGCAACAGGCCGAGGTGCGCGAAGCCCGCCAGCACCCCGATGCGGATCTGGAACCCGAGGGTGCCGGACGCTAGCGTGACTGCCGCGTCCCGGAGCTGCGGCTACGGGGCGCGGCGCAGTGCCTGCTCGAAGTGGGCCACATGCTCGGAGACCAGCCGCGAGGCCAGCTCAGCGTCCCCGTCGAGGATGGCGCGCAACAGGGCTGAATGCTCGGAAATGTGCTCGGCGATGGGCGGCATCTGGTCGATGACCAGGCACCAGATCCGGGTCACCAGGTTATCCAGGCGCACCAGGGTTTCCTCCAGGTGCTTGTTGGCCGCGGCCTTGTAGATGAGCCGGTGGATGTGCACATCGAGCAGCAGCAGCGAACGCTGGTCCAGCGCAGGGTCCAAGGCATCGATCTGCTGCAGGTAGCCGGCCAGCTCCTCGCGGATCTGCGGGTCATTGTTGGCCGCCGCATTGCGTGCGGCCAGCGGCTCGAGCACCTGGCGCATCTCGGAGATGTAGTTCAGCTCGTGGAAATCCACTGCCGTGGCGAAGGTGCCGCGACGCGGATAGGACACGACCAGGTGGTCGGTTTCCAAGCGCTTGAGGGCTTCGCGCATCGGGGTGCGCCCTACGCCGAGCTCCTCAGCCAGCTGCGGCTCGTGGATCGGATGGGTCGGCGGAATTTCCAGCAGCACCAGCCGGTCGCGCAGGGCGTTGTAGGCGCGATCGGCCATCGAGCCTTGCTCCGCGGCGGTGCTGGTCAATCCTGTGGGCCTTGGCATATCGCTCTCTTCATTGCTCAAAAATCATTTGCCGACACACAAAGAGTATCGCCCCGGCTCCGAATTGGGCGCTTTTCCCGCGCAAATGCGCCTAATACGCCGTGCCCCGCCGGTCGGCAACAGAACTGAAAACCTGTTTGGAACCCTGCGGAAATACGGCAGGAAAAGTCATTGACGCTGTGCTGGGGCACACATAGTATTGTGATCAGCAACTGATATATCAGAGATTGTCCAAGGGATGCCGGGCATGCCAGCATCCACTTTGAAGGACAGTGCAAGGCGCGGATACCCGGCAGGAAAACCCCTGGCCTGGCGGCCCGGATTCCGCGGGGCAACGCGGGCAAGCGGGCGCATTGCGCGACCGTATTCCTTTCATCTGAAAACCACACGAGCCATGGCGAAGCTATAGCCATCTCGGCGAAACCAAGGAGCGGCATGATGACCGAACCGAACAACAAATACGTCCTGACCCTCACCTGCGCCGAGCGCCCGGGCATCGTGCATGCGGTCACCGGTCTGCTGCTCAAGCACCACGGCGATATCCGGGAGCTGAAGCAGCATGATGACCAGCGTTCGGGAACGCTGTTCATGCGCATCGAGTTCGAAGTCGCCGAGTCGAAGGAAATTGCCGCGGAGGTCGCGGAGCTCGAAGCGAGCCTCGGCCAGCTTGCCGAAGAGCACGAGGCTACCTGGGGGCTGCGCCCGACGGGCCAGAAGAAGCGCGTGGTGGTGATGGTCTCCAAGTTCGGCCACTGCCTTCACGACTTGCTGTTCCGCGCCCGGATGGGGGAGCTGCCGGTGGAGATCGCGGCAGTTGTCTCCAACCACCCCGATCACCGCCAGCAGGTCGAGTGGAACGGGATCCCGTTCTTCCATATTCCGGTCACCGCGGAGACGAAGCCCGAGGCCGAGTCCAAGCTGATGGACCTGGTGGAGCGCTTCGAGGTGGATCTGGTGGTCCTCGCCCGCTACATGCAGGTGCTCTCCGATGACCTCAGTCGCAAGCTCACCGGCCGGGCCATCAACATCCACCACTCATTCCTGCCCTCCTTCAAGGGCGCCAAGCCCTACCACCAGGCGTTCGAGCGCGGCGTGAAGACCGTGGGCGCCACCGCGCACTACGTGAATTCCGAGCTGGACGAGGGCCCGATCATCACCCAGCGGGTCCAGGAAGTGGACCACAGCTTCGAGCCCGAGCATCTGGTGGCCGCCGGCCGCGACACCGAGTGCAAGGCGCTGTCCGACGCGGTGCGCTGGCACTGCGAGGACCGGGTCTTCCTCAGCGGTTCGCGCACCGTCGTGCTGCGCTAGCGGCGGCAATTCCTGGAAGCCAGCCACGTTGCCATCGCGACGTGGCTGGCTTTCTGTGCCAGGAAGTCTTCTTGTGGCCGGCAGACCGGGGACTCAAGCTGACACGTTCTGCTGGTAGACGGCCAGGCCCAGCGATAGGACGGTCAAGGATTGGGCATCATTCAGATCCATGTTCAGCAGGGATTCGAGCAGTCCGAGCCGCTGGTAGAACACCGACCGGGAGAGCTGGCAACGGGTAGCCGCCTGGGATCGGTTGGTCGGTGAAGCCAAATAGGCCTTCAGGACCCTCAGGCATTCGGTGCGCCGGGCAGGATCCAAGGCCAGGATTGGCGCGAGCACCTGCTGCGGCAGGCGCTGCATTGCCGGTTCATGGCGCAGTTCATGGGCAAGCAGTGCCAGTGGATACTCCTCGGCCAGCACAACTGGCTGGTTTGCAGCCAGGGACAGTTCGCATCCGCCGATGGCTTGCCTGATGGAATCTGCCAGCAGGCCGAAGTCATTGACGGCCGCACCCAGATAGAGCGGTCCGTCAAAATATCCGGCCACCTCATCCAGGTGCAAGGTCTGGGGCCAGTCTGGCGGCAGTTTGCCGGGGATAGCGGAGAAGAAGCCGAAGAGCTTGGACGCGGGCGCATTCCGGGCACCGATCACCGGACGCAGATCCTTGCCGATAGTGCGCTCGATCTGCCTGGCTGCTGCTCTCAGGTCGGCGCACGAGGCCAGCGGGATCGCGAAACCACGCAGCTGCCGGTGGCGCACCGGGAACCCGGAGGCTTCGAATTTCCCGGCGAGCAGGTCCGAGTCCGCGTCCTTTCGCAGCATCAGGTCGTCAAGCAGTTCGCAGGCCGTATCGAAAGCCAACGAGGCAGGTTCCTGCTTGCGCAGGAGCTCGGTGCCCAGCGCAATGCCCGCCATTGTCAGTACATGCAGGGATCCTGCCGGATGAGTGGCAGTGTCCGGGGCGATCAAAGAACCGAAATGCCTGCCATGGATCTGCACCGGGATCACTTGGCGTCCAGCATTGCCTGTCATGTGCAAGCTGCGGGAACGGTCTTGCCAGTGCTCGAAGAAGTCCGCGGGCACCGGAACGGCGCTGGCATGGCGCAGCACGTTGTAGCCTGAATCCTCCAGCACCACCGTGGCATTCAGCAGCCTGGCGCAGTCCCGGAGTATGGTTTCGGCCGGAGCGCCGAGCTGCATCAGCGCGGTGAAATGGGCGGTGACCTCGCCGCCGGCCTCGATGCGCCGGGTCTGGGAGGAGAAGAGCAGCTGGTGCAGTGCCTCGGTGATCTCCACAAAAGCCACTGGTTCGTGCAATGCCACCAGCGGGAAGCAATGTTCCTTGCAGGACTGGATGAGCGCCGCCGGAACTGCGGGGCAATGGTTGCCGAGCTCTAGCAGCAGGCCGGCGGATTCCAGCTCGACCAATTCGGCCACGTACTTCTCGAAGCAGGTTTCTGGACCCCACCCGATGCCAGTGGTCAGCACCAGTTCCTGGCCGCGCAGGTAGGTCCTCGGATCCGAGTTCTCCAGCACGTGGACCCAACCAATGTGACGGTTCAATGACGACTGATCGGCAAAGACCTGCGGATTGCCGGCCAGTACTGCGGGCAGCTGGAGCAGCTGTTCCATGGTGGCAATCGACTGCTCCGGACAGTCTGTCCGGACATCGCGTGTTTTCCCGACAAGTGTCACTGTTGATCGGCCTCCAGCTATGCAAAACTGTCAATCACATGGATCTATAGTGATTCGCTTCACACAATACAGAGTGTTTGGCTTTTAGGGGGAATGCGTCGATGTTTGGACTTCCGGCGTTCACGACCATGGTCATCATCGGGGTTCCGGCCCTCTGGGTGATCTATACCGGAGTTTTCCTGTGGCTCAGCCGCGGCTGGAAGCATGAGGATGCGGAGGAGCAGCGATGAGCATCGAGATCCTGTTCCTGGTCATCTACTTCGTCGCCATGGCAGGCATCGGTGTTTGGGCGATGAAGCGCGGAAAGCAGGATGCCGAGGGCTTCCTGCTGGGCGGACGCAGCCTCGGCCCGGGAGTCACCGCACTTCGCCTGCAAAGCTCCTCCATGTCCGGCTACATGTTCATGGGAGCTGGATCCATGGGCTACACCCAGGGCTATTTCAGCATGTGGTATGCGCTGGGTGACCTGGGCGGCGGCATCCTGAACCTTTCGGTCCTTGGCCGGCGCATGCGCAAGCTGTCCCAGATTCTTGGTTCCATCACATCCATCGAGTACCTGGAGCACCGCTACCCCTCGAAGTGGATCCGGCTCATTGCCGCTCCCGTGGCGTTGTTCTGCATGTTCTTCTACGTCCTCGCGCAGTTCATCGCCGGCGGCCGCGGACTGGAGATGGTCTCCGGAGTTTCCTTCCCGGTAGCCCTGGCCATCGCCATCGGCGTGATAGTCCTTTATACCTTCCTCGGCGGCTACCTGGCTGTGGCCTACACCGACTTCGTCCAGGCCATCATCATGGTGGTGGGCCTGGTCTGGATCCTGGTTGCCACGCTGATGGCAGTCGGCGGTTTCACCAAAGGCAACGAGGCAGTGGGCGAGATCAACCCGAACCTGCTGACCATGTGGGGAGCGGACCTGGGCTACCAGGGCCAATGGGGAGTCATCCTCGGGGCGCTGCTGGTCTTCTCGATTGGCTACATGGGTTGGCCGCACGTGGTGGTCAGCCATATGGCCATGAAGAAGCCGTCGGTAGCACGCACCGCAGGTGTCTACTCATTGATCTTCAACCTCCTGTTCATCCCCGGCCCTTACCTCGTGGGCATGTTCGCGCTGATCTTGCTGCCGAATTTGGCCAACCCTGAAACCGCAATTTTCGAGGTTGCCGATGCGGTGCTGCCGACCTTTGCCGTAGGCATTGTCATGGCTGCCATCATGGCAGCGATCATGTCCACCGCCGATGCGCTGCTGCTGCAAGCGGGAACTATTGCCAGCCAGGACATCTATGCCCGGTTCATCAACAGGAAGATGAACGATGCGCAGATGGTCTGGGTCTCGCGGATTACCGTGCTGGCCCTGGCCATTGTCGGCTACGCCATTGCCGCCTTTGACCCGCCCGCCGTGGCCGCAGTGGTCATCTTCTCCACCACCGTGCTGGGCAGCGCCTTTGTTCCTTCTTACATCTGCGCGGTGTGGTGGAAGAAGGCCAACGCTGTTGGAGCTGTTTCTTCGATGATCGCCGGGACCCTGGTTTCGGTGCTCTGGCAGGTTTCCGGGGCCCCGGACGCTACGGGCATCGATCCGATGGTCACCGGCATTCTGGCATCCACCGCAGCGATGATTATTGGCAGCCTAGCCAGCCAGAAGTCGCATCCGGTGCCGGAACATATCGGACGGGCGCTGGATGAGACCGCGAAGATCGGGCCGATTCCGAAGAAGATGCTGATGGGCCAGGACGCCCTGCTGGCCAGCCAGGCTGAAATGGCGGGACGCCATGAGTGAACTTGTGCTGCGCACGCTGGTCGATGGCCAGGATGCGCAGCGCATCCTCGCCGCCAAGGCGCCGGGGCTGGCGGTCACGTCGGCCAAGCTGCGGCATCACCCCTTCGCGGGGTTCGTCTTCGAGGTTCCGCAACTGGCCGGGCGAATCGCGCAAGCGCATGCTTTGGTGGACTACTACTCGGGCAAGGCCTTTGCCACCGACCCGTGGCAAGTCCAGGACGCCCAAGCTGGCCAGCGAATGGACCTCGTGGCGGATCCGAAGTGGAACACCATCGATTTCGACTCTGCTCGCGAGCGGGCCAAGGCTTTGCTGTCCACAGCGGCGCTGCGCCGTGCGCGACTGGCCTGGCGCGGTGGAATCCGCGAAAAGAGCAGTATCGCCAAGGTCTGGAAACCCAACTGGGTGATCGAAGCGAAGCTGGAAGGAAAGTCCTACCGCATCATGGTGGACGGACTGAATGGCGGATACTTCTTCATCGGAAGTTGAAACCGGAAACGGCGCGTATCGCCGTCGAACCCAAGATTCCACCCCACCCCACCCCATCACAGGAAGACACTGGAGATTCAATGAAGAATGATTCAAGGCAGTTCCCCGTCCGGATGCTGAAGAAGGGCTCCTGCATCGTTGCTGGCTCGGCACTGTTCCTCGGCTTGGGGCTGGTCCCGGCCAACGCCGTAGGCAACGGACCCGATTACAACGGAAATGAAACCATCAACACCTCGATCCTGCATACGCACGAATCGATGGCCGCCGAACTGGAAAAGCAGGATGCCAAGCAGCCGGCGATGGAACTTGAAGTCATCGGCCAATCGGTCAAGGGGCGCGATCTGTTCCTGGCCAAATACTTGTCCGATCCGGACAACCCGACGATCATGTTCCTCACCCAGCAGCACGGCAACGAGCAGCTGACCACCGAGGGAACTCTGGAAGTCATCAAGCACCTGGGCAGCGGCCGGATGAAGGGCGTGCTGGAGAACGTCAACATCCTGATTGTGCCGATGCTGAACCCGGATGGCGCCATGGGGGATGTGGATTTCCCGCTCGATGACTACATCGCTTCGGGTGACCGCCACCTGACTCGTTACAACGCGAATAACCAGGACATCAACCGGGACCACGTCGCCAAGACCCAACCTGAAATCCAGGCGCTGCACAACAACGTGCTCTCCACTTACGACATCGACTACATGATCGACCTGCACCACCAGGGCGCTCGCTCGGGGGTGGACGGCAAGCTGGTTTCCGGCTCGATCCTCTACCCGACAACTCCGGATGTCTCTGAAGAAGTCCGTGAAGGCTCCAAGCAGCTGGGCGCAGTGGTCTTCCAGAATGTGGACCGGACCGGTTGGGGCCATTTGGGCAAGTACGTGGGAGGAACCGCGAACACCATTGCGCGCAATGGCATCGCGGCTGAATACGGCATTTCCACGCTGCTCTTCGAAATGCGCGGAATGAGCGACCACAGCAATCCGGACTATGTGCTGGGCCAGAAGTCCAATGGCTACCTGCGACAGCAAACCATCCTGACCTTGGAAAGCACTATCAAGGCGGTAGCCGACGGTTCAGTGGAAACCATCGATACCTCGATGTGGGACAGCTTGCCCGAGCAGGAGCGCCTGCCAGGCGAAGCGGACGACGAGTAGTTGAAACCGCAAATGGCGGACCTTTGAAGGTTCGCCATTTTGTCTGTCTGGAGCAGCTTAGTTAGTTGCTCACCGAAGCCAGCGTCGATGAGCAGATCCGTGCACCCGTGTGAGGGGCTGTTGGCCAGCTTGTCGGCTTACAGCGGGCGGTAGAGCAGCGCGCCGACCACGGCGATGACTAGAATGACCAGCGTGGACAGCAAGGCCAGCACCAGCGAGCGGCCGCCTGACTTCACGATTGACTTCAGATGCACGCCCAGGCCCAGGGCGAACATGGCGGCGGCCAGCAGCACGGTCTGTGCGGTAGAGGCCAGCTGCAGCAGCGACTCGGGCAGGATGCCGGTGGTGCGGATCAGCATGGAAACCAGGAACAATGCCACGAACAGCGGGATGATCGGCGGGCGCTTGCCGCCCTCGATATGGTGCTTGCGGCTCATGTAGAGAGTCAGGCCAGCCATGATCGGAGCGAGCATGACCACGCGCGCCAGCTTGACCGTCACGGCCACGCCCAGCGCGGTGGCGCCCACGGCGCCGCCGGCGGCCACGACCTGGGCCACTTCGTGGGTGGACGCGCCGATCAGCACACCGGTGCTGGTTTCGTCCAGGCCCAGCAGCGCGCCCAGTGCCGGGGTCAGCGGGATCATCAAGGTGCCGAAGAGCACCACCAGGCCGATGGCCGTGGCCACCTGGTTCTGCTTGGCGCGGGTTGCGCCCTCTGCGCCGGCCACCGCGGCCGCGCCGCAGATGGAGAAGCCAGCGGCGATCAGCAGGCGCTGGGGCAGTTCAATGCCCATGCGCCCGCCGATCCACACGGTGGCCAGGAAGGTCACGCCCACACAGAGCACCACGATGGCCAGCACGCCCGGGCCCAGGGCCAGGATGGCGCCGAGCGAGAGCTGGAAGCCCAGCAGCACGATGCCGGCACGCAGAAGCTTCTTCGCGGAGAAGGCCACACCTTGCTCGAAGACCGCGGGCACCGGTGCCAGGTTGCGCCACAGCGCGCCGAGCAGGATGGCAATCAGCAGCGCGCTCATCCCGGGGATGAGCTTCGCCGCGGCCAGTGCCACGCCGCCCATCGCCAGGCACAGGAAGATGCCGGGCATGAATCCGCCTACACGCGTCGACAGTGACGGCTTGGGCTCGGCGGAAGTCGGGGTTTGGGTTCGCTGTGAATGTTCAGGGGCCATGCTTTTGACTCTTCCATGACTGGCCAGTGAGCAGTGAGGCCCTCTTGGCTATCACTGTCATATCACATTCATATGGCCCGAGGGTTGTCGTATGGGCATCCGGGCTTAGTGCACCGAGTCCCGTCGAATCGTTGCTGCGTAGTCGTCCAGAATGCGCAGGATGTGATCATGCTGCCAGACGCGCTTTTTGCGCAATCCTGACTTCTCTTTCAGGACCCCGCGGTCGTTCAACGTTGCAAAGGCTCGGTGCGCGACGGCATCTGTGACACCCAAGGATGTTTTCACATAGTTGGAGCTGATCACGGGTTGCGCTATGAGCAGGGGGAGCAACTTGAACGCCGTCGAATTCGACCGAAGCCCCTGCAAGCGGTTGCGTGATTCTTCCAGCTCATCAGCGAGGGCATGCAGCAGCGCTTGACCCGTAGCAGCGGCACAGATCGAGACATCGATGAAGATCTTAACGATTGCATGGGCGTTGCCTTGCCGGTAGGCAGTCAGCGCGTCGAAACAGCCAGGGATATCCCTCAGGATTCTCGCGGAGATCGGTGCGGTCGAATGGATGGTCACCTTGCGATGACGGAGCATTGCGTGGGCGGGGGCGCGCCCCGTTCTGCCGTTCCCGTCCACAAACGGATGGGTGCTCTCGAATTGGGCGTGTGCGACAGCTACCTGGATGAGAGTGGGGAGGTCATCGCGGTGGATGAACGCTTCAAGGTCAGCCAAGGCAGAGGGATCAGTTCATGCTGGGTCGCAACATGGTTCGCTCCGCGAGGTCCGGCGAAAATTTTGTAGCCGATCCATACGAGTTCTTGCCTGAACTTCCCAGCCTCATCGGCAACGTTGTCCTAGGTCCGTGCTTGCTCAGTCAGCAGCGAATTAGACGCTAGGAAATAACGACGGGTTGGTCGCAGATGAACAGGAAACACAATACAAGTAGCATTCGGCTAAAGAACCGTTTGTCCCTCAGTGAGCACAACCTTCGATCTCGAGATCTTCATGACAAGAGCGCATTTAGATGGATATAGCTCTTTAGAAGCCGTTGCAAGGATAGCCTGTTAGCTATTGTTATTGGAGCGAACGCGACGCTGATATTTCTGCTCATACATTAAAGCATCGGCCGCGGCAATACACTGATCAATGTTGGTACTACCTGGCTGAGCTGAATAGAATCCCATGGCTGCAGGAATCCCTGCTTCTTCCAAAGCCTCTTTGAATACTGAGAAATAAGCCTCTGTCTGGGATGGGGCTACTCCGTTGGCCAAAATCATGAACTCATCACCCCCGTATCGAGCGACGCGGCAGGACTCAGTGCTTTTACCTCTCAGGATCTCACCAGTGCGCTGCAACAATAAATCTCCAGCTGCATGACCTTGGCTGTCATTGACCTGCTTAAGCCCATTGAGGTCTATCACTGCAACCGAGACAGAATCGCCAAAAGCGTCGAGGCGTTCTTGCGCATCATTGGTGATCTTATCCCAGCCGCGTCGGTTCAACAGACCAGTTAAAGCATCTGTTTGCGCCAAGGCATCGGATAGCTCGCTATTTCTCCGTTCTCGATCAGCTACTCTTGCTAGCTTCAATTGGGCAGATAGAAGTGAACTGATAAGAGCAACGAGATCTTCATCTATTATTTCTCCTTCAGTGAGCGGATCGGTGCGCACGCCGCATAGGACCCCAAACATCTCATCCCGATCATCATTGATGGTGTACCCGGCATAGGCGCCCACCTTGGCTGAAGATCGCATACGCGAATAGTCAGGGTCTAGCTGCGTATTCTCCACAACATGAGCAGCACCTCTGGCCATTCGACTGCATAAAGATTCCTCCCACTCAACACGCTGACCAGTTTTGAGCAACTGACCCTGCTGCACGTGCAAATGGACCTGTTCTCCATCGATTACGCGAGAAACTGACCAATCCGTCAACGGAGTATGCCTTTTGAGGTAAGAAATAGCATGTTCGGCCGAATCGGTGAATATCTGAGCACCGTTAAACAACTGTGCATCTTTCGCAATGCGTGTCATCTTAGGCTCTAACCTCCGTGCAGCTCAGGCGATAATGCACTCAGAGCACAATTCGAAATTAAACAAACGTAAAATCCCCATGAGAACAGGAATCTTGTGCGAAACCGTTTCCTGATAAACAGGATAACAACCAGGTTCTGATTTGCTGAATGTTCTCTCTATATCCCACCAGAACCGTTTGGATATTGGACGAATGATCGCGAGTTCATTGAGCCAAACATCGGCAAAGATTCAAAACTTTGGCATGTATCACTACCCCGTATTCGCTCTTAGCGGTCGCTACGGCACCCACTAGGATTTTCGCTCAGCATGGTCACACAGGAATTTACTACTCAACCGCAACCATTGTGGAAGCTCCCGGCACTGGAAAGAACAGTCGATCGATCGCTGGCAGCTCGGTGAAGGTATGCAAGGGTGTGGTTGGGTCCCTTTAAGCAGTCCAGCAGCTATGCGATAGCTAACTGATTCTCTCTAACCCACTCATCCCAAAACCGGGACGGCGTCAACCCATCCAAAGACCCATGGGGACGCTCATGATTGTAAATGTCTTTCCATTCATCAGCCAAATACTTCGCTTCCACCATAGTGTCCATAATTTCCCCGGAAAGCTGTTCACGCCGGAACTGCGCATTGAACGACTCGATAAAACCGTTCTGCCAAGGTGAGCCCGGATCGATAAACGCAGTGGACACCCCCACAGTGTTGCACCAATCCACCAGCGCGTCAGCAGTGAACTCAGGCCCGTTATCACACCGCACAAACGTTGGCTGGATCCCAGTTTCAGCAATGATGTCCTCCAAAACAGCCACCACATCAGCAGCTTTAAAAGACCTGCGGGGAATGATCGCCAAAGCGGTCCGCGTGTACTCATCAATGACATTGAAGAACCGGATATGACGGCCACAAGAAGTGACATCCGACTGGAAATCAAAGCTCAGTACATGCATCGGGTACTCGGCGGTCAACCGCTTCTGTTCCCCAGCGTCTGGGCCGGTGCGCCGCTTCTTTCGACGCTTGGGCTTACAGACCAAGCCTTCTTCTCGCCATAATCGTCGGATGCGCTTGCTGTTCAAGACAGTGTCATTCCATCGTTCGGTGGCCAGCAAGTGCCAGCGGGCTTTGCGCCACCCCCACGTTGGATGCTTAGACGCGACAGCCCTCAAGTCGGCTCGTAGCTGCGCTTCGTCAAAGCTCATCGGTGTTTTTTTCTTACGTAGTGCCGAGCGGTTCTGGCCCAGAACGTGGCAAGCGAAGCGTTCGGACGCCCCGAATTTTTCCATCGCCATCCGTACAGCACGGCGGCGTGGTTCGGGGCTTAGAATTTTCCCTTGGCAACCTCAGTAAGGATGTCGTTGGCGAGCATCTGATCAGCGAGCAGCTTCTTGAGGCGCGCGTTTTCCTTCTCTAGCTCCTTGGTACGTTTGCTGGCTTCAGCGTTTTTCTCGGACCCGTACTGGTTGATCCAGCGGTACCAAGTAGCTTCGGTGATCTGAAGTTCCTTGATGACCTCGATCATCGGGTGTCCGTCGTTGAGCATCTTTTGTCCTTGACGGACTTTAGCGATGACCTGGTCTGGTGTGTGTCTGCGTGCCATTGTTTCTGTGATTCCTCCTGTGTCCATTGTCGGACACGAGTACTCGCATAGTCACTGGACTACTTTCCGGGGACCCAACCAGGTGCAGTGAAGCAGTACGTATCGACTACATCGACCAACAGAGGCAAGGCTGCCAATCATGCCTTCAACAAATTGCGCGGCAAGGGATATAACTCCAACTTTGCCGTGAACAAGTCGACGACCGGTTCGAAGATGAACTGTTCGCAGTTGGTGTGGGCGGCTTACAAGGCGGCGACGGGGATTGATCTGGACGGCAACGGCGGTTTGGGCGTTTATCCTTACAACATCAAGGATTCCCCAAAGACGGTGACGTACAAGACCCTCTAAGCGTACTGGAAAACTAGTATCTGGGCCGGCCTGAAATTGGGCCGGCCCAAACTCTGCACCAGAATGGAACATTCCATGATTCACACCCGTCGTATCATCACCGCAGCGGCAGTGGCGGCCACTGTTTTTACCCTGGTTAGCTGTTCACCAGCGGATCCCTCACCCCAAAAAACCGAGGCTCTAGGCGAGGCCACGTACGCACTGTGCTTCAGTGCTGCGAGCAGTGACATGGATGGGGAAAGCCAAGACGGAAAGGTTGTTCTGTTAAAGGATGATGGTGCTTTTACAGAGGTACAGACCTGGGGCATGGACATGTGCTCGATGGAGTGGACTGAGAAGGGGTTGTTCTTCAGTGATATGAAGACCGACTATCTGATTGATGGTGCCGGTTTGAAGAGTTTTGAGAATGCAAAAACTGATAGCCAATACGCCATGCTAGCCACAGCAGCGGATACTGCAGTGGGACTTTATAATCTGGGCTTCAGCGACGTGGGGTATACGACTCAGGTTGTGACCACTACCAGTTCCGGAACCTCTTTAGCCGAGGTTGAAGGTAGCTATTTCATTGCTGCTCAGTGCGAGGGGGAGGTCTTCGGAATTGGTTTGGCTACCGGCCCGTACTCGAAGACGGGGGATCCTGATACGGAGCCCATGGTTCTCAGCCAATTGACTGGCACGGAGGACGGCAAGGAAAAAGTTGTCGGCAGCAGTACACGGGCTAGAGAGGGCGCGGTACTCAATGATGCGCCATGCCATGATGGAAAAATCTACTACATCTCTGATGAGAGACGAGGTGGATTGGATGTTGCTGCTAAGGCCGTCTTATCGATATGGGACACCAAGACCGGTAAGTATGAGAGCAAGGCACTGATCTCAGATGAAGCGACTGAGCCTTTCATCAGTGAAGATGGTACGGGCCTTCCCCAGGTAACCCGCCAGTCGCTGAAGGACGGAAAGCTTGAATGGTACGGGGTTAAGGACTCGATCATGTCTACGGACATTCAGACGGGACGGACAGAACGCAAGTTTACGGTGGAAGCGTATAGCGATAATTCGGCTTCATCGAAGGCGATCTTCACTGATGCCGACGTTGTCATCATGTCGGATAACAATGATGGTTCTCCGTACAGGGTTTTGCGTTATGACCGGCACACCGGGGAAGAGGTGGGGCGGGCCGTGTTGGATGACGATCCCGCAAACCTCAGCAGTGGTTTCTTCTTTAGGGGATTTGCGGTGAAGCCGTGAGGGTCTACTTTGTTCTCGTTTAGCCGATTGTTTTGGTTGTGGAATTTCATTTCTCTGGTTGTGATGACCCGGGCTGATGACGGCTGGTTCTTATCGAGTTAGATCGACTTTCTGTGTAGATGACCAGCTTTTTCGTGTGATATCGACCTTTACGCAGCGGCCGGGGATAGCCGTCTCGCGGCAGGCTACCCTTCAGGGGCGACGCAGGTTGGTAGGGAACGGAAAATTGGCTCGGAGTCATAACGCCAGGACTCTGAACAAACCTAGTGATCAAGAACTGGCCGATGGCGGTTCGAGAAGCGATCACTGAACCATATTCTGCCGATGGCCCAGCTGACGGCCGCCAGCGGCACGGCAAGGATCGCCCCGATAATTCCAGCGAGCACGGCCCCGGCGCTTAACGCGATCAGAATAACCAGAGGGTGGATATGGAGGGTTTTCCCCATCACCAGCGGTTGGAGAAGGTTGCCCTCTAGCTGATTCACAGCGAAGCTGACGCCAATGATGATCAGTGCTGCCGTTGGGCCATTGGCCACGAAAGCGACCAGAGCGGCAAGAAGTCCGGTGGTGGTGGCGCCGAGTATTGGGATGAAGGCACCGATGAAGACCACGACAGCCAGAGGAAGCGCCAGGGGTACCTGCAAAATCCATAAGGCAAGGCCGATCAGCACGGAGTCAACCAGAGCTACGATGGCTGTGCCACGTACGTATCCGCCTAGCACCTCTATACCGTGTATTCCGGCGAGCCGGGCTTTTGCCAATTGTCGCCCTTTGAGGGGTATCAAGCAGAATGCCCACAACTTCTTGCCGTCTTTGAGGAAGAAGAACAAGATGACTGCCATGAGGATGAAACCAGTGAAGACCTGCGTGGCAACGAAGATGCTGTCTACCGCGGTGTTCCCTGCCGCCTTGCTGGTAACGAAATCGCTCGCCGCGTTGCGGGCATCCTGGATCATGGAATCATCTATGGGCAATGGTCCCTGTGCGATCCAGGCGTACAAACGGTCAAATTTTTTCACCGCCTGATCCACAAGTTCCGCCCACTGAGCACGGATGGTTACGACGACCCCGGCGATGACAGCCGCGAAACCGGAGAGTACGAGAATGTAGGCCGTCCCGCTAGCCACCGTGTTAGGCCACCCCTTGCCACGCAACCGATTCACCAGCGGTGCGATGGCTGCTGCCAGAATTACGGCCAGCAAGAATGGGATGACAACCAAAGTGACCTTGTGCAACCCGTAGACCGCAACCACAACCAAGGCAAGCAGCCATAGTATCTGGCGGGAGCGTTCACCAGCCCAGCTGAGGCTGTCGGGCCAGCGCATGCCCTCGGCCGGGTTCCGTTTATTATTTATCGTCTTCACGCGGGTCTCTTTTCTTGGGCAAGCTGCAGAAGGCCTCGTCAATTGCATTCAACTGCCCACGGCCGGTGCAAGATCTATGTTTCTTCGGGCGGGTAGCAGTGGTGCATGCTCCGCAGTTCTTGCAGCGCCAGAGGGTGCGGGCGGCACTGGTTTCGCCGTCTTGACGAACTTGTTTTCGCGTCCACCACAGCGGGGTTGATGCACAATTGTTGACCCGAGCACATGCTTTCAAAGCATCTGCTCGTGGCGGTGTTGCTAGCAGGGAAGTGTTTCAGATGGATTCTATACATCTTTGGGCACTGGACTTGCGTTGGGTGAGCTGGCTGTCAGCATTAAACACTGAAGCATCCCGCGATGTCCGTGGGATGCTTCAGTGCGAATAGGCTGATTTTCAGTTATACACAAGACCAGCTTAACTCTCCGCACCGCAGGTCAGTCAGCAAGTTCAGGATCATCCAGGGAATCTTCAGCTTGCGATTTACCTACTGCACCGAGGTGCGTGTTGTACGAGGTTCGATGTTCTAGGTCGCTGCACACGTAACAGGGGATTTCAAAAGTGATGGCACTGTGTGCCCAGTACCTGAACCGGAACGTTCTCGCCCCGTCAGGTGTGCCATGGGCGATGAATTCCCCCACTGTCTGGCCTTGTGGTTCGGCCAGTACGTTTTCCAATGCCGGGTTTGGCAGAAAGACGTACCAGAAGCTCAGGTGGTCCTCGGGTTCATCGTAGATCGCGACCACTGCGGATCGTCCGTGGATGGAGACCAGTCCCATGACGTCATCGAGTCGTTCGTGGGGTTCTGACAGGACGATGGGCATCCCTTCCCTTCAGCCGTAGGAGGCCAGATGGATGCGGGCTTGGCGGGAGCCAAGAATATGCTTGACGTGTTCAGCGGTGTGGGATCTTGGGCTGTGGATGGACATGGCGGGCCTCCGCTCCTGCGGCTCTTGCGGTATTTCCAGTTAGAGCCATGCCGTGATGCGTTGTCGTGGATGGTGCAGGTGCCAGGTTTGCCACGGGTACTATCGCGGAGTGTTCTTCCGACGGTACGCGCAATTCCCTCATATGGATACCCGACAGTTGAGTGTTGCTCTAACCCGGGGATTTCACGAAGACGGGTAGTCATTAACTGACTTAAAAGATGAAAAGGTGATCTGAACTGGAAAAATAGGAGTTGTCGAAGCTCTAAATCACCAGATCGAAGGATCACCTTTTCTGTGAACCATTCTACCCACGTTTTCCCTGTCCTCCCGACCCAACTCACCGGCCAAACCCTCGTCTCCCATGCCGGGTTGTCGGTGCTGACAAGCTTCCTGAACGCCTTGGACTTCCGCCAACTCTGCGAAGACCGGCTCAGCCAATTCGTGCCAGCCACCGCAACGCACCGGCCAGGAAAGATCCTTGGCGCGCTGGCCCTGTCCCTTGCTGCTGGCGGTGAGCAAGCCACAGATACCGACCAGCTTCGCGCCGCACCAGGACTCTTCGGACCCGTAGCGTCTGATGCCACGGTCAGCAGGTTCATGAGCCGCGTCAAGGACCAGCCAGAAGCCTTCTCCTACGGGTTCGCCACCATGACCCGCAGCCTGCGCTCCAAAATCTGGGCTGCGGCCGGGCCACGGAACCCAGCCCGGCTGGCCACGCCCACCAACCCGCTGATCATCGACATCGATGCCTCCCTGGTTCATGTCCACTCAGACAAGGAATCCAGCGCAGGAACCTACAAAGGCGGGTACGGATTCTCACCCATGATCGCCATGGCCGACTACGGCAAAGCCAACGGCACCGGCGAAGTCCTCGCCGTGCAGTTGCGCCCGGGCAACCGGGGCGCGAACTCAGCCAAATCCCATATCGAGGTGCTCAACCAAGCACTGGCCCAACTACCTGACGATTTCTATGACGAGCACGGAAACCTGTATGGCGAGAAGATCCTGGTCCGCACCGACAGTGCTGGCTCCTCCCGGGAGTTCTTGCATCACTTGGATTCGTTGGGGATCCAATTCTCCACCTCGTATTCTTTGCCGGTGATTAAGGAGCGGTTCATCCGGTGGATCGATGAGAAGAAATACTGGGAACCAGCGCTGAGCGCTGACGGGGACCAGCGTGATGATGCGTGGGTGGTCGACGCGTCCAAGGTGATCGAGCTGAAGAACTACCCTCCCGGAACCCGGATCTATTTGCGGGCCGAGCCGTTGCATCCCGGAGCGAAAGCAACCTTGTTCGATACCGACGGGAATAGGGTGACTGCATTCTTGACCAATAGCCCGCGGTTCAACGTGGCGTTCCTCGATGCCCGGCACCGGGCCCGTGGCCGGTGCGAAAACCGGATCAAGACGCTGAAGAGCACGGGGTTGGGCAAGCTGCCGTATTGGTCTTTTACCGCGAACCAGGCATGGGCTGACTTGGCGATGCTCGCACTGAATTTGGTGTCGTGGTTGCAACTTGCTGCGCTGCCTGGTGGCCATGCGGCAGGCTGCTGGGATATGAAGCGGTGGCGGTACCGGGTCTTTTCAATGGCCGGGAAAGTCGTCAACGGCGGTCGGCAACGCCGGCTTCTGATCCCTGAGAGAGCGCCTGCAGCGCGGCTGTTATGCCAGATGCACGAAGGTATCGGTACGTTGTTCCAGCGATGGCGCCACGGTGAGCTGGCTGCCTGATCTGGTAGTTGTCCTGCTGTTTCTTTGATTTCGAAAGGTCATTTCAACCCAGGTCGGTGGAGTCTGGCACCCAGCGCCGGTGCGTCAAGGCGCTATTTTGCATGGACAGAGTCAGGAACTGCCGCCGAGAACCCCTTGGTATCGGATTTCGGCGGCCGGCAGAGTCCTCATGAAAAATTTGGGCTAAATGAAGAGCTAGTTCGCGGGTGATAGCCCAAAGAATGATCAGCTTATTCTGAAATTCCTTCGCGGAGAAGAATCGAGCAAGGCTCGTGCTGCTAGTTATTATCGGCCACGTTCGCGGAGTTCAGCCAGGCTGCGTCAACCATGTCGAGCAGCCGGCGCATGCTGTGCAGTTCGGGCTGGTTTTGCTGGTCCTGTGCTGAAAGGTATCGAAGGTAATGCTGGAGCGCCTCGAAGAGGAAGTAGCTGTCTTCTTCGCGGTCGATATCGAGCACAACTCGGTAGGGGATAAAGGTTTTCGCTGAGCTCATCCAACTCATCCTGAAATGCCCAACTGCCGACATTGCGATGAAAGTCGGCAGTTGATTGAAGCGGATGCTGCGTCCCAGGCAGCTTTCCGCGCTGATGGTGAGCATTTCCTAACGCCTTTCACGAGAAGACGTCATTGAGAGGGGACTGGCAGGCAGCAGAGTCCGGTTCGAAGGCTACGAAGGGGGAGCGTCCTCGCTTCATGGGTGATGCCAACACGGTTTCGGGGCCTGTTTCTGGCCGCTGAGTTGTGACGGGTCCTGGTATCCGCAAACCTGGATAGAGGACCGAGGCCAACAACTAGCCCCAGACGGCGCCCGGTTCTGGCTCGCCAGCCGTTCCACGGGGTATTGGCTGACTGGCCAGGGGAATGAGCCAGAACCGGGGTTAAGGTGTTTACCTGCTAGTGCCCGCCGCGACGCGCTCGGCTCCAGATTGGTGTGCTGGCATCGGGTATCGAGCCGATGAGGTGGTTCGCGACTGCATCGCGGGGCAGGCCGGGATCTTGTGGGCGACGGCAGTGTTCTTCCAGAATTTCACGCGGAACTCAGCAATGAGCTCGGTCGACAGGCGTTCGAAGAACTCTCCCATGGTGAGTCGATCGGCGCAGGCCTTGGTGACTTTCAGTGCTGCTTGGGGGACGGTGACGTGCATCATGTGCAGTTCCTCGGTCTGCGGATCGAGCATGGCCACCAGCACTGCGCGGCCATGGATCGATGCCATTCCCATGGCATCGTTGAGCGTTTCGGCCGGCTGGGTCATGACGATCGGCATTCCCTGCGCCCAGCCGTAGTCGGACAGGTGGGCTTTGCCTTCACGGGTGGCGAGAAAATCAGCGACTCTGACTGCGGTTCGGGTTCGTACGATTCGACCTGGCATTTTAGATACTTCCCTTTCTTGCACTGCTCATGAAAATAGCGATATTGACGTAAGGCTCCGCAGCGGGATGCGCTTTGGAAAGGTTCTTTCGTTTTGGTGCTGCCGCTCTTGGCGGGCGGCGGGTGCTGCAGGTCCTAGGCCATGCTCAAATCTGCATGGGATGCACCTGATTGACTTCCCGAACTGGCGGGTTCGAGACCTGACCCGGGGGTGGGGGTCTGCTTCGGTGCGGCGAAAGGCTGATCGAGCCAATCCGCGGGGAGTTCGGCCTCGGGTGCGTGCTCCGGTGCTGCGAGAAGGCTCTCCTTGCCCGCGACGGCGAACTGCAGATTCTTCACCTCGAAGCGGACACCGAGCGCTGTTTCCATCTGCGGCAGGAGGGCGTCGTTGACGTACTGCATCAACTCGGACACCTGGTCTTCGCTTTTTGCCGTGCATGCCAAGTTGATGACCAGCTGCTCTGGGGAGCCGGTAATGGTGCATATTGCTGAATGCACGGTATCCCGGCTCTGGCACTGTTCAGAGGCGAAGGTGGCGATCTTCTGGATTCGCGTGCTCCACGCGTTGCCTTGCTGCGGGGAGGTTTCTACGGGAACTGCTAAGGATTTTTTCATCTTTCACTCCGGTACTGATAGCTGTTTCGTAGTAGAATATCTTTAGACAGGCTAACTATTAGCTAGGTTACATGAATTTTTCGGTGTTGGGCAAGCTGGACCTCGCGGAAAAGGGCATTGGAAGCCCCGGGGGTTGCGGGCATGGCGTTCGTATCCGGCGGAAGGAGTTCTTCTCATGAGTAGCTATCAAGCCAGCGGGTATTGGTATGGTGAGGGCGGTTCGGTGCCCGAGGCAGTGGATTTGTTGAATCTGATGCGCAGGTACCGTGAGGCTGAGCGCAGGATGCGAGCTGCGACCCGCGGTTCGATGGGGATGAACGAGACCGATATGTCCGCGCTGCGATTCCTGCTCTCCGCGCACCGCAAAGGGGTGACTCCCCGCCAGCGGGATTTTGCTGAGGAACTGGGGATCTCCAATGCTTCGGTGTCGGTATTGATCGACCGGTTATGCCGCGATGGGTATGCTGAGCGTGTTGTGCATCCTGCGGATCGGCGGTCTGTGGGAATTGTGCCCACGGATTACAGCGATACGGAAGTTCGTGGAACGCTGCATCGGATGCATGAGCAGATGATGGATGCCGTAGGCACGCTCTCCGAGGACGAGCGGGTTGCGGCAGCCAAGTTCCTGGAGGCTATGATCCGCAGTGTCGAGATCGATGACGAGCCAAGCCGGCCGTCCGCGGGGAGGGGCGCGGTGAGGGAGAGCGCCCTGCCTTCGCGGTAGGCACAAGGCGCAGGGCATGTGATTCGCCCATGGTGCGCAGCGTGGCTGCCGGCTTGACTGCCAGCCTTGCCGCGGGGCGGTCCTGGCTGGTCGGCTAAGGCATTTATCGGGCGAGTGCCAAATGCGCGAAAGAGCCCATTTCCGGGTTTCTGGGGAAAAGCTTATGGCTACTGCCATGGATAACCCAGGGCCGTAGGGTGGGGGCAGCAAAATTATTTAGCCGGTCTAACAAGTTAGGATGATGCAAATGCGACGAAAGCACCTTGACGTCAGTGTCAGCCATGACGAGTTCGAAGATCTGAATAACGCTCTGGAGGACCATCGAGATGGTTTCAAGAGGATGGCCGAAGAGGCGGCCAATGGCTTCGGCTTGGAACCGGAATACTGGGAAGGGCGAGCTGCGGAAGTCGAGGGTCTGCGCGAGACGATTCACGAGCACAGTACTGACGAGCTCGAACAGGGCGAGTCTTCCACCAAAGAAGCGGACACTGGCCCCGAGGTCGATTCGGCTCGGGATCGGGACTTCGAGTCTGATTCTCGTCAATGAACATCCGGCGCAGGCATGCCAGATGCGCTTCCTCGCACGGCAACGGTCCACCGCGATTCCGTGGTGGACCGTTGCTCCGCGGGTGCAGTTAGGCACGCTTTCGCGTGAGCACTCCCCAAATGACCAGTACGATCAACGAACCGCCGATGGCCAGAAGCCAACTGGACAGGGACCAGAACTGATCCACTCCTTCACCGAAGACGGCTGAGCCGATCCAGCCACCTACGACCGCGCCGACGATGCCCAGCAGTAAAGTAGCGAGCCATCCGCCACCCTGCTCTCCGGGTTTGATGGCCTTGGCAATAGCACCGGCTATCAGTCCCAGAACGATCCAACCTAAAATACCCATGAGCTCTCCTCCATTATTTTGTATCGGGTCTTGTTCGTCGTCGGCGACACTCGCCCCTTGTCCCGTAAGCTACCCGCAAGTAAGAGCCACTGGCTGATTGCTGGAAGATTCCTGATGGCTGAGGGAATGCGATAGGGGCGAAAACGCCATTGCGTACTACCACGTCCAGAGGGTGGGAGGCAAAAGTCCTCACGCTGCAAAAAGAGCAACATGACCCGGCTGCCGGGCTAGCAGGACGCTATCTGGCTTTATCGGAAAAGGGGTATCCATTTAGATCCCCAAGTCCTGGCCCGGTACGGGAGCGCTGGGGTTGTGTGGGTTGTTTCGCCAGGGGTGGTCCTCTGGCTCCACGTCGAGGGTGCCGGGTTGGGAGCGTGGGCCGGTCACCCCGGTGGGACGCACTGCTTTGGGAACAGGGGTGCGCACCAAGGACCGGAAGGTGACCGGTTGCCCGTCGACGGCACGTTGGAGCAGCCTCATGAACACCAGGCCTCGGTGGCGGCTGTGGCGCCGGTTGAAGCGGAAGACGAACTCATCCAGGTACTCCTGCAGGTGATCACTGCTGCCACCGCCCTGATAGGTGCCATCCAGCATTCGTTTGACCTGAGCGAACAGACGGTGGACCGCCGGCAACGACTCATGCGCCGGCCGGCCGGAGGTGCTGACGTTGAAGGGTTCATGGACGTATCCCTTGAGCGCGGAGGGATAGGACCTCCACCCGTCGGTAGCGATCGTCGCCCCAGCGGCCACGTTAGTTCTGGCGAACGCTCCCAGTGAGGCGGCAGAGGCATCGGGGATGACGGCCAACCGGGCGCGCCCCCACCCGTGGTCTGTGACCTCGATGGCCCCGGCTACCAGCGTCTTGCCGGCCGATCCTCGCCCGCCCACACCGGTGCGATGGCCGCCGATGAAGGTCTCATCGATCTCGACCCGGCCCGAGAGGGGCTCACTCTCAGCGGTGCCCATCACCGATCGCAGCTTGGCCAGCATCGTCCACGCCGTCTGATACGTGGAAATCGGCAGGACCCGGTGCAGAAGGGTCGAAGAGACCCCTGTCTTGCCTGAGGTCACCAGCCATACGGCCTCGAACCAGACCGTCAGCGGGATACGGGTCTTGTGGAAAATCGTCCCGGAAGTCACAGACACCTGCTTGCGACAACCATGACAGCGGTAGCGTCCTGATGCCTCACGCCCCACTTTCACCGCCCCGCAGTGAGGACACATGAATCCCTCCGGCCAGCGCAGCCAATCCAGGTAATCCAGGCACGCCTCGTCTGTGGGGAACCAGGCCCGTAGCTGGGCCAGATCCACCGGATAATCCCTGCCGGCGATAGGCTGGGCCATGACTCACACCCCTCTACGGTGTAGTCCATGCCCCCGGCTGTTGGCGCAGCGCGGGGGCCCTTACGTTGGCTCAACCTAACAGGCGCAAATCCTGGGGATCTAAATGGATACCCCTTTGCGGTCAACATCCTATCGAAGGGCCAGGGCCATCTGCCCAGGGCCTTCGCCAAGCCCGGAAGCGAGAAGTTCGTGGGGGTCGACTACACGTTGGATGCCGGTCTGCCCGTACTGGAGGATGTCTCGGCCTACCTGCTCTGCTCGATCGTGGACATCCTGGACGGCGGTGATCACTACATCGTCGTCGGCCGCGTGGAGTCGTTTAAGCGGCATGACCGGGAACCGCTCATCTTCCACCGCGGCAAGGTCGTCGACATGGCTCCCGCGACGGGCCCACGGTGAGGGTTGACCTCCGGCGCTCTGAATCCGGACAGACCGGCGAGATCGCCGTCGATCTGATCCGGGTACATGACTTCTCGGACTTCGGCGTCGACATCGGACCGGGACTCGCACTCGACGAGGTCGACTTCGCACTCCGGTCTGCCGGCGCGGGGTCCCTCGCGGAGGACCGGGCCCACGCCTGGATCTCCCTGAGCTGGCTGAGTCCCCGATGCGTCGGCACGCCACTCACCCGCCAGCTCGAGTTCGATGCCATGGTCGCGTATGCGCAGAAGCATGGCTGGGTATCAGGTGGTCACACGGCGATCCGTGGGCACCTCGAACGGCTGGTTTCTCCAACACTCTCGTCGCGGCAGGATGGACTATGAAGAGCTACACAGTAGAAGTCAACGGACTGAAAACCCACTATCTGGAGGCGGGAGATGCCGACGGGTACCCGATGGTCATGCTGCACTCCGGGGAGTATGGCGGATGCGCGGAGGGGTCGTGGAAGGTCGCCATCCCTCCGCTCGTCGAGGCGGGCTTCCATGTCTATGCCCCCGACTGGCTGGGCTTTGGGCAGTCTGACAAGGTTGTCGATTTCGCCAACCCCAAGGGTCGCCGCATGGAACATATGGCCGGTTTCATCCGTTCCCTCGATCTGGACCCGGATCCGGTGCTGGTGGGCAATTCCATGGGTGGGACGTACCTGCTGCAGGAACTGGGGAAGCGCACGCCCGCCTTCCGCGCTGCGGCTGCCATCGTGGCGAGCGGCGGCGGGTTCGTCCCCAACAACCAGGCGCGACGGGACATCCAAGACTACAACATGACGAAAGAGCGGATGCGTGAGATCCTGGGCGTGGTGCTACATGATCCGCGTTGGGTCGAGGACGAGGAGTTCATCACCTGGCGTCATGAGCTGAGCCTCGTCCCGGGGGCGTGGGAATGTGCGGCATCAGCGCGTCTGGTGCCGCCCGGGACCAGCCGTGGCGGTGGCGAGTTCGGCAAGGAGGACACGACCCGCTATGAGGAGATCGAGTGCCCCACACTCCTCGTGGCCGGTGCCCAGGACCCGCTGCGGGTTCCCGGCTATGCCGACGAGATTGCCGAGCGCATTCCAACCGCCCGCGTGCGGACCTACGACGAGTGCGGGCACATGCCGAACATCGAGTACCCTGATCTCTTCGTGGCCGACGTCATAGAATTCTGCCGGGACATGATCCCTGAGGGCCGATCGCTGCTGACCGAATCCACTTCTCAGGGCTGAGGTTGACGCGCAGAAGGGCAGCCGAATGAGTGAGGTTGCAGCCACGGGGATCCAGCCAGAGGCCTTGGCGGCCTGGGACAGTAGCTACCTTCGCCAGTTGCCCACGGATATCCGTGACACGCTACTGGCGGAGGCCTTCTTCGTGTCCATTCCCGCTGGCGCCTCAATCTATACCCCCTATGGGGCCAGCAGGTTCGGGATCGTCTGCCGGGGCCAGGCCCGCGTCCAGGCCATCTCCGAGGACGGCCGTGCCGTGACCATCCGCTATGCCGGGAAGGGGCAGATCGTGGGGTTGCCGGTCGTGCTGGGCACCCGGTCGCCCGCTGCCGCCCGGACCATCTCGGACTGCGAGATCCTCTTCCTGAACACGATGACAGTCAGCCGGCTGACGCGTCAGCGCCTGGAGATGGCCGAACTGTTCTTGCGCGAGGTCACCTCGATCCTCAATGAGGCCATCGAGCTGCTGGCGGATAACGTCTTCGGCTCGGTGCTGCAACGGGTCTCCCGGCACCTGCTCGACCTCGCCGAACCCACCAGCAAGGGGCTGATCGTCAGCGCAGACCAGCACAGCATCGCCGCGTCCATCGGCTCGGTCCGCGAGGTTGTGGCCCGAGCTCTGCGTCGGCTGCGCGAGGACGGCCTGATCGTCAGCACCTCGGGGGGAATACTCCTGCTGGACAAGGAACACCTCACCGAGCTGGGACGTCGAGAGCACGAGTAGGGACGGGTTCGTCCGTCCCTGCCATCCAATTTCTGCGATGTGCACCGGCATCACGTGCTAGCGGACATGCCAATCTCCTTGTAGACGGACAAGGACTTCCCTGCTGACGGACAGTTGATCTCCCTGTCCGTGGCTACCGGACTGATCGTGTCGGTCCACCTAAAGACGTCCCTCCGGGGTTGGCTCGAGGTCTCTGACCACACACGAGCCGATTCCGCCGGAGGGACGCATGAAGAAGTCTGACAGGGAGATCATGGAAATTCTTGAGGCCTACGACGCCACGGGCAGCGCGCACTCGGCGGCGCAGCTCGCCGGAGTGGATCCGAAGACCATCCGGCGCTATGTCGCGGCACGGGATGCGGGACGGCCGGTGACCGGGCCGGGGCGGCGTCCGCGGATGATCGACCAGTTCCTGCCGAAGATCGAGGAATGGGTCGAGCGCTCCAAGGGCAAGGCCCGGGCTGATGTCATCCACGGCCGGCTCGTCGGGCTGGGGTTCACCGGCGTCGAGCGGACCACCCGCAGGGCGGTGGCCGAGGTGAAGGCCGCGTGGCGGGCCGGGAGCCTGCGTACCTACCGGCCGTGGATCACCGAGCCTGGTTTGTGGCTTCAGTTCGACTGGGGCGAGGGCCCGCGCGTGCCGGGCCCGGACGGGACGCCGCGGCGCACGTGGCTGTTCTGTGCCTGGCTGGCCTGGTCCAGGTACCGGGTGGTGATCCCGGTGTGGGACCAGACCCTGCCGAGCCTGATCGCGTGCCTGGACGCGACCCTGCGCCGGATCGGTGGAGCCCCGACCTACATCCTCACCGACAACCCGAAGACCGTGACCGTGGACCACGTGGCCGGGGTGCCGGTGCGCCACCCACAGGTCGTCGAGGTCGCCCGGCATTACGGCACCCAGGTCCATACCTGTGTGCCGTACGATCCGGAGTCCAAGGGCGGCACGGAGGCCACGGTGAAGATCGCCAAGGCCGACCTGGTGCCCACCGAAGCCAACCTGCGCGCCCAGTACGCCTGTTTCGCCGAGCTCGAGGCCGCCTGTGATGCATTCACGGCCAAGGTCAACGCGCGCCGGCACCGCGAGTCCGCCAGGGTGCCGGCGGATGCCCTGGTCGAGGAGCGGGCCCGGCTGCACGTGCTGCCGGCCGCCCCGCACACCATGGCGCTCGGGACGACCCGGGTCGTGAACACCGACCAGACCATCCGGTTCGGCTCGGTGCGGTACTCCACCCCGCCCGGGCTGGTCGGGGCCGAGGCCTGGGTCCGTGCGGCCGGTTCCGAGCTGGTGGTCGTCGCTGATCTCGACGCCCTGCCGATGACTCCTGCTTGGGCGGGAGAGCGTCGTGGGCTGGTGGAGGTCGCCCGCCACCGGTTGGCGACTCCGGGTAACCCGAGGATCGATCTGGCCCATTATCCGGACCACCCGCAGGACCCCGACGGGGCACCCCGGCCGCCGCGGCCCCGCCCCCGCAGCGCCGCGGAGCGGGAGTTCCTGGACCTCGGCGCCGGTGCCCACTCCTGGCTGGTGGAGGCCTCGGCCGTCGGGACGGCCAGGATCCGGGCGAAGATGACCGCCGCAGTGCAACTGGCCGCCCTGGTCGGCGCCGAGAAGGTCGACGCCGCACTCGGTGTCGCCGCGACCGCTGGCCGGTTCGACGAGGACGACCTCGCCTCGATCGTGGACCACCAGGCAACCGGAGCCAGCCCGGCCGAGCTCGTCGTCGCCGACGAAGCCCATTCTGCCCAGCCCGGCACCAGCGCCTGGGCCGGATTCACCACGACCAGCAAGGAACCCACCGCGTGAGATCAACCATCACAACCTCCACTGCCTCCTCAGTGATGCCGGCGCCGCCGTTGCCCGAAGATCTCACCGAGGTCCTCAAGCGGGTGCGGATGCCCCACCTGCGGGCCGTGGCCCCCGAGGTGCTGGCCACGGCCAAGGCCCAACGGTGGGACCCCACCGAGGTGCTCCGCGTGCTGCTGGCCGAGGAGATCCGGGGACGGGACGAGGCCACCAAAGCCGCCCGGCGCAAGGCCGCCGGACTGCCGGCCGGCAAGACCTTCGACTCCTGGCGCGAAGCCGATTCCTCGATCCCGGCTCCAACCCAGTCGGCCCTGGCCGCCTTGGAATGGGTTCACCGCGGGGAGAACCTGGCCGTCACCGGTCCCTCCGGCACGGGCAAGACCCATTTCGTGGAGGCCTTGGCCCACCGGGTCATCGATGCCGGGATGCGGGTCTCGTGGTTCACCCTGGAGTCCCTGACCACCGCGATCGGCCGGGCCGCCGTCGACGGGTCGACGAGCAAGGTTCTGGCCAGGATCACCCGAGCCGAACTCGTCGTTGTTGATGACATCGGCATGCTCCCCACCGGGCAGGCCGCTGCCGAGGCGTTCTACCGACTCGTGGATGCCACCTACGAACGCCGCAGCCTGGCAGTGACCAGCAATATCCACCCGTCTGGCTTTGATTCGTTCATGCCGACCACCCTGGCCACCGCGGCCGTGGACCGGCTGCTGCATCACGCTCACGTCATCGTCACCGAGGGCGCCTCGCTACGTCATGCCGAGGCAACCGCCGGACGCGGGGTCAAACCCCTGACCTGATCGGCAGGGAGATCAGTTGTCCGCAGACAGGGAGATAACGTGTCCGCCGGCAGGGAGATCAGAAGTCCGCCCACAGGGAAGTCCCGGTGTCCCTTGACAATCACGCAATCGAGTGATAAAAATTACATACATGTGAAGGAACAGTGCCTAGCGTGTAATCCACGTCACAATCAGCCGATCGAAACATCGCTGGCGCGACGTTCAGACTGTCATTCCTATCAAGAAGGGTGCACCCCCATGGCCACACAGCAGGAAATCCCGTCGCCGCCTGCGCCAGCCAGCGCTGCCAAGGAGTCGCGCCGCGCCGTTGTCGCCGGCACGGTCGGCAACATGATGGAATGGTACGACTTCGCGGTCTACGCGTATCTCACGCCGATCATCTCGAGGTTGTTCTTCCCGGGAGACGATCCGCTGATCGGCGTCCTGTCGACCTTCGCCATCTTCGCGGTCGGATTCCTGATGCGGCCGGTCGGTGCCGTCTTCTTCGGCTGGTACGCGGACAAGGCGGGCCGCAAACAGGCGCTGATCGTCTCCGTGACGCTGATGGGCATCGCGACCATCTGCCTTGGTCTGATCCCGACCTACTTTCAGGCCGGCGTGTTCGCCACCGTCTTGCTGACCCTCTGCCGGTTGGCCCAGGGCTTCTCCCTGGGCGGTGAGCACGGGACCTCCACCTCGTTCCTGGTGGAGTACGCCCCGAAGGGCAAGCGAGGCCTGTACGGCTCGTTGGCTTACTTCTCCTCGATCCTCGGGATGGCCATCGGTGCCATCGTGGTCCTGTTGCTGACCCTCTTCCTGTCGGCCGAGGCCCTTGACGGCTGGGGCTGGCGAGTGGCCTTCCTGTTGAGCTTCCCGCTTTTGGCGTTCGGTACCTACATCCGCGTGCGGGTCGGCGAGACGCCTGAGTTCAAGAAGACCCGTGAGGACGCCAAGGTGGCCACGACTCCCCTCATCACGATCTTCCGCGACCACTGGCGGAGCATGCTGAGCGTCATCGGCGTGGGCGTGGGCTTCGCCATCAGCACCTACGTGGTCGTCAGCTTCATCTTGAGCTTCCTGCAGACCGTGGTCGGCGTGGAGCCGATCCCGGCGAACCTGACGGTCGTGGTCGCCACGTTGTTCGGCGCCGTGCTGATCCCGCTGTTCGGCTGGCTGTCGGACAAGTATGGGCGAAAGCAGGTGCTGGTCGCTGCCTGCATCGCCTGCATGGTCCTCCCGATCATCGGCTTCTTCATAGTCGTCACCGGTTCCCTGCCGGCCGTCATGATCGGCCAGCTATTGATGTGGATTCCGGTGTCAATCTTCTGTGGCGTCACGCCAGCCGCCTATGCAGAGATGTTCCCCACGGAGATCCGCGTCTCCGGCTTCGGCATCGCCTACGCCATCGCCACCGCCGTATTCAGCGGCACCGCGCCCTTCGTCGCGACCCTCCTGGTGGAGGTTACGGGTGTCACCGTCGCCCCGGGCTGGTACATCGCCGTGGCCGGCCTGGTCAGCCTGATCTTCGTCTTGCGGCTCCGCGAGACCAGCCGCGATGACCTGCCCAGCAACGCTAACTCCGGGGCTCCCGCAGCAGCCGAGGTCACCGAAGCGGCCAGGCCGGGCGACAACGAAGTCCTGGTTGAACCGTGACGCTCGCGAACCCACCCGGAACCCCGGGATCCATTGATTCAGATACCCAGCGATTAGTGAGGGAAGAGAATGATGAGCAACGCACCGACAACTCTTGAGCTGAAGAACGAGCTCTCGGGAACACTCGGCGGTTTCTAGTGAACGAAGTGAATCACGTTGATGTGGGTTGCAGTTTCCATCGTGCCATGAGTTGCCGTGGTGAGCGGTCATTGAGACAAGCTCGGGGTCTGTCGTTGAGTTCCGCCGCGGCATCTTGAAGGGCCTGGTCCGAAACCTGGGAGAAGTCGATGCCCTTGGGAAAATACTGCCGGATCAGCCCGTTGGTGTTCTCGTTGGTGCCGCGTTGCCACGGCGAGTGAGGATCGGCGAAATAGATCTTCAGTCCCGTGGCATCGGCGATGCGCTGGTGGTGGAACATCTCATTTCCCTGGTCCCATGTCAGCGTGCGGCGCAATCCAGGTGGCAGGACGCTGAACGCGGAGATCAGCGCATCGCCGACCCTTTGGGCGGTGTGTCGTCCGTGAATCGGCGCGATGATGGTGTTGCGCGTCTTGCGGTCGACCAGGGTCGCGATCGCCGAACGCTGGGACGCCCCGACGACGAGGTCCCCTTCCCAGTGGCCAGCCTGCCGCCGGGTTTGGGCGATGGCCGGACGGTCGTGGATTGACTTCATGTTCGTTGACTGCTTCAAGGCCCCGTCACGGCCGCGCCCTCTACCCCGCTTGTGCCGGTACGTCCGTCCGGTCCGAAGCGTCTGACGGTCCTTGGCACCGACGAGTCCGCGATAGACGGCCTCGTAGATCGTCTCGGCGCACACATGCCAGCTGGGCCTGCGAGGCCACCGACGCCGCAGCCAGCGGCTGATCTGCTGCGGGGACCAGCGCAGCTTCAGCCGGCCGGCGACGGCCTCGCGCAACGCCTCGTCGGCAGCGAACCGCCTCACCTTGGGCCGTGCCCGACGCAGGTAAGCCTGCCCATGGGCGTGCCAGGGCTGGTAGCGGCCATCCGGGCCCCGGTTCTTGGCGATCTCCCGGTAGATGCTCTGGAAGCTCTTCCCGATCCGGGCGGCGATCACCTTGACCGCCTCATTGGATGCCAGCCCCTCGGCGATCTCGATGCGGTCGTCCTGCGACAAGTACCGGGCACTGATAGGCCGCTCAATGAAGTTCACGCTTCCAGCATCGATGAACCATAACGAGCCACAGCTCAGAGACACTCCCACAGATCGTGCGGCCTCGCTGCCACTGCTGCCTTGCCGGATGCGCTCGAAGTAGCGGCGCTTGGCCTCGAGCGATGCCTTGTTCCACGCGTGTCGTGGCATGCGATGTCCTTCCAGGAAGGATTCGCAACGTTCGTTAGAAACTGCCCTCGTTCCCCCAGGAATCGTTGTCGATCTGCAGCGTGTCGGGTCTGGCACGCCGATCCTCCTGCTGCACGGCGTCGAGGGGGTCCAGGAGGACCATGACCTCATCTCCCGTCTGTCGGAGAACCACGAGGTTGTCGCACCGACCCACCCCGGCTTTGGGCTCTCGCCCCTGCCGAAGTGGTTCGAGACCGTCGAGGACATCGCCTACACCTATCTCTCCCTGCTGGATGTGCTCGATCTGAGGAACGTCCACGTGGTCGGACTGCAGTTCGGTGCGTGGGTGGCCGCGGAGATGGCCATCCGGGATTGCTCGAGGATGTCCGGGATGACCCTGGTCAGCCCCGTGGGCATCAAAACGGGGGGCCCGATGGACCGGGAGATCGTCGACGTATTCGCCACCTCGCGGCAGAATCTGGACAGCGCGCGCTTCGCCGATCCGCAGAACAATCCCCTCCGCGACTTGAAGGCCGCCAGCCGGGAGACGGTCCTGTTCGCTGCACGGAATGAGGAAGCCCTGGCCACTTACACCTGGGAACCCTATATGCACAATCCGCGCCTGAAGCACTGGCTGAACCGGATCACCGTCCCCGTGACCGTCATCCGTGGTGACCAGGACCGCATCACGGACGCCGACTATTCGAGAGGCTTTGCAGACCTGCTGCCCCGCGCTGCCCTGGAGGTCATTCCCGGAGCCGCCCATTGCGCACAGATCGACCAGCCCGGTCAGGTCGCCGACATCATCACCAATGCACAGACCAAGGAAGGATTCTGACATGGAATACTGGCACTTCAGCGAGATGCCCTACCCTCATCTTCCCGATGAGGAGAAATACGACTCCATCAGAGTGACCATGCCGAACTCTTTCGTGGATCCGGGCACAGCCGCCGACTTGATGGACCGGTATATCACAGACTGGATCGTTGCCGACCAGGCCGGCATCAACATCATGGTGAACGAGCACCACGGCACGGCGACCTGCATGAATGCGGCGGCGCCTCTGGTGGCCGCGGCACTGTCCCAGGTCACGGAACAGGCCAAGATCCTCATTCTCGGAAATCCGGTCGCCAACCGCAAGGACCCGGTCCGGGTGGCTGAGGAGATGGCCCTGGTCGACCTGATGACACGCGGGCGCCTCGAGGTGGGTTTCGTGCGCGGCGTCCCCTATGAGATCTCCGCGACCAATTCGTCCCCGATCAAGATGAACGAGCGCATGTGGGAGGCGATCGATCTCATCAAGGCGGCCTGGACGACCCACGACGGTCCGTTTAACTGGGAGGGCGAGTTCTTCCAGCACCGGCAGGTGAACATCTGGCCCCGGCCTTACACTCAGCCGCACCCGCCGATCTGGGTCAGTGCGATGTCCCCGTCTTCCGTGCCTCGCGTTGCTGACGGCGACGCCGTCCTGGCCACCTTCCTGACCGGTGTCGAGGGAACCAAGAAGGTTTTCGACTCCTATCGGGCTCGCTGGGAGGAGACCGGTAAGGGCGAGGTTCCGCTCGACCGGTTCGGTTACGCGGCGCTGACCTTCGTGGGAGACACCGACGCGGAGGGCATGGCCGGGGCCGAACAGCTGATGTGGTATCTGAAGTCCAACAAGGTGCCGCAAGAGTTCATCCTGCCTCCGGGCTACACCCCGTACTTCGCCCGGGCCGGCGCCCTGCAGGGCGGCGGATCAGTCTTCGATCTGGCCAGCATGTCGATGGATCAGCTGATGGAGTCCGGCATCATGTTCGCCGGCAGCCCGACGACCGTCGCCGAGCAGATGGGTCTGCTGAAGGTTTAGTTGACTCCGGGGTTTAGGCCGCCAGAGCGACGGCCTTTTGGTGGATGGTTTCGTATTCGACCGGGGTCAGCTTACCCAGCCGGCGCTGTCGGCGGCGCCGGTGATAGGTGCGCTCGATCCAGTGGATGATGGCCAGGCGCAGTTCGTTCCGGGTGGCCCAGCGGCGGCGGTCGAGCACGTTCTTCTGCAGCGTGGCGAAGAAGCTCTCCATCGCAGCGTTGTCTCCGGCGGCCCCGACCCGACCCATCGACCCGATCAGCCCGTGGTGCTTCAACGCCTGCTGGAACTTCCGTGATCGAAATTGGCTACCGCGGTCGCTGTGGACGATGCACCCGGCCACCGCAGCCGCCCCTCCGCGGCGGGCCACCGCGTCCTTCAGGGCGGCGACCGCGAGCCGAGACTTCATCCGCCGGCCGGTGGCATAGCCGACGATCCGCCCCGAACAGGCGTCCTTGATCGCGCACAGGTAGAGCTTGCCCTGACCGGTGCGGTGCTCCGTGATGTCCGTCAGCCACGTGGTGTTGATGCTCGTGGCGGTGAAGTCTCGCTGCAGTAGGTCATCACAGACCGGAGGGCCGGGTTTCTTCCCGTGCCGCTTGGCACGGCGCACGGTGGCCGAGAAGATCCGCTGCTGAGAACACAGCCGCCACACCCGACGCTCGGAGACTCGATGGCCGGCGGCCTGGAGCTCGTCGGCGATGAACCGGTGCCCGAACTCAGGGTCGTCGGCGTGGACGTCATAGGCGGCATTGAGCAGGTGCGCCTCCTCGAAGTCCCGGTCGCAGACGGGCTTGGAGCGCCACTGGTAGAAGGCCTGCTTGGAGAAGCCCAGTACCCGGCAGGTCACCGTCACCGGGATTCCGGCGGCGGCAAGGTCACGGACCAGCGGGTACATCATTTTGGGCGTGCCTGCCCGGGCTTGAGGTTGGCCTGGGACAGGTAGGCGGTGGCCTGACGCAGGATCTCGTTCTCCTGCTCCAACTCCCGGATCCGCCGGAGCATCCTGACTTGCTCGGCCTTGCCCTCGGGGCCCTCCGCGGGCTCGAAGCCGTGCTGATGTAAGCGGGACTCGTTCACCCAGGCCTGCAACGCGGACTTCGACATCCCGAGGTCCTGGCAAACCTGCTTCTGGGTCATTCCCTGCTCAAGTAACTCCAGGGCGCTGGCCTTGAACTCCTCCGAGTAGATCTTCGGCATGATGACTATCCTCTCTGCTCCGCAGAGCAGTCAGGAAGTCAACCGAACCTTCAGCAGACCCGATCGAGAACTTCTATGACCGGATCGGCGGGTTGGGTCACCTGATTCTGCACGGCCAGGCAGGGTTCATGGACCACGAGACGGCCGCCTCCGGCATCCGGAACTTCGCCGAGCAGGTGAAGCCGCGACTCGACGCTAGGTTCGCCGCAAGGGAGTCCAAGGAATTCGTCGCCGTGTCGTCCGTCTGAGAGACGGCAGGGGACTGACCCGTCTGAAGGGGCAGCGGCCAATCGGTTGATGTCCGTGAACCTTATGGTAGCCCGCTAGCCTCGGTTTACTCTGTCAAGCATTGATTTCGTCGCGAGTGGGTTGTCTGCTTTTCATGAGTGGTTCTGGCGCTTTCGGCGGGGAGAAGTGGCATTCGGGCCTTGTATGTGGGAGGGGCCGATACCGACGTGGAGGCATAGGTTGTTAGGGCTACGAGCGCCGGGGGCCCGTCGTCGTGAAAGGTTGATCGACGTAGGTGTGACCAAGAGGCGACGGGCCTTCAGGAAGGCGTAGAGGTCGGGTCCGGTGACCACACTCGTCCTCCCTCACTGTTCTACAGAACATGTTGCTGGGTCGTGTGATACCTGTTTCGACTATGAATCCCTGACGGTCGAGAGAGGACGGCAGGAGCGATGAGCTAGAGCGGTCAACCGCGTTACTAGGAGTGAGTATGTCGGTCAGCGAGTACGAATCGAACGCCCCACCCAGACGTGCTCCGGTGCTCGAACGACCCGGCGTCCGTCCGGCCGGACTGCGCCAGGTGTGGCGCGACCTCAGTCCCGAATTCGTCACCAATGGAATCCTCGGGGTGGTCTTCTCTGCGTCAGGACCGATCGCCGTGACGCTTGCAGTCGGCATGGCGGGCGGACTAACCCAGGGCCAGCTCGCCTCCTGGGTGTTCGCGATCTTCCTCTCAGCAGGGCTGGCGACCGTGGTGATGTCTCTGGTGTACCGGCAGCCACTGGGCTTCGCATGGTCACTCCCCGGAACCGCACTGCTCGGTCCCTCCCTTCAGCACCTGTCTTTCCCTGAAGTCGTGGGCACCTTCTTCGGCTGTGGTATTTTGGTTCTCGCCCTGGGGCTGAGCGGCCTTGTGCGGCGGATCATGGCGGCGATCCCGATGCCCATTATTATGGCGATGGTAGCGGCCGTCTTCTTGAGATTCGGTACCGACATCGTCGATGCTACCCAGGACAACCCCATGGTGGCCGCGCCCATGGTGATCGCCTACCTCATCTTCTCCGTGGTGCCGGCCCTCGGGAAGGTCTTCCACCCCGTCATGGCAGCTCTGGTGGTCGGCGTCATCGCCGTGCTGCTGAGTGGACAATTCGCTCTGGAGACCGGCGGACCGATTCTTGCCACCCCGACCTTCACGGCTCCTGACTTCACCTGGGCCGCGCAGCTGGAACTGGTGGTACCCCTAGCAATCACGGTGTTGTTCGTGCAGAACGGGCAGGGTTTGGCTGTTCTACGCACTGCCCGGCATCACCCCCCGGTCAATGTGTTTGCCGTTGCTTCCGGTGCTTTCTCAATTGTGAATGCAGTGTTCGGTGGGGTCTCGGCTTGCGTCACGGGTCCCACCAATTCCCTCCTGACCTCGTCCGGGAATAAGGCTCGGCAATATACTGCGGCTTTGATCTACGCCGCCCTATCTCTAGTATTTGCATTGCTGGCACCGACGTTAGTCCGGTTCATGCTGGCGACGCCGGAGGCCTTCGTCCTCGCGCTTGGCGGGATCGCGATGCTGAAGGCCCTTCTGCAGGCGTTCGTCACGGCGTTCTCTACAAATTTCACGATGGGGGCCCTGGTGACTTTTGTAGTGACGATCTCCGGCCTGAACCTCTTCAACCTTCACTCCGCGTTCTGGGGTATCGTCATCGGTTACGCGGTGTCGCGCATCCTAGAGCACCGTGATCATGTCGACCTCTGACAGAAACCCTCACCACCATCCAGTAGAGCGTGGGTCGACCCATCGACCATGGCCTCAAACACCCGCTCGTCAGCCCGGAACAACCGGATGGACGCGTACGTCAGCACCTTGGGGACGAACCCCGGAACGGTTCCGTTCATCCCGCCTCACCCCGTGGAAGCCTGCATTAGATGCACGAACTCTACGACCTCAAGGGACACCGGGGTCTGCTGTAGGCGGACCCCTTATCCGATGAGATCGACGCCTACATGGCCGCCGAGATCGCCTTGACCGGCACCTCAGACGCCGTCCCGAAGAGCAGCGACGGACTGGTCGAAGGAATCAGGGTGATCATGGTCGTTCGGCGTAGCGCCGTCGATGCGTCCAAGTCCGCCCGCCTGCAGATCAGAGACCTGTGGGCTGCTGCGGAGATTTCGGACAGCGGAGTTGGTGAATTTCTCTACGCTGCCAGGGGTGGCTGCTGATAACCATAGTGGACGTCGTTGGGCCGTCGGTAACCGAGTGCGGAGTGTCGGCGTCGGCTGTTGTAGAACCCTTCGATATAGGCGATGACGTCGCGACGGGCCTGGGCTTTGGTCGCGTAGACGGTCCGGTAGACGAGCTCGTTCTTGAGCATCGAGAAGAACGATTCAGCCATGCTGTTATCCCAGCATTAACCGGCTAAAAAATAGCTAGGCTACGCCTTATCCGGCTAATTCTATTTTTCTCTGCACTCCCTGTTGCACGCCCGGTCATCACTCTGCAGGAGCGGCTTCCCCTGATTCCAAGAACCCGAACCGAACACGTCAACCCGAGCAGGAGATCCAAGCAAAATCGCACGGCCACCTAGCCGCGCGGATCCCTCTCGGCACGCCTGGATCAGCTCACGAAGCCCAGCAGAACGATAGAGCGTGGAACGGGAAAGCCCAGCGAGTTCAGCTACCGCCCGAAACGTCACCGTACGTCCCTGCATTCGCAATGTCAGCAGGGCCTTATCAACAACTCGTTGAGACTCGCTTCGCTTCACGCCGTGCGTGTCCTCTCGATGAGCAGATCCAATTGAGTCACCAATGCTTCATGCCGTTGCACCTCGCTGTCCCAGCCTCGGCGTTTTGCGTCCTGCGCCAAAATCATTGCGTCCTTACGCTGTGCCTCAAGCACTGGAAGATTCGAATCCTCAGTGCGGAAGCTCGGACAGTGCTCGCATATGTTCGCATACTGGCACGCCTGCTGGGCTGGGGACCTCAGGCAATGCCCGCCAGCAAGCCGTGACTTAATTGTCGCGGTATCGTGCCAAGAGCCAGCAGAAACATCACTCAACGGAAGCAGCGAACGGTGTTCAGCCAGGTCAGGTAAGCCGATGCGTGACTTCGCCAAGTCCAAAGCACGCTCGTATTCGGTGCGGACAGTTGAATCGAATAAGGATGCATAGCGCAAACTCATCTCCGCTGAGACATGGCCCAAGAGAGCCATCAAGGACTGGAGGGTGACCCCGGCATTGATCAACGCAGTCGCATAAGTATGACGAAGCTGGTGAGGAGTGATCTTTCCCAGGCCGGCGGCTTGCGCAGCTCGGTTTAGTTCGAGCCGAACAGCGCTTTCTCCCAACCGGCGTCCGTGATGAGTGAAAAGGAACTGGGCGGGCTTCCCCGTGCGTGGATGAGCCAACGGCTGGCCCGGCGAACGTTCTGCGATGATGCGATCAACCAAAGCCAGGATGTCCGGGTCCAGCGGAACCATACGCTCGGTCTTCATCTTTCCCAGCGGAATCTTCAGCCAAGTCCCAGCCTCGGGAATCTCATGAACACAGTCCAGTTCCAAATCCAGCAACTCGCCAATGCGCAACCCGCACGCTCGTTGAAGCAGCAACGCATCGGCAGCCTGACGATAGTCCGAGGCCAGGAGCTCTTGGGCTAGGAGCCGGTCGGCATCCGGGGGCAAATGACGTGGCAGTGGCCGAGGAAGCCTAGGAACATCAGAACGGAAGAACAACTGCCGTGGAGGAGCTTCGGGCCATCCCCACTCGGTAATTTCACGTAAGAAGTTACCGGCAGCCCTGACCCGTCGTGATTGTTCCGCTACGGAAAGCGTGCCGGAGCTCTTCGTATTGGGGCTTCGAGGCAAAGACACCAGATACGGTTCAATATGAGAACAACGAGTTAGCTCAGCCGGTGAAGCTAATGATGGATCTGCTTCGGTGACGAACTGCCCGAAATGCGCTAATCGTGTTGCCAGGCTACTGACCGTTTTCCTAGTGCAAGTCACTTCCTTACGTTCCAAATACCGCAGAAGAAACTGTGCAAAGGGACCGTTCACTGCGCCGACCCTATCCTTGAGCGGTACCCGCTGGGTCCTGCTCAGAGGTGGATTGGCAAGCAGGTGTGCATGGAACAAGACCTGGCGGGTTGAAGAACTCAGCACGAGTAATGGACGGGCTGACATGCCGGTCTGGGCTTCTCGGGCTCGGCAACAAGTTTCAAATTCCTCTAAATCAGCACTCGTGATCTGTGTAAGTGGCTGTTGAGTCCGCAGCAGGATCTTAGCGATGACGCTGGTCGTCATCGCCGCACTGACTCGTTCGCTGAACCCCACCTTGCGGGCTTCAGCAGAGAAAAATCTGAGATCATCTTCGTAATCAGTTCCCTGGACCTCAACGAAGATGTTGGCTAATTTCCGCTCAAGCAGATACGGGAAGTCGCCGCGGATCCTTTTGGTGACCATCAGATAAAGCACGAAAGCTCTAGTGCCGCTATTCGCCTCCAGCCGCCGCTCCAGCGGCTCTTGGCTCCACTTCGATGGGTCTGGATATCGGAGCATGAACGTTCTTGCTGCTGAAAAATACGGTTCCGACCCGCGGTGAGTGGAGGATAAGTAGGTGCGGTAAGCGCCAACGAGATCCAGAGGCGGTTCAATGTGATTGTTTTTGGCGGTTGATCGCGGCATCGTATTCTGATTTCACGTGGGCAGGAACAAGGTGGATGTAGCGGGCGGTCGTGTTCACGTGGGCATGCCCCAGAAGCTCTCTCATGATGGACAGGTCCACCCCTGAAGCTGCTAAGGCACTGCCGAAGGTATGGCGCAATGCATGTGGGTGGCCGTCAGGAACCCCTGAAATTTCGCGGTGGTACCGGAAGATCGTACGCAGGCCAGCTGCTGTCAAGGGCAGGCCGCGGTTGGCTCCTTTGGCAACGAGAAATAGCCGTTGCTCATCCGATTCCGGGCGTTCAGCGAGCAGGTAAGTTTGGATGACTCCGGCGACGTCCACGTCTAATGGAACTCGTCGTTCCTTGGATCCTTTGCCCTGCACTAGTAGCCACCGCCCACCGATGTCCACATCGCGTATCCGCAAGGCAAGTACCTCGCCAGCACGTAGCCCGCAATAGAGCATTAGCCCTGCCATGGCACGATCCCGGTACGTCCGCAGACCTTGAAACAGGGCAATGACTTCGTCAGATTCCAAGGATCTTGGTAGCCGGCGGGGTTCGCGAACACGTAGCGGCGACCTGGCAGCTGGTGTAGCCAGATGCCCCAGAAGCCCGGAACGCTGGGCGGAGGATACCCAACGGGACTCCTGACCTTTCGGCATAGGGTTGGTTAGGCACGGATCCCGCATCGCCAAGAATGTGAACAGCCCGGACACTGCTGCCATCCGGCGATTCACCGTTGCAGGTGCATATCCATCGGCTCTTTGACCGTCTAAAGTCATTACATTCGGGCCTGGACGTCCTGGTACGGATGATTTCTTGCAGAACTTCAGATAGTTGATCAGCGTGTTGGTGTCAACTGCTTCGATAGTCAGATTTTGTTCGTGTAGCCAGCGGCAGAACGCCAACAGGTCATAACCGTAGGCTCGTGTCGTGGCTGGAGAGTAGTTGCGGTCACTCAGATAGCCGAGGTAATCATTAGCCTGGGAGAACCTCGCTGCTGCCGCCCCATGGAGGTTCCATGCTCCGTGTGAAGGCAACAAAACCAACTCTTGCTGGGTGTTCATGACACATGAGCATCGACCTCATCCTTTGGAAAGTCAAGAGTTTCCGGGGGAATTCAAGGGTATAAAACGTGGATTAGCCGGTTAACAGGGACACCCCGGTCCGGCCCATCGAGGAACGCATGCCCAGACCGGTCACCAGCGCCCGGAAATCCGCCGAGGTATAGAGGCTCTTCACAATCCAGGGTGTAGACGGGGCCTGAATCCACCGGATTCCAGCAGGGACCGGGCGATGTAGTTCGTCAGGTTCCGGAACCCCAAGGCAGAGCCGCGCAGATGCTCGAGCCGTCCGTTGATGGCCTCGGTGGGACCGTTGGAGGTGCCGGGGCGGTCGAAGTAGGCCAAGATGTCCGCTGCCCGCTTCTTCAACGTCCGGCCCAGCGCCGCCAGTTCAGTGAGCTTCTTCGGCACCGCCCGGCCCAGCTTGGTGATCAGCGTCTGCATCATCACCTTGCCCTTCGCCCGGTCGGATTCCCGGTAGGCGGCGACCATGTGCTGGTAGAACGCCCAGGTCGCCTCGACCTCCACGTGCTCATCACCGTCGAAGACGTCCTGAATCCGCGAGTACTGCCGGTCAGTGAGCAGATCCGCCCCGGTCAGCAGCGTTCGTCTGGCCTTGTAGAGCGGGTCCTCCTTGCGGCCGCGGTGGCCGAGGACCTGTTGCTGGACCCGCCGCCGACACTTCTCCACAGCATCCCCAGCCAGGCGGACGACGTGGAAGGGATCCATGACCGCGGTCGCCTCGGGCAGTTCCTCCTCCGCGGCGGTCTTGAAGCCGGTGAACCCATCCATGGCCACCACCTCCACGCCGTCCCGCCAGGCCTGGTCGCGTTCGGCGAGCCAGGTCTTGAAGACCTGCTTGGAGCGGCCCTCCACCATGTCCAGCAGGCGGGCCGGCCCGGTCCCGTCCCGCAGCGGGGTGAGGTCGATGACCACGGTGACGTACTTGTCCCCGCCGCGGGTGTGGCGCCACACGTGCTCATCCACGCCGATCGCGGTGACGCCGTCGAACCGGGACGGGTCGTCGATCAGCATCCGCTTGCCTTCGGCGAGCACGGCGTCGTTGGCGGTGTTCCACCGCACCGCCAGAGACTCAGCCACCCGAGCGATGGTCAGATGCTGCATGACCAGGGCCTCCAGAGACCAGCGCAGGGCCCGGCGGGAGAGCTTGGCCTTGGGCTCGGCCGCGGCGGTGGTGTCCTGGCGCCAGACGTGGGCGCAGTCATCGCACCGGTAGCGGCGGACCGTGATGTGCAGGCTTGTGGGCCGCCAGCCCAGCGGCTCATGGGCCAGCCGGCGGATCACGGTGCCTCGTGGGGTGCCCTGGGATCCGCAGCGGTGGCACCAGTCATCCGGTTCCACGACACGGCAGGCCAGCACCGCCCGCCCGGGTTCCAGGCGTTGGCCAATGGCTTCGAGGCCGAGCTCGTCCAGTCGGCAGAACTTGGTCAGGTCGCAGCTGTCGAAGGTAGCGTTGGGCACGTCGAGGTCTTTCGGATGGGCAGTGTGAGAACTTCCATCTTCGGAAGGCCTCGACCTCTATCGAGCTATCGACGCGCCGATTCTTCGAGAACCCCGTCTACACCCTCATTTGTGAAGAGCCCCTTATCAAGGGATACCAGACGTCACACACCGGCGGGCACCTCATCAAACCCACGCTGACGTCAGAGGGCGAAGTCGCTCGACTCTCAACCGAGGTCTCACTCGACCACGGTCACAACCCTGGGCTCGGCTCCACCACGAATAACCAAATCAACGTTTATGAGTCAACCGTTGGAGCCGTGAGCGCCGGCAACAAGAACACCATGAGCGTCCATCAATCCAACCTCGTTGCGGGTGACTTTCCTGGTCTCTTCGCCGACCTTAAGAACGCACTGAGTGCGATGGATTTGAGTGATACAGACCGGAGCAGGCACCTCGGACAGCTCGAGCTGCTCGAGGAAGAATTCGAGGACGAGAAGGACGAGGACCGGGCCTCCAAGGGGCTCAAACGATTCTTGGGCAAGGCGTCCCCCGTCGTTCGGGAGAACCTGACGCATCTAGTTCCCGCACTCGCGACGGTGGTAGCTGGCGCACTCGGCGGCTGAGGCCGGGGCCGACTCCTCGCTCTTTTCATGCCTCCGGTGACAGCGCTATGGCGCGCTCCCAGCAGAGCGGATGGATGCCGCTCGTGATCTGCTCCCTAAGCCCCTGGTCGAGGTCAGGCAAGACATGCTGGATAGGTTCCCCGGCCACAAGTCGATCGACAGCCGCACTCGGCACGGTCACCCATCCATCCTGGCCGCAGATTGCGCAGCTCTGGGTGAAGATGTCCGCAAGCTCGGGGTCCGCCGTGTCATAGGCAATGATCTGACGCATACTTCCTCAATCCGATTGCCGCTAGACGGTGAGCTGCCCTTCGGTCGTGATCTTCTCGTACAACTCGAACAGGACTGCCAGGCGATCGACCTCTGCTGTGATCTTCCGACGTGGCGCCAGCACACGATCCAATGCGCGATCAAGAGCGTCGTGCGCAGCCAACAGTCGCGGGTTCATCATTCCGCTGGCATACATGTCCGCCAGAGACTGGCCCTCCAAGGCCTCGCGTGCTGAGAGAATGCTGCGCCCTGCTGCGATGACCTTCTTCGCGTTCTGCTCGGTGAGTTTCGGCATCGGGAAGGTGTTCCAAACCAAGAGCTTGTTGAACCGCAGATCAGACTTAATGCGCCCCCCAACGGTGTTCTGCCAGGCGATGAACCAGCTGGAGGAGATCACGGCGAAGAGCACGCCATCCGGATCGTCAGCAAAGGGGTATCCATTTAGATCCCCAAGTCCTGGCCCGGTACGGGAGCGCTGGGGTTGTGTGGGTTGTTTCGCCAGGGGTGGTCCTCTGGCTCCACGTCGAGGGTGCCGGGTTGGGAGCGTGGGCCGGTCACCCCGGTGGGACGCACTGCTTTGGGAACAGGGGTGCGCACCAAGGACCGGAAGGTGACCGGTTGCCCGTCGACGGCACGTTGGAGCAGCCTCATGAACACCAGGCCTCGGTGGCGGCTGTGGCGCCGGTTGAAGCGGAAGACGAACTCATCCAGGTACTCCTGCAGGTGATCACTGCTGCCACCGCCCTGATAGGTGCCATCCAGCATTCGTTTGACCTGAGCGAACAGACGGTGGACCGCCGGCAACGACTCATGCGCCGGCCGGCCGGAGGTGCTGACGTTGAAGGGTTCATGGACGTATCCCTTGAGCGCGGAGGGATAGGACCTCCACCCGTCGGTAGCGATCGTCGCCCCAGCGGCCACGTTAGTTCTGGCGAACGCTCCCAGTGAGGCGGCAGAGGCATCGGGGATGACGGCCAACCGGGCGCGCCCCCACCCGTGGTCTGTGACCTCGATGGCCCCGGCTACCAGCGTCTTGCCGGCCGATCCTCGCCCGCCCACACCGGTGCGATGGCCGCCGATGAAGGTCTCATCGATCTCGACCCGGCCCGAGAGGGGCTCACTCTCAGCGGTGCCCATCACCGATCGCAGCTTGGCCAGCATCGTCCACGCCGTCTGATACGTGGAAATCGGCAGGACCCGGTGCAGAAGGGTCGAAGAGACCCCTGTCTTGCCTGAGGTCACCAGCCATACGGCCTCGAACCAGACCGTCAGCGGGATACGGGTCTTGTGGAAAATCGTCCCGGAAGTCACAGACACCTGCTTGCGACAACCATGACAGCGGTAGCGTCCTGATGCCTCACGCCCCACTTTCACCGCCCCGCAGTGAGGACACATGAATCCCTCCGGCCAGCGCAGCCAATCCAGGTAATCCAGGCACGCCTCGTCTGTGGGGAACCAGGCCCGTAGCTGGGCCAGATCCACCGGATAATCCCTGCCGGCGATAGGCTGGGCCATGACTCACACCCCTCTACGGTGTAGTCCATGCCCCCGGCTGTTGGCGCAGCGCGGGGGCCCTTACGTTGGCTCAACCTAACAGGCGCAAATCCTGGGGATCTAAATGGATACCCCTTTATCGGAAAAGAAAAGCACTGTGTGAGCCTGAGAATGGTTCATAAAGAAGAATCCTGGCAGGCATGCTTTGATAGGTGGCCGATGCCGGGGGGAACGATCACTGGTGCATGGAGGGAAAAATCAGCTCGCCCCTGTTCCTCGAGGGTGTTGCGTGCAAGCACCAACGCCGTTGACAGTTACACCTGGTCTGATGCCTCAGCATGAGTTGAGGCTAGCTTACGGCTTTCGACGCCGTTCCAGTGACTGATAGAAGTTCCGGTCCGGTACGAGAACCTGCGTTTTCGCTGGAAGTCCGTTGCGCGGTGCCAAGGGCCCGGTAGCGTGGCGTGTGTACCTGATGGACAAGTTGAACGGGAGATTGCCGTGGCGCACGATAAAGCAGCACACATTGACGAAGTGGAAAAGCTTGTGGAAACCATCAAGGACATCAAGATTGCGATGCTAACGACTCATGGACCGGACGGGTTGGAAAGTCGTCCGCTGAGTGTCACCGAGGTGGGCAACGACGCGGACGTGTGGTTCTTCACTGCTGCTTCTTCGGATGTTGCCGAGCAGGTCTCCAAGGACCAGGAAGTTAACGCCGCGTTCTCGAACGACAAGTTCTGGGTGTCGCTCAGCGGCAAGGCCAATCTGGTCACGGACGTTGCCAAGAAGAAGGAACTGTGGAATTCGGCGGTGGCAGCCTTCTTCAGCCAGGAGCCCGAATCCCCGGAGGTTGTGCTCATCCAGCTGAAATCCGACTCCGCGCAATACTGGGAAAACCCCGGCGGGGTACTGAGCCTGGCCGCCAGTTGGGTCAAGGGCAAGGTAACCGGAGAAGCCGCCCATCCCGGGGATTCGGCAACCGTAGATCTGTAGCCGTGAAGGTGTGAGCGACAAGGGCGCGGAATTCGCATGAACTGCGATTTGCGTGCCCTTGGCCGTTGTATGATGTTGCGGCTATGCGGACGGCGGTCTTTCGCTTTCGACGACCTATCTGCGGTTGGGCATCTTCATGCCGGATGTACCCCGCCGGGTATCAGGGGAGTGTATCCGAGGGGCAATTCAGGAAACGTGAACGGTAGGTTGCAAGGCATCCCATCGAGCCCAGGTCCCCCAAGAAACATTAGAGGAGATCTCTGCTAGTTTTCGCATTGCGGCCGGTTGCCGGCGCCAGCCTATCGCGGCACGCGCGGGTGGCGGTCTTGACCAGCATGAGCACGAGCAGCAGGATGCCCACATAGCCGTTGACCACGTACACCACGTTGACCATCTGGCTGAACGGCACCAACAGGCCGATGACGGTTCCAAGAACCGCGAGGCCGACGGTGCTGTAGCGGAATCGAGGAGTGTTGTCCGCGAAGAACCGCGAGGATACCGTCCACAACAGCGGAACCGCAGTTGTGTAGATGCCAGCGAGGATCATCACCGAGATTCCGGAGGCGAGCACCGGGCTGATATCGGTGGCCAGCACCAGCATCGGGATCTCGGTCCCGGCTACCTTGGTGATGTTGGCCAGCAGGCCCAGGCCCACGATGATGCATGCCAGCGAGAAGGCGATGGCGCCCAGGCTTCCCCCGGCGACCGCTTCCTTGCGGCTGCGCGCCGTCTTTCCCAAGGCCGTCAGGAACGCGGCCAACCACAGCATGCAGAACCCGACGTAGGACAGGGCGGAGAGCACCCAGTTGCTGGAAGCCTGGGTGACATCCAGGCCCGGCAGCAGCGCATTGCCCGCGCTGATGCCGTCGCTGCCGCGGACAATGCCCATGATGCCCAGGGCAATGGCAATCACGACAATGAGCGGGCCGATCTTGCCGATGATGTCCACCAGCGAGCGCAGGCCGAACCAGACGCTGGCACCGACCACGATGGCCAGGGCGCCGCCGCCGATGAAGCGCGAGAGTCCGTAGTGCTCCTCGAACACTGCGCCGGCGCCGGCGACCATGACGGCAAAGCTCAGGAAGACGAAGAGAATCGAGAAGTAGTCGAAGAAGCTGCCCAGGTGCTTCCCGCAGTAGTAGTGGAAGATCTGCGAGGGCTTGTCGAATTTCTTGGCTTGGCCCACCACGAAGAACTCGATGATGACGTAGGACATGAGCGCCAGTACCAGGGCGCCGGTGCCGAAGATTCCCCAGTAGCCGTAGGACGTGAAATACTGCAGGATTTCCTGGCCGGTGGCGAACCCGGATCCGATCAGGAAGGCAATAATTGCCCCCGCGAATGTCAGGACGCGCTTGGGGCTCAGCCTGCGGGTGCTGGCTCCGAGCGGTTGCACTGCGGTTCTGTCTGTCATGCTGAATCCGACCTGCCTTCTCCTAGTTGACTGGGGATATTGATTAATATCTTATTGATATATCAGTAATCTAGTTCACACAGTAGGGAAGATCGAGCTAGCGGTCAATGGGCCTGCGGAAGATTACGCGCAGGTGGTGCCAGCAGGGGAGGCGGCTCCCGCAGGCAGGGTGGCCTGGCCGTTCAGCTTCCATCCAGCAGGCGCACAGCGAACGGAAGATGGCGGCGATAGAATTGCGATTAGCCGCCGAAGCGTTCCCGGCGGACGGAAAGGCAAATCAAGCAGTGGCCCCCAGGATTCCATCGAGCAAGCACAGTGCGAACTTTCCTGCCGCTGCGCTGCCCTCGGGCCGCGGGCTGCCCTTCCTGAAGCAGATTTTCAGCTTCCTGCTGCGCGTGCTGAAGCTCAGCCACGTGCGCGTGCTCCGCTACCTCGCGGTGATCACCACTTTGCAGGCAGTTAACGGCCTGCTGGTGATCCCCGCGATCAAGTACCTCTTCGGGCTGGCGCTGGAAAATAGCAACCTGGGCAACGTCACCGACCGGACCTACACCGCGCTGCTGGCCCACCCGGTCTCGGTGCTGCTCCTGGTTGCCATTGCGGTGCTAGCACTGGGTGCGGTGAGCGTGCAGTTCGTGGCGCTGATAGTGATGGTCAACCGCCAGCAATCCGGGCAGCCTCCCAATCTTCGGGCGGTATGCCGAGAAACCGCCTCCTGCCTGCGCCGGATGCTGTCCTATCCCTCACCGCTGATGATGGCGTACTTCTTCCTCGCCCTGCCGCTGGGCGGCCTGGGCCTGTCGTCCGTGCTGATCCAAGGTGTGGGCATCCCGCCGTTCATCACCCGCGAATACCTCAAGGCGCCGTTGAGCACGGCCCTCTACGTGCTGATGATCGGCGCGATCATCTATGCCAACCTCCGCCTGGTGCTCACCTTGCCGCTGCTGGCCGTCGGCCCGAAGAAGCCGCTGGCCGCCCTGGGCGCCAGCCTGAAAGCCACCCGCCGCAACAGCCTGCGCTACCTGCTGCTGATCGGGATCCCGCTGGGTGCCAGCGCCTTATGCGCCTCGCTGCTGGTCGAGGCGCTGGTATGGATCTCGGATCTGGCCACCGGGCTGCTTAGCGAGCAGGATTCGGCGCTGGTGGCGACCCTGTGCATCGGCGTGGGCCACACGCTGGGCTTTTTGCTGATCGGGGCCGCTACCGTGATGGCGATCCAGGTCGTGGTGGCCCTGGCCCGCGAGCACCTGCAGTTGCCGGTCACCCTGCAGGAACGCTCGCAACGGCATCGCCGCGCGCAGTCGCGTGCATTGAAAGCTGTTGCCGGCACCGCGGCCGCAGCTCTGGTGCTTTCGGGCAGCCTAGCCGCATCCCCGGCCCTGGGCCAGACCGCAACCGGAGCCGGGGAGGCCAAGATCCTGGCACACCGCGGCTATTCCGCCGGCGGGGTGGAGAACACGCTGGCCGCACTGGACGCCGCGGCAGCGCATCAGGCCGATATCGTCGAGGCTGATTTCCAGGAAACCGCGGATGGGCATTTCGTCGCCAGCCATGACACCAACCTGCTGGTGGTGGCCGGGGTGAACCAGAACATCCATGAGATGACCCTGGCCGAAGTTCGGAAGGTCACGGTCCGCGAAGGCGGCTTCACCGGGCGCATCCCCACCATGCAGGAATATCTCCAGCGCGCCGAGCAGCTGGGCATCCAGGTGCTCGTGGAACTGAAGGTCACCGGACATGAATCCAGGGACTATCTCACGCGCTTCCTGGCGCAGCTGGATACCGCCGGAACCGCCACGGAGAACATCTACCATTCGCTGAACCCCCGTGCGGTCAAGGAAATCAAGCAGCGCCGCCCCGAGTTGCGGGTCGGGCTGACCGTGGCGATGAGCGTGGGCGGACTGCCGAAGACGAAGGCCGACTTCTACACGCTGGAGCAGGCATCCTTCACCCCCGAGTTCCTGGCCCAGGCCCATGCGCTGGACCGGGAGGTGCATATCTGGACGGTGAATGACGAGTCGACCATCCGCGAGCTGCTGGGCCTTGGCGTGGATGGCATCGTCACCGACAATGTCGAGTTGGCCATCCGGGATCGCTACCTGGTGGCCAACTACCCGGCCGCGGACTACCGCGTGGGCTCCACGCTGGCCTACTTGGACATCTTCCGCTAGCCTCCGCTGTTCAGGGTGTCTCCGGGTAGGTGCCATCACCCAGATCCGGATCTGCCAGGGACTGCAGCGGATCATGCAGGAACACCCGGCGCCCGTCATTGCGCAGTCGGCGCAGCCCCTCCAAGGTCATGCGCCGGGCCACGTCGGTGAAGGAGAACACCCGGGAAATATCCACGTGCACCGGCCCGTCGAAATCCGATTCGGCGAACAAGTCAAGCAGCTCGGCGGCGGCGGTGAACTGCACATTCCCCTGCAAGGTGAACGTCTCGCGGGTGCCCCCGCGCCGCACATCGACGACGTCGAGCCGTCCATGGCTCGGAGCCAGCAGATGCATGCCCATATCCGTGGACAGCCGTTCGAAGGCCCGCCGCGACCGCTGGCTGTTGCCGTGCGGATCCAGCCGAGGCGAGAAGGCGCCGATGCCCACCTGGTTCGGCAGCACGCCCACCAGCCCGCCGGCCACCCCGCTCTTTGCAGGAATCCCGACCCGGGTCAGCCAGTCGCCGGCCCCGTCATACATGCCGGCCACCGCCATCACCGACATGACCTGCCGGGCCGTGTCCTCATCCATGATCCGCTCGTGCGTGCACGGCTGCACCCCGCCGTTGGCCAGGGTGGCGGCCATCGCCGACAGGTCGGCCACGGTGACCAAGATGGAGCACTGCCGGGTGTAGCCGGCCACCACCTCATGCGGGTCATCGGCAATGATCCCGTGCTTGCGCAGCATATGGGCCATGGACAGGTTGTGGTCGGCGGTGCCCAGCTCCGAGTTGAAGACCGCCTCGTCGATGCGCAGCTGCCGTCCGGCCAGTGCCGAGAACAGCTCGAGGGCCCGGGCGACCCGCTGCTCGCCGGTGGCGTCGGCACCGACCAGCAGCCCGTGGGCGGCGATGGCCCCGGCATTGATCATCGGGTTCTTCGGCCGGTTTGTGCTAGCCTCCAGCGACAGCTCGTTGAAGGCTTCGCCCGAGGGCTCCACCCCGATGCGCTCCAGAACCTGCTCCAGGCCGCGGTCCATGATGGCCGCGGCGTAGGCGAAGGGCTTGGAGATGGACTGGATGCTGAACTCGATGCCGGCATCCCCGGCGGTATAGGTGCTGCCCATGGCGGTGGTCACGGCCAAGGCGAAATAGTCGGGATTGGCTTCGGCCAGCTCGGGAATGTAGCCGGCACGCTCGCCGCTGGTGTCATCGCGCAACGCGTCGAGCACTTCGCGCAGGTAATCGGGAATCGGATTCTGCATGGGTGCAATCCTCAAGATCGAATCGGACGTCAGCTCCAGCCGTACCGGTGCTGACTCCAATCTAGCCGCCCAAGGCGGGTTGCGCGGTGTTCTCTTTGCTGAACCGGAAATCGGATGCGCCGCAATCTTGTGAAATTGCTATGCGGATGCCGGGGATCTGGCAAACAAATGGAACTTTCAAGCAAAATGGGCAGCAGCATGCTGGATAATTATTGGAACACAGCAGATCGGAGGAAGATACTCCGATCGGAAGGGAATGATGGACGCTTCAGGCGACAGTAGATCTCATAGTTCCAGCCCTCTGCCCGGCAGGATTGCCGGCCAGGCTTCGAAGGACAGGGGGTGCAGATAATGGAATGGATTTCTCTGGCTTTGGCCGTGCTCCTCATTCTCGGATGCGGGCTCTTCGTAGCCGCGGAATTCGCGTTGATCACGGTTAACCGAAATCAAGTCAAGCAGGCCGCCGCCGATGGCGATCGCCGCGCCCAAGGCGTGCTCAAGGGCATGAGCACCCTGTCCACCCAGCTTTCAGGTGCCCAGCTGGGCATCACCCTGACCAACCTCGGCATCGGCTTCCTGGCCGAGCCCGCCATCGCCGCCCTCGTGGTGGGCCCGCTGCAGGATGCAGGCCTCGACGCGGCCCTGGCCCGCACGGTCTCCGTTGCCATCGCGCTGGTGCTGGCCACGATCCTGACCATGGTCTTCGGCGAGCTGGTCCCCAAGAACCTGGCCATTGCCAAGCCCTTTGCCACCGCCAAGGCGGTGGTGGGCTTCCAGCGCGGCTTCAGCACCGTCACCAAGCCTTTCCTCTCATTCTTCAACGGCAACGCCAACTGGATTGTCCGCCGGTTCGGCATCGAGCCCCAGGAAGAACTGGCCTCCACCCGCTCCGCCGAGGAACTCGTCGCGCTGGTGGGGCACTCCGCCCGCGAAGGCGTGCTGCCCTCGGAAACCGCGGAGATGCTGCGCCGCACCGTGGCCTTCGGCAACCGCCGTGGCCACGACGTGATGACCGCCCGTTCGCGGATGGCCACCGTGACCGCGCAGCAGAGCGTGGAAGACGTGCTGCAGCTGGCCGCGCAAACCGGGCATTCGCGCTTCCCGCTGGTGGCCGAGGACGGCCACCGGGTGCTGGGACTGGTGCATATCCGCGCCTTGCTCGCCGTGCCTTTCGAGCAGCGCGCGCACACCGCGGTGGGGGACTACGCCCAGGATGCACTGCTGGTCCCGGACACCATCGAGCTCGACGAGCTGATGGACCAGCTGCGCAGCGGCGGCATGCAACTGGCGGTGCTGATCGACGAGACCGGCGACGTCGCCGGCATGCTGACCCTCGAAGACCTCGTGGAAGAGATCGTCGGGGAAGTGCGCGATGAGCATGACCCGCAGGACTCCAGCGTCCAGGTTCTCTCGGAGAATGCCTGGCGGCTGGATGCGGCGCTGCGACCGGATGAAGCCAGCGAGCTGCTGGGCTGCCAGATCCCCGAGGACTCGGACTATGAGACCTTGGCCGGATTGCTGACCGTGCAGCTGGGACGCTTCGGCCAGGTCGGCGACGTGGTCACCCTCGTGGTGCCCGGCGTTCCCGGCGGACCGGACAAGCAGCTGGTATTCACCATCCACGCCACCGATGAGCAGCGGATCGCGATCGTTGACGTGGAAGTGTCCGAACTTGATGAGGAAGAGGCCGGGCGATGAGCGATCTTATCGGAATTCTTGTGACGGTCCTGCTGCTTGCGGCGAACTTCTACTTTGTCGGTGCCGAGTTCGCGCTGATCTCTGCGCGCCGAAGCATCATCGAGCCCAAGGCGCTGGCCGGCAGCCGCAGCGCCAAGCTGACCCTGTGGGCCATCGAGAACGTCTCGCTGGTGATGGCCGGCGCCCAGCTGGGCATCACCGTGTGCTCGCTGGCACTGGGCTACGTCACCAAGCCGCTGGTGAAGTACGCGGTAGCAGGTCCCTTCGAGGCCATCGGGATTCCGGAGGGCATGATCGATGCGCTGTCCTACGCGATTGCGCTGATCGTGGTGACCTACCTGCACGTGGTGCTCGCCGAGATGGTGCCGAAGAACATGGCCCTGGCCGGTCCGGAACGCATGGCGCTGATCCTGGGCCCGAGCATGGTGGTGCTGGTGAAGATCCTGCGCCCGGTGCTGTGGCTGATGAACGCCATGGGCAACCTGGTCCTGCGGATCTTCGGGGTGGCCCCGAAGAACGAGGTGGCCAGCACGTTCACCCGCGACGAGGTTTCCTCCATGGTGGCCGAATCCCGCGAGGGCGGTGTCCTGGATGAGCAGGACGAGCAGCTGCTGATGGGCGCCCTGCACTTCGATGCGCGCAGCATCGAGTCGGTGGCGATCAGCTTCGATGAGGTGCAGACCCTGCCGGTGGATTGCACGGTGGCCGGCATCGAGGCGGCGGCCGCGCATGGCTTCTCCCGCTTCCCGCTGGTGCAGGCCGATGGCACTCCAGTGGGCTATGTGCACGTGAAGGACGTGCTGGGTGCCGATGCGCAAACCCGCGAGCGCCCGCTGCAGCCCAGCGGCATCCGCGAGCTGCCGTCCTTCGCCCCGCAGCAAAGCGTGCGCACCGCACTGCAGGAAATGCAGCTCTCCGGTGCCCACTTGGCGCTGGTGCGCGAGGGCGGAACCGGAAAGGTCACCGGCATGGTGACCTTGGAGGACATGCTTGCCGAGCTGGTCGGCCAGATCAGGGACGAGCACCGCAGCGCGCACTAGCGGCGCAACGCAGAAAGAAAGCAGTGAAATGGGGCTGGAGGCAGGACGGGAAACCGTTCAGCCTCCAGCCCCCTGCTGGTTCAGTCCGTCAGCGCGTTGTGGCGAACGGCGAATTCCGGCGCGAAAGCACCAGCGTCAGCGCCGCCCCGAGCAGTGCGAAGAACGTGGTCAGCCACCAGGTGGCATTCCAGCCTCCGGTCAGTGTCGCCGTGGCGGCCAGCAGCATCGGGCCGGTGAAATTGCCGATATTGAAGATCTGCTGGGTCAACCCCATCGACGCAGGCGCCGAGCCGCCCGGCGGTGCCAGGTCGACCACCACGCGGGTCATGGTGGTAGGGATGGTGGCCCCGGCCAGCGAGAAGAAGCCGACGCAGACCATCTGGATCAGCAGCAGCTCCGTAGGGTAGTCGATGGCGAAGGTCAGGATGGAGGTCAGCGACATCAGGGCGAAGCCGGTAAGCAGCAGGGTGCGCCCGTTGACCCCGCGCTGGAGCAGCCCGCCGCAGATGATCGCGCCCACCGCATTCAGCCCGCCGATCACGGCTGAGGCCAATCCACCGGCCACCGGATCCAGGCCGAATTCCTCGTAGATCGTGGGCAGGAACCCCACTACTGCCATCCATTGCACCGTATAGCAGCCGAAAATCAGCCCGCTGATCCACACGCGCGGTGCCCGGGCGGTGATGGCAATGCGCCGGGCAGCTTCGCGCAGGGCCGCTGACCCCGAGGGCCTGTCCGCTGCCACGAACTTCAGTATCAGCGGAATGGGCAGCAGGGTGATGAAGGCGAGCAGGCCCCACCACAGGTGCCAAGACAGGTGCTGGAGCACCAGTGCGGTGGAGAAGACGCCGATGAAGGTGGCCATGCCCATGTAGGCGGCCCACCACCCCACGGCCATGTTCAGGTTCCTGATCGGGGCATGCAGGCGCACGAGTCCGGGCCCCATGACGGTGGCCATGATGACACCCGCGCCTTCCAGGATGCGGGTGGCCAGCAGCAGCGGCGCGCTGGGGGACAAGGCGCCCAGCGTGCTGCCCAGCACCAGCAGCAGCAAGCCGAGGATCAGGGTGCGGCGTTGGGAGATGACTTCCGAGAGCAGGGATACTGCCAGCCCGCCGGCCATGCCGGCCACCTGGACCACGCCTAGCAGCACGCCGGAGAAGATCAGCGAGAACCCCAGTTCGTCCTGGATGACGGTCAGCGCCGGGGCGAGCTTCCAGATGTGCAGGCCTGCCACGACACCGGAGGCCACGATGATGATCCAGGCCGCGTTGGTCCGCTGCTGGACCTGCTCCATGTTGACTTGCACTGCCGCCGATGCCTCCTCGCATAGGACGCGCCAACTGGTGCTCGGCGCTACTTTCCACTTCGGATTGTGGCACGGGCCGGGCAGCGATCCGGCATTCGTGTCATTGAACGGGAAAGCCCGTGGAAGGAAATTCCGTCCGGACCCAGTAGTCCAAGACGGAATCCGCGATCGGGATGGCGCAGGCTGGCGCGTGGCGCGAGGGGGAGCGCTCCGATGGCTGTCCGGGCTGGCCCGCCGAGCTAGCCGATGTCAGTCGTCGACCGGGTTGCCTGGACAGGCCTGTCGTTGCGGACAAAGCAGGGAATTTCGTGGAGTGCCGCGCTATGGGACCAAAAAGCTACGCGAAACGGCATCAATTTCTCCGTGCGGTGCATGTTGCACAGTTCGCTGATTGTGGTTCCCGCTGGCAGTGGCGGAACTTTGGGAAAAAGCGGGCTGGGCACCGTGATGTGCCATAGCTGCAGCTCATCGGTTTGGCCGTCATCGACAACCATGAGCACTGCCCGGCCATGGACCGATACGAAGCCCATGACTTCATCTACTGGATCGGCGTATTGGGCGAATACCACCGGCGTCCCCTCGAACCAGCCGTACGAGGTGAGAAGGGTTCTTGCCTCAGGGCAATGCAAAAGTTCTTCGACGCGTTGCATGGCGCGAATACGGCGTTCGGGCATGTTCATAAAATCCTCCGCTGATGGCAGCTCTCCGAAAGGGGACCGCCCACGAAACCCTGTGGCGCGAAGCCGAGGGATCCCCGGGTTTCGCCATTGGCGCTCGGTGATCATCGTGGAGTGTTCTTCTGAGAATACCTCATGACAAGCAGGTAGACACGAATTCCGCGGAGCGCAGCCGCACCCGACTAGGTCGCAGAGTCCAATTGATTGCCTGCCTTGGCGGCTTACCTTGGCCTTTCCTCCTAATGGTGGTGATATCCGGGGGATGCTGGCACGATCATCCTCAAGCCGCTATTGCCGGCTATGCAACCAGCGACACCGAAGGAGCGTCATGCATTTGCCCGTACCCCGCGGAGACCTGTCCCGAGAGCTGGCCAACGCGTTGCTGTGCAATCCCTCGGGAGAACACGCAGCCTACCTGGCAACGGTCGCGACGGGACGGTTGGCTTCGGCTTCGGATGTGCTTGACGACGGGGACCTGCAATTGAGCCTTTTCATGCTCTATGAGCTGCACTATCGGGGATTCGCAGGCGTCGATGATCGCTGGGAATGGAACCCTGGGCTGATTTCGCTTCGGGCCCAGATCGAGGAGGCTTTCGAGCAAGCACTTCGCGAGGCTGCAGGCCCGGTTCCAAGCGTGGAACCCAGCTCCTCCGAGGTGGCCCAAGCCCTGTTCGCGCTCGCTGCGAGCGATGCCGGGCCGTCAGTATCGAAATTCATCCAGCGCAAGGCCAATGCCGCCCAGGCCCGCGAATTCTTGATTCTGAAGTCGATCTACCAGCTGAAGGAAGCTGACCCGCACACCTGGGCGATCCCGAAACTCCAGGGACGTGCAAAAGCTGCAATGGTGGAGATCCAGGCCGATGAATACGGAAATGGGCATCTGCCTCGAATGCATAGCGAGCTGTTCAGGCAGACGATGAGGGGGATGGGCCTGCGTGATGACTTCGGCGCCTACATCGACCGCATTCCGGCGGTGACGCTGGCGGCGGTCAACATGATTTCGCTCTTCGGCATGCACCGGCGCCATCGGGGAGCCATCACTGGCCACCTGGCGCTGTACGAGATGACTTCCTCGATACCCCAGGCGGCTTATGCCCGCGGCTTCCGGCGCCTGGGCTATGAATCCGCGGTCACCGATTACTTCGATGAGCATGTGGAAGCTGATGCGGTCCATGAGCAGATCGCCGGCCGCGACCTGGCCGGGGGACTGGCCGAAGACGAACCGGAACTGGTCCCCGGCATACTGTTCGGAGCCCAAGCCGCGGCGGCCGTTGACGCGTTGGCCGGCGCACAGTATCTGGACGCGTGGGAAGCTGGCAGCTCGGCGTTGCTTGCCGGGGCCGGGGCCGGAGCTGGGGCAGTCGCATGAGCGGCGGGGACTGCGCCTCGGAAGCGGCCACCATTACAGTTTGCCCGCAGGGACCATTGCTGCTCAGGGGAGATTTTGAAATCGTTGATGCCGAAGGGCAATCCATCGAAGCCCGGCAAGGGCCCGTAGCGCTATGCCGCTGCGGGGGCTCCGCCATCAAGCCCTTTTGCGATGGCACGCACAAGCTCATGAAGTTCGAGCGCCCGAAATAGGGCACTCGCCCGTGCCTGCAAGCAAGGGCGCGTGGCAAACCCGCCTAGGGCTTAGGCGCCAAGCTGGCGCCCAGGGATTCCAAGGCGCCGGGGACCACGGAGAAGTAGGCCCAGACCCCGCGCTTCTCGCGGTGCAGGATCCCGGCATCCACCAGGATCTTCAAATGGTGCGAGACGGTGGGCTGCTTGAGGCCCAGCGGCTCGGGCAGGTCGCAAACGCAGGTTTCGGCAGACACGCTGCTGGAGACGATGGACAGGATGCGCAGGCGGTTGGGGTCGCTCAGCGCCTTGAATCGCAGTGCCAGCAGTTCGGCTTCCTCGGCGTTCAGGATTGCCTCCCCGGGGGATGGCACGCAGCAGGCATCGGCAGCCGGCGCGGTGCAGGTGCCGTCGGCAGGATTCGCGGTGGCTGTGCTCATGGACCTCGGCTCTTTTCTTGTCTTGGCGTCTTGGCCGGCGCCAGAGATTGACAAACGTCGATATGTTTCATCATACTCAAAACATCGATAATCGTCGATGTCTATTCTTGGAGTGATGATTCAGTGGCACCTGCCCCTGCGCTAGACACGGCCCCCGTGGCGGCCAAACTTTCCTTCCTGGACCGCTACCTGGCCTTGTGGATCCTGCTCGCCATGGCCGTCGGCCTGGGCCTGGGCCGTATCTTCCCGCAGCTCGGCGCCTTGCTGGACCGCTTCACCGTGGCCGGGGTGTCGGTGCCCATCGCCATCGGCCTGCTGGTCATGATGTACCCGGTGCTGGCCAAGGTGCGCTACAACGAAACCGGCCGCGTGCTGGCCGACAAGAAGCTGATGGTCACCTCGCTGGTGATCAACTGGATCCTCGCCCCGGCATTCATGTTCGTGCTGGCCTGGATCTTCCTGGCCGACCTGCCGGAATACCGCACCGGGCTGATCATCGTGGGGCTGGCCCGCTGCATCGCCATGGTGTTCATCTGGAATGACCTGGCCTGCGGGGACCGCGAAGCGGCCGCCGTGCTGGTGGCCATCAACTCGGTATTCCAGGTCATCGCCTTCGGTGCCCTGGGCTGGTTCTACCTGCAGGTGCTGCCTTCCTGGCTGGGACTGGAAACCACCAGCGCGCAATTCTCCATTGCCGCGATCACCGCCTCGGTGCTGGTCTTCCTGGGCATCCCGCTGGTGGCCGGCTACCTGACCCGCACGCTGGGCGAAAAGGCCAAGGGCCGCGACTGGTACGAGGGCAAATTCCTGCCGAAGATCGGCCCGTGGGCGCTGTACGGATTGCTGTTCACCATTGTCCTGCTCTTCGCGCTGCAGGGGGACAACATCATCTCCAAGCCGCTGGATGTGCTGCGCATGGCGATCCCGCTGCTGGTCTACTTCGTGGTGGTCTTCGGCGCCGGCATGCTCATTGGCCACTGGCTGAAGCTGGGGTACCCGCGCACCACCACCTTGGCCTTCACCGCGGCCGGGAACAACTTCGAGCTGGCCATTGCGGTGGCCATCGCCACCTTCGGCGCCACCAGCGGACAGGCCCTGGCCGGGGTGGTCGGCCCGCTGATCGAGGTGCCTATCCTGGTCGCCTTGGTCTATGTCGCCCTGTGGGCCCGGAAATTCTTCCCCGCATCCAGCACCGTCACAACTTCTGCCTGAGGAAAATAACCATGACTGCAACCGAGAAGCCTTCAGTTCTCTTTGTCTGCGTGCACAACGCCGGACGCTCCCAGATGGCCGCTGCCTTCCTCTCCCACCTGTCCGAAGGGCGGATCGAGGTCCGCTCGGCCGGCTCGGCTCCCGCTGATTCGGTTAACCCGGCGGCGGTCGAGGCCATGAAGGAAGTCGGCATCGACATGTCGGCGGAAATTCCCAAGGTGCTGACCACCGAAGCGGTGCAGGACTCCGATGTGGTGATCACCATGGGCTGCGGGGACGCATGTCCATTCTTCCCGGGCAAGCGCTATGAGGACTGGAAGCTGGAGGACCCTGCAGGCCAGGGCATCGACGGCGTGCGCCCGATCCGCGATGAAATCCGCACCCGGATAGAGCGGCTCATCGCCGAACTGCTGCCAGCCAGCTAAGCGGCACCCGCCACCCGGAATCCAGCAGCCAAGGAGAAATCCATGAACCAGAACCTTCCAGTGATCGTCATTGGCGCCGGCCCCATCGGGCTGGCCACCGCAGCCAACCTGCGCGAGCGCGGGCAGGACGTGCTCGTCCTGGAAGCCGGGGACAGCGCCGGTGCCGCGATTGCCCAGTGGTCCCACATCAAGCTTTTCTCCCCATGGCGCTTCAATATCGATGCCGCGTCCCGACGGCTGCTGGAAACCCCCAGCGAAGGATATGCCGGGGATTGGGAAGAGCCGCGGATCACCAAGCTGCCTACCGGTGCGGAACTGGTCAGCGAGTACCTGCAGCCGCTGGCAGCCCACCCGGAACTGGCACCGCGCATCCGCTACGGCCACCGCGTGGTGAAGATCAGCCGCGTGCTGGCCGACGGCCGCGGCGCCGACAAGGCCCGCACCGCGAACCGCGACGACGCACCGTTTTTGGTGCGCACCGAAACCCCTGGCGGCCTGGTGGATCTGCTCGGCCGCGCCGTAGTTGACGCCAGCGGAACCTGGAACCAGCCAAGCCCGGTAGGCCGTGGCGGCATCGAGGCAATCGGCGAAGCCCAGGCACGCGAACAGGGTTTCATCACCGGCGGGCTTCCCGATCCGCTGGGCGCCGATGAGCAACAGCTGGCAGGCAAGGACCTGCTGGTGCTCGGCGCCGGGCATTCGGCGGCAAACACCATCATCGCCCTGGGCCGGTTGCAGAAGCAGTATCCGGACACCCGCATCCGCTGGGGCCTGCGCGGGGACGCCAACCCGATCCGGCTCTACGGCGGCGGAGCGTCCGACCAGCTTCCGGCCCGGGGCCAGCTGGGCACCTCGCTGCGCCGGCTGGTGGAAAACGGCCACGTGGAACTGCTGGAGAATGTCTCCGTCGCGTCGATGAACGCAGGGGAGCAGCTGGCGGTCGTGCTGGCTGATGGCCGCGAGCTGGCCGTTGACCGCATTATCGCCGCCACCGGTTTCCGCCCCGATCTGCAGATGCTTTCCGAGCTGCGCCTGGACCTGGACGAATGCGTCGAGGCCCCGCGCCAGCTCGGTCCCTTGATCGATCCGGAGTTCCACAGCTGCGGAACGGTCAGCGCGCACGGCGCCAAGGAACTGGCGCACCCGGAAAAGGACTTCTACATCGTTGGCATGAAGAGCTATGGGCGGGCCCCGACGTTCTTGATGGCTACCGGCTACGAGCAGGTGCGCTCCATTGCCGCCGCCCTCTCCGGAGATGCGGAGGCGGCCGGCCGGGTGGAGCTGGAGCTGCCGGAAACAGGTGTTTGCTCAACGGACCTGGGCGGCTCCTGCGACGCTCCGGCCAGCGAAAACTCCTGCGGAACGGAACCGGCTGAGCCTGCCGAATCCAGCGGCTGCTGCAGTTCGCCGCAGCCGGTGAGCCTTGGGCTGTCCACCGGAACGCTGCACGGCAATAGCGAACTGGCGGCGGGACGGTAGGCCCGCCGTTCAGCTCACCGTCACCGGAGAGTTCCCGGACTGCGCCTCCAGCTTCTTCGAAGGGCCGCGGGAACCGGCACGCCGCGGCGCCGGAATCCCGGCGAGCGCCACCGCGCATACGGAGGTGAGCACCAGTGCGGAAGCCGGGGCGATGGCTGTGAACGGAGCCCGCTCGACATAGCCGATGCCTTCGGCCAGCAGCAGCCCCCACTCCGGGGTGGGCAGCTGCGCCCCGAGCCCGAGGAATCCCAGGGCAGCCAAGGCCAAAGCCACCCCGGGCAGCCGCAGCATCCCGTGCCGCAGCAATGCGGGAATCACCGCCGGCAGCAAATGCTGGATCCAGATCCTGCTCCGCGGCACCCCCGAGAGCGGAAGCCAGCGGATATGCGGCATGGCCCGCGCCTCATCAAGCAGCGAGGCCGCATGGGTGGCCAGCGGAGGCCAGCTCACCCAGAGCACGGCCAGCGCGGCACCGCCCACCGACGGGCCCATCAGGGCCGCGATGACCACCCCGGCAAGAATCGGCGGCGTCGCATTGGCAATCACGGCCGGTCCGCGCGAGATCTCGCCGGCCGCCGCCAGCAGCAGGCCGATCAGGATCGCGCCGGCCACGATCAGCAGTGCCGGGCCCACCGTGCCCAGGGTTCCGTGGGCTACCCGTGCCAGCAGATCCCTGCCGCTGGCATCCGCGCCGAAAGGCAGGCCCGGTTCCGGGGCCTGCAGCCGCCGGAATGCAATGGCATAGGGATCGCGCGGCAACCCGGAAGCCAGGATGGCCAGCAGTGCGGCGCAGGTGATGCCCGCGGTCCAGCGCTGGATCCTGCCGGTGCCGCGGGCCTCGGGCGGGGCAGGCAGCGACCCGGGCGGCAGGGCGCCTCCGCGCAGCGTGCGCCGAGCCGCCGCGGTGAGCGCCCCGATCAGCACGGCCGAGGCCGCCATCAGCAGCAGGCCGGCCTGCAACGCGGGAATGTCCTGCGCATTGGCGGCTCCGAGCAAGTAGCGGCCGAGCCCGGGGATCGCGAAGACCTGCTCCACGGCCACCGCGCCGCCGAGCAATCCGATGAACGCCAGGCCAAGCTGGTCGATGACCGCGGCCGCGGCCCGGCGCAGCACCCCGGAAAGGATGGCCGGCGCCGGCGCCCCGGCCAGGTGCCAGATCCCGACCCAGCGTTCGCCGGCCACCGCGGCAATGGCATCTGCCAGCAGCCGGCCCAGCAACCCGCCAGCCGGGATGCCCAGCGCCAGCGCGGGCAGGATGGCGGTGTCCAGCCCGGTCCACCCATAGGGCGGCAGCCATTGCAGCTGCACCGCAACTAGCACCAGCAGCATGCTGGCCAGCAGGAATTCCGGCAACGAGGTCAGCGCCACGCCCAGCGGACCGGACCCGGACTGCCGCTGGTTGCGCAGCACGCGCAACGCCGCCGGCAGCACCAGTAGCAAGGCCACGGCCAGTGCCACCAGGACGGCGAAGGCGGTGAGCGTGGCGGAGACCGACAGGGCCCGCCAGGCTCCGGGAGCGATCGGCGCCCCGCTGACCCAGGAGCTGCCCAGATCCCCGTGCAGCACCCCGGACCACCAGTGCCAGCTGGTGGCCAGCGGCCCGCGGTCAAGGCCCAGCTGCGCGCGCACGGCGGCCAGCGCCTGCTCGGTGGGTTCCAGTTCGGCATAGCGGGCACGGAGCACCGCCGCGGCCGGATCGGTGCGCGAAAGCCAGGGCAGGGCGCCGGCCACCAGCAGCAGCGCCAGCGCGCTGAGCAGGCAGGAGGCGAAGGACGCCCAGGCGATGCGCCGCCGGCGGCGGGAGAACCAGTTCATCGGCGGCCCGGCCCCTACTCGTTGCCCAGGCGGGTCTGCGCGGTGACCAGCTCGCGTTCGCGCGGATCCTGCGCGGCGCCGTGCACGGCAGGGCTCTCGCCCTGGATTACCCGTTCGTGCAGCAGCGGGATGGCCGCGTCGGTGCCCAGGATGCGGGCTTCGGCGAGCATGATCTGCTGCTGGCGCTGGGCCCCGGCATCGGTTTGCGCGGCCCGGTTGATGGCCTGCTCCACGTCCTTGTCGCAGAGCTGGGCGATGGCGAAGCCGCCCTCGCAGGTGAAGTCCGAGGCGAAGTACGCCACCGGGTCCCCGGAATCAAGCACGGTGGCGCGGGAGAGGATGAAGGCATCGAAGGCCCCGTCCAGCGCATCGGCTTCGATGTACTGGTACTCGCGCACATCCTGCTTCACGATGAATCCGGCGGCTTCCAGCTGCTGCTGGAGGATCACCGCGACTTCCGGCAGTTCGGCGCGGTCGGTGAAGGTTCCCAGGGTGATTTCCACGTCCTGGACCTTCGCGGGTTCGGCGCGCTGGGACAGCAGCTGCCGGTACTCATCCGTTTCGCGCAGCCCGGCGGCGTAGGGCAGGGCCGGGCCGAGCAGGCCGTCGGCGCGGTCCGCCCGGTTCTCGTACACGGACTGGATGATGGCAGCCCGGTCAATGGCTTCGCGGGCCGCGGCGCGCACCGCCGGGTCGGCGAAGGGACCCTTGGCGGTGTTCAGGTACAGCGTATTGGTGCGCGGCATCGGCACTTCGGTGAGCAGCTCCTGGTCCACCGAGGCGGTTTGGCCGGCCGGGATGGCCTCGACGATATCCGCTTCCCCGGTGCGCAGCGCGGCGGTGCGCGCGGTGCCATCGGGCACGAACTTCACGTCGATGCCGGCAGCCTCGGCCTTGTCGCCCCAATAATCCTCGTAGCGGTCCAGCGTGGCCCCGGACATCCCGTCCACTGCCGTGATCTGGAACGGGCCGGTGCCGTGGCCTGCCGGGTCAACCCCGCTGTCGGTGTAGGCCTCAGGCGCGAAGATGGCCAGCTGCGGGCTGGAGAGCCGCTGGGGCAGCAGCGGGTCGGGATCCGCGGTGGTGATCCGCAGCCCGTGCTCCCCGAGCACCTCCACGTCCAGCGCGGTGCCGTTCAGGATGCGCGGCACCGGGGTGGAATCGATGGCCCGCTGCAGGGAGTTCGCCACCGACGCAGCACCCAGCGGCTGCCCGTTATGGAACGTGACGCCCTTCCGGATGGAGAATTCCCAGACTAGGTCATCGATGCGTTCCCAGCTGGTCGCCAAGGCCGGCTGGGCATCCCCGGACTCATTGAGGGTGACCAGGGTTTCGGCGGTGGACCAGCGCGAGAGCTTGAACGCGTCATCGCTGAGCGGGCTGAGCCCGGAGCGGGGAGGCTGCATGTGGGCCACGGAGATGCGGCCGGTGCTGCCGGCCTGCTCGGCCGCTGCGGAGAAGCAGCCGCTGAGGGCCAGCGTCCCGGCCAGCGGGATGGCGAGCAAGGCCAGTGTTTTCTTGCGGAGTCGATTCATGGGTGCGGTGTCCTTGGGTGATAGGGGGAGCGGTCAGGTGGCTTATTGGGCAGGCGGTTGGATGCTGATGGTGCGCGCGCAGCGTGCTGCCAGCTGCGGGTCGTGGGTGATCAGCAGCAGGGCAATGCCTGAAGCTGCGGCGGTGGAAAGCAGCTGGCCGGCAACGGCCTGGGCGGTGCCAGGATCCAGGGCGCTGGTCGGTTCATCAGCCACGAGCACGCACGGCTTCACCGCCACGGCGCGGGCCAACGCGGCCCTCTGCAGCTGCCCGCCGGAGAGCTGATGCGGACGGCGGTCCAGCAGCCCGGGGTCGAACTGGGCCAGCTCGGCGGCCTGGGCAATGAGCGTTGCCGGGTGGGCGGAGGGGAGCAGCCGGGTGATGGCGTGCTGCAGCGACGTGCGGATGCTCCAGCGCGGCACGAAGGCGGCGGCGGGATCCTGCGGCACGCCCTGGACCAGCCGGCGGCGTGCCGCCGCATGACTGCGCTTCGGTGCGCTCCACGGCTCGCCCAGCACCCGGATTTCCCCGGAGTCCGGCAGCCCCAGGCCCAGCACGATGTCGGCCAGGGTGGATTTGCCGGCGCCTGATGGGCCGGTGATGGCCACGGCTTCGCCCCGCGCCAGCGTGAATCCAATGGGATCCAGGACCAGCCGGCGTGCTTCGCCGTGCCCGCGCCGTGCGCTGAGGTCGGATGCTTCCAGTGCGGGGATGCTCAAGCTGGAACTCGTTCCCCGCGCGGTGCGCTCGCACTGGGACTGGCACTGGCGATCTTTCCGGAGTCCAGAACGAGGTGCCGGGTGGCCAGTGCCCGGGCTGCGGCCGCGTCATGGGTGGACAGCACCAGAGCCTGCCGTTCATCCAGGACCGTACCCAGCAGGTCGAGGACCAGATCGCGGGAGCGGTCATCAAGTGCGCTGGTTGGTTCGTCGGCAATGATCACCGGGGCCTCGCTGAGCACTGCCAGCGCTATGGCGGCGCGTTGCGCCTGCCCTCCGGATAATTCAGCGGGACGCCGTGCGAGCAATGACGGATCACCAAGTCCCACGGCGTCCAGCGTGCTGGCAACCTGCTGCGCGCTGGCGCCGGTGGCCTTGCGCAGCTGCCGTCCCAGCGGCAGCAGCGGGTGCAGGGCATCTTGGCCGCGTTGCGGAATGCAGCCAATGCGGGGCGAGCCGGCAATGCGGGTGCCGGAGAATTCCAATCCGTGTGCCCAGTGCCCAGTGATCATGGACAGCAGCAGCGACTTGCCAGCACCCGAGGGGCCGGTGATGACCACGCGCTCGCCGGGAAGAAGCGTGAATTCCTGGATTTCCAGCAGTGCGCGGTTCTCCGCGGGCAGTCCCAGGCGTGCGTTGCGCAGGCGGAACACCGGAGCAGGCGGCTGGTGGGCGCCAGGCTGGCCGGCCGATGGGGAATTCACATAAGTCATAATGAGAATCATTATCACTTAAGCTTTTGGGGCGAGGCAAATCACCTGGACGGGCGTGAGCGGTTGGGAATGCGGTGGGATAGGTGCCGACGGGTTTGAGAAGCGCAAAAATGTTGGGATGATGTTTGACTGGAGTTTACGAACTAGTTGAAATGCACCCCGATAATCCAGGAGCTGTTGTGCGCCCCACCCGCTTTGCCCGTCATTCACTTGCCCGCCGGGCAGGAGCAATCACCGCTTCCAGCCTTGGCTTGGCCTTGCTGCTCTCGGGCTGCGGTTCGGATTATCCGTTGGGGGAGGAGCAGCGCAAGGCCGCCGAAGCGAATACCTCCAACCTGGAAGGCACACTGACCGGCGGCGGATCCACCGCGCAGAACTCAGCTATGAATGCCTGGAGCACTGAATTCTCCACCCTGCACCCCAAGGTTCAGGTGCAATACGCTTCGGTGGGATCCGGCGCCGGACGCGCAGGACTGCTGGCTGGCGGTACCGAGTTCGCCGGATCCGATGCGTATCTGAAGGACGAGGAAGTCCAGCGTTCCATCGAAACCTGCGGGCCGCAGGGCGCGATCAATATTCCGGCATATATTTCCCCGATCAGCATCGCCTTCAACCTGCCGGGCGTCAAGGAATTGAATATGGATGCCGAAACGATCGCCCGGATCTTCTCCGGCGAGATCCGTTCATGGCAGGACCCGGCCATCGCCAAGCTGAACCCCGAGGTTCAGCTGCCCGACATCCCGGTAACCGGGGTGGCCCGTGCCGATGACTCGGGCACCACAGAGAATTTCACCGAATACCTGCATAGCGTGGTTCCCGAGGTATGGACCCATGAGCCCGATGGCGGCTGGCCGGATGCCACTGGCCTGGAGAAAGCCCAGGGCAATGCCGGTGTGGTGACCACCGTGACCCGCGCTGTCGGAGCGGTCACCTACGCCGACGATTCGCTGGTGGATCAGTCGCTGGGCAAGGTGAAGCTGAAGGTCGGAGATGAATTCGTCGCCGTCAGCGGGGAAGCCGCAGCCAAGGCCGTGGCTGAATCCGAGCGTGTCGAAGGACGCGGGGAGCACGATATCGCCCTCGAACTTGACCGGAAGACCACCGCCGAAGGCGCCTACCCGATGGTGCTGGTCTCCTACCTGCTGTTCTGCAGTGGTTATGAGGATCCGCAGACCGTGGAACTGGTCAAGACCTTCGGGCAGTACGTGGTCAGTGATCAGGGGCAGAAGACGGCGGCCGACTCGGCCAAGAGCGCGCCCATGCCATCGCAGTTGGCAAAGGAAGCTCGCGAGGCCATCGATTCGATCACTGTGCGCTAGCAGGGCCGTTGACGCGTCTTGCTGCATCCGTCCGAGTGGCGGATGCAGCAAGACTTGCTACGCGCGCGAGCCGGCTGCCGCTCGGTACAGGCGATTTCGCGCCCCGAGGAGCATCGCGCCAATGAATGCGGCCAGCAGTGAGCCGCACAGCACCCCGACCTTGACATACTGCGCTTCATCCCCGCCTTGGCCGAAGGCCAGTTCGCCTACCAGCAGGGAGACGGTGAAGCCGATGCCGGCCACGAAGGAAAGGCCCAGCACGTCCGGCCACTTGATGCTGCTATCCATCTTGATTCCGGGAATCCTGGTGACCAGGAAAGTGGAGCAGGTGATTCCAATCGACTTGCCCAGGACAAGTCCGAAGATGATGCCCAGCGCAACCGGACTCAGCAGCGATTCTCCCAAGCCGGAAAGGCCCCCGAGTGGAACCCCGGCCGCGAAGAAGGCGAACAGGGGAATTGCAAAGATCGATGAGGGAATGGACCATCGGTCGGCGAAATGGGCGGCCAGTCCCTCATGGATTTCGTCGCCCTGTTCGTTGGTTCCGATTCGGACATGTGCCCTACTGGTAGCCACTACCGGAACCATGAAGCCCAGCAGCACGCCGGCTACCGTGGCATGGATTCCCGAGGCGTGCACCAATGCCCAGACAGCTACCCCGAGCGGGATGAGGATCCACCAGGCCCGGACCCCGCGCTGCACGGCGAAAGCAAACGCGGCCAGCGGGAGCAGGGCGATGAGCAGCGGCAGCCACGACAGGTTCTCGGTGTAGAAGATGGCGATGATGGAAATGGCCAGCAGGTCATCGACCACCGCGAGGGTGAGCAGGAATGTGCGCAGGGCCGGTGGGAGGAACTTGCCCACGACCGCGATAACGGCAATTGCGAAGGCGATGTCAGTGGCCGCGGGAATCGCCCAACCGTTGATGGCGGAGCTGCCCGAAGCGGAGATGGCAAGGACGTAGAACAGTGCCGGCAGCGCCACGCCTCCCACGGCGGCCGCGACGGGAACGATCGCCGTGCGCGGATTGCGCAATTTGCCGACAACGAATTCCTCCTTGAGCTCCAGGCCGACGACAAAGAAGAAGATGGCGAGCAAGCCATCTGCGGCCCAAGATCCTACCGAGAGGTTCAGATGCAGGGCCTCGGGGCCGAAACGGAAATCGCGCAGCCCCTCGTACCAGAGGGCTGCCGGGGAATTGGCCAGGATCAGTGCGGCGAGGGTGGCGCAGAGCAGCAGCAGTCCGCCCATCGAATCCTGCTTGAGGGTCTGGTGGATACCGCGCCAGATGGCGTGGGGTGCTTGGCGGGATACGCCAGTTGAAGGGTATGGCAAGGTAACGGGTCTTTCTGGGATCCGGGAAAAAGGGGCACGACGGCGCGCGGAATCCACGAAAGAAAGAACAGATGGTGGGACCGCGCAATTAGTGGCGCGGTGGCGGGCAGCCGGCGATCTCGCCGTGGGCGTTGGTTCCCCAGGAACTCAACCACCCGTTGGTGCCGCTGGCAAGTTTGGTCAGCAGTTTCCCATTGGGGAAAACGGCAGCGCGAAGCCGCTGCGCATGCGTTGAAAGGACCAAAGCCATGCTTCCATTCTACAGATCGACGATGCTCTGGCGTAACCCGGAACGGCCCAGCTGCTTCGGGTCTGGCGCTAGTGCATCAGGCTGGCGAACATCTTCAAGCGCAGCGCCTTGGCGGTGGACATATGCTTCTGGATGAGTTCGCTGGCCTTTGCGCTGTCGCGTTCGCGGACGTGATCCACGATGCGCTGGTGCTCGTCCAGCGATTCGGTCCAGCGCGAGCCGACGGACAGCGTGGATGATGGGGCATGGATCTGGTGGGTGGCCAGGCGCTCCAGCAGATCCTCGAGCACCGGATTGTGCGCTGCGCGCCAAAGCGCGCGGTGGAACTCGATGTTGGTGGCCAATCGGGTGGCATCATCCGGCTCGGCAAGCGCGCGGTCGAGGTCAACCAGGGCCTGCAGGCGCATCAGGTCCACTTCGGTGCGCACCGAGGCGGCTTCCTGGGCGGCCTGGCCTTCGTGCAGCAGGCGGGTCAGGGCTTCGCGCACCGGGGTGCGGGACACGCCAAAGCGTTCGGCCAAAGCAACCTCGCGCAGGGCGTCTCCGGGCTGGAATGCGCCTTGCAGCAAGTCGTCCTTGAGCTGGGCATGAACTGCGCCGTGCACTGACCGTGTCGGAAGGCGATATTGGAATCCTGGTGGACAGCTCCATCACGGTCATCCTCTACACCATCCTCGCGCTGGCCGTTGCATTCACCGGCATCAAGCACATGCGCGAGAAGAAGAAGGCCAAGGCACTGGCCGAAGAGCAGGGCCAGCCGGCCAACGCCTGAGCATCCTATGCCCTGCGCAGCAGGCAACGTCCCCCATTCGCAGCCGGCAGCTTGATGCTTCCTGAGTGCGGCTTGCCTTCGTTGGTTGCGCAAAGCACAGTGGGCAGTGGTCGATGAAAGGAGCATGAATATGCCAGATCTAGCAGGCAAGAAAGTCCTTGCGGTAGTTTCCAACCGCGGAGTCGAGCAGGATGAGCTGAAGAAGCCAGTGGAGCACTTGCGCCAAGCCGGTGCTGAGGTGGTGATCGCGGCCCCAGAGGCCGGCCAGGTCAAGTCGCTGGTTGGCGATTGGGATCTGGGGGAGGTCTTCGAAGCCAGCGAAGCACTGGCGGCAGTGGACGAGCAGGATTTCGACCTGCTGCTGATCCCCGGCGGAACGCTGAATGCCGACAACCTCCGCTTGGACGCCGACGCCCAGCGCATTGCCAAGTCCTTTGCCGGTTCGGGCCGGCCGATCGCTTCCATCTGCCATGGGCCATGGCTGCTGGTGGAAACCGGATTGGCCAAGGACAAGACCTTGACCTCGTACACCTCGATCAAGACCGATGTGGTCAATGCCGGCGGCACCTGGAAGGACGAACAGGTTTTCCGCTGCCCGGCGAACGGCTACGTGCTGATTACCTCGCGTAATCCGGATGACCTCGACGCGTTCAGCAGTGCCATTGCCGAGGAGCTCAGCTCCTAGCAATTGGCGGCCAGCCGGTCCAGCCGCCGTCCGAGCCAGCTTTCCGGACGGCGGCTTGGCTGTGCTGGGACCAGAGCCCGGCATCCAAGTCCTTGGTGATCCAAGGGCACGGAACCGCCGTCGAGGAAGAGCTGAGTATTGAAATCTCCCCGCAAACAGCGGGTGTATTCCGCTGCCCCAGCTGGAAATCCGGCGACAGCGAACTCGCCTGGATTCCTGAATTCCGGGTGTCTGGCGGTCTCGGCTTTTCGAACCGTTGCGTGTAGCGAAGGCGCTGAGGGCTTTGCCATGAACTGCATTGCCGAAGCGGGCACCCCTGCATGCCGGGGTGCCCGCTTCGGCAATTCATCGTCTGGTCATGCCGCGTACGGGTCCCGAGGCTGTCCGGCCGCCTTCCGGGAGAGGAACAATCCCAAGGCAATCATGAGCGCACCGAGCCCGAGATGCAGCCAGTTATCCGCATCATTCAGGGAAATGCGGTTGGCTGCACTGTCGAAATCAATGACCAGCCCGTAGACCCACAAGACCAGATAGATGATTCCGCTGCCGATGAGGTAGCTGCGGGAAGCAAGCAGGTCCGAGCCATCAGGTAGCCGGCGACACCGAAGAGCAGATGCACGGCATTGTGCAGGTACGAGACCTGGAAGATTCCCAGCAACTTGGCCTCGGAGTCGTGGCCGGCACCTGAGAGCGATGCGTAGTTGGTGGTGATTCCAAGAATGAATCCGAGGACGCCGACCAGGAAGAACACGATGCCGACCGCCACCGCGGCCTTTTGCACCAGCGGACGTTCTTCTATGACAGGATCTTTTGGATGTTCCATGATCTTGCTCCTTCACTCTGGCTGTTGCGATCGGAAGGAAACGCTGGACCGGCATGCTGGCCGCCGTCATGCTCTCCACGCTAGAGGATTGCCAGTTGGATGGCACGCGAATCTTCCAGTACCTAGGGAACGTCCAGCAATGGCGGTGCGCGGATCGGGGCGGAATCCGGCGCAAGCCTGATTCCGCCCCGATCACTGCTGCGTGCAGGTTCGGCTCCGGCGCTAGCGGGTCTGCCGGCCGCCTTCCCAGCCCTCGGCTTGCGCCTGTTCCATGCGCAGTTGCGCTTCGCGGCGCTCTTCCTCGGTGATTGCTTCCTCTTCCAGGCTGACTCGCTCGACCGGATCAACAGCCTTCTTTGCAGCGGGGCGTTCCTCGTCCAAGGCCACCTTCTGCTCGTCCCCAGCCAGTTCGCCGCTTGTGCCGGCGGCTGCGGCATCCGTGATGGGCTCGCGCTCATGCCGCGCTTCCCCATGGCTTAACGGCACGGTGGTTGCCGCATCCCGGGTGACCACGTGCTTGCGCAGGCGTACTTTGCCGGTTTCCACGCCTTCGGTACCCACCTGCGGCTGCTCCTCGGAACGGACGGCAGAGGACCTTGGAGCGCCGGCTCCCGGACCGCGCACGTCTTCCCGCGAATACTCGGCGCGGGCATCGGTGTCCGGGACGCCCGGCTGCACGGCGGCCTGGTCCGCTTCATGATAGGACAGGCTGTAGTAGTGGTAGAGCTCCTGCTCCTGCTCTGGCGTGAGCTGGCCCTCGGGGTCGATGTTCGGGGCGTCCTTGACGGTCTGCTTGTCATAGGGCACCGAGAGCGTATCGCCTGCGACGGTCGCCTGGCTGAGCGGAACGAAGCTCTCGGAGAGGCCGAAGAGTCCGGTGCGGACCGTCGCCCATTCCGGATGCCCGCTGCGGTCATCAAGGAAAATCTGGCCGAATTTGCCGATCTTCTGGCCGTCGGGGCCAATGACGGTGCCGCCAATTGCGCTGAGTTCCTGAAGCTGTTCTGTGCTGATCATGGCTCTGTCCTCCTGCTGCGTTCGACTTCGGATCAATCCAGTAATCTCGATCCGGCTGGCCAGTAGCCGGCCGGGTGAAGCTGCGCCTCCAATTGGGCGTGACAGCCCGCAACTCTGCGTCTTCCGGTGCTTTGCCGAGCCACGGTGAATCGATCGTCGCACATTACGCATGCGCCCGCGCCGGGGCTTGTACTTGCATGGCCGCAAGCTCGGTAGCAGCTGTGAAAAGCAGGCAGCAGGTGCCCGGGGCAGCCATCGGGCGTAGGGCCAGGAGGGTGAACGGGTGCCTGTGGACAGCCGCGTGCGTCGCTGCGGCGAAGCTGGAAAATCGCTGGGTTTCGTGCCTGGAACGGCCGTCCCGGCTAGCTGCGGTCTAATGTTCAGTTCGTACTGCTGCCCAGGGAAGGCGAATCAGCATCCATGAACAGGACCTTTGGGATCGAGGAGGAATTCTTCCTCGTGGATCCGGCAACTGCCGCCCCGGTGCCGATGTTCGATCCGCTCAGCTCCCAGCTGCTTGGCCTGGAACTGCCGGGCACCACGGTCCACCGCGAACTGCTGGCCAGCCAGCTGGAAATCGTCACCGGAATCTGCGCCTCCGCGGACGAAGCCCTGGAAGCGCTGGTGCGGCGACGCGCCGCCATTGAGCGGATATGCCGCGAACACCAGGTGCTTCCCTTTGCTTCTGGAACGGCGCTGCAGATCCCGAGCAGTACGGAGTTCACCAAGGGCCAGCGCTACGCGACCATTCATGAGTTCGTCCCGGGGATCGCCCGCGAGCATTTCATCAACGGGCTGCACATCCATGTGCATATCCCGGATGCCGCAGCCGGAGTCCGGGCGCTGAATGCCTTGCGCGGCTGGTTGCCGCTGATGGCGGGAATTGGCGCGAACTCTCCCATCTGGAACGGGGAACTGACGGGTTTCGAGTCATGGCGGACGGTGCACTACCGCAGATGGTCTGCGACAGGCATTCCGCCGGCTTTTGCGACAGTGCATGAATACCAGCAGCGGGTGGTGGACATGATTGCTTCCGGGTCGCTGCTCGATCCGGGCCACATTAGCTGGGTCGCCCGCTTGTCGGTGAACCATCCGACCATTGAAGTCCGCGCTGCGGACACGCAGATGACAGCCGGCGAATCCGTGGCCCTGGCCCTGCTCATCCGGGCCATTGTGGATACCGCCTCGGAAACTGACGGCACTGCCGTCACGGCAGCATCCGAAGTGCTTGACCTGCGCCTGTGGCAAGCGGCGAAATCGGGAGTGGAAGGCACTTATTTCGATAGCGAATCCAGGACCTCCGTGCCTGTCAAGGCCGTGATCCAGCGGGCGCTCGACTATACGGGCCGGGCATTGCATCGCAATGGCGATGAACAGTTCGTAGCCAATTACCTGGACTCGCTCGCCAATTTCGGAAATGGAGCCACGCGCCAACGCGAGAGCTGGAACCAGGGCGGTGCGAAGCAGGTAGCTGCTGATGCCGCCAAGCTGTTCGCGCAAGCCTGACAAGTACGGCCGCCGAGCGGTACTGATCGTCACACTGGTCCTGGTGGGCCTGCTGCCCACCTACGCAACCATCGACGTGTGGGCTCCGATTCTCTTGATCTTCCTGCGCATCGTCCAGGGCTTCTCCGCCGGTGGCGAGTGGGGCGGCGCGGCATTGATGGCAGTTGAACACGTACCTGATGATGCCCGCGGCAAGTTCGGCGCCTTCCCGCAGCTCGGGGTTCCGGCAGGCATGCTGCTGGCCTCCGCGGTCAGCGCGATCATTGCCGCTGTGGTCACCCCGGAGCAATTCAACGCCTGGGGCTGGAGCATTCCGTTCCTGCTCAGCTTCGTGCTGATCCTCATCGCCTACTTCATCCGCCGGCGCGTGGAGGAGTACCCGGTCTTCGAGGAAATGGCCAAGACGAAGCAAACCGAGCAAACCGAGCAGACCGAGTCAGCCCCGCTGTCCACGCTGTTCAGCAAGCATCCGAAGAAGGTCATTCAGGCCACCTTGGTTTTCATGAGAAACAACACGGCAGGCTACATGCTCACCGGCGGTTTCATCCTGGGCTACGCGACAAACAAGCTGGGACTGCAAGCCGGAGACCTTCTGAGCATCATCACCATCGGCTGAGTGCTGCTGCTGGTCTGGATCTTCCCGCTGTTCCTGCTCATCGAGACCCGGAACCTGGTCTGGGTTAGCGTGTCCCTGGTGGTCTTCGGCGCGTTCTTATGCTTCTCCTATGGCCCGTTGCCAGCGCTGTATGCAGAGTTTTTCCCGGCCCGCATCCGCTTGAGCGGTTCTTCGATCAGCTATGCCCTGGGCTCGGTGGTTGACGGCGCATTTGCTCCGACCATTGCCGTGGCGCTGGTGGGCAAGTTTGATGCCACTGTTGCGGTCTCCACGTACCTGTCCATCTGGGTGGGCGCTTCGCTGATCAAGACGCTGACTTTGAAGGACCGCACCGGTGCGAATTCGTATCCGCATGACCGGGCATGCAGCGGCGAACGGGCGAGGATGCAGGGCCGGAACAACAGTGAATGGCTGTGGCGCCCGGCGCCTGCGCACCGCACGGAGGCTGGGCCGTCCAGCCCGGGCCGAACGTATTGCCAACCTCAATGCGCTATACGGCTAGCCCACATGCACCCATGGTCGGCGTTGCAGATTAGGTTCTGCTTCGCGCAGGACCTCACGGGTCAGCGGAGCGATTTCTCCTTGTCCAAGGAAGATGAACTTGGCCAGGTTCAGCAATGGATTGCCTTCGGTCCAGCGGAAGTAGATATGCGGCATGACCTCATACTGGTCCCGGATGGCCATGGACAATGCGGCAATGGCTGTTGATACCGAAGGCGCGGTTGCTTCAAGTACCCATTGGCTATGCCGGGTGACGCCGCGAACGTCAATGTCCTGCGCAAAATCGGAGTAATCGCTGACCCGGACTTCCAGGAAGACCACAGGTGCATGCACGGGAATGTGGCTGGCGAGAATCGCATGCTCGTGTTTATGCACGTAGCGTTCCTTGGACGTGTTCACCGGTTCGTGGGCGATCAGGCGAATCAGCCCATCGCTGGTGGCCTGCTGGATGATGTCCTGCGCTTGGGTGTCGAACATGACCGAGGTGGCTCGAAGCTCAGTGGAGCGGCGGAACCTCGACAGCAGCGACACCAGGAGAACTGCGGCAATGAAGAAGGCCGCAATTTTCAGGCCGTCCGGGCGTTCAACGCGGTTCGCGATGGTGGTGTAGATGAACACCAAGCTGACACAGGAAAAGAGAATCGTCTTGCCTCGTTCACGCTGTCGACGAGCAGAAATCGTTACCGCTATCGCCACGTAACTCACGAGAACCAGCACGCCGGTGGCATAGGCAGCGCCCTGCGCATCAACGCTTGCCTCGAAATGAACCGTGATGCCCAGGGCTACCAGGACGACCACGAGTACCAGCGGGCGCACCGCGCGTTTCACCAGGCTGTCCTCCGCCTATGTCGAGGCCCTGCAGAACATCGAGCTGCTGCGCGCCTTCGGGGCCGCCGAGCGCCAGGCGGCCCGCTTCGCGCGGGAAGCTGACGGCCTGGCGGACTGCACCATGCGCCAGCTGCGCCTGTCCCTGGTCGACACCGCGCTGGGCGCGTTGGCCATGCAGCTTGGCACCGTGCTGGGCTCTCTGGCCGCCGGGCCCGCTGGGCCGCTGGGCACGGCGCCTGCGGTCATGGTGCTGCTGCTCGCCCGGGAGTGTTTCCGCCCGGTGCAGGACCTGGGCACCTACTGGCATGCCGGCTATCTCGGCCTCACCGCGGTTGACGGGCTCGACCGGCTACTCGGCGCGCAACCGATGGGCGAAGGCCGCCACAACCAACCAGCCACGACCGGATCCATCGAGGTCCAGGGCGTGTCCTACCTGTATCCCGGGGCTTCCACGGGCCTTGCCGGGTGCACCTTCCATGTCGCGCCGGGCCAGACCCTGGCGATGATCGGGCCGTCGGGCTCGGGAAAGAGCACCCTGGCACGGCTGCTGGAACGATATATCGATCCGGACGCGGGCACCATCCGCATCGGCGGCACCGACCTGCGGGACTCCACCGCGCCGGTCAGGGCGCGCAGCGTGGTGGTGCTCCCGCAGGATCCGGTGCTCTTCGCCTGGACCGTGGCCGAGAACCTGCGGCTGTACCGGCCCGAGGCGAGCAACGCCGAGCTGGAAGCCGCCGCGCGCACCGCGCGCACCGCGCGCATCGACGAAGCCATCACCGCCCTTCCCTAGGGGTATGGCACCGTGCTTGCGGAGAACGGCGAGCAGCTTTCCGGCGGCCAGCGGCAACGGCTCGCGATTGCCCGTGCGCTGCTCTCGCCTGCCCCGGTGCTCGTGCTCGACGAGGCCACGTCCGCGCTCGACCCCGGCACCGAGCGGCAAGTGGTCGATTCCCTCGCCGAAGCCACCGGTGGCCGCACGGTCATCATCATCGCCCACCGCGCCTCGGCCTGCGCCCATGCCACCGGCTGGATGGCGCTGCGTGGCGGCCGGATCGCCGCCACCGGCACCGGGGCACCCGCCGATGGCGCCCTATCGAGGAGGCAAACCCCATGAGGACGATGCTGCGCCTGCTGCCGCTCATCGCCACGCGGCGGGGCCTTGTTCATCGAGACCGTCGCGTGGAGCGCTGCCACCCAGGCCGCGGTGCTCGGGATCGCCCTGGGCCTGGCCTGGATGGGCGGGCAGCTGCTGGCCGGCCAGGACTTCCCGATCGCCCCGCCGGGGTCGCCCTGGCCGGATTGGCGATCTTCGCCGCGCTGGCCGCATGGCGGGAATCCTGGGTGTCCCACGACCTCGCCTACCGGCTGATCGCCACGCTGCGCGGCCGCGTCTTCGATGTGCTGCGCCGTTCGCTGCCCGCCCGCACCGAGTACCGGCGCACCGGGGACCTGTCAGCCACCGTGGTCGCGGATATCGAGACCCTGGAATGGCTCTATGCCCACACCGCCGCCCAGGCGCTCAGCGCACTGCTGGTGCTGGGCATCAGCACCGCCGTCTCGCTGCTCCTGAGCCCGCTGCTGCTGGTGTGGATCCCGCTGCTGCTCATCGGCGCCATCGTCCCGTGGCTCACCGCCCGCCGCGCCCGGCAGGACGGCACGCTGCTGGCGCAGGGGTCCGCCGCCCTCCGCTCGGAATTGCTCGATACGCTGCGCGGCCTGCGTGAACTGGCCGGCTCCGGGGCGCTTCAGCAGCAGCTGGACCGGCTTAGCGGCAGGACCCGCAAGCTGGCGCGCACCCAGCTGCGCGAGGCACCCCGGCTCGGGGCCGAACGCGGCATCAGCGACGCCGCCCACGCCCTCGCGGCCCTGGGCTGCATCCTCATCATCCTCCTGGACCGCACCGCGATCGCGCCGCAGGACATCCCGCTGGCCATCACCGTGGCGGTCGCCGGCCTCGGGCCGGCAGCCCAGATCGCCGACCTGCTGCGCAACGCCGGCACGCTCAGTGCCGCCACCGAACGCATCACCGGCGTCCTCGAGCACCCGCCCTCCATCCGGGGCACCGGCAGCTGGAGCTCCGGCGGACTAGTGCAGGAGCCCGGGTTGGTGTTCGATGGCGTCGGCTTCGCCTACGCCGATGGCCGCCGTGTCCTCGACGGGTTCTCGATGCGTGTCAGCCCAGGGGAGATCGTCGCACTCACCGGGGCCTCGGGCGCGGGCAAGACCACCGCCGCCCGTCTTGCGCTGCGCATCTGGGATCCGGATGAGGGGAGCATCCGGATCGACGGCGCTGATCTGCGCGGGCTGCCCGACGCGGACCTGCGCCGGCTGGTCTCCGCCGTGCCGCAGTCCTCGCCGTTGCTGCGAGGCACGATCCGCTCGAATATCACCCTCGGCAACCCTGGCGCCACCGATGCCGCAGTCCGCCAGGCCGCATCCGCAGCCGGCCTGCTCGATTCTGCTGCAGGGATCCCGGGCGGGCTGGATACCCCGGTGGGCGAGCACGGGAGCGGCCTGTCGGGAGGCCAGCGGGCCCGGGTTGCGATCGCGCGGGCCTTGCTGGGGAACCCGCGCGTGCTCATCCTCGATGAACCCACCGCTTCGCTCGATCCGGATGCCGACAACGCCGTCATGGATATCCTGAGGCAATCCCGGGACCGTGCGATTCTCCTGGTCGCCCATCGTCCCGCGACAATTGCCCAAGCCCACCGCACGGTCCAGCTGGGCAGCGACGGGCGGGTGCAGGACCTTTCTCCGCTCGGCGGCAGATGAGCCGCTGCGCTCGTCGGAGAGGGGCAATATTCGAAGCTGGGATCGGTGCCCAAGCAGCTCTCCTGGTCTTCTGCCGGGGCCTCGCACAGTGATTAGGGGAGCTTCGGTACCCGGAGGAACTCCGTTTGGGCGGGCTGGTTGGTGCAGGCCTGGGCTTCGGTTCGCCGGAAACCCGCGCCAGGTGCGAGACCGCATTTGAAACGGTATGGCGGGGATTGCTGGCAGTCCCATCCCACTGGATTCTCCCTGTGCTGCGTGATGCTTCCTGGAGGATTAGGTTGTCCCGGAAGCGTCCCGCAATGCTGGAGTCCTTCAAAGCCGGGTAGCTGAATCTGCTGGCGGCGCATCCAGGGTTGCGCGGTTGCTCTGTTGCTCTGTTGGTCCCATGTCCGGCAAATATCCGGCGACACTCGCTGGGAACTCCAGTGAATTCGCTTTGAGCCTGCCAAGGAATCCTTGAATATCCTAGGCAGTTCGGCATTGCGCACTTAGACTTGCCGAAAATGCGATGAAATGGATTAAATCCCTAATCGCGCATGAAGAGCAGTTTTCCGTAATTGCCACACCTGAATGCGAGCGACGAACATGGATAGTGCAGGAACTCTTAGCCCGTTCAATTCCCCTGTCGTGAAATTGGAACGCCTTTTCGACAGTCCGGATATCGAAATATTTGCCAAATTGGATTTGCTGCAGCTCTCGGGCAGCACCAAGGAACGCACTGCAGGAAGCCTGATTGAATCCTTTATGGAATCCGGCCAGCTGCAGCCCGGAGGGATGGTCATCGAATCAACCTCCGGCAACCTGGGTATCGCCTTGTCTCGGCAATGCGTGGTGCGGGGCATCAAATTCGTGGCAGTAGTCGACGAGAACGCCAACAAATCCGCCTTGGACATCATGCGCGCTTATGGGGCCGCCGTTGAGTTGGTAGTCAACCAGCCCGATGGGAACAAGCTGGCTGCCCGCCGGCAGCGGGTGCAGCAGCTACTGGCCCAGAACCCGGGCGCAGTGACCACCAATCAGTACGGGTCCCCTGATAATCCCAAGGCGCATTACTCATCCACCATGCCCGAAATCGTGGACGCGCTGGACGGAAAAGTGGATATGCTCTTTGTCGCGACCAGCACCACGGGCACAATTCTCGGATGCCAGAAGTGCATCCGGGAGCATGGCTTGAACACCAAGCTGGTCGCCGTGGACGCATTGGGATCCGTGCTCTTTGGCGGAGAATCCGGGAACCGCCGCTTGCCCGGTTTGGGAGCAGGCATCGTTCCGGAGCTGGCCTTGCAGGCCGAACCCGATCATGTGTTCCGCATCCGCGAGATTGACATGGTTCGCGGCTGCCGAATGCTTGCCCAGCGTGAGGGAATCCTGGCTGGCGCGTCTACCGGTGCCATCGTTTCCGCCATGAGCCAGATGCTGCCGGAGATTCCTGCAGGTTCGCGGGTAGCCTTCCTGGTCCACGACTCCGGAGTTCCTTATCTGCATAGCGTCTATGACGATGATTGGGTACGCGAGACCTTGGGCGAAGAACCCGAGGCAGACGGCACGGCGAACCTTGTAGACCAGCAGGTGCGATGACACGCATTGCAATGATCGGCGGTGGGCCGAAGTGCTTATATGCGTTGCTTGAACTCAACGATTCGCTGCCTCCGCATCTATCCGGAGAATTACAAGTGGATGTTTATGATCCCTACCCGCCCGGGGCCGGGCGAGTATGGAACACCGCGCAACCGAGGGAACTGAAACTCAACGTCAACCCGCGCATTATCGACGCGTCCTCCAACTTGTGTTCCCAGGATTTCAACCGATGGCAGGAGGCAAGGAATATTGCTTCAGCTGATGGATCTTTCCCTGCCCGCGCGCTGGTTGGGGAATACCTGCGTGAGCAGTTCGAACGGCTTGCAGAACACGGGTCCCTGCCAGTTGCCCATCGTTCTTGCGTAGTCGACGGAGTGGCGCGAAAAGGACCGCACTGGGAGGTCCGTACCGTGCACGGTACAGAACTCTATGACGAGGTAGTTCTTGCTACCGGGCATGGCTTGGGCGGCTATCGGGCAGAGGATTCACCGCGCGGTTCAATATCGGCTGCAGCGTTGACCGTAGAACATGACCAGGCTGAAGACGATACTGTGCTGGCCGGAAGCAAGGTTGTGATCAAGGGAGCCGCGCTGACTGCCTACGATGTCGTGTTGCGATTAACCGAGGGACGCGGGGGACGCTGGGAGACCACAACTTCAGATGGTTTGGAATTCCTGCGCTATATTCCAAGCGGAGAAGAACCTGTTTCGATAACCATGACATCTCGCAGCGGCATTCCCATGACACCCAAGCCCAACACCCGACCTGCCAGCGTAGACGAAGTCCTTGATGGCTATCGAGATCAGGTGCGCCAGTGGGGGATCGAACGCCATGGAACGGCAACAGGTGGAAAGCTTCTGCATCCGGGGTTGGATGAGCTGTGGCAGATCCTGCTGTCCTGTGCGATGGAATGCGCCAAGGCCAGCGGTTCGGAGACTGACCAGGATGCCTTGTGGAAGACCTTGCGGGATGGAAAATTGGAACAGATGGCAGAGAGGACATCCGCTGCCGAACAGCTACGTGCCAGCGTGCGCATCAATCATGGCTTGGCGGCTCCCAGCACACAGTGGGTATGGGGAACCGTTTGGTCGGGTCTGTATCCGCAGCTGGTTGACGCGCTGACGCGGATCAGCTGGAATGCGGATGAGCGAGAGCAATTCAAGACCCTTGCCGCGAATCTTGAGCGGATGGCCTTCGGCCCGCCTGAACCTACGGCCCTGAAGCTGCTGGCGCTCTTCGAGGACGGGCTATTGCACCACGAGCAATCCGATTTATCGGTTTTTGCTGGAGCAGACCTCACGATAGATGCTGTCACCGCGCCTGCCGGGGTGCTCTATGCCTCGTCCTCTGGAGGTGACAGCGCGTCCAGCTTGTTCAGCGATCTACTCGCCGAGGGCGAGGTGCAAGTTCGAGCAGGGGAGCGTGGACTGCTCACTGATACCGACGGCACTTGCCTGGACTCAACTGGCGAACGCAACGAGTCCCTCACGGCACTAGGCCGTCCAACAGAAGACCCCACGTTGGGTCATGACACCTTGAATCGTGGCTTGCACCTTGAATACCGAGGTTGGGCACGTCGCATAGCGCGGCAGGTGGCCGCCTCCCAACAGAAAGTAGCCCAGTGACTCAACCCCTGATGCACGGAACCATTCCGTTGACGGCACGGCTCGAACCGTGGATGGATTCCCTGATTGCAGATCCAAAGCTCTGCCAGGAGCTGATCAAGCAGTACGGTTCTCCATTGAATCTGCATGATTACTCTTCGATGAGCCGGAACATCGCTGAGCTGCGGGAGGCAGCAGATGAGCACGGGATTGATTTCGAGATTTATCTGGCACGCAAAGCCAACAAGACCCTCGGAGCAATTGACCATGCTGTAGCCGAAGGCTGCGGAATTGATGTGGCCAGTTTCAATGAGCTGGACCAGTGCCTCAAGCGGGGAGTGCCAGCGGATCGGATCATTGTCACCGCGGCAGTGAAATCCGTGGCCCTGCTGAGGCTTGCGGTGGAACATGGTGTCGTTCTGAGCCTGGACAACTTGGATGAGACGGCAGAGCTGCAAGCGATTGTGCAGGAGTCCGGGAAACCTGCTGCCGTCGCACTGCGCCTGGCATCGGATAACCCATCCATCCCGCCGACGCGATTCGGTTTGCGGGCTGGAGAATGGCTCACTTTCCTGGATCAGGCGGATAAGCCTGAAACCCTCAAAGTTGAAGGAATCCACTTCCATCTCAACGGATATGACGGTGGGCAACGAGCGCAACTGGCCTTGGAAGCGCTGGCGCTGATCGATGCGCTGCGGGACCGCGGGCACGACCCAAGCTTTGTGGATATGGGCGGAGGCATTCCGATGTCCTACCTGGATGACGGAAAGCAATGGGCAGGGTTCTGGGAAGCGCTCGCCGAACTCCCCGAGGGCGATGAGTCATTGACTTGGAAATCAGATCGTCTGGGAGCCACGGGGCCTGAAGCCAGTATCGCTCTGTACCCGTACCACCAGAAACTGATCCGCGGCGAATGGTTGCGGAAAGTTCTGGCAACAGAAGAAACCACTACTCGAAGGACCGTCGCCCAGATGCTTATCGAGCGGGGGATCCAGCTTCGCTGCGAACCGGGGCGTTCACTTTTGGATGGGTGCGGACTGACGCTTGCTGAAGTGGCCTTCGTCAAGAACCGCAGCGATGGAGCACCAATGGTTGGCCTGCATATGAATAGAACCCAATGTCGTTCAACTTCCGCCGACTTCTTGCTGGATCCGTTGCTGATTCCCACAGGGCCGAAAGTGCAGGATCGGGCGCCATACGAAGGATTCCTGGTGGGTGCCTATTGCATTGAAGAAGAATTGATCCTGCGCAGGCGGTTCGAGTTCCCGGCAGGTGTGGCCAAGGGAGATCTCGTCGCTTTCCCGAATACCGGCGGGTACTTGATGCACATTATCGAGAGCGCTTCGCACCAGTTGCCGTTGGCGAAGAACCTCGTCATTGATGGCGTTGATTGGATCCTCGACGGCGTCGATACTGCTGACTTGCTCGTGGGGTAAAAGCACCGTGCTGACAGCCGGCTAGAACTGGCTGATCCCGCGCCACAGGCAATCCGCCGGGAATAGTGACAGGAAAGCCCCGAAAGCAAAAACACTCCCCTGTATGTGGGCGAATGCCAGATCCAGGGGAGTGCTTGAGTGGGTCCTATCCCTTACAGCGGGGTCACGTAGGCTCCAGCGATGCCGCCGTCCACCAGGAACTGGCTCGCGGTGATGAAGGAGGAATCGTCGGAGGCAAGGAAGGCTACCGAGGCCGCCAGTTCATCCGGTTCTGCGAACCGACCAAGCGGCACATGCACCAAGCGGCGCGCGGCGCGCTCCGGGTCCTTGGCGAAGAGCTCCTTTAGCAGCGGGGTATTTACCGGGCCGGGGCAAAGCGCATTGACCCGGATGCCCTGCCGGGCGAACTCGACACCGAGTTCGCGGCTCATGGACAGCACCCCGCCCTTGGAAGCCGAGTAGCTGATCTGGCTAGTCGCCGCACCCATGACAGCGACGAAGGAAGCGGTGTTGATGATGGAGCCCCGGCCCTGTTCCTGCATGTACGGCAGCACGTGCTTACAGCAGTAGTACACGCTGGTCAGGTTGACCTCCTGGACCTTGCGCCAGGCGTCGATGCCGGTATCCAGGATGGAAGCGTCGTCTGCCGGGGAAATCCCCGCGTTGTTGAATGCAATATCCACCGAACCGTAGGTCGACTTGGCTGTGGCGAACAAGTTCTTGACGTCTTCTTCATTGGTAACATCGGTGCGGACGAAAAGCCCGCCGACTTCTTCGGCGGCTTTCTGGCCGATTTCCTCGGCGCAGATATCGCCAATGACCACCTTGGCGCCTTCATGGGCCAAGCGCTTGGCCGTGGCCAGGCCGATGCCGGAGGCGCCGCCAGTAATAGTGGCGACTCGTCCGGCAAGCCGATTGGTGACCAAGCCGTTGTACGGGGCAGTTTCGCTCATTTGATGGTTCTCCTTGCTAGTGATTTGTTTTAGTTGGATGATGCTTTGCGGTAAATCAGCTTTCGGTGTCAATGAAGACGTTCTTGACCTCGCTGAAGGCTTCGAGGGCATCTGGTCCCAGCTCGCGGCCGAGTCCGGATTTCTTGTAGCCGCCGAAAGGAGTGGAATAGCGCACCGAGGAATGGGAGTTCACCGACAGGTTCCCGGCCTCGACCGCGCGGGCCACGCGCAGGGCACGGCCCACATCCCGTGTCCAGATGGATCCGGATAGCCCGTACTCCGAGTCATTGGCAATGCGGATGGCATCGGCCTCGTCCTCGAATGGGATCACCGCGACGATCGGGCCGAAAATCTCTTCGCGCAGGATCCGGTCCTGCGAATCTTCGGGAACCACGACCGTAGGCGGGAACCAGAAGCCCTCGCCCGGGGGAACCTTGCCCTGGTAGGCGATATCCTTGCGGCGATTTCCCTGCTCATCGAGCAGGAAGGAAGACACCGTCTGCAATTGCTTGGCGGAGACCAAAGGGCCCATCACCGTAGCTTCGTCGCTCGGATCCCCGACAGTAACCGCCGCGACAGCCTGGGTGAATCGCTCCATGAACACATCCAGAACGCTGCGCTGCACCAGGATCCGGGAGCGGGCGCAGCAGTCCTGTCCGGCATTGTCGAAGACACCGCCCGGTGCCTGGGCGGCTGCCTTGTCGAGGTCGGCATCGGCGAAGATGATATTGGCGCTCTTGCCGCCCAGCTCCAGGGTGACACGCTTCAGCTGGTCCGCGCATCCGCGCATGATGCCCTGGCCCACTTGGGTGGAACCGGTGAAAACAACTTTGCGGACGTCAGGATGGGTGACAAAGCGCTCGCCGACTACCGAGCCCTTGCCCGGGATGACGGTGAAGACACCCTCGGGGATACCGGCCTCGCGGGCCAACTCGCCCAGGCGGATGGCGGTCAAGGGTGTCAGTTCCGCTGGCTTGAGCACGACAGTATTGCCCGCAGCCAGTGCTGGGGCGAACCCCCACCCCGCGATCGGCATGGGGAAATTCCATGGAACGATGATCCCAACGACACCCAGCGGTTCGTGGAAGGTAACGTTCACTCCGCCTGCGACGGGAATCTGCTTGCCGAAGTTCCGTTCCGGGGCTGCTGCGTAGTAGTTCAGCACATCCCTGACGTTTCCGGCCTCCCAGCGGGCGTTGCCGATGGTGTGCCCGGCATTGAGCACTTCCAGCTGGGCCAGATTCTCCAGATCGCGGTCTACTGCGGCCGCGAATCTGCGCAGCAGCGCGGCGCGCTCAGCAGGAGCGACCTGGCTCCAGGCGGGAAAAGCCTCGGAGGCCCGGGCAATTGCGGCATCCGCCTCCGCGGTATCAGCCAGCGCGACATCCTGGACTGCTTGCCCCGTCGCCGGGTTGATCACGGTAAAGGTGTCTTTCACTGCGGTATCAGTGCTCATAGCGCTTCCTGTGGTGTCGAAATAGATTTGCTGGTGGCGTAGTCATGCGCAGCCTGGACGAAAGCCTGCATGAGCCGGATATCTTCCAAGTTCTCTTCCGGGTGGAATTGCGTGCCCAGAACCCAGCCTCGGGCCTGCGGCATTTCAACGATTTCCACCGTCCCGTCGCTGGCGCGGGCGGTGACCTCCAGACCTTTGGCTACCTCCTGCAGGGACTGGTGGTGGTAGCACGGAGCGCTGGCCTGGTTGCCCAGGATCTGCTCCGCCAGAGAACCATGCGCGGTGGTGAAATCCACTGTGCCGAAGACGCCAGGAGCTGGCTGGTACTTTTCGGCAGCATCCGGAAGCAGATCGGGCAGGTGCTGGTTCAGGGTTCCGCCTTGCTGCACGTTGAGCACTTGGGCGCCACGGCAGATGGCGAACAGCGGAACGGCCCGCTCCAGCGCGGCGGCGGCCAAAGCCATGTCGTGCAGGTCCCGCTCCGGCTGTGCCGCCGTGCGCGGGTGCGGTTGATGCCCGTAGTTAGCAGGATCCACATCCACGCCGCCGATGACTATCAGCCCATCCAGGACGTCCAAGACGGAGGCGTCGGTGGCAACCGGTGGCAGGAGCATTGGCGTACCACCGGCCGCAACCACTGACTTGATGTACTTGCCCGGGACAATGGCCGCGGTACTTTCCCAGACACCCCATTTGGCTTCCTGCCAGTAGGTGGTCAGCCCGATGCGCGGCCTGCGCTGCGTTGCTGGGTCCGATGGATAGTTCACTTGTAGTTGTCCTTCGTGATCAGTGGCGTTCGAAACCACGGGAAACTTCCCAGTCGGTGACCGCGGCGTTAAACTGCTCGATTTCCACGTCCGCGTAGCGGGTGTAGTGTTCCACTACTTCCTTGCCGAAGATTTCTAAAGCGATTTCCGAGTTCGCGAAGAGCTCTCGGGCCTCGGCCATGGTTTGGGGCACATGCTGGGATCCGGAGTCGTAGGCGCTTCCGGTCACCATCTCGGGCAGTTCAAGCTTCTTCTCCATGCCATAGAGACCGGCCGCCAGCATGGCGGCCATGGCCAGGTACGGGTTGGCGTCCGCTCCCGGCAGGCGGTTCTCCATGCGCGCGCCGTATCCCTTGCCTACCAGCCGGACCGCGCAGCTGCGGTTGTCCAGGCCCCAGGCAACTGCGGTAGGTGCGAAGGACCCCTTGGCGAATCGCTTGTAGGAGTTGATATTCGGGGCGTAGAACAGGGTGAACTCCCGCATCGTGGCCAAGACTCCGGCGATGAAGTGGTTGTACATTTCCGTGCGTTCTCCGCGGGCTTCGTCCCAGAAGGCCAGCGAGCCATCAAGCTTGCGCAGCGACATGTGGATGTGGCAGCTGGAACCTTCGCGCTGGTTGGGCTTGGCCATGAAGGTGATGGATTGCCCGCGCTGCGAGGCCATGTGCTTGGCCGAGAGCTTGTAGAAGGTGTGGTTATCGCCTGTGGTGAGCACGTCGTCGTATTTGAAAGCGATCTCGTGCTGCCCGAAGTTGCACTCGCCCTTGGCCGATTCGACGATCATACCCGATTCGTACATGGCGTTGCGGATATCGCGCAGTAGCGGTTCGACGCGCATTGAGCCCAGGATCGAGTAGTCGACGTTGTGCTGGTTGGCAGGGGTGAGGTCCCGGTAGCCGCGCTGCTGCGCATCTTCGTAGGAGTCGTTGAAGATCAAGAACTCCAGTTCCGTACCTGCCATGGCGCGCAAGCCCAACGCAGCGGCTTTCTCCTGCTGCGCCTTGAGCAGGGACCGCGGGGCCACTGGAACCGGACGTCCGTCCGTGGTGGCCAAGTCGGTCTGGATCAGCGCCGTGCGTTCCAAGTACGGAACTGGGCGGATGGTGTCGTAATCCAGCACGAACTCCATGTCGCCGTAGCCGGTGTCCCAGCTGGTCAGCGAATAGCCTTCCACGGTGTTCATTTCGGTATCCACTGCCAACAGGTAGTTGCAAGCTTCGGTGCCGTGATTCAGCACGGTGTCCAGGAAGAACTGGGCATGGACGATTTTTCCCTGGAGCCGGCCCTGCATGTCGGTGAAGGCGAGAATGACCGAATCATAGACTCCGGTGCGGATGCCCTCGGTCAACTGTTCAACGCTTAGCATGCGTTCGTTCTTGGAGGCCTTGACGAGTTCTTGGATGTCTTGCATGGAGAATGTTCCTTCGATTGTCGGGGATTGGTTCTGTGGCCTGGGACCGGTTTACTTCAGGGCATTTTCTTCGGACTCCAGGATGGCGAATTCTTCTTCGGGCGCGCTGGCAACCAGGCGATGCCTGCTATAGAACCAGAAGTACGCGAGTGCCAGGACGAAGACTCCTGCGGTGATTCCTGCGGCGAGGATGTCCACGACGAATGTTGCGATGAGGGCAATGACAGCCAGCACCAGCGCAATGGAAGTGGTGACGATACCGCCCGGGGTGCGATACCCGCGGGGCAGGTCGGGTTCCTTGATCCGCAAGACAATGTGGCTCAGATTCAGCAGCACGTAGGAGACGGTGGCGCCGAAGACTGCGATATTGATCAGCTGGTCGCCATTGCGGATGACTGCTGCCAGGATGAATCCGATGGTGCCTGGAACCAGCAGGGCCACCCATGGTGTATGGCGGGAGCCGGTCAGCGAGAGAACCCGGGGCAAGTAGCCGGCACGGGACAAGGCGAACAGCTGCCGGGAGTAGGCATAGACGATAGAGAAGAAGCTGGCCACCAATCCTGCCAGGCCCGCATAGTTCACGAAGTTCGCCAGCGCTGAATTCTGCCCGTAGGCTTCGCGCAGCGCCTCGGGAAGTGGGGAACCGGAGACGCTCATGGCTTCGGCTCCCGCGACTCCGGGCACCAGGATGAGCATGGCAGCACCGGAGAAGACCAGGAAGATTACTGCGGTAATGATGCCCTTGGGCATATCGCGTTTCGGGTCTTGCGATTCCTCGGCGGCCAGTGGGACCCCCTCTACTGCGAGGAAGAACCAGATGCCGAAGACCAGCGCGGCAAGGGTTCCGGAAATGCCGAACGGCATGAAGGCTGAGGAGCCGGCCGAACCGTCTGGCACGATGTCGAAGAGGTTGCTTGGCTCAAAGTGCGGTATCAGGCCAAAGACGGTGACTACCAGCGCCACAATGGCGATAGCGGTGATGCCGAACATCAGCTTGAGTGCTTCGCCTACGCCCCACATATGGATGCCGATGAAAACAATGTAGGTGATCAGGTAGACGGGCCACGAATTGGTCATCCCGAACAGGCCGAGGGCCTCGATGTAGCCGCCGATGAAGGTGGCGATAGCGGCAGGGGCCACGGCGTACTCGATGAGCACTGCCATGCCGGTGGCGAAACCGCCCAGTGGTCCCATGGCCCTGCGGGCGAAGCCGTAGCCCGCACCGGCTGTGGGTAGCGTCGAGGACATTTCTGCCAGGCCGAACACCATGCAGGTGTACATGATGCCCATCAGCACGAAGGCAATGAGCAATCCGCCCCAGCCGCCAGCGGCCAAGCCGAGATTCCAGCCTGAAAAATCACCGGAAATGACGTAGGCAATACCCAAGCCGGCAAGCAGGATCCAACCTGCGGCGCCTTTCTTGAGCTGCCTATGTCGTAGATAGTCTTTGTCGACCGATGCGTAGTCGATGTGTGAATTCTTGGTCATGTGAGCTTCCTCGGTCCATGAGTCCTGAATCTAATGGACTGAAATCAGTCCTTTGCATGCGCTCAACTGTGGCAGGGGTCACGGAGCAAAGTCAATAGGTTAGTTTGAAAATTGAGCTGGTAAGAGAAAATGAAAGGTGTTTTCTTGAACCAAATTGTGTGCCATTCTTAGATCATGGCCGAAACTAAACCATTGGATTCCCGGGATGGGATGAGGTTCCTTGGGCAAGTGCGCCGGGGAAACGTCTTCGAGGAGACCCTCGGGCAACTGTTGCGCGCCATGAGGCTAGGCGTCTTCCCTCCCGGCGAAAAATTGCCTGCGGAGAGGGAGCTTGCCGAGGCCCTGGGTGTTTCACGAGCTACATTGCGCGACTCATTGGCGGAATTGCAGAGCGCAGGCTACTTGCAGGTCCAGCGAGGTCGCTACGGTGGAACGGTTGTTGCTGCTCATCCGAATTCGCATGAGAATCCATTGGATGATTCGGACCGTGCACGCATTGAGGATGTGCTTGCATTCAGGTCGGTCGTGGAACCTGCCGCAGCTGAATTGGCCGCGGGGGCATCGCTCACTGCAACCCAGCGAAATAATTTGATGCTGGCGCACGAAGCCGTCAATTCGGCCGACGCGACGAACTACCGGCCGCTGGATGCCCGGCTCCATGTCATGATCGCCGATTTGTCAGCTTCGAGCATGCTGGCAAAAGCGGTTGCAGAGGCGCGCGACGCAACCAGCGAGCTGCTGGATCGGATTCCGTTCCTGAAGCCGAATATCGCGCACTCCAGCCGCCAGCACGAGGACATCTTGAACGCCATCCTCCGCGGCGATGGAGCCAGCGCAAAGAAGCTGATGCAAGAACATCTTGATGGCACTGCGACTCTCTTGCGCGGTTTCTTGGACTAATTGTTGCAACTGTGCGGCAGTTGCGAAGTTCTGGATTTTTGCCTTGAGGTCGCCTCGGGATCCGTGATCGTTCTACGCAGTAATGCGTTCCATGCATGGATTTGCCGAAAAGCGATGAAATGAATCGATTCCCTGTTTCACATGAAAATCAGTTCTGCTGGATCTGATACTCCTGGAGGCGAGCAATGACTAAGGAAAGCGCAGGAACTCTTAGCCCTTCAATTCACCCGTCGTATCGATGCGAAGCTAAAGAAACATGGAGCTCAACGGCATAGCGCATAGGCGGCGGCCATGATGGATGCGTTAGACGAGCAAAGCGTCATTACTAACGGTACCGATGCAATCGGGTTAGTCATTCCGCCGATGGTTCGGCAGCTGTTTTTCTTGCACGCCAAGCGTGCTGACGTCGCCACTCACCTCGAAGCCATGGTGGAGACCCACCCCGATACCTGACGGTCGCGTCATTTCTCGCGCGGTTCGATCGCTGCCACTACGACGGTTTCCAGCCTTGGGTGCAGGTGGTCTCCGTGCTCAACCACCCCCGTGACCCAGCTGACCACCAGCCCGTCTTCGGTGTCCTGAAGGATGGCTAGGTTGTTGTCGAACCACGGCCCCTTGATGCCGTTCCATCGAAAAGGCGGGTCTGGCACATGTGCCCTGCGCGCCATCCAAGCCCCGAACGGAACGGCCGGCCCCAAGGCCAAGGCTGCGGCAAAGTAGCGCATCAACCGGGGCAGTGGGTTGCGGATGGGCGAACACACAGCTTGCAGGATCCTGCTCCCGTTCTCGCGCTCGACTTCGGAAACGTAGGAGAAGTGCACGTCGCCGGAGAGGAACGTGACGGACTGCGGAGCGGGGCCGCGCTGCCCATCGGCGACCTCGGTGGACCACCGGGCCACGTCCTGGAAGCTTTGTTGGAACGCCGCCCAATGCTCAAGGTCCACGGCCCGGCGCAGTCGTTCCCCGAGCCACGCCCGAACCTGGCCGCGTTCCCCTGAGGAGTAGACCTCGTTCCACGCTTCCACATGATGCAGGCCCATGGGCAGCAGGAAGGGCAATGAGGTAGCGACCAGCAGGTGGCGGAATCCGCCTTGCATCTGCTCGTCGAGCCACGCATTTTCCGGTGGATCGAGCAGGGCACGCGCTTCGGTGTCGAGGGTGCGGGAGGCACGGGAGTCCACCACGATCAGCCGCACCGTATCCCAGTCGCGGCAGTAGCTCCAGCGGTATTCTTCCGGTGCAGCATCGACGCGCTCGGCGAACCGGTCCAAGTCGGCAGTGATGTCCAATTCGTCGAGGCCGGTGTGGGCCGCGATGCGTTGCCACAGTGGATCTGCAGCCCGCTCGTCGGGGGAGAGATTGCCGAGGTGCTGATAGATCCAATATGAGCCGAGGCCCGCAACAATGCGTTCGTGCCACCAGCTGGTCTGCTCCATGTCCTGCTTCCAACTGCGCGAGGAGTTCCAATCGTCGCGGATGTCGTGGTCGTCGAAGATCATGGCGCTGGGCAGGGTGGAAAGAAGCCAGCGGTTGGCCGGGTCCGACCAAGCCAACCGGTACAGGTGGGCGTATTCCGCGAAGTCCTTCAGCTCAGCCCCGGGTTCGTCCCTGATATCGCGCCGGCTGCGGATGAACTCGCGCATCTGGTCACTGGTGGAGTCCGCATAAACCTGATCGCCGAGGAAGAGCATCAAATCCGGCCAGGGTCCGTGCGCCGGGCCCGCCATGGATAGGGCATAGGCGCGCATCGCGTCAACACCGTGCTTGCGGTTGCCCGCCGCGTCGTGCGGGATGCTGGTGCGGCAGGACCCGAAGGCCAGCCGTGGATTCTTGGCGGGGTCGATGGTGGCGATCATGGAATCGGGGAAGCCATCCTCGCGCGGCCAGATCGCTGTCCCCTGAAAATGCACGCTGTAGGGATTGACGCTTCCAACCTCCAGCCCCGTCACCTCAACTAACGCATAGTGGTGGCCGTGGGCACCAAAAGTCGGCGCACTCCATGTGCTTTCACCGCAGCGGATCTCGACGGTGCCAGACCGAGCTGTCTCCACCCAGATACTGGCGGAGGTGGCATCCACGTGGCGGAGCATCGGGCCAAGTACAAGGTCCTGATCGTTTCGGTGGCTCATCGATTTCCCTTCCTGATGGTGCAGGTCAACCAAGAATGGCACAACAACATCGTTGCGGATAGGCCCGGCTGCCGGGCACGGGATCAGATGCTGCCTAGGATGGGCTGATGAGTCCATCCCCGTATCTGCAAACCCGCCGCCGCTTCGTGGCTGCCGCGCCCCGAGAGATCTTCGAACTGCTCAGGGATCCGGCCATGCACCCGGTCATCGACGGCTCCGGAACGGTGCGGTCCTCGAACGCCAAGGGAAGCAAGCTCAACCTGGGCAGCGAGTTCGGCATGCAGATACGTTTGGGGGTCCCGTACCGGATCAGCAATACCGTGATGGAATTCGAGCAAGACCGGCAGATCGCCTGGCGGCACTTCAGCGGGCATGGGTGGCGCTACGAGCTGGAAGCTGTCGGGTCTGGGACAATGGTCAGCGAAACCTGGGACGCGAGCCGGGTGCGGCACCAATGGCTGCTGAGGCTGATGGGCTTCACCCGTAGCACCGGTCCCAATTTGGAACGCACTCTGGAACGGCTGGTCGCGCAGTTCCTCGACGCCACCGGGTAAGGGCCTTTTGCCCTGAGCAGCTCGTCGATGACGAGTGTGCCTTGCCGAGTCGCCGGATGGGCGCAGCACGACAGGCTGAATGCCGCAGCTGGTCTTTCAAGCGTGTTTGGACGCGGTGAAACCACCATCGATGCCATGTTCCATGCCGCAGACTAAGAGGAACTCTAGGTTTGAGACTTCGCACGATTCGGCCATGTTGCGCAGCAGAACTTGCACAGCAATGCCGCTGGAGTGCTGGTGTTTTTCGAATTGGACTACCGTGCGGCACTGTGGAGTGAAGAAAAGCCGGGGTGGCCTACCGGGCGCCATCCTGGCCAAGGCAGGCATTGTTTTTGCCGGGGATGAGGAAGCAGCCATCGCCGTGGGGCCAAGCGACGACCCTATGGAGTTGGCGGGTCGGATCGCCGAGCTAGGACCATGACAAGTCATCATCAGGCTGGCCGAAGCCGAGGTGACCTTCGTCCTGGCACTGGAATCGTCCGCATCTTCCAAGGTCTCGATCAAGGTTGGGGCGCTCGAAGCACGAACAGCGAAGGGTTCAAGTTCGCACGGGTGCATCACGGCTCATTTGGACTTGGACGCTCCAGAGTTGAGGGTTACCAATGTTCAGTGAATAGCGATAGCCGAGAGTCGGAATCTACCTAAGTTGGAATCGTGTGCGAAGCGGTCATCGGAGCAGAATCCGCCGCAGGTAGCGACGTATTCGACTTGCCGACCACCGATCCAGAGTGGTCGAGACATTAGAACGGCATGGAACCTCCTAGTCGTATTGATTTGGCTCACGCACACCGTAACCGATGCTCCGCGTTCTCGCTGAGCCAGCTGTTTCCCTGCCATATAGTGTTTCTCAAGACCGCAGCGCCAAGCTAGTAACCAGGGAGACATCTTGAATGAGTTCAGTGCCGATGAATCGATGATGACGAACCGAAGGGGGCCCGCGCCAGAACTGGAATCAGCTGGCCAAATGATCCTCGAACGAGGCCTGCGTGGTGAACCTTCTCCATTCTGGAACCAGACGACGTGGACTGAACACAACGCGACGGAACTGCTCCGCAGGACTTTCGACAACTATGACGGTGGCACGGGCAATTTCTTGGTCAAGCTGCAAGCCCAGCTGGAAGGGGCCGAAACCGCCGTTATTGTTCTGGCTGCCGAGCTGATGACCCTCACTCAGCTGCCGCTCGTCAATGTTAGGAGTGATACCAAGCAGGACCACATCGAATTGATTCTGTCTTGGGTGAATGCCGATACGCAGATACCTGATGAAATCCTCAAGGGGATGAAATCTTCTGGGGCTTTCAACGGCGGGCGGGGCTACAGCAGCCGGAAATGGCATAATTTCGTTTGGCTTGCCCGCTTCGTGCTGCAGGTGCGTGCGCAGCCCCAAAAAGTATTGGAAGAAGCTCTGGCTGGCCCGGATGCATTCGGCGCAATCACCGACGCGGTGGACGATCGGATACAAGGTGTCCGTTTTGCGGTCGAATACATGATGTGGCCGAACTTCTTCGAACCGGTGGTTAGCCAGAACCATCGAAAATTACTTCTCGAGGCATACGCCTGGGAAATTGGCGGTCAAAGTGGCTCGGATCAACGATCAATTGCCAACGATCTTGCTGCTATCCACAAGATCCACAATTCCAAGGCAGGCCACCGTGTTGATTGGTATGGAGAACTATTCATCAACGACTGGCTGAGGAAGTCGTCGACGAAGGCAGGACAGAGGGCCTGGCTGGTTCGGCAACAGCAGGGGAGCCAGCAGCTCTTAGACGACTGGTTGGATCGCGGGGAGATCTCTCTGCAGGCGACTCACCTCGGCGAAGTGGAACCGGGAAGTACTTTGCCACAGATTCAGCGCGCCGTGGAATTGGGGTATGACCACGTTGATTATGCGGAACGGAAGCAAAGCGCCCACGCATTCCACCGATTCCTGACCTTGATGGGGGTGGGGGACGTGGTATTCACCCGTCGCGGTGATGAACTATTTGTTGGAATCGTTGAGTCCGAAGTCCGTTTTGTTGCTGACGAGCCGGCGCATCTGGCCTGCGACGTGGACTGGCAACTAGTAGAACTCCCTGCTGACCGTGCAGGTAAGCTCGTCCTTGGAATTTTTGACGAACGGGGACCGTTTGTTGACGCGACGGCGGCACTATCTGACTTGACGGTTTTTCTCTCCGAAACCGGCGAAGCGGAAGAATCCGAGGAACCTGAAATCCCGATTGCACAAGAGCCCGCCACGCAACCTGAACTCCTGTCCGAGATTGACCAGACGTTTGCCGCTTCAATCCACATCGAGAGGGATCAGCTGCAAGAGGTCGTGGAGATGTTGCGTACTCGCAGACAAATTGTTCTTTATGGCCCACCGGGAACGGGAAAGACCTTCCTCGCGGGCAAACTTGCCAGGTTTTTGGCGACGGGGGAACACTCTGACCATGTCCAGGTCGTCCAGTTTCACCCTTCCTACGCCTATGAAGACTTCTTTGAAGGCTATCGTCCGTCTGCCGCCGACAACGGCCAATTGGGATTTGCTTTGGAGCCTGGACCACTGCGACGCATTGCGGCAGAAGCATCAGCAGAGGGGAACCGGAACAAGCCTTTCTTCTTGATAATTGATGAGATGAATCGCGGCAATCTGGCCAAGATCTTCGGCGAGCTTTACTTCCTGCTTGAATACCGAGACCAGAGCATCAACCTTCAATACAGTCCCGGATCGACATTTAAGCTTCCACCGAATCTATTCATCATTGGAACAATGAATACCGCGGATCGATCGGTAGCGATGATCGATGCGGCCATCCGCCGTCGTTTCGCCTTCATTGAGTTGCATCCCCAGGATGGCCTAATTGAGGGAATGCTCGATCGATTCCTTCAGGCTACGGGGCAACCTTCGTTGCGGGCTGATCTGCTCAGGGCGTTGAACTTGGAAATCGAAGGAACGGACCGTGATTTGATGATCGGTCCGTCGTACTTCATGGGGAATCATGCCGAGAGTGATGTTGGCTTGGAACGGATCTGGAAGTACGAACTCTTGCCCTTGCTGGAGGAACACTACTTTGGACGATTCAGTCGAGACGAAGTACGCAGTCGGTTCGGTCTGTCCAGCATCCGCAAGAAAGCCAGGAAGCTCGTCGCGAGCGATGAAGACCGCGAAGTTTCTGCCGTCGAGTCGACAGTAGTAATTGAAGAAGGCTTGAGCTGACGTGTGTACACCCATGACATTTCACGAGCTCGAAACCACACCTCGATCCGTGGAACTAAGCGAGGACGACGCTGAAATGCTGCGGGCCTCGAAGTTGGTTAATGTTTCTCGTGCCTGGTGCGGCGGCTGGGACATCAGCCCGACGGGAATGGTGGGCGCCGTGCAGGTGGGGGAACTGCTGATTGAGGTTCGTCCCAAAGATAAGGTGGGCCTGAGTCGGCTGATGTTCATGCTCGGCTACGCTGCTGACCCGGGCTTTAGTGAAGCGGACACGGACGCGGTGGAGGAACCAGATTTTTTTGCGGCGATCGCACATTCTTTTGCACGACAATGCGAGAGAGCCCTGCAACGCGGGCCGCTCTCTAGCTACGTCACCGTGGAGGAGTCACTGCGAGTGCTTCGTGGCAAGATCCGTGTTGGAGACCAGATCTCACGACACCTTGGACTTCCCATTCCGTTGGAAGTCACCTTTGACGATTTCACGAAGGACATCGCCGAGAACCGGATACTTCGGACCGCAATAAGAATCGTTCTCGATCTTAACGCGGTGCCTCCTGCGGTGCGGGAACGTCTCTCGCGTTTGGACCGGAACCTCGATGGTGTGAAACTTCTCCCTCGGGTTGCTCCATGGCCGCAATGGCAAGAAAGTAGGGCCAACGCCCAATATATTCCGGCGCTTCGTATGGCCGCCCTGATCCGTGATGGACTATCTGTAGAGTCGGGCAAGGGACGCAGCAGGATGAGCTCATTTGCGGTGGACATGGCGAAGGTATTTGAAGATTTCGTGACGACAGCGATAAAGGAGTCCATGCGTTTCTTCCCGGGGACTGTTCACGCTCAGTTCGAAGCTCATTTGGATGAGCCCAGACAAGGGGAAAGACCACGTACGACCATGTACGTTGATGCCGTCTATTGCGAGGCTGGCATACCCCGGGTTGTATTCGACGCCAAATACAAAGCTTCACAGTTCGGTAGCTACTCAAACGCAGATGAGTACCAGATGCTTGCGTACTGCACTGCTTTGGACGTGCCGAGGGCATGGTTGCTTTATGCAGGTGCTGGAAGCCCCAGAATCGTGAAAGTCAGAAATACAAACAAGGAAATCGTGCACTTTCCGTTGGACCTGTCATTGAGTCCAGAACGGCTGTTGGAGCGGGTGCAGAATGTCGCTAACTTGGCCCATGCTCGAAAAAATTCTGTATAAGTCACACACTTTTCCATGACGTCGTGGTCAGTATCTTGGTGGCGCAACTCTTCGAGACCTTCCCAAGGCTTGCGATTGGGAGTCGCAAATCGAAAATTACAAGAAGGCCGAGAACTGACGTGGCGGACTCTACCGACCGTTTACCTGATCGCCTAGACAATCGGCGAGTAGGGACCGGCGGTCGTCGACGAAAGCCAGCTGCATGCCGGTCCGGGGATCCGCATCCGGGACGCGCTAGACATGCTCAATCGATGACCAGCAGGCGCGCAGTCCACCACGGATCTAACGCAGAGCCCTCAGCCGCAACGGGAGCCGGCGCCACGAGGTTTGAATGGCCGCCGTATGGGGGAAATAGCCGAGGAAAAGGTCGGCCAGTAACGCCATGTTATTCAATTGGGGCTGACAGTTCCTTGAATTCAGGGAACCAAACTCGGATCATTGCATCACGGCGACCGCCCGAAAGCTTCAGGTGACCGGAAGCTTCGTCCAGAAGATCCATAAGATCATCGAAGCTTTCCGTATCCGTGACGTACCGAGGCGAAAATCCTGATCGCTTCAGGACCCTCATCCCCTTGCTTCTCTGCTGAGTTACCTGCCCCATTCTCGATTCTTCGTCGTTTACAAAGACCACGCCGCTGTCGATTTTGATCGGTGGATAAATGTACATATCGTCGCAGAATATGACGATGTCTCCACACTTGTACGCGTCGTCGGCGTTCTCGATTTGCATGACGTCAAGGTTGAAGCCGGTGGGTCTCGTTGTGCCGGTGAGGATCTCGTCCTGCTCTTCTTCCGTTAGGTCTGCGTCGTACCTCGTCACCAAATACACGTTCTCGACCGCCCATGGGAAGCCTGTAACCAGTGGCTTCGACGTGTTGACTCCGGTGATTCCGGATATTGCTTTCCCTTCTTTGTACAGACGCTTGAGATCTGCCAGCTTCTCCTGGGTTATTTTCATTCCATGGTCATCGATCTCGCGGAGAACAAACTCCTTGACGCTTCTACGATTTTTTATGCTGTCAGTAACGATGATGGCTTCAGAGGATCGCGCAGAGCTTGCGGAGGCATTGGCTGATCCGACGATAGCGTGCTTGTCTGTCGCAATTACTTTGGCATGAAGGCGTTCTGAGCTGTAAACCTTGACGCCTCGGTCGATGTATCGCTCGATTGCGAATGGGCTGGTGGCTCGTGAAGATACATTGTTGGCCCGTGCATTGACCAGCAGTACATCGCCAGCCTTGAGTGGTAGTCGGTCCGGTGCGTCGTTCCCCAGGAATGCAATCGCGGCGTGAATCTTGCCGGAGCCGTCAACAATTTCGGTGATGTGCGGCCAAACATCTTCTGAGTAGAAATCCATTTTCATGGTTTCTATCCAAGCACCTGGAACGGCATGTTCGTGCACCGACTTACGTTGTAGCCGGAATTCTTAGCTGGCCGCGGGATGGCCTGCGATACGGTCCGTCCAGCGGCATTACCCGGATGTTGCGCGCCTGACCAGTATGGGGAAATGACATTCATCGGCTCGGTCAGCGACGCGGTCGTTATTCGCATGTTCGGAAGCAGTCAGGCCGCTGATCGCTGTATCGTCAGGAACTAGCGGTCTTCGAGGAGACTCCCGAAGAGTCTCTGGGACGGCACCTTGGCTTTAGGGTACTTGAGGCCCACGGTTTCGCGGGCGAATTGCGACGGGCTAACTTCCAACCAGCGGTTTTGATCCACGTCACCTCCATACTTTATGCCCCTCGTATCGCGTAGACACCATTTCGCTTTAGTAACCTTGCTTCTCGCTCTGAAGATAACCACATGGTCACATTTGGTGCCTACTGGCCACCATAGATCTGGTGGCTCGAAAGCTTGCCGATCCATGTGTCTTCCTCACAATCGTCCAAGCTGCGATTCGAGCCGACTCGACCCGCCGCCCAGTCCTGTCGATGTGGCTAAGAATTGCCATAACTTCTCGGGGGAACGGCAAACGAAAGTTCTCTCCGAGTTGCCCGGTGCTCTAGTGGATTATCTGTTGGTGCTCATCCATTGAAATGATTTCAGCGCCCTCGAAATCGGACCGAAGCTGCTGGACTCGACTTGGAGGTAGAGGAGATTCGAGACTTGCTGCAGGCGCCAGTTCGGCGCCCGGCAAAACGAAATGGCCATCGTGCGGCAGCGTGACCAATCCTGGGATCGGAACAGGCGTCAGTTGATATTCTGTCCGTGCAGGCCGGCTTATGGTTACTTACGCAAGATGGTGTAGATTCTATGGTTGACATTGATCTGAAGCGGCTCGTCGCTCTTCCGCAGTCTTCGCATGTACGCAGCGCCCACTCCAATAGTTCCGGAACGAGACCCATTGGGCCGCCAAAGGACATCGACGTGCACACCATCGAGGACGACCTGGAGCTTGGTAGTCACATCAGGAAATGCATGTTTGGCTTCGAAAGGAATACGAAGTTCGCTCCGCATGCGGTCCTTGTCTGTCACTGGTTGCGACTGGACTATTGATTCGGCAGACGAACCATCAATGGGTTCTGTGTAACCAACGATTGACGCTGATTACGCGGGACCTTGTAGTTCGACAAGCCATGGCGCTTATGGAGGCCGTTGCCTACGTCGATATTGGCAAATGGTGCCACCCTCTCATTATCAAACAGATGACGGCGATGCCCGGGATCGATGCTGGTGGCAAAGGCAGCGAGCATGGACTGTTCACGAGTCGAGACCTCGTCGCAAGATGCGAAATGCACGTACAACTGATCAAGACTTTCAAGAGTCTTTAACCACCAGCCACCAGCGTGTGGTGCGCGAGCGCCCAACTTGGTCGAGTAGTACTGTCCAACTCGGGTCCGGATTGAAGTGCCAGCCATGCCGATGTAGAGGACTGGTTCGTTAGGGATCCAGAAGCGTCCAATCCGTTCGGTCAATGTGCTTGGCGTCGCGAGAACGCCATCAACGGATGTCCTGGGACAGACTGACAATAGATCGGTGTAGGCCGACGCCGAAGGAACATAAATATCTCTGTTCACGCGTGTGGCCTCCGCATCGACGGACCAACTGACACAGTAAACACCCGGAACGTTTGGAAGAGCCAGCTCGCCCCATTGGACCACGCCGGATGGATTTAGATCTGCAGCGGCAAAGAGCTTGCGAATAGATAGTGGCACGTTGATAATTTATCGCAAGATTCCTGCCTCGCGGTCTAATCTCGATCGTAACTACTGCAGTTTCACTCCTATCCAGTTGAAACAGTGCTAACGGGGAGTGCAATAGCCACGGAGTGCAATCTTCAGTGCCGCAAATCGTCCTATGAGTCGAGTAACCTGGCAACATGGACATCGGGGAAGAGCTAAATACGTTCGACTTGGGTGAAGGAATCTTCGAGATTCTTATTACCGACCACCTAGCAGGGCGACTTCAGGCATTGTCCGGCTACAAGCGGACAGTGGAACCGATTGTTCCCGAGAACGCCCCGGGTGAACTGGCCCGCTTTCTTGGGCGCGCGATTGAGAAGCGGTTGGGCGCGCTAACGCCGGATCAAATGATTGACCTGTCCAACCAGATACTTGACATGGTTGGTCATTCACAGGATGTTCTACCGGGCCCGAAAAAACTTTTGGAGTTGCAACGCGACGATGCAATTCGGATGCGGTCATTCAAACGACCGCAGACCTCGCTAAGCTCGGCTGCCCTACTCACGAATAGCCGCGAAGACCCGCAACTGGCTGCCGAGCTGAGAGCCGAGTTATCTTCGGCCGATCGAGTCGATCTGCTGTGTGCCTTCATCAAATGGGAAGGTCTGCGGTTGCTTTCCGATTCGCTGGAGACACTCAAGGATTACGGCATTCCGATCCGGGTCATCACCACAACATATATGGGTGCCACCCAACGTCACGCAATCGACGAATTGGTTCGCCGTTTCGGTGCCGAAGTTCGCATTAACTACGAGACCAATGCGACCCGGCTTCACGCCAAGGCCTGGATGTTCCACCGGAATTCAGGGTTTGACACTGCATACGTTGGAAGCTCCAACCTGAGCCGACCGGCACTGCTCGACGGCCTTGAATGGAATGTTCGACTCTCTGGCGTGGCAACTCCAAGTCTGTTGCAAAAATTCTCGATGACCTTCGACAGCTATTGGGAGGACGACGCCTTCGTTCCATACGATCCCGATACTGACGCAGAGCGACTTGACGCTGCACTGAAACGGGCGGGCGGAACGACGGCGGAACGAATGCTCGGATCCACCGGGCTGGAAGTGCTTCCGCTGCTGCACCAAAAGGAAATGCTCGAAGAACTCGAAGCCGCCCGCACAAACCGCAACGAGCACCGAAACCTGGTGGTTGCTGCAACGGGGACCGGCAAGACCGTACTCGCGGCGCTGGATTACGAGCGACTGTGCGAAGCTGCTGGCCGGGACCTTACCCTTTTATTCGTGGCTCACCGCAAGGAGATCCTAGAGCAATCGCTCAAAACGTATCGCAAGGTACTGGGGAAGGGCTCCTTTGGCGAGATGTTCGTGGATGGACAAAAACCGGAAGCCTGGAAGCACGTGTTCGCCAGTATCCAGTCCTTAGCCGCTTTCGGACTTTCCAGGATCGACCCGCAGGCATTCGATGTGGTGGTGATCGATGAATTCCACCATGCCGAAGCATCTTCATACCGCAAGCTCATTGAGCACCTGAAGCCCATCGAACTGCTGGGACTCACTGCAACACCCGAACGTGGCGACGGCGTCAATGTGGCTGACACCTACTTCGGCGGTCGAATTGCCGCGGAACTGCGCCTGTGGGATGCCTTGGACGCAGACCTCCTGGTTCCTTTCCACTATTTCGGGGTGGCAGACGACGTCGACCTCACCGCAATCGAATGGAAGCGCGGTTCCTACGACCTGGAACAGCTGAGTAATGTTTACACAGGTAATGACATGCGCGCACTGAAGATCATCAACGAACTGCGCGACAAGGTGGTCAGCACGTCCGCGATGCGTGCACTGGGTTTCTGTGTCTCGGTCCAACACGCGCATTACATGGCCAAGGTTTTCAACGAGGCAGGAATCCCTTCGGTAGCGGTGTCCGGAATTTCAAGCACCGAGGAACGCGAGGGAGCGCTAGCCAAACTACGTGCCCGTGAACTGAACTGCATCTTTGCCGTCGATCTTTTTAACGAGGGCCTCGACGTTCCGGAGATCGACACCATTCTTTTGCTACGTCCCACTCAGAGTTCCACGATCTTCCTGCAACAGCTCGGCCGTGGACTCCGGCGCGCAGACGACAAGGCAGTACTTACGGTATTGGACTTCATCGGCCAACAACGTCGGGAGTTCCGTTTCGATGTGAAGTTTCGTGCCTTGCTGGATGTTCCGCGCAAAAAATTGGAGCACATCATTGATGACGGTGCGCCCGGACTTCCCTCGGGGTGCCAGCTAATGCTCGACCGCGTGGCGCGCACGATCGTGTTAGAGAACATTCGATCTCAGTTAAAGCTCAACAAGCCGGCATTGGTAAATGAAATTAAGTCGCATGGGCTGACTGCCATGGACGACTACCTCGCCGCGTCCGGACGAGATGTCAAAGATATTTACCGCAAAACGGGAGATTCGTGGACTGAATTGGTTCGTCGAGCAGGACTGATCTCATCGCGTTCTCCTTGGGAAGAAGAGCTGAACCGAATCGGTGTCGACCAACTAAATGAAGAACATGAACTTCTTAAACGGGTAACTCGTTTCCTCCATGTTGACGATGCAGAGCGCGCTGATGCGTACTCGGCGCTGCTTTCAACTAGCGCCCCACGTTATGCCGACTTGGAACCGCGAGTGCAAATATTTGCTCGGATGCTGTTCTATACCTTCTGGGATAACGGTGGCGGGTTTGAAACCTACGACCAGGGACTAGATCGCATTCGTGCAAACGGATACCTGGTTGAAGAGCTGCGAGCTGCCTTTGCGAGAGGTGTGGACCGCGGAGCGCACGCACCAAGGGGACTCCCGCTCGGACTGCAGCATATCCCGCTGTATTCGCATGCCACATACTGGCGCTCTGAGATTCTAGCAGCACTTGAATACGGATCGTTGGAACTTGGCAAGGGAGTCAACCACCGTGAAGGGGTCGCATGGTGTTCACAGGCAAATACCGACGCGCTCTTCGTAACGCTGGACAAGGACGAATCCGTCCACAATCCAAATACCCTATACAAGGACTATGCGATCAGCCCGCAATTATTTCACTGGGAATCACAGAACGCCACCAGCCCAACCAGCCCTACCGGCAAACGCTACTTGAACCGCAAAGAGCATGCTTCGCATATCTTGCTTTTCACCAGAGACGCCGCGAGGGACATTGACGGGCTGGTATTGCCGTTCACATGCTTGGGCACAGTCGATTATGTGAAACACGAAGGTTCCAAACCCATCGCCATCACGTGGAAGTTGCATCGAGAGATGCCGGTCAGCGTATTCACATCAGCGAATGCAGTTGCTCGTTGAGAATGTGGCGGTTATTTCCATGACAGTGAGAACTATCTGCTTAGATCTTTGCAGTGAGGAAGATGAGGAATGACGTGCCGGGAAAGCTCGAAATTGCAGACGAGGCCTACCAACGGCCGTCGAGTCGACTCCTGATCGACTGCGACACCGGGATAGATGATGCCTTGGCGCTGGCGTACCTCTCCTCGCTCGACCATATTCGGATAGAAGCTGTCACCTGTACTCCGGGCAACATCGATGTCGGGCAGGTCGCAGCGAATAATCGTGCCTTGCTTACGCTCTGCGCAAAGTCGGACATTCCAGTGCTCATTGGTGCGCGCGAACCGCTAGAAATTCCTTTGGTGACTACGCCGGAAACTCATGGTCCGCAAGGCGTTGGCTACGCGACCCTTCCAGACCCAATGTACCCAGAGCCCATGGCTCTCGACGCCATCGATTATTGGATCGAAGCTGCAAGGGGCAACCCGGGCGAACTGACTGTCCTCCTCACCGCGCCACTGACCAACTTCGCCCTTGCGCTTCGCCGCGAACCACGACTTCCCTGGTTGCTGCGCAGGGTAGTAATCATGGGCGGTGCCTTCTACTACCAGGGCAACACCACGCCTACGGCCGAATGGAACACTCACGTGGACCCGCATGCCGCAAAGGAAGTCTTTGCTGCGTACACTGCTGCCGCTGAAGAAGGATTGGATTCCTCGAAATTGCCGATTGTCTGCTCTTTGGACACTACGGAGCGCTTTGAAATGCAGCCCGACTTTCTGAAAAAGCTCTCCAGTGAATCTGGATGCGCTGAACCGGAAATTGTCCAGGCTAGCGATCCAGAAGGGACATTAAGCAAGTCCTCGAATCCACTGGTGCGCTATCTCTCCGACGCCCTGCGTTTCTACTTCGAATTCCATCGCCAATACGACCAAGGTTACATCGCTCACGTGCACGACTTCTTTGCCGCTGGCGTTGCCGCCGGCACGCTGGACTACGAGACCCGCCCCGCAACGGTGGACGTAGAAACAGATTCACCATTGCTCTTTGGTACGACAGTGGCTGACTTCCGCGGGCTGTGGGGCAAACCGGCGAATGCACAAGTGGTCGTGGCAAATAATCCCGAGGCGGGATTTGACGAGCTGGTCCAACGACTCGGCGCGCTGGCAAGAAAACTCAATGAGAATTCCTGAGCGCAAGCAGGTGGGCTAGACTCGTCTACCGGGTCGAGGTGACATAGACCCGCCATTCGCGCGTTGCGGGAGCAATCCTGCGCGCAATTAACTCGTATCCCCAGGATTGCCTCATCATGTCACCGAATCTTCTCTTGCCCGAAGCATCGCCGACCCAGCTCCTGCGCCGCCGGGTGCTCGGCGCCGCTGGAACCCTGCTTCTCGTTGGAACCTACCTGTTTCTGGTCATCACCCAACCAACGGGAATCGTCGAAGGGCTGGGCCAGGGAGTTGCTCTGGCAACTTTCGCCTCCTACCTGATCGCTGCCATCCTGCTGCTGCTCGCAGTCCTGCCGGATCTGCCAGTTTCTGCCCTGACGCTGATCCCGGTCGCCCTGGCACTGAACATCATCCTGGGCCAATTCGTCGGATCCGTCATGGTCCCGCTCTACCTGGATTCCATCGGCACCGTATTGGTGGGCTTCCTGGCCGGACGCCGTGCCGGAGCCGCCACCGGTGTGCTCAGCACGCTGATCTGGTCGCTGTTTGCACCTACCGTATTGCCATTCGCAGCCGGAGCCGCGCTGGTCGGTTTCCTTGCCGGAACTGCCGCCCGCTACGGCGCCTTGCGCCGGCCATACCTTGCCCCAATCGCAGGTCTGGTTTCCGGCGTCTTGGTTGGCGTTATCTCATCCCCAGTGGCTGCCTTCGTCTACGGAGGAACCTCGGGAGTCGGTACCGGCGCCGTGGTTGCGGCCTTCCGCTCCATGGGTGATTCGCTGCTCTCCGCGGTTACCAAGCAGGCCCTGATCTCGGATCCGGGAGATAAGGCCATAGTCTTCCTCATCGCGGCACTGCTGGTCTTCGCCCTGCCGAAGCGCCTGAGCGGTTCCTTCGAATTCATCCGCCGCTACAAAGTGTTGGGCAAGAGCGGAAATAAGTAGTACACCGATGAAGCGCCGCATCACCGGGTTGCACCCTTTTACCGTGCTTTGCCTCGCCTTGTTCACGGTTGCCGTAGCCACGGCTGCCAACGTATGGTGGCTGAGCTGCGCGGTGATAGTCCTGTGCATGGCCATTGGCGCGGTGGCCGGCAAAGCCCGCAACCTCGCGGCGCTCAGTAGTGCAATCATGCTTCCAACCCTGCTGTCCTTGCTAATGATCCATGGACTGGCATCCCGGGATTCGTCTCCGGTGATCGCAGCGTGGGGACCATTAAGCCTGACCCTTGGGGGAGTGGAAATTGCCACGGCCCTGGCTTTGCGTACCGCAGTACTGGTGGTGGTCGGCTTGCTCTGCGGCTTGCTAATTGACAGGCACCAGCTGGTGGCAGCCATCGATTTGTCTCCGGCTCCACCACAGGCGGGGTACCTGCTGGCGTCCACGCTGTTTCTGCTTCCGCAGATGATGGAAAAGCAGCATGCCATTGGGGAAGCACAGGCCTTGCGGAAGACGGGAACCAAACGGGGCTTAGCGGGTTGGCTCCAACGCCTGCGGTTGCGGGCCGTGCCTCTCGTGCTTTCCTCGGTGCAAGATGCCCATGACCGTTCGGTGCATCTGGCGGCCCGCGGTTTCCCAGCCCGCGGCGAGCACAGCAGATTGCGCCAGGTCGCAGACTCACAGATCCAGCGGGCAGTTCGCTGGACGGCCCTGCTGTGTTCGGTGCTGGTGCCCGTGGTGATTCTGGTGCCACTTGGGGGAGCCTCATGATGGACATGAAACACCGTGGTTCTTCAGGAAGCACGGCAACACTGCACCTCAGCCTGGGAAGCTTCCGCTACGCAGACGCGGATCGCGATACCTTGCGCGCAATTGAGCTGGGATTATCTCCGGGGTCCCTGACTATCATTGCGGGGGATTCGGGTTCCGGGAAGTCCACATTGGGCGGGGTACTCGCCGGCATGCTTCCGAGGCAGGGAGCCGACAGCTGCGAGGGAACGCTCATCCTAGCGGGTCAAAGAATTGATTATTCTGCGGAGCATTCATCACGAATTGACGTCGCCGGCTGGGCCAAACATGTTGGCCTGTTGCCGCAGGATGCCAGCCTCTACCTGTCCCGGATTCGACAGACTGTTGCTGAGGAACTGGTCTTCGCCCGGGAGAACGAAGGAATGCCCCGCGAAGAGATGGCCGAGCTCATCTCCGAGCTTTCAGCACGGCTGTCCATGGAGCATCTGTTGGAACGCGATCCTGCCAAGCTTTCAGGAGGCCAAGAACGCTTGGTCGCCCTGGCGGCGCTGTCAGCAGCCATGCCTTCCATCATCGTGCTGGATGAACCGCTGGCAGGCTTGGATTCCAAGACAACCGAAGCAGTGACGGAGATGATCACCCGGCTGCGTGCCGCCGGCACCGCGCTAGTGGTGTTAACCCGCACCACTGAAGCATGGGAAGCCGAAGCAGATGCCCTGTGGAATTTGGTGGACGGAACTTTGCGGCCTGCGGCTGAAACCGCCAGAACTACTTCGTTGTCTTCCAGCCCGACTCGAGCATCCGCCGCACTAGCCTCCGCAAAGCCCCTGTTGGCCTTTGCCGGAGTGCACCTCGGATACAAGGGCGCGAGTGCCCCGGTCATCTCCGACCTCGATCTCGAAGTCCGTGCAGGAGAATGCGTGGGGCTGGCCGGTGCCAATGGAACAGGCAAGACTACCCTGCTGAAGACTGCCGCGGGGCTGCTCAAGCCAAGTGCCGGCAAGATGCGGGTGGCAGCCGATTCCGGGATGCTCCTGCAAAATCCGTCGGACCAGCTCTTCGAGCGAACGGTAATCCGGGAGATTGCCTTTGGCCTTCCCAAGAAGGGCATTCAGCGCGCCCGGGTGCCACGAATTCTTGAGCAGCTGGGTTTGGCATCCTATGCCCAGACCCATCCTTATGAGCTGCCGGCTTCGGCCCGACGGCTTGTTGCCTTGGCTACCGTGCTGGTGCGCGAACCGCAGTTGCTCCTGCTGGATGAACCAACCGAGGCGCTGGATTCGGCGGGGCTTCAAATCTTGAACGAGGTCATCGATTCGGTGCTTGAACGCGGGGGAGCGGTGCTGTTCTCTTCCCATGATGAGCAGTTCATGGCGCGCACTGCCGATCGGGTGCACAGAATGCCGCGATAACAGCGGGGAAACTGCTCACTGGACCTTGTTCAACAGACTGCCCTGGCCGTTAGCCAGCTCATATTTCCAGCCGAACTGGAATACCTCCACGGAAATCCTAGTTGGACTATGCAACTACAAATTCCACTTCAGGAGTCTTATCCCATGGATCTGTTTTCGCCCCTCGCCCTCGGGGACCTCAAGCTCTCCAACCGTCTGGTCATGGCGCCGCTCACGCGCTCCCGATCTGGCAAGGATGGCGTGCCCAATGCCGATGTAGTCGAGTATTACCGCCAGCGCGCATCGCTGGGACTGATTGTCAGCGAAGGCACCTACCCTAGCTTTGCCGGCCAGGGTTTCGTCCGCCAACCAGGCCTGGTCACCGAGGAGCAGATTGCCGGCTGGAAGAAGGTCACCGACGCGGTGCACGCCGAAGGCGGCCTCATCGTCGCCCAGGTCATGCATGCTGGCCGCGTCACCCACCCGGAAACCACCGGTGTCGACTACGTCGAAGCACCCAGTGCCATCGCGGTTGAGGGCGAGTCGCGCACCTACACCGGAAAGCACGCCTACCCGGTTCCGCATGCACTGGGTTCTGAAGAACTCCCACGGATCATCGAGGAATTCGTGACTGCTTCGCGCAACGCCATCGCCGCCGGATTCGACGGCGTGGAGCTTCACGGTGCCAACGGCTACCTGTTGCACGAGTTCCTGGCACCTTCGGCCAACACCCGCACCGATAACTATGGTGGCTCCCCGGAGAACCGGGCCCGCTTTGTCATTGAAGTAGTGACCGCGGTTGCCAACGCCATTGGCGCCGGGAAGACCGGCCTGCGCATTTCGCCGGAACACAATGTCCAGGGTGCGCTGGAAAACGATCGCGCGGATGTGCTGGCTACCTACACCGCGCTGGTTCGGGGCATCGCGCCACTGGGGCTGGCCAACCTGAGCATCCTGCACCATGACCCAGCCGGCGAGCTGGTCCAGTCGCTGCGCAAGGAATTCGGCGGACCGGTGCTGCTGAACACCGGCTTCGCAGAGATCACCACCTATGAGGAAGCCGCTCGCGTGGCTGCCGAAGGCTGGGGCGAAGCCGTTGTCGTGGGCCGCCCTGCGATTGCCAACCCGGATCTGGTGCGCCGCTGGAAAGAACAGCTGCCGCTGAACGAACCGGATTTCGCGACCTTCTACACCGAAGGTCCCAAGGGCTACATCGACTACCCGTTCTGGGAGAACTGATCACGCCAGCTGAATAGCAATGCCAGCGGCTCCGTCCAACCTGTATTGGATGGAGCCGCTGGCTCTTGCAATATTTGTGGTGGCCCTACGAGCCCATCAGAGTCTCGGCGGCAATGCGCATATGCTCGGAGATTTCCGCGCTAACCGCGGCGCTGTCGCCAGCCTCGATGGTGTCCACCAGCTTGAAATGGCGTGCGACATCCATATTGCGCACCCCACGTTCGTAGCCGCCGAACATGATTGACATGCGGATGGAGCCCTCAAGCTGCTCCCACGCATGCAGCAGGGTGTCATTCTCGGACAGCCGGCACAGAGTGCGATGGAATTCAAGATCCGCTTCAATGCGATCCTCGATTTCATCGTCCGTGAGTTGCTCCATGTTGCTTACCGCGGCGCGCAACTGCGCGAGAGCGTCCGAAAGGTCTTCGCGCTGAAGCAGTGTCGTTGCCGCCAGAGTCTCCAGTGAGGCCCGGACCGCGAAGATGTCCTGGATTTCCTTGTTGTCCAAGTGGCGAACTGACAGTCGTCCGCGTTCTCCAGCGGAGACCAAGCCCTCCTGTTCCAATTGGCGCAGTGCTTCTCGCAGGGTGCCACGGCTGATTTGCATGGAGGCTGAAAGCTCGGTTTCCACCAAGTGGGTTCCCTGTTGCAATTCGCCGGTAGTGATGGCCCGGCGCAATGCGATCAATGCCTGCTCGCGCAGGCTCTTCTTGCGAAGGCCTACCAAGGAAGAATCGGCGATGGCCATGGAACACCCCTAGTAATTGGAAATCAACTGTCGATTGTTAACTGTTGATCTTAGCGCCTTGGGCGGGTGCAGTGCGAGCACTGCGCCCGCCCAAGGCAGCACATCAAGATGATCAGGGCCCATCTAGTCGAGCTCAGCCAGGACCTTGGCGACGATCGCGCTGATCGACAACCCGTAGCGGTCATGGAGTGTCGGCAAAGCTCCTGCGTCAAGGAACTCGTCAGGCAGGCCGATGGGAACGACCTTAGAGGAAACCCCGCCGCGGATCATGGTGGCAGCCAGTGTCTCGAACAACCCGCCAATGACCGAGTGGTTCTCCAGTGTGACCACCAGGCGGTCCCCGGCCACCTCCTTCAGAACCGTTTCCGAGTCGAAGGGCTTGATGGTGGGGGAGTGCACCACGGAAACATCTACGTTGTGCCTGGCCAGTTCCTTCGCGGCATCCAGCGCGCGCATGGTCATCAGACCGCTGGATACGAAGACGACGTCGTTTCCACCGCGTAGTACTTTTGCCTTGCCCAATTCGAAGCTGTAGTCGTATTCATCCAAGACGGTAGGCACCTTGCCGCGCAGCAGGCGCAGATAGGTTGGCCCTTCGCAAGCTGCTAGCTGCGGCACCGATTGCTCGATATCCACCGAGTCGCAGGGATCCACAATGGTAAGGTTCGGCATCCCGCGGAAGATGGCAATGTCCTCGGTGGCCTGGTGGCTCGGGCCGTAGCCGGTGGTCAGCCCTGGCAGACCTCCCACGATATTCACATTCAGGTTCGGCTCGGCAATATCCAAGCACAAGAAGTCATAGGCTCGTCGGGCAGCGAACACCGAATAGGTGGAAGCAAAGGGGATCATGCCGGTTTCGGCGAACCCCGCGGCCGCTCCGAACAGCAATTGCTCGGCCATGCCCATCTGGAAGAAGCGTTCAGGGTGCTGCTGGGCGAAGATGTGCATGTCCGTGTACTTGCCTAGATCGGCGGTCAGGCCCACGATGCGCGGATCCTTCTCGGCCGCCTTGGCCAGGGCATGGCCGAAAGGGGCTGGCGCGGTCTTCTGGCCGGGCTCTGCGAAGGAGGCGATCATGGCCGAGGTTTTCAGTCGTGGTTTGGCGGTGGCAGACATTTAGGAGTTGCTCCCTTCGAAGCCTTCAGTGAGTTGGTCGCGGCAGATCTGCCATTCGTTGTCTTCAATGCGCATGAAGTGGGCTTTCTCGCGGTTTTCCAGCAGTGGAACGCCACGGCCTACCTTGGTGTCGCACAAGATGACCGACGGGCGCGAGGTGAGGGCCGCTTGGGCCGCGATGTTGTCGAAAGCCTGCAGCAGCGCTCGCGGGTCATTGCCGTTGATCCGCTGGACGTACCAGCCGAAAGCTTCCCATTTCTCGGCGACCGGTTCGGTGCGCAGTACCCCGGCCGTAGCACCATCGGCTTGCAGGGCATTGATATCCACCATGGCAGTCAGCTGGCCCAGCTGGTGGTGGGCGGCACCCATGGCCGCTTCCCAGGTGGAGCCCTCATCCAGTTCGCCATCGGAGAGGAAGTTGATCACCCGCTGGGTCCTGTTCTGGTGGCGCAGGCCCAGGGCCATGCCGACCGCGATGGACAGGCCGTGCCCCAGGGAGCCTCCGGAGATTTCCATGCCGGGGGTATAGGTGGACATCCCGGACATCGGGAGCCTGGAATCGTCCGAACCGTAGGTTTCCAGCTCTTCCACCGGGATGATGCCCGCTTCGGCCAGCGCGGCGTAGAAGCCGATGGCGTAGTGGCCGGTGGAGAGCAGGAAACGGTCGCGGTCTTCCCACTGCGGTTCTGCCGGGCGGAAGTTCAGCTGGTCCGCGTAGACGGCGGCGAGCATGTCCGCAGCGCCCAACGCCTGCCCTACATATCCCTGGCCCTGCACTTCGCCCATATTCAGCGAGTGGTGGCGGATGCGGTACGCGGCGTCGCGGACCCTTTCGGTGCGCTGGTCCAAAGTCAACGTTTGATGTTCGGTGGCTGCGATTGCCATAGGTCGTCCTTTCGGGAATTCAACGGGTCGGTGTTCGGGGTTGCTGCCCGGGGTCAGGCGCAGCTTTTCTGCGGATTCGCGGCGATGGCCTGGTCGGCCAGACGGCGTTCGCGTGCGCCCCAGGTTTCCTTGGTGACCAGTGCCGCCCACAAGCCGATCAGCGCGTAGCCGATGAAGAGCGCGGCCGGGCCCATCCAGCCGAACTGCATGAAGAGCAAGGTGGTGATGAACGGTGTGAAACCTGAAACCATGGCTGAGATTTGGTAGGCCAGCGATGCGCCGGAGGAGCGGGTCTTTGCTTGGAAGAGCTCTGGGAACCAGGCACCCTGGGCGCCGGCCATGGAGTTCTGGCAGATCGCATAGGAGATCACGATCGTGGCGATGATCATAAGGAACGAGCCGGTATTGACCATCAGGAACATTGGAATGCCGAAGAGCGCGGCAAAGGCGCAAGCGAACAGGTAGACAGTGCGCCGTCCGACGCGGTCGGTGAGCCGGCCCCAGCGATAGGTCGCGAAGATGCCAACGGCCGAGGCGATGCTCAGAGCGGTCAGTGTTTGCCAGTTCGCCGCCAAGCCTGTGGTGTGCAGGTAGGAGATCATGTAGGTGATGGAGACCGCGTAGCCTGCGGTCTCGGCAATGCGCAACCCGATGCCGCGCAGGATATTGCGCCAGTCGGTGCGGATGACATCCATAATCGGCGATTTGACGATCTGCCCTGAATTCTTGACATCGTCGAACACAGGCGACTCCGGGACCTTCGAGCGGATGACCAGTCCAACGATGACCAGCAGGATGCTGGCAAGGAATGGAACACGCCAGCCCCAGTCGCCAGGCAGTTGCACGCTGAGCAGGAACACCAGATTGGCCAGCAGCAATCCTACTGGGAATCCGGACTGGACGATCCCGGTGAACCTACCCTTTTGCTTCCATGGTGCGTGTTCATAGGTCATCAGGATTGCCCCACCCCATTCAGCGCCGAAGGCCAGTCCTTGGACGATGCGCACAAAAACCAGGAGCGCTGGAGCGAGCACGCCAACTTGCTCATAGGTGGGCAGTAAACCGATGAAGAAAGTGGCCAGGCCCATGACGATCAGCGAAGTGACAAGTACCGGCTTGCGCCCGATCTTGTCACCGAGATGGCCGCCGATAATTCCGCCGAGCGGCCGGGCGGCGAAGCCTACGCCCAGGGTGGCGAATGATGCCAGCGTTCCGAGCAGTGGGTCGGTGCCCGGGAAGAATGCGTGGCCGAAATACAGGGCGGCAGCGGTGCCAAAGCCGATGAAATCGTAGGTTTCAATGGTGGCTCCAACGCTGGAGCCTATCGCGACGCGCTTGGCGTCCTTGGTGCCGTGGATCGGGCCACGCATTTCTAGAGTTTCGCTGCTCATGGGTGGCTCCCTTCGTGAGTTGTTGGATACGGGCAACTTTCATTGTTGACAGTCAACACTAATAGAAGTGTGAGCGACTGCACAAGGTCTGTCAATAGAAAATTTAACAGTTGACTGTCAACAGTAAACAAAACTATCGTGGTGTGCACCACAAACTCCTGGTGCGCTTGTCCAAGGCAGGGCACCATAACCACTAAGTTCGCCTCATTGTTATTAGGGCGAGCCGAATTGAAAGCAGGAATCCGATGAAACAAATCCAGCGCACTGCTGTACTGACAGGTGCAACCTCGCCCCAGGGGATCGGCATCGAAACCGCCCGGCACTTAGCCCGGGAAGGCTGGGGCATAGCGATTCTGGATCTGAACCACTCCGTATCCGAGCGCGTAGCCGCGGAGATTGCAGAAGAATTTGGCGTGCCAGCATTCGGCCACGAGATCGACGTCGCCGACGAGTCCTCGGTCGCCACGGCGCAGGCGGCAGTGGCAGCGCGCGTCGCCGCACAGGAGCTTCCTCCCACCGGCGCCGTAGTGAATATCGCGGGTATTACGTCCCCGGTGGATTTCCTGGATACGACTTTGGATATCTGGAACAAGATCATGAACGTCAACGCCACGGGCACGTACTTGGTTACCAAGGCATTCCTGCCGGAAATGATCGACAGTGGATGGGGACGAGTAATCAACATGTCCTCCGTGTCAGCCCAACGTGGCGGCGGCGTCTTCGGCAAGGTTCCTTATTCCTCGGCGAAAGCGGCAATCCTCGGTTTCACCAAGGCGCTGGCCCGTGAGATCTCGGCCAGCGGCGTCACCGTCAACGCGATTGCACCAGGCGCTGTAGATACCAATATCCGTGTTGGCAGCACCGACGAGCAGGAAGCGGCCATTGCCGCGGGAATCCCCATTGGGCGCACCGCAACCACTGGAGAAGTCGCATCGGTCATCGGCTTCCTGGCATCCGAAGGTGCTTCCTACCTCACCGGCACCACTATTGATATCAATGGTGGCAGCCACATGCATTAGCAGTTCGAGGTCCGGGCAAGTTCGAGGAAAAGAGGAAGCCAGCGGCCACGCTCCGATAAATTTCGGGTCGTGGCCGCTGGCTTATTGTCATGTTCTGGCGGCCGTTACCCGAACCAGGGCTTCTCGGCCGCGGCGAGCGTCCCGTCGTTCTTGGCCATGTTCAGCCACTGGTTCACGTACTCCTGGAACTCGTCATCACCCAGCGGCAGCAGGTAGGCCTTCTGGGAGAAGTTGAACGGCTTGTCCGGGTGCACTGCGCACAGCTCGGGATGCTCATTGGCCACCCACCGGGTTTCCGAGGCATCGGTGGTCATTACATCCGCCCGTCCGGCAATGATCTCATCGAAGATCTTGTTGTTGTCCTCGAAGCGGATGATTTCCCCGTCGGGATAATTCGCGTCTGCGAATTTCTCGTTGGTGCCGCCGATCGGGGTGATGGAACGGACCCCGGGCTGGTTGATTTCCTTGATCGTGTCGTACTTCTCCACGTTCTCGCACAGGGTGATGGGTGTCTTGCCCTCGTCCAGTGTGGCTTCGCTGTAGTAGGCCTGCTGGGCACGTTCCATGGAAATGGAAACCCCGCCTACTGCCATGTCGCACTTGGAGAGGAAGTCCGGCATCAAGTCCTTCCATGAGGTCTGGATGAACTCGGGTTCGACGCCCATGGACTCGGCAAGATCCTTGGCCATCGTGATGTCGATTCCCGACCATTCCCCGGTTTCCGGGTCGAGGTAGGTGAACGGCCGGTAGTCCCCGGTGGTGCAGACCTTCAGCGTTCCGGCTTCAATTACGCTGGCCAGCCGGGTGCTGTCGGAAGCTGGCTTCTGGTCGTCGCCGGATTCCGGGGCTGGAGCCGAACAGCCTGAAAGGAACAAGGCCGCGCATAGGAACAGCAATGGCAACCGGCGGGTGATGGACGGATTCTTCTGTGAACTGTCGGTCATAGTCCATCAATCTATAAGCCGTCCGAATCAGGGCACAAGACTTCCGGGTTTTCTTGCGGAAGCGGAAATCAGCTGGCGGAAGGAACCGCAGCGGTGATGTCCAGCGCGGCCACGAGGTCCTTGCTGTGCTGGTGTTCCGGGTCAGCCAGGAAATCGTCGAGGGGGCGATGCTCCACCAGCTCGCCCTCGTAGAACACTGCCACGTCATCACTCACATAGCGGATCACGTCCATGTCGTGGGAGATGACCACGAGGCTCAGCCCCATTTGCTCGCGCAAATCAAGCAGCAGGTCGAGGATGTGGCGCTGGGCTACCGAATCCAGTGCCGAGGTGGATTCATCGCAGATCAAAACCTGCGGCTCGGTCAGCAGCGCACGTGCGATAGCCAGTCGCTGGAGCTGGCCGCCTGAACACTGGCCCGGCCTGCGATCCAGCAATTGCTCGGGCAATCCCACCTGGGCCATGGCTTGCGCCATGCGCTCGCCGGCCTGGATTGCCGGCAGCCGGTGCACCGCCGCGCTCATCGAAGTGCGGATGGTAAGCCGGGGATCGAAGGAGGAATACGGTTCCTGGGCAATGACCTGCACCCGGGTTGCTTCGCCATTATGGTGCGCATGAATGATCCGACCGGTGGTTGGCTGTTCCAACCCGGCCAGCAGCCTGGCAAAGGTGCTCTTGCCGGAACCTGAGCGGCCCACCACCCCCAGGACTTGGCCACCGTGCAGGCGCAAGCTCGTGGGGTTCAATGCTGCCGGGCCTTTTGCGCGGCGCGTATAGTTCTTGCCCGCGTCCACCGCCTCGAGCAAGCATGCCGAATCCGTCGCACGGAGCGTGCGCAGAGGAGGCAAGCTGGCTTCGACCAGCTCGCGTGTCTTGGAGTGGCGGTCTTTGGAGAAGATCAGCGCGGTAGGGCACTGGTCCACAATCTGACCGTCGCTGACTACTACAACGCGATCCGCGATGTGCTGGATGCTGGCGATGTCATGGGTAACGAACAGGACGCCTACGCCGCGCTCCTGCTGCTTCCGGCGCAGCAATTGCAGCACCTCGGACTTGAGGATCGAATCCAAAGACGATGTCGGTTCATCGGCCAGGATGAACTCCGGATCAGCGGCTAGGGCGATGGCAAGCATGGCGCGCTGGGCCATCCCGCCGGAGAGCTGGTCCGGGCGTTTGCCGGCAATCTGCTTGGCGGGAGACAGGCCTACTTCCTCGAGCAAGGACAGCACTCGATCCTCATGCTGGCGGGCTTTGCCCCAGCCGTGGGCTCCCAAGGCCTCGAGCAGGTGCGCGCGGATGGTCAACCGCGGGTTCATCACGCGCTTAGGCTGTTGGAACAGCATGCTGATGCGTCGTCCGCGGACCGAGTCCATGGCTTTCTCGTCCAGCTGGTCAAGACGCTGGCCATCAAGCAGGATCTTGCCCTCAGCACGCAGCTGCTGGGGCAGCAGGCCGATAATCGCCTTGGTGAGCAGCGTCTTGCCGGAACCGGAACGCCCTACCACCGCCACCAGTTCCCCGGCTCGCAAGGCGCCACGTGCCTCGGAAAGCAACCGCTGATCGCCGGAGCTGACCGAGAGATCAATGAATTCAAGTTCTCTAGCCATGGATTTCCGCCTTGGCCTCGGTAGCAAGCACGTCCTGCCCGCCCAGCACGTGGGTGATGCGATTGCCCAGCAGGGTAACGCAGAAGCTGACCAGGAAGATGGCTGCGCCCGGTGCAATCATGCCCCACGGGGAGCGGATCGCATGAGGCTGGGCCTCGGCCAGCATCGAACCCCAGTCGGACTGCGGCGGCTGGACCCCGATGCCCAGATAGGACAATGAGCCGAGCAATACGAGCAACAGGCCGAAGCGCAAAGCGGCCTGGGCCAGCACCGGACCCGCGACGAAGGGCAGGACATGATGGCGCAGGATGAACCAGCGTGAAGCGCCCACATGCTTGGAGGCCTCGACATGGTGGGTGCTCAATGCCTGGGCCGCCATGGAGCGCACCAACCGTGCCGTGGGGGTCCATGCCACGACGCCCACGGAAAGCACCATGGTGGAGAATCCGGGACCCATGACCGCGATGATCAGCAGTGCAATCACGATTTCGGGCAGCGCGAGCAGCAAGTCGTTCACACGCAGGAAGAGCTCATCCAGCCACCCGCCGCGCACCGCGCTGAGCAGGCCCAGTGCGGTGCCCACCAGCAGCGAGAACAGCGTGGTGATCAGTGCTACCGATAGCGAGAACTGTCCGCCGTGCAGCACCCGGCTCAAGGTGTCGCGGCCCAGGGCATCGGTGCCCAGCAAGTGGGCCAGGCTGGGTGCCTGCAACCGGTCCGCCAGGCTCTGGGCGTTGGGATCATAAGGGGAAATCCACGGGGCGGCGATGGTCAGGATGACCACTGCCAGCAATATGAACGCGGGAGGGGAAAGCAGGATTTCCCTGGAATGATTCCTAGCCATGCCGTACACCAATCCTCACATTGGGGTCACTGATCTTGTGCACCAGGTCAACGATTCCGGTCACCACAACGGCACAGGCCACGACAACCACCACGCCGCCCTGGGCTACCGGGATATCAGCATCAACGATGGAGTCGAAAATCAGCCTGCCCATGCCGGGAATGGCAAAGATGACTTCCACGATGACCGACCCGCCCAGCAACCCGGCAAACCAGACACCGACCATGGTCCACAATGGCAGCAGTCCGTGTGGAACCACATGGCGAACCAAAGCCTGGGTGCTGCTCAGCCCGCGGGCACGAGCCGCCAGCACATGTTCGGAGTCCAAAGCCTGGCACACCCCCGAGCGCACCGCGACGGTGAAGAAGCTGATGGGGCGCAAGGCCAGAATGAAGACCGGGAGCACCAACGAGGCAGGGGAATCGAACCCGGCCGAGGGCAGCAGCGAGAAGCGCACCGCGAAGAGCAGCACCAGCAGCGGAGCCAGCGCGTATTCAGGGATCGCAATGAGCGCATGGGTGATGGAGGTGATGAGCCTATCTGGCCATTGCCCGGCGCGGGTTGCCGAAGCGACGCCCAAAAGGATGGAGGCCACTATGGCCACCAGCAGGGCGCTGCCGGCCAAGGATAGGGTGACGCCAATGGCCGGGAGCACCTGGTCGGCTACCGGGGTGCCACTGATATGCGAGATGCCCATGTCTCCGGTGGCGAACCGGCCCAGCCACCTTCCGAATTGCACCAGCATCGGGTCGTGCAGGCCGAATTGCTCTGCGTAGGCCTGCACTGTTGCCTCGTCGGCGGCCCCAATGTCCATGCGGGCGCGCAGCAAGGAGCGCACGGGGTCCCCGGGGGAAACAAAGGGGACCAGGAATACCGCGAAGGACGAAAGCAGGACTGCTGCGCCGAGTCCCAGGACCCGGCGCAGCATGGTGGCAAGAGGAGACACGCTAGCTGGTCTTCGCCAGATCCTTGGTCAGCACGTAGCGGGTCAGCGGGTCCTGGACGTAGCCCTGGACCTTGGCTCCCACGGCGTCAATTGCCTGCTCGTTGACCAGCCAGACGTTCGCGGCGTCTTCGGCGAGGATATCGCCTGCCTTGCGGTACAGGTCGTGGCGCTTGGTTTCATCCTTCTCCACCAGTGCCTGGCCGACCAGCTTGTCATAGTCCTCGTTGCAGTAGTGGCTCAGGTTGTAGCCGCCCTCGCAGGTGTAGTCGGACTGCAGGAAGCCGATCGGGTCGGCGATGTCGATCATCCGGTTGCGCTGGCTGAGGATCATGTCGTACTTGCCGGCCAGCACATCGGGCTCCGCGGCGCCGTAGGACTTGGTCACTACGTTGGCCTGCAAACCGATCTGCTTGAACTGCTCCTGGATGATGGCGCCTACCCCGGCGAACTCCGCGCGTTCGGTGATCGCAATGATTTCCAGCGGCTTCTCCTGCTGGTATCCCGAGGCTTCCACCAGCTTCTTGGCTTCTTCGATATTCACCTGCGGTACGGCCAGGTCAGGGTTGGCCCAAGGCTCGCTCGGGGCAAAGGGGCCGGTGGCAGGCTGCGCAGCGCCCTCGTAGATGCTCGCGGCCATGGCCGGCAGGTCCAAGGCCATGGTGGCGGCCTTGCGCAGCTCCGGGTTGTCGAATGGAGCGCGAGAGTTGTTCAGGTACAGGGTCGAGGTGCGAGGAGAATCGGCCTTCAGCACGCTGATCTTCTCATCGGCTTCCAGGGTAGCCAGGCTGGTGGCCGGGATGGACATCGAGATGTCCGCTTCGCCGGTCTGCACCTGGGTGGCACGGGTGGCGCCTTCGGTGATGTAGCGGATTTCTCCGCCAGCCAGCTTCACTTCGCCGTCCCAGTAATTCTCATTGCGGTCCAAGGTCAGGGACTGCCCGGCTTTTTCGGAGACCGGGGCGAAAGGCCCGGTGCAATGATTCATCGGATCGATGCCCTTGCCGGTGTACGCGGCAGGGGAGAGCACACCTGCGTTCACGCTGGCCATGCGGTAGGGCAGCAGCGGATCCGCGCCGGGGGTGGTGACCCGCACGGTATCAGCGTCGAGGGCTTCAACCTTCTTGATGGTCTTGGGGTTCACCGCACGGGCCGGTGCGGTCGCCTTGAGTACATGGTTGAGTGAAGCGGCTACGGCCTGGGCATCCATGATGGTGCCATCTTGGAATTCCACGTTCTTGCGCAGCTCGAAGTCCCATTCGGTGTCCGAGGACTGCTTCCAGGAGGTAGCGAGCATCGGTTCGACGGTTTCGGTTCCCTGATCGTATTTGGCCAGGGTTTCCAGGCAGCCGGCGATGGAGAGCACGTAGGCGTCGTCGCTTTCCAGCGCCCAATTGGAGACCGGGGCACGGAAGTTGGCCACGACTACCCGGGCCTCCGGGTCCGCTGCTTTCTCCGGAGCGGAGCTGGCGGAGGTGGAGCTGCAGGCGGCCAGCGCGAGGGCAAGGGCCGCGAATCCTGCGGCAGCGCTCAATCGTCCAAGTTTCATGGAAATCCTTCGGCATTACGTGATGGATTGGCATCTAATGCAATAGTGCCTTGGTAAGCGTACCCTAATTAGCGGCCTTGTCTTGCTGATAATTACCCCGCTTGAAAACCGGAAGGAAAGCACGCGTGCAGCGTTCTGTAAGAGTTGAAGCTGAGTAGTGCAAAGTTGGGGTGCCGTATGGAAATTTTTCGCAGATTAAGCGTCATGTGTCGCAGTTCATGCACCCTGGGCAAGGACACCTGAGCGTCGCACGAGTAATGCGGCGAGCCAAGCAGCAAGGCCCAAGGGGAGCATGAGGAAAAGCCAAGGCAGGAAGCCGGGGATGAGATCCTGGCCGGCCTGCGCCAGCAGCCACCCGACCAGCATGTTCCCCACCAGCACAGCCAGGCCGCCGCAGCTGGCGAGCAGGCCGAAGTAGGATCCAGTGGCGCGGTGCCCGGCGAATTTTGGAACCAACGACAAGGCCGTGGGATGCACGCTCATATGCCCCAAAGCCAGCAGAGTGACCGCGCACAGAATGCGGATCGGACCAGTCTGCTCGCCGAAGGCAGAGGCCGGGAGGAACGCCAGCACGCCAAATCCCAAAACGCTCGAGAAGTACCCGCAACGCAGGGTCGCCGCCGCGCCGATCCGTGCAGCGATCCAGGCGACGGGCAATTGCAAGCCCAAGGTCAGTACAGAGATCCAAGCGAATACCAGTCCCAGCCACTGGGTGGGCATGCCAGTGCGTTGCAATTCCAGGGGAATGGCCAAATAGAGCTGGTTGTATGCCAGCAAGTCCGAGGCATGCAAGGCGCAGAACGCCACGAACTTCCGGTCCGCAAGGCAGCGCCGCAGGCTGCCGGGCTGGTGCTTCGGCTGTTCCGGGCTTTCCGAGCGATCGCGCGAATAACTGTCCGGGGCGGGACGGCGCAAGGCTGCAGCGAGGAACAATCCGATGGCGATGAAGAACAGCGCCCCGAAGCCTGCAACTGTTGCGAACCCCCAGCCCCACAGTGCAGCCCCGACCAGCGGTCCGGTCACGGCGCCGATCTCTCCGGTAATGCTCAGCCAGGCAAACAGGGAGGCCCGTTTGGCTCCTGTGGCCTGGCCCCTGTCGCGCGCGGTCTGGGCCGCGCCCACCAGGATGCTCAGGCCAGGGGAGAAGAGCGCTCCGCCGAATCCGGTGAGCAATGTGCCGAGGATAAATAGCCAGAGCTGCGGGTCGCCCAAGGACAGCGAGGCTGCCAGTGTGGAGAACCCCGCGGCGCGTACCGCGCAACCAATGAGAATCATGCGCCGGGCGCCGAAGCGATCGGCCAGGCTGCCTCCGGCCAGGAAGAGCCCTTGCTGGGCGAAGGTCCGGACACCCAGGATCAGGCCCACCGCGGTACCTGCCAGCAGGAAGTCGTTGGCTAGCACTACAGCAAGGAAAGGAACCACAGCGTAGAAACCGATATTGAACAGCGTCTGTGTTCCCAGCAGTACCGGGACTTCGAAGCGGGACGTGCTGTTTTTCATGGACCTCGGGGAACGTGTTGGTTCGGCTAACCGCTAGCGGCGGCCTCGATATCGGCAGGGTGGACTCTCCGATCTTAGCCAACGCCGGTGCCCTGGGGCGGATCCTGCGCGGTGGCGCCGCGCTGTGCGATGCGGACGGGGCCGAGGAAGCTTGCTGCCCTGCGCAGGACGTCATCCATGGTTTTCAGTTCGCACTCCCAGAGCGTCAGTGTTTCCCAGCCAAGTGCTTCGAGGTCCCTGCGGTTGCGTTGGTCCCGGGCGATATTGGCATCCAGCTTGGGATTCCAATAACCCGTATTGGATGCGGGGCGGCGCTGGCCCACCGGGCAGTCGTGGCCGTGCCAGAAGCAGCCGTTGACGAAGATCGCCTTGCGCCGGGCACTGAAGACGAGGTCCGGGGAACCGGGGAGCTTCCCGCCCCGCAACGGGATCCCGGGATGCAAAGAGCGCAGCTGGGCAACTTGCTGTGCAGGCAGGATGCCGTGCACGCGGTAACGGTACCCGGCGGCATGCAGCAATCGGCGCAAGGCCAGTTCCGGCCCGGTGTTCTTGCTGGAAATGCGCGACATGAGCCGCGAACGCTGCGCCGCCGACATGATGTCCATAGTCCATTGTGCGCCGCTAACCAGGCCGTGCGTTGCTGGCTGGGCATTGACTGGATGGCTTGCTGAGGCCATCGGGTGAAACCTCTTGCAACGGTTCTCAAATCCTGGCGGCCGCAGTAGCTTGGGTGTTGGAAGCACCGATCGGCATTGGGCCGGTCGGGAACAGGCAGGAAGATTCGAGGGGGAGCCATGCGAGCAGCACGGTACTACGACCAGAAGGACATCCGGATCGAAGACATCGATGAGCCGGTGCTGAAGCCCGGAACGGTGGCCATCGATGTTGCCTGGTGCGGCATCTGCGGCACCGATCTGCACGAGTACCTGGAGGGCCCGATCTTCATCCCGCCGGCCGGGCATCCGCACCCGATCTCGGGGGAGAGCGCGCCGGTGACCATGGGCCATGAGTTCTCCGGAACCATTACCGCCCTGGGCGAGGGCGTCACCGGCCTCAAAGTCGGCGAGAACGTCGTGGTGGAACCCTACATCATCCACGAGGATGTGGACACCGGCGAAGGCCAGCAGTACCAGCTTTCCCGGGACATGAACTTCATCGGCCTGGGCGGCCGCGGCGGCGGGCTATCGGAGAAAATCGTCGTGGAACGCCGCTGGGTGCACCCCATCGGCAAGATCCCACTGGATGAAGCCGCGCTGATCGAGCCGCTGTCCGTGGCCCACCACGCCTTCGTCCGCTCGGGCGCCCAAGCCGGGCAGGTGGCCATCGTGGGCGGGGCCGGCCCGATCGGCCTGCTGACCGCAGCGGTGCTCAAGGCCAAGGGACTGACGGTCTACATCTCGGAGCTCTCCGAGGCCCGCAAGGCCAAGGCACGGGAAACCGGGGTTGCCGACGAGGTTTTCGATCCCAGGGATGGGGACGTGGCCGAGAAGGTGCGCGAAGCTACCGGTGGCCGTGGTGCGGATGCCGGATTCGAGTGCTCCTCGGTCCCGGCGGTGCTGGACATGCTCCTGGATGCGGTGGCGCCCGGCGGGGTGATCGTCAACGTCTCGATCTGGGGGCATAAGCCGGCAGTGGACATGCCCAAGCTGGTGCTGAAGGAAATCGACCTGAGAGGCACCATTGGCTACGCCAATGACCATCCGGACACCATTGCATTGGTGCAAAGCGGCAAGCTGGATCTGGCACCGTTCATCACCGGGCGCATCGGACTTGATGAGCTTATTTCCGAAGGCTTTGACCAGCTGATCAACAACAACGAGGAACACGTGAAGATCATCGTTGATCCGCGGGCCTAGCCAGCAGTCCTCGGCTATGGGGGCCAGCCGGATAACTGGCACTGGCCCCCGGGCTGCGGCTAGTGGTGGTGTTCTGCCTGTTTCATCTTTTGAATGATTCCCGGGTCGATGTCTCCCGAATGATGAATGCCGTGTTCGGAATGAGGTACCGCCAGTTCTCCGGCGGACGAGGCTGCCAACCCCAAACTGGCAACCGCCGCAACCGCAACTGAACTGGCAAACATGCCTCCAAGGACAACTAGGCTGCTGGACCGCACTGCCCGGTGCGGAAGGTTCTTCCGCCGCTTGCGCTGCCACATGAAGACCGACAGCACCGACAGTTCAAGCAGCAGCAAGGAACCAATGGTGAGATCCAGATTCTTCGCTCCCTCCGGGAACCCCCAAAGACCGGCAAGAATGCTGGCCAAATGCACGGAGGAGACGAGCACCAGGCAAGGGACGGCGAGATTCACGGCAGGGGCCGCTGCCTTCAGCAGGCTGGCCACGGCGTAGACCAGCGCCATGCCTGCCCACACCGCGGATGCTATCGCGCCGAGCCACGCCCACCATGGTGCCGGGGCGGACCCGATCCCGAACGTCGATGCCAAGCTGGCGCAGGAAGCCACGGCCAGCGCCGCGACTCCTAGACCAGCGATCCCGGCGTATAGGCCGCCGAAGGCAACGGAGCCCGCAGTTGCATCTCGCCCTTGCATGTCAGGTTCGGTGGCAGGGGCCGTCGCCTCGTGGGAATTCATGACCGTGCAGTATGGGCTGCTGGAGTCCGGTCCTGGGACAGGCCTACCGACAGCAGGACAAGTGCGCTGGCCAGGTGCAGGACGTTATCTGCACCGTTCAGGGCAATAATGTTCAATGCTGTCGACGCCAAGAAGAGCCCCAAAATGCCAACGAGGAGATAGACGGCGCCCACCGTGGTGTTGGCGAGCTTGGCAGCACGTACTGATCCGAGCCCTGCGATGAGCAGTGCTGCGCCGATAGCCAGGTGGATGACATTGTGCAGTGGATTGACCTCGAAGATGATCAACTTCCCGCCCTCTGTGGCGAAGAAATCCACGCCGGCAGTGACAAGGAATCCGAGCAGGCCGACTAGGAGATACACGGCTCCGAAAATCGTTGCGAGCAAGCGGTTAGGCGAAGTGCGCATTGCAATCAGTCCTTCCTGGGACACGGATTCTGTTCCGCGTCGAGTACTGCGGGTTCCGGGAGGAACCCTGTAATGGTTCTTCGGAGGAAAATGGCAAGCGGATTGGTCTTGGCTGGACTTATTTGCAGGCATTGGGCGCGAGCGAAGCCGCAGGCAGGCAGCGGATCAAGGCAACGAGCGGCACGTGGACGATTATCGTCCAGCCGCTGGCTTCATCTTCCTGCTGGCTGGTGCCTCGGGAAATAGACGGGACCGAGGCATGGCGCTGCTGAGTAGTCTCGCGACGCGATCCCCGGTTACAGCCGAACGCTGGAATGATTTATCCATTGGACGCTGGCCGTAGCTTGACGTCCATCAGGTGACGCAGCTGCCCTGACCCGGCGGCCCGGAACGTGCCAGCGCGCCGAGGCCGGCGAGGAGTTCTTCAGCTTGCATCGCGTCGGAGTTTCATCTGCTCATAGGCGTCCAAGGCATCGAGACGTGATTGCTTCAAGTCCACGATGGGCTCCGCGGCTAGCGGTGCGAATCGGGAGGCATAGCTTCCTTGCGGGTCGAATTTCTTGGCCTGCAATTCCGGATTGAAGACCCTGAAATACGGCGCAGCGTCCGCGCCGCTGCCGGCAACCCACTGCCAATTGGCGGTATTGCAGGCAATGTCCGCATCCACCAAGGTGTCCCAGAACCAGCGCTCGCCGACCTTCCAATGCAACTGCAGGTTCTTGACCAGCAGGCTGGCTGCAACCATGCGCACCCGGTTGTGCATCCATCCGGTCTTCCAGAGTTGCTGCATGCCCGCGTCAACCAGTCGAAAGCCCGTCTTGCCGCGCTGCCAAGCAGCAACGTGGGCTGCGGTTTGCTGATCGTCCTCGGGCCAAGACCAGTCGAAGTAGTCGAATTCTGCACGCAGGTTCCGCTCGGGAAGCTGCGGGTGGTGGTAGTACAGATGCCAGCAGAAGTCCCTCCAAGCCAGCTGGCGCCGCATTGCGGTGGCTCCTGCTGCAGCTTTGGGGCTCTCGGCGGCAAGCCGGCCCAAAGCATCCCACATCTCGTGCGCACTCAGATGCCCCCAGCGCAGGGCGGGGGACAAGGCCGAGGTTCCGTCCAGGTCGGGACGGTCATGCTGCTCCGGATAGTCTTCGGCAATTGATTCCAGGACCTCTTCGAGCCGTTGGCGCGCAGGCGCTTCGCCGGGTTCCCACCGCTCTGCCAATCCTGCAGTCCAATCCGTTGTTGCCGGCAGCAGTTCGAGTTCTTCCAGTTCGAGACCGGAGGGGATTGCCGATTCGGTCACGTGATCTTGGGCTGTAGGTGCTGGGAGTGGGGGCCTGATGGTGCTGTCGCGCAGGGCATTGTAGAAAGGTGTGAAGACCTTGTAGCCGGTTTCGTTCTTGGTCATCAGTTCCCACGGTTCGTGCAATAGCGTGCCGGGATAGCTGTGAGCTTCGAGTCCGAGGTCGCGTAGTGCGGTTTTGGCTTGGGTATCCACCTCGCGTTCCGGTTGACCATAACGACGGTTCCAGTGAACAGCCCCGGCCTTGGTTTGCTTGGCCAAATCCGTGATTTTTTCGTCCGCTGAACCTTTGGACAGGACAAGCGGAATGCCCAGTTCCACCAGTGACGCCCGCAGGCTTCCCAACCCCTGGTGCAGCCACCACTTGGCCGCACCACCCAATGGGCGAATGCCCGGGGAATCCTCGTCAAGAATGAATACCGCGATCACTGGTCCTGCAGACAAGGCGGAAGCTAACGCCGGATTGTCTGCGGTGCGCAGGTCATCACGGAACCACATGAGCTGGACTGGCGGTGGCGAGTGGTTCATTTGAGTGCTTCCCTTTCGATGCGCTAGTCAGGTAGTTAGCTTAGCTAATTTGATCCATGCACGGTTCCAACCTGTGTCGTGCGTCGGAAATTTCGGGCGCTGAATCATGTTTTCCCTCGTCAAGACAGTGGCAGAAACCTTGGGCTTGCCTGTGCGAGGGTGACGGCAGTGCCCGACACGGACTCGGCTGAGTACAGCTGAATCACGGCTGCAATGAATACTGGTCATCCGGCGGCATCTGCTTGCCAAACGCCCAGGCATTGCTGGCAGACTGGGCTGTGGACACTAATCGATGCGAAATCCAAGGAGCGGCATGAGCATGTATGCGGTAACCAACCCTGCCACCGGCGTCGTCGAGGCAACCTACCCGACCGCCACCGATGAGCAGATCCAGGAAGCCATGGCCAAGGCGCATAACGCCTACACCCAGTGGTCGGTCTCCGCGCTGGAGGAGCGCGTCGCCCTGCTCGAGCGCGTGGCCGACATCTATGAGGCACGAGCCGAGGAACTGGCCGCGATTATCACCCGCGAAATGGGCAAGCCCATCAAGCAGGCGCTGGGCGAAATCGGCATCGTGGCGGCAATCTACCGCTACTACGCCAAGAACGGCCCGAAGTACCTGGAGGATGAGGAGCTGGAAATCGCCTCCGGCGGCACGGCGCTGGTGCGCAAGGAAGCAGTGGGCGCGCTGCTGGGCATCATGCCGTGGAACTTCCCGTACTACCAGGTCGCCCGCTTTGCCGGACCGAACCTGATGAACGGCAACACTATCCTGCTCAAGCACGCTCCGCAGTGCCCGGAGTCGGCGCTTGCCATGGAAGAGATCTTCCGCGAAGCCGGTGCGCCTCAGGGTGCGTACGTGAACATCTTTGCCACCAATGAGCAGGTCGCGGACATGATCGCGGACCGCCGGGTGCAGGGCGTCTCGCTGACCGGTTCGGAGCGCGCCGGCGCTGCCGTGGCGGAAATTGCCGGACGTAACCTGAAAAAGGTCGTGCTAGAACTCGGCGGCTCGGATCCATTCATGGTGTTCGAGGACGCAGACGTGGCGCGCACCGCCAAGCTGGGCATGCGTGCACGGTTCGGCAACACCGGGCAGGCGTGCAATGCCGCCAAGCGCTTCATCGTCGACTCCTCGGTCTACGAGGACTTCTCCAAGGCACTGGTGGAGCAGGTCTCCGGGATCACTGTGGGTGACCCGTCCCAGCCAGAGAACTTCCTCGGCCCGCTGTCTTCTGCCGCTGCCCGCGATGGCCTGGCCGCCCAGGTGCAGGATGCCATCGACAAGGGTGCCCAGGTGCTGGCTGGCGGCAAGCCGATCCAGGGCGATGGCGCATTCTACGAACCGACCGTGCTGGCCGGGGTGACTCCCGAGATGCGCGCGTTCTCCGAAGAGCTCTTCGGCCCGGTCGCCGTGCTCTACAAGGTGGACGGCGAAGAGGAAGCCGTGGCCCTGGCCAACAACACCGACTACGGGCTGGGAGCTTCCATCCACACGCAGGACATGGAACGCGCGCAGCGCGTGTCACTGCAGCTGCAAAGCGGCATGGTGGCCATCAATGAGCCATCCGCTTCCTACCCTGAGCTGCCTTTCGGGGGAGTGAAGCGCTCGGGCATCGGGCGTGAGCTGGGCAAGTACGGCATGGATGAATTCATCAACCACAAGCTGGTGAAGATCGCCGGCCGCTAGCCGTCCGCAAAACGACAACGGTCCTGCCTCCCGTAAATCGGAGGGCAGGACCGTTCTCGTTTTGGCGCCTTAGGCTGCAATCGGTGCCTAGCGGTATGGCGCAAGCCGGCCATTCCCGGCTGAAGTACGTCGCGCAGTTCGGAATTTATCTGCGCAGCATTGTCATTTGCACCTGTTCTTTCGGTGTGAAGTCCGGAAGGGCGTTTGCAACAGCAGTGTGCGCCCAGTACCGGACTCGGAACTCCAGCATGCCGTGTTCCTCGGCTAGCTCGAAAAGAGAGCAGATCGGGTGGTGCGCCGGAGTTTCTTCAACTATTTCGAGAGCATCATTTGGTGGCGAGACGTGAATGAAACGAAGCCGCTCACCCTGGTTGTCGAGTATTGCCACCAGCACAGGGCAATTGTGAACGGAAACGAGACCCATGACATCGTCAACCGGCTCGTTGATTTGTCCATTGATCACCGGCATTCCCTGGATCCATCCATGCTCGCTCAGATGGGAGCGTCCCTCTCGGGATCCCAGAAGTTCCGCGACACGTTCAGCAGTTTTCGACCTGACCATATGTCCTGACATTGGTACTACCTCCACTTTGTTCGTAACTTTCGAGTTATCCCCAGAAGTCACGCCACTTCGCAGATTGCGGGTTGGCTTGCTGGCAGGGCATAGTTCGCCGTCAATGAGAAGCGGAGTGTACTTCAAGCGTAGGGTATTGGGCTTGGGCGTGGGCGGGGAAGCAATCCGCACCCAGCCTATTGCCAGCCCCAGTTTCCCTACTAGTCAGTAGCTGGTTGGCAGGTTCCGCAATATCATCCGAACTTCGCCGGATTAACGCGGGCGAGGACCCTGCAGCGCATCAATTCCACATCCGGAACTGTTGCAGCCTTCGTGTTCGATTCATGTCGGATTGATGGGAGGTCCATGGGAATCTCTGCCTCAACCGGGTGCATCCAAGGCATGCGAACTAATGTTTCAAAAACCGCACGCGCAATGGCGCAAACAAGTGATGCGGATGGTCCTGTGGCGAACTGGAAATTCAACGCTGGCCAGTTGCTAGCTTGGCGCCGATGCAAACCAATTCAGGGAGGCATGAGATGAGTACCTTTGGCATTGAAGAAGAATTCTTCATGTTGGACGCAGAAACGGGATTGCCTGCCAGTGCGGATCATGAGCCGTTCCGGCAATCACTGGATTCGCAACGCGACGGGGAAGTGCAAAATGAGTTTCTAGCTTGCCAAGTTGAACACGCGAGTTCCGTCTGCGAAGACCGGGACCAGGCGTTGCGGGAGTTGGGAAGCTTTCGCAGGGCCCTGGCAAGCAAAGCGGCCTCTAGCGGCCTGCTGGTCGCGGGCATAGGCGCCGCGCCCATGATTGCCCAGCAGTCTCCGGAATTTACCGACAACGCTAGGAAATTGGCAAATTTATTTCAGGAATAGCTGCAGAGCACTACATGTGCGGTTTGCATGTCCATGTCTCCATCCCTGATTCGGAAGCCGGCGTTCGTGCACTCAACTTCTTGCGTGGCTGGCTGCCCTTCCTTTGCGCATTAGGTGCAAACTCACCATATTGGCGAGGAGTTGACAGCAGCTTTTCATCATGGAGAACCATTCATTACCGGAAGTGGTCTGTCCAGGGAATCCCGCCATGCTTTGCAGACTTCCGGGACTACGAGACGCGACTTGCGCGCATCAATGGCACCGCTGCTGTGCCCGACCCCGGGCATATCGGATGGTCAGCACGGCTGTCGGAAAAGTACCCCACAATCGAAATTCGTGTTGCGGATTCGCAGCTCAGAGCACAAGATTCGGTATTGCTTGCCGTGCTCATGCGGGGACTGGTCGAGACTGCCGTGGCCGGTGTATTCGAAGCTGTCGAGTATCTTCCCGAAGTCCTGGATCTGTCATTGTGGCAAGCGGCCAAGAATGGCATCACCGGAGGGCAAGTGGATACGGGCACCGGCGCATCGATTGCGGTGAAGGAATTGGCTCGCAGGCTGCTGCGTATTGCCGAAAACGCACTGCGAGATCATGGGGACTACGACTTCGCCGTAATTTCCCTGAGGAATATGCTGGAGACGGGCAATGGCGCGGTCCGCCAGCGAGCTGCATTCGACCGTGGCGCTTTCATGCATCTTTTGGCCAACGCCCATGCCGAAATGCAGATATAGCTTGACAGTCCCAGCGCGGCCGGCGGAGCGCAGCCGGGGCCAGGCGAAGCTGGCCCCGGCTGAAGCATCACTGCTGGTGCAGGAGAGAACCAGGTGTGAAATCCTCTAGATTCCCAGCGAGTCGCGGAGTCGGGCTACATGTCCCGTGGCATCCACCGAATATTCGATTTGCTGGATGCTGCCATCTTCGTTGATGACTGCAGTGGAGCGCAACGTGCCCACGATCGTTTTTCCACCGATGGTCTTTTCGCCATAGGAGCCGTAGGCTGCCGCAACTTCATTGCCAGGATCGGAAAGCAGCGGGAAGTTCAGCGATTCATCGTTGGCGAAGGCCGCAAGCTCTTCCGGTGTGTCCGGGGAGATGCCCAGGACGGAGTATCCTGCCGCTTGCAACGAATTGAGGTTGTCGCGGAAATCGCAGGCCTCGGTGGTGCAGCCTGGAGTTGCGGCCTTGGGGTAGAAATAGACGATAACCTTCTGCCCTGAATAGTCGGAAAGGGAAATCGTTTCCCCCTTGGCGTCCTGCAGGGAGAAGTCGGGAGCTGGCTGGCCTGCGGCTATGGGAGAGGACTGGACGGGCATGGATCCCACTTTCGTATAGTGATATTTTCTTTTCATTCTAAGCTGGTGATTGCCCAGATGCCAGAGGAATCGGTGTTTTTCCGCGAGTTGAATCGCTGCACCTCGGCGGCCTTGCTTTACGGCATCCTCGAGATTGCCGACCTGTCCGAAGCTGTTCTTGCCTGCCATCGCAGATCTCCATGCGTATTCGCTACGGCTGAGATCTTTCGGCGGGGAATATGAACCGGCCGGCCAGATGATCACCGTTCGTTTCCCAAGGGGCTTCAGGCATCCGCGATTCATCACGGTGGTGGATGCACCGGGGAAACTTTTCCGCACGACCGGAAACCACCGGGTCGGGCAGCTGGGCAACAGCTGCCCGACCCGGTGCATCGGGGTACCGGCCTGATTGCGGCCAGCTACCGGCCCGCGGCCTTGGCTTCAAGGGAACGCGTCCACCGTTTGGCCAACGCCTGGATGGCAGAGGCGCTTGCACCTGAGATCACGGCGAACGCGAGCACCTTGCCTACGGCCGCCTGCTGCTGCTTCTCCGGGTTGGCCAGTGACGGCGGTTCTTCGCCCATGGCCTTGTGCCAGATCCCGGAGACGAGCTTGGCGCCAAGCCAGCCTGCGCCGAGCGAGACCAGGGTTCCGAAGATCTTTGCCAGCAATTTCATGTTTTGCTCCTTGTCTTAGCTGTCATTTGCGGTTCGGTTTCCGGAAGGATCCGCTGTTTCCCAGTGGACCTCATCCGGATGCTTGTCGTCGCGCCAACCGCGCCACACTGGATGGCGCAGAAGGCGCTCCGAGGTCAGTTCGCTGTATCGGACTTCTGCCACATATTTCGGGCTCACCCAGCGGGCATCGCGCCGATGCGCTGCCGGAATGTCCTTGGCCGGGGGAGTTTTGCGCTCGATCTTCTCAAGCCGTTCGCGGATCTCGGCAAGTTGCGTGTCGCTGAATCCGGTGCCCACCCGGCCGGCGTACTCCAAACCGCCATGTCCCGGAATGGCCAGCAGCAGCGACGCCAGGCTGCGGCTGCGCGACCCCTGCCCTGGCCGCCAGCCAATCACCACGGCTTCCTGATGCAGCTGGTGCTTGAGCTTCAACCAGCTGCCGCTGCGCCGGCCCAGCTCGTATGCCGAGTCGCGTTCCTTGGCCACCACGCCTTCCAGGCCTAGCTCGCGGCTGGTCCCGATGGCTTGTTCCAAGGTCCCGGTGTGGGCCGGGGGAACCTGCACGTACTGGTGGTCGATATCCAGGCCCGCAAGCCGCTGGCGGCGTTGCTCGTAGGGCAGCGCAGTCAGATCCTCTAGCCCGGCGCCTTTGCCGGCAGGCAACTGCAGCACGTCGAAGAGCATGTACTGGATCCTGATGGCCGAGGCCTGCTTCGTGCGCTTCTTGCGCTGGTGGGACACCCGTTGCTGGAGCAGCGAGAAATCTGGGCGGCCTGAAGGATCCAGGGCAACGATTTCCCCATCCACTACGGAGCGGTCCGGCAGCAGCGAACCGAGAATTCCAAGTTCCGGGAAGTCGCCGGTCAGGTCATGGCCGTTGCGGCTGATCAGTTTCGTTCCGCCGTCACCTACTACTGCAATTGCGCGGTAGCCGTCCCACTTCATTTCAAAGCTCCAGTCCTGCTCGATGCAGATGCCGCTGGCCGTGCCAGGCACGGCCAGCATGGGGCGCAACGGTTGGCCCGACAGGTCAGCCGCGGACTGCTTGGCGCTGGGCTCGCGAGCATCGTCCGGTCCTGCGCCACTGGAATCAGCGGGCGCCCCGCCCTCGGCTGCCGAAGGCTGGTCCTTGGCCAGCTGAAGCAGCCAATTGTCCTTTCCGCCCATCCCTGCGGCGTGGATCAGCACGAAACGCCGTGGCACGCCGCCCAGTCCTCCTGCTGGATCACCGGTGAGTACCGCGATGACTTCTTTGTTTCCGCGCCATTTCTCGATAACGCACCGGCCCGAATCCCAGATCGATACTTCCCCGGCGCCGTATTGCCCCTTCGGGATGCTGCCTTCGAAGCTTGCGTAGGATAGTGGATGGTCTTCGGTCATGACCGCGAGGCGCTGGACTCCGGGTTCCAGCGGAGGGCCCTTGGGCGCTGCCCAGGAGACCAGCACTCCCTCGTGCTCCAGGCGGAAATCCCAATGCAGCCGGCGGGCATGGTGTTCCTGGATGACGAAAGACAACCCGGTGCCTCCATTGCCGGACTGGACGGACTGTGCCTTCTCAGCTTTCCCGGATTGCTCCGGCACCGGTTCGGGTGTCAGCGCCGCATCGCGCTTGGAGCGGTAGGCCGCCAGGCGATCCGGGTCCTGCCGTTGCGCCGAGGCCAGTTGCGCCAGCGGTTCTATTCCATCGGCAATGCGCTCCAGCACCTCGTGGAAGTCCAGCTGCTCCAACCCCTGCGCTTCGATTTCCTGCCAGGTCCGCGGGGCGGCGACGGTGGGCCGGGCGCGGCCGCGCAGGGAATATGGGCAGACAGTGGTTTTCGAGGCGTTGTTCTGGCTCCAGTCCATGAGCACCTTGTTCTCGCGCAGCGAGCGCTTCATGCTGGCGAGAACCAGTTGCGGGTGCTCCTTCTCCAACGTCGAGGCCAGTTCCTTGGCCACCTCGTTGACCTGGTCGGAGGTGTATTTGCCATCCAGCCCGGCATAGAGGTGGATGCCCTTGGAACCAGAGGTCACCGGGAAGCTGGGCAGCTCCATGCCGTCGAGGATCTCGCGGCAGATCAGCGCGACTTCAGCGCACTGCTCCAAGCCGGCACCGGGACCGGGATCGAGGTCCAGAACCAGCCGGTCCGGGTTGGCAGGTTCCAGCGACGAATCGAAACGCCATTGGGGAACGTGGATTTCCAGCGCCGCCATTTGGGCCAGCCAGGCAAGCACCGCCTCGTTATTGACCAGCGGATAGGTATTGAGATGGGTCTTGTGCTGCAGCTTGGCCGAGGGAATCCAACTGGGGGCGGAGTCTTCAAGATCCTTGCGGAAAAACACCTTGCCCGGTTCTTCGGCAGTGCCCACCCCGTCCACCCAGCGCTTGCGGGTAGCGGGGCGCCAGGCGGCATGCGGGATCAGCACCGGAGCCACTTGCTGGAAGTAGTCCATGACTTCTCCCTTGGTGGTTCCGGTCTGCGGGTACAAGATCTTGTCCAGATTGCTGACCTTCAGCGTGTGCCCCGCGACTTTGACGGTTTGCTCCCTGCGTGCCATGCGCTGTCCTTTGCTTTTCCGTATGGGGCCAATCTTCCCGAGCAGTGCCGGGGAATCCAGCGTTCCAAGCAAGCTTTGCGTTTTGCGCTGCTGAACCTCCGTGCCGCCTGCCAGTATCCTCCGGCCAGTGACGCGCGGCCTCAAAGATGCTTCACTATGCCCATGCGAGCTATCTGGACTGGATCAATTGCCTTCGGCTTGGTGAACGTGCCGGTCAAGGCCTACGGCGCCACCGAAGACCACGACATCGACCTGCACCAGGTCCATGACAAGGACGGCGGACGGATCCGCTACGAACGCCGATGCGAAGTGTGCGGGAAGAAAATCGCCTACAAGGATCTGGACAAGGCCTATGAAGACGGGGAACGGACCATTGTGCTCACCGATGAGGACATGGACGCTCTGCCTGCGGAGAAAAGCCGCGAAATCGAGGTGGTCCAGTTCGTTCCGGCAGACCAAGTTGATCCCCTGATGCTGGAGAAGAGCTACTATCTCCAGGCGGACTCGAAGTCGCCCAAGGCCTACGAGCTGTTGCGCCGGACACTGGAAAACACCGAGAAGCTGGCGGTGGTGCGCTTTGCCCTGCGCCAGAAGACCCGGCTGGGCATCTTGCGTGTCCGGTCCAAGGTGATGGTGCTGCAAGCGGTCATGTGGGCGGACGAGCTGCGCGATGCCGAGCAGGTGGCACCGGAGAAATCACCACGGATCAGCGAGCAGGAACTGAAGATGTCTGCTGCCCTGGTGGACCAGTACAGCACCGACTTCACCCCGGAAGAATTCCAGGACGACTACCAGCTTCAGCTGCAAGCGCTGATCGAAGCGAAAATCGAGCAGGGCGAGGAACTGGATACCGAAGCGACCTTCGGCTCCGAGGAGCGCGGCAGCGACTCCGGAGAAGTCATCGATTTGATGGAAGCGCTCAAGCGCAGCATCGAGGGCCGGAAGTCAAAAGCCGGGAGCAAAGCGGCGAGGAGCAAGGAACCACCAGCCAAGAAAGCGCCGGCGAAGAAATCCGCGGCGAAGAAAACGGCTGCTGCCAGGAAACCAGCCAAGAAGAAGGCGGCGGCAAAGGAGGCCTCCCCCTCGCCACACAAGAAGAAGGCCTCCGGTTCCGGGAAGAAAAGTGCCTAGCTCGCTACGGCTTGAGCACCACCTTGATGCACGCATCCTGCTTCTTCTGGAAGGTCTCGTACATCTTCGGACCGTTCGAGAGCGGCTGCTCGTGCGTGACCAGGTCGTCCAGGCCTAGCGGATCGGTTGCATCCTCGGCCAGCGGCAGCAGCTTCCGCGTCCATGAGCGCACATTGCATTGGCCCTGGCGGATCTGGATCTGCTTGTCGAACAGCTTCACCATCGGCATCGGTGTGGCGGCCCCGGCATAAACGCCGCTGATCGACAGGGTGCCGCCACGCCGCACCGCATCAATGGCCGAATCCAGCACGCTGGTGCGGTCCGCGGAGACGTTCTCCATGGCCAGCTGCGCGGCCTTGTCCGGCAGCAGCCCGGTGGCTTGCTGGAACATCGAGGAGACCGGGGAACCATGGGCTTCCATGCCCACTGCATCGAGCACGGCGTCGGGGCCGCGCCCGGTGCGCCCGCGCAGTTCGCCCACGGTGTCCTTGGTGAAGTCCAGGGTTTGGATCCCGTGGCGCTCGGCCATGGAGCGGCGTTCGGCTACCGGGTCGATACCCAGCACCTCATAGCCCAGGTGGCGGCCGATGCGCGCGGCGAGCTGGCCCACCGGTCCGAGCCCGTAGACCGCGAGGGTTCCGCCGTCCGGGACGCTTGCGTACTCCACGCCCTGCCACGCGGTGGGCAGGATATCGGAGAGGAACAGATAGCGGTGGTCGGGCAGCTCGTGGCCAACTTTCACGGCACCATAATCGGCATGGGGCACGCGCAGGTATTCGGCCTGGCCGCCGGGAACCTGTCCATAGAGTTCGGAGTACCCGAAGAATTGGGCGCCCTTGCCGTGCTTGCGCACCTGGGTAGTCTCGCACTGCGACTGCAGGTCATGCTGGCACATCCAGCAGTGGCCGCAGGAGATGTTGAACGGGATGACTACCCGGTCGCCCACCGACAGCTTGGTGATGCCGCTGCCAACTTCCTGGACAATCCCCATGGTTTCGTGGCCCAGCACGTCGCCAGCATGCATGTAGGGGCCAAGCAGCTCATAGAGATGCAGGTCTGATCCGCAGATCGCGGTGGAAGTGACCTTGATGACGATGTCTGAGGGGTCCTGGATCACCGGATCCGGGACGTCGCTGAATGCGATCTTTCGCTTGCCTTGCCATGTCAATGCCTTCAAATCATTCTCCTCCGTGCTTCGTTTCCCGTTATGGACAGCAGTCAGTCGGTGTTGAACTAGTCGGTGTCCACCGCGTCTGGGTCCTGGTCTTCCGCCGGCTGCTCGAAAGCATCCTCATTGCTGCCAACCGGATTCTGCTTGTCCTTCCCAGCGTGCTCATCGCGCAACGGAGGGTTCCCCTGGCGCGTCTCTTCTTCTGGCTGGTTGGAGTCCATGGTCTTTCCTTCCTGTACCAGATGGGCGATGGCACTGACCCTGCCACACCGGGCCGCAGGCAACAAGGGAAGTTTGATGGGCATTGCCTGTGAGTCAGGAATCCGCGGAATCCCGGCGATCAAGGGTGCAATGCCGATGCTGGTTCCTGCAAGGTTGCTGAACGGCACTGCATGCCCGGGCACGACTTCCTAGGGTGTGCTGTGGGAGCGGCTCAAGCTGCTGCCGGAGAGCTGCGAGGTGCTGATGAGCGAGCAAGAGCCCGAGATGCGCACGGTGGGACTAATTGCCGACCCCGGCATAGCCGATACCATGGCCAATCGGGTAGCTGCGCGGTTGGAATGGGTCTTGGAAAAGCTGCAGGAGCAGGAGCTCCGGTGGGACGTGCAGGTGGCCCCGTTCTCCCTGCCATTAGGGGAGAGCGGACGGGTGGCGTTGAATGACAAGGTGCCGAAGCTGCGGGAGAAGCACGGCTGGGACTTCATCGTATACCTGACCGATGCACCGCACTATGTGCAGAACCGGCCGGTGCGTTCGGTGATTTCCGTCGAGGATGCTTCGGCCGTGCTTTCCATGCCCAGCCTCGGGATGGCCCGGCCGCGCACGGTGGCACGGGAACTGGCCGAACTGGTTAGGGAATTGGCTACCGGCAAGCAGCCCGCCCCGCCGCCCACCCCGCTGGGCCGGGCAATGAGCGTGCACGCCAGCCGGCAGGACGGGCAGAACGAGCAGAACCGCATCACGAGCATCGAGGGCCTGCGCGGGCGGCTGCTGCTGGTCGCCGGAATGGTGCGCAGCAACCAGCCGTGGAAACTGGTGCCGCGGCTTTCCTCCGCGATGGCAGGTGCGGTGGCCACCGGAGCCTTCGGCGTGTTCTACACGAGCATCTGGTCCATGGCCGACTACCTGCCCGCTGCGCGGCTTTCGCTGATCACGCTTTCGAGCATTCTGATCCTCACGCTCTGGCTGCTGCTGCACAACCGGCTGTGGGAGAGACCCCAGGGCAACCGCCGCCGCGAGAGGATGGTTATCTACAACGCGGCCACGGTGCTCACGGTCGGGTTTGCAGCGACGGCCATGTACCTGCTCTTATTCCTGGCGCTGCTGGCGGGTGCACTGATTGTCATTGACCAGGAATACCTCGCCTATCAGCTGCGCCACGACGTGTCGCTGGCCGAATACGTCAATCTTGCCTGGCTGGCATCCTCGCTGGGAACCATGGGCGGGGCCATCGGCTCCAGCTTCGACGAGGTCAAGGAAGTCCAGCGCGCTACCTTCAGCCAGCGCGAGTACGAGCGGAGGAACATGGAATTCACCATCAGCAAGGACGAGGTGGATTGATCCCCGGACCCCTATCCGCCCGGGGACAAATACAAAGTCCTACGGCTGGTTCTTCCCGCCGTTGACGTGCACCGTCGATCCGACAACATACGAAGCCTCGTCGCTGGCCAGGAACACATAGGCTGGAGCGAGTTCCACCGGCTGACCTGCCCGGCCCAGCCAGGTATCGTGGCCGAACTTCGGCAACGCCTCGATGGGCTGGCCATCCGAGGGCTGTAGCGGAGTCCAAATGGGACCGGGAGCCACCGCATTGACCCTGATTCCCTGCTTGGCAGCCTGGGAGGCCAGCGTCTTGGTGAAGTTGCTGATCGCCCCCTTGGTCGAGGCGTAGTCCATGAGGTGATCCGAGGGGTCGAAAGCCTGGATGGACGTCGTATTGATAATGGATCCGCCGGACGGGATCACCTTCAGCGCATCCCGGCTCAGGGCGAACATCGCGAAGATATTCACATCGAAGGTCGCCTCGATCTGCTCATCGCTCAAATCCTCCAAGGACTCGACACTGATCTGTTTGCCGGCGTTGTTCACCAGGATGTCCAGTCCGCCGAGCGCGGCCACCGCCTCGTCGACCAGCGAACCGCGGTACTCGCGGTCGCGCAGATCCCCGGGCAGCAGGTGCACCTCGACGCCGGCGTCTTCCAGGAGCCCGGCGATGGCATCCGCATCCGGCTGCTCCGCGGGCAGGTAGGCCAAGGCGACGCTGGCCCCTTCGCGGGCGAAGGCAATCGCCACTGCCGCTCCAATGCCCGAATCGCCACCGGTGATCAGCGCACGTTTTCCGGCCAGCCGGCCCCGTCCCTGGTAGCTGCGCTCGCCGTGATCCGCCTTCGGCTTCAACTCCTGATCCAGGCCGGGCTCCGGCTGGCGCTGTTCGGGAGGGCTGATCTTCTCCTTGCCGGCACGCTCGGTTCCAGCGGAATCGCTGGTGCGCCGATCCGGATGGCTGCCGGTGCCCACCGGCTCATCTGCTGTGCCGTGATCCGGCAACCCGGTGCTGCTCGAATCGCTGGCAGAGCCTACTGGCTCATTGTGGTGCGGGGGATTCTTCCCGGGCATGGCTTTTCCTCCTGCAGTTGCTGGAAGACGCCGTCGCGAGAGCGCCAACGGCGTCAGGGGCACCTCCCAGTGTTCTTCGCGGGGCACCGGCGGTGAATAGCACGGTGCCCACTTGGCGGCAACGGCCAGAGTGCTTTCGGGCAAGCATCAGCTTCGCGGCTGCTGCCAGAAAATGTGCTATCGACGAAGTCTGGGATCCAGCGCAGAGTTCGGGTGCTCCCCTGTCGCCCGTGGCCGCAAATAGCTAGCGTGGGACGCACAGTGCTGGTTATCCGAAGGCCAGTTGGCGACGGGTGAGAGGGAGGAAACCCATGGCAGGCAAGGGCAAGAGCCGGATCAAGGATGCGGAACTCTACGAGGAGCTGCGCGAGGAGGGGAACTCCAAGCAGAAGTCGGCGCGCATCGCCAATGCCGCCGCCCGAGATGGCCGCTCCGCGGTGGGCAAGCGTGGCGGCAAATCCGGGGACTACGAGGACTGGACGGTCGAGGAATTGCAGGACCGGGCCAAGGAAATCGGGGTTGAGGGCCGTTCGAAGATGCGCAAGGCCGAGCTCATCGATGCCCTGCGCAATTCATAGCCGATCGCCACGACAGGAGAAGCAATGAGTGACCGAGACAAGCCCGAGAATCTGGCACGCACCACGCAGCCGGATGGCGAAGCAGAACCCGGCGGCGAGCGTGTGGCCCGCCGGGGGAGCATCAATGAGAATACTGCGGATACGTCTGAGGAAAGCGAAGACCGCTTTGATGCGGGTTGAGCTTTCCTTCCAGGAAAGGATGAAGACATGACGGACAAACCGATTAATAGGACTCATGGCCGTCGGCCCGGCCTGTGGCTCACGATTGTGGGCGGGCTCGTGGCCGTAGGATTCGCCATCTACGCGCTGCTCGCGGCGCCTGACAGCACCTCGGGGCCACTGTGGATCGTGGCAGGCTGGGGCGCATTGCTCTTCATCTACGGCGTGTACCGCCTGGTTCGGGGGCCAAGCTCGTTGGATGACCCGAGGGGAGGCACGGACGCCAACGGGCGGTGACGCGGCAACTGCCGTGAAAAATCGCCAAGGGCAAGAACAGGGCTTCCGGGAAAACCGTGGTTTGCCCGGAAGCTCTTCCTTGTGCTGCCGCCGTCGGCAGGTCCTGGTCTGGTCCTAGTCTTGGGAAATCCCTTCGACCAGGCTTCCGGTGCTCTGCTCGTCGTAGTAGCGGGAATGTCCGCCTGGGCGAGCATTCCCACCAGCGTATGCCCGTCGATGACGGGAAGCCTGCGCACCTGGTGCTCCTGCATGGTGCGGATGGCTTCCTCGATGGAATCGTCGGCGCCAATGGTTACCGGCTTGCCCTGGGCATAGTCGGCGACCTTGGTGCTGGAGGTGACCACGCCGTCGGCTACGGCGTTGATGACGATATCGCGGTCGGTGATGGTGCCGGCCAGCCGGTCATCCTTGCCGCAGATGGGTAGCATGCCGACCTGCAGGTCCTTCATCAGCTGGGCTGCGACCTGGATCGAGTCCTGTTCCTTGACGCATTTGGCTGGCGAGGTCATTAGTTCCTTGGCTGCAACCATGATCGTGCTCCTTTCGCGTTTTCCTGCGGGACGCCCCCACGCTCCAGCACCGCAAGCAGGCCTACAACCATTGCCAGCGTCCTTGCAGGCTCGCCCGGGGTGAAGCTGGCAACAGCCGATTAACCATGTACGCGGGGCACGCTTCACTGGTATTCGGTTAGAGGACCGTATCGGATCAATCCGGAAGGACAAGAACCATGGGACTCATCGACAAGGCCAAGGAAGCCATTGCCCACGCCGCAGATCGGCTGAAGGACCCGGACCAGGATTTGGTGGAGAAAACCTGGCCGCTGGGCCAGCCGGATGACGAGCACGTTCCCGCCCCGGCCCACGAGGCCGAGGGCATCGACCCGGATCTGGATGATTCGACCGAAGACCAGTACCGCGAAGATGACGAGGAACGCTAGCCGCAAAGGGGAACACTCAGCAGAAGACAGGAGAGAACCAATGCAGACCTGCGATTTGTGCGGAAACGACCAGGACCCGCTGTTCATGCTCAGCAGGGATGGGCGTTCAGGCCAATACGACAGTTTCGAATGCGCCATCCAGGACATGGCCGAGCGGTGCGCGCACTGCAATTGCGCCATCCTGGGCCATCCGGTGCGCCAGCAGCAGGACGTGTTCTGCTGCCAGCACTGCGCGGCGCACAGCTGAGCCATGGATGCTACGGATTCCACGAGCGACTTCAGGCACCCGGCCCTGCTGCTCATCGATCTGCAGCGCGGCTTCTTCGCAGACCCCGGGCTGACCGCATGGAGGCAGCAGATCACGGCCAACTGCAATCGACTGGCCGCGGCGGCGGCACGGGCCGGGGTGCCGGTGATCAGCGTGCGCACCGTGCACAAGGACGACAGGTCCACCTGAACGCTGAAGATGCTCGAGGATGGCCAGGGCTACTCTTCGAAGGCACGGCGAAAGCCGGGTACCTGGAGGAGCTGGAGCTGGCCGGGGCCATCGAGGTGGTCAAGCGCCGGGACAGCGCCTTCTGGAACACGGAGCTGACGACGCTGCTGCTGCAACGCCGCGCCAGTTCCCTGGTGCTGGCCGGGGTCGCCACCGATACCTGCATCCGGGCTACGGCATCTGACGCGTTTGCCGCGAACCTCCCGGTTGCGGTCGCCACCGATGCCTGAGCGTCCCCGGACCCGCAGGCAGGGCAGAACGCACTGGACTACATGAGCACCCAGCATCGGCAGAAGCTGATGGCCACCGAAGAAATCATTTCCCTATGGACAATGCAAGAGGAGCGCAAATGTCACTGAACAATGAAGAATTCGAGAATGTGCGCAAGGACCAGGACATCGACGAGCCGCTGGATGGCCGCGACAGCCAACCGGCTGAAGGCTCCTCGGATGCGCCTGCGCAGCTGGATGCGGATGACCCGTTGCGCGGGGCAGAGGGCATCCTGGACCAAAGCGACGAGGACCCGCTGCTGCTGAATCCCGAAACCACGCTGGTCGAACCGCTGGACGAGGAACGCGCTGTCGATGACACGCAGCTCGATGAACCCGAAGAGTTTGAGGACCTCGGGCTGGATGCCGAGCGCAGCGCCAACCTGCCCGATCAGCGTGAGATCCCGGAAGAGCAATAGCGGACCGAGCGCACAAAGCGAGCGGTGCCAACCTATCTGGTTGGCACCGCTCGCTTTCTCGCATTTCTGGCAACTGCGCTCAGGATCGGGACTGGGCTTCCTGGGTGAAGAAGGAGATCTTGCCACTGGCTTCCAGTATCGCCAGCCGGATGCTGCTGTAGTTCTCGATGCCTGCTTGGCGGGCCAGCATGCTCAACTCATCCAGGCCGATGCGCTCAGCATGCAGCGCCTTGCGGTCAAGCACCCCGTCGCGCACCAGCACAATGGGCCGGCCCTGCATCAGCTTGCCCAGCTTGGGCCATCGCATATTTGCATAGTTCAGGATTGCCGCGAGCACGATCATGGTAAAGGCAGCCAGCAAGCTGCCGACCAGCGAACGGTCTTCCATGGTGATGCCTTGCTGCACCAAATCGCCCAGCACCACGAAGAGCACCAGCTCGAATGAACTGAGCTCGCCGAGGGTGGACCGTCCCGCGGCGCGGGTGGCCAGCCACAGGATGATGAACGCGACGGCAGCGCGGATGACGATATCCATCAGGGGATCCTCCAGGTTCTGATCTCTAGTTCCGTTGTATTGCCATTCACCTCGATGCCCAGCACCCCGCCGCTGCTCGGGGACCACTGATCCGAGGCGCGGCCGGTGAGCGTGGCGACCATTTGCCTGGACCCTGGCACCGGGGCCACCTCGAATTGGATGGTGCCACCTGCGCCGCTTGCTACGGACTCGGGTTCGGGAAAGGCCGAGAAGTCCTCGAAGAGCATCAGGTAGTCCTCGTTCAGCTCCAGGGTGATGGTCTCGGGCAACGGCTCGGCAGCGGTGATTTCAATCCTCAGCTCGATTTCATTTCCGGCTCTGATCACGGTGGGGAGCTGCACTTCGGCCGTGAAGCTGTCGCCGTCCTTCACCACGCTCTTCTCCTGGGCGAACAGGCCGAGCAAGGCAGCCACGACGATGGCTGCAACCGCCAGGAATGCGGCACGGCGCAGCCGCCGGCGCTTGCGATTGCTATGCGCAGATTTGATGTCATCCAACGTCGAATCATTGATCTCGGCTTGGAAGATGTTCAGCATGGAATTCTGGCCTCCTTGCGCTTTGCCATCGAGGCTAGGCCGTCCCGCCCGAGTACGGACAGGTGGCGCATCAGTTCACAGGAGACATCCAGATCGCTGGCACTGATGGAAACCTGTGCATTCAGGAAATCTCCTTGAGCTGGAGCGGCACCGGTGCCATCGTGTTTTGAAGGAGGAGATACGCATGAGCAGCAACGACATACTCAGTGACCAGCAGATCAGCGACTATCTTGAGGACCTGCCGCATTGGCGGGAAATCCCCGGCGGCATAGCCGCCGTTTTCCAGACCAAAACAGCGGCATCCGCCATCGAGCTCTTCAGCGATATTGCCGGGGCCGCCGAAATGGACAACCACCACCCGGACGTGGACTGGCGCTACAACCGCGTCTTCGTCACCACTACTTCCCATGACGCCGGAGGGCGGGTGACCACCCGGGATATCGCCCTGGCAAGCAGGATCTCCGAACAGGCCCGCGCACTTGGCGCCACCTCCCGTCCGGAACTGATCCGCACGGTGGAAATCGGCATCGATACAGCCGACCCGCAGCAGGTCGCCGCGCAGTGGGCCGCCGGCCTGGGATACCAGCAGCAGGAGGACGGCAGCCTGGCCGACCCGAACCACCGGTTGCCTGCCATCTGGTTCCAGAAAACAGAAGATCCCAACCCTAACCGGCTGCACCTGGATGTGTGGGTCCCGTTCTCCGAAAGCCAGCCGGTACTCGAAGCGCTGGACAGCGAAAGCACGGAACTTGATAGCCAATACGCGCCCAGCTTCACCGTGGCGACGGATCGGCAGGGCAACAGGTTCTGCATCTGCACCGAGCAGGACCGCTAGCACCGCCGGCGCTCGCCGAATTTGCCGAATATTGCATTAAACCGGTTGTTGGACTGCTTGGCCAGCCGGGGGATAGATTGAAATCACCGGAGCCAGCTGGGCCATGTCGGCTAACCGCAGCTCGGCGCGAAAAGAGGGGGACCCAGTGGGCACTGCACAGGAAATCACCGCTTCGATCGAGGAACAGCTGTCATGGCAAGAAGAGCTCTACAAGCATTTCCACCGCAATCCCGAGCTGGGGCTGAAGGAGCATGAAACCTCGGCGCGGATCTGCGAGGAACTCGAAGATCTTGGCTATGAAGTCCAGCTGATCGGCGGCACCGGAATCGTTGGGGTCCTGCGCAATGGCGAGGGCCCGGTGGTCTTGGCCCGCGCCGACATGGACGCGCTGCCGGTCACCGAGGACACCGGGCTGGAGTATTCCTCCGAGGTTCCGGGCGCCATGCACGCCTGCGGCCACGACATGCACATGGCCACCCTGCTCGGTGCGGCAAAGTACCTCGCCGGAAACAAGGAAGCCTGGTCCGGCACCTACATCGCCCTGTTCCAGCCGGCCGAGGAAACCGCGGCCGGCGCCAAGGCGATGGTGGAAGACGGGCTGGTGGACAAGATTCCCAAGCCCCAGGTGGCCTTGGCGCAACATGTGATGCCTGCAGAAGCCGGGGTGATCGGGACCACCGCCGGGCCGATTCTCTCTGCCGGGGATTGCCTTCGGATCACTGTGCATGGACGCGGAGCCCATGGCTCGATGCCGCACAACTCGATGGACCCTGTGGTGCTGGCCTCCTCCATTGTGCTCAAGCTGCAGACAGTGGTTTCCCGCGAAACCCAGCCCGGGCACTTCGCGGTGCTCACCGTCGGGTCGCTGACCGCGGGCACCACCGCGAACATCATCCCGGACCGCGCTCAGCTGCTGCTGAATATCCGCACCTACGAGCCAGCCATCCGCCAGCGCGTCATCGATTCCATCCACCGGATTGTGCGCGGCGAATGCCAGGCTGCCGGCTCGCCCAAGGAACCGGAGTTCGAGTTCTACGACCAGTTCCCGCTCACCAGCAATGACGAGACGGCCAACGCCAAGATCACCGCGGCTTTCGAAGCCCATTTCCCCGAGGGACAGGTCTACCATGCAGACCCGGCCACCGCCTCGGAGGACTTCAGCACCATTCCGGATGCCTTCGGCATTCCCTATGCCTACTGGACGGTGGGCTGCATGGATCCGCAGAAATACAAGGATGCGGTGGCCGCGGGAACCGTCGCCTCCGATATCCCGGCCAACCACTCGCCGTTCTTCGCACCGGTGATCCACCCAACCCTTCAAACAGCAACCAGCACCCAGGTGGTGGCCGCACTGGCCTACCTGGGCACCGGAGCACAAGAGTAGGGAGCAGACGATGTCCGCAGCACCGACCACGGGCGCCACTACCTAGCAGCCCACCGACAAATGGCTGCTGGGCATCGTCCTGGCAGTCATCAACTTCTGGCTTTTCGCCCAGACCCTGCTGAACGTCATTCCCGGGATCCGCGGCCAGCTGGGCGTCGAAGAAACGCTGGCCAATCTGGCGGTGTCCATCACCTCGCTGTTCTCCGGCATCTTCATCGTGGTCGCCGGCGGGCTGGCCGACCGGATGGGCCGGGCGAAAGTCCTTTACCTGGGCATCTGGCTTTCCATCGCCGGCTCGCTGCTGATCGCCGTGACCCCGGAGAACCTGGGCGGGCTGACCAGCGCCATGCTGCTGGGCGGCCGCGTGGTCCAGGGCCTGTCCGCCGCCTGCATCATGCCCGCGTCCATGGCCCTGGTGAAGACCTATTACGAGGGCAAGGACCGCCAGCGGGCCCTGTCCTACTGGTCCATCGGCTCCTGGGGCGGTTCCGGGTTCTGCGCACTGTTCGGCGGGCTGATGGCCACCAGCTTCCTGGGCTGGCGTTCCATCCTCTGGATCTCCATCGTGCTCTCGGTGCTGGCGCTCTTCCTGCTCAAGGGCACCCCGGAATCCAAGGCCGAGCAGGATCCGGCAGCCGAGCGCCGCTTCGACTACACCGGCCTCATCGTCTTCATCCTCATGCTGGTCTCCATCAACGTCTACATTTCCCAGGGTCCGAATATCGGCTGGCTGAGCCTGGGAGGCATCGCGCTCGTGGCGATCTTCGTGGTCACCGGGCTGCTGTTCTTGCAGATCGAGGTGCGCAGCCGCAATCCCTTCGTGAACCTGAAGCTGTTCTCCAACGGCACCTTCACCGGCGCCACGCTGTCCAACTTCCTGCTCAATGGCGCGGCCGGCACGCTGATTGTCTCGCTGGGCCTGGTCCAGGTGGCGGCCGGGATGTCCTCGCTGCAGTCCGGCCTACTGACCTTGGGCTATCTGGTGGCCATCCTTGCCACGATCCGCGTGGGTGAGAAGCTGCTGCAGCGCTTCGGGCCGAAGAAGCCGATGCTCTGGGGATCGATGTTCACCGGTGTGGGCATCCTGATGTGCTCGATGACTTTCCTGTATATCGACCAGTACATCTTGCTCTCCGTTATCGGGTTCACGCTGTTCGGCATCGGCCTGGGCTTCTATGCCACGCCGTCCACCGACGCGGCGCTGTCCAATGTTCCCGACAGCGAGGTGGGCTCGGCATCCGGCATCTACAAGATGGCCTCGTCACTGGGCAACGCCATCGGCGTGGCCATCTCCGCGGCCCTGTATGTGGCTGGACAGGCCATGGATCCGGCACTGATCCAGTCCTGGGGCCTGTTCATTGGCCGGCAGGACAATGTGGCGTTGCGCTTCGGTGGCGCCATCGGCCTGTTGTTCAACGTGCTGATGGTGGTCATCGCGATCGCCGCAATCATCGTGACCGTTCCTTCGGAGAAGCAGAAGGACAGCGAGAGGACCAAGCACGACGAGGTGGCGCCGCCGCCAATCGGGAACTGATCGAATCGCTTGCTGGGCCGGTGCTGCGCACCGGCCCAAGCCGAACTGTCGGTGGTGCCCAGTACTATCGAACCAAGCTCACGGAATCGCGGCGCTAAGTACCTGGCTAGCCGCGTGGCAACCCTCCTCATCGAGCGGGGTGCCCCAGGGGAAGAGCCGGTCCGGGAAGCCATCCCGGGCAAGTCGATCGGTGGTGCTGATCCTTCAGGATGCTGCGCCGCCTGGAACGAACGCGAGGATGCCATGGGCGCCGAACATGAATACACAACAGGGAATACGCAAGGAACCGACAGCGAGCGGAAGTGGCACAGCGTGCTGCTGGACTATCCCTTCCACGCGGGATCGAGCACCCTCCAGTCAGGGGGATTCCTGGCCTTCGAAGCCGAGAAGCAGCGAGGTGGACTGCTGTGCCTGAATCTTCCCCACATCCACGAATACGTGGCCCGCTGGATTGCCGCCGGATTCACCCCGGAACTGTACTGGGCTGTCAACGCAGGGCTGAAAGCCGCGCTGGACCATGCCCGCCGGCTCTGCAGAAATGTCGGGGACCAAGAACTCCTTGGGCGACGGCTGGAACTGCTCGGGATCACCGCCAAAAACCCGCAGGCTGGCCAGACTTATCTGCGCGTGACCGGCAAGGACCCGATCACTGGCCGAAGCATCATGGAAGAGCGGACGCGCCCTGAGCACATTGTGCAGCTGGTGCCCGAAGCCTGGGCGGAATTCCCGCGGCTGCTGGGCTTCGAACGCCCGTCCGTGGCCCTGTCCAAGTACATCCGAGGGAACTGCGCCAGCGAGGTTCCCTGCAGCGTGCAGGCGTAACCGGGGCTAGGTTTCCGGTGGATGAAAATCCGCCGGAAACCAAGCCGCTTGGCGTTAATTCCATAATCTATGATTAACGCCACCATCCCCGGAATTTTGCGGTTAATCGAGCGTTAACCACTGGTTGGCAAATATCAATCGGAAGGATGATACTAAGTGTCCAAGCGGAGCGCTAGACTGGCAATCGCTCTTCAATCACGCTGCCCTTAATCCGAAGGCCCAGCATGCAGGAGAGCGTGATGCCAGCGAGGATTTTCCACATGCTTCTCAAGCTCATCTTGAAACACTCCAAACCCTATGCCGGGTGGATCGTTGCAGTAGTCATATTGCAGCTGGCCACCACCATGGCTACGCTCTACCTTCCCAGCCTGAACGCCAAGATCATCGATGTCGGCGTGGTCAATGCCGATATCGACTACATCTGGCGCACCGGCGGACTGATGCTGGTGGTGGCCCTGATCCAGGTGGCCACCGCCGTCGCCGCCGTCTACTTCGGTGCCAAGACCTCCATGAGCGTCGGACGCGATGTCCGCCAGGCGGTCTTCGAGAAGGTCTCCACCTTCTCCGCCCAGGACGTCAACAAGTTCGGTGCCGCCACCTTGATCACCCGCGGCACCAATGACGTGCAGCAGATCCAGATGCTCACCCTGATGGCGCTGAACTTCATGATCACCGCGCCGATCATGTCCATCGGCGGCGTGATCATGGCGATCCGCGAAGACCCGGGGCTGTCCTGGCTCGTCTGGGTATCCGTGCCGCTGGTGCTCATTGTCGTCGGCCTGCTGGTCATCAAGCTGATGCCGTTGTTCCGCGACATGCAGACCCGCATCGACGGGATCAACGGCGTGCTGCGCGAGCAGATCACCGGCATCCGCGTGGTGCGCGCCTTCGTGCGCGAAGAGCATGAAACCGAACGCTATGCCGATGCCAACCAGAAGCTGACCGACCTGGGCGTGAAGGTCGGCAACCTGTTCGTGCTGATGTTCCCGGCGATCACCATGATCCTGCACCTGTCCACCGCCGCCGTGCTCTGGTTCGGTGGTCACCGCGTGGACAACGGCGACGTGGAGGTCGGTGCGTTGACCGCGTTCCTGCAGTACCTGCTGCAGATCCTCATGGCAGTCATGATGGGCACTTTCATGGCCATGATGGTCCCGCGCGCCATGGTTTCCGCCGACCGCATTGCCGAGGTGCTGGACAGCGAGCCGAGCATGCTCGACGCCGCCGAAAGGCAGATCGAGCTGCCCACCCCGGGCACCGTGGAATTCAAGAACGTCACCTTCGGATACCCGGGGGCCGAGGCTCCGGTGCTCTCGGACATCTCCTTCACCGCGAAGCCCGGGCAGACCACTGCCATCATCGGGTCCACCGGTGCTGGCAAGACCACCTTGCTGAACCTGATTCCGCGGCTCTACGACGCCACCGAAGGGGAGATCCTCATCGGCGGGGTGCCGCTGAAGGACCTGGGCCGCGACACCATTTCACGGAACATCTCCGCGGTGCCGCAGCGGCCCTACCTGTTCTCCGGAACCATCGCGAGCAACCTGCGCTTCGGCGCCCAGGAGGCCACCGAGGACGAGCTGTGGGAAGCGTTGCGGGTCGCCCAGGCCGAAGGGTTCGTGGCAGAACGCGAGGGCCAGCTGGACTCCAAGATCTCCCAGGGTGGCACCAACGTCTCCGGCGGACAGCGCCAGCGCCTGTGCATCGCACGGGCCTTGGCCGCCAAGCCGAACACCTATCTCTTCGATGATTCATTCTCGGCGCTGGATGTGAACACCGATGCCAAGCTGCGTGCCGCCTTGGCCGAACCGACCAAGGACGCCGCGGTGATCATCGTGGCCCAGCGCGTCTCGACGATTACCGGTGCCGACCAGATCCTGGTCCTGGACCATGGCGAAATCGTCGCCCGGGGAACCCACGAGCAGCTGCTCGAAACCTCGGAAACCTATCAGGAAATCGTTGCATCCCAGCTGAGCGTGGAGGAGGTGGCCTAAGTGGCGAAGAAGCAGAAGAATATAGATCCGGCGCAGCTGGATAGCGAATTGGCCGAGGTCAACGAATTCGACGCAGCGGCGGGAGCCGACGACTGGAGCGGCGGCGCCCCGGTGCGCAAGGCCGAGCATTTCTGGCCATCGGCCAAGCGGCTGATCGGGCTCATGTCCCCGTATAAGCTGGGCATGGTGCTGGTCTTCGCCCTGATCACCGTGTACGTGGTGCTTTCGGTGATTGCCCCGCGGATCCTGGGCAAGGCCATGGACGTGATCTTTGCCGGGCTGATCGGCAAGAACATCCCCGAGGGCACGCCCGCGGAACTGGTCATTGCGCAGCTGCGCGACTCCGGGCAGGACACCCAGGCCGACATGCTCTCGAAGGTGGACTTCATCCCCGGGCAGGGCATCGACTTCACCCAGCTCTCGCAGTACATCCTGATTGTGCTGTCCATGTACTTCATCGCCTCGCTCTTCTCGTGGGCCTCGGGCTGGCTGCTGAACAAGCTGGTCATGCGCGTGGTCTACAACCTGCGCAAGGACGTCGAGGACAAGATCAACAAGCTGCCGCTGAACTACTTCGACACGCGCCAGCGCGGCGACCTGCTCTCGCGCGTGACCAACGACGTGGACAACATCCAGAACGCGCTGCAGCAGGCGCTGAGCCAGCTGGTCTCCTCGATCATGACGGTTCTGGGCATCGTGATCATGATGTTCGTGGTCTCCTGGCAGATGGCGCTGATTGCGCTGGTGGCCCTGCCGCTCTCGGCAGTCGCCGCGGGCGTCATTGGCACCCGGGCGCAGAAGCTGTTCACCGCGCAGTGGAAGAACACCGGTGCGCTCAACGGCCAGATCGAGGAATCCTTCTCCGGCCACGAGCTGATGAAGGTCTTCGGCCGTGAAGAGGACATGGTAGAGCGCTTCACCGCACGCAACGAGGAGCTGTACAAAGCCAGCTTCGGCGCCCAGTTCGTCTCGGGCATGATCATGCCGGTGATGAACTTCGTTTCCTACCTGGCCTATGTGGGCATCGCCGTGGTGGGCGGCTTGCGCGTGGCCTCGGGCACCATGAGCCTGGGCGATGCCACCGCGTTCATCCAGTACTCGCGCGAGTTCACCCAGCCGCTGGGGCAGATTGCCGGCGTGGCCAACATGCTGCAGTCCGGCGTGGCCTCGGCCGAGCGCACCTTCGAGCTGCTGGATGCCGAAGAGCAGGAGCCGGACCGCGCGCAGGACACGCTGCCTGCCCGTACCGATGGCCATGTCTCCTTCGAGAACGTGTCCTTCTCCTACAGCGAAGACAAGCCGCTGATCGAGGACCTGTCCTTCGATGCGGATCCAGGCCACACGGTGGCCATTGTCGGTCCGACCGGCGCCGGCAAGACCACGCTGGTGAATCTGGTGATGCGCTTCTACGAGCTGAACTCGGGCAAGATCATGCTCGATAACCGCGACATCACCGAGCTCTCGCGCGCCGACCTGCGCTCGAAGGTGGGCATGGTGCTGCAGGATGCGTGGCTGTTCGGCGGAAGCATCATGGAGAACATCCGCTACGGCCGGCTGGATGCGACCGATGAGGAAGTCATCGAGGCGGCCAAGGCGACCTTCGTGGACCGCTTCGTGCGCGCCCTGCCCGATGGCTATGACACCATCATCGACGAGGAAGGCACCAACGTGTCGGCCGGCGAGAAGCAGCTGATCACCATCGCCCGCGCGTTCGTGGCGAACCCGTCGCTGCTGATCCTGGACGAGGCGACCAGCTCGGTCGATACCCGTACCGAGCTGCTGGTGCAGCAGGCCATGGCCGCGCTGCGCAGCGACCGCACCAGCTTCGTGATTGCCCACCGTCTGTCGACGATCCGCGATGCCGACACCATCCTGGTGATGGAGGCTGGACGGATTGTGGAGCAGGGCAACCACGAGTACCTGCTGGGAACGAAGGGCGCCTACTACCGGTTGTACCAGTCCCAGTTTGCCGGCCCGGCCGAGGACGTGGATGCGAACCCGGATACGGCTGCGGTGCCTGCTACCGGCGGAATGCCGCTGACCGATGCGCCGGTTCCCGAGCCAGGGGCGAACCTCGACTCATAGGAACTAGCGGTATCAGAGCCGCGGCTGGACTGGACCTCGGTCCATTCCAGCCGCGGCTTTTTGCATGCCCCGACCGCGCGACCCGAGGTGAGCGTGGTGCAATGGACAGGTGATGTTTAGGCAGTTGGAATACTTCGTTGCCCTGGCCCGGGAACAGCATTTCGCGCGGGCCGCCCAGGAGTGCCGCATTTCCCAGCCGGCGCTGTCCGAATCCATCAGGAAGCTTGAAGCCGGGCTCGGGGTGCCGCTGGTGCGCCGCGGGCACGCGTTCCAGGGGCTGACCGCGGAAGGCGAAACGGTGCTGCGCTGGGCCCAGCGCCTGCTGGCCGACCGCGATGCGCTGGCCCAGGAGGTGGCGGCGCTGCAATCCGGGCTGACCGGCACGCTGCGCCTGGGCGCGGTGCCCGCCGCGTCCTCCACGGTCGCGCAGCTGTCCGATGCCTTCGCCCGGGCCAATCCGAAAGCAGCGATCCATGTCCAGAGTAGCCTGCGCTCCACCGGCATCATTGCCCAGGTCCGCGACTACGAACTCGATGCGGGGCTGGTCTACGCGGATCCTGCGCAGTTGGGTGGACTGCTCGCGCTGCCCTTGTACCGTGAGGAGCACGTGCTTCTCACCAAGGCAGGGATGTTCGCTGGCGAGGGGCAGCCAACCGCCGTGGACGAGGTGCTCTCGCTGCCGTTGTGCCTGCTGGATTCCTCCATGCGCGGCCGCCAGCTGCTGGACGAGGTGCTGGCTTCCCACGGGCGCAGCGCCGAGCCGCGCATCGAGTGCGATTCGATGATCACGCTGCTGGCGCAGGTGGCCACCGGCCGCTGGGCGAGCGTAGTCCCGAAGCAGTGGCTCGAACCCCTGGGCGAGCTGCCGGGCCTTGTCCAGACGCCCCTTGCCGGTCCCCGCATCACCAGCCAAATCAGCTTGGTGATGACCGGGCACCAGCCGCTGCCGCTCATGTTACGCGCATTGCTCTCTGCGACGGGCGACCTGTATCCATCCGTAACAAAGGATCTTGACTTGGCTTGATAAGTTAGCCCGATTGAAACATCAGAAATAATGCTTGGACATGATCAAGGTGTTGATGCAACTCTGAAGTGGCAGAACCGCTCCTTTTTGCAGGAAGCTGGACGACCCGCAAGGAGCGATCATGGAGAATTTCCGGAACGTGCCGGCCAGAATCCCGAAAACGGGAATCCTGGCCCCGGCGTTGGCGTCCGCGGCGTGGCGGGGTCTTGTGCTGTCCCACAGCCCCGAGATCCGCCCCGCCCTGCGTGTCGGCTTCGGATTGGCGATTCCCGGCGCCGCACTGCTGTTGCTGGGGCGGGTGGACCTCATGGTCTACGCGGTCTTCGGTTCGGTGGTCGGAATGTACGGCCGCAGCCCGCACCGGGTGCAGCGTCTCAAGGACCAGGCCCTGGCCGGAACCATGATGCTGTGCGCCGGCATATCCGGCATCGTCATCGCGCCGTGGGGACTTGACGGATGGGCGCTGCTCACCGGAGGCATTTTCTGGGCCTGCACCAGTTCGCTGGCCGCGGACCGCTACGGGCTCAAGCCAGGCGGCTCGTTCTTCCCGCTGTTCGCCTTCGGGGCGCTGGCCAGCCTCCCGGTGGGGCAATCGCCGTCCGTGGCGGGTTTGGCGGCGTTCGTGGTCACCGCGCTGTTCTGCATTGCTGTGGGACAGACCGCCACGTTTGGAGCTGCGGCAAGCGGATATCCCGGGCATGATCCGATCGGCTGGCCGGACGCGCTGCGCCGCGCCACCTGCTACGCCAGCGTGGTGATGCTGGCAGGAGCCCTGGCCATCGGGCTGCACCTGGAACACCTGCAATGGGTCATGGCCGGTTCGGTGGTGCCGCTGGCGGCGGGCAACGCCCGTGGCCGCCTGGGCAGGGGACTGCACCGTGTGGCCGGCACCGTGGCCGGACTGGGGGTGCTGCTGGGCATCTACCATCTGCAGCTGCCTCAGCTGGCCCTGGGGCTGGTGATCATCGTGCTGATGTTCCCCACCGAGGGCTACATGACCCGAAACTACGGGCTGGCGCTGAGCTTTTTCACTCCGCTGATCATGCTGATGCTTGAGCTCGCCGACCCGAGCGTCAATGCGGATGTCCTTTGGGAACGCGCCGCGGGCAACCTGTTGGGAGTGCTCGCTGGCATCGTCGGTGCGCAGTTCTTCGATCGCAAACCCCGCTGACGAAGTACCGGATTTGGACTGGACGTTGCATGATTAACTAGGTCAGGCGTCGAATCGGCAATCTCGCTCGAACCGGGAACGGCTTTGCGCAGGACACCATCCAATCCGTGCCCAATGGAAGATTCCACCGCCGTGAAAACACAGTTCAGTTCTCCGCGACGATTCGCCGTTTCAACTGCCAGCGCACTGCTGGCCGGTGCGCTGGCCTTGGGCGGCCTGGTGCCGGCCGGCGCTGCGCAGCCGCACCCGGTTGCACAGCAAGCTGCGTCTGCCCAGCCTTCCGCGTTGCTATCGGCCCCCGGAGCACTGCAGGTGCCTGCCGCCAACCGTGTAGTGCAGATCAAGACCACCAGCAACCTGAACATGCGCTCCGGTTCCAGCACCAAGCACCGCTTCATCCTAACCATCCCGAAAAACAAGACGGTCACGGTCAAGTCCCAGGCTTCCAACGGCTGGTACCAGGTCACGTACAACAAGAAGACCGGGTGGATTTCCAATGAATACGCCAAGGTCACCAAGACCTCCGGCACCGGCAAGACGCCGAAGCGGGCGAAAAGCGTGAAGCTCTGGGTCACCCCGGAATCGACGATGAATATCCGCAAGGGGGCGGGAACCGGGCACAGTGTCGTCGGGAAGATCAGCAAGGGCCAGCCGGCCTACGCGACATCCAAGGCAGCCAACGGCTGGTACAAGATATCCACCCAGGGCAAGACTGGGTGGATCTCCGGCGCCTACGTCACAACCTGCTCCAAGGGATGCGCCATCGATGCCGGCCCGTACACCACCAACCGCGCAGGCCTGACGGACCGCTACTTCGCCAAAACTTCCGGCGCAGACCTGTTCGCCTCGGTCAAGGGCAAGAAGCGCATCGGCGACATCCCGAAGAACTCGATCGCCTATCGCGACAAAGCGTGGGAAAAGAAAGCCGGCCCGGTCTCCGGCTGGTACTACATGCGCACCCAAGGGGCAGATGGCTGGATGAAAGCCTCGGCACTGAAACGCAGCACCAATGCCAAGACCAGCAACACCGCGAAGACCACCCGGGCCACAGTACTGAAGCAAGCCAATGGGAAGCTGCCCTCCTCGATGCTGGTGGCCCTGCACTGGGACAAGGAGAAAACGCTGATCGCCGCCCCGGCCGCTGCAGACCTGGGCAGGTTGAACGCCGCCTTCAAGAAGAAATTCGGGAAGAACCTGGATATCGATCTGGCCTACCGCACCCTGGATACGCAGAAGCTCCTCTATCAGGAGCTCGGCCACTACATCGCGGCCAAACCGGGCACCTCGAACCACGGTTGGGGATTGGCCATCGACGTGCCTGAGACCTTCAACTACTCATTCAAGGGCAAGTACTACAAGTGGCTGAAGGCCAACTCCAAGAAATACAACTGGATTCACCGGAAATATCTGGAAGAATTCCGCGCCAACGGAAGCAGGAATCCGTACGCCGAAGCATGGCACTTCGAATATGCGGGCAACTGAACTCAGCAGCATGAGCCATCATGACGCATTCTTGATCTTGGATGCCTGGCCAAGATCACTGCAGAATTCCGCGGAACATTTGTCTTGGATCTCGGCCCGCTCCGCTCGTTCGCTGACCACACCTGCGAGGTCTTCGATTTCGCTTGCGTGCGTCAAACCCCAAACACAACGGATCCCCAGCCGAGGCAGATAGGCTAGGGGATATGCATCAGCTGCCTGACTACCCGAACTATCCTGTTGTTCCCCGACGCAGACAGCGTGTATTCGATGCAGGACCGTTCACCAAGGGCGACCTCTGGACCGTCATTGCCTACCTCGTCTTCTTTGTCGGCGGCGCGGCAGCCCTCATCGGCTTGATCCCCGGCTACATGAGTGCCTTCTCGACCCAGGAACAGGCGTTGTTCGGGATCAACCTGATCCTGTATGTCACCTTCTTCATTCTTGCGATGATCCAGTGCGGGGCGCAGTTCTTCGAATCGTTCAAGACCATGCGGTACTACCCCTGGGCCAAATGGCTGATGCTGCCCGGAGGCTGGTTCCTGACCATCATGGTCAACGGGATCATCGCCGCATTGACCGGCCAGGTGGTCACCAGCGAGAACCAGGCAGCCCTGGAATCCATGGCCGGAACCGTGCCGCTACCGGTCATGCTGGTAGTGACCGCGTTCTTCGGCCCCTTCGTCGAGGAATACCTGTTCCGCCATCTGCTCATCGGCAAGTTGTCGCGCAAGCTGAACGTCTGGCTGTGCGCATTGATCTCCACGGTGCTGTTCGCCAGCATCCACTTCATTGGGGCCGGCATCGGATCCTGGCTTGAAGTGGTGCCGTACTTCATGCTGGGCGTCATGATGGCCGTCGCCTACATCCTCAGCGGCAAGTCGCTGGCCTACTCCTACATGCTGCATGTCATCAACAACACCGTGGCGCTGCTGGTGGTCTACCTGATCTACCCGCTGCTTCCTGCCGGGGTCTAGGCAGTGGCATTTACCGGGCTCGAACCGAATACCCCCGCCTACCGCGGCATGCTGCTGGCGCTTTTTGCCGGGGGTGTCGCCACCTTCTCCCAGCTGTATGCGGTGCAGGGGCTGCTGCCCGTGATCGCCAGCTACTTCGAGATCACCTCCTCGCGAACAGCGTTGGCCGTGTCCTCGGCAACCCTGGGGCTGGCCTTGGCGGTGACTCCCTGGGCGATCATCTCCGACAGGGTCGGGCGCCGCAAGGTCATCAGCATCGCCCTGGTCTCTTCGGTTGCCCTGGGAATGCTCAGCTGCCTGGCGCCAAGCTTCGAGTTTCTGGTGGCGATCCGCTTCTTCGAAGGCATCGCCCTGGCCGGAGTGCCCGGTTCGGCACTGGCCTTCCTGGTCGATGAGGTCAATCCGCGCGCCGTTGCGGTGGCCAGCGGCACCTATATTTCCGGCACCACCCTGGGCGGGCTGGCCGGCCGCCTGGTTGCCAGCTTTGTCGCAGACCCTGCGGGGTGGCGCTGGGGCATCGCTGCCGTGAGCATCATGGCCGGCCTGGCGACGCTCTTCTTCCTGCTCAAAGCTCCCAGCGCGCAGGGCTTCGCTCCCATCCGGCACCAGAACTTGGGCAGCATCGCCAAGAAATTCGCGCAGGCGTTGCGCGGCAGGATGGCGCTGGTCTATGCACAGGGCTTCCTGCTCATGGGCGGATTCGTCGCCGTCTACAACTACCTGGCATTCCGGCTGGAAGCACCGCCCTACCTGATCCCGGCCTCGTGGGCGGCACTGGTCTTCCTGGCCTACCTGTCGGGGACCTACACCTCGGTGGCTAGCAGCAAGCTCGTGGCCAGGGCCGGACGACGCAATACGCTGCGCCTCAGCATCCTGCTCAGTGCGTTCGGCCTGCTGCTGACGCTGGCCGGGAACCTGGTTGTCATCATCGCCGGGCTGCTGATCTTCACCGCCGGCTTCTTCGCCGCCCACGCGGTGGCCAGCGGGTGGGTTCCGGTGCTGGCAACCGGAGCCCGCGCCCAAGCCTCCAGCCTGTACAACCTGTTCTACTACGTCGGCTCATCGCTGCTGGGCTGGCTCATCGGCATCCCATTCCTGCACTACGGGTGGGCCAGCGTGGTGCTCTGCGTGGGAGCACTGCAGGCGGTTGCCCTGATCCTGGCCTCCTTGCTGTCCAGGACGGATCCATCCCTGCGCCGGTAAATCATATTCCGCACACGGAATACTCATTTTCTTCGCAGATGATCAGGTCAGATGGTCGAATTCTCCAGATGCCCAGCGTGCATAGCGTTCGGCCGAGAACTGCACTACCCGGTGCGCATCGGCCCGGATGCAGGAAGCGAAGTTGTTGTAGAGGCGGTCGAATCTTTCCGGCGCCAGCGTCGCGGCCAAGCGCCGAACCACAGCAGCCGAGAGCGGAATCCGGTTGGGATAGCTGCGCAGGAACGTCACGTTGCCATCGGCCACAGGAAAAATCGCGTCACCGGCCAGCATGACGCCACGGCCATCGGCACCTGCTTCCCAGATGGCCACCGTGCTGCCGGGGAAGTGGCCGCCGAGCTGGATCAGCTTGATCCCGGGCAGCACGTCAAAGGGTTCGGACCAGGTAGTGATCGCGTCCGATGAATACTGGACCCACGCCTTATCCTTCTCGGCGACGAAGATCGGCGCATCGCCCAGCGCCTGGCTGTACTGCTGCTGCACCCCGTACATATGCGGATGGCTTGCCACAATCGCCGCGAGCTTTCCGCGGCTCCTGAGCCAGTCAATGATCTCGCCGGTAATCAGCCCCGGCACATCGAAGAGCAGGTTGCCATCGGTGGTCTCCACGAGCAGCGAGCTTTGGCCAATGCCGATCTCCGGAGAAGATATGGCGCTCAGCCCCGGTTCGAGGGAGGTGATGGTCAGTTGGTGCCCGGCCGCTGCCAGCTCTTCGGTGCGCACCCAGCGCTGGGTGCCGCCGGGAATGTATTGGCGTTCATCGGCGCAGATGGGGCACGGGCCGGCAGGTGGAGCGCCCGTCGGGAACTCCACGGCGCAGCCTGCGCATTGCCAATGGCCGATCTGTTCTTCTCCCATGGATGAATCCGTCTTCTATTGATGGTGATGGTTGCGTCTTGCTTGCCATCCAACCTAGTGCCAGCCCCGGATGCAGGAAAGAGGACGGCATCTGCAATCTCCGCACCCGGGACGCAAATGGTGAAACTGCACGCCGCTTCGTAGAGTTGGGGTTGTGAATCCTTCAACCCCCACCGAATCCCCGCGGAGCATGGGCCGGCAGATCCTTGCCCTGGCCGTTCCCGCGCTGGGCGCGCTGATTGCCGAGCCGCTGTTCCTGATGGCTGACTCGGCTATTGTCGGCCACCTTGGCGTGGCCGAGCTGGCCGGCGCCGCCCTGGGCACCACGGTGCTGCATACGGCGGTGGGGCTGATGATCTTCCTGGCCTACGCCACCACCCCTGCAGTGGCCCGCGCCCTGGGTGCCGGCGATCCGGGCAAGGCCATGGCCGCAGGCCGCGACGGCATGTGGTTTGCCGTCGTCCTCGGCCTGGTGCTGTCGCTGGCCGGATACTTCGGTGCCGGGAGCCTGGTGCGTTTGATGGGCGGCGAAGGGGAAACCGCGCAATTCGCCGTGGACTACATCGACTATTCGATGCCCGGCCTGACCGCGATGCTGCTGGTCCTGGCAGCCACCGGCGTGCTGCGCGGCATGCAGGACACGAAAACGCCGCTGGTCGTGGCCACCGTCGGCTTCGGACTGAATATCGTCCTGAACTTCATCCTGGTCTACTGGGCCGACATGTCGGTAGCGGGTGCCGCGCTGGGAACTTCGATTGCCCAGTGGATGATGGCACTGGTGTATTTGTGGATGATCCTTCCAAGGGTCAGGGCTCAAGGGATCTCCCTGGCACCGAGCTGGTCCGGGTTCATTTCCACCGGGCAGGTCGGCTCCTGGCTGATGCTGCGCAACCTGAGCATGCGCGCGGCCTTGCTGCTCACCGTTCTGGTGGCCACCAATGCCGGCGACCAGACGCTGGCCGCGCACCAGCTGGTCTTCACCATCTTCAGCTTCCTGGCCTTCGCGCTGGACGCTTTGGCCATCGCGGCCCAGGCCCTGATTGGCCAGGAGCTGGGCCGCGGGGATGCCGAACAGGTCCGCAAGCTTACCGGCATCATGAGCCGCTGGGGCATCTACTTCGGCGTGGCCACCGGCATCCTGCTATTTGCCACGTCGTGGGTTTTCCCGATGATGTTCACGCAGGATGAGCAGATCCGCCAGCTGACCACCATCGGGCTGTGGGTGCTGGCGTTGTCCCAGCCGTTGTGCGGCCTGGTGTTCGTCCTGGACGGGGTGCTCATTGGAGCCGGCGATGCCCGCTACCTCGGCTTGGTCGGTGTGCTGAACCTAGTGGTCTACGCACCGATGCTCTGGGTGATCCATGTCTTCGCGCAGGACGCCACCTCGGCGATCTTGTGGATCTGGGTAGCCTTCGCCCTGGGCTACATGGCGGCTCGCGGTGTGACCCTGTCGCTGCGCGCCAAGAACACCGCATGGATGCGGCTGGGCAGCTGATGGCCGGCCACCTGGCCACCCGATGCCGGTTGCTCCGGGAGCTGCGGCTCCCGGTCAAAGTCCGTTTGGCAGTCGGTGGGCTCGGCGGCTAGTGCTGGCCGAGCATGGCGGTGCGGATGGATTCCAGGTGCAGCGCCATGGCCTCGGTGGCCGCGGCTGGATCTGAATTCTGGATGGCGTTGAAGATCGCCCGGTGCTCGGCCAGCTCGTCCGATTGGGACATGTACGGCTGCATGGAAGGCAGTACGTAGTGGGCGCGGGCGGTTTGCGCGAAGCAGTTTTCCAGGCTGGCTACCAGGCGCGAATTGCGCGAGGCCGCCGCCAGTTCGCTGTGGAAGCGCTGGGCCGCATGCATGGAGGCGATGGGATCGCTGACCGACAGCTTCTCCTGGGCCTCCAGATGACCGGCCAGGGACACGACGAGCGCCGCCGAGTGCATGCTGGCCACCTGTCCGGCCACATGCGGTTCGAGCAGGCTGCGCAGCTCTAGGACTTCGTAGACATCGTTCAGCGAAATGGCGCACACCAGATAGCCCTTCTTGGGCAGGATCTGCAGCAGGCCTTCGCTGGTGAGCTGGCGCAGGGATTCGCGTACCGGGGTTTTGGAGACGTCGAATTCCTGGGCGAGGGCCGGCTCGATGATCAGGGTGCCTGGGGCGAGCTCCCCGCGGTTGATGCGTTCGCGCAAGGTGATGGTGAGCTGTTCGGAGAGTGAGCTGGCCATGATTCTCCGATTCTCCTGCGCGTAATGTAGCTACCTGATCTAGGTGCCGTTCTGGGCAACACTCTAGTCTTGGATGAAATATATTTCAGGAATCTTACGGGAACACTACTTCATCGCAAGGACTATGACTGTGCCGATCACCCAGAACCCAGCCAGCGGGCAGCAAGCGCGCAACCGGCGTCGAGCCCTGTTCGCCTCCGTCTTCGGCACGGCCATCGAATGGTATGACTACGCGCTGTATGGCGCGGCCGCGTCGGTGGTGATCGGCCCGCTGTTCTTCTCCGGGGCCGGTGGCTCGGCGGCCTCCATCGCCTCCTTTGCCACCTTCGCGGTGGGCTTCGTGGCCCGCCCGCTGGGCGGAGTGGTCATCGGGCATCTGGGGGACAAGTTCGGCCGCCGCCCAGCGATGCTGCTCTCGGTCATCCTGATGGGCGTCGCCACCGTGGGCATCGGCCTGCTGCCCACCGCAGCCAGCTGGGGCGTATGGTCCGTGGGCCTGCTGGTGCTGCTGCGCCTGATCCAGGGCTTCGGCGCCGGCGCCGAGCTGACCGGGGCAATGACCCTGGTAGCCGAATACGTGGAGCCGAAGAAACGCGGCCTCTACACCTCGCTGGTGCTCGCCACCCCTCCGCTGGGCATTGCTCTGGCCACCGTGTGCTTCTTCCTGGTCTCGCTGGCCGGCGACGAGGCCTTGCTCGGCTGGGCCTGGCGCATTCCCTTCCTGATCTCGGCGCTGCTGTTCGTGGTGGCCATCTACATCCGCAACAAGCTGGAGGAAACCCCGGACTACGCCGCCGCCATGGCCTCGGCCCGCGCCAGCCAGCAGCAGGCCAAGCTGCCCATCGTGCAGGTGTTCGCCGGGCACTGGCGCCGGGTTATCCTGGGCTTCCTGGCCATCACCGGGCACAATGCGGTGAACTACATCCTCGCGGTCTTCGCGCTGAGCCTGATGGTCACCAGCGGCATGGAACGCAGCCAGGCGCTGCTGGCGGTCACCCTGGGCTCGCTGGTCTCCGTGGTGCTCACGCCGGTCGGCGGCTGGCTGGCTGACCGGTTCGGCGCCTCCAAGGTGCTGGCTGCTGGAAACATCTCCGGCCTGGTCCTCGCCTTCCCGATCTTCGCGATGGTCTCCACCGGCGAATTCGCCTACGGGCTATTGGGCATCGCCGCCGGCTACGCACTGGTGATTCCGTGCACCTCAGGTGCCCAGGGCGCCTTCCTCACCGAGCTGTTCCCCGTTTCGATCCGCTTCTCCGGGATCGCCCTGGCCCGCGAACTGAACGGCGCCATCGTCGCCGGACTCTCGCCGCTGATCGCCGCCGCGCTGCTGCAGGCAGGCAATGGCTCCATCGTGATGCCGGCCGGCTACCTGGCCCTGTGCTGCCTGTCCTCGGCCGTGGCGATCTTCATCGGCACCCGCGCGAGCACGCGCAACCTGTACTGAACCAACGCATTTCCACCGAAGAAGGAACAACCAATGGGTAACCTCAAGCGCCAGCTGCCGGACGTCGCCGAACTGGTCAGCCTGATGAAGTTCAAGCTCCCCACCACCGATCGCCGGGCCGCCCGCCTGGCCAGCGCCGCTGACCTCTGGGATCTGCGCAGGATCGCCAAGCGCCGCACCCCCGCCGCGGCCTTCGACTATGTCGACGGCGCCGCCGGCCGCGAGATCACCGCGAGGCGCGCCCGCGAGGTATTCGACAACGTCGAGCTGCTGCCGCGCATCCTGCACGGCACCGCGCACTCGGACCTGTCCACCGCCATTGCCGGTGCGCCATCGGCGCTGCCTTTCGGCATCGCGCCCACCGGTTTCACCCGCTTCATGCACTCCGAGGGAGAAATCGGCGGATCCAGGGCTGCCCAGAAGGCCGGGATTCCCTTCAGCCTGTCCACCATGGGCACCCGCTCCATCGAGGAAGTCGCCGCGGCGGCACCGGAGGGGCGCAAGTGGTTCCAGCTCTATCTGTGGAAGGACCGCGAGAAGTCCAAGGCGCTGGTGGAACGCGCGGCCGCGGCAGGCTTCGACACCCTGCTGGTCACCGTGGATACCCCGGTAGCCGGCCAGCGCCACCGCGATGCCCGCAACGGCATGAAGATCCCGCCCGAGCTGACGCTGAAGACCGTCTTGGATGCCTCCTACCGTCCGGAGTGGTGGTACAACTTCCTGACCACCGATTCGCTGAAGTTCGCCTCGCTATCCGATACCTCGGCAGACCTGCCGACCATCATCAACTCCATGTTCGATTCCTCCTTGGACTTCGACGACCTGGAATGGATCCGCGAGCTGTGGACCGGCCAGCTGTTCGTCAAGGGCGTGCTCACCCGCGAGGACGCCGCCAAGGCAAAGGCTGCCGGTGCTGACGGCCTGGTGGTGTCCAACCATGGCGGACGCCAGCTGGACCGTGCGCCGATTGCCTTCGAAGCGCTCAGCGAGGTGCGCGCCGAAGTCGGTGAGGGCATGGAAATCATCATGGATTCGGGCATCATGTCCGGTGCGGACATTGTCGCCGCACTGTGCGCCGGAGCCGATTTCGTGCTCATTGGCCGCGCCTACCTCTACGGCCTGATGGCTGGCGGCGAGGAAGGCGTCAGCCGTGCCATCGAATTGCTGGCCAAGGAAGTGGAAGTGAATATGCAGCTGATGGGCGCTGCCAGCATCAAGGACCTGGGCGAGTCGCTGATCCGCCGCCGCCGCTGACGTGATTAACTCCGGGCGAAGTGGCGGTTAGTTCTATGAGCGGTAGAATAGAGATTGTGCCTGCACCAAAAACCACCCCAGTCCAAGCTTCAGATGTCTTCCGCCCAGTGTTCCTGCGCGGTCTGGCAGCCCTGGCCTATGCCCTGATGTCGATTTTCTGGATCGGCGCAGATGAGAAGGTCGTGACCTACTCGACGGCAGCGTTCCTCGTTGTCACTGGCGTATTCATGTGGCAGTACGTATCGGTGGAAAGCGCTCCTGAGAAGTCGCGCGCCCCCTACGCACTGGGTGCTGGACTGATGCTCATGGCTGGCATCGCAACCATCTTCGTCAGCTCGATCACCTGGGTTGGCTACGTGGCAGCGTTCGCCTTCCTGGCAGCCGGCATTGCCGAACTCGTGGTCTTCGCCAAGCTCCGCGAGGCCTTCCCGCCGTTCAGGAACCAGCTGGTGACCGGCGCGGTGGGCGTGATCTTGGCCATTTCGCTGTGCTTCAGCGGCGGCCTGGATGCACACGCATTGTTCGGCCTGATTGGCGGCGGCACCATTGTTCTCGCGGTCTTCGCGCTGATTGCAGCCTTCGGCCATCGCCACGAGATGAAGGCTGCCGCACCGGCCACGAACAATACCCCGGACCAGGGCAACAACTAGTCCTCAGGTCAGCAGCAAGAGTAGAAACGGAGTTTCTGGTGGGAAACAATAAGAAGAAGCAACCGTGGAGCCAGTCAATCAAGGGCCCACTGAGCTTCTCGCTGATCTTGGGCCTTGTCTCCGGCGTGGTCGGCCTGATCAGCTCCACCGGCGGATCGCAGAATCCACTGCGTTTCGACATCGGTTTGGCGGCCTTCGGCATCGCCTTCGTCGCCAGCCTGCTGGTCATCTCGGTGTTGACCATGGCAGCCAAGGAAAATGATCCTGACCTTGGAAAGGGCACCGGGGTCAACCGATCCTCTGCCAATCCGGACAAGAAGTTTGAAGACTGATAATAAAGCTTAGCCACGCGGCATGACGCGCTGGGACTGTCCATCCACAGATAGTCCCAGCGCGTTGTCGTTTGCCGGGTCGGCCAATCGATGCGAAACGCCTCCAGCACGCACCAAGGATTTCGAGTGAGCAGCACGAGCAACACAGAGCAGCACAGCCATACCCCATTGGGCACGCAGCTGCGGCGGCGCAAGTCCATCCAGGCGATGGCCAACGATGCGGCGGACAACGCCGGACTCGGAACGCTCAAGCGCTCGCTGGGCGTCACCCAGCTGGTCATGATCTCGGTTGGCGCCACCCTGGGCACCGGCATCCTGGTGATCCTCGGATCAGCCGTTCCGGTCGCCGGCCCGGCGATCTGGATCGCCTTCGTGCTGGCCGGCATCACCGCGCTGCTCTCGGCGGTGTCCTACGCCGAAATGGCCGGCATGGTCCCGGTCTCCGGCTCCAGCTACTCCTATTCCTATGCCACCTTGGGCGAAGGCATGGCCTGGGTGTGCGGCTGGTGCCTGGTTCTGGAATACGCGGTGTCCGCGGCCGCGGTGGCGGTAGGCGCCGGGTCCTACGTGAACCAGACCCTGGAGATTTTCGGCCTCGCCTTGCCGCAAGCACTGGCCACCGGCCCGGGCGAGGGCGGCATCATCAACCTCTCGGCACTGATTGTGGTCATCTTGGCCACCTTGCTGCTGGTCCGCGGTGCCCGTGAATCGGCCTTGGCCAATACCGTCATGGTGATCGTGAAGATCGCCATCCTCGTCTTCTTCGTGGTCGTCGCCTTCACCGCTTTCAATGCCGGCAACTTCGCGCCGCTGCTGCCCATGGGCGCCGCGGGCGTGACCGGTGCTGCCTCCATGGTCTTCTTCTCCTACATCGGCTTCGATGCCGCCTCGACCGCTGGCGAGGAAGCCAAGAACCCGCAGAAGGATCTGCCGCGGGCCATCATGATCGCTATGGTGCTGGTGACCGCCATCTACGTGCTGGTTGCCGTGGCGGCCATCGGCGCCCGGGAATGGGAGTGGTTCGCCGATTCGGAAGCCGCCCTGGTGCAAATCGTTTCAGAGATCACCGGGCAGAAGTGGATGGTTCTGGCCTTCGCCCTGGCCTCGGTGATCGCGATCGTTTCGGTGGTGCTCACCACCCTGTACGGCCAAACCCGAATCCTGCTGTCCATGGGCCGCGATGGCCTGATCCCGCGCTTCTTCGCCAAGGTCTCGCCGAGCACCCGCACCCCGGTCATCGGCACCTACGTCACCGGCGCGGTCGTGGCCATTGCCGCCTCGCTGATCCCGTTGGGCCAGCTGGCCGAAGCGACCAGCATCGGCACCCTCTTCGCCTTCTCGCTAGTGGGCGTCTCGGTGATCTACCTGCGCAAGACCCAGCCCGATATCCCGCGCACCTTCCGCGTCCCGCTGTATCCGGTGACTCCGATGCTGGGTATCGCTGCCTGCCTGTTCCTGATGTTCAATCTGGCCGGGATCACCTGGCTGGTCTTCGGAATCTGGATGGCCGTGGGCGCCGCGATCTATCTGGCCTATGGCCGGCGCAATTCGCGTCTGGGAGCGTTGGACTCCAAGGCGTATGAGGCGGAGCTGAACCTCTAAACCTTTCGTCATGCTCTGGGGTTGCGTGCGCTGAGGGCTAAGCTGTGTGGTGGACCACTATCGCAGCTCACGAAGGAAGCGACATGCACCAGGAACCGATCAGCACCGCCGACCTCTACGACCAGCATGGAGATGCGCTGCAGTCCGTCTCCTTGCAGTTCCAGGACTTTGGCGGGCGGCTGTCCTTCTACGGGCCGGCACGCACCGTGAAGTGCCATGAGGACAATGGCCTGGTCAAGGAAATCCTGAGCTTCCCGGGCAACGGCGCGGTGCTCGTGGTCGATGGGGGAGCGTCCCTGCGCTACGCCCTGCTGGGCGACATGATTGCCGAGAGTGCTGAAGCCAATGGCTGGGCCGGGGTCATCATCAGCGGCGCCGTGCGCGACCGGGCCGCACTGGCCGAACTGGAGCTGGGCATCAAGGCGCTGGGCAGCAACCCGCGCAAAACCGTCAAGCGCTCGCATGGCTCAGTGGACGAAGTCATCAGCATCGGGGACGTGAACATCCGTCCCGGCGCGATGGTGTACGCGGATATCGACGGGATTCTCGTCGAGCACTGATCGCCGGCCGGCGCCGCTAGGACTTGTCGCCGGCGCCTTCCCACTCCGCCTTGAACTCGTCGGTGCTCAACGTTTCCAGGTCCTCGCGGATCTGGACGACCAGACGTTCAGCCTCCTCGAGGCTGGAGGTCGTGATGCGCAGGACTACCGAATCGTCTTGGCGCGAATGCACGACAACCTGCGGCTCATTCGCTTCGTATTCGGCATCGCCCAAGGCTGCCGATGCCAGGGCTACAACCCAGCGGGCGGCGGCTTTCAGCGGGCCGCTCTCAGCAGCTTCGATCCGAGCCTCGTAATCATCCGAAGCGTGGGTTTCCTGAGTCATGGCCTGCCCCTTCCACTACTGCAACTGCCGGTGTCCCGGTTGTGTGTTCATCATATGGCCCGCGCAAGGCAAAAGGCGAGGAGCATCGCCCAACTCGATCCAGGCCGGACGCTCAGCGGGCGGGCAGCTGCTGGCCCGAGCGCTTTGACGCCTTGCGCGCACGGTAGGCGCGCACATGCTCGCGGTTGGCACAGTTGCGGGTATCGCAGTACAGCTTGGAACGGTTGCGCGACAAATCCAGCAATGCCGCCTCGCAGTCCTTGGAAGCGCAGATGCGCAGCCGCTGCAAACCGCCGGAACGGATCACCTCGGCCAGCGCCATCGCGGCATCCACCGCCATCCGGTCGTAGAGCGGGGTGCTGTTGGTGGTGGCGTGCAGGTGGTAGCCCAGCGATTCGCTCTTGATCAGCTGCGGCTGGGCGTTGGCGTTGCGCAGGATGGCATTGACCCGGAACACCGATTCCTCTTCGGTGCCGATCCAGATGTTCTTCAGCTGGGAACGCAGCTGGCGGATGGAACGCAGCTCCGCCTGGTTGTGCGCGCGTGAGCCGTCGAAGTTCTCCGCGTCGAGGAACTCATCGAGATCAGCGACGGTGGAGAGCATATCCACGATTTGCACCTCGGTATTCAGCAGATTCACCACGGTCTTCAGCGACGCTTCGATATCTGGGGCAAAGGTCATAATTCGTTCCTGGAGGGTGGGTGGATTGACTGCTACTCAAGCCTAACCGTATCGTCATGCTCATACCCCCATTTGCCCCTGAACGGGGCATGAAATTCTGCGCGAAAGACCCTCATGAGCGACCTGCCTACCCCCGGTGCGCCTGCAGCTTCCACCTACGCTGCGACCAGCCAGCCCAGCCAATCGAAGGGCATCTGGATTGCACTGGCCTCCTCGGCCGCCTTCGGGGTGTCGGGCTCCTTCGCCAAGGGGCTTTTCGAGGCCGGTTGGAGCCCTACCGCCGCGGTAGCTGCCCGCATGGCCGGCGCGGCGCTGGTGCTGGCCATCCCGGCGCTGCTGGCGATGCGCGGACGGTGGGTGCTGCTGCGCACCAACTGGGTATCGATTGTGCTCTTCGGACTCTTCGGGGTGGGCGCCTGCCAGCTGTGCTATTTCCTGGCGGTGCAGCGATTGGATGTGGGCGTGGCCCTGTTGCTGGAGTATCTGGCGCCGGTGCTGATTGTGCTGGTGCTGTGGACCAGGCACCAGAAGCGCCCGTCCGTGGCGACCATCGCCGGAACCCTGCTGTCGCTGGCTGGGCTGGTAGCGGTGCTCGACCTGACCGGTACGACACGTATCGATCCGATTGGCGTGCTCTGGGGACTGGGCGCGGCCATCGGGCTGACCGTCTACTTCTTCATCAGCGCCAAGGTTGATGGAGCGCTGCCGCCGATCATGCTCTCTGCTGGGGGCATGGCAGTCGGTGCGCTGACCATGCTGGCCGTGGGAGGACTGGGCATCCTTCCCATGCACTGGGCTCCCGGCACTGGCTCTTTCGCCGGCTTCGAGACCCCGTGGTGGCTGGCGCTGACCGGGCTGATCCTGATCGCCACCGTGTTCTCCTACACCACCGGCGTGATGGCCGCGAGGGAACTGGGATCCAAGGTGGCAAGCTTCATCTCATTGACCGAGGTGCTCTTCGCGGTGCTCTGGGCCTGGCTGCTGCTGGCCGAGCTGCCCGGTGCGGTGCAGCTGTTCGGCGGCCTGCTGATCGTGGGCGGAGTGGTCCTGGTCCGCATCGACGAATTGCGAGCGGCCCGGATCCGCAAATAGCCGAAGCGGCCCCAAGCGGATACTGCGCACGCGTTGCCAATTGCTGTGCGCACGATGACAATGGAAAACCTGCTGACCTGTACAGACTGGGATGAATACATTTCGCAGCACCTCAAGGTGGAGGAGTTTCCATGGGCAGCAAGTCGGTCATTGTCGTCGGAGCAGGTTCAGCAGGTGCGGTCGTCGCGCGCCGGCTGGTGGACGCGGGAGCGCAGGTGACCTTGTTCGAAGCCGGGTCCGAAGACACCAACCCGGCCATCCATGACCTCTCGCGCATGGGCGAACTGTGGCATAGCAAGGACGACTGGGATTATCACACGGTCCCGATGGCAGGGGCCGCCAACAAGCCGATGCACTTGCCTCGTGGCAAGGTGCTCGGCGGATCGCACGCGCTGAACGCAACCATCTGGGTGCGCTGCGCACCGCAGGACTACGACGACTGGGCCAAGGACTGCGGCGAGCAGTGGGCCTGGAAGAACGTCTTGCCGATCTACAAGGATATCGAGAACTTCTCCGGCGGCGCCAGCAAGTTCCACGGCACCGAAGGGCTGGTGCCGGTGGACAACGACTACGAGCTGGATGAAATCCACCAGTCGATCATCGACGCGGCAGTGCAGTCCGGCATCGAGTTCAACCCCGACTACAACGGCGAGCAGCTGGACGGCGTGTCCAAGGAGCAGATCAACGTCGTTGGCGGCGAACGCATCAACACCTGGAAGGCCTACCTCAAGCCGGTGCGCGAGCGTCTTGAGATCATCACCGACGCCGAGGTGCACTCGGTGATCCTGGAATCCGGCACCGTGGTGGGCGTGCGCTATCAGAAGGGTGGGCAGCTGCAGGAGCTGCGCGCCGATGAGGTGGTGCTCAGCGCCGGCGCCTTGGGCTCCCCGCAGATCCTCCTGCGCTCCGGAATCGGCCCGGCGGCCGAGCTCCAGGCCGTGGGTGTCGAGCCGCTGCATGAGCTGGACCAGGTGGGCAAGAACCTGCATGACCACCTGCTCGCCCCGGTCATCGCCGAAACCACCACCCGGGACATTCCTGCCCCGCGCACCGGGGTCTCGGTCTCGCAATCGCACATGTTCTCCCGCTCCCGCGCAGACCTGGACCGCCCGGACACCCAGCCGATTTTCTTCGCCGTGCCAATGTACTCCCCGGGCATGGAACCGATCGAGGGCACTGCATTCACCCTGCACTCCGGAATCGTGACCCCGCACAGCCGTGGAGAAATCACCCTGAGCGGACCTGGACTGGAAGATCAGGTGAACATCGATTTGAATGCCCTGGATGATCCGCGGGATCTGGAGGCGTTCGTGTACTCGATGAAGCAGTGCCGAGCGATGGTCCAGCAGGACGCCTTGGCCCAGGACTGGGGTGCCCGGGAGGTGTACCCGGGCAATGAGGTGAGGAGCGATGAGCAACTGGGGGAGTACATCCGCAACAACGTGGTGACCTACCACCACCAGGTGGGTACCTGCCGCATGGGCACCGATGCGCAGGCAGTGGTGGATCCGCAGCTGCGCGTCCGCGGCCTGGCCGGCCTGCGCGTCATTGATGCGTCGATCATGCCGAAGATCACCACCGGCAACACCAACGCCCCGGCCATCCTCATCGGCGAGATGGGAGCCAAGTTCCTGGTGGCAGACCTGGGGCTCTGAACGGCGGGGAGGCCAAGCCAAATCGTCCACCCGTCCCGCTGGATGGTGTTTGAGCAGAACGGGTGGGCGATGATGGCCGTCATTGCCATGTGAGATTCATCGATAAAACGCTTCTTTTTGAAATCGTTTCGAAATGAAATGATATTTTGGGGGAATGGCTGAACACCAGATTCCCCAGTTCCAATGGAACTCGCTGAGCTATCTCACTGCCCGCGCCGGACGCATCGGCACCCAGGAGCTGACCGAGCTGATGGAATCCGAGTCCTTGACCAGGCATCATTTCACCATCATCTGCGCTCTGGAGGAGTTCGGCGGCATCTCGCAGAATGACCTGGCGGCACGCTCGAATCTGAACCGTGGCCACCTGGTGGCCTACCTCGACCAGCTGTCCACTCGCGGCATCCTGGAACGCAACGTCGATCCGGAAGACCGCCGCCGCAACCTCATTACGCTGACCGCCGCAGGCAGGAAGTTCGCTGCCCGGGCGATGGCCGCCGCCGAGCACAGCGAGGCCAAGGTGTTTGGCGCCTTGGATGCGCAGCAGCAAGTCCAGTTGCGCACCTTGCTCCAGCTGGTCGCCGCCCAGGACGGGGAAGCGCAGCAGTGAAACGCCATCTGAAGGAAGTCATGCGGCGCAGCGTCATCGTGGCCCCGCACCGCCCGTCGCTCATCCCGGCATCCAAGGCGACGCTCAGCCTGGCCGTGCCGCTGATCCTCGTGGCAAGTGCTGGCCGGCTGGACTGGGCAATGTACGCCGCATTCGGCGCTTTCTGCGCGGTCTTCGGCCGCTTCGATGCCTATGCGCCGCGTTTCTGGCAGCAGCTCTCGGCAGGCATCGTGCAGCTGCTCGCCATGCTGCTGGGCACCTACTTCTCGCTCATCGATGCGCCGTTCCTGGTGCGCGCGCTGGTGCTGGCAGTTATCGGCTTCGGCGCCAACTACGTCTCGCATGCCGCACGCTGGATGCCGCCAGGACCAATCTTCGCGGTCTTCGCCGGCGGGGCCTGCCTGAGCCTGCAGGCTACCGCGGACAACTTCACCGGGGTGCTGCTGGCCGGCGGCGGCACGATGGTCTTCAGCATGCTGCTGATGCTGGGCCTCTCGCTGCGCAAAGCGAACCTGCGCCATACCCTTGGCTCCGGATTCAACTGGGCTCCCAGCGACCGGGCCATGCCGGAGTCGCTGCAGATGGGCTCGGGCGTGCTGCTCGCTGCAGTCATCGCCTGCCTGGTCGGCGACGGCCACTGGTACTGGGCCAGCCTCGGCGCGATCGCTGCGGTCACCGGCATTGATGCCTATGCGCGCGTGGCCCGCGGGCTGCAGCGCTGCGTGGGCACCTGCCTCGGGGTGGCGCTGGCTGCCGTGGTTTTCGCCTTCGATTCCCCGCTCTGGGTGGTCCTGGCCGCCGCGCTGGCCTCGCAGTTCATCATCGAGCTGGTGATCCTGCGCAACTATGCGGTGGGCATGGTCTTCATGACCATCTCCGCGCTGCTCATGGTCCACCTGGTCAGCCCGGAACCGCCTTCGTCGCTGCTCATCGACCGGATATCCATGACGGGGCTCGGCGCGGCCGCGGGTGCGGCGCAGAGCATCATCATTTCCATGATCGCTTCCCGGCGCCAGCGCAGCTGAACGGGGGAGGCGACGGCTACTGGCGCCCGGTGATCACCTGCGCGTCGAGCTTGCCGGCTTCGATGGAAATGTGGCGGGCCAATTCCAGCTCCGGTGCTGAGAGCCGCTCGGGCTGGTTGGACGCCAGGCGCAGCTCCACGGTGGTGATCCGCCAATCCAGATGCGGGTGCCGGTTGTCCTGCTCGGCACGCAAGCCCACCTGGACTATGAACTGCAGGGCAGTGCTGGCGGAATCGAAGCGGTAGGCGGCGCGCAGCCCCAAGTCATCACGCATCCAGTCGGGCAAGTCCGCCGGCACCTGGCCGGATTCGATGCGCGGCAATGGACCCGTTGATGTCATGGTTCTTTCCTCCCTGCGGCAGCTGGTCGAAGGTGGCCAGCGCTTGCTGGCTGAACCAATGATGGCATCAATCCTGCAAGCCTCAATAGCGATCCCAGCGAGCACGCAGAAAGGCCCCGGCAAGATGCCGGGGCCTGGACTGCGCAGCCGGTGCGTGCAGTGCTACTGGTGCACGTTTTCGTTGGCCCGCGGGGCAGCTTCCTGCTCGTGATTGGCGAAAGACTTCGCGTCACGGTAGGCGGCCGCTTCGTAGCGTTCATGCGCCACCTTGGCCAGGTGCGCGGCGCGCAGCTCCTGGTGCTGCGGGTTGCGGCGGATGTACAGGTAGCCGGCGCCCAGGACCAGGAACCAGGCCGGGGTGATCAGCAGGGCGGTGAAGGTATCGGCCTGGGTGGTCAGCGCCCAGATGATGAAGCCGAAGAAGCCGAGCACCACATACGGCATGAGAACTCCGCCTGGCACCTTGAACTTCGAGGCATCGTGCAGGTGCGGGCGGCGGGCCCGGAAGACCAGGTAGCTGAGCAGGATGATGGTCCACACGAACATGAAGCACAGGGCCGAGACGGTGGTGACCAAGGTGAAGGCGCCCATCACCGAGTCGCCGCTGTAGAGCAGGGCGACGCCGGCCAGCAGGAACATGCAGGAGAACATCAGCGCGTTCTTCGGGACCTTGCGTCCGGAGAGCTTGGCGAAGCTCTTCGGGGCATCGCCTTCCATGGACAGGCCGCGCAGCATCCGCGAGGTGGAGTAGATGCCGGAGTTGGCGCTGGAGGTGGCGGAGGTGAGCACCACGAAGTTGATGATGCCCGCGGCGCCGGCCAGGCCGGCCAGGGCGAACATGCCCACGAATGGGGAGTTCTCGGCGGAGAACAGGTTCCACGGCTCGACCATCATCAGGATCAGCAGGGCGCCGACATAGAAGAACAGGATGCGCACGGGAATCGAGTTGATCGCCTTGGGCAGCGTCTTTTCCGGGACCTTGGTTTCGGCTGCGGTGGTGCCCACCAGCTCGATGCCCACGAAGGCGAACACGGCGATCTGGAAGCCGGCGACGAAGCCCATGAAGCCGGTGGGGAACATGCCGCCGTGCGCCCACAGGTTGGCGAAGGAGGAAGTCGTGCCGTCGTGCTGGAAACCGGTGATGATCATGACCAGGCCGACCACGATCAGCGCGCCGATGGCCACGATCTTGATCAGCGCGAACCAGAATTCGGTTTCGCCGAAGGCCTTCACGGTGGCCAGATTCAGCACCAGCAGCAGTGCGATGCATGCCAGGGCCGGGATCCACAATGGGAGGTCGCCCCACCAGAAGGCGACATAGTGGGCGATGGCCACCACATCGGCGATGCCGGTGACTACCCAGCAGAACCAGTAGGTCCAGCCGGTGAAGAAGGCGGCCCAGGGACCGAGCAGATCGCCGGCGAAATCGGCGAAAGTCTTGTATTCGAGGTTGCTCAGCAGCAGCTCGCCCATGGCGCGCATGACGAAGAAGAGCATGAAGCCGATGATCATGTAGACGAAGATGACCGACGGGCCGGCGACCGAAATGGTCTTGCCGGAGCCCATGAACAGGCCCGTGCCGATCGCGCCGCCAATGGCGATCAGCTGGATGTGTCGATTGGAGAGCCCGCGCTCGAGAGTGGGGCCAGAACTGGTGGGACTCATGCTGGTTGCCTTCCAGGAGTGTGGAGTGGCGCCCCGAAGCTGATCTGCCTCCAAGCCGGGTTGGCTTGGAGCGCAGTCTCGCTTCGATGAACACTTCCGTTTCGGAGCAGTCCAGCGGGCTTGCCCGGCACGCTGCGCAAAGAGCAGGGACCAGGCCAGCCACGGGGAGTACCTCGAATCCGGTGCGCTCGGTGCGGCACTGTTCTTGGTCCCTCCCCAATCTGTATGTCGACCTGAGAGTTTTCACTTCGGCCCGATTACTGGGCGAAGCTTGCTCCTTCGGTGAGTGCGGCCGTGCCGCACTGCTTTCCAGATTTGCCTAGTCGTGGCGGTACGGGTGCCTGAGAGTTTCCCGGGGAGGAAATTGCTCCTACGGCGCCCGCCCATGGTGTGGGCGGGTCTCTCCCGCCACGCATCAGCGGCATATGTGGTGATTGCCATCACAGTATGCGCAGAAACCTCAACGTGGTGCAAGTCGCATTTTCACATTTTGGGCCGACGGCAACCGCGCAACCCCCGGGAACAAGAGATCACCTGCCGGAAATCAAGGATTTCTTGCTTCGTAACGAATAGCGGGCTTTCCCATGGTGCGTGCATCGGGGCCAAGGCGGTGTTGCTGCCATAGGCACGCGACTGCCGATCCAGCAGAGGGCGAGGCCGGGGTGCTTCGGGTTGGGGAGACGCTTCACAATTCACCCTCTGCGGCAGGGTGTGGCAGGATGCACAATACAAACTTCCAGTCCGGGGCCAGTCCGGTCTTCCTGCAGCGCGAGAAGCACTGCATCATCATGTATTTCCGAGCCTGCCATGCGTGCGGAGTGAACAAAGAAGGGACCATCCATGGGCGAATCTGAGCAAAAGAACGGCAATCGCGACTTCGTGGGCTACGGCCGCAAGAGCATTGACCCGCAGTGGCCCGCAGGTGCCAAGGTTGCGGTGCAATTCGTGGTCAACTACGAAGAAGGCGGCGAAAGCTGCGTTCTTGACGGAGACCCCGCTTCCGAGCATCTGCTCTCCGAAATCGTCGGTGCCGCGCCGTGGCCAGGACAGCGCAACCAGAATATGGAATCGCTCTACGAGTACGGCTCGCGCGCCGGATTCTGGCGCCTGCATCGCGAATTCACCGAGCGGAACCTTCCGGTTACCGTCTTCGGAGTGGCTGCCGCAATGGCACGCAATCCCGAAGCCGTGCAGGCCATGAACGAGGCCGGATGGGAAATTGCCAGCCACGGCTACCGTTGGCTGGAATACAAGGATTTCGATAAGGAAGAGGAACGCCGCCACATCCATGACGCGGTGAAGGTTCACACCGAAACGGCCGGTGAACGACCCTATGGCATGTACCAGGGCAAGCCTTCGGACAACACCTTGGAACTGGTCATGGAAGAAGGCGGATTCCTCTATTCGGCCGACAGCTATGCAGACGATTTGCCTTATTGGACCCAGACGAAGGAAGGCAAGCCGTTCCTGATCGTTCCTTACACCCTGGATGCCAATGACATGCGCTTCGCGACGCCGCAGGGATTCAACTCCGGTGACCAATTCTTCACCTACCTCAAGGATGCCTTCGATACCCTGTATCGCGAAGGCCAGGAAGGCTCGCCGAAGATGATGAGCATCGGATTGCACTGCCGCTTGGTGGGCAAGCCGGGCCGCATCGCCAGCCTGCGCCGCTTCCTGGACTACATTTCCGGGTTCGAGGACATCTGGGTAGCCCGCCGCGTGGATATTGCCAAGCACTGGTACGAGAACCATCTGCCGATGTAGTCGCCAAAGTAGGCAAGCACGGCCCTGCGGCGTCCAGGCGGCAGCGGTGCCGTGCTTGCCTGCCCGGCGGGCCACCAGCGGGGCGGTTGTCCCAAGCACGAGATCGTCTAGTGCCGAGCGTTCTTCGTGATCCATGGATCACGCCCGGTGGCATTCAGCAGGCTTGCCGGTCGCTTCGCCACCTCGTGACTCCGCCCCGCCAGGGAATCCCGGTACGCCAAACGAGGAGCCCAACTGGAACCAAGAAGGCCGAAGGCGCACCAATTCCTGCAGTTCGCGGCAACCAGCCCGATGGATGCCGACGGCTTCACCAGCCAATGCGAAGTGGTGGACTCCGTCGCGGCCCCGATCCCTGTCGGCTCCAAGGCCAGCGCCAGGATGGCCCCCGGGGCAAGTGGCAGTCCTTGTTCACTGCTGGCCAACCTTTGAGTACAGGGCACGCACGGCGGCCCGCACACCGGTGGCCAGCGTTGGATCGGTGATCGGGGCGAAGAACGGCGAGTGGTTGGCCGGGGGAGCCCCGGCGGCCAGGGTTTCGGCGCTGTTGCCGCCGAAGAACCAGAACACGCTCGGCACCCCGATCGCTGATGCCAGCGCGCCGAAATCCTCGCTGCCCATCACCGGAGTGCCTTGCACGACCTTCTCTGCACCGAATTCCCCGCGGAACTGCTCGGCGAGCTTCCCGGCTTCCTCCGGGTCGTTGTACAAGGGCGGGAAATTGGAGATGTCCTCGATGACCGGCTTCGGTGCTCCCGAGGCCAGTGCCTCGTGAGCAATGATCCGGCGCAGGGAATCCAGGACGGTGCGGCGCACCTTGGGATCGAAGGTGCGCACATTGATCGTGAAGACCGCGCGATCGGGAATCACATTCTCCTTCAGCCCCGCATTGAAGGAGCCGATGGTGAGCACAGCTGCCGACTGCGGGGCCACCTGGCGGGAAACAACGGTCTGCAAGCGCATCACCATGGCGGCTCCCAGCACGATCGGGTCAATTGAATGCTCCGGCATCGAGCCGTGCGAGCCCTGGCCCATCACCGTCACCCGGAAGGAATCAGCGGTGGTCATCGCCGCCCCACCCATCAGGGTGACGGTGCCCGCCAGCCCGCCCATGACATGCTGGCCGTAGACCACCTCGGGCTTGGGCGCCTTGTCCCACAATCCGTCCTCCACCATGGCCTTGGCCCCGGCAGCGGTTTCCTCGCCCGGCTGCAGGATGAAGACCAGCGTGCCCGCCCACGCATCGGTTCCCCGGGCAAACAGCTCGGCGGTTGCCAGCGCCACGGCCATGTGCGAGTCGTGGCCGCAGGCATGCATCACCGGCACCTCGGTGCCATCCTCCAGCACACCGGTAGCTTCGCTGGCATAGTCCAGGCCGGTGTCCTCGAGCACCGGCAGCCCGTCGGTATCGGCCCTGAAGGCCACCACAGGGCCTGGCCCGTTGCGCAGCACCCCCACCACTCCGGTGCCGCCGCAGCGGAAGACCTCCAATCCCGCGTCGCCCAGCCTGCGGGCCAGGAAATCCGCGGTGCGGTGCTCCTGCATGGACAGTTCGGGATGGGCATGCAGATGCTTGTAGGTGCTGATCAGCTCTGCCGCGGATGCGGCGGTGAGCTGCAAGGATGCTGGGATGCGGGTCATTTCCGGTGCTGGCCTTCCAGTCGATGCGGTGGCGGGGTAGTTGGCGGCATCCGGTCCTAGTAGACCGGGCCCTCGGGCGGATTGCCGTGCTCATCGGGTTCCCGGGCCGCGGCGATGGCCCGCTTGTCGCGCAGGAACCAGGCGATGACCGCCGAGCCGATAACCGCGATGGCGGTGGAGAACAAGCCCATCTGCGGGGAGAGCGGAACCAGCCCGAAGACCACGATCAGCGAGACCACCAGCGCAATGATGGCCGCGCGCGGGGCCTTCTGGCTGACGATGGCCTGCACGACGACAGCACCCATGACGGTGGGCAGGATATAGGTCTGAACGGTGGTGATCAGGCCGGTGGGAATGACGCTGACCAGCCAGGTGCCCATCAGCCCGACGAAGATGAACAGCGAGGCCAAGTGCACTGCGGCCGCGCCGCAGATCGCCGCCACCGAAGCCAGCTCGCCCTTGCGCGTGCCCGGTTTCACCCCGATGGTGGACTGGGCGATCATCGGCGCCGGCAGCAGCTTGTTGGAGATGTTGCCGATCATGAACGCCTGGTACATCGAGGAGGCGCCGAGGATCGGGAAGTAGGTCAGCGGTTCGACGATCCAGATGACTCCGAAGACCGCGGCCAGTGCGCCGAAGGCTGCGAGGATGCCGGAGAGCGGGATGTCCAGTCCCGAGAAGAAGACCAGATAGGCGGGGGCCGCGAGCGAAAAGGCCAGGCCGATGAGCATGGTGATCCGTCCCCAGCGGGAGGTGGTCCGGTTGGAATGGCTAGGGGATTGCAGAACGCATGGGGCGTGCCGCGCAATTTCTTGCGCGGCACGCCCCATGAGTTGTACCTAGTTCCTGCTATTGCTTTCCGAAACGGCGCAGCCGCAGCGAGTTCAGCACCACCAGCACGGAGCTGGCGGCCATGGCGGCTCCGGCGATCATCGGGTTCAGCAGGCCCAGGGCCGCCACCGGGATGCCGGCGGTGTTGTAGGCGAAGGCCCAGAACAGGTTCATCTTGATCGTGGACAGGGTCTTGGCCGACAGGTCGATTGCCTGTGTCACCTGGTGCAGGTCATTGCCCATCAAGGTAATGTCGGCTGCCTCGATGGCCACGTCGGTGCCCGAGCCCATCGCGATGCCCAGGTCCGCTTGGGCCAGTGCCGGCGCATCGTTCACGCCGTCGCCCACCATGGCCACGACCTTGCCCTGCTCCTGCAGCGTGCTGATCGCTTTGGCCTTGTCGGCAGGGAAGACGCCGGCGAAGACATCTTCTTCCTTGATGCCAACCTGCCCGGCCACCTCGGCGGCCACCGACTTGTTGTCGCCGGTCAGCAGCACGACGCGCAGGCCGCGTTCCTGCAGTTCGGCAATGGCCTTCGCGGAGCTGTCCTTGATCTTGTCTGCCACAGAGATCACTGCCTGGAACTGCTGGTCCACCGCGACCAGGATGGCGGTCGCGCCGGCCTGTTCGGCCTCGTGGAGCATCTGCCGGGCGGATTCGTCCAGCATGACGCCCTGGGATTCGAGCCATGAGGGGCGCCCGACGACCACCAGCTGGGTGCCTACGGTGCCCTTCACGCCGCCGCCTGGCTCCGCATGGAAGCCGGTGACCTCGGCCAGCGGGGCCTGGGCGGACGCCGCGGCGGCGATGGCCTGGGCGATGGGGTGCTCGGAGTGGTGCTCCACGGCTCCGGCCAGCGCCAGTGCGGTGGCCTCGTCGACGCCATCGACGGTGCGGGTTCCGGTGTGCGCCATGACGCCGGTGGTGACGGTGCCGGTCTTGTCCAGCACGATGGTGTCCAGCTTGCGGGTGTCTTCCAGAACCTGGGGTCCGCGGATCAGGATGCCCATTTGGGCGCCGCGGCCGGTGCCGACCAGCAGGCCGATCGGGGTGGCCAGGCCCAGGGCGCAGGGGCAGGCGATGACCAGCACGGCGACGGCTGCGACGAAGGCCGCGTAGGTATCACCGGTGACCAGCCACCAGGTGAGGAAGGTGAGCACGGCGATGCCCAGCACGATCGGCACGAAGACCGCCGAGATGCGGTCAGCCAGCCGTGCGATCGGGGCCTTGCCGGACTGGGCTTCCGAAACCAGCCGGCCCATCTGGGCCAGCGTGGTGTCCGAACCGACGCGGGTGGCCTCGACGACCAGCCGCCCGGAGGTGTTCAGCGTCGCACCGGTGACGTTGGTTCCGGGCTGTGCCTTCTGCGGCACCGATTCGCCGGTGATCAGCGAGGTGTCGATGGCGCTGGTGCCGGAGATGACCACGCCGTCGGTGGCGACCTTCTCACCCGGACGCACCACGAAGTGCTCCCCGATGCGCACCTGGTCGGCCGGGATCTTCACTTCCTGGCCCTCGCGCAGCACGGTGGCGTGCTTGGCGCCCAGGTTCAGCAGCGACTTGAGCGCATCGGAGGCCGAGGACTTGGCTCGGTGCTCAAGATAGCGCCCGAGCAGCAGCAGTGTGGCCACCACGCCTGCGGTCTCGAAGTACAGCTGGTGCTCGCTCATGGCCATGCCGGTATGGGCGGTCATCTGCGGATCGAGGAACAGCTGGATGGCGGAGAACAGGTAGGCGGCCAGCACGCCCAGCGACACCAGCGTGTCCATGGTGGAGGCCAGGTGACGCGCGTTGATTGCGGCCGCCTTGTGGAATGGCCAGGCGCCGTAGAGCACCACGGGGGTGGCCAGTGCGAAGGCTACCCAGCCCCAGTGCGGGAACTGGGCGGCCGGAACCATCGAGATGATGAACAGCGGAATGGTGAAGACCGCGGAGACCACCAGCCGGCGCAGCAGGTGGTTGGGCACCAGATGCTCGTGGCCGCCGTGCTCATGCTCTTCGTGGTGCACGGGGGCCTTGGCCTCGGGCTTCAACGAGGCGCCGTAGCCGGCGGCCTTGACCGTGCTGATCAGCTCGTCATCGCTGATCCCCGCGGGGACCTGGACCTTGGCGCTTTCCAACGGGAGGTTGACCGAAGCGGTCACCCCGGGCAGCTTGCCCAGCTTGCGCTCTACGCGGCCCACGCAGGAGGCGCAGGTCATGCCCTGGATGTCCAGGTCTACGGTGCGCAATTCGGGGGAGTGGGTGGGGGTTTCGGAAGTCATGATGAAAATACCTTGAACTTTCCCGCCGCCGGCGGCGGCGCGGGTGCCTGTGCCGTGCGGTGGCTAGGCGTTGATGGCTTCGACGGTGTAGCCTGCCTCGTCGATAGCCTGGCGAATGGAATCCTCGGCGAGCGCCGAGGCGGAAGTGACCTTCACGGTGGAGATTCCCTGTGCGTCCAGTGCGACGTCCACGGAATCAACCCCGGCGATCTCCTTGAGTTCTTCGGTGACCGAAGCGACGCAGTGCCCACAGGTCATGCCCGAGACCTTGATTTCGGTCTGGGTCGGGGCCGCGGCGATGTCGGTGCGCGGCTGGATCTGCAGGCCCTGGTTGGAGTTCTTTTCCGAGGAGCATCCGCAGTTGCAGTTGTGGCTCATGATCTTGCTCTCTTTCGATGAATTCTGTGTGAATTGGAAAATTGGTGCGTGGGCGCGGGCTTAGCGCACCAGGCGGGATATGGCGGCCGTGGCCTCGGCAATCTTGTCTTGCACGATGGACGGGTCGCCCTGCTCGATGGAGGACTTGGCCGCATCAACCACGCAGCGGCCGATGTGGTCATCGATGAGCTGCACGCTGACCTTGTGCAATGCCGCGTTGATGGCGGAGATCTGGGTCAGGATGTCGATGCAGTACTTGTCGTCATCTACCATCTTGGCCACTCCGCGCACCTGGCCCTCAATGCGCTTCAAACGTCGTTCCAGAGCGCTTTTGTCCGCGTGGTAGCCGTGGTGCTCGGCTGTTTCATGTGGCGTGTGGTTGGTATCCATACTTCGATAATACCCCCTAGGGGTATTAAGTCAAGTACCCCCTGGGGGTATCTTGCGTCCCCCAATCCGGCAGGGAAGCACGGTAGGATTTCACCCGTGAGCCACAACGAACTTCATGTGCGTCCGATATCCGGTACCGAGCACTCAGCATTCCTTGAGACCGCCCACGACGTCAGCTTCCTGCAGCGTCCCGAATGGGCTCAGGTCAAGGGCGGCTGGAGGGGTGAATCCCTCGGCTTCTTCGAGGAAGACGAACTGGTAGGAGCCGCACTGGTGCTGCATCGTGTGGCCCCGGTCATCAAGAAGACCCTTGCCTACCTGCCCGATGGCCCGGTTATCGACTTCGGTGCCTACGCACCGGCAGCGGTCATCCGCCCGCTGGCCTCCTACCTCAAGAACCGTGGCGCCTTCCAGCTGAAAATGGGCCCGGGGCTTGCAGTACGCACCTGGGGTGCCGCCGCCGTGCGCAAGAACCTGGGCAAGGAAGGCTTCACCCAGCTGAAGGACCTGGAAACCAAGAGCACGTCGAGCACCGCACTGGCACTGAATGACGCGCTGCTGGACCTCGGATTCACCAAAGAAGACGTGGGCCTGGACTTCGCCGCTGGCCAGCCAGAATACGTGGCCCGCGTGGCACTGCAGGATGAGCAGGGCAACCAGCTGGATAGCGAGCAGGTCATGGCCAGCTACTCCTCGACAACCCGCAACGAGACCCGCAAGGCGCTGAAGAGCACCCTGGAAATCGAGATCGGCGAAACCAAGGACATGGCACGCTTTCATGCCCTGTACAACCACACCGCCGACCGCCAGGAGTTCACCGGCCGCCCGCTGAGCTACTTCGAGAAGATGCACACCGTGCTCAACGAAGCGGTGCCGGGCTCCTGCACCCTGTACCTTGCCAGCAATGAAGGCGTGGACCTCGCGGCCGCCATTGTCATCCGCTCCTCGAACCTTGCCTGGTACCTGTACGGAGCCTCCTCCTCGGAGCAGCGCAAGCTGTTCGCCCCGAAGGCGATCATGCACCATATGGTCAGCGACTCCATCGAGGCCGGCTGCCGCTACCTGGACCAGGGCGGCGTGAGCGCAACCCTGGACAAGGAGCACCACCTCTCCGGGCTGACCAAGTTCAAGACCAACACCGGCTGCGACATCGTGCAGACCAACGGCGAATGGGACCTTGCGCTGAACAAGCCGCTGGCCTGGGCCTTCGAAAAGTACATGAACTGGCGCAAGAAGTAGGGAAAGCACCACTGTGGCAATCGATCCAACCCAGCCCTTTGTCCCCGTCATCCTCGGCGGAGATATCGGCACCTACACCCTGGCGCGCGAATTCTACGAGGCCTACGGCGTGCGCTCGGTAGTCCTGCCGGCCGCCGGCAACGGCGTCATCGAGCACTCGGTCGCCATCGAGCTGCGCCCCATCGGATCCATGGCCGACGAGGGACGCGTGGTCGCGGCCCTGGCCGAGCTGGCCGATGAGCTGAAAGCCGCGGGGGACCGGCCGCTGATGCTCTTCGGCTCGCTGGACTTCCACATCATGCTGATCGCCAAGCACCGCGCGCAGCTGGAAGGCCAGTACGTCATCCCGTACCCCGAGCTGGAAACCATCGAGGGGGCGGCGCTGAAGGAGAACTTCTACGCGCTCGCCGAGAAGCTGGGCATCGCCCACCCGCGCACGGCCGTGTACTACCCTGGATCCGAGCTGGAATCCCTGGTTGGCTCCTTCGACTACCCGGTCATCGGCAAGCCCTCGAGCTCCGCGGCGTGGATTGCCGCCAAGTTCGAAGGCAAGCAGAAGATCCACACCATCAACAGCCGTGCGGAGCTTGAAGCGCTGCTGGCAAAGATCGATGGCAGCGGCTACGACGCGGGCTACATCCTGCAGGAATACATTCCCGGCGGCGATGACGCGATGCGCCTGTGCACCTACTTCGCCACCCAGGAAGAAAAGGTCATCTTCGCAGGCTACGGCGAAGTGGTGATCGAGGAGCACGCCCCGCTGGTGCTGGGCAACTCCGCCGCCATCGTCACCGGCCGAAACGACCAAATGGCCGCGGATGGAGCCCGCATGCTCGAGGAGCTGGGCTGGCGCGGGATCGCTATGATCGATGCCAAATACGACCACCGCGATGGCCAGATCAAATTCTTCGAGATCAACCCGCGCCTGGGCCGCAACCACTTCTACCTGACCGCGGCCGGGGTGAACCCTGCCCGTTTCTACGTCACCGAGTTCCTCGGCGCGCAGTTCGACAATTCAGACCCGGAAACGGACGCCGTGGTGGAGACCGGGGCAGGGGTGCTGCAACTGTCGCGCCAGCGGCTGTTCACCGTGCTGCCGCACCATCTGCTGCGCCGCTTCTTCGATAGCGATACCGGACGCAAGGCCGAGGGGCTGCTCAAGGCCGGCAAGGTGTCGAACCCGTTGAAGTTCTCCGCCGAGAAGCACCCACGCCGCAAGCTCTACCTGCTGCTGAACGCGGTCAACCACTACCGCAAGTACAAGGCATTCCCGCCACGCGAGCAGTAGGCAACCTCGCCTAGGGCCTAGGGCCTAGGGCCTTGGCCGGGCAGGGGATTGCTGGGCGAAAGCGCCGGATGGAACTGTCCACCCGTCGCGGGCCTGGACCCACGGGCTCTGCGTGATCCGCGCGCCATCCAGGATGTCAAGGGTTGTGGGCTGGCCATCGATGGCCGGTGCGAGCTCGACCGGCGTTATGCCCTTGGCAACGGCAATGCCCAGCGCAACGGTTTCATCCGGATCCAGGGATGTCGACATGGCATTCCACTCCAAAGTCGAGATCACCGCCTCGCCCGCAGGGATGGCAACGCGCTCAAGCAGGATGCCCGGATCGGGCTGCAACTCGACATCCGGTTGGGCTTCCCCATCCGCATTGAGGAAAGCGATCTGCGGGTAGGAGCGCAGCGCGCACGGGCCGGCAGAAGTGTTCTTGGCAAACACCGGCAGGTACCGGGAACCGGCAGCCGCGTCAGGTGTTCCCAAAGCAATGTCCAGCTCATCCTCCGCACACCATGGGGCCGACGGGTCTTGGGACCAGCTGGTGACGTTATCGGGAAGAACCACCGGTCGGGGAATCAGCCATTCGGGTTTCTTGCCGCCAACCCAGCCTTCGGCAAGGACCTCGTATCCAGCCGAGAACAGCTTGTAGGGCATGGCCTCGTCAAATGCTTCATGCTGCTCCAGCCACACGTGGGTTTCCTGCTCGGCTGCTGCTGGCGCCTGGTTGCCAAGGGTCAGGTTCAACCCGGAATTATCAATGCTGGCGTTCTGGAAGATCCCCCGCTTGGCTGCATCGGCAAGGAGCTGGAGCTCGGACATATCGGTGCGATCCGTGGCCGAATAGCGCACGCTGTGATCGGCGAGGACCAGCTCGGCCGGGTGCTTGGCTTGGGCCGTGAATTCTCCCAGCTTCAGCAGCTGCTCCAGATTGTCCGCCGTGGCCGAGCCATTGATCACGCTGGCCGCGCCATGGTGGCGCAGGCCGAAGGCGAAGGCTGCCTTCTCGCCAAGCAAGGCAGGTTTCGCTTGTTCGTCAGCGGCGGCGGGGGAGATAATTTCGTTGATTTCCAACGGGTAGGCCTTGGTCTTCGACCCCTGGATTTTCCGCGAGGGGCCGGCAACGAAAGACAGGTGGATTTCATTCATGTCCAGCGCCGGGGCTCCGGCCTGGATGTCTTGGGCCATCTGGGTGACGGCTTCTCTGGCTTGCCCGGGGGCGAGCTGATCTGAGAGCTCGAATCGCACGTCAACTGACAACTCCGGTGCGGCCAAGGCATCGCGCTCCGACACCCTGGAGGACACCTGGGAGCCCAAGACGCCATCTCGATCCGCGACGGTTGCCAGGAAATCGCACACGTCATCGGGAGCATCGCAGGAGTCCCATGGTTTCCAGACCATCAGGAGAACTGCGATCAGCGCCAGCGCGGCAACGATGGCGCCAGCGCGCAGTGGTTTCATCTGGTTACTGTATCAAAAGCGTGTCCGTGCATCCGGGATGGCCCAGTGGAAAACAGCGTGGAAGCTATGCGAGTAAAATTTCAAGCACACGAAGTGAAAGGCAGTTCCCATGAGTTTGAAAGATCGCCTGCGCGATGACAGCATCGTCCACCTGAAGGCCGGCAACGAGCTGGAGAAGACGACCCTGCGCAATATCCTCAGCGCCATCGGCACCAAGGAGAAATCCGGGAAGAACCCCACGGAACTGAACGACCAGGACGTGGAGAACCTGCTGCGCAAGGAAGTCAGCAACCGCGAGGAAACCGCTGCCCTGGCTGCCAAGGACGGGCGTGCCGAACACGCCGAACGCGAGCTGGCCGAAGCCGCCTTCATCTCCACCTACCTGCCGAAGGCGCTGGGCGAAGCAGAAGCCCAAGAGGTTGTCGACCGCGTCATGGCGGAACTGGCCGCCGACCACGAGCTGACCATGAAGGACATGGGCCAGGCAATGAAGCTGGTTGGCGCCGAAATCGCTGGCCGCTTCGACGGCAAGGCGCTCTCGCAGATGGTGCGCGCCAAGCTGGGCTAGTTCCAATGCCGTTTAGTTAATCCTTTGCCCCGACTGCCAACAACTCACCAGCATCCATGATCTCGATGCCGAGCGTTGCCTTGGCCGACAGGGCACGTGGCTTGATGCGTCTGGCTTGGTACTTCGAGCTCTCCCGCTTCACCGTTCTGGACCGGGTGCGCAACCTGTGCGATGGCAGCGACGGCGCCAGCGGCTGCTGGCGCCGCAGGCCACCAATCCCAGAACCCTGGCTTGGGGTATCCGCTACTGCCGTGCAGGCCGGACAGCTGACAGCATGTGAGCAGGATCTGTATGGCGTCCGGCACGGTCAGGGCACCGAGACGCAGTTCCCTGAATGCCGCCGGTGGTGCTGGACGGGTAGCACATCCTTTCCTCGGATGCTGTGACGGGAGTAGCCTGCAACTACCGGGTCGCAGAGTAGGAGCGCTCATGCCGCAGTACATTATCTACTTCAACCAACAGTGGGTTGGGGAACATAGCGAGCAATGGTTCAGCGAACGTGGCCCGCTAGCCATGGCGGTCGTGGAGGAAATCCGCACCGCTGGCGAGTACGTTTGTGCCGGAGGCGTCGACGAAGACCTCGATAATGCCATCACCGCCGACGCCACCAGTGGAACTCTGGAAATCACCGACGGCCCCTTTGCACGCGCGGAACAATACATCGGCGGGCTTACTATCGTCGATGTCGCCGATGAAGCTCGGGCCCGTTACTGGGCGGGACGAATTGCGGAAGCGTGCGGCTGGCCGCAGGTGGCGCGCCGTCTCTATTGATAGTGTCGGCTGCTTCATACCACTCGATGTTCGCCGGCGTGAAAACACTTCTTGCCCAGTCGTTCCCCCGGACACAGCCATTGAGCAATGGGAATCGGCCGTTTCTGCCCTCTGAGATCCATATGGTTCTCTGAGCCGGGATCAAGGCGTCGAAGCTATGAGGGAGTTGGCTCAAGCATGCCCGGCCTCAGATGGACGCGCCGCTTTTTAGCTGGATGGCATGCACGATTCGACGGGATTTGAATCCGAAGCAGGCGGAGACACGGATTGAGCTGCTACGTCAATAGGTTCCGGCCTCGGGGTTCATTTGTGGTTCACTAGAAGCCGCTCATGTCGGTAGCAATCATTCCCTAGATATTGAATTCAAGATCGGCACGATCTTAAACTGGGTCCACCTTCCCGAACCGGCGATCGTCCGCCCGCCGGCAGACACCACCGAACCCGATATTGGAGTTGTCATGGCCAAAGTCTGCGTCAACAATCTCTTCATTTCACTCGACGGCTTTGCTGCCGGAGAATTCGTCACCTTCGACCAGCCGATCGGGGACGCACAAGCCCTGTTCTCATACTTCGACGGACGAGTGATCGAGGGTGTTCACCAGATCAATGACGCGGTCACCGCTGACCGAGCCTTGTTCGCAATGTGGGGTCAGGGCATAGGCGCAGAGATCATGGGCCGAAAGAAATTCGGCCCGCAGTCAGGACCGTGGCCCTCAGATGGTTGGCGAGGCTGTTGGGGAGACGAGCCGCCGTTTAAAACCCCGTGCTTTGTCCTCACCCATCATCCACGCGCTCCCATCAACTTCGACAACGGTACGAGTTTCCATTTCATTGACGCCGCACCAGAGGCAGCCTTCGAAATGGCAACAGTTGCCGCAAACGGCAGAAATATCCGTATCGGTGGTGGACCCTCTACTGTCAAGCAGTTTCTTGCGGCCGGCCTCATCGACTTCATGCACCTAGTCATTGTCCCTGTCACCTTGGGCCGTGGAGTCTCACTATGGGACGGTCTGGAAGGTCTCGAAAAGGACTTCACGGTCGAATCCGTCACCACGGCGAGCGGACTGACTCACCAGCTGTGGAACCGCCGCGTCGAGGGTTCAAGCGCATGAAGCGTTGAGCCAAGACGCCAGCTCGCTAGGCCGCGGGCTTCCTCCATGATTCAATGGCCTGCATTCGCCATTGCTCACGGCGGTCCAAACAATGGCGGATCAACGTGTCTGGCGACGCTACCTGGATGAGTCCGTCAAAACGAGCGTCTTCGAGGGCAATCAAGAAAAGTTCTCCCTGAACCCAAAGTCTGCGATGACAGCCTAATATCTTGCACAGAAGTGAGTCCGATTTCTCGCTGGAAATCTAAGTGGCCACGGTTCATGCTTAGCTAATCGGCAATGGGCTAGCCTCATAGGATTTCCACGCGCGACGAGGCCGTCCCGTTTTCCGGGGCGGCCTTTTAGCGTAGTGAAGGCAACGGATATGGGATCCGTGAATTGAAGCCGATAGTCTGTGGATATCATGCCTGACTTCCCGAAAAACCACGCCACCCTATCCAAGGGGTTTGGCGCCTTGCTGATCCTCGCGATCATCCTGGCCTCGCTGAATCTGCGGCCGGCCGTCACCTCCCTGGGATCGCTGCTCGATCTGGTGATCGAGGACCTGCAGATGAATGGGTTCGTGGCCGGAATGATCACCGGCATCCCCCCGTTGTGCTTTGCGCTGATGGGCCCCTTGGCTCCGCGGCTGGCGGGCAAGCGCGGCCCGGAACTGGTGGTGGCCGCGGCCATGGCAGCCGTGCTGCTGGGCATCGCCCTGCGCGCGGTCGCGCCGGGGACCGGGTTCTTCCTGCTGTGCACCGCTTTGGCTCTGGCCGGCATCGCGGTCGGCAATATCCTGATGCCGGTGCTGGTCAAGCGCTGGTTCCCGGGAAAGATCGGGATTGTCACCGGCGCCTACACCACGGCGGTCGCCTTGGGCGCGTCCGGGGTGGCTGGGATTGCCGTGCCGGTGAACCAGATGCTTGGCGGGAACTGGCGCCTGGGCCTGGGCTTCTGGGCAATCTTGGCATTGCTGGCCCTGATGCTGTGGCTGCTGGTGTACTTCGGCATGCGCAACCAGATCGCGGCCCAGCAGCAGCTGGCCGGCAGCTCAACTGACCGAGCCGGCATCGGGCCGATGCGCAAGAATGCCACCGCATGGTGGGTGGCGTTGTTCTTCGGCGGCCAGTCCGCCGTCGCCTATATCTTCATGGGGTGGCTGCCCAAGATCTTCATCGACTTCGGAGTCTCTCCCGCGTTTGCCGGATCCCTGCTGGCGATCCTGCTGGGCGTGGGTGTCCCATTGTCCTTCGTGATGCCAGCGCTGGCTGCCAAATTCTCCAACCAGACTCCATTGGTGATCTTCAACGGCGCCGTGGGCATCATCGCGATCATCGGCATGCTGCTCGCTCCGGTCCAGGGCGCAGTGCTCTGGGCGGTGCTGCTGGGCATTTGCGGTTCGAACTTCCCGCTGGCGCTGACCATGATCGGCTTGAAGGCCCGCACCGCCGCCGGGGTGTCGAAGCTGTCCACCTTCGGCCAATCGGCCGGCTACCTGATGGCCTTTCCCGGTCCGTTCCTGGTCGGGGTGCTCCATGAAACCTCGGGTTCATGGGTTGCCCCGATCTGGCTGATCGCCGGCCTGATTGTCTTCCAAACCCTGGTTGGCATCATGGCCGGGCGTCCGCGCTACATCGAGGACACCCAGCTTCGGGAAGTGCGCTAGCTGGCGACCTCGCCCGGAGAGGCCGAGTCGACGTGCTTGCCGAAGCCGAGATCCGCCTGGAATCCTGCCACGCGTCCGGCCAATGAGGCGTTGGCGCTCCCGGAGGCGGCGCGGTTCCTGCTGCGGCGCAGGAACGGGTAGTTGCTGCTGACGTAGTCGTCCACCTGCTCCTTGCGGCTGGCCAGCACCAGTTCGGTCCCGCTGCCGTTGTGCACGCTTTCTTCCTGGTACAGGGCGGCGATGCGCGAGGCGACCTGCAGGTAGAAGCTGCGCTGGAATTCGCGGCGCTCGATGGTCTTCTCCGAGTCGGTGTACCAGTTCGTGTAGAGCCTTCCCTCCTGCGCCCACCAGTGGGCCATGGCGGCGGTGGCCTGGACCACCAGGGAAGCGAACAGGTTCTTGACCGTGGCGACATCCGATTCGTGGCCGATGATGTACAGCCTGCACGAGTTCGAGTAGTTGCTTTGCAGCATCGACACCGTGCGGAAAGCCCGACCCACCGCGGACAGTCCGTCGCGCTGGCCCAGCCGGTAGACGCCGCGCATATCGAAGTGCTCCTCGATGATGGGTTCCTTCTTCTTGCCCCGGTCGGCCGAATCCGCGTCCAGCTCGGCGCGGCCGATGCCGTAGCGCACCATGAGCCGTTCGGCATGCTCCTGGAACGCCTGCGCTTCATGCGGGAAATTGGTGTTCTCCGCCTTGTTCAGCAACAGGGTGATGCGTTCTTTCAAGCGGTGCAGCTTCTGCTCTGAGGTGCTCATGGCTTCTTCCTTGGTAGCGGTCCTGCGGTGGTGAAACGGTGCTCTCCGGTTCTCTGCCCTAGTTTGCCACGAGGTGGCCGAGCCTGCTGGCGGGGCTGTGGGTAACCGCTTGCGGCAGACCCTAGCCGGTTGCGCGTTCCGCGCGTAGAGTGAAGGCACCAAGCAGGTCCAGCAGGCCGTGAACCTCGCTTCGCGGCTGGTCATCGGGAGGTTGTGATGGGTGATTTTCGGGCATACACCATGGAAGAGCGGTCCACGTACCTGGCTCCTTCGTGCGAGCGCTGCGGGCAGCATCGCCACGTCGTGTGGGAACAGGTAGAGGGAACCGACACCTACCTTCCACGCGATGCAGGGTGCTCCAATGAGGCTTGTACCGCGTAGCTAGCGCAGTCAGCCAGCCGGCGCCGCGTCAGGAGCGGACGCCAAGGCTTGCCGAGATGCGCGCCGACGCGGCCGCGAGCACGTCAGCAATATGGTTGCGGTCGCGTTCCAGTGGCGGGTAGATCACGGCAATGGCCGCTGGCTTGCCCTGCGGAAGCAGCAGCGGAACGGCAATCGAGGTCAGCCCCGGGATCACTTCGTCATGGCTGAATTCGAAATCCTTGGCCGGATATTCGTCGGGATTGAGCATGGAGCGGATGACCCGTCCCGGTGCCCCGTTGTCGATGGGATGGCGGGTGCCCGGGCGCTGGGCCACGGTGGCATCGGCCAGCCGGGGTTCGGCGGTGCTCAGCGTGACAGCCGCTTCACCGTCGAAGACCACCAGAAGCGCGGTCATCTGCAGCTCATCGGAGATGGTGGCCAAATGCGGTGCGGCCGCGGCCTGCAGGGACTTGGCGACATTGCGTGCCAGCGCGCCCAGGCGTGCTCCCAATTCAAGCTCGCCTGCCGGGTTGCGTTCCACGAAACCGTACTGCTCGAAGGTCTTGACCAGCCGGTAGGCCATGGAGCGGTGCACGCCCAGCAGCCCTGCGAGTTCCGAGACGCTCAGCGGCGCCGCGGATTCCCCGATCAGGGTCAGTGCTTCTAGCCCGCGACCCAGGGTCTGCGAACCGCCTTCGGTGGTTTTGCTCATGATCCAATCATTTCATCTGGCATGCGCGGATGCTTCCCGCGCTGTTCCCGGTGTGACGTAGGTCTTGCCTCCAGCCTACGTGAAAGCTACGATTGTTTCTATAGTTACAACAGTGTCGCAACTATAGAGACAGAAGAGGGTCGCGGCACAGCACAAGGAGTCAGATAATGCAGATTCACCACAGGGGATACGTCTCCGGAGACCCGCGCGTCAAGGAAGCCGCCGGCTACGGTATCAACCGCGCCGAGGAAATCCCCGATGAAATGGATGTGCTGATCGTTGGTACCGGTCCGGCCGCCGCCGTGGTGACCGCGCAGCTCTCTCGCTTCCCGAGCATCAACGCCCGCGCCATCGAGATGCGCCCGGGCCGCCTGGAAGTGGGCCAGGCCGACGGCATCCAGGCCCGCTCGGTGGAGACCTTCCAGGCCTTCGGCTTCGCCAATGAAGTCATCGAAGAGGCTTACCGCAATGTGGAGATGTGCTTCTGGACCCCGGACCCGGAAAACCCTGCGAACATCAAGCGCCACTCCCGCGCCGCTGACGACTCCACCGGGATGAGCGAATTCCCGCACATCTACGTGAACCAGTCGCGCATCCTCGACTATTTCCTGCGCGACGCCGAACGCGCGCCGGGCAAGATCACCCCGGACTACGGCGTGGAATTCCTGGACTGCGAGATCGACCCGTCGGCCGAATACCCGGTCACCGCGCACATCAAGTACGTTGCCGGGGAACGCGCCGGCGAAGAACGCACCGTGAAGGCCAAGTACCTGGTCGGCGGCGACGGGGCGCGCAGCCAGGTGCGCCGCTCGCTGGGCCACAAGCTGCACGGCGATGCCGCGCTGCACGCCTGGGGCGTCATGGACGTCATGGTCAACACGGACTTCCCGGACATCCAGGTCAAATGCTCCATCCAGTCCCACGACCAGGGCAATATCCTGCTCATCCCTCGCGAAGGCGGCTACCTGGTCCGCTTCTACGTGGACCTGGGCGAAACCACCGCGGAAGACGCCGGCGCCATCCGCAGCACCCCGGTTGAGCAGATCGTGGACACCGCCAACCGCATCATCCACCCGTACACCATGGACGTGAAGAACGTCGCCTGGTTCTCCGTCTACGAGGTGGCGCACCGCATCACCGACGGTTTCGACGACGTCCCCGACGAGGAGCGCGGCACCCGCAGTCCGCACGCCTTCATCATGGGCGATGCCTGCCACACCCACTCGGCCAAGGCCGGCCAGGGCATGAACGTGTCCATCCAGGACGGCTTCAACCTGGGCTGGAAGCTGGCCGCCGTGCTCGAGGGCCGTGCCCCCGAAGCACTGCTTGACACCTACGCCGAGGAGCGCAAAGTCATCGCGCAGAACCTGATCGACTTCGACAAGGAATGGTCCACGCTGATGGCCAAGTCCGTCGAGGACTGGACCGATCCGGACGAGCTGGAGAAGTACTACACCCAGACCATGGAATTCCCTGCCGGGTTCATGACCCAGTACAGCGCATCGCAGATCACCACCGGCACCGAGCACCAGGATCTGGCCCCCGGCTTCCCGGTGGGCAAGCGCTTCAAGTCCGCCGAGGTCATCCGCCGCTCGGATAACCGCTGGCGCCACCTGGGCCACTTCCACGAGGCCGACGGCCGCTGGCGCGTCTACGTCTTCGCCGATGCCGCCGCCCCGGCGCTGGAAGGCACCAAGATGGCGGACTTCGCCACCTGGTGGGCCGAGGACGCTTCTTCGCCACGCAACCTGTACACCCCGGCCGGCGGGGACGAGGATGCGGTCTTCGACACCAAGGCGATCTACCAGCAGGACTACACCGAGGTGGAGCTGCACGACGTGCCCAAGGCCTTCCAGCCGCTGAAGGTCCCGTACGGCCTGCACGACATCAACCAGGTGTTCGCCGCCGGCCACGGCCGCGACATCTTCCGCGACCGCGAGATCAGCGCCGACGGCGCCATCGTGTTGGTCCGCCCGGACCAGTACGTCGCCGGCATCTTCCCGCTGGATGCCCGTGATGAGATCGCCGGATTCTTCGCCGGGAACATGCTCCCGGTCAACCGCTAGGAAACCGCCTGGCCCCGGTGGCCGCACCCTGCTCATGCAGTGGCGCGGCCCCGGGGCGCCCAGTGCTGTTCTGCGGGTGCCGGGCTGTCGCGGGCTGCTGATAGCCTCAGATTCATGAGCGCACCTTTCGACACGTTGCCGGTTCGCCGGATCACCGAGCATCCCAAGGCACCCATGGATCGCTCGGACTGGGCCGCCCGGATCCCGGCCGTGCGCCAGCTGCTGGACGAGGGGCTGGAACTAGGCCAGCTGACTGTGCTGGTCGGCGAGAACGGCGCCGGAAAATCGACGCTTGTCGAAGCAATCGCCGCGGCTTTCGGGCTGAATGCCGAGGGTGGAACCAACCACAGCATGCACCAGACGCAGTCCACCGAATCCGGGCTGTCCTCGCATCTGCAATTGGAACGCGGAGCCGGGGCATCCAAGGCAGGAGTGTTCCTGCGCGCGGAAACCATGCATGGGCACTTCGCCTACTTGGGATCCATTGGTTCGCACGGAAAGCACAATTTCCAGAGCCATGGAGAGTCCTTCATTGAGTTCTTCACCGAGCGCTCATCCGTGAACGGGTTGTGGGTCTTCGACGAAGCCGAGTCCGCGCTGTCCTTCAACGGCTGCCTGATGCTGCTCTCGCATATTGCCGACCTGCTGCGTGCCGGGTCCCAGGTGATCCTCTCTACCCACTCGCCAATTCTCGCTTCCCTTCCGGAGGCGAAAATCTGTGAAATCGGGGAATGGGGAATCCGCGAATCGGGCTATGACGACTTGGACATGGTGCGCAATTGGCGGCTTTTCCTGGACGCCCCGGGCCGGTACCTGCGCCATTTAACGTAGGCAGTTTCCCGACGCAGAAGGATCTCTGGTTAGAGCGCCACCGCTAATTCCCCTAAGCTTTAAGCAACGGAAGACGAAGGGACGCACTATGGCCAAGAAGCGCTCAATTTGGGCTCGAATTTTCGGTATCGGCAAGGCTAACGCCAACGCTGCCTTGGATGCCCTGGAGGATCCGAAGAAGATGCTGGACCAAACGGTCCGCGATTACACCAACAACATTGCCCAGGCCGAGCAAGCAGTCGCCCAGACCATCGGCAACCTGCGCATGGCCGAAGACGACCACGCCAAGTTCCTGCAGGAAGCCAAGGACTGGGGCGGCAAGGCGCTGGCCGCTTCGAACAAGGCCGATGAATATGCCGCCGCCGGCGATTCCGCCAACCAGCAGAAGTTCAACCAGCTGGCCACCGTGGCGATTCAGCGCCAGATGGACGCCGAGAAGCGCGCCAAGAACCTGGAATCCACCATCACCACCCAACGCGAAGTCGTGGACAAGCTGAAGGCCGGCCTGAACACCATGCAGACCAAGCGCCAGGAACTGGTGGCCAAGCGCGATGAGCTGGTAGCCCGCGCCCGCAATGCCAAGACCCAGAACCAGATGATGGACACCCTCAAGGCCCTGGACATCAACGACCCGACCAGCGAGATCAGCCGCTTCGAGCAGAAGATCCGCCAGGACGAAGCCAAGGTCCGCGGTGCGCAGGAACTGGCAGCATCCTCCCTTGATGCGCAGTTCGCTCAGCTCGACGACCTCGGTGCGGCCACCGAAGTCGATGCGCGCTTGGCGGCATTGAAGGCCAGCAACGCTCCGCAGGACATCCTGGAAGAAGCCGACGGCGCCGCGCAGATCGAAACCGGCGAACCGCAGGTTTCCGAGATCGAAGCACGCCTGGCCGCGCTGAAGAAGCAGCAAGGCTGACGGCGCCGCTGGGCAGGTAGTTGATCGGCCAGGCCAATTCCCCGTCGGAATTGCCCCGCAGCAGGCTGGCAGCACTTCTTGCCAACGAGCGAAAGGGACAGCTTCTCGTGAGAGAAGCTGTCCCTTTCTGCGTTATCAGGCGGAGAGCTCGGCGCCCATGATCGCTTCCAAGGTCTTCGATGCGCCGTGGGCGTGCAAGGAGTCCAGCGCCCGCAGGTAGGGCGCGGTGAATCGCTCGTCTTCCACCAGATCCCCGAAGAGGTCGCGCTGGCGGAGGAAGGCCAGGGGGTCCTCGGCCTGGCACGCTGCCGCGGCGCGCACCTGATCGGCCAGGCGGTCCACCACCTCAATCGGCTCGCCGTTTTCATCGACGCCTTCGGCGTAGCGCGCCCAGCTGGCAACGATCGCGGCGGACAGGGCCACCTCGCCTCCAGTGGCGAGGTTTTCGCGAATTACCGGCACCAGCCACTTCGGGATGCGGTCTGAGGAATCGGCGCACAGCCGTGCAATGGTATCTGCCACATGCTCGTTGCTGTAGCGGGCGATGAGCTTGTTTTGATAGGCATCCAGATCCACGCCGGGCAGGGGGCGCAAGGTCGGCTCTGCCTCGGTCTTCATGTAGCGCAGAAGGAATTGCGCGAACAGCGGGTTGCGGGCCGCATCGTGCACGGCACGGTAGCCGGCCAGGTGCCCGAAGTAGCACAGGCCCTGGTGGGTGGCGTTCAGCAGACGCAGCTTCATCAGCTCGTAGGGGACCACGTCATCTACCAGCTGGACCCCGGCCTCCTCGAAAGGTGGCCGGCCGCTGGTGAACTTGTCCTCCAGGACCCATTGCGCGAAGTCCTCGCAGACCACCGGCCAAGCATCGTCGATGCCATAGCGTTCTGAAACCTCGGCGCGATCGGCCTCGGTCGTCACCGGGGTGATGCGGTCCACCATGGAGTTGGGGAACGGGACATGCCGCTGAACCCAAGCGCCGAACTCCCGGTCAGACGCGGAGGCGAAGGCGCCGAACATCTTGCGTGCGACCTCGCCGTTGCCCTGGATGTTGTCGCAGCTCATCACGGTGAACGGAGCAATGCCCCGTTCGCGGCGCAGCTTCAGAGCCGCGCAGATCAGCCCGAAGGTGGTCCGCGGCTGATCGGGGTTGCCCAGGTCATCGAGGATGGCCTGATTTTGCTGGTCGAACTCGCCGGTGACCGGGTTGACGTTGTAGCCGCCCTCGGTGACGGTCAAGGACACGATGCGGATCTGCGGGTCTGCCAGCTGCTCAATGGCCCGCTGCAGGTCATCCGGGGCGTAGATGAAGTCCAGGATGGAACCAATGACGCGGCCCTCGACGCTGCCGTCGGGGTTCTTCACCATGAGGGTGTACAGCCCGTCGCTCTCGGCAAGGACATCGCGCATGCGCGCATCCGAAGGCATGACGCCCATGCCGATGATGCCCCAGTCAAGGGCCTTTCCCTCGTTCATGAGCTGATCGAGGTACATTGCCTGGTGCGCTCGATGGAATCCGCCTACTCCGAAGTGCACGATGCCTGCGCGCAGCTGGCTGCGGTCGTAGCGGGGGAGTTCGGCGTCGGTCTGGAGGTTGGCCAGTGCGTTGTTGGACAGTTTCACGGTTTCACAACTCCTAGGAAGTGGGAGGTCGGGGGATGCTTAGGCGCGCTGGGCGGCTTCGCTGAGTGGCGCAGCTTCCGCACGGGGCTGGGTTCCGCGTAGGCTATGGGACATCAGGGCTGCCACGAGGTAGAGGGCCGCGAAGAGGTACACCATGCCGGCAGCGCCCAGCAGGTTGTAGAGCAGGGCGACCAGCAGTGGACCGGCGAAGACTGCAGCACCGATGCCCAAGTTGTAGGAAGCCATGGCAGCGCCGGGGTTCTGCGGCGCGAGGGAGACCGCGATGGCTGACAGCGGCACGAATCCGGCCAGTCCAATGCCGAACACTGCACCGCACAACAAGGTCAGTCCGTAGGCGAAGTCCAGGCCGTTGTCCACGGCCCATGCCGGCACCAGGTAGAGCGAGAGCATGGAGATGGCGCACAGCACCGCACCGAACCACACCACGGTTTTGGACCAGCCGAGCTTGTCGCCCAGCGCCCCGAAGACCAGGTTGAAGGGGATGTTCACTGCGTAGATCACCGTGGTCAGGATGAGGAACTGGCCAACACTCCAGCCGAACCGGTCAACGAACAATGCCGGGAAGAAGATTGCCATGCCGTAGGTTGGCACGGAGTTAATGGTGCGGGTGAGCATCACCATCATGGCCTTGCGGTTGGTGACCAGCAGGCGCAAGCCGAAGCTCATGGTCTGCCAGACCTGTTCGGGGTTGTCGACCAGCGGCGCGCGTCCGGTTTTCTCCTTGACTCCGATCAGGGCTACCGCGGCACCGATGACCACCAGGGCCAAGGACAGCCACAGGGTCTGGTAGTAGCCCAACCCGAACAAATCGATGGATGCGCTGGCGGTCAGTGCACCCAGCGTTGGCAAGCCGGAACTGAAGGCCACGTAGAACCAGCCGATGGCCACCGCCAGGCGCTTGGCATTCGCCGTCGCGGAGATCCACACCAGGAAACCGTACGCGAAGAACGGATAACCGAAACCGCGCAAGCCGTAGGTGATGAAGACCAGCGCGGTGCTGGACGAGTTCAGTGCAACCCCGAGGAACAGCACTTCGAACACGATCCACGTGGCTGCGCCGATCAGCATGACCTTGCGCGGGCCCCATAGATCCGAGAGCGAAGCGGACAGGAATGCGGCCGCGGCCACCGCTACGCCGTAGACCGTGACCAGGGTGCCGGCCAGCGGGATGGAGAAGCCGTGCTCGCCGGTCAGGTACGGCGCGAGGATATTGGTTTCGACGCCATCGCCGATCATGAAGATCATCAGGCCGACGAATCCCCACAGCAGGGGACGGGGCAATCCCATTCGATCCAGCAAGGATTCCCGGGGCGAAACGCCTCCCGGTGCGGTGGACTGGGGGATGGACATCGTATGCGCTCCTTTGCGGCCGGACTGCCTTCTCTGCTTTGTGCTGGAATCAATCTAACACCAAAAAACACAAACTCAACATGAAAAGTGTTAAATTATTTGTCTGAGGTTCAGTCTTTTGCGACTCAGTGCACAGGACATATCATCGAAATTGTGAAAAATGGGGAATCCAGAGTGGGAACAGCTGCTGCCGAAGATGTCGCGGGATTGTCTCCTGACGACCGGCGTGATGAGATCACCGGTTACGTCAATCGTATGCAGCGTACGCGCGTCGAGGAGCTGGCCGAGATTTTCGGTGTCAGCGCAATGACGATCCACCGGGACCTTGACCACCTGGCCAAGGACGGCCGGCTGGAACGCATCCGCGGCGGAGCGCGGGCGATTACCGCACGCCTTGCTGAGCGGGACGTGAAACTGCGCCGGCACCTGCATGCCGAGATCAAGCAGGAGCTGGCCGCCACGGCCGCAACGCTGATCGAGCCGGACGCTGTCATAGCGTTGGACGACTCCACTACCGTGGGGGCACTGGGCGCGCACCTTGAAGCCCGGCAGCCATCCACCGTGATCACGCACTCGCTCGCGCTGATGGGGATCGTTTCCTCGCTGCCGAACATCGCCCTGGTCGGCCTGGGCGGGCAGTACTACCAGGAAACCGACTCGTTCCTCGGATCCATCGTGGTCGAGCAGGCGCAGCGCCTCACCGCTGACGCGGTCTTCGTGTCCACTACCGCGATCAAGAACCATGCGCTGCTGCACCCGGACGCGGAAGCCGCCCTGACCAAGCGAAGCCTGCTGAAAATGGGCGGGCGCAAGATCCTGGTCGTCGATTCCACCAAATTCGAATCTTCGGGCATGTACCATGTGATGGATCTCGGCGAATTCGACGACATTGTGGTCGATGACGGGCTCGACGCCGCAACGCGCACCGAGCTGCAACGCCTGGGCCCGCGCATCCATATCGCCACTACCTCGACGAAGGCCAACTCATGACCCCTACCCATGTCCTTGGAATCGATTCCTCGACGCAATCGTGCAAGGCGCTGCTTGTCGACGCAGCCACCGGCGAGATAGTGGCAAGCAGCCGCCAGCCGCATCTGCCGGGCACCCAGATCAATCCCGAACGATGGATCGAAGCCTTGGAAGCCAGCGCTGGCGGATTGATCGACCGGGCCGCTGCGTTGTCCGTGGCCGGGCAGCAGCACGGGATGGTGGCTCTAGATGCCCGGAACGAGCCGGTGCGCGATGCGATGCTCTGGAATGACGTGTCATCGGCACCGCAGGCCGCGCAGCTGGGCGGTGAACTGGGAGGTGCCCAAGCTACCGCCGACAAGGTCGGCAGCGTCTTGGTGGCGTCGCTGACGATCACCAAGCTGCGCTGGCTGCGCGAACACGAACCGGCGAACGCCCGGCGCACCGCCCGCGTGGTGCTTCCCCACGACTACCTCACCTGGCACCTGGGCGGGCGCAAGGAATTCGTCACGGATCACGGAGATGCCTCCGGGACCGGCTATTACTCGACGGCCGAGCGGCGGTTCCTGCCCGAGCTGGCGGAGCAGGCCCTGGGGCATCCTGTTCAGCTCCCGCGGCTTGCCGCCGCCAATGAACTGGTCGGGCAGACCGCGCAGGGAGCCAGGATCGCGGCCGGAACCGGTGACAACATGGCTGCCGCATTGGGGCTGGACTTGCAGCCGGGCGATGTGTGCGTGTCCATGGGCACCTCGGGCGTGGCTTCCGCGCTGGTCGAGCGCAGCGTGCATGATGGCAGCGGCATGGTCAGCGGCTTCGTGGCGGCCGGCGCGAACTACCTGCCGCTGGCCTGCACGCTCAATGGCGCGCCGGTGCTGGATTTCGGTGCGCGCATGCTGGGCGTGACCCAGCAGGAATTCTCCGATCTTGCCCTGGGTGCCGAACCCGGATCCGGCGGTGTCACCCTGCTGCCGTATTTCGGCGGCGAACGGACCCCCAACAGGCCCGAATCCACGGGCGTGCTGCGGGGGCTGCGCACGGGCACCACACGCAATGAGATGGCCCGCGCCTACGTGGAAGGCCTGCTGTGCTCGATGAAGGATGCGGTGGCAGCCCTTGAAAATGCCACCGGGGTGGCGACCCGCAGGATCCTGCTGATTGGCGGCGGCGCCCAATCCGAAGCCGTGCGGCGAATTGCCCCGCAGGTCTTCGGCGTCGCCGTGGACGTTCCGCAGCCCGCGGAATACGTGGCGCTGGGAGCCGCCCGGCAAGCGGCCTGGGCACTGAGCGGCAAGGAGGAGCCTCCGCACTGGGATATTGCCGCACCGACTCGTTTCGAGGCGCAGCCGCGTCCGGAAATCTATGCCCGCTATGCAGAACTGCGCGAGGCGACGGACGGCTGGACCTAACGGGCAGCATCTTCGGCCGGTCCGCACGCCGGGGTCTGGCCACTGCCAGCAGAACGAAACAGCGTCCCTTCCTTCGATCAGCGTGAACTGATCAAAGGAAGGGACGCTGTTGCTTGTCCGGGAAAACCGGGACTAGCGGTCAATCGATTCCTTGTCGGTGCCTTCCGGGTACAGGATGGCATTGCCGGCAGCCACCTGGATGGTGATCTTATGCGGCGAGTTCGGATCGGTTGCAAGCTGGTTCTCAACCGAACCGGCGGCCGTATTCTGCCGCAGGTCGTAGGTGGTTTCGGGCAGCTGCAGCTCCAGCGAGCCGGCGCTGACACTGCCGTCGATGCTCTTGGGCGCCTCGCCCGACAGTTCGCCGATCAGTTCGCCGGCCGAGATGTCGAACCGTGCGCTCTCGACATTCTCCAGGCGGACCGTTGCTTCGCCGGCACCCAGATCAACATCGGCGGTGTGCGCGCTGCCGGTGAGTTCCAGATCCCCGGCGCCGACCTCCACCACGACATCCTTGTAGTTGCCGACGGCATTGAAGGATCCGGCGGACAAATCGAAGTCGGCATCCAGGGTTCCGTTATTCAGGGATTGTGGAAGCACCAGCGTTGCCTCATTTTCGTCGAATCCGCAGCCGAAGAAGCAGAAATTGTCCCAGGCGTTCGGGGCATCGACAACGAGCCGGTTGCCTTCGCGGTGCAGCTTCCAGCTGGCGGCCTTGGCGCTTCGGACTTCAAGGGCTGCCTTCTTGGTGTCTGCGAAGACCAGATCGAAGCGTCCCGAGCTGGCCGAAACTTCCAAGGCGGTCACCCCGGAGACCTCGGCTTCGTGGATCGAATGCTCCCGGGACACCGAAGCGAAAGCGCTGCGTGCCGTGGCGATGACCAGGGTGAGAATGACCAGCCCGCCTAGCACCGCGAGGATGATGTTCAGCGGCTTGCCGTTGTTGGAGGGAGCCGGAGGGGTTGGGGGTAGCGGCATGGTGTGCGTGGAAGTCATGATCCTGTCCTGTCTGTGCGGTTGGTGCCCAGGGTTTCGATATGGGCCAGGGCTGCCAGCACGCGCCGGTTACCCGTTCCGTCGGCTTCCAAGCCGAGCTTCTGGAAGATGGAAGTGATGTACTTTTCAACGCTGGCTTCCGAGAGGAAGAGCAGCGCGGCGATCGCCTGGTTGGATTTTCCTTCGGCCAATGCGGCCAGGACTGTGCGTTCCCGGTCGGTCAGGTTCTGCATGCGGTCATCGTGATTTCGCCGGGTCAACAGCTGTGCCACCACTTCCTGGTCCAGGATTGTTCCGCCACCTGCAATCTGCTCCAGCGAAGCAATGAACTCGCTGACATCCGCAACACGGTCCTTGAGCAGGTAGCCGATCGCTGAGGACTGGGTGGAGATCAGTTCAGAGGCGTAGCGTTCCTCCACGTACTGGGAGAGCACCAGCACCGGCAGATCCGGATACTTCTTGCGCAGTTCCAGCGCCGCGCGGATGCCTTCATCCGTGTAGGTCGGCGGGAGCCGGACATCCAGGATGCAAATCTGCGGGAATTCTTCCGCGGAGGCGGTCTCCAGGAAATCCATCAGCCCGCTGGCCTCTGGCAGATCCGCGACCACCTGGTGGCCGCTGTGCGCCAGCAATCTGACCAGTCCTTCGCGCAGCAGGACCGAGTCTTCGCATATCAGTACGCGCATGGCACGTTCACCTCCACTGCGGTTGGCCCGCCGGCCGGGCTGTCCAGGTTCAGGGTGCCGCCGGCGGCGAGAACCCGATTGTTGATACCATCCAGGCCTCCGCCGGGGGTGATGCGCGCCCCGCCGGTGCCGTTGTCCTCGATGCGGGCCCACAAGCTTTGCTGGCCCTCGTGCTCCCGCACCCTCACGGTGACCTGGCACCGCTGGGCCCGCGAATGCTTGGCCGCGTTGGTCAGCGCTTCGGCGATGGCGAAGTACACCGCCGCCTCAGCCACCCGCGGGTAGCGGCCGTTGAGCTGGACATCCAGTCCCACCGGGATGTGCGAGCGGCCCGCGATGGCCGACAGCGCCGCATCCAGTCCGCGGTCATCGAGCACCGAGGCATAGATTCCGCGGGTGAGCTGGCGCAGTTCGGTAATCGCCGACTTGGTCGAAGCGTGCGCTTCGGCCACCAGATCTTTGGCCTGCTGCGGATCGGAGTCGATCTGCTGGTGCGCAAGACCCAGGGTCATGGCCACGGAAACCAACCGGGGCTGGACCCCGTCGTGCAGGTCGCGTTCGATGCGGGTACGCTCCACCTCTGCGGCCCGCACGGCTCCTTCGCGCTGCACCGCGGTGGTGCGAACGCGTTCCACCAGTGCGCTCTCGCGGGCAATCGAGCCGACGATTCCCACGGTGACCATGCGGTGCAAGAAGACCAAACCGACAACTACTGCCAGTCCCAGCAGGGCGGCCAGCAGCAGCCAGGGGGCTTGGTCGACCGGGATCTGGAGGCCCCACAGCCCGGGAACGGTTGCCAGCGGATCGGCCTGACCCGATTGCAGGACCGGAGCGAAGGCGACGATGCCGGTGCGGACTGCCAGCTGCAGTGCGCTGAGCATCAGCGAACCGGCGATGCAGGAGAAGAGCAAGCTTCCCAGCAGCGCCCACATGCGTCCGTTGGCCAGGTTGCGTCCCAGCGAGCGCACGTATTCGCCGAAACCTTCGCGGCGGCGGGGCCGCCAGATCAGGGCAGTGACGTCCATGTCGTAGAGGTTGCTGACTCGCATGAGCTCGAAGCGGGCGATGCCGAAGAGCGCATAGACCAGGCCGGCCAGGAAGAGCAGGCCCAGGCCGAGCAGCGGGGTCAGCGCGATGCCGAGCGAGAGCCATCCGAGCAAAAGCGAAAACATGATCAGGCCGGCGGATCCGAGCAACGCCATGTGCAGCAGCGTCAAGCCTAATCTCAGCGGGGGACGTGCCGGTGCGGTGCCCGGTGAAACCTTTGGTGTCGAAGTCATACCTCAACACTAGAGCGCGCAGGTCAGCGCCAACACCGAGGGAACCGGAGATCTTCCTTATGGAAAACCCGAAGAATCTTCCGCCGGGGTGCCATTGCGGCCGTTCGAAGCGCAGGATGGACAGATGGAAACGAATCAGGATCCGCAAGCCACAGGAACAGCGCCCATCGAGGTCAAGCCCCTGACCGAGGAGCGCATGGAAGACTTCGCCACGGTAGTGAACCCGAACCATCGCGAGAATCACTGCTGGTGCTTGTCGCACCGGCTCAGTGCCACCGAAATCAGGGAGCGCGGCGCAGGGGACCGGTTCGAAGCCATGCGCTCGCTGAGCGCCGAGCCGATTGCCCCGGGTGTCATCGCCTATCGTGGCGGTGAACCGGTAGGCTGGTGCAGCATCTCCCCGCGCTCGCAGATCCCGCGGCTGGAGAGGTCCAAGCTCATCAGGCGCGTGGATGAAGTGGAGGTCTGGAGCATCATCTGCATGGTGGTGCGCGGCGGCCACCGCCGCCAGGGCGTGAACCGGGCCATGCTCCACGGTGCAGTGGAATATGCGCGGGACTTCGGAGCGCCAGCGGTCGAGGCCTACCCGGTGGATCCTGAAGGACGCATGGACTTGACTATGGCCTTCGTGGGAACGCGGAAGATGTTCGAGAAGGTCGGGTTCGAGGTCGTTGGAGTCAGCGACGCCCAGGCCAGCAAGATGCCGCGGCTGATCATGCGCAAGGTTTTCTGAACCGCCAGCGTTTGCCAGAAATTCAACAGCAAGCTTCCTGCTAGGAACTTTCGGCTTCTAGCGTCGGTAGCATGGGACGGCTGTTTATGGCGATCGGGGATTCCTTCACCGAAGGCGTGGGGGACTGGGAACCCAGGCTGCCCAACGGGGTGCGTGGCTGGGCTGACCGCGTGGCCAAGCAGCTGTCCAAGGCGGATCCCGAATGGCAGTACGTGAATCTGGGCATCCGCAGCCGCCGGCTCAAATCGATCATCGACGAGCAGATCCCCGTTGCTTTGGAGCTCAAGCCGGAGGTGATTACCTTCTATGCCGGAGGCAACGATATCCTCGAATTCCGAAAGGACATGAAGGAGTTCCTGGCGCAATATGCCCGAGCCGTCGACGCTCTGGTCTCCACTGGCGCCAAGGTTTTGCTGTTCACCGGGTTCGATATCCCGGTGCACCCGGTGCTCGCCCCGTTCAAGCGGCGCAACTGGCGTTTCAACGACTGCGTGCGCCAGTTGGCGGAACGCTACCCCGAATCGGTGGTGCTCGTTGACTACTGGGATTGGGATGCCTACCGGGACAAGCGCATGTGGGATATCGACAAGCTGCATATGAACCGTGCAGGCCATCGCTATATGGCCATCCGGATCCTGGAGATCCTCGGATATCCGCACCAGCTGGTTTTCGATCCCTTTGGCGCCGCGGACCGGGTCGGGTTCTGGCAGGCCACCCAGCGAGATGTGGAATGGCTGAGGCAATGGGTGCTGCCGATGTTCGGGCGGCGAATGCGCGGCATTACCTTAGGCGACCAGCTGCAACCTCGCTGGCCAGAGCCGATATATCCGGCACAGGGGATGAAAAAGCAATTCCGCAGGCGCCGCAAATCAGAAGAGTCGCGGCACCTGCGGAATTCCGACCTTGGCTAGCAGGTCAGCCGGCAGGGTTCTCCATTGCTTCGGGGCTCATCCACGCGATTTCCCAGACGTGCCCGTCCGGGTCCTGGACTGCTGCCTGGTACATGCCCGGGAAGGGCTCATCCGCCGGGCGGTAGACGCTGCCGCCGCCGGCCTCGGCACGTGCGACAAAATCGTCGACGCCTTCGCGAGTTTCCGCAGAGATGGCATTGAGCGTTTCGCGCACGCCATTTCCGAGTGCCGGTTGATCGCCATTGACCAGGAAGCTGGAGAAGAACTCCTGGCGCAGCACCATCACGAAGATGTTCTCGTCGATGATCCAGGAGGTGGCGTTCTCATCGGAGAACGTGGGGTTCTTGGTAAAGCCCAGAGCCTCGTAGAACTTGTCGGCTCTGGCTAGATCTGCGGTCGGCAGGTTGACGAAAATCATTTGTCCCATGGGTGGCTCGCTTCTGCGTAGGCGGGAATTCCTCGGTGCAGAATCAACTTTGCTGGACGCAAGAACCCAGTGCAAGAGCTTGGGGTGAATTGCCTGCAAATAAAGCAAGGTCCCGCCGGGGCACGCAACGAGGTACGGCCGAGCGGGACCTTGAATCGAACCCTTGGTTTAGTGAGGGCTTCGGGCAATCGAACAGAGGCTAGATCAGCGCCTTGGTGATTTCCAGCGGGATGCGATCGCGGGTGTAGGTGATCTGGTCGTAGCCGTGAGGCTGGGGCTTGCCGTCCGAGCCCATGTTCACGAACACCAACTTTTCGATGGTCAGGATCGATTCCTGGGTGAAGATGTTGCGCACCTCTGCGCGCAGGGTGATCGAGGTCCGGCCGAAGTCGATGGCGGTCAGGCCCATCTCGATCAAATCGCCTTCCTTTGCGGAAGCGATGAAGTTGATCTCGGACATGAACTTGGTGACAACGTGCTTGTTGCCCAGCTGGATGATCGAATAGATCGCAGCTTCTTCATCGATCCAGCGCAACAGGCTGCCGCCGAACAGCGTGCCGTTTGCATTCAAGTCTTCTGGGCGGACCCACTTGCGCGTATGAAAAGTAATACCCTTAGCCATACACAAAATGCTAAGTCAGGCGGAGGACTTTGCGCTGTTAGTTGCTCCACAATGTCGGGGAAAACACAAGGGGATCCCTATTGAGCCAGGTGTGCAAGCCTGTTCGAGACCGGGACTTTGTGCCGCTGACTCGATGCTTCCCTCCAGTACGCGGCGACCGCGAGGTGCCAAGCGCCGAAGCTGTTGATAAGGTCAAATCAATCAGCATGGACCAATGGCCACAAGATCAAAGGCAGGTGAAAATGACCTATCCTTCGGAAGGGAATAACGAAACTATTCCTACCGACTTCGACGACGTCGTTCAGCAGGTTTCAACCGGAGAGCTGGAGCATGATCGCATCGATGCCTTGCTCAAGGAAGCCCATGAGCGCTATGCGGATGTCGATGAGGGATTGCTGGCCCACTACATTCCGATCCTGGGTCAAGCCGATCCCGGCCTCTTTGGCATCGCCATGTCCCATGTGGGCGGCTCGGTCCACACGGTGGGCGATTGCACCTACCTGTTCTCGATCCAGTCGATCTCCAAGATGTTTGTCTATGCCCTGGTTGTCCAGGAACATGGCCGCGAGGTGGTCCGAGACCGCATCGGCGTGAATAACACCGGCATGCCGTTCAACTCGGTCATGGCGGTGGAATTGAACAACGGGCTGCCGATGAATCCGATGGTCAATGCCGGTGCTATCGCCACTACCTCGCTGATGCCGGGAAAGACTGCTGCCAAGAAATGGGAGAACGTGCGCGAAGGACTATCCGCCTTCGCGGGCCGGTCCTTGAGCCTGGACGACGAGGTCTACCATTCCGAGTCGTTGGCCAACGAGCGGAACAAGGCCCTGGGGCATTTGCTCAAGAGCTACGGCCGGTTGGATGGCGACCCCTATGATGCTGTGGATGTCTATACCAAGCAGTGCTCGCTGAATATCAACGCGCACGATTTGGCCATCATGGGAGCGACACTGGCTGACGGCGGCGTGAACCCGGTGACCGGACAGCGCGTTGTGGATGCTGATGTTTGCCGCGACACCCTGGCGACGGTTGCCTCCAATGGCTTGTACGAGCGCTCGGGTGAATGGCTTTTTGAAATCGGTATCCCGGCGAAATCAGGTGTTTCCGGTGGCATCGTCGCGGTGGCTCCGGGCAAGGGTGCAATTGGCGCGTTCTCGCCACCACTGGACATGGCGGGGAACTCGGTGCGGGCGCAGCTTGCCATCGGTCAGCTTTCGCGCGCCATGGGCCTGAATCTCTTTGCCTCGGCCCCTGACCGGGACAGCTGATTCCGGGAATTTCGTAGTTTAGCCAATAAGGTGGAATGATTCGCTAACTAGCTAGGGTTTCATGGGCAAGCGGCTAAACCTTGCCGGCTACTAGCCTTCATCCGGCATCAGGGCGTTGCATGGGCTGGAAATTTCACATTGAAAATGCTGGCCAACTACAGATTAGGCAGAACTGCCAGTATCCTGTGTGCGCTCGTCAGCAGAAGCTGCAGTGCCCAGTTTGCGGGATCTGACGGTCGCAACGACAAGTGGCGTGCAGGGGTTGAAAAACCTACTAAACAAGCTTTACTTAAAGTGTGTGTCACTGGGGGCACGTGAACTTTGAGGATGCGTATTTCATGAAGAAAGTAACCAAGGCAACAATCGCCGCAGTCGCTGCCGGAGCGCTGCTCCTCGGCGGTGCCGGCACAATTGCACGCTGGCAGGCACAGCAGACCATCGATGCAGGCACTGTCGAAACCGGTCATTTGAATTTGACGACGAGCGGATCCGGCACCTGGCAGGACGTCAGCAATCCAGCTGCGCCTGAGCCATTCGACCCGACGACCCAGCAGATCGTTCCTGGCGACGTCGTTGCGTTCAGCCAGACCGCCACCATCGATGCCGAAGGCAAGAACATTGCCGGATCACTCAGCGTCGACCAGGCGGCAACGAATCTCGGTGCGCTGGAAGGGTATGCGACCGTCGACCTGCAGGTCGATGCGTCAGCTCCGGGTATCACTGAAGAAGCCGACGGAACGCTGACTTTCGCCGAGCCGGGTACCTACACGGTTCCATTCCTGATCACGATCACCTTTAACGAAGGCGGAGTGGGAGACACCCCGCCATCAACCTACGACCAGCCGCTGGATCTTGAAGCCTTGACCTTGACCCTGGATCAAGTCCGCGCGTAACCGCGGAACGTGGATCGGCCGGTGCATGCCAAAACCCCTGAAGTTCGCTTTGGTCGCGGCCGTGCTCTTGCTGCTGGGTATCAGTGCGCAAGGGACGGCCGCTACGTGGCGCGCAGAAATCACGGTGGATCCGCCAAGCTTGAGGACGGGATCGCTGGCATTGCTGGCCGGTGGCGAAACGGAGCACCAGTTCGCCAATCTCTCCGGCAGCGAGCTGATCCCCGGAGCATTCACGCAGGCATCACTGGTGATCAGCAATGCAGGCACAGTTGATTTGTCGTATCAGCTGGACGGAGCGGTGAATGCGACCACTTCGCCCACCGCTGCTGATCGCACGCTGTCCAACGCATTGCAACTGAGCATCTACTCCGGCATGGACCGGAAAGCCTGCGACGATGACCAGCCGTTGTCCGGGGAGCAGCTGTACACCGGTTCTCTGGGCGCCTCCGCTTCTTTCGCAGCGCCCAGAGTGCTGCGCGCAGAACCTGCAATGGCGACGGAGACCTTGTGCGTTCGTGTTTCTCTTCCTTCCGGGGCACCGGAAGCAGCTTCCGGCGGGAAAATGGCGCTCGAACTGGGGTTTGCGGGGCAGCAGCGATGACAGCAGGCAACCGTATCCGGAATAGAGGACAGCAGGAGCGCACCGGGATCTGGTGGTGGTGCGGGCAGGTGCTTTCCTGGCTGGTGCTGTTCATCGTCCTTGCCTTGATTGCCATCATGATCGTGGTTCCGAAATTGGGCGGGGCGACAGCATTCACGGTGCTGACCGGATCCATGAGGCCGCATTTGCCTCCCGGGACTTTGGTAGTGGTGAAGCCGATTGATCCGGAGCAGTTGCGCATCGGCGATGTTGCTACGTACCAGCTGGAATCGGGGGAGCCGGAAGTCGTAACGCACCGGGTGTCCGCCATCGGCGCGAGCCTGGGCGGAGGAGCACAATTCATCTTCCGCGGGGATGCAAACAACACCGATGACGAGCCGGTGCAACCCGAGCAGATCCGGGGCAAGCTCTGGTATTCCGTCCCCTACCTCGGATATGTGAACAGCGCCCTGTCAATCCAGCAGAGAACCTGGTTGACCTGGATCGCAGCTGGCGGATTGATCGTGTATTCGCTGGTGATGTTTGTCGGGGCATGGCGTGAGCGACAAGGGAAGGAACGGCGATGAAGCTTCGTGTGCTTGCCGCCGGTGCTGCCATGGTGGCAGCCCTTCCCGGAGTGGTGATCTTCTGGGCAGCTCCCGCCTCGGGCGCGGAAACGGAACAGGGCCTGAGCTACAGCTTGGACGGCCAAGCCTATTCCGATGTCCCTCCGCCGGTATTCGAGGGCATCCCGGCTTTGGTGCCAGGCGATGAATCCACGAGGTATTTGTGGATCCGCAACGACCGCGAGTCGGATATCGAAGTTCGCATCCGGCCGGTCGAGCCTGAAGCATCAACCAGGATCTATTTCGAAACAGCCGGTGCCTCCGTCGTTCGGCTGGAACCGGACCAAGCTGCGGAAATTGGGCTCCAGGTCGGACTGCCTTGGTCTTCGGGAAATGGGCCGCAGGGCCAGCAGGTGCCTTCGCTGCAGGTGCGCATCGATGCAGTCGAAGTGGCAGACAGTGATGGGTCAGCACCAGATCCATCGCAGCCGCCGCGCGATGAGGAGCCGCCAGACGGCGATGATCCGAGGGAAGAATCGCCGCAATCGGATCCTCGAGAACGGCGCGATGACCTGGCAGACACCGGTTCCAACGGTGCATCTTTGCTTGCGGCTGCAGGCATCGCAGGCCTCGCGGGCTTGGTGCTGCTGGCTGTGCGGCGCAGAAATCAAAATGAACTTGAAGCGGATGGAGTGGAACGATGAGCGACCGTTCAATGCGCGTCAAGGCAATCCTGTCCTTGGGCATCCTCGTGGGATTCGGCGCCGGCTCGACGCTGGCCTCATGGACCGGGGAAGCGACGGCTACCTCGGATATCAGCACGGCCACCGTTACGCTGGGAGTTGGCGCCACCGCGGGCACCGCCACCACGGCCAGCTACCAGATGCCCATCAACGGCAACAACCTGTTTCCCGGATCGACATCGGCATCCGTCGTGACGGTGAAGAACACCGGATCTATCTCAGCGCCGTATGTCTTCGCCGGAAGAATCACCGGATCGGGCAGCACGGCGCTGGGGACGGCGCTCAACATCGTTGTGAAAACTGGCGCCACGGTCAGCGGCAGCGGCTCCAGCGTCACTTGCTCGGGCGGTACCGCGCTGCTGACAAAAAACGCTGGCTCCCAGTTCGGCAGTGCCACGGACTCCAGACCCTTGGCCTCCGGAGGCAGCGAAAACCTGTGCGTCCAGTACTCGCTGCCGGTGACTGCCTCCAATACGCTGCAGGGGGCCACGACGACAATCGCTGTGGACTTCACCTCGACGGTGGGATCCTGAGATGGAGTTCAACCGAACCGAAGTCCGCATAGGATCCTCGCTGACGCTTATCCAGCGCATTGTGCTGAATGCCTGCGCCGTTGCGGGGACCCTGTGCCTTGTCATGGCCGTGCTGGCTCTGGCATTCGGAATCAAGCCACTGGTTTTCGCATCGGGATCCATGGGGCCGGGCATTCCCACAGGTTCTCTTGGCATCGCCGTGCCCATGGCTGCCCAGGACGCCGCGATTGGCGATGTGGTCTCGGTCGTCAATGGCCAGGGGCAGCGGATCACCCATCGGGTTATCGAGCAGGCTCCGGGCGGACTGGTGCTCAAGGGGGATGCCAATTCGGTTCCAGATGTGGAAGCATACCCGGTGGATCAGGTAGACCGGTTGATTTTCAGCGCCCCATTACTGGGGTATGCGGTGACCTGGCTCAGCCAGCCGTGGGTGTATTTCCTTGGCGGCCTGTTGTGCGCGTACGTGTTGTTCATTGCCTTCCGACGCGATGGCCGCCGACATGGCAAGGCCGGACCGCCACGCGCAGACGGTCCGGAGACTGCAAGCGCGCCGCCTGGCCAAGCGCCGGGCGAAACGCCGACGGCGAAACGGGCCTCCAACAGCTCTCGGGTGATCGCCGTACTCGCTGTGGCGGCATTGCTGGGCACGATCGCCCTGCAGGGGCCGAAAGCCGAAGTTACCCAGGCGGCCTTCACCGGTTCAGCCACCGCATCATCCGCCATCCGCGCCAATACTGTGCCGCCGGCAACAGGAACGCTGGCCTGTACCGAGTCCGGCCTGGTGCTGACCACTGCCACGGTCTCCTGGCCAGCCCAGACGCTGCCGCCTGGTGCTCGTCTGGTACTAAGGCTGCAGACCGGCGCCTCTACTTTCGCGTATACGAATCTGGCCTCGGGAGCCACGTCCGCTGCCTATGGGCCTGGACTCAATTTGCTTGGGCTGATCACTTCAGGGGGATCCAGGGCGATGGAACTGAAGCTGCTGGTCGTCTACACGACCGATAACAATGCGGTCACGGAAACAGGCAGCAATATCGGGTGGAGCGCCCCAGTAGCTACCTCGCCTACGCGGACGATCGTCTACCATCCAGGGCTGCTGCTCGCCAGGGACTTCGCCTGCGCTTAAGGCTTCCGCGAGGGCCCTTTGCCTGAGGCGGCCGTGGCGTCGGAAACCTGCTGGGCGAAGGAGTCCAGCAGCATTGACAGACCCAGTCCGAAGGTTGCCCGGGAGCGGTTGCTGTCGGGCAGGTCAGCGTCCAAGGCTTCTTTGAAATATCTCGACGACTGCGCATTCGCTTCCCATACGATCTTCGGTGCCGCCGCGTCCAGCGCCGACCCGAGCACGAAGGAGTCGACGATCGTAATGGCCTGCAGCCGCCGCTTCGGCTCGAACCCAGCCAGCGCAAAAGCTTCGGCCAGCGCGTCGTAGACCCGCAGGGTGGTGCTGTCGCGGACCGTATGGCTGGTCAGCAGCGGGATCAGCCGCGGGTGTCGGGAGTACGAGGCCCAGTATTCCGTGGCAATATCCCGCACGGCTTCCTGCCAGGCGACATTGTCCAAGTTGGGCAGGCGGATTCCGGCCATGGCCCGCCCGCGCATCAGCTCGATGATTTCCCCCTTCCCATGCACGTGGTTGTACAGGGATGAGGCCGAGACCGAAAGCACCTTGGCCAATTGCGGCAGGGTGAACTCGCCATGGGCATCAACGAGCTCAAGTGCTGCATCGGCGATAGCAGTAGTGCTGAGCTTGGGCTTGGAGGGCCTGGCCATGAGTTCTCCCGTGGTTGAAGGTTCTGGGTAGAGCTTACACAAATAAACGAAAGTCATTCGTTAAATCCCTTGTGCAGGAGCCAACCCAACCCTTAATCTGTAAACGAATAACATTCGTTTTATCAATGGAGCTCAGCCTTGAAGGAAATAGTCGCCTTGACTCCGCCGGCCTCTTTGGCCCGCGTGGACGCCGCCGAGCGCGGCGAGATCACCATCGCTCTGGTCCAGCACCGCTGGCACGAAGACCCGCAGGAGCTGCGCAGCGAACTGGAGGGCGGCATCGCCCGTGCGGCCAAGCATGGCGCGCGCATCGTTTTCCTGCCGGAGCTGACGTTGAGCAAGTACCCGGCCTTCGTAGTTCCCAACCCGGACGCGGCTGATGAGTCCGCCGAGGAACTTGAAACCGGACCAACGGTCGCGTTCGCCAGGGACATGGCCGCCAAGTACCAGTTGCACGTGCACATCTCGCTGTTCCGCAAGGCCCCGGCCGCCGACGGGCTGGGACTGAATACCGCGGTGGTGCTCTCCCCAGAGGGCGGGATTGCCGCGCTGACCAACAAGCTGCACATTCCGCGCACCGCCGGATACTACGAGGACAAGTATTTCCGCGAGGGACCCAACGAGGATCCCTACCCGGTCCACAAGATCGAAGCCTTGGACGGCCTGGCCATGGGCCTGCCGACCTGCTGGGACGAGTGGTTCAGCGAGCCGCCGCGCATCTATTCGCTGGCCGGGGCGGACCTGCTGGCCTATCCGACGGCCATCGGTTCCGAACCGGACCATCCGGATTTCGACACAGAACCGCTGTGGCGCCAGGCCATTATCGGCAACGGCATCGCCAACGGGCTGTTCATGGTGGTGCCCAACCGCTGGGGCGACGAGGGTGCACTGACCTTCTACGGCTCCTCCTTCATCTCCGATCCGTACGGCCGCATCCTGGCCCGCGCCCCGCGCGACGAATCCGCAGTGCTGGTGGCGACGTTGGATCTGGATGCCCGCCGCGACTGGCTCACGCTCTTCCCATTCCTGCGTACCCGCCGCCCGGAAACGTACGGCGCGCTCACCGAAGCCCGCGCCGAGTCCGGCCTGGGAGAGCTGGGGTATTCCCATGCCTGAGTTCTTCATGCCCGCGGAAACCGACCCGCATGAACGCATCTACATGGCCTTCCCCTCCGGCGGCTACACGCTGGGCGAGAGCGAGGAGCAGGCCGAAGCCGCCCGGTCCGCGTGGAGCGCAGTGGCCCGCGCAATCAGCGCCTTCACCCCGGTCACGATGGTGGTGGACCCGGCCAGCGAAGCCGCGGCCCGGCGCCGCCTGGGCGATGCAGTCGACTATGCCCTGCACCCGCTGGATGATGCCTGGATGCGCGACTCAGGCCCGAGCTTCGTGCGCACCCCGGACGGCCAGCTGGCGGCGGTGGACTGGAACTTCAACGGCTGGGGCGCGCAGGAGTGGGCCAGCTGGGACAACGACCGGCTGGTAGCAGGCCACGTCGCGCAGCTTGCAGGCGCGGCGCACGTGCGGGCCTCGATCACCAACGAGGGCGGCGGAATCCACGTGGACGGGGAAGGCACGCTTCTGGCCACGCGCAGCGTCCAGCTCGATCCGGGCCGCAATCCGGGGAAGACCGAAAAAGACATCGAGGCCGAATTCGCGCGGCTGCTGGGCGCCCGGAAATCCATCTGGCTCGATCGCGGGCTGAGCCGTGACAACGAGAAATTCGGCACGCGCGGGCACGTGGACATTGTCGCCTGCTTCGCCCGGCCCGGCGTCGTGCTCTACCACGACCAGCAGGATCCGCGGCACCCGGACCATGCCATCTCCCAGGCGGTGCGCAAACGGCTGGAGCAGTCAACCGATGCCCAGGGGCGGAGCCTGGAACTCATTGCCGTGCCGGCCCCCAAAGTGCTGCGCGATGCCGAGGGTTGGGTGGACTATTCCTATATCAACCATCTGGTGACCAATGGCGGGGTGATCGCTTGCAGTTTCGATGACCCCAACGACCAGCAGGCTTCTGGCATCCTGGCCGCCGCCTATCCCGGCCGCCAGGTGGTTGGCGTGGATGCGCGCGAGCTGTTTGCCCGTGGCGGCGGCATCCACTGCATCACCCAGCAGGTGCCCGCAGCTGCACGGGAACAGGCGGCTAGCTAATGCCGGCCGCGCGGCGGCGCTGCAGGAAGACTGGCTTCGCCACCGTGCGGTTCGCCGAGAACTTCGGTTCGGCCGTGCGCCGGCCCAAGGCCAGCTCGGCCAGGTGCTCGCCGATGGCGGGCACGAACTTGAAGCCGTGGCCGCTGAACCCTGCGCCGACGGTGATCGGACCAAGCGAGTCGAGGATGAAGTGCTCGTCCTCGGTATTGGCGTAGGTGCAGGACACCGTCTCATAGCGCGAGGGATCGACCCCTGGAAGCCAGCGTTCCGCGTAGTCCTGCAGCCCGCGCAGCTGTTCCCCGCTGGCTTGGTGCGGGCGGTGCTCTGGATCAATGATCTGCCCGGAGCCGTGCCAGCCCACCTTGATGCCTTCGCCGGGGGTGCGCATCCCGTAGACGGGACCGAAGATCCGTGAACCGATTTCCCGGTTCGGGTCCAGGATGTGGTTGAATCCGGGCCAGTGCGCAGGCAGGTCCTTCTGCGCGAAATGCACCGGATGCTCTTCGGTGACGTGGATGGCCGGCAGCCTGAGCGCATCGCCGAGCAGCGACCGGGTCCAGGCGCCCGCGGCGACAATGGCATGGCGGGCCCGGATGCGCGAGCTGGTTCCCCGGTGCTGGGCATGGACCTCGACACAGTCATCGGCAAGCACCTGAACGCTTGCCACCTGGTGCCCATGCTCCACGGACGCACCCTCGGCAACTGCCAGCTGCTGCAGGGAGGAAACTGCGAGGTCGGCGTTGATCTGGCCGCCGGAAGGGATATGCAGGACTTCGGTCTCGAACTTCATACCGGCGAAACGCTCTTCCGCAGCTTCAAGGGACAACAGCTCGCTGTCGAAACCTGCCTGGCCCAGCATCTCGTGCATGGCGCGCTGCGCTTCAACGATTCCGTGATTGACCAATCCGGTGCGCGTCAGGATCGGCTTGCCGGAGCGTTGCGAGATCTCATCCCACAAGGTATTGGAGCGCTGCAGCAGGCGCAGGTACTCGGGTTCGGCATAGGCCGGATTGAAATTGCGGGTGGCCCCATGCGAAGCGCCTTCCCGATGCCCCGGAGCAAAACGCTCAAGCAGCAGCACCTCGTGTCCGCGAGCGGCTAGGGACCACGCCGCTGCCGAGCCCATCGCCCCGCCGCCAATTACCAGGAAATCCACGTCATTGCGCATTCCTACAGCCTAGAACTCCAGCTGAAGCGTGCTCCATTCAAATGACTCATTGGCCGTGGACTAACGTAATAGTGGACAGCGACGAGGGATAGCGGAGGCAGCGTGGAGCAGGGCGTGCAATTAGCGGCGATCATTGGCTTGGCGGCCGCAGTCTTCGTGGGTGCCTCCACACAGCGTATTTCCGGCATGGGATTCGCACTGGTTTCCTCGCCCTTCCTGGTGATGGTGCTGGGGCCGCACGAAGGTGTCATGCTGGTCAACTTGCTCGGCGCCTGCAGCAGCCTGCTGATCTTTGCGCAGGTCTTTCGGCAAGTCGAATACCGGAAAGTCGCTTTCATGCTCATCCCCGCCATGCTCATGACCATTCCCGGGGCGTGGGTGGCGAACTCGCTGGATGGGCCATGGCTGAACATCGGCATTTCCTTCATGGTGATCCTCGCACTGTGCTCCAGCTTCATGATCCGGAACCTCGCCATGGCCCAAAGCAGGGGATTGGCGATTGGCGCAGGGGCTGTCTCCGGATTCATGTCCGTGACTGCCGGGGTCTCCGGTCCAGCCATTGCCGGATATGCGGTAGCCAGCCGCTGGCCGCAAGCCCAATTCGCCATCTCCGTGCAGCTCTATTTCCTGGTGCTGTCCTTGACTTCGCTGATCGCCAAGGGCGGCATGCCGCAGCTGCATTGGCAGCAATGGGGTGCCTGCTTCGGCGCGATGGTGATGGGCATCGTGCTGGGCAATTTTCTGGCCCCGAGGATTCCGCAGAAGTTCAGCCGCGCCTTCGTGGTGCTGATTGCCTTCAGCGGTGCGGTGAGCCTGATGGTCAGCGGCTTGCTCGCGTTGTCCTCGAACTAGTGCAAGGACCTGTTCCGCGGAGTTCGGCTGCGCCGCAAGGGCACACGAATCTGCTGGTTGTCCTCTTCACCCGTGGCGGCTAGGAGCAGCAGCCGTCAGTGCATTTTGCTTTAACCCGTTCACCGGTCAGCGCGCTGATGGGGGTGGCGCAGCAGGCGTCTCCGCGCCATGCTTCAATGCCCTCGCGTACTGCGACTACGGCGATAATCAATGCCGCAGCTGAATCGGCCCATGCCCACCCCAGCATGCTATTGAGCAGCAACCCGGCAAGCAGGGCCGCTGAAAGGTAGGAGCAAATTAGTGTTTGCTTCGAATCGGCCACCGCCGAGGCTGAACCAAGCTCACGTCCGGTTCTGCGTTCAATCAAGCTCAAAAACGGCATGACCGCCAGGCTCAACGCGGCCAGGACGATACCTACCGTGGAATGCTCCGCTTCGCGAACACCTGTCAACGACAGTACGGCATCTACGGAAACATATGTGGCCAATGCGAAGAACGAAATAGCTATGATCCGCAAGGCAGTTTTTTCACGTCGCGCTGGATCGGGCGCAGCGAATTGCCAGGCGACGGCCGCAGCGGAGAGCACTTCAACTATGGAATCCAGACCGAAGCCCACCAAGGCGGCTGACGATGCGGCTCCACCAGCGATCAACGCGATAACAGCTTCAATGATGTTCCAGGTGATAGTGATGGCGACAATCAGCCGGATTCGTCGTTTGAGGATTGCTGCGCGCGCGGGGGTTGCCAATGCCAGATTCATGAGACTTCCTTTGGATTGCAACAACCTGGAACGGTGCAGGTCGAATCCATGCACGGGACATTCTCATCGACCGCTAGCGTCACTTCCACTAATGCCAACAGCGCTGCAGCTATATGCGGGTCGCTGATTTCGTAGCGAGTCTGTCGTCCTTCCTGTTCCGAAATAACGATTCCGCACCCGCGCAGGCAAGCAAGATGGTTGGAGACATTCGTCCGCGACAACTCAAGATTCCGTGCCAGCTGGGCGGGATATCCGGGTTCTTCCAACAGGGACAAAAGTATTCGTGATCGGGTTGGATCGGCTAGAGCGCGCCCGAGCCTATTCATCACTTCCACACGACTCGAAATGGTCAGCATATGATGAATATACATTATTCGCTGACCTATTGACAGGTGTCTTGAGTGCCATCCACCTCTTGAACTTCAGCAGCGCGCCCCTGCTCCCGGAAAGCAACAGCAACGACTACCGACGTTCTTCAATGAAAATGAGAGAATGTACTACGTGCATTCCCAATATCCCGATGTCACTCTCAGCAAGCGAGTCACCGAACTGGACATCGAGCGCCGTGCCCTATGGGCCGGCCTGATCTGTTCCCTCTTCGGGCTGGTTGTCGGGCTCATCATCTTCGCCGGTGAACGTCCGCCGCTCTTTGGCGATCTGTCGGTAGGCATTGTTTCAGCCGTCTGCGGTGCCGTCTCGGCCGGAACCAGCAGCGCCTATGCGTTCCGCGCCATGCTCCGGGCCCGCGAGACGTGGCTGAAGAGGATTCCCGCATGGCGCCAGATGGTTACTGCCCTTGGCCTCGTCTTGGTGCACGTAGCCAGCACCATCATGATCATGCTGGTCGTGTTCCACCTGCTCCAGCAGGCTTTCTACGGGCTGCATCTGGACGTGCTCGCAGGGGCGCTGGCAGTCAGCGTAGCCACGGGCATCAGCGCCTACCTGTCCCTGGAGGCCACCGCGCGGATCAATGCGGAGTCCCTGTCAGTGGTGCTGGGGATCTTCATGTGCGCCGGTGTGCTGATCAGCATGCTGCTGGCCGAAGACCAGAACTGGTGGCGGAGCATGTTCTCGTCGCTGGGGACCACGCAAGCCGGCATGGGGTCCTTCTGGACTTTCAATCTCACCCTGGTGATTTCCGGCTTGGTGCTCGCTGCCTTCACCGAGTTCCTGACCCGCGACCTGGTCCGCCTGGCACAGACCTACCGTTGCCGCCCGGCGTTGGAACGCTACAAGATTGCACGCATGGTGCGTCCTCGTCCGAAGCTGGTGCGCTGGTGCCTGCTGCTTGTCTCCATGGGCATTATCGGCATCGGCTTGGTCCCCTTCGACGTGGCCATGGAGGTGCATTCGGCCTTCGTGCAGATGGTCTCGGTGGCCATGATCTTCCTGCTGCTGGGCACTATCGTCCTGCTGCCGGGCTACCCGGTGGTGTTCCATCTGCTGTCCTATGCGGCTATCGGCGCGATCTGGGGCGCCTTCCAGCTGTGGACCAAATGGTCCTATTACAACCTGACCGGTTTCGAGCTGTCGGTGGTGGCCATCATGTTCAGCTGGATCTCGGTCTTCATCCGCACCACCTCGGCCATGACGCAGGATCGCTCCGAACCCCGGACCACCCATTCGCCATCCGAACTGGCCAAGGCCAAGAAGAAGCCCACGGCCAAGGGCGACTGAACCTGAATATCCGTCGCAAGGCTGAAGATCTCCTCCAGTGCGGGCCGGTAGCCTGAGAACATGTTGATCGCAGAAAAGCTCTACTTGCTCATGGCCGATGACTCCGAGAAACCAGAAGCAGTTGTATCAGCTACGGGATACGGCATGAACGCCGCCATCATCACCGACCTGATGATTGCCGGGCGTGTGGCGCTCAGCGAGGATGAGCAGCGGCAGATCCAGCTCATCGGTGCCGGCCCCTGCCCGGATCCAGTGCTTGCCGCGCCATTGGAGCAGCTGGAAAGGCGGGGCAGCCTGAGCCTGGATGACGCAGTGAAGATCAATTCCCTGTGCGATGTCCGGTTGCTGACCGATTCCCTGGCCAAGGGCGGAATTATCGAATACGGCGAACGCACGATGCTGGGCTTGGGAAAGCAGCGGGTGCGCATCATCAACCAGCAGATCCAGCGCCAGATCAGAACCGACCTGCACGGTGCCCTTCACGGGCAGAAAATCCCGGGAACCAGCGATACCACCGTGCTCGCGATCCTTCAGGCCGTAGGCCTGGTGCACCCTGTGCTGGAGGAAGAGCTCGCGCCCATGACTTCGGCCCAAGCGCAGTCCCGGATAGCGGAACTCGCGCAGGATTCACCGGCAGCGGATTCGGCGCAGCGAGCAGTGGCGGCGATGAACGCCGCGATTGTCAGCGAGCGCGTCATTCCGCCTGCGCCAGGCAAGAAATAGCCGAACTGCGCGCGCCACCAACGGCGTGCCAAAGGGGTCAGCGCAGGGTGCTCAACCCAGCATCAATGACCACTTGGACGGTGGAACGGTAATGGTTTCCGAGCAGTTCTCCGAGCAGGTCGGCATCACGAGCCATAGCGGCATCCAGGATTTCCTGGTGCTCCTTCTCGACGTTGCGCTTGCCTGCCGCCTTCGACGGGGCGGCCCAGCGCCGGTAGAGCTCGGTGAAGTTCGCCAGGTCGACGGATAGCTTGAGCATCGGCTGGCAATCGCAAGGCACCAGCAGAGCATGGTGGAATTCGCGGTGCGCTTCGGACCACGCAGGGTTGAGAGTGCCAGGTTCCTCCGGCAAGCGGCGTGGGGTGCGCGAGAGCTTGTGATGGGCCGCAATCACCTTGGATTCCCATGCGACATCTCCGCGTTCCACTGCCAGGCGGGCGGCCAGCGCTTCGGTGGAGCAACGCAGCTCGGTGATATCTGCCAGTTCGCGCACATCAAGCTCAGGTACGAAGAAGCCGCGGTTCGGGCGGATGACCACCAGATTTTCACCAGCCAGCCGGGTCAGCGATTCGCGGATCACCGTCGTGCTGGTTTCGAACTGCACTGCTAATGCGGTCGGCTGCAGGCGATCTCCGGGGGACCAGAAGCCATCAAGGATGGTCCGGCGGATACCCTCCAAGGAATGAACTGATGCCTTTGCCACGGGGCCTCTTCCTGCGCGATCGATTAAATCTGACGTTAATAACAATAATCATATTCTTCGCCGAGGATAGATAATCCACGCGCGGAGGGCAACGGATCATCGGGTGAATGCTGGCAATTCGCCGAAGCTGTTTACCATCGCTGGCAATGGCCCTAGGCTCGGGGCATGCCAGTGAAGATCCGCACGATCCAGACCGCAGTGCCCGCGACGCAACTTGCCCAGGACGAAATCCGTGATGTCTTCGCCAGCCAGCCGAATCTGAGCCGGCTGGGCGAACGGCTCATCGCCACTTCCTTCAACTCCGCAGCGATCAGCACCAGATACAGCTGCGTCGACGAATTCGACCTCACCCTGCCCCAGCCGGAACAGCCGATGTTCTATGACCGGGCCGCCGGACTCCTGCTCTCCCCGAGCACCGCGGAGCGCAACAACGTGTACGCCAAGCAGGCAGGCACGCTCTTCACGGAGACCGCGAAGAAGGCGCTGGATGCCTGCGAGGACTTGGCGCCGGAAGACATCACCCACGTCATCACCGTCTCCTGCACCGGGTTCTACAACCCCGGCCCGGACTACCAGATCGTGCGGGCGCTGGGGCTTGCCCCGAACACCGTACGCCATCACCTGGGATTCATGGGCTGCTATGCCGCCTTCCCCGCATTGCGCGCGGCCCGCGACTTCTGCCTGGCCGACCCGGACGCCACGGTGCTGGTGGTCTGCGCAGAGCTGTGCACCTTGCATGTGCACAGCTCGAATGACCCGGACACCATCATGGGCTCGGCTATCTTCGCCGACGGGGCGGCCGCGGTGATCGTTTCGGCAAAGGGCAGCGGGCCGCTGCTGATGGACGGCTTCGAGACCGTGCTCACCCCGGTAGGCGAAGAAGCGATGGCGTGGAATATCGGTGATCACGGATTCGAGATGGTGCTGGGCACCTACGTCCCGCACATCATCGACGAGCACATCACCGCGGCATTGCAACCGCTCCTGGACAAGGACACCGACTCGGAACTCTCGGTTGAGAAGATCCAGCACTGGGGACTGCATCCCGGCGGCCGGGCCATTTTGGACCGGGTGCAAAACCGGCTGGGCCTGGATGATCGGCAGCTTCAGCCGGCCCGCGCGATCCTGGATCGCTATGGAAACATGTCCAGCGCCACGGTGCTTTTCGTGCTCAAGGAAATCCTGGATTCCGCGGCAGCGGACAGCGGGGATCGAGTCTGCTCCATGGCTTTCGGCCCGGGGCTGACCGTTGAAACCGGGCTGTTCACCGTATCCAGGAGAGAATGATGCTCCGGCTGGAGCGGGATACGGCAGCCATCGAGGAAATGGACAGGCCGGATTGCGACCCGGTGCTGCTGCACCGCACCTACGCCCAATTCCCCTTGGTGAACCGGGTCGTGGCGGGCTGGCGGAGCAACTATCTGGAATGCATCCGCCCGTTGCTGGTGCAGCGGGCACGGGCCAAAATCCTGGATGTGGGCTGCGGCGGCGGGGATATCGCGGCGAATCTGGCCCGGTGGGCGCTCGCCGACGGATTCGAAGTCGCAGTGCACGGCATCGACCCGGATCCGCGGGCCATCGGATACGCCCGGCAAGCGTTGCACCGCAGCAAGCTGCCTGGCGGGGTGCTGGAATTCCATGAAACCACCAGCACCCGGCTGGCGGCCGCCGGCGAGCGGTACGACCTGGTGCTCTCCAACCACCTGCTGCACCACCTGTTGCCGGATGAGCTGCAGCAGCTGCAGGAAGACACCGAGCAGTTGTGCACCGGTCTCGGGTTGCACAGCGATATCCGGCGCTCGCCGATGGCGCTGGGACTCTTCGGCCTGGCGACCCTGCCCTTGGCCGGCAGCTCGCTGATCCGCCGCGACGGCCTGACCTCCATCAGGCGCAGCTTCGTGCCGGAAGAACTGGAGCAACTGCTCCGGGCAGGGTGGGAAGTGCGCACTCAGCGTCCGTACCGCAACCTGCTGCTCTGGGAAGCTGGCGGCCGTGGATGACGTCGCGATCATCGGCGCCGGACCGGTGGGCTTGGCCTTGGCCATCCTGCTCGCCCAAAACGGGCGCAGCGTCCGGGTCTTCGAGCAGCGCAGTGTGCCGGCAGCCCACTCGCGGGCCTTTGGCCTGCACCCTCCGGCACAACAGGTCCTGGATCAGCTCGGAGTGGGGGAGGCCGCGCAGCGCCACGGCGTGCAGATCCGCGGCGGGCTGGGGATCTCGCGCGGGCGGAGCATCGCCGCGATGGATTTCGCCACGATTGGCGGGCAATACCCCTATGTTCTGTCCTTGCCGCAGCAGTCCACCGAGCAATTGCTGCGCGAGCGCCTGCAGCAATTGGCGCCGGGTTCGCTGGTGCCCGGATGCGCTTTTGAGAAGGTGCTGGGACAGTCCGAGCAATCCGTGGAGTTCCTATCCGGCGGCACCGCTTACCGGGCCCGATGGTTGGCCGGTGCCGACGGGGTCCGCTCCGCAGTCCGCACGGATCTCGGGATGGACTTTGCAGGAGCAAACCATCGTGACAGGTATCTGATGGGTGACTTTCCCGATACCACTGGACTGGCGCATGCTGCGGCGCTGTTCCTGCACCAGCAGGGGATTGTCGAATCCTTTCCGTTGCCCGGTGCATGGCGGCGCTGGGTGGTGCGCGTCGAACAGAAGCTGGACAATGATTCGCCGGGAATCTTGACCGAAATGATCATGGACCGGACCGGATACCTGCTTGACCCCGGGGCCTGCACCATGACCAGCTATTTCGGCACTGCTACCCGAATGGTGTCCTCGATGGTCCACGGGCGGGTGGTGCTGCTCGGGGACGCGGCCCACCAGATCAGCCCCATCGGCGGGCAGGGGCTGAGCTTGGGGCTGGCTGATGCGCAGGCAATAGCCGACCTCATTGCTGCCGGTGCACCAGCTGGTTCACTGGATGATCTGCGGCTCGCGGCCGCCCGCAGTGCTGCCCGGCGTGCGCAGGTCAACATGCTGCTGGGGCGGGCCCTGCCGAGCTGGTCCGTCCCACTGCGGGATACGGCGATTTCAGCATTGGCTGCCAGCGGCTGGTTGAAGCAGAAGGTCGCGCGCAGTTTCACGATGACTTCGCCCGGGCAGAGGACTATTCCCGTTGCATGACGAAATGGCAACGCTTCGGTTGCTGGTTGCGTGATTGCATCAATCAGTGCGATACCCGGTGGCGAGGACAGCACAGGTCGTGGCAGAAGCGTGACGGCCTGGCCGGATCTGTTGCCTGCGAGCATGCATTGAGCTCAGATAACTTTTATGTCCATCTGTTGAATTAACGGGGTGGGTGACTGCACACTGGTCGGGTTCACTTGCGCATGCAGCGAGGCATGCGCAGCGGAAAGGACCCATCATGAGGAAAACGACCAGTGCCGTGCTATGCGGCGCAAGTACCGCCCTTCTGGCGCCCACTGCGCTTGTCCCCGCTTCGGCGGTGCCCCCGGAAAAGACCGACAGCATCTGGCTCTCGGGCGAGGTGGCCCATGTCGGCGAGCTTGACGGTTTTGCCGGCAATGCACACCTGATCAGCTTCTTCGCACGCACCACTGGTTCGGGTGATGCAGCTGTGGTGAACTTCGACTGCCCGGCAGGCGAACTGCCGTCGTGGGATCCGGACAGCGGATGCGAGACGCTGGACATCGTGGGAATGTACGGTGACGCGCTTGAAGTGCATATCGACAAGCAGCTGAAGAACGGCTCGGCCAGCGGATCAGTCAGGGCATACCAGGGCGAAGACGAAAACGGCGAGCCGATCTGGGGCGAGACCTACCAGCTGGAGGCGTTCATGGCTGGCACCGGTGACGCGGTGATTACCCGCGAGCACCAGGAAGGATTCCGCCACTGGAGCAAGGGCCGCCCTGCAGCTGCCACCAGCGGGCAGCTGGGGGACATGGACCTGGCCGGGGCCGTGGGCAACATTGGCCACCTGAAGGAATCCTTCAAGTACTGAATACCCGTATGCAGCAGTGCCGTACCGCCGGTAGATTGGCGGTGCGGCACTGCTTGCGCGTGCCCAAACTCACCGCCAAACTCTCGCGGATACATGAAACAATAGGTAGCAATGACTTCCATCGATTCCACTCCACTTTCCGCTGAAGAACGCAAGGCGCTGCGCAACGAGCAGGCCGCGGCCCAGCGCGCCCAGCAGCTGCGCATCTCCAAGTCCCGAGCCGAAGCCGAAGGCCGTGCCCAGGTCGTGCCGACCGCCGAAGGTTGGAAGCAGGAGATGGGTGCCGATGGCCGTCCGGAGCTGCAGTTCTCCACCAAGCGCCGCGTCTCCCAGCCGCCAACGCACCTTGCCGACCTGTCCCTGGCCGAACGCCAGGCCAAGCTGAAGGAACTGGGACTGCCGGGCTTCCGCGCCAAGCAGCTCTCCGTGCACTACTTCCAGCACTACACCACCGACCCGGCACAGATGAGCGACCTGCCGAAGAACGGCCGCGAGGAACTCGCCGAGGCGATGTTCCCGAAGCTGCTCACCGAGGTCAAGCGCCTGGAAACCGATGACGGCAAGACCATCAAGTTCCTCTGGCGCCTGTTCGACGGCTCGCTGGTCGAGTCGGTCTTGATGCGCTACCCGGGCCGCATCACCCTGTGCATTTCCTCGCAGTGCGGCTGCGGCATGAACTGCCCGTTCTGCGCCACCGGCCAGGCGGGTTTGACCCGCAACATGTCCACTGCTGAAATCCTTGACCAGATCGTCCAGGCCAACCGAGTGATCGCCGAGGGCGGACTGGGCGGACGCCAGCACCCTGATGAGCGCGTGGGCAACATCGTGTTCATGGGCATGGGTGAACCGCTGGCCAACTACAAGCGCGTGATGAACGCCGTGCACCGCATGGTCGCCGAGGCCCCGGAAGGCCTGGGCATGAGCGCCCGTGGCATTACCGTTTCCACCGTCGGCCTGGTTCCGGCGATCCGCAAGCTGGCGGACGAGAACGTCCAGGTCACCTTCGCCCTGTCGCTGCACGCCCCGGATGACGAGCTGCGCGACGAACTGATCCCGGTGAATTCGCGCTGGAAGGTCGACGAGGCGCTGGATGCCGCCTACGACTACTACGTGAAGACCGGACGCCGCGTCTCCATCGAATACGCGCTGATCAAGGACATGAACGACCACGAGTGGCGCGCGGAAATGCTGGCCAAGAAGCTCAACGCCCGTGGTCGTGGCTGGGTACACGTGAACCCGATCCCGCTGAACCCGGTGCCGGGCTCCATCTGGACCCGCAGCGAACCTGACATCACGTCCAAGTTCGTGCGCCGCCTGGACGAGCTGGGCGTGCCGACCACGCTGCGAGATACCCGCGGCAAGGAAATCGACGGCGCCTGCGGCCAGCTGGCCGCCGACGGCGACAAGTAGCAAACTTCGTGGAGACCAGCTTTCGCTGGTCTCCACGGTTCTTTACCCGGATGCCTTCAAGCAGGAGGGCTGCACGTGGATGTATGGTTCAACTATGGCCGTTTCAGACCCGATGTTCCTCGACAAGACCAATCCCGAGCTTTGGAACTCGATTGGCAGATTCTCCAAAGATGTCGCCAAGTCCTATCGCGCCGCCGGGATCAGCGACCGCACCGCCGAGCTGGTCAATTTGCGCGTATCGCAGATCAATGGCTGCGCCTTCTGCCTGGACCTTCATGCGCGCAAGGCGCTGGATGCCGGCGAGAGCCTGCAGCGGATCACCCTGCTGCGCACCTGGGATGAATGCGGAGGGCTATTCACCGAAGAAGAATGCGCCGCATTGGCCATCGCCGAAGCTACCACTGGCCTTCCGAACCCCGAAGAGCGCATAGCTGCGGTGGCTTCGGCCCGGCTGGTGCTGAGCGATGAGCAGGTGGCCGCGATCCAATGGATCGCCATCGCCATGAATGCCTTCAACCGGATTTCCATCCTTTCGCGCCACCCGGTCAAGGAACGCGAACTGGACACCACGGGCAAATAGCCAGAGGCCGCCGTGCCCCTTGGAGACACGACGGCCTCTGCCGTGGATGCGTGCTGCCTACAGCTTTTCCTGCGGGCTGGTTGCGCGCACGGCTTCGGTGAAGCGGCGCTCGAATTCTCCAGCGGAAACCATTTCGCGCTCGACGCGGAACGAGGATTCCTCGATGCCCAGCACCGCTGCGATCAAGGAGCGGGTGTAGAGGGAGACCTTGCGGGACTTGCGGGTGGAAGTCACATGATCCAATTCGGGAACCCAGATGTTCCACCAGCCGGCTTCCTTGGCGACTACTGCCTTGAAAACGCGCTGTTCACTCATGTCTCGTCCTGCTCTCTACGCTGCTGCGCTCAGTGGCCTTTGCTCTCTCCAATAGTCCACTACCTGCAGCCATGGCGACAAGTCGCCTGCTCCGCCAGCGCTACTTCGCCAGCGGCGCCCCGTCCTTGCCGACCGCGAAGCGCACGACATCGTCATAGGCCCGCCGCTCGGTCTTCTCCAGCCGGTACTGCGAATCCAGCTGCGGGAAGATGTGCACCGGGGTCAAGGTCAGCTCGGCGCCCTGCGCGGTATTGGCCACATCGATCTGCAGGTGCCCATAGTGCAAGCCGCCGGAGACCAGCTGCGGAACACCGTTGGCATCCTCGGCCCAGGTTTCCGGCTCATCGGCGGGGGCCGACCACTGCGAATGCGAGTTGAAGCGCAGCGGCTCGTACTCGCCTTCGGCATTCTTCACCAGCTTCTCGCCGCGCAGGCCATCGGCTGCCACGCCGACGTCATAGGAGTGGAAGCCACGTCCGTCGCCGTCCTCATCCACCCAGGAGCGCTCGAACATCTCATCGTGGCCGGAGATCACCGCTGCCACGCCGTGCTCCTCGAACATCGGGGTGTAGGCGCGCATTGCGGTGCCCGACTGGTTATCCGGGTGCTCATGGTTGGGCGGGGTGCCGTGCACGCCGTTGGAATAGCCCGCGTGGTGGAACTGGACCAGCACGATCTGGCCCTTGGCGCGGGCATCGGCCAGCTGCTTCTCGGCCCATTCCCACTGCGCCGAGGCGGCATCCATATTGGGCAGGTCCACGTCCTTATCGGTGGAGCCGGGGAACAGCTCCTTGAAGCCCTGGACGTAGGACTCGAAGGTGAACTCGCCTTGGGTATCGGTGGACAGCTTCGCCGCGTCCATATTCGTATCATCGCCCGAGAACTTCTCCCCGGTCAGCTGGCCGGTCCGGGTGTTCTCGTCCGGGCGGCCGTTGGTGGAATCCAAGGTCAGCACGGTGACCGGCCCGTGATCCACCCGGTAGTAGGAGCCCTTGTACTCGGGGTGCTGCGGATCGCGCGGCAGCGAGAAGTAATCCAGGAAGCGGTTGCGCGAGATGACCGCCGGGGTGCGGTCGGCATCCGTGCCGTAGCCGCCGTTCAGCGCGGCATAGGTTTCCCAGTTGCCCAGCGCCGGAAGCAGCGGGACATTGGAGGCCAGGTCCGAATGCTCGCCGGCCACATGGCCGAAGAACTCATCCCAGGCCGGCTGGTAGCCCGAACCCTGGGTGAGGTCGCCGGCCATCATGACCAGGTCCGGATCGGCGGCCTGGATGTGCTTGAGGTTCTCGTTGAAGGCGGTGGACTGGTCCAGCGGGTAGCGCAGGGTCGGCTGGCCGTAGCGGGTGGTCATGCCGAACTTCTGGTCCCAGGCAGATCCTGCGCCCGGGCGCTGCAGCGAATCCGCGGTGTAGCCGTTGACCGGGGAGAGTTCCCATTCGCGGTGCTCGGTGCGTCCGCGCGGCTCGGTCTCGGAATCGGAGAACGCGATGATGCGCACGTTCTTCCAGGCCTCGCCCTTGGGCGCCGTATTGAAGGCGGCGCTGTGCGTTTCGCCGGACTGGGTCACCGTGTAGTTGTAGGTCTTTCCCGGCTTGAGATCTTCGAAGGTCACCGAGTGCTTGTAGTTCGAATTCGACTTCAGCCACGAACCCTGCTCCAAGCCAGCGATCTGCTCATCGAGCTCGGCCTGGGTGTATTCCATGAGATCCAGGTATGCCGGCTCGCTGCTCTGCTGGCCGGACTTGCCCAGGCCCGGTCCGCTCATGCTGATGGTGCCCGGCTCATCGGTTTCGCTGATCCAGTTGATGGTCATCGAGGTGGAAGAAGGAGCTTGCAGGTATGGCAATACGCGGAACCCGGGTGAGGGGTCCTTGGCAACTGCCGCGGGAAGTGCGGAAGCCGCGGTTGCAGGCGAGGCTGCCGCTCCGGCGGTTGGCGCCAGGGCCAGGGGGAGCAATACTGCGGCGGCCAGGGCGGCTGAGAGTGGCTTGTTCATGGTTCGTTCTCCTGTGCGAGGTGTCGCCTGCAATAGGCGGATACTTCGAGGATGCTCGGGGCGGATGCCCCAACGGTGGACGGGAGGCAAACGGAGGGTGAACCGGGGCAGTGAGCCTGCTCACCGGCTGTCCTTGGGCACAATGCCACGCTGGAGCCGATAGCCTTGAAGCAGATAGCGCAGAAGGCCGCGGCGAGGATGCTGCGGTTCTTCGATGCCTGCGGAAAGAAGGACAAATAGTGCAAGCTTCCCAGCGTTCCAAGGTAGCTCCCTTTGAAGTGATGCAGATTGTCGACCAGGTCGCCACGATGCGTGCCGCGGGGCACGACGTGATCTCCTTGTGCGTCGGAGAACCCGGCGGCGGTGCGCCAGCGGCGGTCAATGAGCTGGCCGCCCAGCTGCATGCCGGGCACGCCGACTTCGGGTATACCTCCACCGCGGGCCTGCTCGAAACCCGCCAGGCTCTGTCCCGGCACTACTTCGATACCTATGGGGTGCAGATCCCGGCCAAGAACTTCGTGATGACCACCGGGTCCTCCGGAGCCTTCCAGCTCTCGTTCCTGGCGGCCTTCGATGCCGGAGACGTGGTGGCGCTAGCCCGCCCCGGCTACCCGGCCTACGCCAATATCCTCGGTGCCCTGGGACTGGAAGTGGTGGACCTGCCCACCGGCGCGGCACAGCGTTTCCAGCCCACCGTGCAGCTGCTCGAAGCGGCCAAGAAGGAGCATGGCCGCCTGGATGGTCTGGTGATCGCCTCGCCGAATAATCCCACCGGAACCATGTTCAGCGCCCAGGAGCTCAAGGACCTGGCCAGCTGGTGCGAAGCCAACGGCGTGCGGCTGATCAGCGACGAAATCTACCACGGCATCGAGTTCGTCCCTGACCGCAGGGGGCACACCTCGTGGGAGTTCTCCCGTACCTCCATCGTGGTCTCCTCCTTCTCCAAATACTGGGGGATGACCGGTTGGCGCCTGGGCTGGATGATCGTGCCCGATGACCTGGTGGTCACCGTTGACGCGCTGGCTTCGAACCTGGCGCTGTGCGCTCCGGCGCCTGCGCAGCGTGCCGTGGTGGCCGCTTTCGAGCAGCGGAGCCTGGATGAGGCCAATGAGCGTGTGGCCGAGTTCACCCGCACCCGGGCCCACGTGCTGGAGCACCTGGGCAGCCTGGGGATCAGCGAGGCGGCACCCGCCGATGGGGCCTTCTACCTCTATGGCCGGTTGGCCCCCGAAGTCCTGGAGCTTTTCGGTTCCGCGGGCCAGTACTGCCAAGCAGTCTTGGAATACGCGCACGTGGCGCTGACCCCGGGAGGCGACTTCGATCCGTTCGAAGGGCACCTGTTCATCCGCTTGTCGTTCGCTGCAGGATACGAACGAGTGACAGAAGCAGTGGAACGCGTAGCGGCATTCCTCCGCCAGAGCCTGGCAGGCAGCTAGATATCCACAGCTGGTGAGCTTGGCGCGGTGCGTGGTGCTTGAACCACAGACAGTTGAAGGCAGTAGCGAAACACTACTGCCTTCAACTGCTTTAAGGAGCCACCCATGCCCGCGGTACTCGAACCCGTCGACCATGAATGCCTTGCCTGCTTCCTCTACCGGGCCCTGAGAGCCCAAGGATGCGACGGGACCCATCTCTTCCTGCTGGCCTATCGCGACGAGAGTGCCCCGCGGGCTACCGCGGTGGAACGGAAGATGCAGCTGCTGGGCGGTTACTGCGATTGCGAAGTGCTGGCCAATGCCATCCGCCCGATCACGCGCGAGGCAAGCAACGCCTTGGAAGACGAGGTGGATCTTGTCTGCAAAGGAGTACGCCGCGGCACAACCCAACCTTGTGAACATTGGTTGATGCGCCGCGGCGTACAGTGGGGTGGCGGACAATTCCGCCGGAGAAGTGCTTGAAAATCAGTCTTCGATGGTCTTGCTCTTCGACTTGCGGGCCTTGAGCAGTTCGACACCGATGGGGATGACCGAGATGAGGACGATCAGGATGAAGATCAGGTCGATGTTCTCTTCGATCCACGTGAACTGTCCCAGCCAGTAGCCCAGCAGGGTGACGCCGATGCCCCACAGGGCAGCGCCGATCAGGTTGTAGAAGACGAAGGTCTTGTGGTTCATCTTCGCAACGCCAGCGATCACCGGGACGAAGGTGCGGACGATTGGCACGAAGCGTGCAAGGATCACCGCGCGGCCGCCGAACTTCTCGAAGAATTCGTGGGCGCGTTCAACGTTCTGCTGCGAGAAGAAGCGGGAATCCGGCTTCTTGAAGATGGCAGGACCAGTTTTCTTGCCGATGATGTAACCGGTCTGGTCGCCGGCGAAAGCGCAGACGAAGATCGCTGCGCAGAAGAGCCACAGCGGGATGTGGATGGTGCCGGTGGCGATGAGCATGCCAACAGTGAAGAGCATCGAATCGCCGGGCAGGAAGAATCCCACCAGCAAGCCGGTCTCAGCGAAGACAATGGCGCACACCAGCAGCAGGACCCATGGGCCAAGCGCAGGGTTGTTCAGGAAGACGGCCGGGTTCAGCCAGTCGGGCAGGAATGCCGCGCCCATGGTCGGGGCCGCATAATCGGTCACAAGCGAAAGAAACGAAGAATGATCTAGCACAGCAAAAATCCTACGGGAATACGCTGTGAGTTTCCCAGAGAGGAATCCGTAACGTCTGATGGGGGATAACCCGACCACAAGGGCGGAAATCTCCAATTTGTTCGTTGACCCGGTGGATCATGGCATTTCCCAGGGCCTGCATCACGAGGCGAAGGCGCATCGCGCAGCGGCGAGTTGCCAAGCTCACAGCAGGTTTCCAAGCATTGATCAGCATAGTTGCGTCGGGAAACTGGTTTCGGTCCATGACAACGGTCATGGGCAACCCATGACTTTCTGCTCTTCTGCCCGCCTGGCAAACGGAGAAAACTGGGAGTCATGGAAACGCTGACAAAGACCAATGCAGTTTCGCTCAGCGGCTTGAAGAAAACCTTCTCAACGCCGCGCAGCAAGGTCGAAGCCGTCAAGGGCATCGACCTGCAGATCCAGACCGGTCAGATCGTGGCCTTCCTAGGGCCCAACGGAGCCGGAAAGACAACAACCGTGGACATGATCCTCGGGTTGACCCAGCCCACCGAGGGATCGGCCCAGATCCTCGGCTTGGACCCGCGCCAGGCGGTGTTGGCTGGCAGGGTCTCGGCAGTGCTGCAAACCGGCGGGCTGCTGCGCGACATGACCGTCAAGGAAACGGTGTCGGTCATCGCCCACATGCATGAGCAGGCAGATCGCATTGGTGAGGTCATGGAACGCACCGGACTGGACAAGATCGCCAAGCGGCGCGTGGGCAAATGCTCGGGCGGCGAGCAGCAGCGCATCAAGTTCGCGTTGGCGTTGCTGCCGGATCCGGATGTGCTGATCCTCGATGAGCCTACTGCAGGGATGGACGTGATGGCTCGCCGGGATTTCTGGGCCGCAATGCGCGTCGAAGCCACCGAAGGACGCACCGTCATCTTCGCCACGCACTATTTGGAAGAAGCGCAGAACTTCGCAGAACGCACTGTGCTGATGAACCACGGGCTCATCGTCGCCGACGGCGCCACCGAGGATCTGCGCAAGCTCATCTCCGGACGCACCGTCAGCGCTTCCTTCCCCTCGGCCGAGCATGCCGAACGGGCCGCCGCCTCCAGCGATTCGGTGCAGGTGGCTGAACGCAATGGCTTGCGCTTCGCCTTCCGCAGCTCCGACTCCGACAGCTTCGCAGCCGCCCTGCTGACCGAGTACCAAGGCTACGACCTGGAAATTTCCTCGCCGAGCCTCGAGGACGCTTTCATCCAACTGACCAAGGACCCATCATGATGAGCACCTACATCCGCGTGGAATTCGCGCGGCACTTCCGCGATGGATACAACCTGATCTTTGCCCTCCTGCTGCCCGCGGCAATGTACATCCTGTTCGGCAGCATCCCCAGCTACACCGAGTTCGAGCTGGGAGCCGGTAATGTGAAGTTCTATCTGATGATTTCCATGGCGGCCTACGGAGCGGCAGTCAGCACCGTGGCCATCGCTGGCACCGTGGCCACCGAGACCATGCAGGGGTGGGGCCGGCAAATTTCGCTGACAAAAATGCCGCCGAGCATGTTCGTCAGCAGCAAGATGATCGTCGCGGCCACCGTTGCCGGCGCCTCGGCAGCGCTCGTCTTCGCCCTCGGCGCCGCTACCGGAGCCGAAGCGCAAGAAGGCTGGATCTGGGCCGCGAGCTACCTGATCATCCTGCTCGGTGCCATGATCTTCGCCTGTTACGGGATCGGGGTGGGCATGGCGTTCAAATCCGAATCGGCCCTGGGCCTGGCCTCGGGACTGATGGTGTTCTTCGCCTTCTTCGGCAACGTGTTCATGCCTCTGGAAGGAGGCATGCTCGACGCGGCCCGCTTCACCCCGATGTATGGCTACGTCGCGCTGGCCCGCTACCCATTGCTCAAGGACATGCCTGCCGGGGTCGATATGGCACCGGATGCGTTGTGGATCCCAACCGCTAACCTAGTGGCATGGGCACTCATCTTCGTTCTCTTCGCGGTCTTCGCCACCCGCAAGGCCAAGGCGCGCCAGTGAGCCCACGCCAGCCTGGCTCCGCGCCGGTGGACGACCCGCTCTGCGGCCTCGACGAAGACCAGAAATTCTGGGATCGCCGAGGCTGGCTGGTGGCCGGGGTCTGGGTGATCTTCCTGGTCTTCCCGGTGCTGGACCTGCTCGTCGAGGACTATTCGCTGCCCACCCGGATCATCGGCTTGGCGCTGATTGCCCTCTTCGCCGCCGTGTATTTGCAGTCCTATTCGAAATTCTCCTCGAAGATCGGGCAGGGCGGAACCAGTGCTCGCCGGGCGCACGTGAACTTCCTGGTGCTCTGCGCGATTATTGTGCTGGGCATCCCGGTCGTCGGGTTGACCACCATGGGGCTTTTCCCTTTCATCACCTCCTTCGCGATCTTCCTGCTGGGCAGGAGGTGGGCCATCGCGGCCTACTCGGCGGTGCTGGTGCTCAGCTTCGCGTTGCCAATCATCTACGGCCAGTTCATGGACGCGATCTTCCTGATCGGCCTGAACCTCGTGCTGATGGTGGTGTATGCGATCACCGTGGCGGCCATCCGGCGCTCGACCGAAGCCGAAAAGATGCGCAGCGACTACCTGCTGGTCGCCGAACAGGAACGCGTTGCCCGGGACGTGCATGATGGGATCGGCCATTCGCTCACCGCATTGAACCTGAAGGCGCAGCTGGCCCTGCGCCTGCTGGACCAGGAGCAGTACGCCCAGGCCCGCGGCGAACTGGAACAGCTCAGCGCCTTGGCCGTGGATGCGCTGGATTCGGTGCGCACCACGGTGCAGGGGCTTAGCCGCCAGGATCTGGCTGCGGAATTAGCTGAGCTGCGGCAGGCCTGCAACGACAACAACCTCGAATTCACGGTGGCCGGATCCGCCGAGCAGGTCCCGATGCAGCTGCGTTCGCATGTGGCATGGATCCTGCGCGAAGCGGTCACCAATGTGCTGCGCCATGCGCACGCCAGCAGGATCGTGCTGCAGCTGGAACCCGGACACGTCAGCATCGAAGATGACGGCGACGGGCTGCAGGCCAGCACGCCCGGGCACGGCATCCGCGGAATGCAGGAGCGTGCCAAGCAGTTCGGCGCCAGTTGCACGGTGGGGGCCTCGCGGCTGGGCGGAACCAGTGTGCAGGTAGTCTTTGCGGCAGACGGGAACGCCCGATGATCCGGATACTCATTGCAGATGACCAGCATCTGGTGCGCGGCGCACTGGCAGCCTTGCTGAACCTCGAAGAGGACATCGAGGTCGTTGCGCAATGCGCCGACGGAGACGAAGTTGCCGCGGCGCTGGATGCGCATCGGGCCGATATTGCATTGCTTGATGTGCAGATGCCGCGGCAGGACGGGCTGAGCACCGCGGCAGAACTGAAGGACAGCCACCCCGAGGTAAAGGTGCTGATCCTGACCACCTTTGACCGTCCCGGGTACTTCCGCCAGGCTTTCGAAGCCGGAGCTCATGGTTTCCTGGTCAAGGATTCTCCGCCTGCCGAGCTGATTGCCGCCATCCGCAGGGTCTATGGCGGGGACAAGGTGGTGGATCCGCAGCGAGCGATGCTCAGCGTGGAGAGCCGCAGCAACCCGCTGACCGGGCGCGAACGCGAGATCCTGGCCTTGGCCGCGTCCGGTGCGCCGGTCTCGCAGATCGCCTCGACGGTGCACCTGTCGGTGGGCACCGTGCGCAACCACCTGTCCAATGCGATCGGCAAGACCAGCACGGCCAACCGCATCGAGGCCGCGCGCTACGCCAGGGAGATGGGCTGGATCTAGCGCATCACGAAGTGCATGATCATGCCGATGACCCAGATGGAAGACGCCAGCAGCACGCAGCCGAATTCCACCACGATGCCCAAGCCCATGGCCTTCAGCGCAGCCCAGGATGAGCCGAACGCCCCGGAGACCTCGCGGCGGCGCACGCTTTCACCAGCGAACAGGCCCACCGCGAAACCGATGAACATGCCGACGACCGGGATGATGAACGCGCCGGCGATGGCACCGACGACCGCGAAGAGAATGGATCCCTTGGGGATCTGATGTTCCTTGAGCTTCTTGCCGGTCAGGATTGCTGAGGCCGACCAGCCCAGCAGGGCGATCGCCATGCCCAGTCCGGCCGCCCACCAGGAGGCGCCGGATCCCAGCAGCCAGCCCCAGGCCAGGAGCGTGCCGATGGTCAGCAAGGACCCGGGCAGCACCGGGAAAATAGTGCCCAACGCCGAGACGACCAGCAGCAGTCCGGCGATGATGGTGTAAATAATCTGTGCATCCACACGCCCAGTTTCGCACAGGTGCCACCTGCTCGGAGGCCAGCGGCGCGTGGAGAGGTTCCGCAAGCTGGCCGATTCGCGATAGATTGCCAGAGAGGCACGAGGAATCGGGGAGGATCCTGATGGGCAAGGACAATAATGCACGGGTCAGCGTAGGGATTGCCGGGTCCACCGCCGTGGTGCGGCTGGAGAATCCAGGCCAGTTCAATGCGCTCACCAAGGACATGTGCCTGCAGCTGGTGGGCGCCTTTGCCGGCCTGGCGACCAATGACGAGGTCGCTTCCATTGTGGTGCGCGGTGCCGGAGGGAACTTCTGCGCCGGGATTGCCATCGATGAAATGGACCAGGTGCTCTTCGATCGGGATGGGGACGGGGAACTGATCAACCACTTCGATCTGCTTGACAAGATCATCGTGGGCTGTCCGAAGCCGACCATTGCGGTGGTGGAAGGCAATTGCTTCGGCGGTGCCTGGCAGCTGGCTTCGGCCTGCGACATCCAGCTGGCCTCGGAAAATGTGCGCATCGCGATCACCCCGGCAAGAATCGGCTTGGTGTTCCCGCGCCCGGGCATCGAGCGGCTGGTGCGTGCCGTGGGGGAGCACCGGGCCAAGTACCTGCTGCTCTCCGGAGCGGAGGTGTCCATTGCCGAAGCCGAACGCTGGGGCCTGTTCACCAAGGTGGTTTCCCATGGGCAGCTCGAAGAGCAGCTGGACGCCTTGCTGGGCCAGCTGGCGGCGAACTCGCCGTATTCCATTTCGCGCACCAAGGAAGCGATCAACCTGGTGAGCGCTGGGGAAGCCACCGACAGCTGGTGGGAAACGCTGTGGGAAGAGAACGGGGCGAACGCGGACCTGGCCGAAGGCAGATCCGCGTTCCTGGCACGCCGTACCCCGGACTACAGCGGGCTGCGCAAATAGTGCCAGCTAGCGCTGCTCGGCGGTGAACTGGGCGACCAGTTCGCGCTTGAGGATTTTCCCGCTGGGACCCAGCGGGAACTCGGTGACGATCTCGATCAGCCGCGGGTACTTGTATGCGGCCATCTGCTCGCTGGCCCACGCCACCAGGTCCTGCGCGCCTAGTGTGGAGCCAGCGTCCAGGGTCACCGAGGCGGCGATCTCCTGCCCGTGGGTTTCATGCGGCACCCCGTACACGGCAGCGTTGGAAATCTCCGGGTGGGACACCAGCACCTCCTCGATTTCGCGCGGGTACACGTTGTAGCCGTTGCGCAGGATCATGTCCTTGGTCCGGTCCAGGATGCGCAGGTAGCCATCCTCGTCCTTCGTGCCCAGGTCCCCGGTGCGGAACCAGCCATCGACCACCGCTTCGGCCGTGGCCTCGGGCCGGTTCAGGTAGCCGGAGAACAGGTTATGCCCGCGGACCACCAGTTCGCCCAGCTCGCCGCGCGGCAGCAGCTGGATCTTCTCCGGGCTGGCCGGGTCCGCGATTTCCACATCCACGCCCCAGACCGGGGTGCCGACGGTGCCGGGCCGCGGCTCGACGCCCACATGGTTGAAGCAGGCCACCGGAGAGGTCTCGGTCAGCCCGTAGCCTTCGTGGATCCGCGCGCCGAAGCGCTGCTCGAAGGCGGTCAGGATGGATACCGGAAGCGACGCTCCGCCGGAAATGGCGTAGCGCAGCTTCTGGGGCGTCTCCGTGCGGTGCTTGCCTGCTTCGAGAAGGGCCACATACATGGTCGGCACCCCGAAGAAGACATCGATGCCCGCGTCCAGCAGCAGCTCCAGGGCGCCTTCGGCGGTGAACTTGGGCAGCAGCATCAACTCGGCGCCCACCCGCAGCCCGGTATTGAGCACGCAGGTCTGGCCGAAGGTGTGGAAGAGCGGCAGCCCGCCGAAGAGCTTGTCGCCGCGGCGCAAGTCCATGGTGTTCAGCAGCGTGGTGTGGGTCTGCTCAATCAAGGCAAGGTGCGTGCCCAGGGCACCCTTGGGCTTGCCGGTGGTGCCCGAGGTATACAGGATCGTGGCCAGGTCCTCGGGGCGCCGCGGCAGGTAGGTGGCAATCGGCGTAGCCGCCCGGGCCAGGTCTTCGAGCCGGTCGGTGCCCGAGTCTTCTGGCGCCAGCACGCTGAGCACCGGGACGCCTGAAGCGGTGGCTCCGGCAGCACCCTCGGCGAGCAGCGGCGCGGCGCAGATCATCAGCTTGGCCTCGGAGTCCTCCAGGATGTAGGAGATTTCGCGGGCCTTGAGCAGTGCGTGCACCGGCACCACCACGGCACCCAGGGCCAGAACCGCGTAGTAGGCGCGAGCGAAGTCCGCGACATTGGGGATGAGCAGAGCCACCCGATCACCCGCCGTGATGCCACGGGCCTGCAACGCCCCGGCATAGTTCCGCGTCTCATCCCATAGCTGCCTATAAGTTGTGCTGTGGCCATCGACGGTGATGGCGTTCAGTTCGCCGTAGCGGGTGGCCCCTTCTGCGAGGATTGCTGCTACTGAAACTGTGAGATTGGACGTGGGAACGCTCGTGGTGAACTCCTCGGGTGAACTTACAGTGCTATGTGCCCTGTGTCACATTAAAACACAATGAAACCGCGGTTCATCGCAAGGCATCCAGTTCCGTAATATCTTGGGTGGCAGCAAATTTTCCGTTGCTGATCTGAACGAAAAAGACATAGACTCAGGCCAAGCGAGCTGGATGTATTGTGGAATGGGGAAGCGATGCTGGCACCAAGGGATCCACGAGCCGAACCCTGCTGGGTCGATCTGCTCACCAGCGACATGGAAGGCTCCGCCCAGTTCTATGCGCAGCTATTCGGATGGGAAATGCGCCGGAACGCGCCAGATACGGACGAAGGATATGCCGAGGTCTATCTCAACGGGTCGATGGTCACCGACTTCATTGCCAATGACCCGGACTCCGAGGTTCCGGACTGCTGGACCACCTACCTGAATGTCACCGATGTGCACGCTGCCGCCTACGCCACCAAGCTGCACGGCGGCAAGGTCTATCTCAAGCCCATCGAGGTTCCCGGACAGGGAACCATGGCCATCATCGGGGATCCAGCCGGCACCGGCGTTGGACTCTTCCAAGCCTTCGCGCCAGCGGGAACGGCCACGAGCCGTGCACCGGGCACACGGATCTGGAATGAACTGCACACCAAGCACTTCGAGCCGGTGGCCCGCTTCTACCGCGAGGCCCTGGGCTGGAACTTGTCCCCGGTCTCGGACACGGACGAGTTCCGCTACCACACCTATGGCCAAGGACCCGAGGCGGTGGCGGGCATCTTCGACATTTCCGGCTACCCGGACTCGAAGTCCGGCTGGCGCGCCTACTTCGCGGTGGCGGACACCGATGAAACCGTGGCGCTCGCCGACCGGCTCGGCGGCACGGTTATCCATGAACCGCATGACTCCTACTTCGGCCGCATGGCAGTGCTCGGCGATGTCACCGGAGCCGAATTCGCGGTCATCTGCCCGCCGAAAGGCTAGCTGGAAGCGGCTAGCTTCCGGTTGCCGCGCGCTTCCAAATGTAAGGGGTCGTGGTGGAAACCTTCACCAGGCCCTGGCGTTCAAGGATCGGACGGGAATACTCTGTGCTGTCGCTGTGCACGTACTTGCAGCCCATGGCGATCGCGCTGCGTGCCCGGGCATCAACCAGGGCCCGGTAGACACCTCGTCCGCGGTATTCAGGCAGCACGCCGCCTCCCCAGAGGCCTGCGAATTCGGTGCCGGCCACCGGCTCCAGACGGCCCGCACCCGCCATTCGCCCCTCCAGCCAGGCGACCCATAGCTCCATGCCGTCATTGCGTCCCATGCGTGAAATCAGGGCTTGGACGGTGGCTGGGTCGTAGGGTTCGCCGAAGGCCTGGTCGACCATGCGGCACATTTCCTCAATTTCTTCTGCAGCGCTCACACGCCGCAGTTCCAGCCCAGCCGGACCGGGGTCGCTACTGAGCAATGCCTGCAGCGGTCCGATCATGATTGATTCGCCCTCCTCGGCATTGAATCCCAATGCTTGCAAGCGCTCGGGCAGGCCGGGTGCATGGTCGTGTCCGCGGGTCTTGAATTCCACCTCGGTGATCCGCGGCTGCGCCGCGAAATGCTCCAGTGCTGCTCCAGCCAGCTGGACCAAGGTTTGCGGTTCTTTTCCGCTGAAGTGCGGATAGGTGATGAAACCGCGCCCATTGGCGTAGGTGGCCAAGCGCAGCGGACCGAGCCGGGTAATGGACTGGGCACCTGGCGTCTCGGCCTCGGTGCGCAGCTGCTGATCGTAGAGCCTGAGGAAGCGGTCGCGTTCGGTATCCATCTGCATAGTTTACGGCCAGGGCCCTTCCGCTTTGCCTCCTCTGGCCAAGGGTGCCACACTCAGGGGAGAAGGGCAGCAGGCAGGAGAAGCACATGGGCCGCAAGATCGCGCGCCGCCGCATCGTCAGGGCAACGCTGGAGGGTTCGCGCGTCCGCGAGGAGAAGCTGGCCGGCGAGGAGCCGCTGGAGATCCGCTTCGGCCACACCTCCTACACCACCTCCATGCGCACGCCGGGCCACGACTTCGACATGGTCACCGGCTTCCTGGTGGGCGAGGGCATCATTTCCGCCCCCGAGCACTTGGCCTCCCTGCGCTATTGCGCCGGCACCGACGAAGCGGGCAACCAGACCTACAACGTCATCGAGGTGCAGCTGGGTCCGGGAGCAAAGCATCCCGATCTGCTGGCCGCCCGCAATGTGGTCACCAGTTCCGCCTGCGGGATCTGCGGGACCAATTCCATCGACGAGGTGCGCAAGAAAGCCGCCTTCGCGCCGGCTCCGGACGCCGGGCAGGTGGAGCTGGAAACCCTGCTGGGCCTGCCCGACACCCTGCGCGAATCGCAGCAGCTGTTCTCCGCCACCGGGGGAGTGCACGCGGCCGGGTTGTTCTCCGCCTCCGGGGAGCTGCTGATCCTGCGCGAGGACGTAGGGCGTCATAATGCGGTGGACAAGGTCATCGGGGCTGCCCTGCGCGAGGGGTTGCTGCCGCTGGGTGACGCCGTGCTGCAGGTTTCCGGACGCGCCTCCTTCGAGCTGGTGCAGAAGGCCGCGATGGCCGGAATCCCGGTGCTGGCGGCGGTCAGCGCGCCCTCGTCGCTGGCCGCGGATTTGGCCGAGGAATCAGGCCTGACGCTCGCCGCGTTCTCCCGCGGACGCAGCGTGAATATTTATACACATGCGCATCGGGTGATCACAGCGTAGCCTTGTAATATGTGAGCTGGATATCAGTTCCGCGCGCGCCACCAACCAGGAGGGTCTCATGCATCGCTCGGCACCCAAGAAAGACATCAATGAAGATGAGCTGAAGGTCAGCGAACCAAAGCACGCCGCCGCCGGCCTCAAAGCCGTGATGGTGTCCATGGAGCGCGGCTTCGCCGAAGCCGGCCCGTCGCGCACCCTTCGCTCGATGCTGCGCGTCAACCAGCACGACGGTTTCGACTGCCCGGGCTGCGCCTGGCCCGAATCCATCACCGGCAAGCGCAAGCCCGCCGAATTCTGCGAGAACGGCGCCAAGGCCATCGCCGAGGAAGCCAGCGCCCGCACCGTCACCCCGGAATGGTTCGCGCAGCACTCCATCGAGGACTTGCGCGACAAGACCGAATACTGGCTGGGCTCGCAGGGCCGGATCACCACCCCGATGATCATCCGCGAAGGGGACACCCACTACTCGCCGATCAGCTGGGCCGAGGCCTTCTCGACCATTGGCGCGCACGTCAATGCGACCACCCCGGACAAGTGCGTGTTCTACACCTCCGGGCGCACCGCGAACGAGACCGCGTTCATGTACCAGCTGCTGGCCCGCAGCCTGGGCACCAACAACCTGCCCGACTGCTCGAACATGTGCCACGAGTCCTCCGGAACGGCGCTGAACCCGACCATCGGCATCGGCAAGGGCACCGTGTCGCTGGAAGACTTCGAGCATACGGATCTGATCTTCGTGGTGGGGCAGAACCCCGGCACCAACCACCCGCGCATGCTCTCCGCGCTGGCCGACGCGCGCAAGCGCGGCGCCCGCGTGGTCGCGGTGAACCCGCTGCCGGAAGCCGGCTTCTTCGGCTTCAAGGACCCGCAGACCGTGGGCGGCATGCTGGGCAAGGCGGACCCGATTTCCAGCGACTTCCTGCAGATCAAGGTCGGCGGCGACCTGGCCCTGTTCCAGGCCTTCGGCCACCTGCTGCTGGAAGAAGAGAAGAAGCACCCGGGCACGGTGGTGGACCACGAGTTCATCGCCGCGGTGACCGACGGCTTCGAAGCCTACAAGGACGCGCGCGCCACCTTGGACTGGGACGCCACGGAAAAGGCCACCGGCCTGACCCGCACCCAGATCACCGAGATCGCAATGCTGCTGGCCAAGTCCAAGGCCACCATCATCTGCTGGGCGCTGGGGTTGACCCAGCAGCCGCACTCCGTGCCGACGCTGAAGGAAATCATCAACCTGCTGCTGCTCCAGGGAAACTTCGGCAAGCCCGGCGCCGGCGCCTGCCCGGTGCGCGGTCACTCGAATGTGCAGGGCGACCGCACCATGGGCATCTGGGAAAAGCCCACCGAGCAGCTGCTCACCGCCTTGGACGCCGAATTCGGCATCGAATCCCCGCGCGCCCACGGCTACGATTCCACCGAAGCGCTGCACGCCTTCGAAAAGGACGAGGTGGATGTGTTCGTGTCCATGGGCGGCAATTTCGCCCTGGCCAATTCGGACACCGAAGCCCTGGAAGCCGGCATGCAGCGCGCCAAGCTGACCGTGCACATTTCCACCAAGCCCAACCGCTCGCATGTGGTGCACGGCAAGACCTCGCTGATCCTGCCGACCCTGGGCCGCACCGACAAGGACGACAAGCACCCCACCGGTGCGCAGTTCCTTTCCGTGGAGGACTCCATGTCGGTGATCAAATCCACCCGTGGCCGGCTCACCCCGGTCTCGGAGCACCTGCTGGCCGAACCGGTGATCGTCGCGCGCATGGCCCAGGCCATCCTGGGGGATCACCACCCGGTGAACTGGCGGGCGATGGCCGAGGACTACGACGTGATTCGCGACCACATCGAACGCGTGCTGCCCGGCTTCGAGGACTTCAACCGCCGGGTGCGCGACAAGAACGGTTTCGTGCTGCCCAATCCGCCACGGGATACCCGCTCCTTCGCCACCGACATCGGCAAGGGCCGCTTCACTGTTTCGGAATTCGAAGCCCTGGAAGCGCCCGAGGGCCACCTGATCCTGCAGACCATGCGCAGCCACGACCAGTACAACACCACGTTCTACGGGCTGGACGACCGCTACCGCGGCATCAAGGACGGGCGCCGGGTCATCCTGATCAACCCGGAGGATCTGGCGGCGACCGGCTTCCAGGACCGCGACCTGGTCGATGTCATCTCGGTCTTCCGCGGGACCGAGCGCCGCGCCAACCGCTTCCGCTTGGTGTCCTACCCGACGGCCAAGGGCTGCGTGGCGGCCTACTACCCGGAAGCCAACGCGCTGGTGCACCGCGATCTGGTGGCCCGCGAATCCAATACGCCGGGCTTCAAGGCGATGATGGTGCGCTTCGTCGAGCACACCCAGCAGCCCGGGCGCACGCTGGATAGCTGAACCAGAGGAACGCTAAGCGCTTGACGTAAGGCACCTCGCAGCCATTCGGGCCTTGCCGGTTGTCCATCGGGCGCCCCGGTACGGGAGAATTGACGGCGGGGCGCATCCGAACGCATGGGATGCGCCATTCCGCAGTCCACCGAAGAGGAAATTCCCCATGAGTGCTGCCCGCAGCCAAGCCGCTGAGAGCATCAGACCAGAAGACGAACGCCTGCCTGCCCATAAAACCGTGGCCTACGGTTTCCAGCATGTGCTGACCATGTACGGCGGCATCATCGCACCGCCGCTGGTGATGGGTGGCGCCGCGGGCATGGACACAGCCGAAATGGGTGTGCTCGTTGCCAGCTGCCTGTTCATCGGCGGCCTGGCCACCATCCTGCAAACCCTGGGCGTGCCGTTCTTCGGCGCCCAGCTGCCGCTGGTCCAGGGCACGTCCTTCTCCGGCGTGGCTACCATGATCGCCATCCTCAACGGCGGGGGAGGCATGCCGGCAGTATTCGGCGCGGTGCTTGCCTCTGGCGCCATCGGCATCATCATCGCCCCGTTCTTCGCCAAGCTGCTGCGCTTCTTCCCGCCGGTGGTCACCGGCGTGGTGATCACGATTATCGGCGTCTCGCTCTTCCCGGTCACCGCCGACTGGGCCATGGGCGGTGCCAGTGCCGGGGACTCCTACGGCTCGCTGAAGAATATCGCCCTGGCCGCTATCACCCTGCTGATCCTGCTGGCCTTGTCCAAGTCCGGCGTCCCGGCGCTTTCGCGCCTGTCGATCCTGCTGTCCATCGCGCTGGGCACGCTGGTGGCAGTGTTCCTGGGCATGGCTGATTTCTCCCAGGTGCTCACCGGCGACATCTTCGCGGTTCCCACGCCCTTCGCCTTCGGCGCACCGGTCTTCGAAATCGGTGCCATCATCTCGATGATGATCGTCATCCTGGTGACCTACACCGAAACCACCGCGGACATGCTGGCGGTGGCCGAGGTGACCGGTTCCAAGGTGGATTCGCGGCGTATCGCCAACGGCCTGCGCGCTGACATGCTCTCCTCCACGGTCGCCCCGGTCTTCAACACCTTCACCCAGTCGGCCTTCGCGCAGAATGTGGGCCTGGTGGCGATTACCGGTGTGAAGAGCCGCTTCGTGGTGGCCGCCGGCGGCGGCATCCTGGTGGTCCTTGGCCTGCTGCCGGTGCTCGGCCGCGTGGTCGCCTCGATCCCTGCCCCGGTGCTGGGTGGTGCCGGCGTGGTGCTGTTCGGCTCGGTGGCAGCGGCAGGCATCCGCACCTTGGCCAAGGCCAAGGATGACAACATGAACATGCTGATCATCGCGACCTCGCTGGCCTTCGGCTGCATCCCGATGGTCAAGCCTGATTTCTACGCCGAATTCCCTGCCTGGGTCGGCACCATCTTCCAGTCCAGCATCTCCTCGGCCACCATCATGGCCGTGCTGCTGAACATCATCTTCAATGAGCTGAACTGGGGCAAGCAGGAAACCTCGTTGCGCACCGTCTACAAGTACCAGCTGGCCGGCCTCGAAGACGGCGACCGCCTGATCGATGGGAAGCTGTACGACTCGAAGGGCCTGGAAATCCAGGTCATCTCGGAGCAGCCGGGCCACGCCGGCGACCGGCCGATGCCGCAAGGCTAGCGGCAGCGCCCATCACCAAAAGCCAAACGCCCCTGTTCAATGAACTGAGGCGTATTGGACGTGAGTGGCTTTACTGGCTGGAGTCCTTCTGCTTGTCACCGGTCATGGTGATCGGCTGGACGCCGGAATTGGGGAAGCAGCCGATGGGGCTCTGGCCGGACTCGGCCACGATATCCAGGCATTTGGATGTCAAGGTCTCCGGGGTCAGCGAGCGTTCCAGGATCTTGTTGGCTTCGGCTTCGGCCTCGCTGGTCTGTTTGCGCTGCTGGGCCACGCGGGTCTTGGCGGTTTCCGCCTGCAGCTCGTTAATGCGGTTCTGCGTCGGCTCATCGAAATTGATGATCGGCAAGGTGACCGAGCGAATCTCGATCTGGGTCTTGACCTTGGCCTGCATCTTTTCCTGCACCGACTTCGCCAGTCCTTCCAGATCCTGGCCGCCGCTGGCGGGTTCGCCGTATTCCAGCGGATCGTAGGTGGCCATGACCTCGTTCAGCGCGGCACGGAAGTTGCGGTCGACCAAATTGGACTGGATGCCCTCGAAGGTGCGGTAATCCAGGAAAACATCCATGGCATCATCGGTCTTCAGCTGCCACTGGATGGACGCATCCACATCGGCGCGGCCGTTGTTGCCCAGCCGGACCGGGATGGCACTGTCGGCTGAGTAGACATCGTTCTGCACCGACCCATCCAGCTTTTCGACCTTTTCCCATGGCCACTTCAGATGGAAGCCGTTGCTCACCACGGAGGTCGGCTTGCCCAGCGCGACCTTCACGCCGACGGTGCGTGGCTGCACGATGGTGGTGGACATGATGGCCAGCACGATCAGTGACACGATGAAAACGGTGATTCCGGTGAAGCGGGTGGCGGCACGATTCTTGTTTTCCGGTTTCATGGCATTTCCGGCAAGCAAGACAAGCAATCCTGCGATGGCGCAAAGGACGGTAATGATGGTGGGGAACATGATCTCCTCGATGACGTGATGGTATTCAATATTCTATCGTTTAGATAATTGAGAACCGTTTTGGACACGGCAACGCGGCGAAGGAGATTTTGCCATCCCCAGGAAAACAGGTTGCGGGAACTAGAATCGTAGACATGCAACAACGAGAACTTGGACGTACCCACCGCAACGTATCGGCCATTGGCCTGGGCACCTGGCAGCTTGGCGCCGACTGGGGCTCGGTGGATGAAGCCGACGCGCTGGCCGTGCTCGATGCCGCCTACGAAGCCGGGGTGAACTTCTTCGACACCGCCGATGTCTACGGTGATGGCCGCAGCGAGCAGCTGATCGGCACCTGGCTGAAGGCCAATCCGGATGCGGGCGTCACCGTAGCCACCAAGATGGGCCGCCGTGTCGAGCAGCTGCCTGAGAACTACACCATGGACGCCTTCCGCGCATGGAACGACCGTTCCCGCAAGAACTTGGGCGTGGACACCCTGGACCTGGTCCAGCTGCACTGCCCGCCGACCCCGGTGTACTCGACCGATGCGATCTATGATGCCCTGGACACCATGGTGGACGAGGGACGCATGGCCAACTACGGCGTTTCGGTGGAAACCGTGGACGAGGCGCTCACCGCGATGGCCCGCCCGAACATCGCCACCGTGCAGATCATCATTAATGCCTTCCGGCACAAGCCGCTGGAAACCGTCCTGCCGGCAGCGCGCGAGGCAGGGGTGGGCATCATCGCCCGCGTGCCGCTGGCCAGCGGACTGCTGACCAACCGCTACACGCTGCAGACCGAGTTCGCCAAGGATGACCACCGCAACTTCAACCGCGACGGCTCCTCCTTCGACGTCGGCGAGACCTTCTCCGGCGTGGACTACGCCACCGGGCTTGAAGCCGCTAGCGAGTTCGCCAAGCTGGCGGCTGCCGAGGCGCCCGAGGCAACCAGCGCGCAGGTGGCTTTGGCCTGGCTGGCAGCCCAGGACGGGGTGAGCACCATCATCCCCGGCGCCCGCAACGCGCAGCAGGCCCGCGCCAACGCGGCGGCCGGTTCGCTGCAGATCTCCGAGGGTTTCACCGCCTCGGTCCGCGATCTCTACGACGCCAAGCTGCGCGAGCAGATCCACCCACGCTGGTAGCAGCGCGGGTGGGAAACAGCTCCTAGTTTCGCGGCGCCCCGACGGGAATGCTGGCACCTAGTGCCACCGGCTCGGCGGGGCGCTGCTGCCCCCGCTCCGTAATGTATTCCAGCGCGGTATCCGGAGCCGCGGTGTTCACGAAGGAGCGGAAGCGCTTGAGCTTCACCGGGTCGGCCAGGGTCGCCGCCCACTCGTCCTCGTAGTTTGCCACATGGGCTTCCATGGCAGCTTCCAGCTCTTCGGCCAGGCCCAGCGAATCCTCGATCACCACCTGCTTGGCGCGCTCCAGACCGCCATCCAGGTCCTGGAGCCAATGCGCGGTCCGCTGCAGCTTGTCCGCGGTGCGGATGTAGTACATCAGGTAGCGGTCGATGTACTTGAACAGCGTCTGCTCATCCAGGCCGCCGGCGAGCAGCTGGGCGTGTGCCGGGTTGGCACCGCCATTGCCGCCCACATACAGGTTCCAGCCATCTGTGGTGGCGATGACGCCGATATCCTTGGCGCGGGCCTCGGCGCATTCGCGGGCGCAGCCGGAGACGCCCATCTTCAGCTTGTGCGGTGCGCGCAGGCCGCGGTAGCGCAGCTCCATCTCGATGCCCAGCGCGGTGGAATCGAGCATGCCGTACCGGCACCAGGAGGAACCCACGCAGGTCTTCACATTGCGCAGCGACTTTCCGTAGGCCTGTCCGGATTCGAAACCGGCATCCACCAGCTCGCGCCAGATCTCCGGCAGCTGCTCCAGCCGGGCGCCGAACATGTCGATGCGCAGGCCGCCGGTGAGCTTCGTGTACAAGCCGTACTTCTGCGCCACCGCCGCAATCACGCCTAGCTTTTCCGGGGTGATCTCCCCGCCCGGGATGCGCGGGACCACCGAGTAAGTGCCGTCCTTCTGCATATTTGCCAGCACGCGGTCGTTGGTGTCCTGGGCGCCGGCAAGTCCTGCGTCCATCGGGTGCACGCTGGTCTGCGAGGAGAGAATGTTGGCGATGACCGGCTTGCAGATATCGCAACCCTTGCCGGTGCCGAAACGCTCCATCACCTCGCCGAAGGCCTGCAACCCGGCCACACGGATGGCTTCGTAGAGTTCCGGGCGGGAGAAGGAAATATGCTCGCACAGGGCGGTGGATACTTCCGCACCGTCCTTGAGCATCTGCGCTTCCATGACCTTCTTGAGCATCGGAACGCAGGAGCCGCACTGGGTGCCGGCACGGGTGCACCCCTTCAGCCCGGAAACGGTGGTCACCGGAGCCTCGCCCTCGAAACAGCCGCAACCGGAGACGGCATCGCGGATGGTGCCAGCAGTAACCGAATTGCAGGAGCACAGCGTCGCGTCATCGGGCAGTTCGCCCTCCGGCGCCTCGCCGCCCAGTGCGCTGAGGTATGCGCCTGGTTCGCCGGGCAGTTCCCGGCCGAGCAGCGGACGCAATGACTGGTACGGGGTGGCATCTCCCACGAAGATGCCGCCGAGCAGGGTCTTGGCGTCGGATGACACCACGAGCTTCTGGTACAGGCCACGCGGGGCATCCGCGTAGACCACTTCCAATGCACCCTCGGCTCGGGCGAAGCCGTCGCCGAAGCTGGCAACGTCCACCCCGGAGAGCTTGAGCTTGGTGGCAGTGTCGAAGCCGGCGAATTCGGCCTCGCCGCCGGCCAACTGCTCGGCCACGATTTCAGCCATGGCGTTGGCCGGCGCGACCAGGCCGATGCAGAATCCCTCGTAGTTCGCGACCTCTCCAATGGCCCAGATGTGCTCGATATCCGTGGCGCAATGCGAATCGATGACCACGCCGCCGCGCGGACCCATGCCGAAGCGGGGCGCTTCGCTGCCGGACTCGTCCAGGGCCGCGTTGTAGTTGCGGATCAGCTCATCGCGGGGTCGCACGCCGATCGACACGATGACCATGTCGGCTTCGATCACGCGTTCATCTGCCATCAGCACTCCGGTAACTACTCGGCTGCCGGAGTCCTGGCTGGTCAGGATCTCCTGCGGGAAGACCCCGTTGTGGACGGTGAAACCTGTCTGCTCAATGAGCCGGCCCATGGCTTGGCCAGCACCTTCATCCAGCTGGGTGCCCATCAGCCACTTGCCGCCGTCAATGACGACAGCTTCGGCGCCCAGCGCCTGGGCACCTGCGGCGGCTTCCAATCCAAGCAGCCCGCCGCCGATGGTGGCCACCACCGGGGCGCGGCCGAGCGTGGTTGAAAGCTCCTTGACCTTCTCGGCGATGGACCAGACATCTTCCAGCGTGCGATAGACGAACGTGTGCTCGTTGCCGGCGATGGGCAAGGTGGCAGCGTTGGATCCGGTGGCGAGCACCAATTCGTCATATGCGAAGCTGCGTCCATCGGCGGTGGCGACCGTGCGCTGTGTGCTGTCGATAGCCACGGCCTTGGCGTTGGTTTCCAAGGTGACATGCTCAGCTTCCCAGAGCTTCGGATCGCCGAGGGTGAGATCCACCCCGGGGTTGGTCAACGCTTGGGAGAGGGCCACGCGGTCATAGGGTAGGTGGGTTTCCTCGGTCAGTACCGTGATGTGCAGATCTTGCGGTGCGCGGCTGGCCAAGGCTTCGGTGAAGCGGTGGGCCGCGGGGCCGCCGCCGATGACCAGGATGTTGCGTGCAGTGTGTGTTGTACCCATGATCTATTTCGACTTTCGCTGGGAAACGGTGAGTTTCAGGTTGATGAGACCACTGTAGAAAGCGCGTTTTGCGCGGCAATTACCCTTGTGTTTCGGCCGGCGCAATTCTCTCCACCATGGATCGACGTCCTGGTGAAGGAGCTGAAACATGAACGAATCATTTGGCCGGGAATTCGATTCAGCCAAGGAAAGGGAACAGCGGAAATCGGCGGAATGACGGGAGGATTTTCGATTCACGGCGATTGAAATTGCTGTTAGCGATGCTTTACCGACCAGCAATCGCGTTGGGCATAGGGCGAAACATGCGGATTCTAAGCTCGATTCATCAGCGAAAACCAACCACGAAGGACTGGGAATCATGAGCACGCAAATCGCAGAAGACACCCGTGAAGCTACTCTGAGCTTGGCTCCGCTGTGCCGCAGCGCAGAGCTGGAGCGCGGGTGGGGAGAAGCGCTCTGGCACGAGACCACGCAGCTGGCCCTGTTCCGCACCGAAGAAGACGCCTTCTACGCCACCTCGCATCATTGCCCGACCAGCGGCGCGAAGGTCATGGCCCGTGGAATTCTGGGTGACACAGTCGTCGATGGTGCTTCAGTGGCCACGGTAGCCTGCCCGCTGCACAAGGAAGTGTACAGGCTGGATACGGGCGAATGCCTGAACGCCGACTCGCTGCCGCTGCCGGTGCAACGGCTCATGGAAATCGAGGGACAGCTGTGGATGGAGCAGATCAAATGAGCATCAAATCAGAGTGCATCCTGAACGTCGAGCATTCGGCCTGGCAAGGCTGGTTCGAAATCCTCGACGAGACGGAATCGCTTGCAACCAACTAGCTCCAGCAAATGCAATGTCCAGCAGAGACGCCAAGAAACACGACAACTCGCATCATCAAGACGCAGGGACAAAAGCCAACGGCTTTTGTCCCTGCGTCGTTTTGCGGCGTGCCTCTGGGCATGGAACACCCAGTGCAGGCCTCAATGCCACCGTCATTAACCAAGCGAGGTAACCGCTGATTCCGATGATCGGTGACAGCCGGTTGGGGGACCAGTGTTGGTGGCATCAGGTCTGAGAAGGTCCAGTAAAGGCTAGCCAGCGTGTCAGCGGTTGTTCTAGGGTGGCGCCTGGCATGGTCGTCGGCGTTGGCTTTCTTGACTGCTTTCATTGACAGCCGTACCCCTGGTGAAAAGGAACGAAGCTATGGCCACTGTGATTATCCATGCGACCATCACCCTCGATGGGTTTCTCGCGGATGCTGAGGGTGGGGTGGACTGGATGTTTGGTCGTCCCTCCGCCCCCGAAGATGATGGGGTCGTTGCCTTGGTCATGGAGAAGATCGGAGCCATTGTCGGCGGTGCGAATCGGACGCAAACGATCGAGGAGGGCGAAATCCCTTATGGAGGGATGCTTCAGGTCCCGGTATACCTGATGACTCATACAGCCGCTGAGCCGGTGGTACGCGACGGCATCACCTACACCTTCGTTGTTGATGACGTTGCCGGCGCAGTGGAATCAGCCAAGCAGGATGCCAAAGGCGGTTTTGTCAGCTTGCTGGGCGGGAAAATATCGCGGCAGTGCCTTGCCCTGGGATTGGTCGACGAGCTGCACCTGGATATTGCCCCGGTATTGCTTGGCAGCGGCATATCCCTGTTCGAAGGTTTGGGGCAGCATATCGAGCTGGAACGCATTCAGACCTCGGCCTTCGCCAGTGAAGTGCATCTGGTGTACCGGGTGCTTCACTGAGCGGTTCTGTGCCGCTAGGAGCCGACTGCCATCATTGCTATTACGCCACGGCGGGAGCCTTGGCCAGCAATTCTTCGATCTTCGCTTTGCATCCTCCGCATCCGGTGCCCGCGCGGCAGCTGTCACCCACCTGCGTGACGGTGGTGCATCCGGCGTTCACCGCGTGGGCCACCTGGCCGTAGGTGGCGCCAGAACAACGGCAGAGCTGGTCTTCATCGCTGGGGATTGCAGAGACCTGTTCAGTCGCCGGATCATCCAAGCGCAACAGGGCCGAACGGTCTTCAGGCAACGCGGTGCCCCGTTCATAGGCAAGCACAAGCTCGGCACTGGTTTGCGGTAAACCCATGGCCAGGAACCCGGTGACGGCATCCTTGCGGGTGACGATCTTCAGATAGCGTCCGCGCGCAGGATCCGCATAGACGGTTGCCTGCAGGTCCGGTTCATCCCAATAGCCGGCGCTGATGTCGCCGGCCGCGGTCAGCTCGATGCCCTGGCCCTTGAGCATCAGCACGTCGGAGGCGGAGAAATCCGGCGCAGGAAGCGGTTCGGCAGCTCCCGAACCAACCTGCTGCGAAAAGTACTGGGACAACCATGCGGCCTGGGCCCACCCCGGGGCCAACAACCCGACCGGCGGTTGCCCGGCAACTTCGGCGCAGTCACCCACGGCAAAAATTCGTTGCTCGGTGTCGGCGCAGAGGAATTCGTCGGTCTTGATGCCACGGCCTACGGTCAAACCGCAGCCGGTGGCTAGCTCGGTTCTCGCCCGCACACCGGTGGAAATGAGCAGGGCGTCAGCTTGGACCAGTCCGTGGGTGGAGGTCATCAGCCCGGCGAATTCTTGCTCATCCTTTTGAATGCCAGTGGCCTTCACTCCGGAGATCACCTCGACGCCGGCGTCGCGCAGATTCCGTGCCAGCAGCGCCCCGCCGTCTGCGTCCACGACCCGTCCCAAGGGTGCTGGGCCATGGTGCACCAGCACCGGTTGCGCCCCCGTAGTGGCAATGGCCAAGGCGGCTTCGATACCCAGTACACCGCCACCCAGAACTGCAATGCGCCGGCCGGGACCGAGCGATTCCCGCAGCTGATGGGCATCATCCACCGTGCGCAGGGCGAAGACCCCGGCAGGCAGGGAAGTTTCCGCATGCGGATCGAAGTTCAGGCCGTTGAGCGTCGGGACTACAGCCCGGGCACCGGTGGCGAAGACCAGACGGTCATAGGAAATATGGCCAGCGTCCTGCAGATGGACTCGGCGCCGCGAACGGTCGATGCCGGTGGCCCGCACACCCAAGCGCACCTCGACTCCGGCATCTGCCAGCCGTTGGGGATCCACCATGCCCAGATGCTCGAGCTCGGCGGCGCCCACGGCCAGCTCAGCGAGCAGCACGCGGTTGTAGGCCAGATGTTCTTCGGCGCTGATGATGGTGATGGCGCATTGGCCGGCCGCCGCGGCCGGGAGCAGCCCCTCGACGAGGGATGCGGCGACGGGGCCGAAGCCGATGATGACGATGCGTTGCGGGCGATGCTCGGTCATTGTTCCTCTTCCACAGCGTTCAGCGAAACATGGGCGTGCTTGAATTCAGGCATCCTGCTGTGCGGGTCAACCTTGGCCTCGGTCAGCAGGTTCGCGGTCCCCGCCCCCGGGTAGTGGAACGGCAGGAAGACCGTGTCCAGCCGGGCATCAGCGGTCAGCAGGGCTCGGGCGGTCACCTCACCGCGTTCATTGCTGATCACGACCTTCTGTCCCTGGACAATCCGGTGCGCCAAGGCGGTTGCCGGATGGATTTCAAGCATTGGTTCTGGTGCGGCGTGGGCCAGCTCGAAAACTCGGCGGGTCTGCGCGCCGGACTGGTAGTGCTCCAGCAGCCGGCCAGTCACCAGGGATACGGCAGAGCTGTCCTTCTTCGGTGCAGGCTGGAAAGCCACCGGAAACAGTACCGCACGCCGATCTGCGTGGGCAAAGCCGTCAAGGAACAGGCGCGGGGTGCCATTGCGGATGCCGGGTTCGGCCGTCACCTCGGTGCCTGCAGGGCAGGGCCAATAAATGGCGGCACCGGCATCGAGGTCTTCCCAGCTCACCCCCGAGTAATCCGCCAAGCCGCCGGCTGACGCTTCTTTGAGTTCTTCGAAGACTTCCCGTGGGGCGGGGGAGAAGCGGCCGGGAGCGTCCAGCCGCTGGGCGAGCTGGGATAGGATCCACAGTTCGCTGCGCGCATTTCCCGGTGCTTCCAAGGCGGCGCGGCGGCGCAGGATCCGGCCCTCCAAGTTGGTCATGCTGCCTTCCTCTTCGGCCCATTGCAGCACCGGCAGCACCAGGTCTGCCTGGGCTGCAGTTTCCGATAGGAAGAAGTCGCAGACCACGAGGAAATCGAGGCTGGCCAGTGCCCGGCTCACCTTCGAGGCATCGGGTGCGGAGATCACCGGGTTGGCCCCGTGGATCATCATCATGCGCGGACCGGTTGGGGTGTCCAGCGCTTCGAGCAGCTCAACGGCAGGTAGCCCGGGACCGGGGATGATTTCGGGTTCCACGCCCCAGACTCGGGCCACCTGTGCACGGTGTTCCGGGTCGGTGATCTTGCGGTAGCCGGGAAGCTGGTCGCATTTCTGCCCGTGCTCCCGGCCGCCCTGCCCATTGCCCTGGCCGGTGATGGTGCCGTAGCCGCCGGCCATAGTTCCGGGGAGGCCGAGCAGCAAGGCGAGGTTGATCGCGGCGGTGACCGTATCGGTGCCGTTGGCGTGCTGTTCGATGCCCCGGCCGGTGAGGATGTAGACGGGCTTGCCGCCGGCCTTGGCTTCGCTGGCCGCCTGCGCCAGGGCACGGGCGGTACGCCGGATCTGCTCGGCGGGAACGCCGGTGACCTGGGCCGTCCGCTCCGGCCACCAGCTGGCCAGTGATGCTTTCACTGCGTCGAAACCATTGGTGCGGGCTGCCAGATAACCGGTGTCGGCCAAGGACTCGGCCACCAGCACGTGGGCCAGGCCCAGCAGCAGCGGCAGGTCGGTGGCCGGGGTGGGCTGCAAATGCCAGCCGGCATTTTCTTCGCAGAGCTTGGCGGTTGCCGAACGCCGCGGATCAACCACCACCAGCCCGCCGTTCTCACGCGCCCCGGCCAAATGCCGGACAAAAGGCGGCATCGTGTCGGCGACGTTGGAACCGAGCATCAGGATCATCCCCGCCTCATCCAGATCCGCCAGCGGGAACGGCAAACCGCGGTCCAGGCCAAAGGCGCGGTTGGTGCCCGCGGCAGCCGAGGACATGCAGAACCGGCCGTTATAGTCGATGCGCGACGTGCCCAGGGCCAGCCGCGCGAACTTGCCCAGCTGGTAGGCCTTTTCGTTGGTCAGCGATCCGGAACCGAAAACCGCTAGCGCATCAGCACCGGATTCGGCACGGATGCTCCGCGCTTTGTCGGCCACCAGATCCAATGCCTGCTCCCAGCCGATCGGTGCAAGCCTGCCATCGGCTTGGCGCAGCAGCGGCGTCTGCAGGCGCTCGGGATGATCCAGCAGTGTCGCGGCGCTATATCCCTTCCGGCATAACGCCCCGCCGTTGGTTTCGAAGTCCCGGCCCTTCAAGCTCACTGGTTCCGAGGCCTCGGCCTGCGTGCTGGGTTCTAGGGTGATGCCGCACTGCAGGGCGCAGTAGGGGCAATGCGTGGCGGTCATCCTAGACTCCGTGCTTCGCGAAGCGGGTGCCGGGTCGCGCATAGGTGAACCATGCGGTGGCCATGAGCAGCAGGTAGGCGGCGATGAAGATGATGAATGCCGTCGTGTAGGCTCCCGTCGTGGAAACGGACAGGCCCAAGGCCTGGGGAATCAGGAAACCGCCGTAGGCGCCGATAGCCGAGATCAATCCGAGCGCGGCGGCCGCCTTGCGGGAAGAATCCACTTGTCCGGCCTGCTGTCCCTGGCCGCTCAGGGCAAACACTGCCGGGATCATGCGATAGGTCGAGCCATTGCCGATGCCGCTTGCGGTAAAGAGCAGCAAGAACAAGGCGAGGAAGACCCAGAAGTTCGCCCGGGGCAGGCTGAGCACCAGCGCGGCAGTAATCAGGGCCATGGCCGCAAAGGTGGCCACGGTGATGCGTGCGCCGCCGAGCTTGTCGGCGATCTTGCCGCCGTACGGGCGGGCCAGCGATGCGACCAGCGGGCCGAGGAAGGCCAAGGTGATGGTGGCGGTGCCCAGCGGCAAGGCGGCGTATTCCGGGAAGGTGTCAACGATCAGCTTGGGGAAGACTGCCGAGAATCCAATGAAGGAGCCGAATGTCCCCACATACAGCGCCGAAATGATCCACAGGTGCTTTTCCCTCAGGCAGGCTACCGCGCCACGGATATCCGAGCGTGCCGATGACAGATTGTGCATGTACTTCCAGGCACCCCACGCGGAGAGCAGAATCAGCGGGATCCAGAGCAACCCAGCCAGCGGGAGCTGCAGCGCCCCGGCGGCGAACACCGTGACAATGACCGGCACGAGCAGCTGGGCGACGGCCGCGCCGAGGTTGCCGCCGGCAGCGTTCAGCCCCAGCGCCCAGCCCTTGCGGGCGGCCGGGTAGAAGTAGGTGATATTTGCCATCGAGGAGGCAAAGTTGCCGCCGCCGAAGCCGGTCAGCGCTGCGAGGCTGAGCATGACCCAGAACGGCGTGGACGCATCGGCCAGCGCGAGCGTTATGCCGCCGGCAGGAATCAGCAGGAGCAATGCGGAAATCACTGTCCAATTGCGTCCGCCGAACCGGGCGACCATGAACGTGTAGGGGATGCGCAGGGTCGCTCCGACAAGGCTTGGGATGGAGATCAGCCAGAACAGTTCGGTGGTGCTGTAGTTGAATCCGGCGGCCGGGAGATAGACCACGATGATGGCGAAAAGCTGCCATACGCTGAAACCGAGGAACTCGGCGAAGATGGACCACCTGAGGTTTTGGCTGGCTACCGCTGATCCTGTGTGCTTCCAGAAGGCAGGATCCTCCGGGGTCCAATTGCTGACCCAGCGTCCCGGCTGGATGTCCAGTGCCTGCGATGTGCCAGGTGCTTCTAGCTGTGCGCTCACGCTACCCGATCCCTTCTCTAGCGTTTGATGCTTCTAAGCTTTTCAAATCGGTATTTCACCGAGGTGCTCATGTTGTTGCGCCGAAGGGAACTTAATTTCACCTGGGAGATCGGGGAGTCGATAGGCGGCTGTAACGTGTTGGAAACCAGGCTGTGACCCGAGCAGATCCGCGAGATCAACTCCAAGCGGTTCTCCAGCGCCATGCCGGCGTTACACACATCGAATACGAAGCCGATGGCCAGTTCAGTTGCCACCGACATCGGTGCTGGGCTACCTGGAATACCTCGCCGGAGAGCCCAAGGCACCCCTACTGGCCTGAGCCGATACGGGCTATAGTAAGGATCCATCGAGGTGGGCTGGCTCACTTCGACGGGTTGGATGCATGTAGAAAATCCGAATTCTGGAGGGCAATCATGGGCGGATGCCTCGCCTGGTCCGAGGGCCAGATCGCGCACGGAGACTGATCGCGCCGCAGCATGCGGCGGCACCTTGCCGAGCCTTGAATCCCCGGCAGGGAGCCAGATCCCGACCATCATCCAATTCATACATGGTGCGTCCGGCGATACCCGGGCGCAGGAGGTGTCAGCGGCATGAGCGCCGAGGCAACGCAAGAGACAAAGTGCCTGGTTACCGTCAACGGGACGGTCCGGGAATTCGACGGACCGCCCCATGCCAACGCGCTGGATTTCCTGCGCGGGCAGCGGTTGATCGGATGCAAGGAAGGCTGCGCCGAAGGCGAATGCGGCGCCTGCTCCATCCTGGTCGCCCGCGGCGACGGGGAGGGCAGCAGGTGGACCGCGGTCAACGCCTGCCTGCTGCCGGCCGCCTCGCTTGACGGCCAGGAAGTGATCACCGCCGAGGGGCTGGGCAGCGTCGCGGACCTGCATCCGGTACAAGCAGAGATGGCCAATCGCGGAGGATCCCAGTGCGGATATTGCACTCCAGGATTCATCTGCTCCATGGCCGCGGAATACTACCGCCCCGAGCGCACCGCCAGCCCCGCAGTCAGTGCGGAGGCCAGCGGCGAGCACGAGTGCGGACCCAATGGCTTCGACCTGCACGCACTGTCGGGCAATCTCTGCCGCTGCACCGGATACCGTCCGATCCGCGACGCCGCCTACGCGCTGCGCGAGCCCGGGAGCGATGATCCTCTGGCTGCCCGGGTGCGGCGTGGCGCCCCCGACCCGGTAGCCACCGACATCCAGCGCGCCGACACCCCCACCGGGGAAGTCGGCCGTTACCGCCGGGCCACCGACCTGGACCAGACCCTGCAGATCCTGGCCGCCGAACCTGGCACCGTACTGGTGGCCGGGGCCACGGACTGGGGCGTGGAAGTCAACATCAAGGGTGCTCGCGCCCGGTCGGTGCTGGCCATCGACCGGCTGCCCGAGCTGCGCCAGATCCACTGGGGCGAGCAGTTCCTGGAACTGGGCGCAGCCTGCACGCTCAGCGAGCTGGAACGCCAGCTCGCCGGGCGCGTTCCGCTTTTGGGCAAGCTCTTCGGGCAGTTCGCTTCCCGGCTGATCCGCAATAGCGCCACCCTGGGCGGAAACCTGGGCACCGGCTCGCCCATTGGCGACACCCCGCCGGCGCTGCTGGCCCTGGAAGCGCAACTGGTGCTCTCCAGCATCAGGGGCAACCGGGTAGTGGCGCTCGCCGAGTACTTCACCGGCTATCGGCAGACCGTGCGGGAGCCGGGGGAGATGATCACCGCGATCCGCATACCGCTGCCGCTGGCCGAACTGACCAGCTTCCAGAAGATCTCCAAGCGTCGCTTCGACGACATCTCATCGGTGGCCGTCGGCTACGCGGTCACGGTGGAAGACGGCGTGATCTCCAAGGCGCGGATCGGGTTGGGCGGCGTGGCAGCAACCCCGCTGCGCGCCAAGGCTACCGAAGAGATGCTGGAAGGAAAGGAATGGACCCTGGATACCATCCGGGCTGCCGCAAGCATCATGGGCGAGGAAGGCACCCCGATGGATGACCACCGGGCCAGCGCCAGCTACCGCAAGGCCATGCTGGCCTCTTCGCTGGAACGGTTCTACGCCGAGCAGCTGTCTCGCTCGGGTGCAGGGCAGGAGCAGAACTCATGAGCCAGCTATCCCAACGCCCCGATAACGCAGTGGTCGGCCAGCGCCACCGCCACGAATCCGCCGCCGCGCACGTCACCGGTACCGCACTGTATACCGATGACCTAGCGCAGCGCCTGGCCGGGGTGCTGCATGCCTACCCGGTGCAGTCCACCTGCGCCCACGCGAAAATCCTGGGCCTGGATGCCAGTGCGGCGCTTCAAGTGCCCGGAGTCGTCCGGGTGATTACCGCGGCAGATATTCCCGGAGTCAATGACCAGGGCGCCAAGCATGACGAGCCGCTGCTGCCGGTGGACGAGGTGATGTTCTTCGGGCAACCCGTAGCATGGGTCTTGGGCGAAGACCTGGAAGCGGCGAAGGCCGGAGCCAAGGCGGTGAACGTCGACTATGAGCAGCTGGATTCTCTGATCACCATCAAGGAGGCCATCGCGGCCGGCAGCTTCCACGGCATCCAGCCCGAGATCGCCAAGGGGGACCCGGAGGCAGGCTTCGCGCAGTCGGCCCATGTCTTCGACGGAGAATTCGAATTCTCCGGACAGGAGCACTTCTACCTGGAAACGCAGAACTCGCTGGCCTCGGTGGATGAGAGCGGACAGATCATGATCCATTGCTCCACCCAGCATCCCACCGAAACCCAGGACATTGTCTCGCATGTGCTGGGCATCAGCGCCCATGAGGTGACCGTGCAAGTGCTGCGCATGGGTGGCGGATTCGGCGGCAAGGAAATGCAGCCCCACGGCTATGCCGCGCTGGCGGCCCTGGGTGCGGTGCTCACCGGGCGTCCGGTGCGGGTGCGGCTGGACCGCACCCTGGACATGACCATGACCGGCAAGCGCCACGGTTTCCATGCCACCTGGAAAATAGGCTTCGACGAGCAGGGCAGGATCCTCGCCCTGCAGGCCCAACTGACAGCTGACGGCGGGTGGAGCCTGGATCTGTCCGAACCGGTGCTGACCCGCGCCATGTGCCATATCGACAATTCGTATTGGATCCCGAACATCAAGGTTTCCGGACGCATCGCCAAATGCCATAAGACCTCGCAAACAGCGTTCCGCGGCTTCGGCGGTCCGCAGGGAATGCTGGTCATGGAAGACATCCTCGGCCGGGTGGCTCCGCAGCTGGGATTGGATCCCAAGGAACTGCGCCGGCGCAACTTCTACACAGAAGGGCAGGACACCCCGTATTACCAGCCGGTGAGGCATCCCGATCGGCTTGAAGCCGCCTGGAACCAAGTGCTCGACTCGGCAGGCATCGCCGCACGCGAACAACAAATTGCGCAGTTCAACGCCACCCATGAGCACGCCAAAAGGGGATTGGCCTTGACCCCGGTGAAATTCGGAATCTCCTTCAACCTCACCGCCTTCAACCAGGGCGGGGCCCTCGTTCTGGTGTACAAGGACGGTTCGGTACTGGTCAACCACGGCGGTACCGAGATGGGCCAGGGCCTGCACACCAAGATGCTGCAGGTGGCCGCCACCGCGCTGGGCGTGCCGCTGTCCATGGTGCGCAACGCGCCAACGCGCACCGACAAGGTGCCCAACACCTCGGCCACCGCGGCCAGCTCGGGCAGCGACTTGAACGGCGGGGCGGTCAAGGATGCCTGCGAGCAGATCCGGGACCGGCTGGCGCAGGTGGCCGCCGGCATGCTCGGCGTTCCAGCACAGGACGTCCGCTTCGGCGGCGGCCGGGTCACCGCGCTGGGCAAGGGCGAAACCCTGGAATGGACGGACGTGGTCAAGACCGCGTACTTCCAACGGATCCAGCTCTCAGCTTCCGGTTTCTACCGCACCGAGGGGCTGCATTGGGACCTGTCGCGGATGACCGGCAGCCCGTTCAAGTACTTCGCCTACGGGGTGGCGGCCAGCGAGGTGGAAGTCAGCCGCTTTGACGGCTCCTACGTGCTGCGCCGCGTGGATATCGTCCATGACGTCGGGGACTCCCTGTCGCCGCTGGTGGATCTGGGGCAGATCGAAGGCGGATTCGTGCAGGGCACCGGCTGGCTGACCTTGGAGGACCTGCGCTGGGACACCTCCGATGGGCCGGGCCGGGGTCGGGTCGCCACCCAGGCCGCGAGCACGTACAAGATCCCGAGCTTCTCCGAGATGCCCGAGATCTTCAACGTCAGCCTGCTACAGAAAGCGCATGAGGAAGGCGCGGTCTACGGTTCCAAGGCTGTGGGGGAGCCTCCGCTGATGCTCGCCTTCTCGGTGCGCGAGGCGATCCGGCAGGCAGTGGCCGCATTTGGGCCCGCCGGCCGCTCCGTGCAGCTGGTGTCCCCGGCAACACCGGAAGCGGTGTTCTGGGCGATCGAATCGGTGCGGGAGGGGCAGTAGCCATGCTCTCGTGGATTGAAGCGGTCACCGCGCTGCGCAATGAGCGGCGGCCGGGCGTGCTGGCAACCGTCACCGCGGTGCGCGGGCATGCCCCGCGCGAGCCGGGCGCAAAGATGGTGATCTCCAGCCAGGAAATCTTCGGGACCATTGGCGGGGGCAACCTGGAGATGGCGGTGATGGAACGGGCCCGCCAGATGATCGCCGTGGGCGAGGGCCAGCCGCAGAGCATCAGCATGAAGCTCAGCGACAAGGCTCCAGCCAAGTTCGGCCGCCAATGCTGCGGCGGCGAAGTCACGGTGCTGCTGGAGCCGCTGCCGGTTGTTGCCACGGTGGCGATCTTCGGGGTGGGCAATGTGGGCATGGAATTGGCCCGCATCCTCTCCCGCCATGACCTGGAATTGCATCTGGTGGATTCGCGCCCGGAATTCCTGGAGGAACTTCCCGTGCTTGAACCCAGCGTGGCGCAGATCCAACCGGCGGTGGCGGTGCTCGGGGAGCAGGTGCTCAGCGCCCTGCCCGACGGTGCCCACGTGCTGATCATGACCCATGATCACGCCGAGGATTTCCACCTGTGCGATGCCGCCCTGCGCCACCCGGGCTTGGGGTCGATCGGGCTGATCGGGTCCAGCGCCAAGTGGGCGCGTTTCCAGAAGAATCTGGGCGCCAGCGGCTTCAGCGATCGGCAGATCGCCGCGATCCAGTGCCCCATCGGGATTGAGCAGGTGCGCGGCAAGCAGCCGGCGGTGATTGCCGTGTCCGTGGCTGCCGAGCTGCTGGCGCGCATCACGGATGCCGCGAAGCAGCCGGTGCCCGACGCAGAACCCGCGCAGAACCCAGAGCCTGCGCGGAGCGAAGCGAAGATGAGAATAGTCTAATGCGGGGAACAAGGAGCACTGCTGGGGAGTTTAATGATGTGAGAGCGGTGCCCCAGCGCACCGCGCCCGCAAAGCCTAGGAGGCCGATTTCATGTCCATGTTCGACAAGCTGCTGCGCAAGGGCAAGCAAATGGCTGGCCAGTATGTCCGGGAACAGCTCAGCCAGCGCAGCTCCAGCAGCGATCAGCGCGGTTATGATCGCGACCAGCGCGGCTACCAGCAGAACACTTCCGGCTACCAGAAGCCTTACCAGCAGCAGCGCCAGGACTACGGCAACCGCGGCTACAGCAATCCGCAGGCTTCAGCCCCTTCGCGCGAAGACCAGGCGGCGATCGAGAAGTACCGCTACATGCTGCGCACCGCTCCGCCGCAGGATATGGAACGCGCTCATGCCGAAGCCTTCGCCCGGCTGACCCCGCAGCAGCGAGAACTGCTGCACCACGAGCTGAACGAGCAGCTGCCGCCGGCAGAACGCCCGAGGACCCAGGATCCGCGGGACCTGGCCCGCTCGGCAACCCGAGCGGAAATCTCGCGTCCCGGATTCATGGACAAGCTCCTGGGCTCCGGCGGCAAGGGCCGCGGTCTGGGCATGGCTGCCGGGGCGGCCGGCGGCCTGGGCGTTGGCCTGCTCGGCGGCGTGGCAGGCGCGTTCATCGGCACCGCCATTGCCGGGCCGCTGCTTGACGGCTTTGCCGGCATTGGCGAAGAATTCGGTTCCATGGCCGATGGCCTGGGCGAAACCGTGGCCGGTGCCGGGGAACAGCTCGGCGGCCAGGCCGAGGGCATGTTCGGCGACTTCCTCGGCGGAGCCGGCGGAGACTTCGGCGACTTCGAGTTCTAGCCCCAGCACAGCGAAGCCGGCAGCAACTGCACGTTGCTGCCGGCTTTTTCGCGCCTACTGCTCCACGAGCGGAAGGTGCACCAGGGTGCGTTGTCCGTTTTGCACCATGAAACCGCGGCCCGGCGGGAATTCGTGGCGCTTGACCCGCGGGAACGGCACCTTGAACAGCGAGTCCCCGTCGTAGGCGTCGGGCTTGAGCGCGATGCCGTGGCGGTTGGACTTCAGCTCGCCGAGCAGCCCGAAGCTGGAGGAGAACGAGTTGATATCCCCATCGGCAATCAGGAAATGATCCGAGCGGTTGATGGCCTTGAGCAGTTCCTTCATCGGACGCTCCGCATCCGAATCGGCGAACTCGGTGAAGTTCTCCACGACAAACACCATCTTGCCCGGCATGGAATCATCCGAGACCAGATCCAGCATGTCCTTGGCGAACTGCCGGGTCTCGGCCGGGCCCGAAGCGGTGCCATTCCACTGCCGCCAGCCGCGCAGCTCGGCGCGCCGGCCGCCGAGGTGGAAGAACTGGGTGGCCGGGTTGGCGCGTTCCAGCGCGGTGACCATGGCGCGCATCGCGTTGGTTTTCCCGCTCTGCGGCGGCCCGGCGACGACGAAGGTGCCGATGGGCTCGAAGCCGCACGGACCCAGTGTGGTGTCGGACAGGCCGATGGCCGGCAGCCCGTTGACCGTGTCGGGCAGCGACGCCGCCGCGAATTCCTGGGGCAGGGTTTCGACCCCGGCCGCCTGCGGGGCACCGGAAGCCGTGAGCTCCTGGGCCCAGCTGGTGGTCAGCGCGGTTTGCTCGGCCACGTTGGCGGTGCCGCCAAGCACCGCAATCTGCGCCTCGTGGCCCTTGATGATGGCCCGGCCGGGCACGCTGCGCTCATTGAGCACATCCTTGGCCACGCCCAGCACGTTGTACGCCTGCTCGTCGGCCATGCGCAGCACCACGCGCTGGGTGATGTTCGCGCTGATCGCGGTGGGCACCGCGCCGAAGCGGTCAGCGGTGGCCACCACGTGGATGCCCAGCGGGCGGCCCTCGCCGACGATGCGCATGAACACCTGGTAGAACTCGCCGCGGCCGTGGCCCAGTTCCCAGTCGTTGCGGAACTGGCCGAAACCGTCGATCAGCAGGAAGATGCGCGGTTCGGACAGGTTGCCGGTCACCTGGCGGTACTCGCTCAGCGAAGCGGCATTCGCGTCCGCGTACCGGGCCGAACGCTCATCGAGGTGCTCGGCCAGGATGCGGAAGACGCGCTGGATGCGCTCCACATCATCGCCTCCGATCACCGCGCCGAGATGCGGCAGCGGTTCAAGCGAGCGCAGCGAGCTGGTCCCGAAGTCCAGCGCGTACACCGCCGCAGTGCCGGCCGCCGGGTTGGCTCCCGCGGCGATCGCGATGCTGCGCAGCGCCGCGGACTTGCCGGCGCCGGAGGTGCCGTAGACCAGCAGGTGGCCGTCGGTGTCGGGTTCGAACCAGGCGGTTTCCTGGGCCTGGTGCTCGGGGATGTCGGCCAGCGCCAGCGGGATCCGGCTGTCCGAATCCGGGGCGAGCTCGCGCAAATCCACGGTGGCCGAGAGGTCATCGAGCCATGGCCGGCGCGGGGCCGGGATCCCGGCGCCGTTCGAGGCGGCGATGAAGCTGGAGACCAGGCGCTTCTGGTCGTTCGGGCCGTTGTTCTCCTCGATGTCCGGCGAGCCGGATTCGGGCTGCTCCCAGACGCGCGCCCCGCCGAAGCGCAGGTCCTCCACGCGCACTTCGGCGGCTTCGGGCTCGTCGGTGGTCCAGCCGCCGGCGTACCCGGACTGGAAGGGCACCAGCCGGCCCGGGCCGGTCTTGGCGATGCCGCGCCCGGGCAGCGACGGGTCGAATCCGGCGGCGATCGGGTCCTCCACCACGTCGTTCGAGTCCGCGGCATCGGCCATGCGCAACGCCACGCGCAGGTTGGTGTTGGCGCGCAAATTGTCCTTGATCACGCCCGCAGGGCGCTGGGTGGCCAAGATCAGGTGGATGCCCAGGGAGCGGCCGCGCTGGGCAATGTCCACCACGCCGTCCACGAATTCCGGAACCTCTCCGGCCAGGGCGGCGAACTCGTCGACCACCAGCACCAGGGCCGGCGGGGTTTCCGGGTCCTGGCGCTTTTCCAGTTCCAGCAGGTCCTTGGCCTTCTTGCGGTGGAAGAGCTTCTCGCGGTGGTGCAGCTCGGCGCGCAGGCTGGTCAGCGCGCGGCGGACCAGATGCGGGGAGAGGTCGGTGACCAGCCCGACGCAGTGCGGCAGCTCCACGCAGTCGGCGAAGGCGGAGCCGCCCTTGTAGTCCACGAACAGGAAGGTCACCCGGTCGGGGCTGTATTCGGCGGCCATTGCCAGCACCCAGGCCTGCAGGAATTCGGATTTGCCCGAGCCGGTGGTGCCGCCCACCAGGGCGTGCGGGCCCTGGGTGCGCAGATCCAGGCTCATCGCATCCGGGGTGCCCTGGCCGATGAAGGCGCGCAGCGTCCCGGCGCGCTTCAGCCGCGGCCGGGGGCCGGTGGCGGCGCGGTCGATCACCGAGTTGTTCTGCTTCCAGCGTTCGAGCACCGCATCCGGGGATTCAGCCAGGTCCGGGCCGAGGATGCGCAGCAGCGACACCGAATCCGGGATGTCCGAGGAATCCGGGACCAGCGAGCTGGAGTCCACGATCGGGGCCAGACGGCGGGCGAAGTGCTCGGCATGCTCGCGCGAGACCCCTTCCACCGACACCTTGACCGCTTCCTCGCCGGCACGCACCCAGCCCACGCGGGCATCATCCAGGCCGTCGGTGACGTCCACGAAGGTGCGGCAGGCGGCGGGCAGCGACTGCACGGTGGGGGCCACGAAGATCGTGTAGATGCCCACGGCTGGCCCGCGCTCGATGATCTGCGAAAGCCGGGCGCGGTCCACCGGGGCGTCGTTGGTCACGAAGAGCACCAGCGAAAGGTCCTTGGCGGTCGGCACGCCGGTGGACTGCTCGCCGGCTTCCCTGCCCAGCTCCATGGAGGTGTGCCGGGTGGACAGCGGGCCCAGCCGGTAGGCGGACGGGTCGTTGCGCCGGGCGATGAGCTCTTCGAGCGCGTTGACCAGCACGGTGCCGGAGGTCTGCGTATCGGCCAGCGCCACCTGGGCCAGCGGGGAGCGCGGGCCGGTGGTGTGCGGCAGCCATTTGAACCATTCAAGGTCCTCGGTCCAGGCCGGGTCGATGATCGCGGCGGTGCACAGGTCATTGGGCGCGTGCAGGCCGAATAGCTGCACCGCCAGCGCGCGCAGCGCATCGGCGGATTGCAGCCGCGGCCCGGCAATGCCGATGGCGCCGGCCGAGGGCAGCAGCTCGATGATCGGCACATCCTCGATCATCCGGTATTGCGCGGTGAGCTCGTCGACCCGTTCCACATATTCCTGCATCCCGGTCCGGTCGGCCAGCTCGGCGACGGTGGTGCGGCTGCGCGCGGTTCCCGAGCCCAGCCGCAGCGAGAGGAAGTTCCAGTGCTCCGGGCGACGGGTCCACAGCAGCGGGCCCAGCGATTCGGCCTGCTCGAAGACGGTCGCGGTGGCGGGGGCCTCGCTGCGCCGGTGCGCGCGTTCGGCTTCCTCCCCGGCCAGCAGGCTATCTTCCAGCGCCTCGAATTGCCGTTCGAAGGTCTCGATTTCCAGGCGCAGCTTGTTGTTGCTCTGGGTGCGCTGGCCGATCAGGTTGCCCAGCATCATCAGCGGCGAGATCAGCACCACGATCAGCGACAGCGCGCGTTGGGTGAGCGAGAAAATTGTCAGGCCCATGATCAGCGGAGCGAAGATCATCGGCCAGGGGAAGAGCTTGGGGCTGGCTTCCTGCGGGATCGCCGGGCGCGGCAGTTCCTCGCCGGGGTAGCGGACCTCCACCCGCGGGGAACGGTTGAAGAGGATCGAGCCGCCCTTCTCATAGACCGGGGAATGGCCGGTGGCGGTCCCGGGCAGCAGCTCGAAGAAGACCTCGGTAGCACCCAGGGTGATCAGCTGGCCGGGGATCACCGCGACGCGCTGGGCCAGCCCGCCATCGACCAGGATGCCGTTGGCGGAGTTCAGGTCCACCAGCTCGATCTTGCTTCCCACCTCGATGCGCGCATGCCGGGTGGAGACCATGCGGTCGTTGAGCACCACGGTGGCTTTCTCCGAACGCCCCACATAGGAGGTGCCGGCGGGCAGCGCGAAGGCCATGCCCGCATCCGGGCCGTTGGCCACGCGCAGCACCGCTGCCGCCGAGCCTCCCGAGACGAAGGCATCGGTGGTCGGCACGACCTCGATGCTGAAGCCCGAACCCAGTTCGGCCTCGGCCAGCGGGGTGTGCGGATCGAGCTGCACCGGTGCGGTGCCAGCGGCGGTGGCCAGCAGCGTGGGATGCTCGGGAACCTGCTCCCCGGCCAGGGCGCGGGCTGCATCTCCCACGGTGGCGGTGGCATCGCAGGTCAACACCACGTCGATGGTGCTGGTGTCCGGTCGCCTGAGTGTGGCCTTGATTTTCACTTCGCGGTCTCCTGGAAGGTAATGCGGAAGGTACGGCTGCCTATCTGGACGACATCCCCGTCATTCAGATGCAGGCGGACATTGGGTGGTGCATTGCGCGGGGCGCGGGAGGCGGCGGTGACCTGCGTGCCGTTGCTGGAACCCAGATCCATGATCCAGGCATTCGCCCCGTCGCAGCCGAAGGCCAGGTGCGTTTTGGACAGCAGCCGTTCCGGGTCCTTCAGCGCGACCAGCAGCTCATTGCCGGACTCTTCCGTGGCCTGGGGCGCACGCCCGATCAGCCCGGATTCGGGAACGGGGAGATAGGACCCGTCGTCAAAGGCGAAGGCCGCGCGGCGGACGGTTCCCGTCTGCGGCGCAGCTGGCGAATGCCAATCGCTGTTCTGCGCTCCGATGATGCCCGCGGTGGATCGGGGACGCGCGGGCACTGCGGCGTCATCGTATATGTCGTCTTCGGCGGACGTGCCCAGCGATGGCAGATGCTCGGAAATGTCCCGGTCCGGGCGGGAGAGCAGGTATTCGGTGCGGGCCAGCGCCCGCGAGTTGGTCGGATCCAGGCCCTTGCGGATATCAACCACGTAGGTTTGGGCGATCTTGTCCAGCCAGCTGCGGCGGTGGTCCCGGTCGAAGAGGCAGGAGAGCAGCATCAGCAGCGGGCCGATGACCGGGATCAGATGGCTGAGCAGGAAGACGAACGAGGCAAGGAGGATACGGCCGAAACCCGGGGCGGCGAATGGATCCAGCCGGGTGGCGCGCAGGCGCATCGCGGCCTTGCCGGGCGAGGAGCCCTTCCGGCTGTTCATCATGAGCAGGACCACCAGGTAGACCAGCAGCAGCAGTGCGCTGACCCCGGACAGGACCAGCGGGACCGTGGAGTAGTGCCCGGTCACCAGGAAAATGATGTATCCGATGCCTGCGGGCAGCAGCGCTGCCAGCGAAACGGCGTAGTCGATGAGGTAGGACCAGATCCGCAGGCGTGCTTCGGCTGGATGCATTCCGAGCATGGAGGATCTGGCGAGTGCTGCTGCTGAAACTACGTCCATGGGATCTTTCTACTTCAGTTCGTTGCCGGCTTGCCACGGGGAGTTCTCCCCATTGAGAGCAGGTCGGCTGCCACACTAGTCTAGTCTGTGGACGAAAAAAGTGGCCCGGCAGCCGGGCCAGTCGACAAGTTGAGGAGCATTGTTGTGACTGATTTCAAGGCTAATTATGGCGAAATGGAAGCCATGGCATCGAAGCTTGACACCGGGCGCGAGGACTTGGACGGCGTGCTTGAGCAGCTGCAGTCCGGCGTGGACAAGCTGCTCGGCGAGGACTTCACCACTGAGCACGCTTCGGGCCAGTTCGGCGAAGGCTACAAGGACTTGAACGACGGCTTGAAGACCGCGTTCGATGGCATCAACGACATGGCCACCGCGCTGCGCGACATGATGACCCAGATCCAGGACACCGACCGCGGCATGGCCGGCCAGTAGCCGGACGCAATTTTCCGGCTGATGTGGTCGCCTCGTTATTCACGGGGCGACCACATTTCTGATCATGCTGCGTGCATGAGTCGAAGTGGACGTTTGGATTTTAAGGAGTCGTTGCCCCGTGGCCGATGAGATATACCTGGCTCGCCTTGACGAGATCGTGACCAACCTGCACACCGGCATCCAGGAATTCAAGGATGCCTCCGACATCGCCAAGGGCATCGCCGAATCCGTAGGCTCGCCCATGGGAAAATCCGATCTCAAGGATCGCGTCAGGGACTTCGAGAATGACTGGAACAAGAACCGCGGTGAGCTCGTGGATAATCTCACAACCGTTCATGATCATTTGAAGGACATCAAGGAGGGGTTCGAAAAGTGGGACGAGGACACCATGAAAGCTTTCCTGAACTCCGCAGCTGATGATCAACCCAAACCCAAGAAGTAGACGGGAATTGCATCGAGAATGAGCTTGCAGTCACCATATACCCAGATCACCCTCCAGCTCATTGAGGGGGACGCCGGTAGCCTCCTGACAAGCGGACAATCCCTCATAGAATCGGGCAAACGGATGGACGTCTCCGCCAACCGCCTGGAAGCGATCAGCGAGGGAACTGGCGACCTGAAGTCAGACGCGGTGGACAAGGTTCGCGAGGCTGCGGGTGAGGTGTTCCCGGATCTGCGCAAGGCCGCAGACCGCTACCGCCTCACTGGCACGGCGCTCGAGAAGTATGCCAAGAAACTAGATAATGTCCAGAACTCGATGAATGGCGAATCGACCCCGCGGGGCGGCGCGGACTGGTACCCGTCCATGAGCTCCTTGATCAACGCCATCGAAGAAGCCAACCAAACGGCTGAGAACAAGAGGGACGCCGAGGAGACCGCACAAGATTCCGTGGATGATGCCGACGGAGGGCTCTTCGGCATTGGCGAGGGCACCGATGAGGAAAAAGAGCAGGCAGCCAGTGACCTGACCACGGCTACCACGGCGCGTGAGGAGGCCGAATCCAAACTCAACAAGCTCTGGGGCAAGTTCGATGGCCGAGTTTCCTACTGGGAAGACGCCTTCGACGATGCGGTGTCCGATATCGAGAAAGCGTTCGAGATCGCTGACAACCAGGACAAATGGTACGACCACCTGGCTGATGCGCTGAGCATTGCCGGCTTGGTCCTGTTCGTTGTTGCGATTGTGGCGACCGGGCCGTTGGCCCTTGTAGCAGCCGCTCTGGCCTTGGTTGTCGGGATCGCGGCGCTGGGCATCGAGATATACAAAATGGCTATCGGCGACGGCGATTGGACATCATTGATCATCGCGGCAGTCTCGATTATCCCCTTTGGCAAGGCTGGGGGCGCGCTTTTCAAGTTCGCCAAGACGCCAATCAAGTCACTTGTCAACGGCTTTGGCAAAGCCAAGGGGCTACCCAAGGCCATCAAGAACTTGAGCTTCAAGGATTTGAAGGGCTTCGCCATGCCCTTCTCGAAGGCCAAGGGGATCGTGCGCAACTCGGTCGGCGATGCCCTCCCGGTGGCCTACAAGAAGCCGACGGGAAGCACATGGAACAAGGTCAAGACAAGCTTCTCGAATTCTTGGAGTGAGATGGTGCACCCGTACCGGCAGTGGCAAGCCGGCCGGGAATTCATCGAGGGCTACCAGCACAAATTCCAGAACCGCCAGTTCACCGAACGATTCACGGAAAACATACTTGTGGGTTACAAGGACTCGCGGAACTATGTGCTTGCAGATTACATCGTCGAGAATTCGAAAATTGCCGGTCCGGAAGCTATTGAATGGGCCACGAAAGTCCGCGGAGGTCGCGACGAAGCATTGCTCACCGGTACTGTTGATTTCTTGGGTGGCACCTTCTTCACCGTTTACGGAACAGGCCAAACGGCCAAGAACATGACGGTGTAACGTTCATGAAGCATCCGGAGCAGGCTCGAGGAAAGGACACGATGACTGGACCGACGCCCAAGAACAATCGCGGAATCGGATATGGAATGCTCTATCCCAAAGGCTGGCGTGAGTATCCAGTTACCGTGGAGGGTGAAGCGCAGCTGGCCAAGGTCGCGACTGACAAAGCCAAGAAGCTAGGTCGGGCCGATATCGTCCTGCTCATTCGCCGGAGCGTCCACGACACGTTCGAACGATTGCGCCGGCAGGGGGCGATTTCGACCGTCGTGCCCACTGAGACCATCAGCGAGAATTCGGTCATTCCGTCGTCCTTGATCATCACACCGGTGCGTGCCAATGCAGGCACGAGTCTGGCGGCGGCAGTGGCCAGGGCGGCAATGGGGCAGCACGTCGCTACCGAGGAGATTGACGGAGCGCAATGGTTCCACTGGCTTGGTGCCGAAAAAAGGCATGAAGATGGCCAATTCGTGCAGGCGGAAGTGAATTTTGTTGTGCCGCGGCCTCGACAGGACGGCTCCATTGACCCGGCACCCGAGGTTGGCCTGCGCATCATCTACACCTATGGATTCCTCGAATCCCAACGCGGCTCGGAGGAGATCGAGTTGCTGCGAGACCTTGGCTACGGAATTATCGGCACGTTCAAGTGGGTGGGGCTCGAATGACAAACTACACGGTGGAGCCGAATCTGGCTGATTGGATTCCCCTTCCCGGGGTGTTCCCGAACGAAACGTGGCAAACTCCTGAAGAGTGGGCGTCCTCGATCGCGGAAGCCGCGATCAAGGACGACGAGGAAACCCGAGGGCTGTTCAGGAAGTACGCAATCGATGTTATCCAGCATCGGAATGACCAAGCGGATCATTCATTCTGGTTTGCTCCCGAAGATGGCAGCAACATGGGCGTGGCAACCTTGAATGTCTATGTCGACGAACCCGGCATGACACTTGAAGAGGTCGTCGCACCGCCTTATGAGTCGTTGTCCCGCCAGCAACTCGATTCGGTCGCCTCGGAAACTTTCGGCGAGATCATCCAGTCGTTCACAACTTTCTCCACCGAGCAGATCGTCCCCGGCGAACCGGCGCGGTCGGTGGTGGGGCATATCAGGATGGCAGGACGGGCAGGGCACGGACTCTTCGTGCTCAATGCCTTCGATTCGGACACGGTGACATTGGCATTCATGGTGGATCCAATGGTGGAGTTGCTCGAATCGATCACCATCACCTCATGACCGCAGACCTGCCACCTACCGAAAGCCGATTAGTGAAATTCATCAGTACCCCGCAACTGCATGCCAAACGCCTGAAGCGCGGAATCATCCTGACCGTGCTGGGCCTTGCCTCGGCCGCCGCAGGATTCTGGATCCTGGGCCAGAACATCCGAGTGGGCGAGAGCAGCATTGCCACCAATTGGCTGAACTACGGCCTGATCGTGATCGCCGCGGCGTTGCTGACCTTCGGCATCGTGGGCATTGCCACCGGCCGGCAGGGCACTCGCCGCAGCGCCGGCGATGATTCGATCGACGTAATCGTCACCGAGCAGGGCCTGGTGACCCGTGGCGGCCGGGAGGTGCCGTGGTCGAATATCGGCCGCGCCGAGATCATCCGCTACATCAACGACTCGATGGTGCCGCTGCTTTGGGATTACTCGGTGCTCAACCGTGTGGTGCGGATCAGCCTGCTGGACAACTCCGAGGTCGATCCGACGTCTCCCGGAGTGCGCGGGCGCGCGCCAATGCATTATCTGGAGATCGACCTGCGGCGTTATCCGATGGCCGAATACCAGGAGCACCTCGATGCACTGGTCGCCACGCTCAAGGAGCGCCGCTTCCACACCAAGGAACGGTTCAAGCACAAGCAGTTCTGAATGGGACCCGACGACGTCAGGAACGCACACTCATGGCCCACGGCCGCACTCGGCGCAAACTGCCCAAGCACTTCATCACCGCCAAGGCCCACCATTGGCCGCGGGTGCAACGCAGTTCCCAGCTGCTGATGATGGCCTGGATCCTACTGCCGCTGGGGCTGTATCTCGTGGCCAACGACCTGCCCGAGACCTCCGTCCGGCGTGCGCAACTCATGGCGAGCTGGACGCCGACGTTCTTCGGTGCCATTTTGCTGCTCTTCGGTGCCTGGGGCGTGGGGACCGCGGTGCTGGCCATGCGCCGCAAGGGTGTCGATGCCATCGATGCGAAGATCCGTGCGTCCGGGCTCATCCTGCGCGGCGGGCGAAAGGTGGCCTGGGAAGAAATCGGCTCGGTGACCGCGATCAGCTTCCAGAACGATGCCAAGGTGCAGGTGCTCTGGGACCGGGCCGAACTGCACCGCCGGCTGGAGGTGCAGTTGAAGCAGCCGGAAACCGGGACGCTGCGCATCGACCTGGTGCGCTATCCGGCTGTGGACTACCTCGGGCTCTATGAGTCGCTGCTGGACGAGTTCGAGCGCCAGCGCATCCCGGTGAAGCACCGGAAGAAGTGGATGCAAGCCTAGCCGGAGGGACTGGTCCCCGCCCTGCTCGCTACAGCGAGCGCCCCGGAGTGAGGATTCCTGCCGGATCCAGCGCGGCCTTGACCGCCAGCTGCGCCGCACGGGTCGGCTCGTCCAGCTGCCAGGACAGCTCGTGCTGCTTGACCTTGCCGATGCCGTGCTCCCCGGTGATGGTGCCGCCCAGCGCGAGGGCCAGCCGGGTGATCTCATCGATGACCTTTTCGGCGGCCGCATGGCCTTCGGGGGTGTCCTCCGCGTCTACGGTCGGGTGCAGGTTGCCGTCCCCGGCGTGCGCCACCACGGAGATCATCCGCCCGGTGCGCTGCGCGATCTCGTCGATCCCGCGGAACACCGCGGCCAGCTCGCCCACCGGAACCCCCACATCGCAGGAGACCCGCAGCCCGTGGGCGCTGAGCGCCGGATTGGCCAGCCGCCGCGCTTCCAGCAGCGAATCGCCCTCGCCGATCACGACGTCCGCTGCGCCGAAGCCGCGGCACAGCGCGGCGACCGACTGCGCGGCCTGCAGCGCATGGCGGCCGGTGAACTGGCCGATCAGCAGCGCCTGCCCGTCCACCGGCAGCCCGGAAGGGTGGAAGGCCTCGATGACCTGGACGCTGTGCGCGTCGAGCAGTTCGAGCACCTCCGGAAGGTACTCGCCGTTGACAATTGCCGTGACCGCGCGGCCGGCGTCCTCGACGGTGCGGAATCCTGCGCGGAAGGTCTGCGCGGCGCCCTCGGGCACCGGCTTGAGCCGCACCGTGGCCTCGGTGATGACCCCGAGGGTGCCCTCCGATCCGACGAACAGGCTGGTCAGGTCCAGGCCGACGACGTTCTTCCGGGTGCGTGCCCCGGTGTGCACGACGCGGCCATCGGCCAGCACCACGGTCAGTGCCGCGACCGAGTCGCGGGTGACCCCGTGGTTCAGGCAGCGCAGCCCTCCGGCATTGGTGGCGATGTTGCCGCCCACGGTGGAGATCCGCGCACTGGCAGGATCTGGCGGGAAGAACAGGCCGTGTCCCCGAGCCGCCTCGTCGAGGTCCGAGTTGATGACCCCGGCCTGCACCACGGCCAGGCGGTTCACCGCGTCGATGTCAACGATCCGGTTCAGCCGTTCCAGGCTGATGACCAGCCCGCCCGGGTAGCCCGCCGCACCGCCGGAGAGCCCGGTCCCAGCCCCGCGCACCGAGACCGTCACGCCGTGGCGGTGCGCCCAGGCCAGCGCCTGCGAGACTTCGTCGGTGGATTCGGGGAAGACGGCCGCTGCCGGGCGCCCCTCGGGCTGGTAGCGCGACTGGTCGCGGGCCACGCGGTCCAATTCATCCGCTGCGGTGCTCAGCCGGGGACCGAAGACGGCGGCCAGTTCATCGAGCGGCAGCGTCGGTGCTGCGTGCTGGGTCATGGGTGCTCCTTTGCATGCGCGGTCCGGCAGGGGAGCCGCTGGGTGATTCCCGTTACACACTTTATATTATAAAATCTGAGGGTCAACCCGCGAGTGAAAGCAGGAACCATGACGGCAAGCCAAGCGCAAGCGGAAAGCAAGCGCGGCCGGAGCAAGGCCGATCTGGCCTACGACTATTTGCGCGAACAGGTGCTGGACGGCGCGCTGGCACCGCGCCAGCGGGTGCTGGCCGGGCCTATTGCCGCACACCTTGAGATCAGCGCCGTGCCGGTGCGCGAGGCAATCCACCGGCTGGCCGCCGAGGGCCTGCTGCAGATCGAGCGCAACGTCGGCGCGCGGGTCGCCGAACTCGACGAGCGCGCCTACCGCGAGGGCATGGAGGCGCTGGCGGTGCTCGACGGGTCGGCTACAGCGCTGGCCGCGCTGGCAGTGGGTGGCGCCGCGCTTGATCGGGCGGAACAGATCAATGAGCAGCTCGCAGGTCTGTTGGGGGACTTCGACCCGGCCGAATACACCCGGCTGAACACCAAGTTCCACGCGGTGCTGCATGCCGGGTGCCCGAACGCGCGGCTGCGAGAGCTGGTCGAGGCAGAATGGCGCAAGTTCTCCGCACTGCATGCGGCGGAGCGTGCGGTGGATGCGGAGCGGGCGCACGCCGCTGTGGATGAGCACCGCGAACTGCTGCGGCTGATCCGCGACGGCGCGCCCGCGGCCCGCATCGAACAGGCCGTCCGCGACCACGTGCTGTCCTCGTTGCATGCGCGCACCGGATTCGTCAGCCAGCTGCGCTAACGCCGTAGCCCGGTGGCTGTTCCTTAACTGGAAAGCCGGGCCCGGTACGTCGAACTCGACGTACCGGGCCCGGCTTGTGCCGTACGGCTACTTCTTCAGGTGGTCCACCAGCTGCGAAGCGATGCCATTGTAGGTGCCCGGGGTCAGGGACTGCAGGCGGGCTTCAGCATCGGCCGACAGGCCCAGCTCGCCAACGAATTCCTTCAGGCGGGCTGCATCCACGCGGTGGCCGCGGGTCAGGTCCTTCAGGCGCTCGTACGGGTTGTCCATGCCCTCGACACCGGCGATGGCCTCGGCGCGCATGACCATCTGGATGGCCTCGGCGAGGACCTCCCAGTTGTGGTCCAGATCCTCGGCCAGCACGGCCTCGGCAACATCCAGGCGGTCAAGGCCCTTGGCGACGTTGGAGATCGCCAGCACCGAGTGTCCGATGGCGGTGCCGATGTTGCGCTGCGAGGAGGAGTCGGTGAGGTCGCGCTGCCAGCGGCTGGTGACCAGGGTGGAACCCAGGGTGTTCAGCAGGCCGTTGGAGATCTCCAGGTTCGCTTCTGCATTCTCGAAGCGGATGGGGTTGACCTTGTGCGGCATGGTCGAGGAGCCGGTGGCACCTGCCACTGGGATCTGCGCGAAGTAGCCGATGGAGATGTAGCTCCAGACATCGGTGCACAGGTTGTGCAGGATGCTGTTGAAGCGGGCGATGTCTGCGTAGACCTCTGCCTGCCAGTCGTGGGATTCGATCTGGGTGGTCAGCGGGTTCCAGGTCAGGCCCAGGTGCTCGACGAAGTCCTTGGCAACCTTCTGCCAGTCGGCAGTTGGAACCGAAGCATAGTGGGCCGCGTAGGTGCCGGTGGCACCATTGATCTTGCCCAGGTACTCGGTCTTCTCGACACGGTCCAGCTGGCGGGTCAGGCGCCATGCCAGCACTGCCAGTTCCTTGCCCAGGGTAGTCGGGGTGGCTGGCTGGCCGTGGGTGCGCGAGAGCATCGGCACGTCGCGGGAATCCTCGGCCATCTTGGACAGCTGGGCCACCAGGTCGCGGGCTGCTGGAAGCCATACCTGCTGCACGCCGCCCTGGACGCCCAGCGCGTAGGACAGGTTGTTGATGTCCTCGGAGGTGCAGCCGAAATGCACCAGCGGCTTGAGGTTGCCGATGCCAATTGCTTCCAGGCGGTTGGCGATGTAGTACTCCACTGCCTTAACGTCGTGAACGGTGACAGCTTCGATCTCTGCCAGTTCCTTCACCGAGTCAGCATTGAAATCGGTGACGATCTTGCGCAGTGCCGCCTTCTGGTCCGCAGTAAGCGGGGAGGTGCCTGGAAGAACGGAGTTGTCGGTCAAATGGATCAGCCATTCAACTTCGACGTGAACGCGGTCGCGGTTCAAAGCCGCTTCGGAAAGGTAGTCGACCAGTGGTGCCACGGCGCTGCGGTAGCGTCCGTCGAGGGCAGTCAAAGCCAGTGGTTCATTAGCAAGGGAAGTGCGCGCAATCTCAGCCATGCTCATATTCTTCCATCCCCGGCGCTACATCACATCTTTTACACCGTTCCTGTTTCCACAACTGGGCCCAAATCCTGCTGGCACCGAATCGCGGCTGTCCATGATGGTGGACAAATTCTCAAGGATGCGGAGCAGGAAAATGATGTTTCAAGCGACGCTGCTGACGGTGGCGAGCCAACTCGATGACGCACGGAAAACCACTCAATTCGCCATCGCGCAGTTGGGGTCAATCCATTCATTGACTTGGAATTCCAAGGCAGGCAAGGCGTTTTTGGAGAATGTCGACGAGCTGAGCCGCCGGCTGGAAATGCTCAACAGCGAGCTGGGCGACGCGGAGGAGTACGTAGGGGTAGCCATGCGGGAGATCCAGAACCTCGAAGCACAAATCATGAACCAGCGAATGGCCTCGTAGCCATGGGATATGAAGTCAATTACAACTCGCTGGATTACGCCGAGGCAGGGGAGATCTGCCAGCGGGTTGCCAACGATATCGATGGCATATCCGAGGTACTGCTCAAAGCCGCGCAGGCAGCTGATAGCTGCCAGCGCGACCTGGATCTGCAGTGCATGGTGTCAGGCATCGGTGCCAGGGGGTATAACGTCGGGCTGTTGGGCGACTTGATCAGGGACGCCTATCAGCAGTCCAGAGAGGGGCAAATTACAGCGTTCGATCTGACCGCAAAAGTCTCCGAAGCCATGCGGAACTATGAAGTTGCCGAGTCCGCTGCTGAACGGATGGTGCTAGCCAGCACGGGAGCCGTGCTGGTGGGAGACTTCATTTCCGAGACCCGCGACAACGGCTGGCGTCCGCCTCTGGAAAGCATGGAAATGTTCCTGCGCTTGATGTTTTCGTACCTGCCGCGCTGGCCCTTTGGATCGAACCTGACGCTGACCGAGCAGATCGAAGGTGCAGCCAAGGATCTGTCGGGCTTTATCCGGCGGCTGGGAGCAGATCGCAATACCGAAATACAGCTCACTGGGCAGGATCCAACGCAAACGGTTGAAGTCGATGGAAAGATGCAAAGCTATTTCCAGTTGCACCAAATGCTGGAAGGCGAAGGGACGGAGAATAACGGGAAGATCATGATCGTGAAGGCTGATGAGGATACGTACATTGCGATCTTCCCGGGTACACAGAATGACTCAGAAGTTCCTTCGCCTTTTGGCCCGGAAGGCATCGCCGACGGGTTCGGGGTGGAATCCGAGAACTTCGCGAAACCGCTTGATGAGGCACTGGAGATCAGCGGAGCGAAAGAGGGCGATGAGCTCATCCTCTCCGGGTATTCGCAAGGGGGCATTCATGTGGCCCAGCTGTCGAAGAACAAGTTCTTGAAGCACAAGTACAAGCTGAATAAAGTCCTGACCCTTGGATCGCCCATCGGCACGATTGACCTGCCAGAAGACGTACGCAGCCTGTCGGTTGAAGACCAGAAGGATATGGTGCCGGGTACCGATGGTGGGCCCAACCCCGGCAAGGGGGAGCATTACACGACCACCTTCCCGGGCCCGCGGGAGCACATGGAGGACATCTTGCCCGACGATGGCATCTTTGGCGCTCCGCATAACCTCAAGAATTACGGTGACCACCTTCTGGAACTCGATGAGAATCCGAAGCGGGAAATCAGGGAGCACCTGGAGAAGTACTACCTCCCCGAACCACTGGTGAAAATCCGCATGTTCAAGCTGGAGCGGAAGCCGAAAGAACCTCGGCCCATCACGGAAGAGGAGAAGCGTCGGCTCAAGCATGTGGCGCCGCCCCATTAAGATGCCCAAAGCTGCAGCGCGCTATCCAAGGCCAGTATCTTCCGACGCCACAGTAAAAGGCAGCGGAAACGGGGAGATGGCCGGGCCGGCCAATTGGGAACTAACCAAAGAAGACGGCACCTGCCGGTTGCCGTCTTCTTTTAGCCGTGAGCGGTAGTCCGCTTAGTCGCGATCGCTCTTGACGAATAGTCCGAGGACCGCCGAGACAATGGAGATGATGATCGTGCCGGCGATGGCATCCCACCAGAACTGCTCGATGACCAGTTCGATGGGCGTGAAGGTCGTCAGCCATGACGTCAGCAAGAGCATCAGGGCATTGATCACGATTGTGAACAGGCCCAGGGTGAGGCAGGTGATCGGCAAGGAGAAAAGCTTGACGATTGGACGGACCAAGGCGTTGACCAAGCCGAAGATGACTGCAACGACCAGATAGGCGATGACCGTGCTCATGGTGCCTTCGCCTGCCGCGACGATCTTGAGACCGGGCACCACCCAAACGGCGGCGGCGAGGGCAAGCGCATTGACGATGACTCGAATCAGAAAGCTCATGGCTTAACTTTGGCACAGAAATCTGGGATTCGGATGAACCTCGGATATCGCTAAACCCATAGTGAGGACTACGCTTTGAGGTATGACTGAGAACCCGGTGACCCAAGATCAGGTGCAGCCACGCTCTGTAGTTGCACGTTTGCCAAAATACGCTGCGGGCAAGCCGCCTGCTCCAGTTGAAGGCGTCCAAGCTTACAAGCTGTCATCGAACGAGATTCCCTTTGGCCCGTTGGACGCTGTGCATCAGGCAGTCGTCGAGCAGGACAGCCTGAATCGCTACCCAGACCCGCTATCGACCAAGCTTCGCATGGCCCTCGCCGATTATTTGGACGTGCCGGCTGAAGATATCGTGACCGGCGCCGGTTCCCTCGGCGCGCTGGTGCAAATCCTGAATACCTTCGCGGGCCAGAACGAGGACGGCATCCAGGATGAAGTCATCTATGCGTGGCGTTCCTTCGAGGCCTACCCGATTCTCGTGCAGACCGCCGGTGCGCTGCCGGTGGAGATTCCACTGCTGGAAGATGGGCGCCACGACCTGGAATCCATGATCGCCGCGGTGAACGAGAACACCTCAGTGATCTTGCTGTGCACCCCGAATAACCCGACCGGACCGGTACTCACCCAGGCCGAGGTCGATGATTTCCTGGCACGCGTTCCGAAGAACGTGCTGGTGGTCCTGGATGAGGCCTACATCGAGTTCGTCCGTGATGAGAAATCGGTGGATGGCATTCACACCTACAACGAGAACGAAAATGTCGTTCTGCTGCGCACCTTCTCGAAGGCCCACGGCCTGGCGAATCTCCGGGTCGGCTACTCGGTGGCCCATCCGCAGATCACCGAGAACATCCGCGTGGTCGCCACCCCGTTTGCCGTCTCCAGCGTGGCTGAGGATGCCGCGGTCGCTTCGCTGGCTAATATCGACCTGGTGCTTGAGCGTGTCGAGGGGCTGGTGGCCGAACGCGAACGAGTGGCGACGGCCTTGGCCGAGATGGGCTGGAAGATTCCTTCCACCCAGGCGAACTTCGTCTGGCTGCCGCTGGGAGAAAAGACCGGCCAGTTTGTCGAGCGGGCCAACGCCGTGGCGTTGTCTGTGCGCGGCTTCTCGAACGAGGGAGTGCGGGTCTCCATCGGCGAAGTTGAGGCAAACGATCGCTTTATTGAACTGTGCAAGGAATCACTCGACCTGGCATAGGGGTAACGGGCGCTGATTTCTCGCGTTTTAGCGGTCAAAGCCTATAGGCTTAGGAACTGGACAAGCCGTATATGTCCCATGCGGAATGTATTCCGCGTGGGGCATATTTATGACCGAAGGATGATAAATGACGCGAGCTGCGACCGAGGCGACGGAGCCGGATCTGATTCAGATCCTGACTCCGGACGGCCAGCGTCAGTCCCATGAAACGTACGATGCGTATCTGGGCGACGTTGATGATGACATGCTTCGCGGTTTCTACCGCGACATGGCATTGACGCGTCGATTCGACCAAGAGGCCACAGCTTTGCAGCGCCAGGGGCAGTTGTGCCTCTGGGTCCCGCTGCGCGGGCAGGAAGCGGCGCAGATCGGTTCCGGCCGCGCCACCCGCCGAAGCGACTACATCTTCCCCACCTACCGCGAGCACGGCGTAGCGCTGACCCGTGACGTCTCCTTCTCGGAAATGCTGCGCTTGTTCCGCGGCATCTCCGGCGGCGGCTGGGATCCCCGGGAAAACAACTTCCACATGTACACCATGGTGCTGGCCGCGCAGATGCCGCATGCCGCCGGCTACGGCATGGCGTTGAACATGGAGCAGCGCGGATGGGATGAAGCCCGCCGTGCCAAGGAAGGCAATGCTGTTGTCGCCTACTTCGGCGATGGCTCCTCCACCGAGGGCGAAACCCACGAATCCATGGTCTTCGCCAGCTCCTTCAATGCACCGGTGGTCTACTTCTGCCAGAACAACCAGTGGGCGATCTCCGTGCCTTTCGAGGTCCAGTCCAAGGTGCCTCTGGTCAACCGAGCCGCTGGCTACGGCATGCCCGGAGTCCGCGTCGACGGCAACGACGTGCTGGCAGTCTTGGCCGTCACCCGCTGGGCGCTGGAACACGCACGCAGCGGCAAGGGGCCGGTCCTCATCGAAGCCGTAACCTACCGTCTCGGAGCGCACACCACCGCCGATGATCCGACCAAATACCGCATGAGCGAAGAAGAAGCCCAGTGGGCTCCGAAGGATCCGCTGATTCGCCTGGAAACCTACCTGCGCGATAACAACCTGGTTGATGACACCTTCTTCGAGCAGCTGTCCGCCGACGCCGACGCAATGGCTGCCAAGGTCCGCGAAGACGCCATGGCCTTCCCAGTCCCGCCGCTGGCCAAATCGTTCGAGCAGGTCTACGCCGAAGCGCATCCGCTGATCCAGGAAGAACTGGCCTGGCATCTGGAATACGAAGCAGGATTCGCCGATGCGGCTGAGGGAGAGCACTAAATGACCACCACGATGACCCTGGCCAAGGCCATTACCAGCGGCCTGGACAAGGTGCTGGAAACCAACGACAAGTCCTTGCTGATGGGCGAGGACATCGGACGCCTTGGCGGCGTATACCGGATTACCGACGGGCTGATCGACAAGTACGGCGAGCACCGCGTCATCGACTCGCCGCTGGGCGAGGCAGGCATCGTCGGCACCGCCGTGGGCATGGCCCTGCGCGGCTTCAGCCCGCTGGTGGAAATCCAGTTCGACGGCTTCGTCTTCCCTGCCTTCAGCCAGATCACCACCCAGCTGGCCAAGATGCACGCCCGCTCCGAAGGCCGGCTGACCACTCCGGTGGTCATCCGCATCCCGTACGGCGGCGGCATTGGCTCCATCGAGCACCACTCCGAATCCCCGGAAGCGCTGTTCGCCCACACCGCTGGCCTTCGCATCATCACTCCGTCCAACGCGCATGACGCCTACTGGATGATCCAGCAGGCAGCCAGCTGCCAAGATCCGGTGATCTTCTTCGAGCCCAAGCGCCGCTACTGGCTCAAGGGGGAAGTGGACACTGGGACCCCGGCCCTGGATGCGTTCAAGGCGCAGGTGGTCCGTCCGGGCACCGACGCGACCATCGTGGCCTACGGCCCGCTGGTGCCGATCGCCCTGGCCGCCGCGGATGCCGCGTTGGAAGACGGACGCTCCATCGAGGTCATCGACCTGCGTTCGCTCTCGCCGATCGACTTCGACACCATCACCGAATCGGTGCAGAAGACCGGACGGCTGATTGTCACCCACGAAGCGCCGACCTTCGGCGGCCTGGGTGGCGAAATCGCCGCCCGCATCACCGAGCGCGCCTTCCTCTCGCTGGAAGCCCCGGTGCTGCGCGTGGGCGGATTCCACATGCCGTACCCGATTTCCAAGGTGGAATCCCAGTACCTGCCGGATATCGACAAGTTGCTTGAAGCCCTCGACCGGTCCTTCGCTTACTGAGCGGAATCCAAGGAGTAGAAATGACAGTCTTTAATCTCCCCGATGTGGGCGAAGGGTTGACCGAAGCGGATATCGCTTCCTGGAAGGTCAAAGTAGGGGACACCGTTGAGGTCAACCAGATCTTCGTCGAGATCGAAACCGCCAAGTCGCTGGTCGAGCTGCCCTGCCCCTTCGCCGGGGTGGTCACCGCATTGCACGCGGATGAAGGCGACACCGTGCTGGTGGACAACCCGCTGATCACCATCGACGAGGAAGGCGGCAAGCCGGCCCCGACCGGCACCCCGGAACCAGCCGAGGCGCTGGCCACCGCGGCGCCGCAGGCCAGCGAGGAACCCGGCCCTCTGGTCGGTTCGGGCCCGACCGCTGATTCCTCTGTGCGCCGCAAGCGCACCAGCCGCCCCGCACCTTCGGCAGCCGGTGCCCGCACCGCAGCGGTCCGTGCCTCCGGCTCCGCTTTGGCCGAGACCATCTCGCGCCGCGCGCAGTCCCTGGGTACCGCCGTGACCCGCGAAGTGGATCGCCGCAAGCCGGCGATGGCGAACTTCGTGGACCGCGTGCTGGCCAAGCCGCCGGTACGCCGGCTGGCCAAGGAGCTGGGAATCGACATCAACGATGTGGTGGGCACCGGCACCCAGGGCGAAATTACCCGCGAAGATGTCAACAGCTACCAGGCCCAGCGCGAAGCCGAGCACGCGGCGGCGCCAACCTACTGGGCCCATGGCCAGCTGGCCGACGCCCGCATCGAACGCACTCCGGTGCGCGGCGTGCGCAAAGCCACGGCCAAGGCCATGGTGGACTCCGCGTTCACCGCACCGCATGTCTCGATCTTCGTGGACGTGGATGCCAGCCGCACCATGGAATACGTGGCACGGCTGAAGAAGTCCCGCGACTTCGAAGGCATCAAGGTCTCGCCTCTGCTGGTGCTGGCCCGGGCTGTGATCTGGGCTGCCGCCCGCAACCCTTCGGTAAACGCCAGCTGGGTGGAAACCGAGAACGGCGCGGAGATCCACCAGAAGCGCTTCATGAACCTGGGCATCGCCGCAGCCACCCCGCGCGGCCTGCTGGTGCCGAATATCAAGGACGCGCAGAACCTGAACATGAAGGAACTGGCCATCGCGCTGAACGAGCTGGCCACGACCGCGCGTGCCGGCAAGACCCGACCGGAAGACATGCGCGACGGTTCGCTGAGCATCACCAATATCGGTGCGCTGGGCATCGACACCGGCACCCCGATCATCAACCCGGGCGAGGTGGCCATCGTCGCCTTCGGCACGATCCGCCAGAAGCCGTGGGTTGTCGATGGCGAAGTGGTTCCGCGCTGGATCACCACCCTGGGCGGATCCTTCGACCACCGCGTGGTTGACGGCGATCTCTCGGCCCGCTTCATGGCCGATGTGGCATCAATTCTGCAGGAACCAGCCATGCTGCTGGACTGAGCTGCGGATAACAGCACCCCGGAGAGAACTTCTGAAAAAAGTTCTCTCCGGGGTGTCACAGTTTAAGCTCCGGTTTCGACGTACTTTTGAAGGGCAGGAACCTGCCTGGAAATCGAATGACAGGAGACACGCCATGCGCATGAATTTGAGCAAAACGCACAAGAAGGGGTACGCCGCCGTACTGGGACTGGAAGCCTACGCCAGCCAGTCGGTGCCCAAGGAGCTCTACGAGCTGGTGAAGCTGCGCGCTTCGATCCTCAATGGCTGCTCCTTCTGCACCGATATGCACTCCCACGATGCCATGGAGATGGGCATGTCCACCGCGAAACTCTTTGCCGTGGCCGCCTACAACGATTCCCCGCTGTTCACCGACGCCGAGCGCGCTGCCCTGCGGCTGACCGATGCGGTGACCCGGCTTGATCCTGCCACCGGGGTCAGCGACGAAGTCTGGGACGCGGCCGCTGACGAGTTCAGCGAGGAAGAAATCGGCAACTTGATCCTGGCGATCGCCACCATCAATGTCTGGAACCGCATTGCCATCCCGACCCAGCTCGAACCGCCAGTGCGCGACTAGTGCCGGGAAGCGCAGGTAGAATCTGGCGCGTGGAGCAACCAACGGAATCTGCAGCGCTGGCGCAGTGGGACGCCGAGAAGCGCCGATTGACCGTCCTGGCCTACAACATGCTCGGCGTGTGGGCGCAGGCCGAAGACGTGGTCAGCGAAGTGGCCGAGCAGCTGCTCAAGCTCACCCCGGCAGCCACCGAACAGGTGCGGAACTGGCCGGCGTTCCTCACCTCGCTTGCCACGCGCCGGGCGATTGACGTCCTGCGCTCGGCTCAGCGCCAGCGGACCGAATATGTCGGGGAATGGCTGCCCGAGCCGGTAGGGCAGCTGGCGCTTCCCGAAGATGAGGCCCTGACTGGATCCATGCTTCGCCTCGGCGTGCTCTTCCTTCTCGAAGAGCTCTCGCCCCAGGCGCGGGCCGCCTACGTGTTGCACCATGCCCTGGGCTACAAGGCGGCGGAGATTGCCGAGGTGCTGGAGGCCTCGCCGGCCGCGGTCAGGCAGCTGCTGAGCCGGGCCGGCAAGAAACTGGGGCACGCCGAAGCACCCAGCAGGGAAGCAAGCGAAATATCCTCATTGCTGTCGAAGGTCGTGGCAGCCATACGCCATGGCGACGCCGAGGAACTGGTCCAGTTGCTGGCCAAGGATGCGGTGCTCTACTCCGACGGCGGAGGCAAGGCCCGGGCCGCGTTGAACCCGGTGCTTGGCGCGCAGCGCATTGCCCGCTTCCTGGTTGGCGTTGAGCGGAAAAATCCAGGGCGAAGCGTCTTTTTGGGAGAATTGAATCAGGCGCCTGCACTGCTTTTCAAGCTGGCGGGCCGGCAGGACGTGGTGGCGATCGAGGTGGCCGCAGGACACATTCAAACTATCTTGCTGGTGTCCAACCCGGACAAACTTTCCCACGCCAGCGCGCAGTGGAGCATTCTGGACGGGTAGCGGATGACTGTTCCACGTGGAGCGGAGTTGTTCAAATCCTTGTTGATACAGTAGTTTCCATGAATCGACCCCGCAGCTTCGGTCCGTTGGCACTGGGCAGGATCCAGTGCGCATGCCTGCTGGCTGCCGCCGTTGTGCTCAGCCTCGGCACCGCCACCGTCCCAGCCCACGCGTCTGCCGCGGCCACGGAATCCGATGCACCGGCACCGGTGTACCCCTCGGCGACACCCAGCGATGGCGCCGAAGACGAGGGCACGGTCCTCATCCCGTCGGTGACATCCCAGGAAGGCAACTTCTACCTTGCGGTGACCGACGCGGCGCTCGACGACGTGGATTCGGAAAGAATCATGGACCAGGTCCGGCAGGCCGTGGGCGAGCAGGATGCGAAGATCCTGCTCGGGGTGGACCAGGAACCGAACAACCTCAAGGGAGCCGCGCAGCTGGTGCGCGGGATGCTGATGTTCGGGGACAGCGACGCGCTCAGCGATGACTGGCTGGAGAACGGAAAGACCCTGGGCTACGTGGGCAAAGGGTGGATTGCCGTCGGGGTGATGCTGCCAGAGGACCCCGCCGATGAGGTCGAGGTCTTCGTGGATCCGGGGCGCGATATCAGCGAAACGGACCCCGGGTCCAGCCAGAAGATCATGGCAGCCGGCGACGAGGCATTTAGGGCGGGGGACTACACCGCAGGCATCACCGAGGTCGCGCTGGCCACGACCCAGCAGCTGCAGGCGCCGCCGGACCGGACGCTGTCCAAGGTGATCGCCGTGGTCGTGCTCGCTGTGGCAATCGTCTTCATGCTCGCCTGGGCGTGGCTTGCCAAGCGCCGCAAGGCCAAGAAGGCTGCGGCTGCCGAACGCCTCAAGCAGGCCGAACTGCTCGAATCGCGGATCCAGCAAGCCAACCGCTACCTCGGCCGCAAACCGATGCCCGACTTGGGCCTGCCGGAACAGGGCCGCTTGGCCGAGGCGATGGCGGAACTGGAAAAGCAGCGTTCCGGCACCCAGCATGGTGCCCAGCACGCACAGGACCTGGATCCGGGAATCGCCGTCCAGGAGCAGGTCTCCGAAAAGCAACTGGCAGTTCTGCGCCACCGCGAACGCGAACTCTCGCTGCTGCGCGGCGCGGTCCAGCTGGCCCACGACTTCGCAGGACGGCCACGGGATTCTCGCGAATCCTGGGCATCGATTTTCGAATACCACCGTGAGCGGCTGGAAGACCTGGCGCTGTTCCTCGATCTTCCCGGTGCAGGGCAGCTGGGCTGCGCCCAGGCCGCGCGCACCGTGATCATCACCCATACCGATGAGCTGCAGCTGCTGCGAACCCGGGTGGGCCGGCGGAACACCGGAGCCCAGGATGCTCCGGGCATTCTGGACCGGCTTTGGGAGTTGCGCGACGAGCTCGATGGCGTGCTGCGCGATGCGCTGGCGCAAGCCGGGCAGGCGCGGCTCAAGGTTCCGCAGGGGCTGGGTGAGCGGATGGCAGGCAGGCAACCGGCTGACGCTGCGCTGGAAAATGATCCCATTGCGCTGCTCAGGAATTTCCTGCCGGGAAGCGAGGCCCGCTGATGCCTGCCCGTTTGATGCATGATTCCACCGGACGGCGCTTGCGCCGCCCCTTCCACTGGACCGCCATCGCTGCCATTTTCATGGCTTTGGTGACCACGGCCCTGGGCGTGCGCGCCGTGCTTGCGGTGCAGGCAGCCAACGTCCCTGCACCCTATGAGGTCACGGTAGTGGTCCAGGGGGAGAACGGCTTCAACATCACCCAGCAGACGGTGGACGCCGAGCTGGCCCGGCACCCGGTGCGGGCCACGGCCCCGCTGGAACTGGTCATTGCCGACCGCTGGCTAACGGGCGATGAACTGCTGCGCGGGGAAGTGCACGAAAACCAGATCATCGTTTCGACCAAGATGGACAACCGGGATTCCGGGCAAAGCGAGGCCGAGCAGCGCTTCTCAGGGGTGGGTGTGGACCGGAATCTGGTCGCCTCCGACGACGCGCATGACGACCTGCGCTTCGATATCGAGAATGCCTTCATCAAGAACATCTCGGTAGGCCATGGCCCCAAGGCTGCGGTGGCCGCCGCGCATACCGCCGCCGTGCTGCTGGATGATTCGCCCAGCAACTCGGCGATCTTCTGGTTCGCCGTAGTGGGCGCCAGCGCCATGCTCACCGCCGCGCTGCTGGCCAGCGCCCTACGCTTCCGCTCCCGGTGGGCTTCCCGGCACCGGCGGCTGGCCGCGGCCCAGCGCAAGCTGGCCCGCGTGGTCCTGGATCTCGAAGCGTTGGAAGCCACCTACCAGGCAGCTGATCCGGGGCACCGCCCGGCCGGCTTCACCAAGGCCTGGCGGCAGCTCGAAGCGCTCTCCCTTGATGCCGCCCGGCGCGAGGACCCTCTGGTGCGCCTGATCTTCGACCGCGCCGCCTGCCTGGACAAGAAGACCGGTCAGCAGCTGGCCGCTTTCGAAGCCGATGCGCGCACGCTGACCGAACTGGCAGATTCCCTGATGGGCGCCGGCTCGGTGCATGCCCACCTGGCTGGCACCGGATCCACGTTCGACAAGCTCAGCGCCCCGATCAACGATGCCGCCACGGCGCTGCTGATCCGGCTGGAAACGGCCCCCGGCACCATGGTTGCCGGCAAGGACCTGGAGGATTTCCGCGGCGCCTTGGGCGAACTGCTCAACGCCGCCCACGGCGACACCGGCCAGCGCACGGCCGTAGAGCGCTGGGCCGACGCCGAAAAGCAGCTGGCCAAGCTTGCCGCGAAGATCTCGACCCGGTTGCGCCGTTATCCGCGGGGCCAGAAGCAGGAGGTGCCGCCGATTGGTGCCCAGCACAATGAGCTGCGCGCCAGCCTGGGGCTGCCGCCGGTCACCAAGCAGAGCGCTTTGCAGCAGATCGCCACGGCGAATGCGCTGGCCCGCGGGGTGCTCGGCGACACGCTGCAGACCGACCAGGCTGCCGGAGGGGCATCGGGCGAACCTGCTGGCTGGCAGCGCATGCTGGCCCGGCTCGCCAGCACCCGCAAGGCAGCTGGTGATGAACCGCCGAAGCTGCGCCGGGCGTGGAAGTTTGGACTGCTTGCGGCCCTGCTGGTGGGCAGCCTGATCGCCTCGGGGCTCATTGTCTCCTCGATAGCCAACGAACCCGAACGCACCTATGAGGGGTCCGGCCGGGGAATGGAACTTGAAATCGATGACCAGGGCCAGCTGGTTGACGAGTCAGAGATCCGCCGGTACATGGAGGAAGACTTCGAGACCACACAGCGGATTCTGGTCGCGGTGCGCGATGCGGAGGCCTACCTGGATCTCAACGAGGTCGAAGGCTATGACTTCCGCGAATCGACACCGCAGAGCGTGCGCTCGGCGATCTTGCGGATCAAGGACGAATATTCTGATCGCGCTGATCCTGCCAACGGGGAGCTTCCCGAGGACTTGACGATCATTCCGCTGCTGATCACGGATGAAGGCAAGGGCATCATGCCCGGGCTGATTTCCGGTGCGGTCATTAGCGGTACCGCCTCGTGGGGAACGACCGGCGGGTGGGAGCACGGAAGCATCTACGAGTCGAACTATCCGGCGATGGAAGCGGCCGGTGCGGCCGAGGACTTCGCCGTGGTGCTCAAGCGGGCCGGCTATGAGCAGCCGGACTACAACACCACCTTGCTGTACTGGATGCTCGTGTTCATGCTGTTCTTCACGGTAATCAACGTTCTCCAGGTGATCCAGTACCTGCTCGGGGCCAGCACGCAGCTGACCCGGTTCTCCCGAGGTTCGCGGTCGGTGCAGCAATCACGCCGGCAGCTGGAGCAGCTGGCCATGGGCCTGGAGGATTCGCAGATCAATGCGGTGGCAGTGCTCGGTGCAAGCGAGGCGGGGACTGCCGACGAGGCAGGCCAGCGCTTGTTCGAGCGCGCCCTGATGATGGCGTGGCGCGAGGCCGAGGAATTGTCCTCGATGACCTTGGGACAGCGCCTGCAGGCCGGCTATGCCCAGCGTGCGGCGCATCTGGCCCAGCTGGTGGCGTTGCTGGGCGAACGCGATGCCGATGTGGCGCGGCGGGCCAAGGCGCTGGTGCTGGCCAGCCGCGGTGCCGGCGGGGATGCGCCGGCGGAAGTCCAGCTGCCGGGACGGTAGTGCTTCCGCCCCGGCAGCCGGATCCTGCTCGGACTCAGCCCAGCAGCTCGGGCAGTTCCTGCGCCTCGTTGCCCAGCACCTTCTGGGAGAGGAACTCGGTGACGACCTGGTACCAGATCTTGGCGTGCTGCGGGGTGAGGATCCAGTGGTTCTCATCCGGGAAGTAGAGGAACTGGTGCTCGGTGCTGCCGTCTTCCTTTTGCGGCAGCCCCGAATCGGCCAGCAGCTCGTACCACAGGCGCAGGCCCTCGCCGATGGGCACCCGGTAGTCCTTGTCGCCGTGGATGACCAGCATCGGGGTGACGATGCTGCCCACCGAATGATGCGGCGAGTTCAGCTCGCGCATTTCCGGGCTCATCTCGCGGGTCCAGTAGAACGCTGCGTCGGTGGTCTTGCCGAAGCCTTCCAGTGCCCACAGGCTGGCGTGCGTGACGATGGCCTTGAAGCGGTCGGTGTGCCCTGCCACCCAGTTGGCCATGTAGCCGCCGAAGGAGCCGCCCATCGCGGCGGTGCGGGTTTCATCGATGTCAGCGCGCGCCTCGGCGGCATCGGTGATGGCCAGCAGATCCGTGTACGGCTCCTGGCCCCAGCGGCCCCAGCCGCGCTGGATGAACGCCTGGCCGTAGCCGGTGGACAGGGCGGGATCCGGCAGCAGCACCGCATAGCCTTGGGCTACCAGCAGCCATGGGCTCCAGCGCCAGCTCCAGGCGTTCCACGAGCCAAGCGGTCCGCCGTGGATCCACAGCAGCAGCGGCGCCTTGTTGGTGGCAGAAGCTGATTCCGGCAGGGCCAGCCAGGCGCGGACGCTCGATCCGTCTTCGGCCGTGGTCGTCACCTCGGTGAGCGTGCCCGGCAAGGCCGGGCGGACAACCGGGGAGCGCAGCTCGGTCAAGGCGGCGAATTCGCCCGGCTCCAGGTCGCCGGTGTGCGCCAGGTCGATGGCTACCGGTTCGGCCGGGTGCAGGTAGCTGGAGCGCAACGCGTAGGCGGTGCGCGAGTCGCTGCTGATGACCACGTCGGTGAACGCTCCGTCTTCGGTGAGCCGGGTGATCTTGTCGTTGTACAAGCTCAGGTGGAAGACCGGGGCATGGCCGTTGTCGTCCGCGACCAGCAGCAGCGAGCGTCCATTGGGAACCCACTGCAGGTCGCTGACCCAGCGGTCCCAGCCGGCGGCGATCCGATGGGTGGCGCCGTCGGCCAGGTCCATCAGCCACAGCTCGAAGACCGGGGCGGTTTCGGCGGTGGAACGCTCCCAACGTGCATAGGCCAGCTGGGTGGAGTCCGGGCTGATCTTGCCCAGCGTGTATTCGTACGTGTCGTCGGGGGCGAGCAGCATTTCGTGGGCGCCGGTGTGCAGGTCGATGCGCATCAATCCCGGGGCCGAGGAGGCCCGGCCTTCGGGAACCTGCCATTCGGTGATCAGGAAGGCCCCGTTGGCAGCGACATCGTAGTAGGTATCCTCCAGGTTCGCGCCGATGCCCGGGGTGAGATCGGTGAGCTGGGTGCCGCTGGTGTCCTGGGGGTCCGGCAGGGAGCCGGTGTAGAAGTGCGGGGTGGACGGGCCCAGGTCTTCGTCCCAGAAGCGCACCGGGTAGCCGGTGTGCAGGATTGCCGAGACCTTCTTGTCCTTGCGGCCGGTGCGCAGTGCCGCTTCGGCCTCCAGGTCCTTGGCGCGGCTGAAGGCCGAGGTGCGCAGCACGATGCTCTGCGGTGACTGCTTGCAGATCCGCAAGGACTGCACCCCGGCCGGGTGGGAGATCACCGAGCGGGCTTCGCCTCCTGCCACCGGAAGGATCCATCCTTCGGCCTTGGCGTCTTCCTTGGATGAGCGCTTGGACACGAAGAGCAGGTCGCCGTTGGCGGTGAACTGCGGCTGCGATTCGCCGTGCTCGCCGAAGGTCAGCCGGCGTGCCGGTTCCTGGCCTTTGGGGTCCAGCGACCAGAGGGCGCTTTCGTATTTCGTCTCATCCTCGGACAGGGTGCTGAGGGTGGTGACGAGCTTCGTGCCGTCGGGGGAGAGCGCCAGGCCGCTGAGCCGGCCCATGCCGATAAAAGAATCTAAATTATGAAATGAATGCTTAGAGTGTTCCACTTCACATATCTTGCCACTGTTCGCGGCCGGGCACTACCGAATATCGAAAATTACGCGGCATCGGAACGAAAGGCCGGTGCAACTTGCAACCAAGGAGTTATGGCACAGTTATTGGAAAAACCTGCAAGGCCGTGGAGGATGGGTTCCATGGGGGAGCTCGCGATGTCAGCTGCATGACCGGATAATCGATCAAGGAGTTGGAAAAGATGAACCGTTCCAGAACCCGTCTTGGGGCGCTCCCGATGATGTGCGCGGCAGCGCTGATGCTGGCTGCCTGCCAGGGAGCCGAGCCGGAACCGGCCGAAAGCCAGAGCGCAGGACCAAGCGGAACGTCGCCATCGGCAACTGCCAGCGCGCCGACCGCTTCCAGTCCCGAATCCAGCCCAACGCAAAGCACCGCAAGCCCGGATGCGCCAAGCTCGGCGGCGCCAGAGCTGAGCCAGGTGCATGAAGTGCATGGCATCCGCTTCTTTACCCCGGAACAGTGGACTGCCGCCGGGGATGACTGCGACGGCGAATGCACCGAATGGGACGAATGGGAGATCAAGGACGCGCAAGGCAAGCACGTGCTGACCCTGATCCCCACCACGGCAACCTCTCCGGATGGAGACATGGCGCTGTATGAACGGGAGCTGCTTGATCGCAAGGAACTTGAAAATCCCGGAGCGGATACCGGATTCCGCCCGACGAGCCTGATTGCCGAGTTCTGGGAATCGACGGACCAGGAAGACGGCGAGAAGGATTCAGGATTCGACATTGCCCTGATCGATGACGAAGAGCTCGGCAAGCGCGATGAGAACCCGGACCTGAACTTCTTCAGGATCGGCGAGCAGTCACCGATGATGTGGGTTGAAGAGGATTATCTGGAAGACCATGGTGTTCCTGACGACCCGACGAAGCAGCAAGCGCAGCAGTTCCTGGGCACCGGGCAATACGAGTTGGTGCGCGACATCTTGCTCAGCGTGGAACCTGCCGTCGGCTAGCCAAGCCGGAACATAGGAAAGGCAACAGAAATCAGGCAATCGCCCTGGCTTCTGTTGCCTTTCTTCACGCCTCAAAAAACTGCATTCCGCGCAAGGGCGCGAAAGTGGTGCAGATGCTGAAGGCCGAGGAAACGGGCAGGAGAAATTGCCGCTGAGCAGCGAAGCTGCAGGGTGCACTGGAAGCCTCTTGGCCACGACAAGCAGGCTTGGCTGTGCCGTTCGAGCGATGTAACCAAAGCCCAAAAATACTCCTCTGTCACATTGTGTGGCCTGTAACATGCTACTGTGTGTAGGCACACAAAGTCATAACGTGAAAGGTGCACACATGGGCGTGCTGGCACTGGGCGTATTCATCGCCGTGACAGTCATAGTTAACGTCGTACTGAAACGGCGTATTTCAGAGGCGCTTGTACTAGCGCTGATAGCTTGTTCGCTGGTCGGCGGCGCGGATGCGCTGAACCTGTTGAGCGCAGCCGTAGTTGACGGCTTCCAATCAGACGTGACCTTCGCGGGCATGGCCTTTGTGTTCATGGGAGTGATCGTCTCGGCGACAGGCCTGATCGAGCGCCTGATCCATATCCTGAATTCGATGTTCGGGCGCGTTCGCGGTGGATCGGCCTACGTCTCGACCCTGGGCTCGGCCGCAATCGGGCTGGTGGCAGGATCTACCGCAGGCAACACGGCGACGGTCGGCTCGGTAACCATTCCGTGGATGAAGGAAAACGGCTGGTCGTCCAATCGCGCCGCAACGCTGGTAGCGGGAAACTCCGGCTTGGGCGTCGCGCTCCCGCCGAACAGCACCATGTTCATCCTCTTGGCCATGCCGGCCGCCGCTGGAATTTCTGCTGGCGACGTATATGTTGCACTGGCCATTGGCGGTGCTTATTGCGTGCTCTACCGCATGATCCTGGTGTTCACTTGGGCTCGTGCCGACGGCATTCCCGTAGCGAATCGGGAGGGCATGGCGACGTTAGGGCAAGCGCTGCGCGAAGGATGGCGCTCGCTACTGATCTTCCTTGGCATCGCGATCCCTGTTGCACTGACCTTCGGTCCGCTGTTTGAATTCCTGTCCCGCCCGGAGTTGGTGGGCAAGGACTCGATGGGCTCGATCTCCATCATTGTTTGGGTTCCGATTCTCATCTCGGCGATCGCATTGATCGAGGGCCGAAAGCGGATCTTCGCGCCGGATTCGAAGTTCAAGGTGATCCTGAATCGCGAGCTGCCGCAGTTCGCCACTGTTGGTGTTTCGCTGTTCGCTGCGCTGAGCGCTTCGAACATCATGGAAGCGCTGGGCGTCGGTCCGCAGCTTTCGGATTTCCTGGGTTCGCTGGATATGCCAAAGGCGGCGATTGTCGCAATCGTCTGTGTCATGGCCGTTGTCGTAGCCACCCCGCTGTCCTCGACGGCAACCGCCGCGGCCGTGGGTGCGCCGGCAGTGATGGCGTTGACCAGCGTGGGTATCGATCCAGTCATCGCCGTGGTGACGGTCCTGTTGTGCACCTCGACAGAGGGTTCTTCTCCACCGGTCGGTGCGCCGATCTATCTGGCTGCCGGCTTTGCCGAAACCAATCCAACCAAGATGTTCATGCCATTGCTGGGCTATTTCGTGCTGCCAATGATCGTCATTGCCTGGCTTGTCGGCATGGGCTGGCTGCCGATTCCGATTTCGTAGGAGAAAAACATGCGACTCATGAAAATACTATTCCTGGTCTTCTTGGCGCTGTTCATGATCGGCGGCACTGCAATCGTCGGTACCCAGCTGGCCGGTGTGCTGTCACTGAATGGTGATCTGGTCAGCGGAGCCAAGCAGATCCTGTATCCGTGGACCTTCAGTTTTGCGACCGCGTGCGCACTGTGCGCCTTCGTGCTGCAGTATTCAAAGGAATACAAGGAAGACGAGCAGGACTAGTAGCCAGCTGTCAGTTCAGTCCACAAGTTTTCAGGGTCAAGGTCCAAGCCTTGGCCCTGAACTGCTTGTACAAGCAGTAGCTTTCCTGTCGCGACCAGGTGCTGGCGCATGGCAAGCGCAGCCGCCGGGGCATTGCCGCTGGAGATGGCGGTGATGATCGGTTCATGCTCGGCCATGATGTCACCCAGGGTGCGCTGCTTGCCTGCGGTGGAAACACCAAGCAGCCGCGTTGCGACACGAAGGCGGTTCACGATGTTGCGCCCGCGGTTCGACTGCGCGACCTCAAGGATGAAGTCGTGCAGCTGCTGGTCCAGATCGAAGAACTCTTCGGTCAGATCCGCTTCGGCGCATCGGGCCAAGCCGGCTACGATGTCATTGAGCCGCGCCGCGATCTGCGGGGTGCAGGACTGCGCGGCCCTGAATGCGGCGGGAACCTCCAGCGCCAGCCTGAGCGAGAAAATTTCTGCGACATCCTTTGGCTGGGTTGGAATGATGCGGAAGCCGCGATTACGAGCAAATTCAACCAAGCCGGCTTCCTCCAGGCGCAACAAGCCATCGCGCACCGGTGAGCGGGATATCTTCAGGCGATCAGCCAGCTGGTAGACGCTGTAGAGGGTGTCGGTCTTCAATTCCCCAGAAATGACAGCTGAACGGACGTAGTCCATCACTTGTTCGGTCAATGTGCGCCCATGTTGGGCGGGGACTTGGAGATCGGAGGTCATGAACTGATTCTCTCATTGAAATCTCCTGCGGAGTTTTCACGTAATCAAGAAACTAAACAGTATGTAACATGTTACTCTGGTGGGACGAATCAACGAGAGGCGCTCACCATGTCAGCTCAGTCGAGCATCCAGACCCTGACCCCTGAGGCAATTGAGATGCGGGAACGGCTACGGACCGATCTGACGACTCGGGCTGCATATATTTCCGATGCCTCGATTTTCCGCCGGGTGCCGCAGGCTGTACTTGAAGTGCGCAGTGAGGCCGACATCGCCTTGGGCATCGAGTATGCCAAGGCCGAAGGCCTTTCGATCACGTCGCGAGGTGGAGGCACCTCGGTTGCGGGCAATGCCATCGGCGAAGGTCTGGTGCTGGACACCTCCCGCTATTTCAATAAGATCCTCGACATCGATCCCGAGGCGAAGACCGCGCGCATCCAGCCTGGGGTCATCTGCGACCAGCTGCGTGATGCTGCTGCGCAATACGGGCTGACCTACGGTCCGGATCCGTCGACCCATAGCCGCTGCACCGTAGGCGGCATGGTGGCCAACAACGCCTGCGGATCGCACTCGCTGGCGTGGGGCACCGCCGCGGACAACGTTGTGTCCATGAAGATCATGCTCGGCGACGGATCCGTGGTCGAGGTCAATGCCGACGGAACCAACAGCGATGAGCTTGACGGAAAGCTCAAGGCGCTGCGCGATGCGAACCTCAAGGAACTGCGCACAGAACTGGGCCGCTTCGCGCGCCAGGTCTCGGGCTACGGCATGCACTATCTGCTCCCGGAAAACGGGTTCAATGTCGCCAAGGCGCTGGCTGGGTCCGAAGGCACCCTCGGGGTGATCACCGAGCTGGTGGTGCGCCTTGTCGAGAAGCCGAAGCATACTGCGCTGGCAGTCCTGGCTTTTGAAACTGTTTTCGATGCCGCGGCCGCGGCAGCATCCCTGCGCCGTCCCGGTCTTGCCACTGCGGAAGGCATGGGCGGAGATCTGCTCGATGCGCTGCGCAGCCGCCCCGGTCAGCAGAGTGCCGGATCCAATCTGCCTGGCATGGGTGCCGCCAACCGCGGTGGCGTCGCCAAGGCCGGCGGCTGGCTCTTCTGCGAGACAGCCGGGCAAACCATCGAACAAGCACGAAGCATCGCCGATGAGCTGGTGCAGTCAGCGTATGATGCAGCGGCCGGGGCCGCGATCGATGCCGTGGTCGTTACGGACCATGCCGAGGCCCGCACGCTGTGGAAGATCCGCGAAGCCTCCGCCGGTATTGTCACCCGCCTGCCAGATGGCGGCGAGGCCTGGCCGTCCTGGGAAGATTCAGCCGTACCGCCGGAGAATCTTGCCGGATACCTGCGCGATCTGTACGCGCTCATGGACGCCCATGGACTGCGCGGCATCCCCTTCGGGCACTTCGGCGAGGGTTGCGTCCACGTGCGCATCTCCTTCGACTTGGGCACCAATGAAGGCGTGGCGATCTTCCGCCAGTTCATGGAACAGGCCGCCGACACCGTGGCCAAGCATGGCGGCTCCCTGTCCGGCGAACACGGGGACGGCCGGGCCCGCTCGGAATTGCTCACCCGCATGTACAGCTCGAAGATGATGAAGGCATTCGCCAGCTTCAAGGCGGCCTTTGACCCCGAGGGCCTGTTCAACCCCGGGGTATTGGTCAATCCGGAACGCATCGATGAGTCGCTGCGTCCCGGACCCGGGCAGCGCAGCTTCGAGCTGACGCCGGTTCATGCGCTCTCGCGCGACAAGGGTTCCTTGGTCAACGCGGTCAACCGCTGCGTGGGCGTAGGCCTGTGCCGTTCGGACGAGGGGGCCATGTGCCCGTCCTTCCAGGGCACCCATGACGAGGTCAACTCCACGCGCGGCCGTGCCCGGGTGCTTTCCGAGATGTTCCGCGGCACCACCTTGCCCGATGCCTACAAGTCCGAAGAGGTGAAGGACGCCCTGGACCTCTGTCTGTCCTGCAAGGCCTGCGCTTCCGAATGCCCGGTCAATGTGGATATGGCGACCTACAAGTCGGAGTTCCTGCACAAGTTCTACGAGGGTCGCATCCGCCCGATGGCGCACTACACCATGGGGTGGCTACCCAAGCTAACCCACTGGATGCACAAGGTGCCAGGTGCGGCATCCTTGGCCAACACGGTGCTGCGCATCGACGCGGTGCAACGGCTTGTCAAGAAGGTTGGCGGCATTGAACCGACACGCAAGATGATCACGTTCTCGGGCGAATCGCTGCAGCGCTGGGCGGCCAAGCGGAAGGAAACAGAAGCCGAATCGCCGCAGGGCACCGTGGTGCTCTGGCCAGATTCCTTCAATAACCACCTGGATACCGGGCCGGGCCAGGCGGCAGTCGAAGTGCTCGAAACCCTCGGCTACCGGGTAATCATTCCCGAAGGATTCGTCTGCTGCGGTTTGACCTGGCACTCAACCGGCCAGCTGGATACCGCGCGCAAGGTCATCAAGCACACCTTGGACGTCATGGAACCCCTGGTCAAGGCAGGCTACCCGGTGATCGGCCTAGAACCGTCATGCACGGTTATGCTCGGCCACGAAATCACCGAGCTGGTTCCCGAGGACCCGCGCGCGGCTGCGCTGTCGGCAGCCGTCGTGCCGTTCGCGGATCTGATCGCCAAGCACGTTCCGGCCGATGGCAAGCCCAGCGCCGGCTGGCCCTTCGAACAGCTGAATGTCGGCGCGGTGTCGCAGGTCCACTGCCATGAGCGTTCGCAGGGCGACCATGGCTCGTCCTCGGCCGTGCTGCGCAGCATCGGCATTGACGAGCGCGAAATCGAAACCGGTTGCTGCGGCTTGGCCGGCAACTGGGGATTCGAACCCGGACATGCGGAACTATCCCGCTCGCTGGGCGAACGCGAGCTCTTCCCGGCCATCCGCAATCGTGCGCAGGACGATGTGGTGCTCGCCGACGGATTCTCCTGCCGCACGCAGATCGCCGAGGGCACAGAGGCCCGCGGAATGCACCTGGCGCAGGTGCTGCTCAAGGCCAAGATCACCGGCTAGACAGGCTCGGAACGCAGAAAACCGGCCCGGAAGCAGCGCGATGCTGCATCCAGGCCGGTTCTGCGATCCTGCTACGGCTGGTTGGCCGGCTGCTCGTTGCGCAACCGAGCCTCGGCGATCTCGTTGATCCGTCCGCGGCACAGGTACCAGCCGCCGATGATCAGCGGGATGATGATCACCAGCGAGGCAATGGTCCAGGTGCCCACCGGATTGTCGAAGGCCATCATCACCAGCACCAGGGCAAGGAAGCCCAGGGTGACCCAGCCGGAAACCGGGGCGAATGGCATCCGGAAGCTCGGGCGATCCTGCTCCCCGCGCTTGGCCGACTTCATCAGGGCGATCTGGCACAGCACGATCATCGCCCAGGAGGCAATGATGCCGATGGCAGCGAAGTTCAGCACGATCTCGAAGGCCTTGGCCGGGACCACGGCGTTGAGCACGACGCCGAGCACTGCCACCACGGCGGTGATCACGATGCCGCCATAGGGCACCCCTGCCTTGTTCATCCGTCCGGCGAATTTCGGTGCCGACCCGTTCAACGACATGGAGCGCATGATGCGCCCGGTGGAGTAGAGCCCGGCGTTCAGCGAGGACAGCGCCGCGGTGAGCACCACCAGGTTCATCACCACGTCCATGCCCTGCACGCCGATGGATCCGAAGAAGGTCACGAACGGCGATTCCCCGGCGCTGTAGGCCGAGTAGGGCAGCAGCAGCGAGAGCAGCACCAGCGAGCCGACGTAGAACACGGCGATGCGGATGATCACGGTATTGATCGCCTTCGGCATGACCTTTTCCGGGTTTGCCGTTTCGCCTGCGGCGGTGCCGATCAGCTCGATGGATGCGTAGGAGAAGACCACGCCCTGCATCAGCACCAGCACCGGCAGCAGGCCGTTGGGCAGCAGCCCCCCATTAGCGGCCAGCAGCGAGAAACCGACCTCATGCCCGTCCAGCGGCGTGCCGAAGATGACGAAGTAGCAGCCGACAACCAGGAAGGCCACCAGAGCCACGACCTTGACCAGCGCGAACCAGAATTCCATCTCGCCGAAGGCCTTGACGGAGATCAGGTTCATGGTGAGCACCACGGCCAGCGCCACCAGCGCCCAGAGCCACTGCGGCACCGAGCTGATCCACCCCACGTATTTGCCGAAGAAGCCCATGTACAGGGCGACCGCGGTGATGTCCACGATGGCCGTCATCACCCAGTTCAGCCAGTACAGCCAGCCGGTGGCGAAGGCCGCCTTCTCGCCGTAGAACTCGCGGGCGTAGGAGACGAAGGAGCCGGTCGACGGACGGTGCATGACCAGTTCGCCCAGCGCCCGCAGGATCAGGAAGGCGAAGAAGCCGCAGACCGCGTAGCTGATCACGATGCCCGGGCCAGCCGCCTCCAGGCGCCCTCCGGCGCCCATGAACAAGCCGGTGCCAATCGCTCCGCCAATGGCGATCATCTGCATCTGCCGGGAGGACAGGCCCTTGTGGTAATCGTTGTCGCCGGCAGTCAGCGCGGCATCGGGGACGTGCGCCGCGGTGGCGTGCGGGGTGGAATTATCCATAGGATTCCTTGGATCTAGTCGGTGAGGTTGGCGAGCCGCTCGGGGGAGAGCAGCTCATTGAGGTCTTCGGCTGAAAGCAGGCCGCGTTCGAGCACCAGTTCGGCCACGCCGCGTCCGGTGTGCAGCGCTTCGAGCGCCACCGAGGTGGACGCCGCATAGCCCAGGCGCGGGTTCAACGCGGTGACCAGGCCGATGGAGTTCTCCACTTCGCGGCGCAGCGACTGCTCGTCCACGGTGATCCCGTCGATGCACTTGCGTGCCAGTGTCAGGCAGCCGTTGGCCAGGTGCTTGAGCGAGAGCCCGATCGAGTGGGCGATGACCGGCTCGAAGGCGTTCAGCTGCAGCTGCCCGCCCTCGGCGGCCATGGTCACGGTCAAATCGTGGCCCACCACCTGGTAGGCGATCTGGCTGACCACTTCCGGGATCACCGGGTTGACCTTGCCGGGCATGATCGAGGAGCCGGACTGCACGGCCGGCAGCTGCAGGTCGTTCAGGCCAGCGCGGGGTCCGGAGGAAAGCAGGCGCAGGTCGTTGCAGATCTTGGAGATCTTCAGCGCCACTCGCTTGAGCACGCCCGAGAGGTGCACGAAGGCGCCCACATCGCTGGTGGCCTCGATCAGATCCGGGCTGGTAGTCAGCGGCAGGCCGGTCAGCTCGCGCAGGTGGCGGCAGGCGGCCTCGGCGTAGCCGGCCGGGGCGTTCAGCCCGGTGCCGATGGCTGTGGCGCCGAGGTTGATCTCGGTGACCAGCGACAGCGATTCCTCCAGCCGTGCCCGGTCCTCGCCCAGGGTCACGGCCCAGCCGCGGAACTCCTGGCCTACGGTCATCGGCACGGCATCCTGCAGCTGGGTGCGGCCCATCTTCACCACGGTGCGGAATTCTGCGGCCTTGGCATTGCAGGAATCCTGCAGCACCTCGATGGCCGCCAGCAACGGCTGGGTGGCGAAGTGGGTGGCGATGTTCACTGCGGTCGGGTAGGCGTCGTTGGTGGACTGCGACAGGTTCACATGGTCGTTCGGGTGCAGGCGCTGGTACTCGCCCTTTGCATGGCCGAGGATCTCCAGCGCCAGGTTGGCGATGACCTCATTGGCGTTCATGTTGGTGCTGGTGCCAGCCCCGCCCTGGATCGGGTCGATGATGAACTGGTCATGCAGCTCGCCGGCGGCGATGCGCTCGCAGGCTGAGTCGATGGCCGCGGCGCGCTGGGCGTCGAGCAGGCCGAGCTCGTGGTTGGCCCGGGCGGCAGCCTGCTTCACGCGCGCCAATGCGCGGATCAGGTGCGGGTTGCCGGACAGCGTGGTGCCGGTGATGTCGAAGTTCTCCTTGGCGCGCAGGGTGTGCACGCCCCAATAGGCTTCCGCCGGGATCTCGCGGTCGCCGATCAGGTCATGCTCGGTGCGGTACTCGCCGCTGAGCAAGGTTTCAGGCATGGTGGATTCTTCTCCAGTGTTCATTGAATGGGTGGGAACGGGAAACTTCACAGTGCGGCCAGCAGGCCTACGGGCTGTCCGCCGCCGAGGGCCGGGCTGGTGGCCAGCGGCTCAAGGGCCAGAGCCGCTTCGGAGCCAAGGTGCTCGGCGAGCAGCTTGGCGGTGATCGGCATTCGGGCGCGGTCCGAGCCATCGGCGATCTTCACGGCCAGCGCGCTGCCATCGGGCAGGCCCACGGCCTGGATGCCTTCGAAGCCGTCCTTGGCCACGGCGCCGGGCAGCACGCGCATCAGCTCGGTGACATCGCGGCCCTCGCCTGCCACCAGTTCCGGGTAGCCGGACATGGCCGCGGCCACGCGGTGCTCGGCGGTGCCTTCGGCGGCGCTGGCCAGCTTGCCGAAGGCGCGGGCCAGTCCGGCCAGGCTCATCCGGTATACCGGGGTGCCGCAGCCGTCGGCGCTCACCCCGCTGATCTCTTCGCCGGCCAGCTCCTCGACGATGTCCTGCAGCAGATCCAGCAGGCGCTGGTCATTCAGGTAGTCTGCGGTGTCCCAGCCCTTGAGCTGGCATAGGGCGGCCAGTGCCGCGTGCTTGCCCGAGCAGTTCTGCGCCAGCTGGGTCGCCTTGCCGCCGGCGGCCAGGTGGCGCTGGCGCTCGGCGGCGCCGTAGGGCAGGTCGGTGGAGTTGCGCAGCGCGTGCTCGTCCAGCCCGGCCGCTGCCAGCGTCGAGGCGGCAACCTGCTGGTGGCGTTCTGCTCCGGAGTGGCTGGCCGAGGCCAGGGCCAGCTGCTGGTCATCGAGCTGCAGCCCGGCGCGCAGCATTCCCACGGCGAACAGCGGCTTCAGCGCCGAGCGCGGGTAGAACACGGCCTGGGCATCGCCGCGGCTGGCGGCGATGGAGCCGGAGGCATCCAGCAGCACTGCCGAGCCGTAGTGGATGGACTCGACGGCGTCACCGCGGGTGGCGATGACCAGCGGTTCGTGCTGGGGCAGTGCCTGATTGGCCAGCGATGCGCGCAGGGTCTGGGGATCGGCGGGGGTCACTTCTTGCTCCTGACTATGGTGGATACTGCGTGCTGCACTGCGTTGAGGTGCTTTGCCATGGCAGCGGTTGCGGCTTGCTCATCCTGTGCTGCGATGGCCTGGTAGATCTCCTGGTGCTCCGTGTTCGAGGGCGCGCGGCGGCCGGCGACCAGGTTCACGGTCTCGGACTGGCGGGCCATGGCCTCGCGGATGTCGGCGACCACCTTGGTGAACACCGAATTGCCGCTGGCCTGCGCGATTGCCGCATGGAAGGCGGCATCCAGCTCCACCCAGGCGGCCGGGTCGTCTTCCTGCTCCATGGCCTCGATCAGGCCGCTGATCCGCTCCAGATCCTCGGCGGTGCGCCGGGTGGCGGCGAAGGTGGCGGCCGGGATCTCGATATGCGGGCGGGCCTCGTGCAGGTCATCGGAGGAGAAGCTGCCCAGCTTCAGCTCGCGGGTGGGCCGGTGGGAGACCACGAAGGTGCCGCGGCCGGTTTCGGTGCGGGTCAGCCCCAAGGCCGCGCAGGAGCGCAGGGCTTCGCGGATGACCGAACGGCTCACGCCGTAGTCGGCCGCGAGGGCTGCTTCGGATCCGAGTTTCGCGCCGATGGCGATTTCCCGGGCTTCAATGGCTAGGCGGAGTGCATGGAAGACGCCTTCGGCAGCGGATCGGCGTTCGATCGGCTGTTGTCCGGGTGTCCAGCTGTCTGACAGGTTCACGTGTACCAGTGTGCGACTGTGAGCCACTTAACGTCAAGTCGAGTTTTTGGTGACTGGGAACACTCAAGTCAGCGACGGAGTGCAGGAATGGAGCGCAGGAGAAAAACATCTGCATCCCCGGCCTGGCTGAGCGTTGTCCTGCCTCCAGGACGCGCTTGAGCATCCGCAGATCGGCGGTCTTCGCCCGGCGCATCATCGGGGGCCATCAGCGGTGCCAGCAGCTTGCTGAATCCCGAGGGCCGCCCGTCATTGCGCAGGTGCACCCGGGGGCTGGCGCCATCCACCGCCTTAAAGCGGTAGCTGGTGCGCATCGGGAACGGTCCTTGCGCGGTGGCCATGACCAGCAGCCGGTTGGGCACGTACTCCTTGACCTCGTAGGTGTAGGACAGGATCCGGCCCAGGAAGCGGGCTTCGAAAGCGGCACGCGCTCCGATGCCGAAGCTGCCCTCATCGAGCCGGCGCGCGGTGCTGATGTTCCGGTACCACGCCGGGGCGTTGAGCGGATCCATCGTGGAGCCGGCCACCTCGTGCAGCGGCCGGCGGATCACGATGCTGGTGGCGGCATCAACCATCGGTGCCGCTCGGGCGCCGGCCGGCACGCGGCCGGTGAAGGCGATCAGCCGTTCCAGGCTGCCGGCGGATTCGGCGATGGCAGTCTCGGGACCGAAAGAGCCCGAAGCGCGCTGCTGTTCGCCAACCGTGGCCCGCGCCAGCTCCAGGACGTACTCGGCCAGGCCCGGATCCACGTCGAATTCCTGGCTCGTGGCCTGGGCGAAATCCCAGCCGTGGACCATGGATTCGAGGTTCAGGATGCCGGACAGGACGCTGGCCGGAACCTCTGCGAAGCCCAGATCGAGCGTGCCCTCCAGCCCACGTGCGGAGAAGGACTCCAGGGCCGCCTGCGCGAGCTGGGCAATGCGCGGTTCCGGTGCCAGCGACGGGTCATCTGCTTGTTCAGAGCCCATCGCCTTGCAAGCCAGTGCGAGGTTGCCGGCCAAGTGGTCCACGAGCTGGCTGACGTTGAACTCCGTGCAGGGGGTTGGGCGCTGCAGGTCCTTTTCCTGAAGGTGGTGCAGCACCAGCTGCAGCGCGGCCAGGGAGGCCTCGGCCGCGGTGATGGCATCTGCGGGTTCCGGCGTGGCGTTTCATTCATCGGGGACGGCATGGCCGATTTTCGCGAAGGGCACCAGGCGGTCCAGGAAGTGGTTCCAGCCCTCGGCATGGCCGGAGGGCTGCCCGGCCTCCCGGCCTTCGTGGCGCAGGGTGAGCGCGGTGCCTTCCGCATGCGCTTCCATGGTGATGTAGAGGGCGGAATCACCGGGAGGCACCGCGTCGGAGCATTCCCAGCCCCAGCTGAGCACCAGCCGGCGGCCTGGCTCGATTTCGGTGACTGTGCCTGCGGCATGGAGGCCGGGGCCCATGGTGAATCGGTAGCTGCCACCGACCCTCAGGTCCATGCGGCAGGCGACAGTTTGCCAGTGGCGCAGGCGTTCGGGATCGGTGACCAGGGTGAAGGCGGTGTCCGGGTTGACAGGGAGGATGACGGTTCTCTCGGAGCTCATGGCTGTTCTCCTGGGTGTGCCATCGGGGAAGCGGTGGGCTGCCCGCCGGCGGCCAGCTGGCTGGCCTCGGCTGCAAGCAGATCCAATTCGGTATTCCAGAACGACTCGATTTCTTTCTTGAGCCGGGCGATGCCTGCACGGGTGAGCGAATAGTAGCGCTGGCGCCCGTCCTTCCGGGCGTCGAGCAAACCGGCTTCGATCAACAGCAGCAAGTGTTGGGAGATTGCGGACCTGCTGACCGGAAAATGCCTGGCCAGCTCCGTCACCGTTCGTTCACCGGAGCCGAGCAGCTGTACCAGGCGCTTGCGCGTCGGTTCAGCGGCGACCTCCAGCACTTCGAGCATGTGCAATGCGCTAGCCGTTGCTACGCATTGCATAAGGTCTGCCGGGAAATTAACCGCAAAAGGCGCACGGGCAGATTGCCGGTGCGCCTTTCGCGAAGAAGGAAGCCTAGGGAATGGTGATGATCTGGCCTGCGTAGGCCAGGCCGCCGCCGAAGGCGAACAGCAGCGCCTTGGATCCCGAAGGCAGCGGCTCATCCGAAGCCATCAGCTTGGACAGCGCCAGCGGCACCGAAGCAGCCGAGGTGTTGCCGGAGTAGACCACGTCGGTGGCCACACGCGCATTCGGGGCGCCGATCTTCTCAGCCAGCGGCTCGATAATGCGCAGGTTGGCCTGGTGCAGGACGATGGCATCCAGCTCTTCCGGCTTCATGCCCGCACGCTCGATAATCTGCGAAGCGATCTTCGGCAGCTGGGTCACGGTCCAGCGGTAGACGCTCTGGCCGTTCTGCGCGAACTTCATGTCGTTCTCGGCCTCGATGCGCACGGCATCGGACAGCGACGGGACCGAACCCCAGACGACTGGCGAAATGCCATTGTCTTCCGAAGCGGTGATCACGAAGGCGCCAGCGCCATCGGCGGTGAGCACGCAGGTGGTGCGATCGGTGAAGTCGGTGTAATCGGTGAGCATTTCGGAGCCGATAACCAGAGCGTTGGTGGCGGTGCCTGCCGCGATAGCACCTTGGGCGATGCCCACTGCATGGGCGAAGCCAGAGCAGGCCACATTGACATCCATGGTGGCAGGGCCCTGCTCCATGTTCAGTGCATCGGCAACACGGGCCGCCATATTCGGCGAGCGGTCGGTGGCGGTGCAGGTCGCGACAACAATCAAATCGATATCTGCTGCCTTGATGTCTGCCGAATTGCCGAAAGCCATCTCTGCGGCCTTGATGGCCATGGAGTCGACGGTTTCAACACCGGTGCCCCAGCGGCGTTCCTCGATGCCGACGCGGCGGGTAATCCACTCGTCGCTGGTTTCCACCAGCTTTTCCAGCTCGGTATTCGGGACGATGCGCTCTGGCTGGAAGTGGCCAAAGGCGACGACTTTGCTGCCGGTCATGGATATAGCTCCTCGGTGGATTCAAAACTTCTCTCTTCAAGGTTAGTCGTTTTGAATGCTACTCGCTGTTCATATGCGCCAGAAAGCATGTAATACGGGGTTTTCCCTGTCTTGGATAGCCCATTTGTCCGGTAATCGAGGAACCTTGATTCTTCAGGACTTCATATGGCGTCGGCGCCCTGTTCACCTGCTGGCCAGACCTCCGGCGTTCAATGGGATGAAATGCAGCAGCCGCACGGGAGGGAAGAAGATGGAGCCTCTGACGATCATCCAATTGAGCGACACCCACCTGCAACCCGAAGGGCAGCTGCTTCACGGGACCATTGATTCGTGGCAGCGCACCGAGCAGGCGCTGGAAGCGGTCGCGTACCTGGAGCCGGATGCCATCGTGGTGACCGGCGATATCGCCGACCGCGGTTCGCCCATCCATGAGCGGGCCGCCGAGCTGTTCAACCGGACGCAGCGTGTACTGGATTGCCCGGTCATCAGCGTGCCGGGCAACCATGACCCGTTGGGAACGGTGGGGGAATCCTTCAACACCAGGCGCCTGTCCACCGGTCCCCGTCCAGCCGACACGGTGCACGAGGTCCACGGGCTTCGAATCATCGGCCTGGACAGCGGGGGATTCCAACTGGCCCAGGGGAACCTTGAATGCGAGCAGCTCGATTGGCTTTCCATGCTCCTGGCGGCGCCAGCACCGCGCGGATCCCTGCTGCTGTTGCACCATCCTCCGGTGGAGGCCACCAATGAGGCCCGTGCCGGACGTGGACTGCAGAACCCCATGGAGCTGGCGGCCATTACCGCCGGTAGCGATATCCGTGCAATCCTTTGCGGCCACTACCACCAGGCGTCCACCAGCCAGCTGGTGAACACCCCGGTGTTCATGGCTCCTGCAGTGTCCTACAACATGAATCCATTCGCCCCGACCCAGATCGTTGCCGAGCCAGCGGCGGCATTCAACGTCATCAATGTCGGGGCAAAAACAGTGGACGCGTTCGCTGCGTCCAGCGACCAGTGCTCTGCGCTGAACGAAAGCCCGGCGCTGCCCGCGCCAGTCAAGAGTTCGCAGACCAGCAACTGACTCGGAGAACAGAACTGAGCACCGGGCGCGTGTCGCTGCGGTGCAAGCCAGAAAGAAGAAGACGATGAGTGCACAGAAACTAGTACTGATCCGCCACGGACAGACCGAATGGAACAAAGCAGGACGACTGCATGGACGCAGCGACCTGCCGATGAACGACACGGGCATCCGCCAAGCCCAGCAGCTCGCCGCCGAGCTGGCACCTCAGGGACCGTGGGATGCAGTGTATTCCTCCCCGCTGTTCCGTGCCCGCCAAACCGCGCAGATCATTGCCAACAGCATGGGCATCCGCGCCCTGCACGAGAACCCGGAACTGATGGAGCAGGACTTCGGCAATCTGGAAGGCACCCTGGTTGCCAATGGTGCCGATGAGCAGCGCCAGCTGCTGGTGGGCACCGGCGAAACCGAAGAGCACCTGGTGGGCCGTGCAGTGAACGCGTTGTTCAAGATCTGCCATCAGCATCCGGGACAGAATGTCCTGGTAGTCAGCCACAGCGCCTTGATCTGCTCGGTGATTGCCGCGCTCACCGCAGAAAGCAACCCGCGGATGGCCAATGGAACCTATGTCGAACTGGACCCGCAGCTGCTGATCAACCACGTATCGCGTGAGCCGCTCTGGCATTAGAAACAAAGCGCAAGGCACAGCATCGAAACATCAAGCGGTCAGCTCGAGAATTCTTGCTCTTGATCCACTGGGACAACGAAAAAGCCGGTGCGGCCTGATCCCAGCAGGACCTGGCCGCACCGGCTTGTTAGCAGGTGGCTACAGCGAGCGCAGGACCAATGCGGTGCCCTGGCCGCCGCCGCCGCAGATGCCGATGGCACCCAGCGAACCGGCAGGCAGTTCATGCAGCTGACGGGCCAGGGTGCCTACGATTCGTGCACCGGAAGCACCGATCGGGTGGCCCAGGGCGATGGCACCGCCATGCGGGTTCACGATGGAGGCATCCAGGCCGAGCGCCTTGGTGGACTGCACCGACACGGCAGCGAAGGCCTCGTTGATTTCCACCGCCTTCAGATCCTTCGCTTCGGCACCTGCCTTTCGCAGGGCTGCGCTGATTGCGTTGGATGGCTGCTCGTGCAGGGTACGGTCCGGACCGGCAACAAAAGCATGAGAGAGGATTTCCGCCAGCGGCTTCAGACCCAGTCGCTCAACGGCCGCGTCGCTGGCCAGCACCACTGCCGCGGCGCCATCGGTGATCTGCGAGGAGTTGCCTGCGGTGATGGTGCCTTCCTTGGCGAAGGCAGGGCGCAGCTTGCCCAGGGACTCCACTGTGGTGTCTGCGCGGACGCCGTCATCTTCGCTGATGGTGGTGTCGCCACGACGGCTGGAAAAGGTGAAAGGCGCAATCTCGCCGGCTGCGAAATCGCGGGAAGCGGCAGCGCGCTGGTGGGAAGCGGCCGAAACCGTATCCTGGGCCTCGCGGGTCATCGACAGCTTGGCGTTGTGCTCCTCGGTGGAAGCACCCATCGAACGCTTCTCGGCGGCATCGGTCAGGCCGTCGTATTCCAGGGTGTCGATCATTTCGATGGCACCGTACTTGGCGCCGGCACGGGCGCGCTGCACGTGCGGAGCCAGCGACATCGATTCCTGGCCGATGGCCAGGACGACATCAGCTTCGCCGCTGTTGATCAAGCGGGCACCTGCCACCACTGCTTCGGCACCCGAAAGGCACACCGCATTCACCGCAATGGCCGGAACATCCAGTGGAACACCGGCGCCCACAGCGGACTGGCGGGCCGGATTCTGGCCAGCGCCGCCCTGCAGCACCTGGCCGACGACGACCTGCTGCACCTCGCTGGGTGCTACTCCGGCGCCTTCCAGTGCCGCCTTGGCGGCGTGCGCGCCCAGCTCGGTGGCGGGAACCGCGGCGAAAACGCCATTGAACTTCACGAACGGGGTGCGGGCGTAGCCCACGATCTTTGCGGTCATGCTTTCAGATCCTCCACAATATCCACGGCAAATTCCGCTGCCGTGATTTCCTTGATGCTTTCCACGCTTTCCCCCGGGGCTACTGCACGCAGGGTCAAGCTCGAGTTCTCTATATCAAACACTGCTCGATCGGTGATGATGCGGTTGACCACGCCGACTCCGGTCAGCGGCAGGTCGCATTTCTCCACGATCTTCGATGTTCCGTCCTTGGCCACGTGGTCGGTCAAGACGATCACGCGCGGGGTGCCAGCGACCAGATCCATGGCGCCGCCCATGCCCTTGACCAGCTTGCCCGGGATGGTCCAGTTGGCCAGATCGCCGTTGGCGGCCACCTGCAGGGCTCCGAGGATCGCGGTCTGGACGTGGCCGCCGCGGATCATGCCGAAGGAAGTCGCCGAATCGAAGAAGCTGCCGCCGGGCAGGATCGTCACGGTCTGCTTTCCGGCATTGATCAAATCAGCGTCTTCTTCGCCTTCATAGGGGAAGGGGCCCATGCCCAGCAGGCCGTTCTCGCTCTGCAGCTTGACCGATACGCCGTCCGGCAGGTTATTGGCCACCATGGTGGGGATGCCAATGCCCAGGTTCACGTACTGGCCATCTGTCAGCTCGCTGGCGGCGATGGCCGCCATTTCATCTCGAGTCCACATGTTCAGGCCTCCTCTCGGCTGCGCACGGTGCGCTGTTCAATGTCCTTGACCTCATCGGCCTGGACCAGGGTCTGCACGAAAATTCCCGGGGTTTCCACCAATGACGGGTCCAGGTAGTCATCGAGGATTTCTTCGGCCTCGGCGAAGGTGTGCCGGCCGGACATGGCGGCCAGCGGGTTGAAGTTCTTCGAGGTCATCCGATAGCGCAGGTTGCCTTCCGCATCCGCCTGGTGCGCCTTGACCAGGGCGATGTCGGCGAAGATGCCGCGTTCCAGGATCGCCGGCTTGCCATTGAATTCCATGACTTCCTTGCCTTCGGCAATCGGCGTTCCCACGCCGGTTGGCGTGAAGAACGCGGGGATGCCGACACCGCCAGCACGCAGGCGCTCGGCCAAGGTGCCTTGCGGGCAGAATTCAACTTCCAGATCTCCATCAAGGAACTGCTGGGCGAACAGCTTGTTCTCCCCGACGTAGGAGGCCAGGACCTTGGAAACCTGCTTGTTTTCCAACAGGACGCCCAGCCCCTTGCCATCCACGCCCATGTTGTTTGAAACGATCGTCAGGTTGGTTGCTTTCGAGTCCCGCAACGCGGTGATCAGCCGGTTTGGGATGCCGGATAGGCCGAATCCGCCTACTGCGATGGTCATGCCATCCTTGACGACGGCAGCCAAAGCAGCGGCTGCGTCATCCTGAAACTTCGTTGTCATCGATTCCTCCATGTGTCCACTATGTGGAGCTCGGATCTGCTTAGTCCCTAACGTACGTAGTCGCAGGTGAGCATGCAACAGGCCCGGAGATTTGCCGGTGAATTGGTCGGATGGTGAGGAGAAGTGGACACCCTGTCCATATCATGGACGCGTATGACGGGAGCTAGACGATGTCGAACTCGTTGCCTTCGATATCGAGCATGCAAATGGCGAAATGGCCCATCTCGGGCATGTCGTGAACGGTCTGGACCGTTGCCCCCAAACCGACTAGGCGCTCTGCCTCGTCGGTGATGATCTGCCGGCGCTGCTCGAAGCGGACACCGCGGCCGCCGCTGACCAGCAAATCCAGATGCAGGCGGTTCTTGACGTGCTTGGCTTCCGGCACCTGCTGGAACCAAATCCGGGGACCACCACCGTGCGGATCGACCAGAGACTCCGGAGCGTCGCCGGCGCCGGGCGGCAATTCATCCTCGGGCACACCCATCGACCGCCAGTAGGCGCGCCAGGTCGGATGCCCATCAGGAGCGGGCTCGGGAACGTAGCGCAGCGCCTCGGTCCAGAACCGGACCATCGCTTGCGGCTCAGCGCAGTCGATGACGATCTGCCATGTCTTTTCCATGTGCCAAATTATCCGCCGATCGGCCCCACTGCAACAGGGGTGCGGCGACAAAGTATGAAGCCGAAATTTACCAGGCCCGAACCCCCATCGTCCATAATGTGGTCATGAGCAATTCCCCGGCTGGAACCCAGGTCGTCGGACGGCTGGCCGCCGTGCTGCGCGCCGTGAGCACCTCCATGCCCGAGGGCATCACCACGACGCAGGCCGCCCGGAGCACCGCGTTGGCCCGTCCCACCGTGCACCGGCTGCTCAGTGCGCTGGCCACCGAAGGATTCTGCGACCACGATAACCGCACCGGCCGCTGGCTGCTGGGCCCCGAGCTCTACCTCATGGGCGCGGTGGCAGCCGAACGCTACGACATCAGCGAACTAGCCCGCGAACACGTGGCAGCGCTCGCTGAGGCCACCGGAGAAAGCGCGTTCCTCTCGGCCCGCCGCGGGGACGAAACCGTGTGCCTGCTGCGCCAGGACGGGGCCTTCCCGATCCGCTCCTTCGTCCTGTATGAAGGCCGGCGCTTCCCGCTCGGTGTCGCCTCGGCCGGCATCGCCATTCTTGCGTTCCTGCCCGAGCAGGGGATCGAACGCTACCTGCGCAACGCCGACCTGGAGCCGGAATACGGGCCGGCACATTCGCGCGACGAGCTGCGCAAGAAGGTCGCCGAAACCCGCCAGCTGGGCTATTCGGTCAACCCCGGACTGATCGTCGAGGGGAGCTGGGGCATGGGCGCTGCAGTTTTCGACAACTCCGGGCAGCCCGCCTGGGCGCTGAGCCTGACCGGAATCCACACCCGCTTTGAAGAAGGCCGCCGTCAGGAACTGGGCAACCTCTTGCTGCACCACGCCCATGAGCTGTCCACCAAGCTGTCCAGCCGGCCAGGCACGCTGCCGCGCTAGTTCTTCCTTCCCCTATACAAAGCTTCCTGCGGTAGTCTTTCAGATCGGCGGGAATGCAATTCCACAGGTTCCCAGCGACGCAGTACACGTGCAAGAAGGACAGAAAATTTGGGCATTATCCCGGCCGGCATCAACACCCCGCAGATCATCGTTGACGTAGCGAAGCTCCAGCAGAACATCGACCGGGTGGCCCATCGGGTGGCAAGCCAAGGGCTGAAACTGCGCCCGCATGCCAAGACCCATAAGATGCATGAGATCGCCGAACGCCAGATGAATGCCGGTGCCGCCGGACTCACCGTGGCCACCGTGGGCGAAGCCCTCGCCTTCGCGTTGCACGGGGTCGCCAAGATCTTCATCGCCTACCCGCTGTGGGTCAATGAATCCCAGGCAGAGCGGATCATGGAGCTGATGCGGCGGGCCAAACTGAGCATCGGCACTGACTCGGTCGAAGCCGTCCAGCAGATGGCCAAGATGCTGGGGGAGAAGGCCTCCAAGGTCAAGCTCATCATCGAGATCGACAGCGGCCATCACCGAAGCGGCACCAGCCCGCAAGGCGCAGTCGAGATTGCCGAGGCCGCCCGTGCTTTGGGAATGCGCGTGCACGGGATCTTCACCTTCCCCGGCCACAGCTACTCGCCGGATGGCATTGACGCGGCCTTGAACGATGAGCACAAGGCCTTGGCCGAGGCGGCTTTCCTGCTGCGCGAGGCAGGGCATAAGATCAAGCGGATCAGTGGCGGCTCCACCCCGACGGCGGAACTCAGCGACAACTCGGTGCTGACCGAGGTGCGTCCCGGGGTCTATGTCTTTGGCGATGCGCAGCAGTTCGAGCTGGGGCGCGTGCGCTGGGAGGACATTTCGCTTTCTGTCGCATCTACCGTGATCAGCCGGCATGAAGGCGATGCGCAGATTCCCCGGCGCATTGTGCTGGACGCCGGCAGCAAGATGCTCGGCGCAGACCGCCCGGCTTGGGCTACCGGCTACGGGCGCATCGCCGAATGCCCGGAAGCCCGGATCAGTGCGCTGTCCGAGCACCATGCCACCGTGCTGTGGCCCGAAGACCAGCCGCTGCCGGCCCATGGCCAGCAGCTGCAGGTCATCCCCAACCACGTTTGCGTCGCAGTGAACCTGGTTGATACCGTGCTGGCCGTGCATGAGGACGGCACGAGCGAGGAATGGGATGTAGCGGCCCGCGGGCTGAATTTCTAGCTGCTCACAGTGTCGGCCGACGGCCACCAATCCAGCGCCGCGTCCAGGGAAATTTGCCGATTCGCGCCACTGGCCTCATCGATGAGTTCCTTCTCGCCGACAACCACCAGCAGGCTGCGTGCCCGGGAAAAGCCGACGTAGAGCTGCTCGGTAGCGCGCTGCATGTCCTTGAAGCCGTTGACGCAGAGGATCACCACGCTGCGCTCCAGCCCCTTGAAGCCGAGCACATGGCCATAGAATTCCTCCTCATCCCGGTGGAAGGCAGGCCAGTATTCGCTGTCGATCGTTCCGTTCTCGAAGTGGTCCTGGTGAATGGGGTGGCGCCGGTTCGTGGTCAGCAACGCGATCTGGTTGTTCGCCCACCCCTCGTCGAGCAAGGCGTCAACGCAATCGGAAGCGACATCCACGGCGTCTTCCGTTGCGCAATTGACGTAGCGGACAGCGTAGCCCTCGCCGCCGCGAAGCTTTGAGTGGTTGCCGATGATCTGCTTGAACGTATCGGCGATCCGGCGTGTATTGCGCAGATTGTCGTCGACGTGGATCGGAACCAGCGGCATGCCATCTCCGGAGAACTGCCCATCCCAGCGCTGGTACACATCCTGGCGGTCATCCATGAAGGCGTAGACGTCGCCGTTGGCCGGATCCTTGGTGCAGGCCAGAAGCGCTTCCCACCAGCTGCCGGCGAAGTCCTGGGCTTCGTCAACAATCACCGCATCAAGCTTCTCTTCTTCGGGCAGGGTCCGGCTCAATGCGAGCAGATGCTGCGGCAATTCCACCTCGAAGTATTCTTGGCCGGTCCCATCGGGAACACCGAGCTTCCGGGCGTACTCGTGGAATTCGCCAACGTGCACCGGCTTGTTCTGCCGCCAGGTTCCCACCTCGGACTGCAGGTAGAGCCCCAGGCCCTTGTTGTAGCAGAACAGGCCGACCCGCTTGTCCTCCTTGGCAAGTTCCTTGGCCTTCTTCAACGCCATCCAGGTCTTGCCGCTTCCGGCGCCGCCAAGGAACTGCACACGATTCAAGGAGCGGGTGCAGGAGAGCAGGATGGACTGGCGGGTGGTGAGCGTTTCCTGGATGTCCTCGTTGGACATCGCCTGGGCGTAATCGACCTCGGCCGGTGTCGCCCCCAGCGGACCGGTGTCCCCATTCAAATGCCTGACCATGCGCTCGGCGAACTCCGGAGCGAGCGTGGAGGAACCGGTACCGCGCTCTTCGATGGCTTGGTGCAGGTGCTCGACGAGGTGCTCGACCTGGCCCCGGTCAATCACCAGATCACGTGGAAGGCCCACCGATGAATAGCCGGCCGGCCAATCGGTGTAGGGGAAGCAGACGAGATCAGCGATGCGGCTGGTGAAGCGGCTGCCCATATGCTTGCCCAGCAGTTCGCGCAGCGCATGGGATGCGCTTTGCACCTGGGCCATGGGGCTTTCCTTCAATGGATGCTTGTCCTTGGCCCCGGACTGGTACCAGGTGCCGTTCTCCACGCTGATCAGCCCGCCCTTGACCTCGATGACTGCAACGCCGACTCCGGGCAAGAGCACCAGCAGATCAATTTCGTGTTCTGCCCGCTGATGGCGCAGCTGCACTGAATGGAACAGCAATGCGTCATCCGGCAAGTCGCGGCGCAGAATCTCCCACACCTTCTGCTCGGCGGCAGTTTTGCTGGTGAATTCCGGTTCTTGCGGATAGCAGCGCACCATCATGGCCTCCTCATCTCCTACCGGCAGTCTATCCAGTGACGCAGGCAACATGGGCGCAGCGTTTCTCCGCGTGCCGCCGGTGCGAAATCGCGCCAAGGGAAGCAACAAGGCATGATTGGAGATATGGAAAATAGTGCTGCGCCCGCATGGGTGGCGAATTACCAGCCCGGAGTCCCTGCCGAAATCGAGTTGCCCACCGAACCGCTCAGCCGCATGTTCGAGCGCTCGGTTCGCGAAGCCGGCCAAAGCCCGGCCACCGAGTTCTTCGGCCGCCGCACCAGCTACGCCGATCTGGGGGACCAGGTCGCCAAGGCCGCCGAAGGCCTGCGCAAGCTCGGCGTGCGTGCCGGGGACCGCGTGGCACTGGTCCTGCCCAACTGCCCGCAGCACGTGGTGGCTTTCTACGCGATCCTGCGCCTTGGCGCCGTCGTGGTGGAGCACAACCCGCTGTACACCTCGCGCGAACTGCGCCACCAGTTCGAAGACCACCAGGCGCGCATTGTGATTGCCTGGGACAAGGTCGTGGCCAACCTCCAGGAATTCCCCAAGGACGTGCAGCTCGATTCGATCGTCTCGGTTAACCTGCTCGAAGCCTTCCCTGCCATCAAGCGCCTGGCGCTGAACCTTCCGGTGAAGAAGCTGCGCGAAACCAAGGCCTCGCTCACCGCCCGCACCTCGGGCACCGTGGCTTGGAAGGAGCTGCTCTCCGGGTCGGCACTGGATGAAAGCCACCCGCATCCGGAAGTCAACGACCTGGCGGTCATCCAGTACACCTCGGGCACCACCGGGCACCCCAAGGGCGCCATGCTCACCCACTTCAATCTGTACTCCAACGCCCTGCAGGGCGAGGCCTGGATGCTCGGTGCCAAGGAGCGCGAGGAAATCCTCTATGCGATCCTGCCGATGTTCCATGCCTTCGGCATGACCCTGTACCTGACCTTCGGCGTGAAGAAGCAGGGCCTGCTGGTGCTCTTCCCGAAATTCGACCCGGAGATGATCCTGGACGCGTGGAAGAAATCCCCGGCCACCGTGTACTGCGCGGTGCCGCCCATCTACGAACGCACCGCACTGGCCGCCAAGGAACGCGGGATGTCGCTGAAGAGTGCCAAGTACTGCATCTCCGGGGCAATGAATCTGCCGGACCACGTGGTGGAGCTATGGGAATCGATGTCCGGCGGCCTGCTGGTGGAAGGCTACGGGATGACCGAGTCCTCCCCGGTGGCACTGGGCAACCCGTTCCACCCGAGCCGCCGCACCGGCACCATCGGCGTGCCCTTCCCCTCGACGCTGATGAAGGTCGTCGATGTGGAGGATCCCTCCCGCGAAGTGGCCCAGGGCGAGCCGGGCGAATTGCTGGTCAAGGGCCCGCAGGTGTTCCAGGGCTACTGGAACAACCCGGAGGAGACTGCCAAGGCCATGACCGGGGACGGCTGGTTGCGTTCGGGCGATGTGGTCACCGTGGACGAGGACGGCTTCGCCCAGGTGGTGGACCGCGCCAAGGAACTGATCATCACCGGCGGCTTCAATGTTTCACCGACCGAGGTGGAGATCGCGCTGCGCCAGCATGCCGATGTTGCCGATGCCGCAGTCTTCGGCAAGCCATTGGCCCGTGGCGGCGAAATGGTGGTTGCCGCGGTGCAGCTCGAAGAAGGCGCCGGGCTGAACGAGGACGCGTTGCGCGCCCACTGCCGCGAGCTGCTGGCCGCCTACAAGGTGCCCAAGCGCATCGTGCAGATCGACGAGATGCCGCGTTCGCTGCTGGGCAAGATCCTGCGCAAGCAGGTCAAGGACCAGATGTCGGACCTGGTCTAGGGACTCAGAGCCTACGGGTAGTCGTGAGTGGCGGGAGCGCGGTTGAGTTCTGGTTTAACGTATAGCGTTATTGACGCATCGCGTTAAGCGTGGCATGCTGTAGGTGTGATCAGATCCTTCGCCGACAAGGCGACTGAGCGACTTTGGCATCGCGATAAGGTGCCGTCGGTCGATCCCCGTGTCCAGAAGGCAGCCATTCGAAAGCTGACGCAGATCCATGCCGCTCGATTCCTCGACTCGCTGCGCGTGCCACCTGGCAACCGGTTGGAGTCGCTGAAAGGCGACCGTGTGGGGCAGCACAGCATCCGGGTCAACGATCAGTGGCGAATCTGTTTCAGCTGGACAGAAGGAGGTGCCGAGAATGTCGAACTCGTCGACTACCACTGAGAAGTGGGATCCCGTTCATCCAGGTGAGGTTCTCATGGAGGACTTCATCGAAGGGTTCGGGATCACCCAGAACAAGCTGGCTGTATCTATCGGCGTGCCGCCACGCCGCATCAATGAGATCGTGCACGGCAAGCGTGCGATCACTGCTGACACGGCGTTGCGCCTTGGGCGCTACTTCGGGATCGACCCACAGTTCTGGCTCAACCTGCAGGCGCACTATGAGCTGGAGCTAGCCCGGGACCGGGTGTCTGAGCAGATCGAGGCGATCACACCTCTAGCCGTCGCCTGACCAGTACAGGATTCGTTGTTCGGCGCGACCGGCAGGCGCCTGAGGACGTTGCGAAGTTGCTCGCCACGGTCCCCGAGTGATTCGCGCGGCCGGATTCCAACGAGGATTGCATCGAGGCAGCTCACTCCAAGGAGACGTGGGCTATACGAAGCAGTGAGGGGACGGTCGTCGGCGTCACGCTGATCGATCGCCACTTTCCGCGTGTCGCTGAAGTGCATCTCACTGTCGTCATCGGGGCTGCTGAAGGCGGGTTTTGCCGAGGGCCGAGTGCTTGCCCCTCGCGAATTGAAGTCGTTGGTGCCCACCGTGAAGTGAACTGTCCAAGTCCCGTACTATAAGGTCCCAATCGGTGCCTTTGGCCTCCACGCTGGGGCTCGAGTGCGTGAGATCTACATTGGGATCGAAGAGGAACCATCGCCGCTCATCGATTGACCTTTCGACGGTGCCCGCGCCTGAGGATCAACACAACCAGTTCATCGTCCACGACGTCATGAACGACTCGGTAGTCACCGGTTCCGATGCGATACGCCACGAATCAGTGGCCGACCTCGGCGGCCAGATCCTCGTGGGAGATGGGTTCGGTCTCTTGGCGCGCGGCCGCCGCGACACGAATGTCGGCTTGATCTTCCAACGCCTGGAGCGCGCGATCGCAGAACTCCGGAGATACGACGACTGCGCGTCGACCAGCCCCGCGGGAGGTGATCACGACAGGCTCACGCTGTGCTGTGGCGATGAGATCGGCCTGGCGGTTGCGGACGTCGGCGAGGGCTACGGAAATCATGAACCCATGGTAGATCTTGTACAAGAAGGCAACATGGGTTTTGGCTTACAGGGGTTGTTATGAGCGGCGGCAATGCGGTGCACCTGCACTATCCCTTCACCGGGCTCTGGCTGGTCCAGAACAGCCCGGCGGACCGGGTGCCCAGCCACGGAACAACCCTGTTCGCCTCATCCTACGCCATCGACTTCGTCCAGGTCGATGAGCAGGGAGGGTCCGCGCCAGTGACCGCCAGGACCTGGTTAGGCACAGAGGAGCCAACGAGCTTTTTCGGTTTCGGGGTGCCCATTCTGGCGCCGTGCGCCGGGACCGTGATCGCGGCGGATGCCTCGATGCCCGACCATCGCGCCCGACGCGGGCTGGCATCAGTTGGCTATGCGCTGACACAACGCCAGCGGCTTGCCCACGGGTGGCAGGCGCTCGCCGGGAACCACGTGATGATCCAAACCGGTGCAGCGGTCGTTGCGCTATGCCACCTGGAACAGGGAAGCCTCGAAGTTGGCGTCGGAGACCACGTCGCGCTCGGGGATCTCATTGCCGCATGCGGCAACTCCGGCAACAGCACCGAACCGCATGTTCATGTGCAGGCTATCGACAGGCTGCCTGTGCACGCAGCCGAGGCGGTGCCGATGCTTTTCGACGGCCAGCTGCCGCGCAACGGCAAGATTCTGGAAATTCCTTGACGGCCCAAGGGCCGTCAAGCCAAGTATGGATGCCAGCATACTTAGCACGGGAGTCTAATGTGTGAAACACATTATCCAGTTCCAGAGATGTTTCGATTCGCAGCAGAACAAGCACACAACACATACTCGCACTGATGGTGTTGGTGTGTGACTAGCTCCAGTAACACGAATGACCCAAGCGATACTGGGACGCGGTTAGAGGCGCTCAGCGCAACCGCGGCATCGCCGAGAGCAGCAGCTTCGTGTACTCCTGCTGCGGAGCTGCGAAGACCTGGGCTGTCGCACCCTGCTCGATGATCTTGCCCTGATGCATTACCGCGACGTTATCGCTCATATGCTCGATGACCGATAAATCGTGGCTGATGAACAGGTAGCTGGTCCCGGTCTCGACCTGGATCCTATCCAGCAGATCCAGCACGGTGGCCTGGATGGAAGCATCCAAGGCGGAGACCGGCTCGTCGAGGACCAGCACCGATGGCTTCGGTGCCAGCGCACGGGCAATGGACAGGCGCTGGCGCTGCCCGCCGGAGAGCTCGCGCGGATTGCGGTCCAGCAAACCAGGGGATAATTCAACCTGTTCCAGTAGTTCGGCGACCGGGACCCGGTATTCGGCAGCGCGCTTGGACTTGCCCCGGCTCAGCGCATCGGCCAGCAGCTGGCCCACGGAATAGCGCGGGTCGAAGGATCCCAGCGGGTTCTGGTAGATCGCGCCCATCTGCTCGCGCAGCTTCCGGCGCTGCGGCTCATGGACCGGGGCGAAGCGTTCGCCGAGCAGCTCGACGGTGCCGGCATCCGGTGGCTGCAAGCCCAGGACCATGCGGGCAGTGGTGGTCTTGCCCGATCCGGATTCGCCAACGATGCCCAGGGTCTTGCCGCGGGGCACCTCGAAGCTGGCCGACTCGACAGCCGCATGCTTGCCGAAGCTCTTCGACAGCCCGTTGGCCGACAGCGCGCTGGAAGCCGACGCGGGATCTTTCTGCATCGGTGCGGCCAAAGGCCTGCTGGCTGCCGACAAGGGGGCGAAGCGCGGCACGCCCGAGGGCACGGCGCGCAGCAGCTGCCGGGTGTACTCGTGCTGCGGGTTGCCCAGGATCTGCGCGGCGACTCCGGCCTCGACAATCTCGCCTTGGCGCATCACCGCGATGTCATCGGCCAGGTGGGCGACCTGGGCCAGGTCGTGGCTGATCATCAGCACGCCGCGGCCCTGCTCCTTCAGCTCGCGCAGCTGCGCGAGAACCAAGGCGGTCAGCGCCGAGTCCAGCGCGGTGGTGGCCTCATCGGCGATGACCACCTGCGGGTTGCCGGCCAGGGCCTGGGCAATCAGCGCGCGCTGGCGCATGCCGCCGGAAAGCTCGGTGGAACGCTGCCTGGCGCGGCGTTCAGGTTCGGGCATGCGCACGGACTCAAGCACCTGGATGACCCGCTGCTGCCGCTCGGCCCGGGGCAGCTTGCCGTGGGCCTTGAGCGCGTCGCCGATTTCCCGTCCCACTGGACGCAGCGGATCCAGCGCCATCAGCGCATCCTGCAGGATCATCGAGACGGAATTGCCGCGGATCTGCTGCCAGCTGCGCTCGGACAGCGACAGGGCATCCTGCCCGCAGACTTCCAGCGCGTCCGCGGTCGCGGTGCCGCCGGAGAGTCCCAGCAGGCTGCGTGCGGTCACGGATTTGCCGGAGCCGGATTCGCCCACCAGGGCCAGGCAGCGTCCGGCTCGGACGGTGAAGGAAACGTTCTTCACCGCCACGGTGGAACCGAAGCTGACCGACAGGTTCCTGGTGGTGATCAATGCTTGCCCGTTCATGCGGTCCTGGCCTTTCCGCCCAGCGCGCGGCCGATCAGGGTGGCGCCGGCGGCCACGAAAACAATTGCCAGACCGGGGAACAGGCTCATCCACCAGGCCAGGTGCAGGTAGGTGCGCCCGGCCGAGAGCATGGCGCCCCATTCAGGGGCTGGAGGCGGGGTGCCCAAGCCCAGGAACGACAGCGCCGCGGCCCAGATGACCGCCTGGCCAATCCCGAGGGTCACCAGTGCCAGCAGGGGCTTCAGGGCGTTGGGGACCAGGTGGTTGCGCACGCGCAGCCAGGTGCCGCGGCCCAGCACGGTGGCCGCTTCCAGCATTTCGGAGCTCTTCAGCGTGCGGATCTGGCTGCGCACCAGCCGGGCATAGCCCGGTGCGGTGGACAGGCCCACCGCGACGATGGCCGGTCCGACGCCGGGACCGGTGAAGGCGATGATCAGCAGTGCCATCAGCAGGGAAGGAATCGCATACAGCGCTTCGAGCACGCGCAGGATGATCTCATCGAGCCAGCGCGGGGACAGCGCCGCGACGGTGCCCAAGACTATGGCCAGACCCATGCCCAGCGCGGTGGCGGCCAAGCCGATGGCCAGCGAGTCGCGGGCGCCGTGGATGACGCGGGTATAGATGTCGCGGCCGGATTCGTCGGTGCCGAAGAAGTGCGTGGTGCCGGGTTTCTGGAATGCCTCGGCCGGGTTGACGGCCAACGGGTCGCCCGGGGCCAGCACCGAAGGGGCAAGAGCGATCAGCGCCCACAGGGCGATGAAGGCGATGCTGAGGATCTTCGCGGTGCGGCTCATGAGCTCGCTCCTGCCGGGTCGATGGCCCGTTCAAGGCCTTCGGTGATGGCCATGACCACGATGTACACCAGTGCGGAGAACAAGGCGATGCCGGTGACCATGGGAATGTCGCGCGCCAGCACCGCAGAGAGCAGCGAGCGGCCCAGGCCCGGGCGGGCGAAGACCGCTTCGACCACCACTGCCCCGGAGAGCAGCGAGGAGAATGCCCAGCCGGTCAGGCCCAGTGCTGGCAAGGCGGCATGGCGCAGGCCATGGCGCCAGAAGACTGCCAGCCGGCTCTCGCCGCGGGCCCGGGCGGCCAGCGCGAACTGGCTTGACATGGCGTCGGAAAGCGAATCGCGCATCAGCTGGGTGAGGAATCCGGCCAGCGGCAAGGCCAGGGTCAGCACCGGAAGGACCAGGCCCTGGGTCGTGCCGTTGTCCACCGCCGGCAGCCAGCCGAGCATCGAGGAGAAGAGCATGATCAGCACCGCGCCAAGCCAGAAGTGCGGCACCGCGGCGGCAATGATTTCCACGATATTCCCCACCCAGGCGCCCACCCGGTTGGCGCGCATGGCCAGGGCGGCGAAGCACAGGGACAGCACCCACGCGGCGGCCAGGGCGAGCAGCGCCAGCCAGAGGGTGTTGGGCAGGACCTCGCCCATGATGCCGATCACCGGCTGCTTGAGCGAATAGGAGGTTCCGAAATCGCAGGTGGCCAGCTTGCCCAGGTACATCAGGTACTGGGCGATGAGCGGCCGGTCCAGTCCATACTCGGCGCGGGCAGCGGCCAGCGCTTCGGCCGAGGCCTGGGAGCCGGGGCCGCCCATGATTGCTTCGGCCGGGTCGCCGGGGATCAGCCGGATGGCGATGAAGATGGCGGTGGCGACCAGCCACAGCACCACCAGCGCGCCGCCGATCTTGCGCCCGGCCCAAGCAATCGTGCCCACCGGTTGCTACTCGGTGACAAAGGTGTCGTAGTAGATCGGCGAGGACACGGCGGTGGTGGCGCCGACTCCGTGCACGTTCTTGCCGTAGAGGAAGTGGTTCTGCTGGTCGTAGAGCGGCAGCACGTAGTAACCCTCGAGCACCAGCTTCTGCGCCTGCTCGTACAGCGAAGCGCGTAGCGCCTCGTCATTGGTCTGCTCGGCCTCGGCCAGGATCCCATCCAGCTTCTCGTTCTTCACCTGCGCGTTGTTGGCAAAGTAGCCCGATGGCGCAGGCACGGTCGAATTGGAGTGGTAGAGGATGCGCAGCACCGACGGGCCGACCTTGGTGTACGGAGCGGAGACCAAGTCGTATTCGTGCTTGGCCAGGGCGCCGTACCAGCTGGAGAGGTCCAGCAGCTGGATCTTCACCTCGAAGCCCACGGCCTTGGCCTGGGCCTGGAACTGCTCGAACAGCGACTGCTCGGCGGGAACCGACTGGTTGGTGGAGACCGGGAAGTCCAGGGACAGGCGCTTGCCGTCCTTCACGCGGTAGCCTTCGGCGTCGCGCTCGGTCCAGCCAGCTTCGTCGAGCAGCTCATTGGCCTTGGCCGCATCGGTGCCGAACAGCGACTCGTCGGAGTAGCCCAGCGGCTCCACGGAAGAAAGCAGCGAGTAGCTGCGCTGCGCGGTGCCGAAGTAGAGGGCGCTGATGCCGGAGTTGGCATCCACGGCGCGGATGAACGCTTCGCGCACGCGCTGGTCATCGAATGGCGCCTTGGAGCTGTTCAGCTCGATGCGGTTGGAAGCGCCCGGGCGCGGTGCATCCAGGTGGCCCAGCGAGTTGTCCTTCGTCGCGGTGGCAATGGTGTCCGGCTGCGCGTTGTCGATCACGTCGACCTCGCCGGACTGCAATGCGGCGTAGCGGGTGGCGGCCTCCGGGATGAAGCGCCAGGTGATGCCATCCAGATAGGCCTTGTCATCGGCACGCGCCGTGTCGCCCACCGGCAGCACGTAGTCGTCGTTGCGGACCAGGTTCACTGCCTTCTGGTGCTCCCAGGATTCGACCTTGAACGGGCCGGTGCCTACCGGGGAGGCGCAGTTGGTGGCCTGGTCGCGTTCCAGCGCCTTGGGGGATTCGATGGCGGTCCACGGCATGGACAGCGATTCGAGCAGCGCGTTATCCGGGGAGGAGAGCGTCAGCTTGGCGGTGAGCTCATCAACAATTTCGATGTCCACTACCTTGCCCACAGCCAGGTAGCCGGTGGAGGAGGCGGTATTCGGATCCTTCAGGTGCTGGATATTGGCCTTGATGGCCTCGGCGGTGAGCTTGGTGCCGTCGGTGAAGGTGATGCCGTCGCGCAGGGTGATGGTGCGGGTCAGGCCGTCCTCGGACACTTCGGTGCTTTCGGCAAGCCACGGGATGATCTTCCCGTCCGCATCCTTGGTGAACAGGGATTCGAGGTACTGGCTGGCCACCAGGGCCTGCGGGTAGTTGCCGCCCACATGCGGGTCCAGGCAGGACGGCTCGGCATCCCCCGACGCGTAGACCAGGGTGCCGCCGGCTACCGGCTTCACATTCTCTTCGGTGGAATCGGATCCGGCTCCAGCCGAGCAGCTGGCCAGCAGAGATCCAATGAGCGGGAGCGCGATAGCGCAGCCGAGGATCCGGGATGCGCGCGAGTTTCGTTGCATGGGGAAGTGCTTACCTCGATGAACTAGTGGTGATGACCAAACCAACTCTAGTCATCCGGAACGCATTCGTCAGATCGGAGCGTCCCGCTCCGATCTGGCGAATGGCGGGCAGCGGCAGTCTGCGAAGCGGACTACTTTTCGCTGGCTACGGTCATGCGGCGGTTCTCGTGGACCGGGGTTTCGATCTCATCGAGGATCGCTACGGCGAAGTCCTGGGAGGAAACGAAGTCGCCAGCCGGCGAATCGGTGCCCAGGGTGTAGCTGCCGGTGCGGCGCGCTGGCATGATGACCGGGGCCGGGGCCACGACGGTCCAGGTGATGCCGGACACCGAGGTGAACATGTCGTAGACCTCGGCGCTGGTGGTGGCCTCGGCCTTGTATTCCTCGGGGAATCCCGGGGTGTCGACCAGGCGCACGCCCTCGACTTTGGTGGCGCCGGCGCCGCCGACCACGACCAGGCGGGCCGGAACAAGGGTTTCGGTGATCTGTTCGAAGGCATCCAGGTATTCCTGGTGGTCGCCGCCGGTGCGCGATGGCGGCACGGCGATGACGATTACGTCGTTGCCCTTGCCCAGATCGCGGTAGGCCGCGCCGTCGCCCAGCTCGGCTGCCACTGCGGTGGTGCCCTCGACCTCCTTGCCCGAACGGGTGACCGAGGTGACCTCATGGCCGCGGGAAATGGCTTCGGCAACAACTTCCGAGCCGACCATGCCGGTCGCTCCGTATACTGCAATCTTCATGGTGTTCTCTTTCTTTGAGGGAATTGGCTTCGACACAATGGTATCCTTTAGATACCGACTACTACAACGAAACTAGGTTTCCTCATGGATAGCCATGAACCCTTCGACGTGTTCATGCAGGAATGCCCGTCACGTGAAATTATGCAGCGTCTAGGCGATAAATGGACACCGCTGGTGCTTCTGGCGCTGGCGGGCGGACCGCAACGTTTCTCTGCGTTACGCGAACGCATCGGAGCTGTCACGCCCAAGGTACTCACCAATACCCTGCGCAATCTGGAGCGCGACGGGCTGGTGCAGCGCACCGTGTTCGCCCAGGTGCCGGTGCGGGTGGACTATGAGCTGACCGATTTGGGCCAGGGGATCCTGGAACCCATGGAAATCCTGCGCCTGTGGTCAGAGGAGCATGTGCCTAAGGTGCTCGCCGCCCGCGAGCGGTTTGACGCGCGCGGCTAACGCCCAGGCGACGTGGCCGGTTCCAGGGGCAGGAACATGAAGTGCAGGCCCACCAGCCCCTTGGCTGGATGATTGAAGGCTCCCGGGATGGTGCCCAGGATCGTGAAGCCCAGCGATTGCCACAGGTGCACTGCCGCCTCATTGGTTTCGACAACTGCGTTGAATTGGATGCCGTGGTAGTTTTCCTGCCGGGCCCACTCGATCACGTAGCGGCCCAGCGCTCGCCCCACGCCGCGGCTGCGGGCTTCCGGGTCGACCAGGAATGAAGCGGTGGCGATATGGGATCCAGCTCCGGGCTTGTTCGGGCCCATCTTCGCTGAACCGATGATCCTGCCCTCATCCACGGCGACCGCCGTTTGGCCTGGCGGCTCTTCCATCCACCACGGACGGGCTTCCGCAAGGGACTGGCCCTGCGGGAAAGCGTACGTTTGCCCTTCATCCATGATCTTGCGGTAGAAGCCGTAGATCTCAGGCCAATCCTCGGCGGTGCTAGTGCGGATCTGCATGCGGGTGAGCCCAACTTTTCGAAATGGATGCTTCGGAATTCAACTGATACGCCCCAAGTGTATCTTGCGTCACATAGACTGAGGTCAAAGACGCAAGGTGCAGGCAAAGGAGCCGGTGTTGTTTGAAGTAAGCGATGACCAGAAGTCGTTGATCGAGATGGTTCATGATTTCGCCGAGACCAGGATTGCTCCCAACGCCCTGAAGTGGGACCAGGAACAGCACTTCCCGGTGGATGTGCTGGCCGAGGCCGGCCAGCTGGGCATGGGCGGCATCTATGTTTCGGAAGACCATGGCGGATCGGGCCTGACCCGCAGCGACGCTGTGCTGGTCTTCGAGGAACTGGCCAAGGCCGATCCGACATTGGCCGCCTATATTTCCATCCACAACATGGTGGTGTGGATGGTGGACACCTTCGGCAATGACGAGCAGCGTGCCGCCTGGCTGCCATCGATGACCACGATGGAAGACCTCGGCTCCTACTGCCTGACCGAGCCGGGCGTCGGCTCCGACGCGGCGGCCCTGTCGACCCGGGCCCGCCGGGACGGGGACGAATATGTGCTCAGCGGGGTCAAGCAGTTCATCTCCGGCGCTGGCAGCTCGGCGCTCTACATCGTCATGGCCCGCACCGCCGATACCGGTTCGCGCGGCATCAGCGCCTTCCTGGTCCCTGGAGATGCCGAGGGCCTGAGCTTCGGGCCGAACGAGAAGAAGATGGGCTGGAAGGCGCAGCCCACCCGCCAGGTGATCATGGAAGGCGTGCGCATCCCCGCCGGCAATCTGCTGGGCACCGAAGGGCAGGGATTCTCCATGGCCATGCAGGCGCTGAACGGCGGACGGCTGAACATCGGTGCCTGCTCGCTGGGCGGCGGGCAGAGCGCGCTGGAGAAGTCGGCGCTGTACCTCAAGGAACGCCAGGCCTTCGGCGGGCCGCTGACCAGGCAGGAGGCCCTGGTCTTCAAGCTGGCCGAGATGGACATGGAACTGGAAGCCGCCCGCTCGCTGCTACGCCGTGCCGCGGCCGCCCTGGACGCCAAGAGCCCGGACCGGGTGCGGTTGTGCGCGATGGCCAAGAAGATGGCCTCGGATGCCGGCTTCAATGCCGCCAACAACGCGATCCAGCTGCACGGCGGCTACGGCTACCTGGCTGACTACGGGATGGAGAAGATCGCCCGGGACCTGCGCGTGCACCAGATCCTGGAAGGCACCAACGAGATCATGTCGCTGATCGTCGGGCGCTCGCTGCTGGAATCCTGAGCCAGGGCGGCGGCTAGCCTCTGGGTTGCCGCTCCGAGTCCCGCACCGGGTGTGACGACTGCGAATCCTCGGGATTCGGGTGGACTGGGGAAATCACCGGCTTGCTGGACATGATCTGCTCGATGCTGCCCAGCTCCATCGCATCCAGCAAGGTGCGCTGGGTGGGACGCATCATTTTGACCTCGCCGCGCTCAAGCGCAGCGAACAGCGCTTCGGGGCTGGTCCACTTGGAAATCACCGCTTCGGTGGTCTGGTGGATCGGTTCCTGGCCTGCGCGCAATGCAGCGACGAAGAAATAGGTGTCGAACCGCCGCGGGAATCCGGCTGGGGTGACCCAGTTGGCCCATGGGTGCAGTTGGCCAGGATCCAGCAGCAGGCCGGTTTCCTCGAAGACTTCGCGCCGGGCTGCGAAGAGGACCTCGCCGGCCAGGTGCGGCGCGCGTTCCCGGCCTTCGGCAAGGACCGAGGTGTGCGCCCAACGCTGGACGTGATCGCTGAGCACTGCCGGATCCATTTCGGCCTCGTCTGCCGCCTGTCCGTCCTGGAGATCAACTCGTCCGCCGGGATAGACCACCATGCCTGCCGCGAAGTCCATCGTGTTCACGCGGTGCTGGACGAATACTTCGAATCCGGCGGCTGCCTCGCGCAGCAGCAGAACGCTGGCTGCCTTGCGGATGGGGACCTCAGCGGGGGTCGGAGGTATCGGGGAAGTCGTCATTGCTTACCGTGTCCTTGGCTCGTGGATTGCGAAATAGCCTTTGAATGCCAGCTTAGCTTCTGGCGCACAGCCAACGCAGATCCAACGGTAATCACTGTGCAAGCCTGCACATTTGCCTGCGGAATCTGCACAGCCAATGCCGTTGACCGGTGTCCTTGCCGGAGCTTACGTTGAAACGAAGGGCGGTGCACGCAATTGCGGCCAGCGCACCGGGACGATCCAGTGGAGCTAAGCAGAGGATGGGCCACATGGCTGAAGAGAACAGGCAGGGTCCTGAAGGGCTGGCCGGGCGCCGGGCCTTGGTTACCGGTGGCGCGTCGGGCATCGGCTTGGCCAGCGCGACGGCATTGGCCCGCGCCGGTGCGGATGTGACCATTGCCGATGTGGACGAGCAGGCGGCCGGGCAAGCGGCGAGGGCACTTGGCGGGAAGGCGTGGGCCGTGGATCTCTCGGATACCAAATCCTTGGAAGAGCTCAGCCTGGATATCGACATCCTGGTCAACAATGCCGGCGTGCAGAGGGTGGCCCCGATCCATGAATTTGATCCCGAAGCCTGGAGGCTGATCCACCGGCTCATGCTGGAATCTCCCTTCCTGCTGATCCGTGCGGCATTGCCGGGCATGCGCGAGCGCGGCTTCGGACGCATCATCAATATTTCATCCATCCACGGCCTGCGGGCCAGCGCTTTCAAGAGCGCCTACGTGGCGGCCAAGCACGGGCTGGAAGGGCTGTCGAAGGCCACGGCGCTGGAAGGAGCGGACTTCGGGATCACCAGCAACTCCATCAACCCCGGGTATGTGCGCACGCCGCTGGTCCAGAAGCAGATTGCCGATCAGGCCAAGGTCCACGGCATCGAAGAATCCGAGGTGGTGCAGAAAATCATGCTGACCGAGGCGGCGATCAAGCGGATGGTGGAACCCGAAGAGGTGGCGTCCCTGGTGGCTTGGCTGTGCGCTGATGCGGCGGGCATGGTCACCGGAGCGTCCTACGCCATGGACGGTGGATGGAGCGCGAGGTGACGGCGACGCCATCGGCAGGCGGCCAGTCCGTCCTATCGAGCTGCCGCAGGCATATGATCGTGATATGGAAAGCGATTCGCCCTCATCGACAAGCCTGTCCCATTGGCTGCAGATTTCCTCGCTGGAACTGCTGGTGGGCATTGCCGACCACGGCAGCCTGAGTGCCGGGGCCCGGGCGGCCGGCATGGCGCAGCCCAATGCCTCGCGCGCCTTGAAAACCCTGGAACGCCGCTTGGGATATTCGCTGGTCACCCGTAAGACCACCGGCTCCACGCTGACCGCCGAGGGCGTGCTCACCGTGCAATGGGCCCGGGAAGCGCTGGCCAGCTTGGAAGCCTTGGCCGCCGGCGCCAGGTCGCTGGCCGATGCAGGGGGATCCGAGCTGCAGTTCGGGGCGAGCATGACGGTGGCCGAATACTTGGCCCCGCAGTGGATCGGCCGGCTGCACCAGGTGCTGCCGCAGATCACGCCGCGCATGCTGATCATGAATTCGCAGGATGTCATCCGTGCTGTGCAGCAAGGCGAGGTAGGCCTCGGCTTCGTGGAAACCCCGCATATACCGCTGGGGCTCAAGAGCAAACCGGTGTTCCGCGACGAGATGCTGATTGTGGTCGCGCCCGGGCATGAATGGGCGCTGCGCGAGCAGCCGCTGACCTTGCACGAGCTGCAGAGCACGCCGCTGATCGAGCGCGAGGAAGGCTCGGGCACCCGCGCGTTCCTGGACTATATCGCCCATGCCCAGCGGCCCAAGCCGGTGGCCGAATTCAACAGCAATGCGACCATCTGCCAGTGCGCGGCCGGCGGCATGGGCCCGGCGGTGCTCAGCCAATTGGCCGTGGAAAGCCAGCTGGCGGCCGGAACCCTGGTGGAAATTGCCTTTGACGGCCCCGCCCTGCTGCGCGAGCTGCACGCCATCTGGCCGGCGGCGCAGGTGCTGGGCCGCACCGAGCAGACGCTGCTGCAGATCGCCGCGGATCACGAGTCCCACTCCGCCTGAAGCAGGAAACCGGGCAGCTGCAACTGCAGCTGCCCGGTTTCGGCTGGGGCCTGTGGCTGGGTCTTGCCCCCTAGCTGGAGACCTTTTCGACCTTGCTGCCCAGCTCCGTGGTGGGCACCCGGTAGGTTTCGCGCGCGGTCATTGCCGCCACGGAGGCGATCAGCGAGATCGCCGCGGTGAAGATGCTGATCTGCACCCACCCATTGGCTTCCAGTCCGCCCAGGGCGGCGACGATGGACGGGGCGAACCCTGCCATCAAGAAGCCGATCTGGGTGCCGATGGCCAGGCCGGAGAAGCGGACCTGGGAAGAGAACATCTCGGCGTAGAAGCTCGGCCAGACCGCATTGGCCGCGGCATAGGCGCAGGAGAAGACCAGCACCGAGAGGCCGAACTGCGCCAGCGCGTTATCCGTTTCCATGGAGCGCAGGTAGAACGGCATGAAGGCCGCGGAGCCCAGTGCGCCGTAGATGAATACCGGCTTGCGCCCGATCTTGTCCGCCAGCATGCCGAACAGCGGCTGGGTGAACAGCGCGCCGATGTTGCCGGCTACCACCAGCCATAGGGTGATGGACTCGTCCATGTTGCCGATCGTCTTGCCGTAGGAGATGGCCAGCGTGCCGTAGACGGTGGACACCGCGGCGATGAAGGCGCAGAGGATGACGCGCAGCACGTCCTTCCAGTGGAACTTCAGCAGCACTGCCAGCGGGAGCTTGGCGATCTCGTTGTTCTTCTTGGCTTCCTCGAATTCCGGGGTTTCGTGCAGCGAGCGGCGGATGAAGAAGGTGACGATCACGACGAGGGCAGAGAGCCAGAACGGGATGCGCCAGCCGATGCCGTACTTGATCTCATCGGGCAGGGCGACCACCGGGATGAAGATCAGCGCGGCCAGGATCTGCCCGCCCTGGGTGCCGGTCAGCGTCCAGGAGGTGAAGAAGCTGCGGCGGTGGTCCGGCGCATGCTCCAGCGACATGGAGGAGGCCCCGGCCTGCTCGCCGGCAGCCGACAGGCCCTGGCACAGGCGGGCGAAGACCAGCAGGATCGGGGACAGCCAGCCGACCTGGTCGAAGGTGGGCAGGCAGCCGATCAGGAAGGTGGAGGCGCCCATCAGGATCAGCGTGAACATCAGCACCTTCTGCCGGCCGACGCGGTCGCCGAAGTGCCCGACGAAGATGGCGCCGATGGGGCGTGCCACATAGGCGAAGCCGAAGGTCGCCAGCGACATCACCGCTGCGTTGGTGGAAGTATCCGGGAAGAAGATATGCGGGAAAATGAGCGCGGCGGCGGAGCCGAAGATGAAGAAGTCGTAGTATTCAACGGCGCTTCCCATGAAACTGGCGACGGCCGCCTTGACTGGAGTGCGCTTGGGGCTTCCGGTGCCGTCGGGCGCCGTTGCCTGGTGTGCAGCTTGCATCGGGATACTCCCTGATCGAGTGGTTTGGAGGGGAACTCGTCCTAAGTGTGCGCATTCCGTACACTTGTTCGGAATGTGTTCATTGGTTTACAGTAGATGCAAATCACAAACAGGGCAAGACCTGATGCCAATTTTGAAGGGCAGCGACGAAAATGAGTACACCCAGCGAGTCGTTCCTGGTGGGACTGATCGGCGAGGGCGTGATGCCTTCGCTCACGCCTCCCATGCACGAGCATGAAGCCGACGCGCAATCCCTGCGCTACCTGTACCGGCCGATCGACCTCGCGGTGCTGCAACGGCCCGGGCAGGATGTCGGGACGCTGCTGGCCGCCGGAGCCGAGCTGGGCTACAACGCCTTCAACATCACCCACCCCTGCAAGCAGCTGGTGCTCGAGCACCTCGACGGGATCTCGGACAGCGCGCGGAAGATCGGCGCGGTGAATACCGTTCTCATCGAGGACGGCAAGTTCTACGGGCACAACACCGACGCCTCCGGCTTCGCCCGCGCCCTGGCCACCGGGCTGCCCGGAGCCAACCTGGCCAAAGTGCTGCAGCTGGGAGCCGGCGGCGCCGGAGCCGCCGTGGCCTACGCCCTGCTGGACTCGGGCACCACCGAGCTGCACATCGTGGATTTGGACGCGGAGCGGGTCGAGCACCGCGTGGCCGAGCTGCGCAGCCACTTCCCGCAGGCGCAGATCTTCGCCGCGACCCCGGATGAGGTGCCGGGCCTGCTGCCTGGCAAGGACGGGCTGCTCAACGCCACCCCGATCGGCATGCACCACCACCCGGGCCTGCCGCTGGATATCGCGGCGCTGACTGCGCATCACTGGGTGGCCGACTGCATCTACCGCCCGGTGGACACCGAGCTGATCACCGCCGCCCGCGCGTTGGGCTGCCAGGTCCTGGACGGCGGGCACATGGCCGTGGGCCAGGCGGTGGACGCTTTCGAAATCATTACCGGAATCAAGCCGGATGCCGCGCGGATGCGCGCCCACCTGCTGGCCATGCTGGAAGAAGGACGCTGATGCGCACATCAATCGCCACCGTATGCCTGTCAGGAACACTGGAAGAGAAGATGCTGGCTTGCTCCAAGGCCGGATTCGACGGGATCGAGATCTTTGAGCAGGACCTGCTGGTCAGCCCGATGTCCCCGGAAGAAGTCAGGGCCATGGCCGACCGGCTGGGGCTGGGCCTGGACTTGTTCCAGCCCTTCCGCGACTTCGAGGGCGTCACCGAAGCGCAGCTGCAGGCCAACCTGCATCGCGCCGAAGCCAAGTTCCAGCTGATGAACCAGCTGGGCATGGACCTGGTGCTGCTGTGCTCCAACGTCGCCACCGCCACCATCGATAATGATGAGCTGTTCATCGCGCAGCTGCGCCAGCTGGCCGAGCTGGCCGCCGGCTACGGCGTGCGCATCGCCTACGAGGCGCTGGCCTGGGGCAAGTACGTGAACACCTACCAGCATTCCTGGCGCATCGTGCAGGGTGTGGACCGGCCGAACTTCGGGCTGTGCCTGGACAGCTTCCACATTCTCTCGCGCGGGGATGACCCGGCGCAGATCGCGCAGATCCCCGGCGAGAAGATCTTCTTCGTGCAGCTGGCCGACGCTCCGGTACTGTCCATGGACATCCTCTCCTGGTCGCGGCATTACCGGCTCTTCCCAGGCCAGGGCGGTTTCGCGCTGGATGAGTTCATGCTCCACCTGGTCCGATCCGGCTATGCAGGCATTGTCTCCCTGGAGATCTTCAATGACGTCTTCCGCCAGTCCAATGTCGAGCGGACCGCAATCGACGGACTGCGCTCGCTGAAGTGGCTGCAGTCCCAGACCACCGGGCTGCTGGCCGGCAGCGGGCAGCACTCGGCCCTGGAGCTGGAGGCGCTGCCCGGGGCCCAGGAAGCCACGGCCTTCGACTTCGCCGAGATCCGCACCGAGGACCCGGAGCGCGTGGCAGGGATGCTGGCGCAGCTGGGCTTTGCCTTCAAGGGCCAGCACCGGCGCAAGCCGGTGCAGCTGTGGGCTTCGGGCGAGGCCCGGATCATCATCAACTCCCAGCGCAGCCGCGGCGTCGAAGCGGCGGTCTCCGGCTTCGGCGTGCAGGTTCCTGATCCGGGCGCTGGGGGCGCACGCGGCACGTCGCTGCTGGCCACCAAGGTCCCGCGCCAGCAGACGCACCACGAGCAGGAGCTGCCCGGCTTCCTGGCCCCGGATGAAACCGAGGTCTTCTTCAGCTCCCCAGCTAATACGCGCAACTGGGAACGCGAATTCCTGGACGCCGGCGAGGCCGCGCCGGAAACCGGGACCCCTGCGGTCACCGGTATCGACCACATCAACCTGGCCCAGCCTTGGCAGTGCTTCGATGAATCGGTGCTGTTCTACAGCAGCGTGCTCAACCTGGAAATGATGCCGGGCACCGAGGTGCCCAGCCCCATGGGGCTGGTGCGTTCCCAGGTGCTGCGCACCGCCGACTCCTGCGTCCGGCTGGCCTTGAACATCGTGCCGCAGGGGCTGGAAAAAGCCATCGAGCGCCATCACGAGTACCCGGAGCATGTGGCCCTGCGCACCGGCGACATCGTTCAGCTGGCGCGTTCCGCCCGTGCCCGGGGGATGGAATTCCTGCCGGTGCCGGCCAACTACTACGAGGATCTGGCCGCCCGCTTCGAGCTGGACGGGCAGCTGCTGGCTACGCTCAAGGAGCTGAATCTGCTCTATGACCGGGATGAGCAGGGCGAGTTCCTGCATTTCTACACCAAGACGCTCGGGAACATGTTCTTCGAGGTGGTTGAGCGCCGCGCTGGCTACGATGGGTACGGGGCGCCCAATGCGCCGGTCCGGCTGGCTGCGCAATTCGAGAGCAACCGCTGGAGCAGGAACTAGGAACACGGGGGACCGTCGAGTGGAACAGCGGCCGGATTATTTCGTTAAATCCACCGAAAAGACCTTGGCCGTGCTGCTGGCATTCAATGCCGGCGCCACCGAGCTGACGGTCTCCCAGGTCGCGGCCGCTACGGACCAGACCCGGGCCTCGGCCCGGCGGTTCCTGCTCACCCTGGCAGATCTCGGGTACCTGGAAGCGCAGGGCAGCACCTTCCGGCAGACCCCGCGGGTGCTGGACATCGGAGCTTCCTACCTCTCCGGGCTCACGCTGCCCCAGGCGGCCACCGCCCACCTGCAATCGCTGGCGCACGAACTGGAGGAGACCTCGTCCCTGTGCGTGCTCGAAGGCCAGGACATCCTCTATGTGGAACGCGTCGCCGCGCCGCGCCTGCATTTGATGAACGTGTCCATCGGCAACCGGCTGCCGGCCTGGGCGACCTCGATGGGACGCGTGCTGATCGCGCAGCTGGCCGAGGCCGAGCAGGAATCCTTCCTGGAGCGCGTGCAGCTCCAGCGGTACACCGAGCATACGGTGGCGGACCTGGATGCGTTGCGCAGGGAACTGGACACGGTGCGCGAGCAGGGCTGGTCCCTGGTCAACCAGGAACTCGACGAGGGGTTGCGCGGTCTGGCCGTGCCGGTCTACCGCAAGAACCAGCTGCTAGGGGCGCTGAACATCTCGGTCCAGGCCGGGCGCAACAACCCCGAGGCCATCAAGCAGATCCTGCTGCCCAAGCTGCGCGAAGCCGCCACGGCGATCGCAGACGACTTCGGCGGCCGGCTGGCCTGAGCATCCCTCCGGTTCAGCCGCCGCGGCGACGGGAGCACCGTCACCGCTACGGCCAAGCTGGCAGGCACACCGTGGCGCTGCACCACGATGGGGTGCGGCCCACGACCGCTACGAGCCGGACGGTGCCGGAGCTGTCGGGGCGTTGCCCGGCCGCTGCCCATCAGGCATTGCCGGGGCGTTGCCGGGAGGCATGCCTCCCGGAGCCCCGCCACCGGCAGGTTCGGTGTTCGTATCCACATTGACCGTGAGGCTGACGGTGTAGCCGGAGCCGGTGTTCCCAGCGACGGTTGCCAGTTGGGCGGCTCCCGAATCCTCGCCAAAGACATTGTCCGAGTCCAGGCCCACCCCCTGCATATTCTTCACCGACTGCTCGTAGCCGGTGGTTGCGTACACCGCGGTGCAGGTCTCCTGCGGCAAGGCGACCTGCGAGGTGGCGATCGCTGTGGTGTGATCGGTGATCGAATCGGTATCCGGGTACACCTCGAAGTGGATGTGCGGCCAGCGTCCGGCATAGCATGCCGGGAAGATGCTGGTGTAGCGTACGATGCCGTCGGCATCGGCCACCTGGACCCCGCGCAGGTAGTTCTCATCTTCCAGTCCGCTGGAGTACATGGAGTATTCCCCGGACCGGTCGCAGTGCCACACGTACACTGCCACACCGGCGAAGGGCTGGTTGTTATTGGCCATGTCCACGATCTTCAGCTCAAGGGTCATTTCGATGCCCTCGGCCGTGGTGGTGCTGGTGCCGAAGCTGGAACGGATGTCGCTGCGGACGATTCCGCTTTGCTCCAGCACGTCCGGACCATTGGACCCGTCGCCCGGGTAGGGGCCGGCCGTCTCGTCAGGGATCTCCGCAGCGGTGGAGGACGAAGCGGTGCCCTTGCTGCCGGTGGGGGAGCAGGCGGCCAGGGCGAACGCGAGCGTGCCCACGCCCACACCGGCCAGAACCTTGCGCCGCTCGATCAGGGTGCCGACGTCGAAGGACAGCCCCTGGTCCTCGAGATCTTCTTCGGGCCTCGGCAGCGGCCGGTTTCCGAACCAGCGCGGTGGGGGATTCATGGTGCACTCCTTGAGCCAGGTGAAATGGGGCTGTTTGCCGTGTTCACTACCGTATGCAGACGGATCATGGCCCAGCACAGGAGGCACTGTGGGTATTCTGAGAAGGGTTGGCCGCTAGCCTTGGTTGGAGGCGATGGCCTGCTCAAGCAGCAGCGAAAGCCGGCGCACGCCCTCGGCGATGGTTTCCTCGTCGACCGAGCAGAACGCCAAGCGCAGCTTGTTGCTGGCCTCGCCAGAGGGGCTGAAAGCGGCCCCAGGAATGAAGATGACCCCTGCCTTCACGCCCTGCTGGAGCAGCGCGTAGGTGTCGATGCCTTCGGGCAGGGTCAGCCAGATGAAGAATCCGCCTTCCGGATGGGTGTGGGTGACTCCAGCGGGCAGGTACTTGGCCAAGGCGGCGAGCATCGCATCGCGGCGCGAACGGTACAGGTCGTTGTACTTGGTGATCTGCCCCTTCCAGTCATGCTCGTTGAGGTAGGCGCTGATGATCATCTGGTTCAGGGTCGGCGGGCACAGGGCTACCGCTTCGCCGGCGAGATAGAATCGGCGGAACAGGTGGGTAGGCACCGCGGCCCAGCCGATGCGCAGGCCCGGTGCGAAGATCTTGGAGAAGGAACCCATGTAGATCACGTTCTCCGGATCCAGGCTGCGCAGCGTGGGCGCCGGGGTGCCCTCGTAGCGCAGCATCCCGTACGGATTGTCTTCCAGGATCAGGATGCCTGCCTCGCGGCAAATCTCCACGATTTCCTGGCGGCGCTCGGCAGCCAGCGTGATGCCCGAAGGGTTGTTGAAGTTCGGGATGGTGTAGAGGAACTTGATGCGCTCGCCGGCCGCGCGCAATTCGGCGATGCGCTCGCGCAAAGCGTCAGGAATCAGGCCGTTCTCGTCGGTGCCCACCGGGCGGGCGGTCACCTGGTAGGCCTCGAAGGTGTTCAGCGCGCCGACGTAGGTCGGGTCTTCGCAGAGCACCGTGTCTCCGGGATTGCAGAACACCTTGCATGCCATGTCCTGCGCTGACTGGGAGCCGTTGGTGACCACGACATCCTCGATGCCCACGTTCGTGATGCCCTCGGCCGCCATGACGTCGATGATCTGCGCACGCAGTTCGGGGGTGCCCAGGCCCGAGCCGTACTGCAGTGCTTCGGGGCCCTGCTCGACGATGATGCGCTGGGCCATCTCGCCAATCTTTTCCAGCGGGAGCAGCTGCAGGAAGGGGTTGCCTCCGGCCAGGGATACCAGCGAAGGGTCCAGCGACAGCTCGAACACGTCGCGCACCGCAGACTGCTTGATTCCCGCCGCGCGCTCGGAAAGCAGGGACTCGTGCAAAGTGGTCAGCGATTGTGATGCGGTGGTCATGGTTCTCCTCGGCCGGGGCTCCCGCTGGCGGGGAGCGTGATTCCTGCGCTGGGTGCGGCACAAGAATTGTTTTCAAATAGAATACTTTGGTATTCCAGCAGGAAATTCAGGGCTTGGCAAGACCTGGGCATCCAGCAACGCGATTCCGTGCCTCAGCGCGAGGCATGGCGCTCCTCGATGGCCAGCTGGGCCAGCGCCGCGTTCACACGAGTGCGGAGTTTCTCCGCAAGATTCCGCGGCTTGCTCCCCGCCAGCCAGCACTGCCTGGCCAAGTGGGCCAGCAGCTCGACGCAGTCCGCAGAAGCACGGAAATATCCGGACCGGGACAGGGCGATGGCAGCATCGATGATCAGCAATGACGCATCCAGTGCGCTATCGGCGGCTTGCGTGGCGCGCTGCCCGCTGGGTGCGTGGCGTTCGCGCATCACCAGCTCGCGGATCTCCGTGAGCTTTTCGGGAATGGAAACCACCGCGCGGTGCGCCCGGTTCTGCACCCCCATGAGCTGCAACGGCCTGATGGCGGCCAGCAGCATGCCGACCATGGCGAAGGCCGACAGGCCCGCAACACCGAGCTTGGCCAGCAGAATTCCTGCGGCGATGGCCAACCCTGCCACCCCGAGAACGATGAGGAAGATCGCCAGGCTGCCAAAACGCGGCTTTTTCGGTTCCGGGCGAAGCGCACGGGTCCTGGTGAGCCGGTCGAGGCTCGCGCGGATTTCGGGCAGGTCGGGAACGCCCAACCTGCCTTGTGAGATCCGCTGGGCGTCGCGCCACGCCTGGGTGCGCCGGCGGCTGCGCAGGACCTGGAAGATTTGCCACCCGGCTAGCAGGGGAAGGGCGAGCGTGAAAAAGAGCAGCGCCGCGGTGCCAAGGGTGATGTCGCCGGACTGGTGCATGCCGTAGGCGCCCATCCAGGCGAACAGGGAATACCCGGGAAGGCGGATCAGCAGGCGATCCCACCAGGCGACTTCCTGCGGAGCGCTGGCGGATGAACCGGCCGGCTTGCTCATTTTCCGGTTTCGCCTCGCGAATCCAGCCATGCCTGGATGGCGCTCGGGCGGATGCGGCGATGCGTGCCGCGGTATTCCACCGGGATGATCCCGGAATCGGCCAGCTTGCGCAGGTAGCTGTTGGAGATGCCTGCCATCTGGGCCGCCTGGGAAGTATTGAGCAGCAACTCGGGCGTGCCGATGCTGACCGACTCGCCATCGGCGAAGCGCGACAGCACCTCGATCAGCGCCTGATGGGCTTCCTTGGGCAGCTGCAGGGCAGTGCCGTTGACGAATACTGTCGTGTCATTCGACTCGTCCAACGCACGGCGCAATCGTACCGTGGTCTTCTCATCCAACGCTTCGAAAGTGCGGACCCTGCCTAGTGCTGAAGTCGGTGATGCCATGGCCCCAATTTTGCCCGAGATGCTCCTGAACCGCACCTCATGACGCTGGGTCTCGGCAACGTGCGGCGCTTGAATTGTGACGCGCATACGACGAAAGGGGGTTGAATTGCGCCAAACGGTTCCCGTATGGTGGAAAACGTAGGTCTAAAGAAAGTACTGACCAGCCATCTTCCGGCACACCATGACGGATCCTTCAGCCTCACCCGGCGTAGCCCAATTGGGAATTGTGTACATGGAAGCCTGACGCCCTCCTTAATTGCCTGTGGGTCACGCTCCGTTGCGGTCGGATGAATGGTCATGCGCGTTCCTACGCTCTGCCACCAATTTCGTGGGTACTGCGTTTTCGTCAATCAGAACTTTCTTGAAAGAAGAGCTATTCAATGTCTGTTGAATCCACCAAAGACCTGTCCACCATCACCGATGCAGAAGTTTTCGACGCCCACCTCGGCGGCAAGCTTTCCGTCTCCTCGCAGATGCCGCTGAATACCAAGCGCGACCTGTCCATCGCCTACACCCCGGGTGTCGCAAAGGTGTCCCAAGCCATTGCCGATGATCCAGCCAAGCACGCCACCCACACCTGGGCCTCCCGCCTGGTCGCTGTGGTTTCCGATGGCACCGCGGTGCTGGGCCTGGGCGACATTGGGGCCGCCGCTTCGCTTCCGGTCATGGAAGGCAAGAGCGCGCTGTTCAAGGAATTCGGCGGACTGGATTCCATTCCGCTGGTGCTGGACACCACCGATGTGGACGAAATCGTCGAGACCGTCATCCGCCTGCGTCCGAGCTTCGGCGCAGTGAACCTGGAAGACATCTCCGCTCCGCGCTGCTTCGAAATCGAAAAGCGCCTGATCGAGGCCCTGGACATCCCGGTCATGCATGATGACCAGCACGGCACCGCCGTCGTGGTGCTGGCAGCGCTGATCGGTGCGGCCCGCCAGACCAACCGCGACATCAGCTCGCTGAAGGTTGTCATCTCCGGCGCAGGTTCGGCCGGCGTCGCCGTCACCAACCTGCTGCTTTCGGCCGGCGTGGATGATGTCATCGTGCTCGACTCGCGCGGCACCATCCACCGCGAACGCGACGACCTGAACCCGGTCAAGGCCGACCTGGCGGCGCGCACCAACCGCGAAGATGTCATGGGCGGCTTGGCCGAGGCCCTGGATGGCGCCGACGTCGTGGTAGGCCTTTCCTCGTCGACCTTTGCTGAGTCTGCGGTGACGAAGATGAACAAGGACGCCATCATCTTCGCGCTGTCCAACCCGACCCCGGAGATCATGCCGGATGTCGCCGCGAAGTATGCAGCGGTCGTAGCCACCGGACGCAGCGACTTCCCGAACCAGATCAACAACGTGCTGGCCTTCCCAGGTATCTTCCGCGGAGCCCTCGACTCGGGCGCCAAGAAGATCACCGAAGGCATGAAGGTCGCGGCGGCCCACGCCATTGCCAACCTGGTCGGCGATGACCTGGCTCCGGGCTACATCATTCCTTCGGCAACCGACGATCGCGTAATGCCTGCCGTGGCTGCGGCTGTGGCTGCGGAAGCCGAAAAGAACCAGTAGATATTTCACGCGAAAAGCTGCCTGCAACCTACCGTTGCAGGCAGTTTTTTTGTGCCCGGCACCCCTGGATGCGTTGGGCGAAGTTATCCACAATCGCGAAAGATTCTGCTGCGGGTGATGAATGAGCGCAAAACTGGATGGAACCGAATCATTCCAGGAGGGACACCATGCTAGAACCTACAGACTTCCGCCTCACTGTGCGCAGCTCATTGCCCGACACGGTCCTGCTCAGCCTCGTCGCTGCCTATGAAACAGAGGAGAAAGGCTATGCCATCGTGCTCTGCGGTTCAGCCAAGCACCAGCAGGCAATTGGGTACACGCTGGGCTTGACCACGATTGGGCATCCTGAAATCACCAGTGTTGGGGGAGACGGGGATGATGTTTTCGCCTTGCTCTCCCATGTTGCAGAGCAAGTCGTTGATCACGGGCAGGTCTTTTCGGAAGGCCAGCACAGTACGTCTTTGTTCAGCAAGCTCACCTTCAAGGAGTCTTCGGCCGCATTGCCTGAGCTTCCCATCTCGCGTCTGATTATTGGTAAGGCCCCAGTTTCGAGGCTCCAGTGCATGATGCCGTTGGACTTCGTCAATATCCAGCCGCAGACGCTGTCCGCGGATCTACGCCGCGTCGCTTGATCTGGAGCAAGAGTCCGCGAGGTGCATATCTGGGCGCGAGATGAGCTTTTTGTTGTGCTGGGTCGGACTTGCTAATGCTTGAATTGCACAGAAGGCCTGAATTGGATGGTCCGTCCGGCCCTCATGCGGCGCATGCTGGACGGTACCGGCAGATGCCCGAGGGTTTCGAGCCTCAGTACTGGAGCGCAATTCGTCGTAGGAAATTCTTGCGGAGCATCTAGCTTTCCCGGTAAATCGCCGCTGCCTCGTTTTCAGCGAGAACTTTTGTCTGATGCGCTGCACGCAGCGCCTGGTGGCTATCGGACTTGCGCACCTTGAGGTAGGACAGTCCAACGACGAGGAACCACAGCGGAGTAGCCAGCAACGCGGCGCGCGTATCAGCCTGCGTGGTCAATGCCCACAGGATGAAGACGAAGAAGGCGAGCACCATGTATGGGGCTCCCATCCCGCCGGGAACTTTGAACTTCGAGGCATCATGCAGGTGCGGGCGACGCTTGCGGAAGGCCAAATAGCTGATCAGGATCATTGACCAGACGAACATGAAGCACAACGCAGACACCGTGGTGACCAACGTGAACGCCTGGGCCACCGAGTCGCCCGCGTACAGCAGGACCACGGCGGCAAGCAGGAACATGCAGGAGAACAGCAACGCATTGCGCGGTACCTGCGTGGTCGACAGCTTGCTGAACTTCTTCGGAGCATCTCCATCTTGGGACAGGGCGTACAGCATGCGGGAGGTGGAGTAGATTCCGGAATTGGCGCTGGAAGCCGCCGCCGTCAGGACAACGAAATTAACCAGACCCGCAGCCGCAGCCAAGCCGGCCATCGAGAACATGCCGACGAATGGCGATTCATCAGCGGAGAACTTGTACCAGGGAGTGACGGCCATCAGGACGGTCAACGCACCGACGTAGAACAGGATCACGCGCAGCGGAATGGAGTTGATCGCCTTGGGCAGATTCTTCTCAGGGTCCTTGGTCTCGGCCGCTGCAGTGCCAACCAATTCAATGCCAACGAACGCGAAAACAGCGATCTGGAAGCCAGCGACAAAGCCCATGAAACCGGTGGGGAACATGCCGCCGTGCGCCCAGAGGTGGACGAAGGACGCGGTGTCTCCCTCTGATGAGCTGAAACCGGTGGCGATCATGGCCAGTCCGCAGACAATCAAGGCCAGGATGGCGACGATTTTCACCAACGAGAACCAGAACTCGGTCTCGCCGAAGGCCTTGACAGTTGGCAGATTCAATCCGGCCAATAGCAGGATGCAGCACAGCGCAGGAAGCCACAACGGGATCTCGGACCACCAGTAGGCGACGTACTGGGCGATGGCGACTACGTCGGCAATGCCGGTGACAACCCAGCAGAACCAGTAGGTCCAGCCGGTGAAGAAGGCGGCCCAAGGCCCCAGCAGGTCTCCGGCAAAATCTGCGAAAGTCTTGTAGTTCAAGTTGCTGAGCAGGATTTCGCCCATGGCGCGCATGACGAAGAAGAGCATGAAGCCGATGATCATGTACACGAAGATGACCGATGGTCCGGCTGCCGAGATGGTCTTGCCGGAGCCCATGAACAAGCCGGTGCCAACTGCTCCGGAGATCGCCATGAGCTGGATATGCCTGCTGGACAGGCCGCGCTCAAGTTTCGTTCCGGAGGAATCGGTTTTCAGTTGCGTGGAATCGTTCGCCACGGCTGCACCTTTCATGAGCAGATCCCTTCGGTTTTTCGAAGGAGACGGCCCGCTGGGAGGAAGGACTAGACCGCAGAACGAGGTTATCGCAGATGCATTGACCGACTATATTTGGCCGTCAACGCAGAGCGCGAGCAGGCTTAACAGTTGTGAAATTCGTTATATGCACCTGGGTCAAAGGATGCTGCAAGCTGCTTCGCACAATAGCTGGGGGAGCAGGCCTGGCCCTTGGGAGCGATTAATCGAAGTGGCCAGTCGCAAAGCTGGCAGGAATGGGCAAGGAAGAAAACCAATCGAATATCCATGAAGGAATTTCTCCGGTTCCGGCGAATGGAATTAGCGTGATGCGCTTGATTAGCTGATTCAGAATTATCGGTGATCATTTCCAGCTTTGTGCACGTTGCCGTCGGATATCGGAAACGGCAGATCCAGTAAAAGGGGAACATCAGGATCACCACGAAATCCAGGCGCACTTTTCGCTGCAGAACAGCCAGGCTGGCGCACAGGAGCATCACGAAACCCGGTTGCTCTTGCGTTGTATTTCAAGGCAACCGGTTCACTTGAAGCAAATACTGTACATGGCCAGTGGAAGCTATGCGTGGCAAGTGAGTAGTGTAGGACTTATGGCATTCCGAAATCGTCGAGCTGCGGCTCTTCCTGCAAAATTGTCCCGTTCCTGGCTCTTGGTCAATGCTGCCAAGGAGGAAACTTTCGCCCCTTCACTAGCATGTGAAGCGGACTCGGTGATTTTCGATATGGAAGCTGCCGTTCCTGATGATCAGAAGATCCAGGCTCGCGACAACGTGGTACGCGCCCTGTCCAATGGCATGACTGCCTGGGTGCGCGTCAACGGCATTGACACCGATTTCTGGGCCGACGACCTTGCCGCATTGTCCGGCGCCCCCGGCCTGCGCGGAATCATGCTGGCCATGACCGAGCAGCCTGAACAAGTGACCTACAGCGCGATGCGCCTGCGCGCGGGCACACCGGTACTGGCCTTGATCGAAACCGCCTTGGGCATCGAGAATGCAACGAAGATCGCTTCGGCTCCGGGCACCTTCCGCCTGGCATTCGGCATCAACGACTTCCGCAAGGACACCGGCATCTCCGATGAGCCGATGGCCCTGGCCTACGCACGCGGCCGCCTGGTGATCGCTTCGCGTGTCGGCAAGCTGCCCGGCCCAATCGACGGGCCACCGCCAGCAGGTGCCGACGCGGCCAAGGTGACCGAGGAAACCCGCGTTACCGCTTCCATGGGCATGACCGGCAAGCTGTCCCTGTCCGTTGACCACGTTGATGGCATCAACGCCGCACTGGCACCAAGCGAAGACGAACTGTCCTGGGCCATGGAACTGCTCGAAGCGCATGCCGCGGGAGCATCGGTGGGCGACGGCTCGTACCTGCCTCGCTTGGCCCGTGCCCAGAAGATTGCCGACCTGGCCGACTCCTACGGCTTGTGGAACGCCTAAGGTACTAACCTTCTTCCAACAGCAAAGGACCCGTCCGGCGTCTGGATTCAACCAGATGCCGGACGGGTCCTTTTCGCTAGCTGCGCCTATGCCTCGTGGGCACCGCGGTTGCGCGAGGAGCCCACTACGTCGCCGGCCTTCCACTCGGCCCAGCCGGGACGATCGAGCATGAAGTCCTCGATCTGCGCCTTGCTCGCTTCCAGCTTCGGGTCATGCTTGAGGTACCAGCGGGTTTCGCGTGCCACCATGCCCGACAGGATCAGCAGGCCGATCAGGTTCGGCAGGGCCATCAGGCCGTTCATCATGTCCGAGAAGTTCCACACTGCGGTAAGCTCGGTGGTGCAGCCTACGTAGACGACCAGCGAGAACACGACGCGGAACGGCATGACCAGCTTGCGGCCGAACAGGCGCTCGATGTTGCGCTCGCCGTAGTAGCTCCAGCCCAGGATGGTGGAGAAGGCGAACATGACCAGACCGATGGTCACGATCCAGTGGCCCCACTCGCCTGGCAGGCCGTGGGCGAAGGCCTGTCCGGTCATCAGCGCGGCGGAGATCTGCTCGCCGGTGGCCTCGTCGATCAGGTTCCAGGTGCCGGTGGTGATGATGACCAGGCCGGTGCAGGTGACCACGATGATGGTGTCGATGAAGGTCTGGGTCATGGAGACCAGGCCCTGGCGAACAGGGTGGGTGGTCTGCGCCGACGCAGCGGCGATGGCGGCCGAGCCCATGCCGGACTCGTTGGAGAAGATGCCGCGGGCAACACCGTACTGGATGGCGATGATGATGGCCGAGCCGGTGAAGCCGCCCACAGCGGAGGTGCCGGTGAAGGCATCGGTGAAGATGGTAGCGAAAGCTGCAGGGATGCCACCGACGTTGGCGACCAGGATGTAGATCGCTGCGGCCACGTAGAAGACGATCATCACCGGAACGAAGCCAGCGGTCACACGGCCGATGGACTTGATGCCGCCAACCAGCACCGCGATGGACAGCACGGTCAGGACCACGCCGGTGACCCATGGGGCCACGCTGAAGGAGTTCTCCAGGTTCAGGGCGATGGAGTTGCCCTGGGTCATGTTGCCGATGCCGAAGCAGGCCAGGGTGGCGGCGATGGCGAAGAACAATGCCAGGAACTTGCCGAAGGGTCCCTTGATGCCGCGTTCGAGGTAGTACTGCGGACCGCCGGACTTTTCGCCGGCGGCGTCAGTGCCGCGGTAGCGCACGCCGAGGTAGGCCTCGGTGTACTTCGAGGCCATGCCGAGCAGGCCGGTGACCCACATCCAGAACAGGGCGCCCGGGCCGCCGATGCCGATGGCCGTGGCCACGCCGACAATGTTGCCGGTACCGACGGTAGCGGCCAGCGCGGTGGTCAGTGCCTGGAACTGCGAGATGTCGCCCTCGGCATCAGCGTCCTTGCGCTTGAGCAGGCCAAGGCGCAGTGCGGCGGCGAGCTTGAAGAACTGCAGGCCTCCCAAGCGGATGGTCAGGTACAGGCCGGTGCCCAGAAGCAGCGGGATGAGGACAAACGGTCCCCAAATGACGGAAGAGATATCCCCGAAGAGAGTGCCCAAAGCGTCCATGGATTCAATATCCTTATGTGCGAGTGACTGATGATGAAGAGTCTCAGGCGAGAAGCCGATTCCCTTATGTGAGTGCCATCATATGGCACTCGGGAGAGGTGTGTCACAAAGCGCGCTGGTTCGGGTCATGTCCAGTTCATTAACTTATTTTCACCAATGGATCAGCTGTTTGGGCCGAAAAGGCTCCGCCGGCATCCACTGCGGTGGATGCCGGCAAGCTGCGGGGCTTCAGCCCTGCCGCGCTTTCATGCGCGGATTCTTCTTGTTGATCACGAAGACGCGGCCGCGTCGTCTGACCACTTGCGATCCCGGTGCCTTCTTCAGTGCACGGATGGAATTCCTAACTTTCATGCCATTCACCTCCCTCGTGATTTGCGGAGTTGAACAGCCCCTTGAGCTCTTCCTCGGTGACCTGGCACTGCTCGAAAACCGTTTCAATCTGCGAAGCTTCATGCTCGGATCCGTAGAGCAGCAATTCTGAAACGGCGATATGCGAATGCCAGGCCCCGGTGTTCTCCATCCAGATGCGCGGACCGGCTCCGCCGATGGCAACGCGCTCGCTCAGCGCGCTGGCTACCCAGAGGACGCCGCGGATGCAGGTGCAGGACTCAGCCAAGGACGGCAGGGCTTGGCGGAAGCGCTCGGGGTGGAGCGGACGTTCCGCGTGCAGGCGGATCGGCGCACTGCTGGCATCAAGGGGTGTTCGCGGCAGATGCCCGGCGCTGGTGCGCTGGCGTGCCGCGGCGGGGTGGAAGGATCCGAGTTCCCCTTCGTGCACGCAGATTTGCGCATGCGGCGCCATCTGCCGTGCCAGGCCGAGACCGGCTTCGTAGCGGATGCCGCCAGCACGCCGCGGACCTGCAGCATCCTCCAGCAGCTGGGCTTCCAGGCCTTCAACCGGAATGAGCGTATCTGCCTGCATCAGTTCGGTGAAGAAGAACTCTCCGGCAGTCCGCGCATCGTGCTCCATGGCGTTGAATCCCGATTCCCAGAGGGTATGCCGATCCCACATCTGGTTTTCCAATTCGGCTGGATCCAAGGCCAGCGCGATGCTGCCGATCTGCAGATCCAGTGGTTCGAGTTGTGTTTCGAGCATCTGGAGCACCGAGGCGCTATGCCAGGTGGAAGGCAGCCCCAAGACCATGGTGGTTTCGGAATCCTGGGGTGCCAGGCGCCTGATGGTCGGCAGGATCTCGAATTTCGTGGCACAGCCAATGCAGGGATGCTCAAGCACTGCTTCAGCGCGTTCGGCGGTCGCCGATCCAAAGACATGGCGCACCAGCCGATTGCCATCGACGAAGTCATAGCGCAGGAAGATGGCATCGCGGTGGTGGCGTCGCAGGTGCTCCAAGCCGGTGTCGCGGCTGGAGGTGTCAAGTGCGGAGAGGACAATGAGGTTCACGCATCACAGCTTATATGAGAATGAGACTCAATAACAAAAAGAAAAGCGGTGCTTAACGACCAGTGGCCTGCCCGCCGATGCGGACAGGCCCCGAGAACCAGCGGGAATATCAGTGCTGCGGCGCGTGGAAAACTACCGTCGAGGTACCCAGACCCTCAATCGAGGTCTCCAACGCGTCGCCGTGCTTGAGCCACGGGTGGCGCCCATTCTCGTCCCGGCGACCCAAGGCGACACCGGAGGGCGTGCCAGTGAGGATGACGTCGCCCGGCCGCAATTCATTGAACGTCGAAAGGTAGGAAACCAACTCATCCGCCGAGAAAATCAGGTCATCGATCTGCTCGTCCTGCACCACCGCGCCATTGACCTTGCTGCTGATGCGCGCCGAAGGATTCAGCTCATCAGGGGTCACGAGCCAAGGACCCAGGGGAGTGGAGTGGTCCCAGATTTTGCCCTGCAGCCATTCCTGGGTACGGCCCTGATAGCCGCGCATCGACACGTCGCTGGACACCGCATAGCCAGCAATATGCGCTGGCGCATCTTCTTGGCTGATGCGACGGCCAGGCTTGCCGATAATAATGGCCAGCTCTGCTTCGTAGTCCACTCGATGGTCTTCAACGGGAATTTCAATCGAGTCATTGGCACCGCAGAGGGTGGAGGCGAACTTCGCGAAGACCGTCGGATACTTCGGCAGCTCTTCGCCGACCTCGGCCGCGTGGGTCTTGTAGTTCAAACCGATGCAGTAGATTTTCTCCGGCTTGGGAATCAGCGGAGCGTAGTCGGCTTCGCCTTCGGCAATGGAATCGCCCACCAGGGCCCGGGCAATGACTTCCTGCTGGACGGCTTCCTCAAGCCGCAGGAAACGCTGCACCGAATCGAGGTTGTCCAAATAATAGGCACGGCCATCTTCAATGACAGCCGCGGTGGTATGGCCTGGTTCGCTGGCGAGGCGGAGCGTGGCAAGTTTCATGAATCTATCTCACTACATTTCTCGCTGAAAGTGCACCATATTTCGTACCCGTCAGGAGATTCCCATCCGTGCTGAATACGGCCAAGCCAGAGCTGTGTTATCGAAACGTGGCTTGGTCAGGCTACGGCAACCCGGCTAAACTCAGGGCAAGCTCGGGTCCCAGTGACCAGTCCTGAAACAAAGATCTAGATACAAAACTAAAGTGAAGCAGGTTTTAATGTGGGTGACTTTATTGGCGAGAGATCTCGCCATATCCTCTTCGCCTCCTGGCAGCATTTCTCGCTCGTCGCGCAGTGCCTGATCCTGGCGACAATTATTTCTGTCCTTATTGCCGTACTGGTTTACCGCAATAAGTCCTTATGCGGTTTGGCCAACGGCATTAGCGCCATCGGCCTGACCATTCCATCCTTCGCCTTGATCGGTTTGCTCATTGTTCCCGTTGGCTTCGGCGTCACGCCGGCCGTCATCGTGGTGACGTTCTTCGCGGCCTTGCCGATTCTGCGAAATGCGATCGTAGGCCTGAACAACATCGAGCCAACCATTATCGAATCGGCACGCGGCATCGGCATGAGCCGGCTGAAGACGCTGGTCGCCGTTGAAATACCGATGGCGTGGCCGGTGATCCTCACGGGCATACGCATTTCTGCCCAGATGGTGATGGGCGTTGCCGCAGTGGTCTCCTACGCCCTGGGCCCAGGCCTTGGCGGATTCATCTTCCAGGGACTGTCGCGTCTAGGCGGCGCGAACTCCCTGGAATCCGTGGTTACCGGCGTCGTTGGCGTCGTTATCCTGGCGCTCATTCTTGACTTGATTTTGCTCGGCATCGGCCGACTGACTACCCCGCGAGGTATCCGTGTCTGATAATAAGATTTCCGAAAACGCCGTGGCCCAGAATGTCACCGGCGCTTCGATCATGCTCGAAGAAGTAACCAAGACGTATCCGGGGCAGAAGAAGTCGGCCGTCGGCGGCCTGACCCTCGAGATCCCCGCAGGATCCATCGTGATGTTCGTCGGGCCATCCGGCTGCGGCAAGACGACCACGCTGAAGATGATCAACCGGCTGATCGAGCCGACCAGCGGCAAGATTGTCATTGACGGCGAAGATGTCACCAGCATGAACGGCGACGAGTTGCGCCGCCGCATCGGCTACGTGATCCAGGCCGGCGGCCTGTTCCCGCACATGACCGTGGCCGCAAATATCGCCATGGTGCCGAAGATGCTGGGCTGGCCCAAGGAGAAGATTGCCGCCCGCGTGGACGAGCTGCTGGAGCTGGTCTCGCTGGACCCGGACCTGTACCGGAACCGTTTCCCCAAGGAACTCTCAGGCGGCCAGCAGCAGCGCGTGGGCGTGGCCCGTGCGCTGGCAGCGGATCCTCCGGTGTTGCTGATGGATGAGCCATTTGGTGCGGTCGACCCGATTACCCGCCAGCGCCTGCAGGATGAGCTGCTCAATATCCAGTCCGAGGTCCAGAAGACCATCGTGTGCGTGACCCACGACTTCGATGAAGCGGTGAAGCTCGGCGACTGGATAGCGATCTTCAACGAAGGCGCGCAACTGGAGCAATACGATTCCCCGGAACGGATCCTGGCCAATCCGGCCAGCGAGTTCGTGGAGAACTTCATTGGCTCGGGTGCGGGCCTCAAGCAGCTGACCCTGACGCGGGTGAACGAAGTGGAGCTGGAAGACGCGCTGACCACCACCCCGGGCAAGAACGCTTCGGATGTGCTCTCGCAGCTGCAGGGTGCCGGACGCAAATACGCTGTGGTGCTTGATTCGCGCGGACGTCCGCTGCGCCGGCTTGACCGCAGGCAGCTGTCGCGTGCCCAGATCATCGAGGGGACCTACGACGAGAACATGCCGGTAGTCGGCGAGCAGGCAACCTTGAATGACGCATTGGACACCATGCTGGTGGCCAGTTCCGAGTCGGCCCTGGTGACCGGGCGCCGTGATGTGCTCACCGGTGTCATTACCGTGCAGACCGTCATGGAGGCGATCGCCGCCGCCAACAATGCCGAGGATGCTGACCATGAAGCTCCGGTAGGCCTGAATTCTGGTGCCATCAATGTCGTGGACATCGACGGTGCCGCCGCCGGGCAGGGTGGTGAATCGGCATGAGATCCGAAACCCGCAGCTTGATTTGGCAAATCGCCGGAATCGCAGCTGCTTTTGCCATCCTGATGGGTTGGCTGGTGACAGCCGATCTGACCGAGACCGAACGGCAAACGCTGGATCCGGCAACAATTTGGGGGTATACCCTCGACCACCTGAAGATCACGGTCATCGCGGCGGTCATCGTCCTGCTTATCGCCATCCCGCTGGGCGTGCTGCTGACCCGTCCGGGACTGCGCAAGGCCGCCCCGGCGGTACGCGCCATAGCCAATTTCGGCCAGGCGGCACCCGCCATCGGCGTTATCGTGCTCTTGGCGTTCTGGCTGGGATTCGGCCCGAAAACCGCAATCATCTCGCTGGTGATCTACGCGATCCTCCCGGTGCTCTCAAACACCATTGTCGGCCTGCAGCAAGTTGATGCGCGCCTGGTGGAAGCCGGACGGGGAATCGGCATGAGCCAGATGGCGGTGCTGTTCAAGGTTGAACTGCCGTTGGCCGTCCCGGTGATGCTTTCGGGCATCCGCACCGCACTGGTGCTGCTGGTCGGCACCGCGACGCTGGCCACCTTCATCAACGGCGGCGGGCTGGGCATCCTGATCACCACGGGTGTGAACCTGAATCTGAATGTGGTGCTGATCGCCGGTTCGCTGCTCGTGGCCTTGCTGGCCTTGACGGTTGACTGGCTTGGCCGCGTCGTCGAACAGGTGGCCCGACCGAGAGGACTTTCGTGAACCGCAAACTGAAATTCGCTGTCCTGTCCATGGCCGCGCTGATCGGACTGACCGGCTGCGGGCTGAGCCCCTCGACCGGCACTGTGCCCCCAGCCGGCCCGGCCGAGATCAAGCCGCTGGTCGACAATGCTGCAAGCACGTCCGTGACCGTGACATCCAAGGCGTTTACCGAGCAGCTGCTGCTGGGCAAGATCACCGTGATCGCACTCGAAGCCGCTGGGTATGATGTCACCGACCTGACCAATGTTCCCGGGTCCCAGCCGGCGCGCCAGCTGCTGCTTTCCGGCGACGCGAGCGTGCTCTGGGAGTACACCGGTACCGCCTGGCTGACGTATTTGGGCCATGAGAAGCCTGTCGTGGGCGAGGAGGAGCAGTGGCAGGCGGTGCATGATGAGGATGTTGCCAACGGAATCGTCTGGGGGAACCCGGCTCCGTTGAATAACACCTATGCGTTGGCGATGAACGAGGAAACGACCAAGCGGCTGGGGATTACCAAGCTTTCCGAGCTGCAGAAGCTGGATCCCGACGAACTGACGTTCTGCGTCGACCCGGAATTCAACTCCCGCCGCGACGGTCTGACACCGATGCTGGAGCATTACGGCATCGACCGCGGCTCTGAGGTGAGCGAGGACAATATCGGTTTGTACGATGTTGGTGCCATCTACCAGGCGACCGCTAATGGCGCGTGCAACTTCGGCGAAGTCTTCACCACTGACGGACGCATCAAGGCGTTGAACCTGACCGTCCTGGAAGATGACCGGAAGTATTTCCCGAGCTACAACGCTGCCCCGGCTTTCAACGGAGAATTCCTTGACGAGCACCCGGAGATCCAACAGATCATGGACCAGATCGCTCCATTGCTGACCGATCAGGTCTTGATGGAGCTGAATTACCAGGTCGATGTCGTTGGACGTGAACCAGCCGATGTTGCCTTCGAATGGATGGTTGGAGAGGGCCTGGTCTCCGAACCCTGATCCCGGCAACGCAAATTGCAGGCAATAAATACTGGATCCCCGGCATCTCGATGCCGGGGATCCAGTTTAATGTTGCCGAGGATTCACTGGGGATTGGTTCCGCTCCGATGGTTTTGCTTGCAGGATGGAGATAGGTGGATGCCCTCTGCCTACGGCTGATCACGGGTGCCGAGCTCGCCGTCGACTTCATCGGCGATTTCGGTGCTGGCAGCGGTAGTGATGGATTCTTCCTGCCAAATTTCCTCTAGCTCTGCAGATAGCTCGGCTTCCTCTTGGACATGATTGGGGTCTGGGTTATTTGCGTTCATGGCCTCAGTCTAGCCATCAACGTGCAGGAGTAAAGGGGTGATTGAAAAATAATTTCATCGGAAACTTTCCTAGTCAGATTCGAAAAATGAACCTTACGGCGATCCGGTTTGAACTTTTCTTGCGAAAAGTGGTTGACGCTTCAACTTCATTAGTGTCATACTGGTATCAGCAAAACAAATTGAGGCGTCAACTACTTGGCGGCCCGACGAAAGGATGTAGACATGACTGCAACTGCACTGACCACCGGAACCTGGAACCTCGACGCATCGCACTCCGAGATCGGCTTCTCGGTTCGCCACGCAGGCATCTCCAAGGTGCGCGGCAGCTTCACCGAGTTCGATGCAACCCTGACCACCGGCGAGACCCTGGCCGACTCTTCGGTTGAGGCAACCGTCCAGATCGCATCGGTCAACACCAAGGATGCCAACCGCGACGCTCACCTGAAGGGCGAGGACTTCTTCAACGCTGAGCAGTTCCCAACCATGACCTTCAAGTCCACCGCAGTCAAGGGCGACGCCGGAGAGTTTGTTCTCGTTGGCGACCTGACCATCCGCGGCGTGAGCAAGGAAGTTGAATTCGAAGCTGAGCTCGGCGGCGAAGCTGTTGACGCCTTCGGTGCAACCCGCGTTGGCTTCTTCGCATCGACCACCATTTCCCGCAAGGAATTCGGCATCACCTGGAACGCAGCACTGGAAGCCGGTGGCGTTCTGGTCAGCGACAAGGTCAAGATCGAAATCGACGCTTCGTTCGTACTGCCAACCGCAGAGTAATAGTTTCCCGAAAGCCGTCATGGGGATGACGGCGTAAGGGCCGATACCGGAAAGCCCCGGCTCACGAAAGTGAGACGGGGCTTTGCCGTTAAGAGCGTAATTGCGAGGTGCCTAGAACTCGCTGAATGAAGGTTCCATGGAAAAGGCGAGCAAGCCGAGGAACATGAAAGCGAAATACGCAACCCAAAGGATGCCGAAAATGGTGCCGATCCAGCCGGTCACCTTGCCGACCGTGGCTGCCGTGTTGAATTCCCTCTCGGCTTTGTTGGCTTTGGAAATAGCAATCGGCCCAAGAATCACGCCTGCAACGAAAAGGGACAAGATGCCAAGAATCATCGAAGTCTGCGCCAACTGGGCGCCTTCGAAATGGGCTGCAGGCGGATAGCCGAAGTTGCCCGGGGGATATGGGCCCGGCTGGCCGTGAGCCTGCTGGTTGTAGTACGGCTGCTGAGGCACCCCATTGAGCTCGTAGTAGCCAGGTTGCTGGTACTGCTGGTTCTGCCCCTGCTGTCCCGAAGAATAAGGGTTTCTCGGTTCTTCGCTTGGACTGGTCATGACAACCTGCTTTCCGTTCGTGAAGCTCATGCGCCTAGTTCAAGATTCTCTCATGCAGATGGCCAAAGCGTCTGAGCAATAGGAACTTTCCGCAACGAAATGAAGGCTCGAACCTGCCAGGATGCCTAGCTTGCAGGATGCTTTCGGCGCCAGAGCGCATGGGTGCCGGTCGCCAACGCCACGAGCAGCAGGCTGAATGCCAACCCGAAGCCGAAGATCTGGCCGTAGCCGCCATGCTGCGCCAGATCCGCGGTGAGGTAGGTCGCCGCAGAAGCTCCGGCAAACAGGGCAAAGACGAAGAGCGAAACGGTGGTGGCCCTCGCGTCTGGCGAGATATCGGTTGCCCAGCCCTGCATGGACGAGTGCATGATGGCATTCGTGGCGCCCAGCAGGAATGCCGTGACGGTGTACGAGGCAGGGTATGGTGCGAATGCTGAGGGGAGGAACGCCGCGCAAAGCACCAGTCCGCCAGCGCCGATAAGCCACGTTCGGCTGAAACGTGCCACCAATCGGCGCATCAAGCGCGCGCCCAAGATGACTCCCACAGCGAAAGCGCAGCCCAGCGCTCCGGCCAGGCCGATGGAGACACCTGATTCCTGCAAGGCCGGGACAATATAGGTCAGCAAGCCCATCAGCAGGCCGCCTTCGAGGAAGATGATGCCGTAGAGGGCCAAATTCATTGGACGCAACGCGGCACGGAAATTGAACCCGGACCGGGAACGCTCCGGCTCCGCGGACTTCCGCAGGGAATACAGGGCAGCAATGCAACCGAGTGCAGGCAAGAAGAACACCAGCCGCCAATTGGCATAGGACGCCAATGCTCCCGAAGCCAACGTCGCCAAGGTCGTGCCCAGCGAGGAATAGACCTGCAGATCGGAAAGGCCCCGGGCGCGTTCTACACCGGTGCGGGTATCGCCCAACAGCGTCAAAAGGGTCGGGTACAGCGCTCCGAACATGAGTCCGGAGATGGAGCGGGCAATGAGCAGCGGCAGGTAGTTGGTGAACAGGATGCTTGCGATTGCGGCCAGTGCGGCTCCGATGAGCGCAGCACGCAACACCGCCAAGCGCCCGAAGCGATCACTGAGCATGCCCCAGATCGGCTGGCCAATGGCATAGAACAAGGCATAGGACGCTACCAGTTGGACCGCTTGCGCGAAGCTGAGCGAGGTGCCGACCGACAAAGCGACCAGCATCGGCGGGGTGCCATAGCGGTCGAAGAAGGAGAGGAAGCCTATGAAGCGCAAAGCAGAATCGGGAACGCCATGTGCCCGAGACTGGAGGTCCTGATCTTGCCGCATTCCGGCCTTTCGCATCTATTTCTTCTGCTTACCTACCCATGTAAGCAGAGCGCGCCCTGCACAACTGCCATTCACGACAGTGGTGCAGGGCACAAGACGAGCCGCACGTCAGGCAGTCACCACGGTTCCGGCCATGAATCGGGCGAAGAACTCCGTCAGAGCCGAGGTGCCGTCCAAGGGCAGCACCATGGAGACGTACTGGTCCGGGCGAACGACCACCAGTGCCCCGGTGGCACGGTCGATGCCGCGAACCTCGTAGATTTCCTCCCCGCCGTCAACCAGCTGCGAGGCAAAGGCCTTTTCATAGTCGCGCAGGCCGTACTTGCCCTTGGCCGGAACCAGCAGCGCCGGCAGATCCGCAACGGTGGTCTCGGTGTGCGAACCCTGGTGCACGCTGCGCAGGTCGAACTCCGCGTCGACATCTGCGCCGGCAGGCGTGAACCGCCGCAGCGGCGAGTTCGGGTCCTGCGCCAGGAACTGGATCAGGGCATCGTAGTTCGGCGAGGCACCTTTGGCATCGCGGTCCGCGAAGGCGTACAGGCGCCACCGTCCATCTGCTTGGGCGGTGTGGCCCAAGCCGATGCGCTGCGCATCGGCAATGCGCGTGACATCCGAAGAGTGGAAGCGCTCGCCGACGGGGAAGCCGGCAGCCAGATGCTGGTGCTCGGTGCCTCCAGTGAGCAGCGAGGGCGTGTAGCGGGTGCCGAAGCCGGCGGTGAACTGGCCGCCGCGCTGGAATTGCTCCTGGATCTGGTCTGGATCCAGCCCGCCTGCTTCGGGCTTGCTGGGATCCTTGGGCGCGGTGGACATGGTCTTGGACCAGTGGGTGTCGAAATCGATCAGTTCCTGGGCGATGGCCTGGCGTTCTTCGGAGTAGGTGCGCAGCAGCGGGCTGTGGGCGCGGCCCTGCAGCACGGCTGCCAGTTTCCAGCCGAGATTGAAAGTGTCCTGCATGGAAACATTCATGCCCTGGCCGGCCTTGGCCGAGTGGGTGTGGCAGGCATCCCCGGCGATGAAAATGCGCGGTGACGCATCAGGGGCCGCATTGGCATCCAGGTCATCGAAACGGGCGGCCACGCGCTGGCCGACTTCATAGACTGACCACCATGCGATTTCCTTCACGTCCAGCGAGTAGGGGTGGATGATCCGCTGCGCGGTGGCAATCAGCTGGTCCGAGGTGAAGCGGCTGCGCGCCTCGCGGTCTTCTGGGTCCAGGTCTCCCATGTCCACGTACATGCGGACCATGTATCCGCCCTCGCGTGGGATCAACAGGATGTTACCGCCATCGGCGGACTGGATGGCTGCCTTGAAGCGGATGTCCGGGAAGTCGGTGGTGGCCAGGATATCCATGACGCCCCACGCATGGTTGCGGGCATCGCCTTCGAGCTTGATGCCCAGGGACCGGCGCACAGCGGACCGGGCACCATCGGTGCCCACCACGTACTTGGCCTGGATCTGCTGCTCTTCGCCGTTGCGCCGGACGGTGGCCGCCACAGGATAGTCCCCGTCATTGGTGTTTTCCACGGAGATCAGCTCTACTCCATAGTAGGGAGCTGTACGGCTTGGGCTCTTGGAGGCCTTGTCGAAGAGGAAATCCTGGAGGCGGGCCTGGTTCACGATCAGGTGCGGGTATTCGCTCAGGCCTTCGGCAACGTCCTTGACCCGGCTATTGCGCGTGATCTGCGAACGGTCTTTGGCATCAGGGCCCCAGAAGACGGTCTCGTTCACGCTGTAGCCTTCGCGCAGCAGGCGGTCTGCCAGGCCGAAGGCGTTGAACATTTCCACCGTGCGGCAGGCGACGCCATCGGCGTGGCCCATCGGGAGCGGTTCGCCATTCTTCTCGATGACCAGGGTGTGCAGGTCGCCGAACTCGGCGAGCTGCGCAGTCAAGATGGCCCCGGCCGGACCGGTTCCGGCGATGAGCACATCAACCTGAGTGGGGAGTACCTCCGGGTCGTGCTCGCGCTGCGCTGGCTGGATATCGGGGCTTCCGGTGCGGAAGCCATTGAGGTAGTACTGCATGTTCGGCCTTTGCAGGTTGACAGCGCCGTGATGCCGCTGTGGAAAGGTAAAAGGATTGCCTTGAGGCTATTGCTTTCCCGCGATCTCAGGCCATGTTGTTCTGCAGAGCAGAATCCTGGGCCATGCTGCGCACTTCGGAGCGGGCCGCATGCAGCGCGTAAGCTCGGAGCATGCAGTTCAAGAGATACCGCCGGAAGCGGCCGTCCTATCCCATTGCCTCGGTGGATAATGCCTTGGCACTGCTTGAGTTGCTGCGCGATTTCGGCACCCTGCGCCTGAGTGATGCGGCGCTGGAATTGGGCATCTCGCGCTCCACGGCCCACCGGCTGCTGGCCATGCTGGTGTACCGCGGTTTTGCCGACCAGGATGCCGCTCATCGATACATTCCCGGCCCGGCCTTGGGCGTGGCTCCGGCGGGAATGAGCTGGACGGCAGAGCTGCGTCGCCGCGTGCATCCGCACCTGCAGGCACTGAGCGATGAGCTGGACGAGACCGTGAACCTGATGGTCCGCGCGGGCACGCAAGTGCGCTTCCTGGCCACCGTACAAGGCTCGCGCGCCGTGCGTGTGGGGGACCGGCAAGGCGAGGTGATGCCGGCGCATTCCGCCTCGGCTGGGAAGGCCATGCTCGCCCAGCTGGGTCTCCCAGCGGTCAAGGACCTGTACCTTCTCGAATCGAGGATCAACGGCACCGACTTCCCGCAGTCCTGGTTTGCCGGTTTCGAGCAGGAGCTTATTACGGCCAACCGGCGGGGCTTTGCCGTGAACTTGGAAGAGACCGAAGTCGGCGCCAACGCATTGGGCGTGGCCATCCGGGACGGGGCCGGCGAGGTGGTCGCGGGACTGAGCGTTTCCATCCCGCCGGTGCGCTTCCGCCAGATGTTCGAGGCTGGGCTGCCCTCGGCGGTCTTCGCGGCGCGTGAGCGCATTGAAGCCGGCTTGGAAGATTTCATTGCCGGGCAGTAACCGGCAATGGCAGCTGGAAGGCATTAAAAACTCGCGGCCGGTTCCCTGGAGGTTTAGGAGGGGAACCGGCCGCGATAGCTTGGTGAGCTGGCCTTAGAGGCCGCGGACCATCAGGACGTCCAGCGTACGCGGGCCGTGCACACCCTCGACGCGCTCGAGCTCGATATCACTGGTGGCCGATGGACCGGAGATCCAGGTCTGCGGACGGGTGATCGTCAGCCGAGGCATGGCTTCCGGAAGCAGGCGCACGATCGAGGAAACCGGCACGATGCACACATGGTGATCTGGCACCAGCGAGATCGCGCGGCGTCCCTGGTTCGGCTCGCCATCAAGGATGATGGTGCCCGACTCGGCAACCGACACTGCCGAGGAAGTGACCACGGCGCTGGTTTCATCCAGCTCGGCGATGCCCAGGCGTGCGCCCGGGGCATCCACGCGCTGCGCAATGCTCTCGCCCAGCGCGGAGAGCCAACTGCTGTCCAGTCCGTGCGGGTAGACGACGCTGGAGGCGCCGGCCAGCTTGGCGGCCACGAATTCCGGGATCTGCGCGGCGTCGATGACGTCCACTCCGGCCTTGTAATCCACCAGGCGGTCGACCAGCAGCTCGATGAGCTCGGCTTCGCCCATGTCCGAGGTCTTGCGGTATTCGCGTGGAACTTCGGGCGCGACGGGCGCATCGGCTAGCGCCGAGCGGATCCGCCCGAGGATTTCGTCTTTTGCGCTCACTTGGACTCCTTTTCGTCGCTCCACCAGTCGCGGAAGGACTTGCTTGGCGGGGCTGGAATGTCGCGGCTGGCGGTCCAGCCTGCGGCGATGCCCGGAAGCTTCTTGATCTTCTTGTCCTTGCCGGACACCAGCCGGCCCAGCGGCAGGGCCTTCTCTAGCAGGCCAATGTTCTTGCCCTTGCCCAGTGCCCAGGAGCCGCCCTTCATCAGCAGATCAATTTGGGTAGGGATCTTGTGCTTGTCGCGGTTGGCATCCACATCGTCGCCGCGCAGGTGCACGAGGATTTCAGGGATGTTGATCTTCACCGGGCAGGCGTCGTAGCAGGCGCCGCACAGCGAGGACGCGTACGGCAGGGAGCCGTTTTCCTCGACCTCGATGCCGGTCAGCAGCGGGGAGAGGATCGCGCCGATCGGGCCCGGGTAGGTGGAGCCGTAGGCGTGGCCGCCGGTGCGCTCGTAGACCGGGCACACGTTCATGCAGGCTGAGCAGCGGATGCAGTTCAGTGCGGTGCGGCCGAAACGGTCGGCCAGGGCCCGGGTGCGGCCATTGTCCAGCAGCACGATGTGCACGTTCTGCGGGCCGTCGTCTTCGCTGACCCCGGTCCACAGCGAGGTGTAGGGGTTCATGCGCTCGCCGGTGGAGGAGCGCGGCAGCAGCTGCATGAAGACCTCGATGTCTTCCCAGTGGGGGAGGACTTTCTCGATGCCCATGACGGTGATCAGGGTTTCCGGCAGGGTCAGGCACATTCGGCCGTTGCCCTCGGATTCCACGACGCCCAGGGTTCCGGTGTCGGCCAGCGCGAAGTTCGCGCCGGAGATGGCGACCTTGGCGGCGAGGAACTTCTTGCGCAGGTGCTTGCGCGCGGCCTCGGCCAGTTTGGCCGGCTCATCGGTCAGGTTCGGATCCACCACCGGCATTTGGCTCAGGAAGATGTCGCGCACCTCGGTGCGGTTCTTGTGGATGGCCGGAACCAGGATGTGGCTTGGCTTGTCGTTGCCCAGCTGGACGATCAGCTCGGCGAGGTCGGTTTCGAACGCGTCGATGCCCTCGGTTTCCAGGTGCTCGTTCAGGCCGATTTCCTGGGTGGCCATGGACTTGACCTTGACTACCTCATTCGAGCCGGTGGCCTTGACCAGCTCGGTGACGATCTTGTTGGCTTCGGCCGCGTCACGGGCCCAGTGGACGACGCCGCCGCGGGCGGTGAAGTTCTTCTCGAACTCCTCCAGCCGCTCTTCGAGGTTGGCCATCGTCAGGTTCTTGATGGCGCTGCCGGCGTCGCGCAGCTCTTCCCAATCAGGGAGCTCGCCGACGACGTTCAGCCGCTTGTCGCGAATGGTGTGGGTGGCGTGGCGCAGGTTCTTGCGCATCTGGGTGTTGCCCAGTTCGCGGTGCGCCGCCTTGGGGAATGGCTCGGTCTCGAACAGGTTGCCCTGCCCGCCGGCAGGCATGCCGAGGAATACCTGGGTCACAGTGACACCGTCTCTTCCATGGTGCTGGCCAGGATATCGGCCAGGTGCAGGGTCTTTGGCTTGGCTCCGGTGCGCGAAAGGCCGCCGCCGATGTGCATCAGGCAGGAGGCGTCGCCGCCTGCGCAGGCCGAAGCGCCGGTGGAGCAGATGTTCTTCATCTTGTCTTCGAGCATCGCCGAGGAAACATCGGAGTTCTTGATCGCGAAGGTGCCGCCGAAGCCGCAGCACTGGTCGGCTTCCGGAAGCTCGTTGACGGTGATGCCGCCAACGGTCTTGAGCAGATCCAGCTGGCGGTCGCCGAGCTTCAGCGAACGCATGCCGTGGCAGGAAGGGTGGTAGGTGATGGTCTGCGGGAAGTAGCTGCCCAGCTGCTCTGCCGCGTTGGTGATGCCCAGGACATCCACCAGCAACTGGCTCAGCTCATAGGTGCGCTTGCCGACGGCAACTGCGCGGTCCTTCAGCTCGGGCTTGCCCAGGCGCTCGGCCAGGTACGGGTGCTGGTGCTTGACCGAAGCGACGCAGGAACCCGAGGGGGCGACCGCGACATCATAGTCTTCGGTGTCGAAGGCATTAATGTGGTTTTCGACGACGGGCAGCGCTTCAGGCATATATCCGGAATTCATATGCATTTGCCCACAGCAGGCTTGCGCCTTGGGGAAAATGACTTCATGGCCCAAGCGTTCCAGGATTTTCACGGTCGACTTGGCTGTTTCCGGATACATAGCATCCACAATGCACGTGGCAAAGAGAGCAATTCGCATAATAAATGACTCTTTCAGGGTGTGGTCAGACCATACTATGCGAGGTTCTTCGAAATAGTCAAGACTTGTTGTGATAGCTCTCACCTTGTACTCTAGGTGGTCGGACCACATATGGTCAGACCATCTCGAGTAAGGACGCCCACACCGTGTTTACACCCACGACAGACCCCATTGCGGGGAGCATCGCGCTATCGGCGCTGGTTGCACTCATCCCGCTGCTCACATTCTTCGTGCTCCTCGCGATCATCAAGGTCAAGGCCCACTGGGCCGGCCTGGGGTCGCTGGCTGTAGCGATCATCGTCGCGATCTTCGGCTGGCACATGCCCGTCGGGCTCGCGTTGAACTCCGGGGTCATGGGCATGGTGTTCGGTGCCTTCCCGATTGTCTGGATCGTCGTGATGGCGATCTTCCTCTACCAGGTGACCGTCAAATCCGGCCGCTTCGAGGACCTGCGCAGGGTCTTCGACGTCATCGGCGGCGGCGATGTGCGCATCCAGGCCGTGCTGATTGCTTTCTGCTTCGGCGGCCTGCTTGAGGCGTTGGCAGGCTTCGGCGCACCTGTGGCGATTACCGCCACCATGCTGCTGGCATTGGGCCTGTCCCCGCTGCGCGCTGCCTGCGCCGTGCTGATCGCCAACACCGCCCCGGTAGCCTTCGGCGCCGTGGCCATTCCGATTACCACCGCAGGCGCGCTGACCGGCATCCCGGCTGCCGACATCGGCGCCATCGTCGGCCACCAGTCCCCGCTGTTGGCACTGTTCGTCCCGTCGATCCTGGTGCTGATCCTCGATGGCTGGCGCGGCATGCGCCAGACCCTGCCGGCAACGCTGACCATCGGCATTTCCTTCGGTGTCGCGCAGTGGCTGTGCTCCACCTACTTCTCCTACGAGCTGACCGATATCGTCGCCTCGCTGATCGGCCTGGCCGCGGCAGTGATCCTGCTTCGCTTCTGGACCCCGAAGGGCGCCGACGAAGCACGCCAGCGCGTACTGACCGCTGAAGCCGCTGCGCTTCCGCACGAAGGCAACACCAAGCTGCACGCAGGCAACACCTGGATGGCTCTGTTCCCATACCTGCTGGTCATCGTCATCTTCGGCGTGGCCAAGCTGTGGAAGCTGGGCGTCGACATTCCTGCATGGCTGGCAAGCACCGACATCAAGTTCGGCTGGCCGGGCCTGGATGGCAAGATCCTGAACGCCGAAGGCGAAGCGGTCACCTCCACCGTCTACAACTTCCAGTGGCTGTCTTCCCCGGGCACCCTGCTGCTGATCACCGGCCTGATCGTGGCCCTGGTCTACTCGTTGAATGACGGCAATGGCGAATACAAGATGACCTTCGCCGAGGGTGCTGCCGAAATCGGCAAGACCATCTACAACATGCGCTTCGCGGCACTGACCATCCTGTCGGTCCTCGGCCTGGCCTACGTGATGAACCTGTCCGGCCAGACCATCACCATCGGCACCTGGCTGGCGGGAACCGGCGCGTTCTTCGCCTTCCTCTCGCCAATCCTGGGCTGGATCGGCACCGCAGTGACCGGCTCGGACACCTCGGCCAACGCGCTGTTCGCTAAGCTGCAGCAGACCGCTGGCGTCAATGCCGGCATCGATCCGAGCCTGCTGGTTGCCGCCAACACCTCCGGCGGCGTGGTCGGCAAGCTGATCTCCCCGCAGAACCTGGCCATCGCCGCCACCTCGGTGAAGATGGAAGGCCAGGAATCGGTGATCCTGAAGAAGGTCGCCGGTTGGTCCGTAGGCATGCTGCTGGTGCTGTGCTGCTTGGTTTACCTGCAGTCCACCCCGGTGCTGTCCTGGATGCTGCCATAGTCTTGACCGGCTAAAATAGATCCGATGTCAATGAACCCAGCTCCGCGTGCGTACCAGATCGTTCTCCAGGCAATTGAAGAAGATCTGCGCACAGAGAAGCTATCCGTAGGCGACCAGCTTCCCGGCGAGCGTGCGCTCGCGGAGCGGCATGGGATTTCGCGGGCTTCGGTCCGCGATGCCATCCGCATCCTTGATGTGATGGGCATTATTAAGACGTCTACCGGCTCCGGGCCCAACTCCGGAGCGGTGATCATCTCCAACCCTTCGGCCGGCATTTCGCAGGCCTTGCGGCTGCACTTGGCGGCCAAGGGCATCAACGTCCGCGAGATCGTCGAGTCGCGCATTCTGCTGGAAACCTGGGCCGCGCAAATGAATCCCCGCGACCCGGTCTACGCCCAGCAGGTGATCGACCGCACCGCGGTGCTGATCATGCGCATGGACGACCCGCAGCTTTCCCGCGAGTCCTTCCACCGCATCGATGCCGAGTTCCATGTGCTCCTGGCCTCCATGGCCGGCAACGCCGTGGTGGAATCGATGATGGAATCGCTGCGCAACTCGATCAGCGACTACGTCTCCGACTCAGTGCCCAGCGACGAGGCCTGGCAGCCGGTGGTGCGCGTGCTGCGCCGCCAGCACAAGGCCATCCACCACGCCTTTGCGACGAATCAGCGCGAACGGGCAGCCCAGCTGCTCGAAGAGCACATTAACTGGTTCTACTCGCAGACGCGGTAGGGATAAGCAAGAGTTCAGCATGCGCATGGCGCCCCGGATAACGGTTCGGAATTTTTCCGATCCGGCCCCGGGGCGCCATTGCCGCATCTGCTAGCTGGCGATGCTCACCGCAGTGGTCACCGGTACCGGGTTGGCGAACAGATCCAGTACCGGGCAGTGGGCATCCACTGCCTGGCGCAGTTCTTCATAGCGTTCGGCCGATTCGGGGCCGGTGATCTGGATGTCCAGTTCCACCGACGAGAAGCCCGGGCGGATGGACTTGTCAATGCCGAAGAGGCCACGGACATCGAGGTGGCCGTTGGCCTGGATCTTCACCTCGTCCACCTGGATGCCGAGGTTTTGCGCGTACAAGCGGTAGACCACAACCTGGCAGGAGATCAGCGCGCCGAGCGCATATTCCACCGGGCTTGCCGCGACATCATTGCCACCCAGGGCAGCTGGTTCGTCGACCTGGAAAGTGTGCTTCCCGGAGACAACGTTGCTGGCTACCGAATCGAAACCCTCGCCCTCGACGGTAAAGGTCAATTTGGCGCTTTGCGGGGCCGCCGAGATGCGTTCGCCCCAGCCCTTGCCTGCTTCCTGCAGGCGCTGTGCGCGGTCTTCGGATACGGTCAGGGTAGATGCTGCATTAGACATGAGGAGTTAATCCCCTTTCTGGCGCAAGGGGCGCCATCGCTTACGCACCTTGGCGTTCAAGATGCGTCGAATCTTCACCTGGGGCACCCCGCACAATGACGCAGGAGGGTTGCCATCCACTCAGCCAGGGCTCAAAGAGCGGAACTCGTGATTCTGTGGTTCTTTTCTATCGGTTGCGGTGCCAGCGCGTAAAGGGCAGGGGTAACTTTTCGTCATCGGGCAACTTGTCTGGCTGCTCGCTAAGATGGGATCGAGCTCTCGGGCGCCCACTGCACGAACAATGAACGGCGAGTATGGAATTCCAGCTGACACTTTCTGCGGCCCAGACCTTGGTGACCGAATCCGAATACAATCTGGGCCAGTTCCTGTGCGATTCGGGAAAAGTGGAGATCGTCCACCGGGACATGAAGCCGGGATATTCCCGCATTTCCGCAATGGTGCTGCGCGAATCGGTGATGGCCGAGCTGCAAATCAACCGCGGCAATATCAGTTTCACCAGCTTCTGCAGCAAGCATCCGGGCGTTCAATCCTGCGAGGATGTCGCCGCCTTGCTCATTGAAGTCACTACCGAAGAGGACCAGGGCTTCTTCGTCTCCGACTCCGGGGTGGACCCTTTCGCATGGAAACGCAATAGCAAGCCGCAGTGGGAGCGGACCCTTGACCGCCTGCTTCCGGTAATTTCTGATGAGCCGCCGATCGCCGAGGAGCCGCTGGGGTTGATCCTGAAAGTGGTCAGCGAACCCCGCTACGGCGGCGAGGACGCGCTGACCTTGCAGGCGCGGCCGGCCCGCCGGGGCACCAAGAGCCCCTGGGTCCAGACCGGAGTCAGCTGGCGCAATGTCGCCTTCGATGCGCGCTTCTCCAAGAAGCAGCGCCGAGCGGTCATTGAATTGGACCGGCTGCGCGAACACGTAGAACAGAATACCTACCGGCATTCGTGGGATCCCAAGGACTGGATCTCGCTGATGGATCTGCCGGGCCAGGACTTGATGGACGCCTTCGAGGCCCTGCGCGAAGCCGGAGTGCAGATCGTCAACGGGGGATCCGCTGCCAAACTCCCGGTGGAGTTCAGCGAGCAACCGGCCATGGCCCACGTGGATGTGCGACGCACTGAGCAGGGCCTGCGCATGGAAGGCAAGCTGCGCGGGCCGGGTGCAGAGCGCCACCACCTCCTGCCGATCGGCACGCCGCCGACCCTGCTGGCCTACGCCTCCAGCCCTTTGCCGAAAGCCAAGGAACTCGGCTTGGCGCAGTTCGCTGAACCGGTCACGAAGGAACTGGCGGCATTCATCGACTCCGGTGCGCACATCGTTCCGGATGGAGCCATCGAGCTTTTCGAGACCCAGCATCTGGACCGATTGCGCGTGATGGCGCCGCTGAAGAGCGAAGATGGCAGCTACCGCATCCCGGTTCCCGCGCGCCCCAGCCTCAAGCTGTCCTTGGAAAGCATCCAAACCCCGCTGACCGTGCGCTATTCCTGGGAGTACTCCACCAAGGGACCTCGCCAGCATGCCGTGGAAAAGGAAATTGCCGCTTCGGTGCAGGACAAGCTCGGCGAGCTGGGTTCGCTGGGGCAACTGACCTCATCAGGAATTTTCCCTCCGAAGAAATTCAGCACCTCTGAGTCCATCGACTTCCTGGTCCACGCACTGCCGCTGTTGGAAGAGCATCCCGATGTCATCATCGAGGAGCAGAATCGGCTGCCGAAGTACCGGATCAGCGATGCCCCGGCGACGGTCAGCGTCGAAGCGGGTGAAAGCACGGGGGACTGGTTCGACCTGTCCGTGGAAGTGCTCCTGGGCGAGATCAAAGTGCCGTTCGCGCTGCTGCTCGAAGCCCTGACCAAGCAAGATGAATACCTCATCCTCGATGACCTGACGGTGATACCGATTGATGGTGCGGACTTTGCCCAGCTGCGCCAACTGATCTCCGAAGCCGGGGAGCTGGGCACCGTGCAGGGCGATACGATTCGCATCCACAAGTTGAGCATCGACTGGTGGCAGGAACTGGTGGATCTTGGAATTATCGAAGCCCAGCACAACCAGTGGCTGCAGACCATGAAGGCATTGCAAAGCGGCGAAGAGATAAAGCCGGTTGCGCTATCGGGAAGCTTCAATGCCGAATTGCGCCCCTACCAGAGCCATGGGCTGTCCTGGCTGGACTTCTTGCGCACCCACGGCCTTGGCGGAGTCCTCGCCGACGACATGGGTCTGGGCAAAACTGTCCAGCTGCTGGCTTGCCTGGAACAGGCACGCGTCGAGGATCCTGCACAGAAGTTCCTGGTGCTTGCCCCTACCTCGGTGGTGGGCAACTGGATCAATGAGGCGCAGCGTTTTGCCCCGCACATGAGCGTCACCGGCATCACCTCGACAGCGAAGAAGAACGGCGAGGGCTTGGCCGCGCAGATCGGCGATGCCCAGTTGGTGGTGACCAGCTACACGATCTTCCGCTTGGCCTATGAGGATTTTGAGGCCGCCGGTTTCAACGTGATGATCATGGACGAGGCCCAGCAGCTGAAGAACCATGCCTCCAAAGGCTACAAGCAGGCCCGGCAGCTGCCGGTGCCGTGCAAATTCGTGGTCACGGGCACGCCCATGGAGAACAACCTCATGGAACTGTGGGCGTTGGTCTCGCTGGCAGCCCCTGGCCTGCTGGGTGGTGCGAAGTCCTTCAAGGACAACTACCAGAAGCCAATCGCCGACGGGGACCAAGAGCGGATGGAACGCTTGAAGAACCGTCTGCGACCATTCGTGCTGCGCCGCACCAAGGAGCAGGTCGTTCCCGAGCTGCCGGCAAAGACCGAACAGGTCCTGGAAGTCGAGCTGGAGCCAGGGCACCGGAAAGCCTATGACCGCCGCTTCCAGCGCGTGCGGCAAGAAGTGCTGGGCCTGGTTGGCGATGTCGATTCGAATCGCTTCCGGATTCTCCAGTCGCTGACCTTGCTGCGCCAGCTGGCTTTGGATCCCTCGCTGGTAGGCGAAGGCAATGCGCCCAGCGCGAAGCTGGAAATGCTGCGCGAGCTCATGGGGGATGCGGTTTCCGAAGGACACAAGATCCTGGTCTTCAGCCAATTCACCAGCTTCCTGTCCAGGGCACGCGACGTCGCCGAGGAATTGGGCATTGAGCACGGTTACCTTGACGGCTCCACCAGTGGACCGCGGCGCAAGGAACTGATTGACGGTTTCAGCGAGGGGGATTTCCCGGTCTTCTTCATCTCGCTGAAGTCCGGAGGATTCGGCATCAACCTCACCTCAGCGGACTATTGCATCCTGCTTGACCCGTGGTGGAACCCCCAGGCTGAAGCACAGGCGATTGACCGTGCCCATCGCATCGGGCAGACCCGGCCCGTCTATGTGTATCGTTTGGTAGCCAAGGACACCATCGAATCCAAGGTGCTCGCGCTGCAGGCCAAGAAGACGCAGCTGTTCAACGATGTCTTGGGCGACACTGCCGAGGGCGCTCAGAGCGCCGCGCTGAATGCCGATGATTTCTTGGCACTGATGGATTGATGCGCAAAAAGCTGAAGCTTTGGAAACTAGATGGTTTCCAAAGCTTCAGCTGCTTGTGGGGCATTAGAGTATCTCGTCAAAGCTGTGGTTGAGGCGATGCAGGAGATCTCCGAAGTTCTTCAGTTCGGATGCTTCCCATTCCTTGAGCTGGCGGCGCAGTTCCTCACGCAACGTGTTGCCGCTCGAACGCCATTTTTCCTTGGCAGTATCTGTTGCCGAGACCAGCTGGGCCCGGCCATCGGCAGGATCCTGGGTACGAGTGACGAGGTCCAAGGACTCAAGGTGCTGCACGAGGCGCGAAATGGTTGCCTTGTCCAAGCGCAGCTTCTCTGCGAGCGCCCCCTGCTGCTGCGCCTCATCGCGGATGACCACTGCAAGCAAGCGGTACCCCGGGTCCTGCAGATCCGGGTGGATGATCTTGGCACGACGGATCAGCATTTGGCGGGCACGCAATAAGATGGCGGTGAATTCTTCTTCGACCGTCTGCATCAATTCTTCTTCTTGCATAGAAACCATTCTAAAGTTCAACGGCCAATAAGTCTGATATTGGACTCCGTAGCCGTACTAATCCGAAGCGTGAAACGAAAAGGGACACAGTAGCTGAACGTCATTTAGTGCCCGGAAAAGACTAGGTTGGGAAAATCGTCTGCGATTGTCGTTCTCCTGGGGGCGATCGTGGATTCAGTAACCTTGCCAGTAGCGGGGACCGAAAAATAAAGCTTGACGCTTCAACTAATGATTGCTAGCTTTGAATCATGACTCAGCGATCCGACACCCCTCCCGTCTTGTTCCTTAGCCATGGCGCGCCTCCATTGGCCGACGATCAGCGCTGGACCGGCGAACTAGCCGCATGGTCGGGCGCTTTCGAGAAGCCCAAAGATATTCTGATGATCTCAGCGCACTGGGAAAATGCGCCCGTGACACTGAGCGCCACCCACCAGAAGAATGAGCTGGTCTACGACTTCTGGGGTTTCCCGCAGAACTACTACGACGTGCGTTACGACGCCCCGATGGCACCTGAGCTGGCGAATGAAGTCGAACGTCTCACTTCGGCCTACGGCCACCACGTGGAACGCGATGAGACCCGCGGCTTGGACCATGGAGCCTACGTGCCACTGAAGGAAATGTTCCCGGAAGCCGATATCCCGGTGGTGCAGATGTCCATGCCAACACTGGATCCCTCGGGGCTTTTCGATTTGGGCAAGTCCTTGGCCCCCCTGCGGGATCGGGGTACCCTGATCGTCGGCTCCGGATTCACCACGCACAACCTCAAGTGGTTCAACCCGGCCGGTGGAGCTGATGCGGCCCCTCCTTCGGCCTCCAGCGAGTTCGACCACTGGGCAGAAGAAGCCATGGCCCGCGGCGACGTGGACTCCATCCTCGACTTCCTGCACAAGGCCCCGGCAGCGCGCGAAGCGCATCCGCGTTCGGAGCATTGGGCTCCGCTGTATGTTGCTCTGGGGGCTGCTTACGCCTCGGGCGGCATCGACGCCAAGACCGCAATTGACGGTTTCTGGTATGGCCTGTCCAAGCGCTCCTGGACCTTGAGCTAATCGCTGCATGAAGCTTGACCGGCAGGAAGTGCGGCACCGCAAGGTGCCGCACTTCCTGCATTTAAACAGCTCCATAGAGGTGAAAAGGCATGCGGGCTGGTGGAAATCTTAGAAATTTTCCGGCGCCGGCTCGCGGGGGACCTGGACCAGAAGAACAAGGTCAACCCAAGTCGCTGTCTGGATAAATAGCCCGTGAATATGTTCTGCATCCGCGGTTTTCGTGACGAGGCTCACCAAAGTGACGTGTTTCACGTTATGCTCTTATGGTCAGACCATAGTGGTCTGACCATATATGGGTCATCTTGCTGCAACGATCGAGTCCACGCGTGGGTGGATTTCTGCGCGAGTATGGTCAGAAAGGACCATGGATATGGACAACTTAGGTGTGCTCGCACTGTTGGCACTGGCACCGATCCTTGTGGTGGGCATTCTTCTCGCCGGGCTCCGTTGGCCCGCAAAATACGCCATGCCCGTTGGATACGTCGTTGCGGTAGTAGTCGCGCTTTGGGTGTGGAAAATGGACTTCAACGGGGTGCTCGCAGCGTCCATTGAAGGCCTGGTTATCGCATCAACCATGCTGTATATCGTCTTCGGCGCATTGCTCTTGCTCGCGACCCTGACTGTCGGTGGCGCGATGAACACCATCCGGGCGGGCTTCAATAACATTTCGGCTGACCGACGGGTGCAGGCCATCATCATCGGCTGGCTCTTTGGCAGCTTCATCGAAGGCGCATCCGGATTCGGCACTCCAGCTGCGGTGATTGCACCGCTGCTGCTCGCTTTGGGTTTCCCAGCGATGGCTGCGGTCATGGTTGGCCTGATCATCCAGAGCACCCCGGTCAGCTTCGGTGCTGTGGGCACCCCGATTCTGATCGGTGTGAACCAGGGGCTTGGCGGCGATCCTGCTGTGGCCGAACGCATCAACGTCCTCGGATTGACCATGCCCGAATTCATCAGCAGCATCGGTTTCCAAGTTGCATTCATGCACGGCATTATAGGCCTGCTGATCCCGTTGATCATGGTCTGCATGCTCACTGGATTCTTCGGGCCGGAACGCCGCTTCAGCGACGGCTTGAAAATCTGGCCATTCGCTATCTACGCTTCACTGGCCTTCACCGTGCCTTCGGTTCTGACCGCACGCTTCCTCGGCCCGGAGTTCCCGTCGCTGTTCGGTGCGCTGGTTGGCCTGGCACTGGTGATGTTCACGTCCAGCCGCGGCTTCCTGATGCCGAAGGAGATCTTCGACTTCGGACCACGAGCCAGCTGGAACGAGCGTTGGAACGGCAAGCTCGATCCGGAAAACGCCGTAGACAACACCGTTACCATCAGCATGAAGAGCGCCTGGGCACCGTACATCCTGATGGGCGTGCTGCTAGTGCTGACCCGTGTGATTCCGGAAGTGAAGACCTTCCTGACAGGACTCCAGATTCCGGTTGCCGACATCCTCGGCACGGGAATCACCACTTCGATCCAGCCGTTCTACCTGCCTGGATTCATGCTGATCTTGGCCTCCTGTCTGGCCTTCGCCATGCACAAGATGAACGGCGCGCAGATCGCCCGTGCCTTCAAGGTTTCGGCAGCGCAGTTGTGGGGCACCGCGGTAGCGCTGCTCTTCGCAGTGCCCCTGGTGCGTATCCTGATCCAGTCCGGCCCCGAGCTGAATAACTCTGGTCTGGCCAGTATCCCGGTGACGCTGGCCGAGGGCGCCGCGGCGGTTTCTGGTGGCGTGTGGCCGCTGATCGCGCCGTGGATTGGCGCCTTGGGTGCATTCGTCGCCGGGTCCAACACCATCTCCAACCTGACCTTCTCGCAGTTCCAGTTCTCCACCGGTGCGCAAATCGGTGTTGCTCCAGAATCGATTGTGGCAGCCCAGGCGGTTGGCGGGGCCGGTGGCAACCCCATCTCGATTCACAACATCGTGGCTGCATCGGCAACTGTGGGATTGCTGGGCCGCGAAGGCGACCTGCTGCGCAAGACCATTTTGGTAACCAGCTACTACTGCCTGGCCGGCGGCGTCATCGCGTACCTGTTCGTCTACGGCATTGGCCTGAATCCCGGAACAGTCATGCTGGTGCTCCTCCTGCTGGCGTTGGCCGGCATCGGGGCATGGATGCTCAAGCGTGATTCGGTTGCAAGTCGAGCAGTCGATCTGCGCTAGGCACCGCAAATGAGCTAGAAAGCGAAGAACAGTGGGGCGCCGGATGATTCCGACGCCCCACTGCACTTAATTGGTAACCAGATGGAGATTCAGGGCTAGCTGATGGCTACCGAAGCATCATCGATGCGGAACAGCGTGGCCTGCGAGCTGTCTTCCACGCCCTTGAAGCGCAGGGTGACGGTTTCACCCAGGAAGTTGCTCAGGTCAACGGTCTGCAGTTCGTAGTTTGAGCTGGCATCCAGGTTGGACCAGGTTCCCATGTTGTAGGTTCCGTATCCGTCCAGGACCTGGACGGTCAGCTTGTCATACTGGCTGTACGCAGTGGTTTCGTTGGTCAGCACATGCAGGTAGAACTCCAGCTGCGCAGCGGAAGCATCTGCTGGGATGGTGATCTTCTGGTCCAAGGTGTAGGTGTTGGAATTGCCCCAGCCATTCAGGCCGGCCAATCCGTTGCCGGAGCGGGCTGCCGAGCCGGACTCGAAGGTGTCCGCGCGGTTGGCGGTCCAGTATTCCGAGCCATTCTCGAAGCCGGCGTTCTTCAGCAGGTTGCCGCTAGGCTCCGGATCCGGAGTTGGGTCGGTGCCTTCCATGGCGCTCATGATCTTGGCAGCATCCACCAGGCCGGCACCGCAACCGATGCTGCAACCGCCTGGCATCGCGCGGGTGCCTTGCTTCAATGCGGTTTCCACTGCGGCCGGGGACATCGACGGGTCGACCGACTTCATCAGCGCGACCATGCCCGCTACGTGCGGGGTGGCCATGGACGTGCCCTGGTAGAAGGTGTAGCCCTGGCTGGACGGGGTGGTGGTGCCGGTGTTGATCGTGGACAGCACGCCCTGGCCAGCGTAGCGGGTGTCGCCGCCTGGCGCGGTGACATCAATGGCCGAGCCGTAGTTCGTGTAGTACGACGGAGCGCCCGATGGGTTGCTTGCCGCTACGGTAATGACGTTCTCGCAGTTGGCCGGGCGGGAATTCGAAGCGTTCTGGCTTTCGTTGCCGGCGGCAACAACCACCGACGTGCCACGGGACACCGCCGAGTTGATGGCTGCCTGGTAGGTGGAGCCGCACGCGCCGCCACCGCCAAGCGACATGTTGATGGTGTCAGCCGGAGTCGGGTTATTCGGAACGCCTGGGACCGAACCGCCAGAGGCCCAGATGATGGCATCGGCGATGTCGGAGAGGCTGCCGCCGCACTTGGCCAGGACGCGCACAGGCTGGATCTTGGCATCCGGAGCAACACCAGCCACGCCGCTGGAGTTGTTGGTGACCGCGGCTACGGTGCCGGCCACGTGGGTGCCGTGCCAGGAGGAGCTGCCCGAGTAGCTGCCGCCGCATTCACCGGCGGCGTACCAGTCGCCCTCATCCTGCGGGTTGGCGTCCCGGCCGTTGCCGTCGCGGGCCGACGCGGAGCTGGAGACGAAGTCGTAGCCGGAAATGACGTTGGCATTCAGGTCGGAATGCGAGGTGATGCCGGTATCCAGGACAGCGACGATGCTGCCTTCGCCGGTGGCGACGTCCCACGCCGACGGCAAGCGCATGCCGTTGGTGCCGCTGTAGTGCCACTGCTCGCTGTAGCGGGTGTCGTTGGGAGTCATGGAGATCTTCATGATGGCATCTGGTTCCACCGATTCCACGAGGCCGGACTGCGCGATATCGGCCATGAACTCCTTGGCACTATCGCCCTTGAGTTTCTTGTCGGCCTTCACCACGAAGCTGCCGGTGGCCATGGCGCGCATTTCCTTGACGGACACGCCGGCTGCCTTGGCTGCTTTGCCCCAGGCCTTGGCGCGGGAGGACTTGCCCGCTTCCTTGGCTGATGCCTTGTAGGTGACGATGAACTTGTCGTAGGCTTCGCCTGATTCAACCGAACCGATCTTGACCTTGTTGTCTGCGCTGGCTTTGGGGAGGGACTTTTCAGCGGGAATCGGAACGGGGGAGGCGGTGGCCGGCAAGGCGCCAATGCCGAAGCCGCTCATGCCTATCACTACGGCCGCCGAGACGGCCAGGGTCCTCCGAAGAGGGGTGGAAAAACGTGCCATTGATGTTCTCCTTATTGGGGTTTTTGGGCGCACAAAAGTCGGTGATCAATCGATGTGGTGTGTGCCGGTAGGAGCGTAACTGCTCTCCAACTCCTAAAGGAAGTACTTCTCAAATAAATCTTTTATATTTGCACATGTACTAAAAAGGTGTTTCACATATTTTTAGGGCTTGATCCGGACGAAAACGCGGATCTGCAAAATGAACGGATGTTATTTGGCCAGTGGAGTGGGAAAAATTTTCAGATCCGATCTGACTAAGACATACACGTGATGCGATATCTGGTTCGGAATTATTTATTCATGGCATTCAAAGGCGGTTCCAGATGGATTTCCTCGGTTCGAGAATCATCCGATGATGCTTAAGCGGGTGTGACTAAAAGCCTAATTCATTGAATAATCTGTCTTTAGGGCAGGCGCGGTATAGAACGGGTGCCCTCCAGCTGTTGCCGGCAGGCGATCATGGACTAGTGGAACGTTCAGCCGATGTGGGGTGGAATCCAGACGCCTTGCGTGAAGGCCGCATCATGCGAGCAAAATGATTTGTCGCGGAGCTACGGTGGTTGCAGACGACGTAGGCTGAAGCTGATGGCTAAGGGAGAGGGAATCGATGGTCCAAGGCGTGTTGGCAGTAGACGGCGGGCAGACTGGTATCAAGATCCGCTTCGAACACCGCGGCGAGATCAAAGATCTGCGCTTTCCCGGCGTGCAAACCAGCGAACCGGTCCTGCCGCAACTGGCGCGGGTCATCAACCAGGCGATAGCGGAGAACCCCAGGGCATTCACGACCATCAGTGTCGGCACTACCGGTCTGGTGAAAGCCGAACACGACGCACGGCAGCTCTTCGAACTCATTGGGACTGCAGGTATTACCGAGATTGCGCTGGCGCATGATTCGGTGACCAGCTATCTCGGAGCATTGGGCGACCGCCAAGGCGCGGTCGTTGCGGCCGGAACGGGCGTTGTCACCCTAGCGGTAGGCCCATGCTCGGTAGCGCGCATCGATGGATGGGGCTACATCATGGGGGATGCCGGTAGCGGCTATTGGATTGGCCAGCAGGGCATGAGTGCCGCCATGCGGGGCTTTGACGGCCGTGGCCCAGCCACCGCGCTGACCGAGGAGCTCGCACAGCTCTGGCCGGACCTGACCGAGGCATATATCGACCTGCAGGCCATGCCCGACAAAGTAGCCACCGTAGCCGCCTTTGCGAAGAATGTTGCCCAGCTGGCGGCCACCGATGAAATCGCTGCCGGGATCTGTGCGCGGGCAGGAGAGGAATTGGCAGCCTCAGCCGCAGCGGCATTGCGCCGCGCGGGGTTGGAACAGGACGCCGGATCACTTCCGGTGGCGGCCATCGGGGGAGTGCTCGCCGGGGAATACGTCAGGAACAGCTTCGAGCAGCAGCTGCAGCTGCTCATCCCGGCTGCACGCGTCCAGGACTCGACGGGCAATGGGCTGGATGGGGCCCAAGGTCTGGCGCTCTTGCCGGAGGACCACCCATTGCATCAGCTCGTATCGCGCTTTCGTGCGCAACAGTAAGTCGTGGACAGCGGTGAATACGGGCCATCAAATAGGTGCTGGCAAACAATAAGTGACAAGATTAGCTCAGAACCTAGTGATTATTAAGGAGTCATCGTGAGTTTCCGAGTTGGTCCCGTAGATCTTGTCCCAGAAGGCGAATCGCTGCTGGTTGAAGCCAAAGACAGCGGCGCAAGCGAAGACATCGCGATCTTCCACGCCGAAGACGGCAACTTCTATGCCCTGCAGGATGAATGCACGCACGAAGTCGCGTCGCTCTCCGATGGCTGGATCGAAGACTGCACGGTGGAGTGCCCATTGCACTCATCGAGCTTCGACTTGAAGACCGGCAAGGTGCTGTGCATGCCAGCTACCGTAGATGCCCGGACCTACACGGTGAACGTTGTGGATGGCTTCTTGGAGCTTGAAGTCTAAATGCCTTCCGTGCACATCATCGGGGGCGGGGTCGCAGGATACGCTCTGGCCCGCCACCTGGTGCAGCAGAACTACTCCGGATCCATCAAGATCAGCGATGCCCAGGGCCTGCCGTACGACCGCCCGCCATTGAGCAAGTCCCTGCAGGCAGAACCCTTCGCGCCGGTGTCCTGGTACCAGGACAATAATGTCGGGCTGATCCAGGAAGAGGTGGAGCGCCTGCAGCTGCCTCAGGCGGCCGATGACTGGATGGTGCTGGCGACCGGCACCCGGCCCAAGGCATTGGAGATCCCCGGCGGGCACCACGCGCGCAGCCTGCACAGCGCGGCCGACGCGGCCTGGATCTCCGAGGTCCTGGAATCCGGGATGTTCGGCCAGAGAGTGCTGGTCATCGGAGCGGGACTGGTCGGGGCCGAATTCGCTTCCACCGCCAAGATGCTCGGAGCGCAGGTCACCTTGGTTTCCAACTCCAACGCGCCGCTGGCCCATGTGCTGGGTCAGGAGCTTGCCGAACAGCTGCACGCAGACCATGCCAACCACGGCATCACCACCGTGACCGGTGCGGTCACGGAGCTCGGTCCGAACCATGCCCTGGTCAACGGCCAGCGCCATGAGGCAGAGCTGATCGTGGCGGCCATCGGAGTCGAACCTGAAACCGCGCTCGCCGAGCAGCTGGGCCTGGAGGTGGATGACGGGATCCTGGTGGATGCGCAGCAGCGGTCGCTCAGCTGCCCGCAGGTGCTGGCCATCGGCGACGCCGCCCGGGAAGAAAACCAGCCGCGCACCGTGCATTGGGAAGCCGCGATGGAAGATGCAGCCCAGGCGGCGGCGACGATCATGGGCACTGCCGCTGTGCAGCGATCGGTACCGTGGTTCTGGAGCGACCGCCACGAAATGCACGTGGAAACGGTCGGCGACTTCAGCCAGGCCGCCAGCACCGTGACCCGCCTGAACCGGCGAGGCAAGATCCAGATGGTCTTCGGTCTCGATGCCAATGGCTCATTGGTGTCAGCCTCGATGATCGATGGAGGCCTGATGGCCAAGGCGGTGAAACGGCTGATCGCCAAGTCAGCCACCCCAAGCATTGAACAATTGAAGGACCCAACCGTGGGTCCGCGCGAGTTAGGCCGGTAGGAAACTTATGAGTGCAGCCGAACCGATGGACGTTCCCGCGGCCCTGCGGACGCCCATCAAACGAGTTGGCCCCGGCTGGATCGCCGCGGTGGTCATTGTCCACATCGGCATCAATGTCGGCTTCTTCGCACCGATCCAGGTGCTGCTCGGCTTGCACGCCGAACAGCTGGACGCCAGCCAGAAGAATGCGATTCTTTCGCTGGTCACCGGTGTCGGCGCGGCCGTCTCGCTGGTAGCCAACCCGCTGTTCGGCGCCCTGAGCGACCGCAGCACCTCGAAATTCGGGCGGCGCATTCCGTGGGTGTTCTTCGGAACAATCTGCGCTGCACTGGCCCTGCTGCTGATGTCGACGGCGCACACCGTCAGCACGCTGGTCATCGGCTGGGCGCTGATGCAAGCGGCCGGCAATGCAGCATTGGCAGCCATCTTCGCGGCCATCCCGGACAAGGTGCCGGTGGAGCAGCGCGGCATGGTTGGCGGGCTGGTGGCCCTAGGCCAAACCTGCGGTTCGCTGATCGGTGCAGTGATCGGCATGGTCGCTGCCAGCAATCTGGTCTTCGGCTACGCGATTGTCGCAACCGCCGTGGCGCTTTGCTCCATCCCTTTCGTGCTGATGCGCCAAGACGTCGCGCTGCCCAAGGGCGCGCTGGAGCCGCTGAAGCCGCTGGAATTCCTGCGCAGCTTCTGGATCAACCCGGTCAAGCACAGCGATTTCGGCTGGGCCTGGCTGACCCGCTTCCTGCTGTATCTGGGCTGCCAGCTCTGCCTGGTCTACCTGCTGTTCTTCCTGCAGGACGCCATCAAGCATCCGGAGCCGGCTCAGGGAGTGCTGGTGCTGACGGCGATCTACGCCTTCTGCGTCATCTTCTCCTCGGTGATTTCCGGCAAGCTGTCGGACAAGGATGGCAAGCGCAAGAAATACGTCATCCTCTCCTCGGTGATCGTGGCCGCCGCGGCAGGCGTGCTCACCTTCGCTACCTCGTTCACCACCGCCATCATCGCCGCAGTGCTCCTGGGCATCGGCTTCGGCGCGTATCTGGCGGTGGACTTCGCGCTGCTGACCCAGGTTTTGCCGAATGCCGATTCTCGCGGCAAGGACCTGGGCATGATCAACATTGCCAACTCCCTGCCTCAGGTGGTCGCGCCGCTGATCGCCTGGCTGACGGTGACCTGGTTTGGCGGCTACCCGACCCTGTTCCTGTGCTCGGTGGTGATCAGCCTCCTCGGCGCCGTGCTGGTACGCCAGATCAAGAGCGTTCCGTAAATCCTGGGCCAACCAGCTTGCGGCATCGTGCAGCCCACCGGCAAGGAAGCTGCGCGTCGCCGGGAACTGGTGGGGAAAAGCGCCAAGGGGCGCCATCCGAGGTCGTATGATGAATCCAGCGATCCGCAATAACGAGGAGCAGGTGCGGCCGAATGCCACTGAACGAACCAGGACGGGAAAGCCGTGCGACGCAGCTTGACGGCATTGACCGCAAGTTGCTGGCGCTGCTGGCGAAGAACTCGCGGCGGACCAACAACTCCCTGGCCGAAGAGCTGGGCATCGCGCCGTCGACCTGCCTGGCGCGCTTGAACGCCTTGCGTGATTCGGGAGTCATCTCGCGCTTCACCATTGAAGTGGACCCGGCGGTGCTGGGCCGCGAATTGGAAGCGCTGATCTTCGTGAAGATCCGGCCCGGAGCCCGTCACCTGATGTCGAACTTCGCCAATGACATGCGAAGCAAGCCCGGGGTGCGGCAACTGTTCTTCCTCGGTGGTGCCGACGACTTCGTCCTGCACGTTGCGGTGCGCAACTCCTCGGACGTGCGCCAGTTCGTGCTCGACAACCTTTCTGCGAATCCCGCAGTCGCGACGACGCAGACCTCGCTGGTGTTCGAACACGGACACGGCAGCGGAGAGTTCTGACCCGCATTCTTGCCGTTTCTCGACCGTTCGATGTTCGCAGGAGCGGTCTGCCTCACGGCATTGCTCGAAGAAACATGCTAAACTTGATGTTCTTCTCTTAGCATGGCTGCGGCCCGTTGGCTGCTGGGGACCGGTTCTCCAGCACGGCAGTGGAACCTGCCGCAGCTGCGACTGAATGAATGGGGAGGTTGAGAAGTCCATGAATTTTGACGCAACTCTGATCACCGCAGTGGTGACGTTGATTGTTCTGGCCGTTGCAACTGCTGTGCTGGTCATCCGGTACAAGCGCACTCATCAGGCGGAAATCCGCCAGGCGCTGATTGCCAAGGCCCGCAAGCGCGGCGTTGCCTCGCCGGAAGACCTGTCGAACCACGACCTGGCATTGCAGATCCGCGCAGCGAAGCGCCAGCGCAAGCAGGACGGCAAGGATCTGAAGACCGCATAGGGTTTGGCCCTTTGCGCTGATCGTGCCGAGCCCCAGTCCACTTTTGGACTGGGGCTCTGCCGTGCCGCCAACCATTTCACGCGCTGGTCTGCGCATTTATCGACGACGAATAATCCATGAAATGTCATCAGTCGCAATTCCCTGTGACCTACGAAATACCAGCCAATAACTAACCCGGAACAATTATTGGAAACTATGCTCCCCGTCACCAGAAAAGTCGATTTAGCCCCAGAATCATGCGGATTGCATCACAAGGTCGTGTGGGCTTCTGAACAAACCACTTCTCAATAGATAAATGGTCGGAAATGATGGATATGACTGGAAATGCGCAAAATGATAATTCTTTAGGAGCAGCAGCAATGGCCTCGATCCCACTCGGTGAAGACATCCTCTTGGCACGCCACGGCGCCAACATCGTCAAGCTTCGCCAGGATCGCAAGAACCGCATGACTGTTGCCTATTTGCGCAGCGGGGCAATCGACACTGCCTCGAATCTGCTCACCGCTCCGGTTCCCGCATTGACCCCGGCAGCCAGCTTCACCGAAGGCGCAGCTCGCTACCTGAACGATGAAGCCGAGATCAGCCGCGGCGAGGTCCGTTCGCTGGTCAAGATCTCCCTGGGCTTTTCTGCCCTGATGGGCGTCGTGTTCGGCGGCCTGGTCCTGGCGTTGTACAAGGTCGGCGGCAACGAAGCGCTCCAGTCGCTGAGCTACATGAGCGCTGTACAGTAGCTTTCCCAAGCATTTTCAGAAGACGGGATCCCGGGGCAACTCGGGGTCCCGTTTTTCGTGCGTCCCCGATTGGCATCGGTTCTGCCTTGGGACTTGCGGCAAGTCTCGTATTTCTGGCCTTGCGGGCATAGGATGGCGGCAACCGACAAGGATGGGAGCAGGCCATGCGTTTTGTTTTGGAAGTCAACTTCGATACCGAGAACATGCAGCTCAAACCGTTGGAAGAGCTGCAGAAGATTCTGCGGGACTGGTCGACGAACATCACGATGTATCCGATCGTTGCCGGCGCCCAGGAGGACGTCTACGACTCCGACAACGAGCAAGTAGGGGAGTGGGCCATCCTCGACGACTAGTTCCGTCGCTTGGAGAACCGCCCGATGGCGTAGCCTGCCGCCAAGGTGATCAGCAGGATCAGCCACAACGGCGCGGCGGTGTGGAAGAGGAAGAATTCCACGCGCACATAGGTCAGGTTCTGCAGGATGAAGACCAGTGCAATAGCCACCAGTGCAATGGAAGCCCACTGCTTGCCGGTGATCCGCGGCTTCGGCTCTTTATCCATGATCAGCTTCCGTTGGCCAGCAGGCCGGATACCAGAGCCGCGAGCCCGCGCTGGAACGAATCATCGCTGGTATCGAGCTTCGAGCGGCGTTGCGCCGCCACGGCCCTGGTGAAATGCGGAGTCAGATCCTGGTGGTTGCTGGTATCGAAAATGTCATGGGGCGCGGCGGTGTCCATGGCCGAGCCGAAAATGAACGACTCCAGTGCGACAATCGTCGGCACGATCTCGTTCTCCGCCATGCCGAAGTCCGCCAGTGCTTCGGCCACGCGCTCGTACATGCCCAGGGTGCGCGGTGAATCGGTGACCGGCAGAACCGCAATGACCGGGATCAACGGAATGTGCCGGGCGAAGACGTTGCGGTAGCTCGTAGCCCACTTCAGCAGCGCTTCCTTGATGCCCGCCTCATCGAAGACCGACGTGTCGATATCGGCCATGACCCATTCCTGGATCCACTGCAGCAGGTCGTGCTTCGAATCGACGTGGTTGTAGAGCGCCGAGGGCGAGACGCCGAGGGACTTTGCCAGCCGCTGCATGGTCAGCGACTCGTAGCCGTCCCCGGAAACCAGTTCCAGCGCATGCTCGGTGATGCGCTCCCGGTTCAGCACCGCCTTGCGTGGGCGCCCGGCTCGTCTCGCTTCCGTTTCGCTCATGCGGACCTCTTCCTGACGTGGGGTGCTTCACAACTGGATGTTCGTACCCTATGCTATATGACAGGTAAATGAACCATATTCATTTAATTGTGCAAGGGAGCGATCATGGAACATCTCGAACGCGACGTCGTCGTCATCGGTGCGGGACCCTCGGGGCTGACAGCGGCCTATGAGTTGAGCAAGGCAGGCAAGTCCGTTGCCGTGCTCGAAGCCCGCGACCGCGTGGGCGGCCGCACCTGGACCGAGCAGATGGACGGGGCGACCATCGAAATCGGCGGCCAGTGGATCAGCCCCGACCAGACCGGACTCTACTCGCTGATCAACGAGCTGGGCATCGAGACCTTCGAACGCTACAAGGCCGGCAAGAGCGTCTACCTCACCGAGGACGGCGAACGGATCGCCTACGAAGGGGAGGACTTCCCGGTAGCCGCCAGCACCGTAGCCGAAATGGACAAGCTGGTAGCGCTGATGAACGAACTGGCCGCTGGCATGGATCCGGACAGGCCATGGGAGCACCCGCAGGCCGAAGAACTGGACAAGATCTCCTTCCACCACTTCCTGCGCCAGCACTCCGCCGACGAACTGGCCTGCAACAACGTGGGACTGTTCATCGCCGGGGGCATGCTCACCAAGCCGGCGCACACCTTCTCCGCGCTGCAGGCGGTGCTCATGGCGTCCTCGGCCGGCTCCTTCGACAACCTGGTCGACGAGGACTTCATCCTGGACCGGCGCATCGTGGGCACCATGCAGGGCGTCTCCAAGACCCTGGCCGAAAAGCTGGGCGAGGACATCGTCTTCCTGGGCAACCCGGTGCTCAAGCTCGAATGGTTCGACGGCGGCGTGGTGGCCCACGGAAGCAGCGTAACCGTCTCGGCCAAGAAGGCCGTGCTGGCGGTGCCGCCGAACCTGTACTCGCGCATCTCCTACGTTCCGGCGCTGCCGCGCAAGCAGCAGGTCACCCACCAGCACCAGTCCATGGGCCTGGTGATCAAGGTGCACGCCGTCTACGGCACCCCGTTCTGGCGCGAAGAAGGGCTCTCCGGCACCTGCTTCGGCCCGGCCAACCTGGTCCAGGAAATCTACGACAACACCTACATCGGCGAGGAAACCGGCACCCTGGTCGGCTTCATCTCGGATCTGAAGGCCGACGCCATGTGGGAACTGGACGAGCAGCAGCGCCGCGCGGAGATCCTCAAGTCCATGGCCGGCTACTTGGGGGAGAAGGCCCTGGATCCCAAGGTCTTCTACCTCTCGGACTTCGCCGCCGAGGAATGGACCCGCGGAGCCTACGCCACCAGCTACGATTTGGGCGGCCTGCACCGCTTCGGCCCGGCGCAGAACGAGAATGTCGGACCGATCTACTTCTCCTCCTCCGACCTGGCCGGCGAAGGGTTCCAGCACGTGGACGGCGCGGTGCGCATGGGCCGGCGCTCGGCCGCACGCATCATTGCCGCACTGGACGGCACCGATTACGACCAGAGCTATGACGGGGTGGCCACGCTGACCGCTGCCAAGGAAGAGGCGAACGCCTAAGCCATGAAATTGCTTGTAGGCTACACCGCTGACCAGCGCGGTGCCGAAGCCATCGAACTGGCCAGCGCCCTGGTGGCTGGCACCCGCGATGCATCCTTGAAGATCGCCATCGTGCTGCCAGCCTCCACCCCGTTCAATGCGGTCTACCCCGGCGGGGATCATGGATTCTCCACCATCCTCTCCGCCCAGGTGGACCGCTGGGCGGCCGAAGCCCTGGCCCTGGTGCCGGAGGGCATCGCCGCCTCGGCGGTAGCCCGCTCGGTGCCCTCGGTGGCCGAGGGGCTCATCGCCCTGGGCGAGGAATTCGGGGCTCACGGGATTGTGCTGGGCGGGCGCAAGCGCCACCGCGCCGGCTTCTTCAGCCCCGGGGCGATTGCCAACGCGCTGCTGCATTCATCGCCGATGGCAGTATTCATGTCCTCGCCGGCGTCGTTGGCCACGCTGCGCGCGGCCAACGGGAAGATCACCCGGCTGACCGCCTTCGTCGGGGACCGGCCCGGCGCACGCGAGGTCATCGGCCTCTCGGCGCGGATCGCCGCCGCCTGCGCTTTGCCGCTGCGCGTGGCCACGCTCATCTCCCAGGCGGAGCTGGCCAACTCCGAGCAAGAGCTGGGCGACCACCTGGCCAAGACCCGCAGCTATCTGGAGGAACTGACCGAGTCCCTGGGCCTGGATGCGGCCATCGAGGTGGTCTCCGGGCAGGGACTGGATGAAGCCACGGCCCAGCTGTCCTGGCAGGACGGGGACCTGGCGCTGCTCGGTTCCGCCCGGCTGGCCGCTCCGCGCCGTCTATTCATCGGGCCCAAGGCCCAGCGGATACTCGGCCAGCTCAACGTGCCCATCGGCGTCATCCCGACCCTTGATGCGGCCCGCTAGGAAACACCGCAAAAATCCTGCACCACCCCTTATATTCCCCGGACGCCTGCCGCGAAACTGCGCGGACGGCGCCTCACTGACCCCTGACGGAAGGTGGCTCGGTACTTGTAGCCGACGCACGCACACCCCGCTGAAAGTTTGAAGGTAACCACCATGTCGCAAGACCTGAGGCAGGCATCGCCGCCTGCACGCTCCGAGAGCGGACTGCACGAAAAAGGACTGCCCAAGGGCACCGTGGGCGTTCTGGGACTTGTCGTTATCGGCATCTCCTGCATCGCCCCGGCCTACACCCTCACCGCGGGGCTCGGCGCCACCGTGGCCGAAGTCGGCACCAGCCTGCCGGCGATCCTGCTGGCCGGCTTCCTGCCGATGCTGCTGGTGGCCCTGGGCTACCGCGAGCTGAACAGCGCCATGCCGGATTCGGGCACCTCCTTCACCTGGGCGACACGTGCCTTCGGGCCGATGATCGGCTGGATGGGCGGCTGGGGCCTGATCGCCGCGACGGTGATTGTGCTCTCCAATCTGGCGGCCGTGGCCGTGGACTTCTTCTACATCCTCCTTGCCCAGCTCACCGGGCAGGATTGGATTGCCGAGCTGACCACGAACTTGTGGATCAACATTCCCACCACGCTGGTGTTCATTGCGGTGGCCGCCTGGATTTCCTATCGGGGCATGAACGCCACCAAGGTCTTCCAGTACGTGCTGGTCGGGTTCCAGGTCGCGGTGCTGCTGCTCTTTGCCATCATGGCGCTGACCTCCAGCCAGCCCAATGATCCGACGCCGATTACCTGGCAGATGTTCAACCCCGCCGGCATCGATACCTTCTCGGCCTTCGCCGCGGGCATCTCGCTGTCCATCTTCGTCTTCTGGGGCTGGGATGTCACGCTGACCATGAACGAGGAAACCACCGATCCGAAGAAGGTTCCCGGACGCGGTGCCACCTGGACAGTGCTGGTGATCATCGCGCTATACCTGGCCGTGTCGCTCGGGGTGATCTACTGGGCCGGCGTAGGCACCACCGGTTTGGGCGCGGGCAACCCGGAGAACCAGGAATCGATTTTCGCTGTGCTTTCCGGTCCGGTCATGGGCCCGCTGGCCATGCTGATGTCCCTGGCCATCTTGTCTTCCTCGGCTGCCTCGCTGCAGTCCACCATGGTCTCGCCGGCGCGCACCTTGCTGGCTATGGGCTACTACGAGGCGCTGCCCTCCAGTTTCGCGAAGATCTCCGCGCGCTTCATGTCCCCGTCGGTAGCGACCTTCGCTGCCGCCGCGGCAGCTGCCGGCTTCTATGTGATCACCCGGCTGCTTTCGGAGAACGCGCTATGGGATACCATCACCGCACTGGGCCTGATGATCTGCTTCTACTACGGGCTTACCGCGTTGGCCTGCGTCTGGTACTTCCGCGGTGAGCTGTTCGATAATGCCCGGAATTTCTTCTGCAAGTTCTTGGCGCCGTTGATCGGCGGCATCGTGCTGCTGGTGATGTTCTTTGCCACTGCCATTGAATCCATGAATCCGGAGTACGGCTCGGGCTCCGAAATCGGGGGAGTAGGCATGGTGTTCATCCTCGGGGTTGGCGTGCTGCTGCTCGGCGTGGCCATCATGCTGTGGATGCGCCTGCGCAACCCTGCATTCTTCAGGGGTGAAACCATCAGGACCCGCAAGCTGCTGAAGTAGCACAAGAGCCGCAAACCCAATGGCCCGCCCATGAGCAGATCATGGGCCGGTCATTGGGGTTGCTGCTTGAGGGCAGCAAACTACCGCAGTTCTAGGTTCCGCGAGCTCAGGCCAGCAACGGGACTAGACGTTGGATTTGGCCCCGGCCATGTGCAGGGCTACTCCGATGGCTGCCAGCACGGCGCCAAACGGGGTGAGCGCGTTACTGATCAATGCGTTAATGAAACTCAGCGGGACGCTGGCCAATAGGGTTCCGCCATAGCCGGAATTCAGGCCCCACGACATCAAGGCCGGAATGAAGCTGCTGAGGAGAACACCAATCAGCATCACGACTACGCCGGTGACAATGATCTTCTTATGCGCTGCGAGCACCTTTTCCTCCTGTTGCCGTGGGCTGAGTAGTCATAACCGTAGCCACATCCACAGCTTTTAGCCATAGCGGCAGGACAACGATCTTGCGTAATGGGGCGCGGCACGGCACATTTCGCAACCTTTCCGTTGAAAGGCCACCAACCTGCGGGTCAATGGTTCAATAGGTTCATGGCTAACTCGGTACTTTTCATCTGCTCCCGCAATGCCGGCAAATCGCAAATGGCCGCCGCATTGATGGACTACATTTCTGAGGGGAAGGTGACCAGCTACTCGGCTGGAACCAACCCAGGTTCGGGCATCAACCAGGAAGCGGTTGAATCGCTCTCGCAGGCCGGCGCCGACATGTCCCAGGGCACGCCCAAGGCCATTGATCCGCGCGTTGTCGAGCAAGTCGACCGCGTGGTGATCCTTGGAACCGACGCGAATCCGCAATTCGATCCGTCGATTAAGACCGAACGCTGGGTCACCTATGAACCCAGCGAAGACGGCATCACCGGTGCGGAACGGATGAACATGATCCGCGATGAGATCGCCGACCGCGTGCGTGAACTGTTCCACGAGCTGGAGCGGTAGAAATTACTGTTCTCGATGCTGCCCGTAAGACGACTCCGTGGTGGCTTCCCGGCGTGTGCCTGGTGCTTACCGGATGGTGCGCCAACCAGTACGTTTCGCTGATCAGCTGGTATCAGCAATTCCGCGAACTCAGCGAGTTCGAGGCGATGCTGGTCATGGGCAGCTACCTGGCAGGCATGATCCCTGCCTTGGCATTCGGCGGCCCCTGGGCCGACAAATACGGACGCAAGCCTTTCTCGCTGCTCGCCCTGGCCTGCTCGATTCTGGGATCCTTCGGGCTCATGGTCGGATCGCTTCACGAGTCCGGCCTCTATGCGGGCCGCATCTTCACCGGCTTCGGCATGGGCTTGGCCATGGTCGCCATCACCAGCTGGGTGAAATTGCTCAGTCCCGGCGCCGCCGGTGCAACGCGCGCCGCGCTGTGCACATCGCTTGGATTCGCCCTTGGCCCGGTCATTTCAGGGGCCATCGTCGGAGCCAGCGGCAGCCCGGAACTGGCATATATCGTTCATGCCGCCACTGCTTTTGCCTGGCTGCTGCTGATGTTCACAACCCGTGAAGCTCCTGCGCTTGAACCAGCAGGGCGCAGTTCGCGGGGTGAAGCGACAACCCCGGCAAACCTCCAGCGGTTCTACCGTGTTGTCCTGCCCGCAGCCCCATGGGTCTTCGGCATGGCAGCGACAGGCTTTGCGGTAGTCCCCGCGCTGAGCAGTGGTGCGGGCGAGTCCAGCCTGTTCTACACCACCTTGGCTGTCGCGGTCACCATGGGCATGGGCACAGTGATCCAGCCATTCGTCAAGAGATTCAACGACCTGGGCAAGATCAGGCTGATCATGGCTGGGCTGGCTACCTCGCTGGCGGCGCTGCTGTTGATGATCGCCGTGTCGCTCAGCGGTTCAGAAATCCTGGGAATCATTGCCTTCGCCGTGGCCGGTTCTGCCAATGGCATCTTGCTGGTTGCCGGGCTGAGCCAGGTCCTGGATCTTGCCGGCAGCGCGGACGTTGGCAAGCTCACCGGCAGGTTCTACATGTGCTGTTTCATCGGTTTCACTTTCCCGACATTCTTTGCACTCTGGCGGACGGTCGCGCACCCGGCGTTATTCATCTCGATGCTTGCTGTGCTCTGCGTGCTGTCAATGCTGCAGGTGCTCCGCTCGGCGAAATACCTGCCCGCTGCCAAGCTCCAGGAAGTGCCATCCAGCTCATAAAAACAAACGCCGTTGCCGGCGACCTTTCGGTGCCGGCAACGGGATTGGCGATTCTGCCCGTTACTCGCTTGGATTCAGTCCTTGCTCAGCTTCTTGAGCAGCTCGGTGGTGCGGAACGGGATGACATCGCGCAGGATCATCGAGGTCGAAGTGCGGGTTATGCCCGGGCACAAGCGGATCTCTTCGCTAACACGGTAGAGGTCATCCGGGTCGGTCGCGGCCACGCGAATCAAGAGGTCGGTATCGCCGGCAGGAGCGACGCACTCGAGAACTTCAGGGATCTGGCGCAGCGCGGCGATGGCCTCATTCAAGCTGGCCTGGTTCAACTCGGCGCTCACGAAAGCGCTGACGCCTCGGCCCATGGCCGCTGGAAGGATTCGCGAGGTGTTCGGACGCAGGGCGCCTGAATGGGCCAGACGTTCCAAACGGGTCTGCACGGTGCCGCGGGCAAGTCCCAGCTGCTGGGCCAGCATCATGATGGGCACGCGCGGATCTGCATCGAGTGCCGTAAGGATACGCCGGTCGGTTTCATCGAGCTGATACGTATCCGAATTCATGTGGTGGTCTCCTGGGACAGGTTGTGTTGCGCGTGCATAGGTGCCAACCTAGATTTTAGTCAAAATGACCAGTGGATCCCAAATGTGTTGCGCGGATTGGCTGATATTGTTGCGCGCGACTCGGCTACTGCGGCCACTAGGGCGAATGGCCGGGCGGAATGCCATCCTTTATCCACAAATTCAGCAGGCTGGGATCAAATGGACGCTAATCACAGTAACCTGTTGATATGAGGTTTTTGCGGTTGGAAGACGTGGCAGAGGAACTGAATGTGAAGCTGCCGCAGGTTCGGGCTCTCGTGAAAAGTGGCGAGCTGCCGGCCATCCAAATAGGCGGGCGCGGCATGTGGCGCGTGGAACGCGTCGCCTTGGAGAACTATATCCAGGAGCGGTACGCGCAGGCCCGCGAGGATATTGCGAACGAAACCCATAGCTGACAGCGCTGGCCGCGGCTGTTCCCGAGCGCATCGGAAACAGCCACGGGCTAGTCGAGCTGGATAGTGCGTTCGGCAAAAATCTGCAACGCATCGCGAACGAGTTCGGCATATCCGCCGTAGTTCTTTGCAAACCGCGGATCAGCCACATACATCTCGCCGAGATTGCAGATATATGCCTTGCGCTGGGCCGGATCACCGGAATCCAGCGGGGTGCCCTTGGCGCTCTGAAGCCAGCGCACATGGCGAGCGGCTAGTTCCTGGGCTTCGACGCTGTCTGCTGGGACGGAATTCTTGCCTGCCTCGATCCAGGCCTGGTTTATGATTTTGACCTCTTCCATGAATGCGCTTTGCTCGTCTCCTGATTTGGAGCGCCACCAGCGATTAGATGTTTCGTAGGCGTCGGCGCCCCAGCGTGCGGATACCTCGTGCTTGTACTGCTCGTTGAAGCCGTCAAAGCTCTTTTCCGGTTCCATTGTTCCTCCTGTAATTAGTGTTGAAATGCTGTGATCCAGGGCCGCGATTTGCCGGTCCAGCGCCTCACGTTGCCTGTGGAGCTGTTCCTTGTGGGTGCGCAGCGCGGCTAATTCAGTGCGTTGCTCGTCCAGGATTTCAGCGATGGTTTCCAGCTTCATGCCCAACTGCTTCAGCAAGAGAATCCGCTGGAGCCGCACCAGCTGCCTGTCGGTATAGAAGCGATACCCGTTGGCGGCCACGTGATCAGGTTCCAGCAAGCCGATCTGGTCGTAGTGCCGCAAAGTGCGGCTGCTGACTCCAGCGGATTTCGAGACCTGTGCGATCGAGTGGTGGACTTGTTTCCGACGGCCAGTTGAATCGTTCATGGCTACCACGCTACTGGTTGACGTTACGTCAAGGTCAAGTGCTTTGCTGGCAGGTTCAAACTGATTTTTGTGATTCAGCTCTCACGGCGAATTGGCGAATAATCGCGATATATTTCTTGTCCAGTTGATCATATTGACTAATTGCATTCTTGCCTATTGCACACGGTGATCTATGTGTTGTTCACTGAAAGTAGAGAAAGTTGAACGGGTTACCGCCGAATTCAACGAAGACCGCCTGATGACGTAAACCACCTGCATTTACGCAATCCAGGAGCAGTGGCCACCCACGCCAAGGCACGGTGAAAGCAGTAGTCCAGATGGCTCGTGGGCATTCCAGTTGGGTGGAATGCGCACGGGCCATCTGGCGTTCCCGGCACAGTTCCCGGTGCGGGAGTCTGCTGTCTGGAGCAACTTGGGGGAAACGCCTGCCGGCATTCGCGATGCTCCGCGCTGGCTCTGGAACAATGAGCGCGTAGGAACACTGAGGAGTAAGAGTGGGTTCAATGAGACGCATCTGGCACAACTGGTGGATGCAATTGGTCGCTGGATTGCTGATCACTGCGATCGTTGTGTTGCCGTGGTTGTGGATTGGGGAAGAAGACCGGTCGATTCTCCCGCATGCCAGCGACGACGCCCAAGGGCTGTTGGTAGTTTTCTCCGTCATAACCCTCTGGGGCAGCTGGTTTGCCCGGCGCATTGGGTATGGGCGTACAGCGTTCACTGTCGTGACAGCCGTGGGCATGATCCTGGGGCTTTTGGGTCTCGGATTCCAAGGCCTTCTCGCAGTGGAGCCCGGGCTCTTGGGCGGGAAACTGTCCTCAGCATCCATCCGGCATCTTTGGGTATTCGGGGGCCTGCTGCTGATCAGCCAAGCCTGGTACTTCCTGGCTACTAAATTGCGGCTGCCCGTAGCGGTGCTGTTTTATGCGACGCTAACGGTGGGTGTGAGCTATTGGCTGCAGATCATCGCTTCGCTCGTTGCCGGCGCCCAGTCCTACTATGTCTACCTCTGGTATGCCGGGCCGCTGCTCCTCGGCCTCATTTTGGGCTTCGTCGGATTCTTGAGAATCATGAACCTGCTGATGTGGGTCTTCGCGCTGGCGATCCAATGGGTCATGCCGGCCGTTGTGGAAAGCACCGCTCGAGTTATCGAATCGAAGGCAACAGGCTGGGATTCTATTGGCTCCTTTTGGAAAGAATTCACCGGGAGCGTTCTGGATGTTCCGTGGCAGACTCCTCTTCTGGTCAGTTTGGCCACTGCCATGCTGACCAGCGTCGTGCTGCTGATCGTGCGCAAAGTTCGGCGACGCTAGGAGGCTCCCGGCAAACGACGATGCGGTCGCTGAGTAATTGGGTGTTGCGATCCCTCGGAAGTGGCAAGCATGTGTGTTCTATGACGGGAATACTGAAATACTGACGCTAGCGAAGTCTCGAAATTTGCTACGCATGCCAGGAGCAACGCCGAGGCATGATGCGCGCCTGACACTGCAGTTACCTTGGCAGGAGAGAGCCCGACGGCAGCTTCCAAGGCCAAGACGAGAATCTCTAGACTGCGAACCAAAGTGAGCGACTCTGCAATGCGAGAAGGTGAAGCAGCGTCTTGATTCGAGCGTGGATCTTGGCAGGAACCCGGCACGCCGTGGGCCTTGAATGAGTGTCACTGCGTCGAGATCAATACGTTGCTTCTATTGGCGGCTGTCGACACGACGGGCAGCAACGCAAAGGGCGATAGGAATCAAGCGGCAGTTGGCTCCCGGATCGAAAAAGGAGCATGCTGGTAGTTAATTCGACGTGGATTCAATCACACCGAAAGACGGGAATTGCCTTGACTGAAAATATTATGGGCGGAGAATTCGAGCTGATTTCGTTGTCAGCTGCGGGCAATGCCGAACGCAATCCAATCAAGCCAGGAAAGTATTCGGCCAAGAGAATTTTTGCCGGCGAGAAAGCACAGGTTACGGAAATAGCTTTCGACTCAAATGTTGAGCTGAAAGAGCACGTAGCGCGCACCCCGATCATCGTTTCTGTAATTGAAGGGGAAATCGAGTTCACGGTGGAGGGATGCAATTACCCGTTGGCTGTTGGGGGTAGCATCTTCGTTGAAGCCAACGTCCTTCACGCGGTGTACGCCCAGATCCCGGCGCGCATTACGGTGACCTTCCTCAGCGCATAGTAGTTAGAGTTGCAAGCTGAAGCTTTGCAGTCCGAAAATTCGGTTCTCTCATTCGCCATAGAATAAAACCATGACTGAACTGCGCGATCGTGACCCCGGGGAATTGGTACAGCCCATCATCCTGCGAATCGACAAGGAGGATCCGTCGAGCGAGGATGAGGGCCTCTCGGCGGTGGCCCGCGCAGCCGTGATTGCCTACCTGCAAGATCCGCAGAACCCGGATTGGCAGCAGTGGGCTTCACAGGCATTCGCCAAGTCGGTGCGCCGGGCCAATCCCAAGATGTTCGCCAAGGTGCTGGAGATGTTCCCCGAGCAAATGGTCAGCGAAGTGGGCAAGGCGCAAGCTGTCGGCCTGCCCCCATTGCCGGCCGCCGACTTGCCGAAGCTGATCGCCAAGCTCCAGGTCTCCGGCACGCAGTTGCCAAAGGCCGATGAAGTCCTGGACGCGAAGATCAACATCGTGCTGAACAAGTCCTTGGAGATGTCCACCGGAAAGGCTGCCGCGCAGGCAGCACACGCGCTGTTCGCATGGCTGACCGAGGCCCCCGCCGAATCTGTCGAAGCGTGGCTGCAATCCCATGCACCGGTAGGCATCAGGCACCTGCCACGCAAGGACTTCGAGCAATTGTCTCGGCAGGCTGCCGGGCCTGTCATCCAGGACGCCGGACGAACCGAAATCGAGCCGGGTTCCGTGACTGCTTTCGTCATGTCCAAGGCGAGCTAGCTTCTTCGGATCACGGCAGGGCGAAATCGCCATTGCTGTGTCATTATTTTCTTGGCGATCGCAATATCGCCGCCCACAGCGGAATGCCTTGGACTTCTGCTGACCGCAGGAATCGGCAGTTTGCCCTTGCTCGAAAGCACCCACATTGAAATATACGAATCGCGTCCTGGGCCTGCTGCTGGCCCTGCTCCTGGCCTTTGGCACCGCAGCTGGCGCCAGCGCATCAATGCAGGCTCCAGCCGGTGTCGCCCAGCTTGCTGCGGCTCCGGCGGCAGTCGCCAAGCAGACCACCGCCAACTTGAATCTGCGCAAATCGCCATCGGTCCACTCCGCGTCGCTGCTGGTCATTCCCAAGGGCGCCAAGGTTCTCGTCTCCGGGGGTTCTTCCGGCTGGGTGCAAGCAACCTACAAGAAGAAGTCCGGCTGGGTCTCGGCCAAGTACCTGACCTCGCCCGCAGCGCCGGCCAAGCCCAAGAGCTCAGCCACCCGCTATCTGCTTTCCTTCCAGCCGGTCCGCAAGAAGGCAACGTCCGTCTCTCCGGCCCTGGCCGGAGCCATGCGCAAAGCCAAGGTGCAGCGTCTGGGCGCAACTGGCTCCTGGAGCCGGATCAAGATCGGCAAGGTCACCGGTTTCGTGCCAACAAGCCAGCTGTCCAGCTCACTGCCGGCACCCGTGCACCGGTATTCAAAAAGCGCCCAGGTCCTGCGGAAGTCCACCTCGGCCAAAGCGGCACGCGTGGCAAGTGTTCCGGCGGGAGCCAAAGTCGAGTGGCTGCGCACCTCAGGCTCGTGGAGCTATGTAGTTACCGCCGGGAAACGCGGATGGCTCCCTGCCAAGCAACTGTCTACCCAGCCTGTAGCAACCCAAAAGACGATAGGGAACCGTTGGCTGCTCAGCAGCAGCGTCCTGCGCCGATCGAATCACAGCTCCTCGGCTTCCCTCGGACGCCTCGCGCAGGGCGAGAAAGTCGGCTTGTACACAACCAGAGGTTCCTGGTCCCAGATCAAGTCCACCCGTGGCATCGGCTGGGTGCCAACCGCCATCCTGTCCAGCACCGCCTATAAGCCTGCCGACCCAGCACCACGCTGGATTCTGTCCAGCACCGCCGTGCGCGCCAGCGCTTCGGGAACGTCCAGGTCCTTTGGAACGGTAGCCGCCGGATCCACGCTCACCCTGCACGGAACATCGAACGGCTGGGCTAGGGTGAAAACCTCCAAGACGACTGGGTGGGTTCCATCCAGCGCATTGGTGGCCAAGGCCTACACGCCGCTGAAGGCTGCCAAGCGCTGGACAACTTCCAATGTGCACCTTCGCTCCGGGTACTCCACCGGCTATAAATCGCTGGCGGTTATCTCCAAGGGGCAGCAGGTCAGCATCCTGGGTACGGCCAACGGTTGGGCACGCGTATCCACGACGAAGGGCACCGGATGGATCAGCAATGGCTATCTGGCTACCAGCAAGCCCCAGGCGCCGCGACCGGCACCGGCCCCGACCACCGAATACCGCTGGACCACGGCCAACGTCAATCTGCGGGCCGGCTCGGGAGTCAGCCACCGGAGCAAAGCCGTGCTGCCAGCCGGGCAGAAGGTCACCTTCATGCGCAGCGATGCCGGCTGGGCCGAAGTTTCCGCGCCTCAAGGACGCGGTTGGGTCAGAGAAACCTACCTCTCCAAGAGCCAGCCGGGCGTCTTGCAGCCTGATGCGCAACGGGTCATTGCCGCGCTGAAGGGGAGAACCGGCGATACCGTCAGCGCCATCCACACCATTCGAAGCGGTTCGTCCGGGCATAGCTCCGGAAAGGCCGTGGACCTGATGATCCGCGATTACAAGAACCGGGCGCGCGTCGCCCAAGGCGATAAATTGGCCCAGTTCCTGCTGGATAACCGCATCCAGCTGGGGATCTATTACCTGATCTGGCAGGACCGGATCTGGCTTCCCACCACTGGCTGGACCCCGTATTCCGATTCCGGGAAGTACGGAAACCAGTTCACCGGCAACTGGAATGACACCACCCGGCACATGGATCACATCCATGTTGAGGTCTACGGCAATGCGGCCACGAAAGGGCCGCTGGACTACCGCGCGCTGAGTGCCCGATAAACGTCTTCTGTCCGGTGTTTCAGACGGAGAACCGCAGAAGGCATGGCGCGCTCGGGGTGCATCTGGTCAGCTGGAAGCATGGAGAATTTCGAGCCGCAGCTGGCGGTTGACCGGGCACCTGCTATCTGGATTGGACGCAATGACGGCACCGGCGAGCAGCATTTGAGATGGCACCAGCAGGTGAACCGCCAGCCTGCTGGCACCCCCAATGGGCGGCGGCCTGCTGCGTTGCTCGGTTTCGCATCTGATGCGGGCGTGCTGCGCAACGAGGGCCGGGTTGGTGCCGCTCAGGGTCCGCAGGCGCTGCGCGCCGCCCTGGGCTCGCTGGCCATTCACGAGCCGCGCCCGCTGGTGGATGCTGGCGATATCGAGGTGCTTGGTGACGAGCTCGAATCGGGGCAGGAGCGACTGGCGCAGTCGGTGAGCGCATTGCTCGCTGGAGAAATGCTGCCAGTGGTGCTCGGCGGCGGCCACGAAACGGCCTATGGTTCATTCACCGGTCTGTTCAAGCACTTCAGGGACGAGCCGGAAACCCGGTTGGGCATCTTGAACCTGGACGCGCATTTCGATTTGCGCAGCGCACCGCGCCGGACCAGCGGCACGCCGTTCTTGGACATCGCCCGGGATCTGCAGGCCGAAGGGCGCGATTTCAACTACGCGGTAGTGGGAATCAGCAAGCCGAGCAACACACCGGTGCTCTTCGAACGGGCTCGCAGCTTGGGCGTGCGCTACCTGCTTGACGAGCAGTGCACGGCAGGTCAATTACCTGCCGTCCTGGGATTCGTCGAGGACTTCCTGGCGGGCATCGACAAGCTGTATCTGACCATCGATCTCGATGTGCTGCCTGCGTCGGTGGCTCCGGGGGTCAGTGCCCCTGCCGGTTTCGGGGTGCCCCTGGAAGTGATACACGGGCTTTGCGCAATGCTGGCGGGCAGCGGCAAATTGGCATTGATTGACGTGGTGGAGCTGAACCCGGGATTGGATATTGACGGGCGTACCGCACGCACTGCCGCCCGTCTTGTCAATACCCTGCTGGGGGTCTGAGACAGCACCCACAGCGAAATCTGCCGACGCGAATTTGCAATGTTCGACCCATCAAACATTATGATTGAGGGGGGCGAACTAATCGCCAGTGCGAGAATCGGAATGGTGTGCAATGGTGCAAACGGCGAAACGTCGATCAGGCGCGGGGCAACGTGTGGGGCTGCTGGCCGCCGTCCTAGCCTGCCTGCTCGCCCTCGCTGGTTGCGCGTCCAAGCCCAGCACTGAGCCCGCAGCCAGCCCGGACGACCGGCCGGTGGTGCTGACAACCTTCACGGTCTTGCAGGACATCGCCCAGAACGTCGCGGGCGAGCATTTGCGCGTTGAATCAATTACCCGACTTGGCGCAGAGATCCACGGATACGAGCCGACACCGGATGACTTGCGCCGCGCCTCCCATGCAGACCTCATCCTCGATAACGGCTTGAACCTCGAAGCCTGGTTCCAGCAATTCGTCGAAGACAATGACGCCCCGCACGTAACCGCCAGCCGGGGGATTGAGCCGATCGATATCGTCCAGGAAGAAGGGGCCGGAAAGCCCAACCCGCATGCCTGGATGAGCCCGCTGAACGTCAAGATCTATGTAGAGCGCATCGCTGAGGCCTTCAGCGAACTGGATCCGGCCAATGCATCCAGCTATCGGGAGAACGCCAGGGCCTACCAGGCCAAGCTTCAAGACGTGCATGACGAGCTCGAGGCGGCGCTGGAGGAAATCCCCCAACGCCAGCGTGTGCTGGTGACCTGCGAGGGAGCCTTCAGCTACCTGGCGCGCGATGCCAGCATGGCCGAAAAGTACCTGTGGGCGGTCAACGCGGAATCGCAGGCCACGCCGCGCAAGGTCGCCGCGGCCATCGACTATGTCAGGGGCAACGATGTTCCCGCGGTCTTCTGCGAATCCACGGTCTCCGATGCAGCCATGCAACGAGTCGTGGAATCCACCGATGCCGTCTACGGCGGAACTCTCTATGTTGACTCGCTCTCCGAACCTGGCGGTCCGGTGCCCAGCTACCTGGACCTGATCACGCATGACACCAGAACCATTGCCCGTGCTTTGAAAGGCGAAACACCATGAATGCGAAGCAAAGCACCGCCCTGGCCATCGACGTAACGGGCGCAACCGTCCACTACGGCCCCGTGCTGGCCCTGGACCACGCCTCATTGCAGCTGGGCCGCGGACGGGTCTGCGGACTGGTCGGGATGAACGGCTCGGGCAAGTCGACACTGTTCAAGACCATCATGGGGCAGATCAAGCCAGACACCGGCAGCGTGCGCATCAACGGCACCGACCCGCTGCAGGCACGGAAAAGCGGCCAGTTGGCCTATGTGCCGCAGAGCGAGGCCGTGGATTGGAGCTTCCCGATCTCGGTGCGCGAGGTCGTGATGACCGGACGCTACGGGCAGATGGGATGGACCCGGCGAGCCAAGAAGAAGGACCACGCCGCCGTGGACGAGGCCCTCGAACGGGTGGAGCTGGCCAACTTCGCCGATCGGCAGATCGGCCAGCTCTCCGGAGGCCAGAAGAAACGCGCATTCGTGGCCCGATGCATCGCCCAGGGCGCCAGCATCATGCTGCTCGATGAGCCTTTTGCCGGCGTGGACAAGCGCAGCGAAGCGACCATCACCAAGCTCTTGAGAGAGGTAGCCGATGACGGCGGCAGCGTGCTGATCTCCACCCATGACCTGCATGCGCTGCCGGAACTGGCCGATGAAGCGGTGCTGCTGATGCGCAAGGTCCTGATGCACGGAGATCCGGACGTGGTGCTGCAAGCGGAGAACCTGGCCCTGGCCTTTGGCCTGGATCCCATGAAACGAGGCGGGAAATGAACCTCATTGAATTGCTGGCCGAGCCCTTGGGCTACACCTTCATGGTGCGCGCCCTGCTGGTGACCATCATCGCCGCTGCCCTGTGCGCGGTGCTGTCCTGCTGGCTGGTGCTCATCGGCTGGTCGCTGATGGGCGACGCGGTCTCGCATGCCGTCTTGCCCGGGGTAGTGCTGGCCTACATCGCCGGCGCTCCCTTTGCCCTGGGCGCCCTGGTCTTCGGATTCCTCGCGGTGGCATTGATCGGGGGAGTGCGCGACACGACGAAGCTGAAGGAAGATGCGGCCATCGGCATCGTCTTCACCACGCTCTTCTCCATCGGGCTGGTGCTGATCTCGGTCACCCCGAGCCATGTGGATCTGAACCACATCATCTTCGGCAATCTGCTGGGTGTCTCGGCCAGCGACCTGTGGCAGGTAGTGCTGCTTGGCGCGATCACCTTCGCCATCCTGGTGCTCAAGCGCAAGGACTTCACGCTCTATGCCTTCGACCAGACGCACGCGCATGCCTTGGGAATGAGCCCGCGGCTGATCGGTGCCGTGCTCTTGGGGCTGTTGGCCATGACCTCAGTGGTGGCGCTGCAGGCTGTCGGCGTCATCCTGGTCGTCGCCATGCTGATCATTCCCGGCGCCACAGCCTACCTGCTGACCGACCGCTTCGGGAAGATGCTGGTGATCGCACCGGTCCTGGCAACCTGCGCCGGAATCCTGGGCGTCTACGTGAGCTATTACCTCGATGCATCAACCGGTGGAATGGTGGTGCTGGCCCAGGCAATGATCTTCGCAATCGCCTATCTTTTCAGCCCGAAGCAGGGACTCATCGCCACCCGCCTGGCCCGCAAGGGGCGGCGCAAAGCGCTGGCCGCCCGAGTGTAGGCGAACTGCAGAAGGCCCCACGGGCGGGAAAGGATCCGCCCGTGGGGCCGCACTGGCTGGTGGATCAGCAGACTAGACGAGAACCTGAAATCGGTCGCTAGACTCGCCAGCGCAGCTTGCCGTTGGCATCGGTTTTGCAGGTGTAGTACTTGCCGGCCTTGGACTTGCCGCGCTTACCCTGATCCGCCTTCTTGCAGTAGGCGCCCGGATGCACGGTGCCCTTGACCACCGAAGGCGCCTTCTTCACGTCCTTCTTCGGCGAAGCCTTGGGCTTGGAACCGGCTGGCTTGATCGGGGTGACCTTTGCGGCCTTCTGGTTGCGGCACGTCTTCAGCACCTTGGCCATCGCATTCTTTTCCGCCTTGGTCACCGACAGCGCGTACTTCTTCTTGACGCTGATCTGGGTTGCCACGTACTGGCACCGGAAGGACTTGTTCTTCGGGAGCCACTCGGCGGTGTTCTTGTCGCCCTTCTGGCGATTGGCTGAGGCGCTGGACGCCATCAAGTTCAGCGGGTCATTGGCCAGGGCCTGGCGCTGGGTCTGCGACAGTTTCTGGCCGCCGGAAATCCACGCGTTCTTCAGGGAAACCACATGGTCGATGTCGACGCTGCCTGACTTGACCTTCCAATTGATCTTCTTGCCGGTGTAGCTGTCATGCAACGTGCCCGAAGCTACGGTGCACTTCTTGCGGTCCTTGAACTTCACCTTGGACATGTCCCGGGACAAGGTGTCCTGGCGCTCGTCGCACTTGTCCTTGTCGAAGTCCTTCCAGCCATTGCCGAATTTCTTGTTCCGGTTGTATCCGGTGGCTGCTGCCTTGCCCTTCACCGGCAAGGTCGCCAGCATTGCGGTGGCTTTGGGACCATTGAGCTTCGCCCCGGGCTTGACCTTCTTGCTGCTGGTGGCAACCCGTTCCACCTGCAACGGCTGGTCTGTTGCCAACAGGTTGTCGGCCTGTGCGAGCTGATTGATCTGAAGTGCAGAAGGATCTGCCGGTGCGCTGCATCCAGCAAGCACCAATATTGCAGCGCAGAGCGCAGCGAAAAGTTTTTTAGGCAAGGCGGAGTCTTTCAAATGAAACGCGAAGTGATGGATGGCCAAGGATGCCGCAATGCACCCCCATGTAAAACTTGTACATTGCAGTATCCCGGGCTAGTCAACACTGTAATCCATGAAACGGACAAATTATCTGTTGGCGTTGAAAGGTGACGACGCCGCCAGTTCAATGAGCCGAGGGCATGGAACGGAAAGGCTATTCGGAGGAACGCGAGACCCACACCGCGGCAGCCGCACGCGAGCCCAAGCGCAAGGTTTCCCCAGTCGCGCAGACCTGGACATTCACCGTCTCGGAGAACTGCTCGCCGGGCGTTACCTGCAGCTGCGCGCCGACAACGATCCGGTGATCGGAGAAATACTGCAGCAGCTGCGAATCATCATCGGCAATGCGCTCGACCTCCACCCGGGCGTCATCGACGGCTTCGCCCAAGTTGAAAGCCTGGGGAATGGAAATGCGGCCTTCGGCGGTCGGGATGGGGTCGCCATGCGGATCGCGGGTGGGATGCTCCAGCAGGCTGTCGATGCGTTCGATCATGAAGTCGGATACGGCATGTTCCAGGCTCTCGGCCTCGTCATGCACCTGGTCCCAGCGGTAGCCAAGCATTTGCACCAGGAATGTTTCGATCAGGCGGTGGCGGCGGACCATGGTCAGCGCATACTCGCGTCCCAGCTTGGTGAGCGTCACGGCTCCATAGGGCGCATGGTCGAGCAGGCCTTGCTGGCGCAATTTGCTCAAGGCGCCGGACACCGTGGAGAGCTTCATTCCCGATTTGCTGGCAATGATGCTCGCGGTGACCGGATCACTGGACCACTCGGTGAGGCCGAAAATGATCTTGAGGTAATTCTGCGCGCTATCTGAAAGCTGGTTGACCGACACAAGAACCATCTTAGCGACCGCTGCGCCTGCTGGCTCGACGTGACTTTGGTTATGGGACGTTTGGCCTTGAACTCCCGAGGCAACTTAAAGCAACTAGTCACCAGCCCGAAAAAATATAGTCGCTGGGTAGGGATTATTGATAGGCAAGCGCAGTGTATTGACTTAATTTTCTTTGTGCGGAAAACTGTGTAATCGATTCCATGGAATCGATTACACAATAAGCAAAGGGGCTTATCGCCATGAACGCTGTCACCATCAAAGATGTGGCGCTTGCAGCCGGAGTTTCCTCCGCTACTGCCTCGCGCGTTCTCTCAGGCCACCCCGCCACTTCGGCCGCTTCCCGGGAAAAGGTGGCAGCCGTCGCCAAGGAACTGGGATTCGTTCCCAACGCCCAGGCCCGCTCCCTGCGCTCCACCAAAACCGACACCATCGCGCTGCTGATCTCCGATGTGCGCAACCCCTACTTCTCCGATCTTGCCCACGCTGTCGAGCAGCAGGCGCACGCCGCGGGAATGATGACCTTCATCGGCAACGCCAACGAAGACACCGAGCAGCAGGACCAATTTCTCGCAGCGATGCTCTCGCGCCGCGTCGACGGGCTGATTGTCGTGCCCCAGGGCCTCGACGAAGACGCCGACCGGCCCAGCCCGATGATGCAGCGCATCATCGCCTCGGGAACCCCGCTGGTCTTCGTGGACCGGACCCTTCCAGAGCAGCGCATCCCCTCGATCACCGCCTCCAGCACCGGCGCCCTGGAAGAAGCCATCGCGCAGCTCAAGCTCCTGGGCCACACCAGCATCGCCTTCCTCGGCGGCCCGGACCACGCCTCCACCGCCCGCGAACGCCACAGTGCCTTCGATTCGGCGATGGCGGCCAACGGCCTGAGCATTAATCCCGCCCTGCATTTTGCCGGCGACTTCCGTGCCGCCTCCGGTGCGGACGGCGCCCGCTGGCTGCTGGAGCATGAACTGCAGCCCACCGCGGTGGTCATCGCTGATGCGCCGATGGCGATTGGCGCGCTGACCGTGTGGCGCGAAGCCGGCATCCGGATCGGAAAGCAGCTCTCGGTGATCTCCTTCGACGAGGTGGATGCGATGCTCATGCACGATCCGCCGATTGCCACGATCAGCCACGACCTGACCAGCATGGGCCGCGCCGCGGTCACTGCGCTGCAGGAAGTGATGGCCGGCAAGAGCCCGGAGCCGCAAGAATTCATCAGCCGATTCACCGCGCGTGAGTCGCTGGCCCCAACGCAAGCAGCCACCGGCGCATAGGTGAGGATGGAAGGAACGAGAATGGGTAATGACGCTCTGCTGGTCCTGGACAAGGTCTGCAAGTCCTTCGGCCCGGTACAGGTGATCGACGAGGTCACCGTCGAGGTGCACGCGGGCAAGGTCTCCGTGCTGCTCGGCGAGAACGGCGCAGGCAAGTCCACGCTGATCAAGATGATCGCCGGCGTGCACGAGCCGGATGCCGGCCGGATCCTGATGGACGGCAAGGCCGTGAAGATCCCCAACACCAAGGCCTCCGAAGCCCTGGGCATCGCTACCATCCACCAGGAACTGAATCTGGTGCCGTCGATGACCATTGCCGAGAACATCACCCTGGGCCGCGTGCCGCGCAAGTTCGGCATCATCAACCGCCGCGCCATGCGCCAGATCGCCCGCGACGCGATGGACAAGCTCGGGCTGAAGCTGGATGTGGATACGCCGGTGGGCGAGCTGGGCCTGGCCCAGCAGCAGCTGGTGGAAATCGCCAAGGCCCTGAGCCTGGACGCCCGCGTGCTGATCCTCGACGAGCCCACCGCGGCCTTGACCAAATCTGAAATTGCGCACCTGTTCTCGGTGGTCAACACGTTGAAGGCGCAGGGAGTCGGCATGGTGTTCATCAGCCACCACCTCGATGAGATCGCCGAAATCGGCGACTTCGTGAACGTTTTGCGCGATGGCAAGTTCATCGCCACCGTCCCGGCCGACACCGAGGAGAACGAACTGGTCAGGCTCATGGTCGGCCGCGACATCGACGCCCAGTTCCCGCGCGTGGCCACCGAGCCGGGAGAGCAGCCGCTGCTGAGCGTGAAGAACCTGTCCGACGGCATGCTCAAGGACATCTCGCTGGAGGTCCGCCCCGGCGAAGTAGTGGCCCTGGCCGGCCTGATGGGTGCCGGGCGCACCGAGCTGATCCGCGCGATCGCCGGAGCGGACAAGTACTCCAGCGGCAGCGTGGCGGTGAACGGCAAGAAGCTGGCCAGCTTCGACGTCGCGGCAGCCACCCGCGCCGGCATCGGCCATGTGCCCGAGGACCGCAAGACCCAGGGCCTGGTGCTGGATGCCTCGGTGGCCGAGAACATCGGCTACGCCACGATGGCTTCCACCGCCAAGAGCGGCCTGGTCGACCGCAAGGGCCAGAAAGCCCGCGCGCAGCAGGTCGCCGAACGCCTGCGCATCCGCATGGGCAGCATCGACCAGCCCATCCGCTCGCTCTCGGGCGGCAACCAGCAGAAGGCGGTCTTCGGCCGCTGGTTCACCGCAGGAGCCAAGGTGCTGCTGCTCGACGAGCCGACCCGCGGCGTGGACGTGGGCGCGAAGGTCGAAATCTATGAACTGATCAATGAGATCACCGCCTCCGGAGGCTGCGTCTTGATGGCCTCCAGCGAACTGCCCGAAGTGCTGGGCATGTCCGACCGCGTCCTGGTCATGAGCCAGGGACGCATCGCCGGGGAACTGGCTACCGAAGAAGCCACCCAGGACGCCATCATGTCCCTGGCCGTCAGCAATGTGCACCGCGAAGAAGAAATGGGAACCAAGTAATGAGCAGCGTAGCTACAGCCCCGAAGAAGGGGTTCGACTTCAAGGCATTCCTTGCCAATAACGGAGCCTTGGTGGGCCTGGTCATCCTGTGCCTGGCCCTGTTCATCGCCACCCCGCGCTTCTTGACCGGGCCGAACCTGCTGAACATCGGGATCCAGGTCTCCACCATCGCGGTGATGGCCTTCGGCATGACCTTCGTGATCGTCGCTGCCGGCATCGACCTGTCCGTCGGCTCTGTGGCCGCGCTCTCGGCGATGGGCTCCTCCTACGCGATCACCACCGCCGGGCTGCCCGACGGGCTGTCGATCCCGATCGGCCTGGCCGTGGGCGCGCTGTGCGGCTGGGTCACCGGCGCGATGAGCGCCTACGGCAAGCTGCCCACCTTCATCGCCTCGCTGGCGATGCTCACCGTGGTGCGCGGGCTGACCCTGGTGATCTCCGACGGCCGTCCGATCTCCACCAGCTCCTCGGTATCCTGGTTGGGCGATGACCTCGGCCCGATCCCGATGCCGATCGTGATCCTCGTGGTCTCCGGCCTGCTTGCAGCCTTCGTGCTCAACCGCACCGTCATCGGCAAGAACGCCTTCGCAGTGGGCGGCAACACCGAAGCCGCGCGCCTCTCCGGCATCCCGGTCAAGCGCGTGCTGGTCACCGTATTCGTGATTTCCGGCGTGTTCGCCGCGCTGTCGGGCATGATCCTGGCCGGACGCCTGGACTCGGCCCAGCCGACCCTGGCCTCCGGCTACGAGCTGGATGCCATCGCCGCAGTGGTGATTGGCGGCGCCTCGCTCTCCGGCGGCGTCGGCCGCATCTCCGGCACGCTGATCGGTGCGCTGGTGCTGGCAGTGATCCGCAACGGCCTGAACCTGCTCTCGGTCTCCGCGTTCTGGCAGCAGGTAGTCATCGGCGCCGTGATCGCGATCGCCGTCGGCTTCGACGTGCTGCGCCGCAAGAACGTCAAGCACTAGATTTTCCACCCCGAACCCAATAATCCAACAGCAGTTCAAAGGAGAACCCCCATGAAGAACATCGTGCGCAAGACCGCAGCCGTCACCGTCGGCCTGGCCCTGGTGCTGGGCACCGCCGCCTGCAACCGCGGCGCCGAAGCCGAAGCCGGCTCGGCCACCTTGGCAGTGTCCACCCTGAACAACCCGTTCTTCGTCGACCTGCGCGATGGCGCCGAAGCCGAGGCCGAAGCCCAGGGCATCGACCTGTCGGTGGTCGACGCGCAGAACGACTCCGCAACCCAGGCCAACCAGCTGGCCACCGCCGCAACCAACGGTTCCGCCGGCCTGATCATCAACGCCGTGGACACCGAAACCGCCGAAGCCGGCCTGGCCCCGGTTGTCGAGGCCGGCCTGCCAATCGTTGCCGTGGACCGCGCCGTAGGCGACACCAAGATCGCTTCCTTCGTGGCGTCGGACAACGTGGCCGGCGGCGAGCAGGCAGCCAAGGCGCTGGCCGAGTCGCTGGACGGCAAGGGCAAGATCATCGTGCTCGAAGGCGTTCCCGGCGCTTCGGCAACCAACGAGCGCGGCGAAGGGTTCGACAAGGGCCTGGCCGAGTACAAGGACATCGAGGTCGTCTCCTCGCAGACCGCCAACTTCGACCGTGCCGAAGCCCTGGACGTGGTCACCAACCTGATGCAGGCCAACCCGGATGCCACCGGCATCCTGGCGATGAACGACGAAATGGCTTTGGGCGCCATCCAGGCGCTGGGCGACAAGGCCGGCAAGGACGTCAAGGTAGTCGGGTTCGACGGCACCGAAGATGGCTTCAAGGCCGTCGAGGACGGCACCCTGGTTGCCACCATCGCGCAGAACCCTGCCGAGCTGGGCAAGCAGTCGGTGCAGATCCTGGCCAAGGCCATCAAGGGTGAGGAAGTCGAAGCCAACGTGCAGGTTGCCGTTGACACCGTCGACGAGAAGAACATCGCCGAGTACGCAGGCGAGTAATCTGCTTTCATAGCAGGAATCAAGCAGGACACCGGCACCCATCGGCCGCCGGGCAACGAGAACCAGGGGAATAACCATGCAGCAGCACATCCAGGTCACCATTGTGGGCTCAAGCAACGTGGACATCACCGCGTTGATGGCCCGCCTGCCCGGACCGGGAGAAACCGTGCTGGCAGATTCCTACCAGCTCTCGCCCGGCGGCAAAGGTGCCAACCAGGCGCTGGCCGCGGCCCTGGCCGGCGCCACCACCGAATTCATCGGCGCGGTCGGCAACGACTCGCACGCCGGCATCGCTTTGGGACAGCTTGAGGAAGCCGGCGTCAAGCTGGATCGCGTCACCCGCGCCAGCGAGCCGACCGGCGTCGCCATCATCCAGGTGGACTCCGCTGCGGAGAACTCCATCGCCGTGGTCTCCGGAGCCAACTCGACGGTCACCGGTGAGGCAGTGCAGGCCGCCGGGAGCATCGAGGGCATCCTGGTGCTGCAGGGGGAAATCCCTGCCTCGGGCATCAAGGCAGCCATGGATGCCGCCACCGACCGCATCGTGCTCAACCTGGCGCCGGTGATCGAATTGGACCGCGAGTACCTGCTCAAGGCCAACCCGCTGGTGGTCAACGAGCATGAGGCAGAGGCAGTGCTGCAGCAGCTGAACCCGAACCGGAAGATGAAGTTCGAAAACCATTATGAGCGCCTCGCCGGGATGCTGGTGGACGAGGGCATCGACAGCGTGGTGATCACCCTCGGCGCCAACGGCTGCCTGGTCGCCGACCGCGCCCCCTTGGAAAACGGCGGAGCGCAGGTTCGCGCGCTGCCCGCGGTAAAGGTCAAGGCCGTGGACACCACCGGTGCCGGCGACGCGTTCACCGGTGCGCTGGCCGCCCGCCTGGCCAATGGGGACGACTTGGCGCAGGCAGCGGAATTCGCCGGCAAGTTCGCGGCCCTGACGGTGCAGGCCCACGGAGCCCAGGCTTCCTACCCGCGTTCCCTGCAGAACCTCTAAGCCCCCTTATTCGAGCAAGACCTTAAGGAAGCCTCTGTGCTGAAATCCGAAATTCTCAACGCTCCGCTGCTGGCCGCCTTGGCCACCTGCGGGCACACTGACACCGTGGTGATCGCTGACTGCGGACTGCCGCTTCCACACGGCCCGCAGGTCATCGACCTGGCCCTGGTCCAGGGGGTGCTCAGCTTCGAGCAGGTGCTCGATGTCCTGTCCCGCAACCTGGTGATCGAGAACAGCACCTTGGCATCTGAAGCAGAGAATGGCCCCGTGCAGGAACTGTGCCGCACCAAGGGCCTGGATCCACAGTTCATCTCCCATGAAGAGCTCAAGGCACAGCTGCCCCAGGCCAAGGTCATCGTGCGCACCGGCGAGGCGACCCCGTACGCCAACGTGATCCTGCACTGCGGTGTAGCTTTCTGACCAGCCAGCCGTGAGCCGGTGCCCGCCGCAAGTGCGGGCGCCGGCTTTCGCGTCCCAGCGGCTGCCTAGAATGGGATTATGGAGCACAGGAACCAGTCCGGAGAAAATGGCGAGCTGTTTTCCCGGATCGCGCCGGAAGCCGGGCTGCTGCTCGGAGCCGGCCGCGCCATTCTGCTCCAGCTGGCCCACCCGCAGATCGGACGGGCTATTGCCGAGCACTCGGGCTTCGCGGCCAACCCGCTGAGCCGCCTGGTCCATACCCTCGGGTACATCTATGCGCTGAGCAACGGCACGGCAGCACAGCAGCGAACCATCATCGATTACGTCAACGCGGCGCATCGGCCCGTGCGCGGAACGCGCTCGAACGGCATGCCCGCCTATTCAGCGCTGGATCCCAAGCTGCAATTGTGGGTAGCGGCCACGCTCTATGATTCGGCACGGACCATTGCCGGCCAGATCCTGGAAGAAAGCAAGAACGAGCAGGAAGAGCTCTACTCGCAGTACGCGCGGCTCGGCGATGCCTTGCAGATGCCGGGAGATTACTGGCCCAGGAACCTGAGCCGATTCGATGAATACTTTGCGCAGAACCTCGCCACGCTGCACGTCACCGAGCAGACCCGGGCGCTGGCCCGCGAGCTTTTCGAAGCCCTCAACGCTCCGTGGTGGATCCGGATGGGCATGCCGCTGATGCGGGATGTGACCATCGCGCAGCTGCCGGCCTCGGTGCGCGAGGACTTCGGCTATCGCCTCACCGGTACGGCCGCGAAGCGCAACGCCCGGGTGATCGCTGTTGCCAGGGTGGCCACGCGGATTCTGCCGCGGTTCATCCGGCATGCCCCGATGCGCCTGGTCTTGCGACGGGTCGAGAAAATGGCCCGTGCCGGCGGAAACTCACGTCCCTGACTTGTCCTGTGCATGGTCCGGGATCAGGATTCGTGGCAGCGCCAAGAGCAGGAACAAGGCCACCAGGATCAGCGGCCCGCCGACCCACGCCCCGATCTGCCAGCCGAAAAGAACTTGCAGCACAAACCAGACGCAGCCCGAGACCAGCAGTCCCACGCCAATGCCCACGATCTTGACGATGACATGTCCCAGGTTGACCGTCTGCTGCTTCAGCCGCTGGCCGAAGAAATAGCGGTGCACTGCCACGGGCGTGATCAGCAGCAGAATCAGCAAGGTGGCAGCGACCAGCAGGATGATGTAGACGATTTCGTCGGTGCGGCTGAGCATCTCGAATCGTGCCTGGAACGGCAGCACCACGAGGAAAGCTGCAAGGATCTGCACACCGGTTTGCATTACGCGCATCTCCTGCAGCAGCTCATTCCATTGCCGGTGCGGTGCGCCATCGCTGGTATCGGGGTGGGAACGCCCGGTCATAACTGTTCTCCTTGGCCTCAATCCGTCGGCTGGCTGAACCTGCCGACCCAAAATGACTATGCCAAGCAAAGCCGTTGCGGGCAAGAGGCTTTTAATCCACCGAGCCAAACTGTAGGCCGCGGCCAGTACATTGGGGAGCCCAGCCAGACTTGAACATTGGAGGACAAGATGGAAATCGAGAGCTCCGCTGGGAGCAGTTTCGACGTGTGGTCGATGCCCAGCCGCGGCTTGGCCTGGTGCGATTGCGGCAAAGGCCATGAACTCACGGAAAGCATCGTGTACCGGGCCTTCGGTGAAGCCGGATACGAACCAAGCAGGCCGCTGACGCACGAGCAGCTGGTCGACCTGATTGCCCAGGTGTGGCACTACTCGGAAGTCTGCCGGTTCTTCCACTTGGCAGTCGAGCAGGCGGCAACGCGCATCCATGGCAAAGTCGATGCGTACTACCCGCTGGATCACAGCATCGACATCGTTGGGTTATTCTCGAAAATCTGGCAAGGCTGCCCGGATGCGGCCTGCCAGGCCGAAGGGTGAGCCAGCGGCCGGCGAATTGAGCCGAGCGTGCACGGGCGCATAGTGTGGGGAAGATGAACAGCTTTGCATCCTCCCGGGCCCCTGCCGAGCACGACGGATTCATCCATGTGCGGGGCGCCAATGAGAACAACCTGGACAATGTCGAGGTGCGTATCCCGCGCGATGCCATTGTCGCCTTCACCGGGGTTTCCGGTTCCGGGAAATCCTCCCTGGCCTTCGGCACGATCTTCGCCGAATCCCAGCGCCGGTTCCTGGAGTCCGTGGCGCCCTACGCCCGAAGGCTCATCGCCCAGGGGCACACGCCCAAGGTGGAATTCATCTCCGGACTTCCACCGGCCGTGGCCCTGCAGCAACGGCGTGGCTCCGCCAGTTCGCGGTCCACGGTCGGAACCCTGACCACGCTGTCCAACTCGGTGCGCATGCTGTTCTCGCGCGCCGGCGACTACCCCGACGGGGCAGCACGCCTGGATTCGGACGCCTTTTCCACCAACACCGCAGCGGGTGCCTGCACGCACTGCCACGGTGCGGGGACGGTGCATTCGGTCAGCGAGGCCTCGCTGGTTCCAGATCCCTCACTGAGCATCAGGGACGGGGCAATTGCCGCCTGGCCGGGGGCCTGGCAGGGAAAGAACTTGCGGGACATCACCACGCACCTTGGCTACGACATCGACGTCCCGTTCCAGCAGCTGCCCGCTGAGGCACGGCAGTGGCTGCTGTTCACCGAGGAACAGCCCGTAGTGGAAGTGACCCCGGAACGCGACCGCGTGGCCAAACCCTACAAGGGACGGTTCTGGAGCGCCGAACGCTATGTCCGGCACACGGTCGCAACATCTAAAAGCGAAAACTTGCGCACCAAGGCGCTGGCGTTCATGCATTCGCAGGATTGCCCGGAATGCTCGGGGACGGGCTTCCGCCCCGACGCCCTGCAGGTCACCTTTGGCGGCCTGGATATTGCGCAATTCAACCGCAAGCCGCTCAGTTCGCTGGCGGGGCTCTTGCGCCCCTTCGCAGCCGAGGCCGGGACTGAAGCGCAGGCCGAAGTAGTGAGCACCATCAGCGCCGACCTGCTGGGCAGGGTCGAAGTGCTGGTGGAGCTCGGGCTGGGCTACCTGAGCCTGGACCGTGGCACGCCGACGCTGTCGCCGGGGGAGATGCAGCGCTTGCGTATTGCCACCCAGCTGCGCGCAGGCTTGTTCGGCGTCATCTACGTGCTCGATGAGCCATCCGCAGGGCTGCACCCGGCCGATGTGCAGCCGCTGATCGAGGTGCTCGATGCGCTCAAGGCCGAAGGCAACTCGGTGTTCGTGGTGGAGCACAACATGGATGTGGTCAGCCGTGCGCAGTGGATTGTCGACGTCGGGCCGGGTGCGGGCAGCAACGGCGGGCAGGTGCTCTACAGCGGAGAAGTCGCCGGCCTGTCCGAAATCGAAGCATCCGTGACCCGGCGTTTCCTGGATCCGGGGCCGGCGCCGCGGCGCGAGCAGCGTGAACCCGGTGGATGGGTGCGCCTTCGCGGAGTGGAACTGCACAACCTTGCGGGAGTGGATGCGGCGTTCCCGCTGGGAGTCTTCTGTTCGGTCACCGGTGTGTCCGGCTCCGGAAAGTCCAGCCTGGTCTGCGGGGCCCTGGCCCAGGCTGCGGGCGGCCCAGTGGCCGAAGCGGAAGAGCTTGAGGTGGCAACGGAACGCGCGGTGATCGCCGAGGTGACCGGGGCACAGCAGCTCAGCCGGGTGGTGCTGATGGACCAGAAACCCATCGGACGCACCCCGAGATCCAATGTCGCCACCTACACGGGCCTGTTCGATGCGGTCCGCAAGGCGTTTTCCGAACTGCCGCTGTCCAGGGAACGCGGCTACAGTGCTGGCCGGTTCTCCTTCAATGTCGCCGGCGGACGCTGCGAAACCTGCCAAGGCGAAGGCTATCTGGAAATCGAGTTGCTCTTCCTGCCCGGGACCTATGGGCCATGCCCCGAATGCCACGGAGCCCGGTACAACGAGCAGACCCTTGAGGTCGAGTACCGGGGCAAGAACATTGCCCAGATCCTTGAGCTGGATGTGAGCGAAGCCGAGGAATTCCTCTCCGGGATTCCTGCGGCGGCGCGGGCGCTGGCTACCCTGCGCGAAGTCGGCCTCGGCTACCTGCAGCTAGGCCAGCCAGCTACCGAAATGTCAGGTGGCGAGGCCCAGCGCATCAAGCTGGCCACTGAGCTGCAGCGGCAGCGCCGTGGGCACACGCTCTACCTGCTCGATGAACCGACCACCGGTTTGCACCCTGCCGACGTGCAGCTGCTGGTATCGCAGCTGCAGCAGCTCGTCGACCAAGGCAACACCGTTATCGTGGTGGAGCACCAGATGGATGTGGTGGCCGCCAGCGACTGGGTGATTGACATGGGACCTGCCGGCGGAGATGGCGGCGGGCGCATTGTTGCCGAGGGGACCCCGACGCAGGTGGCGCACAACAAGGCCAGCCGGACTGCGCAATATCTTGCGCGCCGGCTGGCCTTGTGAAGCTGGATTACTTGCTGTTCAGCAGTGCGTGCGGCGGGGTCTGCACCCCGTCGGCCACTGCCGCGGCAGGGTCATCACCCAGGTGGATGATCCGGTTATCGGCATCCACATGCACCACGCTGGGCACGTAGCTGCGCGCCTCGGCATCTTCCATCTGCGCGTAGCTGATCAGGATGACCAGATCCCCTGGGTGCACCAGGTGCGCGGCCGCGCCGTTGATGCCGATAACCCCGCTGCCAGGCTCGCCGGCAATGGTGTAGGTTTCCAGACGTGCGCCGTTGGTGATGTCGACGATGCTGACCAGTTCACCGGGCAGGATATCCGAGGCTTCGAGCAGCTCGGAGTCAACGGTGACCGAGCCTACGTAGTGCAGGTCAGCCTGGGTGACAGTCGCCCGGTGGATCTTGGACTTGAACATGGTGCGTTGCATTAGATGATTCTTTCACGCGAGGTAAGTGGTTTCCCGGTATCCAAGTTTACGCCCCTTGCCCGCAGAAGCCCCAGCAATGTCCGGCACCCCACACAGTTGTCCTCGAACAGCTACTTCGCCAGATGGGTTTCCAGCACGCGATGCACTTCGCCGGTGGCCAGCAATTCGCAGGCCGCTTCCAGCTCGGCAGAGAGGAAACGGTCTTCGCCTGGACCTGCGACCTTGGTGCGCAGCAGCTCCAGCACGGCACCGGTGGCCGGCCCCGGCTGCAATGGCTTGCGCAGGTCCAGCGCACGGCCGGCAATCAGCATTTCAATGGCGAGGATGCGGCGCAGGTTGCCTACCGCGGTGCGCAATTTGCGGGCCGCATGCCAGCCCAGGGAAACATGGTCCTCCTGCATTGCCGATGACGGGATGGAATCCACGCTCGCCGGTACGGCCAAGCGCTTATTCTCGGCAACCAATCCCGCCTGGGTGTACTGGGCGATCATCATGCCCGAGTCCACGCCCGGGTCATCAGCCAGGAAAGCCGGCAGGTCGCGGGACCGGGCAGGGTCGAGCATGCGGTCGGTGCGGCGTTCGGCGATGGAGCCCAGATCGGCAACCGCGATGGCCAAGAAGTCCAGGACATAGGCGACCGGAGCGCCATGGAAGTTGCCGTTGGAGGTGACCTCGCCCGAAGGCAGCACGACTGGGTTGTCGATGGCCGCCGCCAGTTCGCGGGTGGCAACCAGGCGTGCGTGGGCGATGGTGTCGCGCACGGCGCCGGTCACCTGTGGTGAGCAGCGCAGCGAGTAGGCATCCTGCACCCGGCCGTCGCCTTCGCGGTGCGAGGCGACAATGGGGGAACCGGAAAGGAAGTTGTACATGTTCGCCGCGCTGCGGCCCTGTCCCGGGTGCGGGCGCAGCGGCTCGTGCAGTTCGGCGCGGAAGACCTGGTCGGTGCCCATCTGGGCTTCGACGCTCATGGCGGCGGTGGCATCGGCAATGTCTGCGAGCTCTTCCAGATCCGCCAACGCCATCAACAGCTGGCCGAGCATGCCGTCCGTGCCGTTGACCAGCGCCAGGCCTTCCTTCTCCGCCAGTTCCACAGGTTCCAGTCCTGCTTCTGCGAGGAGTTCCGGCACGGGGCGCTGCACGCCCTCGCGGTCGGTGGCTTCGCCTTCGCCCATCAGCACCAGGGCACAGTGGGAGAGCGGGGCAAGGTCGCCCGAGCAGCCCAGCGAACCGTATTCGCGCACTACCGGGGTGATGCCGGCGTTGAGCAGTCCAACCATGGTCTCCAGCACGACCGGGCGTACGCCGGTGCGGCCGGAGGCCAAGGTCTTGGCGCGCAGGAACATCAGCGCACGCACCACTTCTCGCTCCACCGGTTCCCCCATGCCGGCTGCATGCGAGCGGATCAGCGAACGCTGCAGCTTGGCGCGGTCCTCGGGCGCGATATGGCGGGTAGCCAAGGCGCCGAAACCGGTGGAAATGCCATAGACCGGGGTGTCGGCCGAGGCGAGGGCATCGATGTGGGCGCGAACCGTGGCCAGTTCTTCGAGGACCTGTGGCGCGATGCGGATCTGCGCGTTGTGCCGGGCTACCGCAATCACGTCATCGGCGGTTGCTCCAGTAAGGTCCAGGGTGACGAGTGGGGAAGCAGTCATGATGTTCAATCCGTTCTCTGCGCTGCAATGAGGTCTCTAATTTCCATTGTTCGGCAGATCGGGATGGCACGGCATCGATAATCGGGTCATCTGTCCGAAATGCCAGACAGTGCCACGGAGACAGAAGGGAACGGACTGCAATTGGCATGCCAATCGCGGTCCGTTGAAAATTCCGGGATCTAGAAGGTGATGCCTTCGAAGGCGTCCTCGCCGAACTTGTTCGACGAACCGTTGTCAGTGAACTTGGCGTTCTCGTTGAGGGATGCGGCCGAATTGCCGATGCCGCTAAAAGCTACCTGCTTGATGTTCTTGACCGCTGCGATATTTCCGTTGCCGCTTAGCTCGAGGTTCGTGATGTGCGGAGCGACGATCATGTTTCCGTCTCCAGAGACGGTCACGTTTTCACAATCACCGACGAGCTTGAGCATTTGGCCCATGTCGGCGATATCCATGCTGCCCGTGCATCTGACTTCGGTCGCTTGCGCATCGAGGAAATCATAGACGGACTGGAACGTGCTGTCCGCAGGTGATTTCGGAACATTAGGCGTGCCGGTAGCCGCGCCTTCCGAGGCCTTGGCGCTCGGGGTGACGGTACCTTCGATGGGACCAGCATTCTCCGGAGCCTTGGTCTCTTCGCTGGAGGATTCAATGCTCACGCAACCTGACAGCGCTACGGCAAGGAATCCAACCGCCAGCGGGCCAGCGAAGCGATTGGCAATTTTCGAGAACATTTACATCCTGTCAGTCGAACCGGCCAGCACATTCGGATACACGGTGCCTATATCCATTCTGCGTCGAACAGCAATAAATAACCAACGGGAGTGGCAGAGGAACGAACGAATATTCTCTAATGGTTATTGGCAGGTCCGAGACCAAACCCGAGAAGATCTGCTGGCGATTCTGCGTCGCAAAAAGAGTAATCGCTTCACCACTTGCCCGGTGCAAGCAGTGAAGCGATTGCAAGTGCCCAACTGGAGAATGGGCCACAATTCCGCGTGGCAGGAGTGTCTGCCTAGCTGCAAGCTCCCTAGAACCCCTCTTCCTGTTCTTGGGAACCAAACTGGCTTTCATTGTTGCCGTATGCCTGGCCAGACTGGCTATCGCCCAGGGATTCCTGCCCCGGGTCGCTGCCGTAAGGCTGGCCCTCGTTCTATCCGAATGATTCTTGGCCGGACTCTTCATCGTGACCGTAGGATTCTCCTTGGCTTTCGCCGCCGTATGATTCCTGGCCGGATTCGATTCCGCCTCCAAAGGACGGCTGTTCTGACGGCTGTCTTTCAAATCCGCCGTTGCTTCCTGAATCGAAATCTGAATTGGACTGGCTCTCGTAGCCTTCAGATTCGTTGTTGTCGAAGTTCCCGAACTGCTCGTTTGCATCCTGCTCAGACATGTCGTCCTCCGTGGATCGGTGATTCCTGACGTGCCTAGGGCTAGGTGCCCGAAGGTGCCTGCTCAAGCTTTCCGGGAAGCTCTGAGCAGCTGGCAACCTGCAGTTAATGCAATCCCCATGCAACTTGCAGAGACAGGTCAACATCCACCAAGTTTTGCTGCGACTGGAGCTGGCTCCAGCCAATTCCGTGAATCCGAATGGCAGGCAGCATGGCTCGCGCTGGGATTGCAGGAGAATCTCGGCACGAGAGAAGAGAAAGCTGGACGTTGCCCGAAAGAAAGATCCACTCGTTCGGAATCGGGGTGCCAAGTCGATAGTGTCAAAAGCGGGACACCGAGAAAGGTCTTGCCCCAAGCGTCCATGACAACGTAAGGAGAAGCATTGGCTAATTCGAAGAATACTCCAGCGAAGAAAACCGATCGCGAGAACGCAGAGAATGGCTTCGTGGCACCGGAGGTGCTGCGCGATTCCTTGCAGACCGTGCTGGTCCAGCTGCTGGATCTGCAGTTGGTAGGCAAGCAGATCCACTGGAATGTTGTCGGTCCCAACTTCCGCGACCTGCATCAGAACCTTGACGAAATCGTTGATATCGCACGTCGCGGTTCCGACGAAATCGCCGAGCGGATGCGCGCATTGCATGCCACTCCCGATGGACTGGCGGCAACGGTCACAAAGTACACCAAGTTGGAACAACCGGTGAACACCGAAATCCTGACGACTAATGCAGTGGACATGGTTGTCAAGGCGTTGCAGACAACCGTGGGCGTCATGCGCGAGGTCCATGATCCGGTAGACGAGGCGGATCCAACTACGGCCGACATCCTGCACCAATACATTGCGGATCTGGAGCAGCAGGCATGGTTCATCAGTGCCGAAACCCGCAAGCCATAGTGCCGGAAGTGATGACCAGCAATTAGATGACAATAGCTTGAGGCGCCACCTCGGTGGCGCCTCAAGCTGATTTAAAAGGGTGCTACTTCTCCTGCGCTGCCATCGGAATGCGCACTCCGCGCTCGGCGGCGACCTCGGCGGCACGTTCGTATCCGGCATCCACGTGGCGGATGACGCCCATGCCCGGATCATTGGTGAGCAGCGCTTCGAGCTTCGCGGCAGCCAGTTCGCTGCCATCAGCCAAGGAAACCTGGCCGGCGTGGATGGAACGGCCCATGCCGACGCCGCCGCCATGATGGATCGATACCCACGAGGCACCGGAGCTGGTGGCGGTCAGCGCGTTCAGCAGCGGCCAGTCTGCCACGGCATCGCTGCCGTCCTTCATGGCCTCGGTTTCGCGGTATGGCGATGCTACCGAACCTGAATCCAGGTGGTCGCGTCCGATCACGATCGGTGCGGACACTTTGCCTTCGGCCACCAGCTGATTGAACAGCAAGCCCGCCTTGTGGCGCTCGCCGTAGCCCAGCCAGCAGATTCGTGCCGGCAGGCCTTCGAATTCCACATGCTTCTCGGCGGCATCGAGCCAGCGGTGCAGGTGCTCGTTCTCCGGGAACAATTCCTTCAGCGCCTGGTCGGTGACCTTGATGTCTTCCGGATCTCCGGACAGCGCCACCCAGCGGAATGGGCCCAGCCCCTCGCAGAACAGCGGGCGGATGTAGGCCGGGACGAAGCCCGGGAATTCGAAGGCGCGGGTGAAGCCGCCCTTGCGAGCCTCGTCGCGGATCGAGTTGCCGTAGTCGAAGACCTCGGCGCCTGCCTCCTGGAACCCGACCATGGCCTCGACATGCGCGGCCATTGCGGCCTGCGACTTCTTGGTGAAGCCCACCGGATCCGCTTCGGCCTCGGCGTGCCACTGCTCCATGGTGAATTCCACCGGCAGGTAGCTCAGCGGATCGTGGGCGCTGGTCTGGTCGGTGACGATGTCGAAGGCGAATTCACCGGCTTCGTGGCGCTTGAGCAGTGCCGGGAAAACCTCCGCGGCGTTGCCGACGTAGCCAACGGACAGCGGACGTCCTTCGGACTTGGCCGCCAGCACCTTCTCCAGCGCCTTGTCCAGATCCAGCTCGACTTCGTCGAGGTAGCGCTTGGATGCACGGCGGCGCAGGCGGGTTTCATCGACGTCGACAATCAGCACGGCACCGCCATTGAGGGTTACCGCAAGCGGCTGGGCGCCGCCCATTCCGCCGCAACCGCCGGTCAGGGTCAAGGTACCGGCCAGCGTGCCGTTGAAGCGCTTCTTGGCGATCGCGGCGAAGGTCTCGTAGGTGCCCTGCAAGATGCCCTGGGTGCCAATGTAGATCCAGGAGCCGGCGGTCATCTGGCCATACATCATCAGGCCTTCTGCTTCGAGCTTGCGGAAGTGCTCCCAGTCGGCCCAGTCGCCCACGAGGTTGGAGTTGGCAATCAGCACCCGCGGCGCCCACTTGTTGGTCTTGAAGACGCCCACGGGCTTGCCGGACTGCACCAGCAGCGTTTCGTTCTCTTCCAGGTCCTTGAGCGTCTCGACAATGGCGTCGAATGCTTCCCAGGAACGGGCCGCCTTGCCGGTTCCGCCGTAGACCACGAGATCCTCGGGTCGTTCGGCGACTTCCGGATCCAAGTTGTTCATCAGCATGCGCAGTGGGGCCTCGGTGGCCCAGGATTTGGCGGTCAGTTCGGTGCCGCGCGGGGCGCGGACGACACGTGGTTCGTGGCTCATGGCAATTCCTTACGATGTAACGTAGCTAACTGATTCCATCATTGGCCATGAGCCATGGGTTGGACACCGGAGAATCGGCACAGCTGTCCGGTATTTCAGATTCATAGGAATTTACGGGTGCGTCCAGCTGCTAGCTGGCTCAGATCAGCGCCAGCGCGCTACGCTCGATTTCCTGCGGACTCAGCGCCTGGCTGACGGCGATCATGCTGGCTCCACGCAGGGCACCAGCCTCCCAGCTGCGCGATGTGCGGATCTGCAGATGCTGGGTCGATAGCGGGGCTCCGCGCTGGTAAACCACTTCGCGGATGCCTGCCAGCAGGTGCTCTCCGGCGGCAGAGATCCGTCCGCCCACCACGATCAGCGATGGGTTCAGCAGGCTCACGCTAGCAGCCAAAACTTCGCCCAAATCGCGCCCGGCCTGGCGTACCGCGCGGATCGCCTGGATGTTCCCCGAATTCACCAGGCCAACCACATCCATGTTGCTGTTGGCCTCGATGCCTTCTGAGCGCAGCGCGGCGGCAATCATGGGCCCGGAGGCCAGGGCTTCCAGGCAGCCTTCATTGCCGCAGTGGCAGAAGATGCCGTCGCCGCGGCGAATGCGCACGTGCCCGATATCGCCGGCGGTGCCTTGCGCCCCGCGCTGCAGCAGTCCTCCGGAGATGATGCCGGAGCCGATGCCGGTGGCCAGCTTGACGAAGATGAAGTCCTCGCTGCCGGACTCCAGCTGATCTTTCTCGCCAATGGCCATCAGGTTCACGTCATTATCCACGACAACCAGGGCATCCAGATACTGCTGGAACCAGGCAGGGATGTCGAAATCGTCCCATCCGGGCATGATCGGCGGATTGGCCGGCCGGCCGGTCTCGAAATTCACCGGTCCCGGCACGCCCATGCCGACGGCAATGACGTCTTCGCGGTCGCGGTCCAAGGAAACCAGTAATTCCTTGGCCAGATCCATGGCAGTTTGCAAGATCTCTTCAGGTCCATCGGCGAAGGAAATGGGTGTCTGGGATTGCACCAGGGGAGTGCAGGCAAGGTCGGAAAGCGCAACGCGCAGGTGGCTGGCTCCCAAATCGATGGCCAGCACCAATCGGGCGTCGGGGAGCAATGAGAGCCGTTGGGGAGGGCGACCGCCGGTGGAGGCGCCATCGGCGATCGCGCCGATCAGGCCGAGGTGGATGAGCACATCCAGACGTTCTTGAAGGGTGGAACGAGCCATGCCGGTCAGTGCGGCAAGGTCGGTGCGGCTGTGCGGGGCGCCGTCCATGAACAGTTGCAGGACCTCGCCGGCACCACTGGCGCCACGGGCGAACTGCAGGCTTTGGGGGCTCGAAGGATTGGCCATGAACCCAGTAAAACACAGCAGTGGACGAGACAGAGAAACACTTTAAAAGAATGTCGACATACTTCTATTGACTATCGACATAAGTAAAACTAGTCTCAGTGTGTGACGCACGTCATGATCATCCGGATCGCACCCACCACTTCATCCAGGAGACGCCTTTGCCTGCCCACGACCTATCAATCCAGCTGTACACGCTGCGCGAGCACATCGCAGATGACCTTAAAGCGACCCTTCAACGGGTAGCCGGCATCGGCTACACGCAGGTTGAGCCCTACAACTTCGTGGCTCGCTCCGACGAGTATGCCCAGGCGCTGGCCGAGAATCAGCTCAGCGCACCCACTGCCCACGCGCCATTGCTCTCTTCGGACTACGACGAGGTCTTCGTGGCCGCAGGAAAACTCGGCATCACCACCGTTATCGATCCGTTCATCCCGGCCGAGCAGTGGCAGGATGCCAAATCCATTCGCGCCATCGCGGACAAGCTCAACGCAGCCGCCAGGCTGGGTGGCGAATACGGCATCAAGGTCGGGTACCACAACCACGACTGGGAAATCTCCAGCAAGATCAATGGCGCAACAGCACTGGAATACCTCGCCAGCCTGCTGGACCCGGACGTCGCGCTGGAAGTGGACACCTACTGGGCTGCCGTGGGCGGCGCCGATGTGCTCCAGCTGCTTGAATCACTCGCTCCCCGCGTCGTGGCCCTGCATATCAAGGACGGGCCGAAGTCGAAGAATCACAAGGAACAGGTCGCAGTCGGGAGTGGCTCCATGCCGATCGACCAGATCATCGGTGCCACCAGCGGCCTGCTGCATGTGGTGGAACTCGATGACTTCGCCGGTGATATCTTCCAGGCCGTGACCCAAAGTCGAGACTACCTGGTAACCGAAAGGAACTAGTGCAGATGGAATCCCAGAACCAGCCTATGGGCGTGGGCATTGTCGGCGCCGGCACGATCAGCGACCAGTATCTGGAGAATCTCACCGCATTCCCGGATCTCGCGGTACGATTCATCGCCGACCTCGATACCCAACGCGCAGCAAGCCAAGCGCGCAAATGGTCTGTTGAAGCCTCGGGAACCTATGCGGAATTGCTGGCCCGCGACGACATCCAGATCGTCGTGAACCTGACCATCCCGGCGGTCCATGTCGAGGTGGCGTTGCAGGCGGTAGCCGCCGGCAAGCACGTATGGGGCGAGAAGCCCTACGCGCTGGACCGCGAATCCGGGCGGCAGCTGGCTTCAGCAGCCAAGGCGGCAGGCGTCCGGGTTGCCGTGGCTCCAGACACCATCTTGGGTGCGGGCGTCCAGAGCGGCCTGCGGCAGATCGAAAGCGGCGCCATCGGCACCCCGCTCACGGGACTGGCTATCTTCCAAGGCCCGGGACCAGAATCCTGGCACCACAGCCCCGAATTCCTCTTCGCCCACGGCGCTGGACCGCTCTTCGATCTCGGCCCCTACTACCTGACCACCCTGGTGCGGGTTTTCGGCCCGGTCGCCAAGGTCGCCGCCTTGGGTTCCCAGGCCAGGGCGCAACGCGTCATCGGTGCCGGTCCGAAGGCTGGAACCAGTTTCCCGGTCCAAGTTCCAACCCACGTCTCAGCGTTGCTCTCCTTTGAATCCGGGGCCAGTGCTCAGTGCATCTTCAGCTTCGACTCAAAGCTGAAGCGTGCAGGATTCGTGGAGATCTCGGGAACAGAAGGCACCGCGCAGCTTCCGGATCCCAACGAATTCACCGGGGACACCATCCTCCATTTGGCGGACCAGGAACCGAGTGTTGTCGTAGCCCAAGGATCCCGATACGGGCGCGGCACGGGCGTTGCCGAACTGGCCCAAGCCATCCGCGAGGGCCGCAAGGAACGCGTGCCAGGCGAATTGGCGTTCCATGTCCTGGACATCATGGTCAGTGTCGCAGAAGCCATCGAGTCGGGAGCATTCGTCGAGGTGGCCTCGACCGTCGAGCCCATCGAGTTGCTGGACCCGGCCTGGGACCCTTCGGCCCCCAGCATCCTTGCCTGAATCCTGCCCTTCGCAACACCACCCGCATCTGAAAAGGAACCACCATGCCTTCACCCCATTTCACGAATAATCTAGGGCGCATCGTCGCGATCACCTCCATCGCTGCGCTCTCGCTCAGCGGCCTGGCCGGCTGCTCCGGCGCGGCTTCCGGCTCCGGGTCGGCGGAAGCCGGCGGAACCATCACCTACTGGGCTTCGAACCAGGGAAGCTCCGTCACCCAGGATGAAGAGATCCTGGGTGAATCCATCAAGCGGTTCACCGAGGAAACCGGCATCGAGGTCGAGCTGGAGGTCGTCCCCTGGGCAGACCTGTACAACCGCATCCTCACCGCCGTCTCCAGCGGCGAAGGCCCTGATGTGCTGAACATCGGGAACACCTGGGCTACCACCTTGCAGGCCAGCGGTGCCTTCGTCCCCTTTGAAGGCGAGGCGCTTGAAGCCGTGGGAGGCGCAGAAAAGTTCGTGCCCGCGGCCCTGGCTACCGGTGGCGCCGAGGGGCAGGCCCCCACCTCGTTGCCGTTGTACTCCATGGCCTACGGCTTGTACTACAACACCAAGATGTTCGAGGAGGCCGGCATTAAGCAGGCGCCGAAGACCTGGGATGAATTCCTGGCCACCGCCAAGAAGCTGACCAAGGATACCGACGACGACGGCAAGATCGACCAGTACGGCTTCGCCTTGGCCGGACAACGTACCGCCAACAATGCCCACGCTGCATTCATCCTGGGCATGCAGAACGGGGGCGAGCTGTATACGAAAGACGGCAAGCCGGACTTCACCAATGATGGCATCGTCAGTGGCGTCAACGACTGGATCCAGCTGATGGGCGAGAACGGCGTGGTCTCCAAGTCCAACGCCGAGATCAATGACGGTTCGGTGCTCCCAGGGGAAATCATGGACGGCAACGCCGCCATGTTCTTCGACCAGGCCCCCGGGAAGTCGTTCAAGGCCGCTGGCTTCGAGGACTATGCCATGGCGCCCATCCCGCTGAAGGATTCCGGGGCAACCGGGCCGGAAGCCACCCAGTCGCTGGTTGCAGGCATTAATGTCAGCGTCTTTGAGAACTCGGATAACAAGGACGCCGCTCTCGAATTCGTGAACCACTTGCTCAGCGTCGATGAGCAGAAGACGCTGAATGCCAAGTACACCTCCCTGCCATCGGTCACGGAAGCCTTTGACGACCCGGCCTTCGGCACTGATGAGCAGCAGGCCAAGAAGGAAATCCTGGCCAATAACGCGGCCCCGATGCCGCTGTTCCCCACCGAGGGCCAGATGGAATCGCTTGTCGGCGAGGCCATCGCCAAGCAGTTCGCCCGCATCGCCCAGGGCGAGGAAATCACCGAGGCGGATGTCCGCAAGGCGTTGGAAGACGCGCAGCAGCAGATGCCAGCCAGCTAGCGGGCCGACACGTTGCGCTGGCTGCGGGATCGGACTTTTTCGTGCCCCTCGCGGCCAGCTGCAACACTCGCATTCGTTTACATGAAAGGAGGCCAAATGCCGACGATCACCCAGGCACCGCCTGAAACCAGCGAACCGCTCAAGCCCCGCGACGCGTCAAAGGCAATCAAGCGCAGTTCAATCAAGCGCGACCGGTTCTTCCCCTATGCGCTCTCAGCTCCTGCGGCATTCCTGGAACTGCTGATCCATATCGTTCCGATGCTGCTCGGCGTATGGATTGCTTTCCTCTCGCTAACCCAGTTCTCCATCGCCAACTGGGTCAAGGCCCCATTTGTGGGCTTGCAGAACTTCATCACCGCGCTGGACCCCAACGGTCCCATCGGTTCGCAATTCTTCGATGCGCTGGGCCGGACCTTCCTCTTCACCGTCCTGGTCGTGGCGATCGCCTGGAGCCTGGGCATTTTCGCAGCGGTGCTGCTGGCCTCCAAATTCCGCGGCAACGGATTCTTCCGCACCCTCTTCCTCGTGCCTTACGCACTGCCAAGCTATGTCACCACTATCGCTTGGGCGTTCATGTTCAACCAGCGTGATGGCATGGTCAACCGCTTCCTCGTCGAAGACCTCGGGATCCTGGACGAAGGTCCGTTCTGGCTGCTGGGCGGGAATTCCTTTTTCGTGATGGTGGTTGTCGCCGTCTGGCAATTCTGGCCTTTCGCCTTCCTGATGCTGCTTGCCGCCGTGCAATCCATCCCGAACGAAGTCTATGAGGCGGCATCCCTGGATGGGGCCAGCCTGTGGAAGCAGTTCACCAGCATCACCTTGCCGATGATCAAGCACGCCAACGTGGTGCTGTTGCTGATGCTCGGACTGTGGGTCTTCAACCAGTTCGATATCCCTTACCTGCTTTTCGGTCCGGTGTCGCCGGAAGAAGCAACCCTGATTTCCCCGTTGATCTACCAGCAGTCCTTCAACAACTGGAACTTCGGGGTGGGCGGCGCCTTGAGCGTCGTTCTGCTGATCGCGCTGCTGATCGTCTCAGCGTTCTACATCCGACTTGTCATGCCGAAGGAAAAGAGCATCGATGATTGAGACCCGCGGCTTCCGCATCCTGCGAGTATTCGGATTGGCCTTCATCACCCTGATTATCGTCTTGCCGCTCTACGTGGTGATCACGACCTCCATCAAGCCGCTCAAGGATGTCCGCGGCGCTTTCGAATGGATCCCGTCGGAATTCACCCTGGCCCCGTACCTGGATATCTGGACCACGGTCCCGCTGGGCAAGTACTTCGCCAACTCGATGATCGTCACCATCAGTGCGACCATCCTCTCGGTGTCCATCGCTATCCTGGCCGCCTATGCGCTCTCGCGCTTCGACTTCCGTGGCGCGCGGTCCTTCCGGCTGATCGTGCTCTCCACCCAGATGTTCCCCGGAATCCTATTCCTTCTGCCGCTGTTCCTGATCTTCACCCAACTTGAGCGTGCCGAGGGATTGCAGCTCAACGGAAGCTACCTGGGGCTGATCGTCACCTATATGACGTTCTCCCTGCCATTCTCCATCTGGATGCTCACCGGGTTCTTTGCTTCCATGCCCAAGGAATTGGAAGAAGCCGCCATGGTTGACGGACTGGGCCGGCTCGGTGCACTGGTCAAGGTGGTTCTCCCCGTGGCGCGCCCCGGCATCATCGCGGTGTCGGTGTACTGCTTCATCACTTCCTGGAGTGAAGTGCTCTTTGCAAGCGTGCTCACCAACAAGGACACCAGGACGCTGTCCATCGGTTTGCAAGCCTACGCATCGCAGACCGATGTGTACTGGAACCAGATGATGGCCGCTTCGGTGGTTGTTTCGATCCCGGTGCTTGCCGGATTCCTCTTTGCACAACGGCACCTGGTCGCGGGCCTGTCTTCCGGCGCGGTCAAGTAAGAACAGACAAGGAAATACATGCCTCAATTGATCAGCCAACAGGCCGCACCGGCCATGCAGGAACTGAAAGTCGGCGTCATCGGCGGCGGGTTCATGGCCCGGACCCACGCCGACGCGATCCGCAGGGCAGGAGCCCAGCTCATCGGGGTGCGGTCCAACGGTGAGCAGTCCACCGCACGGGCAGCGGCGGTCCTGGGCGTTCCCGGGTTCGGCAGCGTGGAAGAGCTGCTCGAGCAGTGCGACGCCGTCCATGTCACCTCGCCCAATGCCCTGCACGCCGGACAGGCAGCCGCCGCACTGGCAGCTGGACTGTCCGTGGTCTGCGAGAAGCCGCTGGCCACCAGCGCCCGGGACGCCGGCCAGCTGGCCTTGCTGGCTTCCCGTTCCGACGCCGTGGCGTCGGTGCCGTTCGTCTACCGCTACCACCCGATGGTGCGCCAGGCCCGCGCCCATGTGCGCGAAGGCAAGCTGGGAAGGCTGCTGACCGTGCGGGGCCAGTACCTGCAGGATTGGATGCATGATGCCAGCCACAAGAGCTGGCGGGTCGACCCAGCCTCCGGCGGTCCTTCTCGGGCCTTTGCGGATATCGGTTCGCATCTGGTGGATTTGCTGGAATTCATTGCCGGGGAGCGGATCGTCCGGCTGAACGCTGCCACCTCGGTGGCCCACCAGCGGCGAGGCACTGTGGAAGTCGCTACCGAAGATGCCGCCGCCCTGGTCGTGCAGATGGCATCGGGTGCCATCGGCACGCTGCTGGTTTCGCAGGTCAACGCCGGCCGGAAGAACGCCCTGGCCATCGAGCTGTCCGGAGACCGGTCGGCGGTGGAATTCCAGCAGGAGAAGCCGGACGAACTGTGGATCGGCGGCACCGGCATGTCCTCGACGCTCTCGCGCCAGGCGGACGGCCTGAGCCCCGATGCGGCACGCTTGTCGGTGGTGCCAGCCGGGCATCCGATGGGCTACCTCGACGCTTTCGCCGCGTTCGTGGCCGACACCTATGCAGCGATCCGCGGCGAAGCGCCCGAAGGGCTGCCGACCTTTGCCGATGGCGCCCGAGCCTGCCGGCTGACTGAAGCCGTGCTGGAATCAGCGGCAACCGGCGAATGGATCGCCACCAATGACTAGAGGAGAACCAACCATGAACACTGCGCATCCAGTTACGCTCTTCACCGGGCAGTGGGCCGATATGCCCTTCGAGGATGTTGCCCGGCTCGCCGCCGAATGGGGCTATGACGGTTTGGAAATCGCGGCCAGCGGCGACCACCTGGATCTCAAGCGGGCCGACGAGGACCCGGCCTACCTCCAATCACGGCTGGAGATCCTGGACAGGTACGGGCTGAAAGCCTGGGCGATCTCCAATCACCTGGCCGGCCAGGCCGTCTGCGATGACCCCATAGACTTCCGCCACCAGGGAATCCTGCGCGACTATGTCTGGGGCGACGGCGAGGGGGAAGGCGTGCGCCAACGGGCAGCCGAGGACATGAAGCGCTCGGCACGCGTCGCACGCAAACTCGGTGCCGACGTGGTGGTCGGCTTCACCGGCTCGAAAATCTGGCAGTACGTCGCGATGTTCCCGCCGGTTCCGGGCGAAGTCATCGACGCAGGCTACGAGGACTTCGCCAAGCGCTGGCATCCGATCATGGACGAATTCGATGAGCAGGGCGTGAAATTCGCGCTGGAGGTGCACCCGTCCGAGATCGCCTACGACCACTGGACCACCGTGCGCACGTTGGAAGCCATCGGCCGACGCGAGGCGTTCGGGCTGAACTGGGACCCGAGCCACATGTTCTGGCAGGGCATCGATCCGGTCGCATTCATCACCGACTTCGCCGATCGCATCTACCATGTGGATTGCAAGGACACCCGGATGCATCGGCCCAACGGGCGCAACGGCATCCTGGGCTCCCATCTGCCGTGGGGCGATCCCCGCCGGCGTTGGGATTTCGTCTCCACCGGCCATGGAGACATCAACTGGGACGATGCGTTCCGCGCCCTGGATTTCCATGGGTACACCGGCCCAATCTCCATCGAGTGGGAAGATGCGGGCATGGACCGCTTGCATGGAGCGGGCCAGGCCGTGGTCTACATCCGCAACCTGCTGTACCAGCGCCCCGAATCGTCCTTCGACGCGGCATTCTCAAACCAGTAGCACAGGACTAGGCAGGACGCTTGCCCTGCACCCGCGAGGTGATCGCCGCCGCGGTGGCGCGGATCTGCACGAGCAGGGCCTCCCGCTGCTCTTCGGGGACCCGGTCAGCCAGGAAGGTGACGGCCACAGCAGCCACCGGCCAATCATTGGAGTCCCGGATTGCCACCGCCAGCGAGTGGAAATCCGGGGTGACATCCCCGCGCTCCACTGCGTAGCCGCGCTGCGTGCTCTGCTCCAGTTCGCGGCGCAATTGCGAGTAGCTGGAGATTGATGATTCGGCCACGCGCTCAGAGAAGGTGGCGGCGCTGGGGTAGAGCGCACGCACCTGCGATTTGGGCAGCGCTGCGAGAATGGCCCTGCCTGAGGCGGTCAGATGCGACGGCAGGCGGACACCCACATCGGTGACCAGCGATGGGCGGCCCTTGGCGCGTTCCTCGACGATGTAGAGCACATCCGAACCGTGCAGCACTGCCAGGTGCGCGCTTTCGCCGACCTTGTCGACCAGCTGGGCAATCAGCGGAGCACCCAGCCGGGCCAGCGGCTCCTGGCGGGTGTAGGCGCTGGACAGCTCGAACGCGGACACCCCCAAACCGTAGGACTTGTCCTCTGGATAGTGGCTGATGAATCCGTGTTCCAGCATTACGTTCAGCAGCTGGTAGACGCTGGAGCGGGGAAGCTCCAGCAGTGTGGCGATCATCGCCGCCGGGGTAGGGGTCTTCCGGCTGGCCAGCAGCCTGAGGATCCGCAAGGTATTGTCGGCGGCTGGAACCTTGCTCCCCATGGGGCCTCCTCGGTGAATTGGGCACAATGCTCTGCTAGGGAACTCTAGCAACCTGATCTGCAGTTTTCGCCCTGCATTCAAGTCGCTCTGGGAGAATGCGCCAGCGAAACACCTTCATCCACAACGAATGAAATAAAAAGCCGCTGGGATCAGCGCCTTTTCCAGGTGCAGATCCCAGCGGTGATTTGCCAGAACCGGAAGGTGCTAGCGCGTCGTGGTGCTGAGGAACTGGTTGAGCTCGTCTAGCGTTGGCGGGTTGGCGCCGGCACGCGAAACGGTGATTCCCGCGCACACCGAAGCGATCTGCATGATCTTCTCCAGCTCCACGCTGTCCAATTCCGTGCCATCGCGCAGCGACTGGGCCAGCGAGCTGTCCAAGATGGCGTGCAGCAGCCCGGCCATGAACGCATCGCCCGCGCCAACCGTATCTTCGGTGCGCACCGAGATCGAGGGGACCATGACTTCGGTGTGCTTGGTCCGGGCCTCCGCGCCGCGGGCACCGAAGGTGATGACCGCCAGGGATGCCCCGCGATCCAGGAAGTGTGCCAGGATGCGGTCGGTATCCCAGCCCGGGTAGAGCCAGAGGGCGTCCTCGTCGCTGAGCTTGACGATATCGGCCAGTCCGGCCAGCTTCTCGATCTGCTTGACCGATTCCGCCCGGTCCTCAACCAGTTCCGGTCGCAGATTCGGATCGAAGCTCAGGATCTGGCCCGCAGGCGACGCCTCGAATGCCTCATGGATCCGGGCGGCGCTGGGGCCCTGGAACGCTGCCACGGAGCCTGAGTGGAACAATGCGGCCTGGGTTGATGCCATGCTCTGCAAGGTGCAGTTGAGTTGGAACTCGTAGTTGGCGTCTCCGGACTCGTCGAGCACCACGGTGGCGCTGGATGTCTGCGCATCGGTGTGCGATCCGGCTGCGAGCTGAACGCCAGAGGCCGCCACATGCTCGGCGATCAGCCGGCCATGCTCGTCATCGCCAATGTCCGTTTGGAGCAGGACGTCGTGGCCCAGCCGGCCCAGTCCAACAGCAACATTCATCGGAGAACCGCCGGGATGCGCCACGCCATCGACAATGTCGACCAGAGCTTCACCGGCAACCTGAATAGTAACCATGACTCCGATCCTACGTAACCCGACGGGAAAAAGCCCATTCGGGCGATCAAACATTCAGCCGGTACCCGCGTTTGATGACCGTGGCGATGATTTCCGGCTGCGGCAGCGCCTTGCGCAGGCGGCTCAGGGTCATGTCCAGTGCATGCTTGGAACTGGCTTCGGGCAGGGCCGCCCCCAGCTCCTCGCGGGAGAGGACGCTGCCGCCAGCCTCGATCAGCGCCCGCACCAGCTCGGCTTGCCCGGGAGTCAGCTCGCAGTCCTCGTCGTGGACCGTCAGGGTGCGACCGCGCAGCTGCACCTGGCCGTGGATTGTCTGCGCCTGCAAGGTGCCCAGCGAATCCAGATGCTCCACGAGCTGCCCGATCATGGCACCCATGCGATAGCGCTCGGGCACGAGCGGGCTGATGCCAGCATCGATCAGCGGGGCTGCGGTCACCGGTCCAACGGTGGCCACCACGACGCGATCGGCCAGGGAGCGCAGCAGCGCGGGCAGGCGGTTGCGGGCCTTGGCGGCAGCGAACAGCGCGTGCACGCTCGGTGCGCTGGTGAAGGTCACCGCGTCGAAGCGGGCAGTGCACAGCCCTTCGACCAGGGCGGAGATCCCGCTGTCGCTGCTGGTGTCCTGCCAGCGGTAGGGCTCCACCGCCAGCACCCGGCGAGCGCCGAGCTCGCGCAGGCTTTGCGGCAGGCCGTGATCGGAATCGGCATGCAGCTGCAAGGCGACGGTGGCCCCGTCGAGCTTGCCTTCAAGCAGCTGGAGCATGGAGGCGCTGCGCCCGTCCGCGGCGACGGCCGCCGGTTCCAGGCCCAGTGCCTTGACGGCGCCGTGGGCCTTGGCGCCGCGGACGTAGAGCTGCGCCTGGCCGAGCACGGCCAGCAGCTCGTCGCCGACGCCGGCGGCTTCGGAGGTTTCGACCCAGCGGCGCAAGCCGTAGGCGGTGGTGACGACCACTGCCTGCGGACGCAGCTCGATCAGCTTGCGGGTTTGCGCGATCAGCTGCTGCTCATCGTCCAGCGGTGCCAGCTGCAGCAGCGGGGTATGGGTGACTTCTGCGCCGCGGCGCTCGAAGGCCTCGATGAGTTCGGCCGAACGCCGGTCGCTGGTCACTGCCAGCCGGAAGCCGGCCAGGGGCTTGGGGGTGCCCATCAGGCCACCTCCAATTGCTGTGCCAGCAGGCTGGCCGGCAGCCCGGCAACCTCGCCGATGACGATGACCGCAGGGTTTGCATGGCCGCGGGCGGTGTCGGCCAGTTCGGCCAGCCGGGTGCAGCTGGTGCGCTGGATGTCGGTGGTGCCGGATTCGATGATGGCGCAGGGCATGCGCGGGTCCATGCCGACCCGGCGCAAGCCAGCGGCGGTCTGCTCGACGGTGCCCATGCCCATGAGGATCACGATGCTGCCGCCTAGCTTGGACAGGTGCTCCAGCTGCGCATCGCTGAGCGGGTCGTGGGCCGAGACGACCGTGAACATGGTGTTCACGCCGCGGGCGGTCACCGGGATGCCGGCCGCTGCCGGAACGGTGATGCAGGAGCTCAGCCCGGGGATGACGCTGACCGGGATGCCGGCTGCGGTCGCGGCGGCGACTTCCTCGAAGCCGCGGCCGAAGACGAAGGGATCTCCGCCCTTGAGCCTCACGACTCGTGATCCGCCGCGGGCGGCATCGATCATCTTGGCTTCGATGTCGCGCTGGGTGAGCTTGTGGTGCCCGGGGCGTTTGCCGACGTCGATGATGTCAGCTTGGGGCGCGAGCTCCGGCAGGTGCGCTGCGGGGCCGAGCCGGTCGGCGAAGACAATCTCGGCTTCGGCGAGCGCCCGGACCCCGCGCAGGGTCAGCAGATCCAGTGCGCCGGGCCCGCCGCCGAGCAGCGTGATGGATCCGGATTCGGGTGTGGGGCGCAGGCGGATCACTGGGATGCACGCTGCTTGCACCAGGGAGGTGAAGCGCAGCGGGTCGGCATCGCAGATCACCAGCAGGCTTGCCTGTTCCAGCAGCTGTATTGCCTCGAAGGGCTCCTCGGCGGCGAGCACCGTGGCTCCCTCTGCTTCGAAGCGTTTCGCGGTATTCTTGCTCCCGGATCTACTTCCGGCGAGCAGTATCGTGCATTCGTGCAGTTCGAGGTCGATGCCAATCATGGTGTCCTTGATTCTGCTTGAGTTTCGCGGGGTGACATGGGGTTCTCCTTGAACTAGTGGATGCACTCAGCTTAGGTGCCCAGGTTTTCCCGGAGGTATCGCAATTGTTTCAAGCGCAATAAATCGAATAAAGGTTAACCTTTTCGAAATCTTTGCGGGGGCAAGACGAAACACAAAGTCACTATCGTCAATATTGTTGCAAGGCACCGTGCCGGCTGATCCTGCAAAGTTCAGTGAGCGAATACGCAGGAGACTTGCCGAGCCCTGCCCGCAACGGGCACGCTGGAAGCATGGAGTCGCTTTTCGATGACAGTGCATTGCCCCGCACCGGGGGAGCGGTGCGCCCAGGCGCCTGGCACTTGCCGGGATGGCTGGACGCGGCTGCGCAGCAGTGGATCGTGCGGCGTTTCTTCGAGTGGGGCAGCGGGCCGGTTCCGCCGCACCGTACACGCATCAACGGGCATCCGATGAGCGTGCAAAGCCTGTGCCTGGGCTGGCATTGGAGCCCGGGCAGCTATTCAAGGACCGCTGGCGACCTGGGTGGCCAAACCGTGGCGCCCATGGAAGAGTGGCTGGTCCGCTTGGGCAAGCAGGCGGTAGCCGAGGCTACCGGGGATCCGCAGCGCGCGCAGGAATACCAGCCTGATGCCGCCATCGTGAACTACTACGATGCGCACGCGGTGATGGGCATGCACCAGGACGCCGAAGAGCGGATCAACGCACCGGTGGTTTCATTGTCCATTGGCGATTCGGCCACGTTCCGCTTGGGCAATACGGAGAACCGCAACCGGCCATGGCAAGAGATCCGGCTGGCCTCGGGAGACCTGTTTGTCTTCGACGGACCGTCACGCTTCGCCTATCACGGGGTGACGAAGATCCACGCCGGGACCGCGCCGGCAGGCCTCGGCCTTGGCGGCGGGCGGATCAACATCACGCTGCGCCAGACCGGGCTGGAAGCGGTCTAGTTTCCCAGATCGATGGTGGCCGCTAGCGCGTAGTGGTCGGAATCGGCGATCTCCAGCCGCTCCAAGCTGGCTGATTCGACTCCGCGCAGCATCACATGGTCTATGCCGAGCATCGGGAACAGCGTCCGCGGCCAGGTCAGGGCCAGTCCCCAGTCGCTGTAGTGGGCTTCCTCCAGCTGGTTGGCGACCGGTGCGAAGTGGCGGTCGGAACTGGTGGCGTTGAAATCGCCGGCCGCTACGATCTTCGAAGAATCGTCTTCGGCCAAGTAACCGGCCAGCGAACTGAGCATCATGTCCCGCTCGTGGTGCCCTGTGGGCCTGGCCGACGCCGCATGCACCGCATATAACCGCACATCCCCGCTGCCGCTGGCCACGTCAACCCGCAACGCGCGGTCCCAGCCCAGGCCCAGGTCCAGGGGTTCCGGGTTTTTCAGCGGATAGGCGCTCCACACCCCGACGGTGCTGACCATGTAGCGGTAGGGGTGGGTTTCGGCCAGCTCGGCGGTGATCTCAGGTTCTTGGCCCTCGCCGATTTCCTGCAGGGTGATGACCTGCGCTCCGTGCGCGGCCAGCTCGCGGGCGGCTTGCACACCGGCGGACTCCTGGACGTTTTGCGTGCCGACCTGCAGCGAAGCTTCCGGGACGCGCTGATCCGAGGGCAGGAACGCCGGTCCGAAGAGGACCGCCCAGACGACCATGGGCACGAGCAGCGCGATGAAGCTGATGCGCCCGCGCACAACCAAGGCCATCAGCAGGAGCACTGGAATACCCAGTCCCATCCACGGGGCCAGATTGTCGACGATCAATCCAAGGCCCATGACATCGGGTATCTGCTGGTGGAACACCATCAGCCCGGCCAGCGCGAGGCAGAGCAGGGCAAAGAAGAACCTCGCGATAATTCGCGAGGCAGACAGGCGTTGATGCGATGAATGAGCCATAGGACTTAATAGAGTGGCACAAAATACTGTGGGAATCGTAATTTTCGGCTTGGGGATTGCCGGTCTCGCCCGATGCAGTCACTACGATGGGTAGGAGCGCCGAGGGAGCCGCGTCCCAAGACCCTGCCACGAATTGAGAACTTGAATGACTGCCTACTTATCTGGCGGAAAACTGCTGCTGGCAATCCTCGCCTTGGCCATGGGCGGCGTCGGCATCGGCGTTACGGAGTTCGCCATGATGGGCCTGCTCCAAGAAGGCGCTGCCGATCTTGAGGTGAGCTATGCGCAGATGGGCCTGATGATCAGCGCCTACGCAATTGGCGTGGTGGTGGGCGCCCCGGTGCTCACCGCGCTGGCCGCCAAGATTCCGCGCAAGCGTGCGGTGCAGCTGCTGATGCTCTTCTTCACGCTCGCCAATCTCTCCTCGTTCTTCGCCCCTGACTACAACACCATGCTGGCGACCCGTTTCCTCGCGGGCCTGCCGCACGGGGCCTACTTCGGGTTGGCTGGTGTGCTAGCCGGCAGCCTGGTTCCTGCCACAATGCGCGGACGCGCCATCGCCTGGGTGATGCTCGGGCTCTCGGTGGCCAATGTTGCCGGTGTCCCGCTGGTGACCCGCCTGGGCCAGGAATACGGCTGGCGTTCGATGTTCCTGGTCGTCACCGTGATTGGCGTGTTGACCGCCGTGCTGATCAGCGTGTTCGTGCCATGGCGCAAGACCGATGCCGGGGCAAGTATCCGCCGCGAGCTGACCGCCTTGCGCAGCGCCCAGGTCTGGTTGGCGATGCTCACCGGAATCGTCGGGTTCGGTGGCTTCTTCGCGGTGTACTCGTACATTTCGCCGACGCTGACCGAAGAGGCCGGCCTGCCGATCGAGCTGGTACCGCTGGCCTTGGCGCTCTATGGCGTGGGCATGGTTGTCGGCTCGCTGGCCGGTGGCAGGCTGGCCGACTGGTCGATCTTCGGCGCGATCAAGCTGTCATCGGTCTTCATGATCGCGACCATGCTGATTTTCGCTGCCGTGACCAGCTGGGTGGTGCCGACGATGATCATGGTCTTCGTGATGGGCGCGGTGGGTTCCCTGCTGATCCCTGCCTTGCAGACCCTGCTGATGGATTCGGCCCCGCATGCGCAGTCGCTGGCCGCCTCGCTGAACCACTCGGCGCTGAACGTCGCCAACGCGCTGGGCGCCGCGCTGGGTGCCGCGGTGATCGCTGCCGGCTTTGGCTTCCGCGCCCCGTCGGTGGTCGGCGCCGGCCTCGCTGCATTGGGCTTGCTGATTGCGTGGATCACCCAGATCCGCGCCAAGAAGGTGGGCCTGCTCGTGGGCCGCGAAGCCTTGGAAGCCCGCGAGCAGGCACGCACCCACTAGCTGCTTTGGCTAGCTCGCTACCGCGGTGATGTTGAACATCCAGATCACGCCGAACTTGTCGCGCAGCTCGCCGAAGGAGTCGCCCCACGGAGCCTGCTCCAATGGCATATTGATCTGGCCCCCCTCGGCCAACCCTTCCCACCACTTGGTGAGGGTTTCCGCGTCGGCTCCTGAAGTACCGTCGCTGCTAAGCGCCATCACGCCGTTGCCCCGGACATCCATGCCAGGCGGGGTGTCCGAGGCCATGAGGTGCAGGCCACGCTCGACGAATAGCGAGGAGTGCATGATCAGGTCGGCGAAGGCGGGATTGCCTTCATTCGCGCCTTCCCGGAAGGTCATCATGGAAAGCTCGCCACCTAGCACCTGGTGGTAGAACTCCATTGCTTCTTTGGCGTCTCCGGCGAAACGCAGGTATGGGGTCAGTCCGATGGTCATGGGATTGCGCCTTTCGAAGGAAGTGGCGGGGCCGGTAGGTCCCGCCCACATTCTTCCATTGCCAGGCCATCGTGTGAATAGCCGAATGTGATCAGCGTCTCGAGTTCCCGATTTGGTGTTTTCGATAATGCTCCGGTAGAGTTTTATCTCGGTTCAGGAGTTGTTCAAGCTGCTGAAACCGCCTCATTTGGGGGTATGGCGCAGTTGGTAGCGCGTCTGCATGGCATGCAGAAGGTCAGGGGTTCGAATCCCCTTACCTCCACCAAATGAAAAAACCGGGAAGCATCCAAAAGATGCTTTCCGGTTTTTTGCATTCTCCCCAGCTCGCGCTCGCCAGTGCTGTAGGGTTAGCCCAGAATTCACCTGGCCTCCGGCCATGCGCCAAGGGAGAAGAATGCGGGAACTGACCTACTTCGTTGCAATGAGCCTGGACGGATATATTGCCGGTCCGAACGGCGAATTCGATGCTTTCGCAGTGGAGGGCGAGCACGCAGCGCCCATCTGGGAGCGCTATCGCGGCACGGCGCCGACCCAACTGGCGGAGGCAGCCGGACTGCCCATCGACGGGTGCCCCTTCGACACGGTGCTGATGGGTTGGAATACCTACGCCGTCGGCTTGCCGGCACTGCCCAACCCCTATGCGCATCTGAAGCAGATAGTCTTCACGAGAGAGCACTCGTCACCCGAGGGGAGCGAAGCGGTGCAGTTCACCAACGCGGATCCGAGGGAGGTCATCCGCGATCTCAAGGCCCAGCCAGGGGAGCGCATCTGGCTGTGCGGCGGCGGGCAACTGGCGGCCAGGCTGCGCACAGACATCGACCGGCTGGCGTTGAAAATCCAGCCGGTGATGTTCGGGTCGGGAGTCAGGCTCTTCGGGGACACCGGATATGCCCCGGAGAGCTGGAAGCTGGAAAGCATGCAGTCCTTTGCCTCTGGTGTTTCCCTTGCCGAGTATTCGCGGGCCTAGCGGCCGTTAGCGGCGACTACATACCTTCGTCGCCGATGTGGCCCGCTGCGGTTGAGTCGAGCACGCGCTCTACGAACGCCGCATACTCGCCCATGTAGTGGGCCAGGAACTTCTCCGTGTCAGGGTTGTTGATGCTCCCGTCCTCGCCGAAGTCCTCGGGGCGGTATTGCAGATAGACCTCGGGGGAGTTCAGCTGCGGGGCATCCAGGAAGCTGAGCACGCTGCGCATGCTGGACTGCATGACCGCGGTGCCGATGGCTCCGGGTGAGGCGCCGAGCAGGCCGGTGGGTTTGCGGGCGAAGGAATTGGTGCCCCAGGGCCGGGAACCCCAGTCGATGGCATTCTTCAGCGCACCGGGAATCGACCGGTTGAACTCCGGGCTGATGAACAGCAGCCCGTCCGAGGCTTCGATGGCCTTCTTCAATGCGGTTCCTGCTTCCGGGTAGTCGGCATCGTAGTCAGCACTGTACAAGGGCAGGTTGCTGATCTGGATTTCCGTGAAGCTGAGGTTTTCGGGTGCCAAGGCAATCAACGCCTTGGACACGACGCGGTTGATGGAGTTCGAGGCGAGCGAACCAACGAAATAGCCGATGTTGTAACTCATGGCACCACTTCAGCACCGGGCATGCACCCGGCAAAAGAGCCTTGGGCAAACTCCCAGTTAAGCCACGCCGCCGGCCCGGACCTGCTGCGCCAGCTGGTGCGAACCGAAGGCCGAGAAGTCGGCATCGCCCGGAGGACCCCAAACGACCAGGACTCGCAGGGCATCCGTGCCGGTATTGCGCAGGTCGTGGTCCACCCCTGCATAGGCCAAGATGCTGTCGCCCGGGCTCAGCTTGTATTCGCGCTCGCCGACCCGCATCGTCGCCTGGCCCTCGATCACCTGGTAGAACTCCTGCAACGCCGCCTGTCCCTCGTGGCGGTGGAAGCCCTCGAAGCCGCCTGGTTCAATCAGCCAGGTCTGGATGGCCACCGGCATCCCGGTGTGCCCGGCGAAATGGTGGCTGACTTTCATGGCCGAGCCTTCGTGCATCCGATAGTCGAAGGCGTAGGCATCACGTGCTTCGAACGGGTCCATGGCTATCCTTCCGTGTGGTATCCGAGCCTCGTGCTGATGCGCCGTGCCGCGATCCGGGTATTGGAGCACAGCTGCTCCAGTTCGTCGGCGCCGATGCGGTAGTACGGGGCGGCGGTCATGGCGCAGGCGACAAGCTCACCCCGGTGATCGAGAATTCCAGCGGCCACCCCGACTTCTTCTGCGGAGGTCTCTCCGTAGTTGACCGCATAGCCGCGTTCGCGCACCAGATCCAGGCGTGCCTCGTATTCAACGGGGGGGATGCCGGCCAGATCGATCTCGCCGCTGGAGATCAGCTCCGCGCGGCGCGTTGGTTCCTCGTTGGCGAGGAATACCTGAACGGTGGCGCTCAGCCCCGAACGGTACCGGGATCCCATGACCGAGGTGTGCTTGACCGGATGGGTGGATGACAGCTGTTCCACGGAAATCGACTCGCTGCCGTCCCAGATATTCAGCACTGCGGTCTCGCCGGTCGCTTCGCGCAGGTCTTCCAGTAGGGGGTAGGCCACCTGGCGCACGTCCAGATTGGCCAGCAATGGGCCAGCGATGGCAATCAGTCCTACTCCCAAACGGTACTTGCGGGTTTCCTCTTCCCTATCCACCACGCGTTCCTGCTCGAGCGTGTTAAGGATCCGCGAGACGCTTGACTTGTGAAGGCCTACCTGTTCAGCGATTTCGGTGACGCCGACTACCGGATGCTCAACGGTGAAGCATCGAAGCACATCGAGCACGTTGACGATTACCGAGGCACCTCGTGTCTCGCTACGGGTTTCAGTCATTTTCCCTCCTGAGTTGCTACTATCCTACGGCTCATGCCAACGGTTTGCGGCTGGTTTCCACTGAGCAGGCTACCGCCACGAGCGAAACAACGGCTGCAGCCATCAAGTACCAACCTGGAGCCAGGACATTGCCGCTGGTGGCAATCAGCAAGGTTGCGACGAATGGCGCGGTTCCGCCAAAGAGCGCATTCGAGAGATTGAACGAGACCGCGAAGCCCGAGTAGCGGACCTTGGTGGGGAACATTTCGGCAAGGTAGCTCGGAAGGGTACCATCGTTCAGCGTGAGCATTGCGCCGAGCAGAATCTGGACCAGCACGATGACCAGGAAGTTTCCCGATTCCAAGGCCATGAAGGCTGGCACGGTGAAGAGGACGAACAGGACTGATGCGCTGATCAATACCCGCCTGCGGCCAAAGCGATCCGAAAGCATGCCGGTGAGGAAGATGAAACCGACGTAGGTCAGCAGTGCAACGGTGGTGGCCAGGTAGGAACGGGTGGCGTCCAGTCCGAGTTCCTCGGACAGGTAGGTCGGCATGTAGGACAGGATGACGTAGAAGCCGACGGCGTTCAGCAAGACCGCACCAGCAGCCTGGACCAGCTGGCGCCAATGGTTCTTCAGCAAAGACCCGACGGGGGAGCTCTCGGGTGCACTGGACTCGGATGCTTCAACGAAGGCCGGCGAGTCTTCCAGCTTGGTGCGGATATAGCGGCCGATCAGCCCCAGGGGAGCCGCCAGCAGGAACGGGATGCGCCAGCCCCAGGACTCCAGGTCCCCGCTCGACAGCAACCCGGTTAGCCCGGCGGCCATCAGCGAACCGAAGAGCAGGCCGGTGGCGGTGCTCGCCGGAACGACTGCGGCATACAGACCGCGCCGGTTGGCGGGCGCATACTCGACCAGGAAGGCGGAGGCGCCGGCATACTCGCCGGCGGCGGAGAAGCCCTGGACCAGCCGCAAGGCCAGGAGCAGCAGCGGTGCTCCGAAGCCGATGGACGCGTACCCGGGAAGCAGCGCGATGCAGAAGGTGGCGCCGGTCATCAGCAGAATCGACCACGACAGGGCCTCGCGCCGACCGATCTTGTCGCCCAGATGCCCCCAGATGAACCCGCCCACGGGGCGGACCAGGAAGGAAATGGCGAAGACTCCGAAGGTCATCAGCAGACCTGCCTGCGGATCGTCGCTGGGGAAGAATACAGCGGCGATGGTGACAGCCAGATAGCCGTAGGCCGCGTAATCGAACCATTCCACGAAGTTGCCAATGAAGCTGGCAGCGATCACCTTGCGGCGCGTCTTCGAATCAATGGTACGGGACGTAGCTGTGCCGGTTGCCGGCGCGGCCGCGGTTGCGTCAGTGGCTTGCAGTGGGGAGTTGCTGGAATGGTTCATGGTGTGAAACCGCCTCTGGAGGGTAGCGGCTTGGGCCAGTCCTGGCTTCTTTGCCGCTGGAATGATGAAGTGTTCCTATGGACCAGGTAGGTGGTCCTCGGTTCTTGGCGCAGCCCCCGTGCATGCCGCGCATCAGTTGGTTAAGGCAACCGTGGGGCGGGGTTCGGGCCCCGCCCCACGGTTATCGCTCGCCTTTAGGCGTCGATGATGTTGTTCTCCGGACCGAAACCGAACTTGGTGATGTTCTCAACGGTGTTATCCTCGCCGATGACCAGGATGTCGTGCTCGCGGTAGCCGCCGGCACCTGGCTCGCCGTCCATGACGGTGATCATCGGTTCCATCGAGACGACCATGCCTGGCTCCAGGACAGTCTCAATGTCCTCGCGCAGCTCCAGACCGGCTTCGCGTCCGTAGTAGTGCGAGAGCACGCCGAAGGAGTGGCCGTAGCCGAAGGTGCGGTTCGGCAGCAGGCCGTGGGCGATGTAGATCTCGTTCAGCTCGGCGGCGATGTCCTTGCAGACGGCACCTGGCTTGATCAGCTCCAGGCCGCGCTTGTGCACCTCGACGTTGATGTTCCACAGTTCCAGGCTGCGGGCATCCGGCTCGCCCAGGAACAGGGTGCGCTCCAGTGCGGTGTAGTAGCCGGAAGTCATCGGGAAGCAGTTCAGCGACAGGATGTCGCCGCGCTGAAGCTTGCGGGTGGTGGCCCAGTTGTGGGCGCCGTCGGTGTTGATGCCGGACTGGAACCAGACCCAGGTGTCGCGCACTTCGCGGTGCGGGAAGGTCTTGGCGATCTCGTGCACCATGGCCTCGGTGCCGATCAGTGCGACCTCGTATTCGCTGATGCCTTCGCGGATCGCTGCCTTGATGGCTTCGCCGCCCAGGTCGCCGATGCGTGCACCGTGCTTGATGACCTCGATTTCCTCGGCGGACTTGATCATGCGCTGGCGCATGGCGTCCTGCGAGACATCCACCAGGGTTGCGCCGTCGAAGGTGTCGGCGATCTGCTGGCGGGTGCGGCCCGGCAGGAAGTCGTCTTCCACGCCGATCCGGGTTGCCTTCACGCCGTCGCGCTTAAGTGCTTCCTGCAGGCCGTAGAAGAAGTTGTCGCGCTTCCAGTCGGTGTACACGATGTTGTCGCCGTAGCTGGTGCGCCATGGCATGCCGGCATCGATGTTCGCGGTGACGGTGGTGGAGTTGCTGGCGGTGACCACCAGCGCGTAGTTGCGGCCGAAGGTGGTGTACAGGAAGTCCGAGTAGTACTTGATGCCGTGGTAGCTGGTCAGGATGACCGCGTCCAGCGACTTCGCGGCCATGATCTGGCGCAGGCCGGCCAGGCGGCGCTCGAACTCGGCATCCGAGAAGGTCAGCTGCTCCTTGGCGCCGTTGTGCAGGGTCTTCAGTCGGGCCAGTTCGGAAACATTGGTGGCGATATTGGCGGTAGTCATGGTTTTGGCTCCTTGTGGGAAATCAACTGTCAAGGGAGGCCGGCCCAATCAGATGGATTGCGAGGATTCATGGGAATCGCCGGAGAAGAAGTACGTGTTGCGCTCACTGCAACGCCGTTGCATTTAGATTATGTGTGCCCCGCGTCACTGTCAAGCGCGATTGTGAAAACTTTTTCTGCAGAGCGGTAAATCTGGAATGATCTGCATGAATCCCGGAAGTGACCGGAAAATGCGAAGGCCGCGGAACTCAATATGACGAGTTCCGCGGCCTTCGTTCCGATGCCGGATCCACTGCCTAGGTGTGCCGTTCCTGTCCTGGGAGCTCCTTGAGGATCGCACCATCGCCGTCGGGGTCAGCGACGAAAACAAGGTTCGGGTCGGGATTGTTGATGTCCTTCTCCAGCTGCTTGATTGCCTTGTCGCGCTTGATCAATCGCCGAATCAGGTTGATGATCATCAAGATGATCACGAAGGAGAACGGGAAGGCTCCGATGATGGTGCCCGTCTGGACCGTATCGACCACCGCCGTGCCGCCCAGGGTGAGCAGCACCGTGGCGACGGTGGCGATGCTCAGCACCAGCACCACGCGGAAGACCGGTCCGGACTTGTTTGGCGCCGAGACGAACTCGCTGAGCGCATAGATCCCGGAATCCAGCGAGGTGACATAGTAGGTCGCGACCAGGATGGTGGAGACCACCAGCAGGATCGTGCCGACCAGCGGAAGGTGCTCCAGCATCGCGAACAGGCCGGCCGAGGTGTCCGCGGACACGGCATCGCTGATGCTCCGGTTGCTCGCATCGTCATAGTAGATCGCGCTCGCCCCGATGACTCCGACCCAGATCATCACGATGAGCGTGGGGATGATGGTCACGCCGATGACGAATTCGCGGATGGTGCGGCCGCGCGAAATCCGGGCGATGAATCCGGCCACGAAAGGGGAGAAGGCGATGACCCAGCACCAGATGAATACCGTCCACCAGCCATTCCAGCTGTCCTGCCAGCTGGCCAGGGGACTGGAAGTGATGCTGGCATCGGTCCAGAGGCTCATATTCACGAAATTGGCCATGAAGCTGCCAAAGGTCTGCGAGAGCATCGAGACGATATACAGCGTCGGGCCGAAGACCAGCACCGCACCGACCAGCACGATGCTCAGAATGGAGTTCAGGCTGGAAATGCGCGCCATGCCCTTGCTGATGCCCACGATGGCGGAGATGCAGGTGATACCGGCGAAGATCGCGATGACGACCAGCCACAGGGCAGGACTGGACGACAGGCCGGTGAACGAGGAAAGCCCGGAAGTGAACTGCAAAGCGGCGAATCCGAACGAGGTCGCCAGGCCCAGCACGGTGGCGATGATGGCCAGCAGCTCGATGATCACGCCCGCACCGCGCCGCGACCAGCGGGGCAGGAGGTCCACGGTGGCTTCGCGGAAGGTCAGCGTCTTGCCCAGGTTGTGGTGCGAATAGGCCAGGCAGACCGCCACCACGCAGTACATGGCCCAGGCGGTCAGTCCCCAGTGGAAGTAGGTCCACACGATCCCGCCTTCGGCTGCGCCGGCAGGCGTGGTGGATGGGATGACAGGGTTCTCGTCGCGCAGCATGATCGGTTCTGCGACGGACCAGAAGATCAGGCCGATGCCCTGGCCGCATGCGAAGAGCATGGAGTACCAGGCGAACTTGCTGTGCTCGGGCTTGGCCTTGGGCCCGCCCAGGCGGACTCTGCCGACCTTGCTCATCGACAGCCAGAGGCACATCACCACGGTGAAGACCGAGTACAGGATGAACAGCCAAGTGAATTTCCCGGTGACAAAGGTGCGCATCTCGGAGATGACCGCCGATGCCTGCTCGGGGGAAAGCAGTACCCAGAGCAACACCGCGACGATCAATGCGGGCGGGATAATCCGGATGAGCAGGCGATCCAAGGGCGGGATCACGCGTCCCATGAAACGGGGCACTTCGACGGGCGCCTGGCTTGAGCCCTCGCCCTTCCGGGCGTTCTTCCGTTCGGTTTCGTTGAGGGACATGCTACTCGACCTCCACCTGGATGGATCCCAGGAGCAGCTCGCCCTGGAGCGAATCGGCTACGGCAGCCGTGACCGCATCCAGCAGCAGTTGGCCCTTTTCGGCGCTGGCGCCGGCGGCGCTGGAGAGGCAGCCGGTAGGCGGGGTGCGCGCGGGATCCTCGGGGAAGATGTCGTACGGGGTCAATTTGGCCGGCGGGTGGTCCACCACGCGGGTCATGTCCACTTTCTGCGGATGCAACAGGAGCATCAGCGAGGTCTCAAGTACCCCTCCGTGCTCGATATCCCATCCCAGGAAGCCGTCAGGGAATACCTTTTCCAACGTTGCCTCGTCGACGAAGTCCCAATAGGACAGCAGTACGGCACGGGATTCGGACCCCGTGGCGCGGGCGCGGGCGACGGCGTTGTCAAGGCCCTCGTAGATGAACTGGTAGTTCTCGAAATGGCCGTTGAGCACGACTACGTTCGTGAAGCCCTGGGCGATTAAGGACGTGACCACGTCGTCGACCATGCCAGTCAGGGCCGCGGCGCCCAGGCTCGTGGTGCCGACCCGGTGGTTGCCGCCGCCGGAACGCGGCTGCGACTTGTATCCGTAGGAGAAGACCGGTGCTACCAAGGCTCCGATCTTCTCGGCCACGATGCCGGCGATGGCCCTGGACAGCATGGCGTCCACGCCTAGTGGCATGTGCGGGCCGTGCTGCTCGGTGGCACCGGTCGGGATGATGATGGTCGAGCCTTCGCGGGCCACCATTGTGGCGTAGGATTCGGCGTCGAGTTCTTCGATGAACACAGAGGGCATCGTTGCCTCCTAGGTAGTGACAGCAGTTGGGGCGAAAGAATTATCGCCATGCGAGATTCTGGATCATTTAGTTGCGATGCATGCAACACTGTTGCACTGAATCATTCCAGTGGTGCATGTCACAGTCAAGAGTGTTAACTGCCAATAACTGCTGAATTCCTTTCGCGGGCCGCGGCAAGCGCTCAGCTGCCAGCCGGCTCCTCGGCAATGTCCTCGTTCCAGATCTCGGGGTGCTCGGAGATGAAGCGCTCCATCAGCGCTTCGGCGCGCTGGTCCTGAAGGACCTCGACCTGCACGCCGCGCTCGCGCAGCCAGGCGATCTCCCCGCCGAAGGTCCGGTCCTCGCCGACGATCACCCGCGGGATCTTGAACAGGACAATGGCCCCGGAGCATAGGGCGCAGGGAGCCAGCGTGGTGTACAGGGTCAGGTCGCGGTAGCTGCTGCGCCGCCCGGCCGCGCGCAGGGCGTCGATCTCGGCATGCGCGGTCGGGTCGCCCTGCTGCACCCGCCGGTTGTGCCCGGCCGCGATGACTCCTTCCGCTCCGGCCAGGCTGGAGCCGATCGGCACGCCGCCTTCGGCAGCGCCGGCGCGCGCAGCCTGCAGGGCCGCCTCGTAGCCGGCCTTGTCAATCATTTCCTGGGTCATCGGGTCGTCCTTTCTTTCAACGTGCCTGGCGCCGCTTCCGGGATTCCGGAAGCGGCGCCAGGCGATTATTCTATTCCAGCAGGTTAGCTGCCGACCGGGGCTTTATCCGGCGCGGCATCTGGTTCGGGACGGGCAGCCGGCCTGCTGGCCGGGAGCTGCTCGCCGGCCACGCGCTGCTCCTTGCGCAAGTCCTCGGCGCTGCCAAACCCCTTGATGAATTCACCCTCGGACAGGTCCATCTTGAGCCCCAGCGGGACCCCGGCGTTGATCCGGGCGCGGAAGCGCGGGTAGCCCAGGGCGAAGTAGACCGCGGCGCTGGTGAGCGTACCGCCCAGCCAGGAGAAGTCGATGCCTCCCACGGCGCTGGCGATCGGGCCCTGCAGCGCCGGGACCGAGCCGTACATGCGCATCCAAATCGTCATGAGGCCGGCGGCGAAGGCGATGAACGCCGACCAGTTGACCGACTTCAGGAGCGAGGACTTCGGATCGAGGAATAGGTAGGAGAAGTCCTTGTGCTTGCGCTCGAAAATGAAGTAGGGCACTGCCATGATGCCGCCCCGGGTGGCGACCCGGGCCGAGATGGAGGCAATGAAGTTGTGCAGAAGTTCGGCATTGCCGGCCTGCTGCACTGCAACGAGCTGCCGCTCACGACAGGGGGAAGCCGTTTTCCACCTGAAGCCCGAGGCGCAGCTGGCCTATCTGGATTCGCTGTCCGGGCGCGGCGTGGCGGCCTTGTTGCTCGAGGCGCTGGTTCCGGAAACCAGGATTCCGGCGCGGTTCATCGAGCATGCCCAGCAGATCGGGCTGCCGGTTTTCCGGCTGGAAGTCACCGTGCCCTTTGTGGAACTGGCCGAGAGAACCAACCGCCGCATCGTCTCCGAGCACGCCTCGCCCCTGCAGCAGGCCGACGAGATTGCCCAGCTGCTGGCCAGGCACATGGCCTCGGCTGGACCCAACTTGCGGAAGCTGCTGGAAATGATCGAGCAGGCACTGGGATCGTGTGTGGTGCTGTAGGATTTGGGCGGCCGGATGATTGCCGAATCCAGTCCGGCGGCCGAGGCTGGCGTGGCGCAGGCCGAAGCGTTGGAAGTGGCCACGGACCTGTTCATCGGCAGCGATACTGCAGCCCGACTGGTGCTCCTCGGCTCCGAGTCGGTGTCCGCCGAGCGGCTGGAGCTGGTGGCCGAACAGTTGGGCAGCATCGTCGGCCTGGCCTATGCCCAGCATTACCGGCCGAGTGCGGTGCAGGTGGCCAATACGTCGCTGCTGCAGGCCATTGCCATCGGCGCCGACGGGCTCTTCGCGGCTGACTTGGCGCGGCAGGCGCAGATCGGCAGCGACGGGCCGGTGATGATGCTGGTATTCCAAAGCTACGACATGGCCAGGATCCGCGCCAGCTGCACCTGGCGCTGCCCTCAATCCGCACCTAGCTGGAGAGCGGGCGGTTCCAGGCGCTGCTCGCGCTCGCCTCGGGTGATCCGCGCGGGGCCCGGCGGGAAGCGATCGCCAGCCTGCACCGCGGCCTGGCGGGACTGTCGGTTGAATGCTGCGCCGGCCCTTCGGCCGAGGGGATCTGGCGCGCGCAGTGGTCCCTGGCCGAGGCACTGGTCTTGGAATCATTTCCCGAGTCCACCCTGGACCAGGGCAGGGTGCGCGATGCGTCGGACCATGCGCTGGAGAGGCTGGCGGCGAAGTTCGGGCACCGGGAGGATCTGGATCATTTCATTACAGAGCAGCTGGGGAACTTGCTGTAGTACGAGGACCAGCGCGGCAACGTGCGGCTGGCCACGCTGCTGGTGTGGCTGGATGCCGGATGCAATACGACGAATGCAGCCCATCAGCTCTATCTGGAGCGCCAGAGTCTTCATAAGCGCCTGGCGAGGATCTTCGCGCTGCTCGGCGGCGACCTGCATGAAGGCGGCCGGCTGCTGCGGGTGTATTTGGCCCGCTGGCTGGCCATGGGCAGGCCGCAACACGTGCGCACGCCGCGTGTAGGGACCTAGAGAACGGACCGAACCGACTTCTCGAAATGGACGATATGCTCCAGGGCCAGTTCCTGCGCGCGTTGCGCTTGGCCATCGAGAATCGCCTGGAGCAATGCCACGTGCTCGCCGATGTGCTCGTCGATGCTGGGCAGGCGATCCAGCGCCATGCACCAGATACGAGTGGCCAGATTATCCAAGCGGATCAGCGTCTGCTCCAGATGGTGGTTGCCGGCTGCTTGGTAGATCAGCCGGTGCACTTCGAGGTCGTTCTCCATGAGCGTGCGTCGCAGATTTTCGCCCGAGAGCTGCTGGACCGCCTCCAGGGTGGCCTGGATGCCAGCCCGCGCGCTGCCTCCCTGGAGCGTGGCGGCTTTGGCCGCGGCCAAAGGCTCGAGGGCCTGCCGGACTTCGGTGATATCAGCTAGTTCGGTGATATCCACGCGGCTAGCGAAGGTGCCGCGGCGCGGGTAGGACTGCACCAGGTGGTCGACCTCCAGGCGCTTGAGCGCTTCGCGTAGGGGAGTGCGGCCGATTCCGAGCTCGGCGACCAGCTGGGCTTCGTTGATCGGGTCACCGGGGGCGATGTCCATCATGATGAGCCGGTCGCGCAAGACCTGGTAGGCGCGCTCAGCCATCGATTCGGCACCCAGGGGGAGCTGCGTGGTGATTGTCATCCTGACTCCGATTTCTTTGCTCTGTTCCGCAGGGTTACTGCGTGCTGAAATATTTTCGGTTACCCATTGACCGGGGTGTGAGTTCCATCATACAGTGAATTGCAGATTGATATATCAGTTGTCGGCAATTCATACATTTAGGAATGGGCAATGGCACAAGCTTCAACACTCGCGGCAGATTCCCTGACCGCAGACCTAGCGCATCTCGACCCGGAGGTGGCGCAGCGCATTGACGCTGAGCTGGCTCGCCAGCAGCGCGGCCTGGAAATGATCGCCTCGGAGAACCACACCGCGCAGGCCATTATGCAGGCGCAGGGTTCGGTGCTGACCAACAAGTACGCCGAGGGCTATCCGGGCCGCCGCTACTACGGCGGCTGCGAGGAAGTCGACGTCATCGAGACGTTGGCGATTGAGCGCCTCAAGGAGTTGTTCGGGGCGAAGTTCGCGAACGTGCAGCCGCATTCCGGTGCGCAGGCTAATGCGTCGGTGTACCACGCGCTGGTGCGCCCGGGCGATACCGTCCTCGGGTTGAACCTGAACCACGGTGGGCATTTGACCCACGGGATGAAGCTGAACTTCTCGGGCCGCCTGTTCAACATCGTGCCTTACGGTGTGGATGAGGAAACCTACCAGGTGGACATGGATGAGGTGGAGCGCCTTGCGGTCGAGCACCAGCCGAAGATGATTGTTGCCGGCTGGTCGGCGTACCCTCGCCAGCTGGATTTCAAGCGTTTCCGCGAGATTGCCGACAAGGTGGGCGCGTACCTGTTCGTGGACATGGCGCACTTCGCTGGCCTGGTGGCCGCCGGGCTGCACCCGTCGCCGGTTCCGCATGCCCACGTGGTGACCTCCACGACGCACAAGACGTTGGCTGGTCCGCGTGGCGGCATCATTCTCTCGAATGATGCGGAGATCGCGAAGAAGCTGAATTCGGCCGTGTTCCCTGGCCAGCAGGGTGGTCCGTTGGAGCATGTGATTGCTGGCAAGGCTGTGGCGTTCAAGATTGCTGGGTCGCCGGAGTTCAAGGAGCGCCAGGAGCGTACCTTGGCTGGGTCGAAGATCTTGGCTGAGCGTTTGACCCGGGAAGACGTTGTTGCCAAGGGCATCAGCGTGCTGACCGGTGGCACCGATGTGCATCTGGTGCTGGTGGATCTGCGTGACAGCGAGTTGGACGGCCAGCAGGCTGAAGACCTTTTGGCGCAGGTGGAGATCACGGTGAATCGTAATTCGGTTCCGTTTGATCCGCGTCCGCCGATGGTGACTTCGGGCCTGCGCATTGGTACTCCGGCATTGGCGACGCGTGGTTTCTCCGAAGCTGCTTTCACCGAAGTTGCCGAGATCATTGCACAGACCCTGATCGCTGGTGCCGACGGCAATACGGCTGCACTGCCAGAGCTGAAGGAACGTGTTCTGGCGTTGGCTGAAGCCCACCCACTCTACCCAAATCTCAAGAAAGTAGCGGAATAATCATGGCTGATTTGCTCCCAGAACACCCGGAATTCCTCTGGAACAATCCGGAACCGAAGAAGTCCTACGACGTAGTCATCGTCGGCGGCGGCGGGCACGGCCTGGCCACCGCCTACTTCCTAGCCAAGAACCATGGCATCACCAATGTGGCGGTACTGGAAAAGGGCTGGCTGGCCGGCGGGAACATGGCCCGCAACACCACCATCATCCGTTCCAACTACCTCTGGGACGAGTCGGCAGGCATCTACGAGAAGTCGCTGAAGCTGTGGGAACAGCTGCCCGAGGACCTGGAATACGACTTCCTGTTCTCCCAGCGCGGCGTGATGAACCTGGCCCACACCCTCGGGGATGTGCGCGAATCAGTGCGCCGCGTGGAAGCCAACAAGCTCAACGGCGTGGACGCCGAATGGCTGGACCCATCGCAGGTCAAGGAAGCCTGCCCGATCATCAACGTGAGCGACAACATCCGCTACCCGGTCATGGGCGCGACCTGGCAGCCGCGCGCCGGCATCGCCAAGCACGATCACGTGGCCTGGGCGTTCGCCCGCAAGGCCAACGAAATGGGCGTTGACATCATCCAGAACTGCGAAGTCACCGGATTCATCAAGGATGGCGAGAAGGTCACCGGCGTGAAGACCACCCGTGGCGCCATCAATGCCGGCAAGGTCGCTCTCGCCGGTGCCGGGCACTCCTCGGTGCTGGCCGAAATGGCAGGCTTCGAGCTGCCCATCCAGTCCCACCCGCTGCAGGCCCTGGTCTCCGAGCTGTTCGAGCCGGTGCACCCGACGGTGGTCATGTCCAACCACATCCACGTCTACGTCTCCCAGGCGCACAAGGGCGAATTGGTCATGGGCGCGGGCATCGACAGCTACAACGGCTACGGCCAGCGCGGCGCGTTCCACGTGATCGAGGAGCAGATGGCCGCCGCGGTGGAGCTGTTCCCGATCTTCGCCCGGGCGCACGTGCTGCGCACCTGGGGCGGCATCGTGGACACCACCATGGACGCCTCGCCAATCGTCTCCAAGACCCCGATCCAGAACCTGTACGTGAACTGCGGCTGGGGCACCGGCGGGTTCAAGGGCACCCCGGGCGCCGGCTTCACCATGGCGCACACCATCGCCCACGACGAGCCGCATGAGCTGAACAAGCCGTTCAGCCTGGAGCGCTTCGAAACCGGCCACCTCATCGACGAGCACGGCGCAGCAGCCGTCGCACACTAGGAGCAACCGCCATGATGCTGATTGATTGCCCGAACTGCGGGCCACGCAACGAGAACGAATTCAAATACGGGGGAGAAGCCCACGTTGCCTACCCGGAGGATCCGAACGCGCTGAGCGACAAGGAATGGTCGCGCTACTTGTTCTACCGGCAGAACAAGAAGGGCATCTTCGCCGAACGCTGGGTCCACTCCGGCGGCTGCCGCAAGTGGTTCAACGCCCTGCGCGACACCGTCACCTATGAATTCAAAGCCGTCTACCGTGCCGGCGACGCACGTCCAGAAATCCAGGCCACCGAAGGAGGCACCCGATGAGCAAGTCCCAGCGCCTTGCCGCCGCGCACAGCGCCGGCGCCCGCATTAACCGCGAGGAAGCACTGGCCCTGAGAGTGAACGGGCAGCAGCTTTCCGCCTTCCGCGGCGACACCGTGGCCAGCGCAATGCTGGCCAACGGGATGCGTTCATGCGGCACCTCGCTGTACCTGGACCGCCCGCGCGGCATCTTCGCCGCCGGCGTCGAGGAACCCAACGCGCTGATCACCGTCGACGCCCGGCACAGCCAGGACATCGCCGAGTCGATGCTGCCTGCCACCACCGTCCCGGTCACCGAATCGCTGAACGCCACCCTGCTCTCCGGACTGGGCGTGCTGGATCCGAACGAGGACCCCGCCTACTACGACCACGTCCACGTGCATACCGACGTGCTGGTGGTCGGCGCCGGGCCTGCAGGCCTGGCCGCTGCCCGCGAGGCCTCGCGCTCCGGCGCCCGGGTAATGCTGCTCGACGAGCGTGCCGAAGCCGGTGGCACCCTGCGCGATGCGGCCGGCGAGCAGATCGACGGCGTGGACGCCGCGGCGTGGATCGACACGGTCGCCGCCGAATTGGCAGCCGCCGAGGAGACCACCCACCTGCAGCGCACCACCGTCTTCGGCTCCTACGATGCCAACTACCTGATCGCCGCGCAGCGCCGCACCGTGCATCTGGACGGGCCGGCCGGCGACGGCATTTCCCGCGAACGCATCTGGCACATCCGCGCCCAGCAGGTCGTGCTGGCCACCGGCGCCCACGAGCGCCCGATCGTGTTCGAGAACAACGACCGCCCGGGCATCATGCTCGCCGGCGCGGTGCGCAGCTACCTGAACCGCTATGGCGTGCGCGCCGGTCAGCAGATCGTGGTGGCCACCACCAACGACTCGGTCTACCCGCTGGTCTCCGAGCTGGCAGCCACCGGCGGGGTGGTTGCAGTGATCGACGCACGCACCACCGTCTCTGCGGCCGCCGCGGAAGCAGTGGCCGACGGGGTCACAGTGCTGACCGGCTCCGTGGTGGTGGACACCGAAGCGGATGCCTCCGGCGAGCTGTCGGCAGTGATCGTCGCCGAGCTGGACGAGCAGCGCAACCTGGGCGCGCCGCAGCGCTTCGAGGCCGACGTGCTGGCCGTGGGCGGCGGCTTCAACCCGGTGGTGCACCTGCACTCCCAGCGCCAGGGCAAGCTGGACTGGGACACTGCGATCCACGCCTTCGTCCCGGCCGCCGCAGTGGCCAACCAGCACCTGGCCGGCGCTGTCACTGGCCGCTTCGACACCGCCAGTGCGCTGAGCACCGGGGCCGCCACCGGCGCCGCGGCAGCCAGCGCAGCAGGCTTCCAGCGCATCGCAGAGGTACCGCAGGCGGTAGCCGTCCCGGCCGGGGAAACCCGTCCGGTCTGGCTGGTGCCGTCGCTGAACGGCGACGACGCCGCGAACTACAAGACCCACTTCGTGGATCTGCAGCGCGACCAGTCCGTGGCCGACGTGCTGCGCGCCACTGGCGCCGGCATGCAGTCCGTGGAGCACATCAAGCGGTACACCTCGATCTCCACGGCCAACGACCAGGGCAAGACCTCGGGCGTCGCGGCAATCGGCGTGATCGCCGCGGTGCTGGGCATCGAGAACCCGGCACAGATCGGCACTACCACCTTCCGCGCGCCGTACACCCCGGTGGCCTTCGCGGCGCTGGCCGGACGCACCCGCGGGCAGCTGCTGGATCCGGCACGCATCACCCCGATGCACTCCTGGCATGTGGAGCACGGCGCCGAATTCGAGGACGTCGGGCAGTGGAAGCGCGCCTGGTACTACCCGCAGCCGGGCGAGAGCATGGACGAGGCGGTCTACCGCGAATCCGCCGCGGTGCGCGCTTCGGTGGGCATGCTCGATGCCACCACGCTGGGCAAGATCGAGATCCGCGGCAAGGACGCCGCCGAATTCCTCAACCGCATCTACACCAACGGCTACACCAAGCTGAAGGTCGGCATGGGACGCTACGGCGTGATGTGCAAGGCCGACGGCATGATCTTCGACGACGGCGTGACCCTGCGCCTGGCCGAGGACCGCTTCCTGATGCATACCACCACCGGCGGCGCCGCCGACGTGCTGGACTGGCTGGAAGAATGGCTGCAGACCGAATGGCCTGAACTGGACGTCACCTGCACCTCGGTGACCGAGCAGCTGGCCACCGTCGCGGTGGTCGGGCCGAAGTCCCGGGAGGTCATCGCGAAGCTGGCCAGCTCGGTGGACGTGTCCAACGAGGGCTTCAAGTTCATGGCCTTCAAGGACGTGGTGCTGGACTCCGGGATCGAGGCGCGGATCAGCCGCATCTCCTTCTCCGGCGAACTGGCCTTCGAGATCGCCATCCCTGCCTGGCACGGGCTGCGCGTCTGGGAAGATGTGTACGCCGCCGGCGAGGAATTCAACATCACCCCGTACGGCACCGAAACCATGCACGTGCTGCGCGCCGAGAAGGGATTCATCATCGTCGGCCAGGATACCGACGGCACGGTGACCCCGCAGGATGCAGGCATGGAATGGGTGGTCTCCAAGCTCAAGGACTTCGTCGGCAAGCGCTCCTACAGCCGCGAGGACAATGTGCGCGAGGACCGCAAGCACCTGGTTTCGGTGCTGCCGGTGGACAGCTCGCTGCGCCTGCCCGAAGGCGCCGCGCTGGTGGCCGCAGACGCGCTGGCCACCGATGGCATCACCCCGATGGAAGGCTGGGTCACCAGCTCGTACAATTCGCCGGCCCTTGGGCGCACCTTCGGCCTGGCGCTGATCAAGAATGGGCGCAACCGCATCGGCGAAGTGCTCAAGACCCCGGTCGGCGGCCAGCTGGTCGACGTCCAGGTCTCCGAACTCGTTCTCTTCGACCCGGAAGGAAGCCGCCGTGATGGCTAACGACACCCTGATTGACACCGACGTGCGCCGCTCGCCGGCGCAGCACCTGGCAGCCCAGATGGAGGCGGCCAGCGTCACTGGCCGCGTGTCCCTGCGCGAAATCGCGTTCACGACCCAGATCTCGCTGCGCAGCGCACCGGGCGGGGCAGCCCACGCGGCGCTGTCCGCGGCCACCGGCGTGGGCCTGCCCGCCACGGTGGGCGAGGTGGCCGGCGACGTGTCGGGCACTGCGGTGCTCTGGCTGGGCCCGGACGAGTTCCTGGCCACCAGCCCGGAGAACATCGAGCTGGCAGGTGCGCTTGCCGCCGCCCTGGGCGATGAGCCCGGGCAGGTGGTCGACCTCTCGGCCAACCGCTCGGTGCTGGAACTGGAAGGCCCGGATGCGCCGCTGGTGCTGCGCAAGAGCTGCCCGGCGGACCTGCACCCGCGCGCTTTCGGCGTGAACCAGGCGATCACCACCTCGCTGGCGAACATTCCGGTGCTGCTGTGGCGCACCGGCGAAACCAGCTGGCGGATCTTCCCGCGCGCCTCCTTCACCGAGCACACCGTGCACTGGCTGATCGACGCCATGGCGGAGTTCGCCGTACCACCGGTGGCCTAGCCGCACCGGCTGATCCGGCCCCGTCCCGACGCCGGGGCGGGGCCGGACTGGCCTGTATCAGCAAACACGCAAGCACAAGCATGCACAGCAACAATCCGGCCAGTTCGTGGCGTTCGGACACCGGCTCTGGCACAGTGCTGTCTAACCCGCTAGCCGAAAGGACCTGAAGCAATCATGAGCGAGCAAATCCGCCACGTGCTGACCCTGCAATGCCCCGAGGGAATGGGGATCGTCAACGCGGTCACCGGATTCCTGCTGAAGCACGAACGCACCATCGTCGAGCTCAAGCAATTCGACGACATGGCGGCCGGCCGGCTCTACCTGCGCGTGGACTTCGCCGGCGAGGGGCAGGCCGACCTGCTGGAGCAGATGCGTGCAGAATTCGCCGAGGTCGCCCAGCAGTTCGAGATGGACTGGCAGCTGCGCGAACGCGGTGAGAAGACCAAGGTGCTGATCATGGTCTCGAAGTTCGACCACTGCCTCAACGACCTGCTCTTCCGTGCCCGCACCGGCGAATTGCCGATCGAGATCGTCGCGGTGGTCTCCAACCACCCGGACAGCCGGTCGCTGGTCGAGTGGCACGGCATCCCGTACTACCATGTGCCGATCTCCAAGGAGACCAAGCCGCAGGCCGAGGCGGAGCTGCTCTCGCTGATCGCCAAGCACGAAGCGGAGCTGGTGGTCCTGGCCCGCTACATGCAGGTGCTCTCCGACGAGCTCTCGCGCGAGTTGACCGGCAAGACGATCAACATCCACCACTCCTTCCTGCCTTCCTTCAAGGGCGCCAAGCCATACCACCAGGCCTGGGAGCGCGGCGTGAAGACCGTGGGCGCCACCGCCCACTACGTGAACTCCGAGCTGGATGAGGGCCCGATCATCGCCCAGCAGGTCGTCGAGGTGGACCATACCTTCGGCCCGCAGGACCTGGTGGCCGCCGGCCGCGACACCGAGTGCAAGGCGCTGTCCAATGCAGTGCGCTGGCACTGCGAGGGCCGGCTCTTCCTCTACGGAAACCGCACGGTCATCCTGCGCTAGGCATCATCATCCAAGGCCCGGTACTGCTGCTGGGCATCAACCGATTCCACCGCCGATATGCCGCGCAACTTCTCGGCAACATCCTCGCTGCCCTCGCCAATTACCTGGCCGAGGGCGGCGAGCACCTGCTTAACTTGCAATCCGCGGGACTGCAGTTCGCTGACCACCGGTTCCAGCGGATGCTGGGTGGAAATGGTGATGACATAGACGTGCACTTCGGCGCCGGACATGCCGCTACGCTTCCTGTGAGGCCGGGGCCTGGACCAGCCCGGCTCCGGCATCCTCGGCCGGCAGCGGGATATCGCGGGAGGTGGACAGCAGCTTGTCCCACAGCTCCTGGGCACGCAGCCCGGTGGATTCGGCCAGCAGCGCTGCCACGCCGGCCACATGCGGGGTGGCCATCGAGGTGCCGCTGATGGTGTTGTACCGCTTGGCGCCGGGCCACGAAGAGTAGATAGCAACGCCGGGGCCTGCAATATCCACCTCGCCGCCGTCGGTGTCCAACGCCTGGGCCGAGAAGTCCGCCACGGCCAGCTTCGAGTCCAAAGCCGCTACGGCCATGATGTACGGGCTGTTGGCCGGTGCGCCGACGAATCCCGGGTTCCCGGCAGAGCGCTGTGCATTATTTCCGGCGGCCGCCACGATCAAGGAGCCCAGCTCCAAGGCGCGGCGTCCGGCAGTGACATAGGGTGGGTGCACAGTTCTCACATCAGCACCCAGCGACATGGAGATGAGCTCGCACTTGTTTTCCAGTGCCCAGTTGATGCCGGCCAGGATCGTGGAGTCCGAACCTGAGCCATCGGCGCCCAGCACCTTTCCAGCGAATATATTGGCTTCCGAGGCGACCCCGTAGCCCGGACCCTGCTGCGGTTCGCGCGGACCGCAGGCGCTGCCGATGCAGTGGGTGCCATGTCCATGGCCGTCAGTGGCGTCCTCGCCTGCGACAAAGGACATGGCGGTCACCGTGCGGCCTGCGAAGTCCGGATGCGCACTGTCAAAACCGGTATCCAAGACGGCCACGTTGATGCCCTTGCCGGTGTAGCCCGAAAGCGAAGCGCCTACGGCCTGCAGGCCCCAGGTGAGTTGGCCGGTGTCCGCATAGGAGTCCGTAGCGGCCGGGGCGTCGGGCAGGATCCGGTAGACCAGCTCGGGTACCACCGAGGCTGGCAGCTTGTGCCCTGCGCAGCGCTGGCGGAAGTCCTCAAGCTGGTCAGCCGAGCTGGTGACTACAGCGATGCCCAGCATCGGGAAGTACTCGGTACTGGAATAGCCCTGTTCAGCCAGCAGCTGCGGAAGTTCTGATTCGCGCTGGGCTGCTGCGATGCCCGGGGCTCCGGATTCCTGCCGGTCGAAGACCAAGACGTAGCGGTTGGGAATTTCGGCGACGGTCGCTTGACGGATCTGGTTGCTGTACATGACGGGGCTCCTTACTGGTTCCGAGAGGCTTTCATGCCAAGGCCTACGAGGTACCTCGCACTGTACCCGGCGGCATGGACAAACTGCCATGCTTGGCAACAAGCACCTATGCAGCGCACAGCAACCGCGGCGCACGGCCCGGCGATGCCCGACGGGCAGAAAGAAGTCACTATTCTTCGCTGGCCACTTGAATCTTCGCGGCGAAAGAACAAGGGTGGAAGTCCTAGGGCATTTCTCTGAGTGAAGGAGCCTGGACCATGACGAAGAACATTGACGAAGTTGAACCTCCCGAAGCAGATAATGGGCAGCACGCAAATGCTGTGCTGGAAGCATCCCCGCATACCGCGCCGATCCCGGTGCACATGCACATTGCCGAGGACGACACCGACGAGCAGATCACCGCGAAGCTGCGCCGGCAGGGCGTGCGCCTAGGCAAGGGCGGGATCGCCCCTGCGGTCTTCTGGCCGGCGCTGCTGGTGATCCTGGCTGTGGCGGTCTTCGCGATCCTCGCGCCCAATGCGGCGGACACGACTTTCAACGCCGTGCAGAACTGGATCGTAGCCAACCTGGGCTGGTACTACATGCTGATCATCGGCGGCTTTGTGGCGCTGGTGATCGCCATCGGCTTCTCCAAGCTCGGGCGGATCACCCTGGGCAATGACGGAGAGAAACCCGAATTCGGCTTGTTCAGCTGGTTCGCGATGCTCTTCGCCGCCGGCATGGGCATTGGTCTGGTCTTCTACGGGGTCGGCGAACCTCTGATGTACGCCACCGTGGATCCGAAGCCGGGTTGGGAAGGCAGCGAATCGGAGCTGGCCGGACTGGCCATGGCGCAGACCTTCATCCACTGGGGCCTGCATCCGTGGGCCATCTACGCGGTGATCGGCTTGGCTTTGGCCTACGCGATCCACCGCCGCGGGCGCCCGGTGTCCATCCGTTGGGCGCTGGAACCGATCCTGGGAGATCGGGTCAAGGGCTGGCTGGGAGATGTGATTGATGTACTGGCCATCTTCGGCACGGTGTTCGGCGTGGCCACCTCGCTGGGCCTGGGCGTGCAGCAGATCAGCTCGGGCATGAAGGCGATCGGACTGGTCGGTTCGGTGGATAACACGCTGCTGGTCATCCTGATCGTGGTCATCACGTTCCTAGCCACCATGAGCGTGGTCAGCGGCCTGGGCGCCGGGATCAAGTGGCTGTCGAACATCAACCTGTCCATGGCAGGCCTGCTGATGATCAGCGTGCTGCTGCTGGGCCCGACGCTGTTCCTGTTCCAGAATTTCGTGCAGTCCCTGGGCGTGTACCTGGCCAACTTCATGAACATGACCTTCGACGTGGGTGCCTTCCAGCAGGGTGAGGAATCGGCCACCTGGTTCTCCAGCTGGACGGTCTTCTACTGGGGCTGGTGGATCGCCTGGGCACCGTTCGTGGGCATCTTCATCGCCCGCATTTCGCGCGGGCGTACCGTGCGCCAGTTCGTCACCGGCGTGCTGCTGGTGCCGACCATAGTCGGTTTCCTCTGGTTCTCGGTCATGGGCGGCTCGGGGCTGTACCGCCAGTTCTTCGGCGCCGGGGATATGGTCGAGGATGGCGCGGTCTCCGCGGAGGGGTCGCTGTTCCAGGTGCTTGAAGCCTTGCCGCTGGGTTCGATCCTGTCGGTGGTGGCGATCTTGCTGGTCGCGATCTTCTTCATCACCTCTTCGGACTCCGGCTCGCTGGTGGTCGACATGCTCGCCTCCGGCGGGCACCCGAACCCGCCGACCTGGTCCAGGGTGCTGTGGGCGGTGCTCGAAGGCGTGCTGGCCGCTGCCTTGCTGGTGGCCGGCGGGCTGCAGGCGCTGCAGGCCGGTTCGCTGGCCACGGCCTTGCCATTCAGTATCATCATGATCATGATGTCGGTGGCCACGATCAAGGGGTTGCGCCATGAAAGCCGGGCCTTGGAAGTCATCGAGCAGAAGCGCCGGCTGGCGCGGGTCACCGAGCACGTCTCCGATGAGCTGTGGGGCGCCTTGGACGAGCAGCCCGAACTGCGCCGCTACGTCGATGACCGTATCGACTACCGGGTCTCGCGCACGCGCGGGATCTTCGGCAAGCGCGTGGAATCAGAAGCAAAATCCCGGCACGTGAAGCCAAGTGACGGCTAGGTCCGTGGCCTGGCCCCCGATGCCTTGCCAAGCAGGGCATCGGGGTGTGAGGATCAAGGTGACAAGCACTATCCACTGGCCGCGGGCCGTCACCGCGGCGGGAAGCAGAGGGGTTATTCCATGGACCAGGAGTCGATAGTCATCGTTGGTGCCGGGCTTGCCGCCGCCAGTACGGTGGCAGCACTACGCGAGCGGGGACATGCCGGCCCGATCACCCTGATTGGCGAGGAATCGCACCTGCCCTATGAGCGTCCGCCCCTGTCCAAGGGCTTCTTGCAGGGCAATGACGAGCCAGAAGACTTCACCGTGCATGACGCGCAGTGGTACGCAGCGCAGGAGGTCGCCCTCCGGCTGGGAACCGCCGCAATCAGCGTGGAGACCGGCAAGCAGCAGGTGCTGCTGGCCGATGGCAGCGCGGTGGACTACGATCAGCTGGTTTTGGCGACCGGTTCGCGGGCCAGTGTGGGCGGCGAGAATCCGATGCCCGGCTATGACCTGCCAGGCGTGCACGTGCTGCGCACCCTGGCAGATGCGAAGTCGCTGCGCGCAGAACTGACCGAGGGCGCGCAGGTGGCGGTCATCGGTTCGGGCTGGATCGGCATGGAAGTCGCTGCCACCGCACGCCAGCGCGGTGCGCGCGTCACCGTTTATTCTCCCTCCGAGGTGCCACTGGCCAAGGTCTTCGGCGAACGCTTCGGGCACTACCTGCTGGAACTGCACCAACGCCATGGCGTGGATGTGCGCACCGCGCGGGCCCAGGGCATCGAGCAGGTTGACGGGCACCTGCAGGTGCTCTCCGATGCCGGGTCTTCGCGTGCCGACGTGGTGCTGCTGGCCATCGGTGCCCGCCCCAACCTGCAACTGGCCGAGACTGCCGGGCTGGACGTGGATTCGGGAGTCATCGTTGATGCGTCGCTGCGCACCAGCAACTCCAAGATTCTCGCGGTGGGGGATATCGCCCAGGCTTTCAATACCAGGCTGCGCCGGCAGCTGCGCGTGGAGCACTGGGACAATGCCATCCGCCAGGGTAAGCTCGCGGCCGCGACGCTGATGGGCGAGGAAGAATCCTACGACTGGCTCCCGTATTTCTTCACCGACCAGTTCGATCTGGGGATGGAATACGTGGGGCACAATTCGCCGGATGACACTTCGGTAGTCCGCGGCTCTGTGGAGAGCGGGGAATTTTTGCTGTTCTGGCAGGACGGCCAACGGATCACGGCGGCAGCCAACGTGAACATCTGGGATGTCAACGATCAGCTGCGCGAATTGGTGGGCCGCGAGATTCCAGCCGAACGCCTGGCGGATACGGGCATTGAGCTTGGCGACCTCTAGGATTTTCAGCAAGGAATGGACCGACTAGGAAAGCAGGAATAGCTGATGAGCACCATGGTCGTGGGCGTGGAAAAAGGCATGTCGCCGGCGGTATTGGCGGCGGCCGCCTCGCTGGCTCGCGGGCTGGATGCACGATTGGTGTGCATCCATGCAGATTACGGACGACTGGTGACCGACAAGCTGTCCGAAGGCGACTTGCTGGCCTCGGCAGATTCGGTCTCCGAGGAGCTCGCCTGGGAAATCGCTTCGGTGGTGACCGGCGTGGAGTTCGAGAGCTATACGGTGCCCGGTGAACCGGCCAAGGTGCTGGCGGCGGTGGCGGAGCAGCTGGATGCGCAGATGATCGTCATCGGCACCCGCCGTCCGGGGATCCGCAGCAAGATGGCCCAGCTGCTCGACGGCTCGATTGCCGTGGCGCTGGCCCACAAGCAGCATCGGCCGGTGCTGGTGGTTCCGCAACAGCCTGCAGAGGAGAACGACCTGCCGTGGGACTAGGCTCCTGATTCCACCTCGAAGTACAGGCGTTGATGCGCCTTGCAGCCGGGATTGAATAGCGCCTGGCAGTTGGGGCAGGAATCGGCTTCCAGATACTGGGCGGGGCTCAGCTGCGTGCTGCAGACCCCGCAGAGCACCGCAGGCTCATCGAATTTGTCCGCCGGCCACGGCGTTGCTTCGTGGCCGGCCAGTTCGCCATGGCATAGGTGGCAGGGATAGTAGATGCCGCAGCAGTGGTGCTTCAGCGCAATCACATCGATCAGCGAGTGGTAGTGGGCGCAACGGGTGTGCACGTCCATGCGCACGCCGCGCAACGCGACCTGGTGCCCTGCGTTTTCCCAAGCTGTCATCGTCAACCCTTCCGCGAGTGGCCATGCCATGTGCAAAAATGCACGCTGAATGTGCAGAAACTGCCTCCAACTATGCCTCTTTCCGCCTATCTTTCGCCATGTGATCTAGGCCATACTCGCTGATGAAGCTGGTCCCGCAGGGGGTACCGGCGAAGGCGGAAGGAACGCACAGTGGCAAGCGAAACGTCATCGAAGGCCGAGCGCAAGGGATTGCGCCGGGTCGTAGCAGCCTCCATGGCTGGCACCGTCGTCGAATGGTATGAATTCTTCCTCTACGCGACTGCGGCCACCTTGGTCTTCAACAAGATCTTCTTCCCGGATACCGGCAACGACCTGGACAACATCATCAAGGCCTTCCTGACCTACGCGGTCGGCTTCATTGCCCGCCCGATCGGCGGCATCGTCTTCGGCCACTTCGGCGACAAGTTCGGACGCAAGCACCTGCTGCAGGTGGCGATCGTGCTGGTCGGCGCAACCACCTTCCTGATGGGCTGCCTGCCCACCTTCGATTCCATCGGCTACGCCGCACCGATCCTGCTGATCGTGCTGCGCTTCGCCCAGGGCTTCGCCGTTGGCGGGGAATGGGGCGGCGCGGTGCTGCTGGTGGCCGAGCATGCGCCGAACAAGGAACGCGGCTTCTGGTCATCCTGGCCGCAGGCGGCAGTGCCGGTGGGCAACCTGCTGGCCACGGTGGTGCTGCTGGTGCTCTCGGCAACGCTCAGCGAGGCTGCCTTCCTGGCATGGGGTTGGCGCATCGGCTTCTGGCTTTCGGTGGTCATCGTGGTAGTGGGCTATTACATCCGCACCCGTGTTTCCGATGCCCCGATTTTCAAGGAAGCCAAGGCGGAGCTGGAACAGAACGCGGCCCCCGGCTATGGCGTGGGCGAAGTATTCAAGCGCTACCCGCGCGGGGTGTTCACCGCCATGGGGCTGCGCTTCGGCGAGAACATCATGTACTACATGGTGGTCACCTTCTCCATCACCTACATGGCCACCCAGCTGAAGATGGACACCTCCACAATTCTGGGCCTGATGCTTGTGGCACACGTCTTCCACGCCATCCTGGTGCCAATTGTTGGACGCTTCACCGACAGCCGCGGACGTCGACCGGTCTATGCCACCGGCGTGGTGCTCATGGCAGTGTGGGGCGTGGCAGCCTTCCCGTTGTTCAACACTGGAAACGATGCGGTCATCCTGGCCACCATCATGCTGGGACTGTTCGTGCATGGCCTGATGTATGCCGGGCAGCCTGCCATCATGGCGGAAATGTTCCCGACCCGCATGCGCTACTCGGGCGTCTCGCTGGGCTACCAGGTCACCTCGATTGTTGCCGGTTCGATGGCACCGGTCATCGCAACCTTCCTGCTGAAGGTCTACGGATCCTGGGTACCGGTCGCCGGGTACATTGTCTTCGCCGCAGCAGTCACCATGGTGGCGGTGTACTTCATGAAGGAAACCAAGGGGCTGGATCTCGGCGAGATCGACGAGGCTGACCGCTTGGCGGTCAACGGCGGGGCCGCTTCGAGCGCCGAAATGAAGATGCAGAAGTAAGTCGAAGGAGCGAACATCAAGCCGGAGGCCAGTTCCGTTGCAGGGACTGGCCTCCGGCGTGCCCGCATCCAACGGGCAGAGAGATTGTTTGCCGGGACTGGTTCGATCTGCAATTCTGGTAGCCACATGCTGCTGGTGGCATCGGAGCCATCGGGAGAACAATGAGAAAGCAGCCAGGCAGGGGAGCTCCAGATGAAGCAGTGCAGGCTGAATATCTTCGGTGCCAGCGGCAGTGGTACGACGACACTTGCCCGTGCCGTGGCGAACGCCTGGTCAGTTCCGCATGCCGATAGCGACGACTATTTCTGGGTACCCACCGACCCGCCGTACTCCCAGCAGCGAGCGCCAGCTGAACGCTCCAAGCTCATGCATGAGATCTTCGTGCCGCGCAGCGCATGGGTGCTTTCAGGATCCACGCAGGGGTGGGGGAATGATGTGCTGGCCGAATGCGATGCCTTCGTGTTCTTGACGCTGGATCCCAGCGTGCGCCTGCGACGGCTTGCCGAACGCGAGCAGCTTCGGCAGTCCGGGCAAGCCCTGGATCCAAAGGCTGTGGAGCGATTTATGTTGTGGGCGGCTGGCTACGATGACCCGGACTTCACCGGACGCAGCCGCGCGCACCACGAGGCATGGTTGCAGAACGAGTCCCGTCCGGTGCTCCGACTGGACAGCGCGCAATCAACGGCACAGATGTGCCAAGTCATCATGGATTGGGAACCAGTCCGAACACCTTAGCTTCCGGAGGCGCTCGGCATGGGGAACGGCGGAATGAACCAGTCGCCGGCGGCGGCCGCATCATTCAGCGCGCGAACCGTTTCCTGGACCGCACGGCTGCGCAAAGCCTCGTCGCGTCCCACCAGCCAATATTCGGAGTGGAAGGTGAACTCCTCGTGGAGCACCGGAATCATGTTGGGATAGTGCCGGGAGAGGAATGTTGGCAGCAGCCCGATGCCGGCATGGTTCATGGTGGCCGCGTATTGCACCGCGATGCTCGTGGAAGAAATGGAGCGGCGCATCGGTGGCAGGGCGCTGGTGGCGTCATCGAGCTTGTCCACCGTCAGAGCGGTATCGATGTAGTAGTTCAAGCTATGCCCTGCCAGATCCTCGATGGATCTTGGCGTGCCATGGCTTTCCAGGTATTCGGCAGTGGCGTAGAGCCGCAACTCGTAATCCAGGAGCTTCATCGAGGCGGCCTTGCGGACATGGGGTTCGCCGATGACAATCTCCAAGTCCATGCCGGTACGCGTCTGCCGTGCACGGGTGGTTTCGGAGACGATCTCGAAGACCAGCTGCGGATGCTTTACCTGGAGCTTGGCCAGTGCCGGGGCAGCGAGGTGCGCGCTGAATGCATCGGGAGCAGCGACGCGCACATGGCCTGCCAGCGCTCCGGAGTCCTTCTCGGCGCCGATGGCCTCCACTGCCTGCTCGATGGTTTCCGCGCTGGCCATCGCCCGGCGTCCCAGATCGGTCAGTTCCCAGCCGTTGGGGGTGCGCGTGAGCAGGTGGCCGCCCATCGCCTTTTGCAGTGCGTCGATGCGGCGGGAAATCGTCGAGTGGTTTACCCCGAGGACGTTCGCGGCGGCGGTGTAGCGGCCCAGTCGTGCAACGGTCAGCAGGGCAATGAGTGATTCAAGATGGCGGTAATCGATCTGACGGTCCATAGTCCACAGTCTGCCATGGACGGTGTGCGCTAGCGCACACCGGGCTTGCGCAATTGCCGTGCCGGGGTGCATTGAGTCCGGCGCGACCGGCATCCTACGCTGGCCTGAAAGGACGGTACGCAACGACGAGGGGTGTGCAGATGAGCACGTACGCATGGATTGGCCTGGGCAACATGGGCGGACCGATGACAGCGAATCTGGTGGCCGCCGGGCACCAGGTGCGCGGCTACGACCTGGACGCGGAGGCCTGTGCCGCCGCGGCGGGAGGCGGCGTGCAGATCTCCGGCTCGGTGGCCGAAACCATGGAGCATGCCGATGCGGTATTCACCATGCTGCCCAAGGGCGCGCACGTGCGCTCGGTCTACGAGGGCGAGGCAGGCATCTGGGCCAACGCCACCAAGGACATGCTCCTGCTGGATTCCTCCACGGTGGACATTGAAACTTCCCGCTACATCCACGCAGGCTCCACGGAGCGTGGACTGCACTTCGTTGATGCCCCGGTATCCGGCGGCATCTCCGGCGCAGCGGCGGGGACCCTGGCCTTCATGCTCGGCGGTGAGCCGGAAGTGATGGACCGGGCCAGCGGATTCATCGCCCCGATGAGCGGCAGGACCATCGTCGCAGGCGGGCCCTCCATGGGCATTGCCGCCAAGATCTGCAATAACATGATGCTGTTCATCGACCTGATGGCCAGCGCCGAGGGTTCCCAGCTGGCCGAGGCATTGGGCCTGGATCCCGAGGTCTTCTGGCAGATCGCCTCGGTCTCCTCGGGCCGGTCCTGGGCGCAGCAGACTTGGTACCCGGTGCCCGGCATCATCGATACCGCTGCGGCAAACAACAACTTCGAAGCGACCTTCCGCACCGACCTGGCCCGCAAGGATATCGGGCTGGCCTTGGACGCTGGCGAGAGCACCGGGGTGCGGCTGCCGGCAGCCAGCTTGGCCCGCGAGCACTTCGACGAACTGATCAAGCAGGGGCTGGGGGACAAGGACTGCTCGCTGATCGTGAAGAACCTGCTGCCAGACGGTGCCGTGCGCGGTTGGAACCCGGAAACGGCCGAGGCCAGCACGGCAGCTGCGGGCTGATCATGCGCCAGATCCATGCCGCGGTGCTGGAGCATCCGGAGAACCAGCGGCCCTATGCCAAGCATCGGCCGCTGGCGATCCGCCAGATGCACCTTGGCGAGCCCGGCCCCGGGGAAGTGCTGGTGCGCATCACCGCGGCCGGACTCTGCCATTCGGACTTGTCGGTGATCGACGGGAACAGGCCGCGTCCTCTCCCGATGGTGCTGGGGCACGAATCAGCAGGCATCGTCGAGCAGGTTGGCGAAGGGGTTCAGCTGGACATCGGCCAGCAGGTGATCTCGGTCTTCCTGCCACGCTGCGAGAACTGCGCAGCCTGCGCCACCGGAGGCAAGCTGCCGTGCAGCGCCGGCACCGCGTCCAACACCGCTGGAACCCTGCTGACTGGCGCTCGCCGGCTGATGCTCGATGGCAAGCCGGTCCACCACCACCTGGGCGTCTCGGCATTTGCCGATTATGCGGTGATGGATGCGCGCAGCCTGGTACCGGTGGGCGCGGATGTGCCGGCCGAGGTGGCCGCGGTGCTGGGGTGCGCGGTGCTCACCGGCGGCGGCGCGCTGCGCAATGCCGCCAAGGCAACAGGTGCCGAGGATGTGGCCATCATTGGATTGGGCGGAGTGGGCATGGCCGCCTTGCTGGTGGCCGCCGGGCAGCGGACTACCGGCAGGATCTTGGCCATTGACGCCAATGATCAGAAGCTGGCGACCGCGCTGGCCTTGGGTGCCGATGAAGCCTGCACGCCGCAGGAGCTGGGGCAGCGCAGTGCGCAGATCGTGGTTGAGGCCGCCGGTCATCCGCGGGCCTTCGAATCCGCATTGCAGGCCACAGGCGTGGGCGGAACCCTGGTGACCGTGGGGCTGCCGGCCCCGGGCGCGATGAGCAGCATCGAGCCATTGGCCCTGACCGCCGGCGCCCGCACGATTATCGGCAGCTATATGGGCTCTGCGCTCCCAAAGCAGGATATCGGCTACTACGAGCAGCTTTGGCGCGCAGGCAGGCTCCCGGTAGAGAAGCTGGTGGAGACCAGGCCGCTGGCGCAGATCAACGAAGCCCTCGACGATCTGGCTGACGGGCGCTCGGTACGCCAAGTTCTGCTGCCCGGAATCGGGGCGGAAGCCCAGTAGGATTGGTGGGTGACTGATTCCACTGCGGGGCCCCGTGCCCTGGCAACGCTGACCGACATCCGGGTCTTCGACTACCTCTGCAAGGCCCCGGCGACACGGACCCGGATCGCCGCGGATCTGGGCATCTCCAAGCCCACCGCATCGCAGGCGATTTCGCGCCTGCAGGAGAACGGGTTGGCGTTGGCCATCGAGCGGGAAAACGAGCCCAAGCGCGGACGCGTACCGGAGCACTATGCGCTGGACAGCAGCTTCGGCCACCTGCTGGCCCTGTGCCTGCAGGCTGAATTCCTGCAGGTCCGCGCCACCGACCTGGCCGGGCAAACCCTGGTGGACCGCCTCTACCCGCTCACCGCGCAAACCACTGCAGCGGAAGTAGCGCAAATGGGTGCCCGGGAGATTTCGCGCGTGGCCGCCGAGCTCGGCTCCCCGCTGCTGGCCGCGGCCGTGAGCCAATCGGCCCCGGTGGAGCGCGATGGCGAGCTGCGCGTGCTGGCTACCCCGATTTTCCCTTCCTCCGGAGCTGACCTTGCAGGCCAATTCGCTGACGGTGTTCCGGTGCTGCTGGATAACGACGTGAACTGGATGGCCCTGGCCGAAGCGGGCGATCAGGCAGACTCCTTGATGATGATCTATATCGGATCTGGCCTGGGCGCAGGACTGGTCATCGACGGTGCGCTGCACCGCGGCAAGCACGGCACCGCTGGCGAGCTGGAGACCCAGGTGGTGGGCGGGACAAACCTGCGCGAAGCGCTCGCCGAGGCGGGGATGTTCCAGACCCGCGTGCTTTGGGAGAAGCTGGCCGACGAACGGAACTGGCCGGCATTCCTTACGCCGTTCGGCCAGGTCCTGGCGAACTTGATTGGCTTCGTCGATCCGCAGCGGGTGGTGGCCATCGGTCCGGGCCTGACCCCTGAATTGTGCGCGGCACTGGAGAGCAAGCTGAATGGGTTGCTGCCCAAGCCGGTCCATGTGCAGCTTTCCGCATTGGGAACCGAAGCCGCGGCACGCGGGGCACTGGCTGGTGCCCGGGAGCTCGCCTTGGGCAACTTGTGGGAAAATTACCGGGCACGTTGACCAAAGTGATCCAAGCTATATATTGTAAAGAGTCCTTAAAATTCTATTTGCATCACCGGGGAGACCACTGATGGCACCATCTGACGCATCGGCATCCACGTCGCAGTTCGCTGCCATCGGCCTTGATCTGGGCGGCTCGTCCATCAAGTACGGATTGGTTGGAACCGACGGCAAGCTCGTTGAGAGCACCTTCAGCAAGGCCGCCACCCCAGAAGGCGCGCATCCGGAGGCCGTCGCCCAGGTGATGACAGGAATCATTGCCGACCTGCAGGAGTTCACCGGCGATGAGCTGGCCGGGATCCCCGCCGGTGTCACCGTGCCCGGCATCGTCATCGACGGCGTCGTGCACTCTGCGGCCAATATCGACAAGGCCTGGATCGGCTTGGATGTCACCGCCTCGTTCAGTGCGCTCCTGGGCCGCGACGTCTTTGTGCTCAATGACGCGGATGCCGCCGGCGTCGCCGAGGTCTACGCGGGTGCGGGAGCCGAGAATGGCAAGCCTGTCAAGGGCAGCACCTTGCTGCTCACCCTGGGCACCGGCATTGGCTCGGCCTTCTTCCGCGACGGAGTGCTCTTCCCTAACGTCGAATTCGGCCACCTCGAAATCGACGGCTTCAATGCCGAGAGCAAGGCCGCCGCGCGAGTCATGCACGAGGAAAACCTCAGCTGGGAACAGTACATCGCCCGCCTGCAGCGCTACCTGTCCCACGTGGAATTCCTCTGCAGCCCGGATCTGATCATTATCGGCGGAGCGATCTCCGAAGACCACGAGAAATTCCTGCCGCAGCTGGAACTGCGTGCCAAGATCGTGCCCGCCCGCTTCAACAACGCCGCCGGGGTATTGGGCGCCGCGCATCGCGCGCTGAATCCCGGCAACTAGGAACCCATGCATACGATTGACCCGAACGCCCAGATCAAGCTCGTCGCCGTTGACATGGACGGCACCTTCCTGGACGGCGAGGGCCAAATCCCGGAGGCATCCTGGGCGCTCATCGACCGGCTCCAGGAACGCGGCATCAAGTTCGTGCCGGCTTCCGGGCGCCAGTTCGCCACCCTGCGCGAGCAGTTCGCCCCCTTGGGCGAGATCGCGATCATTGCCGAGAACGGCACCGTCGTGATGCATGGCGAGAACGAGATCTACTCCAACATCATCGGTAAGTCCTCGGTTGACGCGGTCATCCAGGCCGTCCGCGCGCAATCTGCGCTCGATGCCGGATTGGTGCTGTGCGGACGCCGCACCGCCTATGTGGAGCGCGCCGATGAAGCGTTCGCCGCCGCGATTGCACCGTATTACCGTGCAGTGCAGGTGGTTGAAGACCTGGCCCAGGTCGACGACGAGATCATCAAGATGGCCGTCAACGTCGGCACCGGCGCCGTGCAGGAAATGGCGGCAGCGCTGGAAGTTCCGCTGCAGGTCGTGATCTCCGGCAGCCACTGGGTGGATGCCATGAACCACGGCGTGCACAAGGGCTTGGCTCTGAACGCGCTGCAGGAGAAGCTGGGAATCAGCGCCGATGAAACAGCAGTTTTCGGCGACTACCCCAACGACCTGGAAATGATCAAGGCCGCCACCTACTCTTTTGCGATGGCTAATGCCCACCCCGTGGTGGCAGAAGCCGCGAATTTCACTGCGCCGTCCAACCTTGATCACGGCGTGCTGCAGGTGCTCGGCGCCTACCTCGACGGGCGCGCCCAGCTCTGACACGCCGGGGAAGCTGAAACAGCTCAGGGTCTGGGTGAAGGAAATTTTCCTTCACCCAGGCCCTACGCGCTCTTGTTGGCTAGTTAGGCGCCGAGATAATGGCGAATTCCGGCCAAGGCTGCGCGCACGCCGGAATCCAACGCTCCACGGTACTCAGGCAGGAAGAACGGGGAGTGGTTGCCAGCCGGTGCCGGGTCCTGCGGGTCGGCGCCGCCGAACATCCAGAACACATACGGCACGCCGATGGCATCGCCCAGCGAACCGAAGTCCTCGGATCCCATCAGCGGCGGCACCAGGCGGACCTGCTCCTCGCCGAACTCCTGGCGCAGCGCGCCGACGACATTGCCGGTGTGCTCCGGGTCGTTGTACAGCCGCGGGAAGGTGTAGAGCTGCTCGATCTTCGGCTGCGGTGCTCCCGAGGCGTCTGCTTCGGCATTGATGATCCGGGTGACTGCTTCCAGGACCTTCTCGCGCACCGGCTCGGTGAGCGTGCGGATGTTCAGCGTGAATACCGCGGTGTCGGGGATGATATTTTCCTTCAGGCCCGCGTGGAAGGAGCCGCAGGTGACCACGGCCGAATCCAGCGGATGCAGCTCGCGCGAGGTGATGGTCTGGAGCCGGGTGATGATATTGGCTCCGAGCACAATCGGGTCGATGGAATCCTGCGGCTGGGAACCGTGGGCCTGCTTGCCGTAGAGGGTGACCTCCAGCGAGTTGGCCATGGCCATCGCCGATTCCGGGGTGATATGAATGGTGCCGGTGGCAAAGGGGAATACGTGCTGGCCGAGGACCGCGGTTGGCCGCGGTGCCCGATCCCACAGGCCGTCAGCGAGCATTGCGGCGGCTCCCGCGCTGGTTTCCTCGCCGGGCTGGAAGATGAACACCACGGTGCCGGCCCACACATCGGTGCTGCGCACGAGCACCCGGGCCGCGCCCAGGGCGCTGGCCACATGGGTGTCATGGCCGCAGCCGTGCATTACCGGGACCTCGGTGCCATCTGCCAAAAAGCCCTTGGCGGTGGAGGCGTACTCCGCCTTGGTGTCCTCGGCAATCGGCAGGCCGTCGCTGTCGGCGCGGAAGGCCACCACCGGGCCTTCGCCGTTGCGCAGGATGCCCACCACGCCGGTGCCGCCGCAACGGAAGTGCTCGATGCCCAGTTCGCTGAGCTTGGATTCGATGAACGCAGCGGTGTTGTGCTCCTGCATGGACAGCTCCGGGTTGCGGTGCAGGTGCAGGTAGTCCTCGTGCAAGGCCTGGGTTTCGGCGTCGGTGAGTCCGTAGGTGTTCAGCATGCGATGATCCTCTAGCTTTCTGAAGTGTGGATTTTCTTGCGGTCGCGCAGGACCCAGGAGAAGACAATGGAGGCGATGACCACGATGGCGGTGGCGAACATGCCGATGGCCGGAGCCATCGGGACAACGACGAAGTTCATCACCAGGGCCAGCACGATCGCGATGACCGTCGGGCGCAGGGACTTCATGGCCACGATGCATTGCACGAGGACCGCGCCCATCAGCGACGGCAGGATGTACAGGCGGGCCACATCAATGACATCGGCGGGGATCATGGACACCAGCCAGGTGCCCAGCAGGCCGACGAACAGCAGCAAGCTGGTCAGGTGGACGGTGGCGGCACCGCAGATGGCCATCACCGCGGCCAGGTCGCCGCGCTTGGTTCCGGGCCTGGCGCCAATGGTCGATTGCGCCACGATGGCCGCGGGCAGCAGCTTGTTGGAGATGTTGCCGATCATGAAGGCCTGGTACATGGCGGCCGAACCCAGGATGGGGAAATAGGTCAGCGGCTCGACGAACCAGAGCACCCCGAAGGTGCCGGCTACGGTCAGGAAGGCCACCCAGATCATTGTGCTGGTGATCTCCAGCCCGCTGAAGAAAGCGATGTAGATCGGGCCAATCAGGGACAGGACCAAGCCGATGAGCATCGTGATGGACCCGTAGCGGGAAGTCTGCTTCTCGAAGCGCGCCATCGAAGCGTCGGCGCTGGACAATTGGGATGTCGTAGTCATGATCGGTCCTTAGGCGGTGTGCAGGAAGTAGGCGGCGACGATGGAGATGACGATCGAGATGCCCAGGGCCCATTCCTTCAGCCACTTGAGCTCCAGCACCTTGGCCAGGTAGAGGCACAAGCCCATGGCCGCAGCGGAGATGCCGACCAGGATCAGGTGCACATTGGACTTGGGCAGCTCGGCGATGGTCAGGGCGGAGAAGGCGCCGAGCAGGGCGGCGGCGGGGATCAGCGCCATCACTGCCGGGTTGCGCTTGGCCAGCGTGGAGCCGCCCTTCTTCAGCAGCGGTGTCATGATCAGCGTGCAGATCATCCACATTGCGCCGGACAGGCTCATCGCCATGAATGCGACGCCGAAGACCTGCTGCGTGTAGCTGTCGCCGCCCAGCTGGGCGCCCATGGTGCCCGCGGCGATGCTGGCCGAAGCAGTTTCGGCCGCGGCAGAGCCGATCAGGCCGATGCGCACCAGCACAGCCGGAGTGCCGAACAGGGCCAGCAGGGCAATAGCCACGAGGACCACGGCCAGCGAAGGCCCGATGGAGGCTACCGCGCCAGCGCGGAAGGATTCCTTGACCTCATTGATTGGCATGTCCACGTGCGGGGCGGCCTTCTTCGCTGCACGCGAGTACAGGATGCACTGGACGAAGATGACCGCGAAGACGCCCAGAGCGCAAATCCAGAGAACGGGGGAGTTGGCGACAGCCCAGATATCGGTTGAACCAGGATCACCTGCCGCCATGACGAGTTGCGGATTCATTTGCGCTCCTAGGGTCTGAAAATCAATGTGAGGTGGATCTCTTTCGGGTTCAACGATCCGGGATTAGAATGCTTCTGGCAAGATATGGATAGATTGGCCATAATTCTGGCCAATTCCTCCAAATCGACCCGAATTGCATCCCGGATATCGGGGATTTAGACGAATGTATCGGGCGTTTTTTCGTATAGTTCGTAAAAGTACCGGCGATGAACGACGGTTGTGGCCTGAAAGTAGGAATGATGAAGGATTTGACCGAGCTCAGCGACCTGGAACGCCGAATTATTGTCGCGTTGCAGGTGGATGGCAGGGCAACGTGGCGCAAGATCGCCAGGGTGATTGGCGAACCGGAACGCACCGTAGCCCGCTACGGATCAGCGATGCTTGAGCAGGGCAAGGTGAAGATCGCGGCCATTTCCCATCGCTCCGGCGCTGTCATCGCTTCGCTGAGCTGCGCGCCGGGAACGATCCCGGTTGCCAGCCAGGCGCTCTCCGCGCGAACCGACACCAGCTTCACCTATATGGTCACTGGTGAGAGCGACGTCGTGAGCGAACTGCACTATGACGGCGGGCTGCAGGACATCCTCACGCTGCAGCTGCCAGCGACACCGGGCCTGAGCAATATCCAGATCTACCCGATCCTGAAATACTTCAAGACCATTCGCGCCTGGCGCGGCGGGGAGCTGAGCCAGGGGCAGGAAGCGGCGTTGTCTCCCAGCGCAGGAGGCGAATTAATTGCATGGAACCCTATCGGGGAGCTAGGCGAAAGCGATCACCTCATAATCGACGTGCTGCGCAAGGACGGACGCGCCAGCATCGAGGCCATTTCGCGCCAGGTGCGCATGAGCGAAACGTCGGTCTCCCGCCGGGTCGACTGGCTGTTGCGCGGCGAGCACATCAGCATCCGTGCACTGGTTGACCCGGCACTGATGGGGTTCAAGGTCGAAGCGCTGCTCTGGGTCCAGGTCTCCCCTGCCGATGTGGATGCGCTGGGAACCCTGCTCGCTGGATTGCCGCAGGTCAGATACGTTGCAGCGGTGGCCGGTGATGCCCAGCTGCTGGTCGATGTCACGGTGCCAACCCAGCGGGATCTCTATGAATTCATTGCCAAGACCAACTGGGGCGAAATGGTCCAGCTGCGCACCTCGATGGTGCTCGGGGCGCGCAAGCGCGGCGGGCAGCCCGCGGAATCCTGAGCGGTCGGCAAGGCAAAAGAATTCAGCGATAATTCACCGGTTTCTGGCTCTTGCTTCCGGTTCATTCCACCTGCGGTAAACGCTGGGTGAACACTTCATCGAATGACGAAAATAATGCGTAATATCGCCGAAACGGTTCGAAACGGTTCCGGAAGTGGCATAGTCTCTCGATACCGAGCGGGGCAGCTGTGCTCGCGCGGTTAACAACCAGTTAACTCTGCAGGGGCGAAAGGAAGACCGGCAACCGTGAGCAAGAGGTTGACCTACGGGACGAACCAAGGAACGGCGACGCCCGAAAGCGCGTGGCGCAAGCGCAAGGATGCGTGGGAGCACTTGGGTTATGTACTCAGCGAGATTTCTTCTGAATACCAGGAGGAAGAACGCCGCACAGAACATGAGCTGGAAGCCGGCCGGTTGATGGGGCTACTGGCAGCCATCGAACCGTACTGGGCGAATCCCGGCATCGACTACTTCAACGAGGTTTCCCGGCTCATGTCCGGCGGGCAGTATGAAGATGCCATGAAGCTGGTCTACCAAGCGAACCAGACCTTCAGGAACCAGACCCAATATGTCGACATGGACGGCCATGAAGGGGCGGAAGCGGATCCGGCCCAGCTGGGCAATGTCGCACCGGGCCCCGGCAAGGCACAGGTCCCGATGGTGGAAATCCTGCTGGTGGACAATGGGCCTGCGGAAGAAATTGAGCGTTTCAAGGACGAAATCGCCGAACAGCGCCAGCATACCGATCCTTTCCACTACAACTTCGTGGTGGTGCCCAGCGTGGAAGACGCCTTGGCCGCGATCCTGATCAATCCCGGCATCCAGGCGGTCGTGCTGACTGCCCGCTTTGATGTCTGCACGCGCCGCCGGCTCTCCTCGACGCTCAAGAATTTCATTGCCCGGCGGATGGAGGGCTACTTCCAATCCACCAAGCAGATCCGCGGCCTGCTGGATTTGGAAAACATCCTTGACCAGTTGCGGCCCGAAGTTCCGGTGTACCTGATCGCGGGAGTTGCGTTGGAATCCATCGCCCACGAAATCACCGGGCGCTTCCGCAGGATCTTCTCGCGCAACGACCGGATGGACCTGCACCTGTCGATTGTCTCGGAAGTGCTCGAACGGTACCAGACCCCGTTCTTCAATGCCCTGCAAAAGTACGCCAAACGGCCCGGTGGAGTCTTCCATGCCATGCCGATTTCCCGTGCCGGATCGGTGCAGAACTCCCCGTGGGCACGGGACCTGGTGGACTTCTACGGCAAGAACCTGCTGCTGGCAGAAACCTCGGCCACCTCCGGTGGGCTCGATTCCCTCTTGGATCCGCAGAGTTCCATCAAGAAGGCCCACGAGCTGGCGGCCCGCGCTTTCGGCAGCCACCGAACCTACTTCGTCACCAACGGCACCTCGACGGCCAACAAGATCGTGCACCAGTCGATCCTCGCCCCGGGGGACATCGTGCTGGTGGACCGCAACTGCCACAAGTCGCACCATTATTCCCTGGTGCTGGCCGGAGCGAACGTGAGTTACCTGGAGGCCTACCCGCTCAACGGGCACTCCATGTACGGGGCGGTGCCGCTGGAAGAGATCAAGGGACGGCTGCTGCAGTTGCGCCGCGAGGGCCTGCTGCACAAGGTCAAGATGCTGACGCTGACCAACTGCACCTTCGACGGGATCATCTATGACCCGCGCCGGGTGATGGAAGAATGCCTGGCGATCAAACCCGATTTGGTATTCCTCTGGGACGAGGCCTGGTTCGCCTTCGCCGGGTTCCACCCGGTGTACCGACGGCGCACCGCGATGACCGTGGCTGGGGTGCTGGAAGCAGAACTGGACAGCGCCGAATACCGCGAGCGCTACGCCGCGCAGCAGCTTGCGCTGCCGGAACCGGGCACCATTGCGCACCCAGAGAACGACCAGGCCTGGCTGGACACCCGGTTGATTCCGGATCCGGAGCAGGTCCGCCTGCGCGTGTACTCCACCCAGTCCACGCACAAGACCCTGACCTCCTTGCGCCAGGGCTCGATGATCCACATCTATGACCAGGATTTCGCGGTGCGCAACCTCAACGCCTTCCGTGAGGCCTACATGACCCACACCTCCACCTCGCCGAACTACCAGATCCTTGCCTCGCTGGATATCGGCCGCCGGCAGGCAGAGCTGGAAGGCTATGCGCTGGTGCAGCGACAGGTCGATTTGGCGCAGTCGATTTCGCGGGCCATGGCGCGCAACGAGCTGCTGGGCAAGTATTTCAAGATCCTGCACTCGACGGATCTGATTCCGCAGAAGTACCGTCACTCCGCGACGCAGAACCCGGTGCGCGACGGCCTGGCGGCTTGGGACGAAGCCTGGGCGGCAGACGAGTTCGTGGTGGACCCCTCGCGCTTGACCTTGGACATCAGCCGCACCGGCGTGGACGGGGACACCTTCAAGCACGAGTACCTGATGGATGGGCACTCGATCCAGGTCAACAAGACCAGCCGCACCTCGGTGCTGCTGATGACCAATATCGGCACCACGCGTTCCGCAGTGGCGCACCTGATCGAGGTGCTGGTGAAGATCGCCGAGGAACTGGACCGCAAGCGCCGGCTGGATGGCCGCGTGCTGGCGCTGGGGAAGAAGCCTGCGACCGAAGAGATTCCACTGCCGGACTTTAGCGCCTTCGCTCCTGAATTCTCCCGAGGCGGCGGAAGCGGCGACATGCGCTCGGCCTACTACCTGACTTACCAGGATCCGGCGACGCATTTCCTGTCCTCGGCGCAGATCCGTACCCAGCTGCTGGCGGGGGACCGCGTGGTCTCGGCGGTGTTCGTCACCCCGTACCCGCCGGGCTTCCCGGTGCTGGTTCCGGGGCAGGAGATCACCTTGGGCATCTTGGACTACATGGACCGGCTCGATACCCGCGAGATCCACGGGTACCACCAGGACTTGGGCTACCAGGTATTCACCTGCGAAGCCCTGGAACAGGTCGCGGCGCAGCAGTCCTGAGCGTGCAGAGCGGCTTGAGCTGAACACAGTGCGAATCCGCCCGGTTTTGCCGGGCGGATTCGCGCATCAGTTGTGCAGGGACTGGAGCGCAGGATGGCCGCCGGCACAACGTCCTAGGCCCTGGTTCGCGCACGATGCGCAAACCAAGGCCTTGGCCAGTGGCCTGGAGGCTATACTTTCCGTTCCGCCAGATGCGCCGAGATCGCCTCGAACGCGCGAATGGTCGGGAACAGCTTGGAAGCGTCCTGCGGCAGCGGCCAGCTGGAGAGCTTGACCGCGACCAGCTTGGTCGCCGGATCCATGTAGATCATCTGTCCATGGATGCCCAGGGCCACCGCGGCCCCGGTGGCAGGGTTCGGGAACCAGATCTGGTTCCGGTAGTGCCCGCCGGGCATCATGTTATCGCCCGGCGATTGGGAAAAAGCCTGGACCAGCGCGGGATCATCGATGAAGGTATCGGCAATCCATTCCTCGGAGAGCACCTGCTTGCCGGTCAGCGCCCGCCCGCCATTGACATAGAGATGGCCGAACCGCGCCAAATCGCGCAGGCAGGCGTTGAAGCCGCCATCGAACATGCCGGTGCCGAACTGGTCAACACCCATCACCAGGTCTTGCTGGGCCCCGAGCTTCGACCAGACATAGTCTGAGAGCAGTTCCTGCATCGGGGCGCCGCCGGCGGCTTCCAGCACCCAGCCGAGGGCATCTGTTTCGCAGGAACGGTATTCGAACACCGAGCCGTGCGGTCCCTTGGCCTCCAAGGTCAGCAGGAACTCGTACATCCCGATCGGGCCGATGTCGCCACGCTGCGGCGCCCAGCCGATGGCTTCCTCCAGCTGGCGCACCTCGGCCTGCGGATCCAGGTACTCCTCGGAAAACCTGATCCCCGAACGCATATCCAGCAGGTCGCGCACGCGGGCGCCGGCATAGCCGCTGCGCTCCAAGGCCGGCACGTAGGTGGTCACCGTCTGCTCGGTATCGAGCTTTCCGGCATCCACCAGCGCACCGGCCAGGGAGCCCACCAGGGTCTTGCTGACCGACATCAGCAGATGATCGGTCAGCGAGGTCATGGTGTTGTAGTACTTCTCCCAGAGGATCCGTCCGTTGTGCATGACCAGCACGGCATCGGTATTCGTCGCGTGCATTACCCCGCGCACGGTCAGTGCAGGGTCGGTAATGCTCGCTTTGGCAACTTCCAGCTTGCCCAGCTTCTCCTCGGCCAGGTGCAACCTGACGATCGGGCCGTCTCCGCGCGAAACCTTCACGGTGGGATGGATCCGGGCGATGTTCTGGAAAGAGCGCTTGATGTTCTGCGGGTACTGCCAGGTGGCGATGTTCAGCGCCTTGCTGGGAGGACCTGCGAGGTTAGCCGCCATGTGCCCGGCGGCATCAGTCGCTTCAGTTGCCATGCTCTGCTGGCGGAACGTCAATTCCCTTGTACTGGGATCGGATGCAGGAGATGAAGTGCTTGGCATCGATGCTGAGCTTGGTTTTCTTCTTGCCTTCGTACTGCAGCTTGGCCTTGGTGACCAGGACCCCAAGATCGGCTCCCTTCCATCGGTAATCCTCAACGCCGTAGATGCGCAGGAAGAATGCTTCCTTGTGGGTCTGCAGCTGGTGCCAGTCCAAGGCGGAACGGGAGAACTGCAGCTTGCCCCGCGAGTCGAGGTAGTAGTTGCCAGTGCGCGGCGCGTGGGTGATGTACTGCAGGATGTCATCGGTTTCCTTGATGATCATGTGGCTCCAGACATCGGCCCCGCTCATCTCTTCCCAGCGGGCGTTGATCTCGTCGACATCCAGCTCGAAGTCCACATCGAGGTATTCGAGCAGGTGGAAGAGGAACAGCGGCACGTCGGCGTAGGCGCCGGCGGTGACGTTGGTGATGGCGCTGGCTCCGGAAATGCGCGGGTTCAGCTCGCCGAGGTACACCTCGTCGGTGTCGGTGTCCACCAGCACGTCCACCTCGAAGAACCCGCGGTAGCCGGTGTCCTTGAGGCCGTTGCCCACCTTGCGTACCAGGTCGATGGCGCGCGAGCGCTGGGAATCGGTGACCACATCCGGGTGCATCTCGTTGCCGCACCAGCCGCCCTTGTACGGGGTCAGCTCCTTGTATCCTGCCAGTTCGGTCAGGATCGGACCGACCACGGTGCCGCATTCGGTCAGCACCGCTTCGACGGCCACCGGCTGGTTGTTGATGCGCTTCATGATCTTCAGCTGCTCGCCGATGATGTTCTTGGAATGCTGCTTGAACTGCGCCTTGGAATCGATGAAGAAGGTCGTCTTGCCCGAATCGCCGTACGGGGTTTGCACCACCAGGTCATCGCCCAGGCCGGCTTCCTCGGCCAGTTTTATGAGCTCCTCGTAGCTATCGGTGGTGCCCAGCACGTTGGGCACCGATGGGGCGCCAGCCGCATTGCCCAGCTTGGTGGTGACGATCTTGGAATCCAGTTCGGTGCGCAGTGCCGCCGAAGGCAGGATCAGGTCGTAGCCCAGCTCCTCGCAGATCGCTTCGGTTTCCTCGTCGAAGAAAACCATCGCGATCTTCGGGCGCGGACCGCCCGGGGTGCACTGGGAATCGATGTATTCGCGGACCTCGGAGTTCTCCAGCAGCCAGTTGTTGATCTCTTCGGCGCTCTGGAAATCGACATAGGGCTTCTCGGCGGGGGTGAAGACCCGCGGGTGGTGGCCGTCCCAGCCGTCGTAGTAGGTGATGTAGCTGAATTTGCGGACCCAGCGGTCAAGGCCCAGCAGGTTGACCGGGGTGGCGCCGAGGAAGAAGATCGGGGTGGTGTTGGTGCGGAAGAAATGGCGGACTTCGCTCATGTTCTTCAGCTTGCGGTCCATGCGCAGGACCTTAGCCGGGAGATTTGCCGGTTCGGACTCGTTGTAGGCCGCGTCGACCGCGACGTTGGCGCTGAGCTGATCGGTGACGGTGCGTGCCTTGTGGCGCAGCTTGTCGAGATCGCTGGGTTTGGGCATGCGGTGGCGAGAAGCCGGGGCGTGGGCTTCAAGAATGTTGGCCATGATGTGGAGATGTCCTTTGAAACTGTCCGAAGTAGGGCAATGGCACGGCGCAATGCGTGACAGTTTCATGCTCAGGGCTCTTTGCAAGCACCGGCACACGTTCTGCTTAACGGGTGGTGAACATTGCGCCAGCACCCGCTGTTGCAGCTTGTGACTTGGCATGCAACGGCGGGCGCGGGATCAATGCGCGGTGAAGATTACTCCTTATTGCAGCAGGGCACGGACGCTAGCTGGATACCGTGGCCGCGAAATCCAGCTGCTGGAACTCGAATCCTGCCTGCTGCAGGACTTCGCTGGTGACCTTGCGTCCGGTCAACGCGACCCGGGCGTTGGAGCCCATGACCGCGGCGCCGACCTTCGGAAGCACCGAACCGGTGGGCAGGCCAGGCAACCCGGCGATGGAGCGCAAGGCTGCCATGACCTCGGCATTGCGCAGCGGTTTCGGGCAGGCTGCATGCACCAGGCCGGCAGGGATGGCCGGCTCCTCGAAGCCGAGCAGGCAGCGGATCAGGCGCAACCAGTCTTCCAGCCCGATCCAGCTGAACCACTGCTTGCCATCGCCCATCGGACCGCCCAGGCCGGTATTCACCAGCAGGTTCAGCGGGCCGAGCAGCGGAGCGTCGGGGTGCATCACCAGCGAGGTGCGCAGCAGGTAGCGCTGCTCGGCATTGACCTCGGCCCCGGTGAAGGCCTGTTCCCAGGCGGAGGCGACCCCGGTCATTTCCGGCAGGGCGCGCTGGTCGGTGGGAACCGGGCTGGATTCGGTCAGCTCCTCTTCGCCGGCATCGCCGAAGATCGCGGTGGTGCTGGCCTGGATCCAGGTGGCAAGCTTCGGTGCCGCCGCAGCGGCTTCGGCCAAGGTCTGGGTGGAGGCCACGCGCGAACCGGTGAGCGCCGCCAGGTTTTCCGGGGTGTTGCGCTTGTCGACGCGCTCGCCGGCCAGGTTGACCAGGTGCACCGGATGCTTGCTGGCCAGCACATTGGCCCAGGCACCTTGGTGGACTCCGTCCCAGCTGTACTGCTCGGCAGGGAAATCATCCTCCGGGTTGCGAGTCAGCACCGAAACTGACATGCCGCGGCAGACCAGGTCCGCGACCAGGTTGCGGCCGAGGAATCCGCGTCCGCCGGAGATGACCACCTGGGCATCGCGCTTGCGGTGCGCGCTCGGGGCGATGATCCGGTAGAGGCGGGCCGCGGCGATGGCGAAGTCCTTGCACAACGCGTTGGCCACGGTGAATTTGAAGGCGGTGGTGCCCGGGCCGTTGAGCTCAACGGTGAAGCGCAGCACGCAGCCGTGGTCATGCGGCTCGACCTGCCAGCGCAAGACCATCTCGCCGGCGGGCTGCGGCTGGGTGAACTCCACCATCAGGGTGTCCTGGTTGCGCCGGGTGATGGAACCCAACGGGGCGGTGCTGCGGTGCAATGGGCCGAAGAGCTTGCCCGGCGGCAGCAGGTCGACCTTGGTGCCCACCCCGCGCTGGTCATCGTGCACGATGAAGCCGTCGAAGCTCTTCATCCACTGCCCGGTCTGCGACAGGTTGCCCACGATCGAGTAGACGGCTTGCGGGTCAGCGGCCAGGAATTGCGACTCGGTGCGCTGCCAGTGCGTGAACTTGCTCGTGGTGCTCATCTTGGAATCGTTCCTTCCAGCTCGGTTGCTCGGGCATAGCTCTAGGCTACTGTGCCCGGTGCGCTTCAGCGGGCAGGAGCTGAAAGCCTGGCCGAACTGTTACACCGGGTCCTGCAATGGGAAAGCTCCCCTGGCCCAGGTGGCCAAGGGAGCTTTGCACGGGAGCGACGGCTAGGCGGTGACCTTCGCGCCGACTTCCTGTTCCATTTCGGTGAACTCGGCTTCGATCTCCGCGTTCGGGCGGTAGGTGGCCTTGGAGACCAGCCATGCGACCACGAGGGCGGCGAGGAAGCCCGGGACGATTTCGTACATGGCCGAGGCCAGCACGTCCACGTTGCCCCAGACGAAGACCACGACGGCACCGGTGACCATGCCGGCGAAACCGCCCACGGCGGTCAGCTTGCGCCAGTACAGGGCCAGCAGCACGATCGGGCCGAAGGCGCCGCCGAAGCCTGCCCAGGCGAAGGAGACCAGCTCCAGGATCGAGGAGTTCGGGTTCAGCGCCAGCAGCGCGGCGATGATCGCGATCAGCAGCACGCCGCCGCGACCCAGGTTGACCAGGGCCTTCGGCGAGGCCTTGCGGCCGGTGATGTTGTACAGGTCCTCCACCAGTGCTGAGGAGCAGACGATCAGCTGCGAGGACATGGTGGACATGATCGCGGCCAGCACCGCGGCGAGCACCAGGCCGGCGATCAGCGGGTGGAAGAAGATCTGGCTGAGCAGCAGGAAGACGGTCTCGCTGCTGGCCTCATCCAGCGGCTCCTTGGCGAAGTAGGCGACGCCGATGAACGCGGTGGCCACGGCGCCCAGGGTGGTCAGGAACATCCAGCCGATGCCGATGCGTCGTGCGGTCTTGGCCTCGGCGGGGGTGCGCAGCGCCATGAAGCGCACGATGATGTGCGGCTGGCCGAAATAGCCCAGGCCCCAGGCGGCGGTGGAGAAGATGGCCACGGTGGCAAGGATCGCACCGTTGTCATTGAAGGAGGAGAACAGGTTGAAGGCTTCCGGGTTCACCGCGGTGATGCGCGAACCCAGGGTCTCGATATCGCCAATGCGGATCACCGCCACAATCGGCACGGCAATCAGCGCCGCGAACATCAGCACGCCCTGGACCATGTCGGTCAGCGAGGCGCCGAGGAAACCACCGAACAGCGTGTAGAGCAGGGTGATCCCCGCAACGACTAGCATGCCGGTAAGGTATTGCCAGCCGAAGGATGCCTGGAAGAACTTGCCTGCGGCCACCATGCCCGAGGAGACATAGAAGGTGAAGAACACCAGGATGATCAGCGAGGAGCCGATGCGCAGCAGGTGCGCCTTGTCCTTCAGGCGCTTTTCGAAGAAGCTCGGGATGGTGATGGCGTTCTGCGCGATTGCGGTGTAGGAGCGCAGGCGCGGGGCGACGAACTTCCAGTTCAGCCAGGCGCCGATGAGCAGGCCGATGCCGATCCACGACTCGTGCAGGCCGCCGAGGTAGATGGCGCCGGGCAGGCCCATGAGCAGCCAGCCTGACATGTCGGAGGCGCCGGCGGACAGGGCGGCAACCCAGGGCTTCAGGCCGCGGTCGGCCAGCATGTAGTCGTCAATGTTGTTGGTGCGGCGATATGCAATGTAGCCGATGCCAAGCATCGCGGCCATGTAAATTGCGATCGCAATCATCTGGAAAGTCTGGTCGGACATTTTTCCTCATTACCGTTTGTGCCCGCGGCTATTCCCAGCCGCCAAAGGCGCGGATTTCTGTGGTGCGAGTCACCACTATGGCACTATTTCCCGGGTTTGTCGCCGGGTGCCATTCGGTCTGTGATCTATCTGTTATCTAGTCGACCGTATCGAAGTCTGCGGGTGTAGCCAAAATCGCCGAGTTGCTTGCATCACTCATTCCGGGCTGGGCATGCAGCGATTTGCGTACCGCGCGGATGGCCGGAGACTGGACGGAAGAATGCCTCATGGCGGTGAAGATCGTGCGCTCGGGAGCGCCGGGAAGATCCACAGTGCGCAGCGCGTGGCGCTGGTCGCGCAGCACCAGATCCGGGAGCATCGCCACGGCATTTCCCGAGGCGACAAGCTGCACGTGAGCCTGCAAATCAGCGGTTTCGTAGCGCAGGTCCGGCTCGAACCCTGCAAGCCGGCAAGCCTGCAGGGCCCAGTGCCGGCTGGCGGCCCCGTCGGGCTCGACCACCCAGGGCAGGGAATTGGCGTGCTCCAGGTGGTGCACCCGGTCGAATTCGGCGTTCCCGGCTCCGCCTCGCGCTGGCAAGGCCAGGCGGATCGGATCGTGAGTCAGAACACGCCGATCGAGGTTGCCGTAGTGCGGCGCCGAGTGCCCCGAGTACTGCTCGGCGACCACCAGGTCGAAGTTGCGGCTGCTGGTTTCATTCAGTGCATCGGCTGGTTCCTGCTGGCTCATTTCCACTCGCAGGTTGGGGTGCTTGGTGCGCAGTTCGCGCAGCGCCGGCGGCATGAGGCGCAGCATTGCGGTCTGGAAAACCGCTAGTCGGACGGTTCCTGAAACGGTGGACATGGCCGCGGACAAATCCGCTTCGGCGCGCTCCATGGAGTCGAGCAGTTCCTCGGTGTGGGCCACCAGGATCTGCGCCTGCGGGGTGAGCTTGAGCGTGCGCCCGGTGCGCCGCAGGAGCTCCACCCCGGTTTCCGCTTCCAGCTGGCTCAGCTGCTGCGACACCGAGGAGGGCGAGTAGCTCAGCGCATCGGCCACCTCGGCAATGGTTCCGCGGATATGCAGCTCGCGAAGCAGGCGCAATCTTCTCAGTTCAAGCACGGTTTTACCGCCATTCAGTTAATGCGGACTCACGGAGCCCAGATACTTTGGCAAAACCGAACGATCATCTTCGGCTTTGTTCACTTTTGCTTAAGACAATAAGGGTTCATACTCGATCTTGCACACAGCTTTTCCTTGCGCTCCGCCGGCCACGGCGAAACGCCAAGAAAAGCCATAACGACATCAGCGTTCGGTGCCGAACCACAAGTACGAATTGCATCGAAGGGACCACCAGTGTCTTTCACCCATACCCAGCAGGCAGTGCCAGCCGCACTGGATGCCGACGGCAACCCGCTCACCTCGCCGGCCGAACTTGCTGACGACGTCATCAAGCTGGTGCGCCGCTGGCTCACCGAAGCCTCCGACTACCCGGTGGATGCCGCCGCCGCCCGCCTGGCCGGCGTGCTCAAGGATCCCAAGGGCCTGGACTTCACCGTGGGCTTCGTCGACGGCGTGATCCGCCCCGAAGACCTGAAGGTCGCGGCGGCCAACCTCAAGCAGCTGGCCCCCATGGTTCCAGGCTTCCTGCCCTGGTACATGCGCAAGGCCGTCGCCGTCGGCGGCGCCCTGGCCCCGGCTATGCCTCAGGTAGTTGTCCCCATCGCCCGCAGGGTCCTGCGCGAAATGGTGGGCCACCTGATCATCGACGCTTCGGATGCCAAGCTCGGCGGCGCGATCTCCAAGATCAAGCGCGAGGGCGTGCACCTGAACGTCAACCTGCTCGGCGAGGCCATCCTCGGCGAAGGCGAAGCCGCCCGCCGGCTGGATGGCACCACCAAGCTGCTTGAACGCGATGACGTGGACTACGTATCGATCAAGGTTTCCTCCACCGTCGCCCCGCACAACCACTGGGCCTTCGACGAAGCAGTGGAGCACATCGTTCAAAAGCTGCAGCCGCTGTACCAGCTGGCTGCCAGCAGCCCGAAGAAGAAGTTCATCAACCTGGACATGGAAGAGTACAAGGACCTGGAGCTGACCATGGCGGTCTTCACCAAGATCCTGTCCAAGCCGGAGTTCAAGGAGCTGCCAGCCGGCATCGTGCTGCAGGCCTACCTGCCCGATGCCCTGGGCGCGATGATCCAGCTGCAGGAATTCTCCGCGGCCCGCGTGGCCGACGGCGGCGCGCCAATCAAGGTCCGCGTGGTCAAGGGCGCCAACCTGCCTATGGAAACCATGGAAGCAGACATCCACGGCTGGCCGCTGGCCACCTGGCACACCAAGCAGGACTCCGACACCAGCTACAAGTCGGTGCTGGAATACGCCCTGCGCCCGGAACATGTGGAGAACATCCGCATCGGCATTGCCGGGCACAACCTCTTCGATGTCGCCCTGGCCTGGCTGCTGGCCAAGTCGCGCAACGTCACCGACGGCATCGAGTTCGAAATGCTGCTGGGCATGGCCACCGGCCAGGCCGAAGCGGTGCGCAAGGAAGTCGGCTCGCTGCTGCTCTACACCCCGGTGGTGCACCCGCAGGAATTCGACGTGGCCATCGCCTACCTGATCCGCCGCCTCGAAGAAGGCGCCAGCCAGGAAAACTTCATGTCGGCAGTCTTCGAGCTGGCCAAGAACGAGGAATTGTTCGAACGCGAGAAGAACCGCTTCCTCGCGTCGCTGGAAACCATGACCAATGTGGTTCCCGCCCCGCACCGGGTGCAGAACCGCCAGGTCCAGGACCCCGAGCTGGGCGCCCGCGTGGCAGGTTTCGCCGACGGCACCACCAGGTTCTTCAACACCCCTGATACCGACCCGGATCTGGCGCAGAACCGTGCCTGGGGACGCGAGATCCTGTCCAAGATGCAGGACTCGCCGCTGGGCAAGGACCTGGTGAAAGGCAATACGCTGAACAGTGCCGGCGAGCTCGACGAAGCCATCGCCATGGGCGTGGCTGCCGCCGCCGGCTGGCAGCAGCTGGGCTCGGCCGAGCGTGCGCAGATCCTGCACCGCGCCGGCCTGCTCTTCGAGGAGCGCCGCGCCACCTTGCTGGAGGTGCTGGGCTCCGAATGCGGCAAGACCATCGACCAGGGCGATGTGGAAGTCTCCGAAGCCATCGACTTCGCGCACTACTATGCCGAACTGGGCCGCGAACTGGATGCCGTGGACGGCGCGAAGTTCGTCCCCTCGAAGCTGACCGTGGTGACCCCGCCATGGAACTTCCCGATGGCGATCCCTGCCGGCTCCACGCTCTCGGCGCTGGCTGCCGGGTCCGCGGTGATCATCAAGCCTGCCACCCAGGCCGCCCGTGTGGGCGCCGTCATGGTGCAGTGCCTGTGGGATGCCGGGGTGCCCAAGGACGTGCTGCAGCTGGTCTTCGTGGGCGACCGCTCGCTGGGCCAGCAGCTGGTTGCCGATGAGCGCGTTGACCGCCTGATCCTCACCGGCGGCTACGAGACCGCCGAGCTGTTCCGCTCCTTCCGCAAGGACCTGCCGCTGCTGGCCGAAACCTCCGGTAAGAACGCCATCATCGTCACCCCGAACGCGGACCTGGACCTGGCCGCCCGCGATGTCGTGGCCTCGGCCTTCGGCCACGCCGGACAGAAGTGCTCGGCCGCCTCGCTGGTGGTGCTGGTGGGCTCTGTGGCAGAATCCCGCCGTTTCAACAACCAGCTGATCGACGGGGTGAAGTCGCTGAAGGTCGGCTACCCGTGGAACCCGGAATCGCAGATGGGCCCGCTGATCGGCGAGCCGGGCGAGAAGCTCAAGCGCGGTTTGACTACCCTGGGCGCCGGGGAGCGCTGGGCCATCGAGCCGAAGCAGCTCGATGATTCGGGCAAGCTCTACTCGCCGGGCGTGCGCTACGGCGTGGCCCGCGGCAGCGAATACCACAAGACCGAATACTTCGGTCCGATCCTCGGCGTGATGACCGCCGATACGCTGGAAGAAGCGGTAGAGATTGTCAACGAGGTGGACTACGGACTGACCTCGGGCCTGCACTCGCTGGATTCGGCGGAGATGGGCTACTGGCTGGAGAACATCCAGGCGGGCAACATCTACGCCAACCGCGGCATCACCGGCGCCATCGTGCAGCGCCAGCCATTTGGCGGCTGGAAGAAGTCGGCCATCGGCGCAGGCACCAAGGCCGGCGGCCCGAACTACCTGGTCGGCATGGGTTCCTGGACCGATGCCCCGGCCAAGCAGGGTGCGGCGCTCTCGGCCTTCGATGAACGCCTGCTGAACACCGCCGAACTGGAAGCCGATCAGGCGCAGTGGCTGCGCTCCGCGCTGGCCAGCGACAAGCTGTGGTGGAACAACGAGTTCAACCAGGCCAAGGACCGCTCGGGCCTGCTCGCAGAACGCAACATCCTGCGCTACCGTCCGGTCGATGTCACCGTGCGCTTCGAGGAAGCCACCAGCGGCCACGGCCTGGCCGAGGCGCTGCGCGTCATCGCCGCCGGCGTCACTGCAGGGTCCCGCGTGCTCTTCTCCGCTGATGTGCCGCTGCCGCTAGGCGTGCGCAACCTGCTGGCCGAGAACTCGGTCACCGTGGTGCGCGAGGATGCCGCGGCCTTCGCCGCCCGCGCGGCGAAGCTGGCTGCGAAGACCGGCCCGGATTCCGCTGCCCGCATCCGCCTGATCGGCGGCTCGGTGAAGGCGGTTGCCGAGGCGACCAACGGCAAGCCGGACGTGGCCGTCTATGCTTCTCCGGTAACCGCTGCCGGGCGTGTGGAAATGCTTCCGTTCCTGCATGAGCAGGCGGTATCCATTACCGCGCACCGCTTCGGCACCCCTAATCACCTCAGCGATGAGTTGATCTAGCGAGTAAGCACATATGGCTGTGGCCAGCATCCAGGTGAATGGATGCTGGCCACAGCCTTTTTCTTGAGAACTATCTACTTCTTGCGTTCCTTGAGCTTGGCGGCCAGGAAATCGGCCGCGGCGGCGAGCAGCGCAGGAACAAGGTAGCGCGCCAAGGTCGCCAGGGTGAAGGCGAAGACGGATCCGCTGGCTGAACCTGCAACCGACAGGGCAACGAAGCCCAGGCCCACCGCGGAGAGCAGGCCGACGATCCAGCCGGCGAGCTTGCGCGGACGCAGGATGAACCAGCCGGCCAGCGACAGCACCGGGAGCACGATGCCCCACACGGTGAAGTAGCCGGTGTACATGCCGGTCAGATCCAGCGCGGAGACCAGGAACCAGTCGCCGTACTCCACGGTGTCCAGCACTGGCAGCTTCAGCAGGATGTCCAGGACCAGCGACAGCAGGACCAGCAGCATCGCGAAGATCTTCGTGTCCTTGCGTGCTTCGAGCAGCCAGAAGCTGCCGATCGCCACGAGCCTGATCACCCAGAGGGCAATCAGCGAGAACAGGCTGCCACCGGTGACATAGTCGGCGGTGGACAGCAGCGTGGATCCGGTAATGCCAACGATCAGCACCAGCCAGACAATGATCAGGCGGGCCGGCAGATGCAACAGTGGTTTTTCTTCGCTCACTTGTTCAAGTCTAGTGACGCTGGCTGTGCAACGTCTTGGTCCCGCTTCACCGGCTCAGACCTCGAGCTTCAGTGCCTTGCGCAAGGTCAGCGCGCCACCGGTGTGCATTACCGCCCGGCGGTAGATCCGCTCCGCGAACAGCAAGACGAGCCAGCAGGCGGCAAGCAGGATGGCCAGGGAAAGCACCGGTTCCCAGATCGCTACTTCGCCGGAGAGCAGGCGGATGGGCATCGCCGCCGAGGAGACGATGGGAATGTAGGAAGCGACCACCAGGAAGCTGCCCTTGGCATACAACCCGATGAACAGCACCGCCATCAACAGCCCTACCACCGGCCCGCTGGACTGTTGCAGATCCTCGGTGCGGGTAGCCAAGGACCCCAGGGCCGCCCAGATCCCGGCCAGGAGCAGGAAGCCGCCGAAGAAGAACACCACGAACCATCCGGCCACCTGGGTGACGATTCCGAGGAACGGGATCTGGATCGGGGAAATGTAGGCGGCCAGCAAGCCGATGCTGAGGAAGGCCAGCAGCTGGAGCATCGCCAGAATGACATTGCCGATGATTTTTCCTGCCAGCAGCTGGCGCAGGCGGATGGTGCTGGCCAGGATCTCGACCACGCGGTTCTGCTTTTCCTCAATCACCGAATTGGCTATGGGCATGCCGAAGAGGAACGCCGCCATGTAGAAGAGGAAGGAGAAGACCAGTCCCATGACACTGGCCATCGCCGCCCGTTCGGAGTCGCCGTGAAGCTGGTCGGTGACCAAGTCGTCATTATCGGGCAGGCTGGATGATTCCAGTCCGGCCTCGGCGAGTAGTTGATCGGTCATCACCGATTTCATCGCCTCGCGGACCAGGGAGCTGAGTTCCTGGTCAACCTCGTTGAAACCGGTCAACGTGAATTCCTGTGCGTCATCCGAAGCGGACAAGATGGCGCTCAGCTGCTCGGCGGAGAGCTGCTGCTTGGCATTCTCTGGAGTAAGCCGTGAAATGCTCAATTCCACATCGTCGGGGCGATCCTTGATCACCTGCTCCAGCACCTGGTAACTCGTATCGTCGGTGGCTGCCACGGTGAAATGCGAGGTGCGATTGCCCAGGACGCCGGTAATGGCCACCGAGCCGACGATGAACAGCAAGGTCACGATGGTGCTTATGATGAAGGCCTTGTCGCGCAGCTTCGTTTCGACTTCGCGCAGGGCAACGATGAGCCATGGGGCTTTGGAAGCGTTCACTTGATGATCTCCCGGTAGATGTCGGCCAGCGAAGGGCGGTGGACCGCGAACTCTGCCACCGGGCCGCGGCTCATGGCGGTGGCCAGCACGCGTTGGGCATCTGATTCGGAATCGAAATTCACCAAAGCCTCGTGGCCCGAAATATCGATGACGGTGACGCCAGGTTCGCTGCGCAGCCACCCGGTGTCGGAACCCAGGGAGAGCCGGTGGCGGGAAGCCTGGGTTGCACGGAGCTCATCAGCCGAGGAATCAGCCAGGATCCTGCCGTCCTGGATGATCACCAGATGATCCACTAGCACATCGAGCAGATCCAGCTGATGCGACGAGAAGAGCACCGGAACGCCGCGCGCCGCATAGTCGCGCAAGATCGAACTCATCGCATCAACGGCGATGGGGTCGAGGCCGCTGAAGGGTTCGTCGAGGATGAGCACATCGGGTTCGTGCAGCAGTGCCGCGGTGACCTGCACGCGTTGCTGGTTGCCCAGGGACAGCGATTCGAGCTTCGACTTGGCTCGGTCATCGAGTCCGAAGCGGGCCAGCAGTTCCATGGCGCGTTTGCGCGCACCGGAGCGGTAGAGGCCATGCAGCTGTCCGAGGTAGACCAGCTGGTCGATGACGGGCTGCTTGGGATACAGGCCGCGCTCTTCGGGCATGTAGCCGAAGTTGGGGCGCGTAGCCCCGGTCAGCGGCTGGCCGTTGAGCGTCACGGAACCCGAATCGGCGCTGAGCAATCCCATGATGATGCGCATGGTGGTGGTCTTGCCGGCACCATTGGCGCCGACGAATCCGGTCAGCGCCCCGCCCGGTACGGTGAAGCTGATGTCGTTCAAGACTGGATTCTGCGCGAATGACCGCGACACATGATGTAGCTCAAGCATGCTTTCCTCTGCCAGATATTGTTCCTGCTCATCAGCTTAGGAAAAGACGGCGCATTTGCGCTCCCTCTGGGGAATGAAACTATTGGATGAGTCCGGCGCGGTGGGCGAAGAGGACACCCTGGACCCGGTCGCGCAGGTGCAGTTTTGCCAACAGGTTGGACAGGTGGGTCTTCACCGTGGCTTCAGACAGCGAGAGCACCGCTGCGATTTCCTGGTTGTTCTTGCCCTGGGCCAGCTCGGACAAGACCTGGCGTTCGCGTTCGGTGAGCGTTTCAAGCCGTTGCGCTTCGGCAGTTGGCTCTGCCGAATCCGCGCCAGCGCCAGCCCTGGTGCCACGCTGGATGAGCTTCAGCGTGACTTCGGGGGAGAGCAGGCCATGGCCGGCGGCGACCTGGTGCACAGCGGTGACCAGCATTTCAGGTTCGGCATTCTTCAGCAGGAAACCGCTGGCGCCGGCATCCATGGCGTCAAAGAGGTAGTCGTCGCGGTTGAAGGTGGTCAGCACGATGACCTTGGTCTGCGTGGTGCTGGCGATGAGCTTGGTGGCTTCGATGCCGTCCATCTGCGGCATCTGGATATCCATCAGCGCCACCGTGGGATTCAGCTCGCGGACCAGGTCCAGGCCCGCTTGGCCGTTCTCTGCCGTGCCGATGACCTGGATCTGCGGGTCGGTTTGCAAGATCAATTTCAGCGACGACAGGATCAGGGACTGATCGTCGCAGATCACCACGGTAATTTTGCTCATGATGACAGTCTAGTTGCCGCGTCGGAGACCACCCGCAACCGGGCTCGGGTACGCCAGCCGTGCGGAATGCGCGGGCCGATTTCCACCAACCCGTGATGCAGCTTGGCGCGTTCGCGGATGCCGCGCAGGCCGTAGCCGCCTCCGGCTGAATCGAGACGCGGGCGGCCGTTGTCGGTGACTTCGACTTCTACCCATGCGCCCTCCGCATCGGTTCCCGAACGCAGCGACAGGGTGGCGGTGCGGGCAGTGGAATGCGCGCGGACGTTGGCCAAGGCCTCGCCGCTGATGCGGTAGAGCGCGAGCGACAGGCCGGCTGGCAGGGAAGAAATGAAACCGGGCTGGTGCTCATCGCACGAGAGCTGGATGCTCAGTCCCTGCCGCTCATTCGTGGCGATCAGCTCGTCGAGCTGCGCCATGGACGGTTCGGGGTTCCGTGCGCCCTCGGCCGAGCCCGGCACATCGTCCGGGTCGTCATGTTCGCGCAATACGCCCAGCAGGGCCCGTGTTTCGCTGACTGCGCTGCGCGCCGAGGATTCGATGCCGCGCATCAGCTCGATTGACTGCTGGGGATCCCGGTCATGCACCATGCGGGCGGCCGAAGCCTGGACGCCCACCGAGGCGATGTGGTGGGCGATGACATCGTGCAATTCGCGGGCAATGCGCAGCCGTTCCTGGTTGACCGCGCGGTCTGCCAGCTGCTGTGACTGCTCGGCAATGCGCTGCGCCTGGATTTCGACGATCTGGCTGGCATAGGCATTGGTCCAGCTGACCATGCCAAGGAAGATCGCACCTCCGAAGAACATCAGGTTCATCAGCAGGTTGTAGAGGACGAAGGCCGTGGTTGTGGGCAGGACGCCTGCCGGTTCTTCGACCATGGAGGTGCCTGTGGCCTTGAACAGGTCCGAGGAGAAAAAGGAAATGATCAGCCAGGTGGCCATGAACAACAGCACCACGCTCATTGCCGTCCACAGGCCCCGGCGGTTCTTCGACCAGGTAACCGCCGTGTAGATGCCAATGAAATAGGCCAGCTGCGCGCAGAGTTCCATGCCGACCCGGTAGGTGTTCTCGTTACCTGCGCCGAAGAAGGCAGCCGAGCCGATGAGCATCATCGAAATCGGCCAGCGCCGGCGGAACATCAGCGGCACGATCAAGGACGCCAGCACCAGGTAGGAGAGCAGGCGATCTGGCGCGTCCTCCCGTTCGGTCAGGGACTGCATTAGTTCGTGCATGGCCAGCCCCAGCAGCAGGAAGCCCGCGGCAACGATCACATCTCGGCGCAGTCCATTCCGATCGGGAGCGGGGCGTTCCCAATCCACCGGAGGCAGCGTGGGGAGCCGACGGTGAACTAGCTCGGGCAGTCGGCGCATGATGTTCCTTGTTTGTTGCGTTGGCCAGGCATTGGAACCGACTTTACCGTTTTGCGCTGTTCCGGACATGAGCCTGGAGGCTTAGTCTCGATGCTGAGCTGGGAAGGACATGATCTAGGAATAAAGGTTACTAACGAGTAATGTGATGGTATGCACATGATTTTCCGAATTCTCATGGTCTACCTGAAAAGCAAGAAGGCTTCCAAGCTGACCTTGTTCGACACCAGCTCAGTGGACATGCGCGCCACGCTGACCGATATCGACTTTGCCGGCCACATCAACAACGGCATGTACTTCTCCATCTTCGACCTCGGGCGTTTCGATCTGATGTTCCGCTCAGGCGTCTGGGACATCATGTCCAAGAACAAGTGGGTTCCGGTCGTGCAGACCGAGACCGTCACCTTCCGCAAGTCGGTCCGCCTGGGAACCAAGTTCTCGCAGGAAACCCGGCTGATCGGCATGGACGACAAGTGCATCTACTTCGAGCAGCGCATCGTGGTGAAGGGCGAGATCTACGCCCGCGCCTACATTGCCACCCGCATGACCTCGAAAAAGGGCGCGGTGCCCAATGAGGAAATCCTGGCAGCTGTCGGCTTGGAAATGCCAGAAGACCTGGTCCTGCCTCAATGGCTGCACCAATGGCGAGAGGACGGTGCGCTGCCCAGCACCCGCAAGCCGGCCCCGCATAACTGGATCCGCTGATTCAGCTGTCGCGGGGAGCTTGGCTAGGCCTTGGCCGCTTCGATGAAACTGGCGATCAGCTTGGGTTCCTTGACCCCGCGAGCTGACTCCACGCCCGAGGAGACATCGGCGCCGAAAGCGCCGGAGGCGGCCAAGGCTTCAGCCACATTCTGCGCGGACAGCCCGCCGGCCACCAGCCAGCGGCGTCCCGCGGCCAGGTCCTTCACCGCCGCATAGTCCCAGCTTTCGCCGCTGCCTGGAACCGAGGCGTCGATGAGCAGCAGCTCCTCGCCCCAATCGGCGAACTGCTCTTCGGGGTCATTGCGGCGTACCGCACGGATGACCTTGAACCCCGCCTCGTGAGCGGCTGCCACATCCGCGGCCGTGCGCTGCCCATGCAGCTGCACCCAGCCCACGCCGGCCTGTCCGGCCCGCTCCAGCACCGTGCCGATGTCCTCGCCGCGGAAGACTGCCACGGTGGCAATGCCTGCGGGAACCGCCTTGACCAGTTCGGCAGCGCGCTGGACCGGAATTTCGCGGACGCTTTCGGTCAGCACGAACCCGATGGCATCGGCGCCGTGGGCCACGGCAACGGCCACGTCCTGGGCTGTGGAGAGGCCGCAAACCTTGACGAATGGCTTATCTGTGCTCACTTGGCGTTCTCCTCGGCCAGATGCACTGGGGTGTAGCCGCCGGGCGCGTTCGCTCGGATGGCCAGCAGGTCGCGGGCGTGATTCCAGAGCCGCCGGTCCTCCTCGGAGACCGGGACCCACGGCTTAACCGGAACAGCAGTCCCGGTTTCATCCCGCGTGACCATCACGGTCAGGCAGTAGGTTGTCAGCTGCATGTCGGTGGTCTTCGGATCGCCCGAACGCACATGCACGGCAATGTGCATGCCCTTGTTGCCGGTATAGACCAGGCGGGCTTCGACCTCCACCAGGTGGCCGATCAGCAGCGGCCGGTAGAAGCGCACCCCGCCGGAGAACACCGCAACTGTTTCCTGCTGGCAGTAGCGGGCCGCGCACAGCTCCGCGGCATCATCGATCCACTTCATCACGATGCCGCCGTGCACCTTGCCGCCCCAGTTCACATCGGTCGGCGCCGCCAAAAAGCGCAGGACAACCCGCTCGGCGGTGCCTTCATCGGTGTAGACCTGGCCATTCATGGACGCGACAATCTGCTCGCGGATCTCGATGCGCGCCAGCGCATTCTCGCGCATGGCGATTTCCTTGGCCGTGCCCGGGGTGAACGTTGGAACCGGTGTCGGCTTGCCCTCCTCGTCCACCGCTACGAAGATCACCAGGCAGCTGCTGGATTTCACCGGCCGCAATTCGCGCGGATCGCTGAAGGACACCTCGGTATGGATATGCATCGAGCTGGTGCCGGTGTACACCACCGAAGCGGTGACCTCCACCAGATCGCCGGAGTGGATCGGGTCCTCGAAGTGGATGTTGCCGACATAGGCGGTGACGCAATAGCTGGAGGACCACCCCACCGCCGCGGCGTAGGCGGCCTTGTCGACCCATTCGAGAACGGTGCCCGCAGCCACGATCCCGGTGACATCGACGTCGGTCGGCGCGGCAAGGAACCGCAGGGTGACAGAATGCGGACGTTGTTTCAGCTCCGGAGTGCTCATGCACTCCAGTTTCGCGCACTTCGCAGGCCACGGGCAATGTATGACGCTTCACGGCCCGCGCCTTGACGGCACATTCCGCGGCGGGAGGCTGCCGGGTGGCTCTGGCCTAGGATAGGAGGGTGCGTAGGGTCTTTGGAATTTTTTCGGCGTCAACAGCCATCGTGGTGGCACTGAGCCTGATTGCCGCGGCCGGAACCGCCGGCCTGGTGATCGTCGTGGGCCAGGGCCTGGATGAGCTCTTGTCCGATCGCCGGCTGGGCACCCAATGGTATTTCAGCGCCGTCGGCGAGCTGCTGGCCATGGCCGTCGCCACTTTCTTGATTCCCGTGGTGATCTCGCGCAACAGCCAAGACCTCACCGAGCACCACCGCATGAAGCTGCTCAAGCACTATCTGTCCATCGGCCCGCTGGCAGTGCGTGCCGCAGGCGAGGGGGAACTGGTCCATGCTGCCATGGATTCGGTGGAACGGTCGGTGAAGTACCGTTCAAGCTTCATCGGCCCGGCCGTCTCCGCGGTGGCCACCCCGGTGTTGATCCTGTGCTTCATCGCCTTTGCCATTGACCCGCTCAGCGCACTGCTGATGCTGGTTCCCACCGCACTGGTTCCGGTCATCGTGCTGGGCTTCCAGCGGCGCTTCGGCGCCTCGAACGGAGAATACCGCCGAGCCCAGGGCATCCTCTCGGCGGCCTTCCTTGATGCGCTGCGTTCCCTGGGCATGCTCAAGCTCAACGGCGGCAGCCGCTGGATGGGCGCCCGCATCGAAAAGGCCACCGAACGGGTACGACAGCAGGTGATGAAGCTGCTGGCCCGCAACCAGCTGATCCTGCTGGTCATCGATTCAAGCTTTGCCGTGCTGCTGCTCGCCACCGCCTGCCTGCTGGCCTGGTGGCGCGCCGGCTCCGGGGCGATCTCCCCGGGCGCAGCGCTGTCCCTGGTGATCCTGAGCTTCTTGATGCTCGCGCCGGTGAACTACGTGGGCAGCTTCTTCTACATCGGGATGACAGGGAAAGCCGCCGAGAAGAAGCTGGCAGAGGTCGCCGGCATCCCGATGCACCGCTCCATGGCCAACCCGCTGGACGTGGACCTGCGCCACCGCGATCTGATCCTGGACGGCGTCAGCGCCAGCTACGACAGCGGGCAGCAGGCGCTGTCCGGCATTTCCTGGCATTTCCCGGCAGGCTCGCGGACCGCCATCATCGGGCCATCGGGCAGCGGCAAGACGACCCTGCTGCGCGTGCTCCAGGGACAGCTCGAAGCGTCGGACGGCACCATCCGCGATGCCCGCCAGGCCATGGGCCCGGCAACCCTGAAAGCCAGCACCGCCGTGGTGGAACAGCAGGCAACGCTCTTTGGCATGAGCCTGCGCGAGAACCTCCTGCTCGGTGCGCCAGGCGCCAGCGACGGAGAACTGCTCCACACGCTGCGCCGGGTCGGGTTGGGACCGTGGTTCGAGGGGCAACCCGATGGATTGGACCAACGCCTGGGCGAGGGCGGGTCACGCCTCTCCGGCGGCCAAGCCCAACGCCTGGCGCTCGCCCGGGCCTTGCTTGCGCAGCGACCGATACTGCTGCTCGATGAACCGACCAGCGCCCTGGATGTGCAGAGCGAAGCGGAAGTGCTCGGAACTCTGCGCGGCTTGGACCGCAGCACCACGGTCATTACCGTCACCCACCGTCTGGGCCTGCTCGCCGACTACGACTATGTGCTGGTCATGGACCAGGGACAGCTCATCCAAGCCGGAAGCCGCGAAGAACTGCTGGCCACCGATGGCTATCTCAAAGAGGCAATGGACGGATTCCGCCACCGCGCCGAAGCCCTGCACTCCGGCGGCCGGACCGAAATGGGGGAGGGGAACTAATGCATACGCAGAAAACCTCCACGCTCACGACCGTCGCCTGGCTGCTGGGCAGCACCAGGGATCTGCTCCCGCCGCTGCTGCTGGCCTGCGTGCTCGCCTGCGCCACCCGGCTGGCGTCCCTGGGAATCTACGTCATCGCCGGCCTCGGCCTGGCCAAGGCCCTGCAGCTGGACACCGGGTTGCTGCCAGCCGGCACCGGCTGGGGCATGCTGGCAGCCGCGGTCATCGTCCTGGGACTGGCCAAGGGAGCACTGCGCTACCTGGAACAGTATGTTGGCCACCGGGTGGCGTTCCTGTCGCTGGCACGATTGCGCAACCGCATGTACGAGGCCTTCGAACGCCAAGCGCCGTTCACCGCCGGCACCAAGAATTCCGGCGGGATGCTCGCCAAGGCCACCAGCGACATCGACAAGGTAGAGGTGTTCTTCGCGCACACCCTGCCCCCGGCCGTAGCGGCCGTAGTAGTCAGCGCCCTGGCAACCTGGGGCACCTGGTCGCTCTTCGGCAGCGAACCGGCCCTGGTGCTGCTCGCCGGCTATGTGCTCATTGGCGTGCTCATCCCGGCCATCGGCGTCGGCTCCCTGCGCTCCAGCGCCCGGAGCACCGCCGCCGCCCGCGGCGTCCAGAATCAGCTGCTGACCGACACGCTGGCCGGCATCGACGTGATCCACGGCTTCAACGCCGGCAAACCGGTCATGGAGAGCCTGCGCGGCAGCCTGCAGCAGACCAGTCAGGCCGCCCGCTCGACTGGTAGCTGGACCGCGGTACGGGCCACGCTGACCCAGCTGGTGATCTGGGGCAGCCTGCTCACGCTCTTTGTCCTGCTGGGATCCGCCGGGGAATTCGGCACGCTGCTCCTGCTGTGCTGCGCCCTGGTCCCGTCCTATGAAGCGGTGCGCGCCGTGGACGGCTTCATCCTGGGCCTGCAGGATTCGCTGGCCAGCGCTCGCCGGCTGCATGCCACCGCGGCAGCAAGCCATCCGGTGCATGAAACAGCCAACCCGGAGCCCCTGCCTGCCACCGGCACCTTGCGTGTTGCGGATCTCTGTGTTGAATTCGAAGGCTATCGCGCAGTTCGGGGCGTGGACTTCGACCTCGAATCGGGATCCTTGATCGCCCTGGTGGGCGAGAGCGGCTCCGGCAAGTCCTCGATCGCCGCCGCCCTGGTGCGGTCGGTGGAAGCGGAAGGCATGGCGAGCTTTGCTGGCGTGCAGCTGGAAGACGCGAGCTTGGCGCAATTGCGCCAGCGGATCATCCTGGTCTCCCAAGAGGCGGTGATGATCCGCGGCACGCTGCGCGAGAACCTGCTGCTCGGTGCCGAGGGGATCAGCGACGCGGCGATGGAAGCGGTCCTTGAAGAGCTGGGAATGGGGCCATGGCTGCGCAAGCAGAAGGACGGTTTGCAGACCCGGCTGGGGGACCGCTTTGCACGGCTTTCCGGCGGCCAGCGGCAGCGGGTGGCCCTGGCCAGGGCGCTGCTGCGCCAGCCTGCGGTGCTGATCCTCGATGAATCCACCAGCGCGTTGGATGCCAGCAGCGAGCAGCTGGTCCTGGATGCTGTGGAGCGCCGGCGCGCCGAAGGGATGGCGGTGCTGATGATCAGCCACCGGCTCTCGATCCTGCACCGGGCGCAAAGCGTGCTGGTGCTCCGCGATGGCCGGGTGTGCGAACGCGGTGCGGCGCAGGATCTGCTGGCCGACGAGCAATCCTTGTTCTCCCGCATGTCCGTGCGCGAAGCAGACAGGGTCCTGCCCAGCTGATTCATGGGCGCTGGCTTGAGGAGACTGACAAGCTGGAAGGGACGTACTAGGCTCGCAATATGATGCGAATAGTGGTTCTCCTGTTTCTGGCTGTCCTATTCACTGGCTTCGTGGTGACGGCGATCCTTGCCGGCACCTCCGGAGAATGGGTCTGGTGGATCCTTGTCGTGCTGACCGGCTTGCTGGTGCTGCTGGGCATCAGGGACCTGTGGCAGAAGAAGCACGCGATCCTGCGCAACTTCCCGATCGTCGGGCACGCCCGCTACCTTTTCGAATTCATCCGCCCCGAGATCCAGCAGTATTTCATCGAGCGCAATACCGATGGACGTCCCTTCAGCCGCGATACCCGCTCCCTGATCTATGCACGGGCCAAGGGCGCAGATAGCCACAAGGCCTTCGGCACGGAGCTGAACGTCAATGAAGTCGGCCACGAATACCTGCTGCACTCAGCGGCCCCGGTGGCTCCGGCAACCTCGCAGCACCGCGTCCGGGTGGGCTCCAGCCAATGCTCGAAGCCCTATGAGATCTCGCTGATGAACATCTCCTCGATGAGCTTCGGTTCGCTGTCCGCCAACGCCGTGCTGGCCATGAACAAGGGAGCGGCGATGGGCGAGTTCGTCCACGAAACCGGCGAGGGCGGGCTGACCAAATACCACCTGGAATACGGTGCCGACCTGTTCTGGGAAATCGGTTCGGGCTACTTCGGTTGCCGCACCCCGGAAGGCCGTTTCAACCCTGAAACCTTTGCGGCCAAGGCGAACCACGAGAACGTCAAGGGCATCACCATCAAGCTCTCGCAGGGCGCCAAGCCCGGGCTCGGTGGCGTGCTGCCAGCTGCCAAGGTCACCGAAGAGATCTCCGCGGCCCGCGATGTCCCCATGGGCGTGGACTGCATTTCGCCCGCCAGCCACGCAGAATTCTCCACCCCGCGCGAATTGATGCATTTCGTGGCGAAGCTCCGGGAACTGAGTGGCGGCAAGCCGGTGGGGATCAAGTTCTGCGTCGGTTCCCGCACCGACGTCATGGCCTTGTGCAAGGGCATGCTGGAAACCGGAATCCTGGTGGATTTCATCACCATCGACGGTGCCGAGGGCGGCACCGGCGCCGCCCCACTGGAATACGAAGACCATGTCGGCGCGCCGCTGACCGAAGGCTTGATGCTGGTGCACAACACCCTGGTGGGTGCCGGATTGCGCGATGAAATCCGCCTCGCCGCCGCGGGCAAGGTCGCCAACGGCTCGGACATCATCAAGCGGCTGATCCAGGGGGCGGACTTCACCATCTCGGCACGCTCCATGATGATGGCCACCGGCTGCATCCAAGCCCAGCAATGCCACACCAACCACTGCCCGGTTGGCGTGGCTACGCAGAACAAGCGACTGATGCGCGCACTGGATGTGGAGGACAAGGGGCACCGCGTCTACAACTACCATCGCCTGACCGTCACCGAATGCGCGCAGATCATAGCATCGATGGGGCTGACCAGCCCGGAGCAGCTGAACACCAGGATGCTGCGCCGCCGGGTGAACCTGCAGTCCACCCGCTCCTACGCTTCGCTGTTCCAGTGGCTGCGTCCCGGCGAGCTGCTAGAGGACATTCCAAGTTCCTGGAAGGAGGATTGGGATGAGGCGGATGCGGACCACTTCGGCGAGCATGCGCCGCTGGACTATGCGGCACCCAGGAGCGTGGACATCACCCCGTCGACGGTCCACGAACCAGAAGATGCGGTGAGCGCGCCGCGCATCGAGCCGAGGGAATCAGCAAAGGTGCGCCCGGTGCATGCAGATGTCACCCGGCCCGAGGGCAAGCCCGGGGCCGATAGCTAGTCTTCGGAACCAGCAGCCAGGGACCGCAAGGCCGCGTGGTCGACGTCGTCCAGCGAAGCCGGAATCCATGTGGGATTGCGGTCCTTGTCAATGACCTGGGCGCGGATGCCCTCGGCAAGATCCGGGCGGTGCATCAGGTAGCGGGCCGAGCGCAGTTCGCGGTCCAATGCCGAACGCAGGTCCTGCTCAGCACGGGCGGCACGCACGTTGTAGAACGCGCTGGCCATGCTGGTGGGGCAGTTCGCCGCCAGCAGCTGCGCCGCGCGCTGCGCCGCGGGATGGACCATCTGCCCCAAGCGCTCGATGACTTCCTGCGGGGAGCCGGCGCTGAAAGCATGGTCGATCCAGCCGCGATCCATCTCCAGTGCGAAGGACTCCGGGGCTCCGTGCATGACCTCGATGGCCGCCGCGATCTCGCCGGCATTCAGCCCGGCGAACTCCTCGAGCTCATCGAGGATGTTCGCGGCGAATTCCTCGGTGACCACGACGTCGGCGAAACCGAGAAGCACTGCATCTGCTCCGGTGAAGGACTGCGCGCTCATGGCGTAGTACTCGCCGAAGTGTCCTGGGGCGTTGGCCAGCAGGTGGCTGCCGCCCACATCAGGGGTGTAGCCGATCTTCGCTTCGGGCATTCCCATGGCGGCGTTCGGGGTCACCAGGCGCACCGGTGCGTGCGAGGCCAACCCGATGCCTCCGCCCATGGTGATGCCGTGGGCCAGGCTGATCAGCGGCTTGGGGTAGGCGGAGATCAGATAGTCGAGCTCGAATTCGGTGGAGAGCAGATCGACAAAATCCTGGTGCCGTCCGGTGGTGACCGCTGCATGGAAATCGGCAATGTCCCCGCCGGCGCAGAAGGCGCGTTCGCCGCGGCCGGTGAGCAGTACCAGGGAAATCGCCGGGTCCGCGGCCCAGGCGCGCAGCACCCGGCTCAGCTCGGTGAGCATCTGAAGGGTCAGTGCGTTGAGCTTGCTGGCGCGGTTCAGCTGGATGTGGCCGATGGGGCCATGCACGGCCGCGATGACCACGCTGTCACTGGAAATTGCAGGGCTTGGGTTCTCCACCGGGGAATTCCTCTTTCTTGGGACTCAGGCGGCCATCGCTGGGGCCGCGGCGCAATGAATTAGCGGGAGAGGACCTGGGCGAGCCGGTCCAAGACCAGGGCTGCCTTCGGCTTCTTCGAATTCTCCGGCTTCAGCGCGAAGATGGAGCGGGCCAGGCGGATCTCTGGTGCATCCACAATGCGGATGCCTTCCGGAGCGTTGGCCATGGCCAGATCGGGGACCAATGCGGCTCCCAGACCCGAGGACACCAGGCTCAGCGACGCATTGAAGTCATCGCAGTAGGCGGCCACCTGCGGGTGGATGTTGTAGGACGAGAACAAGCGGGAAATCAGGGTGGCGTCCGAGGTGCCCGGGTGGTGGAAGATCCATGGCCATTCGGCCAATTGGTCCACGGTCAGCTGGGAGTCTTCGGCGATGGGCCAGGATGCCGGGATGACCACGCGGAACTGGTCATCGCCCAGCCAGGTGCGTTCAAGGGATGCCGGCCAGGACAGCCCTCCGGGGCCCACCTGGAAGATCAGTGCGAGGTCGAGGTCGCCGCCGGTACCAAGGCCCGCGACAGTCTGCTGGGGTTCGCCGATCCACAGGCGCAGGTTGATGCCCAGGGAGGACCAATCCGGGGCCTTGAGAATTTGCGGCAGTGCGTAGGTGGCCAGCGACGGGAAGATGCCAAGCTTGATTTCCTCAAGGTCGGTAGCTTCGGTGGAGATCGTGGCGACGTCCGCCATGAGCGCGTCGAGGTCGGTCAGGACTCGTTTGGCGTGGCGCACCATGCGCAGCGCGCCGGGCGTCGGGGTAATGGAGCGTGCGCCGCGCAGGAACAGCGTGGTTCCGGTGCTCCGCTCCAATGCTGTCATCTGCTGGGAGACAGCGCTGGCCGTGTAGCCCAAGCGGGTTGCGGCCGTGGCAAAGGAACGATGCGCCACCACTTCGAGCAATGTGCGCAGATGAACTGGATTAATCACTTCTAAAGTCTATGGCCTTTAGCCCAAGATTTGCTTAGCCCGCGGACTAGAGTTCATCCTCCAGATCAACGAGCTCCGAACTTTCCTCGCCCTCGTCATCTTCTGAGGCGAATTCGTTGTCCAGATCATCCTCGGTTTCCAGATCATCGTCATAGAGGTAGTGGCGTTGTGCCAGCGGGTCGAGATTGCGCATCGTCTCGGGCATGTCGCTGGAGCCCTCGTAAGCCTGGGAATCCCGTCCGTCATCCGGTTCGTAGATATCGTTGCCGTATTCGGGCGCAAATTCTGTGGTGTCGAAATCCTTGCTCATTGCGTACTCCTTCGTCGAATACGAGGGATCCGCCGGAAGCCGGGGATTTACCTCGTGACTTCTCGTATTCCCAGAGTAGGACCCGAATACTCGAAACGAAAGACTTGTTTTCTGCAGTGGAAAGTGAATGACTTCCTAGTGGTCATGTTCCGCATAATGCTCCAGCAGGGGAGCGGCGCGGTAGGCCAAATGCGTATGGAGCGCGAAGGTTGTTTCCGAACGGGTGACCCCCTTGATGCGCAGGATCTGGCGCAACGCCGATTGCAGCTGGTGGGTGTCGGTGGCGATGAGCCGCACCCAGACATCGCCGCGTCCGGAGGTCTCATGGATTTCGAGCACGTTGGGGATCTGGCGCAGTGCGGTGATGACCGAATCCAGGTCGCGGTGGTTCACTTCCAGGGTCACGAAGGCCAGGACGTCGTAGCCGAGCTTGCTCAAATCGATGTCGCGGCCGCCATCACGCAGGATTTCGGCACGCTGCAACCGGCGCAAGCGCGACTGCGCTGTGTTGCGCGCAACACCGACCTCATCTGCGAGTTCAGAGATCTGGATGCGGGGATCCTTGATCAGCGCGAGCAGCACTTTCAGGTCTACATCATCTAATCGCACTATATGCTCACTCCGGGTCAACTACGTGGCCAAATTTTTGAACAAACTGCTCAAATTCTAGCAAGAAATATCCCTGGTTGCTTCTGGTGAGCGGATATTAGTGATTGAACGGTCTGTTGCAGTAGACAAACGCAAGCAGAACGCTCAACTCACCGGTGGGGCAGCGAGTGGCCCCACCGGTAAAAACTCTTCCGGGCACCTTTCTTGCCCAATTGGTAGTGGCTACTTTGATTCTGGGAGTGAATTTGTCGGTCATCAGCGAGCTGCGCATGCAGCCCATGAACCATCGCGTCATCTCCTGGAACCCGGGGCTCACCGCCCGGCTGGTGATCACCGTGGCAGTCAGCTTCCTGCTGCTGGTCGGGGCCAACCTGGCCACACCGTTATACCCGGCGCTGCAGGCCGAATTGCACCTGGGCGCCATGGGAACCACAGTGGCCTTCGCAAGCTATGTCTGTTCGCTGATGGTCTTCCTTTCCACGGTGGGGCACTGGTCGGATCATATCGGCCGCCGTGCAGCTCTGGTGGTAGCAGTCGTCGTCTCGATCGCCGGTACGCTCGTGTTCGCTTCGGCCAGCAATCTGCTGGAACTGTGCCTTGGCCGTGGTCTGCAGGGCACCGGGGTCGCCTTGGCTACCGGCGCCAGCGCAGCAGCGCTTCGCGAGCTGCTTCCATCCCGGCCAGAGTGGGCCTCGCGCTTCACGTTGCTGGCATCTTCTGGAGGTGTCGCCTTCGGTCCGGTTCTCGGCGGCGCGCTAGCGGATCTGCCCGGTGGACGCCACACAGTGTTCGTGGTGCAGGCATTCTTGCTGCTGCTGGTCTTGATTCCCTTGAGCACCCTGCAGGCACGTCCCGCAATCGCACTGGCCGAACGCGGTCAGCGGAGCAAAGCACTGGCCCCACGCCGCTTGGGCATCCCCAGCTCGGCGCGGGAGCAATTCTGGCTCGCTGCCCTGGTCGGCTTCTTGAGCTTTGCCATCTTCGGGTTCGTGCTGTCGTTGGCCCCGGGCTATTTTGCCGGTGCCTTCGGCTTGGAGTCGCTGTTGGCCATTGGCCTGATCGCCGGCCTGCCCTTGGGCATCTCCGCCCTGTCGCAGCTGGTGGTGCGTGGCGGGAAGAGGCTCCTGCCGATTGGACTGGGGCTGATGGCGACCTCCACCGTAGGGTTGGCGGTGGCCGCCGAGCATCGCCAGCTGGCCTGGGCGATCGCTGCCTTGGTGCTCCTTGGCCTGGGCCAGGGCATTGCTTTCCGCACCGCATTCGCCTCCGCTGTTGATGCGGTCAGCGACCAGCAGCACGCCCAGACGGTGTCCACCATCTACCTGGTGACCTACCTTGGCAGCGCTGTTCCGGTCATCGCGCTGGGCTGGGCCGTGGGAGCCTTCGGACAGCAGCAAAGCATCTTGGTCTTCTCCCTCTTCTGCTCCGCGGTGGCCGCTGCGCTCACGCTCTGGGCATGGATGGGACTGCGCCGAGCAAGCTAGGATCCGGCGTACTGTGGAGGCATGACTAGTTCTCTGCAGACCCCCTCCACGGGCGCCAAGTGGGCTGTAGTCGCACGGATCTACATTCCTGCACTGTGGCTCGGGCTGATTATCGGCATCTCGTTCATTGAGGCGCCACTTAAATTCACCGCACCCGGGATTACCATTCCCTTGGGTTTGGGCATTGGCCGCCGGGTCTTTTTCGCCATGAACATGGTCGAGATCCTGTTCTTCATCGCCCTGCTGGCCGGTTCGCTCAAGCGTGGTACCGGCAAGGCATGGAGTTGGGGCATAGGGCTGGTCGGACTGATGCTGCTGCTTAAAACCGCAGCGATCCGCCCTGGACTTTCGGCGCGTACCGATGCGGTACTTGCTGGAAACTCCGATGGCGGATCGCTATGGCACTATGCCTATATAGGCGTCGAGCTCTGCTTGACCCTCGCCCTGATTGCGCTGCTGGTGATGGCAGCAAAGCGCTGGATCGGAATTACTGGGCGATAGCCAGCTGGCAGGCCTCGGCGGTAATCATCACCGAATCCAGCCGGGCCTGCTCCTCGGTGGGGTAATGGATGGTGATGAGCTCATCCGCCTGCGCTGCCGAAGCGAAGTGGCGCAAGTACTCAGCTACCTGCTCCCCGGTGCCCACTGCCGTGTAGCGCATCATGTCCAGGATCTGCTGCGCCTGCGGAGTATCCATGAGCATATCGATCTCCGCTTCGGTGAACTCCTTCTTCGCCGAGCGTCCGATGAAGCTGGCGACCCGATGGCGCTGGGCAACTTCCAGCAGTTCATGCGCGCGCTCGGCAGTTTCCGCAGCCAGTACGCCTACTCCGGCAATGACATACGGTTCAGCCAGCTGCTCTGATGGGGTGAATTCGTCGCGGTAGATGCGGATTGCCTCATGCAGCGCCGCAGGTGCGAAATGCGAAGCGAAGGAATATGGAAGGCCCAGCTGGGCTGCGAGCTTTGCGCCGAAAAGCGAGGATCCCAAAATGTACAGCGGGACGTTGGTCCCTGCACCCGGGGTTGCCGCCACGGTGGGAACCCGGGAATCGCCAGCCAGGTAAGCCTGCAGTTCCAGCACGTCATGCGGGAAGGAATCTGCAGCCGAGGGATCACGGCGCAAGGCGCGCAAGGTGGTCATGTCGGTTCCCGGGGCGCGGCCCAAGCCCAGGTCGATGCGGTCGCCGTAGATTTCGGCCAGCGTGCCGAACTGCTCGGCGATCACCAGCGGGGAGTGGTTCGGCAGCATGATGCCGCCCGAGCCCAGCCGGATGGTTTCGGTGTGGTGGGCAATGTGGCTGATCAGCAGCGAGGTCGCGCTGGAAGCGATGGTGGGCATATTGTGATGTTCCGCGTACCAGACGCGTTCATACCCATGGCGTTCTGCGGTTTGCGCCAGTCGGACGGAGGACTTGAAAGAATCGGAAATCGTTGACCCGGGTGCAACCGGTGCCAGATCCAGAATAGAAAGCTTCACATCCGGTACAACCGCCGATAGCTAGGAAGTATTCCTGCAATTACTGCCGCAGACGCAGGAAACGGCTACCCGCTGTGCGGATAGCCGTTTCCTGGGCTAAGTCTGGCGTAAGTGCCAAAGCCCTGCTTTAGAGAGCGCGAATGTCTGCAGCCTGCAGACCCTTTGGACCCTCAACGACTTCGAACTCCACCTTCTGGCCCTCGTCCAGGGTGCGGAAGCCCTGGGTCTGGATTGCGGAGAAATGTGCGAAGACGTCTGGATCGCCGCTGTCTGGAGCGATGAAGCCGAAGCCCTTTTCAGCGTTGAACCACTTGACGATTCCGGTTGCCATATTCTTATTTGGTCCTTTCAGACGTTTCTCGCCGTTTAGCTGGCGAGCTTGGTTGTAATCTACGCACCGTTCGGCATCCGGGAAGGATGACGAATGATGCGAAGCAGCCAAGTCATTCACTTCACGTCTAGAAGGGGCTCGCGTCAACCGAGGTGGTAAGACATTCACAAACTTCTAACGGGTACTTCGCGAATTACTTTGGAACTACATTGCCTAGCCTACGTGTTTGCTGGCGACAAATGAACAACTTTGAACCAATTAATCAAAAATTTGGGTAACTGGTTCGCCGAGTTCATCGAAATGCCGGTTTGATAACGCGGAACACCACTGCGGCGGCGATCAGCGACAAGACGGCGGCAATGCCTGAGGTGAGCACCACGCCGTGGTCGAAGGCCAGCGCGGCGGCGTCCAGCAGGGCTTGCGCGTCGGCAGGCTGCAGCGAAGCGGCCACCTGATGTGCACCACCCAATGTCTCACCTGCCAGCTGCGCCTGGGTGTCGGTGAGCGAGCCTGGAACCAGCAGCCGAGAGGTATAGACGGTATTCAAGATGGTTCCCAGTACCGCGACACCCAGCACCGATCCCACCTCGTAGGCGGTTTCCGAGATGGCCGAGGCCGCGCCGGCCTTGGAGGCTGGAACCGCGGCGAGCACCATGTCATTGGACAAGGTCTCGGTCATGCCGATGCCCGTGCCCAGGACAGCGAATGCGGCCAGCAGCAGGAAGGTGTTGGAGCCTTCTCCTGCCATGATCACCATGAGGTAGGCGACCGCGGAGAGGATCAGGCCAATGGCCATGACATTCGGCGTGCCGAAACGGCGGGACAGTGCCACCGAGAGCAATCCGAAGCCCATGGTCAGCACCAGGCCGGGTGTCATCCAGAGCCCGGCCTGGAGCGGGGAGAACCCTGCAATGAGCTGCAGATGCTGGGAGACGAAGTAGATGAAGCCCACCAGCGAGAAGATGCCGATCAGGTTGACCATCAGCGCGCCCGAGAACAGCGCGTTGCTGAATAGGCGGACATCGAGCATCGGCTGCTGGGACTTGAGCTGGCGGCGCACGAAAGCAACGCCGCACACAATGGCGAGGACGATGGCCGCGGCTGAGAAGTACCACGGCGCGCTGACCGCGGTCTTGATCGCGTAAACGAAAGGCAGCAGGGTGAAGACGACCAGCAGGATCGAGAATGGATCCACACGGCCAGGGTTCGGGTCCTTGGATTCGGGAACAAGGATCATGCCGCCGATCAGCAGGGGAAGCAGCATTGGCACGGCCATCAGGAAGACCGAGCCCCACCAGAAGTGCTCCAGCAGCACGCCGCCGACAATTGGGCCCAGCACTGCGCCGCCGGAGAATGCAGCCGCCCAGACCGCAATGGCGGTGCGGCGTTCAACATCATCCGGGAAGATGTTTCGGATCAGCGACAGCGTGGCCGGCATCAGCATGGCGCCGAAGATGCCCAGCAGGGCGCGGGCTGCGACCAGCTGTGTGGCGTCCGTGGCGAAGGCTGCCAGTGCCGAGACCAGCGCGAAGCCGGTAGCGCCGATCAGCAGCAGCTTGCGCCGGCCGATGCGGTCGCCCAGCGAACCCATCGGCACCAGCAATCCGGCCAGGATCAGCGGGTAGATGTCGATGATCCACAGCAGCTGGTTTCCGGTTGGGGACAGCGCTTCGGTGATTGCCGGCACCGCGAAGGAAAGCACGGTGTTGTCGACGGAAATCAGCAGGACGGGGAACAGCAGGACAACCAGCGCCGCCCAACGGCGCGGCTTGCTGAGCATGAGTGCGCGTTCGGAGATATTCGAGGTCATGACGTTCGCCCTTGGGTAGGAAGTGGAATGCGCGGTTCTCTGCCGCAATTAATAACTGTACCGTCTAGACGGTATAGTTACAATTGTTGGTAAAGTCAGATCGATCACGAACTATGCCCTGGAAAAGGAGAACTATGGCTCGCCCACCCGCTGCCCGCGGCAAAGTGCTTGACGCCTACATCGCACTATTGTGCGAAGAAGGGGAGCGGGCTGCCACGCTGGACGCCACGGCCGCACGCGCTGGAGTCTCCAAGGGAGGGCTGCTGTACCACTTCGCCTCCAAGGAAGCCTTGGCCGACGCAGTCATCGAAGCCGCGGAGGAGCATGTTGCCCGGGATGCAGAGTCGATGCGCACCGCGGCGGAGGGCGCGTCGGTTTATTACGTGCGCACCAGCGCGGAAGTCGATACCGAACTGGACCGGCATCTGGTGGCCCTGCAGCGCCTGGCCCAGGCCGGGGTCAAGGCGGCGACGGAGAAAATCGAGAGCACCAATGAGCGGTGGTACCGGTGCATTCTGGATGAAGTCGGCAGCAAGGACATCGCGCATCTGGTGATGCTTGCCGGCGAGGGGCTCTACGCAAACCTCGCCCTGCCCGGGACTTGGTACGAGCGCAATTTTGATGGTGAGCTCGATCGCTTACTAGAGTTGGTTTCGAAAATAAAAAAGTTGGGAAACCTCAACGAATAGCGAGCAGGTAGAAAACAATGAAGAACCAGAGCGTTGCTTCTCCAATCAGAGGACGAGTTGGAGCGCTGCTTGGCATCCTGCTGCTGGCGCTCTCGCTCCGCGCCGCAGTGGTCTCCGTATCCCCACTGCTCTCCCGCATTGAGTCGGACATCGAATTCACGGAGTTCACCACCGGCCTGCTGGCCATGCTCGCACCCATTGCGTTCGCGGTCTTCGGGTTGCTCACCCCGCGGCTGATCAAGGCGTTCGGTCTGGAAAAAACCCTGATGATCTCGCTGGCATTGGCAGTCATCGGCCAGGTCGCCCGGGTCTTCATGCCCGAGGTCTACTCCTTCCTCGCCCTGTCGATCATCACCTTGGCCGGCTACGGCATGGGCAACGTGGTGCTGCCGCCATTGGTCAAGAAGTACTTCCCGGACCGCATCGGCATGGTCACCAGCGGCTATGTCACGATGCTGGCCGTCGGCACCTGGATGGCCCCGCAGTTCTCTGTCCCGCTGGCCAACCTCAGCGACTGGAAGGTGTCCATCGGCTCCTGGGCCGCCCTGTCTGGCATCGTCCTGGTGCCCTGGCTGGTGCAGCTCGTCGCCGACCGCGGGACGCAACGCCCGGATAACCCGGTGCACCCCAGCGGGATCGCGCAGCCGATCGCCAAGATCAACCCCTGGAAGTCCAAGGTGGCATGGGGCCTGGCAATTTTCCTGGCCGGAAACTCGGCACAGACCTACGTCTACTTCACCTGGCTTCCGCCGTACCTGCAGGACCGCGGCCTGGACGAACTGGCCGCCGGCAACATGCTCGCGCTCTTCGCCATCCTCGGCCTGCCGGTCAGCCTCCTGGTCCCGCTCTGGGTGCCACGCCTGAAGCACCCGATCATTGCAGTGCTGGTCTTCACCGCCTGCTGGATCTCCGGGCACCTGGGCATCTACCTGTCGCCAACGCAGAACACCGCGCTGTGGATCTGCCTGGCCGGGCTCGGGCAGGGCACCTTTGCCGTCGCCTTGCTGATGATGAATCTGCGCTCGCGCACCACCTACGGCTCGGGAGTGCTCTCCGGTTTCGCCCAGGGCCTGGGCTATGCAGGCGCTGCGGTGGTTCCGATGCTCTTCGGCGTGGTGCAGAAGGCCACCGATTCGTGGGGAGCCGCCTTCTCCATGCTGGGCGGCTGCGTCGTGGTGATGCTGATCGGTGCGATCATCATCAACCCTCCGCGCACCATCGAAGACGATTCGCCAGGCACCGAAGAGCTGGGCAAGCTCGAGCGCATCGACTAGTAGTGGCGCTGGGGGCCATCGTTGCTCCCAGGCGCGGGATGGGATCGATGCCAATGGCCCGCGGCCAACGGCACCGACCAGCTGAAGCGGATGGACGCGACGCGGATGGCAAACGCCAAGGTGGCAATGCCCGCACCGACGGGAACGTTCATCACACCCAGATGCCATGCCACGGCGGTAAGCGCCGCACCCACCATTGCGGCCAGCGCATAGATGTCGCGCGGGTTGAACAAATCCGGGGTCACATTGGAGATGACATCGCGCATCAAGCCGCCGCCCACGCTGGTGATGACACCGAGCAGGACCGCGGTGACCGGATTGAAGTCGTTTTCAAGGGCCTTGAGCGTACCGGTGACGCAGAATAGGCCCAATCCTGCCGCATCGAAGAGCTGGACCAGCCGGTGCAGCTTCTGCACCGCGGGGGTAAATGCATAAACGCAAAGGGCAGCGAGCACCGGAGGCACAAAGTAGACCGGGTGCTCGAACGTCGCTGGTGATTGATTGAGAATCAAATCCCGCACCACTCCGCCGCCCAAGCCGCAGACTCCGCCGAGGAAGGCCGAGCCGAGCAGGTCGAAGCCGCGGCGCGCAGCCATCAAGGAACCCGCGACGGCGAAGAAGAAGATGCCAATGAGTTCGATCAGGATGTACATTCCGGAGTCTTTTGCAGGTCAATCAGGGGGACAAGGCTCAATTATTGCTCACCGGAGATCTCAGCCAAGAATCTTTGCGACCTTGACCAGGGTGTTGTGGTTCCGGGTCGTCACCAGCCGGTGCTTCGCCTGGGCGTCCATGAGCTTCCCGATGGGATTCGTGGTGCTCTGCCCCTTGCGGACAATCCATGCCACGGCACGGTCCTGGATCAGATGGGTTGCGGGCTCAGCCAGGTCCTGGATGGCAGCGCCCAACGCCTGGGCATCCGCAGCTGATTCGCAGAGCGTGAAATACCCGTGGTGCTCGCTGGCCGGTTCAGGCAGGGGCAGCGGGAAAGGCTGGGACAGCCGCTGGACCTCCTTGACGGTGCAGACAATCGTGGGAATCGGTCGCTGGTAGTGCTCGGCCAGGACCGCATCGCATTTTTCCTTGACGGCCAGCGGGTCATCGGTGCGTGCGCTGAGCACGGCATTGCCACTGGCCAATAGTGTTTTCACGTCGGTGAAACCAGCATCTTCTAGCAGATGGACCAGGTCTTTCATCAGGACTTTGACCCCGCCGACGTTCACACCACGCAGGAAAACTGCATATCTCGTCATGGATCAATCCAAGCGCACCGAATTGATGCTTGTCGAGGGTCGTGATGAATCGCAAAGATCGCTAGGATCAAGAATATGCCTACGCACTTGCCCTTTGGATCCTGGCCATCATCGATTTCCGCGCATGACGTTGCAGCAGGAACCAAGCCACTGGGCGGTGCCTGCTTCTACGGGGACAAGCTGATTGTCCAAGAAGGCCGTCCCGCCGAGGGCGGGCGCATCACCCTTATGGAATACGGCACCGACGGCACGCCCGGCGCAGAACTCATCCAGACCCCGTACAACGTGCGCTCCCGAGTCCACGAATACGGCGGCGCCAGCTGGATGCTCATTGAAGGCAGCACGCCGGCCATTGTCTTCGTGAACTTCGCTGACCAGCGGGTGTACTCCCAAGCCGCAGGCACGCACAACCCGACGGCACTGACTCCGGCTAGCGGCAACGGCGCAGATCCGCAGCTGAGATTCGCAGAATTCACCGAAGGCCCGGAAGATTCCATCCTGGCCATCATGGAAGACCTGCGAGCAGAACCGGTACGCCATATCGTGCAAATCCCGCTGGACGGCAGCGCCGCCGAGGACCTGGACAAGATCCGCGTGCTCAGCGCCCCGGCACGATTTGTCGCAGCGCCTCGGATGAATCCAGCTGGAACGCGGTTGTCCTGGATCAGCTGGGAACACCCGAATATGCCGTGGGACTCCACCGAACTGCACCTGGCCGATTTCGCTGGCGAAGGCGAACTCAAGGACACTGTCATTGCTGGTGGAGCAGATATCTCGGTTATGCAGCCAGAGTGGCTTGATGATGACCAGTTGGCCTTCATCTCCGATGCCAGCGGCTGGTGGAACCCTTACCTCTACCAGGACAGCTCGGCGCGCATCACCCGGCTGGTTGACCGTCCCGCAGAATTCGCTGGCCCGCTCTGGCAGGTAGGTACCGGGTGGTACCTGGCAGAAAGCGCCCGCACCATGCTCTGCTCCTACGGCACCGGCACCACCAGACTGGCACGTCTGCACGCGGATACCGGTGGACTGGAGGACTTCGACCTGCCGTTTACCCGCATCCGCCCCTTCGCTGTGCGTGAGGGCTGGCTGCTCGCCGGCACGTCATCGATGACTCAGGGTGAAGAAATCACCTTGATCAACCTCGACACCTTGGAGCATCACGCGGTGACCCGTGCGATCGCCCAGCTGCCGGATCCGGCGATGCTTCCAGCCGTCGAGGAATTCGAGTGCAAGAACCTCGCGGGACAATCCGTCCATGCCTTGCTCTACCGGCCATCCCAGGAAGGCTATGCAGGAATGGAGGGCGAATTGCCGCCATTCGTCACCTTCGTGCACGGCGGGCCGACCAGCCAGGCTTCGCCGACGCTCAGCGCCACGGTGGCCTACTACACCTCGCGCGGAATCGGCGTCGTTGACGTGAACTATGGCGGCTCCACCGGCTACGGCCGTGAATACCGCAACCGCCTGCGCGGTGCCTGGGGCGTGGTCGATGTGTCCGATACTGTCGCCGTGGTCAATGCGCTGGTGGCGCAGGGTATCGCCGACCCCGCACGCATCGGCATCGAAGGCGGCAGCGCTGGCGGGTGGACCGTGCTGTGCGCACTGACCTTCTCGGATGCCTTCACCGCAGGCATCAGCCGCTATGGCGTTTCGGATCTGGTGGGCCTGGTGCAGGACACCCACGACTTCGAATCGCAGTACATGTTCTCGCTGGTGGGACCGTACCCGGAAGCCGCTGAACTGTATGAGAAACGCGCGCCAATCAACCACGTGTCCAAGATTTCCTGCCCGGTACTGCTGCTGCAGGGCGATGAAGACAAGGTGGTGCCGCCGGCGCAGTCGCAGGTGGTGGCTGACGCGCTCGCCGAACGCGGCATCGACCATGCCTACATCCTCTTTGAAGGGGAACAGCACGGTTTCAGGAAGTCGGAGAACATCATCAAGGCGTTGGAAAGCTCCCTGGCTTTCTACGCGCAGATCTTCGGATTCACCACCGACGTTCCGGCGATAGAGCTGTCCTAGAACAGATCAGCATCTGGCGCTGGGGCCTGCCAGGAATCCCGCAAGCGGTCCATTTCGCGGCGGTCTTTCTTGGTGGGCCGGCCGGCGCCACGCTCGCGAATCGGTACCTGGGGAATGACCAGGCGCTCGCGGGGCGGGGTGTGGTCGATGTAGCACTTGGCGGCAACGGGCGCGCCAACACGCTTAGAGATCAGCCCGCTGACTTCCAGATCGCGGTCGAAACCGTCTTTGCGCACACGGATGCGATCACCGGAAACCACAGCTTGAGAAGCCTTTACCGGGTCGCCGTTCAAGCGGACGTGCCCGGCGCGGCAGGCGGTGGTCGCAGCCGAACGGGTCTTGTAGATGCGCACCGCCCACAGCCATGCATCGAGACGTACTTTGCCGCTTGTTGGAATTTCGACCATGAGAAAAGTCTAGATCAGCCGATACTTGGTGCGGCCAACGGCGACTAGTTGGAAATTGTCGCTTCGTCGCAAATCTCGACCAGGCGCTGCTGCAGGGCTTCAGGTGCCTGGTCTCCGGAGTTCGCCAGCTCTTGGAGCACATCAACCAATTCCTGTGGCAGGCCGCCGCCTTGAACTGATTTCACGATGGATGAGAGGACGCGAAGTTCGCTTGCGTCGATCGTGCCGTCCTGGACGGGAGCGCAGGCCTGGCGCACGATTTCCTTGGACGCTGCATCAGTCAGCTGGTTGGCTGCATCGGCCGCAGTGTCCTCGACAAATGCGCATCCGCTGCTCAAAAGCGCCATGCTTGAAATAGCAATTAGCGCCGCTGACTTTCGAACTTTCACAATCCCCATAACAACAAATCATAGCTACGGAGATTGAGTTTCTGCTGAATGCCAACCGAGTCGATCATCAGAAGATCGGACCGCATGATGCACAATGGATCGGTGACTAGCGAGCAGAAGAACACCGCAAAAGACAGCGCGACCGGGCAGCACATCATTGCTCAACTGGCCAGGGAACTTTCCAGCGAATCCGCTGTGGCACCATGGCAGATCAAGGCAGCGATCGAGCTCTTGGACTCCGGATCAACGGTTCCCTTTATTGCCCGCTACCGCAAGGAAGTCACAGGGATGCTCAGCGATAGCCAGCTGCGTTTGCTCGAAGAACGTCTGCGGTACCTGCGCGAGCTGGAGGACCGCCGAGCGGCTGTCCTTGAAGCCATTGCCGAATCCGGAAAGCTGACAGACCAGCTGGCCCAGGCCATTCGTGCGGCCGGCACCAAGGCGGAGCTCGAAGACCTTTACCTGCCATTCAAGTCAAAGCGCCGCACCAAAGCCCAGATTGCCCGCGAAGCCGGATTGGAACCCCTGGCTGATCTGCTGCTCTCTGATCCATCGACGGATCCGGGGCAGGCAGCTGCCGGCTACCTTAACCCGGAGGCAGGTTTTGCCACCGATGCCGATGTGCTGTCTGGCGCGCGTTCCATCGTGACCGAGCGGGTATCCCAAGACGTTGTTCTCGCTGGGGAATTGCGCGAACGCCTGTGGAAGACGGGAAAAATTGGTGCCAGCGTCGCCGCCGGCGCGACCGCAGAAGGACAGGGAAAGTACTCCGATTACCTGGACTACGTGGCAGATCTTGATCGCTTGCCCTCGCACCGGGTCCTTGCCCTGTTGCGCGGCGAACGTGAAGGGGTGCTGAATCTGCAGCTTGCCGAAGCTGACCCACGGGATGAACAGGCTTTGGCCGACGCCCGCGGCAATTATGAGAACGCCATTGCCGCGTACCTGGGGCTGAACGTTCCCAGCGATGCACCTGCCGCCAAATGGATTGCGCAAACCGTGCGGTTGGCGTGGAAGGCCCGCCTGCTGACCCGTTTCGAATCCGACCTGCGTTCGCGATTGTTCGAAGCCGCCGAAGATGAATCGGTGAAGATCTTCGCGGCGAACCTGCGCGACGTCTTGCTGGCTGCGCCGGCTGGCAACAAGGCTGTGTTGGGCTTGGACCCAGGCCTGCGCACCGGTGTGAAGGTTGCCGTGGTGGACCTGACCGGCAAATCGGTGGAAACCGAGACGATCTATCCGCACGCACCAGCCAATAAGTGGAATGAATCCATCGCAGTGCTGGCTAATCTGGCAAAGAAGCACGGCACGACGCTGATTGCGGTGGGCAATGGCACGGCCGGGCGTGAAACGGACCGACTGGCGGCTGAAGTCATCAAGGCGCTGGGCGGCGAGGGCATCAGCAAGGTCATCGTTTCGGAAGCTGGCGCTTCCGTGTACTCGGCCTCGGAACTGGCCAGCCAGGAACTGCCGGATATGGACGTGTCACTGCGTGGTGCGGTATCGATTGCCCGCCGCTTGCAGGACCCGCTGGCCGAGCTGGTGAAGATTGATCCGAAGTCCATCGGCGTGGGGCAATACCAGCATGATGTCACTGCCTCGAAGCTGGACCGCGCACTGGACGCGGTGGTCGAGGACTGCGTGAATGCCGTGGGTGTCGATGTGAATACAGCATCTCCGTCGCTGCTGGCCCGTGTGGCCGGCGTGGGACCGCTGCTCAGCCGCAACATCGTGGATCACCGCAACGCAAACGGACCGTTCGCCACCCGCAAGGATTTGCTGAAAGTACCGCGTCTGGGAGCCAAGGCTTTCGAGCAGTGCGCGGGATTCCTGCGCATCACCGGAGGCGAGGAGAAGCTTGACGCTTCCTCGGTGCACCCTGAAGCCTACGCGTTGGCCAAGACCCTGCAGGCCAGCGCCGAGGCCCAGGGCCGCCGGCTTGAGGAGCTGAACCCGCAGGACTTCGCCACTGAGCAGTTTGGCGAGCCAACCATTCGCGACGTGATCGCCGAGCTGCGGCGGCCTGCCCGTGACCCGCGCGGTGAGTTCGTGACGGCTACGCTGAAGGAAGGCGTGGAGACCATCAAGGACGTCAAGCCGGGGATGATCATGGAAGGCACAGTCTCCAATGTTGCGGCTTTCGGTGCGTTCGTGGATCTCGGTGTCCATCAGGACGGCCTGATTCACGTCTCAGCAATGAGCAACAAGTTCATTTCGGATCCTCGCGAGGTCGTCAGCTCCGGCCAGATTGTAAAGGTCAAGGTGCTGGACGTGGACATTGCGCGCAAGCGCATCTCGCTGACCCTGCGCCTGGACGATGAACTGCCCGCGGCCGGGGAAACAGCCAAGGGCTCCGGACCGCGCGAGCGGAAGGGGCAGGGAACCGGTGGTTCTGCACGCACTGGCCAGCACCGGAACGGGCAGAACCGAAATGCCCGTTCCGCCCAGGGCAAACCTGCTGCGCCGGGCAACACCGCGATGGCTGAGGCACTGCGTCGGGCAGGGTTGGGCAAGTAGATTGCGAGCGGTTCGGTTGGCCTAACCTAGGTTAGTATCGGCTATGTTAACTTGATCCCAACTTGGGATGATTCCCTAATTCAGGTTGGACTAAGTGAGTCCAAACTTCGGTGACAAGGCCCTTGTGCAGGGTTATTCTGGAGGCATGGAACTTACAGGAAAACTGGCAGAAGCCTTCAGCACCCAGGTAACTCTCGAACTAACCGCAGCCACGGTTTACCGTCAGCTGGCAGTTGAAATGGACGTTTTGAGCCTCCCAGGCATTGCTAGCTGGTTCCGCGCCCAGGCTGGCGAGGAAATCGTGCACGCGGAAAAGTTCATGACCCACATGACCGACCGTTCGGCCCACCCGAAGATTGGCGAGCAGCCTGCACCGACCGTCAACGTGAACAGTGTTGCCGACGCGTTCGCTGCCTCGTTGGCGCACGAGCAGAAGGTCTCCGAAGCAATCCGCGAGCTGTACCGCTTGGCACAGACCGAGGGAGACATCGACTCCATGCCGCTGCTGCACTGGTTCATCGACGAGCAGGTGGAAGAGGAAGCCACCGTTAGTGAAATCCTGGACCGCGTCAAGATGATCGGCAACGACGGAAGCGGCCTGCTGCGACTGGACGCAGAACTCGGTTCGCGCTCTTCCGCATCCTAAGAGACTGCGAAGCACGCATCTTCTAAATATGGAATAAACTTAGGGAAGCAACCGGTGGTTGCTTCCCTAAGTTTTTCAGTTGAGGTGGTCGTGAACCAGGTGGGCTTTCCACATCAGTCGGCGCGGACGTCGTCCGTTGCCAATACCCACCGGACGACTGCCTCGCTCAAGCTGCGCAAGGGCGCCGGCCGCCACTATGTAGTGCAAAGCCATCTGGAGCAAGGCACCGAGCTGGTGCTGATCGAGGTCAAAGGCTCGTGGGCGCACGTTCTCGTGCACCATACGTATGGCTGGTTGCCGAATATCTATCTTGAACCGATTCCAGCGGTATTCGACGAGCCGGCAGTTGCAGAAGACGACGACGAACTGGCCGAGCCGGTTCTTTCACGTTATTCATTGATCGAAGCCACCCATGTGACGACAGCTACGTTGAATCTGCGCAAGGGCAGCGGCACAGGTTATCCGGTACTCAAGGTCATTGACCAGGGTTCCAAGGTCCGGTCGATGCTCCAGCAGGGACTATGGTCCCAAGTGCAGTGCGGCAAATTGCTCGGCTGGGTTCCAAGCATGTACTTGCAGGAGATTCCATCGCGTCCAGCCAAAGGCGGATTGATTGCCGTTCCCAACCAGCGTGCGCTGACCACCATTGGCTTGAACGCGCGTCGCGGTCCTGGCGATCACTATTCGTTGGCGCGAATCCTGCCTGCAGATACTGCAGTTGTCATCGTGGCCCGTCAGGGCGCGTGGCGGAGGATCGACCGTGACGGCGAAGAAATGTGGATCCCTGCCAGCCAACTACGTACCGTATATTAGCGGGCCGGAAGCATTACCTAGGCGATTTGCAGGTCTGCCGAGGACACCAATCCGGTTTCTGTGGCGATGACCGCAAGCTGGACCCTATTGGTCACCTCAAGTTCCTCCATGATGCGAGCCAAGTGGAGCTTGACCGATCCTTCGGAGATATGCGCGATGCGCGCAATCTGCGAATTCGTCATCCCGGCAGCTACCAGGCGCGTTAGGCTGCGATCACGTTCGCTGAGATTGATTATGGCAGCTTGCTGCGTTGCTCGGCGCACAGTGCGCGTTGGCGGCTCCCAGCCATCCTCGGGTTCAGCGAAAAGCTGGTATCCAGCGGTGAGCATACGCAAGGCGCTAGGTAATTCCGAGCTGATGGAGCTTTTTGAAAGCAGTGCTGCGCTGCCGGCATCGTAGGCCTTGAAGATCTCGTCCCTCCGGTATCGGGTAGCCAACACGACAATCTTGGTAGTTGGCGTCTTTTCCGAAATTTCGCGGATCGAACTGAGCAAATCTGTCCCGTTCAGTGATGATTCCAGGATGACAATGTCTGGCTTCAATTCGGATGCCGCTTGGACTGCTTCGGTCATGGAGTCCGAAACGTGCTCGATCTGCATGTCATCAGCTTCAGACAAGACGCCAGCAATTCCGGCCCTTGAAAAATGGTCACTATCGGCCAAGTGAATACGCATTTGCTCCATACAAGAATCCTCAGTTCTGAAAACCGTCGCTATCCTGACCGGCTTAATCAACTCATCCAGACGTGACGTGAGCTAGCCGATGAAGCCCAGTCTATGGTCAACTGGCCTAATTCGTTAGCTTGACAGGTAGCATTATAAGGCTATTGTCACATTGTTACTTTCCTGTTCAGGTAAATGTTCAGGTCAGAATCTGAAAGTAGATTATTTACTCTAATGGCATGAACTTAAATTACTAGTCAGTATTACCTGCTGGTCATTGATTTTGGCCGCCTGGCTAAGAAGTTTGACCTGAGTATGCAAAGAAATGGCTGAAAGCAACCTGTGGGCCGTGGTTTTTCAACCGTAGAGTCAAATACGGAGATCGTGCACCTGTGCGTTCTCCGCGCTCGGCACCTAATTACGGTGGGCACCGGTTTCAACGTCCGGTGTCCAATAGCTGACGCACTTGAGAAGGCTACAACCATCGGAAGGTAACGGGACAGATTACTGTGAAGAATCAAGAAAACCCGGCACTAAGTCGAAAGAAGGGGGCGGGCACTGTGGCCCTCGGCACGACTGCAGCAGTTGTGTTTGGCTCATTGCTCTGCGCTCCTCAAGCAATTGCAGACACCGTAGAGACCGACGCGGTCTCCGCAGCACATGGACATGGCATTTTTGTTGAAGGCTTGGGTCTGGATGTAGTTGGGAGCGCTAAGGCGGACTCCGATTTCCCAGACAACATTGGTGCAAACGGCAACGACCTCAACGTTGCGCTGCTTGAAGCACTCAATCTAAACTTAGGTTCGTTGAACATCCCTCTTATTAAGGGATCGGCCGAAGAACCAGGCCTTCTTCAGTTGGGTAACCTCGGAGCGTTGTCTAGCTACGCGATTTCGGAATCCGAAACCACCTCCACCGCTTCTGCCGGTATTCTGGGTGACAACGGGGCCTTGAACGTCGACGGAGATCCAGGTAATGGTACTGATCCGTCGAAGGTCAACCTTACTGATCTGCTGTCACAGGTTCTGACACCAGAACTCGTAAACGACGTGCTGAACGAAGCTTCTATCACCATTGGTGCACTCGGCTCGACCGCTTCCGAGAATGCTGGTGCAGTCACTTCCGAGTACGCAGTTGCCGATCTCCAGGTAGACATCAGCAGCCCCCTCGTTGGCGGCCTCGCTACTGAAGTTAACAGCGCAGTAGAAGCCGCGATCGGTCCCGTAACGAGTCTCTTGGACTCGGGTGGCGCAATTGAGACTCTAGTAAGTGGCGTCGTCGATGGCATTGGCAACTTGCCGCTTGTAAATGCAGAGCTCAATGGCCTTTCGATTAATACCGAGCCGTTGCTCACGTCAATTCGCACACAGCTGCTGGCAAGCCCAGTTGAAAACACTGACGGCAGTGTTTCTGTAAACCTTGCCAATGGAACTGTTCATGTGGATCTGGCGCAGCTGATCGTTGACTCCACTGGATCAACCGATCTAAACTCGCTGCCGGCAAACACTTCCGTCCTATCGGGTGATGTAGTCAACTTGATCGTTGACGGTGTGCAGGATGCATTGATCGGCGACGGCCCAAACTCGTTGGTCACCAAGGCAGTAAACCTTGTCAACGACGGTATTTACGACCTTGAACTTAATGTCGAAATTCAGGCTGACATTAGCCTTCCAAATCCGGTTCCAACTCTTCCGGATATCCAACTGGTTAATGCTCCGGTTTCTGTAAACGGCACTTTGGGCGGCTTCATGGGTCAACCTGAACATGCAGAGCCGATTGTCGACACAAGTGAAATCAACGTCGCTGGTATCCCAGCAGGCACAGTCCTGCAGCCTATTGTTGAACTGCTGACCGGTCTTGTATCTGATATCGGTAGCGAACTTGAGCCGGTAATCAACGCTTCGCTGGCGCAGGTAGGACCAACCTTATCGACCACTCTAGGAACCGTGATTACTCCGTTGCTCGACGAGGCACTGGATCCAGTGCTGTCACAGCTCGTTGCCATTACAATCAACGAGCAGCCAACCGTGGGTGATCTAGGTGCGGATAGCTTCACCGTTCGCGCGCTGGCACTTGATGTTTTGCCTGGTACTGCAAACCTAGGCGTTGACCTCGGTTCTTCGAGCATTAAGGCACTGGACGAGGCTCCTGCGGCCGAGGCGGTAAATATTCTGACTCCGACCGAAGGCGAAGAACTTCCTGTTGGCCCCGTTGACGTGACTGGTACCGGTGAGCCTGGTACCGAAGTAACTGTCTCGATCCCGGGACAGGATGATCAGGTGACCACTGTTGGCGAAGACGGTACTTGGACTGTTACGTTCCCTGACGTGCCAGCTGGTGACCACACCGCTACTGCAACGGACGAGAACGGTTCCACCGATGTAGTGAACTTCGTAGTTGTTGAAGAGGCAGCTGCCGATGCGACTGCTGACGCTACTGCCGATGCAACTGCTGATTCGACCGCTGACGCGACTGCCGATGCAACTGCTGATTCGACCGCTGACGCGACTGCCGATGCAACTGCTGACGCGACTGCCGATGCAACTGCTGACGCGACTGCCGATGCAACTGCTGATTCGACCGCTGATTCGACCGCTGACGCAACTGCTGATTCGACCGCTGACGCAACTGCTGATTCGACCGCTGACGCAACTGCTGATTCGACCGCTGACGCAACTGCTGATTCGACCGCTGACGCTACTGCCGATGCAACTGCTGATTCGACCGCTGATGCAACTGCTGATTCGACCGCTGACGCTACTGCCGATGCAACTGCTGATTCGACCGCTGATGCAACTGCTGATTCGACCGCTGACGCTACTGCTGATGCAACTGCTGATTCGACCGCTGACGCTACTGCCGATGCAACTGCTGATTCGACCGCTGATGCAACTGCTGATTCGACCGCTGACGCTACTGCTGATGCAACTGCTGATTCGACCGCTGACGCAACTGCTGATTCGACCGCTGACGCAACTGCCGACGCAGAGGCTGACGCGACTGCTGATTCGACCGCTGACGCAACTGCTGATTCGACCGCTGACGCAACTGCTGATGCAACTGCTGATTCGACCGCTGACGCAACTGCTGATGCAACTGCTGATTCGACCGCTGACGCAACTGCTGATGCAACTGCTGATTCGACCGCTGACGCAACTGCTGATTCGACCGCTGACGCAACTGCCGACGCAGAGGCTGACGCGACTGCTGATTCGACCGCTGACGCTACTGCCGATGCAACTGCTGATTCGACCGCTGACGCAACTGCCGACGCAGAGGCTGACGCGACTGCTGATTCGACCGCTGACGCAACTGCCGATGCAACTGCTGATTCGACCGCTGACGCAACTGCCGATGCAACTGCTGATTCGACCGCTGACGCAACTGCCGATGCAACTGCTGATTCGACCGCTGACGCAACTGCCGATGCAACTGCTGATTCGACCGCTGACGCAACTGCCGACGCAGAGGCTGACGCGACTGCTGATTCGACCGCTGACGCAACTGCCGATGCAACTGCTGACGCGACTGCTGACGCTGATGCTGACGCTGAAGCTGACGCGACTGCTGACGCTGATGCTGACGCTGACGCGACCGCTAACGCTGAAGCTGACGCAGCATCCGCGGGCGATTCTGCATCGAATGGATCTGACGAAGACTCCAGCTCCAACGGTCAGAACGATGGCAAGAACGATGACAAGCTGGCTGATACCGGCGCATCGGGTGTTCTCCTGGCAGGCGGTGCAGCAGTACTGCTGGCGCTGGCTGGTGCGGGCATCATGATTGCTCGTCGCAAGCGTGCCTAGTAGCTTGACCTTGTAATAAATACGGCAAGCCGGGCTGACCCGAGGGTCAGCCCGGCTTATCGTCTATTCTGTGCTTAATATGTTGGGTGCAAAACCCCAAATAGGAAATGAAATTGAAGATTGGCTACTCGTAGAATGACGATCCATTCTACGAGCGAAAATCGGATTCCCGAACGGACAGGAATGGGAAATGACGGTATCTTCTGGCACCGCCAAGAGTAGGAAATATCCGTTATGGCTTCGGCTAGTTGGATTCGTCTGTGTCTTGCTCACTGCTTGGCATATTTTTGCGACGTTCCTCTGGGTGGCTCCCGCAAATGAGATTCGCAAAATAGTTCCAGACAATGCGTTGCGCAACTACATGATGCCCATGTTTGGACAAAGCTGGTCGGTATTTGCTCCCAAACCGGTCGATGGCGACTATTCCTTCGAAGTTCGTGCCAGCATCGTGGATGATGCAGGCGAAGAACGCACCACGGCATGGATTGATCCTGTGAAGCGCGAAATGGACATGATCCATCACAATCTCTTCCCGCCGAGGGCCGCGCTAGCGGGAGACCGGCTCTCAAGCGTTTACCAGAATTCATGGCGAAAACTAAACGACAATCAGCAAGAATCAGTCGAGCTCAGTTACTTCAAAGGTGATGACTGGACTCAACGCATGACTAACCGCCTCAATAGCCAAATTACGAAGAACTCGAGCAACTCGAAAAATAGAACGGCTGATTTCCTGGTCGCAGAAAAGCAGGCAAGTGCCTACGCCACTCAAGTTGCAAAGGCGGTCTGGGGCGATGAAAAGATTACTAGAATCCAGTTCAGGGCGGGTCGCCAAGGAGTCATTCCTTTTTCGCATAGAAATGATGAAAATGCGAAACGGCCAAAGCCTGTCACCATCGAATCAGGTTGGCGTGGAATGACGGTAATGGATGGTCAAAGCCAAGAAAACTTCGCCAAGGTCTTCAACTCGTTGGAAGGGGTGAATGCAGGTAAATGAGTATAGCTTCGAAGGTTTTGACCGCGATTGCTCGCATATGGTCCGCATTCTGGCGTGAGGGTCCACCGTACTTCCTCAATGTTTGCAAGAACGTAGTTGCTACCGTAGAGGGCTGGCTGTATGACCAGAAACGCGCTCTCTATGGCATCGCTGTGGCTCGTATCCTGTTCGGGTCGGCTGCATTAGGCCTGCTGCTGACTAATTTCAACACCCGTTTCTACACCTATGGAAGCGGTGCAGCATGGTCCGGGCAACTTGAGGCACCAATTAGCTCATTTGGCGAAAGCGGCTTTTTCGATTTCTTCTTCTCGATTGCGAAGAATGATACGTCGGTGACCATCTTCTTCCTAATGATGATGATTCTGGCTGTAACCCTCATAGTTGGCTACCGCGCACGTATCTTGCTTCCAATATTCCTGTGGCTATGGATTGGGTTCATTGAAACCCCGTTCTTTGGCAGCGACCAGGGGGACAACGCGATGCGTATCGCCATGTTCCTGATGATGTTCACTGATCACTCGGCTCGATGGTCACTTGATGCACGCCGTCGTGGACGCAATGCCGAATTCAGCGGGAACGTGTTCCAAAAGCTGTGGAATGGTGCCCGCGTACTGCCAACTTCGCTGACCGCTCTCTGGCACAATCTGGCCATTATCGCTTTGGCCTGCCAGGTGTTCATGATTTATGTTTCGGGAGCCTTATACAAGTCCACCGGTGAACCGTGGCAAGAAGGCACAGCCGTCTATGGGCCGCTGCATACCATGCGCTTCGGACCATGGCCGGAGATCAGCGAACTGATAACCACGATGGGATGGACCGTTGCCATCGCGAGTATTGGATCAATCGTTCTGCAAGTCAGTTTCCCAGGGGCATTGCTTTTCCGATGGACACGTATTCCTGTGCTGTTCGCGATGGTTTCGTTCCATATTGGTATTGCCATCTTGATGGGCCTTCCGTGGTTCTCTTTGGCAATGGTTGGCGTAGATGCCATCTTCATCCGTGACGTCACCTGGAGCCGCTTAGCGAATTGGTTCAAGAAGGCAGCCAAGGATGCGCCTGCCGATGTGGCCGCTCCAGAAATGAAGACGGTTGTGGGCGATAAACGGAATGAAGAGCTGCACGAAAAAGTCAGCGTCTAGTACCCGATAAAACCGAGGGGCTGTCTCCTGAATAATCAGGAAACAGCCCCTCGCTGCGCTTGGCGGACTATTCGCCTACGTAGAACAGGCGCTTGTTCACGAACTCGTCCATGCCCAGCGGGCCAAGTTCGCGGCCGAAGCCTGAACGCTTCACGCCGCCGAATGGCATTTCTGCACCTTCCGCGCTGGCTGCGTTCACGTTGGTCATGCCGGACTGCAGCTTCTGCGCCACCTTGGAAGCGCGCTCGACGTCGGTGGAGTGCACCGAACCTCCCAAGCCGTAGATGGTGTCGTTAGCCAGCTCGGTGGCTTCCTCGTCGCTGGATACCTTGTAGACCACGGCTACCGGGCCGAACAGCTCCTCGTAGTAGGCACGCATGTCCTTGGTGACGCCGCTCAGCACCGCAGGGGAGTAGTACGCGGAAGGGCCGTCGTGCAGCACGCCGCCGGCATGCAGGGTCGCGCCCTTGGAGACCGCATCCTGCACCTGTGCGTGCAGATCCTCGGCGGCCTTGCGCGAGGACATCGGGGCGAATGTGCCTTCCTCTTCCTTCATCGGGTCGCCGGCCTTCAAGCCCGACGCACGCTGGGTCAGCTCGGCAACGAAATCATCGAAGATGTCCTCCATGACGATCATGCGCTTGTTCGAGTTGCAAGCCTGTCCGGTGTTGTCGATGCGGAAGCCCCACGCAGTCTCGGCGATGCCGGCGACGTCGTCGGAGTCGAGCACGACGAATGGATCCGATCCGCCCAGCTCCAGCACTGCCTTCTTCAGGTTCCGGCCTGCCTGCTCGCCGATGATAGCGCCCGCGCGTTCCGAACCGGTCAGCGAAACGCCCTGGATCCGGGGATCAGCGATGATGGTCGAGATCTGATCGTGGGTGGCGAACAGGTTGTTGTAGACGCCTGCAGGCACGCCGGCCTCATCCATGATTTCCTGTATGGCCAGAGCCGAACGCGGGCAGGACTCTGCATGCTTCAAGATGATGGTGTTGCCCAGCATCAGGTTTGGTGCCGCGAAGCGGGCCACCTGGTACAGCGGGAAGTTCCACGGCATGATGCCCAGCAGCGGGCCCACCGGGCGCTTCTGCACGATGGCCTTGCCGCCGGAGAAGGACTTGATCTCCTGGTCCGCAGCCAATGCAGGGCCCTCGGTGGCGAAGTACTCGAAGATCTCCTGGCAGAATTCTGCCTCGCCCACGGCCTCGGACAGCGGCTTGCCCATCTCGGTGGTCATGATCTTGCCGAGCTCGGCAGCGCGCTCGGCGAAGAGCGCTCCGACCTTGGAGATGATCTTGGCGCGTTCGTTGATGTCGACGTCCTGCCATGATTCGTAGGCGGTCTGCGCTGCAGCCAATGCCTGCTCGACTTGCTCGTCGGTTGCTGCGTCGAACTCCTCGACAACTTCACCGGTAGCCGGGTTCAAGACCTTGTAGGTTGGGGCGCTCATCAATGCTCCTGTCGTTTGCACAAAAGTGGCCAGCGTAAGCCGCGTGGCTCTAACGTTAGCGGACTCCACGCAATAAATGAATGTAATTCACTTCATATTGCGTCTACTCCGAGCTTATCTGCAGAAACAGCTTTCAGCCACCGAGGAACAGCAGGAATTTGGCTAGGGATGAAGATGCAGACAGAAGCGAGCGAAAAAGCCGTGGTTTCCAAGTCATGTCTTGGAAAGCACGGCTCGAGAGCACAGATAATTACGCTGTGATCAGTGGATCGCTAGCTGATAGCGGAAGTTCGCCACCAATCGATTCCTGCATCGCCTTGGGCGATCTTGGCAATCTGGGCCAATTCAGCCTCGGAGAAGTCGAGGTTCTCCAGCGCACCAAGGTTCTCGTCCAGCTGCTTGGTGGACGAAGCGCCAATCAGCACCGAGGTTGCCGCACCTTCGCGCAGCAGCCAAGCCAAGGCCATCTGTGCCAGCGACTGCCCGCGCTTCTTGGCGACCTCGTTCAGGTTGCGGATCTTGGCGAGGTTCTCATCGGTCAGCTGGGCTTCGAGCGAACGGCGTCCGCCCTGGCGCACCACATCGGTGGTTTCCAGGTACTTGTCGGTGAGCAGGCCCTGGGCCAGCGGGGTGAAGGCAATGGTGCCCATGCGTTCCTTTTCCAAGGTCTGCAGCAGGCCGTGCTCCACCCAAGGGTTCAGGATGTTGTACGACGGCTGGTGGATCACCAGCGGGGTCCCCAGGTCCTTGGCGATGGATGCGGCTTCAGCAGTGCGTTCTGCCGAGTACGAGGAAATGCCCACATAGGTGGCCTTGCCTTGGCGGACCAGGGTATCCAGGGCGCCGATGGTTTCCTCCAGCGGAGTCTTCGGATCGAAGCGGTGCGAATAGAAGATGTCCACGTAGTCCAGATTCATCTTCTTCAGCGAAGCCTCGCAGGAGGCCAGCAGGTACTTGCGGGAGCCAAAGGTGCCGTGCGGGCCTGGCCACATGTCGTAGCCTGCCTTGGACGAAATGACCAGCTCGTTGCGGTAGGGCTTGAAGTCCTTGAGCATCATGCGGCCGAAGTTCTCTTCGGCCGAGCCTGCCGGAGGGCCGTAGTTATTGGCCAGGTCAAAGTGGTTGATGCCATGGTCGAAGGCATGGCGCAGGATCTCGCGCTGCGTGTCGAAGGGGCGGTTATCCCCGAAGTTCCACCACAGACCCAGGGATAGCGGCGGCAGGCGCAGGCCGGAGTCGCCTACGCGGCGGTAGCCGAAGTGCTCGTAGCGGTCTGCGGCAGCGGTGTAGGGGCGGTGCAGTTCAGGGATGGACGGGAGGCGTTCGTATTCCACGAGGCACCTTTCTGCCAGGCCAAGCGCTGGCGAGCGGAAATCGATGAGAAGTCAATTTCCACAATAGGCCAGAGCCTGAACTAAACAAATAGGCCCCGGCGAATCTGCTGTGTGCGTAATAGTTCTGTGGATCGCGTTAAATGATGAACCGACCCGCCAGGCCAAGGAGGTAACGCCTGTGCGGATCGGTTCATCTAGATCACTCGCACCTTGAGAAGGTATTAACCACACTAGGAGCTGATTCTTGTAAAAAGCTGAACACTACGTGTGCGGTCTCTCAGGAAAAGTTGTTGCTAGTAATTCGAGGGCGGATCCGAAGCGGGGAATGATTCGTCTTCCCACTCTTCGACGAGCGCTTCATCGTGGTCGTCATGGTGCTTCTTTTCCTCTTCGGCAAGTCGCAGCTTTTCCTCTTCAACGCCATCGGGCTGCCCAGCAGCTGATTGTTCAGGCATGCTCTTCCTCCCAACTTCCGTGGGCCACCCCCAGCGGGTGGCCTGACCCTGTGTCTTCAGTGTTCACCTATTCGACGCGGTTGTCGAGGGCGGGACGGAATTCTGATTTCGACTTCACCGCCGCTACAGGATTTAATCGGAGGCATGCCGATGATCAATAATCCCGCAGACGGTTCCGAAATCTTCTTTGACGATGACGGGGCCGCCGGGGAACCGATTCTGTTCCTCCACGGCTCCGCCCTGTCCCGCTCCATCTGGAGAGGGCTCGGCTACACCAAGGCGCTCGGCGAGAACCACCGGACCATCCGCATGGACCTGCGCGGACATGGGAAATCAGCCAAATCCCACGACGTAGCCGATTACACCATGGACAAGGTGGTCAGCGACATCCACGCCGTCATGGATCATCTGGGCATCAAACGCATCCATATCGTCGGCTACTCCTTCGGGGCACGTACCGGCCTGCACATGGCCATGCACCATCCCGAGCAGGTGATTTCGCTGATCATGCTCGGCGGCACCTATGAAATCACCCCCGGCGAAATCGGGAAGCTCTTCTTTCCTGGTTACCTTGATGTCCTCCGCAACGGCGATATCGAAGGTTTCGTCACCGGGCAGGAAAAGAATGGGCGTCTGGATCCAGCCACCCGACTGGCCTTCAAGTCCAACGACCCGCTGGCGCTGGCCGCCTACTACGAAGCTGCCGAGACCCTGCAGAACATCGAGGTGTCCGAGCTGGCGAAGATCAGGATCCCGACCCTGCTGCTGATCGGCACCAGGGACCAGCCGCGCTTCGACCAGAACAAGGTCATGGTCCGCACCTTGCCCAATGCGCGCATGGTGGCCTTGCCAGGCCGGACCCACGGCAGCACCCTGTACCCGATTGAACCGGTAGTGAGCGCCATCAAGTCCTTCTGGTCAGGTCGCCAGGCATGAGTTTTGCCCCCTTTGACCTGAACCGGATCTCTTCCGGCCTGGCCTTCGGGCCCAGCAGGGAAGAGCTCTTCGCATCCGTGGCGGCCAATCCCGCGCAGCCGCTGGTGATCCAGGCTCCGCCGGGATCCGGCAAGACGACCATCGTTCCGCCCACGGTAGCCAATGCGCTGCAGCAGGCTGGGTTGGAAGGCAAGGTCATCGTGACCCAGCCGCGTCGCGTTGCTGCTCGCGCGGCAGCCCGCCGCCTTGCCCAGCTGGATGGATCGGCTGTGGGGCAGCGCGTCGGTTTCGCGGTGCGCGGGGAACGCAAAGCATCGGCACAGACCCGTGTGGAATTCGTGACCGCCGGCCTGATGCTGCGCAGGCTGCTGGCCGATCCGGATCTCGACGGTGTGAGCGCGGTGGTCATTGACGAGGTCCATGAGCGGTCGATTGATACGGACCTGCTGCTGGCCATGGTCAACCAGGTCAGCGAATTGCGCGATGACTTCTCGCTGATCGTGATGAGTGCTACCTTGCATGCCAGCGAGCTTTCGGAGCTGATGGTGCGCGATACGGCAGCACCGGTGCTCAGCGCGCAGACCGCCCAGTTCGAGGTGGAAGAAGCCTTCGACAGTTTCGCGGGGATCAGGAATACCGAACGCGGGCTGAACGACGACTACTTGCGCCATGTAGCGTCCGTCGCGGTACGCCATGCGGCGGAAGCCAATGCGGCCAGCGGCACCTCGGTGGACACGCTGGTCTTCGTGCCCGGCGTTCGGGAAGTCGAACGCGTCTGCTCGCAGATCGCAGCCGCAGGCGTGCCGGTCTTTGCCTTGCACTCGCAGATTTCTTCCAAGGAACAGGACCGGATCCTGGGCGAACCGGAACCCGGCAGCGACCCGCGGATCATCGTCTCCACCTCCATTGCCGAATCATCGGTCACGGTGCCGCGGGTGCACCTGGTCATCGATGCCGGCTACGCCCGCGAGCCGCGCCGAGACAGCTCGCGCGGCTTCTCCGGGTTGATGACCGTGGTGGCCAGCCGTTCCGCAGCCACCCAGCGGGCGGGCCGTGCAGGACGCCATGGGCCGGGCAAGGTGGTGCGCACCCTGGATCCGAAATCCTTCGCCGCCGCACCAGCGCACTCCACGCCGGAAATCCGAACCGGAGATCTGGTGGCCGCGGGCTTGTCGCTGGCGGCGTGGGGGACCCCGCGTGGCGAGGGGCTTGCCATGTGGGAGGCTCCGCCGACTGGCGCCATGGCCAGCGACGAACAGGTCCTGCGCAGCCTGGACGCGGTGGATGAGGCAGGCCAGATCACCTCGCTGGGCGAGCAGATGATGAAGATTCCAGCGGACCCGCGTGCCGCCCGCGCGCTGCTGGAGGGAAGCCGGATCTTCGGTGCCCGGGCTGCTGCGGATGCTGTTGCCTTGCTGGCCAGCTCCGAGCGCATCGCCAGCGCGGACCTGAACGAGCTGCTGGTCGCGGTGGCCCGGAATTCGCATCCGGCGCACCGCGCCTGGAAGCATGAAGCGCAGCGCCTGGAAAAGCTCGTGGGAGCTGCGGGGCCGAGCACCGGAAGGCAGGCTGGATCGGCAGCCACGGCATTGGCAGGGGTGTGCGCGTTGGCGTACCCGCAATGGATTGCCCGCAAGACCGGGCCGGACGAGTACCTCCTGGCCTCGGGAACCCGGGCCACGCTGCCTCGGGGCAGCGCGCTGATGCATGAAGAATTTCTCGCGGTCGCCGAGGTGTCCCGCACCGGATTCAAGGCCATGATCCGGCGGGCTATCGGCATTGACTTGGAGACGGCCATAGACCTGCTGCCGCAGATGCACCAGATGCGTGAGGTGGCAGAAATGTCCGACGGCAGGATCACCGCCCGCCGGATCGAAAGCTTCGGTGAGATCGAGCTGGCAGCCCATCCGATCAAGGCCACCGAGGAACTGGGCATGCAGGCTGTGGCCAGCGCCCTTGCCACGCAGGGCATGCGCTTCTTCGGTACCCACGAGAAATTCGATGCCTTGCGTCGGCGCATGGCAGTGGCCCGCCGTTTGCTCGGGGAACCTTTTGTCCGGGTTGACGACCAGAGCCTGGTTGACGCTGCAGATCATTGGCTGCAGCCGGTACTGCGGAAGATTGCTTCCGGCACGAATGCGGCCAAGGTCGACCTGTATTCGGCATTGCGGACATTGCTGCCCTGGGAGCATGCCCATGATTTCGATTCCCTGGTGCCCGAGCGGCTCCAGGTTCCTTCGGGATCGAGAATTTCCGTGGCCTACCCCGAGGTCGGAGAATCTGGTCCTGCGGTTGTCGCGGTGAAACTGCAGGAATGCTTCGGGCTGGAGGACTCGCCCCGCCTGGTCAATGGCAAGCTGCCGGTGCAATTCCATCTGCTGTCGCCAGGTGGCAGGCCGCTGGCGGTGACCGATGACTTGGTGAGTTTCTTCAATGGACCCTATGCCCAGGTGCGTGCTGAAATGCGCGGGCGCTACCCGAAGCATCCCTGGCCGGAGAATCCGTGGGATCACGTGGCCACCGCGAAGACGAAGAAGCGCTTGGGCGAGCAATAGAAAAAGCACGCCCGGACCGCGGCTCAGATTGAGCCAGGTCCCGGCGTGCTTTCCTGCGTCCTGGTACTAAGCGAAGGCGGAGAAGCCGGTGATGTCGCGGCCCATGATCAAAGCCTGCACGGTTTCGGTGCCTTCATAGGTGTGGATCGCTTCCACATCGGCGAAGTGGCGGGCCACGCGGTTGCTGGTCAGGATGCCGTTGCCGCCGAGCAGGTCGCGGGCATTCGCCGCGATGGAGCGTGCGGTGCGGGTGGCGGTGTACTTGGCCAGCGAAGCCTGCGGCCCGGTCAGCTCACCGGAGGTTTCGCGCTTGGCCGCCTGCATCACCAGAACCTGGATGGTGGCCAGCTCGGACTGCATGCGCGCCAGCCGTTCCTGGACGATCTGGCTGGCAGCCAGCGGGCGGCCGAACTGCACGCGCTGCTTGGCATAGTTCACTGCCGACTCGTAGCATGCGGTCGCGTGGCCTACGGCAGACCAGGCGACGCCCAGGCGGGTGGCGAAGAGGACACGGGAGGTGTCCTTGAAGCTCTTGGCTTCCGGCATCACATCCTCATCCGGAACGAAGACGTTGTCCATGCGGATATGCGCCTGCCAGATGGCGCGAAGGGACAGCTTGTTCTCGATGGTGGTGGCCTTGTAGCCCTCGGCATCCTGGTGGACGATGAAGCCGCGGACCTTGCCCTCGTCATCACGAGCCCAGACGATGCTCACGCCGCCGATCGAGCCGTTGCCGATCCATTTCTTCTCGCCGCTCAGTCGGTAGCCGCCCTTGACCTTGGTTGCGCGGGTTTCCAGCGACACCGAGTCGGAACCGTGGGTGGGCTCGGTCAACGCGAAGGAGCCTGGGAGCTCGCCGCGCAGCATGGGGATGGCGTACTTCTGGATCTGCTCTTCATTGCCGCAGTACAGCACCGAGCGAAGTGCCAGGCCGCCCTGGACGCCGACAATGGTGGAGACGGAGCCATCGCCACGGGCCATTTCCATGTTGACCAGGCCGGCAGCAAGCGGACTCATTTCCGCGTAGCCCTCGGGATTCAGGCCATCGCGCAGGAGATCTGCGTCGCCAAGCTTCTTGATCAGGTGCAGCGGGTAGTCGGCCTTGTCCCAGTACTCGTGGATGTCGTGCTTGACCTCATCGAGGATGAACTTGCGGGCCTTGGCGCGCCAAGCATTGTCCGCTTCGCCGACTTCGGCAAAGACTCCGGTCGGGTCGGTGTTGACGTCCTCCGACCACAGGTCGTATTCGGGTTCAACAACGCCTGCGGGAAATTCGAATTCGGTCTCCAGCTGGGACATTTCAGGTGCTCCTAATAGCTAGGGTGAAAAAGTTTCACTCACTAGACTAGTGGAACGCAGTGCCATGTCAAGAAACTAGGTTTCAAGGTGTGGGGGACAAATTACTTTCCGTGCTCTTTAAGTGCGCGGGAGACCGCTTGGAGAATATCCTTCTCCTCGGCGGCGGCGTCCAGCACCGAGACCACCACGCTGGGGGCCGCGGGCTTGGCAGGGGTTGCCTTCTGGTCCGGGTCGAGCAGATCTGCGAAGCGGTTGAGGAACTGGCGTACGTCGTTGGCCAGCTTGGTGCGGTCAGTGCTGTGCGCATCCTTCAGCCAGCTGCGCAGATGGTCATTATGGATGGCCACCAGACCGGCGCTGACGCCTAGGCACAGCGACTTCTCCGATGCGGTCTTCGCCAAGTCGCGGCGCTTCAAGAATCCATAGAATGCGCGTTCGTATCGGTGGGTGGAAACCAGCTCGCGCTCGCGCAACGATGGCACCGAGGAGAGCAGCTTGTGGCGCAGCGCTGCTCCTTCGGGATTGACCGTGTACTGGTCGAAAACTACATGCGCTGCATCGATGAGCGTAGTGATCGCATCAACCGACGAGGCTGCCAGCGTGGTCTCGACGTGCGCAATGATCATTTCCTGGTCGGCAAAGACCATGTTCTCTTTCGAACCGAAACGGCGGAAGAAGGTGGAACGGGAAATACCGGCGGCAGCTGCCAGCTCGTCGACGCTGGTGGCATCGAAGCCCTGCGTAATGAGCAGATCTAAGGCTGCTGGGGGAACTGCGGAAGAAGCGATCATGATTCACGAATTTAGCATGATTCAAGCTGGGAGATTCTTGGGTTCAGCTTTGCGCGCCGCCCAAATGATTGTGAACTACTGCGCCCATGACTACGCTGAACATCAGGGCGTTCTATAGAAGATCGCCATTTCTGGAAGAAAAGAAAGAGAAGTGAGGGCCCATGGGAATCTCGATTGCAAACGCCGCGCTACGTTTGGTCAGTGGCGCGTTCATTCTCAACAGCGGCATCAACAAGTTGCGCATCGATGAAGCGAGCGCGGCCGGCCTGCAGCAGATGGCAGCCAACGGCGTGCCGCAGCTGGCCGAGCTGGAACCAGCAGTTTTCGGCAAGGCTGTCTCCATCAGCGAGATCTCGCTGGGCAGCGCCCTGCTGCTTCCGCTGATTCCATCGCGTCTTGCCGGCTTGGGCCTGGGTGCCTTCTCCGGCGTGCTGCTGGCTTCCTACCTGCGCACCCCGGGCATGACGGAATCCGATGGCATCCGCCCCACCGCAGACGGCACCGCCCTGGCCAAGGATGTCTGGCTGGCAGGTATTGCGGTGGCCCTGATCTTTGGCCGCAAGGCAGCCAAGAAGATCAAGAAAGCGAAATAAACGCTTGAGCAAAGCGCTCAGCTGGCCTTAAGTTGATCTTGAAGACTGCGGTTTTCAGCGGCCATATTTGAACCACAAGCTAAGAGGAGAACCAATGGGTTTCTTAGATGATGCAAAGAAGAAGCTGGGCGAGGCAGTCGAAAACGCGAAGGAATTCGCCGGAGACGCCAGCGAGAACATCAAGAGCTTCGCAGCTGATGCCCAGGAGAAAATCGGCGAGAAGGTCGACGAGTTCAAGCACGGCGACAACGAAGAAGATCCTGAAGACAAGGTCTAAGGGCCATAAGGCAAGCGCCTGATCCACCGACGTTCACGTCATGGATCAGGCGTTTGCCTTTGACGCGTTGCCTAGCGCCGGGCCTTCTGGCCGTCGCTGAGGAACGCAACAACCAGCACGGCGGCCACGGCGATGAAGCCTGGCAGCATCAACGCCTGCCCCAGGCCGACAGACATGGCTTCCATGATCACCGCAGGATCCTTGGAGTCCGCCTGCGCGATCTGCGCCGAAACACGGGCATCCATCATCACCGCGATCAGCGCCGACCCAAGGACCGAACCGATTTGCCGGGTGGTGTTGTAGATTCCCGAACCGGCACCGGCATCACGCGCGGTCAGGTCCTTGGTGGCCGCCAGCGACAGGGACGGCCAGATCATGGCTGAACCGACGCCTTGGACCGCCGAAGGGATCAGCAGGGCCCACAGCGGGATATCGGCGTGCATCAGGAAGGCATAGGCCACCGTGGCACCGCCAAACAGGAAGAACCCGGGCACAGCCAGGATCCGCGGACTGAGCTGATTGACCTTCTTGCCCAGCTGCGGAGCGATGAAGATCGCCACCAGGGCCATCGGGGAAATCATCAATGCGGACTCGGTCGGACTCAGACCACGCACGTTCTGCAGGAAGAACACCATAGGCAAGGCGATGGTCGCGATCGTCAGGCCCATGAACGTGATCGCCACATTGGCCAGCGAGAAATTGCGCACCGTGAACAAGCGCAGTGGAACCAGCGGCTCGGATTTGGTCTTCGACTGCCACCAGACGAAGGCACCCATCAGCACAATGCCGATGATGATCAGATGCCACGAATTCAGCGGGCCAATAAATGGTTCCCAATTGGTGGCGTCGCCTTCCTGGATGCCGAAGACCAAGCAGAACATGGCCAGCGCCGAGAGGAAGACTCCGAACCAGTCGAAGGAATGCGCATGGGCTTCAAGCGCGGGAACGAACTTGAAGACCATGGCCAGGCTGAGAACCGAGATGGGCAGGTTGATGAAGAAGATCCACTCCCAACCAACAGAGTCCACCAGCAAGCCGCCGGCAATCGGTCCGATCAGCGAGGCGATGCCCGCCACCGCACCCCACAATCCCATGGCCGCGCCGCGGTGCTGGTACGGGAAGAGCCGGGTAATGAGCGTCATGGCCTGCGGGGAAATCATCGAAGCGCCCAGGCCCTGGACGGCGCGTGCTGCCACCAGGGAACCGAGGGAATCGGACAGGCCGCACCACAGCGAGGCCAGCGAGAAGACCACCATGCCGATGAGGTAGATGTTGCGCGGGCCAAAGCGGTCGCCGAGCCTTCCGGTGACCAGCAGCGGCACGGCGAAGGTGAGCAGGTAGGCGCTGTTGACCCACAGGATGCTGGAGATGTCGGCATCCAGCGACTTCATGATGGCAGGCATCGCGGTGGACACGATGGTGGTGTCCAGCAGGATCATGAAGAAGCCGATGACCAATGCCCAGAGGGCTCGCCACGCGGCTTTTCTGTCGAAGTGTGATTCGAGATTCGCAGTATCAGGCACCGCTCAAGGCTATTCCCTATTCGCCGGATGCGGAACCGATAGCGAACCTATGAAGGTTAATCAGTCGAAGCTCACATCACCGGAGATGCGGGTGGCGACATCACCGCTGACCCAAACACCACGTTCGGTCGCTTCGATATGCAAGATCGCTTCACGGCCCAGGCGGGTACCCTGGCGTACCGTATAGCGTTGCGGCGCATACCCGGATTGCGTCAGCCAGGTGCCGAACGCCGCGTTCAGCGAACCAGTGGCTGGGTCTTCAGGAACGGCCTCGCCGGGGATGAAGGCACGGACCTCATAGTCGGCGGGAGGCTGGAGCACTACATTGCGGAAACGCTCCTCGGAACGCTCGAAATCAGAAAAGTCCAAGGGACGCAGTTCTTCACGCGTCCCGGAAACCCGCGGGATGACCGATCCGCGCGGTTGCCACACGCTCTGCGAGACGCTGGAGGCCGTGTAGGGGCCGATGACGCCGACTTCCAACCCCTGGAGCGCCACGTAGTCCGGTTCGATACCCAGCACGATATCGGCGTCACGCAGCACCAGGCCGGCAGGATGCGGACCGTTGACCAGCCACTGGTGGTCCACCACGTCTTCCTCGCGAATGCCCAGACCGGCAATCGCCCATTGCAGGACATCCGGCTCCAAAGGACCGGAGCGGGTGAGCGGGGGAGCGAGGAAAGCCAATCGCCGCGAGTGCCGGTCGCTGCTCTCGCGCTCCACGCGCACCGGGATCAAGCCGGCGCCGCACTGCTGGATCAGATGGCCGGACGGGCCGGCTTCCCCACCGGATTCCAACCAGGCATGGGCAGCGCCAAGGGTCGGATGGCCGGCAAAGGGAAGCTCGGTGCTCGGGGTGAAAATGCGGATGGCATAGTCGGCTTCCTCGTCGCTCGGTTCGACGAAGAATACGGTTTCAGCAAGATTCATCCACTGCGCAAAGTGCTGCATCTGGTCATCGCTCAGGCTGTCAGCATTGAACACGACTCCCAGGCCATTGCCGTTGAAAGCAGTGGGTGCAAAGACGTCAACCTGCTGATAAGAGAATGTGCGCGACATACTTAGCATGGTGGCACATTAACCAGCAGGTTGACCCGGTGTTACGTGTTAGGTCACGCAAAAAGTTGCGAACGCATCATGCAAGCGGACCTTCCTTACCAATGGTGCGCAACATCGATGACCAAGCGTGAACCGTCGCCAGGTCCAGCCAGGGTGAACACGCGCATCGGAAGCCGGGCCCTGGTGGAGATCCCCACCTTGGTCTGGCCTTCAAAGCTGCCCAGCCAGACCAACTGGCGGAACGTCGTATAGCCCAGATTCTTCACCTTCGCTCCGGGATTGAACCCCGGAGCTGTTGGTGCCTGCACCAGGATTTCCAAGTTGGCCCCACCCGTGGTGGCCACCGGCAGTCCGGAACCGATTCCAGTCAGTTCGCTGACATACCTTGCCGAGTAGCTGGCAGCCGGTCCTGCCAGATCAATGACCAGCCGGTCAAAGCACAAATGACGTCCGGTACGCAGATCCTGAACCGTGGAATGCGTGGACAAGGAACCGGTTTTGGCCAAAGAACCCCAATAGACCGTTGGACAGGAAGTGGATGCCTGCGCGGCCGGCGCCGGAGCCGCCGCGGAAGCCGGCGTCACCACGAGCAAGGCCGCCGCCACCGCGCCCAGCGCGATTCCGATTTTTCCGTGGCGCATAGGGATCACCGTCTTTCTTGGTTTGCGCCTGCTGGCAGAGCATACTGCCAGTGAATCTACTAAAGTCCTGGAGCACGTGAAGCACAAGGGCAAAAAGGAATTGGAACCACACTGAGACGGTTCTGCAATGGTGCTGGAAACCTCCCGAACCATATGGTGGGACGAAGGTTCCGCACAGCATTTATTTAGCGCCATATGACATGCTTAAAGCATGTCTCCTACCCCCGTTGAACCTCTAGACGAAACCGTCGAGGAAGTCATTACAGCATCAAGCTTCCTCCCCGAATCGTTGCAATTCTGGGTTGTGCTGCTGATCGGTGCGCTCGTAGCCGCAATCTTGGCATTCGTTTTCAGCGGCGTGGCACGCCGCGTGCTGCGCCGGATCGGCGTGGATGAAGCCGATGTGAAAGCCACCAGATTCCCGTTCTTCGGCATGGTCACATCGATCATCGCGAAGTCGGCTTTCGCGGTCTTCTATAGCGATCGTCCCTGGTACAACCCCTGGCAGTTCGCCATCCTGATCGTCTTGGTCTTCTTCCTCACCTGGTTCATTATCAAGCTGGTGCGCGTGATTGAAGCCGGCATGATGGCACGCTTCGAGTCGAGATTCGGCCCAGGACGCAGGCTTGCCAAGGTCCAGACGCAGGTCGGCCTGATGCGCCGCGTGCTGATCGCGGTGCTGTGCATCCTTGCCGTCGCCGCGGTGCTGCTGACAATCGAACAGGTCAGGGCGCTGGGCGCCGGCCTGTTGGCTTCGGCCGGTCTGGCATCGGTGGTCGTCGGCTTGGCCGTGCAATCAACCTTGGCCAACGTCTTCGCCGGCTTGCAGGTCGCCTTCACCGACTCCATCCGCGTGGATGACACGGTGGTGGTCGAAGGGGAGCGCGGCACCGTCGAGGAAATCACCCTCTCCTACGTCGTCGTGCACCTGATCGATGGGCGCCGGATGATCCTGCCATCGACCTACTTCACCACCACGCCGTTCGAGAACTGGTCGCGGCGCAGCACCGAGATTTCCGGAAATGTCGCACTGCAACTGAAGCTCAATGCGCCCATTGCCTACTTGCGCCAGCGCAGCACCGAACTGCTTGAGTCCTCCGACTGGTGGGACGGCCGGGATAATGAGCTACTCGTGACGGATGCCCAAAATGGCTTGCAGACAGTGACCATTTATTTATCTGCGCGCAACGCCGGGGACCTGTGGAACCTGCGCAACATGCTGCGCGAGAAGCTGCTGGCCGAGCTGGTGGAAAACTACCCTGACTGCCTGCCAGATCCCCGGATGATCCCGAGCAACCCAGTCTGATGGCATAGAGATAGCCACTGATTCCAGTCCTTCGAACTGGTTTCAGTGGCTATTTCCGTTTCCCGGTGAAATCAAAGCCGCAACGCCGCAGGCCCGTAGTCGTTGTAGCGCTCCTGGCGGGCCGTCGCCTCGCGCAATGCGTCGATCAGCGACTCGGCCTTGCCAATCAGATCGCTGATCAAATCATCGTCCCGTTCCACCCAGAGGTATTCGGGAACCGCGCGCACCGGCACGAAATTGTCGTGTTCTTCCCAGACGAACAGCGTGCGTTCGGCACCGATCACGTGCTGCTGCCACAGGATCTGGCGCAGATAGTTCTTCGGGATTTTCTTGAACGGCTTATTGGTGGTCTTGATTTCAGCCAATACCGGAACCCCCGAAGCGTCAAAGCCAAGGCCATCGGGAGTTGCCAGATGCAGTTTCGATTGCTGCGAGTGGAAGAGCTGGGTGGAAGGGAAGATATTGAAATTCTCTTGGACCCAGGCGGCAATGACCGGTTCGCGCTTGCGTCCATGGTCGGTGTAGGGATTGCCGGAGAAGCCATTGCCGTACAGCTTGTCCCATGCGGCGTTCTTGATGGACTTCTCGGTGGACAGCTTGGCCACGTCCGTTGCCGTGATGCCCTGCGCTCGTGCCCGCAGCCACTCGATGCGGTTAGAAGAGTCAGCTAAAACACGTTCGAAGCATTCATGGTGGACGCCGGGCACAGTAATCACTTGATCTATTCTTCCCCATGAAGGGGCAAGAATCGTGCACCTTGGCCTCGCAGCCGGCGTGAGACTAGTCGCTGGCTCCGGCGATAGCGGTCAACAGCTGATTGATAGTCGGCGTCTCACTGGCACGGAATTTCTCTGTGCCGTCCTGCAATAGCCGGATGACCGGGGTGCTGGTGATTCCCAATTCCTCGCCACGGGCCACCTGCTCCACGACGTTGACCTCTTCGACCTCCAACGCGGGCAGCAATTCCTGCACTCGGGCCACGGTTTGCCGAGTGCGGACGCATGGCGCGCAAAATGGCTGCGTATACAATTCCAGCTTCATTTGCCGCTGACTGCTCCTGCTGTAGTTGTGAACAAGACGCCGGCAACTCCTACCGGGGGATGAGCCCGGCCGGAGGCGACTTGGCCCCCTGCGCCGATGCGCGTAAGGGCACACGATTGAAAACATTGGGTCATGCTTGAAAATTCCCTTGGCCATCCACCCGTCCTCGACGCTCGCAGACTCTACCGCAGCTTCGGCTCCACCACCGCATTGAACGGCATCGACCTGCAGATTGCACTGGGCCAATCGCTGGCCATCATGGGTCCCTCGGGGTCCGGCAAATCCACGCTGCTGCACGCACTGGCCGGTATCGAACTTCCAGACGCCGGCAGCATCATGCTGAACCTCCCGGGCCGGGCACCGGTGGATATCCAAGGGCTCAAGGACAAGGCGCGCACCAAGCTGCGCCGCGAATCCTTCGGCTTCGTCTTCCAATCCGGACTGCTGATTCCCGAGCTGACCGCCGAGGAAAACGTGGCCATGGCCCTGATGATCAACGGGGTGCCACGCAATGCCGCCATTGCCAGCGCCGGATCAGCGTTGGCCGAACTGGGCCTGGCGGGGATGGAGCAACGCCGCATCGGCCAGCTCTCCGGCGGGCAGCAGCAACGCGTTGCCATAGCCCGCGCACAGGTCACCGGAGCCATGGTGGTCTTCGCCGATGAACCCACCGGCGCCCTGGACTCGACCACGGGATTCGAGGTGCTCGATACCTTGCTGCGCTGCACCGTCGGCGCCGGCAAATCACTGGTGATGGTGACCCACGATCCCAACGTAGCCGCACGCTGCGGCCGCATTGTGCAGCTGCAGGACGGCCAGTTGACCAGCGGCAGCCTGCACCCGTCGAATGCAGCGAAGGACGGTGCCCAGCAGTGAATATCCTGCACCTTTCATGGATGCTCGGCCGGCCGGCGAAATCCCGGCTGGCACCGCAGATCCTGACCGCCAGCGCCTACGCCATGGTCAGCGCGATCCTGCTGATCGTGCTCGGCGGCGCCTACTCCTTCACCAGTTTCAAGCTCGAAGCCCAGGGAACCTATCTGCCCTTGGCCATCTTCGCCGTGGTGCTGCTGGTGGTCCCGCTGCTGGTGCTCGGCTCGGCCGCGGCCCGGCTTTCCGCACGCTCCAATGACCGGGCCCTGTCATCTTTGCGCTTGCTCGGCGCCACCGGTGCGCAGATCAGCCTCGTGGCAGTGCTCCAGGCAGCAGGCACGGCACTGGCCGGTGCGCTCGCCGGTATCGCGCTGTACTTCCTGGCAGCCCCGTTGGCTTCCTTGATTCCGTTCCAAGGTGCGCCGATCGGCTCAGCCATCTACTTGCCGCTGTGGGTGCTGGCGGTAGCGGTAGCCGCTATCGTGCTCCTCGCGGCGGGCAGTGCAGCTGCCGGCCTGCGCAAACTGGTGATCACCCCGCTGGCGGTGGCAACCCGCAGCACGGTGCCCACACCCAGCTGGCTGCGCGCGGTAATCGCCGTTGGCGGCATCCTGCTGCTGTACGCGCTGTTCTCGAACATGGGCCAATTCATGCAGTCCATCGCCGCGATCATCGCAGTGATTGCGGGCGGATTCGGCCTGGGCTTGCTGGTGATGAACCTTCTCGGCCCGTATCTGGTGGCCAAGGCGGGCAAGGGCAAGCTGCGCAAGGCCAGCACTCCGCAGCAGCTGCTGGCGGCCCGCATGATCCTGGAAAGCCCTGCCGAGTCCTGGCGCCAGGTCTCCGGGGTGGCCATGGCTTCCTTCGTCGCGGTGGTGGGCGGAAGCGGTGCCGCCCTGATGGCATCGCCCGGCAATGAATTCGGCCAGGGCACCTGGATGGAGCATGTGCCGGCAGATATCGTCACCGGCGTGCTGGTGACCCTTGCCATCAGCTTCATCTGCGTGGCCGCCTCGGCAGCGATTTCGCAAAGCGCCAGCACCTTGGACCGTGCCCCGCTGTATCGCGGGCTGAACCGCTTGGGCATGCCCTACACGACGATGAACGCCGCGCGCACCAAGTCGATCATGATCCCGGCGCTGACTGCCTCGCTCGGTTTCGCCATCGCCTCCACAATCCTCGTGCTGCCCCTGGCCGGGGCCGCCGTCCTGCTCCAGCCGCTGACAGTCATTACGGTCATTGCCTGCGTCGCGCTTGGATTGCTGCTGGTGCGAACGGCAATTTCGGTTGCCGATCCGCAGAAGCTGCTAGCAAGTAGAGAATAAATTCTCTGGTCAGCACACCGAAATAATGGCCCGATTTGGTTAGGGTCACTTCCGGGCCGGTGATTAGAGACGTTTCGTGTTGCGTAATGCTGACAAAAACGCGTATTGTGGCATACGGCCCGGATAGGCTTGCCTAACCTTGCTGACCGATACGCTTACAGTACCTCGCATAGTCTGGAATTACCGACCCATGAAAAATTCACGTCGCGCCGGAATTTTCGCCGCATCATCCGTCATCCTCGCCCTCGGCCTGACCGCCTGCGGCGCGTCGAGCAACTCGGCGGATCCATCGGCTGACACCTCTGCCAAGGCTGCAGAAGACTTCACCCCGGTCACCATCGAGAACATCTATGGCGAGACCACCATCGAAGAAGTCCCAGAACGCATTGCGACCATCTCGTGGGTCAACGCCGACACCCTGCTGGCACTGGATACCGTGCCGGTAGGCATGGACACCGACACCTACGGCATGAACGAGAACAACTCCACCGCGTGGAAGGACGCCGCGCTTCAAGAGCAGGGCGCCGCCATCGGCTCCGAGAACGCTCCCGTGCAGTACAAGGTGGGCGACGACATCGACTACACCGGCATCGCCGCCAGCAAGCCGGATGTCATCTTCGCCCCATACTCGGGCCTGAAGAAGGAGCAGTACGAGAAGCTGCAGGAAATCGCCCCGGTCGTTGGCCCGATTGAGCCGAACTACCTGACCAGCTGGGAGCAGGCAGCCGAGGCCGCCGGCCAGATGCTGGGCAAGGAAGAAGAAGCCGACGCCCTGATCGAAGAGATCGAAGGCAAGCTGGCCAAGGTCGGCGAAGACAACCCAGTGCTGAAGGACACCACCTTCATCGCCGCCGACCTGTCCGCTCCGGACACCGCCTACGTCTACTCCGAGGGCGACACCCGCCCGCGCTTCCTGAGCGCGCTGGGCATGACCCAGGCCGAGTACGTGCAGGAGAACGCCGCCAAGGACACCTTCTTCTTCACCGTTTCCCCTGAAAAGGTCAACGAGTGGGATTCGGACATCGTCTTCGCCTCGGCAGTTGCGGGCAACACCATGGACGACATCATCAAGGGCCAGCCGCTGTACGGCCAGATCCCTGCCGCGAAGAACGATGCAGTGGCACTGCCAGGCACCGACGAGGCAACCCTGGCCATCTCCGCGGCATCGCCGCTGTCCATCGAATGGGCACTGGAGAACGTGGTTCCAGGCATCGTGAAGGCTGCCGAAAACGCGGCTGCCGCGAAGTAGCTTCGGGCTAGGGATTCACTGACAGATAGTGCAATTGCGCTTCCAGGGAATGGGTAGCCGCGCCCACCAGGCGCGCATCGAGGTCGGGGTAGACGTGCTCCAGCAATTCTGCTGGCTGCGTGTCGGCCCCGGCCTTGCCGAGTTTCCGCAGCGCCGCACGCACCTGGTCCAGCCGGGACTGGCGGTGCTCGATGTACATCTGCAGCAGCGGATGCGAGGACTCGTGCTGTTCGCCGTGCGCCGGATGCAATGCCATGTCGGGCAGCGCCAGCAGCCGCTGCAGGGAGTCCAGGTAATCGGCCAGCGTGCCATCGGGATGCTCCAGGATGGTGGTGCCGCGGCCCAGCACGGTATCCCCGGTGAACAGGTGGGCGCGTTCGCCCTGGCGGATGAAGCACACCGAGTCCGAGGTGTGTCCCGGGGTGGAGAGCACCTGGATGCTGGCCCCGGCCGCATGGATCACCTCGCCATCGGCGAGGACCGGCGCATCCCGGCAGTACTCGGGGAGATTGGCGCGCACCGGCGCCGCGGCCATCCGGCGCAGCGCATCGATGCCTCCGGTGTGATCGGCATGCCGATGGGTAATGAGCACCAGCTGGATGTCGAACACCGCCAAGGCTTGCAGATGCTCTTCGAGCTCGGGGCCCGGGTCGATCAGCACCACCGGTGTTCCCGGCGCGAGTTCGCCCGCAGCCGGGTCGAACAGCAGATACGAATTAGTCCCGTCCAAAGTCATTTCAGAAGGATTCGGCGCGCGCAGCACGCCGATCCCGGGGGCGATAATAGTGGGCAAGGGAAGAAGAGCCATAGCAATGAGTGTAGGAACCAATGACCGCGACTGAAAGCGTGACGCGCCAGTCACCGGGGGCCGCATCGGCAAAAACCACCCGGAAGCTCGGAGCCGTGCTGCTGCTGATCCTGCTGCTCGCACTGGCACTGTTCGCCTCGCTGCTGCTCGGTGCGCGCAGCGTCTCGATCGGCACCGTCATCGATGCCATCTGGAATTTCGACCCGACCAACGGCGACCAGGGCGTGGTCGCCTCGCGCTTCGCCCGCACCGTCGGGGCCATCGTGGTTGGCGCCGCCCTGGGCTTGGCCGGGGCCGGCCTGCAGGGGCTGACCCGCAACCCGCTGGCCGATACCGGCATCCTGGGCCTGAACGCCGGATCCTCCGTGGCAGTGGTGCTGGCGATCGCCTTCCTCGGCGTCCGCTCGCTGGGCGGAATCATGGTTGCCGCCTTCATCGGCGCCGCCGGGGTGATGGCGCTGGTCTACCTCGTGGCGAATGTGGGCCGCGACGGCGCCACCCCGATCAAGCTGGCCCTCGGCGGTGCCGCCATGGCCGTGGGCGTCGGGGCGATCACCAATGCGATCCTGATGATTTCCGATGCCACCGTGGACCGCTTCCGCATGTGGCAGGTGGGCACGCTGTCCAGCAGCGGCATCGACACCTTCCTCGGCGCGATTCCCGTGGTGGCGGCCGGCGCGCTGATCGTGCTGTCAACCGCCAGGGCCTCCAATGCCGTGTCCATGGGCGATGACACCGCGATCGCCCTGGGTTTCAACCTGAACCGCGCCCGGCTCATCGGCTCCATCGGCGTGGTCATTCTCGCCGGCACAGCTACCGCTGTGGCCGGGCCCATCGCCTTCGTCGGCCTGATGATCCCGCATGCGGTGCGCCTGCTGGTCGGTTCCGACTACCGCTGGCTGATGCCGGCGTGCCTGATCGCCGGTCCGATCCTGCTGCTGGTCGCTGATACGGTGGGACGGATCATCGCCCCGCCCAGCGAGATCCAGGTAGGCGTCATGTGCGCCATGCTCGGCGGACCGATCTTCATCATCATGATGCGCAGCGGCATGAAGTCGGTGAGCCTGTGAGCACGAGCGAAATGGAAGCAACCACCATGGCCCAGCCGACCAGTACCGGGGACGCGGACCTGCCGGCGAAGCCGCCGGCTGCCGCCCAGTCCGGCACGACGCTGGCGGCCCGGCGCCGCTCCCGCGAGCGCCGCACCGCCCTGTGGATGGTCGTGGCGCTGGTGCTCGCCATCGCCGCCTACCTGTTCTGGGGACGGGACCGACTTCCGGCGGCCGAGGTGTTCCAGGTGCTTGGCGGCGAGAAGGTGCCGGGCACCAGCTTCATCATCATGTCCGACCGCCTGCCGCGCATCGCCGTGGGCGTGCTCGCCGGTGCTGGCCTGGGCATTTCCGGTGCGCTGTTCCAGCGCTGGCTGGGCAACCCGCTGGCCAGCCCCGACGTGATCGGCGTGGGCTACGGCGCCTCGGCGGCCGCCGTCTTCGCCATGATCATCCTCGGCTACACCGACTGGAAGCTCAACGCCTTCTCGCTGGCCGGCGGGCTGCTGGTCGCCGCGCTGATCTATTGGCTCTCGGCCGCGGGCAAGCGCACCGGGTCCCGGCTGATCCTGGCCGGCTTGGCCATCGGCGCAATGCTGCAGGCGCTGATCCAGTACCTGCTCACCCAGGCGCAGGTGAACACTGCCAGCGATGTCATGCACTGGTTGACCGGTTCACTGGCCAGCAGCAACTGGGAGAACGCGCTGCTGCTGCTGGTCTCCCTCGGCGCCATCGGCATCTTGCTGCTGCCGCTGGTGCTGCGCCAGCTGAAGATGCTGGAGCTGGGCGAGGACGCCGCGGCGGCTCTGGGCCTGCATGTCGGCTGGGCCCGTGCCCTGCTGGTCTTCGTGGCCGTGGCCATGGGCGCCCTGCCGATCGCCGTCACCGGGCCGATGGCGTTCGTCGCCTTCCTGGCCGGCCCGATTACCGCCGCGCTGACCCGCGGACCGATCAACATCCTGCTGGCCGGCCTGACCGGTGCCACGCTGGTGACCATCGCCAATTTCTTTGCCGCGAACTTGTTCGCGGACCTGTCGCTGCCGGTGGGCGTTATCACCGGCGCATTCGGTGCACCCTTCCTGATTTGGATTCTGGTGCGCGCCAACTCAACTGGAAGCGGGGCATAACCCATGGCCACTTTGCAGGCTAGCGATCTGACCTTGGCCTATGACAAGGTCACCATCGTCGACGAGCTGTCGCTGGATATCCCCACCGGGCAGGTGAGCATCGTCGTCGGAGCCAACGGCTGCGGCAAGTCCACCCTGCTGCGCGCCCTCTCCAGGCTGCTGAAGCCGGCCGGGGGGCAGGTGCTCCTGGACGGCGCGGATATCCACTCGAAGCCGGCCAAGGTAGTCGCCAAGACCCTGGGCCTGCTGCCGCAGTCGCCGACAGCGCCGGACGGCATTACCGCCCGCGAGCTGATCAGTCGCGGCCGCTACCCGCACCAGGGCCTGTTCAAGCGCTTCTCCGCCGAGGACGAGGCGGCGGTGAACCGCGCCATGGAACTGACCGGCACCACCGAGCTGGCCGACCGCTCGGTGGACGAGCTCTCCGGCGGGCAGCGTCAGCGCGTCTGGATCGCCATGGCCCTGGCCCAGGAGACCGACCTGCTGCTGCTCGATGAGCCGACCACCTTCTTGGACGTGGCGCACCAGCTCGAAGTCCTGGATGTGGTCAGCGAGCTGAACCGCAGCCGCGGGATCACCGTGGTGATCGTGCTGCACGATCTGAACCTGGCTGCCCGCTACGCCGACTACCTGGTGGCCCTGCGCCACGGCAAGATCTACGCCGCCGGCCACCCCAACGACGTGGTCACCGAAAAGACTGTCAAGGATGTCTTCGGCATGCCAAGCCGCGTGATCCCGGACCCGGTGGGCGGCACCCCGCTGGTGCTGCCCATTGGCCGGCACCGCGTGCTGCGCACCGAACAGGTCCTGGCCACCAAGGGGATCTACCGCAGCGAAGCGTCGGCGCGGGACACCGTGGCGAAGCAGGCCGCCAGCGTGAAGGAAGCCGCCGAAGCCGCGGCCCAGCTCGATCCGCAGGCCATGCGCCCGGCCCATGAGCATGTGCCGACCTTGGCTTTCGACACCACGGTCGTCAAGAGCCAGCAGCTGGCCCCGTCCTTCCGCCGGCTCACCGTCAGCGGCGAGGACCTGGAATACTTCGGCACCAACAGCCACCCTTTGGATATGCGCATCAAGCTGCTGCTGCCGCCGGCCGGCGGAACCGCGCTGACGGACGAGATCGCCTCTATGCGCCCGGAGGCGCTGACCAGCCCGGCCGAGCAGCAGGGCTGGTACAAGCGCTGGCTGTCCATTGATCCGGACACCCGCGGCTACATGCGCACCTATACGGTGCGGGCCTTCCGCGAGGCAGGGCACCGGGACAATATCGGGGCCACCGCGGAGCTGGACATCGACTTCGTGATGCACGGGCATATCGTGGACGGCCAGCTGCAGGGCGGACCAGCGACGGAATTCGGCGACCGGGCCAAGGTCGGCGACCAGCTCTTGCTGCTGGGCCCGAACAAGACCCTGAACGACTCCACCTACGGCGGCATCGAGTTCCGCCGCGGCGAGGCAACCCGCGTGGTGCTGGCCGGCGACGAAACCGCCGCCCCGGCGATCTGCGCGATCCTCGAAGAGCTGCCGTCGAACGTCACCGGCCATGCGCTGATCGAGGTTCCGGAGACCACCGACATCCTCGGTGCTTCCACCCGCTCGGGCGTCTCGGTGCAGTGGCTGACCCGCGGCAGCCACGAGCATGGAGAATTGCTGCAGGCCGCCTTGCGCCAGGTGGTCGCGATTCCGGCCGCCGGAGTGGTGCATACCAATGCCGAGCCGGAAGATATCGATGTGGATGCCGACATCCTGTGGGAGACCGGCCAAGCGAACACCGCGCCGTTCTACGCATGGATTGCCGGCGAGGCCGGCACGGTCAAGGAAATGCGCCGTTATCTGGTGCGCGATGCCGGTGTGGACCGCAAGCAGGTGGCCTTCATGGGCTACTGGCGCCGCGGAAAGACCGAGAACTAGGCGGCAGCGTCAACCAGAACCAGGGCCCCGGCACACTGTGCCGGGGCCCTGGTTCGTTCTGGCAGCGGTCCGCTATTTTTCTTTGGCCGGGTTCTGGCACGCGCCGCGTGCAGGCCGCGGGTTTTCGCGGTCGAGGATTGCCAGAAGCCGGGTGAGCTCGGCGCGATCCTCGTCGTCGAGTTTGTCGAAGTAGCCATCCATGCTGGAACGGCGCAGCTCGGCAAGCTCCCCGAGCTGGGCGCGGCCCGTGTCGCTGAGCGCGATCAGCGTGGCCCGGCGGTCCGCTGGATCCGGGGTGCGCACGACCAATTTCTTGGCCTCCAGCTGGTCGACCACCTCAGTGGTCGAGCGGGCGGCAATATGCAATCGTTCTGCAAGCTGCGAGTTGCGCAGCCCTGCGTCTTCGGCGCGGGCCAACAGGGTCAGCACCCGTGATTGGTGCGGGGTGATGCCCAGGGGAATCAAGCTGTCCCTCCACCTGCCGCGAAGCATGCGCGAAGCGTGGAGGAAAAGATCTGCCAAGTCAGGCTTGGATTCGTCGTTCTGCATGTTTTCAAGAATAGTGTGTTTCTGCGGACATTTTCAAGATGCAACCACATAGTGAGGTTCCCTCTGTTATTCTGGACTTGGGAAATCCAGGACAAGGAGAGGGCTTATGAGCGCTATGGGAATGCCAGGTCCGCATCCAGGCGGTGGCGGACGGGGCCCGTCCGCGGATGCCGCAGGGGACAAGCAGTGGCTCTCCGAGCATCCGGTGTCGCTCGCACGCATCGCCGGGCTCTTCCGTCCTCATCTGGGATCGGTGATTGCCGTCATGCTGCTGATCGTGGCATCCTCGATCATCGGCTTGGCCCAGCCGTTCATCATCCGGGAACTCATTGACGACGCCATTCCCCACAGCAACGTCCGATTGCTGCTCTGGGGCGCCGGGGGACTGGTGCTGATCGCCTTGGCCACCGCGATCCTGGAAGTCCTCCAGACCTGGCGGGCAACCCTGATGGGCCAACGTGTCATGCATGGACTGCGGACCGGGCTGTTCACGCACCTGCAGAAGCAATCCCTGGGTTTCTTCACCAACTCCCGCTCCGGGGACGTGCAGTCCCGCCTGGTCAACGACGTGGGGCAGATGCAATCGGTGATCACCAATTCGGCCACGAGCATTGCCTCGAACCTGACCACGGTCGTTGCCACCGCCTGCGCGATGGTGGCGATTTCGTGGAAGCTGAGCCTGATCTCCCTGGTCGTCCTGCCGCCAGCAGTGCTGCTGGCCAAGCAAACCGCGAAGCTGCGCCGCGCCGTGACAGGAAAGCGCCAGCGCGAGATGTCCAACTTGACCTCGCTGATCGAAGAACGCCTGAGCATCTCCGGGGTCCGGCTCTCCAAGATCATGGGCACCGGTACCGCCGATGCCCAAGCTTTCGGAGACTCCAGCCGCAAGCTCATCGACCTGGAAATGAAAAGCGCCTTGGCCGGGCGATGGCGCATGGCCACGATGAGCATCATCTTCGCTGCCATCCCCGCGGTGCTCTACATCGTGGCAGGCCTGCCCGCCACCGGGCAGGGCATGAGCATCGGCACCCTGGTGGCCTTCACCGGGTTGCAGGCCGGGATCTTCCGCCCGGTCATGGGCCTGATGCAGATTTCGGTCCAGTGGATCTCGGCCATGGCCCTGTTCAGCCGCGTCTTCGAATACCTCGATACCGACCAGGCGCTGCCGGTAGCCGAGCATCCGCGGGCGGTTGAACCCGCGAAGCTGCGCGGCGAAGTGGAGTTGCGCAATGTCAGTTTCCGCTACCCCGAAGCTGATCGCGCCACCCTGGATCAGCTGAATTTGGAGCTCGAAGCCGGGACCATGACCGCGGTGGTTGGCGCTACCGGCTCGGGCAAATCCACCCTGGGATCCTTGCTGCCCCGGTTGCTTGATCCCACCGAGGGCCAGGTGCTGCTCGACGGCATTGACCTGAAGGAATTCGAACCCGAGGGGATCGCGCAGGCGGTCTCCGTGGTGGCTCAGGAAAGCTACCTGCTGCATGCCTCGATTCGCGAGAACCTCTTGTGGGCGGCGCCGGAGACAACGGAAGAAGAGCTCTGGGATGCATTGGAAGCCGCGCAGATGGCGCCACTGATCCGCAGCCTGCCGCACGGCCTGGAAACACAGGTGGGGCAGCGCGGGCACCGCTTCTCCGGTGGCGAGCAGCAGCGACTGGCCATTGCCCGCACCATGCTGCGCAAGCCGAAGGTGCTGGTGCTCGATGAAGCCACCAGTGCGCTGGATACCGTCACCGAGGCGCTGGTGCAGCGGGCGCTGGATGAGCTGGCGATGGGGCGCACAACCTTGCTCATCGCGCACCGGTTGAGCACGGTGATGCGGGCGGACCGCATCGTGGTGCTGGAGGATGGACGGATTGCCGAATCCGGTACCTTTGATGAACTGGTCCAGCGCGGGGGCCAGTTCGCCCAGCTGGTAGCCAAGAGCGAACTAGCCCAGAGGACCAGCTAGCACCCGTCCGGTTTCAGGCCCTGCTGCTCCAGGGAGGCCAGGATCTTGGGCAGCGCCGATTCGAAGGCGGTGCGCTCGGACGGCTCCAGCGAGTCGAAGATGGTTTCACGCACGAAGCTTACGTGGCTTGGCGCGGCCTCTTCGATGGTTTGGCGCCCTTGGGCGGTCAGCGTGATCTGGTGCCCGCGGCGGTCGGTTTCATCCGAGCAGCGGCTGATCAGGCCCTTGGCTTCCATGCGGCGCAGCAGGTGGGAGAGGCGGGAGCGATCCCAGCGCAATGCGGTGGCCACGTCGGCCGGGCGCAGGCTCGGCTCGGCCGTTTCCGAGAGCACGGCCAGCACCGAGTATTCGCCGGACTGCATATTCGAATCGCGGAGCATCTGGCGGTCCATGGCGCTGGGGAACTGCCAGAGGAATTCGCGCAGGGTACGCCAGAGGTCCTGCTCGCTATCGGTGAGCCAGCGGGTCTCTTCGCTCTTCATTCTCTTTCCTAACCATGTTCTGCCCAACGGGGATGCTGAAATATTGTTGACGCATCAATTATCTCCTGTATAGTGGGATTTGGCAAGAGATGATGACGTGTCAACTAAAGTGGTTGGCCGCAGAGCTCCAAGGAGATTGAATTGTCGAAGATCGCTATCGTTACCGGTTCCACCCGTCCAGGCCGCGTCAACCAGTCTGTCGCGCAATGGGTGCTGGCCAAGGCCGAGGAATTCGGCGGTGCCGACTATGAGCTGGTGGACATCGTGGATTTCAACCTGCCGATTCTCGATGAGCCCTTCCCGGCCGCCTACCAGAACTACCAGAACGACCACACCAAGGCCTTCGCCGCCAAGATGAGTGAATTCGACGGCTACATTTTCATTGTTGGCGAGTACAACCACTCTGTCCAGCCTGCCTTGGCCAACGCGCTGAGCTACCTGAATGCCGAGCTGAACAACAAGGCCGCAGGCATGGTCGGCTACGGCTCCGCCATGGGTTCGCGCGCGGTGGAGCACCTGCGTGGAATCCTCTCCGAACTGCAGATCGCCCATGTGCAGAAGACCGGCATGTTCTCGCTGTTCACCGACTTCGAGAACTTCTCCACCTTCGCACCGACCGAGCAGTCCGCTGGCAGCGTGCAGCCGATGTTAGAGCAGCTTCTGGCCTGGAGCAAGGCCATGGCGACCGTGCGCGACAGCGCCTCGGTCAACGCCTAAGGATGATCGAATATGGCGGGGTGCTGGCAATCGGCACCCTGCCATTTCCAAACCTGTCCAACTGCCATAGTCTCGACATGAATGGTTTATGCACGGGACCGCAAAATTCTTTGGAAGGAATGCGATGAGCGACGAATACTCGACCAAGGGCTCCTACGTCACCGGCGGAGAATTCACCCGGGACACCAACTACATCCAGGACCGCATCGTCGCTGATGCCAGCGCCGAGCACTATGGGCACAAGGACAGCCACAGCAAGATCGGGCATCCCGACGCAGGGCTGTCCGAAGGCGCCCAGCTCTGGCCGGTGGAGGCCGGCCGCTACCATCTGGTGGCCGCCCGCGCGTGCCCATGGGCCAACCGGACCCTGATAGTCCGCCGCCTGCTGGGCCTGGAAGACGCGCTGTCCATCGGACTGCCCGGTCCCACCCACGATGCGCGCAGCTGGACCTTCGACCTGGATCCGGAGGGCAAGGATCCGGTGCTGGGCACCGAGCGGGTCCAGGAAAACTACTTCAAGCGCTTTGCCGATTATCCACGCGGGATCACCGTTCCGGCCATTGTCGATATCCCCACCGGCGCGGTTGTCACCAACGACTACCCGCAAATCACCTGGGACATGTCCACGCAGTGGAAGGAATTCCATCGTGAAGGCGCACCGGATCTCATTGCCCATGACCAGCTCGATGAGATGCTGCCGCTGATCAAGCGGATTTTCACCGAGGTGAATAACGGCGTCTACCGTGCCGGGTTCGCGGGGGACCAGAAGTCCTACGACGACGCCTACGACAGGCTATTCACCACGTTGGACTACCTCGAAGAACGGCTATCCACCCGCCGCTTCCTCATGGGCGATTACATCACCGAGGCCGACGTGCGGTTGTTCACCACCCTGGCGCGATTCGACCCGGTCTACCACGGCCACTTCAAGGCCAATCGCAACAAGCTCATCGACATGCCCAACCTCTGGGGGTACGCCCGGGATCTGTTCCAGACCCCAGGCTTTGGCGACACCATCGACTTCGAGCAGATCAAGGCCCACTACTATGTGGTCCACGAAGACATCAACCCGACCGGGATCATTCCGAAGGGACCGGATCTGGCGAACTGGCTCGAAGCCCCGGACCGGGAAGAACTGGCGGAGCACGGCCCGTTCCTGAACGGCACGGCACCGGACGAAGTCCGTGCCGAGGAACGCGTCCAGGCAGGACACAACCCGCTGTACCCTGCCTAGGCTCCGGAAGAACCAGCCTGGCGGCCCAAGAGCAGGTCCATCCCATGGAGCGGATCCCGGGCCGCTGCGCTTTATTCGAAGTCGAAGCCCTGGGCTTCGCACGCCTCCTGGAATGCTGCCAAGTCGGTGATCTTCGGCGTGCCGGCGTCATCGGTGGCCACGGCAGCGCTGATTTCTCCGGTCGTGGCCTTCGCCCCGTGCTCAGCGGCTTTCGCCATGTTCGTCGCGCCCATGCCCTCGGGGTCAACCATGCCCCCGCCAAAGTGCACGCACGCGGTATGGCCCTGCGGATCCTGCTCGCGCAACTCTTCGATCGACGGGCCGCCGCAAGCGGTGAGCGCCAAGGCTAGGGTGGCCAGTACAGGCATAATTTTCTTCACAACCCAATCCTAGGCATGGATCCGCTGGGATGCTGTGTTCCGCTCTGCAGGAATTCGCTGGCGACATGGCCCTATGCCTGGAACCCCGCGGTGCGGTGAACGTGGCAGGATTAAACCATGACAATCATTGCAGCGGCGGATGGATCAGCCCTAGGGAATCCCGGACCAGCAGGTTGGGCCTGGTACGTGGACCAGGACAACTGGGCCGCTGGCGGTTGGGACCACGGAACCAACAACATGGGCGAGCTCCAGGCGGTGCTCGAGCTCTTCCGGGCTACCGAGCACCTGCCAGACGAAGAACTGAAGATCCTGTGCGACTCGCAGTACGCGATCAACTGCATCAGCAAATGGATGCCAGGGTGGAAGAAAAAGGGCTGGAAGAAGGCCGACGGCAAACCGGTACTGAACCAGGACATCCTCAAGGAACTGGATCAGGCCATTTCCGGGCGCAAATACACTTTTGAATGGGTCAAGGGCCATGCCGGCCATGAGCTGAACGAGGCAGCAGACGGACATGCCCGCGCGGCTGCCACCGCGCACCAGCAGGGCACGGCAGTAGAGGCTGGACCCGGCTACACTGCCGGTGGATCAGCCTCGTCCGGCTCTCCGGCTGAGACGGAGGCGGCACCAGCACCGGCGGAAGAAACCGCTGCCACGCCAGAACCCGGCATGGACATCGCGGCCGCCGCCTATGAGCTGGAGCAGGGTTTTCTCGACCCGCAGATCCGCGCCAGCTTCGCCGAGCTGAACGACTTCCTGCACCCCGGCTATCAGGAAGTGACCCGGCATGGGGGCCTGCTGGACGTGGCCACGGTCCGATCCATGCTGGAATCCGGGGTGGCACTGCCAAGCACCGGTGCGGTGCAGGTGCTTGCGGCGCGCGAAGTGGATGCGCAGATGGTGCTGCTCGCCTACCGCATGAAGCCCGCGGATTCCCCGGTGCTCGTGGTCTCGTCGTGGTGGCAACGCACCGAACGCGGCCTGAAGCTTCGTTTCCGCCAGGAAACCGTTGAGCAGGCGGCGTAGAAAACGCGCTTAACGCAGCAATGCCCGCCGAATCAATCGGCGGGCATCGCTGCATTAAGAGCTAGGGATCAGTACTGGCCCGGGCGGGTTTCAATGACGCCCTTCTTGTAATTGATCCGGTTGATCAGCCAGGTGACTGCCCACAGCACGATGCCGATCACCAGCAGCAGGCCGGCAATCTCGTACTGTACCCAGTCCTCGCGGGAACGAGCCCAAGGGCCGGCAAGGAACAGGCAGAAGACCACGCCGAGGATCGGGATGATCGTTGGCGCGCGGAACGCGCCGGGCTCCGGCTTGTCGCGGCGCAGCACCAGCAGGGCGACGTTCACGACGGCGAATACGCACAGCAGCAGCAGTGCGGTGGTGCCGCCCAGCGAGCCGACGATGCTGCTGCCGGTATCCAGGTTCACGTAGGCAACCAGTGCGATGGCCAGCGCGGTGCTGAACAGGATCGCAACCCATGGGGAGCGCCGGGTCGAGTGCACCTTGCCCAGGAACTGCGGAAGCACGCCCTGGCGGGCCATGCCGTAGAGCAGCCGGCTGGCCATCAGCATGTTCATCAGCGCCGTGTTGACCACCGCGAAGACGGTCAGGAACGGGAAGATCGCGTCCACCGGCAGATTCGGCAGGCCAATGCGCACCACATCCAGCAGGATGCCGGCATCCGGGTTCTTCGGATTCAGCAGGTCACCGGTGGGGATCACCATGATGACGGTGACGGCCACCAGCATGTAGATCACTGCGCAGATGCCCAGGCCGATGAGCATGATCTTCGGGAAGTCCTTCTTCGGGTTCTTGGTTTCCTCCACCAGGTTCACCGAGTCCTCGAAGCCCACCATGGCGAAGAATGCAATGGCGGTGCCCATGGTCACGGCGGCGAAGACGCTGCGGTCGGTCGGGGTCTCGAAGACCACCAGGCGGGAGATGTCTCCGTGGCCCGAAGCGATCACGGCGAAGCCGATGCCGATGATCGCGGCCATGATGGCCAGCGACACGACGGTCAGGAAGAGGTTGAACTTCACGCTCTCGCCGACGCCGCGGAAGTTGATGATCGCGAGGATGACGATCACCGCAATAGCCGCCCACATGCCCGCTTCAGGCGTGTTGGGCACGCCCTCGACGAACTGGCCGATGCCAATCAGCAGGTTCCGCCCGACCAGGGTGGCCGAGGTAGCGGCGCTGGTAATGCCGGAGCAGGCAACGGTGAAGGCCACCAGGAAGGTCACGAAGTGGATGCCGAACGCCTTGTGGATGTACAGGGCGGCACCTGCTGCGTGCGGGTACTTGGTGACCAGTTCGAGGTAGCTGAAGGCGGTGAGGGTCGCGATCGCGAAGGCGATCAGGAACGGCAGCCACGCGGCTCCACCCACCTGGCCGGCAACCTTGCCGGTAATTGCGAAAATGCCGGCGCCGATGATATCGCCCATGATGAGGAATAGCAGCAGCTTCGGGCCAATCACCCGGTGGAGTTCTGTTTCTTTGCCGTCGGTAACGGCCGTGTCACTGTTCACAGTCATGCGATCGAGATCATCTCCTTCAAATTTGTAGGCAAACGTTACAACTTTAGGGTCAGCGCATGAAGTGGGCAAACCGGGCTCTGAGCTGGCTCGCAGAATCGCGGGACGAACGGCATTATTACGTCGGCGAGTGGCTTAATCGCTTCAAAGGTGTGAGCTGACCTACCTATATGCTGGGTGGTGGACAGCATGTGGAACCTTCGGGAAATGGGAGCACTGCGGTTAGGGTTGGTTGTTGAGGAACAAGCACTTTAAGGATTTAGATGCAATCGGTGATCACTGAGGATTTCGCGCCCCTGGCCCAGGCTTTGGAAGCGCGTGCCGCTGAGGAAGAAGGCTACTCGGCGCAGCTGGCCGTATACCACCGCGGAGAACTGGTGCTCAGCCACACCGTCGGAGAGCACCTCTCGGGCGACGCGTTGACCTGTGTTTTCTCCTGTACCAAGGGCCTGGGCGCGCTGGTCGTGGCACTGCTCGTGCAAGATGGCCTGATTGATCCGAATGCGCCCATGGCCACCTACTGGCCTGAATTCGGCGAGAACGGGAAATCCAGGCTCACCGTCGGCGAGGTGCTCAGCCACCAGGCCGGCGTGCTGGGCGTTCCCGGGGGCGTGCCCAGCAAGATCCTCCTGGACTCCGCCGAGTACGCCAAGGTGCTCGCTTCCATGCCCAGTGTCTGGCCGCTGGGGCAGAATATCGTCGGCTACCACGCGATCACCATGGGCGTGCTCATGGAAGAACTGGTCCGCCGGGTCACCGGCAAGGAGCTCAAGGAGGTCTTCGAGGGGCGCATCCGCAAGCCGCTGGGCGCCGAGGCCTACATCGGCCAGGACCCAGCGCTGGAATCGCGCTACCGCGATGTGCTGCCAGCAGCCGAAGCTGCCACCGAATTCTTCGACCCGTTTTCCCCGGCCGGACTGGCGGTGAATTCGGCCTCCGGGTTCGCGCTGGAAACTGGCCCGGTCTACAACTGGCACGAACTGGCCAATGCGCCGCAGGTGCGCGAACTGGGCCCGGCATCCATGGGAGCGGTGGCCAACGCCCAGGGCCTGGCCGCCATCTATGCCGCCTCCTTCGGTGCAGTTCCGGCACTGGGAACCACGCGTGGTTTCCTTTCCGCCGACACCTGGTCCCAGGTATCCACCGAACTGGTCTACGGCCATGACCGGACCAATGGACTGCTGCAGGCCTTCGCCCTGGGATTCATGAAGGCCACCGCGCGCAACAATTACGGCTCGATTTTCGCCTACGGCCATGACGGTGCGAACTCCTCGCTGGCCTTCGCCGATCCGGCCCACCAGCTGGGCTTCGGATTCATCCCCTCGCGCAATGAAGGTCTCAAGGAGACCTCCACCGGGGTGAAGCTCAGCCAGCTGGCGCGCCAGCTGATCATGCAGAAGAACATGGCGGCCCAGGCTGCCGGCAACAACGCATAGCCGCCCCACCGGGCAAGGAACGAAGCAGGAGCGAAGTGAAGAAGTTTGTGGCACTGGGTGACTCGTTCACCGAAGGCGTTGGCGACGCGGATCCGGTCCGCCCTAACCAGGTGCGCGGCTGGGCGGACCGGGTGGCCGAGGTGCTCTGCGCCGAAGGGGAATGGGAATACGCCAATCTGGCCGTGCGCGGCAAGAAGATCGGCCAGGTGATCAACCAGCAGCTGGACCAGGCCCTTGCGTTGGCCCCGGATCTGGTCTCCATCTACGCCGGCGGCAACGACATCCTGCGGCCCAAGGCCGACCTGGATGCGCTGATGCGCGGCTATGCCGGCATGGTGCGCCGCTTTTCCGAAGCCGGAAGCACGGTGCTGCTGTTCACCGGTTTCGACACCGTGGACTCGCCGCTGTTCTCCAAGACCCGTCCGCGCACTGCCATCTACAACGAGAAGGTCCGCGAAATCGCGGACGAATACGGTGCGCTGATCGCCGACTACTGGCGATGGCGCGAATTCTCTGACCTGCGCTACTGGGCGCCGGACCGGCTGCACATGAACGAGCTGGGCCACACGCTGATGGCTTCCAAGGTCCTGGACGTGCTCGGCGCCGGGCAGATCACCAAGGAGAACTGGTCTGCGAAGATCCAGCAGCCGTCGCTGCCGGAGCTGGCGGTGAACTCGCGCGGCGAGAAACTGAAGCAGGAATTGGGCTGGGCCAGGGAGCATTTGGCTCCGTGGATCAAGCGACGGCTCACCGGCACCTCGTCGGGAGATTCCTTATCAGCGAAGTATCCCGATTACATCCGTTTAACTGCAGGCGCAAACTGAACGCGTTTATGACTTTTCCTGCCACCGTTCCTGTTTGACGTTGGGGGCGAGGCGGGTAACATGGTGGTGTGCTGCAGGCCTCCGGCCGGCAGCACACGCCATAGACGGATGGCGGGAGAGTCCCGTTCACACCATGGACGGGCGCCGTAGGAGCAATTCCTCCCCAGGAAACTCTCAGGCACCCGTACCGCCATCATGAGGCAACTCTGGAAAGAAACCGGCCCGTTCCGGTTCACCGAAGGTGCAAGTACCCGGCTTGGTTTGCTGGATGCGTAAAACTCTCAGGTTATGCAACAGGGATGGGGAGGTAAAAAGACCTTCCTTTGGCATGCGCCAAGACAGATCCCATGGAGATACCCGCACCATGACCATCACGCAGACTTCGGCACCAGCGAATACTGAATTCGTCTCCCGCCATATCGGCCCGCGTCCTTCCGACGTTGCCACCATGCTTCAGAGCCTGGGCTACGACAGCCTGGAAGCACTGATCGACACCGCCGTTCCGGCAGATATCCGCCAGGACTCCGCACTGGATATCCCTGATGCGCTGAGCGAAACCGAAGCCTTGGCCCACCTGCGTGCGCTTGCCTCGAAGAACGTCATGAAGACCCAGATGATCGGCCAGGGCTTCTACGACACCATCACCCCAGCCGTAATCCGCCGCAACATCGTGGAAAACCCTGCCTGGTACACCGCCTACACCCCGTACCAGCCAGAAATCTCCCAGGGCCGCCTCGAAGCCCTGCTGAACTTCCAGACCATGGTCATGGACCTGACCGGCCTGCCGATCGCCAACGCTTCGCTGCTGGACGAATCCTCGGCCGCCGCCGAAGCAGTGCTGATGATGCGCCGTGCCAACAAGAAGAAGGCCAAGGGCAAGACCGTCCTGGACTCCAACATCTTCCCGCAGACTTTGAAGGTCGTGCAGGGCCGCGCCGACGCGCTGGGCTTCGAGATCGAGGTCGCCGACCTCTCCGCAGGCCTGCCCGAGGGCGACATTTCCGGCATCGTGCTGCAGCAGCCGGGCAATGACGGCTCGATCGCCGACCACGCCTCGATCATCGCCGCCGCCAAGGAAGCCGGCGCCATGGTGACCGTGATCGCCGACCTGCTGTCGCTGACCATGATCACCCCTCCGGGCGAGCAGGGCGCCGACATCGCCGTGGGCAACACCCAGCGCTTCGGCGTGCCGCTGTTCTTCGGCGGACCGCACGCAGCCTACATGGCTGTTGCCGATGGCCTGACCCGCTCGATGCCAGGCCGCCTGGTGGGCGTCTCGGCCGATGACGCTGGCGTTCCCGCCTACCGCCTGGCGCTGCAGACCCGCGAGCAGCACATCCGCCGCGAGAAGGCCACTTCCAACATCTGCACCGCGCAGGCCCTGCTGGCCATCTGCGCATCGATGTACGCCGTCTACCACGGCCCGGCCGGGCTGAAGCAGATCGCAACCCGTGCCAACAACCACGCCCGCGTGATCGCCAGCTCGCTGGTCGCAGGCGGCTTCACCCTGGCCTCGGATACCTTCTTCGACACCGTTGTGGTGAACGTCGAGAACGCCGATGCCATCATTTCCAAGGCCGTCGAGGCAGGCATCAACCTGCGCAAGGTGGGCGAAACCCAGGTGGGCATCTCCACCGACGAAACCACCACCTCCGCAGTGGTCAAGACCCTGCTTGAGGTCTTCGGCGTGCAGCTCTCGGCTCCGGAAGGCTTCGAGCTGCCCGAGGCCATGGTGCGCACCAGCGACTTCATGACCCACCCGATCTTCAACTCGATCTCCTCCGAGACCCAGATGATGCGCTACCTGCGCCGCCTCTCGGATCGCGACCTGGCGCTGGACCGCACCATGATCCCGCTGGGCTCGTGCACCATGAAGCTGAACTCGGCCGCCGAGATGGAATCCATCACCTGGCCTGAATTCGCGTCCATCCACCCCTACGCACCTGCCGCGCAGACCGCCGGCTGGCGCGAGCTGATCACCGACCTGGAAGGCCGCCTGACCGCCATCACCGGCTACGCAGGCGTCTCCATCCAGCCGAACGCCGGCTCGCAGGGCGAGTACGCCGGCCTTCTGGCCATCTCGGACTACCACCGTTCGCGCGGCGAAAGCCAGCGCGACCTGTGCCTGATCCCTGCATCGGCACACGGCACCAATGCCGCTTCGGCGGTGCTGGCAGGCATGCGCGTGGTCGTCGTGAAGACCGCGGCCGATGGCACCATCGACGCCAATGACCTGGATGCCAAGATCGAGGCCAACAAGGACGTCCTTGCCGCCATCATGATCACCTACCCATCCACGCACGGTGTCTACGACGCCGACGTGCGCGAGGTCTGCGACAAGGTCCACGCCGCCGGCGGCCAGGTGTACATCGACGGCGCGAACATGAACGCCATGGTGGGCCTGGCCCAGCCGGGCAAGTTCGGCGGCGACGTGTCGCACCTGAACCTGCACAAGACCTTCTGCATCCCGCACGGCGGCGGCGGTCCGGGCGTTGGCCCGATCGGCGTGGGCGAGCACCTGCTGCCGTTCCTGCCAGGCGACGCCTCGGGCACCTACTCGGAGCGCGACGGCGTGCCGGTCGTGGCAACCGCCTTCGGCTCGGCCGGCGTGCTGCCGATCTCCTGGGCCTACATCGCGATGATGGGCGGCGACGGACTGACCGAAGCCACCAAGCACGCGATCCTGAACGCGAACTACATCGCCAAGCGCCTGGGCGAGCACTTCCCGATCCTGTTCACCGGCAACCAGGACCTGGTCGCCCACGAATGCATCCTGGACCTGCGCGAACTGACCGCCAAGACCGGGGTCACCGCCGAGGACGTGGCCAAGCGCCTGATCGACTTCGGCTTCCACGCGCCAACCCTGTCCTTCCCGGTCGCCGGCACCCTGATGGTGGAGCCGACCGAGTCCGAGGACCTGGCCGAGATCGAGCGCTTCATCGAAGCCATGATCACCATCCGCCAGGAAATGGACGAGGTGCTCTCCGGTGCGTACAGCATCGAGGAATCCCCGCTGCGCAACGCTCCGCACACGGTCTCGGCAGTGGTCAACAGCAACTGGGACCGCAAGTACTCGGTGGAGCAGGCAGCCTTCCCGGTAGCCAGCCTGAAGTTCGATAAGTACTTCCCAACCGTGGGCCGCATCGACGGTGCCGGCGGCGACCGCAACCTGATCTGCTCCTGCCCGGCTCCTGAAGCCTTCGAAGACTAAGGAAGAGTTAGAGATGACTGAGACTACCCAAGCACTCAAGCGCACCGCACTGCACGCCCAGCATGAAGCTTTGGGCGCGAACTTCACCGATTTCGGCGGCTGGGACATGCCGCTGAAGTACGGCTCGGAACTGGCAGAGCACAAGGCCGTGCGCTCCACCGCCGGCCTGTTCGACCTGTCCCACATGGGCGAGGTCTACCTCACCGGACCGGAAGCCGGCGTCGCGCTGAACACCGCGCTGGCAGGCAACCTGAGCATCATGAAGGTCGGCAAGGCGAAGTACTCGCTGATCCTGAACGCCGAGGGCAAGATCATCGACGACCTGATCGTCTACCGCCTGGAAGAGGAGAAGTTCCTCGTCGTGCCGAACGCCGGCAATGCCCCGGTGGTCGCCGCCGAGCTGGCAGCCCGCGCCGCTGATTTCGATGTAGTCGTGGACGACGCATCGGGCCGCCAGTCGCTGATCGCGGTCCAGGGCCCGAACGCCGAGGCGATCGTGAGCAAGCTGGCCGCCGACGAGGCAACCGCCCAGGCCGTCGCAGAGCTGAAGTATTACGCGGCTGTGAAGCTGGTGCTCGGCGGTATCGACGTGCTGCTGGCCCGCACCGGCTACACCGGCGAGGACGGCTTCGAGCTGATCATCGAGAACGAGGATGCGTCAGCCCTCTGGGAGAAGACCGTTGAAGCCGGCAAGGACCACGAGCTGGTTCCTTGCGGCCTGGCCGCCCGCGACTCGCTGCGCCTGGAAGCCGGCATGCCGCTGTACGGCAACGAGCTGTCCCTGGAACGCAACCCGTTCGACGCGGGCTTCGGCCCGGTGGTTTCCTTCAAAAAGGAAGAGAACTTCGTGGGCCGCGAGGCACTTGAAGCGCTGCGCGGCACCACCCCGCCACGCAAGCTCGTGGGCCTCAAGGGCCTGGGCAAGCGCGCCGGCCGCGGAGGCTACTCCATCGTCAAGGACGGCACCGCCATTGGCGAAATCACCTCCGGCCAGCCATCGCCAACGCTGGGCTATCCGGTGGCGCTGGGCTACGTGGATGCCGAATTCAGCGCAACCGGAACCGAGCTGGAGGTCGATCTGCGCGGTAAGACTTTGCCATTTGTCGTAGTCGAACTGCCGTTCTACACCCGAGCCAAGTAACGTTAAACATCAGTAGGGCTAAGCTAAGCGCCCGCTAATTCCCTTGGGAGAGGAAATACCGTGAGTAAAGTTCTTTCGTCATTGCGCTACTCGGCTGAGCACGAGTGGATCGATGCATCGTCCCCAGCAAAGATCGGCATCACCCAGGTTGCCGCTGACGCCCTGGGCGACGTGGTCTACGTCGACCTGCCAGAGGTTGGCGACACCGTGACCGCAGGCGAGACCTGCGGCGAGGTCGAGTCCACCAAGTCGGTCTCCGACCTGTACTCGCCAGTGACCGGCACCATCGTTGAGGTCAACCAGGAAGCCGTGGACAACCCGGCCATCCTGAACGAGGATCCATACGGTGCCGGCTGGCTGTTCACCGTTGAGGTCACCGAAGAAGGACCGCTGCTCTCGGCAGCAGATTACGCAAGCGCGAACGGTGGAAACGTCGAGTAATGAGCAACCAGACTTTTGAAACCGTTGCCTCGAGCTCGCTGACCCAGTCGCTGGCATCGCTGGACCCGGAGGTGGCGCAGCGCATTGACGCTGAGCTGGCTCGCCAGCAGCGCGGCCTGGAAATGATCGCCTCGGAGAACCACACCGCGCAGGCCATCATGCAGGCGCAGGGTTCGGTGCTGACCAACAAGTACGCCGAGGGCTACCCGGGCCGCCGCTACTACGGCGGCTGCGAGGAAGTCGACGTCATCGAGACGTTGGCGATTGAGCGCCTCAAGGAGTTGTTCGGGGCGAAGTTCGCGAACGTGCAGCCGCATTCCGGTGCGCAGGCTAATGCGTCGGTGTACCACGCGCTGGTGCGCCCGGGCGATACCGTCCTCGGGTTGAACCTGAACCACGGTGGGCACTTGACCCACGGGATGAAGCTGAACTTCTCGGGCCGCTTGTTCAACATCGTGCCTTACGGCGTGGATGAGGAAACCTACCAGGTGGACATGGATGAGGTGGAGCGCCTTGCGGTCGAGCACCAGCCGAAGATGATTGTTGCCGGCTGGTCGGCGTACCCTCGCCAGCTGGATTTCAAGCGTTTCCGCGAGATTGCCGACAAGGTTGGCGCGTACCTGTTCGTGGACATGGCGCACTTCGCTGGCTTGGTGGCCGCCGGGCTGCACCCGTCGCCGGTTCCGCATGCCCATGTGGTGACTTCCACGACGCACAAGACGTTGGCTGGTCCGCGTGGCGGCATCATTCTGTCGAATGATGCGGAGATTGCGAAGAAGCTGAATTCGGCGGTGTTCCCTGGCCAGCAGGGTGGTCCGTTGGAGCATGTGATTGCTGGCAAGGCTGTGGCGTTCAAGATTGCTGGGTCGCCGGAGTTCAAGGAGCGCCAGGAGCGTACCTTGGCTGGGTCGAAGATCTTGGCTGAGCGTTTGACCCGGGAAGACGTTGTTGCCAAGGGCATCAGCGTGCTGACTGGTGGCACCGATGTGCATCTGGTGCTGGTGGATCTGCGTGACAGCGAGTTGGACGGCCAGCAGGCTGAAGACCTTTTGGCGCAGGTGGAGATCACGGTGAATCGTAATTCGGTTCCGTTTGATCCGCGTCCGCCGATGGTGACTTCGGGCCTGCGCATTGGTACTCCGGCGTTGGCGACGCGTGGTTTCTCCGAGGCTGCGTTTGCTGAGGTTGCGGAGATCATTGCACAGACCTTGATCGCTGGTGCCGACGGCAATACGGCTGCACTGCCAGAGCTGAAGGAACGTGTTCTGGCGTTGGCTGAAGCCCACCCACTGTACCCGGACCTGCCAAAGGTTTCCGAGTAGCAGCAAGCTAGTGAAGATGCGGGCCCGGAAGGTGGAATTAGGCGCTTTTCGGGCCCGCAGTCTCTCACCATCCAAAGTTCCACCAGCCGCCGCGATACCTGCGGCGGCCCGGGGGGAGTTTGGAACCACACTTCATAGATCCGGAGCCCAAGCTCTCGGATTACCCAAGTTCTAAGGATGTGACCCGCATGGCGGTTAGCGTATTCGATCTTTTCTCGGTTGGCATCGGACCATCTTCCAGCCATACCGTGGGACCAATGCGTGCAGCGCACGCATTCATTGCCCAAGTAATCCGAGAAGGCCAACTGGACGCACTGGAAAATATCCGTGTGGACGTCTATGGATCCCTGGCCGCTACCGGCCGCGGCCACGGTACCTTCACCGCCATCATGCTCGGGCTCGAAGGCTTCGAACCTGAAACGGTGCTGCCAGCACAGGTCGATGAGCGCCTGGCAGACATGGAAGCCACCGGCGTGCTGCGCTTGGCCGAACAGCTGGGCCAGCGCAAGGACCTGGACTACAAGGTCGAGGACATGATCCAGCACCCGCTGACCGTGCTGCCGCGCCACACCAACGGGGTAAAGTTCATTGCCCTGGATGCCGAAGGCAATGAAATCGTCAACGTGACCTTCTTCTCCGTCGGTGGCGGCTTCATCGTGCGCGAAGGCGCCGAAGACCGCATCGAGAAGAACCTCGAGGAGAAGCTGAACAAGCAGCCCTACCCGTTCACGACAGCAGCCGCACTGCTGGAGCATGTGAAGGAAACCGGCCTGTCCATTGCCGAGATCATGATGGCCAACGAGGAAACCTATCGCACCCGCGAGGAAATCCGATCAGGCCTCATCCACATCTACGAAGTGATGGAAGGCTGCAAGGACTCCGCGCTGGAACGCACCGGCGTGCTGCCCGGCGGCCTGAAAGTCCGCCGTCGCGCCCCGGAATGGCATGAACGCCTGCGCAAGGAAGACAAGGACCGCGATCCGGTCTACTGGCAGGAATGGATCAACCTCGTCGCACTGGCAGTCAATGAGGAGAACGCCTCCGGCGGACGGGTTGTCACCGCCCCCACCAACGGCGCCGCCGGCATCATCCCGGCAGTGCTGTTCTACGCCACCCACTACGCGCCAGGCGCGAAGTACTGGAACGAGGACGAAAAGCACGACGCAGTCGTACGCTTCCTGCTCACTGCAGGCGCCGTCGGCGTGCTGTACAAGGAACAGGCATCGATTTCCGGAGCGGAAGTTGGCTGCCAGGGCGAAGTCGGTTCGGCCTCCTCGATGGCCGCCGGTGGCCTGGCCGAAATCCTTGGCGGCACCCCAGCCCAGGTGGAGAACGCCGCGGAAATCGCAATGGAACACAACCTGGGACTGACCTGCGATCCAATCGGCGGCTTGGTCCAGATCCCATGCATCGAACGCAACGCCATTGCCGCTTCGAAGGCAGTGAATGCGGCGAAGATGGCACTGATGGGCGACGGCGAACACCACGTCACCTTGGACGAAGTCATCATCACCATGCGCGAAACCGGCAAGGACATGAGCGACAAGTACAAGGAAACTGCCATGGGCGGCTTGGCCGTGAACGTGGTGGAATGCTGATTTCATAGCACCGCGAGAACCAAGTCCAGGAGGCCTGCACCGCAGGCCTCCTGGACCATTTAAACGTGATATCGATCCCCAAAGCGGGCATTTCCCAGCCATTGCTGATAGAACTTGGTCAAGGCCCGATGCGCGTGAGCGCAAACCGATTTCGAGGAGGTGAGCGTCGTGGACGACAGTTCAAGTCGATCTATGCCCACGAACTCACCTGGGCGCTCATAGCCGAATCTGCCGAATAGGGCTGCATCCTGCCATGGGAGTCCCATGAGTTCGTGACACCTGCACATGTCACCGGCGCAGAAACCTGCACGCAAATACTGACTGATTTATCTCCCTGTATTCACGGGGTGCTCCAGCGGTGAGAATTTGCTGGCAGGCTTGTATTCCTGCGCCAAATGAACCATTTGGACGCACATCATGATTTCTCCAGAAAAGGTAGACTTCTCTACTATTTCGCGCTCCTTGAGCTCCCACCTCAACCACGGCGAATTCCAGCAAGCAGCACGGCTGCTGGGGGAGCTGCATACCGCTGAGGCTATCGAGCACCTTGAAGCGCTGGATGCCACCGAAGCAGCCTTGGCCTACCGCCTGCTCGACAAGCAGGCCGCCGTGCTTCTCTTCAAGGACCTCGACGCTGAGGTGCAAGCCGAACTGATTCGGGCGCTGCAGTCAGAAGCAGTGGTCGATGCCTTCTCCCAGCTCTCCGCCGCACAACGGGCAGCACTGCTCGATGAGTTGCCAGCCATCGTGGCAACGAAACTGCTGGCAGGTACATCGAAGGCCAAACGCCAAGACATCGGAGCCCTGCTGGGCTATCCCGAAGCAAGCGCCGGCAGGGCGATGTCCCCGGACTTCATCGCCACCCATCCGCAGCTAACCGTGGCAGAATCCCTGGCACGCATCAGCAAGCGTTTCGCGCATTGCAAGGACGCGCAGCACATCTTGGTGATCGATGATGAACGCAGGCTGCTTGGCACCATCACGCTCAGCGAGCTGCTCGCCGAACCGGGCACGATGACGGTCGCAGAATTGTGCACCCCTGGCCCCAGCGTCCAAGCCTGCGAGCCGGAGGAAAGCGCAGCACGATTGGCCGTGGGGCGGAAGGCAACGGTGCTCCCGGTACTTGATCAAGAAGACCGCCTGCTGGGCGTGCTGACCTTGCCCATGGCGCTCGGGATCCTGGAGGATGCCGAGGAGCGACGCACTGCGTACGATCCCGGGGCGGAACCGCTCGTCCGCCCGTACCTGGGTATGCCGCTGCGCCACCTGGTGAAGGCGCGGATCATCTGGTTGCTGGTCCTTGCGATTGGTGCCACCTTGACCGTCAAGGTCCTCGCCAGTTTCGAGCAGACGCTTGAATCGATGGTGGTGCTCAGCTTGTTCATCCCGCTGATTGTGGGCATTGGCGGGAATACCGGAAACCAGGCGGCGACTACCGTTACGCGTGCGCTGGCGATGGGGGAGGTGCGGGGCCGCGACTTTTGGCGGGTGCTGATGCGTGAGGTGCGTATCGGGGCGATCTTGGGATTGGGCCTTGGCCTTGTCGCCCTGTTCTTGGCCGGGCTCATTTTCGAACCCAGCATCGGATTGGTGATTGGCACCAGCCTCGTGGCGCTATGCAGCATTGCGGCCGCTGTTGGCGGGGTGATGCCGATCATCGGAAAATTCTTCAAGGTCGACCCTGCGGTATTCTCCAATCCCTTTATTTCAACGTTCGTGGATGCCGCTGGGCTGATTGTCTACCTCTCTGTGGCGGTACTGATTCTCGGCTAGTTTGACCTGGCACTGGGGGTGCGCGGAATAAATTCGCGCACGCCAGCGTCGTAACTGGTATGCCTCAAAGCAAGCTATTTACTGAAATTACCGTTCCAACCCGCAGCGGCGAAGGCCTGAAGCTGCGCAATCGCGTGGTCCTCCCGCCGATGTGCCAATACTCCGTGGAAAAACACGACGGCGTTCCAACGACCTGGCATCTGGCTCATCTGGGATCCATGGCGCATGGCGGATACTCCCTGGTTATCGCCGAAGCAACAGCGGTGGCAGCTGAAGGCAGGATCTCGGACCGCGACACCGGTTTGTGGAATGACGAGCAGACTGAGGCCTGGAAGCCGATTACAAAGTACATCCGCTCACATGGTGCAGCCGCTGGAGTGCAGCTTGCGCATGCTGGCGCGAAAGCCTCGACCTATGGTTGGCTCAAGGAGTTCGAAGAGGCCGGAAAAATTGGCAGCATCAGCGATGAAGAAGGCGGCTGGGAAACCTTCACTTCCACTCCAAGCGAGCTCTATGGACTGAAGCCGGCTACCGAGATGACCGTTGAGCAGATCCAGGACTCGGTGCAGAATTGGGCTGACGCGGCCAAGCGCGCAGACGAGGCAGGATTCGACCTGATCCAGATCCATGCGGCCCACGGCTACCTGGTGCACCAGTTCCTCTCGCCGCTGTCCAACAAGCGCACGGATGAATACGGCGGCAGCTTCGAGAACCGCACGCGGTACCTGCGTGAAATCATCAAGGCGGTGGCAGCCGTGTGGCCGGAAAACAAGGTCTTGGGCATCCGCTTCTCGGGAGAGGATTGGGTAGACGACGGATGGGGTATCGCTGACACGATTCGAATCGCCAAGGAGCTCTACGGCTACGGTGTTCGCCATTTCGATCTGTCCAGCGCCGGCATCGGCAAGTTCAAGGGTCCCTCTGGTCCCGGATACCAGGTGCCGTTGGCCCAAGCAGTGAAAGACTCACTGCCGCAGGACGCCTTCGTCACCGCGGTGGGCGTGATCACCGAGCCGGTGCAAGCAGAGCACATCGTCGTGACCGGGCAAGCCGACGGCGTGAGCATCGGACGCGCCGCTCTGGGCGACCCGCAGTGGGCCAACCGTGCGGCGAAAGAACTCGGAGCGCCGATGGCATTCCCTGCCCAATATTGGCGCGGCCACTGGTAAACACTTGCTGTCATGCTGATTTCATCCAAACAACGACATAGTTTCTGGTTACCTCTTCCAGCCACTGAATAGTGATGTTAGGTTAGTGCCACGGATCTAGTCGCACCGCGGCCAAGGCTCGCGTGCGGAAGGGAGTCAGCATGGCACTACGCGCGGATTCTAACGGAATCGACGCTTCGCTTTATCGGAGAAACGGCTCGTGGAGCACCGCCCTCGTGGACGCATCGTTGGGAACCACTGCGGCCCAAGAAGCCGCAGATCGGCTTCCGGACGACGTAGCCAAGCTGCTCAAGAGCCAGCAGGCACAGCCGGACGATGTCCAAGCACTGATCGGCGCACTGGAACCAGCCGAGGGCTTGCGAGCACCCGTAGCAAGATTCGTCGCCGTTCATGACGGCGAAGTCGTGCTCAACGAAATCATCCCAGGACTCAAGGTCCAAACTCCATCGGTGGATGTGGGTCCATTCCCGAACTTCACAGCGCTGGCTCGCGCGCGTGGCGGATCGTTCTCCTACCTCGTAGCCGAAGTCAGCAAGGACGGAGGTGAAGTGCACCTCTATAACACGGCGTCCCCTGAACGCCTCGGCAGCCGTGGCATAGTCGGATTACCCGAGGAAATCCACCATGCGCGCAAGGTGCCCGGCGAATATGACCAGCCGAAAGCCCAGGCGGCCGCCGATGAGATGGTACGTCGAAATGCTGATGAGGTCGCCGGCCTGATCAGCGAGATGTCCGCCGAGAACTACGTTCGTCTGGTCATTCTTTCCGGCGATATCAAGGCTCGTGAAATAGTGCTCGGGGCACTTCCGGTGGCACTGAAGGAATACGTAGAAGTCATCGACTCGCATACGCGTACCGGAGGTGCGGACGCCAAGCAGGTCGATGCCCAGATCACCAAGCTGGTGGAGGAGGTCAAAGCCAAGGATCTGGCTGAATTGGAGTCGAAGGTTGCCGCCCAGTCCGGCAACGGCCGAGCGCAACTGGCTGTCGGATTGAATGAAGTCGTCACTGCACTCCAATCGGCGCAAGCCGAAATGGTGCTGGTTGGCCAATATCAAAGCGAGCATACCCTGCGCGCCTTGAGCGCAGAACCGTGGATTGCCCATCAAGATGGGGATGACCATGCAGAGTTGGTGGTCGGCGAGTGGCCAGCGCCGGAAGTGCTCTTGCGCGCAACCGCGCTGACGGACGCCAGCATCCGATACGTACCGGAATCGATGATTCCTGACGGAGCAGGAATCGCGGCCTTGCTGCGCTGGGCCAAGTCCTGAAGAAGCGCACTAAATGAAATTGCAGTAAACGAAACGATCCGCACAGGAGCTCCTGTGCGGATCGTTTTTGCGCTTGAGCCGCGTGAATCCTAGCGGTCCGACGGGTCGGGTGCCCGCGGCGCTGGTGGGGAATCCACCGGCGGATTGCCGGCGTGTGGCTGCTGCTCTGGCTGATATGCCGGAGGAGCCCAGTATGGCTGGTTAGGGCGAAGCGGTGGCTGGTTCATTTGCCAAGGTTGCAGCAACGGCCGGCGGTCTGCAACCGGGATTGGGCCCGCCGTACGAGCGATGCCCTGCCTATCGGCAAGCTTCACCAGCATGAAGGTCAACAGGGCCATGAAGCACACCGAGAAGACTAATGAAACCGGGTTGGATTCCGTGGCGTTCAGATCGACAAGGCCGACTGCGCCGAGCAGGAACAAGAACGTGTTGTTGATGATGTGCATGGCCATCGCCGCTTCCAGGCCGCCGGTGCGCCACGTCAGATAGCCTGCCGCGATAGCGAAGGCTGCCACATCGAGAAGCCCCCAGATATCGTAGAGGTGGCCGATGGTGAACAGCGGCACCGGTAGCAGAATGGCGAACAAGGGATGCTTCAGCCAGCTGCCGATGACCTGCATGAACGCACCGCGGAAGACGAGCTCTTCGGCTGCGCACTGGAACGGTGTCAAGAGGATAACCAGCAGCGCATAGAACAGCGGATCCGTGGGCAGGCTGCTGGCAGGAACCGGCTCGGACGCGCCAATTCCCACTGCGCCCAGCCCGAAATTCACCCCGAAATACAAGGCGAACAAAACGGCGCTGGCAGCCAACGCCAGGCCGAACCATCGCCAGCGCAATTTGCCGGTGACCGAAATCAACTGGCCGACAGGCTTCGGTCCGATAAGCAAATAAGCGAAAAAGACCGCAGGGATCATGATGATCAATGAGGCCATGGTCATCGAGAAGTCCGTCGCCGAAGCCATATTCAGCATTGGATCCATGAGGAATTGGTCGGGGGCCTCTTCCGGATTATCGGCAGCCCACGTCATCGGGTTCATGAGCAGTGCGGCGAACATCGCCAGCATTGCAATGAGCAAAGCTGCGAGGTAGAAGCCAATGCCGACGCCGGAGAACGCCAGCGGACGCCACCAGCGATAGTTCGCACTGCGTCTCATCAGGCGATGGAACGGATAGCTCATTTCACCTTCGGCGCCCTGCGGCGCGGGTGGCAAATTCATTGGCAAGCTCATGGCTCAATTCTCCCGTTCCGCGATGCTGGAAAGCATGAACCTTGCGGAGGATTTATCGCGTCATCCTTTTGAGCGTCCACGAACAGCGCGGGAAGACGCGGACTGCGTCCATATGAAACTCCCAGGGGCAAGCTCTTAGACTTGGTACGGACGATTCGCCTTTATTGATTTGGAGCAGCGCCACGTGGGCCATCATCACCATGACGAACCGATTTTGCAGGATCCCAAGCGCCGGCGGCGTGCCTCGATCATCCTTTGGGCTCTGCTTGCGCCCATAGGTGCTTTGGCCATGGTCATGGTCATCCTGTTGTGGCCGCAAGGCAACTACGACAAGTTCGCCCTCAACGGAGCCATGGATACTACCGGCGGAGCGACGATGGAAGTTGGCACAGTTACGCGCAGCGCCATCCAGGATTGCCCTTCGTCCCAAGGATTGGAAGAAGTAGGCGGCAAGGTGCTCGAATGCCAGGTCACCTATGTGATGCCTGAATCCGGTGGCGCTGAAATCCAGTTGGAGATCCCGCCGGAAATGCTGCAATCACGGGATGCGCGCGCGGGCGACAGCATCCGCTACCTAGATCTTTCCGCGGTCGACACCACCAGCGGAAGCCCGTACGTGTTCGTTGACTTCGTGCGCACGTTGCCCATGGCACTGCTGGCCATCGCCTATGGCGTGGTGGTGGTGCTCGTCGCCGGTTGGCGCGGCACCCGGGCCATGATCGGCCTGATCGGCGGCATCGCCTTCATGATCGTCTTCATGGTTCCGGCCTTGCTCGAAGGCGGCAATCCGGTCTTGGTGGGACTCACAGGCTCTACCGCCATCATGTTCGTCGCGCTGTATTTCGCCCATGGACTGAACGCGAAGACATCCACAGCGCTGCTGGGAACGCTCTTCGGTCTTGCGGTGACTGCAGGGATGGTGCTCTGGCTGACCGATGCGGCCGCGTTGACCGGGGCCAATGATGAATCGGCAATCACCTTGTCGACGGTGGCCCCGCAAATATCCTTGCCCGGCTTGCTGATCTGCGGTGTCCTGGTCGGCGGCATGGGTGTGCTCAATGACGTGACGATCACCCAATCGGCCACCGTGTGGGAACTGGCAGAGAGCACGCCGAAGTCCTCGGCCAGGGAATTGTTCTTCCGCGGAATGCGCATCGGCCGCGACCATATCGCTTCGACCGTTTACACCATTGCTTTCGCCTATGCTGGTGCGGCCCTGCCAGTCTTGGCTATTGCCGCATTGAGCAACCAGAGTTTCGGGGTCACCTTGGGCTCCGGCGCCATGGCCGAAGAGGTCATCCGCATTCTGATCGGCTCCATTGGATTGGTCCTGGCAATTCCGGTAACGACCGCAATTGCGGTCATGGTCGTGAAGGCGACCGGCACCGGCGGGGCCCACGGCAAACGCTCCTTGCAACGCGTGGGTTCCGACGCCTAGGTGCGAACCATTCTCATATGTAATGTAGAATAGTTCTCAATAGCGATCCGATTTAGATGGAGACACCCATGAAGAACCACCGCTCGCTGCTCGCAGCAGCTGTAGCCCTGCCTGCTGCTGGACTGATCCTCGCCGGATGCGGTAGCAGCACGGCCAGCGAATCAACGGAAGCGGATTCTGCTGCGATCAGCGTAGTGGCCACGACGAACGTCTACGGACAGATCGCCCGAGCCATTGGCGGAGAGAGCGTGGAGGTCAGCGAGATCATCACTTCGGCCGCACAGGATCCGCATTCCTACGAGCCAACAGCCCGAGATAAGCTGGCGATCTCCAATGCCACGCTGGTGCTGGCCAATGGCGGAGGATATGACCAGTTCATGGACTCCCTGGTTTCCTCGATTCCAGAAGGCAAGGCTGGCGAGATCACGCTCGTGCACGCAGTGGATTCCTCGCCGGTAGCTGAGGAATCGGAAGCAGCCGGGCATGAGGGCGAAAGCGCTGAAGAGCATGCGCAGCACGCCGAAGAGGATTCGCATGAGGGCGAAAGCGCTGAAGAGCATGCGCAGCACGCCGAAGAGGATTCGCATGAAGGCCACGACCACTCGGCCTACAACGAGCACATCTGGTATGACCTGGAATCCATGGGCGACCTGGCTGATGCGCTGGCTGAATCCTTCGGAAAGGCCGATAGCGCCAACGCCGAGCAGTACCAGCAGAATGCGGCTTCCTTCAACGAAGGAATCGACAAGCTGGAGCAACAGCTCGAAACCGCGAAGCTGGATGGCAAGAGCTTCGTGATGACCGAGCCGGTACCATTCCACCTGCTGCATGCTGCAGGCATGGAAGATGCCACCCCGGAAGGGCTGAGTGAAGCCATTGAAGAGGGCGAAGGCATTGCACCGATAACCATGAAGAAGGCCGAAGACCTGCTTTCCGCAGGCGATGCCGACATGCTGGCCTATAACGTGCAGACTGAAGGCAGTGAAACCAAGGCGCTGAAGAAGAGCGCAGAGCTGGGGCAGATCCCCGTGGTTGACTTTGCAGAAACCATCCAGGATGACTCCAGCTACCTTGAATGGATGGAATCCAACATTTCCGACTTGGCTTCCGCGATCAACGGCTAAACCTACGTAGACTAAATGCATGGCATTGTTCTCTTCCCAGATAACTCAAGCGACAGGCAAAGCACGCTCCCTCCTCGCGGAGCGGTCTGTCCGAGCAGAAATCGCCCACTTGGACCGGGGAATCGAACAAGCCGACCATGTGCTGTTCTTCGCCGAAGGCCCCGGCCAGTTCTACCAGCTCGGAGTCTGGCTGGGGACCTTCGAGCGGTTGGCTGCCCAGGGCCTGAGCATCGGAGTGGTGCTCATGGATGCCCTGAGCGCACGCCATGCGCTGGAAGCGACGACTCTGCCGATCATGTTCTCGCGTTCCATGGAACAGATCGAGAACAACCTGCGCGAGTGGGATGCCAAATCCATCAACTACGTGAATAACGCCCAGCGGAACTTCACGATGCTGCGTTTCAATGGGCCAGCGCACATTCACCTGAACCACGGTGAAAGTGAAAAGACGTCGATGGTCTCCAACCAGCTCAAGGCCTATGACTTCGCCTGCGTGGCCGGTGCCGCTGCGGTCGAGCGCATCACCGAAAGCATTGCCCGTTTCGACCCAACGCATCTGGTGCAGATCGGGCGCCCGCAGCTGGACAACCTGGAATGGCCCGAGCCATCCGAGAAGATCCGCGTGCTCTACGCGCCGACGTGGGAAGGCGATTCCCAGGCCATGGCCTACTCCTCGGTGGCGACCCTGGGGGAGCGGATTCTCGCCCAATTGAGCAACGATGAGCGCTTCGACGTGCGTTTCCGACCTCATCCGAAGACCGGAGATGTCTCCGCTGAAGCGAAGAAGGCAGTTCTGGGCCTGAAGAGCAATTATGCCGCCACGCTGGACCCGATCGGCGATGCGGCGCAGTCATTGGTGTGGGCGGACGTGGCCATCTGCGACACCTCGGCGATGGCCTATGACGCGGTAGCGCTGAACATCCCGCTGCTGCTGTCGGGGGATCCCGAAAGCAAGCTCCATGCCGGGCTGCCGTTGGACCAGCGGCTGGGCAACGCGAACGGCTTGGCCCAGCGGGTAGCCGACCTGGCCGCCTCGCCAGTGGCAGGGGCGCAAAAACAGCTGGCCCAGTACTTCTTTGCCACCACCGAACCAGGGGTGGCAACCAAGAAGCTGAACCAGCTGCTTTCCAGTCTCTAGTTTTCGCGCCTAGCGGTGCTTGAAGACCGTGTCCTGCCATTCACGGTGGGCAGCGGGATCATGGGAGATCATCACGTGCTTGACGTTGGTGTACTCATCGAAAGAATACTGGCTCATGTCCTTGCCCATGCCGGAAGCCTTGTAGCCTCCATGCGGCATGTCGGAAACGATCAGGATATGCTCGTTGATCCACACGCAGCCGGCCTGGATCTCGGCGCTGGCACGCATCGCCCGGTCCACGTTCTTGGTCCATGCGCTCGCCGCCAGCCCATACGGGGTATCGTTGGCCAGTTCGATGGCCTCATCGTCAGTGCTGAATGGCAGGGCCACCAGAACCGGTCCGAACACTTCCTGCTGCACGATCTCCGAATCCTGGGCAGCTCCAACCACCAAGGTGGGACGGTAGAAGAAGCCATCGCCCTCAAGCTGATGGCCGCCCGCCAGCACCTGAGCTCCTTGATCCTTGGCCCGCTGGACCATCGAGGAGACCTTCTGCAGGTGCTCCTGGCTGATCATCGAGCCCATGTCGGTTTCGGGGTCGGTGGGATCTCCCACCACCATGGCCTCCATCAGCTCGGCCACACGGCTGGTGAACCGCTCGAAAACCGAGGAATGCACGTAGGCGCGGGTGGCCGCGGTGCAATCCTGGCCTGAATTGATCGTCGAGCCGGCTACCGCACCGTGCGCGGCGGCTTCGATATCCGCATCATCGAAGACCACCAACGGTGCCTTCCCGCCGAGCTCCAGATGCACCCGGGTACCGCTCTCGGCGGCCATGGACATGATCTTCAGGCCCACCGCGGTGGAGCCGGTGAACGAGGTCATCTTCACCAGCTGGTGGCGCACCAATGGCGCACCGACGCTGGGACCGTCGCCAACCACAATATTGATCACCCCGTCCGGGAGCCCTGCATCCTTGGCAGCCCGGGCAAAGAGCACCGAGGTGCCCGGGGTCAGCTCGCTGGGCTTGAGCACAATCGTGTTGCCGGCGGCGATCGCGGGCAGGATCTTCCATGCAGCCATCTGCAACGGGTAGTTCCAGGGGCTGATCGAGCCGATCACGCCGATGGCTTCGCGGCGAATCATCGAGGTGGTGTTCCCGGCATAGTCCCCGGTGGCCAAGCCCTGCAGGTTGCGTGCGGCGCCAGCAAAGAAGTTCACGTTGTCGATGGAACCGGGCACATCGAACTGGGTGGACATGCGGATGCTCTTGCCGGTCTGCGCGGTCTCCACGGCGGCGATCTCATCAGCATGCTTCTCAAGTTCGCGGGCGAAGGCCAGCAGGTGGTCGGCACGCTCGCCCGGGGTGAGCTTGGACCAGGTTGTGAAGGCCTCGGCGGCCGCGTGCACCGCCTGGCCAACCTGTTCGAGGCTTGAGGTATCGACGTCCAGCAGCTTCTTCCCGGTGGCAGGGTTCACGCGTTCCAGCACCGGGCCGAGCCCGCGGACTTGCTGGCCGTTGATGAACTGGTGTCCGAGGGAACTATCGTAGTAGGCCATGTGGATTCTCCTAGGGATGCTCAGAGGGTGAAATAGAACTTGCGCAGGGTTTCGGTGACAGTCCACTGTGTTCTCATGCCAGCATGAAGCCTGGCAATGCTGCCCGGAACCAGCCGGAGTTCCTGCGCGCCGAAGCCGTCGGCTTCCAGGATCTGCACGGTGGCGAGGCCGGAAAGCACAGCGAAATATTCGTCGGATTCGATATCCCGCATGGCTCCGGCAGACATTTCCCAGATGCCGACTTCCGCATTCCCGAGGGTGCCCAGTTCCGCATAGCCTGTGGTCGCGGGTGCCTGTCCGTCAGCCCGCTGGTCTTCGCCGATCGGTTCGTGGCTCAGCTCCACGTCGCCGGCCTGGACGATACTGGCTCGAAGATCTTTGGACGGCATCAGGAATCGAACCCCATTCCGATCTTGTCCATCAGCTTCAAGAAGGCCGAGCGCTCGCCGTGATTGCGGTCGGCTTTGGCCAGCTGGCTGGTCATGAGTTTCACGCCCACCCATGCGGCAGGTTCGGGAGGGAAAGGGATCGGCTTGGTGCGCACTAGTTCCAATTCGGTCAGCTCCGTCTTCTTTCCCGAGAGCAGATCCAGCATGACCTTGGCACCGAACCGTGTGGCGCCCACACCGAGGCCGGTGAAGCCTGCGCAGTAGGCGACCTTGCCGCCATAGGCCAGATCGAAGAACGAGAAGAATCGCGAGCAGGTATCGATGGCGCCACCCCATGCGTGGGAGAACTTCACATCCGTCAGGTCCGGGAAGCTGCCGAAGAAATGCGCGGCCAGCTTTTCGAAGGTCCGCTGGTTGGTGTCGTAGCTGGAGCGGACCTTGCCGCCGAAATGGTAGACCGCGTCGTAGCCGCCGTAGAGAATGCGGAAGTTCCCGTCGGCATCGATGGTGGGGCGCGCATAGTGGAAGCGGTTGTTCAGATCTGCCAGGCCCACCATGTCCGCCCAGCCGATGGCTGTGCGCTGCTGGGCTGTGAGCGGTTCGGTCATCAGCGCGTAATCGTAGACCGGGATGACGCGTGCGCGGTGGCGCTTGAGCAGCGAGGGGAAGACGTTGGTGGCCAGGGCTACGCGCTGGGCGGTGATCTGGCCGTCGGCGGTGAGCACCTGGACCTGCGCGCCGGTATTCTCCATCTCCAAGGCGTGGGTGTGCTCGTAGAATTCAACGCCCAGTTCGCGGCACACGCGGGCCAGTTCCCAGACGAGCTTGGCCGGGTGGATCAGCGCGGTGGAATGATTGTCGCGGGAGCCGGCCAAGAAATCCGGGGAGTTGATCAGCTGCTTGACCGCGTCGGCGTCCAGGTAGTCGACGCCCGGGGCTTCAGCTTCCTCGGCCACCCAAGCGATCTGATGCTGCTCGGTGGCCACGTTGATCGAGCCTTGGCGGATGAAGTCCACGTCCATGGCGTAGCGCTGCACCGTTGCTTCGAACTCGTCGAGGTTCTGCGCCCCGAGCTCGGCGAGCAGCTCGTTTTCTTCCGGCAGGTGGTTTGCGCCATTTGCTTCGCCGTGGACCAGCGATGCTTCGCAGAAGCCGCCATTGCGCCCCGACGCGGCCCAGCCCAAGCGCTGGCCCTCGATCAGCACCACTTTGCGGGAAGGATCCCGTTCCTTGGCTTGCAGCGCGGTCCATAATCCGGTGTAGCCGCCGCCGATAACCAGCAGGTCGGTGGCGATTGACCCGTGCAGTGCCGGATGTGGAGTGGGACGCTGGCTATTGTCCAGCCAGTAGCTGGTGCGCTTGGCATCTGCCAGTGCCCGGGCGACCAAGGCGGGGGAGACTTCGGCTTCATGCCTGTCAAACGTCAATTCATTGTTGGTGGCCATTGGTACTTTCCTCGAAGATAGCTGATTCGGTGGACGCTATCGATGCAGGGGAACGACCAATGGTCCTTGAGGCTTTGCGGTCTGCTGGGCACCGAGGATGCCAGATGAGTGCCTGTCGGCGGTCAAGGCTATCCCTCTTCTCGGAAAAGTTGAACACAAATTGAATGTGATTCATTACTCATCTAAGCCCGTGCAACTCGGGGTTGTCAAGATCCGGAAGCAGGCAGAAACCCGGCCTTGAGAACAGCGGAGCGTTACATTCAAGACCGGGTCTGGCTAGGCGGGAAGAGCCGCGGGTTCTGAGCTATCCGGTTGATCGGCACGGCGTGGGACGCTGCCTGCGGTGTGGCGGCTGAGCCAAGCGGCGCCGAACATCAGGAGGAATTCGGCAGCCGCGATGCCCAGCATGATCGGCGCATGGTGCCCGTCATGCACCGCATGCGCGCCGTGGTGGCCGGTGAACCATGGCATTCCGATCACCATCGCCACGTGCGAAGCGCCCATCAGCGCGCTCATCACCAGCAGGCTCATGGGTGAGCCGCCGCGCAGCACGCACCAGGAGCATTTGACGCACCAGAAGGTCATTGCCAGCAAGGCCAGGGTCCACCACAGCGTGTGCGGCAGCGCTGCCAGCACCAGCAGGTGGGCTGCCGCCAGGCATAGCGAGGCGATGCCGAGCGCGCGATGCCTGGCAGGGGCACTCGTCGTGAGCCTAGTCGCCGCTGCCACAGCAACCGTCGGATTCCTTGGTGGCGCAGCAGCCGTGCTGGACCGGGGCCGGAACGTCAAGCACAGGGGAGCGGTCGAAGAATCCTTCGGGGCGGATGGTGAATCCGACCTTGTCCACGGGCATCATCGGCCAGTCCTCGGTGCGCGGGAAGTGGGTCAGCGCGAAGGTGTGCCACAGGCTGATCTGCTCGCCATCGATGTTCTTGTCGTCCTCGATCCAGGAGCCGATGCCGTCAACGCCAGGGTTCTGGTTCACGAAGTCGCCGGTCGGGTAGCGCTGGCCATCCTCGCGCTTGGTCACCCACAGGGCCTTGGAAGCGAATTCCGCGCGGCGGTGGATGGAGGATCCCTCGGCGGCCAGCAGGGTCGGGAGTCCCTGGGACATCAGCTTGTAGCCTACCGGCTTGCCCAGGTAGTTCTGCTTCTCGGGGTTGGTGACCACCCAGGTGCGCCCGGCCGTCGGGTTGTTGTCGCGCACCGCCTGCTTCTCGGTGGCCAGCACGGTGTGGCTGCGGGTAAAGGCGTTGCCGCGCGGATTCTCCTTGCTGATCGGCAGGCGGACGGCTTCTTCCTCGATGACGCGGCTCGGGCCGCCATCCAGCGCGAAGTCCAGGCGGGCGCCGAAGATGTGCTGGTGGAACGGCGCGGTCAGCCCCGGAGCCATCTCGGATGAGAAGCGCTCGTCGCCCATGGCCGAGGTGAAGACGATGCCGGTGGCCTTGGCCTCGAATTCGATGGTGCCATCCAGGTAGAGGTACCAGTAGAAGCCGTAGTCGTAGTTGCCCACGGTGGTGAAGAAGCTGATCACCAGGCGGCGGTTGCGCCGGGTGTACTTCACTCCGGACCAGTCATCGGCATGCTTGGAGAGGATCGAGGCGTCTTCCTCATGCATGCAGATGCCGTTGGCGATCGTCTGCGCATTGCCATCGGCGTCGGTGACTACCGGGGAGATGTAGTGGATTTCGCCCAGGCAGTCGCAGCCGAGCTCCAGGGAATTGGCCAGGCGCCCGATGAGGTATTCGCCGGTGTCGAAGTAGTTCTGCCAGCTGCGTACCGGGGACGGATCCCCGTAGGGCACGACCATTTCCGCGATGGAGGCGCGGTCCAGGATCCGGCGTTCCACGCCCTTGTCGTTGAAGGCGATGTTGTAGAGCACCAGGCCCTCGCGCATGTCGAAGCCGATGTCCAGCGACCATTTCTCCCACTCGACATGGTTGCCGGCGCTCACCGTGAAGCTCGCGCCTTCTGGCTGGGTGATCTCGATGGGCTTCTGGGTGGTGCGTAACGGGCCCGTGAGTTCCGGGTCGGTGTAGTTGCCGTGGGTTTCGGGCACCGGAACGATGCCCAGATCCAGCAGCTGGTCGATTTTCCCGGCGATGGTGTCGATGTAGACCACCAGTCCGTCAACCGGGTGGGCCCACGCGGAGTCTTCGGCGAAGTCCTGGCGGAAGGCCAACCCGCGCAGGATGCGGCGTCCTGATTCCTGTGGGTACTCGTCGTCGTACACACCTGCGGACAGCGGGGCCACGCGCACCTGTTCCGGCTTCAGTCCGCGCTTAGCCAAAGCGGCCGCCCACTGCGGGTCGTCAATCAGGATGGACTCGACCTTTTCGAATTCCTCCAGCAGCACCGGCATCTGCCCCACCTTGGCTGGATCCAGATCGACGCTTGAGTGCACGCCCTGGGCGCCCAGGTCCAGGACGACATCCTTGGGGGAGTTGGCCAGCTTGTCCATGAGCATCACGCGGACAAAGCGGCCGGGACGGTCGGCGCGCGGGTCTTCCAGGCCCATGTAGGCGATGCGGGTGTTCTCGGTGAACAGCTGGTTGCTGACCAGCAAGTCCTTGGCGGCGGCAACCTCTGCTTCGCTGAGCAGGGTGAAATCCGTGGCGGTGGTGGTTGGCATGAGACCGGCTCCTTTAGTGCTGAAATGTGATCTGCAGCATTTATTATTCTCTGGTTGTAGAGAATACGGGCGGACTCGCAAAGGCGCAAGCCTTTGGCGGAAATAAATGATTTATCGCTAATCTTGAGGCATGCCGAAAATCGTGGACCATGATCAGCGTCGCCGGGAGATCGTCGAGGTCACGTGGAGATTCATTGCCCGGGAGGGGATCGAGAAACTCAACCTGCGCGACCTGGCTGCTGCCGCCGGATATTCCAACGGCGCCTTCAAGCCCTACTTCCCAACCCGCGATGCGCTGCTGGTAGCGACCTTCCGCTATGTCGCCGAGGCGACCGACAAGCGCATTGCCCGCAAGTGCCAGGGGCAAACGGGAATCGCGGCCATCGAGGCATTTGCACGGGAAGTGCTTCCGCTCGATGAGCTGCGGCGAAATGAAGCGCGCATCGCGGTGCACTTCTGGCATCTGGCCCTCGGGGATCGGGCGCTGGCGGCGGTCAATGCGGGAACCATGGACCGCTGGCGCACGCTGGTTGACCAATGGCTTGAGCAGCTCCTCGGCCCCGACCACCCCACGGCACCCGTGGCGCGCGACTCGATGATCAATTTCCTGATGGGCGCGCAAACCAGCAGCGTGCTCGACGAAGCAGTCAATACCGCCGACGCGCTCGAAGCGCAGCTGCAGTACCGCCTGGAGGCCTTGCGCAGCCTGCGCGCAGCGGAGTAGCTGGATATTCTCCGCACGACGAAAAAAGTGACTTTTCGGCGCGCTCGGCGTACTCTCATTCGTGATGCCCGACACAGTTCCTTGGGCTTCGATGGGGAGGCAGGCATGTATCAACTTCAGCACGTCGATTCGTTCACCGCGTGGTCGCGGCTCATTTCCGACGCCTTCGTGAAGCTGCGCAGCGAGCAGATTTCCAGTGGACATTTCACCGCTACGCTGGGTGCCAACATGCTCGGAGAGATCGGCTTGATGCGCATCCATGCCAAACCCCACGCGGTGAAGCGAACCGAGGACCTGAGCGCCAGCGGCGACGGGGATTTCTACAAGATCTCCTACCAGCTCGATGGCTATGGGCTGCTGATCCAAGATGGCCGCGAAACCTTGCTGGCACCCGGGGACCTGGCGATCTACGATACCCAGCGCCCGTACACTCTGGCCTTCGAGAAACCTGCATCGGTGCTGGTCACCTTGGTTCCGCATGACCTTTTCCGCTTGTCGCAGCAGCAGGTCGGCCAGCTGACCGCGGTTGCGCTCAAGGAATCGCACCCGTTGTCGGGGACCGTCGCACCGCTGCTGCGCCACCTCGGATCCAACCTTTCCCAGTGGGATGAATTCGGCGGCTACCAGCTGGCCCGCAACACCGTGGATCTGCTGGCCACCGCACTGGGCGGCGCGCTCGGCGCCGAATGCCATGGGGACGCCAAGTTGCGCCAACGCGAATTGGTCACCGGCTACATCAATGCGCACCTGGACGACGCCGATTTGGGACCGGCCCGCATCGCGGCCGCCCACTTCATGTCCGTACGCAGCCTGCATGCGCTGTTCGAGCACCAGCCGCTCAGCGTCGCCGCGCTGATCCGCCATCTCAGAATGCGCGAAGCAGCGCGCCTGCTGCGCGACCCGCTCATGGCCGACCTGCCAGTGCAGGCCATCGGATCCCGGGTGGGAATTGCCGATGCCGCGGGCTTCAGCCGCATGTTCTCCAAAGAATTCGGTTCAACCCCGGGCAAATACCGCGACGCCGCCTGAGACGCAGCGGAAGTGCACGCGGTGCCAATGGTCCTGCGCTCAATGCCAACGAAAAGTTCGAGGACTCCGGGATGCTGATATCCAAGAACTCGGATAATGGGGGATCGAATGGGACTCGAACAACGCACGCTCACGGTGCCGGCTCTGGTCGTGATGATCATTGCCGCCAGCGCACCGCTCACCGCCGTGGCTGGCGGCGTGACGACCAACTACGCGGTGACCGGCATGGAATCGGTGCCGCTGTCCTTCCTCATCATCGGTGCCATACTGCTGGTCTTCAGCATCGGCTACACCGCGATGAGCCGCTACATACCAAACGCCGGAGCCTTCTACGCCTACATTGCCCAAGGCCTGGGCGGAGCAGCGGGCGTCGGCGCAGCGATGGTCGCGCTGGTCAGCTACAACCTCATGCAGATCGGCATCTACGGAATGTTCGGGTTCGCCGCCGCATCCTTCGCCAACGCCTCCTTCGGCACCGCCATCCCGTGGTGGGCCATGGCGCTGGTGGCCTGGGCAGTGGTCGGCTTCCTCGGCATGAACCGGGTCGACTTCTCGGTCAAGGTGCTGGGCATCGTCGTCGCCGCTGAATTCCTCGTCGTCATCATCTACAACATCATGGCCTTCGCCTTCGCACCCGAGGCGCCGCAGCCGGCCGCATCCTTCAACGTGGCCGACGCTGTGGCGCCGGGAATGGGCGCGGTCATGGCCTTCACCATCGCCGCATTCATGGGCTTCGAATCCGGAACCATCTACAACGAAGAGGTGAAGGATCCTGTCCGCACTGCCCGGCGTGCCACGATGATCGCGGTCGTCATCATCGCCTGCTTCTACGCGTTCTCGGCCTTCGCCGTAGCTGTCGGCGAAGGTGCCTCGAACGTCATCGGCGCTTCGGCGGAACTCGGACCTGACCTGATCTTCGCTTTCTTCGGCGCCAACGCCCCAGCATGGTTCGTCGATTTGGCCAACATCCTGTTCATCACCAGTTTGTTCGCCGCGCTGCTGGCCTTCCACAACGTCATTGCCCGCTACTTCTACGCCATGGGCCGCGGCGGGGCCCTGCCGAAGTTCCTTGCCATCACCTCGCGCACCACCCACGCGCCGGTGGCCGGCTCGCTGGCGCAGTCAACCCTCGGCCTGGTTGTCATCGCCATCTTCGCGGTGATCTCGCAAGGCAAGGACCCGATGTACGTCGTGTTCACGATGTTCACCTGGATGACCAACTCGGCGGCCTATGGCCTGGTGCTGCTGATGGCGCTGACCTCCTTTGCCGTCATCGGATACTTCAAGCGCAAGCAATCCTCTGAATCCCTGGCCACCCGGGTGATCGCCCCGCTCGTCTCCGGCATTGCGCTGGCCTACGTCTTCGCGCAAATCGTCATCAACTTCGACATCTTGCTTGGCATGGAAGAACCGGGAATGCTCGGTTATGTCCTGCAAGGCATCGTGATCCTGCCCGGCGTCATCGCCTGGGTACTGGCACTGGTCGTCCGCTCGTCGACACGGCGTGCGCCCATGGCCGATGAACTTCCCGTCAGCTAACCACCTAGAACCAAGGAGCTCAAAGATGGCTTACGCAAACGCCCAAGAACTGCTGGACGCGATCCAGCCGGCAACCGGTGGCACCGAAATCCTGGACCCGGCAACCGGTGAACTGGTTGGCCGTGTCGCCGAGCAAAGCGCCGCGGACCTCGACGCCGCGGTCGCCGCGGCAAAGGCCGCCCAACCGGCATGGGATGCCCTGGGCCATGAGGAGCGCAAGCGCCTGCTGAACGCCGCGGCCGACAATATCGAAGCCAATGCCGAGGCACTGGCCGAACTGCTCTCCCGCGAGCAGGGCAAGCCGCTGAACGGCCCGAACGCCCGCTTCGAGGTCGGCGGAGCGGCCGCCTGGCTGCGCGCCGCCACCGCCTATGAGGTCGAGCCGGAAGTCGTTGTGGACGACGGCGAAACCTACGCCGCCAAGCACTACCGCGCACTGGGCGTCGTCGGCGCTATCGGCCCGTGGAACTGGCCAATGATGATCTCCATCTGGCAGCTGGCCCCGAGCCTGCGCATGGGCAACACCGTGGTGATGAAGCCCAGCGAATACACCCCGCTCTCGGTCCTCGCGCTGGTCCATGTGCTCAACGAAGTGCTGCCGGCCCACGTGCTGAACATCGTCGCCGGCGGACGCGAGGTTGGCGAGAAGCTCTCGGGGCATCCGGACATCGCCAAGATCATGTTCACCGGTTCCACTCCTACCGGCAAGGCCATCATCCGCTCCTCGGCCGATACCGTGAAGCGCCTGACCATGGAACTGGGCGGCAACGACGCCGGCATCGTGCTGGAAGACGCCGACCCGCAGGCCATTGCCGAAGACCTGTTCTGGGGTGCCTTCATCAACACCGGCCAGACCTGCGCTGCGCTCAAGCGCCTGTACGTGCCGGAATCGATCTACGATGCGGTTTGCGACGCGCTGGCCAATGTCGCCGCGAAGATGCCGATGGGTGTGGGCCTCGATGAGAACAACGTGCTCGGCCCGCTGCAGAACAAGGCCCAGTACGACATCGTCGCTTCGCTGGTCAAGGACGCCGTGGATTCCGGGGCGAAGGTGCTGCTCGGTGCCAACCCGGACGAGAACGCCGCCGGCTACTTCTACCCGACCACGCTGATTGCCGACATCGACCCGTCGAACCGCCTCGTGGTCGAGGAGCAGTTCGGCCCGGCCCTGCCGATCATCAAGGTCAAGGACACCGCCGAAGCGATCAAGCATGCCAACGCCCTGGAAGTAGGCCTCGGCGCCTCGGTGTGGAGCAGCAACCGCGAGCAGGCACTGGAAGTTGCCGCGCAGATCCAGGCGGGCACCGTATGGATCAACTCCCACGGCACCATTGATCCGCGTATTCCGTTTGGCGGCGCCAAGCAGTCCGGCTATGGCCTGGAATTCGGCCTGGACGGCTTGAAGTCGCTGGCCCAGCCGCAGATCATCAAGGGCTGATATAGGCCAGCCGATCCACCGTCCATGGGCGGTGCCGGTGCCGATCAGGCATCGGGCACCGCCCATGCACTGGCTAATTGATGATCTCGGCAGTTGGATCATTCGTGAGCCGTGCGATGCGTTCACGCCAGTCCTGCAACGCTTCGGGCGACAAGCGCGTCCAGCCATGGACCTCACGGATGACACGGACCGGATGCGCACTGCGGTAGGACCGGGTGGGATTGCCTGGAAATTTCTTATCCGTGACATTCGGGTCATTTTCAAATGGCCCGGTCGGCTCCACCTCATACACGTGCGCAGTGCCGTCCAATGCAGCGATTTCGGCTGCCAATCCTGCGCCATCGGCTAATGCGGTGAAGTAGATGTGGTTCATGATGACTTCGGGCCGATAGTTCGAGGGGAAACCGGGAGATAGCAGATCCCCGGGGCGCAATGCTGCCTTGGTGCCGTGGAAAAAAGGTCCTTGGTCAAGATCCTGGATCATGCGCACTGAGCTTAGCCGATGCACTGGCAGAGCGAAAGAGCAACCCAAGCGTGCCCTGATTGCCGTTGCGGCTTTGCGGGATGAACCAGTCAGTGCACGTATATTGGAGGTGAACCGGCCACCACCACTGGAGATCCCCGCGTGCCCATTTTGAACAAAGACATGTCCCTCTGCATTTCGCTCTCCGGGCGTCCATCGAATATCGGGACGCGTTTCCACAACTACCTGTATGACGAGCTCGGCCTGAACTTCATCTACAAGGCCTTCTCCACCGAGGACCTGCCAGGAGCAATCGCCGGGGTACGTGCCCTGGGCATTCGCGGCTGCTCGGTCTCGATGCCGTTCAAGGAGGAAGTCATGGAACTGGTAGACGAAATCGAGCCTTCTGCAGCTGCCATCGATTCGGTCAACACGATTGTGAATCACGATGGCCGGCTCGTGGCATCGAATACCGACTTCGAAGCGATCGCCGCCCTGATTGACCGCCATGGATTGAATGCGCGCAGCAGCGTCCTGGTGCGCGGTTCCGGCGGCATGGCCAAGGCAGTGGTTGCCGCTTTCCGCGAGGCCGGATTCAGCGACGTGACGGTGCTGGCACGCAATGCGCACGCAGGCAAAGCGCTGGCCGACAAGTACGGCTACCGCCACGCCTCGGCAGATCCAGTTCCAGGCCACCAGATCCTGGTCAACGTCACTCCATTGGGCATGGATGGGGAGAATGCCGAAACGCTGTCGTTCACCGCTGAGCATATTGCTTCGGCACAAAGCATCTTCGACGTGGTCGCCTTCCCCAGCGAAACGCCGCTGATACGTAACGCACGAGACGCTGGCAAGCAGGTCATCACCGGAGCCGAGGTCATCGCGCTGCAAGCCGCGGCGCAGTTCGAGAAGTACACCGGGCACCCGCTGACCGAAGAACAAGTTATGCGCGCGTCGGAGTTCTCGCGCGAATCCTGAATCAGGGGGTGACCAGCCACTTGGCTGGCGCGGCAACCCAACACAGTGAAGGCCCGGCACTTGCGCGCCGGGCCTTCACTGCTGGTCAGCTGCTAACCGCGCAGCACAACCTCAACTTCTTCCATCTGCTGTCCGGCAGGATATTGGCCGTTGAACAGCTTCGAGCCAGCCTCGGTGAGCACCGCCGAGAAACGGGTCTTGACCAAGCCAAAAGCGTTCGAAACGCTGGTTTCGGTAAGCTCGGCAATGGCTACGCGCTCGCCGGCCTCGTCAATGGTGAGGGTGATGCGGTCATCGTGGTTCACGATGCGCGGCTCAATGAGATCCAGCTTCATCATGCCTCCGTGCCCGGAGAAGGAAACACGGCCGTTGAACCAGATTTCATTCTCCGGAACCTCGGTAGCGGGGGAGACTGGGAACGCCAACGCGTTGCCTGCCTGCCACACCCCGTTGGCGGCCTCGATGCGTCCGTCGGCGAGGGAAGAAATGTAGCTCACGAACGAAGCCTTCAGGCCCCATTCAAGATGCGGCTGGAACGGATCGCCTGCTGGCGCGCCACTTCCGATCATGGTCTTTTCCCTCCACAGGATACTGGCGTGAATAAATGCTGTGGCCAGTATTTCACACTGAAGTCAGATCCGGGTTCGCAGTTCTCTGCCAGCTAATCCTTCGTCATCTTGGGCTCGACGAGCGGGCGGTATTCGGCCTGCATGGAGATCTGGGCGTCCTCGTAGCTGGTGCCATCGGGGAGGGTGATGTCCGCAGTGGCCCACGACCCGTTCCAGTACTTGATATCCAGCTCGGTCGGCGAGTATTCCTTGTGGATGTTCGCTTCGAGATTGCTCATCGCGGTGCTGTAGCCGGTGATCCCCAAGACCAGGAAGACGGCTGTCGCGACTGCTGCAAGTCCGGCTGAAATGAACTCGGTGCGGATGGACGAGCGCCGGGCATAGGTCTGCTCCCCGTCACGCAGGCCGGCGAACGCCCTGCGGCGGATCAGCGCGTGAACAGCCAAGGGTACCGCGATCAGCAGGAGGACCACGGACAGCGCCACGGACATGAGCGGAAGGCCGAAGGCTACTGGTAGATACTCATCCATGTACTTACCCTACCCACGTCAGCGCCTGACTTCCAGAGTCAGATCGCCTTCCCCGGGTTCAAGATGCCCTGCGGATCGAACACCGCGCGCAGCCGCCGTTGCAATGCCAGCGAGGTCTCGCCCAGCTCCTCGGCCAGCCAATCCTGCTTGAGCAGGCCGATGCCGTGCTCGCCGGTCAGCGTGCCGCCCAGCAACTGGGCAAGGTGGAACATGTCGCCCAGCGCGGCTTTCGGCGCGCCACTGGTGATCGACTGTCCTTCGGGCACCACGATGATCGGATGCAGGTTGCCGTCGGCGGCATGGGCAATGGTGAAGATCGAAACTCCGCGCTCGTCCTCGATGCGCTGCAGGCCGGCGAACGCCTCGGCCAAGCGGTACCGCGGCACGCCGATATCGCAGATCGAGGCGGTGCCCAGCAGCTCCATGCTCGGGATGGCCTGGCGCCTCGCTTCGATGAGCGCCTGGGCTTGTGCCTCATCGCGGGCAATCTCGATATGCCCGGCCAGCGGGGCAATCGCCTCCTGCAGCGCCTGCATTTCCAGGTGCGCGCCGTAGCCATCGGTCTGCGCGAGCAGCAAGGCGCCGCCGCGCGACTGGTGATCCGTTCCCAGCGCCGCATCCACCGCCTTCAAGGTCTTGCCGCACATCAGCTCCAGCACCGAGGGAGTCAGCCGTTCGGCGATCACCGCCGAGGCGGCCTTTGCCGCGGCATTTTCATCGGGGAAATAGGCGACCAGGGTGGAGGTGTGCTTGGGCTTGGGACGCAGCCGCAGCAGCGCCTCGACCACGATGCCCAGCGTGCCTTCCGAACCGATCATCAGCGCATTCATGTCGTAGCCGGCCACGCCCTTGATGGTCCGCCGCCCGGTGCGCAGCAGCTGCCCGTCGGGCAGCACCACCAGCAAGCTGAGCACCGACTCGCGGGTCACCCCGTACTTGGCGCACCACATGCCCCCGGCGTTGGTGGCGATATTCCCGCCGATGGAGCAGATCGCGGTGCTGGCCGGATCTGGTGCATAGAACAGCCCATGCTCGCCGGCCGCATGGTTCACCGCCGCATTGATCACCCCGGGCTGAACCACTGCGGTGGCTTCCACCGGATCAATCTGAAGGATCTTGTCCATCCGGGACAGATCGAGCACGATCTGCCCAGCCTGCGCGCTGGAACCTGCCGCCAGCCCGGTACCTGCCCCGCGCGGCACGATTATGGCCCCATGCTCATGGGCGAGCTTCATCGCGAGCACCACATCGTCGATGTCCTGCGCGAAGATCACCCCGTCGGCATAGGTTTCGGGCACATAGCCCGAGCGGTCCACGCTGGCCTGCCTGCGATCCTGCTCATCGATCGAGGCCCGGGGATGGGCGTCAAGCACGGGACTCGTTGCGAGGGTGGTCATCTCGATCTCCTTGTTAATGCGCAACTGGCAGGACAGCTGTGCTGTCCTGCCAGTCAGGTGCTATTGAACGAACGTGTCGGCGACGTCCAGGGCCTGCTCGAGGCGATCCAGCGCCTCGATGAGCACCGCATCCGCGATGTTCATCGCAGGCACCACGTGCAGCCGGTTGAAGTTCGCGAAGGGCAGCAGCCCTGCGGCCTTCGCGGCGGCAACCACCTGGTTCATCTCCGGGCTGCTGCCTCCGTAGGCGGCCAGCGGCTCGCGGGTCTCCCGGTTCTTCACCAGCTCGATCGCCCAGAACACGCCGGTTCCGCGCACTTCGCCCACGGAAGGATGCTCGGCGGCGAACTGCGCCAGGCGCGGCCCGATGATCTCTTCTCCCAGCCGCTTGGCGTTTTCCACCATGCCCTCATCCTCCATCGCGGTGATGGTGGCGACCGCGGCCGCGCAGGCCAGCGGGTGGCCCGAGTAGGTCAGCCCGCCCGGGTAGGCCCGCTCGCGGAAGGTCTCGAAGATTTCCGGGCTGATCGCCACCCCGCCCAGCGGCACATAGCCGGAGTTCACGCCCTTGGCGAAGGTGAGCAGATCCGGGACGATGTCCCAGTGGTTGACCGCGAACCATTCGCCCGAGCGGCCGAAACCGGCCATGACCTCGTCGGCGATGTGCACGATGCCGTACTTGCGGGTCAGCTCGCGCACCCCGGCCATGTAGCCGGCCGGCGGCAGGTAGATGCCTGCGGTGCCCGGGATGGACTCCAGGATCAGCGCGGCGATGTTCGACGGGCCCTCCAGGATGATCGTGTCTTCCAGGTGCTTCAGCGCGCGCTCGGTCTCCTCGGCCTCCGTTGCCGACCCGAAGTAGGAGCGGTACGGGTAGGCCGGGAAGAAGTGCACGATGCCGTCCGCGCCATGGTCCGAGGCGAAGCGCCGCGGGTCGCCGGTGATGTTCACCGCCAGGTGCGTGCCGCCGTGGTATGAGCGGTACGCGGAGAGCACCTTGTGCCTGCCGGTGTGCAGCCGCGCCATGCGCACCGCATGCTCCACCGCATCCGCCCCGCCGTTGGTGAAGAAGATCTTGTCCAGCTGCCCCGGGGTGTGCTGGGCGATCAGCCTGGCCGCCTCGGAGCGCGCGACGTTCACATGCTGCGGGGCGATCGTGGCGATCCTGCCCGCCTGCTCCTGGATCGCTGCGATGACCTTCGGGTGCTGGTGGCCGATGTTCGTGTTCACCAGCTGGCTGGAGAGGTCGATGAGCTTGTTGCCCTCCCCGTCCCACACGTACGAGCCCTCGGTCTTGAGGATCGTCATCGGGGTGAACGGGCCCTGGGCCTGCCAGGAGTGGAAGACGTGCTCGCGGTCCAGCTCGTAGGCGCGCTGGCCTGCAGCGATCTGGTCGCTGGTGATGTCGCTGATTTCGGTAGTCATGGTTCCTAGTCGTTCTGCGGGAAGCCGAGGTTGATGCCGCCGTGGCTTGGATCCAGCCAGCGCTTGGTGATCACCTTGTTGCGGGTGAAGAACTTGAAGCCCTCCGGGCCGTAGGCGTGCTGGTCGCCGAACAGCGAGGCCTTCCAGCCGCCGAAGGAGTGGTAGCCCACGGGGACCGGGATCGGCACGTTGACCCCGACCATGCCCACCTGGATCTCGTCCTCGAAGCGGCGGGCCGCGCCGCCGTCATTGGTGAAGATCGCGGTGCCGTTGCCGTACGGCGAGGAGTTGATCAGCTCGATGCCCTCGTTGAAGCTGTCCACGCGGACCACCGAAAGCACCGGGCCGAAGATCTCCTCGGTGTAGATGGACATGTCCGTGCCGACCTTGTCGAACATCGTCGGGTGCAGGAAGAAGCCCTCGCCATCGGCGTCCACCGTGCCGGTGCGGCCATCGAGCACCAGCTCGGCGCCGGCAGCGACGCCTGCATCGATGTAGCCGGCCACCTTCGCCTTGTGCTCGCCGGTGATCAGCGGGCCCATGTCGCAGCCGCGGGTGCCATCGCCCACGCGCAGCGTCTTGGCGCGTTCGGCGATCTTGGCTACCAGCTCATCGGCGATGGTGTCGAGTGCGACGACCACGGAGATCGCCATGCAGCGCTCGCCGGCCGCGCCGAAGCCCGCGTTGACCGCCATGTCGGCGGCCAGGTCCAGGTCGGCATCCGGCAGCACCAGCATGTGGTTCTTCGCGCCGCCGAAGGCCTGCACCCGCTTGTTGTGGGCGGTTCCGGTGGAGTAGACGTACTGCGCGATCGGGGTGGAGCCCACGAAGGACACCGAGTTCACCCGCGGATCGGTCAGCAGCGTGTCCACCGCTTCCTTGTCGCCGTGCACCACGTTCAGCACGCCCTCGGGCAGACCGGCCTCGGTGAACAGCTCGGCCAGCCAGTTGGCGGCCGACGGGTCCTTCTCCGATGGCTTGAGCACCACGGTGTTGCCCGCGGCAATGGCCACCGGGAAGAACCACAGCGGCACCATGGCCGGGAAGTTGAAGGGGGAGATGATGGCCGAGACGCCCACCGGCTGGCGCAGGGACTGCACGTCGATGCCGGTGGAGGCGTTCTGCGAGAACTCGCCCTTGAGCAGGTAGGGGGCGTTGCAGCACAGCTCGACGACCTCCAGGCCGCGGGCCACCTCGCCCAGCGCGTCATCCAGCACCTTGCCGTGCTCGGCGGTGATGATCGCCGCCAGCTCGCCCTTGCGCTCGGCCAGCAGCTGGCGGAAGTTGAACATGATCGCGGTGCGGCGGGCCAGCGAGGTGTCGCGCCAGCCCGGGAAGGCTGCCGCGGCGGCGGCAATCGCGTGCTCGGTGGTGGCCTTGGAGGCCAGCGCCACGTGGCGGGAGACCTCGCCGGTGGCGGGGTTGTAGACCTTGCCGGTGCGGTCATCGGCGGAGTAGCTGGCGTTGTTGATCCAGTGCTGCAAGGTGTCGGTCAGCGTTGCGGTCATCGTATCGGCCTTTCGAAGTTGGGTGCCTGCATTCATCATGGGTCATGGATGTGAGGGGCAACACCATCACTGTGTCATGATTTAAGCACTATCGATGACGGAGTGTAAAAAATGCTAACGGTGAACGACGTGCTGCACCTGCCGGTGGTGCAGGCCGCCGACCCCCAGGTGCTCTGCGCCGCCGGGATGGACGCGCAGCTGCGCTGGGTGCACGTCACCGAATCCACCGAGAACATCGACCTGTTGCTGGGCCGCGAGCTGATCCTCACCACCCTGCGCAACGTGAGCGATGTGCGCGCCTTCATCACCGCGCTGCGCGAGGCCGGAGCGGTCGGGGTGATCATCGAGGACTTGTCGGGCGCCGAGCTGGATGTCGCCGACCTGGGCCTGCCGGTCATCGCCCTGCGCACCACCACCCGTTTCGTCTCGATCACCGAGGTCATCCACCAGAAGCTCGTGGCCGAGCAGCTCGAGGCCGTGCAGTTCTCCCGCACGGTGCACGAAATCTACACCGGGCTCTCGCTGACCGAGGCCGACGAGGCGCAGATCGTGGCCCGCACCGCGCAGCTGCTCTCGGCCCCCGTGGTGCTCGAAGATGTCCGCCACCATGTGCTCGCCGAGTCCGGCGCGCAACTGGAAGACTGGATCACCCGCTCCCGTTTCGTCGGCTACCTGGAGCACACCGGGCGCGCCACCGGCGCCGAGAACTGGCTGCAGACCCCGGTCGGGGCGGTGCGCAGCCGGTGGGGCCGGCTGATCGTCCCGGCCGTGCTGGATGACGACGACCGCGCCGCCCTGGTCCTGGAACGTGCCGGCCAGGCGCTGACCATCGCCCGGCTTTCCGGCCGCGACCAGCGCGAACGGCTCTACCAGGCCCGAACCTCCACGCTGCACGAACTGCAGTCGGGGCACAGCTACAGCGACAAGGACATCGCCATCCGCACCCAGGCCCTGGGCCTGGCCGCCGCCCCCTACTACGTCCCGGTGGTCATCTCGCTGGCCGGATCCGGCACGCCCACCGAAACCCAGCTGGCCGACCGCGCCCTGCTCGAAGTGCTCGACCAGCTCGCCGACGCCCAGCACCTGGGCATCCTGGCCGGCTCGCTCAAGCCCGGGTATCTGGGGCTGATCCTGCCGCTGCGCGCCCGCGAACTGGTGGACTCCACCCTGCAGGGCTTCACCCGGCGGCTGGCCGAGCAGCTCACCGCCCCGGTGGCCATCGGCGTGGGCCCCGAAGGCACGCTGGCCACCAGCATCGCCGGGCTGGAAGAGGCCGCGCACGTCGCGCAGATCGTCCCGCACCTGCCCACCCGCGCCCAGCCCTATTACCGCTTCGCCGACCTGCGCCTGCGCGGGGTGCTTTCGGCCATGGGCGGCGACCCGCGGATGCGTTCCTTCGCGCAAGCCGAGCTCGCCGGCCTGCTCAACCCGGTCGATCACCAGGGACTCGACCTGCTCGATCTCTACCTGGCCCACGGCGGGAACAAGACCGCACTGGCCAAGGCCGGCTACCTTTCGCGGCCGACCCTGTATTCCCGGCTGGCCAAGCTCGAAGCAAAGCTGGGGGTGCAGCTGGACTCCGCCGAATCCCGGGCCTCGCTGCAGGTCGCGCTGCTCTGGTACCGCATGCACGGCTGAGGTTTTCCACATTCCGCCCCGGCGTACCAGCGGCATGGCGTTTCGGGCGCAAGCTGGTTTCCATGAGCACAGACATCGCGCAAGCACTGAAGGACCTGGCCAACGCCAAAGCGTTGGCCGCTTCAGCGACCCGGCGCCTGGCCCACGCGGGTCTCACCGCAGGCCACGCCGCCTATTTCGCGCTGCTCACCGAAGACTTGGCCCAAGAACTCACCCGCACCCAGGTCCACGCGGCTGCCGCACTGCGCAGCACCGGCGCCCACAAGCTCGACCAGGAATCCTTCCAGGCCATCACCGACCTCGGGCCCGACCCCACCATCGAGGAGATCGACGCGGCGAAGGGGCGCACCACCACCGGCCGCACGCACTTCAAGGACGCCAAAGGGCTGATGACCGGATGGCTGGATATCCCGCGCAGCACCGCGGCCGCCCGGCTGGTGCAGGCCGACTGCCTGCTCGGCGGCGTAGACGAAGCAGGGCAACCAACTGCTCCGTGGCTGCCCGAGCTCGCCGCCCAGTTCCAGGACCCGAACATCGATCCGCGGCTGGTTGCCTCGGCGGCGATGAAGCTGCATTCGGTGCGCAAGGACCTGGGCGAAGGCAATGCGGCCGAAGTGAAGAAGCAGCAGCTGCAGGCCGAGTCCGCGGCGTTCCTGCGGTCGGAGCCGAAGTCGGCGCGCAAGCACATCAACGACCTGGTCGCGCAGGTCAAGGCCGGCAAGCGCCCGCTCAAGGCCCTGCTGGACGGGATCGGGATCTTCAAGCGAGGCATGCGCAAAGGCCTGGTGGAATACCTCTTCCGTGTTCTTCCCTCGCAATCCGCATACATCGATGCGTATTTCGCGAATCTGGATAATCCTTCCACGGTTGCCGGCAACCGGCAGGGCTTGAAGGACGTGGATGCCCAGTTCACCGGTGAGGAAACCAGTGGCTGGGATGATGAGGGCAGCAAGCCCGACTGGGCGAAAGACAGACCCGGTGACGAGGACGTCGAGGATGACCCGCCAGAAGAAGGACTCAATCCAGACGCAGAGGATCCCCATTCCCAAGCGGACGATCATCGGCCAGAAGGCGAAGACGAGGAGCACCAACCAGAAGGTGATAGTTCCGAACCGGAGCCGGCAAGCGGTGAATGGGAAGATCTGAAACCCGAGCGGCGGCGGCTTGTCGGTTTCATGGCTTTGCTGATGAGCGAACGGAAACCGAATGGCAGCCCGCCGGACCAGCAGGCCGGGCTGGCCAGCTCGCAGGTGAGCATCATTCTGGATTGGGAGAAGCTGCAACAGAAAATGGAGGATTTCGCGGTGACTTCCTCGGGGATCCTGCTCTCCCCGGGCGAGGCCAGGACAGCATTGTGCACTGCGGGAATTCTCCCGGTGGTGCTCAACGGCAAGAGCCTGCCGTTGGATCTGGGACGGACCCAGCGGCTGTTCTCCAAGGCGCAAGTGCGTGCTTTGCGGGCAGCCTATCGGGGGTGTTCGTATCCTGGGTGCAGCATGCCTGCACAACGATGCGAAGCGGATCATCTGGATCCGTGGGAGAAGGGCGGACGGACCGATATCAAGTCTGCGGTGTTGAATTGCTTGATTCACCATACGGCCAGGCATTGCGGGTTGTTCCAAGCGGTGAAAATCCCTGGCAGCCGGCCGATGGTGCTGCTGCCGCCGGAGTTGGATCCAGAGCAGAAATTGCGCGTCAACACGTATTTCATGACGCCGGCCGAGGCGTTGGAGGCTGAGGCGTTGGCGGAGGAGACCACTGCGCGGTGGCGTGCGGGATTGCTGGACGTCGAAATCGCCGAGCCTTAAGACTCCTTCCCATACGGCCAGCGCACATCCTCGCCAACCTCATCGGACCACTGGGCGATCCAGACACCGGTGCCTTCAGAGGCATCGCGGACCCCTTCTTCCAGCCACTGGAACTTGCCGTCCAGCAGGTCGGCGGCGAGCTGCCCGTCGGAATGCGTCGTGTTGTTCCAGAGCTTCTCGAAGTGCATCTCGCAGCGTTGCGCAGCTTGCTCGCAGAAGGCCAGAGCAAGGCGCTGCGCCGAGTCGCGCTGTGCAGCAGGAGACTGCGGCAGCGCGGTGGTCTTGGCAATCACGGCGGACATGGCGAACAGCTCCGCGCCGATATCCACGATATGGCCGAGGAAAACCTGCTGCTTTTCCATGCCTGCCTGCCAGCGTGCCATGCCGGCGAACGTCTGCCGAGCGAGCCGGCGCGAGGTCCGTTCCACATAGCGCAGATGCTTCGCCAAGGGGCCATGCCCGGAATAGGACGTCGGCACCGAGCCTGCGCCCACGGCGAGCTTGGGCAGCCAGCGGGCATAGAATCCCGACGCGGATGCCGCGGCCCGAGCCTTTTCCTCCATGCTCGCCCCGGCACGAGCCAGGTCTCCCGCGGCCTGCAGGTGGGTATCCACCGCCTCGCGGGCAATCAGCAGGTGCATGATTTCGGTGGAGCCCTCGAAGATGCGGTTGATCCGCAGATCGCGCAACAGCTGCTCCACCGGCACCGCCCGCTCGCCGCGCGCCGCTTGGGACCGGGCGGTCTCGAAGCCGCGGCCGCCACGGATCTGCAACAGCTCATCGGCGATCGTGCACGCGACCTCCGAAGCCCAGAGCTTGGCCAGGGCCGCTTCGATGCGGATATCCTTCGTGCCGGCATCGGCCAGCCGGGCCGAAACCTCGAAAACCGCTTCCAGCGCATAGCTGCTGGCAGCAATGTAGGCGAGCTTGCCGGCGACGGCCTGGTGCTTGCCGACCGGCTTGCCCCACTGCACTCGCGCCGCGGACCATTCGCGGGCAATCTTCGTGGACCATTTGCCGGCCCCGGCGCACATCGCCGGAATGGACAGGCGCCCGGTATTCAAGGTGCTCAGCGCGATCTTCAGTCCCGAGCCTTCCTTGCCCAGCCGGTTGGCCACCGGGACGCGCACCTCGCGGAAGCGTGTCACCCCGTTCTCGATGCCGCGCAGGCCCATGAACTGGTTGCGGTTCTCCACGACGATGCCCTCGGTATCAGCCTCGACGATGAAGGCGGTGATTCCTCCGCGGCCCGCCGGCTCTTCACCCGCGGCCTCGTGCGGCTGCACCGCGGCCATCACCACCAGCAGCTCGGCGACCACCCCGTTGGTGGTCCACAGCTTTGCGCCGTCCAGGAGATAGTGGGTGCCGTCGTCGCTGAGCCGGGCCGTGGTGCCCAACCGGGCAGGGTCCGAACCGACATCATTCTCGGTGAGCAGGAAGGCGCTGATTGCTCCGGCCGCGCAGCGCGGCAGGTATTCGCGTTTTTGCTCCTCGGTGCCGAAGGACTTCACCGGCTCGGGGACGCCAATGGACTGATGGGCCGAAAGCAGCGCGCCGAGCGCGGGGCACACCACGCCGACCCGCATGAGTGCCCGGCCGTAGTCCAGCAGGCTCAGCCCCAGCCCGCCGTATTCAATCGGGATCTTCATGCCGAAGGCGCCGATGCGGCGCAGCTGGGCAATGTACTCATCGGGGATGCGTGCCTCGGCTTCGATGCGTTCCGGGTCGATGGAATCGAGCACCGCTTCGAGCTGCGGCAGGAAGGCCTGGCCGCGTTCCGGGTGCACGGCTCCCGGCAGCGGTTCGATCAGCGAGAAGTCCACTGCCCCCATGTACAGGCCCTTGGCGAAGCTGGGGCGGTTGAACTGCTCGCGGGATTCCTCGGCGATTTGCCGGGACGTGTCGGCGTTGGCTTGCATGGCGATCCCCTTTTGGCTCGGCGATCGGCCGCGGCGCCATCGCCTGGTGGCACCAGCGTAGCCCCGAATCCGCGGGGTTGCTAGAGCGCGCGCAGGTGGCCGCGGATTCCCTCGCCGGCTTGATGCAGGTTCCCGCCGTCGAGCACCACGTAGGCCTGCCCGAAGGTGAGCTCATGGATCTGCGCTGCGGTCTGCCCCAATTCGCGGGCGATCCGTGCGGTGCTGGCCCGATGATCGAGCTGCAGCGAGGGGAAGACCAGCGAGAACACCCGGGAGACGAGTTGCTGGTGCCCTGCGGCCGGTTCCAGAGCCAGCTCCTGGGACAGCCAGCGGTAGGTGCCGTCGCCCAGCAGGCCGCAGGCCCGGGCGTGGGCCAGGATCGCCGTGGCAGGTGCCCCGAAGTGCTCTTCGAGAACCAGCAGCTGCGGGATCTGCAGCGAGTCCGAAACCCTGACCTGCAGGGACAAGGAAGGCAGCAGCAGGCGTGCGGCGAATTCATCGGCCTCGCGCTCGGCGGTGGCCATCTGCTCGCGGTTCTCGCCCAGCGAGGAGTGCATCAGCAGATGCCCCAGCTCGTGGGCCATGTCCAGGCGTTGCGCATTGCGGCTGCCGGCGGCCAGGAAGATGAAGGCCTGTCCGTCTTCCCAGAAGCTGAAGGTCTTGACCGCGTCCAGCGAGGCAGGCAGGCTCAGCACCCGCACCCCGTGGGATTCGAGCAGGTGCAGCAGATCGGGCAGCGCGCCGCAGCCCAGATCCCATTCGGTGCGCAGCTGCGCTGCCGCATCTTCCGGGGTGAAGCCGCACAGCTCGGGGATCTCGGTTTGCGGGAGCCGGAAGTTCCGCGTGATCAGGTGGTAGAGCTCCACGCCGTTGCGGCCCAGGGCGGCGGCTGCCACCTTCTGCGCGGTGCTGGTGCGGCGAGGGGAGCGGAAGAAGATCCGTTCGGTGTCGATGCCCCGGGTGGCGGGAAGCCGGAAGTACTGCGGCGCGCAGTCCAGCGCATCGGCCAGCGCAAGGGAAAGATCCTCGGGAGCACGAGCTAGTTCGCGCTCGCAAATGCCCAGCGAGGCGGCCAAGGCGGACCGGCTCAGCGCCGCACGTTCGCGTGCCAGCCTGATTCTGGTCGGTTCCAAAGTCATGAGGTTCCTGCAATCTTCCAAAAGGCGATCTTAATCGTCTAATGACCTCAGACTAGTGGCCTATGCCACAAAGTACCAATTGGGCGTAGCTTCGTGAAGTAACACGCTCTGACTAGTGCAAAAGGCCCGCAGGCGATATCTGCGGGCCTTGTCGCACCTAGATCCTGCTGGCCGCTTCCTGCAGCACGGTGCGCAGGATGGATTCGATCTGGTCGAACTCCGGCTGCCCGATGGTGATCGGCGGAGCCAGTTGGATGACCGGGTCGCCGCGGTCGTCGGCGCGGCAGTACAGTCCGGCCTCCCATAGTGCCGGAGTCAGGTACCCGCGCAGCAGGCGTTCGGACTCGGCGTCGTTGAAGGTTTCCTTGGTCGCCTTGTCCTTGACCAGCTCGATTCCGTAGAAGTACCCGGCACCGCGCACATCGCCGACGATATCCAGGTCGGTGAGCTTGGAGAGCGTGGACTTGAACGCGTCGGCATTGTTCTTGACGTTCTCGTTCAGGCCCTCGCGTTCGAAGATGTCCAGATTCGCCATCGCCACCGCTGCGGCCACCGGATGCCCGCCGAAGGTGTAGCCGTGGTAGAACGTGGTGTCGCCCTTGGTGAACGGCTCGAACAGCTTGTCGGAAACGACCATTACGCCCAGCGGGGCATAGCCGCTGGTCAGCGCCTTGGCCGAGGTGATGATGTCCGGGACGTAGCCGAAGTCATTGCAGGCGAACATGGAGCCGATGCGGCCGAAGGCGCAGATGGTCTCATCGGAGACCAGCAGCACGTCGTGCTCGTCGCAGATTTCGCGCACCCGGTCGAAGTATCCAGGAGGCGGCGGGAAGCAGCCACCGGAGTTCTGCACCGGTTCCAGGAACACCGCTGCCACGGTGTCGGGGCCTTCGAACTCGATGGCTTCGCGGATACGCTCTGCGGCCCACAGCCCGAAGTCCTTCTCGTTGTCGGCGAACATCTCCGGGGCGCGGTAGAAGTTCGTGTTCGGCACGCGGAAGGTGCCGGGCACCAGCGGTTCGAACGGGGTCTTCATATCCGGCAGCGAGGTGATGGCCAACGCGCCTTGCGGGGTGCCGTGGTAGGCCAGGGCGCGGGAAATGACCTTGGTCTTGCCCGGCTTGCCCTTCATCTTGAAATGCTGCTTGGCCAGCTTGAAGGCGGATTCGACAGCTTCGCCGCCGCCGGTGGTGAAGAAGACGCGGTTCAGGTCGCCCGGCGCATAGCTGGCCAGGCGTTCGGCCAGGTCGATCGCCGGCTCATGGGCGTAGGACCACAATGGCATGAAGGCCAGCTTCTCGGCCTGCTTGGCCATGGCCTCGGCCAGTTCGGCGCGGCCGTGCCCGGCGTTGACCACGAACAGCCCTGCCAGGCCGTCGAAGTATTCGCGACCGGCATCGTCGTAGATCTTGTGCCCCTCGCCGCGCGAGATGATCGGCACCTGCGCACCGTTGGAAATTCCGGAGTGCCGGGCCATATGCATCCATAGGTGATCGCGAGCGGCCTGCTGGCGATCGGTACCACGTGGTGTGTTCATCGTGTTCCCCAGTTGTATTCCTGTTTTTTGAGTGAAAGGTAGGTGTACGTATTGGTGCTGACCACGCCTTCGAGCCCGCGGATCGTTCCGATCACGCGCAGCAGGTCTTCATCGTTCGAGCAGATGACCTCGGCGAGGATGTCCGAGCTGCCGGCAGTGACCACGCAGTAGTCGACCTCCGGCAATTCGGCGATCCGGTCGGCGGTGCCGCTGATGTCATTGGCGGCGACGATGCCGATCATGGCCTGGCGGGTGAAGCCCAATTCCAGCGGATTGGTGACTGCGACGATTTGCACGACGCGGCTCTCGACCAGCTTCTGCACGCGCTGGCGTACAGCCGCTTCGCTCAGGCCGACTGCCTTGCCGATGGCGGCATAGGAGCGCCGGCCATCCTCCTGCAGCTGCTCGATGATCTCCTTGGAAATTTCATCAATGGCCTGCGCGGTATGCGAGGGCAGCGTCATATCGACCTCCTAGGTCTAAGGGACTTTCCACAGACCCTACCTTCACTGAATCAGTTGCGAAAGAGGTATTTTCAAAAGATTTCAGTTTTCGTAACGCAATTTTTACAAGGAAACTTGCGTTCAGGTCTTGTTGCACCTGCGCATTGCTGGCAGGATGAACGTCAACACTCTCATGTGTGGCCGATCACATTCGTCGTTAGGACTCCAGCCATGTCGCACTCGCAACGCCGACTTCCGCAAGACCCGCAGATCCGCGCACTCGTCCAGGCCATGAGCCAGCGCAGCTACTCCCGCCGCTCGGTGCTTTCCGCCGCCGGCGCCCTGGGCCTGACCGGGCTGCTCGCGGCCTGCGGCACCGGTGGCAGCAGCACGCAAGCAGCCCCGTCGATCAAGGACATTTCCGAAACCGATCCGACGGTCAACTGGGCCAACTGGACCCTGTACCTGGATTACGACGATGAGAAGAAGACCTATCCGACCCTCGATGCCTTCACCAAGAAGACCGGCATCGCGGTGAACTACCGCGAGGACATCGACGGCAACGACACCTACTACGGCAAGGTGCAGGGCCAGCTCAAGGCCGGGCAGGACATCGGCCAGGACATCGTCACGCTGACCGACTGGATGGCCGGGCGCATCATCCGCCAGGGCTACGTCCAGGAACTGGACCTGGCGAACATCCCCAACTCCGCCAACCTGCTGCCGAGTCTGAAGGAAGTCGACTTCGACCCGGGGCGCAAGCACTCGCTGACCTGGCAGTCCGGATATGCCGGCATCGCCTGGAACAAAAAGGCGTTCCCGAAGGGCCTGAAGTCCGTCGAGGACCTCTGGGATCCGAAGCTCAAGGGCCGTGTCACCGTGCTCGACGAAATGCGCGACACCATCGGCCTGCTGATGATGCAGAACGGCGTGGACATCGCCGGCCAGTGGGGTGAAAGCGAATTCGGCGCCGCGACCGACGTGCTGCGCGAGAACATCGACAACGGCCAGATCCGCCAGGTCAAGGGCAACTCCTACAAGGAGGACTTCGTTTCCGGCGATGCGATCGCCGGCATTGTCTGGTCCGGGGACATCGTGCAGATGAACTTCGAGAACGACGACCAGTGGGAGTTCGTGCTCCCCGAAGCAGGCGGCACCCTGTGGAGCGACAACCTGATGGTTCCGGTCGCTTCGCCGCGCAAGGCCAACGCCGAGAAGCTCATGGACTTCTACTATGACCCGGCCGTGGCCGCGGAGGTCGCAGCCTACGTGAACTACATCTGCCCGGTGGTCGGCGCCAAGGAAGAAATGGAGAAGATCGACCCGGAACTGGTCAGCAACCCGCTGATCTTCCCGACCGACGCCGATCTGGCCAAGGCGCACGTCTTCCGCTCGCTGGAGGCGGATGAAGAGACCACGTTGAACTCTGAATTCCAGAGTGCCATCGGCGCCTAGAAGCGGGGAATTCCATGAGACAACGAGCCGAGATCTGCACGCGCAGAGGCGCAGTCCAGGCGCCTCGCCGTTCGGCGCCAACCGTTGACCAGAACCAGTTCCAGGAAGTGATAGGGGCATGACAATCTTGGCACCGCGTACTGAAACCACTGCCACCGGTGCGGACCTGCACCTGTCGGGCATCACCAAGCGCTTTTCCAGCTTCGTGGCGGTCAAGGAGCTCGAGCTGGTGGTTCCATCGGGCACCTTCTTCGCCCTGCTCGGTCCGTCGGGCTGCGGCAAGTCGACCACCCTGCGCATGATCGCCGGCCTGGAAGCTCCCAGCGAGGGCAGCATTTCGATCGGCGGGCAGGACGTGACCGGGTTGGCCAGCCACCAGCGTCCGGTGAATACCGTGTTCCAGTCCTATGCGCTGTTCCCGCACATGAGCGTGCTGGAGAACGTGGCCTTCGGGCTCAAGCGCAAGAAGGACAAGCAGGCTATGGACAAGGCGAAGGCCGGTCTGGAGCTGGTGGAGCTGGGGCATCTTGCAAACCGCAAGCCGATCCAGCTCTCCGGCGGCCAGCAGCAGCGTGTGGCCCTGGCCCGCGCGCTGGTCAACCGCCCGCAGGTGCTGCTGCTCGATGAGCCGCTGGGAGCGCTGGACATGAAGCTGCGCCGGCAGATGCAGCTGGAGCTGAAGAACATCCAGACCGAGGTGGGCCTGACCTTCATCCACGTCACCCACGACCAGGAAGAGGCCATGACCATGGCCGACGTGGTCGCGGTGATGAATGGCGGGCGGATCGAGCAGATGGGTCCGCCGCGCGAATTGTACGAACTGCCCAAGACCGCGTTCGTCGCGAACTTCCTGGGCAAGTCCAACCTGATGCGCGGCACGGTCACGGGCCAGGAAGCAGGGATTCTCAGCGTCCTGGTCAATGGGCAGAGAATCCTGCTGCCGGCTGACCGAGCGGTGCAGACTTCGGGCGAAGTGGTCGTCGGCGTGCGCCCGGAGAAGATCTCGATCTCGCGCGAGGGGTTTGCGGGGGAGAACCGCCTGACAGGCACCGTGATCGACGTGTCCTTCACCGGCACCACCACCGAATACCTGGTCGAGGTGGACGGGATCGGCACCATCGGGACCTTCGCGCAGAACCGCGGCCAGCAGCCGGCCGCCGAGGGCGACACCGTGCACCTGTCCTGGGAGGCGCAGCACTCCTTCGGCTTGGCCGGCGCCGAGCATGAAGACGCGGGGGTGGACCAGACATGACGCTGATGACTAGGAAGGGGATCGCCGACCTGCGCAGCCGCGAGGAGATCCGGGCGGAACGGCGCAAGGGGCGCACCGGCGTCTACCTGATCGCGCCTGGCATGCTGGTGCTCGCCCTGTTCTTCGCGCTTCCGGTTCTCGTGCTGCTGGCGATGAGCCTGTATGTGAAGCCCGAAGGCGCGGAAATCGGCGAGTTCGTGCCGGGCTTCGAAATCGGCAACTACGCCACGGTACTCGCCGCCTACTGGCCCGAGCTGCTGCGCTCCTTCGGCTTCGCGGTGATCGCCACCGTGCTGGCCCTGCTCATCGGCTTCCCGATGGCCTACCTGGTGGCGGTCCGCCTGCGCGAGAAATCGCTGCTGCAGGGCATCTTGCTGGTGCTGCTGATCGCCCCGTTCTTCTCCAGCTTCATCCTGCGCACCCAGGCCTGGAAGCAGATCCTGGCCGACGAGGGGTTCATCGCGCAGACACTGAAGTTCCTCGCGATCCTGCCGGCCGACGGACACCTGACCGCCACGCCGATCGCGGTGGTTGCCGGCCTGACCTATAACTTCCTGCCCTTCATGGTGCTGCCGATCTACGCGAACCTGGGCAGGCTGGACACCCGGCTGCTCGAAGCCTCGGGGGACCTGTATGCCAGCCCGATGACCTCGTTCTTCAAGGTGACCCTGCCAATGAGCGCCCCTGGCGTCTTCGCCGGCACCCTGCTGACGTTCATCCCGGCCGCCGGCGACTACGTCAACGCGGCCCTGCTGGGCAATAACCGCAATACGACGATGATCGGCCAGGTCATCGACTCCAGGTTCTTCAAGGTCATTGATTACCCGGGCGCCTCGGCCCTGAGCTTCGTGCTGATGGTCTCGATCCTGATCCTGGTCACGATCTATATCCGCCGCTTCGGCACCGAGGAGCTGATGTAGCATGAAGCAGAAAATCGGACGCTGGTTCATTCCCGCCGTCGGCGGGCTGGCCTTCATCTACCTCCTGGTCCCGATCGCCTACATCTTCGTGTTCTCCTTCAACGATGCAGGCCGCACCAACCTGGAATGGCGCGGCTTCACCCTGTCGAATTGGCAGAACCCCTGCGGCGCTCCGGCAGTGTGCGAGTCGCTGGTTCACTCGCTGCAGGTCGGCACGGTGGCCACCATCGTCGCCACCGCCCTGGGCACGCTGATCGCCATCGGCCTGGTCCGCTATAAGTTCCGTTTCCGCAAGCTCACCGACGTGCTGATCATCCTGCCGCTGGCGACGCCGGAAGTGGTGCTCGGCGCGTCGCTGCTGGCGCAGTTCCTGAACCTCGGTTGGGAACTGGGCTACACCACCATCGTGATCGCCCACATCGTGTTCTGCATGTCCTTCGTGATCGTCACGGTCAGGGCGCGGGTTTCCTCGCTGGACCCGCGACTGGAGGAAGCGGCCGCCGATCTCTATGCCTCGCCGCGCACGGCTTTCTGGAAGGTCACCTTCCCGCTGCTGCTGCCGGGCATCGTGGCCGCCGCGCTGTTGTCCTTCGCGATGAGCTTCGACGATTTCATCATCACGAACTTCAACTCCGGCACCTTCCAGACCTTCCCGAAATTCATCTATGTGGCAGCGACCCGAGGCATTCCGGCCCAGGCGAATGTCATTGGCTCGGCGATGTTCATCCTCGCCCTGCTCGTGGTGGTCATCGGGCAGGTAATCAGCTACCGCAAGAAGAAGCAGCTGGAAAATTCCTAGCTGCCCCGAGGTCGTGCCAATGGCCCGCGCTCCAGAAGCGCGGGCCTTTGGCATGCCCTGCGTGCCGGTCCGCCAAATTCATGAGGGCATTAAGGATCCTGGTACGGACCGGGCCAAGCGCTTAGGCCGGTGGCAGTTCTTCCGCTTCAACGCAGGAAGCGTGCCAGCGGGAAGCGCCCGAGACGAGAGCCCATTAGGATGGCTAGCGGATGGAAATGTTGGTACAGAGCTGAATTATGGGCATCTGACATATAGTAAATACTTAGCTTTACAGTACGTACCCTACTGTTTGATACATTCCCAACCCGATAATTGCAGTTCTCGAAACGATTGGAAACTTCATGAGCGATAAGCCAGTTTGGCTCTCTCAGCCTGAACGCGACGCCTGGCTTGGACTACATGCAGTCATGACTTTGCTGCCGGCTGCCCTGGATTCCGATCTGCAGGGACTGGAAGGTATCACGCTCTTCGACTATCACATGCTCGCTATGCTCTCCGAGGCCAAGGACCACCAGCTGACGATGACGACACTGGCCTCGCATACCAGCGCCTCGCTGTCGCGGCTGTCGCATGTGGTGAAGAAGCTGGAGAAGCGCGGCTGGGTGATCCGCGAGCAGTCCCCAGAAGATGCCCGTGTGAAAATCGCCTCATTAACGCAGGAAGGGTGGGAAGCTGTGCAGCAAATGGCACCTCATCATGTTGCTTCGGTGCGCGGGCTGCTCTTCGATACCCTCGATGACAAGGATGTTAAGGATCTTACGCGGATCACGCGCAAGATCACGACGTCGCTTGATGCAGATAATTGGATCCTGAACGCGGAGACTTCCGATTTGGAACACTGAGAAATTCTCGATAAGCTAATCAGGCGTTAATCGCGTGTGTTGCTATGCCGTCTAACGGCAGAACAACTGCGCGTTGCCCGTAATACCGAATATCGTGGCCAACTGAGTACGGGGAAATTGCTCGACCGGTTGCGAAGTTCACCGACTTACATACTTTAAGGCTCTTCGGTTGGTTCTCACCCAGCCTGGTTACCTTCCTAGTGTGCAGTATTAACGGTGTTTCACTGGTTGGCGGGACTCATAACGCATCAAGCCGTGTCGATATTTTAGGTATGGGCACTGTGCGCGAGTACCGCCGAATTTTACTACTAACTAACTGAGGAGTGATCATGGCAGCTGTTTGCCAGGTAACCGGTACTACTCCGGCCTTCGGACATAGCATCTCCCACTCGCACCGTCGCAACAAGCGTCGTTTCGATCCGAACATCCAGAAGAAGACCTACTACGTGCCTTCGCTGCGCCGTAAGGTGACCCTGACCCTGTCGGTCAAGGGCATCAAGGTAATCGATGCTCGCGGTATCGACGCTGTTATTGCTGACCTGATTGCGAAGGGTGTGAAGCTCTAAACATGGCAAAGAAGGATAAGGACGTACGTCCGATCATCAAGCTGAAGTCCACCGCTGGAACCGGTTTCACTTACGTAACCCGTAAGAACCGTCGTAACAACCCTGACCGCATGGTCATGAAGAAGTACGACCCGGTAGTCCGCAAGCACGTAGAATTCCGAGAGGAGCGCTAAGACATGGCCAAGAAGTCCAAGATCGCAAAGAACGAACAGCGCAAGGTCATTGTCGAGCGTTATGCTGCAAAGCGCCTCGAACTGAAGAAGACCCTGGTTGATCCAAACGCAACCGACGAAGCTCGTGAAGCTGCACGCGTAGGCCTGCAGAAGCTTCCACGCAACGCGTCCCCAGTGCGCGTCCGAAACCGCGACGCTATCGACGGTCGCCCACGCGGTACCTTCCAGAAGTTCGGCATCTCCCGTGTTCGCTTCCGCGACATGGCACACCGTGGTGAGCTTCCGGGCATCACCAAGTCTTCCTGGTAAGACCTGCAAGTCTTTTGACTTAGCAAGCCGCCTTCCCGTTTCGGGAGGGCGGCTTCGCCATTTAACGCCTCCACCACCGGCGTTTTGGCGGTGCACTCTCTTCCACTGGCGACGGTTTCTCCGCGCGGCGCTGTTGCCAGCCAAGCACCTCGGCAGTGGAATCGCGCAACGCGGTGATCACCGGGGGTCCGCCCAGCAGCTGGCGCCGTGCCTCAATGATGCGGGCGTTGAAATCCTCGATATGCTCCCGCACGGCACGCTCGGTGGGCAAGCGGTCCAGAGTTTGCTCCATCTGCTCATCTTCAACCCGCAAGGTCAGCGCAGGTGGTCCTAGACCGGTGAGCTGCTCGCGGCGCATCATCGACTTCAGCCACCAGTCGGGATCATCGTTGCTGGTGATGTGGTCGATCTTCTGTCCGGCGAGAGCCAGATTGTCGAAGTCGCCGCGGGCGAAGGCCTCATCGAGCACCGAGTTGGCCACCTCCCAGGCTTCGTCCTCGGCATGCAGCTGCAGGGGAGTCTTCTGCTTCTCAACGGGAGCCATCCCGGTGGCCTGCGCATACTCATCCACGGGCAGCGGCTCGCTGTCCTGCTTCATCTTGTACCGGGCCGCATTCAGCGCGGCATCCTCGTTATGCTCCATCTTCCAATGATCCCACCGCGGGCTGGAACCCGGCAATGCGCGTGCAGGCTTTCCAGAGCAATCCACGCAGGAGCTCGGCGAATAAAATCAATCCCCGCGGGTCCGCGTGGATCGCCGAAGATCATGGGCACCACGTGCTGCTGCGAGGTGTCTGGGGGTTTGGCTCAATTGCCATGTCCCACCGGCATTCGAGGGCCCGCCCTGTAGTAGCGTGTAACCATGAAGCCAGTGACCCCCTACCCGCAACCCGCAGCCGACATCTACGCGAACCGGAAGCGGTGGGCGACACTGGGTCACGGCAAGACCGTCGTAGTGACCGGCGCGAATAGCGGCCTCGGCTTCTTCGCCAGCCTCGGCTTGGCGCAGGCCGGTGCTCAGGTCATTCTTGCCTGCCGCAACCAGAGCCGCGCAGAACATGCGATGGGGCAGATCCGGCGGCGCGTGCCGGAGGCCCGTGTCGAATTCATGCAGTACGACTCCTCACGCATTGAATCTGCCATGGGGCTGGCGGCAGAGCTGCGCAATCGGCCATTGGACGCGCTGATCGCCAACGCCGGGATCATCCGGGCGCCGCGGGAACGCCAAGGGGGCCTGCTCGGTTATGAGCTCACTATGAGCACCAACTTCATCGGACACGCACGATTGGCCGGCGAACTCGCCGACCGCTTCAGCCAGCCGATGCGGTTCATCGGCCTGGGGTCGATGTCCACACGTATGCTGGCCACCGATCCGCAGAATCTGGCCTTGGCCCGCGATTACCATCCCTACCGCGCCTATGTGCAGTCCAAGGCGGCAGTGCAGGCGTTCACCCTGGCCCTGGACCACCGGCTGCGCCAGCTGGAACTGCCGGCTCGTGCGCTGGCGATCCATCCGGGATATGCGCTCTCCGGGCTGTCCCCGCAGGTGCCCAGCATCAATGAGCCGGACTACGCCAAGCGGCTGATCGGCCAATTGCAGGCTGGTTTCGCGCAGGGCAAACACGAAGGAGCGGTGGCCTTGGTCGAAGCGGCCTTGGCACCTGAATTGGATGCCGCGCCACGAGGCTGCTACCTGGGGCCGAAATTCCTGACGAAGGGCCCAACGGTACTGGCCAGCCCGGCGAAAGCGACCCGCGGCAAAGAGCTGCAAGGCAAAGCCTGGGAGCTGTTCGTGAAGGCAAATGAGGGCCTCGATCCGTTCGCGCTGTAGGTCCCGGGTGAACTTTCACACCTTTGATTTGGCTAAAAATTCAGCAGAATCCGCATGATGATGCACTTTTTGTCGTCGCCAGCTGGTAAGTTCAACTCTTGATAAGTCCGTGCGACCGCGCGGCGCCCGGGCCCGGAAGAGGGTCTTGGATCACTAGTCCAGGAGGACCATACATTGGCTATGAACCGTAGCGAACTTGTTGCTGCTGTTGCAGCGAAGACCGAAAACTCCCAGGTTGCCGTCAACGGTGTTCTGGATGCAGTCTTCGAGGTTTTCGTCGACCAGATTTCCAAGGGTGAGAAGGTGTCGATCCCAGGTTGGTTGGCTGTAGAGCGCACCGATCGTGCAGCTCGTACCGGCCGCAACCCGCAGACCGGTGAAGCAATCCAGATTCCTGCTGGCCACTCGGTCAAGCTGACCGCTGGTTCGAAGCTGAAGGCTGCTGTAGCCAAGAAGTAAGCTTCCTGTCGAGCTTTGCGCAAGGCCCGCCAACCGTCCTCGGTTTGGCAGGCCTTGCCGCGTTAAGCAGCGTTGCAATAGCTTTCATTCAGCTCGAAAATGGTGCCGTTGAGCCAAGAAAACTGCAATTAGTTGAAAAAATCCCGGTTTTCCGCCCGTTTTCCAGTGTTTCGGGGCAAAACGTTTGATATGTTCTCACTGATAAGTCCGTGCGACCGCGCGGCGTCCGGGCCCGGAAGAGGGTCTTGGATCACTAGTCCAGGAGGACCATACATTGGCTATGAACCGTAGCGAACTTGTTGCTGCTGTTGCAGCGAAGACCGAAAACTCCCAGGTTGCCGTCAACGGTGTTCTGGATGCAGTCTTCGAGGTTTTCGTCGACCAGATTTCCAAGGGTGAGAAGGTGTCGATCCCAGGTTGGTTGGCTGTAGAGCGCACCGATCGTGCAGCTCGTACCGGCCGCAACCCGCAGACCGGTGAAGCAATCCAGATTCCTGCTGGCCACTCGGTCAAGCTGACCGCTGGTTCGAAGCTGAAGGCTGCTGTAGCCAAGAAGTAAGCTTCCTGTCGAGCTTTGCGCAAGGCCCGACCCGCTCCGGAGAAATCCAGGAGGCAGGGACGGGCCTTTTGCGTTATCTGGCACCATTTGAGGCATACTTCTACTTCGCGTAGAATCAGCCATGATTGAAGATTTCCACTAAGAATGGCTGCCCACTGTGTCACAGAAACCCGCTACCCGCGTACTGCGCGGCTGGTTAGCGGCAAGCGTGTGCACCTGGACAGCTTTTGCCGCCCACGCCCACAGCGCGCCGACTGCGCTGTCGGTCGTGGCCATGGTGCTGATTACCTGCGTTTCCGCGGCGATCAGTGTTGTGCTGGTTGGCCGTAAATTCTCCCTGTGGGCAACCAGCCTGGTCGTGCTGCTCAGCCAAGGGCTCTACCACTTGAGCCTGTCGGTGATGAGCCACCCGAGCGGCGATGTTTCCGGCATGGAGCACATCCATCATGCGGGACGAAATCTGGAGCTGGCGCAGAACATCACCGCGCAGTACGCCAACGTGCATACCGAATCGATGCTCTACGCCCACGTGCTGGCCGCGATCGCCAGCGTTGTGGTGCTCAACGGCGGTGAACGCCTGCTCAAGGTCTTGGGCAGCTGCCTCACACTGTCAACGGCCCGGCGGATCCTCGCGCGCATTCGCGTGCAGGCTCCTGCTGCCCGGCCGCTCCGCGCCTACTTCCCCTTGCGCTTCCAACTCAAGCTGGCGCAACTGGGAAGGCTGCCGGAGCGCCGCGGTCCTCCCTGCTTCATTCTTGCCGCCTGAGAAAAGAATCGAAGCGCCCCGACAGGGGCTTGGAAGGAAAACCATGACCGTAGCAACCAAGAAGATCTCGCGCGTGATCGCCGTATTGGCGTTCTCCCTGCTGGCCTTTGCCGGCTCGATTAGTGCCGCGAACGCCCACGACCAGCTGATCGGCTCCACCCCGAAGGACGGGGCAACCGTCAAGCAGGCCCCGGAAGACATCACCCTGGAATTCTCCGGTGTGCTCCAGAGCTTATCCGGCGTGGACTCCACGGTGGTCTCGCTGACCCTTGATGGGGAAAAGATCGACGCCGAAGCGCAGACCAAGGGCACCAAGGTCACCATCACCCCGGCCCAGGAACTGGCCAACGGAGAGTACCAGCTGGCCTACCGCGTGGTGTCCTCTGACGGGCACCCGATCGAGAACAAGATCGGCTTCAGCGTCGACGCGCCGCAGGCCGAACCGACCCTGGTCAGCTCCAGCGAGCCAGCCGCTCCAAGCGAGACTGCCGGCTCCGCTGACGAGGAACGAGGCCAGAACCCGGTCCAGGAACTGGGCAGCTCGGTGAGCCCGGTCATCTGGGTGATCATCGGCGTGGTCATCCTCGGCGGTGCGCTGGGCGTGCTAGCCAAGTTCATGCGCCAGTCCAAGTAACCCCCACTCTTCCGGTGCGCCAGAGGCCACCGCAGCCTTTGGCGCGCCTGCACACCGATTTTGAAAGCTTGAGAACATGAAATTCCAAAAGACTTCTGCACTGGCCTTGGGCCTCACACTGCTGCTGGCCGGCTGCGCGCAGGGCGCCGGCTCACCCGCACCGGGCAGCGAGCAGCAAACCGTCCGGCAGGCTGAAGCGCTGACTACGAGCGAGACCTGGGCAAAGGCCGCCGAATCAGGCATGAGCGCGGCCTTCGGCATCCTGCACAACTCGTCGGGCACCCCGATTGCACTGCACCAGGTCAGCAACGCGCAGGGCGACGAGATCCAGATCCACGAAATGCGCGGCACCGGCACCGGGATGACGATGGCGCAGCTCGAAGGGGACCTGGTGATCGAACCCGGGAAGGACGCGGTGCTGGCACCGGGCGGAAACCACTTGATGTTCATGGACCTGCAACAGCCGCTGGTGGCCGCCCAAACGGCGAGGCTGACGCTGGAGTTCGCCGACGGGTCGAGCACCGAGGTCGATTTCCCGATCCGCAACTTCGACGGAGCCAAGGAAAGCTACGACGAGCATGCCGGGCATTAGTGTCGATCGCCGGGCGCTGCTGGGCACCACCGCGGCCGCCGCGCTGGGCGGGATGCTCACCGGGTTCGGCACCGGCAAGCTCAGCGTGCCAGCGGCCAGCGCCGCTGAGCCTGGCTACCGCCCGTTCTACGGCAAGTACCAGTCGGGGATCCTCGATCGCCAGCAGGCCCACGCGGTGTTCGCCGGATGGGATCTGCACTGGCGCGAAGGGTCGAAGAAGGACCAGCTGCGCGCGATGCTGCAGATGATCACCGAAGATGCGGCCAGGCTGGCCAGCGGCCGCGGAGTGCTGGCCGACACCGAACCGGAAATGGCGCAGCCCGGATGCGAGCTGACGCTCACCGTGGGGCTGGGCCAGAGCCTGCTCGATGTAGCCGGGCACGGGCAGATCGGCACGTTGCCGCATTTCGCCGGCGACCAGCTCGAACAGCAGTACGGGCAGTGCGATCTGCTGATCCAGTTCTGCGCGCAGGATCCCACGGTGCTGCAGCATGCAGTGCGGGCGGTATCCAAGAACCTGCGCGGCCTGGCCTCCCGGCGCTTCGCCCAAACCGGGTTCGCAAGCCCTGGCGTGCACGGGTTCCGCAACCTGTTCGGCCAGCTGGACGGCGTCAACAACCCCGAGGGGGAGGTGCGCGCGGAAGCTGTGTTCGGCCAGCCGGGCTGGATCGAGAACGGAACCACGCTGGCGCTGCGCAGGTTCGAAATGGACCTGGATGGCTGGGACGAGGTGGACACCGCAGGACGCGACCATGCGCTGGGCCGGCGGCAGGCCGACGGCTCGCCGCTGTCCGGCGGCAGCGTCGATGACCCGGTGGACCTCGCAGCGGTCAATGGGCTCGGGCTGCCGGCGATCGCGGCCAACGCCCACGTGGCGCTGGCCAGGCCGGGCAGCGCCGATGAAGTCATGCACCGGCGGGGCTACAATTTCGCCGGGCAGGCTTCGGGCCTGCTGTTCGCCAGCTACCAGCGCGACCCGGCAACCAGCTTCATCCCGGTGCAGCACCGGCTGGCGGCCGCGGATGCGCTGAACACCTGGCTGAAGCCGGTGGGATCAGGGCTGTATGCGATCCTGCCCGGGGTGGCTGAAGGCGGCTATCTGGGGGAGCAGCTTCAAATGTGAGATGCGCCCAACCCGCCCGGCCGCACGGTGACCGGCCGGGCGAAGAATGAGATGATGAGAAGGTTATGGATACACAGCGTACGGTTTCAGTTGCCCGCTTCATCCTGCCCGGAATCCTCGCTGCGGCGGTGGCCTTCCTGGCGGCGGTGTTGTTCACCGGGATCGCCCGGCCGGCGGAATTGGCCGATCCCGGGGCGTTCGTGCGCTGGTCGCTGCCCATCGCCCGGGCCATCCACCACGCTTCGATGGCGCTGAGCATCGCAGCACTGGTGTTCGCCGCGGCGATCATCCCGCGGGCCGCCAAGGTGACCCGCGATACTGAAGGGGACGCCCATCCGGCATTCACCCGCACGATGAATATCGCCGCCGGGGCGGCGGTGGTGTGGACCCTGTCCGCGGCCACCGTCATGCTGCTGACCTTCTGGGACCTGGCAGGCATCCCGATGAGCCTGGACCCGCAGTACTCGGCAGCGATCCTGGACTACATCCTGTCGATCACCACCGGACGGGCCTGGGCCTGGATGGTGGTGATCGCCGCGATCACCAGCTCGCTGGCGCTGGCAGTGCGCTCCAAGACCACGGTGGGGCTCAGCGCCCTCTTCTCGCTGTTCGGCATCCTGCCGCTGGCGTTCATCGGCCACGCGGCCGGGGGAGACGACCACTTCGCCGCGGTGAACTCCATCGGTCTGCACCTGCTCGCCGTGGTCCTCTGGTTCGGCGGCATCATGGTGCTGGCCCTGCTCGCCCCGACGCTGGGAGGCGAAGCACCGGGCCGGGCCCGCGGGCAGGTGCTGGCCGGGGTAGTGCTCAAGCGCTATTCTGCGCTGGCCACCTTCGCGGTATTCCTGATGATCGGCTCCGGTCTGGCTTCCGCGGTCATCCGCATCACCGACTGGGACCAGTGGCTGACCCCGTATGGAACCCTGGTGGTCGTGAAGCTGCTGATCACCCTGGCACTGGGCATGCTGGGCCTGTGGCACCGGCGAATGGTGATTCCGAAGCTGCTGGAAGGCAAATTCACTGCGCTGCGCGCGGCCTGGCAGGTCGTGGCCGCGGAAGTCGTCCTGATGGCCGCAGTGATGTCGGTGGCCACCGTGCTGGCGCGCACCGCTCCGCCGACTTCCGACGCCCCGCCGGCCGAAGCGACCCCGGCGCGACTGCTCACCGGCTATGACCTGCCACCGGCTCCGGACACGGCCGCCTGGTTCACCACCTGGCGGATGGACTGGATATGGGTGGCTGTGTGCCTGTTCGGCCTGGCCGTGTACCTGTGGGCGTTCATCAAGCTCGCCCGCCGCGGGGACAAGCCCAGCGTGCTGCGCCTTGCCAGCTGGATCGTCGGCCTGTTCGCGCTGTTCTACGTGACCAGCGGCGCGGTGGCGGTGTACGGCAAGATCCAGTTCTCCACGCATATGGTCGACCACATGTCGCTGACCATGATCGTGCCGATCTTCCTGGTCCTGGGCACCCCGGTCACGCTGCTGCTGCAGGTGCTGCCTTCGCGCGCCGATGGCACGCGCGGCCCGCGCGAATGGATCCTCTACCTGGTCCACTCGCGCTACTCGAGGGTGATCACCCACCCGATCTTCGCGGCCGTGAACTTCGCCGGCTCGATCGTGGTCTTCTACTTCACCCCGCTGCTCGAACCGGCCATGCGCTACCACGCCGGCCACGAGCTGATGAACCTGCACTTCCTGCTCACCGGCTACCTGTTTGCCCTGTCGCTGGTGGACGCCGACCCGGTTCCCAAGCGCTACCCGTACCCGATGCGCTTGGTGGTGCTGCTGGCCACCGTCGCCTTCCACGCCTTCTTCGGCGTCGCGCTGATGAGCACCGAAACCCTGCTGGCCCCCGACTACTTCGGGAACATGGGCCGCACCTGGGGCGGCACCGCGCTGGAGGACCAGGTGGTGGGTGCCGGGGCGATGTGGGCGATCGGCGAGGTGCCGACGCTGGTGCTGGCGATTTTCGTGGTCATCTCCTGGCTGCGCCAAGACAAGAAGGACACCAAGCGCTACGACCGCCAGGCCGAGCGCGACAACGATGCCGAGCTGGCTGCCTACAACGAAATGTTCGCCCGCTACAAGCAGGCCGACCGAAGGGACCCCCGTGCCTAGCACCAAGAAGATCCTCGCCTCCTCGCTGCTGGCCTGCGCGCTGCTCGCTGCCACCGCCTGCTCCGCGGAGCAGGAGATGCCGCAGGACGAGACCCACAAGATCGCCGTGCAGGGCACCGCGACGCCCAGCGCCTCCGAGAAAGCTGAAGAGCCTGCGGAAATGACCACCGCTCAGGTGGCCACCACCGCCGGGGCAGTGATGGCCGCCGAGCTCGGCTTCCCGGCCAGCGCGAAGATCCAGGGCAAGGACCTCGAATCCCTGGCCACGCCGCCCACCGACACGCTCAAGGACATCGTGGTGCTGCCGGCCCAGTGCTCGGCCCCGATCGAGGATTTGAACTGGTCGCCGGTGCAGCTGGGCACCGAGGCGGCGCGCACCGACTTCACCAACGAGAACCAGTCGATCACCGGTTCGGTGGAGGTCGCCAAGCTCGGCGACCAGGCGGCGAAGTTGGCGGCGCACAACAAGAACGTGGCGACCATCCTGGACGAATGCAAAACCGTGAAGCTCAACGGCCTGGATTACCGCGAGACCCTGAAGTTCTCGGATCCCGGCGTGCCGGAAGCCGATTCGGCGCTGTACTACAGCCGCGACGGGCAGTATGCGCAGGATTCGCTGGTGCTGATCAAGAGCACCGATCAGTACGCGGTGATGGTTTCCTTCATGTCCGCGACCTCGCTGCAGGATGCCACCTTCAACAAGGTGGCCACCAGCATCATGGACACCGTGCTCGCGCAGCTGCCCTAGCGGGAATACCCGGCCCGGGCCGGTGGTTGCACCAGCAAGAACTTCACACTTTTCTCAATGTTGCTTAACACCGTTCGCCCGTTCGGGCGGCGGTGGCAGATAATTGAGGTTCGAATTGCCGCAGCCGCGGCGACAGCGAAAGGACCACCATGAGCACTTCCGAATCCGTCCGCGCCAATTACAAGGTGCGCGCCAGCGAGCTGCTGGGCCGGAACTGGCTGAATACCGGCGGCAAGCAGCTGGATCTGGACGCCCTGCGCGGCAAGATCGTGATCCTGGACTTCTGGACCTTCTGCTGCATCAACTGCCTGCACGTGCTCGACGAGCTGCGCCCGCTGGAGGCGAAGTACTCCGACGTGCTGGTCACCGTCGGCGTGCATTCGCCGAAGTTCGAGCACGAAGCCGATCCGGACGCGCTGGCCGCAGCCGTGGAACGCTATGAGATCCACCACCCGGTGCTCGATGACCCGGAGCTGGTCACCTGGCAGGCCTATGGGGCGCGTGCCTGGCCAACCCTGGTGGTGCTGGATCCCGAAGGCTACATCGTCGCCCACCTTTCCGGCGAGGGCCACGCCCAGGGCCTGGGCTCGCTGATCGAGGAACTGGTGGCTGAGCACGAAGCCAAGGGCACGCTGCACCGCGGCAACGGGCCGTACGTGGCTCCCGAGGCCCGCGAAGGCGACCTGCGCTTCCCGGGCAAGGCCATCGCCCTGGCCAACGGCAACTTCCTGGTGGGCGACTCGGGCCACCACCGGCTCGTCGAGCTGGCCGGGGACCTGTCCACCGTGGTGCGCACCATCGGCGCCGGGGTGAAGGGCTACGCTGACGGCGACGCGGACACCGCCCAGTTCAACGAGCTGCAGGGCCTGGCCGCACTGCCGGCCGAGCTGGCCGCGGAACTCGGCTACGACGTAGTCGTTGCCGACACCGTCAACCACCGCCTGCGTTCGGTCAACCTGGCCACCGGGCAGGTGGGCACCCTGGCCGGCAACGGCGTGCAGCGCCTGCTGGACTCAGAGAACGCCCGCCAGGAAGTCCAGCTAACCGAGCTGGGCACCGACGCGCTGAACATCTCGCTGTCCTCCCCATGGGATGTGCTCTACCACCCTTCGGGCAAGATCATCATCGCAATGGCCGGCACCCACCAGATCTTCGCCTTCGACCCGCGCACCAGTGCGGTGTCGGTCTTCGCCGGCACCGGCCTGGAAGGGCTGGCCGACGGGGCACCGGACCAGGCCTGGTTCGCCCAGTCCTCGGGCTTGGCCCTGGACGGGGAGAACGTGTGGATCGCCGACTCGGAAACCAGCGCCCTGCGCTGGATCGAGGTCGAAGACGGCCAGGCCCAGTCGGTGCACACCGCGGTGGGCACCGGGCTGTTCGACTTCGGCTTCCGCGACGGCGACGCCGAGGCGGCGCGCCTGCAGCACCCGCTGGGCGTTGCGGTGCTGCCTGACCACTCGATTGCGATCGCCGACTCGTACAACGGCGCGGTGCGCCGCTTCGATCCGGCCACCAAGACCGTCTCCACCTTGGCCAAGGGGCTGAAGGAACCGGCCGACGTGCTGGTTGACAGCTCGGTGGACGGCGACCCGGTGCTGCTGGTCGTGGAGACCAACACCCACCAGCTGGTGCGCATCCCGATTCCTGCCGAGGCCCTGGTGGTGGACGAAGGCGCCAGCCAGACCCAGCGCCCGAAGACCCGCGTGCAGGCAGGAAAGCACGAGATCTTCGTGCGCTTCGCAGCGCCGAAGGGGCAGAAGCTCGATGACCGCTGGGGCGATCCGACCCAGCTGAAGATCTCGGCCAGCCCGGAGGAGCTGATCCTCGACGGGGCCGGCACCTCGGTGGGCCTGACCCGCACCCTGGAGCTGAACCCGGAGGTGGCCGACGGCGTGCTGCACATTACCGCCCGCGCCGCGGCCTGCGACGGAGAGCCGGGCGGCGAGATTCCCGATCACGCGGCCTGCCACCTGTACCAGCAGGACTGGGGCATCCCGGTCGTGCTTGATGCGGACGGCGAGAACGAGCTGCTGCTGGATTTGCGCGGCGTGAACTAGAAAAAGGCGCACCCGAGGGTGCGCCTTTTCCATGCCCGGCGAAAGATGGCATCACAGCGATAATCTGAGGAAACCTCAGCATTTTCCTGCCCAAGTAGCTAGACTGGAGGGCGGGAGGAGCCGGAGGGATCCGGCGATAAGTATGGCGTCGAAAATGTTCCGTGCACTGGAAATACCAAATTACCGGTTGTGGGTGATCGGCGCGCTGGTCTCCAATATCGGAACCTGGATGCAGCGCGTGGCCCAGGACTGGCTGGTGCTCACCGAGCTCACGGACCACGATGCGGTGGCCACCGGCATCACCACCGGCCTGCAATTCCTGCCGGTGCTGCTGCTGGGCCCCTATGCCGGTCTGATCGCCGACCGCTTCAACAAGCGCCGGCTGCTGATCCTCACCCAGAGCTTCATGGGAGCCTGCGCCCTGATCCTCGGCCTGCTGGTGGTCACCGGCACCGCGCAGCTCTGGCACGTCTACGTGCTGGCCACGATGCTGGGCATTGGCGCCTCCTTCGACGCGCCGGCACGCCAGGCGTTCGTCTCCGAAGTGGTTCCGGGCACCCACCTGGCCAACGCGGTGGCGTTGAACAGCGCCAACTTCAACCTGGCCCGGCTGGCCGGTCCGGGCGTAGCCGGTGCGGTCATCGCCCTGGTCGGCACCGGGCCTGCCTTCCTGCTCAACGGCGCCTCCTTCCTTGCGGTGATCTCCTCGCTGGTGTTCATGCGCAAGGACGCGCTGAACCCCTCCAAGCCGGTAGAGCGGGCCAAGGGGCAGGTGCGCGAAGGCATCGCCTACGTGAAGAACCGCAAGGACCTGCTGCTGATCTTCTTCCTGGCCGGGGTGATCGGCACCTTCGGGCTGAACTTCCAGATGACCAACGCGCTGATGGCTACCGAGGTTTACGGGGTGGGCGCAGGGGAGTACGGAATCCTGGGCTCCATCATGGCCGTGGGCACCTTCGGCGGCGCGCTGCTGGCGGCACGGCGTTCGGCTCCGCGTTGGCGCTACTTGATCGGCGGCGGCGTGTTCTTCGGCATCGCCGGGGTCGCCAGCGCATGGATGCCCAACTACATCGCGTTTGCCCTGGTGCTGATCCCGGTGGGACTGGGGTCGCTGACCTTCCTGAACAGCTGCAACACCATGGTGCAGACCTCGGTGCCGCCGCAGTACCGGGCGCGCGTGCTGGCACTGTACCTGATGGTGGTGATGGGTGGAACGCCCATTGGCTCGCCGCTGATCGGCTGGTTCGCCGAACTGTTCGGGATCCAGATCGCCGTGACCATCGGGTCCGGGCTGTCGCTGGCCGCCAGCCTGGCGGCGCTGCTGGTCTGGCAGAAGTTCAAGACCAACGCGGTGCCGCTGCGCAGCCAGTTCCGCGAACTGCTCGGGCGCTAGCCGGCCACCTGTTCGCCGCCGGCCACCGGGACCACCGACACTTCGGTGGTGCTGGTTGTCAGCTGGGCAGTGAAGGAGTAGTCCTCCTTGACGGTCTTCTTGGCCTTGGCACCGGTGCGCAGATCCTGCTCGGTCAACGTCAAGGTGGCGGTGGTCTTCAGCGGGGAGAGCACCCAGGCGCCGTTGTAGTAGTTCACTTCAATGGTCGGGTACTTCGAAATGGACCAGTCGATGGTTGCCGGGTCCACGCGCGCAGAGGTGTTGTAGGCGAACGGGCAGCCGGACGGCATCAGCACCTGCTGTTCGGCGCAGTCGTTGAGGTACTTCTTCACCTTGGTGTTGATGGCTGCGATGAATTCCTTGGTCGGCTCCGTCTTCAACGCGATCTCCACCGGTTCCTCGGCAGGCGCCGTGACCACCATGCCGCGGGTGTCGGCCGCGAAGTTCTTGGTGCTGAAGCTCGCGTCGAGGATCGCAGGGTAGAACACCGGCAGGGTGCTCACGCCGGCGGACAGCGGGATCTTCTGCTCGTTGACCGTGACTTCGTTGACGGTGTTGGCCTTGATCTTCACGCTGGGCAGGGTGCTCGGCTCGAAGGCCCACTTGTCGAACAGCAGCCAGGATTTGCCGGCATGGCGCAGCGTGTAGGTGGATTCCTTCTCCACACCGTGGGCCTTGTAGTGCGCGGTGACGGTGCGCAGCTGCTCATCGCCGTCGACCGGCTGGGCCTTGTCCGTGGTGAACTCCGTAATCCCGGCCTGGGTGCGCTTGAGCACGTCCCCGTCCAGGGCCACCGCGTCGCCCTCCGGGACCTGGGCCTGCATCAGGCCCAAGGCCTCGGCGCCTTCGCCCTTGGCCAAATGCTGCTGCAGCGCCTTCACCTGGTGCTGCGGGGAGAAGAGCGTGCGGTTGGCGGCAATCGACCCGGCAATGACCAGGACGATGACTGCCGCTGCGGCCATGGCCCAGCGAAGCGCCAGGCGGGCAGCGGAGATCTGCATGGAATTACGAGTGTTCATCAGTAGCTAGGCTATCTGGTTTCCGGGCCCAGATAGTAAACGGCGTGCTGGAATGAGCGGGTAATATCACCGGCGACGGCGCTTGCGGTTGCCGAAGAAACCGCGGATCAGCTCGCGGCCAATCACCTTGGCGGCATCCATGGCCATGTCCATCATCGGGTTCGCTTCCTGCCGCTCCCGGCCCTGGCGTGGTGTACTTTCCCGAGACGGTTCCGGCGCCGCCTCGGGAACCGGAGCCGCGGCCGGCTGCGCTGCCTGGGCTTTGGCGTCGAGCATTTCGCGGGCAGAATCACGATCCATCGCGGCCGAATATTGCGCCGCCAGTGCCGAGCTGCCGCGGACCTGCTCTAACCGCTCGGAGGAGGCGGGGCCGATATTCGAGCCCGGCGAGGACATCTTGGTCCATGCGACCGGGGTCGGAGCGCCCTTTTCGCCCAGCACGGTCACCACCGCTTCGCCGACCCCGGCCTGGGTCAACGCCTCCTGCAGGTCCAGCTCGCAGGAGGGGAAGGTCTTGATGATCTGCTTGAGCGCGCTCTGGTCCTTGGCGGTGAAGACACGCACCGCATGCTGGATGCGATTGCCCAGCTGGCCGAGCACCTCGTCGGGCAGGTCGGTGGGGGACTGGGTGACGAAGAACAGGCCCACACCCTTGGAACGGATCAACCGGACGGTGCTGATGATCGCGTCGGTGAAGGCCTTGGTCGCATCCTTGAAGAGCAGGTGGGCCTCGTCGAGGAAGAACACCAGCTTGGGCTTGTCCAGGTCTCCGGCTTCTGGCAGGTCCTCGAACATGTCGGCCAGCAGCCACATGAGGAAGGTGGAGAACAGCATGGGCTGGGAGCTGACCGAGGGCAGTTCCAGGATGTTGATGACGCCTGCGCCGTCGCGCACCTGCAGGAAGTCCGCGGTATCGAACTCGGGCTGGCCGAAGAACTGGTCCAGGCCCTGGGTTTGCATGATGGTGATGCCCCGCAGGATCACCGACGCAGTGGACGAAGACACCCCGCCCAGGGCTTCCAGTGCCTTGGCACCGCCGTCGCTGAGCAGGAAGCTGATGACCGCCTTCAGATCGCTCAGGTCATCCAGCGGAAGCTTGTTGGAATCGGCGTAGTGGAAGATCAGCTGCAGGCATTCTTCCTGGGTCTCGTTCAGTTCCAGGACGCGGGCCAGCAGGATCGGTCCGAAAGCGTCCACGCTGGCGCGCACCGGGACGCCCTCGCCCTTGCCTCCCAGGCTGAGGATTTCGACCGGATTGGTGCGCGCAGTGAACTCGTGGCCCAATTCGGCCAGCCGGGCTGCGAGCTTGTCCGACGGCTCGGCAGGCTGCGCCAGGCCGGTCAGATCGCCCTTGACGTCGGCCAGGAATACCGGAACGCCGGCCACCGAGAGCTGTTCTGCCATGGTCTGCAGTGTGACGGTCTTGCCGGTGCCCGTGGCGCCGGCAATCAGGCCGTGGCGGTTGAGCATCTTCAGCGGCAGGCGGACCTGGGCGGCCGGCTCGGCCTTGCCGTCGATCAGCGCAGCACCGAGCTCCAGGCACGCGGATTCGAAGTCATAGCCTTCAACGAGGCTGTTCAGCAAAGTATTCGTTTCCTGGGTCATGGCATCACTCTATTGCTTTTAGAACGGGTGCAAAAGACGCTGGACGAAACTTCGCGTGCGCGGGTTGGCAGGCGTGCCGAGCACCTGGGCGGCCGGGCCGGTTTCCACGACTACCCCGCCGTCCATGAACACCACGGTGTCAGCCACATCCCGGGCGAAGGCCAGCTCGTGGGTCACCAGCACCATGGACCAGCCCTCCTGGGCCAATTCCTTGATGACGGTGAGCACTTCGCCGACCAGCTCGGGGTCCAGCGCGCTGGTGGGCTCGTCGAAGAGCAGCAGGTCCGGCTGCTGCATCAGCGCGCGCACGATGCCCACGCGCTGCTGCTGTCCGCCGGACAGCGAATTCGGGTAGGCATCGGCCTTGGCTTCCAGGCCGACGCGGGCCAGCAGCTTCTTCGCTTCGGCCAGCACCTGGTCCTTGGGGCGATTCTGCACCTCGATCGGGCCGATGCTCACGTTCTGCAGGACCGTCAGATGCGGAAACAGGTGGTGTCCCTGGAACACCATCGCCGAACGATTGCGCAGGATCTGCGCGGACTTGGGCTTCATCCCGGGGCTGAAGGACACCTCCGGGCCGCCGGCGAATCCGACGGAACCGGCATCGGCGATTTCCAGGCCGTTCAGGCAACGCAGGGCGGTGGTCTTCCCCGAGCCGGACGGGCCGATCAGCGCCAGCACCTCGCCGGAATGCACGGTGAAGTCGATGCCCTTGAGCACCTGGTTCGCCCCGAAGGCCTTGTGCAGGCCGGAGACTGCCAGCAGCGGGGAATTACTTGGCGACATACTTTTCAAGCCTTCCTTCGACAGAGTTTTGCAGGGCCGAAAGCACCAGGCAGATCACCCAGTAGATGGCCGCGGCTTCGCAGTAGAGCAGCAGGAACTCATAGGTGGAAGCCGTGATTTCCTGGGCCTTGCGGAACATTTCGGTGACCAGGATGGTGGAGGCCAGCGAGGTGTCCTTGACCAGTGAGATGAAGGAGTTCGACAGCGGCGGCACGGCCACCCGGGTGGCCTGCGGCAGGATCAGCCGGTACAGGGTGCGTGTGCGCGACATGCCCAGGGTGTAACCGGCTTCCCATTGGCCTTGGGGGACCGAGAGGATTGCCGCACGGATGATCTCAGCGGCGTAGCCGCCGATATTCAGGCTGAAGGCGATGATGGCGCTGGGCCACGGGTCGATGACCAGGCCCACCGAGGGCATGCCGTAGAAGATGACGAACAGCTGCACCAGCAGCGGCGTGCCGCGGATGATGGAGATGTAGATCCGGGCGATCGAGGAGACCACCCGGTTCTTGCTGATCCGCATCAGCGCCATCAGCAGGGCGATGACCAGGCCCAGGGCCATGCTGATCAGGGCCAGCGGAATGGTTGCGGTGATCGCACCTAGGGCCAACGGCCCGAGCGAGTCGAGGAATAACTGCCATTTCGGATCCATGGGCTACCTTTGCGCAAATGAAACTGGCTCCACGCGTTTCCACGTGTGGAGCCAGTCTACTGATAGTGCTTGCTACTTGCTGACGTCTTCGCCGAAGTACTTCTCGGAGATTTTCGCCAGTTCCCCGTCGGCGCGCAGCTCGTCCAGGGCGGTGTCGATCGCCTTGGCCAGTTCGGTGGAATCCTTGCGCAGGGCGACCGCGGATTCGCTCTTCTCCTCGGACTCGGCAGCGATCTTGATGCTGTCATCCGGATTGGTCTTCTGCGCGTCCAGGAAGGTCAGCTTGTCGTTCACGGTGGCATCGACGCGGCCCTGCTTGAGCAGGGTGATCGACTGGGCCCAGCCTTCAACCGGTTCGACATTCGCACCGGCATCCTTGGCGGTCTCGTAGAAGTTGCTGGTCAGCGACTGCGCGGTGGTCTTGCCCTTGAGCGTGGCGAAGGACGTGATGTCGGTATTGTCGCTCTTGGTCACCACCACGCCGGTGGAGACGGTGTAGGGCTGGGTGAACAGGTACTTCTCTTCGCGTTCAGGGTTGATCGAGACCTGGTTGGCGATGACATCGAAACGGCCGGCATCCAGGCCAGCGAAGATCGCGTCCCACTGGGTCTCCTGGAACTTGACCTCGACGCCCATCTTCTCGCCGACGGCTTCGATCACCTCGACGTCGTAGCCGGTCAGCTCGCTGCCCTCGTGGTAGGAGAAGGGGCGGTAGGTGCCTTCGGTGCCCACGGTCAGCACGCCGGAATCCTTGACCTTCTTCAAGGTGTCGCCGGTTTCGGCCGTGGCACCACCCGATGCGCTGGGGGAGGCCGGCGAGCCGGAGGACCCGCAGGCGCTCAATGACAGGGCGATGATTGTGGCGGCAGCCAGCAGGGGTGCAGTGCGCTTCATGATGACCTCACTAGGGGAGCGGATAGAACCAGTAGTCCATAGAACACTCTAGTGATGATCGCTTATTCCTGCGGCGCGAAGTTACCTCAGATTCCGAGGATGATCGCCAGCAGCATCATCAGCGGGATCGCGCAGATGGTGGTGACCAGCACGGTGTCCTTCGCTACGACCACCCCGTGGTCGTAGCGCATGGCCGTTACGAAAATGTTCTGTGCGGTCGGCAGGCCGGCCATGATGACCGAGGCCACCAGCAGCTCTCCACGCAAATTGAAGACCCAATAGGCAAGTACCCAGGCCAGGAACGGGTGCAGGAGCAGCTTGGCAGCCGTGGCGATCAGCACGTCGGCGCGGCGGCCGGTTTTCTTTTCCAGCGGCTTGGAGCCCACCAGCGAGATGCCGAAAGCCATGAGCATGGCGGGAATCGAGGCGCCGGCAATCAGATCGATGGGTTCAAGCACCATCGAAGGCAGCTCGATGCCGGTCAGCGCCACCAGCAGGCCGAGCAGCGAGCCGATGATCATCGGGTTCTTCGCGGTAGCCAGCAGCAAGGCGATCGGGGTGGTGCGGTGTCGAGAGGTGGTGGCATCCAGCATCGCCAGATTGACCGGCTGGTAGAGGGCCAGCTGGAAGAGGATGATCGGGGCCGCATAGGACATGTCGCCGAGCACGTACAACGCGATGGGCAGCCCCAGGTTCGCGGAGTTCACCGTGGAGGCGGACATCGCGGCGATGATGCTCTCCGATGCCGGGCGCTTCAGCGTCCGCACCGTCGCCAGGTAGTAGATCGCCGCAGTCAAGGCCGCGGACAGGGCAGCCACCCAGAGCAGCGGCCCGAGCACGGAGACCGGATCGGACTCGGCCAGGGTGGTGAACAGCAGGGCCGGGCTGGCCACGAAGAAGGTGACCCGGCTGAGCACGTGGCGGCCCTGGTCGCCGAGGACCCCGGTGCGGCCCACCAGATAGCCGACGAGAATGACGACCCAGATGATGGAGAAGCCTTCGAGGACTCCGGTCATCGTGCTCCTTCGCTGGCTGCAGGGACAGAAACGCCGGAGCACCATTGGTGCCCCGGCATTCGCTTGAGCGGGCGACGGGAATCGAACCCGCGTATCGAGCTTGGGAAGCTAGCGCTCTACCATTGAGCTACGCCCGCAGTGCTCCGAGCGGCCTATTGACGGCCCGGGCATCAAAAGCATATCCCACGAATCTTGCGCACCGGCAAACGGCACGGGAAATCGTGGCAAAAGTTACGAAATGCTATTCCGGACGCTTCTCGTTGAGCAGCTGTTCACGCAAAATCGCCACCCCATCAGCGGGGACTTCGAAGCTGAGCTCGTCGCCGGGGTTCACCACGAAGCCGGTGTTCTCCAATGCGCGCACCACGGTGGCGCCCTGGACCTTCACACCGTAGGGTGCCATGTCGATGTACGAGGAAGGGATCCGCTCCAGGGTGGTGAACACCGCTACCACCGCTTCGCCCGAAGGGTTGGTGAGCATCATCGGCTGGGCGTTCTTGTTCTCCCCGGTGACCTCTTCGCGGGAGAGGAAGTACACCTCCGCACTCATGAACGCGCCGATGACCGAACCGGAGAGCTCGGGTTTGTTAAGCCCGGCCTGCAGCATCATCTCGAAGTGAGTTTTGGGCTGAGCCCGCTGCTTGTCCATCGGGGTTTCGATGATCGCATCTGGGCCCGGGGCAGGCTTTTGGTTCTCGTGCGCTTCGGAGGCGTTCTCGTTGCTCATGTATTACAGCATGTCGCGATAAACCTTCAGGTGCAAACGGCGAATGCGGTTAATTCGGGGTAAAGGCCTAAAATGGCAGATGAGCACCCACGATTGAATCAAGGACTGAGCATGCCTGAATTCCGTTATGAGGATCTTCTGCCCATTGGCGAAGACACCACCAAATACCGCAAGATTTCCTCCGAAGGCGTCGAGGTAGTCGCCGGTCCGGACGGGAAGAACTTCCTGAAGGTCGCGCCGGAAGCCTTGGAGCAGCTGGCAGAAACGGCGCTGCACGATATCTCGCACTACCTGCGCCCGGCCCACCTGCAGCAGCTGCGCAACATCCTCGACGACGAGGAAGCCAGCCCGAACGACAAGTTCGTGGCGCTGGACCTGCTGAAGAACGCGAACATCGCCGCCGGCGGCATCCTGCCGATGTGCCAGGACACCGGCACCGCGATCGTGATGGGCAAGCGCGGCCAGCGCGTGCTCACCGAAGAGCAGGACGAGATCTCGCTCTCGCGCGGCATCTACAATGCCTACACCCGGCTGAACCTGCGCTACTCGCAGCTGGCTCCGATCACCACCTGGGAAGAGAAGGCCACCGGCAACAACCTCCCGGCGCAGATCGACCTGTACGCGAACACCAAGGACGGCGCTGACACCAGCTACAAGTTCCTGTTCATGGCCAAGGGCGGAGGATCGGCCAACAAGTCGTTCCTGTACCAGGAGACCAAGGCGATCCTCAACGAGAACTCGATGCTGAAGTTCCTCGACGAGAAGTTGCGCTCGCTGGGCACCGCCGCGTGCCCTCCGTACCACCTGTCCATCGTCATCGGCGGCACCAGTGCCGAGATGGCATTGAAGACCGCGAAGTACGGTTCGGCCAAGTACCTGGACTCGCTGCCCACCGAGGGCGCGATGACCGGCCGCGGCTTCCGCGACACCGAACTGGAAGAAAAGGTCCTGGAACTGACCCGCCACTTCGGCATCGGCGCCCAGTTCGGCGGCAAGTACTTCTGCCACGACGTGCGCGTGGTGCGCCTGCCGCGCCACGGCGCCTCGATGCCGGTGGCCATCGCCGTATCCTGCTCGGCCGACCGCCAGATGCTGGCCAAGATCACCGAGGAAGGCCTGTTTGTCGAGCAGCTGGAAACCGATCCGGCCCGCTTCATGCCGGACGAATCCCACCCGGCCATCGCGGCCCACGACCACGAGACCGATGGCGTCACCGGCACCGGCGGTTCTTCCGTGGTGAAGATCGATTTGAACAAGCCGATGGATGAGATCCTGGCCGAGTTGACCAAATACCCGGTCAAGACCCGCCTGTCGCTGACCGGTCCGCTGGTTGTGGCCCGCGACATCGCGCACGCCAAGATCAAGGAGCGCCTGGACGCCGGCGAAGGGATGCCGCAGTACCTCAAGGACCACCCGGTGTACTATGCAGGTCCTGCCAAGACCCCTGAGGGCATGGCCTCGGGTTCCTTCGGCCCGACCACCGCAGGCCGCATGGACTCCTATGTCGACCAGTTCCAAGCTGCCGGCGGCTCGATGGTCATGCTGGCCAAGGGCAACCGCTCCAAGCAGGTCACCGATGCTTGCAACACCCACGGCGGCTTCTACCTGGGCTCCATCGGCGGCCCGGCCGCGCGCCTGGCCCAGGATTGCATCAAGAAGGTCGAGGTGCTCGAATACGAGGAGCTGGGCATGGAAGCAATCTGGAAGATCGAGGTCGAGGACTTCCCTGCCTTCATCGTCGTCGATGACAAGGGCGAGGACTTCTTTGCCGAGACGCTGAAGCCGACCTTCACCGGCATCCCAGTGCGTGCGAAGTAGGACTTCAAGCTAGTAGGAGCCGCCAGCTGAAAGTTGGCGGCTCCTTTTCCTGTTCGGGCCGCTTTGTCCCGTCGCCGGGAACGAGGAACCAGGTCCGGGCTTGGCAGTGAATCCTGCCCCGGGGTGGCTACTGGGTGAAGCCGAAGCCCCAGTCGCGGTACGGCGGAAGGAAACGCAGGACCAGCAAGTCCTCGTCGACGACAACATCTTCGCCAGCCTTCTGGGATTCTTCCTTCGGCTTTTCTTGCTTGGCCTTTGCCGGTTCCTTCTCGATGGCAACCTCAGCTTCGCTCTGCTTGGCGCTCTCAAGCGAGTCGGCGAGCATCTGGTGGTACTCTTCGAAGGTTTCTGCGCCGGAAGCCAGCATCGCTTCGGCATGCTCGGTTCCGATGTAGCGCACATGCCATGGCTCGTACTTGTAGCCGGTGATCTCTTCCTTGCCCTGTGGATAGCGGATGACCAGGCCGTACTCCACCGCATGTTCGGCGATCCACAAACCGGCCGGAGTCTGGCCGAACTCTGCCTTCAATTCGGCACGGCTGTTGGTGTAGCCCAGGTCTGCGGCCAAACCGAGCTGGTGCTCGCTGGTCCCGGGGCGTGCAGAAATGCGTTCGGCATAGGCAGTGCCGTATTTGGCTTGGTACTGGTTGAACAGCACCGCCTGGCGCTCGTAGGAACGGTAGGCGCTGAGCAGCTTGATCGAGTGGCCGGCGGCGCGTGCGTCGGCAATGAGGGCTTCGACCGCCTTGGCGGCTTCTGGACGCAGGGTCATCGAGCTGCCGGCAACACTCACCAGCTTGCCTGGAACGTAGTCTTCTGGCGAAAGCTTCGTGCTGGGGTTGATCAGGGCCAGGGGGCTCGATGCCGTCGTCAGCTGCGAGCTCTCCACCGCAGGCAGGTCCTCAGCCGGCGCAGCGAGTGCGGCGGTGCCGGAGAGCAGCAGTGCCGAGGCGAGTACGGTGCCAGTCAGCGCGTAGGCTAGACGCATGTTGAATAAACCCTTGTGTTGCGGAGCGATGATGGGAAAAACCCAACTTAACGATAGCTGGAAACACTGGGTATTTGGTGAGAAATCCGCCACCGGCGGGTGAACAGGAGGCGCCTGCGGGAATCGACTCGCCGTACATATTTGGCCCAATAGTTCGGCTGCCGGGGAAAGTCAGGATAAATTTATATCCGTGTTGTATTCAGATGGTGATATTCGTCGAGAAATAGCGTCCGGTGAGATTGGGCTGGAGCCCTTTGAACCGGCGATGGTCCAGCCCGCATCCGTGGATGTTCGACTTGACCGGTTCTTCCGGCTTTTCGACAACCACAAGTATGCGCACATCGACCCTTCGGTGGAGCAAGACGAGCTTACCCGCCTGGTCGAGGTCGACCCCGATGAGCCATTCATCCTGCACCCGGGCGAATTCGTGCTCGGCTCAACCTATGAAGTGGTGACCTTGGGCCACGGCGTGGCAGCCCGCCTGGAGGGCAAGAGCTCGCTGGGACGGCTCGGTCTGCTTACCCATTCCACCGCCGGCTTCATCGATCCGGGCTTCTCCGGACACGTGACCTTGGAACTGTCCAACATGGCAACCCTCCCTATTAAGCTGTGGCCCGGTTCGAAGATCGGCCAGCTGTGCTTCTTCAAGCTGACCTCGGACACCGAGCACCCTTATGGTTCCGGCCCTTACGGCAACCGCTACCAGGGCCAGCGCGGCCCAACGGCTTCGCGCAGCCACCTGAACTTTCACCGGACGAGCATCGAGAACTAACGGCAGCACGCCTGGTCATCTCGCAAACGGCGCTGGCTCCCAACGATTGTTGGGAGCCAGCGCCGTTTGCACTCGGGTTGGCTCAGGCGGCCTTCTTCGGCGCGCGGATCGGCAGGAGCAGCAGCAGGCCGAGAGCCAAGACCACCAGGATGCCCAGGATGCCGTAGCGCTGAGCTTCACCGGATGCCACCAGCGGGGTGGCGATGGCGATGGCCCCGGCGAACAGTGCAGGTGCCAAGAAGGACACGGCGCGGCCGGTCGTCGCATACAAGCCGAAGAGTTCCCCTTCGCGCCCTTCGGGAATCAAGCGCGAGAGGTAGGAACGTGAAGCTGCCTGTGCCGGTCCGACGAACAGGCACAGCAGCAGGCCGAAGATCCAGAAACCTGTGGCTTCGGGGGAGAAGAAGACGCCGGCGCCGGCCACCAGCAGGCCGATGAGCGAACCGACAATGACAGCCTTCGGTCCCGCCCAGTCATCGACCCGGCCGCCAAGCACGGCACCCAGGGCGGCAACCACGTTGCCGACGATCGCGAAGATGATCACTTGGGTCAATTCGAAACCGAAGGTGCCGGCGGCAATGACCCCGCCGAAGGTGAAGATCGCTGCGAGCCCGTCGCGGAAGACGGCCGACGAGCACAAGAAGAACAGCAGGTTGCGGTCGCTGCGCCACAGTTCCTTGATGTTGTTGAACAGCACCTTGTAGGTCTGAACCAACGGGATCTTCTTCGACGTGCTCGGCGGTGCTTCAGGGATCACGAAGAACAGCGGCAGCGCGAAGAGCAGGCACCATGCGGCCGAGAATATTGCCACCCAGCGCAGGTTCAGGGATTCATCGGTATTGGCACCCGGCCATTCCACAATGGGCTGCACGAAAAGGAAGAGCACCAAGGCGAGGGCGAGGATGCCGCCGACATAGCCCATGCCCCAGCCGAAGCCGGAGACCTTGCCGACCGTTGCCTTGGTGGAAATCTGGTTCAGCACCGCGTTGTAGTTCACGCCGGCGAATTCGCCGACGACAGACATGCCCGCGATAAGGATAGCGCCGAACCAGAGGTAGGAAGGGTCGGGGTAGACGAAGAAGCAGGCCGCGCAGATCACCACGAGAATCAGCGTGTTGACCACGATCCACAGCTTGCGCCGTCCGGCAACATCGGCCCGGAGCCCGGTGACTGGCACCAGCAGGGCGATGGCCAAACCGCCGACGGCCAGTGCCTGCGAGAGCACCAATGAAGCATGATCGGTATCGCCAAAAAGCTCGCTGGTCAGATAGACGGTGAAGACGAAGGTAATCATTACCGCGTTGATCGCCGCTTGGCCCCAGTCCCAGCTGGCCCAGGCCCATGTGTACCTATTAAGCCACTTTTCACGAATCGCTGACGGTTCGACCTGATTGATTCCCATGCTCGCATCGTACCGGCAACTGGTAATCAGGGAATGAATAGGAACGACTTTTTAGAAAATATCGAGCGATTCAGAAAATCAGCTGGTTGCGGAAAACGCGGGGAATATTCATTAAACGACACATTCCTGCAATGGCAGGCAGCTGCTGGCTGATAAAATTACAGATGCAGACGCTTTTTGCGGCGTTCTGGATACTCTGCCCACCACCAGCCGACAGAGGAAATGCGTGCTAATAATTCTCACTGCGCTGTTTGTGACCGCTCTTTTATGCCCACTGATATTCAGGGCCCTGAAGCGTAACGGTTTCTACGTTGTGGCGGTCGTTCCTGCAGTGGGATTCATTTGGTTGCTGACCCGCATGCCTGCGGTGCTTTCCGCTGACAATTCACTGGCCAATGGTGCGCCAAATGCGCCGCCATCAGTTCAGATGGAATGGATTCCCGGGCTGAACATCGCCCTGAATTTCCGCATGGATTCCTTGGCCGCGACAATCCTGCTGCTGATCCTGGGCGTGGGCGCGCTGGTGCTGTTCTATTGCGCCCGCTACTTCAAGAATGATGATCCTCAGATCGGCGGCTTCGCGGCGAAGATGGTAGCTTTCGCCGGGGCCATGACCGGCCTGGTGACGGCAGATGACATCATCATCATGTTCATTTTCTGGGAAATCACCAGTGTCCTTTCCTACTTGCTGATCGGTTTCAGCCAGGCCCTGATCACCGCGCGCCGTTCGGCCATGAACGCCCTGATCATCACGACCCTCGGCGGTCTGGTGATGCTCGCCGGCATCCTGATGCTCGGCGCGGCGGCCGGCAGCTACCAGCTGTCGGAAATCATGGCGTCGGCCGATGCGCTGGTGGCGCTGGGGACCTTCACCGATGTTGCGGTGGCGCTGATCATCGTCGGTGCGATCTCCAAGTCGGCCCTGGTGCCCTTCCACTTCTGGCTGCCCGGTGCCATGGCGGCCCCGACTCCGGTGTCCGCGTACCTGCACGCGGCGGCCATGGTCAAGGCCGGTGTCTACCTGATCGCCCGCCTGGCCCCCGGCTTTGCCGAGACCGCGCTGTGGGCACCCATGACCGTGGGCATCGGCATTCTGACCATGCTCATCGGAGGCTACCGGGCGCTCAAGCAATACGACCTCAAGCTGATCCTGGCCTTCGGCACGGTCTCGCAGCTGGGCTTCATCATCGCGGTCTTCGGCTTCGGCACGCCCGAAGCCGCCTTCGCGGCGCTGGCCATGACGCTGGCGCACGGCCTGTTCAAGGCGACGCTGTTCTTGAGCGTGGGCATCATCGACCACAACACCGGTACGCGCGATATCCGCAAGCTCACCGGTTTGGGCCGGGCCATGCCGATCCTGGCCACGACCACCGGCATTGCCGCGGCCTCCATGGCCGGCGTTCCGCTGCTGTTCGGCTTTGTCGCCAAGGAGGCTGTCTACGAGGCGGCCCTGCACCTGGATACCGGGTGGTCGCTCGCGGCACTCATCGGCATCCTGCTAGGCGCAGCGCTGACCATGGCCTATTCGCTGCGCTTCTTCTTCGGAGCGTTTGGCGTGAAGAAAAAGAAGCTGCCCGCGCTGCAGTGCAAGGCCCCGACGCTGATCTTCCTGGCCCCCTTGCTGGTTCTTTCGGCGGCGACGCTGTTCCTCGGCCTCTACCCGCAGCTGGTGGAGCCGTTGGCCATCCACTGGTCGGCCGCGCAGGGCGGCCCTGGCAAGATGCACCTGCTGCCCTTCGCCGGCTTCAACGCGGCCCTCGGGCTGAGTGCCATTTCCGTGGGCCTGGGCCTGTGCTTCTTCTGGCTGCGCCACCGCACCGACACCGGCGCCCCGCTGCGCCGGATGATCACCTCAGCCGAGGAGATCTATCGCATGTCGGTGAACGTGCTGGACAAGGCGGCCATTTGGATCACCGGCCGCACCCAGCGCGGTTCGCTGTCCTTCTACCTGGGTGTCATCCTGGTCGTGGTGCTGGTGATTCCGCTGGCCATCGCGCTGACCGTCTACACCCCGTGGCCGACGAACTGGATCATTGCCGACCATCCGGCGCAGCTGCTGATCGGTGCGGTGATCATCGCCGGTGCGGTGGTTGCCATTACCGCGCCGAAGCGCTTCATGGCGGTGCTGATGGTTTCGGTAACCGGCTATGGCATGGTCGCGATCTTCGCCCTGCAAGGTGCCCCCGACCTGGCACTGACCCAGCTGCTGGTGGAGACCATCGTGCTGGTCTCCTTCGTGCTCGCCCTGCGCGCCTTGCCCAAGCGGCTGTGGGTCGGGCTGACCAAGATCAAGTGGGGCCGGGCGATCTTGGCGATCTCCCTGGCCTTGATGGTCGTCTACATCGCCATCGCGATGATGGCCGCGCGCACCGAGGCACGCATTTCCCTGGCTTGGCCCGATCTGGCCTACTACGACGGATTCGGCAAGAACATCGTCAACGTGGCCCTGGTGGATATGCGCGTGTGGGATACCTTCGGCGAAATTACCGTGCTGGCGGCGGCAGCCACCGGTGTGGCGTCGCTGATCTTCGCCGGACGAAGCTTCGGCAACCGGGTACGCGCCCACCACGTGGCTCCAGGCAGCATCGACGCCGGCTCCGAAGCCATCGGCACCAAGGACTCGAAGGAAACCGAACTGCGCATCGCCCGGCGTTTCGCTTCCAGCTCCAACCAGGACTGGCTGATGGCCGGCAACACGCTCGTCGCTGAACGCCGCTCGATCATTTTCGAAGTTGTCACCCGGCTGATGTTCCACACCGTGCTGATCATGTCGGTGTACACGCTGCTGACCGGGCACAACACCCCAGGCGGCGGCTTTGCCGGCGGGCTGATTGCCGGCTTGGCGCTGACCATCCGCTACCTGGCCGGAGGCCGCGTGGAACTGTCCGAGTCGATGCGCATCGCTCCGGGCATGCTGATTGGCGGCGGCATTGCGCTGGCCGGCCTGGCCGGCATCGTGCCGCTGCTGCTGGGCGATGGAATCTTCACCACTTATGCCCTGGAATTCTGGTTCTTCGGCGAGCACAAGTTCGTTTCCTCAACGATTTTCGATATTGGAGTGTATCTGGTGGTCCTTGGCCTTGTGCAGGATGTGCTGCGTTCCCTGGGCAGCGAAATCGATTCGCTGTCCGAGGGCCGCAGCCCGGTGGACCGCCACGATGAAATCCAGGCATCACGGACAGGAGTTGGCCGATGAGCGTGAATATCACCTTCCTCGTCGTCACCGGCGTGCTGCTGGCTGCCGGCTTCTACCTGGTGCTCGAACGCACCCTGACCCGTGTGCTGCTGGGCATCATGCTGCTGGGCAACGGCATCAACCTGCTGCTCCTCACCAGTGGCGGCCGCAAGGGAGCGGCACCGCTGTTCAACCCCGAGGTGCCCGCGGACGAGTATTCCGATCCGCTGCCGCAGGCGCTGATCCTCACAGCGATCGTGATCACCTTCGCAGTGACCGCGTTCCTGCTCGCGATGATCTACCGGTCCTGGACCTTGACCAGCGCCGATGAGCTCACCGATGACACCGAAGATATCAAGGTGTCCCAGAAGACCGCCTACGACGAGGAAGAGGACTCGCCGGTGGCTGAGGACACGACCGAATTCGTCGATGAAGAAGGCCGCCCAGTGCGCGAGGGGGAAGAGTGAATTTCCTGGATCTAGCCCCGTTGGCTGTGGTGCTGCCGATCTTCGGCGCCGGTGCCGCGTTCCTGGCCCGCCGCCAGGTCCGCATGCAGCGCATGATCACTATCGGCATCCTCACTCTGACCCTGGTGCTCGAAGCCGGGATGCTCGCCGCCGTGTGGGGCGGGGAAAGCTACGCCATCCACATTGGCGGCTGGGACTCGCCTTTCGGCATCGCGCTGATGGTCGACGGGTTCAGCTCGTTCATGCTGCTGGTCTCCACGGTTGTTTCGCTCGCCGTGCTGCTCTTCGCCACCAGCCAGGGCCTGGCCGATGGCGATGAGCCCGGACCGGTGTCGATTTTCCATCCGGCCTACCTGATCCTGCTCGCCGGCGTGTCCAACGCCTTCCTGGCAGCCGACCTCTTCAACCTGTATGTCGGATTCGAAATCCTGCTCACCGCCAGCTATGTGCTGCTGACTCTGGGCGGCACCGCTGAACGCATCCGCGCAGGCACCACCTATGTGGTGGTATCGGTGGTCTCCTCGGTGATCTTCCTGATGGCCATCGCGATGATCTACGCGGCCACCGGCACGGTGAACATGGCAGACCTCGCGGTGAAGCTGCCTGAATTGGGCCAGGGCCCGCAGCTTATCCTGCATGTGCTGCTGCTGATCGCCTTCGGCATCAAGGCCGCGGTCTTCCCGCTGTCGCTGTGGCTTCCGGACTCCTACCCGACCGCGCCGGCACCGGTCACCGCTGTGTTCGCCGGGCTGCTGACCAAGGTGGGTGTCTACGCGATCGTCCGCACCGAAACCCTGCTCTTCCCGGGCGGCTCGGTCAACGCCGGCCTGCTGGTGGTGTCCGCGCTGACCATGGTCATCGGCATCCTCGGTGCGCTGGCGCAGACGGACTTCAAGCGCATGCTCTCCTTCACGCTGACCAGCCACATCGGCTACCTGATCTTCGGCGTGGCAGTGGGCGGGCCGCTGGCCATCGCCGCGACCATCTACTATGTCGGCCACCACATCATCGTGCAGACCTCGCTGTTCATGGTGGCGGGCCTGATCGAACGCCGTGCCGGCAGCTCGAATGTCACCCGGCTCGGTTCGCTGGCCAAGCTGTCCCCGGCGCTCTCCCTGCTCTTCTTCATCCCGGCCATCAACCTTGGCGGCATCCCGCCATTCTCCGGGTTCCTGGGCAAGTTCGGGCTGCTGCATGCTGCCGCGCAGGACGCCGACCCGCTGACCTGGGTAGTGATCGGCGCCGGGCTGCTGACCAGCCTGCTGACCCTGCTGGCGATCATCCGCGTGTGGGCCCGCGTGTTCTGGCGCCGTGCCGCCGATGCCGAGGTGCCCAACCAGGAGCTGGTGGCCGAAGCGACGCAGGTCGCCGACGAGACGCTGGCCGGCGGTGCGCAGAACCCGCGCCTGGGCTTGAAGCTGGCCAAGCAGCTGGAAGCCCACTCCTTGCCCTGGGGCATGCGCTATGCCACCGGTTCGCTGGTGCTGGCGGGCATCGCCCTGACCGTCTTTGCCGGGCCGATCTTCGAATTCTGCGAGCGGGTGGCCGCTGAGCTGATCGCCCGCGAACCATATATCAGCTCGATCTTGCCATTCTGATTGGAGGGATGATGCCGAACAAGAACTTTGAACCGCGCGACCAGCGCATCGATGATGCGCTGGATACCTCCGGCGTGCGCCACCGTGCAACACTCAAGCAGGAATGGCCGCTCCTGCTGCTGCTGCTCTTCGTCTGGGGCGCCCTCTGGCAGGACTTCTCGCTGGCGAACATGATCTTCGGGGCGGTCATTGCGCTGGTGATCGTGAACCTGTTCCCGCTGCCGCCGGTGGTCCTTTCGGGCCGGATCAACCTCTGGTACTGCGTGAAGCTGTTCATCTGGTTCCTCGGTCAGGTTGTCGCGGCCAGCGTCCACGTGGCCTGGCTGGCAATGGTCCGCGGGAAGAACACCCGCAGCGCGATCATCGCCGTCCCGCTGCGCACCGGCTCGGACCTGATCGTGATGACCGTGGGCCACGTGCTCACGCTGATCCCGGGATCCTTCGTGATCGACGTGGACCGCAGCTCGTCGACCCTGTACCTGCACTACATCGACATCCAGTCGCCGGAGGATGTGGAGACGGCACGGGCAGCTATCCGGGACATCGAACGCCGGCTGATCATGGCCATCGGCAGCCGTGACGAGTACGAGGCGATCAAGAGCGAATGCGGACCGGACTTCGCTGCGAGGAAGGGATAAACATGCTGGATATCGTCATCTGGATCTGCGGCATCATGCTCGGGCTGGGTGCCATCGCCTGCCTGATCCGGGTTGCCAAGGGGCCATCAATCCTAGACCGGGTGCTTGCCCTGGACGTGATGCTGCTGATCATCTCCGCCGCCCTGTGCCTGGAGATGGTGCTGCACAAGCACACCGACTACCTGCTGTTCGTGGTTGCCGCGTGCATGCTCGGCTTCATCGGCTCGGTGACCGTCTCACGCTTCGTCTCGGATCAGAGGAATGCCTAATGGAACTCTTCCTCGATATCCTCGTCGCCATCCTACTGATCCTCGGCTGCCTGATGTCCTTGATCGCAGGCATCGGCTTGCTCACCTTCCCGGACATGCTCACCCGCATGCACGCGGCCACCAAGCCGCAGGTGCTCGGCTTCCTGCTGATCTTCGCCGGGTTGGCCATCTACCTGCGCAGCTGGGCGGTGATCCCGGTCCTCGCGTTGGCTTGGGGCATGCAGCTGCTGACAGCGCCGGTTTCCGCCCACATGATCGGCCGTTCCGGCTACCGCACCAAGCACGCGGCCAAGGAAACCCTGTTCTCCGATGAGCTCAGCCTTGTGGTCAACAGGGTCAACGGCGCACCGCCCACCGGAGCAACACCGATGTCCAAGGCCGAAGCGCCAGAGGACAAGTAATGCGAAAAGAGCGGGAGCAGTTCAGCTGAACTGCTCCCGCTCTCGGCTTGCCGCCGAAGCCTATTTGGTGAACTTGGCAACAACCTTGTTGGCGCTGCGGTCGGCCACGGTCTGCATGATCGCTGCCACCAGGGCCGAGACGATCGCGAAGCCCAATGCGCGGCGGAAGGACGCTTCAGCCGCTTCCTCGGTGCCCTTGCGTGGCGCTTTGCTGCCGGTTGCCTTCAACCAAATGAAATCAACCAGCTTGCCACCGAGCATGCCCGCGCCAACGGTGATGCCGGTAGTGACAAGTTTCTGCACTTTATCCATTTTTTCCTCGCGATCAAGCTCGTGACACATCGTTCCTCTGCCCAGCATACCTGCGGTATGGTGGGGGAGCAGTAATTATTCCGACAGGGGAGCGTCAGACTTCTACGAAGTCGCAAGACGCTGAGAGTGCGATGGATCGCAGACCCTCGAACCTGCCCCGGCTAGTACCGGCGAAGGAAGTCGAGCATCTCGGATGCGGATAGGCGCAGCATGCCCTCATTCCGTGCATCCCCCCTCCTTTCCACAGGAGGACCAACAATGAACGAAACAATTTCGAAGCATCGTACCGGCTGGCGTGTCGTCGATATCGTCGTGGCATCGGTGATCGCCGTGGCTTCAGGAGTCATTTTCTGGGCATGGAGTGCCGGCTACGGCCTGTTTTCGCTGGCCTTCGCGGCTTTCCCTCCAGCCACCGCGCTGCTCACCGGCATGTGGCTGTTCCCCGCGGTGCTCGGCGCATTGATTATCCGCAAGCCTGGCGCCGCGCTCTACTGCGAGCTGCTGGCCGCCGTGGTTGAAGCGCTGCTCGGCTCGCACTATGGGTTGACCGTGCTGATCTCCGGCCTGGTCCAGGGCCTGGGCGCGGAGCTGGTCTTCGCGGCATTCCGCTACCGCAAGTGGAACCTGGGCGTGGCACTTCTGGCAGGCCTGTTCTCCGGCCTGTTCGCCGGCATTACCGAGGCATACATCCTGGCCTACTACGTCGAGTACACCGCCGGGATGAAGATCTTCCACGTGATCGCCACCGGTGTTTCCGGTCTGGTCATCGCCGGGCTGCTGTCCTGGCTGGCCACGCGCGGACTGGCGAAGACCGGTGCCCTGAGCGCACTGGCGAGCCGGCGTGCACACCTGGAAACCGCAAAATGAGTTCAGTTGCCAATTCCGATGCCGCCTCGCTGACCCAGCGCGGAGCGTCAATCACCGCAACTGGTTTCGGCTGGCAGCACTCGGAGCGGCAGGAACCTGCCATCTCGGGGCTGGATCTGCAGATCCACGCCGGTGAAAAGGTGCTGCTGCTCGGTCCATCCGGTGCCGGCAAGTCGACGTTGCTGCATGCAATGGCCGGGCTGCTGGAAGCCGATGAGGATCAGCAGCTTGCCGGCCAGCTGCTGATTGATGGCAACGATGCATTCAGCCGGAGCCACCCGGTGGGCTTGATGCAGCAGGACCCGGAAACCCAGGTCGTGCAAAGCAGGGTCGCCGATGATGTGGCCTTCGGAGCGGAGAACCTCGGGATGGATCCGGGCGTGATCCGCCAGCGGATCCCCGAAGTGCTGGACGCGGTCGGATTGGGCGCGCTGTCCTTCGACCACCGCACCCAGCAGCTCTCCGGCGGGCAGAAGCAGCGCTTGGCCCTGGCTGGCATCCTGGCCATGGAACCCGGCCTCATGCTGCTCGATGAACCGACCGCCAACGTGGACCCGCAGAGCATCGGGCCGTTGCGCGATGCGGTGCTGAACGCCGCGAAGCTATCCGGTGCCACGCTGGTTGTGGTCGAGCATCGGCTCGAAGCCTGGGCAGAGCATATGGACCGGGTTATCGTGCTGGAACCGGGCGGGGGAGTCGCGCACGACCTGGATCCGCGTCAGCTGTACACCGAAGAACCCGTGCGCCAGGAGCTGGCTGCCGCCGGGCTATGGGTTCCCGGATATGTTCCGCAGGTGGCACCGGCCGAGAACCTTGCCGGAGCTATGCTGCTGGAAGCGCGGCAGCTGGTCTGCGCCCGCACGGCTACCGCGCCGCATACCCAGGCGGTGGATATGGAAGTGCAGGCGGGCACCGCCACGGTGATTCTCGGCGAGAACGGCGCCGGCAAATCGACGCTGGCCCTGGCCTTGGGCGGTTTGCTGGCCCCGGCCAGCGGTGAGCTGACGGCCACCGCGCAACTGGCCGACGGCCTGGGCAATTCCCCGTTTGCTTGGAAAGCCGGTGCACTGATCGGGCGGATCGGCTCGGTCTTCCAGGAGCCCGAACACCAGTTCGTGACGCAGAGCGTCCGCGAAGAGCTGGCTTTCGCACCCAGCCGTGCGCAGGCGAGCAGCGTCAACGCGCCGAAGTACGACCCGGCCCAGGTCCAGGCGCGCGTCGATGCGTTGCTTGAACGCTTGGGGTTGGCGCATTTGGCTGAGGCGAATCCGTTCACGCTATCCGGCGGAGAGAAGCGCCGGCTGTCCGTGGCCACCGTTTTGGCAGCCTCGCCAGAGGTGCTGATCCTCGACGAGCCGACGTTCGGGCAGGATGCGAACACCTGGCGGGAGCTGGCCGGGTTGCTGGTCGAAGAGCTGCAGCAGGGCACTGCGATCATTGCAGTCACCCACGATGAGCATTTTGCCTCGGTGCTCCAGGCCAACCAGCTGGTGCTCGCTTCCGGCACCCCGGATGCTGATGCCCCGCGCCAAGGGCCGGTGCTCGATGCGCCGGTAGGGCACAGCTGGCTGGCGAAGATCAATCCGCTGGCCAAGCTGGGTGCGGTGGCCGCGGCAACGCTGCCGCTGATCACCACCTTGGATTGGGTCTCGGCACTGGTGATTATCCTGGCGACCGTGGTGTTCTTCCCGCTGGCCGGGCTGAGCCTGCTGAAATTCCTCAAGCGTGCGTGGCCGTTGCTGCTTGCCGGGATCTTCGCGGCCTGGGGCATTGCCCTGGTGGGCCAGGACAGCGGCATGGTGTACGCACAATTCGGCGCCTTCAGCATCACCGAGGGATCGGTAGCCGGCGGCATCGCCACCGGACTGCGCGCCTTCGCACTGGCCATCCCTTGCATCTTGCTGCTGGCCACCACGAACCCCAGCGATTTGGGCGGGGCGCTGTCCCAGCAGCTGAAGGTCCCGCACCGGTTTGTGCTCGGGGCGCTGGCAGGCATGCGATTGCTTGGGCTGATGGTGGAAGAATTCACCACGCTCACCCTGGCCCGGCGTGCTCGCGGTGTCGGAAACTTCGGCACCGTGGGCCAGCGCATCAGGGCAACCCTCGGCCAGGTGCTGGCGTTGCTGGTGCAGGCGATACGCCGCGCCGGACGGCTGGCAACCACGATGGAGGCCAAGGGGTTCGGCACGGCCAAGCGCACCTGGATTCGCACGGCCACCTTCACCTGGCGTGATGGCATGGTGCTGGCAACCGGAATCCTGCTTGGCACGACCGCCATGGCTGCGGCCGTGCTGGCAGGGACCTACAACCTGGTGTGGTCCTAGCGGATTGCGTCGCTCAGGGCGCTGAGCTCCTCATGGAGCTCGGCGTCCAGCCGCAACGGCTTGGCATCGATGGTGCGCACCGGGGTGAGCAGGCGGATCGATGACACCAGCCACACGCCGTCGGCCTGGTACAGGTCTTCAGGGCGAAGCGGGCCATAGCCCAGCTCCCAGCCGTCCTGCGCCGCCGCATCGAAGATCGCGCTTTGCGTGGTGCCTGGCAGAATGCCGGTTTCCAGCATCGGGGTGAGCAGCCGCTTGGTCTCGCCATCGCGCTGGGCAACCAGCACGGTTGAGGTCGGAGCTTCGAGGATGATGCCGTCAGCCGAAGTGAAGATGACGTCATGGGCGCCGTGCTTGTGCGCGTAGCGCAGGGCGGCCATGTTGATCGAATAGGAGAGGGTCTTGGCGCCCATCATGAGCCATGGTGCGCGTTCTGCCAGCTTCGAGTCGTAGCCGCGGTCCAGCAGCAGGACATCCACGCCGGTTTCGCGCTGTTCCTTGCCCAGCGCCGGTGCCGGGGTGACGGTGACCCAGCAAATGGCGGGATCGTTGTCGTGCTCGCCGCGTGCAGCGACCAGCTTCACCACGGCCTCTTCGGCGCCGCCGGTGGCGTCGAAGTCGGCCACCGCGGTGTCGACCGCGGCATACCAGCTGCGCGAATCGGGGATGGCCAGGTCTGCGACTTCAGCAGAGATTGCCAACCGTGCCAGATGCGCTTCGAATTTGCGGACGGCCTGGTTGGTGTAGAGCATCGATTCGAAGATGCCATCACCTCGCGTGACTCCCTGTGCAGTGACCAGAAGTTGCGGTGCGGTGATATCGGCAAGACGTCCGGCCGGATAGGCAGGATCCAAGAATACAAGTGAGCTCATAAAGACAGATTATCGAACCCCAGCGTCTTCTGCGTGATTTCTGCGGGCGGAGATTCAGACAAGCAGGAGATTGTTCGATAAGCTAATCGAAGGATTTTGGCCTGTATATCGCAGATCAGAGGCCGAAATGCCAACTTCGAGTGTATAGCCAAAGGGGGTGCCTACGTGTGGCCGAGCAATGAAGTCTTCTTGCAGATCGGCGGTGTTCTCTGGAGCGTGCTGGTCGCGATTGAGCTTGCGGTCCGCTACTTCATGATCGGCATCGTTCCGGGCAACCGGCGCCCCACCACCGCAATGGCATGGCTCTTGGCCATCTTCTTCCTGCCCGTGGTAGGACTTGTCGCCTATTGGCTATTCGCCAATCCACGGCTGTCGCGCAGCCGGTTGGAAAAGCAGCGGCGGGCTCACGATGAAATCATGAAGGCCACGAGCCACATGCAGCTGCCCGAAGAATTCCATTCCCAGGAGGAATGGGTCGAATCGGCGGTCATGCTCAATCGCAACCTTGGTGCCATGCCGCTGGAAGGCGGAAACCAAGTTGAGGTCCTTTCCGATTACCGTGCCTCGCTTGACGCAATGCGACTGGAAATCGAAAAGGCCACCCGTTATGTGCACATCCAGTTCTACATCATGGGCGATGACCCGGACTATGTTGGGCCGGTACTCGATGCGCTGGAAGCGGCAGCGGATCGCGGCGTGCACGTCCGATTGCTTTTCGACCACTTGGGGACCTTGCGCGTCAAGGGCTACAAGGATTTCAAGAAGCGCCTGAAGAAGTCCAATATCAACTGGCACCCGATGCTGCCCATCGACTTGATTGGCCGGCGCTGGCGACGCCCGGATCTGCGCAACCACCGCAAGATCCTGGTGGTTGACGGCGAGGTGGCTTTCACCGGAAGCCAGAACCTGATCGAACCTGGCTACAAGCGCGAGTCCGCCCACAAGGTTGGCCGCGAATGGGTTGAAATGATGTTGCGCGTCGAAGGCCCGCTGGTGCGCAGCCTGGACGTCACCTTCGCTACCGACTGGTGGCAGGAGGACGACGACCAGGAAGTGCTGATGGACATGGCCGAGGCCCGCCACCCGCTGGCCTACGAGGAACGCCCTGGCTCCACCCTGGCGCAGCTGCTGCCCAGCGGCCCAGGCTACGGGACCGAGAACAACCTTCGGCTGTTCAATACGCTGATCTATTCGGCCTCCGAACGCCTGGAGATCACCAGTCCCTACTTCGTTCCCGACGATTCGCTGCTCTACGCCATCACCACTGCCGCACAGCGCGGGGTGGAAGTCGAGTTGTATGTTTGCGAAGAAGGCGACCAGTTCCTGGTGCACCATGCACAGCAGTCGTATTACCAGCAGCTGCTGGAAGCCGGCGTGCGCATCCACCGGTATCCGGCTCCCATGGTGCTGCATACCAAGTGCTTCACCGTGGATAACGAGGTGGCGGTGGTGGGATCCTCGAATATGGATATGCGTTCGTTCAGCCTGAACATGGAAATATCCGTGATGCTGCTGGGCCAGGAAATGGTCGATGCGGTCAACCAGGTGCAGAACCACTACCGGGAGATTTCTTCGGAAATCACCCTGTCGCAGTGGCGCCGCCGGCCGCGCATGCAACGTTGGATCGACAACGTCGCACGCCTGACGGCCACCTTGCAGTGACGCTGAGCGCTTAGGATTTGTCCGGGAAGCTGGCCCCCAGCGCCTGGAGCACACCACGGGATTTGGTGATGACCTCGTCCCATTCGTCGGCGGGTACCGAATCTGCGGTAATCGCTCCGCCCAAGCCCAAGCTCAAGCGCCATGACTGGTCAGCCAGCTGGTCGCAGACCAGGGTGCGGATCACCACTGAGAAGTCGGCAGCGCCATCAGCACCCAAATAGCCCACCGCCCCTGAGTACAGTCCGCGGGCACGATGGTCTTCCAGCTCATCCAGGATATTCATTGTGGACAGCTTCGGTGCACCGGTCATGGAACCGGGAGGGAACGCTTCACGCAGGGCCTCGGCGGCCAAGTGCGGGGAGGACAGCGTGGCGTCGATGGTCGAGACCATCTGGTGCACCGTCGCATAGGATTCCACCGCGCACAGCCGGGCTACCTTCACCGAACCGGGAACCGCATGGTGCGACAGGTCGTTGCGCAGCAGGTCGACGATCATGATGTTCTCGGCCCGGTCCTTGGGATGCGTAGCCAAATCATGCTTCAAAGCGAGATCCGATTCTTCATTCTCGCCGCGCGGACGGGTGCCCTTGATCGGCTCGGCCCGCAGCTGCCCGTCCTTGGACAGCGCGAGGAAGCGTTCCGGCGACATGCTGGCGATCTGCAGATTGGCGAAGCGCAGGTAGTGGGCAAAGGGTGCCGGGCTGGAGCGGCGCATGCGGCAATAGGCTTCGAATGGATCGAACTGTTCGGCATGGGCGGTCAACTCGGTGGTCAGGCACACTTCGTAGGTGTTGCCTTCATAGATCTCCCGTTGAGCTTTGCGGATCTTGTGCCTGTAGCCGGTTGCAGTATCCGCGCAGCTGAATTCCGGGATGGGCAATTCCCGCCCGCTGCGCAGTTCTGGCGGGTTGCCCAATAGGATGCTCACTGCCGCTGCGGGCTCGGCAATGCTGTGCAGATGCATCTGCTCTTGGTGATGGTCGATGACCACCACGGTGTCCGGCGCGAAGAACTGGGCATCCGGGCGTACCCGTCCGGGTTCAACCACAGCCTGCAGATCTGCTGCGCCGACCTCGCGTTTCAGCTCATACCCGAGATACCCCACCCATGCGGGCAACGGATAGCCGGTTTTCGCATCGATTGGCGAGCCAGGCCAGCAGCCAGCCAGGGCGCGGAAGAAATCTTTGCCCAGCCGTACTTCAGCGCCGGGCAGTCGGATGCTCGTGCCGTGGCTGGTAGCGCTCAGCAACGGCGGCTGCTGAGCAGTGGAGAGAGCAAGCACCGAATAGCGATTGCGTCCCAATGGGTCGCTGAGCTTGTGGCTTGTCGATTCCAATAACGCGGCATGCGGAAGGGCAGCGGCCAGTTGCTCGAAAAGCGAGGCCGCATCACCTGGCGCCTCGTAGCTCTGGCGGAATTCCAGGACGCTGGGAGCCGTGTTGGGGCCTGCGCACCGCTGGCGTATTCCGGCGGGCAGGTATGGGCAGGCCAGTGCCCAGATTTGCATGGGATCGCGGTCGCTGGCGGCGTCCATCACCAGGTCGGCCGCGTGGTGCGGGTTATGGGCCTTCAGGTACCGATCTTCCTGCTCGGCCCACATGTCCCAGTACGGGCGGTAGGTCTCGCCGTCGCGGGCCAGGGCCCGGTCGCGGCGGCAGTTTTCCGGGGCCTCAAGCCAGATTCCGAGGTCGAGGTACTTCCGGGCTGCGCCATGGAGCGCGCCGACGCCTTCAACGATAACGATCTCGGCAGGCGAGAAGTTGCTGGATTGGCCGAGGGTACTCGATTCCCAATCCCAGGTGGGGTATGTAGCGGTGAGCCCTGCTGCCAGCTGCGGCAGGATCCGTTCATACAGCTCGAAGGAACTGTGCAGTCCATCCCAACCGTGGTAAAGGTCTTCAAGGCGCAAAATAGCTACGGAGGCTGTGGCTTCCAAGTATTCCGCTAGGTCTGTTGCAAAGGTGCTTTTGCCGGATCCGGAACGCCCGTCAATGGCAATAAGTGTTGGTCTAGCGGTTTCCACGAGAGGTGATATTACTCCGCACGTAATCTACAAGGGCAGGCAGGGAAGCAGAAATGAGTTTCCAGGTCTCGCGGAAATCTCCCGCGTCACCGTACCAAGGGTCGTAAATGCCCTGCTGGTCGTGCGGGGAGCTCGCGGTTCCCGGATCGAAGGAACGGAACATCCGCAGCTGCGGGCGTTCGCTCGGATCGATCTCGGCCAATTCAGGAACGAGATCCTCGAAGTGGTCGGTGTCCATTGCCAGGACAAGATCCATCTTGGCAATTTCGTCCGAGTCGATCTGGGCGGCAATGTGCTCAGCAGCATCAAGCCCATGGCTGCGCAGCGTACTGGCGGCCCGCTCATCGATGCGCTTGCCGACTTCACCATCGGTGATGGCTCGCGAAATGACCTCCACCTGCGAGACCTCGGCGTCCTTGAGCGCATTCTTGAGCATGTACTCGGCCATGGGGGAACGGCAGATATTTCCCGTGCACACGATCATTATCCGGAACATGGCATCAGTCTATGGGCACAAGGCGATTCGATCGATAGCTACGCGCCCGTTTCCCGGCAACAAAACGGCAACGATTCGGTGCGCAGGGCCATGAATGGGTTACGACTAGGGGTTCAAGACGGCTTTGAGGGAGAAAAAATTAGTGGATCAGCAACAGCAGCGCGGCGACCAGGATGAATAGGATGCCGAAGAGGATGTTCAGCAGCTTGGCACCCCGGTAGGTGGCGGTGAAGCGTTGGAAGGTACGGGCGGTGCCGGCAAAGAAGAAGAACATCACCAGGATGTCCACCACGATGACCGTGCCGATGAAGATGGCGTATTGAGCCAGGAGCGGCTGGTCGGCGCGGATGAACTGCGGGGTGAAAGCCAGGAAGAAAACTATGGCCTTGGGGTTGAGCAGGTTGACCAGGATGCCGCGGTTGAGCATGGCCCAAGGGGTCAGCTTGTGCCCGCTGCTGGATCCGTCGGAGGCGACCTCGGGTTTGGACAGCAGCATCCGGATGCCCAGGTACACCAGATAGGCAGCTCCGGCGTAGCGGATGATGGCGAAGAGCAACGGCGAGCTGGCCACGAGCAGCCCGACTCCGGCTGCGACGATGACCACATGGATCAGCAGGGCGATCTGCTGCCCGAGCACGCCCCAGATGGAAGCGCCCCAGCCCTGCCTCAAGGAATTGCTCATGGTATTGATCGCACCGGCACCGGGGGTGAAGCTGATGACGATGCAGGCGCTGAGAAGGGAAAGCCAGAGTGAAAGGGTCACTGCTTAATGCTAGGTTGCCGGGATGCTGCGGGCTGATTCGTTGCGCGCTGTTACGGCTTCTTCGCGAGCACTGTCCACCCCGGCAACCGCTTCGGCCATGAAACGGGCTATGACCTGCAGCTGCTGTTCGTCGTAGTGGCTGATCACTTCGCGCATTTTGATGCCCAGCGGCATGAACATTTCCCTGCCCTTGCCTCGTGCTTTGGCGGTCATGGCAATGCGGATGACACGGCGGTCCGCATCCGAGCGCTGGCGCTCGATCATGCCCAGTTTTTCAAGGCGGTCGAGCATGGCGGTGGTAGCTGGGGAGCTCAGCTGCAGTTCGCGGCTCAGGTCGCGGGGAGAAGGCAGCTGGCCGCGTTGCTCGTGCTTCATGATGATCGACAGCGCATTCATGTCCGTGCGATGGGTTCCGTACAGTGCTCCGGTGGACTCAACGTACCGATCTGAGGCCTGGCCGAATTCCTGCAGGAGCATGACCAAGCGGTGCTGTTCTCTGGCGCTCATAAGCGCAATCCTAGTCTGAAAAACTCAATAGCCTAGGAAGTATTTCGATAATGGAAATACATCTTGTAGTATTGCGTTCGGGATCGCTGGTCGATCCACCGGCAGCAAATACGAGTGAGGACGGATCAGTGGCGCATCTAGCGAAAACCGGCCAGGCACCGGGCAAGAAGCGAATGAACAAGAAGAACGTCGGCATCAGGGCGGGAATCTATGCCCTGCTGATCGTCCTGTGGCTGGGTGTCGCGGGAATTGGCGGCCCGACCTTCGGCAAGCTTTCAGAGGTCCAGACCAATGACCAGACCTCATTCCTCCCGGCTACCGCGGAGGCAACCGAGGCCCTGGAATGGCAGAACAAATTCCGCTCCACCGATGCAATTCCAGCGGTCGTGCTGCTCACCAGCGATGCCGGGGTCAGCCGGGAAAGCGCCGCGCTGGTGGGCGAAGCGCTCAACGGCTTCACGCATCTTGACGGCCAGATCACCGGCCCCTTCCTCTCCGAGGACGGCAAGGCCGCTGAATTCATTGTTCCGGTCTCCGGCGAGGTGAAGGCCAACGAGGGAGTCGACGAACTGCGTTCGCTCCTGGCCGCCGAGAAGCCCGAGGGCGCCAGCGCCTATGTCACCGGCCCGGCCGGCTTCAGCGCCGACCTGGTCGAAGCCTTCGGGGGCATTGACGGAGTGCTGCTGGGCGTGGCGCTGGCCGCCGTGCTGGTGATCCTGCTGCTCGTCTACCGCTCGCTCCTGCTTCCGTTCACGGTGCTGCTGACCTCGGTGGTGGCGCTCTGCGCGGCAATCGTCGCGGTGTACTTCATGGCATCCGAAGGATGGATCCGCCTGGACGGCCAGGCCCAGGGCATCTTGTCGATCCTGGTCATCGGCGCGGCGACGGACTACTCCCTGCTCTTCGTGGCACGGCACAAGGAAGCCCTCGTTGCAGGTGAGGACAAGTGGCGGGCTGTGGCATCCGCGTGGAAGGGTTCGGTGGAACCGATTGCCGCTTCGGGCGGCACCGTGACGGTGGGCCTGCTGTGCCTGCTGTTCTCGGATCTGAACTCGAACAAGGCGCTGGGCCCCATCGGCGCCTCGGGCATCATCTTCTCGATCATCGCCGCATTGACATTCCTGCCGGCAGTGCTCGGGTTGCTGGGCCGGGCCGCCTACTGGCCATTCCCGCCCAAGCCGGCGGCCGCGGATGCCCAGGGCCAGCAGAAAGAAGGCCTGTGGGGCCGCATTGCGCGTTTTGTCGCCAATCATCCGCGCCCGATCTGGATCATCACCGCGCTGGTGCTGGCCGTCGGAGCGCTGGGCATGACCCAGCTCAAGGCCCATGGCGTGCCGCAGAGCGAGCTGGTGGTGGGCGCTTCCGAAGCGCGAGATGGCCAGATCGCCCTGGGCGAGCACTTCCCTGGCGGATCGGGCTCCCCGGCCACGGTGATCATCGATGAAGCTGAAGCACAGACTGCCCTGGAAAAGGCCCTCGATGTCACCGGCGTGGATTCGGCCTACCTGCAGGCCGAAGACGGGGGACCGGCGATGGCCGCCCGAGGAGCCGAGCCGTACAGCGTCGAAGGCCGCAACCTGATATCGGTGACCCTGTCCGATGCGGCGGACTCGGATGCCGCCAAGCAGACCGTAGTCGAGCTGCGCGAGCAGATGCACGCGCTCGATGCCAACGCCCTGGTCGGCGGCACCACTGCGACCCAGCTCGATACCAACGAGACGGCGATTGCCGACCTGTTCAAGATCATTCCGATTACGCTCCTGGCCATCTTGCTGATCCTGATGCTGCTGCTGCGCTCCATTCTGGCGCCGGTGCTGCTGATCCTGACCACTGTGCTTTCCTACGGCACCGCCATGGGCATCAGCGCGCTGGTCTTCAATAACGTCTTCGGGTACGTGGGCGCAGATCCGTCCGTGCCGCTGTTCGGCTTCGTCTTCCTCGTGGCGCTGGGCGTGGACTACAACATCTTCTTGATGACCCGTGTGCGCGAGGAATCCTTGAAACGCGGCACCCGCGAGGGCATGCGCGTGGGCTTGAAGGTCACCGGCGGCGTGATTACCTCCGCCGGCGCGGTGCTTGCCGCGACCTTTGCCGCATTAGGTGTTGTGCCGATCATGTTCCTGGGCCAGCTGGGCTTCATCGTGGCCTTCGGCGTGCTGCTCGATACCTTTGTGGTCCGCAGCCTGCTGGTTCCCGCGCTGGTTGAGGAAATTGGACCAAAGGTCTGGTGGCCCTCGAAATTGGCGAAGAAGAAGTTCGAATTGAACTAGCAAGAAGTTCGCAGAATCCGGGAGTGCAAGTGGTGAACATCTCCCGGCATAGCAGTGCAAATCGGGGCCGCTCACAGGCGTGCCCCGCTTGAGCACTGTAGTATGGATCTTTGTGCGTCACCGGAAAATTCTGTGGCGTATGCGTCGACAGTTTAGATTTCCCCTCCAGTAGATCGCCCGGACAACCTCCGCCGGTTCACTTTTGGTAGCAGGCCATGGCCTTGCACGTTGCGGACTTCCTCCTGGCTCGGCGAAACCCAACGCCTGCATCAGGCGTGCGAATCAGAGAGAAAGTTTGAATATGTCCGTAACTTTTAGCGCCCTCGGTGTGCCCGAATACCTTGCCAAGGTCCTTGCCGACAGCGGAATCGAATCCGCCTTCCCGATCCAGGAAGCGACCCTGCCTTCGACTCTCGCCGGCGGCGACGTCCTGGGCCGCGGCCAGACCGGTTCCGGCAAGACCCTGGCTTTCTCGCTTCCACTGGTAGCGCGTTTGGCAGATCGCCCGCAGCGCCGCAAGGCTCGTTTCCCCCGTGCGCTGATCATGGCTCCAACCCGCGAACTGGCAACCCAGATCGCCAAGACCGTTGAGCCTTTGGCGAAGGCTGCCGGCCTGCGCACGACCGTGATCTACGGTGGCGTGGCCCAGAGCCGCCAGGAAAAGGCCATGAACGAGGGCGTTGACATCGTCATCGCCTGCCCAGGCCGCCTCGATGACTTGATCAAGCAGAAGATCGTCGACCTGTCCCAGCTGGAAATCTCCGTGCTGGACGAGGCCGACCACATGGCAGACATGGGCTTCTTGCCTGTAGTACGCCGCATCATGGACCGCATGCCAACCGGCATCCAGCACATGCTGTTCTCCGCCACCTTGGATAACGGCGTGGACAAGGTAGTCAAGCGCTACCTGAGCCACCCGACCATTCACTCGGTGGATGCGCCCGAGGCCGCTGTGAACACCATGGAGCACCACGTCTTCGTCATCGGCAACGATGATAAGAAGGACCTGATCCGCGTCCTGGCTCAGGGCACTGCCCGCCGCATCATGTTCATGCGCACCAAGCACCACGCCAAGAAGATGGCGCTGACCCTGTCCAAGGCTGGCGTTCCAGCAGTGGACCTGCACGGCAACCTGTCGCAGAATGCCCGTGACCGCAACCTTGCTGCTTTCGCTTCAGGCGAGGCGAAGGTGCTTGTCGCTACCGACGTTGCCGCTCGTGGCGTGCACGTTGATGGTGTGGAACTCGTGGTTCACATTGATCCACCTGCGGAGCACAAGGCTTACACCCACCGTTCGGGCCGTACCGCACGTGCCGGTTCGGATGGAACTGTAGTGACCATCTGCACCCCTGATCAGCAGGGCGACGTTGCTTCCTTGCTGAAGCAGGCCGGCCTGAAGGTACCTTTTGAAAAGGTCAGCCTGGACTCGCCAGTTGTTGCCAAAGTAGTCGGCGAAGTTGCTGAACATGTTCCTTATGTCGCACCAGTACAACAGAAGCGTAACCCAGCGAAGAAGAAGCCTGCTGGCGAATCTTCGAACGCACGCGGTGGGCGTGGCGGCGGACGAAATGCTCGTGGTGGGAAGCCTGCCGGTGAGGCACATGGCCGCGGTGGAGACCTTCGCCGTTCAGATCGTTCCGGTGCATCGAACCAGTCGGAGCGTCCAGCACGCGAATCACGCGGTGCTAACGCTGAGCGTCCTTCACGTGGTCCCAACACCGAGCGTCCTTCACGTGGTGCCCGCGGTGCTAACGCGGACCGTCCAACAAACTCCTCGCGCTCAGCACGATCCGGTGGTCGCAATGCTGCAGGTGCCGCAGGTGGCCGCTCACGTGGACCACGCCGTGCATCAAGCCCTGCTACCGGCAGGCGCTAAGAACTAGTACCCAAAAGAAGCTCCAGACAGCCAAAAGCTGTCTGGGGCTTCTTTTTGGTGGTGGGGTTGCGAGCGGATCGGAAAATGAGAATCGGGACTTTTACACCAGAATGTGCAAGCGTTTCCCATGTAATAAGTTGGAAAATTACTGAAAATTTTGATGTTTTACCTGCATCCGAGTGTAAATGTTGGAAACGCTTGCACTTGATGGAATTCGCTCAGTAGTGTGGGCTGAATCACTGGCAAGCCACCTAGTGTGGCCTGCCGCTCGCACCTTCGAATTCAATGGAGCATTTCATGAACAGCCGAAACGCTGCTTCCTCCGTGCGCAGTCAGTCACTGCCACCAGGCCTTCATAAACGTAGTTGGCGTCGTTGGGTCGCCGCCTTGGCCGCGACCCCGATGCTGGCGCTCGCACCCATGGCGCCACTGGCTAGTATTCCTGCCGCGGCAGATGAAACTTCTGTGACTCTGGCCGGTTCTTTTCAGTCGTTGTTGGGATGTTCCGCTGACTGGATGGCTGACTGTGAAGCTACCAGTCTGCAATCCACGGACCAGGAAGGGCAATACAGCCTGGAAGTGGAAGTTCCGGCGGGGAACTATGAATACAAAGTAGCGTTGAACAAAAGCTTTGACACGTCTTATGGACTCGACGGGGGCGAAGAGAACATTCCCCTAGCACTGAGCGCGGATAGCCGATTGCGCTTCACCTTTGATACGGCTACGGGGCTGACGCAGGTTGTACCACTGGACCTTCGCGGAGAATATTCCGATACTGACGCCGATTTGGTCTCTGCGCCGGTCAGGCAAGCCGGCTCTGGTGAGCAGTTTTATTTCGTTATGACAGACCGCTTTGCCAATGGGTCAACGGCTAACGACACCGGCGGTTTGGAAGGCGATCGGCTAACCACCGGGTTTGATCCGACGAACAAAGGATTCTATGAAGGCGGTGACATCGCAGGCCTACGCTCCAAGCTTGACTACATTCAAGGCCTTGGCACCAGCGCCATCTGGCTCACACCCAGTTTTAAGAACATGCCGGTTCAGGGTAGTGGTGATGATGCCAGCGCCGGATACCACGGCTATTGGGTCACCGATTTCACTCAGATCGACCCACATCTAGGCACCAATGAAGAACTCTCCGAACTGATCGATGACGCCCACAAACGTGGCATCAAGGTGTATTTCGACATTATCGTGAACCACACCGCAGATCTCATCGATAATAAGGAAAAGAAGTATTCCTACGTTGAGCAATCTTCCGTTCCTTATAAGGATGCTCAGGGCCAAGCCTTTGACCCGGCGGACTACGCAGGCAGTGATACCTTCCCAGAGCTAGATGCTTCCAGTTCCTTCCCCTATACCCCGGTTGTTTCTGATCAAGTCAAGAAGGTTCCCGACTGGCTCAATGATCCAACGCTCTATCACAACCGCGGGGACTCAACATGGGAAGGCGAGTCGGTCACCTACGGCGATTTTCAAGGTCTTGATGACCTCATGACCGAAAATCCTAAGGTCGTCAACGGTTTCGCAGAGGTCTACAAAAACTGGGTGGACTTGGGAATTGATGGCTTCCGCATAGACACCGCAAAACATGTGAATTTCGAATTCTGGGAACAATGGACCAAACAAGTTCAGGACTATGCACGAGCCCAGGGTAAAGACGACTTCTTCATGTTTGGCGAAGTTTATGATGCCGATGCAAAAAAGCTATCGCCCTACGTGCGTAAGACGGAAATGAATTCCGTCCTTGATTTCACGTTCCAATCTGCGGCTGCCGGTTTCGCGGGAGGAAATTCAGCCAAAACGCTAAGCACGCTGTTCTCGGCGGATGACTACTACACCACGGCAAACACCTCAGCTGATGCCTTACCAACCTTCCTCGGTAATCACGATATGGGACGCATTGGGTACTTCCTGAACAACAGCAATCAGAAACTCAAACGTGTTGAACTGGCCCATGAACTGATGTTCCTGACCCGTGGCCAGCCGGTGGTTTACTACGGTGACGAACAAGGATTTGCCGGCACCGGTGGAGACAAGGATTCTCGCCAATCACTGTTCGCTTCTCAAGTCTCGGACTATCAGAACCAAGAATTGATTACTGGAGAAAAGCTCGGAAACGAAGATCGTTATGACAGTGATTCTCCGCTGTATCAGCACATCGCGGCCCTCTCTAAACTTCGCGGATCAAACAAAGCGCTGAAGGGAGGGGCGCAAGTAGAGCTATACGCCCAAGATTCCAAGGGAGTTTATGCTTTCTCGCGTGTGGACCGTGACGAGAAAACCGAATATTTGGTGGCCCTGAACAATTCGGAAGAATCCGCTGATATTGAGTTGTCGACTCTGACCTCCGACGCAAGTTACTCAGCGCTCTATGGCGCGGAAGGCAAACTCAGCAGTGCTGCGGACGCTAAACTCAACGTGACGGTGCCAGCGCTATCTGCGGTGGTTTATAAAGCTGACAAAGACGTAGACAGTGCTGCCTTCACACCTGAGATTTCCGCTCCAAAATCTGGGGCAGGGCTCAGCGGCGTATCACCCGTATCCGTGGATCTAGGCGAACAGGCGTGGGCTGAGACAAGCATGTCGTGGCGTGAAGTAGGCACCGAGAAGTGGCACCTACTGGGCGTGGCAGAAGGCCACACCCCACGAGTCTTCCACGACGTTTCATCGCTACCACAAGGCACCTTGGTGGAATATCGTGCGGTGAGTACCAATGCCGCAGGTGAATACAGTGCCGCTTCCACTTATGCTTCCGTGGGCAACGATGTATCCGGGTTCGCGAAGGAAAAACCGGTTGAATCGGACATCTCCATGGTCACCGTGCCAGGAAGCCATAACATCGAAATGGGTTGTGTCACGGACTGGGATCCGGCCTGCGAGGCCGCCAAACTTACTGAACAGCCTGGCGGGGTCTACTCTGGTGAATTCGAAGTCCCGGCAGGGGACTATGAATACAAGGTAGCCATCAACGGATCATGGGATCTGAACTACGGCGTTGGTGGCGTTGCCGGTGGTGACAACCTCAAATATTCTCACGAAGGCGGGTCCGTCAAGTTCTTCTTCGATCCACGCAATAACATCGTACAAAGTGATCAACAAGGTCCCATGATCACCTTGCCGGGAAGTTTTCAAGATGAGTTGGGCTGTGCTTCCGACTGGGATCCAACCTGTTTGGCAACTTTGATGGCTGACCCAGATGCTGACGGTACCTACGAATTCACTACGGAGAAAATTCCGGCCGGCACCTACGAGTTTAAGGTGTCGCATAACTTCGGGTGGGAGGAAAATTATGGCGTTGACGGTGCTGCCGGAGGTGCTAACTACAGTCTCTCGGTGACCGAGGGGAAGCCGGTGAGCTTCAGCTATGACTCGAAGACTCACCTGCTGCAGATTGGTTCTGACACCCAAACAGTCGACGGCGTTGGTCAAATGAAAGCGCAGTGGATTTCTGCAGATACGATTGCTATTCCCCGTGATCTGGGTAGTGGCGAAAGCTATGCCCTCTACGCTGCCAAGGACGCCGGCTTGAAATTGGAGGGAAACGAGATCTCCGGTGCGAAGCCACTTGAGCTCAAAGAAGTTATTGGCGGGTTGAGTGCAGAGCAACGTAAGAAGTTCCCGCATCTTGCTGACTACCGTGCTTTGCGTATTGACCTTAAACGTGAGGACGTAGCCTCTGCATTGCGCTCACAAATGGCCTTGGCACGATTCGACGGTGAAGGAGATTCCAAGAAACTCACCGCCTTCACCGGAGTCCAGAGTGCTGGTGTTATCGATGATCTCTATGCCAAGGCGCTTGAAGATGTAGAACTCGGCGTGAGTTTCACCGGGAAACGCCCTACTTTCAGGCTCTGGGCACCCACGGCCCAAAACGCAACACTGCTGATTACTGACAAGAAGGAGAAGACCACACGATACGCTGCTAGCTATTCGGAGGACAGCGGTGTGTGGACGGTCAAGGGCAAGCCTCAGATGGCTGAGGCGAAGTACCGGTGGGAAGTCCAAGTCTTTGTCCCGGAAACCGGCAAGATTGAAACGAACATCGTGACGGATCCTTACTCGGTAGCACTCACGACTAATTCCACCCACTCGGTGGCTGTGAGCTTGGAGGATCCTCACCACCAGCCAAAACAGTGGCGTAAGGCCAAAGCCAAAAACGTCGAAAAGGACGTGGACCGCAGCATCTATGAACTGCAGATCCGTGACTTCTCGATTTCAGATGCTTCGGTGCCCGAGAACCTGCGGGGCCGCTACGGAGCGTTTGGAGCCAACGGAGCCGGAAGCAAGCAGCTCAAACAGCTCTCCGAGGCTGGCCTGACTACCGTTCACCTGCTGCCAAGTTTTGATATCGCCACCATTGAGGAGGAACAGTCTCAACGTGTTGAGACGGACTGTGATCTGAAGTCGCTGCCGGCAGCCTCGAGCAAACAACAAGAGTGCGTTACCGCTCATGGTGATGAGGACGGATTCAACTGGGGCTATGATCCCTTCCATTTCATGGCTCCGGAAGGTTCATACGCAACGAACCCTGAAGGCGCTAATCGGGTGGAAGAATTCCGCTCAATGGTCGGTTCTTTGCACAGCATGGGGCTAGAAGTAGTGCTTGATCAGGTGTTCAACCACACGGCAGCCTCAGGTCAAGCCGATCGCAGTGTGCTCGATAAGATCGTGCCCGGTTACTACCACCGGCTTGATGCTACTGGGAAAGTCGAAACTTCGACCTGCTGCCAGAACCTGGCCACGGAACATGCTGCGGCGCAGAAACTGATGGTTGATGCCCTGGTGGTGTGGGCCAAGGACTATAAGGTTGATGGATTCCGTTTTGACCTCATGGGCCACCACTCTCGAGAAACTATGGAAGCTGTACGTAGCGCACTGGATGAACTGAAACCGGGACGCGACGGAGTGGATGGCAAGTCCATTTACCTGTATGGCGAAGGATGGAACTTTGGTGAAGTGGCGGACAATGCTCGCTTCTACCAAGCGACTCAGGGGCAATTGAACGGTACCGGCATCGGGACCTTTAATGACCGACTGCGCGATGCCGTTCATGGTGGCAGTCCTGTTGATTCATCCTCAACATTCCGTCAGGGCTTTGGTACCGGCTTGGGCACGGATCCCAACGGTAATAAGGCCAATGGGAGCACCGAGGAAGCGTTGAAAGATCTCGGGCACGAAACCGACCTGGTGAAGCTCGGCTTGGCTGGCAACCTGGAAGGGTTCGAGTTCCTCACTTCGGATGGCAGCGTGCATCGTGGTGATGAGTTGGATTACCGCGGAGCGAAAGCGGGCTATGCCTCGCAGCCGGGGGAAGTGATCAACTATGTTGACGCGCACGATAACGAAACGCTCTACGACCTCACTGTGCTCAAGTTGCCACGAGATACTTCCATGGAAGATCGAGTGCGAATGAATACTCTCTCGCAAGCAACCGTGATGTATTCACAAGCTGTTCCGTTCTGGCATGCCGGAACCGAGTTATTGCGTTCAAAGTCTTTGGACCGAAATTCCTATAACTCGGGGGACTGGTTCAACCGCATCGACTTCTCCGGCGTGGAGAATACTTTTGGCTCCGGGCTTCCACCCAAGGCGGACAACGGTGAGAAGTGGGATCTGATGGCTCCACTATTAGAAGACCCTGCGCTCAAGCCCGATGCAAAGGCCATGACTGATGCTGAAGGCGCTGCTCTGGACTTGCTGCGGACTCGTAAAGAGGTAGGTCTCTTGCGTTTGGGCTCAGCTGATCTCATCGAGCAAAAGGTGAGCTTCCCGCTGGGTGGGGCCGAAGCCGAACCAGGAATTATCGTGATGCGTATCGACGATACCGTGGGCAAGGATGCTGATCGTAAGCATGATGGGGCCTTGGTGCTCTTCAATGCCTCGCCGAAGGAGAGCACGCAGACCCTTGAGGAATTAGTAGGTCACGATTATTCGCTCGCCAAGTCTCTTGCGAAAGGCAGTGATGACCGGGTGAAGTCGACTTCGTTCGACAGTGCCACCGGTGAGCTGACTATTCCGGCGCGCACTGCGGCGGTGTTGGTGGAACCTCAGGGCTCGGTTAGGTAGTAGATGGGAGCATTCCTGATGGATCATCTGTCGCGATTATCCGCAGGAACATTGTTGGCAGATGAACTGATCGAGCCAGTGCGGCAATCGAGGTTTTCATTGCCAAGGCGTCCACGCTGACAGCGAACAACCCGTTCTCGTTTTCGCGAGAGCGGGTTGTTCCATTGTGTCTGTAAATCAGTTTTGAGGGTCTTTGCGACGACCAAAAATGAAGTAGGAAAGGCTTCCCAGTACGTTGAGGCAACTGACCACGGCCCACAGTGGTTTTGGCCCTCTCACCAGCTGAACGGGGCGTCGACGTAGATCCCGCAATGCTGCAATCATCAAAGTCAGTTCGATAATTCCAGCGGCGACTACAGCAATTTGAGTTCGGCGATCCAGCTCCCGGAAAGACCGTTTTTTCGGTAGGTTAAGGCGCCGGGAGCGCAGGGTGGATTGTCCTTGAGTGCCTTGCGTGTCCTGTGTCTGAAAATTATTTTTCGGCATGGGAATCATTCTTGCACTTTGTTCGTTGAACAAGACAGAACGCAAAGTTGAGTGAGGTTGGCTCAAGTTAATTTGACAGTCGAAAGCGGCTGAGTAAACTTGAGTCCAGAACGCTCAATCAGGATAAAAATCCTCAGCGTTAGTACTTTCAACCAAGGCAAAGGAGAGCCATTATGTCGCGTGCCGTAGGTATCGACCTAGGAACCACCAACTCCGTAGTTTCCGTGCTCGAAGGTGGTGAGCCAACCGTTATCGCAAACGCGGAAGGCAACCGTACTACCCCGTCGATCGTTGCTTTCTCGAAGAGCGGCGAAGTCCTGGTTGGCGACATCGCCAAGCGCCAGGCAGTGAACAACATCGACCGCACCATCTCATCGGTCAAGCGCCACATGGGTACCGACTGGAGCATCGAGGTCGACGAGAAGAAGTACACCGCACAGGAAATCTCGGCTCGTACCCTGATGAAGCTGAAGAACGACGCTGAGTCGTACTTGGGCGAAAAGGTCACCGACGCTGTGATCACCGTTCCTGCATACTTCAACGACGCAGAGCGCCAGGCCACCAAGGAAGCCGGCGAGATTGCCGGCCTGAACGTCCTGCGCATCGTCAACGAGCCAACCGCTGCCGCACTGGCCTACGGCCTGGAAAAGGGCAACGAGGACGAGCTCATCCTGGTCTTCGACCTCGGTGGCGGCACCTTCGACGTGTCCCTGCTGGAAGTCGGCAAGGACGACGACGGCTTCTCCACCATCCAGGTCCGCGCAACTGCAGGCGACAACCGCCTGGGCGGCGACGACTGGGACCAGCGCGTTGTCGACTGGCTGCTGGCCCAGGCCAAGGCCAAGGGTGCAGACCTGTCCAAGGACAAGATCGCCCTGCAGCGCCTGAAGGAAGCTGCTGAGCAGGCCAAGAAGGAACTGTCCTCGGCTACCAGCACCAACATCTCGCTGCAGTACCTCTCGGTCACCCCAGAGGGCCCAGTGCACCTGGACGAGCACCTCTCGCGTGCCAAGTTCCAGGACCTGACCAAGGACCTGCTGGAGCGCACCCGCAAGCCATTCAATGACGTCATCGCAGAAGCAGGCGTCAAAGTTTCGGACATCGCCCACGTGATCCTGGTTGGCGGTTCCACCCGTATGCCAGCAGTTGCCGAACTGGTCAAGGACCTGGCCGGCAAGGAAGCCAACAAGGGCGTGAACCCTGACGAGGTTGTCGCCGTGGGCGCAGCCCTGCAAGCCGGCGTGCTGAAGGGCGAGCGCAAGGACGTTCTGCTCATCGACGTCACCCCACTGTCCCTGGGCATCGAGACCAAGGGCGGCGTGATGACCAAGCTGATCGAGCGCAACACCGCCATCCCGACCAAGCGTTCGGAAACCTTCACCACCGCTGAAGACAACCAGCCTTCGGTTTCCATCCAGGTCTTCCAGGGCGAGCGCGAGTTCACCCGTGACAACAAGGCTCTGGGTACCTTCGAGCTGACCGGTATCGCACCGGCTCCTCGCGGCATCCCACAGGTCGAGGTCACCTTCGACATCGACGCCAACGGTATCGTGCACGTATCCGCTAAGGACAAGGGCACCGGCACCGAGCAGTCGATGACCATCACTGGTGGCTCCTCGCTGTCCAAGGAAGACATCGAGCGCATGGTTCAGGAAGCTGAAGCACACGCCGAAGAGGACAAGGCACGCCGCGAAGCTGCTGAGACCCGCAACGCTGCCGAGCAGGCAGCCTACTCGGTGGACAAGCTGATCAAGGACAACGAAGACAAGCTGCCAGAAGAGGTCAAGACTGAGGTTCAGGCCGACGTTGACGCACTGAAGGCTGCTCTTGAGAAGCAGGACAACGACGACGAGGTCAAGGACGCGTTCGAGAAGCTGCAGGCTTCGCAGACCAAGCTGGGCGAGGCAATCTACGCCAACGCCCAGGCTGAGGGAGCTGCTACTGGCGAAGGCGAGCAGGCACCTAACGCTGATGAAGACATCGTCGACGCCGAGGTCATCGACGAAGACGAAGCCGACAAGAAGTAGGGAGTTTAGGAATATGTCCGAGGCAAAGGACCAGAACGAGAACTCCGGCCAGGAGCCGGAGAACCAGCCCGAGGCCGCTGACCAGCAGCCAACTGCTGACGCCCTGGGTCAGGCCGAGGCGATCCTGAACGAAGCTGCTGCTGGCGCTGAAGCCGATGCGGAGCAGCCGGAAGATGCCGGTGCGGTGGAAACCGAACTGCGCAACGACCTGCTGCGCCTGCAGGCTGAATACGTCAACTACCGCAAGCGTGTGGAACGTGACCGGGCAGTGGCGCGTGAAAACGCCGTCCAGTCCGTGCTCAACACTCTGCTTCCGGTGCTTGACGACATCGATGCGGCACGAGCCCACGGCGACCTCGCCGACGGCCCGTTCGCGTCGATCGCCAACAAGCTGGATGGCATTCTGGCTCAGCATGGCCTGGAACGCATCAACGAGGCCGGCGTGGAATTCGACCCGAACATCCACGAAGCCCTGCTTCGCCAGGCTGTTCCGGAGATTCCAGCCGACCACGTGGGACAGGTGCTGCGCACCGGTTACCGCAAGGGAACCAACATCCTGCGCGCAGCCCAGGTGCTGGTAGCCACCGGCGAATAGCCACGAATAGCACAATCGATACTGCCCACTGCCGAGTCCTCGTCAGTGGGCAGTGTCGAATTGGCACTGAAAGGATGGGGCCCTGATGGCAAGTCAGGACTGGATCGAAAAAGACTTCTACGCCATTCTGGGCGTCTCCAAGGACGCCAGCGAGGCGGACATCAAGAAGGCGTACCGCAAGCTTGCACGCAAGTACCACCCGGATACCAACCAGGGGGACGCGGCCGCTGAAAAGAAATTCAAGGACATCTCCGAAGCCAACTCGGTGCTTTCGGATAAGGAAGAACGCGAGCAGTACGACGCGATCCGCGCCATGGGCGGCGGAGCGCGGTTCTCTGCGGGTGGCGGACCGGGTGGCCCAGGCGGGCAGGCCGGCTTCGAGGACATCTTCTCCAACCTCTTCGGAGGTGGCGGAGGCGGCGCTCGCGGTCGTGGCGGACAGCCGGACTTCTCCGACCTGTTCGGAGGCGGCGGCGGTTTTGGCGGCGGCTTCGGCCAAAGCGCACCGCCGCGCAAGGGTGCTGACCGCACGGCCAGCACCACGATCTCCTTCTCCGGATCGATCAAGGGAACCACCATTGGCCTGCGCGAACAGAACGGCGAGGTCATCGACGTGCGCATCCCGGCGGGAATCAAGGACGGGCAGTCGGTGCGCGTGCGTGGCAAGGGCCAGCCAGGAGCTGCCGGCAACGGCGACCTGCTGGTCAAGGTCAAGGTCAGCGAGCACCCGTTCTTCAAGCGCGAAGAGAACAACATCCGCATCCACGTGCCGGTGACCTTCGATGAAGCGGTGCTTGGAGCAAAGATCCACGTACCGACCCTGGACGGGGAATCCGTTGCGGTGAAGGTGCCTGCCGGATCCAACTCCGGACGCACCTTGCGCTTGAAGGGCCGCGGAGTGAAGACCTCCAAGGCCACCGGCGATCTGCTGATCGTCCTGGATGTCGCGATTCCGCAGAACCTCTCGGATGCAGCAAGGAAGGCCGTGGAGGACTTCGCTGCAGCCACGGAGGGCGAGGACCCGCGAGCGGACTTGGCAGCCCACGCCAAGCTCTGAACCCAATAACCTGTTTTCCCTGTCCTGGCATCGAACTGGCAGGGCGGGGAAGATAGACTCAAAGGCAAAAGGGCCAGTATCGTCGGCCCTTGCAGAAAGGTGGTAGAAGCAACGTGAACGGGGAGTACCTGCGACCTGTCTTCGTCATTTCCGTCGCCGCCCAGCTTGCAGACATGCATCCGCAGACGCTGCGCCAATACGACCGCATCGGCTTGGTTTCGCCCAGCCGGCAAAGCGGAAAGCAGCGCCGCTACTCGCAACGCGACGTCTCGCTGCTGCGCCAGGTGCAGTCATTGAGCAAGGAAGGCGTCTCGCTGGAAGGCATCAAGCGCATCCTGGATCTGCAAGATCAAGTCGCGTATCTGCAAACCGAAGTCAATGGGCTTCGCCAAGAACTGTCCGCCGTTCGCCAGGGCCAATCGCGCATCTTCGCCGCGGGCACCGCTGGAGGCGACATCGTTTCGCTGTCCCGGGGCATGCGTCCGGAACGACGTGAACCGACCGTGTCGCTCTTCCCTGTACGCCGCGCCATCGGCCGCTAGATCCGTCCGTGCCTCGCCAGGCGCGCTTCCAACTGGGTGCGCACGGCAGGCCACTCGTGCGGGAGGATCGAGAAGACTACGGTGTCTCGAAGCGTGCCGGTCTTCGGATCATATTTGTGATTGCGCAGCACGCCATCCTGTTTGGCGCCAAGCCGTGCAATTGCTGCGCGTGACGCAGTGTTGTGCCAGTGCGTGCAGAAAGCCACTGAATAGCAATCCAACTCCTCGAAAGCGCGGCGCAGCAGCATGAACTTGGCCGCCGGATTGATCCCGGTGCCTTGGGCGGGCACGGCCAAGAATGTCGAGCCGATTTCCACGCGATGGTTGGCCACGTCGATATTCAGGTAGCTCGTAGCCCCCACCGCTTGGCCGGTGGACAGGTCGATGATGGCGAACGGAGCCATCGCTCCAGTTTCCTGCAACGCCAGACGGCGCTCGATATCCGCCTGCATGGATTCGGCCGATGGGGTGGTGGCAAACCATGCTTCATCCAGCTGGCCGTTGGCGGCGAGCTGGATCAGCTCCGGGGCATGGTCCAATGACAGTTGTTCCAGCCTCACCCCGGCATATTCCATGCTCGGGGCTTGGGAGTAGAACTGGTTCTGAGCAGAAAAGGAGGCCATGAAATCCATCCTAGGGATTCCATGGCCTCCTTGATGCATTTCGGCCGCTAGCCGATGCGCGTGTACGCCAAATCGAAGACCAGGCGTCCAGCCTTCAGCGCCTTGCCCTCGAAGCTGGTGAGGATTCGTCGCTCGAAACGCGGTGCCCAGCCGCCCTGGACGTCAATGAAGTCAGGCTCGGGGTCAATGCCTTCCATGCCATCGCGGCGCACCTTGGTCAAGTTGCTCTCCTCGCCGGAGAGGTTTCCGGGATGCTGGTTCTCGAAATCAGGGTGGGCTTCGAGGACCTCGCGCATCTGCTCCGCATAGTTCGACCAGTCGGTGGCCAAGCGCAGGGTGCCCCCTGGCTTGAGCACGCGGGAGACCTTGTCCAGGAATGAGGCCTTGATCAGGCGGCGCTTGTGGTGCCTCGGCTTGTGCCACGGATCGGAGAAGAAGATCCAGATCTCGTCCGCGCTGTTCTCATCAAGCATGACGTCCAGCACCTCAGGGGCATTGGCCTGCACGGCGCGGACGTTGGTGATGCCGAAGGATTCGACCTTCAGCATCAACTGGGCCAGGCCTGGACGGTAGACCTCAACGGCGAGGTAGTTGCGCTCGGGATCGTCCTTGGCGGCGTTGGCGATGCATTCGCCCAGGCCGGTGCCGATCTCCACGATCAGCGGTGCCGTGCGGTCGAAGGCCTCGGCGGGATCGAGCTGGAAGTCGTCAGCAACCGAGGTGTCGGCAATCTTGCGGGGCGGCTCGATGACATACTGCTCGGCATTGCGCTCCCAGGCGCTGGCCCGGCGGCCCTGCAGGCGGTTGCCGCGACGCACGAAGGACACCGGCTCGGCACGGAAAAGGTCTGGGTTCCTGGGGGCAGAGCCATGGGGTGGACGCTGCTGCTCGCTCGATTCGCTCATGATGATTAATCCTAGCCGAGCAACCTGCATCGATGCGTGCCGAACGGTGGGGGATTGGACACCCCTAGGGGGAATTCGGGGTGATCCCCGATGGAGCATGAGAGGTAAAAGAAGGAGAATGTAGCCATGACTGATTTAGTGCGGGGTATTCTCAACATTATCTGGCTGCTGTTCGGCGGCCTGTGGCTGGCCCTGGGTTACGTGCTGGCAGGCATCATCTGCTGCGTGCTGATCGTGACCATTCCCTTCGGCATCGCCTCGTTCCGCATTGCCGGCTATGCGCTGTGGCCCTTCGGCCGCACCGTAGTCGACAACGGACCGGTCGGTGCGTTCTCCACCCTGGGCAACATCATCTGGATCATTTTTGCCGGCATCTGGATTGCCATCGGGCACGTGGTGACCGCGATCCCGATGTTCGTATCGATTATCGGCATCCCGCTGGGCATCGCCAACCTGAAGATGATCCCGGTGTCCCTGATGCCCTTGGGCAAGGTCATCGTGCCTTCGGACAATTACATCGGCAACGTTCGCCGCTAGGCAGCACCAAGACGGCAATGGCTGCCAACTCCAATGAGTTGGCAGCCATTGCTCTAAGCCTGAATCGGATCAGCTCTTCAGGTACTCATCGTGCTGGCGGTGCGCCTCGGCGACCTCGACGCGGATCTTGTCCACGTCCTTGGCCTTGTCGCGGTATTTCTTCTCCATGGTCTTCACATACGCTTCTTCTTCCACCAGGGCGCGGTAGATGCGTTCGCGTTCGTTTGGATCCGAGGTGTAGCTCAGGTCGTTGTAGCTGCTCGCATGGCGGCGCAGGTTGCCAATGGCGGTTTGTGCCTTGCCAGCCTTGCTGAACAGCGAAGCGAGAATGGTCAGCACGAGGACGCCGATGATCACGCTCAGCGACAGCCCGGTGCTGATTTCGATGACCATCACGTGCTCGCCGTCATTGATGAATGGCAGGTTGTTCTCGTGCAGCGCGTGCAGGATCAGCTTCACGCCGATGAACGCCAGGATCGCTGCCAAGCCATAGGACAGGTAGATCAAGCGGTCCAGCAATCCATCAAGCAGGAAGTAGAGCTGGCGCAGGCCCATGAGCGAGAACGCGGTAGCGGTGAACACGATGTAGACGTTCTGGGTGAGTCCGAAGATCGCTGGGATGGAATCCAGGGCGAAGAGGATGTCGGTTCCGCCGATGGCCACCATGACCAGCAGCATCGGGGTCAGGACCTTCTTGCCGTCAATCATGGTGAACAGCTTGTCGCCGTCGTACTTGTCGGTGGTGTGGAACAGCTTCTTGGCCAAGCGGATGATGAAGTTGTTGGCCTCGTCGGATTCGTCGTCCTTCTTCAGCAGGTTGCCTGCGGTGAGCAGCAGGATCAGGCCGAACAGGTAGAAGACCCAGGCGAACTGGTTGATCAGCGCCGCGCCGACAAAGATGAACGCGGTGCGGGCGATCAGCGAGAAGACGATGCCGAAGAGCAGTACTTTCTGCTGGTCTTCGCGGGGGACCCTGAAACTGGCGATGATGATCAGGAAGACGAACAGGTTGTCGACGGACAAGGCCTTTTCGGTGATGTAGCCGGCGAAGTATTCGGCGCCCATGTCGATGCCGCCGAAGATGAGCACCAGCACACCGAATATGAGGGCCAAGCCGACATAGATGCTGGACCAGATCGCTGCTTCACGCAGGGATGGAACGTGGGCCTTGCGGATGTGGAAGAAATAATCGAAGGCCAGTAGGGCGAGAATCACGACAATCGTGATGCCCCAAATCAAAGGGGAAGCTCCCATAGGGATTCCTGCTTTCGTAAGTTGCGCGCGGACGCGTCCGAGTAAGTCTCTTCACCGACACTGTGGTTGGCCGTAAAACCCGGCAGGACCATGAAGTCCTGCGTATTGACGGATTCAACGATTGTGAATACTCCCTTACGTCCTTTAATCCTAACCCGAAGCGGTGCTCCTGGAAGAATTCTGGTTTACGGATGTCATGTTGATCTGTAATGTACTTCGACTTTGCCCAGTTGGGTAGGCGTCATATGCAATTCGAAGGATGCGGTGGACGAAGTGCTCGAGTGAATTCTTCGGCCCAGGTCTCGGGTCGCCTTGGAAATCCTCGCAGGACTCGGAGCGCTGGCAACAGCATGCGCGGTACCTGCCGATGATGCGTGGCCGGCTAATTCCGTGCGGACAGGATTTGCTCACGCAGGATATCGGCGTGCCCGCAATGCTGCGCCAATTCGCGCAACATGTGCAGCTGGATCCAGCGCAGCGGCAACGACCCGCGCCGATTGCCGGAGAAAACGTGATCCCCGGTCTTGCCCTTGACTACTTCACGTGACAGTTCGATGGCCTGGGCATAGTCACGCCGAATGGATTCGATGGTGTCGGACGCGGACAAGTCGAAGGACTTGCTGGGCGACGACGCAATGCCCAGTTCGGCCCGGCTCTTGCCGGTGGCTGCTTCGCCAAACCAGACACATTCGACGAAGATCGCATGTTTCACCAGCCCGAGCAACGTGGTCTTGGATTCAACCAGCTTCAACCGCGCTTCGTCTTCGTCCAGCCCGTCGAGGCTGGAAAGCAGCATCTGCCGGTGCTGATCGATGAATACCTGGACCATCTCATCGTGGGGCAGGGAAAAAATATCTTGGGAATCCGGGTTGGCCATGCCTCATCCTAAGACTGCAAATCGCGCTCCACAAGGGGTTTTGCCGCCGAGGCAAAGGGAAGAAAAAATATCTCGAGAATCTTGCTCTAGCTGGAATACTAGGACTAGGAGTAGAGTTGAGTTAAGTACACTCAAGTTTATGGGTTCACTCCAATAGAGAAAGGATGCGCGTGGACACGAAACTCACCACTAAGAGCCAAGAAGCTCTCTCAGCTTCCGGGATGAACGCTTCAACCGCAGGCAATCCGCAGATTGAACCTGCGCACCTGCTGAAGGCATTGCTGGACCAGCGAGAGTCCGTCGCAGTGGCCTTGCTGAAGACTGCGGGGTTGGATGTCGACGCGCTTTCCGTCAAGGCGAGCGCTGTCATCAACGCGTTGCCCTCCAGCTCCGGTACTTCGGTTGCCCAAGCTCAGTACTCCCGGCAGTTGCTGCAGGTCGTGAGCAACGCCCAGGCGGCCGCCGCGGAAATGGGGGACACCTACGTCTCCACCGAGCACCTGCTCATCGCCCTGGCATCAGACCAGACCAAGGCGGGTGAAGCCCTGCGCGAATTCGGCGCCACCCGCGAACTGCTGGTGGGCACCTTGCCGACCATCCGCGGCGACCGCAAGGTCGATAACCCGGATCCTGAGGCAACCTTCCAGTCCCTGGAGAAGTTCGGCACCGACATGACCGCCCTGGCGCGCTCGGGCAAGCTGGATCCCGTCATCGGCCGCGACCGCGAGATCCGCCGCGTGGTGCAGGTGCTCTCCCGCCGCACCAAGAACAATCCAGTGCTGATCGGTGAACCCGGCGTGGGCAAGACCGCTGTGGTCGAGGGCCTGGCCCAGCGCATGATCGCTGGCGACGTCCCGGAGTCGCTGCGCGGCAAGACCTTGATCTCCTTGGATCTGGGTGCCATGGTCGCCGGTGCCAAGTACCGCGGCGAATTCGAAGAGCGGCTGAAGTCGGTGTTGGAAGAGATCAAGGCTTCGGATGGCCAGATTGTCACCTTCATTGACGAGATCCACACCGTGGTCGGTGCTGGCGCCTCCGAGGGTGCGATGGACGCCGGCAATATGCTCAAGCCGATGCTAGCCCGTGGCGAGCTGCGCCTGATCGGTGCCACCACGCTGGACGAGTACCGCGAGAACATCGAGAAGGACCCGGCCCTGGAACGCCGCTTCGCCCAGGTATACGTGGGCGAGCCGAGCGTGGACGACACCATCGCCATCCTGCGCGGGTTGAAGGAGCGCTACGAGGCGCACCACAAGGTCTCCATTGCCGACTCCGCACTGGTGGCTGCTTCCACGCTGTCCAACCGCTACATCTCCGGACGCCAGCTGCCGGACAAGGCCATCGACCTGGTCGATGAGGCCGCCAGCCGGCTGCGCATGGAGATCGATTCGGCGCCGGAGGAGATCGACGAGCTGCGCCGCGAGGTGGACCGATTGACCATGGAAGAACTGGCTCTGTCCGATGAGACGGATCCGGCTTCGGTGGAACGCCTGGATGCCCTGCGCAAGGACATGGCTGACAAGAAGGAAAAGCTGGATGCGCTGAATTCCCAGTGGGAAGCGGAGAAGGCTGGCCTGAATCGCGTCGGCGATCTGAAGGTCAAGCTCGATGAACTGCGCAGCCAGGCCGACAAGGCCCAGCGCGAGGGTGACCTGGAGAAGGCATCGCGCCTGCTCTACGGGGAGATTCCGACGCTGCAGCAGGAGCTGGATGCGGCGGCCGCCGCCGAAGCCGACAAGGCCGAGACGCACACCATGGTCGCCGAGGAAGTCACCGCGGATGACATTGCGGAAGTCATTTCGGCCTGGACTGGCATCCCGGCTGGTCGCATGCTGCAGGGCGAAAGCCAGAAGCTGCTGGAGATGGAAGAGATCATCGGGCAGCGCCTGATGGGCCAGAAGCAGGCGGTCGCCGCGGTCTCCGACGCCGTGCGCCGTACCCGTGCCGGCATTGCCGACCCGAACCGGCCCACCGGTTCCTTCCTGTTCCTCGGTCCAACCGGTGTCGGCAAAACCGAGCTGGCCAAGTCGCTGGCCGACTTCCTCTTCGATGACCCGCGCGCGATGGTGCGCATCGACATGTCCGAATACTCGGAGAAGCACGCGGTGTCCCGCCTGGTCGGTGCCCCTCCGGGCTACGTGGGATACGAAGAGGGAGGGCAGCTCACCGAAGCTGTACGCCGCCGCCCGTACTCGGTGATCCTGCTGGACGAAGTGGAGAAGGCGCACCCCGAAGTCTTCGACATCCTGCTGCAGGTACTCGATGACGGCAGGCTGACCGATGGCCAAGGGCGAACGGTGGACTTCAGGAACACCATCCTGATCCTCACCTCCAATCTGGGTTCCCAGTTCCTGGTGGATCCAAGCTTGGAAGACGAGGCCAAGAAGTCAGCGGTGATGAACGTGGTCAACGCTTCGTTCAAGCCGGAATTCTTGAACCGCCTGGATGAGGTCATCCTCTTCGATCCATTGAGCATCGAGGAGCTGGGCAGCATCGTCAAGCTGCAGATCGAATTGCTCGCGCAACGCCTGGCCGATCGCCGCCTGAACCTGGAGGTGGACCAGGCCGCCAGCGAGTGGCTGGCCCTGACCGGTTATGATCCGGCCTACGGCGCCCGTCCGCTGCGCCGCTTGGTGCAGCGCGAGATCGGCGACCGGCTGGCCAAGGAGATCTTGGCTGGGGCGGTGCAGGATGGCGACACCGTGGCTGTCACCCTGGACGAGGTCGGCGACAAGCTCAAGGTGGCCAAGAAGTCCTAGCAACTGGCAACGGCGAGGGTGTGAACAGATGGAAATCCGTTCACACCCTCGCCGTTGCTGTACTCAAGCTGCCTAGCTGTCGGTGGTCTCCCGGCCGTTGGACTTTTCGTCGGCCGGCTTTTCGTCCTCGGACTTCTTCTCTTCGGAGCTATCGGCATCTTCATCGTCGGCGCCCTCGGGCAGCAACGAGCTGCGGACGGTGCCCTCCGAAAGACTCAGGAAGCAGGAAACGGTGCGGTCGCCCTGGGCCCAGGTGCTCTCCGATGGGCGGGAGAAGTGATAGGTCCAGGTGGAATCCAACCCTGCACGCGGGTCCAGCGAGACCGACTTGCACAGGTCTTCGGACTGGGTGAGCAGCACGTTGGCACCGGGGTACTCCTCGCCGTTGACCTGGAAGATGCCGATTACTTGCGCGTTGTGGGAGGAATCACAGGTCACGACGGTCTGCGGATCCAATGGCGACGTGAATCCCCGCAGGCAATCGCCTTGCTCCAGCTGCGTAGGCGGCATCCCGGTGGCAATGATGCCGTCGAGGCCTGGATTCTCATTGCGTTCCACATTGTTCGCAGTTGGCGAAGCGGGCGGATCCACGAGCCTCAACACCACGAAAACCACTGCAGCGGCCAGCGCCAGAACAGCGACAATCATCAGGGCCCATTGGGCACTCTGCCGCTTCGGCTTCTCCGGTTCTGGCTGCAATGGCGGCAAAGCCGCCTGCGGCTCGGGCAGATTGTTTTCCACCACCTGTTGAGCTCCTTCGTGGTTGGGTCGGGCGATCGCTCGCCGGCTCAATACATAGTCGTTGGACTAATCCACAGTCTAGCTGTTTCGTTGGGTGTTGCATTCAGCGCTCGCCGGTGAATCGTGTTAACCTTTAATTACGAAAGAACTGATCACATATTCGGGGGCCTTCACCTTTCACAGGTGGACCACCTCCCGACTCTACTGAAAAGAGGGGGTCACGCCATGGGGCGCGGCCGTCAAAAGGCTAAAGCACAGCGTCAGGCGCGAGATATCAAGTACTACTCGCCATCCACTGACCTTTCGGCACTTGAACGCGAGTTGGGCGTTCGGTCCGATCATCATGCTCAGAATTCTGAGCGTAATGATTCATCGTATGACGACGAATACTCGGAATACGACGAGCTGACTAAGAAGTACTCGGGAGATGACGAAGACGAGTAGCCTCGTCTTCTGATGCCGGGAGTCCTTGGCTCAGAGTGCCACACCTTGAGCATTGAGTGGTACAGCTCTTCAGTACATTTTGCGACAAGCCGCAGCGACTAAGCTAAATTAGCTTTTAGTCGCTGCGGCCTTTGTCGTGCCCAGCAATACTAAGGTGGAACGTGAGCACTCCAGAAGAACTGTCGATCAAGATGGCGCATCATTCGGCGATCCGCTCCATGCAGCGCATTGTGGAGCAGCAAGCGGCGTCCTCGCCGGAAAACGAGGCCCGGGACGGAGTCCAGCGGATGCTGGATGCCGGGAATGTGCTCGTGGTGACTGGCGCCGGCGTATCCACGGATTCGGGAATCCCGGATTACCGCGGCCCCAATGGCTCATTGCAACGCCACCGGCCAATGACCTATCAGGAATTCCGCTTCCGTCCAGAAGCCAGGCAGCGCTACTGGGCCCGCGGCTACGTCGGCTGGCGGCATATGGACAAAGCCGAACCCAACCGCATCCACCGGCGCTTGGTGCAGTGGGAAGAACAGGGGAAAATCAGCGGCATCATCACCCAGAACGTGGACGGGCTGCACCAGCAGGCAGGATCCAAGCGCGTGATTCCGGTGCATGGCGATCTGTCGATTGTCCGCTGCCTGGACTGCGGGAACAGCGAGCATCGCATTGACTTCGATCTGCGCCTCCAGGCAGCCAATGAGGGATACCTGGAGGCCGTGGAGATCGATCCCGGCGCGGTGAACCCCGACGGCGATGTGGAGCTGCCCCAGTACCTGGTGGACCGGTTCAACATGGTGGCCTGCTTGCGCTGCGGATCGCTCGCGCTGAAACCTGACGTGGTGTACTTCGGCGAGAGCGTTCCAGCCGACCGCAAGGAGCGTATCGCGGCACTGGAAGCGGAATCCACGGCGCTGCTGGTGATGGGCTCCTCGCTTGCGGTCATGAGCGGCTACAAGATCCTGTTGAACTTCGTCAAGCGGGATCTGCCGGTGGCGCTGATAACCAATGGCCACGTCCGCGGCGAGCAGAAGGCCACCTGGCGCTGGCGGGTGCCGTTGGAAGACGCGCTGAAGCAATTGGACTAGCGGGAGAATATTTCGCTCCGCAAGGCCATCGTGGTTAAAACCCGATGCGCCGCACTGGAATCAGTGCGGCGCATCGGGTTTATAGGAGCTTTCCGTGGCCTACTTGGCGTAGTTGCCGGTCAGCAGCACTGCGCCGCCGTCCACGCCCTTGGCGCCCTGGACGAAGTCCAGTCCGGCATCGGCAGCCGACGGATCGATGTTCTCGACTCCGCCCATGACCCATGCGCCCATGCCTGCAGCGTTCAGCAGCTCGACTGCACGATCAGCGACGGCAGGATCAACGACAGCAACCATGCCCACGCCCAGGTTCAGGGTGCGCTCCAGATCAGGCTGAGGCACGTTGCCCAGCTGCGCGATGGTGGAGAAGACTGCTGGCAGCGCCCAGGTGGAGCGGTCCACGCGGGCCATCAGGCCGCGGGGCAGCACACGCGCCAGGTTGGCTGCCAGGCCGCCGCCGGTGACGTGGCTGAAGCCGTGCACACCGAAGTTCTCGCCGTCGTTCAGCGCGCCGACCAGATCCAGGCAGGCGGTGGTGTAGATGCGGGTTGGAACCAGCAGTTCCTCGCCCAGGGTGCGGCCGAATTCGGCGACCTCGCGGTCCAGCTCCCACTTGGCGTGGGCGATGACGCGGCGCACCAGCGAGTAGCCGTTGGAGTGGATGCCGGAGGAGGCCATGCCGATGACCACGTCGCCGGCCTGCACGCGCTCTGGGCCGAGCAGCTGGTCTGCCTCGATGACGCCGGTGGCGGCACCCGCCACGTCGTATTCGTCCTCGGCCAGCAGGCCCGGGTGCTCGGCGGTCTCGCCGCCGACCAGCGCGGTGCCGGCCAGCTTGCAGCCCTCGGCGATGCCGCGCACGATGTCGGCGATGCGCTCGGGGACGACCTTGCCGGTGGCGATGTAGTCGGTCATGAACAGCGGCTTGGCGCCCACCACGACGATGTCATCGACCACCATGCCGACCAGGTCCTGGCCGATGGTGTCGTGGATGTCCAGCTTCTGGGCGATGGCGACCTTGGTGCCCACGCCGTCGGTGGAGGTCGCCAAGTACGGCTTCTTGTAGCCGGTAAGGAACGATACGTCGAAGAGCCCGGCGAAGCCGCCGACCCCGCCCACGACACCGGAGGTGTGGGTTGCCTTGATCGCGCCCTTCATCAACTCAACGGCACGGTCACCGGCCTCAACGTCAACGCCGGCACCGGCATAGGTGATGGAAGTTGGCTGCTGATCATTGCCGCTCATGGCAGTCGGTTCCTTTTCTGTTCGGGGCGTCGTTTTCCAGCGCCCTTTGCAACGGGATGGTTGGGGATCGTGAAGGGGATTAGCTGTTGATTTCGAACTCGGCATCAGGGCCCGGCTCGCAGCCGGCCTGGTTGCTGCGCTCCAGCAGGTTCTTGCCGCGGCGCTCCTCATTCGGCAGGGCGATCGGGTAGTCACCGGTGAAGCACGCGGTGCACAACCGTTCGCGCGGCTGGCGCGTTGCTTCGATCATGCCGTCTTCGGAAATGTAGGCCAACGAGTCGGCGCCGATGGAGGTGGCGATCTCGTCCACGGCCGCGCCGTTGGCGATCAGCTCGGCCCGCGAGGCGAAGTCGATGCCGTAGAAGCAAGGCCACTTCACCGGCGGCGAGGAGATCTTCACATGCACCTCGGCGGCGCCGGCCTCGCGCAGCATGCGCACCACGGCACGCTGGGTGTTGCCGCGGACAATCGAATCGTCGACCACGACCACGCGCTTGCCGCGCAGCACTGTTTCCAGGGCGTTGAGCTTGAGCTTGATGCCCAGCTGGCGCAGGGTCTGCGACGGCTGGATGAACGTGCGGCCCACGTAGGCGTTCTTCACGAAGCCGTGGGTGAACGGGATGCCGGATTCTTCGGCGTAGCCGATGGCGGCCGGGGTTCCGGACTCCGGCACCGGGATCACGATGTCCGCTTCCGCGCTGTTCTCGCGGGCCAGCTGGCGGCCCATTTCCACGCGGGATTCGTAGATCGAGCGGCCGGCGATGGCGGCATCCGGGCGGGCCAGGTAGACATACTCGAAGACGCAGCCCTTGGGGGTGGACTCGGCAAAGCGGGTGGAGCGCACGCCGTTCTCATCGATGGCGATCATTTCGCCTGGCTCGATTTCGCGGATGAACGAGGCGCCGACGGTAGCCAGTGCAGGCTGCTCGGAGGCAACTACCCAGCCGCGATCCAAGCGGCCCAGGACCAGCGGGCGAACGCCGTGCGGGTCGCGGGCCGCGTACAGGGTGTCCTCGTTCATGAAGACGAAGCAGAAAGCGCCTTCGATTTTCGGCAGCAGCTCCAGAGCGGTGTCCTCCAGGCTCTGGCCTTCGGAACCAGCCAGCAGGGCGGTGACCAGAGCGGTATCGGTGGTGTTGCCCTGGGCGAGCTCGCCGCGCACCTTGCCGCCTTCGGCCTGCTGCTTGGCAGAGACCATGTCGGCCAGGTCGGCGGAGTTGGTCAGGTTGCCGTTGTGGGCCAGCGCGACGGTGCCGGTCCGGGTCGGGCCCAGGGTCGGCTGCGCATTGGCCCAGTGGCTGGCACCGGTCGTCGAGTAGCGGCAGTGGCCAATGGCCAGCTGGCCCGTCATGGAGTTCAGCGTATTCTCGTCGAATACCTGGGAGACCAGGCCCATGTCCTTGTAGACGTTGATGCGTGCGCCATCGCTCGTGGCGATGCCGGCGGATTCCTGTCCGCGGTGCTGCAGGGCATACAGGCCGTAATAGGTGAGTTTTGCGACCTCTTCGCCAGGAGCCCAAACGCCGAAAACGCCGCATTCATCCTGCGGGCCCTTGTCGCTTGGAAGGAGGTCGTGATTTAAGAATCCATCGCCACGCGCCATGTTGGTTATTCTCTCATGTTCCGGTTGGTCGACACCGACCAAGAATGTGGTGGGTGGCGGCCAGGTGCGCGGCCGCCTGCTCTTCTAATTCAGGAGAAAAGCTGCCTAGCCTTGTTGTCCGCTGGAGTCAGTGTCCTCGGCCAGAGGAACTGCCAGATGCTTGGTGGTTTTGCGTGAGGTCACGCGGTCAACAATCACATATGCCAGTGCGCCGATTCCTACGCCCAAGCCTGCGCCGAAGATTGCAAAGAATCCGGAGGCCGAGGCACGGGTGTATTCCTGCGACGGTTCGCCCAGCAGGCCGATGATGAGGCCGACTAGCGCGCCGAAGACCGCGAAGGTCAAAATGAACGGCCAGAACTTGGGCGATGCGTGAATTTGCACTTCAACGCCCTGATCGGCAGGCGACGGTGTAGCGGGGTGTTGCTCCATGCCTTTAAGGGTACTCAATAAGTGGTAGGTGTGCTGACAAGTCTGCCCTAAGTCCCGAAGCGTGCAATTGCCCAGTTTGCAGGGCTTCGGCCCAACTTATGCGGCCAGTAGCCAAGGAAAGCCAGAGTTCAGCACGCATTTCGACCACATTCGGGGGAGTTCCGCGGGTATGCCGAGGCCCGGCTATGCACTGAGTCACACCGAAGGGCGGAACACGCACCTCGACCGAATTGCCCTCGGCGCGGGAAGCCAGCTCCTCCAGCGAGAAGCGCACTGCCATGGCGAGCACGGGCCGGGCTGTTTTTCCTTGTCCCTGCGCGGTTGAGGACCATTCTCGCAAGGCCGCGCGGCCAGCGGTTTCATCAACGCGCCGTTTGATTGCCATGGGTCGATTCCACTTTCTCTCAATGACAGAGAAACGTCATATTCCTCTGTTCGGGATCCCTGCCGCGGATCCGGGAAAACCGTAAATCCAGCCATGCCAACTCTAGTCCAGCTCGCCGAACGCCAGCTGACAGCTTCGAAGGTGCTCAGGTGCAGTACCGGAAGCGAAATCGCCCGGCGTGCGGGGACCCGGCAGCCGTTCGAGTGCAGGGCTGGGCGCTGGCCATGCGTGCGTCATAGACGCGGTTGGCCCATGGATTCTCCGGTAAACTCGACCGCGTGAAGGTACTGGTTATTGGCCCAGGCGGCCGTGAACATGCAATTGTCCGTGCACTGAGTGCAGACCCCTACGTCAACGAAGTTCATTGCGCCCCCGGCAACGCCGGTATCGCACAGGACGTCACCACCCACGCAATCGACGCGGAGGACCCTGCAGCAGTCGTCGCGCTGGCCCAGGAACTGGGCAGCGACCTGGTGGTTGTCGGACCCGAAGCGCCACTGGCCGCGGGCGTCGCCGATGCCCTGATCGCCGCGCAGATCCCGGTCTTCGGCCCGACCCAAGCCGCCGCGCAGCTCGAAGCCTCCAAGGCTTTCGCCAAGAATGTCATGGCTGCCGCCGAGGTTCCCACCGCGATGGCCCATGTGGCCGCCACCCGCGAGGAAGCCGCCAATGCGCTGGATGACTTCGGTGCGCCGTACGTGGTCAAGGACGACGGCCTGGCCGCCGGCAAGGGCGTGGTGGTCACCAGCGATCGCGAAGAAGCACTGGAGCATGCAGATGCCTGCTTCGCGGCCGGCGGCACTGTCGTCATCGAGGAATTCCTCGACGGCCCGGAAGTGTCCCTGTTTGTCATCTGCGATGGCAAGCATGCCGTCCCGCTGTCCCCGGCACAGGACTTCAAGCGCATCTTCGACAATGACGAAGGCCCGAATACCGGAGGCATGGGTGCCTACTCGCCGCTGGAATGGCTGCCGGAGAACTTCGTCGACGAGGTCATGGACCGTGTCGCCTACCCGACCCTGCGCGAAATGGAAAAGCGCGGCACGCCGTTCACCGGCGTGCTGTACTGCGGCCTGGCCATCACCAAGCGCGGCATCCGCGTGATCGAGTTCAACGCGCGCTTCGGCGACCCGGAAACCCAGGCTGTGCTTGCACGCCTGAAGACCCCGCTGGGCGGGGTGCTGCTGGCTGCCGCCACGGGACGGCTCGATGATGCCGAGCAGCTGACCTGGTCCGCGCAGACCGCTGTCGATGTGGTCATCGCCGCCGAGAACTACCCGGACACCCCGGTCAAGGGCGCGGTGATCTCCGGCCTGGACGCAGCCAACGCGATCGACGGCGTGCACGTGATGCATGCAGGCACCTCCTCCGACGCGGACGGGAACATCATCGTTTCCGGCGGCCGCGTGCTGGCGGTGGTGGGCCTGGGCGATGGCCTGGCGGCGGCCCGCGCCGCCGCATACGCCGGGGTCGCCGAGATCAGCTGGGATGGCGCCCAGTCGCGCACCGACATTGCGTTGAAGGCCGAACGCGGCGAGATCGTCATCGCCAACGACAGCAAGTAGAGGACAGCAGAACTCATGGCAGGATTCCAGACCGAAGTGCTCGACCTCGAAGGTTGGGACCATTTCTACTCGGGCAAGGTACGCGACCTGTACGTGCCAGCAGGAGCCAGTTTCGAGGAGACCGACCGGGTCCTCGTGGTGGCCTCCGACCGCATCAGCGCCTACGACTTCGTGCTCTCCAGCGAGATCCCGGACAAGGGCAAGGTGCTCACCCAGCTCAGCCTCTGGTGGTTCGAGCAGTTGGGCGGCTTCGCCAACCATGTGATCTCCACCGATGTGCCGGCCACCGTGGCCGGCCGCGCGATGGTGTGCAAGAAGCTTGGGATGTACCCGATCGAGTGCATCGCCCGCGGCTACCTGACCGGTTCGGGCCTGGCCGAATACAAGGTCTCGCAGACCGTGTGCGAGCTGCCCCTGCCAGAGGGGCTGGTGGATGGTTCGCGCCTGGAGCCGGCGCTGTTCACCCCGTCGGCGAAGGCCGAAGTGGGGGAGCATGACGAGAACATCTCCTTCGCCCAGACCGTGGACCGCGTGGGCACCGAGGTCGCCGAAGCGCTGCGCGAGAAGACCGTGGCCCTGTACGAGCAGGCAGAGAAGATCGCCCGCGCACGCGGCATCATCCTGGCCGATACCAAGGTGGAATTCGGTGCCGATCCGGCCACTGGCGAGATCACCCTGGGCGATGAGGTGCTGACCCCGGATTCCTCGCGTTTCTGGGATGCCGAAACCTACCAACCGGGCCAGGCGCAGGCCAGCTTCGACAAGCAGTTCGTCCGCGATTGGCTGACCTCGGCCGAATCGGGCTGGGACAAGAACTCGGGCGAAGAGCCGCCGCAGCTGCCAGCGGAGATCATCGAGAAGACCCGTGCCCGCTACATCGAAGCCTACGAACGGCTGACCGGACAGGCCTTCAGCGCCTAGCCAGATGCCCAGCAACAGGACCCCGCACCGCCGATTACGGCAGTGCGGGGTCCTGGGCTTAAGCCGAGCCCGCTGGCGGCGGTTGGAAACGGGTGGCTAGACTCGAGGCATGGCGGGCAAAGCGGAAACAGTAGAAGAGTATCTCGGTGCGCTGGAACCGGATTTCCGGGCGGAACTCGAAAGGATTCGGGCCCTGGTGAAGGAGCTGGTTCCGGAAGCAGAAGAAACCATGAGCTATTCAATGCCCACGCTGAAGTACAAGCAGCGTGCCTTGGTTTACTTCACCGCCTCGAAAAAGCACCTGAGCTTCTACCCATCCCGCTGGGCCATTGAGGAGCTGGACGACCGGTTGGCTGGCTTCAGCAAGACCGTCCATGCAATCCGATTCACTCCGGCCGCGCCGTTGCCCGACGACCTGATCAGGGACCTCGTGCTCGTCCATGTCCGGGAGATTGACGCAGGAAGGCAGTAGCCGCCGCCAGGCTACACCAGCGAGTCCTTCCATGCCTTGTGCAGGGCCGCGAAGCGCCCGTCATCGGCAATCAGCTGGGCCGGGGTGCCGTCCTCGGCGATCTTGCCGTCGTGGACCACCAGCACCCGGTCAGCGATCTGCACGGTCGACAGGCGGTGCGCGATGATCAGCGCGGTGCGGTTGCCCAGCAGGGTCTGCAGTCCGTGCTGCACTGCCCGTTCCGAAGGGATATCCAAGGAGCTCGTGGCCTCATCCAGGATCAGCACCGCAGGATCGGCCAGGAAGGCGCGGGCGAAGGAGATCAGCTGGCGCTGGCCGGCCGAGACGCGTCCGCCACGCTTGTTCACGTCGGTGTCATAGCCTTCGGGCAGGTCCATGATGAACTCGTGGGCTCCGACCGCGCGGGCCGCATCCTGGATCTGATCCAGCGAGGCACCCGGACGGCCCAGCGCGATATTCTCGGCGACCGAGCCGGAGAAGAGGAAGGCCTCCTGGGTGACCATGACGACGTGCTGGCGCAATTCCTTGTTGGACAGTTCGTTGATCGGCACCGAATCCAGTTCCAGGGTGCCCGAACGAAGGTCGTAGAAGCGGGCAATGAGCTTTGCCAGCGTGGACTTGCCGGCACCGGTCTGGCCCACCACTGCCACTGTTTGCCCGGCGGGGATCCGCAGGTCGAATTCCTCCATGATCACCGGGCCGTCGCCGTAGCCGAAAACCGCGTCCTTGAAGACCAGCTCGCCGGCCACTTTTCCGATGCTGCGCGGGGCAGCAGGCTCGCGCACGCTCGGTTCCTCCTCCAGCAATCCCGAAACCTTCTCCAGTGCGGCGGTGGCCGACTGCAGCGAGGAGTAGAACATCGCGATCTGCTCGACTGGCTGGAACAGGCGCTTGGATGCGAGCAGGATGGCCACCATCGCGCCGACCTGCATGGTGCCGTCGATGATGCGGAACCCGCCGTAGGCCAGCAGCGAGGCCACCGTCAGGTTGCCGATCATCACCAGGCCGGGCTGCAGCACGCCGAAGAGGTTGAAGGAACGTACCGAGTTCACCCGGTACTGCTCGGCGAGATCCGAGTAGTTCTCGTCGTTGGCTGCCTCGCGGCGGAACGCCTTGACCGCGCGGATGCCGGTCATCGTCTCCACAAAAGTGGAGATGACCCTGGCCGACACCACGCGGGATTCGCGGTACAGGAGCTCGGAGCGGCGCTGGTACCAGAAGAACAGCAGCGTGACCGGGATGGCGGCCACGCAGACCACCAGCCCGCTGCGCCAGTCGAGGAAGAAAATCGAGGCCAGGGTGAAAACCACGAACACGCAGGAGGAGGCTAGTTCCGAAACGCCCTGGTCCAGCAGTTCGCGCAGCGTTTCCAGATCAGAGGTCTGCCGGGAAATGATCCGCCCGGAGGTGTAGTTCTCGTGGAATTCGAGGCTCAAGCGCTGGGTATGGCGGAAGACCTGCTGGCGAAGATCCAAGAGCATCGCCTGGGAGATCCGTGCCGCGCTGGTGATGTACCAGGAGAGCAGCACGCCGCTGAGGATCGCACCGAGGATGTAGCAGGCACCGGTCAACCCCAATGCGCCCCAGTTGCCTTCGCGCACCTGCGGCAAGGTCCAGTCGATGGCGAAGGCGATCAGCACCGGAAGCAGCACGCGCGCCGCATTGGATACCAGCACCAGCACCACGGTGAGGATGAAAAGCTTCTTCTGCGGCATGGCCAGGGCGGCCAGCAGCCGGAAGGAGCGCTGGCGCACGACCTTGCGTTCGGCCGCAGAGAGCTTGATGGCGTCTTCATTGGCAACGCCCAGGGGCTTGCTCATCGGGAAACCTCCGAAGTGGCTGGCTGCTCTTCGTCGTCCAGGCTGGCGATGACGAAACGGTAATGCTCATTGGTGCTCAGCAGATGGGTGTGGCTGCCCACCGCATCGATGCGGCCATCGCGCAGCAATGCGACCCGGTCGGCGAGCATCACGGTTGAGGGCCGATGCGCCACGATCAGCGTGGTGGTCCCGGCCAGCACGTCGCGCAGCCGCTCGGTGACCAGTTCCTCGGTGCGCACATCCAGGGCCGACAGCGGGTCGTCGAGGACCAGGACGCTCGGGCGTGCCGCGATGGCACGGGCCAGGGCGATGCGCTGGCGTTGCCCTCCGGAGAGCGAAAGGCCCTCCTCGCCGATCAGGGTGTCCACCCCGTCGGGCAGGGCATAGGCGAACTGCGCCTGGGCGACGTCCAATGCTTCTGCAAGCAGCGCTTCGCGCTGCCGCTCATCGAGGTGTTCCGGTGCGCCGAGCAGCACATTGCCGCGAATGCTGGTGGAGAACAAGGTGGTGTCCTCGAAAGCCACGGCGATTTCCGCTCGCAGCTGCTCAAGGTCCCAGTCCTTGACGTCCTGGCCATGGACCAGCACCTTGCCGGCGGTGGCTTCGTGCAGGCGCGGCACCAGGTTCAGCAAGGTGGACTTGCCCGAACCGGTGATGCCCACCAGGGCCATGGTTTCCCCGGGGCGGATTTCCAGATTGATGTCGGCCAGGATCGGCCGGTGGGTGCCGGCGGTATCAGGGTAGGCGAAGCGCACATGCTCCAGCTTCACGCTGCCATCGCGTTCTGCCGGGATCTGCGGCTGTGCGGGGGAGGCGATGTCGTTGATTGAATCCATCACTTCGAAATGCCGGTCCAGGGCAGTTTTGGTGCTCAGCGTCATGCCCAGCAGCATGCCCATGCCTTCGACGGGGCCGGCGATGACCGCGGCGATCGCGAAATAGGCCACCAGCGAGCCGACGCTCAACGTGCCGTTGGCGACCTGGGCAAGGCCGATGACCAAGCCGATGCCCAGAATGGTTTCGGGGACGGCAACGACGGTGAGCAGGAAGCTGGCCAGCGTCTTGGCCTTGGTGATTTCGGTTTCCTGCAGGGACTTGGCCTGGGCGTTGAAGCCCTCGTAGACGTGCGGCCCGCGGCCAAAAGCCTTAATGACCCGGATGCCGTGCACGGATTCTTCCACGGCGGTGGCCAGATCGCCGGCCTGGTCCTGGCTGCGCCGGCTGGCGGCCCGGTAGTCGTTGCGGAAGCGGTAGGCCTTGATGGCAATCGGGATGGAACCCAGCAGGTAGAGCAATCCCAGGATCCACGAATGGGTGAACATCAGCACCAGGCCGGTGACGACGGTGACGGTTTCAACTACCAGCATCATCGCGCCGAAGGCGAGCCAGCGGCGCAAGAGGGACAGGTCCGACATGGACCGGGAGAGCAGCTGTCCCGAGCCCCAGCGTTCGTGAAATGCCACAGGCAGACGTTGCAGGTGCTTGTAGAAGCGGATGCGCATCTGCGCTTCAAGGCCTGCTGCGGGGTTCAGCACGAATTGGCGGCGCAGGAAGATCAGCAGCGCTTCGACGAAGCCCAGCGCGGCGATGATGCCGACGGAAATCCACACTTCCGAGGCCGCTCCATCACGCTGTAGCACGACGTTCACCAGCCAGGCGAGGACCTGTGGGATGGCCAGGGCGACAATGCCTGCTCCGAGCGCGCAGAGGAAACCGCAAAAGAGCCGAGGCAAGATCGGCTTGACGAAGGGAGCGAGACGCTTCAGTGTTGCAGTGAGCGGGACCGGATCATTGGATCCATTCGGTTGAGCCTGAGCCACGGTACCCCGCATTCATCCAGAAGTTTGACAGAGCTACAGACTACCGGCAGTAGTTGGGATAATTCAATCAATGCGCCACTTTGGGAAAGAAGTGCTTCACAATGGATGCGAATAATCCCCGGCCGAGCACCAGCAAGGTGCTAGACCGGGGATGATCTGGAAGAATTTCCTGCTTTAGCCGCGGGCCGCCAGGGTGACCAGCACGGCCTCCGGCGGGCAGGCAAAGCGGATCGGGGCGAAGCGCGAGGTGCCGATGCCGGCGGAAACATTCAACGGAACGGTGTTGCCGTTGTAGTCCCAATCGGTCAAGCCGCGGGCACGCCAAGTCGGCAGGTCGCAGTTGGAGACCAATGCGCCGTACCCGGGGATGCAAACCTGGCCGCCATGGGTGTGGCCGGCGAAAATGACATCGGCCTGCGCCTCGGTGAATTGGTCCAGGACCCGCTGGTAGGGCGCGTGGGTGAGCGCGATCCGCACGTGGGGCGCCTGGTTGCTGGAGGAGGACCCGCGCGGCCAGCCCGCGAAGTGGTCGAGATCGAGGTGCGGATCATCGACACCTGAAAGGTCCAGGCGCAGGCCGTTGAGCACGGTGGAATGCGCGCGGTTGGACATATTGATCCAGCCGGCGCTGCCGAAGGCACGGTGCATCTCTTCGAACGGCAGCTTGTCGCGGGAGGCTGGACTGGGGGTTCCGGTTGAGGGAGCCAAGTACTTGAACGGGTTCTTCAGCTTCGGAGCGTAATAGCAGTTCGAGCCGGGAACGAACGCGCCGGGGAAAGCCATCAGCGGTTCCAGCGCCTTGATCAGGGCCGGTACGCCCTTGCGGTGGCTGAGGTTGTCGCCGGTGTTGATGACGAAGTCGGGCTCCAGATCTGCCAGGCTGCGCAGCCACCGGGTTTTGGCTTCCTGCCCCGGAACCATGTGGATGTCCGACAGGTGCAGGACCTTGATGTCGCCGTATCCGCGCGGCAGGACCTTGAGCGTCTCATGGCGCAGCCCGAACTTCTGGGCCTCCAGCATGCCGTAGCCCACCAATGCGCCGCCGATGGCCAGGGCGCCGCTGGCGGCAAGGGCCGCCGTGCCACTGGCGTGGCGCAATGCCGAAACGAAATTATTCTGTTCAACCATGACTTCTGTGCCATCGTCCTTTCAAGCCCTGCGGCCACTTCTGCTGAAGTTCTCCTATGCCAATCTAAACCGGAAGGCCGCGATCAACCAAAGTTGAACGCGGCCTTCACAGCTCACTAGCTAGTCGTCGGACTTTTTGCCGTTTCCGTTGCCGTTCCCATTGCCGTTGTCGTTTCCCCGGCCAATGTCCCGGGAGTCAGGCTTCGAGGTGGATTCTTCCTTTGGCTTGGAATCGTCCGTCGACTCTTCCTTGTCATTGTCCTTCTCATCCGAGTCGGACTTGGATTCCTCTTCTTCCTTCGGCTTCGGCGGAGGCGGCTGGCGGCGGGCCGAACCGAAGCTGTTGCGCTCGTATTCGTGCACAGCCTCTTCCATGAAGTCGACCCAGAGCGGGGCGGCGTAGGTCGAGGAGTCGACCATCCATGGGGCCTTCTCGTCGTTGATCATCGCACCATGCAGCTCGTTCTTTTCGGTTGCGGCCTTACCTTCCAGGCGGCCTACCCAAGCAGCGGTGGAAATGCCGGTGGTGTAGCCGACGAACCAGGTCGAGGTGGCGTAGTCGTTGGTACCGGTCTTGCCGGCGATCGGACCGTCGACCCGCCCCTTGGACACGCGCTTGGTGGCGATCTTCTGCAGCGTGCCGTTCAGGTCGGCGATGTAGGTCGGGTCGACCTGCTGGGAGCAGGTCTCCTTCTTGACCTTGTATTCGTTGCCGTCCTTGTCGGATACACCGGTGATGGCGCGTGGTTCGCAGTACTCGCCCTTGTTGGCGAACGCCGCAAAGGCTGCAGCCTGGGACAGCGGGGTGATTTCTGCAGAGCCCAGGATGAACGACGGGTTTGCTGGGCTGATTGGAGCTGGTCCGCCCTTGGCACCATGATCGAGCAGTCCCAATTTCTTGGTGTAGTCGGCGATGGTGCACAGGTCGGTCTTGTACGCTTCCTGGACGGTCGCGGTGTTAATCGACCAGTACAGGCCGGTGTCCACAGTCATCGAGCGGTAGAAGCCGGGGGAAGCGTTCTTCGGGGTCCAGTCAGCGGTGTAGGTGGTGCCGCCGGGCAGGCAGGAGGCCTTCCACTTGTTGCCGGCAGTGAAGTGCTGCTTCTTGGCATTGATCTTCTCGTACATGCGGTTGCCTTCAGCAAGCCAACCCAGCGTGGTATACGGCTTCATGGTCGAACCGCCCTGGAAGCCGCCAGCACCGCCGAGCGCACGTGGTACTGCGAAGTTGTAGTAGGTGTTCTTGCCCGAGTTCTTGATTTCCGGACCGTAGGTGGTGTTCTGCGCCATGGTCAGGATCTTGCCGGTGCCCGGCTCGACCGAAACGATGGAGGAGTAGATGTCAGTGTTGGACTTGGCATCGGGGTCAATGGCCTTCGCAGCGTCCTTGGCGGCCTTCTTGTTCAGCTTGCTGTTCAGGGTGGTCTTGACGGTCAGGCCCCCGCGGTACAGCAGGTTTTCGCGATCTTCCTTGGTCTTGCCATAGGTGTCATCGGCAAGGATCAAGTTGGTGACGTAGTCGCAGAAGTAGGCATTTTCCTTGGCCGCGGTGCAGCCGGAAGGCGAGATGCTCGGATCCAGTTCAAGATCCGACTTGACTGCCTGGTCGTATTCCTTCTTGGTGATCGCGCCGGTGCGGTACATGTTGCCCAGCACCTTGTTGCGGCGATCGATGGAACGCTCAGGGTTGTTGATCGGGTTGTAGACGTTAGGCAGCTGGACCATGCCGGCAAGCATGGCAGACTGCTGCAAGTTCAAGTCCTTGGCGTCGACCGAGTAGAAGCGCTGAGCGGCAGCCTGCACGCCATACTCGCGACCCGAGAAGAGGACCAGGTTCAGGTAGCCCTCCAGGATCTCGTCCTTGGACATTTCCTTTTCGATAGCCACCGCGTACTTCAGTTCGCGGATCTTGTCTGCATAATCCTTCTGGCCGGAGACGGTGGATTCTTCCGCACCAGTGAGCACCTGGTTGTTCACCAGCAGGTTGTTGACGTACTGCTGGGTCAAGGTGGAAGCGCCAGAGCGGCTCGAGGAGGTGAGGTTGCCGACAACTGCCCGGGCGATGCCCTTGGGGTCGATGCCCTTGTGCTCGTAGAAACGCTCGTCTTCCACCGAGATGATCGCCTTGCGCATGTTCGGCGAGATGTCATCTAGCTTCACAGGCTGGCGATTTTGCTGGTAGAAGGTCGCAATCGTCTTGCCATCCGCGTCAAGGATCGTGGAAGGCTCCGGGATAGGGAGCTTCTCGAACGAGCTCGGGAGCGCGCTGACGATGTTGTTACCAGTGGTCAAACCGGTTTTAGCGATAGCTGCAATGGGCACGAGCATGCCTGCTGCGAGCACACCACACAGGGCACTGATTCCGAAGAATGCAACGACTTTTCCCAGAGTGGTAGCTGTATCAAAAAAGGGGGACTTCTTGGCTGCCATACCCACTAGTTTACAAGGACGCGCTAACGTATCGAGTATGACTAAATGGGAATACGCCACTTTGCCGCTTTTGATTCACGCTACGAAGCAGATTTTGGACCAGTGGGGTGATGACGGCTGGGAGCTGGTAACCGTCGTTCCTGGCCCCAATGGCTCATCTCCAGTGGCCTACATGAAGCGTCCGAAAGCCTAACGGGCAACAACATCTACTGAAGGAGAAATCCCATGCAAGAAGCTACTTCCTCGCGTGTCGAGGCTCGCCTGGCCGAGCTTGGCCATGCCTTGCCAGCCGTGGCAAAACCGGTTGCGGCGTACCTGCCTGCCGTTACTTCCGGCAACTACGTTTACACCTCCGGTCAGCTTCCGCTGATTAAGGGTGAACTCACAGCGGTTGGAAAGGTTGGCGCCGAAGTTTCAGCCGAGGAAGCAAAGGCCCAGGCACAGACCGCCGCGCTCAACGCGCTGGCAGCCATCAAGGCGGAAATTGGTGATCTAGATCGCATTAAGCGCATCGTGAAGGTTGTCGGTTTCGTGTCGTCGGCACCGGACTTCACCGGACAGCCAGGAGTCATCAACGGAGCCTCCGAATTCTTCGGCGAAGTTCTCGGCGATGCAGGCCTGCATGCACGTTCGGCCGTCGGCGTAGCCGTACTGCCGCTGGATGCACCTGTCGAGGTTGAGGTCATCGCCGAATTTGAGTAATTCAGGCCAGTTTCCCGCTGCGCGGTCCCGACGGGCTTTCCCGTCGGGACCGCGCAGCGGCATGGTTCGACGGCTCTTCGACCTGCCGCCGCATCAGATTGCCACCGCCGAAAACTGGTTCTCTTTCGGTTCGCGCACCCCGCGTACCCCGCGGCGAGCGTCCTCTGTGTGCCTTGTGAGGGATTCCTCCCACGGTGTGGAAACCTACCTGACTTATCGCCCCGGGGGCTCTCCTCTGGGCAACGTAGCCTTCCCGGGCGGCAGCCATGAGACGAGCGACCGTGCCACCTACCAATGGTTCGGCCCGAGCCTGTCCCAGTGGTCCAAGCGCATGGACTTGCTGGATCAGCAGCTGGTCCAGGCCTATCTGGTTTGCGCCATTCGCGAGCTCTTCGAAGAGACCGGGATCCTGCTGGCCGGAACCGACGAGCAATCCGTCGTTGAAATGACCGATGCCGAAGACTGGATGACCGCCCGCGAAGCCATCGCCGGACAAGATCTTGCCTTTGACGAATTCCTGCGCCGCCGCGGACTCGGTTTGCGTACCGACCTTCTGCGTCCTGTATCGCACTGGCTCAATCCGAACTTTGCCCTGCGCCGCTTCGACACCTGGTACTTCACCGCCACCGTGCCGAACCGCCAGGAAGCCTCATTGCTTCGTGGAAAAGGAAAATGGGGACGTTGGTCTGCTGCCGGAGACATCTTGGCAAAGCGCGGCACCAGCGAGCTGGGGGACAGCATTGGCCAACCCAACACGGTGAACCTCACGCTCTCGGAGATCAGCTACCCGGCGGTGGAAATGATCCTGGAAGCCATGGCGGAAGCCAACGGAGTGATCGCCTACCTCTCGCGGGCGCGATCGCTGAACCTCAAGCATCCGGATCTGCTGGTGCGCGATGGAATCTACTACCTGGAAGTCCTGGGATCCATCAGCGCCGAGTCCTCCCGGCCGTGGCAGACCACTGCCGGGCACTGATCACACTGCTTAAAACACAACAGGCCGAAAATCCTCTGAGGATTTTCGGCCTGAAATGCTTTGTCGTGCTTTAGCGCGAACGCTGGCGCAGGCGCTGGATGTCCAGGATCACGACGGCGCGTGCTTCCAGGCGCAGCCAGCCGCGCTGGACGAACTCGGCCAGAGCCTTGTTCACGGTTTCGCGGGAAGCACCAACCAGCTGAGCCAGCTCTTCCTGAGTCAGTTCGTGGGCAACCAGGATGCCGTCGGTAGCCGGGCGGCCGAAACGGTCAGCCAGGTCCAGCAGCGCCTTGGCAACGCGGCCAGGAACGTCAGAGAAGACCAGATCGGCCAGGGACTCATTGGTGCGACGCAGACGTGCTGCCAGAGCCTGCAGCAGCTGGATCGAGACCTCAGGGGAGTTCAGGATAGCCTTGCGCATGTTCTCGTGGCTCAGGCCAGCCAGGCGGGTCTCCGACACGGCGGTGGCGGTAGCGTTGCGTGGGTGTGGATCGAACAAGGCCATTTCGCCAAACAGTTCGCCCGGGCCGAGAACAGCAATCAGGTTCTCGCGACCATCCGAAGAGGTGCGGCCGAGCTTGATCTTGCCAGAAACGATGAAGTACAGACGGTCACCCTGATCGCCTTCACGGAACACCGATGCACCGCGGGACAGATCAACCTCGGTCAATTCTTCGGTTAGCGCGGCGAAAACTTCATCACCAAGCGACGCAAACAGTGGCGCGCGACGCAGTACCTCGATATCCATTAAATCTCCTGTCAACAGTAGTAGGCGCTTACTTCATTGTGCCGTATTCGGTAACAATGTGACAGTTTCCACACGTGGTTTAACCAAGAAAATGTTGAAAATCACGCACATTCGACTAAAACTCGCGAATCTGCTCGCAGAAATCCATCAGCTTCTAAGGGTACCTTGGGTCTATACGAACTTTATGAATGAACTGGGGTCTGGGTGCTGGGAATTTTCAGCTGGCTCGATGTAGTCATCTGCGCTGTGTTGCTGATGTTCTTCATCGTTGGAGTTCGCCGAGGTTTCCTGCTGACAGTTGGCGACATGCTCGGCCTGCTCGTCGGTGGCGTCGCCGCATTCTTCGCGATCCCGTTGGTCTCCACCTTTGCCACGAACCCCTGGTGGCGTGTCGGTCTGATGATCGCCACCGCAGCGGTGCTGATCATCCTCGGCCAAGCGCTGGGACGGGTGATCGCGACCCGGATCAGGCACTGGATGAATGTCGATTTCCTGCGTGCCGCAGACCGCATCGCCGGTGGCGTGCTGTCGGTGTTCATCACCGCAACAATCATTGGTGGCTTGGCCTTTTCCACGGCAAGCATGGGTATCCCGAGGCTTTCGCTGGAGATCAGCAAGTCCAAGATGATCGACACGATTCGCGGCCTGACACCCGAGTTTGTCGATGCGGCCATATCCACCGCACGCTCCAAGGTGATCGCTGAAACCCTGCCCGCGTTCCTGGAGCCTTTCGCCCCTCCGGTGCAGGCGCCAGTGGACACCGAATGGGCCGCCAACGACCTGCAGCTGGCAGCCGCGCAATCGGCGGCCAAGATCTCCGGCACCGCCGTGCAATGCGGCGTTAACCTGACCGGTTCGGGCTTCGTTGTCGACCACGAATTGGTCATGACGAATGCACACGTGGTGGCAGGATTGAGTGCTGCAACCGTGGAGGTCGGCGGTGACGAAGTTCACCGCGGAAAGGTAGTTTATTTCGACCCGCAGGCCGACATCGCGCTGCTTTATGTCGAGGGACTGCAGGCAGAGCCCATCGACCTGGCCGCCGAGGACCTGATGCGTGGCGACCCGGCAACATTCGTCGGCCACCCGGCGGGCGGACCGCAGCAGATCCGCGGAGCGCTGATCGCCTCGCGCGCCTTCGTCTCCATCGCCAACATCTATGGCGAAGACCCGTCGCGGATTTCGGTCTACCAGCTCACCGCGGAAGTGGCGCAGGGCAATTCCGGCGGACCGCTGCTGGATGAATCCGGCGACGTGGTGGGTCTGATCTTCGCCAAATCCCGCAGCGATGACGAGGTGGGCTTCGCCCTGAGTCTCGAAGAGATCGAGCAAGCCTTGGAACTTGGCAGCCAGCGGCGCACCAGCATCAAGACCGGCGACTGCGTTTCCGGCTGATGCCTGCGGCTACTTGCCGAGTAAATGCGCGAGCTGCTGCACCGCAAGCTTGTAGCCATGCACGCCCGCACCGATGATGATCGAGCTGGCTACCGGCGAGATATAGGAATGGTGGCGGAAGGCCTCGCGCTTGTGCACATTGGAGATGTGCACCTCGATGGCCGGCAGCTGAACGCCGCTGATCGCATCGGCCAGCGCTACCGAAGTATGGGTGAAGGCGCCAGGATTCATGATGATGCCGGCCGCGGTCGTGCGGGCCTCGTGGATCGCGTCGATGAGCACGCCCTCGTGGTTGGACTGCACCGCACGCACCTCGAGCCCGTAGGCGGCGGCGGTGTCACGGGCCAGCTGCTCGACATCGGCCAGCGTGTCGTGGCCATAGATTTCCGGCTCCCGAGTGCCCAGCAGATTCAGATTGGGGCCGTTGAGCAGCAAGATGGTGTTCGATGCGTTCTCAGTCATGAACCCAAATCTATTACACGGCAGGCATAATCCAGCGTCGTTGCGCTGGCTCCGTAATACAAGAAGCCGCCGTTCTGCCGCACCAGCGGTGCGGCAGAACGGCGGCTTCTTTCGGCAGTGCGTGCAGGGGCTACTTGCCCATGGACTGCGCGATCTGGCTCATGACCGTCGAATCCGAGAGCGTGGTGGCATCGCCGACCTCGCGGCCTTCGGCCACGTCCTTGAGCAGGCGGCGCATGATCTTGCCCGAGCGGGTCTTGGGCAGCTCGGGAACCACCAGCACATGCTTCGGCTTGGCGATCGGACCGATGTCCTTGCCCACGTGGTTGCGCAGGGTCGCCACGACATCCTCGCCCTCTGCAGGCTCGGTCTGCAGGATCACGAACGCTACGACTGCCTCGCCGGTGGTCTCGTCCTTCGCGCCGACCACCGCGGCTTCGGCCACGTACGGGTGGGCGACCAGCGAAGACTCGATCTCGGTGGTGGACAGGCGGTGGCCGGACACGTTCATCACATCATCCACGCGGCCCAGCAACCAGATGTCGCCGTCGTCATCCTTCTTCGCGCCGTCGCCGGCGAAGTACATGTTCTCGAAGCGGGACCAGTAGGTGTCCTTGTAGCGTTCCATGTCGCCCCAGATGCCGCGCAGCATGGCCGGCCATGGTTCACGGATTACCAGGAAGCCGCCTTCGCCGTCGGCCACGGATTCGCCGGCCTGGTCCACCACGTCAATGGCGATGCCCGGCACAGCCACCTGGGCAGAACCCGGCTTGGTGGCGGTGACGCCCGGCAGCGGCGCGATCATGTGCGCACCGGTTTCGGTCTGCCACCAGGTGTCCACGATCGGGGCCGGATGCTCCTTCTTCTCGCCGTTCTTGCCATTGTTGGAGCCGATGACATCGCGATACCACATCCAGGCTTCCGGGTTGATCGGTTCGCCCACCGAACCGAGCACGCGCAAGCTCGACAGGTCATAGCCGTCCGGGATCTCCCGGCCCCACTTCATGAAGGTGCGGATGGCGGTCGGCGCGGTGTACAGGATGGTGACGCCGTACTTCTCCACGATCTCCCACCAGCGGCCCTGGTGCGGGGTGTCCGGGGTGCCTTCGTAGATCACTTGGGTGGCGCCGTTGACCAGCGGCGCGTAGGTGACGTAGGAGTGGCCGGTGACCCAGCCGATGTCTGCGGTGCACCAGAAGACATCGGTTTCCGGGTGCAAATCGAAGGTGTCGCGGTGGGTGACCGCGGTCTGCGTGAGGAAGCCGCCGGTGGTATGCACGATGCCCTTGGGCTTGCCGGTGGTGCCGGAGGTGTAGAGCACGAACAGCGGGTGCTCGGAGTCGTGGGCCACCGCGGTGTGCTCAGTGGCGGCGTTGCCGACCACGTCATCCCACCACTTGTCCAGCGCGCCGAATTCGGTAGGTTCGCCGTTGCGCTTGACCACCAGCACGTTTTCCACGGTGTGCCCCGGTGCTTCCAGGGCGGCATCCACTGCAGGCTTCAGCGGGCTCGGCTTGCCGCGGCGCCAGGTGCCATCGGCGGTGACCACGAGCTTGGCGTCGGCATCATCGATGCGGCTGCGCAGCGCGTCGGCGGAGAAGCCGCCGAAGACCACCGAGTGGATGGCGCCGATGCGGGCGCAGGCCAGCATGGTGATCACCGCTTCGGGGATCATCGGAAGGTAGACGGCCACGCGGTCGCCCTTGGCCACGCCCAGGGACTCGAAGGCGTTGGCGGCCTTCTTGACCTCCTCGGCCAGTTGCGCATAGGTGTAGCTGCGGGTATCGCCCGGCTCGCCTTCGAAGTAGATGGCCACGCGGTCGCCCCGGCCGTTCTCCACATGGCGGTCCAGTGCGTTATAGGCCGCGTTGAGCTTGCCGCCGACAAACCACTTGGCAACCGGCGCTTCAGACCAGTCGAGGGTTTCGGTGAAATCGGTGTCCCAGGCCAGTACCTGGCGGGCCTGGTCCGCCCAGTAGCCCAAGCGGTCTTCCTTGGCTGCGTCGTAACGGGCCTGGGTGGCGATGGCTTGATCACTGAAGTCCTTGCTTGGGGCAAAGGAGCGGGTCTCGGTCGACAGATTGTCCAGGGTTTTCGAATCACTCACTGTGTTCGCGTCCTTCCACGTAGTCACGAATGTTTCTCTGTGATCAAAGTTACAGCCTCTGAGGATGAAGATGTGCTTTGTGTCACTGCGATAGCGGAAATCGGGTAATCTGTGCGCCAAACGGTGGATTGAACGCGATGAACAGCATGCCGGGGCAGTGTCCCGGGGTGAAAACCCTGCGCGCTCATGACACGATCTAAAGCGTGGCGAAGAAACTTGAGAATGAAACCGAGCTGGGGCTGAAGCGCCGGGCTCGCAAGATCAACCGGGAACTGGCACAGGCCTATCCCTACGCGGTGCCCGAGCTGGACTTCGAGAATCCCTTCGAACTGCTGGTAGCCACCGTGCTCTCGGCGCAGACCACCGATGTGCGGGTCAATGCCATAACCCCAGCGCTCTTCGCCCGTTTCCCCGACGCCCTCGCAATGAGCCAAGCCGAGCGTGCCGAGCTTGAGCAGCTGATCCGCCCCACCGGCTTCTTCCGCGCCAAGGCCGATTCCCTGCTCGGGCTATCCGCTGCGCTGGTGGAACGCTTCGACGGCGACGTGCCAGCCAAGCTCGACGAGCTGGTGAAGCTTCCCGGAGTGGGACGCAAAACCGCCAACGTCGTGTTGGGCAATGCCTTTGGCGTTCCCGGAATCACCGTGGACACCCATTTCGGGCGGCTGGCCAACCGCCTGGGCTGGACCGCTGAAACCGACCCGGTGAAGGTCGAGCACGCGGTGGGGGAATTATTCGAGAAATGCGACTGGACGATGCTCAGCCACCGGGTGGTTTTCCATGGCCGGCGCGTCTGCCACGCCCGCAAGCCCGCCTGCGGAGCCTGCGTCATCGCCAAGCTGTGCCCGTCCTTCGGCATCGGCGAGGAAATACCGGCCAAGGCGAAAGCGTTGCTCAAGTATGAGCTTGCACCAGGACGGGAAGAGCTGCTGGCGAAAATGATCGCCGGAGCAACTCGCCGCGAGCTGAGGGCTGAAGGATACGGATTGGACGCATGAGCGCACGCTTGGAATTGGAACAAGTCATCGCCCGCCATACGGCGCAGGTCGGGGCAACGCAGCGGCTGCCCAACGAATGGGTGATGAACGAGATGGAGCTCGGAGCCGCGCGCCGGGCCGCGGTGCTGATCCTGTTCGGCGCGGCCGGCGAGGCGGCGCTGGAACCGCAGTCCCAGATGGACGACCTGGACCTGTTGTTCGTGGAGCGGGCAGCGACCCTGCGCAAGCATGCCGGGCAGATCGCTTTCCCCGGCGGCGGCATCGACCAGGAAGATCCGAGCGTTGCCAGCGCCGCTCTGCGCGAGGCATGGGAAGAAACCGGCGTGGATACCGCCGGCATCGAAGTGCTGGGTACCTTGGGGGAAACCGAGCTGCCGGTGTCGAACTTCCTGGTCACCCCGGTGCTCGGGTGGTGGCATACCGAATCCGAGGTGTATCCGGCGGACCCGGAAGAAAGCGCTGGGGTATTCCGCGCCCCGGTGGCGCACCTGCTGGATCCGAGGAACCGCTTGACTGGCGTTGTGCATCGCGGCACGCGGAAATTCAAGTCCCCGGCCTTCGATTTCGAAGACCGGATCATCTGGGGCTTCACCGCGATCGTGCTGGACCGTCTGTTCAACGAGCTGGGGTGGACCCGTCCGTGGGATAATCGGCGCGAACTGCGCATGGCCTGAGGCCCGCTATTTCGCGTCCGCGTAATTCCCTGAAATCGCAACACTGACCGGGAAACGCGGCGAGGCCTGGCCGAACAGCGAGCGTCCGGCCAGCATCGCCGCGTGGCGGATCAGCTCCCGCAGCTGCCCAGCCAATTCGGTGGGGCATTCGAAGACAATTTCGTCATGGACGAAGAACACCTGGCGGCAGCTGCGGCTCCACCCAGCCTGATGGATCAGGTGCCGCGCGTGGCCCATCCACACCAAGGCCCACTCGGCCGCGGTAGCCTGCACGACAAAATTCCTGGTGAACCGGCCACGGGCCCGCGCCGCGGAGTCAGCGGCCCGCTGCGATGCCTCATCGCTGGTGGCCCGCTGCGCTTGCAGCCACTGCTCATCTGCGGGAGGGCAGCCGCGGCCAAGGAAACTGCGCACGCCTCCACCCTGTTCGCCAGCCTGCGCCGCCTGTTCGACAAAACGCATGGCAGTGGGAAAGCCGCGGGTCAGCGCCGCGCCGACGCTGCCCGAAGCACCGCCACCTCCGCCATAGATGACCGAGAGCATGCCCAGTTTGGCTTCATCGCGCGAGGCGACAAGCTTGGCATCCAGCAGCCACTGGTACAGGTCGTCTTGCTGGCCAGCCTTTTGCAGCTGCTGGTCATGGGAAATTGCCGCCAGGATGCGCGGTTCCAGCTGCCTGCCGTCGGCCACCACAAAGGTCGACCCCGCCGGGGCGCGAACAACCTGCCGGATGGAATGCGGCAATTGGAGCGCACCGCCGCCTGATGCCGCCCAGCGTCCTGAAATGACGGTTCCCAGCACGTAGTGCGGATGGAACCTGCCATTTTCCACCCATTGATCCAGCCAGGCATCGCCGTGGGTGCTGGCAAGGCGTGAGAGCTTCTTGTATTCGAGGACCTCGGTAATCAGCGGATGCTTGATCTGCTCAAGTTCCCATGCCCGCACCGAACCCACTGCGAAGCCGGCCTTGTGCAGGGCGCGCAGCAGTTCTTGCGGCGAATCGGGATTGAGCCCGGGACTGCCCAACGCCTCAGCCAGCTGCTGGGCCTTGGCAGCCAGCTTGGGAGGCCGTCCGTATTCGGAGACGCGCTCGCCCAATTGCTCGCGCAGCAGGGCGCGGTGCCCGGGTTCATCCCACGGCAAGCCGGCCGCTTCCATCTCGCAGGCAATCACGGCGCCCACCGATTCGGCATGGATCAATAATTCCAGTCGACGGCGGGCATCGGGTTCTTGCGGCAGTGCGTCGCGTTGGGCCAGGTACATGGCGATCAGCTCAGGCAGCGACTCGCCGGTGACAGGCGCGGAGAAGAGCGCATCCTGGTTGGCCCATTCCCTGCCCTGGGGTGGCGGTTCAAGGTTGAAATCATCGAGCGCCTTCGCGCTCAGCGGGGAGCGGTGCAGGATGCGCTGCGCCAAGGAGAGAATGTAGGCCTTAGCCAGGAAAACCCCGGCTGCCGCCAGCGGCTGCATCCACGGGGTGGTGCGGAGCATGGCCCAGCGGGGCGAATGCCGTGCTTCGGTTTCGGCGACAAAGCCAGCCAGCTCTTCGCGGGATACCGAGGAAACCGGTTGCAGCGAGTTGCCAGTGTGCTGGTCGCGAAGGTCAATGAGGGCATAGCCATCCGGGTCGGCGGCAAGGAAGGCGATGGCACTCATGGATCTATTGTGCCGTGCCAGTGGACGATATCCCCAGCCGGTTGGCTGGCTGCACGCAGATGAATGGATGGATGCCACGCTCGATGCATGAAATGGCTATCAGAATCCCCATCGGCTAAGCCGCTGAAGAATGCACAACGATTTGTGATGACAGAATCGGATTTCGAGCAGTTGCCGCAGAAGGGAACCAGCGCGCCAGCGGCTGGTGAACGCACTGCGGATGATGAACCGATCTGCACCATCGTGAGCAACGACACGCGGATTATCGAGCGATGCGCGGTGATCGCGGTCGGCGCGGCTGTGCGAATCAACCAATGCGCAGACCCGCAGTTGTTGCCCGGCGATGGTTCGGGGCCGGTGCTGTGGGGCAGCGACATGGCAGCCCTGGCCGAAAACCCGGGCCGGCCGGTAGATGTGCTGGTCGGCTTGGAGGATAGCGAGGCCCTCATCTGGTCTCTGGCCAGCAGGATTCCCAAGGCGCGGGTGGCGGTTCTGCCGTCGGCAAGCCAATGGCTGGGCGAATACCTCGGCCTTTGGGCCATGCGGGCAGGGCATGGGCACACGCTGGCGCTGAATTCCACGGCCGGAGGGTTGGGGACGACAACCCTCTCCCTGCTGCTGGCGCACGCTGGAACACTCAGCGGACTGCGCAGCGCCATGATTGATTTGGATCCGCATTCCCAAGGAGCGTGGCCGCTGGTGTGCGCGCAGCCGCCTATCGGAATCGGCTGGGAGGAATTACAGCAATCCGGCGGTGCGCTGGCGGCCCATCAACTGGCCGAAACTTTGCCGAAACTGCGCGATACAGCCATCCTGACCTGGTCCCGCGCCAACCGAACGCAGGAGCTGGAAGACCAGCTGGTGATTCGGTTGCTGGCTGCGGCCCGGCAAGGGTTCGACCTCGTGGTGGTGGATGCCGGCCGCGCACCGCATCCGCAACGGCTGGCGATGAACCAGTTCATCGACCGGAATATCGCCACCGCCAGTTCCATGACCTTGCCGGCTTCAGGGGAAGTGGTGCTGTGCGGGGAGCAGAAACTGCGCTGCACCCCTCAAGGCTTTCCGGAGATACTTGGTGCCGTCCCTGTCCTTTCGCGGATCAGCAAGGCCCTGGAGCGCGGCCAGCTCTTCGACAGTTTCAAATCCCGGGCACTGCGCCAGCATCTGTCCAACCTGTGCCTGATTCCGCAGGTGAAGGAGCAGCACCCATGAGCCCGGGACGGCACAGCCACAATGCCAGCCCAGCAATGGGCGGGCCCGTGCTCGATGCCAAGATTCTCGAATCAGTGCGTGAACGGGCACTGCTCACCGGCGGGCAGCTCGACGCGATTGCCTTGGCTGGAGCCGTCCACGACTCGGGCGTGGCCCTGGGATCGCAGGGCGCCGCCCAGTCATTGGAATCGCTGCAGCACGAAGTGGCAGGATTGTCTGTCCTTGAGCCTTTCGCCCAGCGGCCCGAAGTCACCGATGTCCTAGTGGACGGTCAGGGGAGGGTCTGGACCGATTCTCCGGCCGGACTGGAACCCACTGAATTCCGGTTTTCCTCCCCGGAACAGGTGCGGACGCTGGCCGTGCATCTGGCGACCCTCGCTGGACGACGGCTGGATTCAGCGAGCCCATTCATGGACATGAGCTTGAAGAACTACCGGGTCCACGCCGTGCTGCCGCCAATTGCCACGGACGGTCCGTTGATCTCGATTCGAGTCAAGCGCAGTGCCCAGCTTGAACTGGGCGCGGTTCTGGAAGGATCCAAGGGCTTTTGGCTGCCGCTGCTCCAAGCCATTGTCCAGCGCCAGATGAACTTCCTGATTACCGGCGGTACAGGCAGCGGAAAAACAACCCTGCTGCAAGCCATGCTGGCCGAGACCAACCCGCAGCACCGTTTGGTCATCGTCGAGGACTCGAAGGAGCTGCAGGTGCCGCACCCGCATGTCGTGTCCTTGCAAACCCGTTCGGCCAACGTCGAATCCGCCGGCCAAGTGGAACTGAAGGATCTGGTTGTCCAGGCCCTGCGCATGCGTCCCGACCGCTTGGTCGTTGGCGAATGCCGCGGGTCGGAGATACGCGATTTCCTGGCGGCGATGAACACCGGGCATCAAGGAGCCGCGGGCACCATGCACGCCAACAACCCGCAGTCGGTTCCGGCACGCTTGGCGGCGTTGGGTGCGCTCGCCGGATGGAGTGTGCAGGCAACCGCGTTGCAGGCCTCCAGCGCACTGGATCTCGTCATTCACATGAACAGGGGCAGCCATGGGCAACGTGGACCGGTGGCACTGGGCAGCTTGGAGACCGGTAGCGACGGCCAGATGCAGATGAGGCACCTGATCGATCTGGAGGGTGCCGAACCGCTTGCCGAATATGGCCGACGCTTCTTGGCGGACAGGTTCGGCCAAGCACTCGCACGCACCGTCGTCACGGCGCTGGGTAACGAAAGCAACAAGGAGCATTGAACCATGCTGATCCTCATCTTGGGCGCGTTGGCCTTATGGCTCTGGATTCCCGCGCACCCGGCCAGCAAAAGGGCCCCGGGCTCATCGCGCAGACGGTGGAACCGCGGGGCAGAGCGCCACCAGGCAGGAGAGCAGCTGCTGAGCACCGACGCACGCATCATCCGTGAATTATCGGCGCTGCTCCGAAGCGGACTGGGGTTCCATCCAGCTGTTGATGCGTTGCTTGAAGCTGAAGATGACACCGGGGACATCATCTGTGCGCTCAAGGATCTCCAAGCAACGCATCGGCTCAGCAACAGCGTACCCGGACCAGATGCAGCACAGGGGCAGGTGCCGGCGGTGCAACGGCTGCACTGGTGCCTGGAACTCTCCGAACGCAGCGGGGCCAGTCTTGCCGACGTCTTGGAACGGCTTGCCGAAGACCTCGAAAGCGCACTGGTAGCCCAACGGGCATTTGACGCGGCCATGGCAGGACCGAAAGCAACCACCAAATTGCTGACCTGGCTGCCGCTGGTGGGGTTTGGATTCGGCCTGCTTCTGGGCATTGACGTGCTGGGCACGATAGCGCAATCATGGGCGGCGCAACTCAGCGTGCTCATTGGGGCAATGCTCTGGATCGCCAATCGGATTTGGTGCCAGCTGCTCATGCAGGCAACCTCTAGCCAGGCATTGTCATGATCCTCTTGATTCTGCTCTTTGGCGCCCTCGCCATCGCATTGGCACTAGGGCCGTCCACTGCGCGAACAAGCGGCGAAGGCAAAGCAGCCCAATGGCTTTGGAACAGACGGCAAGACAACGACAAGCCAATCGAGCTGGTCCTGGACCTCAGCGCCAGTCTGCTGGATTCGGGAATGCCCATCACCGAGATCTTGGATCTGCTCGGAAACAGCATTGAACAGTGCGCGGTCCTGCGCAGCGTCGCGCGCTGCCTGGAAATGAACATGGCGTGGGACAAAGCCTGGGAAGCCGTGCCTGCCTGGCTCGCGCCGCTGAGGAAGGCCCTGCACTTTGCGCACAGGACGGGCGCTCCGGCAGCCAACCTGCTGCGCAATACTGCGATTCTGCAACGCCGTGAGCATACGCAGAAAGTTGCACGCCTCGGCGCGCAATTCGGTACCCGCCTTGTGCTTCCCCTGGGGGCCTGCGCATTGCCGGCCTTCATCGCCCTGGGCGTCGTTCCACTGATCATCGCGCTGTTCCCAAGTTTCCAGTAAATCCCGGTCGAAGGTTATGCCCAGCTCGCAAGAAACCGATCTCTGCGCCGTCTGCGCTCGCCGAAGGTAGTAGCACAAGGTCCCCGGCATCGGCGCCGGGGACAGGTATCCAGAAAGGAAAACACAATGAACCGACGGTTCCGTGAAATCAGGGATCTGCTCCAGGAAGAGCAGGGATCCACCACAGCCGAATTCGCTATGGTCACCCTGGCTGCCGTAGCCTTTGCGGGCCTGCTGATCAGCATCCTGTCCAGCGGCGACGTACGCGGCATGCTGATGGGCCTGATCACTAAAGCATTGTCGCTGTAGGCCATGAGATTCAGTGATGAATCTGGCAGCAGCACCGCAGAATTTGCGGTGCTGCTGCCAGCAGTTGCGATCATGCTGTCCTTGGCTCTGTGCTTTGGTGTCGTTGGGATCCAACAGATTCAAGTTCAGCAGGCGGCCGGGGCCATGGCCAGGGAATTGGCCCGCGGCGAGGATGATGCCACCGCTCGCGCCAGCGGGGTTCGGCTAGCAGGAAACCAAGCCCGATTCTCGCTGTCAACATCCAGCGGCTACTCGCAAGTGCACGTTAGCAAAACCGTGCGGCTTCCAATTGTCGGCAGCCTGCAGGTCCACGGACAAGCCAGCGTGGCAGTCGAATGAGCAAGCTGCAACGCCTCCGAAACGAACAGGGCAGCGGGACGGTCATGGCGACGGCGCTCGTCGTTGTTGCGCTGCTTATCGCTGGAGCGGTCCTGGCATGGGTTGCAGCAACACGAGCTGCGATGCAGGCAGCCAGCGCTGCAGATATGTCGGCGCTGGCTGCCGCAGATACGGCCCGTGGGCTGCGTCCCGGCGAACCCTGCACCGTAGCTGCGCAGCTTGCGCAATCCAACGGTGCGCAGTTGGCATCATGCACGGTGGAACCCGGTGGCGAGTCGGTGCGTGTAGCAACCTATGTTCCTGTCGGATTCCGTGCCATGGGCGTGGAACTGTATCAGGCCGAAGCCCGGGCGCGGGCCGGAGCGCCACCGCTGGATGCTCCGATGCCCTGAGCAGGCACATGGGTTCAGCGGTGGTGGGCTGGTTCCACGTCATCGAGCACGGCGGTCAACAGCAAGATGGCGCCAGCCTTGTCCAACGGATTATTGCGGTTTCCGCACTTGGGGGATTGCACGCAGCTGGGGCACCCGTGCTGGCATTCGCAAGCCTGGATGGCATCTCGGGTGGCCCTGACCCAATCGGTGAAGCGCTCGAAACCGCGCTCGGCAAACCCTGCACCACCGGGCTGGGCGTCGTAGACGAAAATTGTCGGATGCCCGGTATCCATATGCAGCGCGGTGGATACTCCGCCAATATCCCAACGGTCGCTCGTGGCAACAAGGGGCAGCAAGCCGATCATGGCATGCTCAGCTGCATGCAAGGCTCCGGGGAATTGGTCAACCGCCAAGCCAGCTCGCAATAGCCGCTGCTCGGTCAGCGTGAACCAAACGGACTTGGTGTTCAGATCCCTGGCTTCAAGTTCCAGGGGCTCTTCTGAGAGCACCTCGTTGGAAGCCACCGACTTGCGCTGGAAGGAAACGACCTGGGTGGTCACCGTCACTTCGCCGAAATGAATCGTCAGGTCCCGATGGTTGCGCTCGCGTTCCTCGGATTCGATGGCGACCGTGGTGAGATCGCGTGCTGTGGTGTAATAGTCGGGATTGACCCGGGTCACGATCACCACGTGGTTCTGCTCGTCAAGTTCTTCCACATGGTAGCTCGCACCCTGGTGGACATAGATGGCTCCTGGATGCGCCTGATAATGCGTTTGCGGGGAATCCATGGTGCCGAGCAAGGCGCCGGTTTCCGCATCGATGATGTCAACTGGTCCACCGCCATCGGCGCGGATGGAGAACATCGCCGACGCATGCTGCGGATGTGTCCAAAACCATCCGGCAGGGCGTCGGCGCAAGTATCCGCGTTGCACCAGCGAATCCAGAAGCTGCTCGGTCTGTGGACCGAAAAGTTCGAGCTCTTCAGGGCGCAGGGGAGATTCTTGCGCGGCCGCGCAGAGATGGCCGCTGAGCACATACTTGTTTTGCGGATCAAAGACCGTTGCTTCAACTCCCAAATCGAAGATGGCTTCGGGGTGATGCGCCAGGTAGGTATCCAACGGATCTTCGGCCGCGACAAAGATCGCGAGCGCATCCTGGCCGGAACGTCCGGCACGGCCGATTTGCTGGAAGAACGACGCGCGGGTACCCGGCCAGCCAGCCACCACAACGGCGTCCAGACCAGCAATGTCGATGCCCAATTCCAGCGCCGAGGTCGAGGTGACGCCCAGCAGCTCGCCGCTGCGCAATTGCTCCTCCACCGCTCGGCGCTCATTGGGCAGGTAGCCCGAGCGGTAGGCCGCAAGCCGGACGGATAGTTCTGGAGCAAATTTTTCCAGATGCTTGCGAGTGAGCGTTGCGATGGTTTCAGCGCCCCGGCGAGACTTGATGAAGACAATGGTTCGAACATGGTCGGCCATCAGGTCGGTGAGGATCGAGGCGCTTTCGGCAACGGCGGTGCGACGTACTGGCGCACCGTTTTCACCTCTGTGCTCGCTCATCGGAGGTTCCCACAAAGCCATCACCAGTTCGCCGCTGGCAGAGAAATCATTGGTTACCGCTTGCGCTGGTGCTCCGATGAGGCGACCGAAGGATTCTTCCGGGTCTGAGCTCGTAGCGGACGCACCGATGAACACCGGGTAATTGCCGTAATGGGCGCAAACGCGTCGCAATCGGCGCATCAGGTTGGCGACATGCGCGCCGAAGACTCCGCGGTAGGAATGCGCCTCATCAATGATGATGTAGCGAAGGCGCTTGAAGAACCGGGACCAAGCCGGATGGTTGGGCAGGATGCCGCGATGAAGCATATCGGGATTGGTGAAAACGAAGTTGGCATGCTGGCGTACCCAGGCACGCGTTGCCTGATCGGTATCCCCATCGTAGGGAGCGGCTCGGACACCGGGAACCTTCAAGGATTCCACTGCGGACAGCTGGTCGGCCGCCAGCGCTTTGGTGGGGCAGATATAGAGCACCGATGCTCCGGCATCGGCATCGTTGAACCCGCTGTCCTTGGCTCTAAGCAATTGTTCCAAGCTCGGCATCAGGTAGGCCATGGACTTGCCCGAAGCGGTACCGGTGGAAACGATGGTGTGATGGCCAGAGTGGATGAGATTAGCCGCCTGGGCTTGGTGCAGCCATGGCTGCTGGATGCCCAGGCCCTGGAAGATCTCGATGAGCTCGGCGCTGAGCCACTGGGGCCATGGGCTGGTGATCTCGTCCTTGGCAGCCCTGGTGCGGCGGTGCACCACCGCGTCTGGATCATTGGTCCGGTCGAAGGGATCTAAGAGAGAACGCACTGACTTCACGAGGACGCCTTCCGGACCGGGAACTGCTGGAGTTAAAGACTATCGCCGTGCTTGACGCGGATACGTCAAGCACGGCGATGAGAGCGACTGTGAAGGAGCTAGGCCTTGAACATGACAACCTTGCCCAGCGAAGTCCAGCCCAGTGAAGCATAAAGCTGCTGGCCATCGACGGAAGCGATCAGCAGGCCTTCATCAACATCGTGTTCCTGGGCCAGCGAAGCCAGCGCACGCATGATCAAGGTGCCGAGGCCCTGGCGGCGGAAATCGGCGCCGGTGATGATGCGGTCGAAGATCGCATATCCGTCGACTGCCGAGACGTGGCCGGAGGCGGCAACTACTTCCTGGTTGTCTTCAGGATGCAGCGACACATAGGCATGCGTGCCATCGCGTTCGATCTGGAAAATGAAGCCGTCTGCAGGCAGCGGGACCTCGACGTCGTGCACGGCTAGTTCAGTGACCATCAGCGCTTCGTCGTCGGCGGTGACCTGCAGGCCAACTTCGGTCGCCATTGCGACCAGATTTTCGGCGGAGTCGTCGAATGCCGTCAGGCGGCGGTTTGGGTGCTTCGCCAGAGTTTCGGCGACTGCTGCAAGTTCCTCTTTGGAAGGGCCATAGATGACGTATTCCCAGTCTTCTGTGGTGTCGTGGCGCAGCGCAGCGTGGACTCGTCCTTCGTTACGAGTTTCATAACCACGAGCCCCAGCCCAGCCTGCTACCCAGGTGCCAATCAGTTCATCGCTTGCGTTTGATGCCATAATTTGACCCTACCTTGTCTTTCCTAGGAATTAGCTGACATTGAACTAATCGTTGCCTACTTGAAACTATCGCACTGTCCGAGAGCCCGATATTCCCGGGGAAGATCAATGTGACATTGCTCTTTTCCTCGGCGTTTCGCGGCCCGAAGCTACTAACATTGTAGGGTGGCCATTCATCGCATAGTTCTGTATTACGCTTTTACTCCGCTCCCAGATCCAGAGGCAATCCGCCTTTGGCAGCGCTCTCTGCTGGAGCGCTGGGGCCTGCGCGGACGCATCATCATCTCCAAAGACGGCATCAACGGCACCGTGGGTGGCGAGATCTCCGCAGTCAAGGCCTACGTCAAGGCCACCCGGGAACTTCCCGCATTCAAGAAGATGGATATCAAGTGGTCTGAAGGCTCGGCTGAGGACTTCCCGCGTATCTCCGTCAAGGTTCGCGACGAGATCGTCACCTTCGGCGCCCCTGGGGAACTCGAAGTCGACGAGAACGGCGTGGTAGGTGGCGGCACCCACCTGCGCCCCGAAGAACTGCACGAACTGGTGGACAGCAGGAAGAAGGCCGGCGAGAAGGTGCACTTCTTCGATGGCCGCAACGCCTTCGAAGCGCAGATCGGCAAATTCAAGGACGCGATCGTTCCTGACGTGGAGACCACCCGTGATTTCGTTGCAGAACTGGATTCGGGCAAGTACGACCACCTGAAGGACCAGCCGGTGGTCACCTACTGCACCGGCGGCATCCGCTGCGAGGTGCTCTCTGCTTTGATGGTCAAGCGCGGCTTCCAAGAGGTGTACCAGATGCAGGGCGGCATTGTCCGCTATGGCGAGAAGTACGGCGATGCAGGACTCTGGGAAGGTTCGCTGTACGTTTTTGACAAGCGCATGCACACAGAATTCACCGAAGACGCGGTGACTATCGGTGAATGCGTTGGCTGCCAGGGCCCGACGAACAAGTTCGAGAACTGCTCGAACCCAGCCTGCCGCAATCTGCGCCTGTTCTGCGACGACTGCGCGAAGGATGAAGAGCTGCGGCGCTGCCCAGAGTGCAGCACCGTGGACGCCTGATCACCGCATGGACCAACTGCGGCCCGGACTGTCGAAGTCCGGGCCGCAGTCCTATATTGCCGTCGCCGGCCACAAGCCGGTCGAGGCGTCCTTGACCTCGGTCTGTTCCACCTCGGTCCGGTAAATCTTCAGCCCGCGTGCTTGGTAATTCGGCAGCGCCGCCGGCCCGTCCAATGAACACGTATGCAACCACACCCGGCTGACCGCAGGCAGCTGCGTCCAGCGCGAGCCCAGGGCCCAAGCCTGCCGCAGTGCTTCGCTGAGCAGCACTCCGCCGAGGCCGCGACCGGTAGCTTCAGGAAAGAGCCCGAAGTAGAAGATCTCGACTTCGCTGCCGGCTTCCACGACTTCCGTGACGAGCTCTACATATCCCTTGGGAGCACCCTGCTGGTAGAGCACCCACGTTTCAGAGCCGGGACGTCGGAGCACTTCGTCCCACTGCTCGCGTGTGGAACCCAGGCGGTCAGCCCAGTTCAGCTCGCTGCCGACGCTTTGGTAAAGGAACCGCGAAAATTCCGGGGTGATCTCGTCGGCCAGTTCAATCCGGGCGTCCTCGGGCAAGGATTTGGACGAAGAGATGATCTCCGCAGGATTGAGCTGTTGCAGATAGGTCACGGTTACTTGGGTCATGCCCACATCATAGGTCGGGCCAAGTTGACTAGCCTAGCTCCCGCCGGTTGCGTTACTCGGTAGACTTGGCGTTGTGAATGCTGCTGAATTTTCTTCCATTGATGACGCTCCGCAGAGCCATAGTCAACTGCTCATCGATTCGCTGGCCAAAGACCTGACTGCTGTCGGGTACAACTATGAAAATGTCGAGGGGCTGCTGGGCGAGGAAGCCGCCGCAGCATTTGCTCGCGACCAGCTGCACCCTGCATTGCGCAATCTGGATCGGCGCGGGGAGGATGCCCCTCTGGCTTGCGTAGTCCGCCTCTTCCAATTGGGCCAGACCCAGGAAGAAGCTGCCATCAATGCCGCCTTCCCGACGCTCAAGACTGACGGCCTGCTCAAGCTGGGGCTCGTCGAGTCCTGGGCCAGCGGTTACCGTGCCAAGATCGCCTTGGCACTGCATTCATCGGATGCCGATGGCGAATTGTGGGTGGCCCACGACTTGGGCGCACACCAGCGCCCCGGCGTGCTGCGCACCGACCATGTGCTTGGCATTGGCCAGGCTTCGCTGACCCTGGCGCAGATCACGATCCGCGAAAAGGTCGAGCGCGCGCTGGACTTGGGCACCGGCTGCGGCATCCAGCTCTTCCACCTGCTCTCGCATGCGGAACACGTCACCGCCACGGACCTGTCGGCCCGAGCCCTGGGATTCACCCGGTTCAACCTGATGCTCAACCACCAGGCCTTGGCACTGGATCCAGAGAACCTCGATTCTCGGGTCACCTTGCTCCAGGGAAGCCTGTTCGAGCCGGTGGCAGGATCCACGTTCAATTTGATCGCCAGCAACCCGCCGTTCGTCATCACCCCGCGAAGCAGCACAGAGCGGGCCAAGGACCGTTTCACCTACCGTGATGGGGGAATGGCTGGCGACACCTTGGTGAGCACCCTGATCGAGCAGGCCCCTGAATTCTTGGAGCCGGGTGGTTCCATGCAAATGCTTTCAAACTGGGAGATTCCTCTTCTAGACGATGAATCGAACCAAGCATGGGATGCCCGGGTGCGCCAGTGGTTCGGCGACAAGCTGGACGTATGGGTGATTGAGCGCGAACAGACGACCCCAAGCGGCTACGCGGAAACCTGGTTGCGCGACTCTTCGCAGACCGAAGACAGCAGCTCGTATGTCTCCGCCTACAACGCGTACCTCGATGACTTCGAGTCCCGCGGCGTGGGGGCCATCGGCTTCGGCTTGGTGTACCTCCGCCGCCCGGTTGCAAGCCGCCCAGTCCTGCAACGCTACGAGCAGATCTCGCATCAGGTGGAACAGCCGCTGGCCCCGACATTGCAACGCGATATCGCGATGGCTGACCAGCTGGCAGCGGCCGGCGAAGGATACAAGGATTGGCTCCTGCTGGTGCCTGAGGATGTCACCGAGGAGCGCCACCAGCGTCCGGGGGCAGAGCACCCGGGCGTGATCCTGCTGCGCCAGGGTGCTGGCCTGCGCCGAACTGAATTGCTTGATACTGCGCAGGCAGGATTTGTTTCCGCCTGCGATGGTGAATTATCTGTATCGCAACTAGTCAATGCGCTGGAATCGCTGATAGGCGAGGGGCAGGAAGACTTCTCGGACGTGCTTTATGAAGCAGTGAAGCGGCTCTTGCGACATGGCCTGCTTCAGAAAATGTGAAACAAGCGCTAAAGTTTTTCCCTATGACACGGAACACAATTGAGGAACAAGGTGGAGCCGCCACGCAAGATGCGGCAAAAATTCCACAAGTTGTCTCGATCACTGACCCCCAAGCGATTCGAGCGTTGGCGCATGACGCTCGACTGATCGTCTTGGATGAGCTCTTTGCTTCGCAGACCACCCGCACCGCTACGGAACTTGCATCGCTGTGCGCGTTGACCCCCAGCGCAATGAGCTATCACCTTCGAGCTCTGGAGAAGTACGGATACGTTATTCGTGCCGCCAGCGAGGGTGATGCACGCGAGCGCCGCTGGCGTGCGGCCGGTGAACGGCTTGAACTGAACACGCAGATCGACTCGGCCAACGCCAAGACCGCGTACTTGAATGTGCAGTTGAACGCATTCCGCACGCGGCTTAATGCCGAAGTCCAACGCCGCGAGGCAGAAGCGAAGGCCGGAATCGCTCCGGAGCCTGACCGCCCGCCGATGCTGACCAGCGGTTTGGTCTTCCTCTCAGAGGCCAAGCAGCGCGAGTTCAACCGCCGGATGCTGGATCTCGTGTACGAATACGAGGCACAGGCAACAGCTGAGGAACGCAGTATTGATTCGCGGCGTATGTTCTACTTAATCTCATTGCTTCCCGAATACCAGAGCATGGGGGAGGCGACATCATAAGCATGCCCGGCTCAGGGAGCGCAGATCCTTCGGTGTAAGATCATCGAGAAATGTGCTTATAGAGTAGGCATGAAGAACGAAGCTGCGATGGCGGATCGAGCAAGGCCCGGGAATGGGTGCCGAAGGTCCGTGTTGTCTAAAGGAGTGCTGTGCCCCCCAAGGCCAAGGAAAAGACTGGTAAGAAACTCGTAATCGTGGAGTCTCCTGCCAAGGTGAAGTCGATCGCCAAGTATTTGGGCGAAGGCTTTGACGTGGATGCCTCTGTGGGCCATATCCGCGACCTTCCGCAGCCCTCGGAACTGCCAACCGAGCTGAAGAAAACCTCCGTAGGCAAGTTCGCTGTCGATCTGGACAACGACTTCGAACCGTACTACATGGTCTACCCGGACAAGAAGAAGCGCGTTTCCGAACTGAAGGCGAAGCTCAAGGAAGCTGACGAACTTTACCTCGCAACCGATGCGGACCGCGAGGGCGAAGCCATCGCGTGGCACCTGCTGCAGGTCCTGAAGCCAAAGGTTCCGGTACGCCGCCTGGCCTTTACCGAAATCACCAAGGAAGGCATCGCCCGCGCCCTGGAGAACATGCGCGAACTGGATACCGACCTCGTCGACGCCCAGGAAACCCGCCGTGTCCTGGACCGCCTCTACGGTTACGAAATTTCACCGGTGCTTTGGCGCAAGGTGGCCCGCGGCCTGTCAGCAGGCCGTGTGCAGTCCGTGGCAACCCGTCTGGTCGTTGAGCGCGAACGCGAACGCATGGCCTTCATCCCCGCCGGATACTGGGACGTGAAGGGCAACTTCGCTACCAGTGACGGCGAAGCTTTTGCGGCAAAGCTGTCGGCAGTGGACGGCGCCCGTGTCGCCTCCGGCCGCGACTTCGATGACCGCGGCCAGTTGAAGGCCACCCGCAACAAGCTGGCTCACCTTGACCAGGAATCGGCCCAGTCGCTGGTGGCGAACCTGTCGAAGACCGACTTCGAGGTGACCTCTGTCGAGGACAAGCCGTACACCCGTCGTCCGGCAGCGCCGTTCACCACCTCCACGCTGCAGCAGGAAGCATCCCGCAAGCTGCGCTGGAGTTCAAAGATCACCATGCAGATCGCCCAGCGCCTGTATGAAAACGGCTACATCACCTATATGCGTACCGACTCGGTCTTCCTCTCGGGCGAGGCAGTGACTGCCGCGCGCAAGCAGGCCACCGAACTGTACGGAGCCGATTCCGTTCCAGCCAAACCACGCGTCTACAAGGCGAAGAATGATGCGGCCCAGGAAGCCCACGAAGCGATCCGACCGGCAGGTGACATGTTCCGCCGCCCGAAGGACGTTCGCTCCTCGCTGTCCAAGGACGAATACACGCTCTACGAGCTGATCTGGAAGCGCACCGTCGCCTCGCAGATGGCCGATGCCAAGGGCTTCACCGCCACCATCAAGCTGCAGGGCACCGCCAGCGATCAGCGGGTGGCAGAGTTCTCGGCATCCGGCACCGTCATCACCTTCCGCGGTTTCCTTTCCGCCTATGAGGAGGGCAAGGACGAGCAGGCTGTAGAAGCCGCGGCAGAGAATGCCGAAGCGCGCCTGCCGCAGCTGGCCGTGGGCCAGCAGCTGGCTGGCGACGAGCTGACCGCACTAGGCCACGAAACCACCCCGCCAGCCCGCTACACCGAAGCTTCCATCGTGGCTGAGCTTGAAAAGCGCGAGATCGGCCGCCCGTCGACCTACGCGCCAACCATCTCGACCATCATGGACCGCGGCTACGTCACCAAGCGCGGCGGCGCCCTGGTGCCGAGCTGGATCGCGTTCTCGGTGATCCGCCTGCTCGAAGAGCACTTCGCGAAGTACGTGGACTACGATTTCACCGCCCGGCTGGAAGACGATCTCGATGAGATCGCCAACGGCCAGCGTGCCCGCACCGACTGGCTGAACCTGTTCTACTTCGGCAAGGGCGCGGATGCCGAGACCGAGGGCCTGAAGCATGTGGTCGACAACCTGGGCGATATCGACGCCCGGGCGATCAACTCGATCAAGGTCACCGACGACATCACCTTGCGTGTGGGCAAGTTCGGCCCGTATCTGGAACGTGCCATCCCGGAAGGTGCCGAGGAAGGGACCGAGCCGCAGCGCGCCAACGTGCCTGAGGACCTGGCCCCGGATGAGCTGACTGCCGAAAAAGCCGAGGAGCTCTTCGCCAATTCGCAGGTCTCGGAAAAGGACCTGGGCAATGATCCGGAAACCGGTCGCAAGATCGTGGCCAAGGATGGCCGCTACGGCGCCTACGTCACCGAGATCATTCCGGAACCGACCGCGGAGGAATTGGCGGCGCTGCCGGTCGAGTACTACAAGAATGGCAAGCCCAAGCCGCCGAAGAAGCCAACCAAGGTCAAGCCGCGCACCGCGTCGCTGTTCAAGTCCATGACCGTGGAATCGGTGACCTTGGAAGAGGCACTGAAGCTGATGAGCCTGCCACGTGTGCTGGGGGCTGATGCCGAAGGCGAAGAGATCACGGTGCAGAACGGCCGCTTCGGCCCGTACCTGAAGAAGGGCAGCGATTCGCGCTCCATCGAGAGCGAAGAGCAGATCTTCACGATCACGCTGGACGAGGCGCTGGCGATCTACGCGCAGCCGAAGCAACGCGGCCGGCGTGCCGCGGTGCCGCCATTGGCCGAGTTCGGCGTCGACCCGACCAGCGAGAAGAACATCGTGGTCAAGGACGGCCGCTTCGGCCCGTACATCACCGACGGCGTCACGAACATCACCGTGCCGCGCGGCACCTCGCTGGAGGAGCTGACCCGCGAGCAGGCTATCGAACTGCTTGCGGACAAGCGTGCCCGCGGACCAGTGAAGCGCACGGCAAAGAAGGCGCCGGCCAAGAAGCCGGCAGCCAAGAAGGCCCCGGCGAAGAAGGCAACGGCCAAGAAGACCACCGCAAAAAAGACTGACTAGTCTTTCTTGCCAGGCCTAACGAGGAGCGCACCATGAGACTCGGTGTATTGGATATCGGTTCAAATACCGTTCACCTCTTGCTCGTCGACGCATATCCGGGCGCACGCCCGGTTCCCTATGCCTCGCACAAGCGACCCCTGTCCCTGGTGCGCTACCTCAATGAGTATGGCGCCATCACCGAGGAAGGCCAGCTCGAGCTGATCTCCTTCATCAAGGAAGCTGCGCAGTTTGCAGAAAACCACCAGGTCGAGGACTTCATGGCTTTCTGCACTTCCGCGATCCGCGAATCCTCCAACGGCGCTGCCGTGCTGGAACGCGTCGAAGCCGAGACGGGCGTGAGCCTGATGGAACTGACCGGCGAGGAAGAAGCCGGCATGACCTTCTACTCGGTACGCCGCTGGTTCGGCTGGTCATCTGAATCCATCTTGAACCTGGACATGGGCGGCGGCTCGCTGGAACTGGCCCTGGGCGTTGACGAGTTCCCCCAAACCGCATTCTCCGTGCCCCTGGGCGCCGGCAGGCTGACCCGCGAATGGCTTCCCAACGATCTGCCGTCGATGAAGGAAGTCAAGGAACTGCGTACATACGTACGCGATGTCCTCGCCGACCCGACCACTGAACTGCGCCAGTACGGCAAGCCCACCTTGGCCACCGCGACTTCCAAGACTTTCCGTTCCCTGGCGCGCATCACCGGCGCCGCGCCGAGCACGGAGGGTCCTTACGTCAAGCGTGTGCTCCATCGGGATGCACTGAAATTATGGACCAACCGCTTGACGGCGATGAGCTGGGCAGAACGTGCAGAATTGCCCGGCGTTTCAGAGATCCGCGCCCCGCAATTGCTCGCTGGCGCGATCGTAGCCCACGAGGCGATGAGTGCCCTGAAGCTGAAATCTGTGCGAATTTGCCCTTGGGCTATCCGTGAAGGCTTGATGCTGAGACGATTTGATCACGTGATGTTTGACTCTGCGACACCGCTCAGTAGTAGCGTGGGAGTTGGGGAAGTAGCGCTGGACAACGAGAAGTACAAGTTTCTCGCCAAACCCAGCAGCTAACCTTCTTGGCTAAACGGTGCCTGCAAAGTGGGCACGGTAACAGGAGGCAAGGCATGGAAGACCAGAAGAGCACTATGAAGGTGCCAGTCACCCTCTCCAGCGCGTCAGTTTATCCGCTGACCGTCCATGATGCCTTCGCTATGGCCAAAGACGTGGGATACGACGGGCTGGAAGTGCTGATTACCGGCAATGCGGCCAGCCAATCTGCCACCGCGCTCAAAGCCTTGATGGACAAGTACCAGCTGCCGATCCTGGCCATTCATGCTCCGACACTGCTGCTCACCCAGCAGGTGTGGGGCTCTGCCTGGGCAAAGATTGAACGCTCGGTCATCCTGGCTCAAGCCGTCGGCGCCAGCGTGGTTGTCGCCCACCCGCCATTCAGGTGGCAAGGTTCCTACGCCGAGGAATTCGCCGAAGGCGTGCAGCGGCTGACCGACACCACTGGGATGAAAATCGCCGTGGAGAACATGTATCCGTGGCGTGCCCGGGGCCGAGAAGCTAAGATGTATCTTCCGCACTGGAACCCCGTCCCGCAGCACTACCAGAATGTGACCTGGGATTTCTCCCATGCCGCCATCGCCAATATGGATTCACGCCAAGCAGTCGAGGATCTGGGCCAGCGACTGGCGCACGTGCACCTGTGCGATGGCCTGGACAACGGCAAGGACGAGCACCTGGTGCCAGGCCTGGGAACCCAGCCGGTGGCCGAAACTCTGCAATACCTGCGCGATGCCAACTGGGACGGAACCATAGCCGTCGAGGTGTCCACCCGCAAGGCGCGCAATGCGGGACAAAAGGAAGAATGGCTGGGAAAGACCCTAGAATTTGCCCGCCAGCACTTAACAGTCGGCAGTGACCCCAAGCCAATGACACAATAGCCATATGAGTGAAGCAACAAAGAATCTGTCCCTGTCCTTCCTCGGTGCTGGCTCCATGAACGGCGCCATCCTGCGTGGCATCATCGGATCAGGCCATGATCCGAAGCTCATCACCGCCACCGTCCGCAGCGGCAAGCGCGCTGCAGAACTGCGTGAGCTTGGCATCAACGTCCTGGTCAGCGAGGACGACCCAGAATCCAACCGCAAGGCCGCGGCCAGTGCCGACATCATTTTCCTGGGAGTGAAGCCGGTCGGCATCACCGACCTGTGCGAAGAGATTTCCGGATCCCTGGACGCGCAGAAGGTCGTTGTTTCCGTGGCCGCCGCAATCACCCTGAACAGCATGCAGGCACATCTGCCGCAGGGCCAGCCGGTGATTCGCTCCATGCCGAACACCCCGTTGATGGTCGGTGCAGGCGTTGTGGGCATCAGCCCGGCTGAAAGCGTCAGCGAAGAGCAAACCCAGCTGGTCACCGACCTGCTCTCCGGCTCCGGCGATGTGCACGTCATCGGCGAGGATCAGCAAAACGCGCTCTCCGCAATTTCCGGTTCCGGCCCTGCCTATGCCTTCTACCTCGCTGAAGCCATGGCCAACGCCGGTGTGGCCATGGGCTTGGACGAGAAGCTGTCCATCGCGCTGGCCCGTGCCACCGTGGCTGGCGCAGGCAAGATGCTCTCGGACCCTGATGCGGATCCGGCGGCCCTTCGCAAGGCAGTGACCAGTCCAAAAGGCACCACCGAGCAGGCCATCGCCACCTTCGATGAGCACGGCATTCCAAAGATCATTGCTGCCGGAACCCAAGCGGCAGCGGCTCGTGCGGCCCAATTGAGCGACGAGCTCGGCTAGACCCCAACACGTGAAACGGCGGTGGCCGGCAACCAACTGGATGCCGGCCACCGCCGTTTTCGAATCCTTTGGCCCTAGGGGCGGGCCGCGAACCGCTCCAGCAGATCCACGTGTCCCGAGACGATCAGGACATCTCGACGCGTCACCATGGTATCGGGGATTGCGTAAGTGAAATCCTCACCAGGGGACTTCACCCCGACAATGGTCACCCCGTACTTGGAGCGGACCTGGGACTGGGCCAAGGTGAAGCCCTGGGTCTCCTTGGGCGGGTACATTTTCACGATGGCGAAGCCGTCATCGAATTCGATGAAGTCGAGCATGCGACCGCCGACCAGGTGCGCGGCACGCACCCCGGCATCGGCTTCCGGATAGATGACATGGTTGGCGCCGATGCGCGTAAGAATCTTTCCATGGGACGGAGTGATGGCCTTGACCCACAGGTGCTCGATGCCCAGATCCACCAGGTTGACGGTGATCAGCACCGAGGATTCGATGGAAGTGCCGACGCCCACGACAGCAGAGGAGAATTCCTGGGCGCCGAGCTGGCGCAGCGCATCGATGTTGGTTGCGTCGGCCGCGACAACGTGGGTCAGGGTGCTGGCCCACTGCTGGACGAGCTCCGGGCTGCGCTCGATGGCCAGCACTTCGCGGCCCTGCTTGACCAGCGTCTCGGCAACAGAGGCACCGAAGCGGCCCAAACCGATCACCAGCACCGGGGCATTGTGGTCCATGTTCTTGTCAGCCAATGAGAGGCCTTTCTTCTGGAAGTCTGAACAACGTGTTGCGGTGGCGCATGGTCAATGCGCTGGCGAGTGTAATGCTGCCGATGCGTCCGGCAAACATCAACGCGCTGAGCACATATTTGCCAGCCGGAGGCAGTTCTTGCGATACGCCGGTGCTCAGCCCCACGGTAGCAAAGGCCGAAATCGACTCGAACAGGGCACGCGAGAAGCCCACTGATTCATCAATGGTCACCAGTGCCCCGGTAGCGACCATCACCAGCGAAGCGCCCATGGCGACCACTGAGATGGCCACGCGCATGGTGCCCTGAGGAATCTGCCGGCCGAAGGCCTTCGCGTCCGTATCGCCGCGGACCTCTGCCAGAATGGCCAAGAACATCACGGCAATGGTGGTGACCTTGATGCCGCCAGCGGTGGAAGCTGAACCGCCACCGGCAAACATCAATGCGTCGGTCAGCAGGACGGTCACCTGGTGGATGTCGTTCTGGTCCACCAGATTGAATCCACCGGAACGGGTCATCGTCGAGGCGAAGAATCCATGAATGATCTTGTCGCTCAAGGACAGACCCCCAATGGTCTTGGGATTGGCCCATTCGAATACCAGCCACAGGAAGGATCCGGCAAAGAGCAGGATCGTGGTGGTGAGCATGGTCAGCTTAGTATGCAGGTTCCACTTCTTGATGTTGAACTTGTGCGCCAGGAGCACCATGATGACCGGGAACCCCAAGGAACCGGTGAAAACGCCGGCCATCAAGGGTCCCAGGATCCACAGGTCGGTTTCATAGGGAACCAAACCATCGGAGTGCGGGGTGAAGCCTGCATTGTTGAAAGCCGAGACTGCATAGAAAATTCCGTGCCAGATGGAGGACAGCACGCTTTCGCCCAGAATGTAGAAGCGCGGGATCAAGAACAGCGCGATCACCGCCTGCAGGCTGATCGCCGTGAGGATCACGATGCGCAGCAGCGAGCTGACCTCGCCCAGCGCAGAGGCTCCAGAACTGTTCATGGAGTTCTGGGCCATCAGCTTGGCTCGCACGCCCAGCTTGCGCGATACCGCCAGGGACATGATGGAGGCCAAGGTCAAAATGCCCAACCCGCCCATGAACGTCGCGACCAGCATGATCAGCTGGCCGGCAAATGACCAATGCACCGCGGTGGAGACGGTGGTGAGGCCGGTGACGCACACCGCCGACACCGCCGTGAACAATGCGTCATGCAGCGCGGTGGCTTCTCCGGTGGCCGAGGAAAACGGTGCGGCCAGCAGGGAAGTGAACAGCGTGATGGCCAAGAGGAAAGCGCCAAGAGTCAAGCGCGCGGGGGAGCGCACGGTGAAGTCGGCGACTGCGATGCGAACCGCCAGCCATTTCTTGCGTCGCCGTTCACGCATTTCAGCTGCCCGGGCACTGGGGCCCGGTGCACTGGCTCTGCTCATTTATTTCTCGCCGTTTCCTCGGGAACAGTACTTTGCCATGCGGAATTGAAGTCCTCCTAGTAATTTACGCGTTTCCACCGCTAAACGCTTGCGTTGCCCGCCTGAAGACCCGACAAGCCTCGCAATCTGCCATAAATTCATGAGTTGGATCACTATCGGGTAGCCTGAATTCGTGTTAGATCCGCAGCATGCCCCACGGTCCACCATGGTGATGTGGGATGAACAGTATCTGAAGTACAAATTCAGCGACTGGCATCCGATGCACCCTTCGCGGCTAGAGCTGACCTATCGGCTCAGCGACGAGCTGGATGTTTTCGATGCGCAGAACGTCTCGATCCAGGCGCCAGAAGTTGCCGAGGACGCGGTTATCGGCACGGTTCACGACCAGACCTATATCGACCAGGTACGACGGGTCAGCAACGATCCGGCACTGGTTGCCGAAGAATTCGGCTTGGGCACTGAAGACGACCCGGTATTCGCCGGGATGCATGAAGCAGCCGGGCGCATCGTGGGAGGTTCGGTGATGGCGGCCCAAGCCATCATGGATGAAGATGTTGTCCGTGCAGTGAATTTCGCCGGCGGCATGCACCATGCAGCGAAGAGCAAAGCCAGCGGTTTTTGCATCTACAACGACGCTGCCGCCGCGATCCAGCGCCTGCTGGAACAGGGCGCGAAGCGCGTAGTCTACATAGATGTCGACGCGCATCATGGGGATGGCACCGAATCGATCTTCTGGGATGACGAACGTGTGCTGACAATTTCCATCCACGAATCGGGATTGTCGCTTTTCCCGGGAACCGGATTCGCCAATGAAATCGGCGGCAAGGATGCCCAGGGCAGCGCAGTCAATGTCGCTCTTCCGGCCATGACCGGGGACTCCGGGTGGATGCGTGCTTTCCATGCGATCGTTCCCCAACTGGTGCGCGCCTTCAAGCCGGAAATCATTGTCTCCCAGCATGGATGCGATGCGCACCGTGATGACGACATGACCAATTTGAAGCTGTCGGTCGATGCCCAACGCCAGGCCGCCTTGGATATTTCCCAGCTGGCGGACGAACTGTGCGAAGGCCGTTGGCTGGCTACCGGAGGCGGGGGTTATAACGTCACTGCCGTCGTGCCGCGTACCTGGACCCATCTGACCGCGATTGTCGCCGGCAAGCCGGTGCCGTTGCGCACCTATGTCCCCGAGACTTTCCGCCGCTATGTCCTGGAAAAGTACGGGCGTGCCATGCCTTATCTCATGGGCGACGATGCCCAGTTGTGGTGGCGCAATTGGGAAGTTGGCTATGATCCGGCCGATCCGGTGGACCGGACCATCATTGCTACCCGCAAAGAAGTTTTCCCGCTCTTTGGCCTTGATCCCTGGTTTGACTAGCCTCGGGTCGTTGCGACCACTGGGCGCAGCAACAGGACTTCACAGCTTTTTCGAGAAGGAAATTGATTGCCATTCATTCATATGCCGTTAGGGTTATGAGTGTGGCAATTGATGAAGTATTTTCGGCGTTGGCTGAGCCGACCCGACGCAGGATCATAGAAGCGCTCAAGTCCGAGCCGAAAGCCGTGGGCACCTTGGTCACGGAACTGGAGATTTCCCAGCCGACCGTTTCCAAGCACCTGAAGGTATTGCGCGAAGCTGAGCTCGTGAGCATGGCCGCTGCCGGGCAGCGGCGCATCTACAGCATCGACACCGCTGCGCTCGAAGACCTCGTGCATTGGTGCACCGAATTGGTTCCTGCACCAGCGGTGGACCAGGAACCGGCAACGGCCGAAACCGGAACCGAGGGGCAGCTGGCTGTGGCATCGAATCCGACCGCCCAGCAGATCGGCCGCCGCGTGGGCCAAGGCTTGGAACAAGTTACGGGACGTGCGCAGGAATTCTTCGAGAAACTTCCTCGGTTCGGACGCCGACGCTAGGCGTTGTCCAGTCTTCGACGCTGCAACCGGGCAAAATGGTCAATCTTTTAAGTTACGCGCGCAATCCTGTTTTATAACAAGAAAATTTTGTTCAGAATGCCCAGCATGGCATTCTCGTGTGCGGGGCAGTGACGCCGGCTATGAGGCCCCTCGTGCGCCTGTGCCTGCCCCAAGTGATGAGGAGAAGAACTTGGACAAGCACTTAGCGACGATTCGCGACGAAGTCTTCCGCCGCAATCCCGGCGAAGCAGAATTCCATCAGGCCGTCACAGAAGTATTCGAGAGCCTTGAAGCCGTATCGGTCAAGCACCCTGAATACGCTGAAGCCGCAATCCTGCAGCGTTTGTGCGAACCTGAACGCCAGATCATCTTCCGCGTGCCATGGGTTGACGACGAAGGACGCGTGCAGATCAACCGCGGCTTCCGCGTTGAATTCAACTCGGCACTAGGCCCATACAAGGGCGGTCTGCGCTTCCACCCATCGGTCTACCTTGGCATCGTCAAGTTCCTGGGCTTCGAGCAGATCTTCAAGAACTCCCTGACCGGCATGCCAATCGGCGGCGGCAAGGGCGGCTCGGACTTCGACCCCCGCGGCAAGTCCGATGGCGAAGTCATGCGCTTCTGCCAGTCCTTCATGACCGAGCTCTACCGCCACATTGGCGAATACACCGACGTGCCAGCAGGCGACATCGGCGTGGGTGGCCGCGAAATCGGCTACCTCTTCGGCCAGTACAAGCGCATCACCAACCGCTACGAGTCCGGCGTGCTGACCGGCAAGGGCTTGAGCTGGGGCGGTTCCCTGGTTCGCCCGGAAGCCACCGGCTACGGCGCAGTGATCTTCACCGAAGAAATGCTCAAGACCCGCGGCCAGACCTTCGACGGCCAGCGTGTGGTCGTTTCCGGTTCGGGCAACGTGGCAATCCACGCCATCGAGAAGGCGCAGGCACTGGGAGCCAAGGTCGTCACCGCCTCCGACTCGGCCGGCTTCATCGTCGACGAAGGCGGCATCGACCTGGATCTGCTGCGCCAGATCAAGGAAGTCGAGCGCGGGCGCATCTCCGAGTACGCCGAACGCCGTGGCAGCAAGAAGGTCAAGTACGTCGCAGGCGGCAGCGTCTGGGACGTCGAAGGCACCGTGGCCCTGCCATGCGCAACCCAGAACGAGTTGGGTGCTGAGGCTGCGAAGAAGATGGTCGCCGCTGGCACCATTGCCGTCGCCGAAGGCGCCAACATGCCTACCACCGCTGAGGCAACGTCGATCTTCCAGGATGCCGGAGTGCTCTTCGGCCCAGGCAAGGCCGCCAACGCTGGCGGTGTCGCCACCTCGGCCCTGGAGATGCAGCAGAACGCCAGCCGCGATGCATGGACCTTCGAGCACACCGAGCGCCGCCTGACCGAGATCATGGTCGGCATCCACGACAGCTGTGCTGCCACTGCAGACGAGTACGGCATGCCAGGCAACTACGTCGCCGGTGCCAACATCGCTGGCTTCGTGAAGGTTGCTGACGCCATGCTAGCGCAAGGCGTCATCTAGTAATTCAGTTTGTTGCAATCCGCGTGGATTCATCGGAACCCCGGTGAATCCACGCGGATTGTCTCATTCTGGCATCGAAATATGCGATTCAGATGGTCACCGGTGTGTTTCGTGATGCAAAAGTTACAAAAGTGCGATTAGACTAGTACAAAGCGAACGTGAACCTGAACCGCCGATGTTGATCCAAAGTCGTGTAAGTTCATCTTCGCTAAAATAACGCGACGAATTAGAGATCAGCGTCAGGAGAATATCCCGCATGACGGATAAACAGAATTTTGCCGGAGCCCGATTCATGACTGTGGCCGAAGTCGCCGACATGATGCGTGTTTCCAAAATGACCGTTTATCGGCTGATCCACGCCGGTGATCTGCCAGCTGTTCAGTTCGGTCGCTCCTATCGTGTTCCGGAAAACGCCGTGGAATCATATCTGAATGCCGCGGCCATTGATCCGCAGCACGGTACCGGTTCCTACGGTCGATAGTCCGCGCGATGGTCAGAGCATGGCCGAAAAGCGGGTAATCTGTTAAGGAACGTTTAACGTCCGGTCAACCTTGTCCTTGTGCTCGCGCGCAAGCAGGCGTTTGGGGTTGACGCATTTATTTAGTTTGTGAGGAACCACTATGGGCTCTGTTATCAAGAAGCGCCGCAAGCGTATGTCGAAGAAGAAGCACCGCAAATTGCTTCGCAAGACCCGCCACCAGCGTCGCAACAAGAAGTAAATCTGCTTCTGAGCGTTTGCCGCTTGGCAATCATCGCCACCGCTTCACAGTGATACTGCTGAACGGTGGCGATTGCTTTATCCAAAACCGCTCAACGCCCGCCTAAGAGCCGGAACGGCGCACGAATGAACGCCGGGCAGCCCAGAGCGCGCCAAGGACGCCAGCGGCCTTCAGGCCCAGTTTGGCGGCCCGCTGGCCGGTGCGGAAGTCATAGACCTGCCAGCCGCGGCGCTTGGCGTAGGCGCGCAGCCGTGCATCGGGATTGATGCACACCGGATTGCCCACGGCTTCAAGCAGGGGAACATCATTGTAGGAATCCGAGTACGCCCAGGACTTCGATAACGAGATTCCGCGAGCCTTCGCCAGGGAGCGCACGGCCTGGGCCTTTTCCGCAGCATGCAGGATCGGACTGGCCAGCGCTCCGGTGTAGAAACCGTCTTCGCTGGCCACTACGGTGCCCAGTGCGCCGGTAAGTTCCAGGCGATCTGAGATGACATTCGCCACTTCCAGGGGAGTGGCAGTGACCAGCCAGACCTCACGCCCCACCGTCCGATGCTGGCGGGCAATGGCTACCGTCCCGGTCCACAGCTTGGGTTCGATGTATTCGTCATAGATCTCGTTGCCGATCTTCTCGATCTCTGACACCGGAATCCCGCGAACCATCATCAATGCACGGTCGCGGATCTGGTGGATGTCCCCGAGGTGCTCGCCTCGGGCGGCGAAGCGCAGCTGCTTGAGCGCGAACCAGAGGATTTCGCGGAACTGGAAGAAACGGCGCTCATGCAGCTTGCGGGCCAGCAGATACAGCGAGGCGCCGCGCACAAGCGTGTTGTCGACATCGAAAAAAGCGGCGACCGTTTCCGGCGCCAGGGCGGAATTCGGGCTGGGGTGTGGATCGATGGAAGGCATTTGATCCAGTTTATTTCATCGCCAAGTTTAAGCGTGGTTACGGCTCGTGAGATTATAGGCAGGTGAGTACTTTGCATCAGATCCAGCTATTGGTTCGAGAAGGCTGCCACCTGTGCCACGCCGCACGCGCAACCGTGGCCGAGGTGACTGGACGGCTGAATATGGAGTTTTCCGAACTCGATATCGACCAGCACCCTGAACTGCTGGCAAAGCACCACGAAGAAGTGCCGGTGCTGCTCATCGACGGAGCAGTCCGCGACTTCTGGCACATCGACGCACAGCGTCTCGAACGGCTGCTGCGCAGCTAGCCGCGGCGGAATTCATGAATATGCGTTGTGCTCGTCCAGAGCACCGAAAAGTGCGGGAGAACGAAGATGTCAGAGCTTGAAGCCCGGGTCCTGCCTGAGGCCACGCTGGCTCGACTAACCCAATACCTGCGCGCGCTGAACGCCCTGGAAGCCCAAGGCCTGGAACGCACCAGTTCCGGTGTGCTGGCCAAGGAAGCCGGCGTTAACCCCTCCATCTTGCGCAAGGACCTTTCCTGGTTGGGATCCTACGGAACCCGCGGTGTGGGCTATGTGGTCCGCGAGCTGGCAGAACATATCAGCCGCACACTTGGCTTGAACCAGGACTGGCGTGTGGCCATTCTCGGCGCAGGCAACCTCGGCCGGGCGCTCAGCGGCTATGCAGGGTTCAAGACTCGCGGCTTCAACGTCAAGGCGATTCTGGATGTCGATCCTGCACTGGTGGGCAGCGCAGTTGGCGAACTGCATGTGGAAGCCATCGCGGACTTGGCTGCTGTCGTGGAACGCGAGGAAATCAACATTGCCGTCCTGGCCGTCCCCGGAGAAGCCGCGCAGGATCTGGTCTACGAACTGGCCGAGCTGTCGGTCCGCTCGGTGCTCTCCTTCGCGCCGAAGCCGCTGCGCGTACCAGCGGGAATGAATCTGCGGCGCGTCGACCTGTCCACCGAATTGCAGATCCTTGCCTACCTCGCCGTCCAAGGCTGAAACTCCGGCAAGCAGAAAGGCGTAGCCGCATCATCCTCCGATGGGATGACGCGGCTACGCCTTGACTGTTCTTGCGGGGCCTAGCGAAGCTGCAAGGCCAGGGGTTTAGCGGAAGCCCGCGAGGCGGGCCTGGCGGCGCTGCGCAATGTATTGCGAGGACGGGCGCAGCCAGGAGAAGACCACGCCGGCAACGCCCAGCAAGATGCCCACAACGTAGACGGCATTGATGATTCCGGCCTGGGTGTCGGCGAACATGCTGATCATTGGAACGGTCGTCACGAGGTTCAGCAGCGAAATTGCACCGAGGATCGTGGCGATAATGCGCATGGCGCCCACGCCGCGGCCAACGAAGAAGCCCACCAGGAAGTACAGGCCCAAGGTGATGACCATGCCGACAATCACGAAGCTCGACATCATGGAATTGACCTGGGACATGAACGCTTCAGGGCTGGCCATCATCTGCTCGACCAGCGGATCCTGCTCCATGCCAGGAGTGCTCTGCATCTGCTTCTCGAACTCTTCTTGGACCAAGGACCACTGCTGGCCAATCATGTTCGCCATCATGTTGGAGTTGGCCATCAGCCAGCTGGCCAGGGCACTGAAAATGCCGGCGAGCAAGATCAAGCCAAAAGCGATGGCCAAGGTCCGCGGACGCTCGGTCGGCGGCTGCACGCCAGCGTAGCCGCCCTCCTGGCCATACTGGTCGTAGCCCGGAGCCTGCGGCTGCCCGTAGGGATTCGGATTCTGGCCGTACGGGTTCTGGCCATAGGGCGAGGGCTGCTGGCCGTAGGGGTTTTCACCGTAAGGGTTCTGCGATGACCCCTGGCCCGAAGGGTTCGGGTTATAGGGCTGGCCCGGCTGGTTAGGATCGTAGTCGCTCATCATGCATCCTTCTGGGTCGAACTATCTTATTTACCAAGCGTAGTGGCAGGTCATTGTGAGCAACCCCTCCGAAAGGATGGTTTTTCCATATGGGATTCCAATGCGTGTCCTGTGAATAGTTGACGGTGGCCACAATATGGCTAATTTGCACCGAATATTTGAGACACTGGAATCATGCCATTATCGACTGTCCATTTGTTGCGCCATGGGGAAGCTTTCAACCCTGACCGTATGCTCTACGGCAGGATCCCCGGCTTCGGGCTCTCGGAACTGGGATTCCAGATGGCCGATGGGGCAGGCGAATATTTTGCCAAGCGCCAGGCCGAAGGCGGCAACGTGGTCCGGTTGGTAGCCTCTCCGCTCTTGCGTGCCCAGCAGACTGCCGCGCCGACCTCCAAGGCCTTGGACCTGCAGATCCACACCGACGAACGGGTGATTGAAGCGGGCAACAAGCTCGAGGGCCTGTCCAAGGTCGCAGAGCACCTGCGCCAGCCGAAGTATTGGCCACTGCTGGTCAACCCGCTGAAGCCTTCATGGGGTGAAGCCTACGTCGAGCAGGTAGCCCGCATGCGCCTGGCCATGGACGAGCATCGCAAGGCAGCGGTCGCCGAACACGGCGAAGGCTCCGAGGTCATCATCGTCAGCCATCAGCTGCCGATCTGGGTGACGCGCCGAGCCGCCGAGAAGAAGCGTCTGTGGCATGATCCGCGCCAGCGCGAGTGCACCCTTGCATCCATCACCAGCTTTGATTTTGAGGGAGACGAATTGGTCTCCGTGCGTTACACCGAACCGTGCCCCGAGCTGCTTGCCGGCGCGGCGAATATCCCTGGAGCCTAAAGCAAATGACTGATCCCGTGCCTAATCCTCGTCCGTTGAGCCGCCGTACCATGCTGCGATCGCTGATGGTTGCCGCCGCCGTGGTGCCGCTGGCTGCCTGCAGCGGCAAGGAAGATGCGCTGACCGCGCAAGCGAACAGCGGCGACGGCAAGAACTACATTGCCGGCGACGGTGCAGTGGAAGAATACGAAGTCTCCAAGCGCAGCGAACCGGTGGCCATCAAGGCCACCACGTACCATGGCACGGACATCGACTTCACGCAGTGGCAGGGCAAGCCGGTCGTCATGAACTTCTGGTATGCCGCCTGTGCACCGTGCCGCATCGAAGCGCCGGATCTGAAGGAAATTGCCGAAGAGTTCGGCGAGAAGGTCGAATTCATCGGCATCAACGTACGCGACGAAGCCGAAGCCGCGAAGGCCTTTGAACGCACCTTCGACATTCCCTACGAGTCCGTGCAGGACACTGACGGGGCGATCCAGCTGGCGATGACCAAGTACGTGCCGCTGCAGGCTGTTCCATCCACGCTGGTGCTGGACCGCAAGGGACGTGTCCGTGCCCGCGTGATCGGTGCGGTGGAGCCGGGTACTCTCAAATCGTTGATCAGCACCGCTCTGACCGAAGAGTTGTGAGCTGAGCAGTGACCTCTAATCCCTTTGCCGACATCGTCCTGGACGGGTCGTTGCTCCTGGCCGCACCAGTGGCCCTGCTGGCCGGATTGGTCTCCTTCCTCTCGCCTTGCGTCCTTCCGCTGGTGCCGGGCTATCTCGGCTACGTCACCGGATTGACTGGCGCAGATTTGAAGGACCACCGCCGCGGCCGGGTCGTCTCCGGCGTGCTGCTCTTTGTCCTGGGATTCTCTGTGGTCTTCATTGCCGCCGGCGTGCTCTTCAGCCAGGCGTCCGCATGGCTGAGGTTCAACGGCTCCTGGGTCACCCAGGCGTTGGGGTTGGTCGTGGTCTTCATGGGCATCGTCTTCATGGGCGGATTCTCCTGGATGCAGCGGGACCGCAAGATCCATAAGAAACCGCCTGCCGGCTTGTGGGGCGCCCCGGTGCTGGGCTTGACCTTCGGGTTGGGATGGGCGCCGTGCATCGGACCGACGTTGAGCGCGGTATTGATCATGTCCACCGGAGTGGACGCGAACGTGGGCCGCGGAACCCTGCTGACCGTGTTCTATTGCCTCGGGTTGGGCCTGCCCTTCATCCTGATCGCAATGGGTCTGCAGCGCGGCATGCAGGCGCTGGCGTTCTTCCGCAAGCACCAAGTACTGATCATGCGTTTGGGCGGGGGACTGCTCATCGCCTTGGGCCTGGTCATGGTGACAGGGCTCTGGGGAACATGGGTAGCAGAACTGCAAAACTGGTTTGCCAATGAAGTGAGGTTGCCAATTTAATGGCGAAAAAACAACGGAAGTCCAAGGGAACCGGCGACGTGCCTGCCCTGGGATTCGTGGGCTCCATGCGCTGGATCTGGACCCAGCTGACATCGATGCCGACAGCACTGTTCCTGCTGCTGCTGCTCGCTGTCGCTGCGGTGCCGGGCTCGATTTTCCCGCAGCGCGATGCCAACCCCGAATCTGTCGCCCAGTATCTGGAGCAGCACACCACCGCTGGCCCCTGGCTGGACCGCTTCCAGATGTTCGACGTGTACTCCTCGGTGTGGTTCTCCGCGATCTACATCCTGCTGTTCATCTCGCTGATCGGCTGCATCCTCCCGCGTGTGAAGAAGCACGCCAAGGCCTTGCGCACCCCGCCACCGCGGACCCCGGCGCGCCTGGACCGCCTGCCCCAGTACAGCACGCATGAAATTCTTGAAGGCGAAGCCGATACGCCCGATGACCAGCAGGTCATCGATGATGCGTTCAGGATCCTGAAGAAGCGCGGCTACCGCGTCGAGCGCCGCGAGGATGCCACCGGTGCCTCGGTTGCCGCTGAGCGCGGGTACACCCGCGAAATCGGCAACCTGCTCTTCCACATCTCGCTGGTGGGCGTCCTTGCTTCCGCGGCGATCGGCGGCTCCCTGGGCTACACCGGGCAGCGTGTGGTGGTCGAGGGGGAAACCTTCGTGAACTCGCTGGTCGCCTATGATTCCTTCACCCCTGGCACGAACTTCAATGCCGATAACCTCCCTGGCTACGCAGTGACCCTGGACAAGTTCGATATTGTCTTCGACCGCGAATCCGAATCCCACTTCGGCCAGCCGCTGGACTTCACCGCCCACGTGCAGGTGCGCGAATCGGCCGATGCCGAGCCTGTGAAGCAGGAACTGAAGGTCAACCACCCGCTGCGCATCAAGGGCGCCGACGTCTACCTGGTCGGCAACGGCTACGCGCCGGTGATTACCGTCAAGGACGGCAACGGCAACGTCGCCTACTCCGGCCCGGCGGTCTCCATCCCGCAGGACTCGGTCTACACCTCGATGTTCGTGCTGAAGGTGCCGGACGCAGAACCTTCGCAGCTGGGCTTCCAGGGCTTCCTGCTTCCCACCGCGCTGGTGGACGAGAACGGCTTCGGCATTTCCGGCGACCCCAACGCCATTAACCCGCAGCTGCACCTGAACTCGTACTTCGGCGATCTCGGACTGGACGACGGCAACCCGCAGAACGTGTTCGTGCTGGACACCGACAAGATGGAGCCGCTGAACAGCCGTGATCTGGATGCCGGCGGCATCATCCTCGAAGCCGGACAGACCTACGAGCTGCCCGACGGCAAGGGCTCGATCACCTTTGACGACCTCAAGCGCTATGTCGCACTGGACGTGAACCACGACCCGGGCAAGCTGCCGATCGGCATCTCTTCGGCTCTGGCGTTGATCGGCTTGTCGATCTCGCTGTTCACCCCGCGTCGCCGCGTTTGGGTGAAGCTGAAGAATGAGGACGGCAAGCGTAGTATCGAATACGCATTGCTGGCACGTGGCGAAGATCCGCGTCTGGAACGCGAAGCCGCAGAACTACAAAAGATCTTTGACAAGGCTTGGCCATTGGCAAGCCAGGAGCAGAACCAAGGAGCCGTAAATGGATAACGCAGGGGCATTAGCGCCTATTAATGAAACGCTGGGTGAATACAGCCAGCTGTTCATGCTGCTGGCCGCCATGGTCTATGGGGTCGTCTTCATCATTTTCGCTTTGGACCTGGCAAAAACCAACAAGTCCATCAGCGAAATGGATTCCCAGGCGCTCAAGCGCGACGAGGAACTGCTGGTCAGCGCCGGCAGTGCCGCGGTGGGCACCAAGGCCCGTGCCAGCAGGGGTGCCGCCGCGCGTGCCGATAACGTCGGCGAGCACATCGTGACCGACAAGATGGAATACACCCAGCTGTCATCCAAGCGTCCGATGGCGCGCATTGCCGTGGTGCTGATGTGGCTGGCAGCGGTCCTGCACGGCGGCGCAGTCGTTTCCCGGGCAATGGCAGCGCACCGCGTGCCGTGGGGCAACATGTACGAGTTCCTGTCGACCGGTGCTTTCCTGGTGGCCCTGGTGTACCTGCTGGTGCTGATCTTCAAGGACCTGCGCTTCATGGGATCCTTCATTTCCGGCCTGGTGACCTTGATGCTGTGCGGTGCCACCATCGGCTTCCCCACACCGGTGGGCCACCTCGTTCCCGCTTTGCAGTCGCCATGGATCGTCATCCACGTTTCCATCGCGGTGCTGGCTTCGGCGCTGTTCGCCATCAGCTTCGCCATGAACGTGCTGCAGCTGATCCAGCATGCCCGCATGAACCGCCTGGCCGCTGGCCAGAAGGACAAGTTGCCCTTCATGCGCGTGGTGCCGGGCGCCGGCGCACTGGAGAACTTCGCCTACCGCATCAACACCATCGCCTTCGTGATGTGGACCTTCACCGTGATCGCCGGAGCGATCTGGGCTGAAGCCGCCTGGGGCCGTTACTGGGGTTGGGATCCGAAGGAAGTCTGGTCCTTCGTGATCTGGGTGGTCTATGCAGGCTACCTTCACGCACGCGCCACCGGCGGTTGGACGGGTCCACGCTCGGCCTGGTTGTCCATCATCGGCTTCCTGTGCGTGGTCTTCAACTTCACCATCGTGAACATCTTCTTCGACGGCCTGCACTCCTACGCCGGAGTCTAGACCCAAAAGAAATCGGCACTGCGAGCGGTTTCCCTTTCAGGGGAGGCCGCTCGCAGCGTTTTAACCGCGCAGTGCAGGGCGCCGTGTCCAGCTGAGGCGCAAGTAGCCTGCAAGTGGCCCATTGAGCCCGTCCGGAGCCCGGAGAAGCGGTCCGGGGCTAGTGTCCTGCCACACGGTTGCCCCGGGGCTCCAGGGCACAAATAAAGCCCAGCTGCGCTGGCTAGGCGTGCTGGGCTGGTTGCCGGGAACCCCGGCAGGTCGAGAGGGCTATTCGGAGTCAGGCGAAGCGCTGTCTGAGCCTTCTGGGTTGTTCTCGTGCTCCGCGCTGGGCTTTGGCTCCTTGGCCTCCGGCTTGGCTGGTTTCGCGTCGTCGGCCTTCTGCGCTTCCTCGCGTTTGGTGAGGTCTTGCTCACGCGCCTTCAGGTCGGCTTCACGCTGCTGCTGGCGGCGCCAGATCTCCAGCTGGCGCAGGAAATCCTCGTCATCGTCCGGAGCCATGGACTTCTGCGCCGGGGCATCATGAGATGCTGCAGGGCGCCCCAGGAGGAACCACAAACCGGCTCCGACGAGCGGTAGCAGGATGATGACCGCGAACCACGCAGGCTTAGGCAATGAACGTATGCGGCTGCGTTCTGCACGAGCGCATTCGATCAGGGTGTAGATCGTCAAAGCAACCGAAACCACTGCGGCGAAAATTAAAATGCGGACCATGCTTCCATTCTAGTGATAATCCTGTTCACAGGTTCATCGGTAGACTTGAGACTATGCAGTTCGTGAAATATACCGTTATCCGCCTAGGCGTATTCCTCGCCGTTTTCCTGGGCCTCTGGTGGGGTCTGAGGTGGCCAATCTTCGTTTCCGGAATTATTGGCCTCATCGTGGCCTTCGCGGTGGCCTACCTTTTCTTCAACAAACTTCGTCTACGGGCGAACGAAGATATCCGCAATGCCTTCAACAAGACCTCGGCCAACAAGACCAAGAAGCAGCTGGACGACGAAGCTGTCGAGGATGAATTCGACGAATCGCAGCGCAAGCAGACGCCTCACGCCGAGTAGTTCCCGCTACGCAGGTCAATCGAGAACTGCATGGCCCAGCCAACCACCCTGGCCGGCACGGCAATTAACGAGATGGGCTGGCCGGATCGCATGATTTGGCCAGCCCATCGTCTTATGCAGTCACTGCTGGAGCCTAGGCTAGAACCTCGATGGCGATCGCCAGGGCGAAGAGCACCGCGTAGACCATATTCACAATGCCGGTCTGCTTGAGCACCAACACCAGTTTGGGAAGCCGCTGCTCGCGAAGCATCAGCAGCGATGGCGCCGCCGCAGGAATGAAGGTGATCAGGATTAGCCACATCCACGGGAAGTCGCCGGTGGCCAGCAATGGCAGCAGGATGGCTGCCGCCAGCATCAGCACATAGCTCAGGCGGGCGTTGTGTTCGCCAAGGCGTACCGCCAAGGTAATCTTCCCCACCTCTTTGTCGGTAGGAATGTCGCGCACGTTATTGGCCATCAGCAGGGCGCAGCCAATCAGCCCGGTGCCGATGGCACCCCACAGTGAAGCCATGGTCAGCTGGTTGATCTGGGTGAAAGTGGTGCCCAGGGTGGCAACCAGGCCGAAGAAGATGAAGACGTAGATATCGCCCAGACCTCGGTAGCCATAGGGGTTCTTGCCGCCGGTGTAGCCCCAGGCGGCAAAGATCGCGGCAACGCCGACCAGCAGCAGCGGCCAGGCTGAGGAAAGGATAACCAGGATCAGGCCGAAGGCGGCGGCCAACCCGAAGCACCCGAAGGCGGCATTGCGCACGTTCTTCGGCTCCGTGAGCTTGGAACCGGTCAGGCGCAGCGGGCCGACGCGTTCGTCATCGGTGCCGCGGATGCCATCCGAGTAGTCGTTGGAGTAGTTCACTCCCACTTGGAGCAGCAGGCCCACGAGCAGAGCCAAGATGAAACGGATCCAGTGAATGGTTCCGGTTTCACCGAGCGCGGCCGCGGTGCCGATGACGACCGGGGCAATGACGATGGGCAAGGTGCGCAAGCGCGCTCCGGAAACCCATTGGGAAAGTGTGGCCACTTCCTGTCCTTTCAGGGCAAGTGAAAACTCGTACCCTCTAGTTTCCCGCGATTAGCCGTGCAAGGCGAATTGAGGCTAGTCGCGAATGCCCAGTTCCTCGATGAGCAGCCGCCGGTTGAACTTGCCGTTGGGCAACTGCGGCAAGCCGTGGGGGTAGTGGCGCACGTGCTTTGGCACAGCCTCCTTGCCCAGGGTCCGGCGCACCGCGTCAAAGGCATCGGCGGTGCTGGTCGGGCCCGAATAGGCCAGGCCCACGCTTTGGCCCCATTGCGCATCGGGCAACGGAACCACGATTGCCTGCGTAAAGAATTCCTCCAGCAGCCCTTCGATCTTCGATGCCGAAAGCTTAATGCCACCGGAATTAATCACGTCATCGACGCGTCCGATGATCTTCAAGCGCTGTCCGTCAACCGTGCCCAGATCATCGGTGACATACCAGCGCGCACCATCTCGTTCAACGAAGTGCTCGGCCGTGGCTTCGGGGGCGTTGGCGTATCCGTCGGCCAGCATCGGTCCGGAAACCCAGATGCGTCCCTCATGCTCGGCCAGCTGCACGCCGGGAAGCGCGGTGCCGTTGTAGACCAGGCCGCCGGAGGTTTCCGAGGAGCCGTAGGTCTGGAAAATCTTCAGCCCGTGATGCCGGGCGCGGGTCAGCAGATCCCGGCTGGCTCGTGCCCCGCCCAGGAGGATGGCATCGAAACGCTTCAGCGCCTGCAGGGTTTCCGGAGCCGGGTTATCCAGCAGCCGGGCCAGCTGGGTCGGCACCAACGAGGTGATCCGGCGGGACTCGACCATTTGATTGGCCGCTTCGGTGAAAGCCGTGGCCGAGAAGCTCCCCCTGGTGTCCATGGCCACTGGCTTGGTGCCGGCGAACAGGGAACGGGTCAGCACGCTCAGCCCCGCCACGTAGTGCACCGGCAAGGCCAACAGCCATTGGCTTTCGAAGCCGAGGAACTCGGCCGTGGCCTGCGCGCTGGATGCCAACGCCGAAACGCTGAGCACCGTGCGCTTGGCCCGGCCGGTGGAACCGGAGGTCCGCACTACCGCCATGGGCTGCTCGAAACCCGGCAGGTCCGTTGGGGCCAGGTACTCGATGCGCCAGCCGTTGGGGCTGCGCTCATCGAGCAGCACCTCAACGGCCGGGCCCTCGTCATTGGCCGCCTTGGCCAGGGCCGCGAGCAGTTCAGCGAGTTGTGCGTCCATATCCGGTCCTCGTTCCTCCGCGCTGGATTAGAAGTAGTAGGGGTAGTTGGACCAATCCGGGTCGCGCTTGCCCAGGAACGCGTCGCGCCCCTCCACTGCTTCGTCGGTCATGTAGGCCATGCGGGTGGCCTCGCCTGCGAAGACCTGCTGTCCGGCCAGGCCATCGTCGGCCAGGTTGAAAGCGAACTTCAGCATGCGGATGGCCTGCGGGGACTGGCGCGCGATATCGGCTGCATACTCCAACGCCACCTCTTCGAGGCGTTCGTGATCCACCGACTCGTTGACCGCACCCATGCGGACCATGTCATCGGCCGAGTACTCGCGGGCGAGGAAGAAGATTTCGCGGGCTGTCTTCTGCCCGACCTGGCGGGCGAGCAGCGCCGAACCGTACCCGGCATCGAAGGAGCCGACGGTGGCGTCGGTCTGCTTGAACTTGCCGTTCTGCTTCGAGGCGATGGTCAAATCCGAGACCACGTGCAGCGAGTGCCCGCCGCCGGCAGCCCAGCCATTGACAACGCACACCACAACCTTTGGCATGGTGCGCATCAGGCGCTGGACCTCCAGGATGTGCAGGCGTCCGGCACGTGCCGGGTCGATGGACTCGCGGGTCTCGCCCTCGGCATAGCGGTAGCCGTCGCGGCCGCGGATGCGCTGGTCGCCGCCGGAGCAGAAAGCGTGCCCGCCGTCCTTCTCCGATGGTCCGTTGCCGGTCAGCAGCACGGTGGCCACATCGCTGGTCATGCGGGCATGGTCCATGGCGCGGTACAGCTCGTCCACGGTGTGCGGGCGAAAGGCGTTGCGCACCTCGGGGCGGTCGAAGGCGATGCGCACGGTGGGAAGGTCGCGCACGATGCTGCCATCAGCGGTTCGCTCAACCTGGCGATGGTAGGTGATGTCGGTGAAGTCGAATCCCTCGACCACGCGCCAGCGCGTTGGATCGAAGACATCGGAGACCTTCTCGGGCAATGCGGAATTATTCAGGCTACTCACCCTATGAATGCTAGTCGGTTTCGTCCCGAACTCTAAGAAAGGGGGAGTAGACTCTTCACGGCCCGACTGGCGGTTGCGCACGGAATCCCCGCCTCGAAGCCTTGGACCACCCAGTGAGTCACCGGATTCATTTCACGATTTTGCACGGATCCATTCAACGCTTCCGTAGGTCAGGAGTTCATCTATGCCATCTGCCCAGCATCAACCGGCAGCCCCGGAAATCAGCGCCGAGGGCTACAAGAAATCCCTGAGCCGCCGCCACGTCCAGATGATCGCGATCGGCGGAGCCATCGGCGTGGGGCTGTTCATGGGGTCCGGCGGGCGGCTGGCCTCGACCGGGCCGGCACTGGTGCTGTCCTATCTGGTGGCCGGTGCGCTGGCCTACCTGCTGATGCGGGCCCTGGGTGAATTGATCATGTACCGCCAGACCTCAGGCTCCTTCGTCTCCTACGCCGCTGAGCTCTTCGGCCCGAAGGGCGCCTTCGTCTCCGGATGGATGTACGTGCTGAACTGGATCATGACCGGCATCGCCGAATTGATCGCCATCGGGCTGTACTTCCAGTACTTCTTCCCGAATGTCCCGGTGACCGTGTCCGCATTCTGCGCGCTGCTGCTGCTGGTGGCCATCAACCTGTTCAGCGCCAAGGCGTTCGCGGAGTTCGAGTTCTGGGCGGCCTGCATCAAAGTTGCCGCGATCCTGCTGTTCCTGGCCGTGGGCACCTACATGGTGGTGACTAACGCCCAGGTCGGAGAGCACACCGCATCGGTGGCCAACCTGTTCATCGGCGATGAGAACGGCGAGGGCGGCATGTTCCCGCGCGGCTTCTTCGTCAGCATCCTGGTCCTGAATTCGGTGATCTTCGCCTACAACGCCATTGAACTGGTGGGCATTGCCGCCGGCGAGATGGAGCACCCGGAAAAGGAAGTTCCTTCGGCAATCCGCGCCGTGGTCGTCCGCATCCTGGTCTTCTATGTCGGCAGCGTGTCCCTGCTGGCCATGGTGCTGCCCTGGAACGAGTATGAATCCGGGGTCAGCCCGTTTGTCACGGTCTTCGAGAAGATGGGCCTGGGCTGGGTGGGCAGCGTCATGAACCTGGTGGTGATTACCGCCGCGCTGTCCTCCTGCAATTCGGGCTTGTACTCCATCGGCCGCATCCTGCGCACCATGAGCGGCAATGGGCATGCCCCGCAGTGGCTTTCCAGGATGAACAAGCACTTTGTGCCTTCAGCCGGCATCATCACCGTGGGCGTGGTCTATCTTGCCGGCGTCATCCTGAACATCTGGCTTGGCGATTCCTTCGCCTTCGACCTTGCCTTGAACACCGCATCCATTGGTGTGCTGTTCACCTGGGCCTCGATTTTCGGATGCCAGCTGATGCTGCGCAAGAAAAAGGGCGCTGTGTCCTCGCTGCTCATGCCGGGTTCGCCCATGACCGGCTGGATCGGATTGATTTCCCTGCTGGTGATCACCGTCTTGATTTCTTTCGATACGCTGACCGGGGAGAACGGCGAGGTATTCCCGGTAGGGCTGTACACGATCGCGACGATTCCGCTGTTCGCGGTGCTGCTGTGGGTCGGCTGGCGGTTCGCCCGCAGGCACGCCCGGTCGAGCATCGACTTCTAGCCGCCGGGCTTTCGGCACCAAGCACCAAGGGGGCGCATCTGCACTGCAGATGCGCCCCCTTGGTGCTGTGCTGGCTCAGGACGTCCGGGTTTCGTCCTGTTGCACTGTGGCCAAGATGCCGGTGTCCAGGGCATCGGGGATTTCTGTCCCGCGCAGCGAGGCTCCGGCGGTCTCCGGCATGAACTTGATGGCGATCGCGCCGATGACGCAAGCTGCCATCATGTAGATCGCAGGGAAGAGCAGGAAGCCGGTGGAATCGATTGCCGCTTCGTTGACCATCGCGGCGGTACCGCCGAAGATGGCGGTGGCGACGTTGTAGGTGATCGCGAAGCCCGCGAAGCGCACCTGCGAGGGGAACATCGCCGGGAAGGTCGCGGTAATGGTCGCCAGCTGCGGGATGTACAACAGTCCCAGCACAGCGAAGCCGACAATGGCCCAGGCGAAGGACTGGCCCATGAGCCAGAACATCGGCAGCGCCAGCACGAACAGGCCGATCACCGAGGCGTACCACATCGGACGGCGTCCCACCTTGTCGGAGAGCGAGCCGGCGAACGGGATGACCGCCATCATGGCGACTTCGCCGATCAGGATGGTGGCCAGCGATGCGCTGGAGCTCAGCCCCAGCTGGGTTTCCAGGTAGGTCGGCATGTAGCTGAGCAGCGTGTAGTTGACGACGTTCAGCGCGATGACCAGTCCGGTCATGGTCAGCATCGGTCGCCAGTACTGCATGACCAGTTCCTTGAGCGAACCGCCTTGCTGGGCTTCGCCGGCCTCTTCCATCTCCTGGAAGACCGGGGTGTCTTCCAGCTTGCTACGCAGGTACAGGCCGATCAGGCCCATGGGCAAGGCGAGGAAGAACGGGATGCGCCAGCCATAGGCCATCATGGCTTCTTCGCCGAGCATCAGCTGAAGGGCCAGCATTACCGCGGTACCGAGGGCGAAGCCGCCCAGGGTGCCGAATTCCAGGAAGGAGCCGAAGAAGCCGCGCTTGCGGTCCGGCGCGTATTCGGCCATGAAGGTTGCCGCGCCGCCGTATTCGCCACCGGTGGAAAAGCCCTGGACCATGCGCAGCAGCACCAGCAGGATCGGGGCTGCGACGCCAATGGCTTCATAGGTGGGCAGGACACCGATGAGGAAGGTGGCCAGCGACATCATGATGATCGTCAGGGCCAGGATCTTCTTGCGGCCCAGCTTGTCGCCCAGCGGGCCCCAGACCAGGCCGCCAATCGGGCGGACCAGGAAGGAGAGGGCGAAGGTGGCCAGGGCCATGAAGGTGCCGCCCTCGGTGGGGAAGAAGTGGGCGGTGATGTAGGTGACGGCTACGGCGTAGACACCGTAGTCGAACCATTCGGTCATGTTGCCCATGGCCGAGGCGGCAGTGGCCTTGCGAACTTCTTGCCGGCCTTCCTGCGTGTTCATGTCCGGGCCGATGTCGTGGTCCAGGTCGGGTGTGAAATTATGAGAATTCGAGTTGTCGTTTGGCTGGCTATGTTCCGGTTGCATTGCTGCTCCGTTGTTTTCAGCTTTCCGTCGACCGATCGCCCAAGGGCCAGATAGAAATTCATCGCCTTGGCCGCGGTCCACGATCCGAGGGTTTCCCGGAGTCGGTTAAATACCAGAGGCTATTCGAATCATTCTGCAAAATCAAGCACTGACATGGATTTGGTTCCGAGGGTTCGCGGATAAAACGGTAGTTGGCCTGTGGGCTGGCCACGTGGAATAGCAGGCCTGAAAATGTTCAATTGTGAAAAAGCGGCGATCCGCGACTTTATTATTGAACGAATGGTCGGTAAGTTTAGGTGTTGAGGGTCACTAACCATTTCGGCATAAGGAGCACAAATGACCGAGGCATTTCTCGTAGGTGGAGCACGCACGCCGGTAGGCCGCTACGGAGGGACGCTCAGCGCTGTGCGCCCCGACGACCTGGCTGCGCTGACGATCCGCCGCGTCATCGACGACGCAGGCATCGACCCGGCAGACATCGATGAAGTCATTTACGGAAACGCCAACGGCGCCGGCGAGGAGAACCGCAACGTGGCCCGCATGGCTGCGCTGCTGGCAGGACTTCCCATCACCGTTCCTGGCATCACGGTCAACCGCCTCTGCGCCTCCGGCATGAGCGCCATCACCATGGCCAGCCATATGATCAAGGCCGGTGCCGCCGACATCGTCGTCGCCGGCGGCACCGAATCCATGTCGCGGGCTCCCTGGGTCATGGAAAAGCCGGCCAAGGCCTTCGCCAAGCCGGGGGCAACCTTCGACACCTCCATCGGCTGGCGCTTCACCAACCCGCAATTCCTTTCCGGGGAGTACGCCCGCGATGGCAAAGCCACGTTCTCCATGCCGGAAACCGCCGAGGAAGTCGCCCGGGTCTACAACATCTCGCGCGAGGACTGCGACCAGTTCGCCGTCGAATCCCACGCCAAGGCCATCGCCGCCATCGAAGCTGGGCGCTTCCGCGATGAAATCGTTCCGGTGACCGTCAAGGGCCGCAAGGGCGACACCATCGTGGATACGGATGAAGGGCCTCGGCCTGGCACCACCATGGATGTGCTGTCCGGACTGCGCCCAGTAGTCAAGGGCGGCAGCGTGGTCACCGCCGGCAACGCCTCGACGCTGAACGACGGAGCTTCGGCGATCCTCGTGGTTTCCGAACGCGCCATCAAGAAGTACGGCCTGACCCCGCGGGCACGTATCGTCGACGGGCAGGCCGCGGGCCTGGAACCGGAGATCATGGGCATGGGACCGGTTCCGGCGACGCGCAAGGTCCTCGAACGCGCCGGCGTGGGCATCGAGCAGATCGGCGCCATGGAAATCAACGAAGCCTTCGCCAGCCAGTCCCTGGCCAGCATGCGCGAGCTGGGCGTAGACGCCTCAATCGTCAACCGCGACGGCGGCGCCATTTCGCTGGGCCACCCGCTGGGTTCCAGCGGTTCGCGCATTGTCATCACCCTGCTGGGCCGCATGGAACGCGAACTGGCTTCCGAGCAGCGCAAGCTGGGCGTGGCCACCATGTGCGTCGGCGTCGGCCAGGGCACCGCCATCCTGCTGGAAGGCGTCTAGGCATGAGCGATTTGAACAGCGAATTCACCACCCTCAAGCTGTCGGAAACCGATGACCGGCTCTGGGTGCGCCTGCACCGGCCGGATGTGCGCAACGCCATCGACCAGGCCATGGTCGACGAGCTGCACGCCATCTGCGCCTACCTGGAGAAGAACCCCAAGATCCTGATCATCGCAGGCACCCCCGCAGAAGCGCCGAGCGAAGCCAACCCCAAGGGGCGCAAAGGCATCTTCGCTTCGGGCGCGGACATTGCCCAGCTGCGCGAACGCCGTCGCGATGATGCGCTCGCAGGGATCAACTCGGGCATCTTCGACAGGATCGCCAAGCTGCCGATGCCGGTGATTGCAGCCCTCGACGGCTTCGCGCTGGGCGGCGGTGCCGAGCTGGCCTATGCCGCGGACTTCCGCATCGGCACCCCCGAGCTGCGCATGGGCAACCCTGAAACGAACCTGGGCATCATGGCCGCGGCCGGCGCCACCTGGCGGCTGAAGGAGCTGGTCGGCGAACCGCTGGCCAAGGAAATCCTGCTGGCCGGCAAGGTGCTCACCGGCGAGCAGTGCCTGGCCGCCAACCTGGTCACCGAATTGCATCCCGCCACCGAGCTGGATGCGGCGGCCGACGCCTTGGCGGACCGCATCGGAGCCCAGGATCCTCTGGCGGTTCGGATCACCAAGTCGGTCTTCCATACTCCCCGCGAAGTCCACCCGGTCATCGACACCTTGGCCCAGGGCATGCTGTTCGAGTCCCAGGCAAAATTCGACCGCATGCAAGCATTCCTAGATCGAAAGAAGAAGTAAGCATGAGTGCACAGACCAGCTTCACCTCCGGCGCACTGCCGCAGCAGATGGGCGTGCTCGGCGGAGGGCGCATGGGCGCCGGCATCGCCCACGCGTTCCTGATCAGCGGCAGCTCGGTGACGGTTGTCGAACGCGACAGCGAGTCGGCGCAGGCCGCCTATGAGCGCGTGGCAGCATCAGTGGACAAGTCGATCGCCCGCGGCGGGGTGAGCGAAAGCCGCGAAGAGCTGCTGGCTCGTTTCTCCACCAGTACCGATTACGGGCAATTCGCCAGCGCGCAGCTGGTGATTGAAGCAGTCCCCGAAATCTGGGATCTGAAGGTCTCCTCGCTGCAAGCGGTGGAGCAGGCCTTGGGCAGCGATGCCGTGCTCGCATCCAACACCTCGTCGCTGTCGGTCAGCGGACTGGCCGAGGAATTGCAGCGTCCGCAGAACTTCCTGGGCCTGCACTTCTTCAACCCGGTCCCGGCTTCCACCCTGATCGAGGTCGTGATCGGCAAGCAGACCGACCAAGCGCTGGTGGGTGCATCGCGCGGTTGGGTTGAAGGCTTGGGCAAGACCGCGGTCGTGGTCAATGACGCTCCGGGCTTCGCATCATCCCGCTTGGGCGTGGCAATCGCGCTGGAAGCGATGCGCATGGTCGAGGAAGGCGTCGCCAGCGCCGAAGACATCGACAATGCGATGGTCCTCGGGTACAAGCACCCCACCGGCCCGCTGAAGACCACCGACATTGTCGGTCTGGACGTGCGGCTGGGCATTGCAGAGTACCTGCATGAGACGCTGGGGGAGCGCTTCGCTCCGCCGCAGATCCTGAAGGACTTGGTGGCCGAGGGCAAGCTGGGCCGCAAGACCGGGCAGGGCTTCTATACCTGGTAGGACATCGATGAAAAGGGCTGCGCATGCAGCCCTTTTCGCGTTCCGGCAGGTGTTTCAGGCGATCAAGCCGCTGTGGCGCGCACGCAGCACCGCATCGAAGCGATTCGTGGCGACCAGCTTCCGCGCCGCCGGCGCCAGATAGCTCGTGACGGTGCTTTCGGCTAAGCCCATATGCGCGCCAATCAAGGCATTGCACGGGACCAGCGCCAGATGGGAATCCACTTCGAGCTCACGCGGCGAAAGGACAGAGAGGCCGACGCCTTCATTTGCCTGGCCATGGGAGCCTCCAGCGCAAGCACGCTGATTCACGAGCTCGGCGGCTGGCCGGGCCGGATATCACCGCACTCCTGGCCTGGAACGGCTTTTGTCATCGGCGACAACACCACCTGGCGTCGTGCGGTGCTGCCCGTCTGAGCCCAGTGGGCGTACAAACCGGTGGTCGGCAAGCGCCGGCTCAGAACAGATGGCTCAGCAACGAAGAAAACAACTCATCCGGGTCATTGGGCAGTCCCTTGGAAGCGAACCACTCGCAAAGATTCACGCAATCGCGATGCAAGAAGTCCAAACCGTTCGGGTTGCCGGCGAGATCGACGCACTGCGGAACATCGATCACCACCAGGCGTTCGCCGGATACGAGAAGGTTGTATGCCGAAAGGTCGCCGTGGGCGACCCCGAGTCCGGCAAACCTCTCCAACGCGTCGACGAGCTGGTCCCACAGCGCTGGCAGGCGCGGATCAAAGCGCGAGAGCTGCTGCAACCTCGGAGCCGCCGCATGCTGGTCCTCGGGATCGGCGATGAACTCCATCAGGATTTCGGTGCCGTCGATTTGCACCGGATAAGGGACCGGAATTCCCGCCTCGTAGCAGCGCAACAGGTAGGTCCATTCGGCGTTGGCCCACTGCAGCGCTGCCACCTGCTTGCCGTAGGTGGAGTTGTTGCGGATGGCGCGGTTATCACGCGAACGCCGTGCGGAGCGCCCATCGCTGTAGGCCTGGGAACGGCTGAACTGCATTTGCTCACGTGAACGGTAGCGCTTTGCGGCCAGAAGGCTGCTGCGATCTTCGGTGGCACGTTCCAGCAGGAAGACATCGCCTTCCTTGCCGGTTTTCAGGATTCCCAGCTCCGTGTCAATAGCGGCGGCGTCTTCGATGAGCCAGTGCGGATACGGCTTCGGCCCGCGCAACCCCTTTTCGATAAATGGCCACGTCGAGTACCGTTGGCCGTCATCCGGTTCACCGGTATCGGATTCGTTCCAGACAGGCTTGTGCTTGCTGAATTTCAGTTGCTCATCGGCATCTGCGGAGCCGGCATCGATCAGTGGTGAATGTGCGGCCGCGAGGCCAGCGGGGTAATGCATTGGAAATAGTCCTTGGAAGTAGTGGGGAGTGACGGGTACAGGCGGAAAGCAATCATCGTTACCCCTCCTTCGCTAGACTGATTGACGTTTGTCAATGACTAAAACTCTACAACATGCCAGCGATGTGTTGCAATGGGCCTATGAACCAAAGCCTGAATTACCGCAAGCAAGCCGGAGATCTGGAATGGAACGGAGCCGTCAATGCGCGGCATGTCTGCGGGGCGTTCTACCGCATGGGCAGGCACGAGTGGCTGACCGACCAGGGGTGGCGGCAGCTGCAGGATGACGGCATTGACCGGATCATCGACCTGCGCAACCCGAGCGAGATCAGGCGCCGCGAACATGACCCGGTGGTTGCCGAGCCGAGCATGCGGGGTATCGAGCTGATCAATCTCCCGCTGGAATCCCCAGGTAACGAGCGTTTCGAAGCGGTCGCGGTCCCGTATATGAACCACACCGGGATGTACCGGCTGGTTTGCGAGGAATTCGGGGATCAGCTGGTGGCGGTCTTCGAGAATCTGGCGGCAACCCGCTGCGGAGCGGTGATCCACTGCTCCGCCGGGAGGGACCGCTCGGGCCTAGTGGCGACGCTGCTGCTGGATTTGGCCGGGCTCCGCGACGAAATCCTGGCGCAGGACGAAGCGGCGGTGCGCGGCATCAATGAATGGCATCGGGTCTCGCCGCGCAAGCACCCCCATGAGTCCCACCAGTCTGCCGGTGAGCTGGAGGCTATCATCAGCAGCCGCGCCGCCGAATTGGAGAAGTTCCTGGGCTGGCTCGGCTCTGCGGAGGACTACCTGCGCGGCCAAGGCCTGAGCGAGGACAGCCTGTCCGCTGTCCAGGCGCTGGCTCGACTCAATATCCCATGACAGCGCCGCAGCCGCGCTGTAGGCTCGGGGAATGGATGGAATACCGCGGCATCATGCCTTGAACTATGTTGAACTGACCGTCACCGACCTGCAGGCGGCAACGGATTTCTACGCGGCCGCCTTCGGCTGGAAGTTCATCGACTACGGTGACCGGTACGCTGGCATCCTCATGCCGGAAGCGAGCACTGAAGAGTCCGGGGGACTGCTGCTGTCCGACAAGCCGCGGCCTGTTGGCGGGCCCTTCGTGCTGCTGTATTCCGACGACCTGGATTCCACGGCGCGCGCCATCGAGGCCGCTGGCGGATGGCTCGACCAGCCGGCCTATCCCTTCCCCGGCGGTCGCCGGCTGCATTTCACTGATCCCTCCGGCAACGAGCTGGGTGTCTGGGCCAGCCGATAGCGAGCTTCGGCCGGTTGTCGGCGCTGGCGCTTCACCTCGTTCTCTTGCGCAGTCATTCAGGTGTCGTCGATCACGCCAATGCTGATATGGTTAACACTATTACTGACCGACCGTTCAGAAAGGAATTGCGTCGATGACGACAGCCCAGATTGGTGCAGTACCAAGTTTCATTGCCGGCCAATGGCAGACCCCAGCAGCCGAGGGAGGTACCGAAGTCCTCGACGCCAACACAGGCGAGCTGCTCGCCACCGTCACCAAGGAACCCCTTGATGTCGCCGGCGCCGTCGCCTACGGCCGAGAGACCGGCCAGCGGGAACTTGCCAAGCTGTCCCTGCATGAGCGCGCGCTCAAGCTCAAGGAACTGGCGCTGTACCTGAACGAGCGGCGCAAGGACCTGTACGAGGTCTCCTTCAAGACCGGTGCTACCAAGATCGATTCGATGGTGGACATCGACGGCGGCATCGGCGTGCTGTTCACCTTCTCCTCCAAGGGCCGGCGCGAGCTGCCCAACTCCAACGTGATCCTGGATGGGCCAACCGAACCCCTGAGCAAGGACGGCTCGTTCATCGGCACCCACATCTACACCGCGATGGCCGGTGTTGTTGTCCAGGTCAACGCATTCAACTTCCCTGTGTGGGGCATGCTGGAGAAATTCGCTCCTGCCTTCATCGCCGGCGTGCCAACAATCGTCAAGCCGGCGACCCCCACCGGTTACCTCACCGAAGCGGCGGTGCGCATGATGCTGGATTCGGGCATCCTTCCTGAAGGATCCCTGCAGCTGCTCTCCGGATCCGCCCGCGACATCATGGACCACCTGGACTACCGGGACATGTTCGCATTCACCGGCTCGGCATCCACCGCCAGCAAGCTCAAGGCGCACCGCAACGTCATCGACGGGGGTGTCCGCTTCGCGGCAGAAACCGATTCCCTGAATGCGGCCATCCTCGGCCCGGACGCGGTGGAAGGAACCCCTGAATTCGACGCTTTCGTCAAGGTTGTCGTCAATGAGATGACGTCGAAGGCCGGACAGAAGTGCACCGCCATCCGCCGCAACATCGTGCCGGCCGCTCAGGTTGACGCGGTCATCGCCGCCATCGGCAAGCGCATCGATGAACGCGTAGTCATCGGCGACCCGCGTGTTGAGGGCGTCACCATGGGCGCTTTGGCTTCGCTGGAGCAGCTGGCCGACGTGCGCGGGGCCGTCGAGGACATGATCGCTGCCGGCGGCGAGCTGGCCTACGGCCGGCTGGATGCCCCGGCGGTACGAGTGGCTCCGGAAACCGATGCCGTAGCGGAATCCGGTGCCTTCATGTCGCCTGTGGTGCTGCGCTGGAACGACGCGCGCAACCCGATCGTGCACTCGCGCGAAGCGTTCGGCCCGGTCAGCTCAGTCATCGGCTATGGCAGCGTCGAGGAGGCAGTGGAGCTCGCCGCCATGGGCGCCGGATCGCTGGTCGCGACCGTGTGCACCAATGACGCCGAATCCATGCGTGCCCTGTCCCTAGGCATCGCCGCCCACCACGGGCGCGTGCACATCCTGAACCGCGAAACCGCCCGGTCCACCACCGGCCACGGATCCCCGGTTCCGCACCTGGTCCACGGCGGCCCGGGCCGCGCCGGCGGCGGCGAAGAACTCGGCGGCATCCGCTCGGTCAAGCACCACATGCAGCGCACCGCGGTCCAGGGCTCGCCCAACATGATCACTGCGCTCAGCGGAGTCTGGCATACCGGCGCCCAGCAGTCGCTGGCAGGCAGCCCGATGTTCGGCGGCAAGCCGGAGAACGTCCACCCGTTCCGCAAATCGCTGGCCGAGCTGAAGATTGGTGACGGTTTCGCTTCGGACCTGCGCGAAGTCAGCTTGGAGAAGATCACCGAATTCGCCAACGAAACCGGTGACACCTTCTACGCGCACACCGACCAGGCCGCCGCGGAAGCCAATCCGTTCTTCCCCGGCATCGTGGCCCATGGCTACCTGCTGGTTTCCTGGGCCGCGGGGCTGTTCGTAGAGCCTGCTCCGGGACCGGTCCTGGCCAACTACGGATTGGAATCCCTGCGCTTCATCACCCCGGTGGCTGCCGGAGATTCAATCCGCGTGACCCTGACGGCCAAGAAAATCACGCCGCGAGTCACCGATGAATATGGCGAGGTCGCATGGGATGCGATCTTGCACAACCAGAATGATGAGATTGTCGCGACCTACGATGTCTTGACCTTGGTGGAGAAAGAAAACCTCACCTACGCCAACTTCGAAGGCTAAAACGCAACTTCAGCAAGGGTGGATGCCGTCAACCACGGCATCCACCCTTTTGCGTGCTCGGAGCCAGGACAGCTTTGCCGGATATCTATGAAAGCGTTTCCAATTTTGGCAAGATTTGACGCGGAGTGAAAAAATTTTAGGGCAATTTACGCGGACATTTTCGCGGGTTTAATGTATTTACAGAAATTTACTTATTGGAGAGAGATAAGAAAACGCTTACAGTTGTGTCGCAGGTCACGCGTTGATGGGGAACGTGTGGTTGAGCGATCCCGACGCTGTCGCGTCGAGCTATCGCAGCCCGATCATCACAACAAAGGAGTTTTTCTGTGGGACTTTTGCCATCACGCGCCAAATCAACACAACGCCGGCACGGAGCCAGGACGGTGAAGCCGGTGGCAGCACTCGGCGCCTCGCTCGCCCTGCTCGCCGCACCGTTGTTCGCAGCACCCGCCCAAGCCGCCACCCCATCCAACGACGGCAAGGATGTCATCCTCAACCTGTTCCAATGGAACTGGAATTCGGTAGCCCAGGAATGCGAGTCCAGCATCGGTCCAGCAGGATATGGCTACGTCCAGGTCTCGCCTCCAGCTGAGCACCTGCGCGGCACTGCATGGTGGACCTCGTACCAGCCGGTGAGCTACAAGGTGGACTCGAAACTGGGCAACCGCGAGGAATTCTCCGCCATGGTCAAAAGCTGCAACGACGCAGGCGTGAAAGTGATCGCAGACGCCGTGGTCAATCACATGACCGGAGCCGGGCAGACCGGTACTGGAACCGCAGGCTCGGCTTTCTCCGATGACAACTTCCCAGAGTATTCGGCCCAGGACTTCAACGATTGCCGCACCAACATCACCAACTATGCCGACCGCTGGCAAGTGCAGCACTGCCGCCTTGTGGGCTTGCAGGATCTGAAAACCTCCAGCAGCTACGTCCAGCAAAACATCGCCGACTATCTCGATGACCTCGTCTTGCTTGGGGTATCCGGATTCCGCATCGATGCCTCGAAGCACATCCCCGCAACGGACCTCGAAGGCATCAAATCCAAGATGAAGAACCCCGGCGTGTACTGGGTCCACGAGGTGATCGGGGCGTCGGGTGAACCGATCCAGGAGAGCGAATACCTCGGCAGTGGCGACTCGCACGAATTCGACTATGCGCGGCAGCTCAAGCATGATTTCGACGCGCAAATCGCCAACTTGCGCTTCATCGGCGACGGCAAGCTCACCAGCGACCGGGCCGGGGTTTTTGTCACCAACCACGACACCGAACGCAACGGCGAATCCATGAACTACAAGTGGGGCGCCAAGTACCTGCTGGCCAATGTTTTCATGCTCTCCTGGCCTTACGGATCGCCCACCGTGTATTCCGGATACACGTTCACCGACAAGGATGCAGGCGCTCCGGGCGCCAGTGACGCATCGGTACCCAATGCCGACTGCGACTCCTCCGCCTGGACCTGCGAACAGCGGCAAGATGAAATCACCGGAATGGTGGGCTTCAACAACGCCGTCGGCGACGCGGCTGTCAGCAATTGGTGGGACGATGGCGGCAACCAGATCGCATACGGCCGCGGCAATAAGGGATTCGTAGCCATCAACAACACCTCGGCGGCAACCACCCGCGAATACACCAGCTCGCTGGCCGCTGGCACCTATTGTGATGTGGTGTCCGGAGGCGATTGCTCGAAGACCATCACTGTGGGCGCCGACGGCAAGTTCACCGCGACACTGCCTGCCTACGGTGCCATGGCCCTGCACATCGGTGCCGTATCCGATGGCGGATCAGGAACGCCGGATCCGGTCGAAGACACCGCTGATGTCAGCGTCGAGGTCACCGCCCAAACCGTCTGGGGGCAGAACATCCGCATCGTCGGCAACCAGCCGGAACTAGGCAGCTGGGATCCGGCCAAGGCGCCACAGCTATCAGCTGCCAGCTACCCGAGCTGGAGCGGAACGGTGGACCTTCCGGCAGGAACGCAGTTCGAATACAAGTACGTCAAGTACGACCAGAGCGGCAATGCCACGTGGGAATCAGGGGCCAACCGCATCGCGGCCGTGAATGCGGACGGTTCCCTGAACCTGAACGACAGCTGGCGCAATTAGCCACAAAAAAATGATCCCGCCCCAGTTCACACTGGGGCGGGATCATTCTAGGTTCAGCTACTTTTCGGTTTTGGCATTCAGCTTGTCCATGGTTGCCTGCTTGGCTTTTTGCAAGGCCAGCTCTTCCTCGTCCAGCTCGACCTGCACCGGCTCGGCAGCCTGGGCAGGAAGGCCGCGCCACAGGAAGTAGCCGTACGCGGCGGCCAGGGCGATGAAGACGAACAGGCCCATCATGCCCAGCATCGGGGAGATCAGGAAGTAGACAACCAGATCGGCAACGGCAGCCACGGCCAGCACCAGCCAGCCGGCGCGCACGCCGCGGGCAACCATGACAAATGACGCGAAGATGGCCGCATCGGCGAAGTAGAGGACCCAGATTTCCGGGGTTGCGCTCATGAAGCCGCCATTGAACAGGAACGGGCCGAAGCGCAGGGCAACCAGCAGGACCAAACCCACGAACAGGCCGAGCGCGGACCATGGCGTCACGGCAGTGCTCGTGACCACGCGGGTGAATTTGCCCTTGAGCTCGAAGCGGGAGAAGCGCCACAGGCCGAAGATGGCGATCAGCAGCAGCGGAACGGCGTAGATCAGTCCCAGTAGATCGAACTGCATCGAGGTAATGACCGGGCCAACGAAGACGCCCAGAATCAGGGTCCACCAGCCCAGGTCATTGCGGTGCGCCAGCAGAGCCGCGGAGACGAAGACAAGCAGCATGCTCGCGGCAGAAAGCAGGATCTGGACAAAGGAACTACTGCTGTCGGCGGTAGCCATGAAAAGGGTTTCTAAGATGGAATCCACAGCGCTCTTCACTTGGTTGATCGAGAATGTCCGGTGCTGGAAGCACCCCTTCGATGCTAGCTGTGAATTCTGTGAGGATGGCAAGATTGCCAGGTTGGATGCGCCACATCCAGGTGCCTCCGCACCCGGTTAACGACATTGGCTCCCACCTGGAAGGCGGGAGCCAACGCGTAGCCTTGCCGTGCAACTAGGCGTTCACGGTATGCAAGCCATTGAAGAGCAGGGAAACGGCTTGCTCTTCAAGTTCGGTTCCGTTGATGGGCCCGTCGGCGCGGTACCAATCCACCACCGAGTTGATCAAGCCGAAAAGCAGCCTTGCAGTTGCCCGTGGTTCCAAATCGGCACGCAACTTGCCATCCGACTGCGCGGCGGTCACCAGCTCCGCCAGCTGGCGGTCCATGGCGCGGCGGCGCTGCAGTGCTTGGCGCTCCAGTTCAGTGTTGCCGCGCAGTCGCAGCAGCAAGGTCACGTAGGAACGCTTGTCCAGCAGGATCCGGAACGTCGCGCGCAGGAAGAATTCCAGGCGTTCATCTGCGGTGCCCTCATGGGAGCGGACCTCGGCGATCACTGCTTCCAGGGGAATCAGCGCTTCGTCCAAGGCCAGCCTCAACAGGTCCTCTTTGGACGGGACATGGTGGTAAATCGCGGATTTGCTGATACCCAGGCGGTCGGCGAGCTTGCCCATGGAGGTTGCGTCGTAGCCGTATTCGTTGAATGCCTCGACAGCAATGCGCAAAACGGCTTCTTGATCGTATCCGGGGCGGCCACGCTTGGCCGGACGGTTGGCAGTATCGGTAAGTCCCATGATTACTTCATTATCCCATGTCCCGGCCGGGACTAGTTGGAGCGCATGTCGTAGATGCGCTTGAGCTTGCCCATGGAGCGTTCCAGCGATTCCGGCTCGACAACGTCAATGGCGCAGGACGAGCCGACATGGATCTTGATGAGCTTGGCCAGTTCCTTGGCACCGTTGGTTGCATCTTCGATGGTCGCCTCGCTGCGGCGCTCCACCTTGACTGCCAGCTGGTCCATGCGATCCGGACGGGTCAGGATCAGCTGGAAGTGCGGCGAAAGGGTCGGCACCTTCAAGATCAGTTCCTCGATCTGGCTTGGGAACAAGTTCACGCCGCGCAGGATGATCATGTCATCGCTGCGCCCGGTGATGCGGCCCATGCGGCGGTGGCCCGGGCGGCTGGTGCCTGGCATCAGCCGGGTCAGGTCATGGGTGCGGTAGCGGATGATCGGCAGGGCCTGCTTGGTCAGCGAGGTGAAGACCAGTTCACCGTGCTCGCCATCTGGCAGCACCTTGGTCTCGTCGAAGGCATCAATGATTTCTGGGCGGAAGTGGTCTTCCCAGATGTGGCTGCCATCCTTGCGTTCTCCGGATTCGCCAGCCACGCCAGGGCCCATGACCTCGGAGAGGCCGTAGATATCGCAGGCGGTGATGTTGAACATCTCTTCCAGCTCGTGGCGCATCTCTTCGGTCCACGGCTCGGCGCCGAGCACGGCCACCTTCAGCGAGGTGGATCGCGGATCAAGGCCCTTGCGCTGCATGGCATCGCCAATGGTCAGCAGGTAGGTCGGAGTGCAGAGGATCGCGTCAGGCTCGAAGTCCTGGATCAGCGAGATCTGCTTGTCGGTCTGGCCTCCGGACATGGGGATGACGGTGGCGCCAAGGTACTCGGCTGCGGCATGCGCACCCAGGCCGCCGGTGAACAGCCCGTAGCCGTAGGCGTTGTGGACCTTCCAGCCTGGCTTGACCCCGGCCATGCGCAGGCAACGGGCGCCGAGCTTGGCCCAGTCTTCCAGGTCCTTCTTGGTGTACCCAACCACGGTGGGCTGTCCGGTGGTGCCCGAGGAAGCATGGATGCGGGCGACCTCATGCTGCGGAACGGCAAACATGCCGAATGGATAGTTCTTGCGCAGATCTTCCTTGTCGGTGAAGGGGAACTTGGCGAGGTCGCTCAGTTCCTTCAGATCATCGGGGTGCACGCCAGCGGCATCGTACTTCGCCTTGTAGTACGGCACGTTGTTGTAGGCATGGTGCAGAGTTTCCTTCAAGCGGGTCAGCTGGATCGCTTCGATCTGCTCACGGCTCATGGTTTCTTCTGGATCAAGCGGATTCGGAAGGCTGTCGCGGTCGGTGTTCTGGGACATGCTGGAACTTTCGTGTCGAGTGGGCTGGGTGCTTAGCGGTTCTTTGGTTTCGGGACGGTGCGCGAACGTCCGCGGAACTCTGCGACGGTTTCGATTGAGCCGTCGCCCGCTGGCTGGGTCACCTTGATGTCGTAGATCCCGCTGCGGCCTTGCTGCGAGACACGGTTGCCGGTGGCAGTCAGCACTCGTCCGGGAATGGCTGGCTTGAGGAAGTTGACGTCGGCACCGGACGCGACAGTGATGGTCTCATCCGAGCCTGCCTGCGGATTGCAGCTCAGTGCGAACGCAGTGTCGGCCAGAGCGAAGATCATCCCGCCGTGGCCAATGCCGAAACCGTTGAGCATTTCCTGCCGGAGCGTCATGGTGATGACAGCGTGGCCGTCGGAGACTTCAACGACTTCGATTCCCATCCACTGCGTGGCGTAGTCATTGTGAAGAATGGCGTGCGGGACCGAATTCTCTACCTGCGTTTCGCTCATCATCTTCCTTCGCCGAATTATTTACCGAACGATCATTAGGTAATAACATTATGTGAGCTAAGTCAAGTTAGGCGAGCGTTTTGGCGGTACTGTTTCAGCGAGGGCAAACAGGAGAACTAGCGGGTGAAAATTCGCTGGTGCACGTCGAGGATGAACGGCTCCTTGATCCGGTTGTAGTCCATGACCAGTCCATTTTCGCCATCGCTCGCAGCCAGCGCACGGGCAGCGTTCCGCTTGACCGAGGCATATGCCAGGCGGTCAGTTTCGTTGTGTTTCAGATGCTCGCGGAAAATCAGGTGCCGCAGGTACTCGGGGCTTCCCGCGCTGAAGACATGGATATTGGCTTCGGGAAGCAATGAACCGGCAACCGGCTTGAGCATGCGGTGGCCGTACCACCCGGGTTCGCGGTGCCAGAGAATGATGCCGGTGGAATCCAGCGCTGGGACGTAGGACGCTTCCTGGTTCGCATCGGGGACCAGCAAGATGATGTCGATGATCGGCTTGGCTGGAAGGCCTGGAACGGACGTGGAACCGGTGTGCTCAATGGCCAGCGCGGTGGAACCCAGTGCATCGGCGATCTGATCGCGCAGGCGGTGGAAGTCCTTGGCCCACTGTTCGGTCGGTTCGGCAATCGCGATCAGTCCGCGCATCAGTTCGCCGCCGACAGCCTCGTATCCCGGATCTTCTTCCGGCTGGCTGGTCAGCAGCGGGTAGCAGGGCAAGGTGCACAGGTACCGCTGGGCCTCCGGCCAGCGCGGGTCGGCAGCCGACGGCGAGACGAGGCAACCGAGCGCACGGTAGAAGCCCACCGCATCATCATCGGTGGTGGCCCAGATGTTCTTCTGATAGGTGTCGCGCAGTCCAGCCAGCAGGGCGGAGCCCAGACCCTGTCCTTGCAGTGCTGGATCGACGGCAAGATATTCGACGCAGATCGCGTAGCTATCGCTGTGCCGGTATGCAGCCAGTGCCGTGACGTCGCCTGAGGCAGTCGTGCTGGCAAGGACCTCTAGTCCTTCGCATTCATCGAGCAGCGTTTCAAGCGCCTGCTCGCTGGCAGGTTCGGCGGCCAGCACCAGCAAGCGGCGTACCGCAGGGTCGTTGCGGTAGTCGCTGATCTTGATGTGGTGCATGGCCGCCGTTCCTCCGGTTGTCAGATTTCTTCAGTGCATCCCAGCGCATCCAAGGCGAAGGAATAGTCCCACGCACGGGACTTCCAGGACTCGTAGCGCCCCGACGCGCCGCCGTGCCCGCCATCCATCTCGGTCTTCAGCACAATCGGTTCCTGCCCGGTGCCGATTTCACGCAGCTTGGCCACCCATTTGGCTGGCTCTACGTACAGTACACGGGTGTCGTTCAGCGAGGTGACCGCAGCGATCTTCGGGTAGTCCTGTGCCGTGACATTTTCGTAAGGGCTGTAGGACTTCATGTAGTCGTAGACCTCCTTGCTCTCGATCGGGTTGCCCCATTCTTCCCATTCCAAGGCCGACAGCGGCAGCTCTGGATCAAGGATGGAGGTCAACGCATCGACGAAAGGCACCTGTGCGATGATCGCCGTGTACAGTTGCGGGGCCATATTCGCGATGGCTCCCATCAGCAGTCCGCCGGCCGAACCGCCCAGAGCGGCGATGCGCTGCGGATCGGCCCAGCCGGAATCGAGCAGGTACTTGGTGGAATCAATGAAGTCGGTGAAGGTGTTCTTCTTGTGCAGCTTCTTGCCCTGCAGGTACCAGTTGCGGCCGAGCTCTCCGCCGCCGCGCACGTGGGCGATGACAAAGACCACGCCGCGATCCAGCACGCTCAAGCGGGGGATGCCGAAACCAGGATCCATGGAAGCCTCGTAGGAGCCGTAGCCGTAGATCAGCACCGGCTGGGGAACCGAGGTATCCAGGTCGGCCCGGCGCATGATGGTCAAGGGAATCCTGGTGCCATCGGCCGCGGTGGCCCACTCGCGCGTGGACAGGTACTTGGCCGGGTCGAAGTTGTTCACCGGAGTCTGCTTGCGCAGCACCAGCGACTGGTCTTCCAGCCACAGGTCGTAGACGCGTGCGGGGGTGAAGTCAGCGGTATAGCCGATGCGGATCAACGGCGCCTCCAATTCGGCGAAGGTCGCCGAGGCGGTGAACAGCTCATCCTCGAAGTCCGGTTCAATGGCCGGCTGCTGGGCTTCGGTGCCCAAGCCGTCCAAGGGAAGCAGCTGTACGCGCTCGCAGGTGTCGCGGCGAACCGAGAGCACCACGTGCGAACCGGTAATTGCCGTGCCTTCGATCTTGACGGTGTCCTCATGAGCCACCACGGTGCGCCACTGGGCGGGGTCGGTGTTCTCTCCCAGCTGGTTCACGGAAGCCAGCGACACCATATTGTTCGGTGCTTCATGGTCGTGGGTGATTAACGCCTGGCCAGCGCCCGGCATCAGATCGATTCCGTGCAGCAGGCGCAAGCTGCGCGGCACCAGCAGGGCTACTGCCGCCGAAGGATCGAGCAGGTCCAGCATGCTGGTTTCGGCGAATTCGGAGTTGCCGCTGGAGATCATCAGCGTCTTGCGGTCCGGGCTCAGATCGAAGCCGAGCCACATGCCTGGATCAGTCTCTTCGAAAATGATCTTGTCGTCCGCTGGGAGGGCGCCCAGCCGGTGGGCGCGGATCTGGTGCGGCCGCCAAGTCTCGTCAACTACCGTATAGAAGATCGTTGAAGAATCCGGGGAGAAGGCCAGCCCGTAGAACACCCCTTCAATGGTGTCTTCCAGCAGCTTGCCGGTTTCCAGGTCCTTGATGAACAGGGTGAACCGTTCATCGCCGGCATTGTCGACGCAGTAGGCGAGCAGGTTGCCGTCCTCATTCAGGGCCATGCCGCCGAGCGAGAAGAACGGCTGCCCTTCGGCCAATGCGTTGCCGTCGAGCAGCACCTCTTCGGCAGGCAGCGCGGTTTCCGGGTCGATGACCGGGGGCGTCCAGTCGGCCACCAGGTCCCCAGTGTCCGAGGCTTTGACACGGCACTGGATCGTGTAGGGCTTGCCTTCGGCCGAACGGGTGAAGTACCACCAGCCGCGGCGGCGCACCGGAACCGACAGGTCGGTTTCAACGGTGCGGCCCTTGATCTCGCTGAACAAGGCATCGCGCAACGGCTGATGGCCAGCGGTAATGGCGTCGGTGTACTCGTTCTCCGCGGTCAGGTGGGCGATGACCTCCGGGTTGGATTTCTCGCGCAGCCATTCGTAGTTGTCAATGAAGTCGTCGCCGTGGAAGCTGCGGGTGGTGGGCAGCTTCGCGGCACGAGGAGCATTTGCGGTCAATGATTCAGGAGTCATACCACTATTCAATCCCACCGCCGATGCTTGCGGGGGTAGCTATGCTCAGCGCGGACAGAACCGCGGTTTCAAACCGGTAACGATGCAAGTGCAGGCGAGTCGTGGGGTACCGGCTAGGCTTTATTCGTCCTAGGCTTGCAGGCAGAACGTATCATCTGCACCTTGGGCCATTCGCCCTTCAGCACGAGAAAGCGATTCATCAGTGGAAAAGAAAAGAACAGCTGCCCCCGCCGGGCGCCTGGCCAGGTGGATAGCCGCGGCTGCCATCGGTTTGATGGCATTGGTCGTGGGCGCACCGTCGGCCCTGGCCCAAGGCAGTGAAAGCGTCGAGGGCCAAACCTATGTCATCGGCACGGATACGACGTTCGCGCCGTTCGAGTTCCGCCAGAACGGCGAGCTGACCGGTATCGACATGGATTTGCTGCGCGCCATTGCCGAAGACCAGGGATTTGAAGTCGAAATCAGGTCCTTGGGCTTCAACGCCGCGTTGGCGGCCCTCTCGTCCAACCAAGTGGACGGCGTGATCGCCGGCATGTCGATTACCGACGAGCGCAAGGAGATCTACGACTTCTCCGAGCCCTACTTCGAGTCCGGCGTCCAGATGGCTGTCGCTGCGAACAATGACGAGATCACCAGCTATGAGGACTTGAAGGGCAAGACCGTTGTCGCCAAGACCGGCGCCGAGGGCGAGACCTACGCCAAGTCCATTGCCAAGGAATACGGCTTCCAGGTCAAGTCCCTGGATCAGTCGGCCACCATGTACGAATCGGTCAAGGCCGGCTCCGCCGTTGCCGTTTTCGATGACTACCCGGTGCTGGCCTACGGCATCGCCCAGGGCAATGGCCTGAAGACCGTCACCGACAAGGTTCCTGGCGGTTCCTACGGCTTCGCTGTGAACAAGGGCGAGAACACCGCGCTGCTGGCGGCCTTCAATGACGGGCTGGCCGAGCTGAAGGCCAGCGGAGAGTACCAGCAGATCCTGGACTCCTACCTTGCCGATCCGACCGCGGCGCAACCGAGCAACTTCTTCGATCTGCTGGTCAAGTCCATGCCGGCGTTGATGACCGGTTTGTGGCACACCCTGCTGGTGACAGCGATTTCCTTCGCCATCGCGATGGCGTTGGGCCTGATCTTCGGATTCATGAAGATCTCCGGGAACATCGTGCTGCGCGGCATCGCCACGACCTTCGTGAACATCTTCCGCGGCACCCCGCTGCTGCTCTGGGCATTCATGTTCTACTTCGGCCTTCCGCAGGTGACCGGCTGGGAGATCAGCGTCTGGACTGCTGGTGTGCTGACGCTGTCCCTGAACGCCGGCGCCTATGTCGCCGAAATTGTTCGCGGCGGTATCCAATCGGTGGATCCAGGCCAGCTCGAAGCGTCCCGTTCGCTGGGCCTGGGCTACGGGAAGTCGATGCAGAAGGTCGTGATCCCGCAGGCCTTCAAGATGATGACCCCGTCGCTGATCAACCAGCTGATCATCAGCCTGAAGGACTCCTCGCTGCTACTGGCTATCGGCTTCACAGAGCTGCTCTACCAGGGCCAGCAGATCTACGCGGCGAACTTCCGTGTCACTGAAACCCTGCTGATCGTCGGCATCATCTACTTCATCGCCATCATGGCGCTGACCAAGTTGGCAAATTATGCCGATCGGAGGTTCAACAAGTGAGCACCTCAACCGTGCAAAGCGACAACGTGAAGATCCAGGTCAAGGACCTGCACAAGTCCTTCGGGTCCAACAATGTGCTCAAGGGCATCGACATGGACGTGCGCGAAGGCGAAGTGGTGTGCGTGATCGGACCGTCGGGGTCCGGCAAGTCCACCTTGCTGCGTTGCCTGAACAAGCTCGAGGACATCACCTCAGGCAAGGTCGTCGTGGACGGCTTCGATGTCACCGATCCGAAGGTGGATATCAACGAGGTGCGCCGCCATGTGGGCATGGTGTTCCAGCACTTCAACCTGTTCCCTCATATGAGCGTCGCAGAGAACATCATGCTGGCGCCGGTCGAGCTCAAGAAGATGGGCAAGGCCGAAGCGCGGGAGCGTGCCCTGGAGCTCTTGGAACGCGTTGGCCTGCGCGAGAAGGCCAACGCCCGTCCGGCCTCGCTTTCCGGCGGCCAGAAGCAGCGTGTGGCGATCGCCCGCGCGCTGGCTATGGCTCCGGGCATCATGCTCTTCGACGAGGCGACCAGCGCTCTCGATCCCGAGATGGTCGGCGAAGTGCTGCAGGTCATCAAGGAGCTCGCCGATACCGGAATGACCATGGTTCTGGTGACGCACGAGATGGGCTTCGCACGTGAAGTAGCCGACCGGGTGGTCTTCATGGCTGACGGAGTTGTCTGCGAGCAGGGCGAGCCTGAACAGTTGTTCGGCAATCCGCAGCAGGCGCGCACTCAGGACTTCTTGTCCAAGGTCCTCTAGGCAGCAGCCGCACAGCCGGCCGGAAACCGTGCTGTCCGCAACTAGTTGAATCTGGTTGCGGGCAGCACGGTTTTTTCGTGACAAAGCTTACGCGGCAAATCCCTTCATATTATTGAAGTTTCAACTAATTTTCCAATAGGGTTGGGGCAGTAAATGAATGGGACTTGTCCCTGCATCTCAATCCTTAGGAGTTCACTAATGTCCGCTCTGGAAAATAGCGCAGGCCTGCAGACCGCTGCCCGCACCCTGCTTCGCTTTGCTTTCGGTTTCCTCTTTCTGGCCCACGGCTGGCAGAAGTACTTCCAGTTCACCATCGAGGGGACTACCGCTGCCTTTGGGCAGATGGGTGTTCCTGCCGCCAACCTGCTTGCCCCGCTGGCTGCAACCTTGGAGATCGCTGGTGGTGCCGCGATTATCCTTGGCCTGCTGACTCGCGTGTTCGCAGGCCTGTTGGGGGTGCAGATGATCGTCGCGCTGTTCATGGTTCACGCTGCAGGTGGAGTCTTCGTGGAAAATGGCGGCTTCGAGCTCGTCTTGGCACTGGCTGCCGGCGCACTGGCACTGCTTCTGGTGGGCCCTGGCCGGATCTCGCTTGATGCGCTGATCTTCAAGGGGAAGAAGGCGGGCAAGGTGCTCGTCAACGCCTAAGTCCCAGCTTTCGCAAACCCCGGGGAATCTTTCCCGGGGTTTTGTTGCGCCTGGAGGCGTGTTCATGTTGACGTGATCGAGCGCACTCTGACATACTGAACGAACGGTCAGTATGTAATTTGTTTTCGATGAGGTGAACCCATGGCCCCGACCACACCGCAGGAGCCGGGACTGAGTGCCGTCCCGAGCTACGAAGAAGAGCAGTCCCAAGCGCGTTTCGACGCCTTGATCGATCAGGACTCCCGCGTCGAGCCACGCGACTGGATGCCTGAGAAGTACCGCAAGACCCTCAGCCGCCAGATCTCGCAGCACGCGCACTCCGAAATCATCGGCATGCAGCCTGAAGCGAACTGGATTACCCGCGCTCCATCGCTGAAGCGCAAGTCCATTCTGATGGCCAAGGTGCAGGACGAAGCCGGTCACGGCCTCTACCTCTATTCGGCCGCCGAGACCTTGGGCACCACCCGCGACGAGTACAACGAGCAGCTGCTCTCCGGCAAGGCCAAGTACTCCTCGATCTTCAACTACCCCGCACGCACATGGGCGGACATGGGTGCTATCGGCTGGCTGGTCGATGGGGCGGCCATCGCCAACCAGGTTCCGCTGTGCCGTGCTTCCTACGGCCCCTACGGCCGTGCCATGGTCCGCGTGTGCAAGGAAGAATCCTTCCACCAGCGCCAGGGCTTCGAGATCCTGCTCTCGCTCTCGCGCGGCACCGAAGCGCAGAAGAAGATGGCCCAGGATGCCATCAACCGCTTCTACGAGCCAGCCCTGATGATGTTCGGCCCACCAGATGAGCAGTCGCCGAACTCCCAGCAGTCCATGGCTTGGAAGATCAAGCGCTTCTCCAACGACGAACTGCGCCAGCGTTTCGTCGGCATGATCGCCGAACAGGTCAAGGTTCTCGGCCTGACCCTGCCGGACCCGGAGCTGCACTTCGATGAAGAAAAGAAGCAGTGGATCCACAAGGATCTGAACTGGGACGAATTCATGGCAGTGATCAAGGGCAACGGCCCAGTGAACGCGCAGCGCATGGAACGCCGACGCGAAGCGCACCGCGAGGGCGCCTGGGTCCGTGAAGCCGCCGCAGCATACGCAGCAAAACAAGCACAAAGTGAGGTTGCCTAGCATGAGCCAACAGAGCAATTGGCCCCTGTGGGAAGTATTTGTCCGTTCATCTCGTGGACTCTCGCACGTCCACGCCGGATCCCTGCATGCACCGGATGCCCAGATGGCCGTGCGCAACGCCCGTGATCTGTACACCCGTCGCAACGAAGGCGTGTCTCTGTGGGTTGTGAAGTCTACCGACATCATCAGCTCCGACCCTGATGAGAAGGACGCCTTCTTCGAATCCCCTCAGGGCAAGGACTACCGCCACGCGACCTATTACAAGGCCAGCGAGGGAGTGAAGCACCTGTGAAGCACGAAGAACTCGACGAAGCCCTCGACAGCTTCGGTGATGCGCTGGCTTCGGCCACCCGTGTCACCCCGGGCAACGCCTTGCGTCCGGAAGACATCGCTGTGGACGGCGTCAAGCCGAGCGAAGAAGTCGCGCAGTACGCACTGACCCTGGGCGATGACGCCCTGATCCTGGCGCAGCGCATGTCGCACTGGATTTCCCGCGCTCCCGAGCTGGAAGAAGACGTTGCCCTGGGCAACATTGCACTGGACGTCCTGGGCCACGCCCGCTCCTTCCTTACCTACGCCGGGCTGGCGTGGGACAAGACCGAGGACGATCTGGCCTACTGGCGCGAGGAAGAGGAATTCACCTCGCTGTGGATCGTCGAGCAGCCCAACGGCCACTTCGGCGTCACCATCATCCGCCAGCTGATCGTCTCGATCTTCCAGAACCTGCTGTACAAGCAGCTGACCGAATCCAAGGATGAAACCCTGGCCGCCATCTCGGCCAAGGCAGTCAAGGAAGTCGACTACCACCGCGACCACGCCATCCAGTGGACCATCCGCCTGGGCCAGGGCACCGAGGAATCGGCCGCCAAGATGCGCCACGCCCTGGAAATCCTGTGGCCGTACGTCGATGAGATGTTCCGCGATGAAGAAGTTCACCAGAACCTTGAGGGCATCGCCGTGCTGCCTTCCACCCTGCGCTCCGCGTGGGAGGAAGAAATCACCGCGGTACTGGACGCAGCCGGCTTGGAGATCCCTTCCACCGGTCAGGCCATGGCCTACGGCCGCCGTGGCGAGCACTCCGAACACCTGGGCTACCTGTTGGCGGAGATGCAAGTTCTCGCCCGCAAGCACCCCGGTGCCAGCTGGTAATTACGCAACTTTTGCCCGAATAAGGGGGAAGCAGTCTTGAGCAAAACGATCGCTGACGCCAAGGATCTGTTCGCTATCGCGTCCAAAGTGACCGACCCGGAAATCCCCGTGCTGTCCATTGCAGACCTGGGAATCCTTCGTGAAGTGAATATGGCCGAGGACGGAACCGTGCAGGTGGTCATCACCCCAACCTATTCAGGTTGCCCGGCGATGGATGCCATCAATGAAGACCTGTACGCCGTTTTCGGCGATGCCGGATATGAAAAGGTTGACGTCAAGCTGGTGCTGACCCCAGCGTGGTCAACCGATTGGATGACCGAGGAGGGGAAGAGCAAGCTCGAAGAGTACGGGATCGCTCCACCCACCGGCAAGGGCCATGCAGGCCGCGTCACCCTCGGCATGAGCGTGAAGTGCCCGCGGTGCCACTCGCTGAACACGCGTGAGCTGGCCCGGTTCGCCTCGACTTCCTGCAAGGCGCTCTACACCTGCAAAGACTGCTTGGAACCCTTCGACTACTTCAAGGTGCTCTCATGACCGAACAAACCACACCCACCCGACGCCGGGCGTCCTTCCATCGGCTCACTGTCTCGAACGTGCGCCGGCTGACCAAGGACTCAATCGAAGTCACTTTCGCCATTCCCGCGGAACTGAGCGAGGAATACGACTACGTTGCAGGCCAGTACGTGGCGCTGCGCAAGGAAATTCCCAACGCCGAGGGCGAACTCGTCGAGCTGCGCCGCTCCTACTCCATTTGCGCCGCTCCAACCGGGGATGAGATCAAGGTAGCGATCAAGCGCGACCTCGGAGGCCTGTTCTCCACCTGGGCCAACGAATCCCTGGCTGCGGGCGACCAGATCGATGTGATGAGCCCCGCTGGTGCTTTCATTTCCAAGCACAAGCTCACGGAGATCAACGATCCATCGACCATCGACACCAAAGCCCAGGACCGCTTCGTGGCCGTGGCCGCCGGCTCCGGCATCACACCGGTGCTGGCCATCGCCCGCACGATCCTGGAAGCCAATGACCACACGCGCTTCGACCTGATCTACGCGAACAAGGCAGCCATGGACGTCATGTTCCTTGAGGAATTGGCTGACCTGAAGGACCGCTATCCATCGCGTCTGGCGCTGCACCACGTGCTCAGCCGCGAACAGCGCATCTCGCCGCTGCTCTCCGGCCGCATCGACGCAGAGAAGCTCACCACGTTGCTGACCAACGTGGTCCAGGCGCCGAACGTGGACGAATGGTTCCTCTGCGGCCCCTTCGAACTCGTCCAGCTGGTCCGCGACCAGCTAACCAGCCTGGATGTTCCCGCGGAAAAGGTCCGCTTCGAGCTGTTCACCACCGGTGAGCCGACCAAGCCGCAAGGGCATATCGGCCGCCCGGTCGAGGTGGACGAGAACGAGGAAAGCTATGAGATCAGCTTCAACCTCGATGGCCTTAAGGGCGAAGTCAAGTCACCGGTGCGCGCCAACGAAACCGTGCTGAACGCCGCACTGCGCGTCCGCCCGGACGTTCCGTTCGCCTGCGCCGGCGGCGTGTGCGGCACCTGCCGTGCCAAGGTCACCTGCGGCACGGTCACCATGGCCGAGAACTACGCGCTGGAACCCGAGGAAGTCGAGGCTGGCTACGTGCTGACCTGCCAGTCGCACCCGACCAGCGAGAAGCTGAGCGTCGACTTCGACGCCTAGAAAGGCCAGGACGAATCCATGATCGAACTGACGATTGCCGATTCAATCGCACGCGTGGTGCTCAACGCGCCGCAGAAGATGAATTCCCTGGACGAGGTGGCACTGGCCGAATTATCCGAGGCCTATGACAAGGCCGCGGCGGCCGTGGACACCGGAGAGGTCCGCGCCCTGGTGCTTTCCGGCGAAGGCCGCGGTTTCTGCGCCGGACGCGATATCTCAGGAGTCAACCCGGCAGATGACGACGTCATCGGCTACCTCGACGGTAAGGTGCAGCCGCTGCTGGAGAAGATATCCAGCTTCCCGGCTCCCACCTTCGCCCTCGTGCAGGGCGCTTGCCTGGGTGTCGGCCTCGGCCTGGCTGTGGCCACCGACGTGGTGTACGTTGCGGAGAACGCCAAGATCGGCTCGCCGTTCGCTAACTTGGGCGCGACCTTGGACTCCGGGGGACACTGGCTGTTCACCGAGCGGCTCGGGGCTCACCGCACCTTGGACATGATCTACACCGCCGAGCTGATTTCCGGTGCCGAAGCTGTGCGTTCGGGCCTGTTCTCCCGCGCCTTCCCGGCGGAGGAATTGGCCGAGCGCGGCGAGGAGATCGTCGCCAAGGTGGCCCAGGGGGCCACCCAGGCCTTCGTCGCGTCCAAGCAGCTGGTTGCGGAAATCCGCGACCAGCGGGTAGGCCTGTGGAACTCGATGCGCACCGAAAACCGGGCGCAGGCAGCCTTGTGCGACACCGCTGATTACGCCGAAGGATTCAAGTCTTTCCAGGAGAAGCGCAAGCCGGTGTTCACTGGCAAGAAGTAGTTTCCCAGCAAACACGAGAAGAGCACCTGGTGGCATCCAGGTGCTCTTCTCGTGCGTTATATAACGAGCCGGCTATCGGGTGTCGGTGTCTTCGAAAATCAGCAGGGTCTGCGTATCCAGAACCGTTGGCAATGACTGCAATTGCTCAAAGACCACACGGCGCAGGTCCAGATTGTCTTTGGCGCGCACCAGCAGGATCACGTCGAAATTGCCGCCGACCAAGCCCACATGGTGCACCTCGGGAATCGATGCCAGATGGTCACGCAACTCGCGCCAGGAATGCTGGCGGAGTTTCAATGTCACGTAGGCGCTGGCCTTGAGTCCCGCCTTGACCGGATCAATCACCGCCGTATACCGGGTAATCACCCCGGAATCCTGGAGCTTTGCGATACGCGAGTAGGCGTGGGCCCGCGATACGTGCACCTTTTGCGCCACGGTGGTGACCGACTGGCGTCCGTCGCTGGTCAGCTCCGCGAGGATCGCATGATCGACATCATCGAGTTTTAGCTCCGCTTCCGCGGCCATTGATTCTCCTTGTTGACGTGCCGGACGTCTCTATTCCAAACACAATCTATTGACACTTTTCGTCTACGAGTATACGGATACTATTCGCAACTTTCCACGATTCCCCGCCGGACTGGATACAGAATGCCACTCATACCCATAATTGATTGCAAATGATGTTTAGGTGAAGTGAGTCACAAGCTGTTGTGCTCATGGACCAGCCAGAACCACGAAAGGTGGGAGAACATGAGCACTGAAGCGCATGCGGATCGCATCTCTGAGGTCAGCAAGAAATTCGGGATTACCCCTGAAGACTACATGCTGCCAGCACGCCACATGATCAACCTGTTGAACCCGGACGGAACCCTGCGCCCAGAGGATCAGCAAGGCACTGAACCGGGCCACGAGTACCCGCTGCCGAGCCCGGCCCGGCTGCTCGAAGCCTACGCTGCCCTGGTCACCGGCCGACGCGTCAACGACCAGAACTCCGCGCTGGTCCGCCAGGGCCGCATGGCGGTCTATCCCTCCAGCCATGGACAGGAAGCCTGCCAGATCGCGGCAGCATTGTGCCTGGGCGAGAACGACTGGCTCTTCCCGACCTACCGCGACACCGTAGCGGTGCTGACCAAAGGCGTTGCACCGATGGAAGTCATGACCAGTTTCCGCGGCGAATGGCACTGCGGTTATGACCCGAAGGCCTATAACTGCGCACCGATGTCCACTCCGCTCACCACCCAGCTGCTGCACGCAGTGGGTGTTGCACACGCTGCCAAGCTGCGCGGCGAAGACACCGTTGTCGTGGCGATGTGCGGCGATGGCGCCACGAGCGAGGGCGACTTCCACGAAGCGCTGAATTTCGCAGCGGTCTTCAACCTGCCGGTGATCTTCTTCGTGCAGAACAACAAGTACGCCATCTCGGTTCCGCTCTCGCAGCAGAGCGCAGCCCCATCCTTGGCTCACAAGGCTGTCGGCTACGGCATGGCCGGCGAGCGCGTGGATGGCAACGACCTGATGGCCTTGATGGCCATCATGACCCGCGCGGTGCGCATGGCCCGCGAGGGCAACGGCCCGCTGCTGATCGAGGCCCACACCTACCGCATGCAGGCGCACACCAATGCCGATGACGACAAGCGCTACCGCGAGGACTCCGAAGTCCAGGAATGGATCGCCAAGGATCCGGTGACCCGGATGAAGGCATACCTGGATGATGCAGGTCTGTTGACCGATGAGACCGTCGCCAAGATCACCGCAGATGCCGAAGCCGTTGCCAAGACCCTGCGCGATGGCATGAACCAGGAAGCCAACACCGATCCACGCGAGCTGTTCGAGCATGTGTACTCGGCCAAGAGCCCGCAGCTTGCGGAACAGCAAGCCATTCTTGTCGACGAACTAGACCGTGAGGAAGCCTAGGATGACTGCCACTACTTCGCGCGTGAACCCGAACGTCAGCGCTGCCACCGCACGAGCCGCAGCAAAGGCTGCCAACGAGAACCAGCCGGTGACGTTCGGCAAGGCGCTGAATACCGCCTTGGCCGATGCGCTGGTTGCCGATGACTCGGTAGTGATCTTCGGAGAGGATGTGGGAACCCTCGGCGGTGTCTTCCGCATCACCGATGGCCTGACCGCACGCTTCGGCTCCGAACGCTGCTTCGACACCCCGCTGGCCGAATCCGGCATCGTCGGCATGGCCGTCGGCATGGCCATCAACGGCATGCGACCGGTCATCGAGATGCAGTTCGATGCGTTCGCCTACCCGGCCTTCGAGCAGATCGCTTCGCATGTTGCCAAGATGCGCAACCGCACCCAGGGCAAGCTGAACCTGCCAATGGTGATCCGCATTCCTTACGCCGGCGGCGTCGGCGGCGTGGAGCACCACTGCGATTCCTCGGAAGCCTACTACGCGCACACCCCGGGCCTGAAGGTCTTCACCCCCTCGTGCGTCGAGGACGCCTACCTGATGCTGCGCGAAGCCATCGATTCGGATGATCCGGTGGTCTTCTTCGAGCCGAAGAAGCTGTACTGGTCCAAGGAGCAGGTTGACCTTGGGCAACTGGCCGAACAGTACGAGGCAAAGAAGAGCGCCACGACCGAGGGGCAGGCACGCATCGCCCGCCCGGGCAGCGATGCCACGCTCATCACCTATGGTCCAAGCGTTTCCACCGCAATGGAAGCCGCCAAGCTGGCAGCCGAGGAAGGCATCAGCCTGGAAGTAGTGGACATCCGCAGCATTGTGCCATTCGATGACGAGACCGTCTGCGCATCGGTCCGCAAGACCGGTCGGGCCATCGTGGTCGCCGAAGCCCAGGGTTTCGCCTCGGTAGCCAGCGAAATCGTAGCCCGGGTGCAGGAACGCTGCTTCCACTCGTTGGCGGCTCCGGTGCTCCGCGTGACTGGATTCGATATTCCTTATCCGGCACCAACGCTGGAGAAGTTCCATCTGCCAAGCGCCGAACGAATTCTCGACGCAGTTGACCAGCTTCAGTGGGAGGCGTAAATGAGTATCAAGACTTTCCTCTTGCCAGACCTTGGCGAAGGGCTGACCGAAGCCGAGCTGGTGCGTTGGATGGTTGCCGCCGGTGACGTCGTTGCGGTCGACCAGCCCATTGCAGAGGTGGAAACCGCGAAGTCGCTGGTGGAAATCCCTTGCCCATTCGAAGGTGTCGTCTCCACCTTGCATGGGGATGCCGGCCAGATGATGCTGGTGGACGAGCCTTTCATTTCGGTGAACACCGGCGGTGAAGACGCTGCGGCCCCTGCCGGCGAAGAAGCCGAACGTGCCCAGTCCTACCGCGAGGAAGAGCGCGCCGGCACCCAGGTTCCTGCCGAGGATGATGCAGAATCCGATGAAGGCAGCGGAAATGTGCTCATTGGCTACGGCACCTCCTCTGCCCAGCGCAAGACCAGCCGCCGGCGCAAGCCGCGCTCAGGGGTCGCGTCGGCCGCGGTCCAGGCACCAGCTGAAGCGGTGCGCGTGATCAACCCGCTGGTACGCAAGCTGGCTCGTGACAACGCATTGGACATCACCACGGTTAAGGGCACCGGTCCAGAAGGGCTGATTCTGCGCACAGACGTGGAAGCCGCCTTGTCAGCCGATGCGGTGCAGCCTGAACCGGCAACACCTGCAGCGCCGATGCCAACTCCCGCAGCCTCAGCTTCGGCCTCGGTTGCGGTGCCGGTGGCCCAAACTGGGGAAGCTGATGCGAAGACCGGCCTGCCTGTAGCTTCCTCACAGGTGCTTTCGGGCGTGCGCAAGACCATCGCCAACGCGATGAGCACGTCGCGCCGGGAGATCCCCGAAGCGACCGTGTGGGTGGATGTCGACGTCACCAAGCTGCTGAAGCTGCGTTCGAAGATCAAGGAGGCAGACGGCCAGGCCCCGAGCGTCATGGCGCTGGTCGCCCGCTTCGCTGTGGCCGGATTGCAGCGTTTCCCGGAACTGAACAGCCGAATCGACGTTGAGGCTGATGGTGGATTGCGCCATACCCTCTTCGAGGGCGTGAACCTTGGCTTCGCCGCCCAGACCGACCGCGGCCTGGTTGTGCCCAATGTGCGCGATGCCCACAAGCTGAATGCCAAGGAACTGTCGGCCGAGTTCGCTCGGCTGGCTTCGGTGGCGCGCGAGGGCAAAGCGGGCGTTGCCGACCTGTCCGGCAGCACCTTCACCATCAACAACTATGGCGTGTTCAATGTTGACGGCTCCGCGGCCATCATCAACTACCCGGAAGCTGCCATCCTGGGGCTTGGGCGCATCGTCGAGAAGCCATGGGTGGTCAATGGCAAGATCAAGGTCCGCTCCATCTGCGAGATGACACTGAGCTTCGACCACCGGGTTTGCGATGGCGGAACTGCGGCCGGCTTCATGCGCTATGTCGCTGACGCGATGACAGATCCAAAGGCCGCGCTGGCGTCGCTCTAGCGTCCACAGTGCCCAGTTCTCGCTCTTTCGAGTGACCATGGTGCCCGTCGAACCTCGCGAGGAACGGCGGGCATCATTCTTTTTGCTGGCATTCTGTCAATGCTCGATGATTTATTCCCATGTCAAATACTAGTTGGTAGAGTTAGATCGATAATCATTTCTGTGCTGGAAATAAGTTGTGCCCGTCTGCTTGCTTGGAAAGTGGGCCAACCGGCACAAAGCAGCGAGAGCAGGGGATTGGGATGGCAATCGCAGGGACCGGAATCAGGAATCGGCCGCTGACCTGCCTGCTGCTTCTTCTCCCAGCAGCTCTTTCGGGTGCCACCTATGCGCTGCTTGCTGGCGACCTGCCGGAAATGACCGCCACGCACTGGAGCTCTACCTACCCGGACGGGTTCACCCGAACCGCCGTCTTTGTCCCGGTCTGCATCGGGCTGACCATCGTTGGTGCCATCACCGGGATGTTGTCCTTGAAGCTGCGCAACAAACCGGCTTTGCTCATGATGCTGCTCTTCGCCGGTGGCCTGCTCGCGTGGAGTGCAGCTGGCGTTTTCGTCAGCTCGGCGGTATCGACAGCGCTCGCCGAAACACCTGAAACGGCAGTGCTGGGCGGCATGATGGTTTTGCTTTTTGCCTGCGCGTTGCTGGGCATAGCGCCGCTGTGGGCCAGCGGCATCTACCAGCAGTACACACGGCAATTCAACGAGGACCGCCAGCAACGAATCGATGCAGCCCAAAGCGTACAGCGGACTGACGCGGCGGAGGCATTCGCCGAGCCACAGCCAGATTCCAGGCAAGCGGAGTTCAAGCAAACTATGGCCGCACCATGGTGGATGTGGATGCTATGCCTCGTGCTGTTCGCAACACTGATCGTTGCTGTAGTGCTGCCCTTTCTGGCCGGTGGAAGCCACGACGGCAGCTTGGCGAGCGTCATCCTTCCCGTGGCCCTGTCAGCCGCAGTCTGCGTGCTGATGCTAGGCGTGATCTGGATCCGCGTATCCATCATCGGCGATCGTTTCCGGGTATCTTCCGCGCTCTTGGGGATCCCAATGCGAACTATCAAGATCACTGACATTGAATCTGTGACCAGTGAAAAGATCAATCCCATGATGTGGGGAGGCTGGGGCTGGCGGATCATTCCAGGCGGTTCGGCCATCGTGATGAGAGAACACGACGGCCTCGTTTTCGACCTCAAGAACAAGAAGCGATTCGCCGTGACCATTCCGGACTCAAGGCAGGCTGCGAACGTTCTCAATGCCCGCATGGGCTAGGCGGAACAGCAGCGTGCTTGATTCCTGTGCCGGTGCCCTATTTCTTCAAGGTGCGCATGGGGCCGATGACCACCGAGCGCAGCACTAAGCCGGATACCAGCGACGCGGCCACGACATGGATAATCCCCAAGGCAGCGTAGGCCAATTGCAGGAACTCCGGAATTTTCTGGATGTGCGGGTGCGGCAGGACGAAGGACAATCCGATGACCGCAGCCCAGAGAACCAAGCTGCCGGCCCCGACGTTCCTCGACCAGGATCCCTTGGGAACTTCGTGGCTCAGCGGCTGGATGCGCTGGAGCACTGCCGAAGCCAGAACCAGCCAGAATCCTGCCACCACGAATCCAGCGGCAATGTCGCTTGGGCGGTGCCAGCCGCAGATCAGGGTGGCCAGTCCCGTCACCGTGGCGAATAACCAGGCAATCGGTTGCACCACTGGACGCAGTTTCGGTGGCGACACCAGATACATCAGTCCCATGGCGGCAGCGGCGGCGGTGGTATGCCCCGAGGGGAAGGAATTTCCTGTAGTGCCGAAATTGAAATCCGGGCGGGTCAAGACCTCGTGCTTCAGAAGCTGCGTGGTGCCGGCTGCGGCTGCGGCCGCGAGGATCGCTACGATGGCCCGAAGGAAATGGCGGTCGCGAATCACCCGATACAGCAGGAATACTGCAGCAATCGCGCCACAAATTGCTGGCAAGAGATCCAGGAATTCGCGGACCGGATTGAGCAAGTCGGTCCGGGGCCACCATTGCGACCACGCGATGAATCCTGTCTGATCCGCCCATTGCCCACTGCGTTGCTGAACGAAAAATATGTACTCAAGACAGAAAAGCGCAACCAGCAGCAGCAAGGCCCACCACCACCTGATATGGTGCGGGCGCGTGGAGGCTGAATGGCGGGGCATATCTCTAGGGTGTCATATCCGGCAGGCGGAACGGCACCGTTCAGGCATGTAACCATGCCCACGCTCGCTAGGCTTGGACTATGAGCTTTGAACTACCGCCCCTTGAAGAATTGCTGGCGCATTCCCATGTTGTCCGCCTTCCGATGCGCGTGAAATTCCGTGGCGTCACCCAGCGCGAGGCCCTGCTGATCGAAGGGCCGGAAGGCTGGGGCGAATTCTCTGCCTTCACCGAGTACGGAGCTGCGGAAGCCGCACGATGGCTGGCCGCCGGAATCGAGGCCGCCTACCAGCCGTTCCCCGAACCGCTGCGCACCAGCATCCCGGTCAACGCCACCCTGCCAGCGGTTGCGGCGAAGGATGTAGGGGCGGTTCTTGAACGCTACGACGCGCCGCACACCATCAAGATCAAAGTGGCAGAACAGGGCCAAGGCCTCGACGAAGACCTGGCCCGCGTGGCTGAAACCCGGCGGCTCTACCCGCAGGCAGCGCTGCGCGTGGACGCCAATATGGGGTGGGATATCACCCAGGCGGTTCCCGCACTGAAAGCACTGAGCGAGTACGACCTGCAATACGCAGAGCAACCGGTGCCTGGCATTACCGGTCTGGCGGAAGTCCGCGAGCAACTGCGCAACGCCGGAAACCCGTTGAAGATCGCCGCAGATGAAGCGGTACGCAAGCACACCGACCCCCTGGAAGTCTCGCGGTTGGGCGCGGCGGATCTGATGGTCATCAAGGCCCAGCCGCTGGGCGGCATCAGCGCTGTGCTGGACATTGCCAAGCACGCGGAACTGGATGTCGTCGTCTCCAGCGCACTGGATACCTCGGTAGGCCTGGCCCAAGCGGCGGCATTGGCCAGCGCACTGCCAGCATTGCCCTATGCCTGCGGCCTGTCTACCGGCACTTTATTATCCGAAGACGTTTGTGCCGAGCCGTTGCTGGCTACCGCCGGATATTTGCCGGTGCGCCGCATTGAGCCGGATCACCAGAAACTGGAGAGCCTGCGTCCAGAAGAGGCGCGCGTAGGCTGGTGGCGGCAGCGGCTGGAATCCTGCTATGCGGAACTGGCTAGGGCATAGCACTACTCAGGAATCTGTTTCCCTGCCGTTCACCTTTGCGTTGCATTTAGAACACTTCCAAGTGAAAACCTCAGTTCGAGTCATTCCCCTGACGATGAGCCACATACTGAGGAAGTGAGCGGATCATGAATCCAACCCGTACCCTTTTGCCAATGCTGGGCCACACCCGCGGCGGCCGTTCTGCAGCTACTTGCCACTTCAAGTGCGCTGACGCCTGCACCAAGCCGGATTGCAACACTTCGTCCAATGGCTACTTCAAGGACATCGCCGACAAGTCGATGTCCCGCCGCAGCATGCTGGGCCTGGGCGCCGTCGGCGCCTCGGCACTGGTCATCGGCCCGCAGCTCTTCGGCGCTGCTGACGCGACCGCGGCGCCACTGGTGCCAATGAAGCCAGGCAAGGGCGGGCACCTTTCGTTCGACGCCATTGAGCCGGTGTCACGTTCGGTAGATACCGTTTCAGTTCCTGACGGCTATGACTGGAACGCCATCATCCGCTGGGGCGATCCGCTCTTCAAGAACACCCCGGCATTCGACGCCTCCAAGCAGTCGGCCCGCAAGCAGGCAGAGCAGTTCGGCTACAACTGCGACTACCTGGACATCATCGTCGACAAGTACTCGGGCCGTACCGGCGTACTGGTGGCCAACCACGAATACACCAATGAAGACATGATGTTCGACGCTGCCTGGTTCGAAGCGAACAAGGACGAAGCCCGCAAGATCGCGATGAACGCCCATGGCTTCTCGGTCGTCGAGGTCAAGCGCAAGAAGAACGACAAGAAGTGGAACTACGTGCAGGGTGGCGAGCGCAACCGCCGCATCACCGCCAGCACCGAATTCCTGGTCGACGGCCCAGCGGCAGGCAGCGACCTGCTCAAGACCGCTGCTGACCCAACCGGAACCAAGGTCCTTGGCACCCTGAACAACTGCGCCGGCGGCACCACCCCGTGGGGCACCGTGCTCTCCGGCGAAGAGAACTTCGACCAGTACTTCCGCGGCAAGGGCACCGCTCAGGAAGCCCGCTACGGCATCGGCACCGGCGCGACCGACCGCGGCTGGGAAGACATCGACCCGCGCTTCGGCCTGCACAACGACGGCTACGAGAACGAGGCCAACCGCTTCGGCTGGGTCGTCGAAATCGATCCGCAGGACCCAACCTCCACCCCGGTCAAGCACACCAACCTGGGCCGCTTCAAGCACGAAGGCGCCAACGTGCGCATTGCCAAGAACGGCAAGGTCGTTGCGTACTCCGGCGACGACTCGCGCTTCGAATACCTGTACAAGTTCGTCTCGAAGAACACCTATTCCAAGCACGATCGCAAGCACAACATGGGCTTGCTTTCCGAAGGCGACCTGTACGTTGCGAAGTTCGAAGGCAACTCGCCAGCAAGCGAAATCGACGGCAGCGGCGCTGTCCCGTCCGATGGCGCCTTCGACGGCATGGGCACCTGGCTGCCGCTGGTGAAGAACGGCGAATCCAAAGTCGATGGCATGAGCATCGACGAGGTGCTGGTCTACACCCGCCAGGCAGCCGACAAGGTCGGGGCCACCAAGCTGGACCGTCCGGAAGATGTCGAGCCGAGCCCGGTCTCCGGCAAGGTCTACGTGGCGCTGACCAACAACACCGACCGCGGCAAGGAAGGCAAGGAAGGCGCCACCGAAGTCAGCCCGCGCGTCCGCAACCGCGACGGCCACGTACTGGAAATCACCGAGGCCGGAAACGACGCCACCGCGGCGAAGTTCACCTGGAACATCCTGCTGGTGGCCGGTGACCCCAATGTGAACGGATCGACCTACTTCTCCGGCTACCCAGCCGACAAGGTCTCGCCAATCTCCTGCCCGGACAACCTGGCCTTCGACTCCAAGGGCAACCTGTGGATCTCCACCGACGGCGCCCCCGGCACCATCGGCTACTCCGATGCACTGCACAAGGTCACCCTGACCGGCAAGGACCGCGGCCGCGTCGAGCAGTTCCTGGCCGTGCCAACCGGCGCAGAGACCTGCGGCCCGCTGATCCATGACAAGGACAACTCGGTCTTCGTTTCCGTGCAGCACCCGGGCGAAGGCGGCAGCTTCGCCAGCCCTACCTCGCTGTTCCCGGATTTCGTGAAGAACGCCGCTGATGCAGGCAAGGGCCAGTTCTACGGTCCACGCCCATCGGTAGTCCAGGTCTTCAAGGAAGACTCGAAGCCGGGCAAGGGCAAGGGCCGCAACAAGTAGACGCAGCCAGCCCGAGCCCCCAGGGCGCCGGCAGGATCCATCAGCGGATCCTGCCGGCGCCCTGGCGCATTCCAAATCGGTTCTCCGGCAGCCCAAGGCATAGACTTGGATAATTGCCTTCAGCTATGGAATCTAAGGAGTCATGCCGCGTGGGAATGCAGCAACCTGACGAGCAACGCGCCATCACCACCGCTCGCCACGTACTCTCCGCAGTGATCCGCGCGGGAATCAGGGATCTGGTGATTTCTCCCGGTTCACGCAGCGCCCCATTGGCCTACGCCGCGGCCGAGGCCGCCGCTGCCGGGATCCTGGATATCCACGTGCGCATCGATGAACGCTCTGCCGCCTTCATGGCCCTGGGCCTGGCCCAAGGCACCGGGCGGCCGGCAGCAGTGGCCGCCACCAGCGGCTCTGCCGTCGGGCAGATGCTGCCGGCGGTGATGGAAGCCAACCATACCGCGACACCGCTGCTGGTTCTTTCTGCTGATCGCCCCGATGAATTGCACGGCACCGGGGCAAGCCAGAGCACCCGCCAGAAAAACCTCTTTGGCGAGCACGTGCGCCTGGCGGCCAATGTCCGTGCCGGTGCTGACCCGCAGCATGAACTCGCACAGGCCTTGGCTGCCTTGGCCGGCAACGAGCAGGATCCGGCCGGCCCGGTCCAATTGAACCTGCAGTTCCGGGATCCGCTGACTCCAGCACCCCAAGAGCGCATCGAGGAACAACGCTGGACTGCGATTGAACCCGGGCAATGGCCGGCACCGCGCCAGCCGGATATGTCGACCCTGCCCGTCCAGCAGCTCAAGCCACGCCGGAGCGTGGTCGTCGCCGGGCATGGGTCTGGCGAGGAGGCGCAGCAATTCGCCCAGGACCTGGGGTTGCCATTGTTCGCCGAGCCATCGTCCAACGCACGTTTCTCGGCCAATGCCATAGGCCACTACCGCCCGCTGATCACCGTGGGCCTTGAGCGCATTGAACGCGTGGTGCTCTTCGGCCGCCCGACCCTGAGCCGCCCGGTGGGCAAGCTGCTAGCCGACCCGGCAATCGAATCGGTGATCTGGCAGCCGGTGCCGGTGGCATGGTATGAGCAGGGCCGGCGACGCGAGACCCCGGTCAGCTCGTGGAACGAACTGCAGGAATTCGCCGGCTCTGGTGCACCGGGCTGGCTCGAAGCGTGGCAGCAGCTCGATACCCAAGCCTTGTCGGTGCGCCAGGATCTGGGCCGGGAGTCGGCGGCCAATGGGGCAGATGTCGCCGAGGCCATCTGGGAGCACGCACCGGAAGTGCTCCTGCTCGGCTCTTCGAACATCGTCCGCGATTTCGACTTGGCGGCCCGCCCGGCACCAGCACGAACCATGACCGTGCACGCCAATCGCGGCCTGGCCGGAATCGATGGAACCATCGCCACCGCCCTGGGCCTGGCCCAGGGCAGCAAGCGTCCGACACTGGCGGTGATGGGGGACATCACCTTCGCGCATGACGCCAGCTCGCTGTCCTGGACTCCGGGTGAAGAGCAGCCCGTGGTGGACATCGTGGTCTACAACGACGGGGGAGGAGCAATCTTCTCCACCTTGGAGCACGGTGAAGTTGACCGTTCGGGCCGCTACGCCAATGCGGTGGAACGGCTCTTTGCCACCCCGCAGCGGGTGAGCCTGCCTGCGCTCGCCGAAGCCTATGGGTGGCAGTACGCCAAAGCAGAAACCAAGGAAGAGCTTGGCGCCGTTCTGGCCGCACGGCGCACGGCGAACCTGCGGCTGATTGAAGTGCCGGCCTCGCGCAGCAGCCTGCGCGCCGAGACGCTTGAGCTGAACCAGGCGATCGGGCAGCTGTCCTGGCCAACCCCCTGAAGGCCGCTGCGAGGCAAAAAGGAATCCCCTGCGCTGCCAGTACATTTCACTGGCAACGCAGGGGATTGCTGATGCGCTGTGGTGCTTAGATGTCGACGTGCGTCGGATCGAGCACGCGGCGCAGGAAGTCCTGCGTACGCGGCTGCTGCGGATTGCCGATGACATCCGCTGCCTTGCCTTCTTCCACCACGACCCCGCCGTCCATGAAGAACACCCGGTCTGCAACTTCCTTGGCGAATGCCATCTCGTGGGTGACCACGAGCATGGTCATGCCCGCCTGGGCCAGGTTCTTCATGATGGACAGCACCTCGCCTACGGTTTCCGGGTCCAACGCACTGGTTGGCTCATCGAAAAGCATCAGGGTCGGTTCCATGGACAGCGCGCGTGCGATGGCTACGCGCTGCTGCTGGCCGCCGGAAAGCTGATCGGGGTAGCGGTCGCCGAAGTCGCCCAGCCCTACGCGTTCCAGGTGGCCCAAGGCGATTTTCTCCGCCTCGGCCTTCTTGCGCTTGAGCACCTTGATAGGCGAAACGGTGCAGTTTTCCAGCACCGTCAGGTGCGGGAACAGGTTGAACTGCTGGAAGACCATGCCCACTTGCTGGCGCATCTTGTCCAGGTTCACATCGGGATCGGTGGCGTTGAAGCCGCCGACCATGATGGTGCCGCCATTTGGCTGCTCCAGCAGGTTCACGCAGCGCAGCAGGGTGGACTTTCCCGAGCCGGAAGGACCGATCAGGCAGACCACCTCGCCCGGAGCAACATTCAGGTCAATGCCCTTGAGCACTTCGTTGCTGCCGTAGGCCTTGCGCAGTCCGGTGATTTCCACGCCCGAAGCATGGACTGAAAGCTTATTGGTGTCGCTCGACATTTCCAGGTCCTCTCTATCGCTTGGTCTTTGCGGCGCGGGATTCGAACTTGCGGGCCACCAAGCTCAGCGGGATGGTGATCACCAAGTAGAACAGGCCGGCGACAACCAGCGGGGTGATGCCGGCATCGATTTGCGAGATGCCGTCGCGGCCGAACTTGGTCATTTCGTACTGGGCCATCGAAGCACCGAGGATGAAGGCCAAGGAGGTGTCCTTGGTCAGCAGGATGATTTCGTTGGTCATCGGCGGCAAGACGATCTTGAAGGCCTGCGGGATCACGATGGTGACCATGGCGCGCCATGCTGGCATGCCCAGTGAACGAGCGGCTTCGGTCTGCCCCTTGGGCACTGCCTGCAAGCCTGCACGCAGGGTTTCTGCAATGTATGCTGCCGAGACCAAGCCCAGGGCGCACATGACGTTGACCGGCTGCGGCCACTGTGTTCCAAAGGCCTGCGGCAAGCCGAAGCCGAAGGCCAAGAGCACCAGGATTGCCGGGACGCCGCGGAAGAATTCAATGAATGCGGTGGCGAACCAGCGGTAGGGCGCAAATGACGCCATTTTCATCAGTGCCAGAAGCAGGCCAAGGACCAAGCCGAAGGCGAAGGAAATGATGGTGTAGAAGATGGTGTTCTTCAGGCCCACCAGGATCATGCCTGGGAACATTGGCCCCAGCTTGTCGAAGGAGAAGAAGGCGTAGACTGCCTTGTCCCAGTCGACTGCCAAGACCAATGCGATGATCGCGATGATGAAGATGGCGATCTGGATGGTCTTGCTCATGCGGGCGCGCTGACGGGTGGTCATTGCCATGCTTGATTACCTCTCATGCAGGAAGCGGAGGCAGGGCTGCCAACCTGTGGGCGCAGCCCGATGCCCCCGCTTGCCTTGAAATCAGATGATGCTCGAGAATTACTTCTCGCCGAACCACTTCACGGTCAGTTCTTCCATGGTTCCTGCATCGGTCAAGCGCTTGAGGGTGCCGTTGACCAATTCCAAGGTCTTTGGCTGGTCCTTTGGAACTGCAACGCCCAGCTGCTCGCCGGTCTTGAAGTCGGCAACAACGCTGAAGCCTTCTTTGTCCTTGATGGAGTAGCCGAGTACCGACTGGTTGCCCAGCAGCGCGTCGACCTGGCCAGCCAGCAGTGCCTGGGTCTGCAAGCCGGCATCCTCGAAGCCTACGATGTTGGTCAGTCCCTGTTCCTTGGCGTACTTCTCACCGGTGGTCGCCTGCTGGACGCCGACCTTCTTGTCCTTGGCGGATTCAAGATCCTTGATGCCTGAACCGTCTGCCGAAATCAGCACCAGGTCGTCATCCATGTACGGGGTGGAGAAATCCATCTTGGCCGAACGCTCTTCGGTGATCGAGATGGAGGAGATCGCTATATCGCACTGGGTGTTGAACAGGCCGGATTCGATGGAGTCGAAGCTGGCGTCGATGACGTTCAGATCCAGTTCTGCATCCTTGGCAATCTCAGCTGCGATGTCCATGTCGAATCCGACGTTCTTGCCATCCTTGACGAACTCGAATGGCTCGTAAGGAATATCTGAGCAAATGGTGAGCTTGCCTTCGTTCAGCGGGAATGAACCAGCTTCGGCTTCACCTTCAGAACCGGAGCCGGAACCGCAGGCGGTGAGCGCCAGCAGTGCAACGGAGGTGACAGCAACTGCGGAGGCGAACTTCTTCTTGAGACTACGCATAGGATCAGAACCTACTTTCGGGTAATGCGAGTGGATCATTGCGTAGCCATAATCATAACCACGCCAGCACTAGGCTGAGATGCACCTCACACATGACGCGCCGAGAGTAAGGATTGTTTATGCTCAACCGGGTGCTACCCGGCCATCGTCCCTCGCACGGACTGGGCCTACTCGGCTCCCAAGGCCTGGCGCATGGGACGCATCTTGGCCCACGACTCGGCTAATTCATCTTCCGGCACCGAGCCGGGGACAATGCCGCAGCCGGCGTACAGGCGCATCAGCTTTTCGTCTTCCAGGATTCCGCCGCGCAAGGCGATGCCGAATTCGCCATCTCCACGGCTGTCAACCCAGCCGACCGGACCTGCGTACGGGCCGCGGTCCATTCCTTCCAGTTCGCGCAAGAGCACGCCGGCCTTCTTGGTCGGGGTGCCGCATACGGCTGCGGTCGGATGGAAGATCTCGGCAACATCCAGTGCGGTAGGCAGGGTGCCGGCGGCATCTGCGCGCAACTGGGCACGGACGTCGCTGGCCAAATGCCACACATTGGGAAGCTGGAGAATGAATGGTTCCTCCGGGGCATTCATGCCGTGCGAAATGGGATTCAAGGACGCGGTGAGCGAATCGATGGCCAGCTGGTGCTCATTGCGCTGCTTCGGATCCTCAAAGAGGTTGCGGTGCGCGAAGTCGGGATCCTCGGCACCAGCGGCAGCGCGGTCCAGGGTTCCTGCCAAGACGCGGGCCTCGGCCAAGCCGCCGGTCACGCGCACCAGCATCTCCGGGGTGGCGCCTACCAAGCCGTCAACAGAATAGGTCCAGCAATTGCCATACTGCTCGGTTAGCGCATCGACGATGCGGGCCAAGTTGATCGGGGTGGAACTATGCGCCAACACGTCACGGGCCAGCACCAGTTTGGAGATTCCGCGTTCCTCGAAATGGCCCAGCGCATGGTCCACGGCTTCAAGGTAGGAACCGGCGGTCAGTTGTCCGCTGGTCAGCTCGATGCTGCCCGTTTCGGCTGCCGGCAAGGATGCATCTGCCATCGCTGATTCGGCGCGTGCCAGGGCCTGCTGGTAGGTCAGTCCGTTAAGTTCCTCGGCGCTGCCGGTAACGGTGATCCATGACTTCTCCTCATCGCGGCCGATAACCAGCTGGGGGATGACCAAGCGCGATTCGAAAACGCTGGTGAAGGAAAATGCGAAAGAGCCAAAAGACACCAGGCCGCTGCCCGGGCGGGAGATCGGGTCGATGATCCGAGCCTGCTCGATGACCTGTGCGAACCATGCGCGTGCACGCGCAAAGCGCTCTTCACCGTGCGTGTGCAGGCGGGCGGCAGTGCCGAAGCCGACCAAGCCGTGGCCGTTGCGGGTCCATACCAGGCTTCGGTGACGCAATGAGTCGGCCAGCAGTGTTTCGGGGGCATCGAGGTATTCGAAGGTGATGCTGGTGAGAACAGGAGCCGACGGCTGATGAGCGCTGGCGCTAAGAACGGGCGAATCTGCAGACATGATAAGGCTAAGCCTACCGCGCAATGCCGGGGAAAAAGGCTTGCGGGTGTCCGTGGTCACCCCTGTGAGATCGGCCGGGTCGGGTGAGAAGTGCAGGGGGAACCCGGTAAACTCTAAATCGACCTCTCAGGTCGCTGGTACCAGACCGGTAGGCCCGGCTCCGGCCATGCCAGCAATGTGCAGTTGAAAGCATCGGCTAGAGTGAAGAGATGTTTGCGTGCATCTTGCAGGCAAGATTGCCTTCGCACACCGCGATGGCCAACCCGATGAAAGATAAGTAAGCCGTAGAACAGTGACTGATTCGAAGAGCAACTGGACCGCAGCCGGACATGACGTGTCCGACTCGATTGAGCTGAATCCTGAAACCGCTGCATTAGCTGCGGCCATCAATCTTCCCTCGGGCTTCGCTTTGCTGGCCGAGGATCCGGACTTCGGTCCGGCTATTTCCATGGGCATGGCAAAGGTGGAGAAGCTGCTGCGCGATGCACTGGCCAACTCCGACCCCTTGATCGACGCATCCAGCCGCCACCTTGTCGAGGCCGGGGGCAAGCGCGTACGCCCGCTGCTGGTGCTGCTGACCTCCCTGCTCGGCGAAGGCGTCAACGATGAGGTCATCAAGGCGGCGGCTGTCGTGGAACTTACCCACCTGGCCACCCTGTACCACGATGACGTCATGGACTCCGCTCCGATGCGCCGCGGCGCACCGACCGCACACGAAGTGTGGGGAAACTCCGTTGCCATTCTCGCCGGCGACCTGATCTTCGCCCGTGCCTCGGTGTTCGGCTCCGAACTGGGTCCAGAAGCAGTCATGTGGCAATCACGCACCTTCGAACGCCTGTGCCTGGGACAGCTGCATGAATCCATCGGCCCCCGCGAGGGCGATGATGCCATCGAGCACCACATCCAGGTGATCAGCGACAAGACCGCATCGCTGCTTTCGACCTCCGGCGCTTTCGGCGCGCGTTTCGGCGGTGCGCCTGACTACATCGAGGTGCTGCGCGAGTACGGCGAGAAGGTTGGCATTGCCTTCCAGGTCGCCGATGACGTGATTGACCTGGCGTCCAAGGAAGCCGATTCGGGCAAGACTCCGGGCACTGATTTGCGCGAAGGCGTGCCGACCCTGCCGATTCTGCTGCTTCGCCAGGCGGCTGCGGACGGCGACACCCAAGCACAGCAGGCTGTCGAACTGGTCGATGCGGACCTGACCAGCGATGAAGCCCTGGCGGCCGCTGTAGAAGCAGTGACCGCCCATCCGGCAATCCACGAGGCCTGGAAGGCCGCGCGCAAGTGGGCCGATGATGCGATTGCCGTCCTGGCTCCGCTGCCAGAAGGCACCGTGAAGCAGGCGCTGATCTCCTTCGCCGATGCGGTGGTTACCCGCGAAGCCTAGACGGGATTGAACAAGCAAACCCCGGAAGACTGCGAAAGCCTTCCGGGGTTTCCTTGTGCTCGGGGCCTGCTTCTGCCCACATGCATGCTCCTGCTTATCTGATGATATCCTCGCGGGTCAGCGGCTGCGGATGTTTGGGGGAGAAGAGCGCCAGGCGCAGCTGTTCTGCTTTGCTCGCCCGCTCCTGGATTGAAACCCGGTGGCGCAGCTGCCGATAAAGCTCGTCATCGGCGTAGCGCGGGAAAACATGCTGGTGATAATGCCACACGTGCTGATTGCCCGCCGGCTCATTATGCTGCCGGGTACTCGTGCCTTCCGGATCCCAGGCCAGCTTCATCGCCAAGGCGACGCGCTTGGTCTCGCGCATGATGGCGGCACCAGTGGCCTCATCGAGGTCATAGAGCGCCTCCAGATGCGCGGTAGGAATGATCATCACATGACCGCCGTAGTTCCCGAACCCATCACAAGCCATGATCGCTGCCACAAGTTCGGTCTGATAGATCAGATCTGTGGGCGCGCACAAGTTGTCCTGACTGAAGGGCAGGTCGTTGACCAGCTCGCAGAAAGGGCACGCGTAATTGGCTGGTTCATGGGAACGGTGGAGCACTAGTCCTCCAATTCGGCGGCCAGCTCTTCGAAGACCCAGGCGAACATGTCCAGGGTGAATTCGCTGAAGGTGCCTTCCTCGCTGGTCCATTTGCCCTTGGCATTGTTGCGGCGGTAGACGATTGGATCGGGAACATCGAGCTGGGACGCCTTGAAGCCCCAGACGAACTTCTCTTCCTCGTCTTCCAGGAACAAGAGGTAGCCGTCTTCGATTTCCAGTTCTTCCGGATCGAAGAAGTAGTGGTAGGCCTCCATGAAATCTTCATTGTTGCCCAGCGCACGATAGAACTCTTCAAGGACGAAGGGAATTGGCACCTCGGACTGCGCCAGCCCTTCGCGCAATTCTTCGGCGCTCAGGCCATCGGCCTCGTTCCACTGGTCTTCCAAGTACTTGGGAACCAGGGAACAGAACTTCTCTAGAAACATGTCTGCCATGTCTTTATCCTATCGAGATTAGCCCAGCTCAAGGGCGCTCAACGCGATCCAGAGCTGGACTCGGTCGCTAGTCACATTCGGGTCGTAGCCGGAAAGGTCTGAAATCTGCTGGATCCGGTAGCGCACCGTGTTGCGGTGCAGGCCCATGGACTCTGCCACCGCGCCCACCGAGCCATCGCGGTTGAGATACTCGCTCAACGTCAGCAACAGGTCGGAATCGTGGGAGGCATCGAACTCCTGCAGCGGCCCCAGCACTTCGATGGCCAAATCCTGCAGGGGAACATCGTGGGCGGCGAGCAGGAGCGAGGTGAGTGACAGCTTGGTAGGCTCGTTGACCCGTTCGCCGTGGCGCAATGACTCCAGGGCCTCGAAGTAGCTCCAGCGGATGCCGGTGGTATTCGGGTAGCGTCCGCCGTAGCCCACGCGCGCCGGAATGCCGGCCGCGAGCAGATACTCATCGAGGTGCTTGACCGACAGCTGCACCTTGCTATGCGCAACGATGATTGCCAATCGGCCATCGATGATCGCCGAAACCTGCGAGGAGAGATCGGAAGGCAGCGGCAGGGTTTGCAAGCGCTCGATCTGGCTTGGAGCCTGGACCAGGATGACCGAGTGCTCGCGCTGGGTGTTCAAGCCCAGAGCGCCCAGGCGTCCAGCCGCATCGGCGCCGACCAGGGCGCCGCCGGCGAGGTCTTCGAGCACTTGGCCGTTGGCGTGGCGCTGCGAAGCGCGCAGCCGGGACTTGTTCGCCAGTTCCAGGCCGATCAGCGACTGCGCGTAGTCGACTACTTGCTGGTGGACGTAGGGCTCGGCAATATGCAAGGTGCACTTGTCGCGCAGCCCGGTGGCCACCGGGCGTTCATGCCAGGAACGCGCCGGATCATAGTCGCCGCTGATCACTTCTCCGTGCAGGGTCAGTGCCACTTGGGTGCCGAGCATGCGTTCGAGTTCCTCGAGCATGCTGTCAAGATCCGAGGAGAGCAGTGTCTGGGCCAGCTTCTGGTGGGACTTCAGCAGGCTTTCAACGCGCTTGAGATGATCGGAGTTCAGTGCTTCGGCAATCAGCCGGGTGATCGCAGCAAAAGGTATCTGATAGGGAACCTCGAAGACGGGAAGTCCTACTTCGCGGGCGGCGTCAACGGTCGCCTGCGGTACCGAATCGTGCTCCAGTCCTGTGCCAAAACCCAAAGCTACGGCATCATTGGCCGCAAGGACATGGACGAACTGCCGTTGCGCGGCTTTGGTCTTCTGGCGAACGCCCGTGGTCAAGACAATTTCTCGTCCGGTCAAGAACTGCGAAGGGTCGAGTAGTTCGGTCACCGCACCCCAGGTGATGACCATGCCATCGCGGTGACTGTGTTCAGTTAGCGGCCGAAGATCGAGCTCGTCATGTTCCAGAAGACCGCGTAAACTAATTGCCATATAGTCATTCTAGTGGGAGAGCGAAAAGTTCCCGATTTAGCAAAATGCTCAAAATGTGGACACGCAAGCTCTAGAAATGACCACAATGTGAAAGTTTTGCAGTAGCTTAGACACATGAGCACTCAATCTTCATCGCAGGGCGCTCCACTCGCAACAGAGAAGCGTGAGACTTTCAGCTCCCGAAAGTTGTTCATCCTCTCAGCGATTGGTTCGGCCGTTGGTCTGGGAAACATCTGGCGTTTCCCCTATGTCGCCTACGAAAACGGCGGCGGCGCATTCTTGATCCCGTACCTGGTCGCAATTCTCTGCGCCGGCATCCCGCTGCTGTTCCTCGACTACTCGATCGGCCACCGCTACCGCGGCTCCGCCCCGCTGGCGTACCGCCGGGCTAACCGCAAGGCTGAGGTCCTGGGTTGGTGGCAGGTACTGATCTGCTTCATCATCGCCATCTACTACGCGGCCATCATTGCCTGGGCCGCCATGTACTGCTGGTTCTCCATCACCAAGGCATGGGAAACGAACGCAGACGGCGCCTCCGGCTTCTTCATGAACGACTTCCTCAAGGTCTCGGACAACGTCAATGTCGGGTTCGACTTCGTGGGCAACATCTTCATCCCGATGTTCTTCGTCTGGCTGGTCACCATCGTGATCATGGTCGCCGGCGTGAACAAGGGCATTTCCCGAGCCAACGCGGTCTTCATGCCGCTGCTCATCGTGATGTTCCTGATCCTGGTCGTCCAGTCGGTCTTCCTGCCAGGCGCCATCGACGGCCTGAATGCATTCTTCACCCCGGACTTCGCGGCACTGTCCAACCCGGCGGTGTGGGCTGCAGCCTTCGGGCACATCTTCTTCTCGCTGTCCGTTGCCTTCGGCATCATGGTGACCTACTCGTCGTACATGAAGCGCAAGAGCGATCTGACCGGTTCGGGCTACGCTGTCGCCTTCGCCAACTCCAGCTTCGAACTGCTGGCAGGCATCGGCGTCTTCGCCGCTCTGGGCTTCATGGCCTACAACGCCGGCAGCTCCGTGGACGAGGTTGCCACCTCCGGCATCGGTTTGGCTTTCATTGCCTTCCCGACCATCGTGTCCGAAGCGCCGCTGGGCTCGCTGATCGGTGTGCTGTTCTTCGGCTCGCTGGTCTTCGCAGGCCTGACCTCGCTGATCTCCATTCTTGAGGTGATCGTGGCGGCATTCCAGGACAAGCTGGGCTGGAAGCGCGTCCCAGCGACCCTGGTCGTGGGCATTCCGGTTGCAGTGATTTCGCTGGTGCTGTTCCCGACCACCACTGGCCTGTACCTGCTGGACACCATGGATGCCTTCGTCAACCAGTTCGGCATCCTGGCCTGCGCCCTGGTCCTGGTAATCGTCTTCGGTGCCGGCCTGGGCATGCTGCCGAAGCTGGCCAAGCACCTGAACCGCCATAGTTCCATCAAGCTGGGAACCGGTTGGAAGGTCCTGGTTGGCGGCATCGGACCAGCCGCCCTGGGCTACATGCTGATCAACGAATTGCAAAGCAAGATGGCCGAGTCCTACAGCGGTTACCCTGTCTGGTTCAACGGCATCTTCGGCTGGGGCATGGCCGGTGCGCTGATCGTTGGCGCGATCGTGCTCTCGCTGATTCCATGGAGCAAGAACTCGAAGATCGATGACCCCGAGTTCGACCAGCATCGTGCGAATGTCGAGGCCGAGGAAGTTCCTGAAGCCGCTGGAAAGGAGTACTAGCCATGAGTGCCATCGCGATTGTCTTCATGATTATCTCCATGCTCACCATTTGGGGCGGCCTGGCCGTCTCACTGATCAACCTGAGTCGTCATCCTGAAAAGCAGGACGACGATGTGATTGAGCCAGCTGGCTCGGCAGGAAACTAGAACCTGCACGCAGCATCAGGTTGGAGGCCTCTGGGCTTCAAGCTACGGCTTGGAACGCAGAGGCCTCTTTCTTGTGCAAATGCACTGTGCGACACGAAGTGCGTTGTGCCATTCAGCGTAGTCCGCTGGTGGCCAGGAGAATACTCTCTAGTTATAGAGAAAACTGGGCAAGCGAGCTCACCAACAAGTTCTGGAAGGACAAGCACATGGACGTTACCTACCGCATTGATCAGAAGCGCAAGATCAACGGTCCGTTCCCCGGCCCGAAGTCGCAGGAACTGACCGCCCGTCGAGCCAAGGCAGTTGCCGCAGGCGTGGCTTCCAGCCTGCCGGTATACGCCGCAGAGGTGGATGGCGGCATCATTGTCGATGTCGACGGCAACCAGCTGATCGACCTGGGATCCGGCATCGCGGTGACCACCGTTGGCGCTTCGAATCAAGCGGTAGCCAAGGCCGTCGCCGAGCAGGCAGCCCGCTTCACGCACACCTGCTTCATGGTCGCCCCGTACGAGAACTACATCGAGCTGGCCGAGAAGCTCGCTGCCATCACCCCGGGCAACTTCGAGAAGCGTGCGGTCTTCTTCAACTCCGGTGCCGAAGCGGTAGAGAACGCCATCAAGGTCGCCCGCATTGCCACCGGCCGCCAGGCAGTGGTCGCCTTCGACCACGCCTACCATGGCCGTACTAACCTCACTATGGGTCTGACCGCCAAGGCAGCTCCATACAAGCGCGGCTTCGGACCGCTGGCACCGGAGATCTACCGCATGCCAATGAGCTACCCGTTCCGCGAGGAAAACCCGAACATCTCCGGCAAGGAAGCTGCCGAGCGCGCCATCCTGGCCATGGAGAAGCAGATCGGTGGCGACCAGATCGCGGCGATCATCATCGAACCGATCCAGGGCGAGGGCGGCTTCATTGTTCCAGCCACAGGCTTCCTGCCGCGCATTGCCGAGTGGGCCAAGGAAAACGGCATCGTCTTCATTGCCGACGAGGTCCAGGCAGGCTTTGCCCGCTCCGGCGCATGGTTCGCGTCGGATATCGAGGGCATCGAGCCTGATATCGTCACCCTGGCCAAGGGCATTGCCGGTGGCATGCCGCTGTCGGGCATCATCGGCCGCGCCGAACTGCTGGACTCTGTGCACGGCGGCGGACTGGGCGGCACCTACGGCGGCAACCCGGTAGCAGTGGCCGCAGCCCTGGAATCCATCAAGTTCATGGAAGAGCAGGACCTGGCGGGCCGCGCCCGGCAGATCGAAGAGAAGTTCTTCACCCGCTTCGGAGCGCTGCAGAAGGACATCAAGGAACTGGGCGACATCCGTGGCCGTGGCGGCATGGTCGCGATGGAATTCGTCAAGGCCGGGGGCAAGGAGCCGGATGCCGCACTGACCAAGGCGATCGCCGACGAATGCCTGGCCCAGGGTGTGCTGATCCTGACCTGCGGCACCTACGGCAACGTGGTGCGCCTGCTGCCACCGCTGGTCATTGGCGACGAGCTGCTCGAAGATGCGTTCAACGTCCTGGAAGACGCCATCCGCAAGGCTATCGCCTAAGCAGCTGCGATCTAGGCCGAGTACGGCGAAAGCCTCGAATCTCCCTTCGGAGATTCGAGGCTTTCGCTTACTCAGTTCTCATGCCAACCGGTGCTCAGCCCAGCTTCTTCGGTTCGGGCATGGAACCAGTGCGAGGAATTCGCATCATGTCCACGAGTACGAAGATGACTGCAACCCAGACCAGTGCGAAGCCAACCCAGCGTTCAAATGGCATGTGCTCGCCGAAAACCAGCAGCCCCAGGATGAACTGCAAGAGCGGGGCGAGGAATTGGAGTGAGCCCAGCGTGCTCAATGGCAAGCGGCGAGCCGCACCCCCGAAGAGCAATAGTGGAACAGCGGTGATGATGCCGCTTCCGGCCAGGAGCAGGAGCCCCGGAACGTCAGCCGAGAACAGTGCCGACTGATCGGCAGCAGCCAGCCAGATCAGATAGCCGAAGGCCAACGGGGTCAGCCAGACGGTTTCAATGGTCAAAGATCCCAAGGCGGTGCCGCTTTGGCCCACCTTGTTCTTCACCAGACCATAGAAGCCAAAGGAGAATGCCAGCCCGAGGGAAATCCACGGAACCCGTCCCAGTCCGACGGTCAGGACAACCACGGCAACAGTGGCGACGCCGACGGCGATCCACTGCAGGCGACGCAATTTTTCCTTCAGGACCACGACGCCCAGGAGGATCGCCACGATTGGGTTGATGAAGTAGCCCAACGATGCTTCCAGCACATGCCCGGTCAAGACAGCCAGCGCGTAGAGCGTCCAGTTGGCCGCGATCAGCACACTGGCCAGTCCCAGCTGCCACATGGCCTTGGCGTCCCTAAACATGGCCAGGAACTGCTTGAACTGGCGGGTGAATGCCAGCAGAAGCAGGCAGAAAACCAGCGAGAAGATTACCCGGACGCCAACGAATTCGAGGGCCGAGATGGCAGGCAGCAGTAGGAAGTAAGCCGGGAGCATGCCCCAAATCAGGTATGCGGAGGTGCCTTGGATCAGCCCATAACTATGTTCCGAGCGGATCGGTTTGGCAGTACTTAAGGACATGCAGGGCGCACACTTTCAGAATCGCAATAGGTCGGAGGAACGGGCTAGCCGGAAATAAGCTGTGGCACCGCATCTTAAAACTACAACGTCCAGCCTCCCGGTATATTCCCCTGCCCTGCGGGTGCCTGCAACCGGGGGTGCCGATGTGATCTTCTCACCGGAACATATTTGGAATTCCAGTCGTTGACTAGACTAGAGAACACCAACTTGGTTTGCTTCATTGAGGGAGTGCATCGCCGTGCATGGACATAACAACGGACTCAAAACCGCCTTTTTGATGGGTGGAATGTTCGCCCTGTTGCTGGCCATCGGCTCGCTGATTTCCGCGGGTACCGGCCGTTCGATGTTCATATGGATCTTCGCCTTGATCGGCCTCGCAAGTACCGCCTACAGCTATTGGAATAGCGACAAACTGGCCCTGCGCTCAATGCATGCCTACCCGGTCATCGAAGCGGAACAACCGGAAATGTACCGCATCGTTCGCGAGCTTTCGATGAACGCGCAGCAGCCGATGCCGCGCCTGTATGTTTCCCCAACCACTTCGCCGAATGCCTTTGCTACCGGCCGCAACCCGCAGAACTCGGCGGTGTGCTGCACCGAAGGCATCTTGCAGCTGCTTAACGAACGCGAGTTGCGCGGCGTGCTGGGCCATGAACTGATGCACGTCTACAACAGGGATATCCTCACCTCATCGGTGGCCGCGGCCATTGCCGGCGTGATCACTTCGGTGGCGCAGTTCCTGATGTTCTTCGGAGGCGGCAACAGCAACGACAACCGCGGGGTGAACCCGATCGCTTTGATTGCCTTGTCGCTGCTGGCACCATTGGCTGCGTCCATCATCCAGATGGCTGTGAGCCGCACCCGCGAATACGACGCCGACGAAGATGGTACCAAGCTGACCAATGATCCCCTGGCGCTGGCAAGCGCGCTTCGCAAATTGGAATCGGGGATCTCCCACGCTCCGCTGGCGTCGAATGACCAGAAGCTGGTCAACAGCTCGCACCTCATGATCGCCAACCCCTTCGGTTCGCGCCTGAAGCGCATGTTCTCCACCCACCCTCCGATGGAAGATCGCATCGCGCGGCTTGAAGCAATGGCCGGCGGCCGCGGGTACTAAGCCGAATGCGCTGGAGCAGGTGACCGCTCCTGCGGATCGACCTGTTGTAGCAGCGCTCCATGGGCGATCGGAGACTCGCGTCTGCGGGAAGTTGAAGCCCTGGGGGGGGAAAGCCTCAAAGGCGTTAACCCAGAACCGTGATCGCGGCATGCTTCTCATCAACAGACCACGAGGAGAAAGAAAAATGACCGACAGCGAAATCCGTTTTCCTTCGCTGGGTGATGCGATTGCTGGCCGGTTGACGACAGGTGTGGTGAAGGGAGCGGTTGCCCTCCTGCTCGCGTGGATCATTACGCTGTTCATCGATGTCGACATGGCGTTTGACAGGATCGCGGTCGCACTAGTTCTTGCGTTTGTCCTATCCGAGATTGCGGGCGCAGTCATTGAGCGGCCCATCGTGCTCCGCGATCGCAGGCCCAATCCCGGCGGGTTTGCCTACGTTTTCCTGCCGTTCACGGCGTCAATAGTGATCAGTTTTGTTGCTTCTTACGCTCTCCACCGTTCCATAAGTGCCAGTGCAGTGGTGACGGCTGCAGTGGCAATCTGCAATTTGGCAGAGCTGCTCTGGATGAAAAGTTGGATTCCTGGGCCGACTCCTGAGGAAGAGCAGGCCACAATCGATGAATTCACGGCGATGACGAAGGAGCATTTTGCCGACGATGTGGAGGAGATCAAGCGTGGTGCCAGGGAGAGGACCCGCGACAGGTACTACAAGAAGAAGGCCCGTGACGAGGCCAAGGCGCAAAAACGCAAAGGCGATGGCAAACGGACACGTTGAGCAGTCGGACGAGAGTTTTCGGTAATCCAGCAAAAAGCCGGGGGCAGTTACCCATCCACCACGGATGGGTGACAGCCCTCGGCTCTTGCGAAGTACGTCTAGCAGGCTGAGATGAGCCCTACCGGAAGTTCACGAACTGCAGGTCTGCTTCTTCGAAGTCGCGCAGCAGAGCCATGGTGGCCTGAAGATCATCGCGGGACTTGGACGAAACGCGCAGCTCATCGCCCTGGATCGTGGACTTGACGCCCTTAGGTGCCTCATCGCGGATCAACTTGTTGATCTTTTTGGCGACGTCCTGGGCGATGCCCTCCTTGATGCTCGCTTCGATGCGGTATTCCTTGCCCGAAGCGAAAGGGTCACCGGCATCCAACGACTTCAGCGAAATGCCGCGCTTGACCAGTTTGGACTGGAAAACATCCAGTACAGCGTTGACGCGCTCTTCCGAGTTGGCCTTCATCAGGATCTTCTCGCCGCTGAAGTCAATTTCAGCGCCAACGCCCTTGAAGTCGTACCGCTGGGCGATTTCCTTCTGGGCCTGGTTCATCGCGTTGGCGACTTCCTGGCTATCAACCTTGCTTACGACGTCGAATGTGGAATCACTAGCCATGTGAGTACTCCTAGTTGAAACGGGTCTGATTCGCTTCATAGCCTACCGGTTTTAACATTCAAATTCGGGGTGTGATCAGGCTTACAGCAAAAATGCCCCTCTCGATTTCACAACTCCGGAAAACTCCTGTAGAGTTATTTCTCGTTCCGACAAGAGCAAATGTTCTTGAAGCGAACATACTCGGCAGATTACCCGAGCGGCCAAAGGGGGCTGACTGTAAATCAGCTGGCAACGCCTTCACTGGTTCGAATCCAGTATCTGCCACAAAATAACTCCCGGATCCCAGGATCCGGGAGTTTTTTGCATATGGAGAACTTGCGCGGCCATCGGGTTGGTTTTATTCCCGTGCTCAACCAAGATCACCTTTCTACGTATTTCAAATAAGGATCGGCTACCGTATAACCATGGCAACGAAAAATGTGAGCGAAGACGAATTCGCGCAGCTGATTGATGAGAACGACATCGTCCTGGTGGACTTCTGGGCTGCCTGGTGCGGTCCATGCCGCAATTTTGCGCCGGTGTACGAGCAGACTTCCGAGAAGTTCCCCGATGTAGTGTTTGCCAAGGTGGATACCGAAGCGGAACAAGGCTTGGCCCGCGCTGCGAACGTCACCTCGATTCCGACCATCATGGCGTTCCGCGAGAATGTCCTCGTGTTCTCGCAGGCTGGTGCGCTGAACCAGACCCAGCTCGAAGACCTTGTTACCGCCGTCAAGGGCATTGACATGAGCGAAGTGCATAAGCAGATCGCAGAGGAAGCCGCGCAGGCAGACTCCTAGGAATTCCCATAGACTTCGGGCTCCCTTACCGCCGCCGGTGATCCAGCGGTGCGTATCGGGGCCCGAAGCTTTGTTTTCTCTGCCCCGAGAGCTGCAGCAAGCGGACCACGCGTTGCCGATGCGGGGCATAGGGCGCCAGCAGGTCAAGCATCTGCGCATCGCTGATTCTTGAACCGGCAAGCACCTGTCCAACGAAATCTGCCAGATGGAAATCTCCGACGGAAATGTGATCAGCAGATCCATGGGAACGCTGCAGCGTCTCGGCAATGGTCCATGGTCCGATGCCCGGCACCGACGCCATCGCCGCTTCCAGGGTTCCCGGTGCCATTGCCTTGGGCTTTGGCTGGTTTATCGGCTTATCCGCCCACCACTGCAAGCTGCTGGCAACCCGCACCACGCGCGCCATCGTGGTGGCCCGCTGCCCCTCAACACGCGCTGCTTGCCAGTCCCACCGCTTCATCGTTGCCAATTTCTGCGGACCGGGGAAAATCATCAGGCCCTCGGGCGCCGGGCCCGGGGCCCGGTGGCCCAGGTGGCGGATCAGCCAGCGCCACGCGTAATTCGCTTCGATCCCGGTGACCCGCTGTTCCAGGATCGCCCCGGCCACGTGCTCGAAGATCCTGCCGGTGCTGGGCAGAATGAAATCCGGATGATCGAAGCGGGAGCGCGCGATGATCTCCGGGAACTTGCCTTCTTTGACTCCCGCGTCGAAATCGGTCCAGTCATCTTTCGCACCCAGCAAGTTCGGTGCCGATTCCATGGCCCACTGGGCGCCAGGACCCCAGGCCTGCAATGCGGCTGGCGAGCTCGGGGAGGGCTTATGGATCTGCAAAGTTGCATCCCCGAGCGGCGTCGCAAAGGCCAGCCACGCCTCGGTCTGCGACAGGCGGATCGTCGGATCGCCCAGGCCGCGGCGCAAGATGCCCAAGGTCTTGGGCAGGGCCACCGGGCGCTGCGGATCGTAGCTGGCGGTCAACGACTTCTCCATGAAACGCATCCTATAACTTCGTGCTCGGGATTCCTGGGCCAGCATCGCTATCACCAGAGAAAAGCGTGCGTCCACTGCGTGACGTTTCGCTACGCCTCGGAACGACATGTATGACATCCGCCGGTAAAGTTCTTGACATGAAGTATGCGTCCACAGTTCTAGACCTGATCGGCAATACCCCTTTGGTGAAGCTCAACCGAGTCACCGACGGGATCAAAGCCACCGTACTGGTAAAGCTCGAGTACCTGAATCCGGGCGGTTCCATCAAGGACCGCATCGCATTGAAAATGGTCGAGCGTGCCGAGGAATCCGGCCAGCTCAAGCCCGGTGGAACCATCGTGGAACCGACCAGCGGCAACACCGGCGTCGGCCTGGCGATGGTAGGCCAGCTCAAGGGCTACAACACCATTTTCGTCACCCCCGATAAGGTGGGCGAGGAAAAGCGCGACGTGCTGCGCGCCTACGGTGCCAAGGTAGTAGTTACCCCAACCGCGGTGGCTCCGGATTCGCCCGAGTCCTACTACGGCGTATCCGACCGCCTGGTCACCGAAATCGATGGCGCATACAAGCCCGACCAGTTCTCCAACCCGGGAGCGCCTGACAGCCACTTCGAGACCACCGGCCCGGAAATCTGGAATGACACCGACGGCAAGCTGACCCATGCGGTCATCAGCGCAGGAACCGGCGGCACCATCACCGGCACCGGACGCTACCTCAAGCAGATCTCCGCTGACCGCGCTTCCGGCCCGGTGAAGATCATCGCCGCTGACCCGGATGGCTCGGTCTACTCCGGCGGCACCGGACGCCCCTACTTTGTCGAAGGCGTCGGCGAAGACATGTGGCCGGGAAACTACGACCCCTCCGTGCCGGATGCCGTGGAGCCGGTCACCGATGCCGAAGCATTTGAGATGACCCGCCGTCTGGCCAAGGAAGAGGGCCTGCTGCTGGGTGGTTCCTCGGGCATGGCTGTCGTCGCCGCGTTGCGCGCCGCCAAGGATCTGGGCGAAGACGACGTGGTTGTCGTGATCGCACCGGATGGCGGCCGCGGCTACCTGGCCAAGATCTTCAACGACCAGTGGATGCTGGACCAGGGTTTCACCACCGATGAATACTCCGCGCTGGACTTCATCGGCGAGGCGCTGGCCAAGCAAGGCACCGCGACAGTGCCATTGGACACTACCCTGGCCGAGGCGGCCAAGGCGCTGCGCGAGCAGGGCGATGACGCGCTGGTCGTAGCCACTGCACCACTGCCTGCGCGAATCGGCGAGATCCGCGGCGTAATCGGTGCCAGCGACATCACCGACGCGCTGCTGGCCGGTGCAGAACCAACCAGCACGCTGGCAGATCTGGGCGACCTGGCAATGCCATTCATTGGCACCGCAGACACCCCGGAGCATGCGCAAGACTTGCTCAAGAGCCACCCGGCCGTGCTGCTGACCAAGGGCGGCGAAGTGATTGCCGCGGCCACCGCAGCCGACCTTCTGGCCTACACCACCCGCTAGAGACTTCACCACAAAGGATTGATATCGATGACTGAAAACCATCAGGGCGCAAACACCCGCTTTGTCCACACGGGCCAGGAATTCGAACCGGTTACCGGCGCGGTAGTTCCGCCGCTGCACTTCTCCTCCACCTACGCGCAGGACGGCATTGGCGGCCTGCGCAACGGCTACGAGTACGGCCGCGGCACCAACCCGACCCGCGACTCGCTGCAGGCGCAGCTGGCCGGCGCCGAATTCGGCAACTACGCTTTCTCCTTCAGCTCGGGCCTGGCCGCCGAGGATTCGCTGATCCGCGCCATCCTGCGCCCGGGCGACCACATTGTGCTGGGCAACGACGTCTACGGCGGAACCTTCCGCCTGATTGACCGCGTCCTGGGTGCATGGGGCATCGGCAACACCCCGGTGGACATGGGGGACGAGGCGGCCCTGGCCGCTGCCATCGAGAAGAACAAGGCGAAGCTGGTGTGGGTGGAAACCCCGTCCAACCCGATGATGAAGATCACCGACATCGCGAAGGTCGCAGAGATTGCGCATGCTGCCGGCGCACTGCTGGTCGTGGACAACACCTTCGCCAGCCCGTTCCTGCAGCAGCCGCTGACCCTGGGGGCCGACATCGTGGTCCACTCGACCACCAAGTACATCGGTGGCCACTCCGACGTGGTGGGCGGCGCGGTGATCGTCAAGGACGCCGAGCTGGCCGAGAAGATCGGCTTCATCCAGTTCGCCGTGGGCGCCGTTTCCGGTCCCATGGATGCGTTCTTGACCACCCGCGGCCTGAAAACCCTGGGCGTGCGCATGCGCACCCACTCGGAGAACGCCGCGCAGGTGGCCCAGTGGCTGCGTGAACGCAGCGAGGTCGAGCGCGTGCTCTACCCGGGCTTCGAAGACCACCCGGGCCACGAGATTGCCAAGAAGCAGATGTCCGGCTTCGGCGGCATGGTCTCCGTGCAGTTCAACGGCGGGGAATCGGCAGCCCGCAAGATTGCCGAGAGCACCAAGCTGTTCACCCTGGCTGAATCCCTGGGCGGCATCGAGTCGCTGATGAACTATCCGTCGGAGATGACCCACGCTTCGGTGAAGGGCACCGAGCTGGCAGTTCCAGTGAACCTGCTGCGCCTGTCGGTCGGCATCGAAGACCCTGCAGATCTGATCGAAGATCTGGAGAAGGCCTTCACCAACCTGTAAATGCGCATGACGCAAAGGACCTGGGTTCTGCTGCCCGCCAAGGGCAGCAGAACCCAGGTCCTTCGTGCATTGAACCGGGTTCCGGTCCGGCTACCGGCGGCGCTTGGCCGGCTTGGGATCGACGATCTTGAAGTACCTGTTGCTCGCCGGCATCCACATCAGCACCACGCTGAACATGATGATGGCGGCCAGCAGCGAGTATCGTCCGAACCGCAGCAGCAGCGGCAGTGCGGCAATCAGTCCCAGCCAGGACAGCTGGGCGCGCGCTGCCCGGTCGCCGGTGAACAGCCGGTATCCCAGCACGCCGCAGGCGATGCCCGCTGCGGCGAAAAAGACCATCAGCGCAATGCTGCCGAAATCCAGTGCGGAGTCCCGGCTCTGCTCATAGGCCAGGAAGCCGCCGAAGCCGAGAAAAAGCACTCCGGCCAACAGCCAGAGCATCTGGGCGACGAACAACCCGCCGGGGGTGGGCTCATCGGGACGTCGTGGAAAAAGTGGTTTCTTCACGTGCTTAACCCTACGTGCTCTGGCGCGGTGCCCGATCTCACACGGCTTCGACACTGACAACTCAGTGCCGTTCAAGCTAGCATTAAGTGTTCGCGAACATCAGGGTATCCCTCTCGCATCCAGCCCAATTTTTGAGGCTGGAGCCTTCTCGTGTTGTATTTTCCGCAAAGTGTGTGCGGGTCTTTATGTCATAGGGGAGCGCTTGATGAGCGTGACTTGTATCTGACTGTGCAGCCTATACGTCGTTTCTTTGGGGACGGCCAAGGCCTATCCCCAAACGAATGAGGTAATTCTTCGTGTCTTCTGACATGCCCGTAAACACCAACGACAACCAGACCCCGGAAGAGCCAACCGTGCTCTTCTCCGAGCTTGGCTTGGATGCCCGCGTGCTTGCATCGCTTGCCGACCTTGGCTACGAGAAGCCATCGCCAATCCAGGCAGCGACCATTCCACTGCTCCTCGAAGGCCGCGACGTTGTCGGCCTGGCCCAGACCGGTACCGGCAAGACTGCTGCTTTCGCACTGCCTGCCCTGTCCCGCATGGCCGAACTGGCTGACACCAACGGTCCAGCCAAGACCCCGCAGATCCTGGTCCTGGCTCCAACCCGCGAGCTGGCCCTCCAGGTCGCCGAGGCCTTCACCTCCTACGCCAAGTACCTGCCGAACTTCACCGTTCTGCCCGTGTACGGCGGCTCCCCATACGGCCCGCAGCTCAACGGCCTGCGCCGTGGCGCACAGGTCGTCGTGGGCACCCCAGGCCGTGTGATCGACCACATCAACAAGGGTTCCCTGGACCTGTCGAACCTGCAGTACGTGGTGCTGGACGAGGCCGACGAAATGCTGCGCATGGGCTTCGCCGAAGAGGTCGACAAGATCCTGGAAGCGACCCCGGAAGAGAAGCAGGTTGCCCTGTTCTCGGCCACCATGCCACGCACCATCCGCCGCATCGCTTCGGAATACCTGCGCAACCCGCAGGAAGTCGCCGTGAAGTCCAAGCAGTCCACCGGCACCAACATCACCCAGCGCTTCCTGCAGGTCATGGGCGCGCACAAGCTTGACGCCATGACCCGCATCCTCGAATCCGAGGAATTCGACGGCGTGATCACCTTCGTGCGCACCAAGATGGCTACCGAAGACCTGGCCGACAAGCTCAAGGCCCGCGGCTTCACCGCTGCCGCCATCAACGGCGACATCCCGCAGCAGCAGCGCGAGCGCACCGTGGAGAACCTGCGCTCGGGCAAGATCGACATCCTGGTGGCTACCGACGTGGCGGCCCGCGGCCTGGACGTCGAGCGCATTTCGCACGTGATCAACTTCGACATCCCGCATGACACCGAGTCCTACGTGCACCGCATCGGCCGCACCGGCCGTGCCGGCCGCAAGGGCGACGCGATCCTGTTCATGACCCCGCGCGAGAAGTACCTGCTGCGTGCCATCGAGAAGGCGACCCGCCAGCCGGTGACCCAGATGCAGCTGCCGTCGCTGGATTCGGTCAACGACCGCCGCATCCAGAAGTTCACCGACCGCATCGACAAGACCATCAGCGGCCAGGACCTGACTACTTTCCGCGAGATCGTGGAGAAGTTCGCTGCCGAGCACGAGGACCTGGACCACCTGGAAATCGCGGCTGCACTGGCTTTGATGGCCCAGGGCGGACGCCCGCTGCTGATGACCGAACCGGTCATGTCGCCTGCGAAGAAGGCCCGCATGGATCGCCCGGAGCGTGGCGAACGCGGTGAGCGCGGTCCACGTGCCCGCAAGACCGCTGCCGAGGGCAACGCCATGTACCGTCTGGCAGTTGGCCGCCGCAACCGCGTGCAGCCAGGCTCGATCGTTGGCGCGCTGGCCAACGAGGGCGGCTTCGATTCTTCGGAAATCGGCGGCATCGACATCCGTTCGGACCACACCCTGGTGGAGCTGCCAGCAGAGCTGAGCAAGGACCAGTGGCGTGCACTGTCCAAGACCCGTATTGGCGGCGAAGCCATCGATCTCCAGCTCGACAGTGGCCGCAGCCCGCGCCGTGACGACGATGGCGACCGCGGTGGTTTCCGTGGCAGCCGTGGCGGCTACGGTGGTGGACGTGGCGGCCGTGGTGGATTCGGTGGCGGACGCAATGGCGGACGTGGCGGATTCGGCGGCGGACGCGGTGGCAAGGACCGCTACAGCGATTCGAACCGCAGCGGTGGACGTCGCGACTACTAAGCCTGCAGCGCACAGCTGAATAGCACTGGATGACGCCCTTGGGGCAAGCCGAAAGCTTGCCCCAAGGGCGTTTTCGCATGCCCGGGCTAATTACTCGGCAGGGGTCCCGACGGGGATCTCGTCCCCGAGATAGACCGTGCCCCCGCTTTCCAGGAACTGCCTGCTTTTCTGCGCCATCCCGGCCAATGCCGCCTGCGCCTCGGCCGAGCCGTATTCGTCGCGGATATCCTGGGAAATGCGCATGGAGCAGAATTTCGGCCCGCACATGGAACAGAAGTGGGCAGTCTTCGCAGGCTCGGCCGGCAGCGTCTCGTCATGGAATTCCTGCGCGGTGACCGGATCGAGGGACAACGCGAACTGGTCATTCCAGCGGAATTCGAAGCGAGCCTTGCTCAGCGCATCATCCCGTGCCGTGGCACCCGGATGCCCCTTGGCCAGATCTGCCGCGTGCGCCGCGATCTTGTAGGTGATCACCCCGGTCTTCACGTCATCCCGGTTGGGCAGCCCCAGATGCTCCTTGGGGGTGACATAGCAGAGCATCGCGGTACCGTAGCGGGCAATCTCCGTGGCGCCGATGGCGCTGGTGATGTGGTCGTAGCCCGGCGCGATATCGGTAACCAGCGGGCCCAGGGTGTAGAACGGGGCCCCGTCGCACAATTCCTGCTGGCGCTCCACATTCTCGCGCACCAGATGGAAGGGGATATGCCCCGGGCCCTCGACCATCACCTGCACATCGTACTGCCAGGCGCGCTTGGTCAGCTCGGCCAGGGTATCCAGCTCGGCGAATTGCGCTGCGTCGTTCGCATCCGCGATGGAGCCCGGGCGCAGCCCGTCGCCCAGCGAGAAGGCCACGTCGTACTGAGCGAAGATCTCGCACAGCTCATCGAAGTGGGTGTAGAGGAAATTCTCCTGGTGGTGCGCCAGGCACCATCCGGCCATGATGGAGCCGCCGCGCGAGACCATGCCAGTGACCCGGTTGGCGGTCAGCGGGATGTAGCGCAGCAGCACACCGGCATGGATGGTCATGTAATCCACGCCCTGCTCGCACTGCTCGATAACGGTGTCGCGGAAAATCTCCCAGGTCAGCTTGTTGGCTTCGCCATTGACCTTCTCCAGCGCCTGGTAGATCGGCACGGTGCCGATGGGCACGGGGGAGTTGCGGATGATCCATTCGCGGGTGGTGTGAATGTCCTCTCCGGTGGACAGGTCCATCACTGTGTCGGCACCCCATTTGGCGGCCCACTGGAGCTTGGAGACCTCTTCAGCGATGGAGCTGGTCACCGCCGAGTTGCCGATATTCGCATTGATCTTGACCAGGAACGCCTTGCCGATGATCATCGGTTCGGATTCCGGATGGTTGATGTTTGCCGGGATGATGGCTCGTCCGGCGGCGAGCTCGCTGCGCACCAGCTCGACATCGCATTCCTCGCGCAGCGCCACATAGCGCATTTCCGGGGTGATGACCCCGGCGCGCGCATAGTGCATTTGCGTCACGCGGGCTCCCCCAACGGCCCGCAGCGGAGGGGCCGAACGTCCAGCCCATTCCGCGCTGGCCGTGCCGCGGCGGACCGCTGAGCGCCCGTCGTCGTGCAGATTGCGCTCGCGGCCGGCATAGGTTTCCACATCCCCGCGCTCCCGGACCCATCGCTCGCGGAAGGGTGGCAAGCCCTGGGTCGGTTCGCTTCCCGGTCCGCTGGTGCGATACACCGACAGCGGCTCGTTGGGCTTTCCATTGGGGGAGTCTGCCAGATGGATCTGCGTGACGGGAACAGAAATTCCCGCAGATTCGCGGTAGGCAAGGGTGTGGGCAGGGTGCTGTTCAAATTGTTCCACTTGGAAACTCACTTCCTTCGCCGGCATTACCCGGACAGGTTCAACGGTCGCGGACGGCGATAGCCCGATCTCAGCCCTTGCCAGGGCACCCGTGTGGTCGCGAACAACTTAGCACGCTTGGGAGGAGGAAACGCAAATCCAGTGGTCAGAACAGTGACATCAAGTCAGGATGCGGGCACTGGCCCCGGCGGCAGGAGATAGTTTCTGGAAGCGATCAGTCTCTTGCGGCGCGAATCCGGAATCTGGGAAAAAGGGCGTGGCAGATAACTGGCGAAGCAGCGCGGGCGCAGGCTGAAGCGATGGCCGCGCGATGGGGCACTGAGAGCGGTAGATAAGCGAAAAGAGAAGCAATCTGGAACCAGATTGCTTCTCTCATTTCGAGCCCCCTGCCGGAATCGATCCGGCGACCTCGTTCTTACCAAGAACGCGCTCTACCACTGAGCTAAGGGGGCAACAGGTAAATACTTTACACAGGTTTTCGAGGTTTGCAAAATCTGCCGGGGATTTGTTGCTGACATCACAATGTTCCTAATCAAGGCGGAAATGGACGTCGGTGAACCTAGGGGGATTCTGCGCCCGCAATAGCTTGCCTTCATGCCACTGAATTCCGGTTGCCGCACGTGGTGGAGAGTTCACCCACCGGATGTCGCGCACCCAGCCGGATGTCGCGCACCCAGCCGGATGTCGCGCACCCTTCCGGACGACCCGTGGCCCTGGAGTTCGGGGGGTAGGGGGAGTGTTCTCTTCTGGAGTATTTGTGTTGGAAGATTTGCCGGCTGCCTCAAGGGAATTCGGCGCGGAACTCTATCCTGTAAGCCTGAGCGAAGCGGCGATTGACTGCGAGGGGCAACCCAGTGAGCATCGTCACCAGAACACTTTTTGTCCCAGCCTTCGTCCCTGATTGCCTTCAAGGTCTCGCTAAAACCGTTTTGACTAGCAGTTTTATGGAAATCTCCGGGCGCTTTCCAGATCGGTTTGCCGATTTTTCTTTGCCGGGAAATGCGTGTAGAGTATTTACTCGTTGCCCCCTTAGCTCAGTGGTAGAGCGCGTTCTTGGTAAGAACGAGGTCGCCGGATCGATTCCGGCAGGGGGCTCTGAGTGAGAAGCTTTCTTGGCTTCTACTGGATTGTTTCTCACTTGTGGCGGCGTAGCTCAGCTGGTTAGAGCGCACGACTCATAATCGTGAGGTCCCGGGATCGAGTCCCGGCGCCGCTACCAAATCAAAGATCCTCAGCTTCGGCTGAGGATCTTTTTTTGGTTTCCGGGTTCGAAACGGTCTTCAGCGGACCTTGAGCGCTAAAGCCATTAAGGCTTAGTTGTCGGCACACTTTTCGGGGCCTCTGGTGCTGGCTTGCTGTGCCAGCGACAGCAGTCCTTGGAAGGCCTTCGTATCGAAAGTCGCCTCGTGGCCTGCTTGGTCATTGGCATCATGGCCGTGTACTTCGGTATGCAACCGTTGCATTTGCATATCGAGTTTCGTTGCAACAGCTGCCGCATCGGCGAGCTCCTGTACCAGATGCTCTGGAACCTCGCCCTCGTACTTGTAGAAAATCTTATGTTCCAGGCTTGCCCAGAAGTCCTGGGCGATGGTGCGGATCTGCAACTCCACTACAACGTCGACAGGGCCGTCGGACAAGAAGACCGGAATTTGCACAATCGCATGAACACTTTTATAGCCGCTAGGCTTCGGGTTCTTGATGTAATCCTTGATCTGGATGACCTTCAGGTCATTTTGAGCGGTCAAGGTGTTCAGGACCTTATAGATGTCCTTGACGAAACTGCAGGTGATGCGCACACCCGCAATATCGCTGAGGTTCTCGCGTATGGCAGTAAGAGACGGTGCGATATTCCGGCGGGCAACCTTGCGCATGATGCTCTCCGGAGTTTTCACCCGGGAACTGACATGTTCGATTGGATTGTATTTGTGCAAGTACAAGAACTCTTCGCGCAAGATCGAGACCTTGGTCAGTACTTCGTCCACCGCAAACTGGTATTCCATCATGAAGCGCTGGAAATCATGGTGGAAGGCCTTCGTCAATCGCTGCAACTCAGCCGGGGAAGGGGTAGTTCCAGCAGCTGAGATTGCCACTGCACGCGTCTCGTCATCAAATGGGACAGAAATCCTGGATCACCTCAACAGATTGTGGCCCGGCCCGCGGTACGTTTCCGGTGCAGTTTCAGCCTACGGGCATCTCCTAAGAATTAGGCCAGAACCAATCGGGAATTTGTTCAGCTAACTTTCGGACTTTGTGTATCGGCCAACCTGTCCGCCGGACCTGGCCATCTGCGGTGAACTATCGTTGGGAGGGGAAACTTCAGAAAGGTCCTGATGGAATTCGCTTCAGCTACCCGGCAGCTATGCCACGGCATCAGCTTCGCAGAACATGAACCCGCCCCGATGCTCCGGCTGCGCAGCGGTGAAACCTGGGGTACCGAGTACCTGGAAGCGGGGCGTTCACTGGCCCTGGAGATCGGAGAACTGAAGTTCTGCCTGGGCTACATCACGATGAAGGCCGACGGCTCGCGCAATACGCTGCCGTGCCCCAAGAACCAGGCCCTGCGCACCGGTACCCAATGCGAGAGCTGCCGCCGGCTGGACCAGTCGAAGTTCATGCACCATTTCCACAAGACGGGCGAAGCCCCCGAAGGCCTTCGCAAGTACCTGGAACAGCCGCACTTCTTGTATATAGCCAGCTTCGCCCACGGCGCGACCAAGGTCGGCACCACCTCGACCAGTAGCAAGTGGACCCGGCTGGCGCAGCAGGGCGCGGTCATTGCGCGTTATGTCGCCCGCGCCAACGACGGGGCGGCCATCCGGGTGCTCGAAGACCTGGTCACCGAGCATGTGGGCCTGAGCCAGCAGGTGAGGCAGAAGTCCAAGGTCAAGGGCTTGGCTAGCTGGGAACTGGACTACGCCCAGCTTGATCAGATCAACGCCGACGCAGCAGGCAGGGCCCGGGACTTCCTCGGCGCGCAGCGGGGCTTGGAGGCCTACGGCGTGCAATTGCGCGACGAGCTGTGGGAGCAGCCGGCTTTCGCCCGCCCAGTCATTGGCGCCTGGGATGCGCATGCGCTGCATGCCTGGACCACGGCCCTGCCCGGAAGCACCGTGAACCTGCGCATCCGCGGCGTGCTGGGACAGAGCATCCTCGCCGACAGCGGCGATGGCACCACCCTGCGCGTGCTGGATGCCGCCGAGCTGAAAACCCGCGAGGTCGCGGTGGTGGAGCAGCGCGGGGACTTCAAGGAAGAGCAATCCGCCTTGTTCTGAGACCAGAATGCTGTCGGGGGAGTCACGCGGAAATGCCCCGGCGGCAATGAGCGCTCCCGGCCCGGGCTGAACTAGACTTGAGCCATGACCAACACTCCTTGGGAATCCGCCTCGCCGCGCTACAAGAAGCTCGTCTTCGCCGCCATGGGCATCATGGGCGTGGGCATCATCCTGGCCATCATCGGCGCCAACATTCCGTCCCTGCCCACGGTCTACACCGCGATCGGCATCATGGTCATCGGCATGCTCTGCCACATCGCCAGCCTGGTTGTCCGGGCCAAGGACGCACGCCAGTGGCGCATCGAGAATGGCCTTGCCGCACCACGGAACAACAAGCGCCCCTCCGACGGGCAGAACTAGGCTCCCGCAAGAATTCCACAGTGTGACCGGGCAGCTGCGCCCGGATTTCGTATCCGGCGGCATCCACGCCCGGCCACGTCCAACAACGTTCAGGAGAACCCATGGGCATCAACCCTGACCTGGTAGGGCGCATCTACCCTGCCGGCGAGTCCTACCAGGTAGGCCGCGAGAAGATCCGCGAATTCGCCGCCGCCACCAAAGCCGCCAACCCGGCGCACTACGACGTGCAGGCAGCCCGCAAGCTGGGCTACAGCGACGTTGTCGCCCCGCCGACCTTCGCAATCATCATCGCACAGCGGGCCGATGCGCAGCTGATCTCCGACCCGGCCAGCGGCATCGACTTCTCCCGCGTGGTGCATGCCGACCAGCGATTCACCCACCACCGACCGATCGTGGCGGGTGATGAACTGCTCGCCGAGCTCTACGTGGACCAGGTCCGCGAGATGGGCGCCGGCGCGATGATCACCACCCGCGCCGAAATCACCACCGCGGCCGGCGAGAAGATCGCCACCACCGTTTCATCGCTACTGGTACGAGCTGAGGACTAAGCATGATTGAATTCGACAGCCTCGAAAAGGGACAGGTCATTGGATCGCACACGGTGCAGGTCAACCGCGCGGACCTGGTTCGCTATGCCGGAGCTTCGGGCGACTTCAACCCGATCCACTGGAATGAGCGCTTCGCCAAGGAGGTGGAACTGCCTTCGGTGATCGCCCATGGCATGTTCACCATGGGTTCGGTCATCGACCTGGTCTCGCAGTGGGTAGGGAACCCGGGCGCCATCATCGACTACCAGACCCGCTTCACCAAGCCGGTCGTCGTCGAGGACCCGGAAGGCTCCAACCCATCGGAGCACGAAGGCACCACCATCTCGGTGGAAGGCAAGGTCGGCGCCTTGGACGCCGAAGCCCGCACCGCCCGCATCGACTTGGCAGTCTCGGCCGATGGAGCCAAGGTGCTGCTCAAGTGCCAGGCAGTGGTGCAGCTCTAGGCATGCAGCTTCCAGGTGATGCGCAGCGGCCGGCAACCCAGTGGCGCAATGCGCTGATGGCCGCCTACCTGGCCAGCGGCCTGCTGATCTCGGCCCTGGTCTCGCGCTTGCCGGCGGTGCGCGACGCCCTGGCGCTAGACCACGCCAGTGTCGGCCTGCTGCTGCTGTGCCTGAGCGCAGGGTCCTTCCTGTCCGTGTCGGTCTCGGGGCAGCTGGTCCTGCGGCTGGGCGCCACCAGCGTCATGCGCATCGCCGCGACCCTGGCCGGCGGCTCGCTGATCCTCGTCGGCGTCGGTGCCGGGATCTTCGGCAGCGCCGTCATCTGCGGCATCTTCCTCTTCGCCCAGGGACTGGGCACCGCCTCATGGAATGTCGCCTCCAACGTCCAAGGCGCGGCCATGGAACGGGCTCTGGGCAAGAGCATCATGCCTGCCCTGCACGGCTTCTTCTCCATTGGCACGGTAATCGGCGCCGGTGCCGGCGCGCTGGGCGCACGCCTGCAGATCCCGCTGCAGTACCACTACGGCCTCATGGGCCTGGTCATCATCGCCACGGTGCTGTTCAGCGCGCGATTCTTCGGCGAAGACTTCAGCCGGACCCCGCGCACCAGCAGCAACGGGTCCTCGCTGAAGAAGGCCTGGACCGAACCGCAGACCGTGCTCCTGGGCGTGCTGGTGCTGGGCATGGCCCTGGCCGAAGGCGCTGCCGGAGACTGGGTGGCCATGGCGCTGGTGGACGGATACCAGACGAATGAAGGCGTGGGCGCCATCGGCTACGGCGTCTTCGTGGCCGCCATGACCCTGACCCGCCTGCTCTCCGGCGATTTGATCCTGCGGATGGGCAGGGTTTTCATGATCCGTGCCAGCGCCATCAGCGCGCTGGTTGGCGTGCTGCTCTTCGCCTTCGGCAACAATCTGCCCCTGGCCTTCGTGGCCTTGGCCATCTGGGGCATGGGCGTGGCCCTGACCTTCCCGTTGGCCATGAGCGCTGCCTCGGATGATCCGGTGCATGCCGCGACCCGCGTCTCGGTGGTGTCCACCATCGGGTACGGCGCGTTCCTCGGCGGCCCGCCCCTCCTGGGTCTGCTGGCCGAAGTCATCGGGCTGCTGCCGGCCCTGGGCTCCATCTCCATCCTGGTGGTTGTGGCCTTCTGCCTGTCCTCGAATGCCGCCGGACGCCGTGCCGGCGGCGAGCCCAAGGCCTAACTGGCCGGGCAGGAAGCCCACCCCTACCTCCTCATACGGAAAGTAAACTGAAGCAATGCTGAAGAACCTGACCACGACCCGCGTCGGCGGGCCAGCCCGGCAAATGGTGACCGCAACCAGCGAAGCTGAACTGGCTCACGCAGTAGCCGCCGCGGATGCCGCAGGGCAGGACGTCCTGCTCATTGGCGGGGGGTCCAACCTGGTGATCTCCGATGAGGGCTTCCCGGGTGTTGCCGTGCAGATTGCCACCCGTGGATTGCACCTGGACGAGCAGCCGAATGGCAAGGTGCTGCTGCGTGCCGCAGCCGGCGAGAACTGGGACACGACCGTTGAATACAGCTTGGCTGAGGGCCTGAGCGGGCTGGAAGCGCTCTCGGGCATCCCAGGGTGCACCGGTGCCACCCCGGTGCAGAACGTTGGAGCCTACGGTGCAGACGTGTCCCAGACCTTGGCGTGGGTGCGCGCCTATGACCGCGAGAGCGACCAGGTGCTCAAGCTGGATAACGCCGAGCTTGAATTCGCCTACCGGGAGTCGCTCATCAAGCGCACCAGCACCAATGGGTCCCCGCGCTATGTGGTCCTCGAGGTGGCGTTCCTGCTGGCCCGCGAGAACGAATCGGCTCCGATCCGCTACGCAGAGCTGGCCCGCCGGCTCGGGGTTGAAGCGGGAGACCGCGCCAACGCGCTCCAAGTGCGCCAAACAGTGCTCGAATTGCGCCGTTCCAAGGGCATGGTCTTTGATATCAAGGACGCTGACTCGCATTCCACCGGTTCCTTCTTCACCAACCCCATCGTTGAATCCAGCGTCCTGGACAAGCTTCCGCCGAACGCCCCGAACTACCCGGTGGAACAAGCCGGCTTCGTGAAGCTGTCCGCTGCGTGGCTTATCGACCAGGCCGGTTTCTCCAAGGGCTACGGTTTGGAGGGGACCGGCGGATTCGCGCTCGCCGATGGCCGCGCCTCGCTGTCCACCAAGCACACGCTGGCCATCACCAACCGCGGGGAAGCCACTGCCCAGGACATTTTGGCCATCGCCCGCTCAGTACGTGCCGGCGTGCAGGAACGTTTTGGAATTGAACTGGTCAACGAGCCGTTGCTGATTGGCGAAGTGCTCTAGGTGAAATGCTTCCCGGCGGTTGCCGGGGCAAGGAAGGAATGCCGTGGCGGAAGTATCCCTGCGAAAGCTCTGTCCAGCAGATATCGACCTGCTGGAGGTGAACTTCCAATCCGTCCAGGGCGCCGGCGAAGCCCAATGGTTCGGCTTCTGGGATACCAGCAAGCTGCGCAACCGCGTGGCCCAAGACCAGATGATCGGCAGCGCTGACGGTGCGCTGGCAGTTTGCCTGGGAGAGCAGGTCATCGGCAAAGCCGATTGGTTCACCGTCACGTCGTGGGGCCGGGCCAACACCTCTGCCTGCTGGGAAATCGCCATCGGCATCTTTGCCGAGTTCCGCGGCCTGGGCCTTGGCACCCGAGCGCAGGAGTTGCTTGTCGATTACTTGTTCTCCCATTACCCGCGGCATCGGATTCAGGCCACGACAGCCGCTGAAAACCTGGCTGAGCAGAGGTGCCTGGAGAAGCTGGGGTTCACCCGCGAGGGTGTAATCCGGCAAGCGCAGTGGCGTGCCGGTGCGTGGCATGACCAGCTGATCTATTCGCTGCTCAGGAATGAGTTGGCCCGCTAGCGCTCACCTGCAGGAAAATGGCACACAGCCCGGAACAGAAATCCTGTTCCGGGCTGTGTGCCATGGTTTGCGCTTCAGGGATGGCTAGAGGCGGCCCTGGGCAATAGCGAGCATGCGGCGCAGCGGCTCCGCTGCGCCCCACAGCAGCTGGTCGCCGACGGTGAAGGCCGAGATGTATTCCGGGCCCATTTCCAGCTTGCGGATGCGGCCTACCGGGATGTCCAAGGTGCCTGAAGCCGCGACCGGAGTCAGCTGGTCCACGGTCGCTTCCTTCTCGTTCGGGATGACCTTGGCCCACTCGTTGTCGGCTGCCAGTAGCGACTCGATTTCGGAGACCGGCAGGTCTTCCTTCAGCTTCAGCGTCAGTGCCTGCGAGTGCGAACGCATGGCGCCAATGCGGACGCACAGTCCGTCCATGATGATCTGCTGGTCGCCGGAAGTCTGCAGGATCTTGTTGGTCTCAACGCCTGCCTTCCATTCCTCGCGGGACTGGCCGTTGCCCAGATCCGCGTCGATCCATGGGATCAGCGAGCCGCCCAGCGGTACGCCGAACTGGGAAGCGTCGAGGTTTCCGCGCTGGGTTTCCAGGACCTTGCGGTCGATTTCCAGGATGGCGCTTGCCGGGTCAGCCAGTTCGCTGCCCACCGATGCGTTGATGTCGCCGAACTGGGTGAGCAGTTCGCGCATGTGGCGGGCTCCGCCGCCGGAAGCGGCCTGGTAGGTCATCGCGGTGCCCCACTCGACCAGGTTGTTCTTGAACAACCCGCCCAAGCCCATGAGCATGCACGAGACGGTGCAGTTGCCGCCGATGTAGTCCTTGGTGCCAGCGGCCAGTGATTCGTCGATCACCGAGCGGTTGACCGGGTCCAGGACGATGACGGAATCATCGTTCATGCGCAGCGAGGATGCGGCGTCGATCCACAGGCCGTCCCAGCCGGACTTGCGCAGCTCGGTGTGGACCTTGGTTGTGTAGTCGCCACCCTGGGCGGTGACGATAATCGGCAACTTCGACAGCGTGTCAATGTCGAACGCGTCCTGCAGCGGGCCGGAGCCCTCAGCGAATGCCGGGGCGTTGCCGCCAGCATTGGAAGTCGAGAAAAATACCGGGTCGATCTGGGCAAAATCGCCTTCGTCGAGCATGCGCTGCATCAGCACGGATCCAACCATGCCTCGGTAACCTACAAAACCAACAGATGAAGTCATGTCTCCATGGTAGGTGCGATGATCGGGCAGAGCCCGGTTCGTTACAAGAGTTAAAGCAGAATCACACCCAAGCCCCAGCAGGGTTCAGGTGTGATTCGGTACAGCGAAAGTTTTACTTTTCCTCAAGCAGCAGCTTGCGGTTCTTGATCGCCCACATCGCCGAGAAGATGAAGATCTGCGTGGGAACCAGCAATAGGATCAGTCCGAAAATCTTGTGGCCGCCCAGAACCATGAAGAAGCCGAGTACGGCCACTACCAATGCCAGCAGCGGGAAGAGCATGTATCCGAGAATGAAGAGTGCCTCGGGGTGCTGCTTGAGCTCTCCGATGTATTTTTTCATGGTCGTTCTAGTCCTTTTGGCGAAGCCAGGTTTCAAAGCGGTAGCGGGTACCGGTGGAGGAAGTATGCCAACGGGCAGCTTCCGATTCTTGGGATGGATCGCAAGCACCCAGAGCGAAGTCGGCGGTGAGCGCGGGTGCAGAGGTGTCTCCTTCGGGGGAGACATCAAGCTTGGTGACCACTGCGAGGTCCAGCAGGTCCAGTGCCTGTGCGTAGACCTTGCCGCCGCCAATGATCCAGACTTCTTCGCCGCCTTCGCTGCGCTGTGCCAGGGCAACGGCTTCTTCCAGGCTCGAGACGGGTACTGCGCCATCCTCGCTCAGTTGCCCATGGGCATCGGCCTGAGTGGTCAGCACGATGTTGGTGCGGCCTGGCAGGGGGCGGAACTTCGCCGGGAATGAGTTCCATGTGGTGCGGCCCATGATTACCGGATGGCCTGCGGTGGTGCGCTTGAAATGGGCCAAGTCCTCGGGAACATGCCATGGCATAGCACCGCCAGCGCCAATGATGCCGTTCTCGGCTTGGGCCCAAATGGCGCCAATTAGCGGTTGCGCTTCGTGCGCGTGGCGCGGATTGGAGGTCATACGGCTACGGTTCCCTTGATGGTCGGGTGGTGCTGGTAGTCGTTGACGCTGAAATCTTCCAGCGTGTAGTCGAAGATCGACTCTGGCTTGGAATTGAAGCTGAGCGTCGGGTATGGGTAGGGATCGCGGGAGAGCTGTTCCTTTACCTGTTCCAAGTGGTTGGTGTAGATGTGCACGTCGCCGCCGGTCCAGATGAACTCGCCTGGTTCCAGGTCGAGCTGGTGCGCCAGCATGCGGGTGAGCAGGGCATAGGAGGCGATGTTGAAAGGCACGCCCAGGAACATGTCTGCACTGCGCTGGTAAAGCTGGCACGAGAGCTTGCCTTCGGCGACGTAGAACTGGAAGAACACGTGGCATGGCGGCAGCGCCATGTTGTGGATTTCTGCGACGTTCCACGCCGAGACGATATGGCGGCGGGAGTCAGGGTTGTTGCGCAACGAGTCGACCAGCTGGGAAATCTGGTCAATGTGGCCGCCGTCGGGAGTTGGCCAGCTGCGCCATTGGACGCCGTAGACCGGGCCGAGTTCGCCGGTCTCATCAGCCCATTCGTTCCAGATACGAACGCCTTGGTCCTGCAGCCACTTCACGTTGGACTCGCCGCGCAGGAACCACAGGAGCTCGGCAGCCACAGACTTGAAGTGCACCCGTTTGGTGGTGATCAGCGGTAAAGAATCCTTCAGATCGAAGCGGATCTGGCGGCCGAATACCGACAGGGTTCCGGTTCCGGTGCGGTCTTCCTTGGAGGCACCGTTTTCCAGCACGTCTCGAAGCAGATCTTCATAGGGGGTCGCTATTGAACTCGTCATCATACCTGTCGTGCTGGTGGTCGGCGCTGGCTTATTCACACGTTCCAGTTTAGATCACTCAGGATGCTGCCGGAACAAGGCGCAAGGATGACCCTGCTCGCATTCGAGGCTAGCTGGCGGAAACCACCATGTCGTTGTATTCCGGGTAGCGGTGCAGGTAGTCCTGGACGTAGCTGCATTCGGGAATGATCTTCAGCCCTTCGTCGCGGAACTTGTCCAGAACCAGGGTCACCAGGGCACGAGCATATCCGCGGCGGCCGAATTCCTCATTGACGATGGTGTGCTGAATCGTGGCGATCCCGTCTTCTTCGTGGTAGCCGAGGAAGCCGACGAAAGTGGAACCGTGCCACAGAGAATAGCGGCCACGGCTCGCGTCGTGATCCAGACGCAGGCCATGGTGCACAATCTTCTCGACTGGCTGGTGCGGCTGCTTGGCAGTCATGGCATTACCTCATTCTCGGCTGTGACGTGTGTCCTATTTACAGTCTTATCCCTAATCGGAGCCAGATGCAACGGGTTGCGCCAAGCCATGAGAGAACACCTATGCACGGCATGCATTGGACGGGCAGCGGCCGCCGAGGCTAGTCGTGGTACGGCGTGTGGATCTCGAATGAGACGATGCGCGGCTTGCCGGCTTGGACCTGCTGTGCAACGATCAAGGATCCTGGTTCCAAATAGGGATCTTGATCCGGCAGCGCCTGGGCCAGTTCAGCGGTGGAGTTCTTTGCGAGGACCTCCAGTACGAAGGGCAGCACCGGCCGATGCGTGCAAATGACCTGGGAACGGTACTTGTCGAACAGCTTCTGCACGGCCTTGCGGGCTCGCTCAGGCTTGCGCGTGGCAGCATGTTCGGTCAGTGCCTTGATGCTCTTGAGGCTCAACGCGTGCAAGGCTGCGTAGGGCGTAATCGTCTGTACGCAACGCATCCACGGCGAAGAAGCCACGTGCATAGGCTTCCACGCTTCGAGCATCCGCGAAACAGCCTGCGCTTGGCGCCGTCCGGTCGCCGCCAGCGGGCGGTCGCCCTCGGCGCGCGTCCATTTGCCACGCGGCTTGGCCTTGGCATGGCGGACGATCAGCACCGGGTGCGTATCGAGCACGCCAGCGTCATGGGCCCGCACCAGGTCGTCCAGCGGCTGGTTGTCGGTGGCCGCGGACAGCATCCTGGCAGCTTTCTTGGGGCTGACCCAGCGCGTCTCGTCGCATTCTGCGCCGTCGGGTTCGATCACCGTCTGCGGATCGGTCTTGGCCGCCCAGTAGTAGACGACCTTGGTTTTCTGCCCGACTGTGTAGGCAGTGGCCGAAAGCGGGATGCCCAAGGTTATGCGCAACCCGATTTCCTCGCGGACCTCGCGCAACGCGCACTCTGCGATGGATTCGCCCTGGTCCAGCTTTCCCTTGGGCCAGGACCAGTCGTCGTACTTGGGACGGTGGATCAAGAGAACTTGCAGTTTGCCGTCCTTCAGCCTCCAGGGGATCGCCCCGGCAGCCACGATGTCGTATTCGCCAAGGCGGATTTCCTCGGCGTCTGCGGATCGGATGATGTCACGAGCCCTGGTGCGGGTATCGCGCAGCTCTGATTCGTTCACTAGCTGTTACGTCCACTGTTCCGTCGGCGGGCATGTTCTTCTACTAGCCAGAACTGGACATCGGAGAGCGGCTTGCCATCCTCGTCCTGGTAATGGCGGATCCATTCTCCATCGGAGTTCAAGTGCCAGGAAGCGGTCTTGTCATCCATGTAGCGGGCCAGCAGCGTGATCATGCGATCGATGTCTTCCGGGTTGCGCAGCGAAACCAGGGCTTCCACGCGCCGGTCCAGGTTGCGGTGCATCATGTCGGCGGAGCCGATGTACACCAGTGGATCTCCGCCATTTTCGAACATGAACACGCGGCTGTGCTCAAGGAAACGGCCAAGGATGGAACGCACTTCGATGTTCTCGCTCAGTCCGGGGACACCCGGGCGCAGGGCGCAGATGCCGCGAACAATGACTTCCACCTTGACGCCTGACTGGCTGGCCCGGTACAGCGCATCGATGATGGCTTCATCCACGATCGAGTTGACCTTGATGACGACCTTCGCCGGCTTGCCCGCGGTGGCGTTGACGATTTCCTTCTCGATGTGCGCCAGCAGTCCGGTGCGTACCGAACGCGGAGCAACCAGCAAACGGTTGTATGTCGAGCGCGGGGCGTAGCCCGAGAGCTGGTTGAAGAGCTTGGAGATATCCTCGCCAACCTCGTCGTCGCAGGTGAGCAAGCCGAAGTCCTCGTAGTAGCGCGCGGTGCGCGGGTGGTAGTTTCCGGTGCCGATATGGCAGTAGCGGCGCAGCTTGTCGCCTTCGCGGCGAACCACCAGGGAGAGCTTGGAGTGGGTTTTCAGGCCAACGATGCCGTAGACCACGTGCACTCCGGCCTGCTCCAGCTTGCGAGCCCAGGAGATGTTGGCCTGCTCGTCGAAGCGCGCCTTGATTTCCACCAGGGCCAGGACTTGCTTGCCGGCTTCTGCCGCGTCGATCAGCGCATCGACAATTGGCGAGTCGCCGCTGGTGCGGTACAGGGTCTGCTTGATGGCCATGACCTTCGGGTCAGCTGCGGCCTGTTCCAGGAAGGCCTGCACGCTGGTGGAGAAGGAATCATAGGGATGGTGAAGCAGGATGTCGCGGCGGCGTACGGCCGCGAACACATTGGCGGCCTTGGCAGTTTCCGATTCGTTCAGGTAGTTGGAAGTATGGCCGACATGCTTGGTGTAGTGCAGCTCGGAACGATCCAGCGATGCGATGACACCGAGGCCGCGCAGGTCCAATGGGGTGGGAAGCTTGAAGACCTCGTCCTCTTCCACACCTAGTTCGCGCGTGAGCAGTTCCATGATTTCGGGGTTGATGTCATCGGCGACCTCCAAGCGAACCGGTGGACCGAAGCGGCGGCGCAGCAATTCCTTCTCCAGCGCCTGCAGCAGGTTTTCTGCATCGTCTTCTTCAACTTCCAGGTCTTCGTTGCGGGTAACGCGGAAGAAGTGGTGCTCAACGATTTCCATGCCGGGGAACAGCAGCTCCAGGTGTACCGCGATGAGCGCTTCGAGCGGGATGAAGCGGGCGGTGCGCAGCGACGAGTGCGCAGCGCGGGTGCCGTCGATGCTGATCAGGCGGGCGATGGTGTCCGGCACCTTCAAGCGGGCGAAGAGTTCTTTGCCGGTCAATGGGTTGCGGACTACCACAGCCAAGTTCAGCGAGAGGCCGGAAATGTAGGGGAACGGGTGGGCGGGGTCAACGGCCAGCGGGGTGAGTATCGGGAACACCTGGGAAACGAACCATTTGGAAAGCAGTTCTCGTTCGGAGGCCGAAAGGTCTTCCCATGTGGTGATGCGGATCCCTTGCTCGGTCAAATCCGGGTAGACCGAGTCGGCGAAGACCTTGGCGTGGCGGGTCTGCAGTGCGTGGGCCGAGGAGAGCAGCAGCTCCAGCTGGTCTACCGGGTTCATGCCGTTTGCCGCTGGCACTGCCAGTCCTGCGTGGATGCGGCGCTTCAGCCCGGCAACGCGAACCATGAAGAACTCATCGAGGTTCGAGGCGAAGATGGACAGGAAGTTCACACGTTCCAGCAATGGCAGATCGGTGTCTTCGGCCAGTTCCAGTACACGGGCGTTGAAGTGCAGCCAGCTGAGCTCGCGGTCAAGGAAACGTTCATTTTTGAATCCGCCATCAGGATGCAAGTCCGGCAGCGAATCGGCAGGTTCTATGCGGTCCTCGTTGACTTTCGAAGAAGGGACATCGCGTAGTTGAGTACCAGTTTCCTTGGGGTAGCTATTCATCTGCTGAACTCACTTCTTTCCTGCAAGTGGACGCTAAAGACACCGCTAGTGGCAGTCCCGAAATAATCGGAACTGCCGATACCCCTAGTCTATCTTCTGCGGACCGTACATGATGTCGGCATCCCAAAGTGTGAAGCCCAGCGAGCGGTAGAGCTTCACCGCTACCTCATTATCGGCATCGACGTACAGGATCACCGCATCAACGCCCAATTCAAGCAGGTAGTTGACGCCGGTGGTGGTCAAGGAACGGCCCAAGCCCAGTCCCTGCGCCTCGGGAACCACCCCGACAACATAGACTTCGCCGGTGGGACGTGCCGCGTCAGCGGAGGCAGGATGGATCTTGGTCCAGTGGTAGGCGAGCAGATTCTCCTCCGCATCGAATGCGAGGAAGAAGCCGGTTGGATCGAACCAGTCCTCGGACATGCGTGCTTCGAGGTCGTCGAGGGTCAGCGAGCCCTGCTCGGGATGGTGGGCGAAGGACTTGGCGTTGGCTTCCAGCCACTGCGGCTCATCCTCGCCAACCCGGAACGTGCGAACCGTGATGCGGCGGTCAATCGGGGATTCTTCCAAATAATCGGTGCCTTCGCGGCGCATCCGGAACAGCTCGCGTACGCGGTTCAGTCCTACGCCGGCGGCCAGCTTCTTGGCCGCCTCGTGGTCGCCGTGCGCCCACGCCTGGATTTGCGAGAGGTCCAGCAGCTCGCCGAGCTTGCCCAACAGGGCGCGGCCAATACCGGCCCGACGATGCTCAGGGTGGACCACCAGTTCCAGGACCCAAGGGTGCTCCTCGGATTCCCGAACCGCGACAGCCACACCGGCCAACGTGGAATCCGCACCTTCACCGGCTTCAGCGAGCAGTGCAATTAGATTTCCGTTTGACTCATCGGCTGCCAAGGCCACCAGGGTCTGATCGCTCAACGGCGGATTGCCATCGGCTTCCTGCGCATCGAGTGCTAGTTGACGCACGTCGGACAGCACCCGTTCATCAAGCTCACCGGGGACGTGCTGAATGGAAACAGTGTTCTGTGGCAGTTCGCTCATGCATTTCACGATAGTCGCAAAATGTGGGAAGTGGGTAGGAGTTATCCGAAAGTTATGATTCGGTGTGGAAGCGGTAGCCGACGTTGCGCACCGTTCCAATGAGCTGCTCATGATCGGTGCCGAGTTTCGCGCGCAAACGGCGCACATGCACGTCAACGGTACGGGTGCCGCCGTAGTAGTCGTAGCCCCACACCTCATGCAGCAGCTGCTCGCGGGTGAAGACCCGACCGGGAAACTGCGCGAGGTACTTGAGCAGTTCAAACTCTTTGTATGTCAGGTCCAGCATGCGGTTATCGATACGGGCGGTGTAGCTCAACTCATCGATGCGCAGGCCCGAAGAGCTTTCGGGCTCGACCTGCGCCTGGGCAGGCGCCGATGCGCGTGAGAGCATCAGACGGATGCGTGCATCAAGTTCGGCAGGAATCGCGGAAGGCAGCAGGAAATCCGTCGCGTGCCAGTCCGAATTCAAAATGCCCAGTGCGCCCTCGCTGACAACCAGCAGCAAGGGGAGATTCAAGTTGGCGTGCAAGAGCTGTGCCAAAGAGCGAGCCGGAATCAGATCGGTGCGGGCATCGAGAATGAGCGCATCGCATTCCGGGAGTTGGCTCAGCGACTCTGTGGTTGCAGGGAAGAATGAAATCTCGTGCATCAACAGTTCAAGTGCCGGAAGAACTTCAGCGGCATTTTCGGCATGATTACTTAGGAGCAGTAGGTGAGCCAATCGGTCTGCCTCCTGCCAGATAGTTGCGAAAAAATCACTTTTACGTGTCACAGTATAAGGAATGAATCAGTTGAAGCACGCATGTGAACACGCAAGTGCGGACACATTACCGTCAGGAATCGGAATTTGAGAATCAAGGTTTTATTCAGTGGGCTCGTTGCAGCAGCACTGCTTGTCATTGCCGCAAGTCTGGATTCGATGAGCTGGCTGATGGGTGTGCTCACCGCGGTATTGCAGCTGATTTTCGCCTATACGTGGCCCCGCATGGTTCGCTCCGATGCGCCATGGCCGATCACCATCATCTTGGCGCTATGCTCGTTGGCTGCCACGGCCTTGGCCATGTTCCTGCCGGGCGGGTCGATGATGTCACATAGCGTCGAAGTCATCGCGGTTGGCGTGCTTCTGGTATTTATCAGCCAAGTATTGCGCGGTGCAGAAGCCGAAGGCCGGTTGGCCGGCGTGGTTTCCGGTGTCACTGGCATTGTCCTGGGCGTGCTCGGTTCTGCCTGGGCCGCCAGCGCTTACGCGCCATACGGCTTTGGGTTGACCGTGATCACCGTGGTCGCGCTGCTCGGGGCCGGCGCGGTGTCTGCAACCCGACTTCCGAACCGGATGACGATGATTCTTGCGCCGGTGGTCGCTGCCGCATTGGGCGCGGCGTCCAGTGCGTTGCCCATGGATCTGCTTTGGTACCAGGGTGCGATCCTCGGGTTGCTGGCAGGACTGCTGGTTGGTTCGTTACGCGCCTTGGCTTTGGTCAGCCGCAGCGTGCGCAATCTGAGTGGAATCCTGGGCTTGGCCTGCGCCATCTTGCTGATGAGCGGTGCTGTCAGCTGGTATGCGATGGAAGTTCTGGCATTCATTTAACGGTGAGCGGTTCAAATATGATGCAAGCTGCGTCACGCGTGTCGAAGTTGTCCGGGCTCGCACGCTAAGATGAAGCCATGAATGAAAATTACCTTGCAATCGAAATTTTCTTCCAGGCACTTGTAGTGATCGCCGGTCTCGGAATGGCCGGGTTCGCGGGCCTGGTAGTGAAGCGCCTCTTCCAGGGCCAGAAGTAGAAACAGCGCACACAACAACGTGTGCGCTGTTTTCTTTTCATCACTAACTAAATTAGGAGCGAGTAGTCCATGGCCTTTGACATACCTACGGACCTCACCCCGGAACTTGTACCTTTCGCTTGGCTCATTGGCACCTGGGAAGGTGCCGGCCGTCTTGGCGAAGGCGAAGCCGAGGACGAGTACTTCTGGCAGCAAGTCATCTTCCGCGACCTTGGCGGCCCTTACCTTGAATACCGCAGCGAAGCCTGGTTGACAGAAGCCGATGGCACGAAGCTGCGCATCCTGGCGGTTGAATCCGGATTCTGGTCGCTGGACCGCGAACAGCAGGATGCCGATGCGGGTCCTGGCATGGTGCCGGGGGATATCTTCCCGGTATTGCGTTCGGCTGACGATGTGCAGAAGCTGCACACCGAGGACGGCTTCAAGATCCAGGCGCATATCGTCCGGCCTGATGGCATCTCAGAGCTGTATTACGGCCTGATTGATGGGCCGCGTATTCAGCTTGCCACCGAGAGCCTGCTGCGCAGCAAGAATGCCCAGGCTTACGCATCGTCCACTCGCATCTACGGTCTGGTCAATGGCGAGCTGTTCTGGCGCTGGGATGTCTCCAAGGGCAATATGGACCTCCAGGCGCACGCCTCCGCGGCGCTCAAGCGTGTCACGGCCGAAGGGACGGCGAACTGATCATGGCCGCTGGATACCGTTCAGTTCTGCTCGATCGCGCTGGGGCTGTGGAAGCTGGCGGTGTTGATGCCGGTGTCGCAGCCCACTACGGCGCGCCGACCCGTGAAGCACGCAAGCTCGCCGAGGGCCAGGCAGTTGCCGATCTGAGCCACTTCGACGTTGTCGAGATTCGGGGCGAGGATCGGCAGAGCTGGCTCGATACGCTCAGCAGCCAGCGAATTTCCCATCTGAACCCAGGGGGCAGCACCCAGGCGCTGTTGCTTTCGGTCCAGGGTCGCATTGAGCACGAGATGAAGGTGCTCGCCGCCGAAGACCGATTGCTGCTGATTGTTGAACCGGGCGCCGGGGCAGCGTTGGAGCAGTTCTTGAACTCGATGCGCTTCATGCTACGCGTTGAGGTCAATGACCTTTCCTCCAGCTATGGCGTGCTGGCAGCTACCCGCAAGATCGGCACCGCTGGATCGCTGGTCTGGGAGAACCCATGGCCAGGCATTACCGAGGGCGGGTGGGCCTATTCCCGCGAAGACCACCCAGGCAAGGAACGTCCATGGTTCTTGCACATCGTGGAGCTGGAGAATCTGGCCGAAGCCGTAGGTGACGAAGAACTAGCCGGCATGATGGCTGTCGAAGCCTTGCGCATTGCCGCGTGGGAACCGCGTTTCGGCGCTGAGATCGACGACAAGACCATTCCCCACGAGCTGGACTGGCTGCGTACCTCGGTGCATTTGAACAAGGGCTGCTACAAGGGCCAGGAAACGATTGCCCGCGTGCACAACATTGGCCACCCGCCGCGCCGACTGGTGTTCTTGGACCTTGACGGTTCCATGCACACGTTGCCTGCCGCCGGCGCCGAAGTGAAGCTGGGAGAACGCACGGTAGGCCGGATTACTTCCGCGACCTTGCATTATGAAGCCGGGCCCATCGCCTTGGCCGTGGTCAAGCGCAACGTCGATCCGGAAGCGGAATTGGCCGTGATTGATGGTGAAACGAGCTATCCGGCGACGCAGGAAGTCATTGTGGCTACCGATGCCGGCCAGGTCGCTGGGCGCTTTACCGGGTTCCTGAGGACTCCGCCCCAAGGCTAGAAGCCTACGACAAGGGCGTGGGGTGAAATGCTTTCCAAGGCATTTCACCCCACGCCCTTGTTGCGTCTCCAGGATCAGCCGAAGAGCACAGCGGCTTCTTCGTAGCGTTCCATGGGCACGCGCTTGAGGTTGTTCAAGGCGGCCCGCAGAGGCACGCGCAGCACCTTGGTGCCGTGCAATGCCACCATGGTTCCCCATGCCTCGGCGTGAATGGAATCCACAGCTGCCATTCCCAAACGGGTGGCAAGGACACGGTCGAAAGCCGTAGGCACGCCGCCACGCTGAATATGCCCCAGCACCGTTGCACGCGTTTCAATGCCGGTACGTTCCTCGATCACTGGCGCGAGCATCTCGCCAATGCCGCCAAGGCGAGCACGGCCGAAGGAGTCGAGGCCGCGTACCGAGAAGGCCTCTTCCATGCCTTCGGGCACGAAGCCTTCGGCGACAACCACCAATGGGGCGCGTCCGCGTTCATGGGCTTCGTTCACCCACTGGCAGATCTGCTCCATGGTGGTGGATACCTCCGGGATGAGTACGGCGTGCGCACCGGATGCCATGCCCGCGTGCAGGGCAATCCAGCCCACGTGCCGGCCCATCACTTCAGCGACCATACAGCGGTGGTGCGAGTCGCCGGTGGTGCGCAGGCGGTCAATGGCTTCGACGGCGATCTGGTTGGCGGTATCGAAACCGAAGGTGTAGTCCGTGGCGTCCAGGTCATTGTCAATGGTCTTGGGGACGCCAACGATAGGCAGGCCCGCCTCGCAGAGGCGCTGGGCGCCGGCGAGCGTGCCTTCGCCGCCGATGGCGATCAGCGAATCGATGCCATTGGACTTGAGGACTTTGGAAATGTTCTCGGCGCCACCGAGATCACCCTCGAACGCATTCGTGCGCGAGGTGCCTAAGATGGTGCCGCCCTGCTTGGCGATGCCGCGCACAGCGGTTCGGGGAAGATCAAAGTAGTCGCCTTCCTTGACGCCACGCCAGCCGTCGCGGAAACCGACGAACTCGTAATCGTAGCTTTTGATGCCGTTCAGTACCGCTCCGCGGATAACAGCGTTCAAACCTGGGCAGTCGCCGCCCGAGGTCATGATTCCAATGCGCATTGGCCCTCGCTTAGTAAAGGGAAAGCCTTGTGCAGCAGCTGGAGCAAGCAGGCTCCCGATATAGCTGCGACAATAAGGATTTCCATTCGGATGTCATTCAATATCCGCGCGCCATTGAGCATCTACTCTGCGTGCCATTGTACGTGCTTAAAGCCACTAGGGCGAGTCTCACGTCACGGATGTGCGTGAGACCCGCCCTAGCCGGATCATGGCGCCAAGCCTCGTTCGCCGAGTTGGCCGGTCGGGACCAGAACTTAGAATTTGCGCAGCCAGTTCTGCAAGATGATGGTGTTGTCCTGTGCCGGGATCAGGATCCACGCCAGAATATATGCGGCAATGCCCATGACCGGGAGCAGGAACGAAAGCAGCAGCGCAATGCGCACCAAGGTGACATCCCATCCGAACTTGTCGGCAATGCCTCCGGCGACGCCGCCGGCCAAGCGGCCTGGTCCGCGGCGAAGCGGCATGGAACGAAGCGAGTTGAAGAATGCGTCCATCAGATAACTCCTAATAGTTGGAAAAGCGTGGAAACTTAGAGGTTGGGGTCCGTGGGCAGAGGTGGTTCAGCTGCGGATTTCCGGGCCTTGCCGGCCGCGGCCAGACCGGAGAAGATCATGGCAACACCAGCCAACGCGACGATGGTGATGAAGAACAACGGCATGTCGAAACTCCATTGCAGAACCAGTCGGCTGAGCGATGCCAGGGCGACAACGATCATGATCAGCCCGAAGACCAAGGTTCCGGTAGGGAATTTTCTAGCTGGAGTGGAAGAAGAATTCATGAAGCTCAGTCCTTAGAAATCCTTGTTGCTGGGGTTCAGGATGGTGGGAGTATCGACGCTGGTGGAGAAGGAGGAAAAAGCGCCGTCGACTTCAACGGTCAGCGTTGGTGCATCGCCGGGCAAGGTCCGCAGATCCTGAGGCAGCTCCAAGTCCATGCCGGATAGGAACGCGCCTTCGGTTTGTACCTTCACCGGAACATTCTCCGGCAGGAGCAGGTCCAGCTTGGAAAATACGGAGTCGATCTCTACCGTAGTGGGCTTGGTAATCGTGCCCAAATGGGTCAGGTCTACCGTGGAGCTGCTGAATGCTGCACTGTACTGGCTGTCGTCTCCGGTTGCCGAGCGAACGAACCCGCGGGTTGAATCACCGAAGGACGTTACAGAGAAGATCACTGTCAACACCAGCAGAGGAATTGCCAAGCCCAAGAGGCCTCCACTGGTGCGCCCGGAAAGGGCGGCCAGGACTATGACGAGCCCAACCAGCAGCAGTCCGCAAGCCAAGGCCACCGTCCAGCCCGAACCAGGCAAAGCAACGATATCCAAGTAATCGGCCAGCATGACCACAGCGATCACCAGCACGGTGAGGCCGAAGACGGTCGTTCCGAGCCATCCCGGAATCGGGTGGCTGACCGTCTTGCGATTCACCTTGGGGTTGTAGGCCTTGGTGTATGCAGGATCTGGTGAGTAGCTATTCTCGTGCTGGCGTGTGGGGCCAGAATCATCTGAACTCATGGGGTGCTCCTTGGTTGGCGCATCTGGATTACCGGCCGCGAACCGGTTCGCCGCGCTTGCATTGAAACTCTGGGTGCCATCTCCACGCCATGGATGCTCCAGCGCCGTGGTCTTGCTGGCAGGCTTGGGCGAGGCGGCAGGACTGGTACCGGTTGGCGCCGTCTTTCGGGCCCCGTCCGGCCGCGCAAATCGGGTGTTTTTCCTGCTGAAGATGATGAATGCGATGGCCGCGACAATTGCCACGGGCCACAAGATCGGTGCCAGCGAATCCAGGAACCAGGGAGCCGGGAAGATGCCAAACGCAAAGATGATGACTGCGCCGGTCATGCCGCTGGTCCAGTTGCGATTCACTGCACTTTCCAGATGCATCTTTCCAGCGGCATCAGGCAGCAATGCCCAAGCCAGACCGTAGAGCACCATGCCCAAGCCGCCGAGGACACCGAGCACCACGAAGATGCCGCGGATCAGGACCACATCGACCTTGAAATAATCGGCCACGCCAGTTGCGACGCCGCCGAGCCACTGCGAGTCCTGGCGGGTGACCGGTGATTTGCGCAGCTGTTCGTATATGCCGCGACGACGTTGAGACCCTTCGTTATTCATAGTTCAATGTTCTCGCGTTGCCGGGGTCCAGCGCTATGAGGGGATACCCTGAACTTCCCCTAGGGGTGCCCCTAGATCCGGTGATCAACCGCGAAGAATCGCCAAGAACGTGCTTGACTTAGAACCATGGAAAGTCCTGAACGACGTTTGATGGTTCGCAGCGAAAACCGGCTCGTTGCTGGTGTCTGCGGCGGCCTCGCGGAGCATCTGAATCTGCCGCTGAAGTACGTCCGGCTGGGGTTTCTGGGACTGTCCGTTTTAGGCGGCGTCGGCATACTGCTCTATGCCTGGCTCTGGGTATTCGTCCCGAGCGCAGAAGAAGCGCACGCGGACGAGCTCCGCTCCTGGGGCACCAGGTCTCGCAGCCTTGCTGAAGAGATGAACCGAGTGCAGCAAGGCATTTTCCGGCCACGCGAAGGGTGGGAAAGGAACTCCACCTGGCGTGACACGCTAATCGGTGCGGGTTTGCTGGCGCTCGCCGTCCTGGCCTTCGGGCAATGGACCGGCTGGAATATCCGCTGGGATCTGATCTGGCCTTCCTTGTCCATTATTGCTGGCATTGTGCTGGCCTGGATCCAATTCGATGAGGGGATCACCAAGGGCAGGAAACGTCTGGCCCTGCCGTTGCTGCTGCGCTTGGGCTTTGGGCTGGTCCTGGTTATCGGCGGGCTGCTGGCCTTGCTGGGAAACATTGTCGGTGCCGCGGACCTGCTCGGCGGCCTATGGGCGGCTTTGGCGATTATTGTCGGCGCGACCGTTGTCTTGCTTCCTTGGGGCACCCGGCTATGGCGGGATTTCATCGCTGAACGAAGCTCGCGACAGGCTGCGGCCCAACGAGCCGAGTTCGCCGCTCACCTGCATGATTCGGTTTTGCAAACCTTGGCGGTGATTCAAAAACGCAGTGAAGACCCGGCTGCGGTGAGGACCCTGGCACGTGTCCAGGAACGTGAACTGCGCCAATGGCTGTATGGCAACCACGACCTTGATGACGAAGATGTCATCGTTGAGATCCAGCACGAGGCAAGCCACATTGAACAGTTGCTCTTGCGCGATGTTGAAGTCGTTTCGGTAGGCAATGCGCAGGGCTTTGCCGGACAGCAGGCACTGGTGGCCGCTAGCCGCGAGGCCATGATGAACGCGGCCAAGCATGCTGACGGCAAGATTTCAGTTTTCATCGAATGCTCGGCCGCGCAAGTAGAAGTGTATGTGCGCGACCGCGGCACCGGTTTTGACATCGAAGGAATACCGGCGGATCGTCACGGCATCAGGGAATCAATTATTGGCCGCATGGAACGCGCAGGCGGCACGGCGCAGATCCGCAGCGGCGCATCCGGAACTGAAGTGCAGCTGAGCATGCCATTGGACATGGAGGAAGAATAGGAATATGAGCGCAGAAAACGCCTCCGGGCTGTACCGAGTAGTGCTGGTGGATGACCATGCCATCTTCCGCTCCGGATTACGTGCCGATTTGGCCCAGGATATCGAGATTGTCGGCGAAGCCGGCACCGTGGAAGACGCCATTGAGGTGATCAGTGCGCAGCAGCCGGATGTGGTGCTATTGGACGTGCATCTGCCCGGCGGCCGTGGCGGCGGCGGGGCCGAAGTGCTCAAGGGCTGCACCGGGTTGCTGGGATCAACGCGCTTTCTGGCATTGAGCGTTTCCGACGCGGCGCAGGACGTCGTGACGGTTATTCGTTCCGGTGCCCGCGGGTACGTCACCAAGAGCATTTCCGGGGCGGAGATTTCTGATGCGGTGCGGCGCGTGGCCGGGGGAGACGCCGTGTTCTCGCCACGCTTGGCCGGGTTCGTCTTGGACGCCTTTGGCAGCAGCGCGCCGGTGGCGGAAATTGATGAAGAACTCGATCTGCTGTCCGACCGCGAATTGCAGGTCATGCGGCTGATCGCCCGCGGATACAGCTATAAGGAAGTCGCCAAGGAGCTGTTCATCTCGGTGAAGACCGTAGAATCCCATGTCTCAAATGTGCTGCGCAAACTCCAGCTATCAAACCGGCATGAGCTCACCCGTTGGGCTGTTGACCGCAAGATATTCTGAGCAGCACTGGGGAAAACAATGAAGCCGGGAAATCCATGATCGTGGTGGATTCCCCGGCTTCTTGCGTGGTGACTCTCGCTTACTTGGCTTCGCCCAGCAGCTTGGCCATCCGCGCGACGCCTTCTTCAAGGTCTGCATCACCGAGCGCATAGGACATGCGGATGTATCCGGACGGGCCGAACGCTTCACCTGGAACGACGGCAACTTCGGCGTGCTCCAGGATGAAGGCCGCCAGTTCTGCACTGGTGTTGTTCACAACTCCGCGGATCTCTCGACCCAGCAGTCCGCGCACGTCCGAATAGGCGTAGAACGCGCCCTCGGGGGTTGGGCAGTGCAGACCGTCAATTGCGTTCAGCGACTCGACGATGGCCAGCCGGCGGCGGTTAAAGGCGACCTTCATTTCGTTGACTGCATCCAGCGGCCCGGCCACGGCTGCCAAGGCGGCGCGCTGCGAGACGTTGGAAACATTCGAGGTCGCGTGGGACTGCAGGTTGGTGGCCGCCTTGATGACATCCAGTGGACCTGCCATCCAACCCACGCGCCAGCCGGTCATGGCGTAGGTCTTTGCGACGCCGTTGAGAATGACAACTCGATCTTCGAGCTCCGGGACCAAGGTCGCGATGGAGCTGAAAGAGGCATCGCCGTAGGTCAAGTGCTCGTAGATTTCATCGGTAACGACCCACAGGCCCTTGGATGCGGCCCACTGGCCGATCTCGCGGACCTGCTCTGGGGTGTACACCGCACCGGTCGGGTTCGATGGGGAAACGAACAGCAGCACCTTGGTACGTTCGGTCAGCACGGACTCAAGCTGTTCAACGGTCACCTTGTAGCCCTGCTCTGGACCGGCGAAGATCGATACAGCCTTGCCTCCGGAAAGCTGGATGGCTTCAGGATAGGTGGTCCAGAAGGGCGCTGGAACGATGACCTCGTCGCCTGGATCAAGCAGCGTGGCAAACGTGTTGTACACCGCCTGCTTGCCGCCGTTGGTGACCAGAACCTGGTTGGCGTTCAATGCGTAGCCCGAATCGCGCATGGTCTTCGTGGCGATTGCTTCGCGCAGCTCGGGAAGACCGGCAGCAGGGGAGTACCGGTGGTTCTTCGGATCCTTGGCGGCCTTGACTGCTGCTTCAACAATGTAGTCAGGGGTTGGGAAGTCAGGTTCACCGGCACCGAAACCGATGACTGGTCGACCTGCTGCTTTAAGAGCCTTCGCCTTGGCATCTACTGCGAGAGTCGCGGATTCGGAAATTGCGCCGATGCGGCGAGAAATGCGAGACATTGGGGATTCGTCCTGAAATCTATGGGGACAGCTGTTACACCTCAGTTTAGTTTGCGACCCTGCACTTCAGCATCACAATCTTGAAAATGACACAATAAGGTGCAGATCGGGGTCCGGGAATGCGTTCTGCGCCACACCGGAGGTTGTCAGTTCGACATTTCCGATTTCGTTGCGTAAAGTTATTTCTCGTTGCCGAGACATCGCAACGGACAAAGCAGGAAGTTTTATCCGCTAAGATGTTCTAGGTGGGAGCGGTAAAAAGCTCCGAAGGGTAGTGGCGCAATTGGTAGCGCAGCGGTCTCCAAAACCGCAGGTTGCAGGTTCGAGTCCTGTCTGCCCTGCGCAATAGCGATTTATCGCTTAGCGAATTATCTCATCACGGTGTGTTGCAGTCGAATAGACTATGGCACACCGTGATTGTTTCAACTGGCCAAATTTTTGAAACGAGGAAGAACATGACCGAATCTGCTCTCAGCTCCGGTAAGGGTGGACAGAAGTTGGGTTTCTTTGCCCGGATCTTCTTGTTTTTCCGTCAGGTAATCGCAGAACTTAAAAAGGTCGTCACCCCGACCCGCAGCGAACTGGTGAATTACTTCCTGGTTGTTGTCGGTTTCGTAGTCGTGGTGATGCTGATCGTGACGGCCCTGGACTTCGTCTTCGGGCAGGGGTCGATCCTCCTGTTCACCAACAAGGTAGAACAGTAATTTTTTGCCTCGGCGGTATGATTACCCCGAGGCAATTTAGTGTCATTCAGTCAAAGAAAGCAGGAGCTGCAGTGTCCGACAAGGAACTCGAACCGCAGATTAATGACGAGGTCGATAACGAGTTCGTTGAAGCCGCCGGCGATCAGGTAGAGCCAGCTGTTGAAGCTGGCATCGACCCAACCGAAGCACCAGCACAGGACGCTGAAGACGCTCAGGTTTCCGAAGGCTCAGCTGAAGAAGCTGAAGGCGACGACAACGAAGCCGAAGCTGAAGACAACGTAGCAAAGCTCAAGGAAGAATTCCGCGCTAAGCTCCGTCGCCTTCCGGGTGACTGGTTTGTGATCCACACCTATGCTGGCTATGAAAACCGCGTGAAGGTCAACCTCGAGACCCGTATCCAGACCCAGGACATGGATGAGTACATCTTTGACATCCAGGTTCCAATGGAAGAGGTCGTTGAGGTCAAGAACACCCAGCGCAAGATCGTTCGTCGCGTGCGCATTCCGGGCTACGTCCTGGTTCGCATGGAACTGACCGACGCTTCGTGGGGTGTTGTTCGCCACACTCCAGGTGTCACCGGATTCGTTGGCAACGCCCACGATCCAAACCCATTGAACCTTGATGAAGTGTTCTCCATGCTGGAGCACACCATCGTTGATCCGGTAGAGCAGCCGTCGGCTTCGAAGCCAGGCCGTGCTCCAATTACTGAGGTCACGGTTGATTTCGAAGTTGGCGAATCGGTCATCGTGAACGACGGACCGTTCGAGACGATGCCGGCAACCATCTCGGAAATCAAGCTGGATGCCGCTCAGCTGGTCGTGCTGGTTTCGATCTTCGAACGCGAAACCCCAGTGACCCTGAACTTCAACCAGGTCACCAAGATCCAGTAGTATTAAGTCTTCGTGCTCCATATCGGTCGCTTATCGATGTGAGAGCACGGTTGGCTGTCGCGCCACGACAGCCAGATCCCCGTACCACGCTCCTGTGCTGCGGGAAACGCAAGAGTAGAAGGACCCGACATGGCCCCAAAGAAAAAGGTCACCGGACTCATCAAGCTGCAGATCCAGGCAGGTGCTGCTAACCCAGCTCCTCCAATCGGTCCAGCCCTTGGTCAGCACGGCGTCAACATCATGGAATTCTGCAAGGCTTACAACGCAGCGACCGAGTCGCAGCGCGGTAACGTGATTCCAGTTGAAATCACCGTATACGAAGACCGTTCGTTCACTTTCATCACCAAGACTCCGCCTGCAGCTGAGCTGATCAAGAAGGCCGCTGGCATCGCCAAGGGCTCGGGTGTCCCGCACACCAACAAGGTCGCCAACCTGACCCAGGCGCAGGTCGAGGAAATCGCCAGCTCCAAGATGGCTGACCTGAACGCCAACGATCTGGCTGCTGCAGCCAAGATCATCGCCGGCACCGCCCGCTCCATGGGTGTGACCGTAGAAGGCTAATTGCGCCTTCCGCTATTCACCTCGTGAACAGCAACAAAGAATTTAATCTAAGGCGTTTCGATCCGTTGATCGATTCGCCCGTGGCAGGACCGGGCGCGGTCCATATGACCACGACTGCATAAGGAGATAACGCAGATGGCAAAGCGCAGCAAAGCATACGTAGCCGCCGCGGCTAAGATCGACGCGGACAAGTTCTACGCTCCAGCCGAGGCAATCGCCCTGGCCAAGGAGATCGCAGGCGACAAGGCAAACTCGACCGTTGAGGTTGCTTTCCGCTTGGGTGTTGACCCACGCAAGGCTGACCAGATGGTTCGCGGTACCGTGAACCTTCCACACGGCACCGGCAAGACCGCCCGCGTGGTTGTTTTCGCTAACGGCGACAAGGCAGAAGCAGCTCGTGAAGCTGGCGCCGACTTTGTTGGCTCGGACGACCTGATCGAAAAGATCCAGGGTGGCTGGACCGACTTCGACGCAGCAGTTGCAACCCCTGACCTCATGGGCAAGGTTGGCCGCTTGGGTAAGGTTCTGGGTCCTCGTAACCTGATGCCAAACCCTAAGACCGGCACCGTGACCATGGACGTGGCCAAGGCTGTCACCGACATCAAGGGCGGCAAGATCGACTTCCGCGTCGACAAGCACTCGAACCTGCACTTCATCATTGGCAAGGTTTCGTTCGATGCAAAGCAGCTGACCGAGAACTACGCAGCAGCCCTGGACGAGGTTCTGCGCCTGAAGCCTTCGGCTTCGAAGGGCCGCTACATCTCTAAGGCAACCATCGCTACCACCTTCGGTCCAGGTATTCCTGTTGACGCGAACGTAACCCGCGTTGAGGCCTAAGCCTAGTAGCTAGCTAGTTTGAGGGAGCATGTCGAAATTCGGCATGCTCCCTCAACTTTAAAGCCAATAAATTCCTTCGCTGCCGGCACACGAAAGCATGTCTGCGTTTCATGCCGGGCGGCCGCCGGTGATAAGCTTTGACTACCGAGTATTCGGTCGTCCGCGTATGGATCCCCCAAGGCCCTACGAGGGCGAGGCACGAAAGTTTCCCCAAGACTTTCATGTCGGCGGGACTTGTTGCCAGCGTTCCCCAAGCGCGGGCAAACGAGTCCCGCCATTCTAATTTTTATCTTCCCAGTGACCAGGATCATGGGGATGCTTCCGGCATTGATTTGCTGTCGCGTCGACTGCTCCTATAAACTGGAACTACCGAAGACCGTCGGTTGAACATCTGGTTTCCATTTGTTCCTAAGGATCCGCAAGGATGACCAACGCAGGTTACATAGATTTTTTGACTTTGAATAAGTTGAAACGCCCTGTGCTCCTGCGCGGGGCTATTTTTATGGCCTCGCCGGTTTTGAAACGGTACCGAACAAATCCCCGGAAGGAGTGTTATGGCAACCCCAAGCAAGACTGCAGCGATTGAAGAAATCACTGCGGAATTCAACGATTCGTCGGCGGCTGTCTTGACCGAATACCGTGGGCTTACCGTTGCACAGCTCAAGGATCTGCGCCGCTCGCTTGGTCAGGAGACCAAGTACGCAGTCGTGAAGAACACCTTGACCGCAATCGCAGCGAAGAACGCTGGCATCGATGCTTTCGATGAGCAGCTTTCTGGTCCAACCGCAATCGCCTTCATCAAGGGCGACGCAGTTGCTGCCGCTAAGAGCCTCACGGAATTCGCCAAGACTAACGACAAGCTGGTCATCAAGACCGGTTGGTTCGAAGGCAAGGCACTGGATCAGAGCGGCATCGCTGCTCTGGCTGCGCTGGAATCCCGCGAAACTCAGCTCGCCCGCGTTGCAGCAGTGCTGCAGGCTCCAGCTTCCGCTGCTGCCCGCGCTGTCGAAGCTCTGCGTGCAAAGCTCGAAGAGAACGGTGGCGAAGCTGCCGAGGAAGCTCCGGCAGAAGCCTAAGCTTTCGAGTTCTCTCGCAACGTAAACCCAAATTCATCGGCCCTCAAGGCCAAAAACCGAAAGGACGCCCATCATGGCGAAGCTCAGCAACGAAGAGCTGCTTTCCGCATTCAAGGAAATGACCATCATCGAACTGTCCGAGTTCGTTAAGGAATTCGAAGAGACCTTCGACGTAACCGCTGCTGCTGTTGCAGTTGCTGGTCCAGCTGCCGGCGGCGAAGCTGCTGCTGAAGAGAAGACCGAATTCGACGTAATCCTCGAATCGGCTGGCGACAAGAAGATCGCAGTCATCAAGGAAGTTCGCGGCATCACCTCCCTGGGTCTGAAGGAAGCTAAGGAGCTCGTTGACGGCGCTCCAAAGGCTCTGCTGGAAGGCGTTGCCAAGGACGCAGCCGAGAAGGCTAAGGAAGCTCTGGAAGCTGCCGGCGCAACCGTCACCGTTAAGTAAGTTCAGCGGTCACTCGCAACTTATTGCCAAAGGTCCACAGACGAAAGTCTGTGGGCCTTTGGCCGTTAAGCTGGGAAATTGATACCAATAGTTTTATAACGTTTCTATTAACAGGGTTCATTCAAGTTCATTGTTTACAGTGAAAATGTGCCAAAAACCGTCGCTACCCAGACCCAGAAGCCAGCACCGCGCCTAGGGCTCCTAGACGCCCTGAGAATCACTGCTGCGCTGATTGTCGTGCTCTACCACTACACCGCATGGGGACACGATCATTGGGGAACGCAAGCTGCCGAGTTCTGGCCGGTGCTTTCCGAATTCACCCGCTATGGACAGCTGGGCGTCCAGCTGTTCTTCCTGATATCGGGCTTCGTGATCCTGATGTCCCTCCAGGGGAAGAACGTCATTGGCTTCATTGGATCGCGTGTCGGAAGGCTCTACCCGGCGTACTGGCTCGCGGTGATCGCCGCGGCAGTACTCTCGCTTCGCATCTGGCCCTCCGGTAACGAAGGCAGGTCAGCCAGCGATATTCTTCCCAATCTGACCATGATGCAGGCTGGATTCGGCATCACCGATATGGACGGCGTTTACTGGACACTATGGGTCGAGTTGCGTTTCTACGTGCTGCTCGCCGTGCTCTTGTCCTTGGGCTTCGTGAAGAACAAGCACATCCTTGTGCTTTCGGCTGTTTGGCCAGCATTGGGCCTGTACCTGCATTTCACCAGCTTGGACAAGCTTCAGGAATGGATCGCAGGACAGTATGCGGCATTGTTCGCGGCCGGTATGGTGCTCTTCTTGATCTATCAAAGCGGCCATAGCGTTCGGCGGTGGTTCATGGTCGCTGCCAATACGGCCATCGCAGCATTCTTTACCGGCATCAAGGGGCGCAATGACGCGGACTTGCTCTCAGGCCTGGATATCCCTGCCTGGCATTTCCAGCTGCTGACCGTATTGTGCGTGGCCCTGCTGGCAGCGTGTACCCTGACCCCGCTCAAGAACGTCCAGGGCAAGTGGCTCGCAGTGGCAGGTTCCCTGACCTACCCGTTGTACCTGGTGCACCAGTTGTGGGGATGGTGGCTGATCGACCAGCTGCACGGTGCCGTGAACAAGTACGTCCTGCTAGCCGGTGTGCTGGTGCTGATGCTGGTCATCGCCTACTTGGTGGCACGCTTCGTCGAGCAGCCATTGGGGCTGCCGCTGCGCAACGCAACGATCAGGGGATTGACTGCAGCGCAGGCCTGGACCAAGAAAATATTTGCCAAGCCTGGGCTGGCTATTCCGGAGTCGAAATATCAGCAATCGTGGCATCAAATCCGCTAACCAAATCCTTGGCGCGAACGAGTAGCCCATGAGCGCGGTCTCCGCTGCCCAATCCGATCTGTTCTGGAACAGGCTCTTCGAAGACGCTGGCATCGACGTAAACCGGCAGTACCGTGTGGGAGCCGAAAGGAGTGATCGTTCCGCTCTCGTAGTGCGTGACATCCCAAGCGATATCGGAGGATGGCAGCGAGAGCTTGTTGACTCCCATGACGCCACGAAGCTTCGCCCAATCAAGTTTCCGTCCACCGGGAATGAGCGCGAAGACGAAGGTGCCATCCGCGCGTTTGATCACCAGTGTCTTGAGCAGTGCCGAGGTCGAGATGCCCATGGCGTCCGCTGCCTCTTCCAGAGAACGGACCTTGTCGCGAGGGACAATCTCAATCGGGATGTTCCTGCGCGAGGCGTCGAGGGTGACTCGGGTAAGTGCCTCATCTGATTGCAGCTTATTCACTTCGTCTCCTATCCGTGGATGTTTGCTCGATCATAGCTAGTGGCCATGGAAGAAGCCACCGGACACACGACGGCGTGGACGCTTATTACCTGCTCGGGAAAACAGCAGTCCAATGTCCTGGGATGACCCGGGAAAGTTTTCAGTAACGCTCGCCGGGAGGCTGGAATCGATGATTTTGATCGCTTTCGGAACTCATTGGACGTGGATGTGACAAAACGCATAGCTGTGCTGGATGACCGGAATATGAATCACGCCATCAATGAATCCCAAGCCTTTGCTTTTCTGGGGGATCCACGCAAACTCGGGCATCAGTTGGGAAAATGCGTAGGGTTATCGTGAAACGATGACGCCAGGTTTCGTGCCTGAACTGCGCCGAGGCACCGAATTGGGGGAGCAGGCGAAAATGGGGGCGAAAACTATAGCACGAATTTCTGCACCGAGTATCGACAACCGGATTTTCCTCCGGTAGAGTAGAAATTTGCGCCTTGCTGTTTGCGCGCGCGGCCTTCATATAGCGGTGGGTTCGTGCGGACGAAAAAGAGGAACTGTCCTATGGCAGGAACCTTAGCACGGTAAGCGTTCGGAAACCTGACGGTCTTTGGAAGGATCCATCTTGGTCGCCTCGAGCAACCCTAACAACCAAACCGCTAGTTCGGCTCGCGATGCTGCATACGCTGGCCGACTTTCTTTTGCAAAGATTCACGAACCCCTTGAAGTGCCTAACCTGCTGGCATTGCAGACGGAGAGCTTTGACCGCCTCGTCGGCAACCAGAACTGGGTAGAGCGCCTGGCCAAGGCAGAAGCCGCTGGCGACTTCAGCGTGCCCAACACCTCGGGCCTGGCAGAAATCTTCGAGGAAATCTCCCCGATCGAGGACTTCCAGGACACCATGTCCTTGAGCTTCTCGGATCCGGAGTTCGCTGATCCAAAGTACTCGATCGCTGAGTGCAAGGACCGCGACGCCACCTACGCGGCACCGCTGTATGTCAAGGCCGAATTCATGAACAATGAAACCGGCGAAATCAAGCAGCAGACCGTGTTCATGGGCGATTTCCCGCTGATGACCGAAAAGGGCACCTTCATCATCAACGGCACCGAGCGTGTCGTTGTTTCCCAGCTGGTTCGTTCCCCAGGCGCATACTTCGAGTCCGCGCCGGACAAGACCAGTGACAAGACGATCTTCTCGGCACGCATCATCCCATCGCGCGGTGCATGGTTCGAGCTGGAAATCGACAAGCGCGACCAGATCGGCGTACGCCTTGACCGCAAGCGCAAGCAGTCGGTCACTGTCTTGCTCAAGGCCCTGGGCTGGAGCGAAGAGCAGATCCTGTCCGAGTTCGGCCAGTACGATTCGATGCGCGCTACCTTGGAAAAGGACAGCATCAAGGATCAGAACGAAGCCCTGCTGGACATCTACCGCAAGCTGCGTCCAGGCGAGCCTCCTACGGTTGAGGCTGCCCAGGCACTGCTGAAGAACATGTACTTCGAGCCAAAGCGCTACGACCTGGCAAAGGTCGGCCGCTACAAGCTCAACCGCAAGCTGGGCGTGGAGACTCCGGTCAACGCCGAGAACGCTTCGGTGCTGTCGCTGGACGACCTGGTGGCCATGATCCGCTACCTCGTTGCACTGCACGCAGGCGAGAAGACTGTCCAGGGTACCCGCAAGGGCGAGATCGTCGATATTCCTGTGAACGTCGACGACATCGACCACTTCGGCAACCGCCGCATCCGCGCCGTGGGCGAACTGATCGAGAACCAGGTCCGCACCGGCCTGTCCCGCATGGAGCGTGTTGTGCGCGAGCGCATGACCACGCAGGACGTCGAGGCGATCACACCGCAGACCCTGATCAACATCCGCCCTGTGGTGGCTGCGATCAAGGAGTTCTTCGGTACTTCGCAGCTCTCGCAGTTCATGGACCAGAACAACCCGCTGGCCGGCCTGACCCACAAGCGCCGCCTGTCGGCTCTGGGCCCGGGCGGCCTGTCCCGCGACCGCGCAGGCATGGAAGTCCGAGACGTGCACCCTTCGCACTACGGACGCATGTGCCCGATTGAAACCCCCGAAGGCCCGAACATCGGCCTGATCGGTTCGTTGGCTACCTACGGCCGCATCAACGCCTTCGGCTTCATCGAGACCCCGTACCGCAAGGTTTCCAACGGCCTGGTGTCCAATGAGGTCGAATACCTGACCGCGGACGACGAGCTGCAGCACTACATCGCGCAGGCCAACGCGCCGCTGGATGAGAACGGCCGCTTCGTTGAAGAGACCGTACTGGTTCGCGAAAAGGGCGGTGGCGGCGAGCCTGTCATCGTCGACGCCGCTGAAGTGACCTTCATGGACGTTTCGCCTCGCCAGATGGTGTCGGTTGCAACTGCGCTGATTCCATTCCTCGAGCACGACGACGCCAACCGAGCACTGATGGGCGCCAACATGCAGCGCCAGGCTGTGCCGCTGCTGAAGTCCGAGCGCCCGCTGGTGGGTACCGGCATGGAGAAGTTCGCCGCAGTTGACGCCGGCGACTCCGTGGTCGCATCCAAGCCTGGCGTGGTCACCGAGGTTTCTGCTGACCTGGTTGTCGTCATGAACGATGACGGCACCGAGTCGATGTACCCGATCATGAAGTTCGCCCGCTCCAACCAGGGCAACGCCTACAACCAGCGCGTGCGCGTTTCGGAAGGCGACCGCCTGGAATACCAGTCGATCATCGCCGACGGTCCGTCGACCGACTCGGGCGAGCTCTCGCTGGGCAAGAACCTGCTCGTGGCATTCATGTCCTGGGAAGGCTACAACTACGAGGATGCGATCATCCTCTCCCAGCGCATGATCTTCGACGACGTGCTCACCTCGATCCACATCGAAGAGCACGAGGTCGACGCCCGCGATACCAAGCTGGGTGCCGAGGAAATCACCCGCGACATCCCGAATGTCTCGGAAGACATCCTCTCGCAGCTCGATGACCGCGGCATCGTCTACATCGGTGCAGAGGTCGAGGCCGGCGACGTGCTGGTTGGCCGTGTCACCCCTAAGGGCGAGACCGAGCTGACCCCGGAAGAACGCCTGCTGCGTGCCATCTTCGGCGAGAAGTCCCGCGAAGTGCGCGACACCTCGCTGAAGGTTCCGCACGGCGAGTCCGGCACCGTGATCGGCGTGCGCATCTTCGACCGCGACAACGACGACGACCTGTCGCCTGGTGTCAACCAGCTGGTCCGCGTTTACGTTGCGCAGAAGCGCAAGATCTCCATTGGCGACAAGCTTGCAGGCCGCCACGGCAACAAGGGCGTCATCTCGCGCATCATGCCGCTGGAGGACATGCCATTCCTCGAAGACGGCACCCCGCTGGATGTCATCCTGAACCCGCTGGGTGTTCCAGGCCGCATGAACGTCGGCCAGGTCATGGAAATCCACCTGGGCTGGGCTGCCAAGCAGGGCTGGAAGATCGAGGGCGAGCCTGAATGGGTCAGCGCGCTGCCGAACCTGCCTCGCGAAACCGGTTCCACCACCGTGGCAACCCCGGTCTTCGATGGCGCTTCGGAAGAAGAGATCCGCGGCATCCTGGATTCGACCAACAAGACCCGTGACGGCGTGCGCCTGATTGGCAACTCCGGCAAGGCGAAGCTGTTCGACGGCCGCTCCGGCGACCCGCTGCCGGATCCGGTATCCGTGGGCTACATGTACATCTTGAAGCTGCACCACCTGGTGGACGACAAGATCCACGCCCGTTCCACCGGTCCATACTCCATGATCACCCAGCAGCCGCTGGGCGGTAAGGCCCAGTTCGGTGGCCAGCGCTTCGGTGAAATGGAAGTTTGGGCACTGGAAGCATACGGTGCCGCTTACACGCTGCAGGAAATCCTGACCATCAAGTCGGATGACATCCACGGCCGCGTGAAGGTCTACGAAGCTATCGTCAAGGGCGAGAACGTTCCAGAGCCTGGTGTTCCAGAATCGTTCAAGGTGCTCATCAAGGAAATGCAGTCGCTGTGCTTGAACGTCGAGGTACTCGGTACCGACGGCAACACTATCGAAATGCGTGAGTCGGACGAGGAATCGTTCCGCGCCGCTGAAGAGCTGGGCATCGACCTTTCACGGTCGGAGCCGAACTCCGTAGAGGAAGTGTAATCTGGCGCCCTGCCTGCAGGACCTGCAGGCAGCGGCGGCACATTTCCAACCTCATTCGTATCGACTTCAGACACCACAGAAGAGAGAAAAGGACCATATGTCCAGCGATTCCTCATTCGGCCTCATGCGAATCAACCTTGCCACCGCGGATGAAATCCGTGGCTGGAGCTACGGCGAGGTCAAGAAGCCGGAAACCATCAACTACCGCACCCTGAAGCCGGAGAAGGACGGTCTTTTCTGCGAAAAGATCTTCGGCCCTTCCCGCGACTGGGAATGCTACTGCGGCAAGTACAAGCGCGTGCGCTTCAAGGGCATCATCTGCGAGCGTTGCGGCGTCGAGGTGACCCGCGCGAACGTTCGCCGTGAGCGCATGGGCCACATCGAGCTTGCAGCCCCAGTGACCCACATCTGGTACTTCAAGGGCGTTCCATCGCGCTTGGGCTACCTGCTTGATCTGGCTCCGAAGGACCTCGAAAAGGTCATCTACTTCGCTGCCTACATGATCACCAGCGTGAACGAGGAACGTCGTCACGCCGAGATGCCGAACCTGCAGGCCCAGCACGACCTGGAGCTGCGCAACCTTGCGAACAACGCGGAAGCCGACAAGAAGGCTGTTGCAGCCGACCTGGAAGCCGAGCTGGAGCGCATGGAAGCAGAAGGCGCCAAGAACGCCGAGCTGAACAAGGCACGCACCCTGGCCGAGAAGACTGTTCTGCAGATCGACAAGCGCGCCAAGGCCGAGGCCGAGCGCCTGCGTGCGGTTTGGGAGCGCTTCAAGAACCTGAAGGTCGCCGACCTGGAAGGCGACGAAGGCCTGTACCGCACCATGCGTGAGAAGTACGGACTGTTCTTCGAGGGCTCCATGGGTGCAGAAGCCATCCAGAAGCGCCTGGAGAACTTCGACCTGGCGGCCGAAGCTGAAGAGCTGAAGACCGTGATCGAGAACGGCAAGGGCCAGAAGAAGGCCCGCGCCCTCAAGCGACTGAAGGTCGTCAACGCGTTCCTGGCCAACGGCAACTCGCCCAAGGGCATGGTCCTCGACGCTGTTCCGGTGATCCCGCCAGAACTGCGCCCAATGGTCCAGCTCGACGGTGGCCGTTTCGCCACCTCGGACCTGAACGACCTGTACCGCCGCGTGATCAACCGCAACAACCGCCTCAAGCGCCTGCTTGATCTCGGCGCGCCTGAGATCATCGTGAACAACGAAAAGCGCATGATGCAGGAAGCTGTTGACTCGCTGTTCGACAACGGCCGCCGCGGCCGTCCGGTCACCGGTCCAGGCAACCGTCCGCTGAAGTCCCTGAGCGACATGCTCAAGGGCAAGCAGGGCCGCTTCCGCCAGAACCTGCTGGGCAAGCGCGTCGACTACTCGGGCCGTTCGGTCATCGTGGTCGGCCCGCAGCTGAAGCTGCACCAGTGCGGCCTGCCGAAGCAGATGGCGCTGGAGCTGTTCAAGCCGTTCGTGATGAAGCGCCTGGTTGACCTCAACCACGCACAGAACATCAAGTCGGCCAAGCGCATGGTTGAGCGCTACCGTCCGCAGGTGTGGGATGTCCTTGAAGAGATCATCACCGAGCACCCGGTACTGCTGAACCGTGCACCGACCCTGCACCGCTTGGGCATCCAGGCCTTCGAACCACAGCTGATCGAAGGCAAGGCCCTGCAGCTGCACCCATTGGTCTGCGGCGCGTTCAACGCCGACTTCGACGGCGACCAGATGGCAGTGCACCTGCCGCTGAGCCCAGAAGCCCAGGCTGAAGCACGCATCTTGATGCTGTCCTCGCACAACATCTTGAAGCCTTCCGATGGCCGCCCAGTGGCACAGCCTTCGCAGGATATGATCATCGGCTTGCACCACTTGACCACCAAGCGTCCAAACGAAAAGGGCGCCGGCCGAGTATTCGCCACCGTTTCCGAGGCCATCATGGCCAAGGATCTGGGCGAGCTGCACCTGAACGCACCGATCAAGGTCCGCGTGGAGAACTTCGTTCCTTCCGCAGACCAGCCAGCCCCTGAGGGTTGGGAGCCAGGTACCCCGGCACTGCTGGAGACCTCGCTCGGCCAGGTGCTGTTCAACGACACCCTGCCTGCGGACTACCCATGGGTTGCCACCGTGGCCGGCAAGGATGCGCTTTCGGAGATCGTGAACGATTTGGCAGAGCGCTACCCGAAGATCGTTGCAGCTGCCACCCTGGACAACCTGAAGGACGCCGGTTTCTACTGGTCGACCCGTTCGGGTGTCACCGTGGCGATCTCGGACATCACCTCGAACATGGACAAGACCGCAATTCTTGCTCCATACGAGGAGAAGGCCGCCAAGGTCCAGGCTTCCTACGACAAGGGCCTGATTGCCGATACCGAACGCCGCCAGGACCTGATCGACATCTGGACCAAGGCTACCGACGAGGTTGCCGAGGCGATGAAGAACGGCATGGAAGAGCTGAACACCATTAACCGAATGGTGACTTCCAAGGCTCGCGGTAACTACCTGCAGCTGCGTCAGATCGCGGGTATCCGTGGTCTGGTGTCCAACCCCAAGGGCGAGATCATCCCGCGCCCGATCAAGTCCTCGTACCGCGAAGGCTTGTCGGTTCTGGAGTACTTCATCGCTACCCACGGCGCCCGCAAGGGCCTGGCGGATACCGCGCTGAAGACCGCGAACTCGGGCTACCTGACCCGTCGCCTGGTCGACGTTTCGCAGGATGTCATCGTTCGCGAAGAGGACTGCGGCACCAAGCGCGGCCTGACCGTTGCCATCGCGGACAACTCCGCCGGCATCCGTGTCAAGCACGAGACCGTGGAGAACTCGGCGTACACCCGTACGCTGGCTGCCGACGTGAAGGACGCCGAAGGCAACGTGCTGGCTACCGCCGGCTCGGATGTCGGAGACGTGCTGATCGACGAGCTGTACGCTGCAGGCGTGGACGAGATCCGCGTCCGCTCCGTGCTGACCTGCGACTCGGCTGTTGGAACGTGCGCCCTGTGCTACGGCCGTTCGCTGGCCAGCGGCAAGACCGTGGACATCGGCGAGGCTGTAGGCATCATCGCCGCGCAGTCCATCGGCGAGCCTGGTACCCAGCTGACCATGCGTACCTTCCACACCGGTGGTGTGGCATCGGCTGACGACATCACCCAGGGTCTGCCTCGTATCCAGGAATTGTTCGAAGCCCGTACCCCTAAGGGTGTGGCTCCGATGTCCGAGGTCGCCGGTCGCGTGTCGATCGAAGACGACGAGAAGCAGTTGCGTGTTGTAGTCACCCCGGACAACGGCGACGAGAAGCAGGCCTACCCGGTTCTGCGTCGAGCCCGCCTGCTGGTTGAAGAGGGCGAAAGCATTGCTGCCGGTACCCAGCTGACCAGCGGTACCCTGGATCCGAAGCAGGTTCTTCGAGTCCTCGGCCCGCGTGAGGCACAGAAGTTCCTGGTCCGCGAGGTCCAGGATGTGTACCAGTCGCAGGGTGTAGGCATCCACGATAAGCACGTGGAAGTCATCGTCCGCCAGATGCTGCGCCGCGTCACCGTCATCGAGTCCGGCGACACCGACCTGCTTCCAGCCGAGCTGGCCGATCGTTCGCGCTTCACCGCTGCGAACCGCAAGGCTGTCTCGGAAGGCAAGCGTCCTGCCGCCGGCCGTGACGAGATGATGGGCATTACCAAGGCCTCGCTGGCCACCGATTCGTGGCTGTCGGCTGCTTCCTTCCAGGAAACCACTCGCGTCCTGACCCAGGCCGCGATGGAAGGCAAGGAAGATCCGCTGCGCGGCCTGAAGGAGAACGTGATCATCGGTAAGCTCATCCCGGCCGGTACCGGTCTGGACCGCTACACCCAGGTCAACGTCGAGCCAACCGATGAAGCAAAGGCAACTTTGTTCACCGGCACCTCGGCCTTCTCCTCCGGCCTGTACGACGATGCACTGGAAGGCGGGCTGTCGCCTGAATTCCGTGCCATCTCGATGGACGACTACGACCACGGCTCGGACTTCCGCTAAGCCGGAAGCCGGGACGCCGTAAGGTAGCCTGAACCAATGCCTGCCCGCACACTGTGCGGGCAGGCATTGGGCGTTTAACCGGGACTGCAGCCGTCTACTGGGGGAGAAGTGGTGGGCTGCTGGCAGCGCAGATAATCAGGTGATGAATCTTCTGGATGATTTGACTACCGGTTTACCGTGACGATAAAATCGGCGGCCGGTAGCAGGTGGTCAACAAGCAGTGGCCAGCGCCGGGTTCAGGTAGTTTTCACCTGGCGGCCCAGTGGCGTTCAGCTACGGCAGATAGCGTGGTCACTACCCAAACCGGCTCGATGGCGTAAGGGCGAGCGGGGCCTTCGCGGTGAGTTAGCTTACTGTACATGGTGGCTCGGTGGATTAATGCTAGACTGAGATCAATTGTTTTATGTGTGGCAAAATGGACTCCGTCCGGGTTGCGGGTAGGTTGCGCAACGAATGCCACACTTTCGCACGCCTAGGGACTTTTGATTCTGAGTGCGCGGTAAAGCAAGCAGCTAGCTACATTGCGAAGCGCTAAAACTTTTCTAGGCTTAGGCGTTTTCGTCGTGTTGCCGAAGAACTTAGACAATGGAAGGACACGAAAGTGCCTACTATTCAGCAGCTGGTCCGCAAGGGCCGCTCGCCTAAGGTCGTCAAGACCAAGGCCCCTGCCCTTAAGGGCAACCCAATGCGCCGTGGCGTGTGCACCCGTGTGTACACCACCACCCCGAAGAAGCCAAACTCGGCTCTGCGTAAGGTCGCACGTGTGCGCCTTGCCGGTGGCGTCGAAGTTACCGCTTACATTCCAGGTGTCGGACACAACCTGCAGGAACACTCCATCGTGCTCGTTCGCGGTGGTCGTGTGAAGGACCTTCCAGGTGTCCGCTACAAGATTGTTCGTGGTGCTCTGGATACCCAGGGTGTGAAGGATCGTAAGCAGGCTCGTTCCCGCTACGGTGCAAAGAAGGATGGTAAGTAATGCCTCGTAAGGGTCCGGCGCCAAAGCGCCCACTAGTTTCTGATCCAGTCTTCGATTCCCCATTGGTCACCCAGCTGATCAACAAGGTTCTCGTAGACGGCAAGAAGTCCACTGCAGAGCGCATTGTTTATGGTGCACTCGAAGGTGCCGCGGCAAAGTCCGGCACCGATGCTGTTTCGACCCTCAAAAAGGCCATGGACAACATCCGTCCAGCCCTCGAGGTTCGTTCCCGCCGTGTCGGTGGCGCTACCTACCAGGTTCCTGTTGAGGTCAAGCCAGGCCGTGCAACCGCACTGGCTCTGCGCTGGCTGGTTGGCTACTCGAAGGCTCGCCGCGAGAAGACCATGATCGAACGTTTGATGAACGAGATCCTGGACGCATCGAACGGTCTGGGTGCCGCTGTGAAGCGTCGCGAAGACACTCACAAGATGGCTGAGTCCAACAAGGCCTTCGCCCACTACCGCTGGTAAGAACCGCTCGGAAAAGCTGGGCATCAACCGATGCCCAGCGATTCCGGCCTCACCTTATAGGGAGACAACGTGGCACAGGACGTGCTTACTGACCTTAACAAGGTCCGCAATATCGGCATCATGGCTCACATTGACGCCGGTAAGACCACTACCACTGAGCGCATCCTTTTCTACACGGGTGTGAACCACAAGCTCGGTGAAACCCACGACGGTGCTTCGACCACCGACTGGATGGAGCAGGAAAAGGAACGCGGTATCACCATTACCTCCGCGGCCGTGACCTGCTTCTGGAACAAGAACCAGATCAACATCATCGATACCCCGGGCCACGTTGACTTCACCGTTGAGGTGGAGCGCTCGCTGCGCGTGCTCGATGGCGCCGTTGCCGTCTTCGATGGCAAGGAAGGCGTTGAGCCTCAGTCCGAGACCGTTTGGCGCCAGGCTGACAAGTACAACGTTCCGCGTATCTGCTTCGTCAACAAGATGGACAAGCTGGGTGCTGACTTCTACTTCACCGTAGACACCATCATCAACCGCCTGGGTGCCAAGCCGCTGGTCATGCAGCTGCCAATCGGTTCCGAGTCGGACTTCATCGGTGTTGTCGACCTGCTGACCATGAAGGCTTTCGTTTGGGAAGGCGACGCCAAGGGCGACGTTTCGCTGGGCGCCGCTTACGAGACCCGCGAAATCCCTGCAGACCTGCAGGAAAAGGCTGAAGAGTACCGCGCCAAGCTGGTTGAAGATGTCGCTGAGGCATCCGAAGAGCTCATGGAGAAGTACCTCGAAGGCGAAGAGATCTCCCTCGAGGAACTGAAGGCTGGCATCCGCAAGCTGACCGTGAACTCGGAAGCTTACCCGGTATTCTGTGGTTCGGCGTTCAAGAACCGCGGCGTGCAGCCAATGCTCGACGCTGTTGTCGACTTCCTGCCAAGCCCGCTCGACGTGGGCGCAATGGTCGGTCACGATCCTAAGAACGAAGAAATCGAGCTCACTCGCGAGCCTTCCGAGGATGCACCATTCTCGGCACTGGCATTCAAGATTGCCGCTCACCCATTCTTCGGCCAGTTGAACTTCATCCGCGTTTACTCCGGCAAGGTAGAGTCCGGCGCGCAGCTGCTGAACTCCACCAAGCAGAAGAAGGAGCGCGTTGGCAAGCTCTTCCAGATGCACTCCAACAAGGAGCAGCCGGTAGATGAGATCCACGCAGGTCACATCTACGCTGTGATCGGCCTGAAGGACACCACCACCGGTGACACCCTGTGCGATCCGCAGAACCCAATCGTCCTCGAATCGATGACCTTCCCGGATCCAGTGATCTTCGTGGCCATCGAACCAAAGACCAAGGGTGACCAGGAAAAGCTGTCGACCGCTATCCAGAAGCTGTCCGCAGAAGACCCAACCTTCACCGTGTCCCTGAACGAAGACACCGGCCAGACCGAAATCGGCGGCATGGGCGAGCTTCACCTGGACATCCTCGTTGACCGCATGAAGCGCGAATTCCGCGTTGAGGCCAACGTTGGCAAGCCGCAGGTTGCATACCGCGAAACCATCAAGAAGGCTGTGGAGAAGGTCGACTTCACCCACAAGAAGCAGACCGGTGGTTCGGGCCAGTTCGCAAAGGTCCAGGTCTCGTTCGAGCCTCTGGAAGTTGTCGACGGCGTAACCTACGAGTTCAAGAACGCTGTTACCGGTGGTCGCGTTCCTCGCGAGTACATTCCTTCGGTCGACGCAGGTATCCAGGACGCAATGCAGTACGGTATCCTCGCAGGCTACCCACTGGTTGGCGTCAAGGCTACCCTCATCGATGGTGCTTACCACGATGTCGACTCCTCGGAAATGGCCTTCAAGATCGCTGGTTCCCAGGTATTCAAGGAAGGCGCACGCCGCGCTAACCCTGTTCTGCTTGAACCACTGATGAGCGTTGAAGTCCGTACCCCAGAAGAGTACATGGGCGACGTTATCGGTGACTTGAACTCCCGCCGTGGTTCCATCCAGGAGATGTCCGACGCTGCTGGCGTCAAGGTCATCCGCGCTGGTGTGCCGCTGTCCGAGATGTTCGGTTACATTGGTGACCTGCGTTCCAAGACCCAGGGTCGCGCAGTTTACTCGATGACCTTCGACAGCTACTCTGAGGTTCCGAAGGCAGTAGCCGACGAGATCATCCAGAAGTCCCGCGGCGAGTAATCGTCTCGGAATAAAACCTGGCCGTGACCCCCATTGCGGGGAAGTGGCCGATCGCGGGCCGGTTCCGTTGGGAAACGGAGCCGGCGCCGCAAACGGCCAACGAGGGATTTGCATCACAATGCAGGTCCCGCAGAGGACCGGAATTTCCTAAATTATCCAAGCCCCCAGTAGACTATTTCTAGTTCGTTTGCGAACCGCGCAGACGAAGAATGTCTTCTGTAAATGTTTCTAGGAGGAACTTGTGGCAAAGGCAAAGTTCGAGCGCAACAAGCCGCACGTCAACATTGGTACCATCGGTCACGTTGACCACGGTAAGACCACTCTGACCGCGGCTATCTCCAAGGTTCTGGCTGACAAGTACCCAGACCTGAACGAACAGCGCGACTTCGCTAACATCGACTCGGCACCGGAAGAGCGCCAGCGCGGTATTACCATCAACATCTCGCACATCGAGTACCAGACCGAGAAGCGCCACTACGCACACGTAGACGCTCCAGGTCACGCTGACTATGTCAAGAACATGATCACCGGTGCTGCACAGATGGACGGCGCAATCCTCGTTGTTGCCGCCACCGATGGCCCAATGGCTCAGACCCGCGAGCACGTTCTGCTGGCCCGCCAGGTTGGTGTTCCAACCCTGATGGTCGCACTGAACAAGTCGGACATGGTTGAGGACGAAGAGCTGCTCGAGCTCGTGGAGATGGAAGTTCGCGAACTTCTGTCCTCGCAGGGCTTCGATGGCGACGACGCTCCAGTGATCCGCGTTTCGGGCCTGAAGGCTCTGGAAGGCGATCCAAAGTGGGTTGCAGCAGTTGAGGAACTGATGGACGCTGCTGACAGCTTCATCCCGGATCCAGTTCGCGACCGCGACAAGCCATTCCTGATGCCAATTGAAGATGTCTTCACCATCACCGGCCGCGGTACCGTTGTTACCGGTCGCGCCGAGCGTGGCACCCTGGCAATCAACTCGGAAGTTGAGATTGTCGGCATCCGCCCAATCCAGAAGACCACCGTTACCGGTATCGAGATGTTCCACAAGCAGCTCGACGAAGCATGGGCAGGCGAGAACTGTGGTCTGCTGCTTCGCGGTCTGAAGCGCGACGATGTTGAGCGCGGCCAGGTTGTCGTAGCCCCAGGCTCGATCACCCCGCACACCAACTTCGAAGCTAACGTCTACATCCTGTCGAAGGACGAAGGCGGACGTCACAACCCGTTCTACTCGAACTACCGTCCGCAGTTCTACTTCCGCACCACCGACGTTACCGGCGTTATCACCCTCCCAGAGGGCACCGAAATGGTTATGCCAGGCGACAACACCGAAATGTCGGTTGAGCTGATCCAGCCAATCGCTATGGAAGAGGGCCTCGGCTTCGCAATTCGCGAAGGCGGCCGCACCGTTGGTTCGGGCAAGGTTACCTCCATCACCAAGTAGTCATTACTTGACGGTGTAGTTCCCTAGCGGACTGAGAAAATCCCCCAGCACTTATGTGCTGGGGGATTTTTTTGGTTAATTGAGAGCGTCAGCTAGTGAATATATCTAGAAGGTGGTCTAATTGGAGAGCGCACCAATTCATTAACTGGGGGAGTGGCTTCAATGATCGGCTGGGTCATCGTATCTATCATCTTGATCCTGCTGGCCTTCGGCCTTGGCCGACGCCGAGGAAAACGGGCTGCTTCGCACAGCCCGCAACAGCTGGATGCTCTGGGTGAAGCCTGGCAGAGAGGCTACGACGAGGCCGTCAGATACTTGGGGCAATCCGGTGGGAAGGCTCCCGCGGAGCCAGCCGTCGACGAAGCCCTGGGGGCCCCGGGGGGCCCGGTACCGCCGGATAATGCGCAACCCGCGCAGCCGCAACCAGCAGCCGTCAACGACGCCGCGCCGGTCGTATCAGGGGCCGAGGCGGTTCGTGGCAGCCAGCCGTACCTCCAGCGAGTTCCTGCTAATGCAGCTTCCGCCTACCGCGCTCCTGCCCCCGCGGCGGCGACCGGGTCTGCGGTGCCGGCAAAGCCGATGAAGGCCCTGACCAAGCGCGAGCGCGAATTGCGCAATATCAATATCACGCTCTACGTCGCGGCTCTGATGATCGTTGCTGCCGGCGCGCTATTCCTGAGCTTCGCGTTGCCACCGCTCTCCAAGCTCATTGCCCTCTTCCTGCTCTCGGCTGCGTTCTACGGCGGCGGTCTGATCACCTATTCTGTAAAGCCTTCCTTGCGGCCAGCGGGTGCCGCTTTCGCCGGCACCGGTTTGGCCTTGCTGCCGTTGTGCGCCATCGCCACGCATAGCACGCTGGAGCTCTCCGGGCCAGCGACCTGGCTGATATTCTCGGCCATCGGCACGGTAGCAGTGGGCTATGCGACGCTGGCGCTCAAGTCCCGTGTTTTGGCCTGGGTGGCCGTGCTGATTCTGGTCAGCACCGCCATGGCAGGCGCGGCCACCATGCAGCGCGGAGTCCTCTACTACATGCTGATCCTGCTGGTGCTCTCGATCGTGCTGATGCTTCTCGCCGCACGCAGCGAAAGGATCCGCGCGTCGATCTTCTTCCAAGCGCTGATCGGCACCGCGCAGCTGCTGCCTGCGTTCGTCTTCGTGCTGGCGGCGATCCTTGTCGAGATGCTCACCAGCCGGGATCTGTTCTGGATCTTCGCCTTGCTCACCGCCCAGTTGCTGATCAGTGTCAGGCTGCTCGCCAACCGGCGTTTGCTTCGCACGTATGCTGCCCGCGCCTCGTTCATGGCCATGCTCGTGTCCGGCTGCAACTATCTTGGCTTGACCGCAACGAGCACCTGGCTGGTGCTTGCCTGCGCATTGGGACTCCAGGCCGTGGCAGTCCTGCGCTGGGCTACCGGCTATCGGCAGAGATTGGGATTGGCACTCAAGCACTTGCAAATTGAACGCGCGGTGCTGTGGAGCGCCGGGATTGCGTCCGTCTTCTTCGCGTACTTTGCCGCAGAGGGCTTCGAAGCCTTCATGCTCAGCTGCATCGCGGTCCCCGTCTTCATGGCGTTGGCAGTCCCGGGCCTGCTGCGCGGAACCAAGCTGGAAATTGGTGCCATTGCGGTACTTCCGCTCGTGACGCTGGTGGATCTGCAGAATTACAGCTGGCGTCCGCTGCCGGCTTTCGTGCTGGCACTGGTCGGTCTTTCGCTGGCGCATCGCCGCACACGCAGCCTGCTTAAGGAAATCACCGGCCACGTGCGCTGGGTACTGGAGCTGATTGGCGCAGGAGTGCTCGGCGCGGCGCTCCAGGAGCTCACGACCGATGGTGACGGATCTGCGAATGGCACCGCCTCGTTGATTGCAGTGCTCCTGGTGATGTTCATCTTGTGGGTGGCGAATCTGGCGAGCCGATCCTTGCTGGAACGAGGATTGGCGCAGGCGCACCGGCTGGGGCGTGTGGGTGCTTCGGCGCTGCTCGGCGTGGTACTGCTGCTCGGCCTGAGAATCCTGTCAACCAGGGGCGAAGACGGCTACGGTGCAAGTTCCATGGCGTTCCTCGGGCTCAGCTCGCTGGCTTGGTTCATCGTCGGCTTGGTGGTTGCAGCGGGCCTGGTCATTGCCTCGGGGTGGCGGCTTCGAGACCTTGCTGTCCAGCGACCCGAGCTGGGACAGTCGATCAGCCTGGGGGCAGCAGGACTGCTGCTGGGGCTCTATGCGCTCAGCTTCGGCAGGCATTTCTGGCCGCTGGCGATTTTCATCGGGGCGGCTTCCTTGGGTTACTTCATCTGGTGCCTGCGCCGTAGCATCAATCAGCGGTGGAAGGTCATCTACGCCGCGTTGGCCCAAGTGCTCTTCAGCTCCATGGTGTGGTGGCTTGCCTACAGCATGGAATTCGATAGCCACGCCCGGTTCTGCCTGCTGCTGGTTTCGGTGGCCATCCCGCAATTGGTCCGGTTGCTGGCCAGCATCCGCAGAGGCAATGCGCTGCGTAGCGAATTGCGGTGGATGGCAGTTGGCCTGCTGGCGGGCATTCCAGCGGCAACGTTGGCTTACAGGCAGCTCGCCGGCGGCTTGGATCGGGGAGCGGTTCTCCTTGCCTGCTTGTTCTTCGGGCTGCACGGACTGGCTGCATTCAAGGCTGAGACCGGTCTGGCGATAGTGAAGCGGCAGCTCTATCTGCTGGCCCCGATTCTGACGCTGATCCTGCTGATCAGCATTCCGGCGCTGGCGATGCCCGATGCGACCGGGTGGGTCCGCACCATCTGGTGGAGTTCGCAAGCTGCTTGCGCCATGCTGCTGGCGGTGGGCCTCGGCGCCCTCATCCTTGAATGGCGTTTGCGTGCCAAGAAGCAGTATTCGCTGGCCGTGGCGCTGGCAATCTTCCTTCCTGCGGTATGGGCCGCCGCATGGCAGGCAGGTTCTTGGTGGGCAGTTGCTGCGCACTTGTTAATGGCTTGCGCGCTCATCCTCATGGTGCACACGCGTTCGAGTGCCTGGTATGCCGCCGGATCGAGCATCATGCTGGCTGTGGCAATCCTGCGTGCGGTCTTCGAAGTGCGGCAAGCTGGTGGCGCCTTGATGATGGAACTGATGGATGCCGCATGGGCGCTGGCGGGCACGGGCATGGTGCTGTATCTGCTTGCCATCTTCCATGGGCGAATGAAGGAACCAACACCGGGATATCCTCGCTTCGGCTGCCTTCATGCGGATCCGCCCGGTGCTGCTTCGCGATTGTATTTTGCTGGCATGCTCTTCGCGTTGCTGCTGGCAGGTGGGATCGGCCACCTCGACGCTGGCGCAACATGGCAGGTGGTCGGCGGTGCGCTGCTCATCTTCGGTGCTGCGGTGCTGGTGCGGCTCTACGAGCTTCCCCAGGCGCTGGTGATTTTCGGAGTGGACGGCTTCATTCTCCTCGGGGCCCTGCTCTCGCTCAGCAGCTATGCGCAGATCGCCGGCGCACCGCGGGCCAGCAGCGTGGCAGCCTATGCCTGCATTGTTGCAGTAGTGCTGGTGGTGTGGCGCAATGTCAGAGCCGATGCGCGATTGCAGAAGATCTACCTGCTGGCTGCATCGGCCGCCGGCAGCCTGGCTTTGCTGACGGCGCTGGTCGAATCCAATGGTGCAGCCCAGGTGATCGGCCTGGTCTTCTTCGGCGCACTGGTGGCGTGGGGGCTGAAGCTGGGGGAGCGGCTATTCATCTGGTGGGGTGCGGCAGCCATCACCCTGGCAGTCTTGTGGTTCCTGCGTGACCTGGCGTTCCTCTGGCTGGTGGTCATCGGCCTGGGGCTGATTGCCGCCGCGGTCTTCAAGCTGGTGAAGGTTGACAAGCAGGAATCCGTGCCGGCGAAGCAGGGGAGCCTGGCAGATCCACCGATGCCTGCGGGGCCGGAGCGGACCGGACAGGATGGGCCAGAGCCGTCGTGAGGTCAAGATCACGGGCACGGATAGGCATAAAAGATTTGCGCGATCGTGGCCGACCTGTCAGACTAGATAAGTTGCTTCAGTGCAACCCGGTCCCCATTTATGGGGTAACCGGATCTGGTTTGAACGACCGGGATCGACTCTCACGCAGGATAATGCCTGGGGTTCGGGATCGATACAACTGCTTCAAATTATAAGGCCCCTCGATAAGGTGAAAACTTTGTGGGTGTTTTGTGACTGAAATTTTCACGACACGCCCGAGCGCGGGGGTCGGAGCCTCCTGCGGGTGAGGAACCCGGATCTGATCCGGATTCAGCCGCAGAGCAAGGCGTGCCGGTCCGGAAGGACCCGTATATAGGCACAGAAACTTTAGATAGTGCTAACAGAAAGAGGCATGACGCCATGGCGGGACAGAAAATCCGCATCCGGCTGAAGTCGTATGACCACGAGGTCATTGACGTTTCGGCCCGGAAGATCGTTGAGACGGTCACGCGCGCAGGCGCAACCGTAGTCGGCCCAGTGCCGCTGCCAACGGAGAAGAACGTGTACTGCGTTATCCGTTCGCCACACAAGTACAAGGACAGCCGTGAGCACTTCGAAATGCGCACGCACAAGCGTCTGATCGACATCGTTGATCCGACCCCGAAGGCTGTTGATTCGCTGATGCGTCTCGACCTGCCAGCGGATGTCAACATCGAAATCAAGCTTTAAGGGGAGGTGGCGAGAAAACTATGACCGCAACCCGTAATTTCAAGGGCCTGCTGGGCACGAAGCTCGGCATGACCCAGGTTTGGGATTCGAACAACAACCTGATCCCTGTCACCGTCGTGCAGGCTGACAGCAACGTTGTCACCAAGCTCATCACTGAAGAGCGCGATGGCTACACCGCAGTTCAGATCGGCTACGGCCAGATCGATCCTCGCAAGGTCACCAAGCCAATGGCTGGCCACTTCGAGGCTGCTGGCGTTACCCCACGTCGCCACCTGGTAGAACTGCGCACCGCAGACGCTGCCGAGTACACCGCAGGCCAGGAGCTCTCCGTAGAGGTCTTCGAAGCCGGCCAGAAGGTCGACGTCGTAGGCACCTCGAAGGGTAAGGGCTTCGCCGGCGTTATGAAGCGCCACAACTTCTCCGGTGTTGGCGCATCGCACGGTGCTCACAAGAACCACCGTAAGCCAGGTTCCATCGGCGGCGCATCGACCCCAGGTCGCGTATTCCGCGGACAGAAGATGGCCGGTCGCATGGGTGCTGAGCGTGTTACCACTCAGAACTTGACCATTCACGCTATCGACGTTGAGAAGAACCTCCTGCTGATCAAGGGTGCCGTTCCAGGCGCCCGCGGCCGCGTCGTTCTCGTACGCAACGCCGTGAAGGGAGCATAAGTAAATGACTAAGGCACTTAACGTCGAACTGCCTGCAGAGATCTTCGACGTACAGACCAACGTCCCGCTGCTGCACCAGGTTGTCGTCGCACAGCTTGCTGCTGCCCGCCAGGGTACCCACAAGACCAAGGACCGCTCCGAGGTTTCGGGTGCAGGTCGCAAGCCGTTCAAGCAGAAGGGTACCGGCCGCGCCCGCCAGGGTTCGATCCGTGCTCCGCACATGACCGGCGGTGGCATTGTCCACGGTCCAACCCCACGTGACTACTCGCAGCGTACCCCGAAGAAGATGAAGGCTGCTGCACTGCGCGGCGCCCTGTCTGATCGCGCACGCTTCGATCGCGTCCACGTGATTGAGAACCTGGTTGCTGGCGAAACGCCTTCGACCAAGGAAGCTCTGGCTACCTTGCGTTCGCTCACCGAGCGCAAGAACCTGCTTGTCGTCATCGATCGCGCCAACGATGTTGCTGCCCTCTCGGTTCGCAACCTCGTCAATGTGCACGTTCTGTACGTCGACCAGCTGAACACCTACGATGTTCTGGTTTCGGATGACGTAGTCTTCACCAAGGCTGCCTTCGATGCCCTGGTCCAGAAGGAGGAAGCCAAGTGAGCGCGTTCTCAAAGGCTCCACACGACGTGGTCATCGCACCTGTCGTATCGGAAAAGAGCTACGGTCTGATCGACGAAGGTCAGTACACCTTCGAGGTGGCACCAGGCTCCAACAAGTCGGAAATCAAGTACGCCGTTGAAGCCATCTTCAACGTCAAGGTTGACTCCGTTAACACCATCAACCGAGCTGGCAAGCGCAAGCGCACCCGCTTCGGGTGGGGTGCGCGCAAGAACACCAAGCGCGCCATCGTCACCTTGAAGGACGGCTCGATTGACATCTTCGGCGGTCCGCTTTCCTAAGCGGAGACCACTTTAACGAGGAATATAAATAATGGGAATTCGTAAGTACAAGCCGACTACCCCGGGCCTTCGCGGCTCGTCGGTAGCCGACTTCGCAGAAATCACCCGATCGACTCCGGAAAAGTCGTTGGTTCGTCCACTGACCAAGTCAGGCGGCCGTAACAACTCCGGTAAGATCACCACCCGTCACAAGGGTGGCGGACACAAGCGCGCCTACCGCGTGATCGACTTCCGTCGTCACGACAAGGACGGCGTTCCGGCAAAGGTCGCTCACATCGAGTACGACCCGAACCGTACCGCACGCATTGCGCTGCTCCACTACGTGGACGGCACCAAGCGCTACATCATCGCACCGAACAACCTGAAGCAGGGCGATGCCATTGAGGCCGGCGCAAACGCCGACATCAAGCCAGGCAACAACCTGCCACTGCGTAACATCCCGGTTGGTACCGTGATCCACGCTGTTGAGCTCCGCCCAGGCGGCGGCGCCAAGATGGCTCGTTCCGCTGGTGCATCGATCCAGCTGGTAGCCCGCGAGGGCCGCTACGCTCAGCTGCGTTTGCCTTCGGGCGAAATCCGCAACGTTGATGTGCGCTGCCGCGCAACCATCGGCGAAGTTGGCAACGCTGAGCAGATCAACATCAACTGGGGCAAGGCCGGCCGTATGCGCTGGAAGGGCGTACGCCCAACCGTTCGCGGTGTTGTCATGAACCCAGTTGACCACCCACATGGTGGCGGTGAAGGCAAGACCTCCGGTGGTCGTCACCCGGTCAATCCTAACGGTAAGCGTGAGGGACGCACCCGTCGTCCAAACAAGGAAAGCGACAAGCTCATTGTGCGTCGCCGCAAGACCGGCAAGAACAAGCGATAGGAGCCTGGAAACATGCCACGCAGCCTGAAGAAAGGCCCCTTCGTCGATCAGCACCTGTTCCTGAAGGTCGTTGCTGAAAACGAAAAGGGCACCAAGAACGTCATCAAGACGTGGTCCCGCCGTTCGATGATCATCCCGGACATGCTGGGACACACCATCGCCGTACACGACGGTCGCAAGCACATCCCAGTGTTCGTCACCGAATCGATGGTTGGACACAAGCTCGGAGAGTTTGCCCCAACCCGTACGTTCCGTGGCCACGTGAAGGACGACAAGAAGGGCAAGCGCCGCTAGGCCCCGCGAGGGTACTAGTATCGCTTAGCACTTCTTCGATAGACGAGAGAAGGATAGCAATGGAAGCCAAGGCAATTGCGCGTCACATCCGCGTAACGCCTATGAAGGCCCGGCGCGTCGTCAACCTTGTTCGTGGTCTGCAGACCAACGAGGCACTGGCCATCTTGAAGTTTGCCCCACAGGCAGCTTCGGAGCCGGTATACAAGGTTGTCGCATCGGCAGTGGCTAACGCCCGTGCCGCCGCGGACCGCGCAGGTGAAGCATTCAATGAGGACGAGCTGTTTATCAGCGAAGCGTTTGTTGACGAAGGTCCGACCATGAAGCGGTTCCAGCCGCGTGCACAGGGTCGCGCATTCCAGATCAAGAAGCGCACCAGCCACGTGACTGTGGTTGTTTCAACCACGCAGAAGGGTGGGGAGAACTAAATGGGACAGAAGATTAACCCGAACGGTTTCCGTCTCGGCATCACCACCGATCACGTTTCCCACTGGTTCGCTGATTCCAGCAAGCCAGGCCAGCGCTACGCTGACTACGTGAAGGAAGATGTCCAGATCCGCGCCCTGCTGTCTAACGGCATGGACCGCGCTGGCATCGCCCGCGTCGAGATCGAGCGTACCCGTGACCGCGTACGTGTGGATATCCACACTGCACGTCCAGGTATCGTCATTGGTCGTCGCGGCGCAGAAGCTGACCGCATTCGCGGCGAGCTGGAAAAGCTCACCAAGAAGCAGGTTCAGCTGAACATCCTCGAGGTCAAGAACCCTGACATGGAGGCCATGCTGGTCGCCCAGGGCATTGCCGAGCAGCTTGCTTCCCGCGTGGCTTTCCGCCGTGCGATGAAGAAGGCAATGCAGTCGGCAATGCGCGCTGGTGCCAAGGGCATCCGCGTTCAGTGCTCCGGTCGACTTGGCGGCGCAGAAATGTCCCGCAAGGAGTTCTACCGCGAAGGCCGTGTGCCGCTGCACACCCTGCGCGCGAACATCGACTTCGGCAAGTTCGAAGCCAAGACCACCTTCGGCCGCATCGGCGTGAAGGTCTGGATCTACAAGGGTGACGTTACCGCCAAGGAACTGGCTGCACAGCAGGCTGCTGCTCCAGCTCGTGGCGGCCGTGGCGGCAACGACCGTCCACGTGGCGGCGAACGCCGTCGTCGCAACGATCGCAAGGGCGCTGCAGCTCCGGCTGCGGAAGGAGGACAGGCTTAAATGCTTATCCCACGTCGTGTGAAGTTCCGCAAGCAGCACCACCCGAAGCGTTCGGGCGCTGCTAAGGGCGGCACCACCGTAGCATTCGGTGAGTTCGGTATCCAGGCGTTGACCCCGGCTTACGTGACTAACCGTCAGATCGAAGCCGCTCGTATCGCCATGACCCGTTACATCAAGCGTGGCGGTAAGGTCTGGATCAACATCTACCCAGACCGTCCGCTGACCAAGAAGCCTGCCGAAACCCGCATGGGTTCCGGTAAGGGTTCGCCGGAGTGGTGGGTCGCCAACGTCAAGCCAGGACGAGTCATGTTTGAACTCGGTGGCGTCAGTGAAGAGGTAGCTAAAGAGGCATTGCGTCTTGCAATCCACAAGCTGCCAATGAAGGCACGCATCGTGCGTCGTGAAGGTGGTGAATAGGGATGTCTATCGGTTCGAAGGACCTTAGCATTGAGTCCCTGGACGGCTTCGATACCGCTCGTTTGAACGAGGAATTGAAGAAGGCCAAGGCAGAACTGTTCAACCTGCGTTTCCAGTCGGCTACCGGCCAGCTGGAATCCCACGGGAACCTGAAGGCAATCAAGCGCGATATCGCCCGCATCTACACTGTGCTGCGCGAGCGCGAGCTGGGCATTCGTGAGGATGTCGTTGTTCCGGTTGAAGAAACCAAGAAGGATTCCAAGTAATGAGCGAGAAGGAGAACGGTGTGGATAACGCTACCGAGCGTAACGACCGCAAGACCCTCCGTGGTTACGTGGTATCCGACAAGATGCAGAAGACCATCGTCGTAGACGTTGAGGACCGTGTGAAGCACGCCCTCTACGGCAAGGTTATGCGTCGCAACAAGAACGTAAAGGCTCACGACGAGAACAACGAAGCCGGCATCGGCGACTTGGTTGTCATCGCTGAGACCCGCCCGCTGTCCGCTGACAAGCGCTGGCGTCTCGTTGAGATCGTAGAGAAGGCTAAGTAAGCTTCCCCGCGATTTCACGGATCTCGTGATTGACGAAACGCCCCGGACTTTTCGCAAGAAGAGTCCGGGGCGTTTCTGTATTCAATGCCGTGAATGGCATCTGGCACCGACCCACAGAACGGGACGTGCACTAATTGACCGCAGCTGACGGCTACCTGACCGCTAATAGTAACTGCGGTGTTGGCAGGCTAGATTCTGCCCTGCCGATAAGTTCGAGGGGAATAACCCAGCACCTTCCGGAAATCGGCAGCGAGATGGGCTTGATCTGAATATCCCAGCTCCGCGGCAATGCCAGCGATGGAGGCCCCAGGGTCATCGCGCAGCCTACGGGCTGCTTCTTGCAAGCGATAGCGCCGAATCACTGCCAGCGGTCCCAGACCCAAATACCGTTCCGACATCCTTTGCAGGCTGCGCGAACTGAGCGACAGGTGTTGGGCCAAGTGGGAAACCCTCACGATCCCGCGTTCCATGGCGACGGCGTCGAGCAATTCATTGGCACGCAGGCCTTCGCGCGACACGTGTGGAAGATGGGCGTTGAACCACGAGCTGAAGGCATCAGCACAGGCGGCCCCGTTGCTTTCGTGGGAGCCCCGCGTTTTGATCTCGGTGATCGCGGCCAGCAGCTCAGGCGCGTTGAACTGGATTTCCTGGTCCAGCAGCTGCACAGGCTCCACGCCCAGAGCCTGAGCAGCTGCGGGCCGGAGCAAGGCTGCAACGGCCCATCCGCTGCCGGACAAGTCGCGGTGCGATGCTCCGCTGGCCGGGCCGGAAAGCGTTACCCCCTCTGCCTGAACGACCAGATTCATTTGCGGAAAGGGCAGCAATTCCTGCCTTGAGGTGCGTCCCGGGGCAACATCCCATTCCACTAGCCAAAACCACGAGACCAACTGGCTGAGGCACGGATCGGGCGAGTAGCGCTCGATTGCCGGTAGGAGGGCGGGATACAAAACGCCGCGCGGATCCGCTGCAGCTTCCTCCATGGCCTACCACCCGTACAAGTTGTCGCATATTTACAAGATCCAGCGTGCCACACACTCCTAGGCTGAAGATATGGAAAATCTCGAAGAAGCCACGCACGGCGTGACAGGAAGGCATACCACTGCTGGCGTGCCGCATGGGGTCACTAGCTTGACGCCATTCTTGGCGGTACCCAACGCAAGGGCAGCCCTGGACTTCTATGCAGAAGTCTTTGGCGCCACCGTATTGGATTCGACCGAAATGGGCGGGGCCGTAGTCCACGCGGAGATAGATTTCGGCAATGGCCACTTGCAGATTGGCGAACCGTCACCTGCCTATGGATTGGTCGGGCCAACGGCCGCCCCGAACGCCTGCTATTCCTTGGGATACTACTGCGAAAATGCAGATGCGGTAGTGGCCAGGGCCAAAGCCGCAGGTGCCGAGATTCGAGAGCCACTGAGCAACTTCGTCTCGGGGGACCGCTTTGCATCAATCCTCGATCCCTTTGGCGTTCGCTGGTCCATCATGTCAAGGGTTCAGGATCTGTCGAAGGAAGAGAGCGCACGGCGTGTAGCGCAGTGGGCATCGCAGCAATCGTGAATTGAACAAAGGCTTAGCTGGACGCGAACCGACCAGCAACGAACGGATGGGAAAGCGTCCTGACCGGAATCACAATTCGGATCGCGTAGGCTCGGAGCGTGATGATTCGACGACGAATGCCGTACTTTCGGTGGTCTGCCGGTGCGGTTCTGGTTCTCGCCCTGGCTATTGGAGCTCTTCCGTATCTGGGTTTCCTCGGCGGCGGATGGATTCCAAAGCTCCAGGCCTTCCAGCCTTACCTCCTGCTCCTTCTGGCAGCGGGCCTCGTTATGGGCCTGCTGCGTTATGGGCCTGCTGCGCAAGAAGTGGATGATCAGCGGATGCCTGTTCGTGCTCCTGCTTTGCGGGACAGTGCCCAACGTGCAACTGAACGCTGTCGAGGGGCAGTCGGGAAACGACAACTCCGAGCTGGTCGTCTTATCGTTCAATGCGTTGAAAGCCGGAGCGGACCCTGAACAGCTCGCGGAAGTGATCAGCAGGACGGAACCGCAGATTCTCGTCCTGGTGGAAACCAGCGAACCATTGCACCGGCAGCTCGCAGGTCGCGGCGCCCTGGACGACCTCGGCTATCGGAGCCACGAGGCGCCCAGTGGGGGAGAACGGGATACCGTGATCTTTTCAAAGTATCCATTGCAGGAACGCGTCAGCGATCTGGATGCAGAAGCCACGGGTTGGTATTCCTTGCCTGTCGTCGATGTGCAGGCACCTGGCGGCCTCGTGAGCGTGGCCGGCATCCATATCTATCCGCCAGTCGGCGATGCGCAAAGGTGGGCGCGGGGCTTGGCTTCAGTCATCGACTGGTCGGAACAGCAGAAGAACAATCCGGTGATCCTTGCCGGCGACTTCAACTCCGTTCGCTCGCATCCTGCATTCCGGGCCCTGGGGGAAGGATTCGTGCAGGCTGGCGGCTTCTTGCCCAGCCCGACCTGGCCAGCTGGCCGGAGCTTCCCGCCGCTGATCGGCATTGACCATATATTGGCGAAGGAACTCACTGTTACGGGGTCTTCTTCCCATGCGGTTGGAGGTTCGGATCACCTGGCGGTAAGCGCAACGTTCGAGTTCTTGGATTGAACCGAAAAATAATCCCACTTATGGCAATTTGCCCGGCTTTCGTCCGCGAGAGCGCTCGGAGGGAGCTCGAAAGGCAGACGGAAGCCGCTGCAAGCGGCGAGCTGCCTCAACCGATGCCAGCACCAAAACCCCGGAATTCAGGGATTCTGCAGTGCCAACGGTGTGACGAACGACGCTCGCCTTTCTCATACCACACCATTTCGGATTCGCGCCACTCTAGGCTAGACTTAAGAATCTGTGCGCATGATGTTCGAGGACTATCCACCTTCGGCATAATGCAGTGCGGTCCAAATCCGTTTGGCCGCGCAAGCGCAGCCTCGATATTTTACGCCTCGGCCCTGCCGGCAATTGGGATCAGCATTCGGTGCGCCCGCGCCAGTGGGGGTAAGCGATACGTATCGTGGAGACCATATCCGTTCCGCAAGGCTCATTCATGAGAACCAGCGAGACGACAGGAGTAAGAAGTGATTCAGCAGGAGTCGCGACTGAAGGTTGCCGATAACACCGGTGCCAAGGAAATCCTTGCCATTCGTGTTCTTGGCGGCTCGAAGCGTCGCTACGCAAGCATTGGCGACACCATTGTCGCTACCGTCAAGGATGCAATTCCTGGCGGCAACGTGAAGAAGGGCGACGTCGTCAAGGCAGTCGTCGTTCGCACCAAGAAGGAAATCCGTCGTGCAGACGGTTCCTACATCAAGTTCGACGAGAACGCTGCAGTGATCCTCAAGGGTGACGCTGCCGATCCTCGTGGCACTCGTATTTTCGGCCCAGTGGGCCGCGAGCTTCGTGACAAGAAGTTCATGAAGATCGTTTCCCTGGCTCCGGAGGTGCTGTAACCATGGGCGCAAAGATCAAGAAGGGTGACCTGGTCCAGGTCATCGCTGGCAAGGATCGTGGCCTGCAGGGCAAGGTCCTGAAGGTCATCACCGAGACCAACCGCGTGCTGGTCGAAGGCGTCAACCGCGTCACCAAGCACACCAAGGCAGGTCAGACCGAATCCGGTTCGGCCACCGGCGGCATCGAGGTTGTCGAGGCTCCAGTGCACGTTTCCAACGTTGCAGTGGTTGACCCAGAGACCAAGAAGCCAACCCGCGTCGGCTTCCGCGAGGAAACCGTTGAAAAGAACGGCGTGTCCAAGACTGTACGCGTCCGTTACGCCAAGGCTTCCGGAAAGGATCTGTAATGACTGAAGCAGCCACCAAGATCCAGCCACGTCTGAAGGCTAAGTACGCAGCTGACATCCGCCCTGCCCTGCAGGAGCAGTTCAACTACGCCAACCCAATGCAGGTACCATCCCTGACCAAGGTTGTCGTGAACATGGGTGTTGGCGAAGCGGCCAAGGACTCGAAGCTCATTGAAGGCGCCGTACGCGACCTGACCGCAATTACCGGTCAGAAGCCAGTGGTTACCAAGGCCCGCAAGTCGATCGCTCAGTTCAAGCTGCGCGAAGGCATGCCAATCGGTACCCACACCACCCTGCGTAACGATCGCATGTGGGAATTCGTCGACCGCCTGATCACCCTGGCACTGCCTCGTATCCGCGACTTCCGCGGCCTGAGCGACCGCCAGTTCGATGGCAATGGCAACTACACTTTCGGTCTGACCGAACAGTCGATGTTCCATGAAATCGATGTGGACAAGGTTGACCGCGTACGTGGTATGGACATCACCGTCGTTACCACCGCCAAGACTGATGACGAAGGCCGTGCCTTGCTCAAGGCTCTGGGCTTCCCATTCAAGACCAACAACTAATCTCACTACGTTACAGGTCCGCTAAGGAAACCGTAACGAGGAAGGGCTGAAGCCCACATGTCTATGACAGATCCAGTCGCAGATATGCTGACTCGTCTGCGCAACGCCAACTCGGCTTACCACGACACTGTGTCGATGCCGTCGAGCAAGCTGAAAGTGCGCATTGCAAACATCCTCAAGGAACAGGGCTACATCGCCTCGTTCGAGGAAGTAGCAGCAGAAGTCGGCAAGACTCTGACTATCACTTTGAAGTACGGCCCATCGCGTGAGCGTTCGATCGCTGGCGTACGCCGTATCTCCAAGCCAGGTCTTCGCGTTTACGCAAAGTCCACCAACCTGCCTCACGTGCTCGGTGGCCTTGGCATCGCTATCCTGTCCACCTCCTCCGGTCTGCTTACCGACCGTCAGGCTGCAAAGAAGGGCGTGGGTGGGGAAGTCCTCGCCTACGTCTGGTAACGGGAAAGGGGAAACATACAATGTCACGTATTGGACGTCTTCCGATTTCCGTACCTGCCAACGTTGAGTTGAATGTCGACGGCCAGCTGGTCGCCGTCAAGGGTCCCAAGGGTGAACTTTCGATCACCGTCAAGGCTCCAATCACCGTTGCCAAGGACGAGAACACTGTTACCGTCAGCCGCCCGAACGACTCCCGCGAGGCTCGTTCGCTGCACGGTCTGACCCGCACCCTGATCAACAACATGATCGTTGGTGTGACCGAGGGTTACGAGAAGAAGCTCGAAATCCACGGTACCGGTTACCGCGTACAGGCTAAGGGTGCCGACCTGGAGCTTGCTCTGGGCTACTCGCACCCAGTGAAGGTTGCTGCCGTTGACGGCATCACCTTCTCGGTCGAGGGCAACAACAAGATCACCGTTGCTGGTATCGACAAGCAGCACGTCGGTGAGGTTGCCGCTAACATCCGCAAGCTGCGCAAGACCGAGCCTTACAAGGGCAAGGGCATTCGCTACGCTGGCGAGATCATCCGCCGCAAGGTCGGAAAGGCTGGTAAGTAAACATGGCTATCGGAATCAAGGGCAAGAGCAAGTCCGCTCAGCGCGGTCGTCGTCACCAGCGTTTGCGCAAGCACATCGTTGGTACCTCCGTTCGTCCACGCCTGGTTGTCAACCGCTCGGCTCGTCACATCTTCGTACAGATCGTAGACGACTCGCAGGGCATCACCCTGGCCAGCGCATCGACCATGGAAGCAGATCTTCGCGCAAGCGATGCCGACAAGACCGCAAAGTCCAAGCGCATTGGCGAGCTCGTTGCAGAGCGCGCCAAGGCTGCTGGCATCGAAGCAGTTGTCTTCGACCGCGGTGGCAACAAGTACCACGGTCGCGTGGCTGCTGTTGCTGAAGGCGCACGTGAAGGTGGGCTGGCACTGTGAGCGAAGCAACTAACAAGAAGGAAACTCAGGTGTCTGAAGCTACTGAAGCAGTCGAGACTGCATCGGCTCCCGCTACCGAGAACGCAGGATCCCGTCGCGGCGAAGGCCGCGGTCGTGGTGAAGGCCGTGGACGTGGCGAAGGCCGCGGTCGTGGTCGCGACCAGAAGGATAACCGCAACGAAGACAAGGACAAGTTCCTTGAGCGCGTTGTAGCTATCAACCGCGTCTCCAAGGTCGTCAAGGGTGGTCGTCGCTTCAGCTTCACCGCACTTGTGGTCGTTGGCGACGGCAACGGTCTGGTTGGCGTTGGCTACGGTAAGGCCAAGGAAGTTCCTGCTGCTATCGCCAAGGGCGTTGAAGAGGCCAAGAAGTCCTTCTTCCGCGTTCCACGCGTTGGCACTACCATTCCACACCTGGTCAAGGGTGAGGCCGCCGCTGGCGTCGTCTTGCTCCGCCCAGCAGCTCCTGGTACCGGTGTTATCGCCGGCGGTCCAGTGCGCGCCGTGTTGGAGTGCGCAGGCATCCACGACATCCTGTCGAAGTCGATGGGTTCGCAGAACCAGATCAACATCGTTCAGGGCACCATTGCTGCACTGAAGGCTCTGGAAGAGCCCCAGGCTGTTGCTGCTCGCCGCGGTCTTCCGCTGGACGAGGTTGCACCAGCAGCAATGCTGCGTCACATCCAGTCCCAGAAGGCAGGTGCTTAATCAATGGCTAAGAACATTGTTCCAAGCGACGCCAAGCTGGCAATCACTCAGGTCAAGTCCATCATTGGTGGTAACCAGGGCCAGCGCGACGTTGTTCGCTCGCTGGGTCTGAAGCGCATCGGTCACACCGTTGTCCGCACCGCCGATCCTGTGACTGTTGGCATGGTCAACAAGGTCCCACACCTGCTGAAGGTCGAGGAGGCGAAGTAGAGATGGCTGAAGAAAAAGCACTTAAGGTTCACCACCTGCGCCCAGCTGAGGGTGCCAAGACCGCTAAGACCCGCGTGGGTCGCGGTGAGGGCTCGAAGGGCAAGACCGCAGGTCGCGGTACCAAGGGTACCAAGGCTCGTTACCAGGTGAAGGCAGGCTTCGCAGGTGGTCAGCTTCCGCTGCACATGCGTCTGCCAAAGCTGCGCGGCTTCAAGAACCCATTCCGCGTCGAGTTCCAGGTTGTAAACCTGGACAAGATCTCGGAGCTGTTCCCAGAAGGCGGCGAAGTCACCGTCGAGGCACTGGTTGCCAAGGGCGCCGTTCGCAAGAACCAGCCTGTCAAGGTCCTGGGCACCGGCGACATCACGGTCAAGGTTGACGTGAAGGTTGACGCCTTCTCGACTTCCGCAGCCGAGAAAATTGCTGCTGCTGGCGGCTCGGCAAACACCCTCTAATACAGGGTCAAGCCTTTGAATAGTCCCGGTTCGGGTTGAGCAATCAACGCGAACCGGGACTTTCTTTTACTCTCGGCGAAACATTCTAAGATTTCTAATAATTGCTTGGCTGATTAGTCAGTTTAGTCCCAATTCTGCAAACATTCCTGCGCTTTTCGTGTGGCGCATTTGGCAGGATTGCCTAACTGACCGCTAGAATCGTTAGGTCTGGGAAGAATCTCTTCCCCAGACTCAAGCACTTACTTCAGGAGGACGCTTGTTCAGCGCCATAGCCCGAGTTTTTCGGACGCCTGATCTGCGCAACAAGTTGCTGTTCACGCTTGGGATCATTGCGATCTATCGTGTGGGCGTATTCATTCCCGCACCGGGCATTGATTACAGCAACGTTCAGCAGTGTCTGGCAATGGGTGAAACCACCGGTGGACTTTATTCATTCGTGAACCTGTTCAGCGGCGGAGCCCTGTTGCAGGTATCGGTTTTCGCAATGGGAATCATGCCGTATATTACTGCGGCAATTATCGTCCAGTTGCTGCGTGTGGTGATCCCGCACTTCGAGGCACTGCACAAGGAAGGCCAAGCCGGCCAGGCCAAGATGACGCAGTACACGCGTTACTTGACCATCGCCCTGGCACTGCTGCAGGGAACCACCTTGGTCACCCTGGCGCGCACCGGCAGCCTGTTCCCAAGCTGCACCCTTCCGCTGATCCCGGATGACTCGCTGATCGTCATCTTGCTGATGATCATCACCCTCACGGCAGGCACCGGCCTGATCATGTGGATGGGCGAGCTGATCACCGAACGCGGCATCGGCAACGGCATGTCCATCTTGATCTTCATCTCCATCGCTTCGGGCTTCCCATCCTCGATGGGCGCGATCTTCCAGGCACAGGGCATCATGACCTTCATCGGCGTACTGCTGGTGGGCCTGCTGATTGTGGCCCTGGTGGTCTTCGTTGAGCAGTCCCAGCGCCGTGTCCCGGTGCAGTACGCCAAGCGCACTGTGGGACGCCGTACCGTGGGCGGCACCTCCACCTATATTCCACTGAAGCTGAACATGGCGAACGTGATCCCAGTGATCTTCGCCAGCTCCATCCTGGCGCTGCCGCAGATGATCGTCCAGTTCAACCAGAACGACGACGGCACCCTGCCCGAGTGGGCGATGTGGCTGCAGGAGCACTCGGCGACGTCCTCGCCGTGGTACATGCTGGTGTACACCCTGCTGATCATCGGCTTCACCTACTTCTACGTAGCGATTACCTTCAACCCTGAAGAGGTCGCAGACAACATGAAGAAGTACGGCGGATTCATCCCGGGCATTCGCGCAGGTCGTCCGACCGCGCAGTACCTGCAGTACGTGATTTCCCGTATTACCTTCCCGGGCGCCCTGTATCTAGCGTTCGTTGCGTTGATTCCACTGATTGCCTTCGTGCTGTTCAACGCTGATCAAAGCTTCCCATTTGGCGGTACATCGATCCTGATTATGGTTGGTGTGGGTTTGGAAACCGTCAAGCAAATCAATGCTCAAATGCAGCAACGGAACTATGAAGGGCTTCTGCGATGAGTCGACTGCTAATTATTGGACCTCCTGGTGCCGGCAAAGGCACCCAGGCCGTAAAGATCTCCGAGCGCTTGGACATTGTTGCCATCTCGACCGGTGACATCTTCCGTGCCAACGTCAAGGGCGGCACCCCGCTTGGCCTCGAAGCCAGCAAGTACATTGACAACGGGGACTTCGTCCCTGATTCGGTCACCAACAACATGGTTGAAGACCGCCTGAACCAGGACGACGTAGCCAACGGCTTCCTGCTGGACGGCTACCCGCGCACCAGTGCGCAGGTCGATGCACTGGATGCGATGCTGGCCAACAAGGGCATCGCCCTGGACGCAGTGCTGCAGCTGACCGCCGATGATGACGAGCTGGTTGCCCGCCTGCTGAAGCGTGCCGAAATCGAAGGCCGCGCCGATGACACCGAAGAGGTCATCCGCCACCGCCTGAGCCTGTACAACGAAGAGACTCGCGTCGTTGTAGAGCGCTACGAGGAACGCGGCATCGTGCGCAAGGTCGACGGCCTGGGCGCTATCGACGAAGTCACCGAACGTGTTCTTGCGGCGTTGAACGTCAACGCCTAGACACAAGCGTTACAACGCGCAGGGACCGTGCAGCAACAATGGATGTTGCAGCCCGGTCCCTGCGCACTTTTTGCATTGATGGACCTTGCCGAAGCCGGCAACGGCACAGGGCGGGACATCACACTTTAAGGCAGGGGAATCACATTGGCATTAGGACAGCCGAAAATCGAGTACAAGTCCAACTCCGAGATCTTGAAAATGCGCAAGGCCGGGTTGGTTCTGGCTGAAGCACTGGACGAAGCTGTCGCGATGGCCCGCCCGGGCGTGCGGACCGAAGCTATCAACGAGGTTTTCGGCAAGGTGCTGGAACGCCACAGCGCAACCAGCAACTTCCTCGGCTACCACGGTTTCCCGGCCAACATCTGCGCGTCGGTCAACCATGAGGTAGTCCACGGCTTCCCGTCCGACTACGAGCTGAAGGACGGCGATGTGCTGAAGATCGATGGCGGCGCCGTCGTGGAGGGCTGGCACGCCGACTCGGCCCGCACCGTTTTGGTCGGGGAAAACATCGACCCGGCTGACCAGCGCCTGAGCGATATCACCGAGCAGGCCATGTGGGCCGGCATTGCTGCCGCTGCCAACGCACGCTTCGTCGGCCAGATCGGGCAGGCCATCGATGACTACGTCGCCAGCCAGCCAGGCGACGGGCTTGGCATCCTCGAAGACTACTGCGGCCACGGCATCGGCTCGCAGATGCACATGGCACCGGACGTGCTCAACTACAACTCCGGACACCGCGGCCCACGGATCAAGCCAGGTATGTGCTTGGCCATTGAACCAATGCTCGTACGCGGCGGCATCGAGACCTCCGTGCTGGAAGATGACTGGACGGTAGTCACTAACGACAAGTCCAACGCTTCGCAGTGGGAGCACACCGTAGCCTTCCACATGGGCGGCATCTGGGTATTGACCGCGCACGACGGGGGAGCGGCGGGCCTGGCCCCATTCGGCGTGACCCCATCGCCGATCCAGGGCTAACGCCACCCCGGAATCTAATGGATCCAGTACGCCACCGCGTTGTGGCGTGCTGGATCTAACATTTTAAATATCGATGAACGATTGGCACTGCGAGAACTAATGCCGTATCGTTGTTTGTTGGTTCTTGATTTAATTGCGCCTAAAACCCTTAGGTTTTCGGTACAGGGATCAAGAGCCGGAACCAATTACTTGTTGGTGGGAATTGCCAACAAAAAAAGTTAGCGGGGAAAATGGGCAAGAAGGAAGGCGTCATCCAGGTAGAGGGCACCGTCTCGGAGGCACTGCCGAACGCGATGTTCCGCGTGGAGCTGCCAAATGGACACGTAGTGCTCGCCACTATCTCGGGTAAGATGCGTCAGCACTACATTCGAATCCTCCCAGAGGACCGAGTGCAGGTTGAAATGAGCCCATACGACCTCAACCGAGGTCGCATCGTCTACCGCTACAAGTAAATCTGCACAACCCAAGACTTTCCCAGCAGGCCAAAGCGCAGTCATGCGCAACAACCGCTGGATGATTGTTCTTGGGCGAAGCTATTTACTGCTCCACATTTAACTGCAACCGCAAAAGGACAAAGCCTTGAAGGTTAACCCTAGCGTGAAGCCGATCTGCGACAAGTGCAAGGTGATCCGTCGTAACGGCGTGGTCATGGTGATCTGCGAGAACCCACGCCACAAGCAGCGTCAGGGCTAATTCCGTTCTTACGGGATTCCCACGCGTAGTCAATTAGGCAGTATCAGCCAGGACGGAAGTTCTGGTGCACCCCCGGATTCGGAGGCCGGGGCCGTGAGCAATCACGGAAGATGCTGCTCCAGACCTCCGTTCGTTGAAAGGTAGCCACTTGGCTCGTTTAGCAGGCGTGGATATTCCACGCGAGAAGCGCGTAATCATCGCGCTGACTTACATCTACGGCGTGGGCAAGACCCGTGCAGAAGAGACCATCGCAGCGACCGGTATCAACCCGGACACTCGCGTCAAGGATCTCACCGATGACCAGCTCGTGCAGCTGCGCGACTTCGTCGAAGGCACCTACAAGGTAGAAGGTGACCTGCGCCGCGAGGTTCAGGCCGACATTCGCCGCAAGGTAGAGATCGGATCCTACGAAGGTATTCGTCACCGTAAGGGCCTGCCGGTCCGCGGTCAGCGCACCAAGACCAACGCACGTACCCGCAAGGGCCCGAAGCGTACCGTCGCCGGTAAGAAGAAGACTCGCTAAATCTTAGCGATCTAGTTCAAATACTTTTTTCGTAGGAGAAGAAATGCCCCCAAAGACTCGTGGAGCGGTACGTAAGCCGCGTCGCAAGGACAAAAAGAATATTGCGCAGGGACAGGCGCATATCAAGAGCACCTTCAACAACACCATCGTATCGATCACCGATCCGACTGGCGCTGTGATCTCGTGGGCTTCGGCCGGCGAGGTAGGCATGAAGGGTTCGCGCAAGTCGACCCCATACGCTGCCCAGATGGCTGCCGAGTCCGCTGCAAAGCGCGCTCAGGAGCACGGCATGCGCAAGGTTGACGTTTTCGTCAAGGGCCCAGGCTCGGGACGCGAAACCGCGATCCGTTCGCTGCAGGCTGCTGGCCTTGAGGTTGGATCCATCCAGGATGTTTCCCCAAGCGCTCACAACGGTTGCCGCCCATCGAAGCGTCGCCGCGTCTAATTGATTCGCTAGGCTTAGCCTAAGAAGTCACCGAAGCATTCACTCGTGGGTGCTTTGGTGACTATCTTGGACTTATTAGCCTGCAAAAGACGAACGGCCACCTCAGGCTACCGTCGTTTCCACCCCCGTGAGGCGTCATATAGCGGACGCTCGCTGAAAGGAAATGTAAGTGCTCATTACGCAGCGCCCAACCCTGACCGAAGAAGTAGTTGCCGAAAACCGCTCCCGGTTCGTTATCGAACCACTGGAGCCAGGCTTTGGCTACACCCTTGGTAACTCGCTCCGCCGTACCCTGCTCTCTTCGATTCCTGGTGCTTCCGTCACCAGCATTCGAATTGACGGTGTACTGCACGAGTTCACCACCGTAGCCGGTGTCAAGGAAGACGTCACCGAACTGGTCTTGAACATCAAGAACCTGTCGGTATCTTCCGAGCACGACGAGCCAGTCGTTGCCTACCTGCGCAAGCAGGGCCCGGGCATCGTTACTGCAGCGGACATCACCCCTCCAGCAGGTGTGGAGTTCCACAACCCTGATCTGCACATCGCCACCCTCAACGCCAATGGCAAGTTCGACATGGAACTGACCATTGAGCGCGGCCGTGGCTACGTGTCTGCCGCTCAGAACAAGAACATCGATGGCGAGATTGGCCGAATCCCAGTTGATTCGATCTACTCCCCAGTTCTGAAGGTGACCTTCCGCGTGGAAGCAACCCGTGTTGAGCAGCGCACCGACTTCGATCGCCTGATCGTTGACGTGGAGACCAAGGAATCGATCACCCCGCGCGATGCAGTTGCATCCGCAGGTACCACACTGGTTGAGCTGTTCGGTTTGTTCCGCGAACTGAACACTCAGGCTGAAGGTATCGAAATCGGTCCATCGCCAACCGATGCAGCCATGGCTGCTGACATGGCGCTGCCGATCGAGGATCTGGAACTCACCGTTCGTTCGTACAACTGCTTGAAGCGTGAGGGCATCCACTCCGTGGGTGAACTCGTTACCCGCTCCGAGGCCGACTTGATGGACATCCGCAACTTCGGTGCAAAGTCCATTGACGAAGTCAAGGCCAAGCTGGTTGAACTGGGTCTGGCCCTGAAGGATTCCCCTCCAGGCTTCGATCTGGCCGCTCGTAGCGCCATCGACGATGGCGACGAATACGACGAGGGTCTGTAAGACCCGCGTCTAGCGACACACTACTTCATCCGACTGGACGACAGATTCGTCCAGTACGGGTTATTCATCTAGGAGAACTACCATGCCTACCCCTACCAAGGGTCCGCGTCTCGGCGGCAGTGCAGCACATGAGCGATTGATTTTCGCTAACATGTCGGCACAGCTCTTCGAGAACAAGAAGATCACCACCACCCTGACCCGTGCCAAGCGTCTGCGTCCACACGCAGAGCGCCTGATCACCTTCGCAAAGCGCGGAGACCTGGCTTCGCGTCGCCGCGTCCAGGCCGTCATCGCTTCGCGTTCGCGCACCAACAAGTCGATCGTTCACGAACTGTTCGAGAACATCGCACCAGCAATGGCAAACCGCGAGGGTGGCTACACCCGCATCACCAAGATCGGCAACCGCAAGGGCGACAACGCTCCTATGGCTGTTATCGAGCTCGTGATGGAGCCAGTTTCGCCAAAGCAGGCTGTCGTCAAGGAAGCCACCCAGGCTGCCGAGAAGGCTGCTGAGACCGAAGAGGCCTAAGCTTCTTCGAGCTGAAGCTCCCTCGCCTGCAAGGGCAAAAAGAGTCCCGTTGGATCCGCAAGGAACCAACGGGAATCTTTTGTTTAAGCCTGTTCAGTGATGAATGCCGGAGCGCGTGCCCGTCAGATGGCAGGTCTCGAGCATCCGCAACGTGGAATTTCCTAGCTGAACGAATCCATGTCCGGGCATGCCGTATTCAGGTATTCAGTAGCCTCTGAGGCTTCGGCAGTGTCGAGCTCGGCGACTTTTTGCGAAATCTCCATCATATTGGTGCCGTCTGCTTCAGCCAACAAGTCTGCCATTTCCTTGTTCTGCCCGGCAGCTGCGTTCAAGGACGTGGCAAGCTTGCTGTCCTTGGTATTTTCCGCGGCTTCACCCAAAATGGCATTGAACTCATGCATGACCTCGACGTATGCCGAAGTTTCGCCCACCATGAGTTTTGCGCTGGAATCATCCGCCTTCTTTTGCAGATCGCGCTGGACTACCTGGTCATTGATAAAGGAGCAGGTGTCCTCGGTGGACATTTTTCCAGCACCGCAACCAGTGAGCATGAGTGAAGCGAGCGCGAGCGCAGCGGCAGGTGCCGCGAACTTTTTCAGCATGGAGATCCTTAGATGATGAACCGCTGGTCTAGCAGGGTAGCCATTGATGACTACTTGATTATTCTATAGTCAGGATTTACTGCAGGCGGTGTGTGACGTGCTTGGGTCTGCGGACGAATCCTATTTACGGTTCGACCGTGCCGGATTCCTCACCGGAAATTGGGCAGGTCTGATCCACATAGTCCGAATATTGATCTGTCAGATCGACCGCGGCCGCTTCAAGGTCTGCCCCGAACGTTGGATCATCGAAAGCGCGGCCCTCAATGAGGTCGACGAAGTCTTGGAACCTGCTGATTTCTGAGTCCAATGCAGTGCGCAGTTTCCCATTGCTGGTCTGCTCGGAAACTTCTTGGTAGATGCCGATGGTGGCTTCCATGACATCTACGACAGGTTGCGTGTCTTCCTCAATAGCGCCCATATATGCCAGCCCCCACTTGTCCCCGATCGATTGATCGATAGCCAATTCATGAAGCAGGTCGCATGACTGCTCGGTGTTCAGCTGGCCGGAACTGCAGCCACTCAAGCAAAACCCAAGGCGGTTGATGCTCCAATGATGCTTGCGGTAGTCCTTCGCATGGGAAGTCCTTAGAACGGTGATGATGGCTTTGCCGCCTAAGCGGCAGGACGTTGGATGCACACAGGCTACCTCCGCGGGAGTCCCGCGTTTTTGCGCCTGTGGATAACCGGCCGGAAGGCGGCCATTGATTCGACGGTTGCGCAGGTCCTTACGCATAATTGAATGCATGAGTATCCAGCCAGAGAGCATCGATCCCATGGGCACCAACGCATTGGGGGCTACTGCCGCACCAGCGTGGATCCGGATGCGCATGGTCCTCGGATACGACGGCGCCGCCTACAGCGGTTGGGCGCGCCAGCCCAATGTCCTAGGCGTGCAGCAGCTGGTTGAGGAAGCATTGGAAATGCTGGTCCGCCGCCGTGTGCGAGTAGTTGTCGCCGGCCGCACCGACGCAGGCGTGCATGCGCGCCACCAGGTGGTGCATTTCGACCTGACAGATGACGAATACGCGGGCCTGCCGCGCAAGGCGCCCCTGGCTCCCGGCCCAGCGCTCGTACGCCGCATCAATGGCATTCTTGGCCGCCAAGAGGGTGCCGTGTGGGTCCATGAAGCCGAGCGTGCTCCAGAAGGCTTCGACGCCCGGTTCTCGGCGCTGGCCCGCCGCTATTCCTACCGGATCGCCGATGGCCAGCAGCGCTGGGATCCGCTGACCCGACACCTGACCGCATGGCACCGCGAAGAGCTCGATGTCGAGGCCATGAATCGCGAGGCGCAAAGCGTGCTGGGCCGCCATGACTTCTTGTCCTACTGCAAGCCTCGTCCGCACGCCACGACCATTCGCACCTTGCAGGAATTCTCCTTCACCCGCGGTGCCGACGGCCTGGTGCTGGCGCACCTGAAGGCCGATGCCTTCTGCCACAATATGGTCCGTGCGCTGATTGGCGCCGCAATGATGGTGGGGGACGGGCGTGAGCAGCCGGGCTTCTTGGCCCAGCGGCTGGCGCAGATGGTCCGTGACTCGAAGACCAAGCTTTCGCACCCGCGGGCGCTGGTTCTCGAAGAGGTCTATTATCCGGAAGCGGGAGAGCTGGCAGAGCGGGCACTTAGAACCCGCGCGCTGCGCACCGATGATGAAGCAGATACGGCCCGCTCGGAAGGCTGATTGGCGTTGAACCCCGGAATCTTAAGGGTGTTGTTGCTCACGGCATACATCCTTTTTTGGCCGGAAACACTTTAATCCGCTAAACTTTTATGAGTTGTGTATGTCCACGTTCGACACTACACGCCCAAGCGTGACGGCTTAGTTGCATAGTCGCTGGTCTGCTGGGTGTGCGAACAGCATATGGACGGCCGGTTATCATCAGTCCTCACCTGACGTACTGGTCTAAACACAAGAACAACACGACAGTGCCTGTCACTGGGGGATCTCACCGCCTTCAGCCAAGCGACTGTTTGACCAGAAACGAATCAACGTAAGGCAATTACTGTGCGTACGTACACCCCAAAGCCGGCTGACCAGACTCGTCAGTGGTATGTCATTGACGCCACCGACGTAGTGCTCGGCCGTCTCGCCGTCCAGGCCGCAACCCTGCTGCGCGGCAAGCACAAGCCAACCTATGCTGCACACATGGACATGGGCGACCATGTCATCATCATCAATGCAGACAAGGTTGCACTGACCGGTAAGAAGCTGCTGAACAAGCGCGCTTACCGCCACTCCGGTTTCCCAGGTGGCCTGAAGAGCATCAACTACGCAGACCTGCTGGAAAAGAACCCAGTACTGGCTGTTGAGAAGGCTATCAAGGGCATGCTGCCTAAGAACAAGCTTTCGGATGCCCAGCTGTCGAAGCTGAAGGTATACCGCGGCGCAGAGCACCCACACGCTGCTCAGTCGCCGAAGGCACTGGAAATCACCCAGGTCGCTCAGTAGTCCTGGCCCCGAGAAGAAATACTTAATAGGAGATTATCGTGGCTCAGAACGCTGAAGAAACCACTGAATTCGAGGGTGAGACCCCTTCGACCTACACTACCGAGACCGCAGCTTCGACTGTTGTTGCTGACACCGAGCGCGCTCCACTGACCGTGCCAGGTGCGGCTGTTGGCCGTCGCAAGCAGGCTATCGCCCGCGTTCGCCTGGTACCAGGCTCCGGCAAGTGGACCGTAAACGGTCGCGAGCTGGACAACTTCTTCCCAAACAAGCTGCACCAGCAGGATGTTAACGAACCATTCAAGGTTCTGGGTCTGGAAGGCGCATACGACGTTATCGCACGCATCAACGGCGGCGGCATCTCCGGTCAGGCTGGCGCACTGCGCCTGGGCATCGCCCGCGCCCTGAACGAGATCGACCGCGACGCGAACCGCGCCACCCTGAAGAAGGCCGGTTACCTGACCCGCGACGCACGCGTCATCGAGCGTAAGAAGGCTGGTCTGAAGAAGGCACGCAAGGCTTCGCAGTTCTCGAAGCGCTAAACCTTACTTCAAGGTCTTTCCAAGGGCCCTGTCATCCTGCAAAGGATGCCAGGGCCCTTTGGCATTTAACGCCGAGGAACTCAAAATGCTATTAAACTTTTCTCATATCACTGTTATTCCGGGGCTTTGAGCCATTTAAATCAATGCAGAGGGCATATGATTGAATGCGATGGCAAGGTTATTTGGGACCGATGGGGTCCGAGGAAAAGCAAACGAACTGTTAACTCCCGAGCTCGCGCTGGAACTGGCGCAGGCGGCATCCGTGGTGCTGGGCTTGAGCCAACCAGAGGACGGCTACAAGCCAGTCGCAGTGGTTGCCAAGGATCCGCGCATCAGCGGTGACTTCCTGTCCGCCGCAATCGAGGCCGGCCTGGCTGCCTCCGGCGTCGACGTGATGGATGCCGGCACGCTGCCCACTCCCGCGGCGGCATTCCTGGTAGGGGACTTGAACGCTGACTTCGGCGTCATGATTTCCGCCTCGCACAACGCGGCTCCGGATAACGGTATTAAGTTCTTGGCCCGTGGCGGCAAGAAGCTGGACGATGCGTTGGAAGACGCCATCGAAGCCTGCTTGAAGATGCCAAAGCCACGCCCAACCGGCGGCGAAGTAGGACGTGTCTCGCGTTTCGCCGACGCTGAAGACCGCTACATCATGCACCTGCTGCAGGCACTGCCTAACCGGCTCGAGGGCTTGAAGGTAGTCCTGGACTGCGCCCACGGCGCTGCTTCGGGATGCTCCCCGGAGGTCTTCAAGGCTGCCGGCGCCGAAACCATCGTCATCGGCGCAGATCCGGATGGCATCAACATCAATGACGGCTACGGCTCCACCCATCTGGAGAAGCTGCAGGCCGCTGTGCTGGAGCACGGAGCGGACTTGGGCATCGCCCACGACGGCGACGCCGACCGCTGCCTGGCCGTTGACCATGAAGGCACGATCGTTGACGGCGACCAGATCATGGCCATCATGGCACTGGACATGAAGGACCGCGGCGAGCTGAAGGACAACACCCTCGTTGCCACCGTGATGAGCAACCTCGGCCTGACCCTGGCCATGGAAGCTGCAGGCATCACCGTCAAGCAGACCGGCGTGGGTGACCGCTACGTGCTCGAAGGCATGCGTGAAGGCGACTTCTCCCTGGGCGGCGAGCAGTCCGGCCACGTGATCTTCTCCAAGCACGCCACCACCGGCGACGGTGTCCTGACCGGCCTGATGATCGCGGCTCGTGTGAAGGCTACCGGCAAGACCTTGAAGGAACTTGCTGCTGTGCTGACAGTCCTGCCGCAGGTCCTGATCAATGTACGCGGCGTCGACAAGGCCGGAGTTCCGGACTGCGATCCGCTGCAGGACGCTGTTGCCGCCGCCGAGGCCCGCTTGGGCACCACCGGTCGAGTGCTCTTGCGCCCATCGGGGACCGAACCTGTAGTCCGCGTCATGGTCGAGGCGGCTACCCACGACCAGGCCCAGACAGAAGCTGAAACCCTGGCCGAGTCGGTCAAGGAGCACCTGTCCCTCTAGGCTCCGCAACTGCCCAGCAACCACTACGTAAATATCAAGAAAACTCACACCCCCGCAGCGCGTTCCATACCGGAACACGTTGCGGGGGTGTGGCATGCTAACTAGTAGGAACCGATCTGGGTTCGCGTTCTCGGAGAGAAGGACTTTCGTGACTCTACGCATCAGCGTGATCGGCACCGGCTACCTCGGTGCAACCCATGCCGCCTGCATGGCTGAACTGGGCTATGAAGTCATTGGACTGGACGTGGACACGGCCAAGCTCGAAGCCTTGGCCGCTGGTGTTCTGCCTTTCCACGAGCCGGGCCTGCCCGAGCTGCTGCGCAAGCACGTGGCCTCCGGGCGCCTGCGGTTCACCGACAGTTACGCAGAAGTCGCTGCCGGCGCGGATATCCACTTCATCACCGTGGGAACGCCGCAGCGTGCTGATTCGCAGTCCGCAGACATGTCCTACGTCGATGGTTCCGTGGACTCCCTGCTGGAGCATATCACCGGCGAAGCGCTGATTGTCGGCAAGTCCACCGTCCCGGTAGGCACCGCACGACGGCTGAGCGAGAAGATTGCCCAATCTGCCAAGCAGGGAAGCGACATAGCGCTGGCCTGGAATCCAGAATTCCTGCGTGAGGGTTTTGCTGTCCAGGACACCCTGCGCCCCGACCGGCTGGTCTATGGATTGCAGGATGGGCGAGGCCTGGAACTGCTGCGCAAAGTCTATGCTCCGATCCTCGCCTTGGACACGCCGGAGATCGCCACGGATCTGGAAACCGCGGAACTGGTCAAGGTCGCGGCCAACGCCTTCCTGGCTACCAAGATTTCCTTCATCAATGCTTTTGCCGAAGTCACGGAGACCGTGGGTGGCGACATCAAGGTCCTCGCCGACGCCATTGGGCACGATAAGCGCATTGGACGCCGGTTCCTGAACGCCGGGGTGGGGTTTGGCGGTGGATGCCTGCCGAAGGACATCCGCGCGCTCCAAGCCCGGGTCAGCGAGCTTGGGTTGAGCCAGACCATGGGCTTCTTGGCAGAAGTCGACCAGATCAACCTGCGCCGCCGCGACCGCGTGGTCTCGCTCGCCTCGCACATGCTCGGCAACGAGCTGGCAGGCAAGCAAGTGTGCGTACTCGGCGTGACCTTCAAGCCGGACAGCGACGACGTGCGCGACTCTCCAGCCCTGGATATCGCCGTACGCCTGTACAACGAAGGCGCTGAAGTCTCGGTCTACGACCCAGAAGGCAACGCCAACGCTGCCCGGCGCTTCCCGCGCTTGAACTATGTGGACTCCTGCAAGGAAGCCGCGCAGAAGGCAGATTTGACCTTGGTGCTGACCGAATGGAACGAGTTCCGGGAAATGAACCCGTCCGACCTTGCCGACGTGGTTGCAAGCAAGCAGCTAATCGACGGTCGCAATGTCCTGGACCGCCCAGAATGGCGGAAGCAGGGCTGGACCATCACCGGCCCGGGAGAGTACTTCGAGCTGGGCAACATGGCTCCGGCGACCACCTCGATTCTGGCGCAGGCCTGAACGGTGTAGCCGGACATGGAAGGGGCGGTTCTCCGCATTAGGAGAACCGCCCCTTCTACGTGTTGCCTACGCAGGCTAGAAGCCGAACTGCTTCATGACCTTGGGAAGATTATCGATCAGGCGAGAAGCATTCACGGTGCCGTCCGCGGCGGTCACCCGGCCCAGATGGCCGTGGATGTACGCCGCGCACGCAGTCAACTCCATCATGCGGCGGTTGGGCACGGTTCGCAGGCCTTCAGTGCCCGTCAGCGAGCTGTCGGAGAGCATGTAGCCGAGGATGCCGGTCAAGACGTCTCCGCTGCCCGCAGTGGCCAGTTCTGGTGCTGAGTGGCTCACCATCAGGCTGTCGCCGTTAGGCGCAACAATGTAGCTGGTCGGGCCCTTGAGCAGGACTACAGCGTTGTAAGCCAAGGCGGCCCAACGGGTCCAGCGAATCGGGTCCTGGGAAAGCTCATCAGGGGTGATCTTCACGCCCGCGCGGCCGAGCAGCATACGAAGTTCCTTTGCATGGGGCGTCAGCACGCGGGGCTGCTCGCTGGGCCCGGCAGGAACCACATCCAGGCCGGATGCGTCGATGACAGCTGGCTGGGGGCTGGCGAAGACATCAGCGATGGCGCCAGTTGGGGGAGTGCGTCCATCCAAGCCCGGACCAATAGCCCACGCCTTGATCTTGGCGCTCTTGCCGTGGATCTGGCGGCGCGAGAATGACAGCGCTTCCTTGATCTGCTCATCATCCAACGGCACGGACTCCGGCACGGAGACTGCCATAAGCGGCTGGATGGAATCGGGTACGTGCGTGCGGAGCAGCCCGACCCCGCAAGCCACGGCGGCCTTGGCAGTCAGCTGGGCAGCTCCGGGATACAGGTCGGAACCGGCGATGAGGCCAAGGACTCCACGCTGGTATTTGTGGCGTCCGGCATCCCGCCAGGAGCGGTGCTGGTCCAGCAGCTCGCGGGCAGCCTGCTCGTCCACTAGCTGGGTGCCGGGCTGGACGGAAGAAAAGTCGAATTCCAGATCAGCCACGGTGATCTCGCCGGTAACCAGCGGTCCATCCACGGACAGCAGGCCGGCCTTTATGGCGCCGAAGGTCACCGTGCGTTCAGCTCGGAGAACCGAGTCCTGCGCAACGCCGGTTTCAGGGTCCAACCCTGAGGGAACATCGCAAGCCAGCACCCGTACGCCAGCCGGAACCGGCGGCACCTCGGAACCGGCTCGATATCCAAGACCATAGATGGCGTCGATAACGAGCGAGGCATTCGCTAGTTCGCCGTCGCCATCTGACAGATCCAGTATGGTGCCGCCGGCGGCTTGGTACGCTGCAGCAGCCTCTGCGTTAATCTGCTCGTGGCATTGCAGAGCCAGCGTGGAAATCTTCTGCTGCTGAAGCTCTGCCAGTGCATACAAGCCATCGCCACCGTTGTTGCCCGGGCCGATCAGTCCGACCACGAACGCCGGTTCGGTGCTGTGTCCTTCGGCCAGCATGGCGACAGCCGTTGAAGCCAAATGGGCGGCGGCTTGCTTCATTAAGCTGGTCTCGCCACGCTTGGATTTCTCCTGGGCTTCAACCGCACGAATTTGCGCAACACTGTAGACAGGAATCATAAGACAAACAATACTCAAGGCTTCTGTGCGATGCCCTATTTAATGAGATACGTGTCGTTATTCCTTCGTCGTGGCGTTGGTGCTCAGCGTTCGGCAACCACCATTGCGATCGCCATGTCGCCATCGTGGGACATGGTCAGGTGCCAGGATTTGATGCCGCGCAGCTCGCTGGCTGCGGCCACTGAGCCGGTGTTGTGAATCTGGGGATCACCGGCTTCGTCCTTGCGGATGGTGCAGTCCTGCCAGTTCATCCCGGAAGGAGCGCCCAGTGCTTTGGCGATTGCTTCCTTGGCTGCGAAACGGGCTGCAAGAGAACGCAGGGGCAGGTCCCGTTCTTCTTCGGTGAAGAGCCGGTCGCGCAACCGTGGAGTCTTCTCGAGCTGACGACCGAAACGTGGCACATCAACGATGTCCACTCCAATACCTGCAATCATGCCTATCAGTTTATCCAGTGCCTGCAAGGCAAAAAAATTGCGGGCACTCCCGAAAGGGAATGCCCGCAATGATTCATGCTGGGTGGATTACTCCACGGTCACAGACTTGGCCAGGTTACGTGGCTGGTCAACGTCGAAGCCCTTCGCGGATGCCAGCTCGCAAGCGAAGATCTGCAGTGGCACGGTGGCCAGCAGCGGCATCAGCAGGGTTGGGGTTTCTGGTACGTAGAAGACCCACTCGGAGAAGTCCTTGACGGCGGAATCGCCGTCTTCGGCAATAACCAAGGTCTTGGCGCCACGGGCGCGGACTTCCTGGATATTGGAGACAACCTTGGAGTGCAGCGAGTCGCGGCCACGAGGGGAAGGCACTACCACGAACACCGGCTGGCCGTCGTCGATCAGCGCGATAGGACCGTGCTTCAGCTCGCCGGCGGCGAAGCCTTCGGCGTGGATGTAGGCGATTTCCTTGAGCTTCAAGGCGCCTTCCATTGCCACCGGGTAGCCGACGTGGCGGCCCAGGAACAGCACGGAGTTGGCTTCCGACATGTTGCGTGCCAGATCCTTGATCTCGTCCGCACGGTCCAGGATGTCCTGGATCTTGGAAGGGATCTTGCCCAGGTCGGCAAGGATGTCCTTGATCTGGCCCTGGAACAGGTTGCCGCGCAACTGCGCCAGGTACAGGCCCAGCAGGTAGGTCGCGGTGATCTGCGCCAGGAATGCCTTGGTGGAAGCCACTGCGATTTCTGGACCCGCGTGGGTGTACAGCACGGCATCCGACTCGCGCGGGATGGTCGATCCGTTGGTGTTGCAGATCGACATGGTCTTGGCGCCCTGCTCCTTGGCGTAACGCACGGCCATCAGGGTGTCCATGGTTTCGCCGGACTGGGAGATCGAAACGATCAGGGTCTTGTCGTCAACGATTGGCTCGCGGTAGCGGAACTCGTGGGAGAGCTCGACCTCGACCGGGATACGGCACCAGGACTCGATCGCGTACTTGGCAACGGAGCCGGCGTAGGCCGAAGTGCCGCAAGCAAGAACCACGATCTTGGAGATGGCAGCCAGCTCTTCCGGAGCGATTCGCAGTTCGTCCAGGGTCAGACGGCCATCGGCGTCCGAGCGGCCCAGCAGGGTATCGGCAACAGCTGCCGGCTGGTCGAAGATTTCCTTCTCCATGAAGGATGGGAAGCCGCCCTTTTCAGCGCTGGCTGCGTCCCAGTCAACGGTGAATTCCTTGCCTTCGGCAGGGTTGCCTTCGAAATCGGTGATGGAGTGGGTATCCGGGGTGATGGTAACGATCTGGTCCTGGCCCAGCTCGACGGCGCGACGGGTGAAGTCGATGAAGCCGGAGACGTCCGAACCCAGGAAGTTCTCGCCTTCGCCCAGGCCCAGAACGAGAGGGGAATTGCGGCGGGCCGCGACGACAACGCCTGGGTGGTCCTGGTGAACGGCCAAGAGGGTGAAAGCACCTTCCAGCTGCTGAACAGCAAGCTGCATGGCGCGGGTCAAATCGCCCTCCGCCTCGGTGCTGTAGAGCTTGCCCAGCAGCGCTGCGGCAACCTCGGTATCGGTATCCGAGAGGAATTCAACGCCCTCGGCTGCCAAACCGGCCTTGATGCCGGCGAAGTTTTCAATAATTCCGTTGTGGATCATGGCAAGCTTGCCACCATCGGCCAGGTGAGGGTGAGCGTTTTGATCGCTCGGTCCACCGTGGGTTGCCCAACGGGTATGCCCAATGCCGGTCATCGACTGAGGCAAAGGGGACTCGGCAATTTCATTTTCAAGGTTGACCAGCTTGCCGGCCTTCTTCCGAGAATGAATGGCGCCGTCGGCAACTACCGCGACTCCAGCCGAGTCGTAGCCTCGGTATTCCAAACGACGCAAACCTTCAATTAGAACGTCGAGGGCGCCGTGCTCGGCGATCTGGCTCGAGGTTCCTGCATATCCAACAATTCCGCACATGGGAAAAATCCTACCGGTTCAATCCCCATCGATGGGAATAATCGTGGCACAGCACTCAAAATTACCTATGTCTTAGCTCACCAGGCCGCCGTATTTCACCGAAACTAATTGCCTTGTTGATTTTGTTAATTGGGATGTGGAGCATATTCTTGGCAGAATTTACCCTCGTGGAACCACACGGAACACTAGAATCATCCATCTCGCCGTTTGTTGAACTTGAACGAGAGACATGGGCGCGACTGTCCAACAAGATGGAACAGCCGCTGAACTACTCCGACATCGAACGTCTTCGCGGCCTCGGCGATCAGCTGGACCTCCAGGAGGTCCGCGACGTCTACCTGCCACTGAGCCGCCTGCTGTCGCTGTACGTGGAGGGAGCCGGTGCAACGCATCAGGCGACTACTACCTTCCTGGGTGAGCAGACCAATCGGACGCCTTTTGTCATTGGCGTCGCCGGATCCGTTGCCGTGGGAAAATCCACGACCGCTCGTGTATTGCAGGAAATGCTGCGCCGCTGGCCGCATACTCCTGATGTCCAGCTCATCACCACTGACGGTTTCCTGTACCCCAATGCGGAGCTTGAGCGCCGCGGCATCATGCACCGCAAGGGTTTCCCTGAATCCTATGACCGTCGTGCATTGCTGCGCTTCGTCTCGGCAGTGAAGTCTGGTGCCCCAGTAGTCAGTGCCCCGGTGTATTCGCACCTGACCTACGACATCATCCCGGGGGAGCGCAATGTGATCCGCTCGCCGCAGGTGCTCATTGTCGAGGGATTGAACGTGCTGCAGCCAGCGCGAACTCGTTCCGATGGAACCGTGGGACTCGCGCTGAGCGATTTCTTCGACTTCTCCGTATATGTCGATGCCCGTACGGCGGATATCGAAGAGTGGTACATCAAAAGATTCATGCGCCTGCGCTCGGGAGCCTTCTCCGACCCGGCGAGCTACTTCCATCGCTATTCCCAGCTCACCGATGTGGAAGCGCGGGAAACCGCGCACGGCATTTGGAAGCGCATCAATGAACCGAATCTCAAGGAGAACGTCTTGCCCACGCGAGGACGGGCGCAATTGGTACTGCGCAAATCAGCCGATCATTCGGTGCGGCGAATGCTGTTGCGGAAAATCTAGGCTTCTTCAGCTGATTTTTAAGCAAACGAATTCTGTGAATTTGCCGAACTATTGGAAATCGCTCTACAAAATCGTAGTGGTGCTGTGATTTTCCTGTGTATGCTCTAACCATGCTAAAAGGTTTCCGCGATTTTATTATGAAGGGCAACGTTGTCGATTTGGCCGTTGCCGTTGTTATCGGCGCTGCCTTCGGCGCCGTAGTTACCGCCTTGGTCGACAATGTGCTGATGCCGTTGATTGCCGCCCTGGTTGGTTCACCAAGCTTCGACGACTTCCTGTTGCTCACTATTAACGGGGTAGAGATCAAGTTCGGCGTCTTCCTGACCGCGCTGGTCAACTTCCTGCTGATTGCCGCAGCCGTTTACTTCGCGTTGGTTCTGCCAATGACCAAGCTGAACGAGCGCATCGCAGCGCGCCGTGCTGCAGGTGCAGAAGAGCCTGAGGAAGAAGTAGATCCACAGCTGGAGCTGCTTGCCCAGATCCGCGATGAGCTGAAGACTCTTCGCTAACCCCCGATAAAACATCCGTCTTCAAGGAGCGGGTTCGAACAGCAAAGTTGTTCGAACCCGCTCCTTCCGGCTTTAACCAGCATCATGTGCCGAACTGCGCATGGGTGAACAAGGCAAGTGGTTCAGAAAAGTGCGAAGATGAATGGGTGAACTCTGAAGCGCTTGAAGAAAGCAACCTGACAAACAGCACCAGCAGTGCACAGGCGATCGGCTTTGAACGCCGCGCAGTCATTGACCTGTCGGCCATCCGCAACAACGTCAAGCAGATATCTGATGTTGTGGCCCCAGCTGCAGTCATGGCCGTCGTCAAAGCTGACGCGTACGGGCACGGTGCCATCCCGGTAGCCAAGGCTGCCTTGGAAGGCGGAGCCCGGTGGATAGGTTGCGCCCATGTCACTGAAGCACTCGCCCTGCGCGACGCGGGAGTCGATGCGCCCATGATGGCTTGGCTGCATACCGAAGACACCCCGTTCGAGGCCGCCATAGACGCCGGTCTTGACCTCGGTGTTTCAGGCTGGGAACTTGAATACGTTGCCGCCGCGGCTCGTGCTGTGCAGACTCCGGCACGGATCCACATCAAGGTAGATACCGGGCTTGGCCGCAATGGCTCCACCATGGATGCCCTGCCGGATCTGCTGAACCGCGCCAGCGATTTCCAGGAAGAAGGGTTATTGCGTGTAGTTGGCATCTTCTCCCACCTGGCGGTGGCAGATGAACCTGAACGCCCGGAAACCGATGAGCAGCTGGAAGTCTTCGACAGGGCCATAGAACTGGTGGAAGCTGCTGGCTTCGATTTGGAAGTGCGTCATATCGCCAACACTCCTGGCATCCTTTCTCGACCGGATTCACATCACGAAATGGTGCGCCTGGGTCTGGGCCTGTATGGACTTAGCCCGTTTGACGGTGAATCGCCAGAGAGCTTCGGGCTGCGCCCAGCCATGACAGTGAAGACCCGGGTTGCGAATGTCAAGAAGGTTCACCCGGGGCAGGGTGTTTCCTATGGCCTGAATTACAAGACCGAAGGCGAAACCTACCTCGGCCTGATCCCCATGGGTTATGCCGATGGACTGCCAAGGATCGCAACCGGTGCTCCAGTGACTGTCAATGGGCGCACCTATCCAGTACGTGGTCGCATTGCCATGGACCAGTGCGTCATCGATTTGGGATCAGATATCAACCCAGAAGAATTCCTGGGAGCTGAAGCAATTATCTTCGGTGACGGCGGGCAGTCGGTCAACACCTGGGCTTACGCAGCGAACACCATCAACTACGAAGTGGTAACCCGCATCTCGCCACGTGTACCTCGCTACTACATTGAAGGCAGCTGGGGTGAGGCCGGTGAATAACCCGGTATCGGAGTTCTCCTGCCAGCTCGATGACCTCACCGTCACCGAAGCAATGGGCGAAGCCTTGGGTGCTCAGCTCAAAGCCGGCGACCTCGTCATCCTTACCGGTGCCCTTGGCGCTGGCAAGACCACGCTGACCCAGTCGCTGGGCGTGGGACTGAACGTCCGTGAAGGAATCATCTCCCCGACGTTCGTACTGGCTCGCCAGCACCCATCACTTGGGGATGGACCCGGTCTGATCCACGTAGATGCCTACCGTCTCAAGGACCATGATGACGTGGACACCCTGGATCTTGAATCCACGCTGGCAGATTCAGTTACCGTCGTGGAATGGGGCTTGGGGAAGGTCGAACACCTTACCGATTCACGCTTGGAAATCCAGCTGGATCGCGAAGCCCTGGCCGCACCAGTCGGCAATCCATGGGAAGAAGCTGAAGAGGAACTGGATGAGCCGCGGTTGTTCAGCCTGAAAGCTATCGGCCCGCGCTGGGACGAAGATGCCTTTGCCCAGCTGAAAGATTCATTGCTGTCTGCGGTTTCTGTACAGCGCACGGAAGAAAAACATGTCTAATTACTTAGCAATCGACACCTCTGCCAACGCATCGGTGGCACTAGTTGACGAAACCACCGGTTTACTTGTCGACAAGCGTGTTTCCTCCAAGGGAAACGACCAGACCGAAACCTTGTCGGCATACGTCAAGGAGCTATTGGACACCCACGGCCAGAAGGGCCAAGACCTTGCGGGAATCATCGTCGGCGTTGGCCCGGGTCCTTTCACCGGCCTGCGCGTTGGCTTGGTGGCCGCGCGTACTTTCGGATTCGTATGGCAAGTACCTGTGCACGGAGTGATGTCGTTGCATGCGCTCGCCGAACAGGTGCTCGAGTCCAGCGATGTTCCTGCTGAATTCGTTGTCGCCTCGGACGCACGACGTAAAGAAGTCTACTGGGCACGCTACGACAATTCCGGAACCATGGTTGGAGGGCCGCACGTTTCAGCAGCGTCAGCTCTTCCAGCGATGCCAGTTTTCGGTGTCGGGGCCGGCATCTACGCCGAGCAGCTTGAGGAAGCCGGTGCCAAGCCGATGCCTGAGTCCTTCGAATGGATTGCCGACGCCGGCTTCCTGGCCCGTCGGGCATTGAGCGACCTCGCTGGAGGCAAGGACCTCTCAGATACTTCGCCTCAGTATCTTCGCGAATCCGATGCGCAGGTTCCTGCCTTCATGAAGCAGGCCAAGGCGTGAGCGAGCAGCATGAGGTTCTCCTGCGCCGCATGCAGCCGGATGATCTGAAAGCCGTCCACGATCTGGAGCAGCAGCTTTTTCCCGAGGATGCATGGCCGCTTGCCGGTTTCGAATCCGAGCTGGCGCAGCGCGATACCCGAACCTACTGGGTCTATGAGGACGCTGGTCGAGTTGTCGGCTATGCAGGGCTTTGCGTGGTCTTGCCGATAGCCGATGTCCAGACCATTGCCCTTCACCCTGATTACCAAGGCCGGGGCTTGGGACGCAAGCTGTTGTCATTGCTCATCCAGACGGCGGGCGAGAAAAACGCGCTGGATGTGATGCTCGAAGTTCGCTTTGACAACCCCACCGCCATTGGCCTGTATGAATCCTTTGGATTCACCACCATCCATCGCCGCAAGGGGTACTACAAGGGCGGGGTCGATGCACTAATTATGAGACTCCCGCTGGATGCACAGCAGGGACAAGAGGAAGAACGCAACGCATGAGCTTCAACGAACCCGTAGTACTAGGCATTGAGTCCTCTTGCGACGAAACCGGCGTAGGCATCGTGCGCGGCAACAAGCTTCTGGCCAACGCTGTCTCCAGCTCCATGGATGAGCACGTGCGCTTTGGCGGTGTCATTCCCGAGATCGCGGCCCGTGCACACTTGGAAGCATTCGTGCCAACCTTGCAGTCCGCGTTGGACACAGCCGAACTGGCTCTTGACGATATTGATGCCATCGCCGTAACCAGTGGTCCGGGCCTGGCCGGTGCCCTAATGGTAGGCGTTTCAGCGGCCAAAGCCTTGGCCCTGGCAACAGGCAAACCGCTCTACGGCATCAATCACCTGGTTGCCCACGTTGGCGTAGGTGTTCTCGAAGGAACCGTATTGCCACCGACCTTCGGCGCTTTGCTGGTCTCGGGCGGGCATACCGAAATCTTGAAAGTCACCTCGCTGACCAACGATGTGCAGCTGCTGGGCTCCACGATTGATGATGCGGCCGGCGAAGCCTATGACAAGACTGCTCGTCTGCTGGGCCTGGGGTATCCCGGCGGGCCAGCCATCGACAAAGCGGCCAAGGACGGAGACCGCAAGGCATTCCGCTTCCCTCGCGGCTTGTCCTTGCCGAAGTTCGTCGGCAGCGCCGAGAACCCTGGCAAGCACCGCAACAACTTCTCGTTCTCAGGGCTCAAAACTGCTGTAGCCCGTTGCGTAGAGCACTTCGAGACCAACGGCGAAGAGGTCCCCGTCGCCGACATTGCCGCTTCATTCCAGGAAGCAGTCGTGGATGTCATCACCTCGAAGGCTGTGCGCGCCATGCAAGAACAAGGCCTGAAGACCTTGCTTTTGGGCGGGGGAGTCGCAGCTAATACCCGCCTGCGCGAACTGCTGTCAGCGCGTTGCACCTCGGCGGGAATCGAACTCGTGGTTCCGCCGTTCAGCCTCTGCACGGATAACGGCGGCATGGTCGCGGCGCTCGGCGCACAGTTGGTCGCTGACGGCGTGGCTCCGTCGGGACTGGATTTCGCTACAGACTCGTCGCAGCCGGTCACGCAGATCACCTTGCGGTAAGTGCAGATCTGCATTTCTTAGAACCGGATACTCGTACTGGTCCTCTAGTCCCTGGGAGGCTTAGGCAAATACCGGAACGCCATTATGCCTGTGCTTTTCGGTTCAGATGGCCTGCTGCACGCTGGTTATTCAGCGTCCAGCAGGCCTCACTGCTATGGAAGAGGAAGCGGCTCGTCGATCGGCTGGGCCTTGGTGCCCATATCGATGCCCAGATCCTTGGCAAAGATGGTGCGGGTTCCGGTATAGACCCCGTCCCTATTCTCGTCGAGTTCGAAGACGCGGGCGCCACGAAGCTCGTGTTTCTCGGTACCGCCTAATCCGTAGGTGCCGAATCCGGTACCTGGCGCGTAGCCCAGCTCGATGCCGTAGTAGTCGCCCTTGAAGGTGTTGATGTGGTCGTGGCCGCAGTACACGCCACGCACATCTCCGCGTTCCTGCAGGGCAGTGAACATGCCCGAGTTGAACGCAGCGGTGTAGATGCCCTCGTTCTTGACTCCCTCGATGGAGTGCTTCTTGACGGCCTTCTCATGGTCGGCATCATTCGAAGTGAACTGGGCTCCGTACCACATGTGGTGGTGCTCCCACAGCGGGATGTGGAAGAACATCAATGACTGGACCTTGCCGTAGCGTGATTCGGTGGCCTTGGACGCGTTGCGGTACCACGCGATCTGCTCCGGACGGATCCAGTCGTAGGACATGAGACCTTCGAAATCCTGGCCTCCAATGGCATCTGGCGCGTAGCGATTCGAGTCGAGCAGCCAAATGCCGAAGGCGGGCTTGGCGTTCTTGGACGAGGCGATCAGCAGCTGGGAGTTCGACTCGCCCTGGATCTTGTCATTCTTCGCGTTGACATTGAACTCGTACCCGCGAATGAAATCGAGGATCTTGGCATCGGACATATTCGTGCCGTTGGGCATCGAATCCTCGTCATGGTTGCCAAAAGTCAAAGCCCAGGGGATGCCCCGCGATTCCATTGGCTGCACCACGTTGTTGATAGCTTGCTTGACCTCAGTGACGGTTTTCGGGGAACCGTTGATGACGTCGCCGTTGATGAGTGCGAAGCCCGGCTTCTCGGTATCGAGCACCTTATTCATCAGTTCAAGCGTGCGTCGGTCGGTGCGTGGCCCATCCTGGGTGTCATTGAACTGGACGATCTTGAATTTGCCGTCGGCAGCGAACTTGAGCTTCGGGGCAGATGCCGTGGACTTCTTGGCTGGAGCAGCAGCTGCTGCGGTGCCGCTAGCGGCGAAAAGACCGGTAATCGCGGCAGCCGTGCTGCCAATCAATACTCCACGACGGGGGACAGAAGACGGAGTGCTCAAAGAACTGCCTTTCACTTTGATAGGTAGCCAGCTGAATAGTGAGCCGGCCGGTAACTCCTAGAGCGTATGGACGCCTAGTGACCGGTTGGTGAACATTGGTAGTCCGCAGGCATTGTTGTGCATAAATAAAATGGGCGAACTTGCGTCTTTCGGGCTGGTACCGGTTAGAAAGTCGAAATAGTCACAGGATTCGTGGAGCTAAACATCAAACGTCTAATGTTTAATCGTGATCGACAACTCCTCTGAATCAGTGCTTCCTCCAGTGGCCAACCTTCCACGCAAATCCCCATGGCTGGCTGGTGCACTCGCTGTAGCAGCCGTTATTCTCGTGGGCCTGAACCTGCGCATGGGCATTGCCTCGGCATCGCCGCTATTCCATGACCTGCAGGAGATGATGGGGTACGGGACGTTCGTCGCTTCGTTGCTGCCCACCATCCCGGTTTTGTGCTTTGCCGTAGCTGGCGCGGCAACGAGCCTGGTGATCCGCTGGACCGGCCTGGAACTGGGCATAGCGCTGTCCTTGCTGCTGCTCACCGCAGGCCTCGCCCTGCGTGTTGTCGATTCAACCTGGGCTTTGCTGGCCGGCACCGTTATGGGCATGTGCGGTTTGGCCATCTGCAATGTGGCGATGCCATCGTTCATCCGAGAGCACCACAGGAATCGTGCTGCTTCGATGACTGCTGCTTACACGACAACCATGTCCATCGGCGCGACGCTGGCCTCGGCGGTCAGCGTTCCACTGGCGGTTCAGGCAGGTTCTCCGACAACCGCCTTGGCCTTGTGGGCTATTCCCGCAGGCATGGCTTTGCTGGTCATGGTGCCGCTGTCCATCTCCGGGAAGCGTTCCGCCGTTGAAAAAGGCACGCATGTTTCCCCTTGGCCACTGCTGGCCACGCGCAAGGGCTTGCTGTTCACCGCTGTTTTCGCTCTCCAGTCGCTGCTGGTCTACACCGTGGTCAGCTGGCTGCCGCACATTCTCATTTCGCGCGGGTTGGAGCCAGTTGATGCCGGATTGATGCTGGGCATCGTGCAGGGCGTCAGCATTCCGGCAGTCATGATCATGCTCTGGATGGCGTCGAAGCCGACCTTGCTGCGCAGTGCCTTCCTGCTGACGACCAGTTGCTCTGTCCTTGGCTTTATCGCGTTGCTGCTGTTGTCAGTGGAGCTGTCCTTGATCAGCTCGATCCTCATCGGCCTGGGTTTCGGGGTGTTCCCGCTGGTGATGCTCATGATCAGCCGCAGCGGCGGCAGCGCAGCGGAAACCACTGCACTGTCCACCGTGGCCCAATCTGTCGGCTACCTGCTTGCGGCCATCGGCCCTTTCGCACTGGGACTCATGCAAGGTGCTTTGGGGTCGTGGACGGCTGGCCTAGTGATCATCATTGGCTTCTCCGTGATGCAGCTGTTGTTCTGCTTCAAGCTCGGCGGCTTGCGTACCGAAACCGATGAGCACCAGCTGATTGAAGTCGACAGCGATGCCGAAGTGGAGCGCTCATGAGCAAGACCCCGTTGCGTCCGCCGTTGTCCGAAGAGGTCGGAGCGAAGTTGCAGGCCGCCGTAGCCCAAGGCCGCTGGAAGGTCGGGGAACGGATACCGGCAGAGCCCGAGCTGATGGCTGAAATGGGTGTCTCCCGGGGGACCGTGCGCGAAGCCATCAAGGCGCTGGCCAGTACTGGCATCTTCGAGGTTCGCCGCGGTGATGGGACCTATGTGCGTGCGACCAGCGAGATCAGCGGCACCGCTCAACGCGTGTTTCGAGACCACTCCGACCAGGACGTGCTCCAGGTGCGCTTCGCCCTCGATACCCAGTCGGCCCGGCTCGCAGCGAAAGCTGCTGATGCGAAAGTCATCGAAAAGCTGCGCACGCTGCTGAGCCAGCGAAGCGAGGCGTGGGAAGCCCGGGACTATCCGGCCTGGGCGCAAGCCGATTGGAAGTTCCATTTGGAAGTGGCGCGGGCATCCGGAGTGCCGCTGATGAGCGAGATCTATGAGAGCTTCGGGGATGTCTTCCACGGAACCAAGATGGTCCAGCGGCTTTCCGATGGATTCGATGGCTGCATGCACGAGGGCCACGAATCATTGGTGGACGCAATCCAGGCAGGCGACCCTGAAGCCGCCGCCAGAACCGTCATCAAGAACCTCGACTACTGCATGAGCTGGATGCCGTAATTTGCGACCATTGCGGTCCTGCCCAAGCTAGACGGCCTTCATTCGGCTCACGTTTTCCTGCACCACGGCCTTGAAGTCCCCGCCCGCAGCCGCAAAAGTATTGCGCTGCAGCTGGTATTCGGCACCGCGCTCGATCAAGCGGATGATGCCCTGCAATTCTTCGGAGCACCCCAGCTGCTCGGCGATCGGCGCCAGTCGCTTGACCTCTGAGCGCAGGTGGTCGGTCACCAGCATCTCATCGCCCTGCGCATTGAGGATGATGATGGCATCCAGTCCGTAGCGGGCGGCGCGCCACTTGTTCTCCACACGGAACCAGGCCGGCATGACCGGAATCTTGTAGCCGGCTTCGATGGACAGCGACATGTCGTGCACCAGGCACTGGGTCAGCGCGGTGATCGCGGCAATGTCCTCCAGCGAGCTGACGCCATCGCAGATGCGCATTTCCACGGTGCCCAAACGCGGCACCGGTCGCACATCCCAACGAATTTCTGAGACATCGTCAATGACCCCGGTGTGCAGCATGTCTGCCACGTGGGCTTCGTACTCGGACCACGAATCGAAGTGGAAAGGAATCCCTGCCGCCGGCAGCTGCTGGAACATCAGCGAACGCTGCGACGCGTAGCCGGTGTCTTCCCCGCCCCAGTAGGGGCTGGAAGCGCTGAGGGCCTGGAAATGCGGCTGGTAGTTGATCAGCCCGTCGGTGATGGGCAGAGCCTTCTCGCGGTCATCGAGTCCCACATGTACGTGCACGCCGTAGATCACCATCTGCCGTCCCCACCACTGGGTACGGTCAATCAGCTTGGCGTAGCGGTCTTTGTCCGTCACCGGCTGCAAGGTCGGTGCGGCAAACGGATGCGAACCTGCAGAGTACAAGTCCACCCCGTGATTGCCCGCCACCTCGTTGAGCATGCGCACATTGGTGCGCAGTTCCTCGGCCGCATCGGCCACGGTGGTGTGGACACCGGTGACTACCTCGACGGTATTCATCAGCAGCTCCGGCTTCACCGTGGGATGCTCTTCATCATGGGCGAGGCCGGCCTCGTCCTTGAGCTGGTTGAGAATGTTCTCGGCAACCGAGCACAAGTCCGCACTTTCGCGATTGACCAAGGCAATTTCCCACTCGACACCGATGGTGGATTGGGAAGACTGGGCGAACTCGATTTTCTGCACGGCGCTCCTATTGATGACATCTCGGACGGACTGCTCCGGAGCCGAACCAAACGGATGGAGTACGCACCGAGTGCCCGGTGATTCTCCATAATTATTGTATGTATTGCGCCGCTCCCGCCAGGGCAATGTTCCGGTGGGACCTGCGTCACCCCAGACTAGTGCGGGATCACCTCGAATGCTACGCGCTTGTCTCCCAGACGGGCCAGGATCAGCGTGGCCTTGTTCTTGGCGCTCTTGGGAGTGCCCGCCAGCAAAATGCGCCGCAATTCTTCCGGAGTGACGTCGACTCCGCGCTTTTTGATATCCAGCGTGCCGATGCCGTTTGATTTCACCCAGCTGCGCAGCTTCTTGACGTTGTAGTCGTGGACTGCCAGGACTTTGTAGCCGCGCGCAAACGGCGTGGAAATCTGCTGCTCATGGGTGAAGTAGGCAATATGCTCATCGAGCAGATGGCCGCCAGTCTGCTCCAGCAACGTCGAAATCAGGTGGGAGCGGATGACTGCGCCATCGGGTTCGTAGATGTGCGCTTCCAAGTCGCCTACCGGTGCAGGCTGGTCATTCTCTGCAGTTTCAGCACTGGACAATTCGTGGGCGCCGTCCTTGTCGATCACCAGCGCGGCGCGGGCAATGTCCTTGCGCTTCAGCTTGCCGAACCAGAGGCAGGCCTCGATGACCGAGCCGTGGTCCGAGATCCAGACCGCCTCGGCATTCTCCGGGATTGCTTCATGAGGAAGGCCAGGGCCCAGCTTCACCCCGACATCCAGCCCCGAGTCCACCAGTTTCTCCACGAAAGACAGCGGAGGGGAGAACGCCTCGGGGTCGAAGAGCCGACGGGTGCTCCCTTTCACGTCGGTGCGCCGCGCAGGATCCAGCCAGACACCATCAATGCCGGTCAGGTCCGTATCCTCGGCACTGCCGTGGATTACTTTGGCGTTGTCAAAGGGCATCAGGTTCAAGGTTGTGGCGGCCGCAGTCGTTTCATCCAGCTCAACGGCGGTGACCTGCAGTCCTGCGCTGGCAAGCGCAATCGAATCGGTGCCGATGCCGCATCCGAGGTCTGCCACATGGGTGGATCCGGCATTCGTGTAGCGGCGTGCATGCAGCCCGGCAATGGTCAGGCGGGTCGCTTGCTCCAATCCGGCCGGGGTCAGGACCAGCGAATCGGCGAATGGGCCGAATTTCACCCGAGCCCTGAATCGCAGCTCGGCCTGGGCCATGACAGCGCGGACCACCTTGGGGTCGTGGCCCTCCTTGCGCAGCTTCTCGTTCAGCGTCCAGGCGGCATCCTTTGAAGCCACCATGGATGGATCGATGGTGGAAAGCAGCTTCCAGCCATCTTCCGAAAGCAGAGCGGCGAATTGTTCAATCAGCGTGGAGTCATTTGAAGCCTGGGCCATGAACCAAGACTATCGTCGATGAGCCTCGGGCATGTGCGGGCATCGTGGTGCGTCCAGCCCGCAAAGAACGTGATCTATGTGACAAAAGCGCGTCATATTCGGAATTCACAGAATCACCGAGAAGGCATTGCCACGACTTGGTACGCGGGCCGGGAGCATCCTGGAAAGAAGCATCTTGAAGCCGGAGGATCTGAAATCCGAAACGCGCTAGAGTAAGGGATGCTTTTTCATGAGCATCAAATTGGTTAGAAAGCGTAATCCTTATTGCCATCTGGTGCATCCGACTAACAAGTAGAGCTCTCGCTGTTCTACAGTTCACCGTCGCCGTGCACCGGTTATCTGGACCGTGGAGAAGTATTGCCGGCAAGCGGGCAAACGCCTTCCGCAAAACGTGAAGTGATCCGCGTCGCATTCCGTCGCGCGACTGGTGTTGTATGGCACCTGTGATGAAACCTATGCAGCGAACGACAACGACGTCGACTATCGACCAAAAGACCGCGGCCGTTGCGCCGGGGGATCCGGCGCCTCAGGCGCAGAACCAGCTCAAGCGCGGCATGAGCAGCCGCCACCTGCAGATGATTGCCATTGGCGGTTCCATCGGCACCGGGCTGTTCGTGGCCTCGGGCGGCACGATTGCCCAGGCGGGACCCGGCGGCGCATTGCTGGCCTATGCGGCCGTAGGACTCATGGTGTACCTGCTCATGCAGTCCCTGGGCGAGATGACCGCGAAGATCCCGGTGGCAGGATCCTTCCAGACCTTCGCCACCCGCTTCGTCTCTCCGTCCTTCGGATTCGCCATTGGCTGGAACTACTGGTTCAACTGGGCCATCACCGTCGCGGCGGAACTGGTCGCAGCCGGCATCGTGATGAGCTTCTGGCTGCCCGATGTTCCCGGTTGGGTCTGGGCCGGAGTCTTCCTGGTTGCGCTGACCGCCTTGAACGCGCTGTCTGCCAAGGCCTTCGGCGAGGGCGAGTTCTGGCTCGCCCTGATCAAGGTGGCCACCGTCATCGCCTTCCTGGCCGCCGGCGTGCTGATGATTTTCGGCGTCCTCGGATCGCACGCCGATCCCCTGGCGAACTGGCGCGAAGGCAAGGATGTTTTCCATGGCGGCTGGCTGTCCATCGTCTCGGTCTTCATGATTGCCGGTTTCTCCTTCCAGGGCACCGAGCTGGTGGGTGTAGCCGCCGGCGAGGCCAAGGATCCGCGCCGCGAAGTGCCCAAGGCTATCCGCCGGGTGTTCTGGCGCATCATGCTCTTCTACATTGGCGCCATCTTCATCATCGGCTGCCTGATTCCCTTCACCGACCCGAGCCTGCTGGCCAGCGGCGAAGCGGATGTGGCGTCCTCGCCGTTCACCCTGGTCTTCGAGCGGGCCGGCATCGCCTTTGCCGCGGCTGCCATGAATGCCGTCATCCTCACCGCCATCCTGTCAGCCGGCAATTCCGGGCTCTACGCGTCGACCCGCATGCTCTATGCCATGGCCCATGACGGCAAGGCGCCGAAAATCTTCGGGCGCACCAACTCTCGCGGCGTGCCGATCATGGCGCTGCTGGCGACCGCGGCGGTCGGCCTGTTCGGATTCCTCACCGCGCTGGTGGGCCAGGGTGCGGCCTATACCTGGCTGCTGAACGTCTCGGGCCTGTGCGGATTCATCGTCTGGGTGGGCATCGCCGTCTCCCATTACCGGTTCCGCCGCGGCTACCTCGCGCAGGGCTACAGCGCAAAGGACCTGCCCTATGTGGCCCCGCTCTTCCCGCTGGGGCCGATAGTCGCGTTCCTGATGCTCATCGCAGTGATCATCGGTCAGAACTACCAAGCGGTGCTCGCAGGCCATGCCCTGGAAGTGCTCTCGGCCTATATCGGCTTGCCGCTGTTCCTCGGGCTGTGGCTGGTGCATCGCATGGTGACCAAGTCCAAGCTGGTCAAGCTCACCGAGATGGACCTGAATGCTCCGGAGGACATCGAGGAGTCCGCGGCTGTGCGCTCTGCGCGAACCGGTATGAAGAACTAGGGCAATGATTAGCACTCACCTTGACCGAGTGCTAAAGCTCGTCCTAAAGTCATGTGTGGGTGTCGCATTGGAAGTTGCATCTGCAGCTTGCAGCGTGGCACACCGCCTGACTGGATACCACCAACTGGCACCGCGACGACGGTTGGTCCAATGCCATAGGGCGCACCCCTACAACCATTGGTTCATACACGAAAAGGAGAGACCATGTCTGTCTCCATCAAGCCGCTCGAAGACCGCATTGTCATCAAGCAGGTCGAAGCCGTAACCACCACCGCTTCGGGCCTGGTCATCCCAGACTCCGCTAAGGAAAAGCCGCAGGAAGGCACCGTAGTTGCAGTAGGCCCAGGCCGCATCGACGACAACGGCAACCGCATTCCTCTGGACGTTGCTGAAGGCGACGTAGTGCTGTACTCGAAGTACGGCGGAACCGAGGTCAAGGTCGGCAACGAAGAGTACCTGGTGCTCTCGGCTCGCGACGTACTGGCAGTCGTCGTAAAGTAACGCCAACCTCTCTAAAGTTTCAGGAGAAAATGCATGGCTAAGCAGCTAGCATTCAACGAGGATGCACGACGCGCCCTCGAAGCGGGCATCGATAAGCTCGCAAACACGGTGAAGGTCACCCTCGGCCCACGCGGCCGCAACGTGGTGCTTGCCAAGACCTGGGGCGCCCCGACCATCACCAACGACGGTGTCACCATTGCGCGTGAGATCGATCTGGAAGATTCATATGAGAACCTTGGCGCGCAGCTGGCCAAGGAAGTAGCCACCAAGACCAATGACGTAGCAGGCGACGGCACCACCACCGCCACCGTGCTCGCCCAGGCCCTGGTCAAGGAAGGCCTGAAGAACGTCGCCGCTGGCGCCGCTCCGGGCGATGTCCGCAAGGGCATTGAACTGGCTGTCGAGATCGTCTCTGACGCACTGGCAGCAAACGCCGTGGCCGTCGAGGACAAGGTTGCCAACGTTGCCGCGATCTCCGCGCAGTCGGATGAAATCGGCGAACTGCTGGCCAAGGCCTTCAAGACCGTGGGCACCGATGGCGTAATCACCATCGAAGAGTCCTCTACTACCGCCACCGAGCTGGTCCTGACCGAAGGCATGCAGTTCGACAAGGGCTACCTCTCGCCGCAGTTCATCACCGACCAGGAGCGCCAGGAAGTTGTCCTGGAAGACGCACTGATCCTGATCAACCCGGGCAAGATCTCCACCGTGGCAGAATTCCTGCCGCTGCTGGAAAAGGTCCTGGAAGCGAAGAAGCCGCTGCTGATCATCGCCGAGGACGTCGAGGGCGAAGCCCTGTCCACCCTGGTGGTCAACAAGCTGCGTGGCCTGCTGAACGTGGTAGCCGTCAAGGCTCCAGGCTTCGGCGACCGCCGCAAGGCCATGATGCAGGATCTGGCCATCCTCACCGGTGCCCAGGTTGTCTCCTCGGAACTGGGCCTGTCCCTGGACCAGGTCGGCACCGAGGTGCTCGGCTCGGCACGCCGCGTGACCATCACCAAGGATTCCACCACCATCGTTGATGGCGCTGGCACCGACGAGGATGTGGCAGAGCGCGTAGCCCAGCTGAAGGCTGAGCTGAACCGCACCGATTCGGAGTGGGACCGCGAGAAGCTCTCCGAGCGACTGGCCAAGCTGTCCGGCGGCATCGGCGTAATCAAGGTGGGCGCTTCCACCGAGGTCGAGCTGAAGGAACGCAAGCACCGCATCGAGGACGCAGTGTCCTCGACCCGCGCGGCGCTGGAAGAAGGCATCGTTGCCGGTGGCGGTACCGCCCTGGTTGACGCGCTGGCTTCGCTGGATACCGATGCCCGCATCGCGGCCACCGAAGGCGACGTAGCAGCAGGCGTAGCGATTGTTCGCCGCGCCCTGGTGCAGCCGCTGTTCTGGATCGCTACCAACGCAGGCTTCGACGGTTCGGTAGTTGCCTCCAAGGTCGCAGAGTCCGGCGCCAACGAAGGCTTCAACGCCAAGACCGGTGTCTACGAGAACCTGCTGCACGCAGGCGTCATCGACCCGGTCAAGGTCACCCGTTCGGCACTGCGCAACGCAGCGTCGATCGCGGCCTTGGTGCTGACCACCGAGACCCTGGTGGCAGAGAAGGCCGAAGAAGCAGACGATGAAGCGCACAGCCACTAAGGCCAAGCGTGAAGCATGGGCATAGTGCCCGTGCGCGAAAGCCGCCGCCGGGACCAGCCTCAAGCTGGCTCCGGTGGCGGCTTTCTCCATGCTGCCTTCAGATAGCGAGACAGGTTGGAAAGCATGGAACCGGAAAAGCACGCTGGGTCCAAGCTGTGGCCAGGTAGTACCCTTGGCCAAGCTTCGAGCGGAGCGCCATGCATCTGGCAGAGTACATGCATCTTCCTGTCCTGAGCCGTAGCAACTGCCTTTTCGGCATCCCAATTGCGCCGCGTCGGGCCCAAGGCAAATTGCGCCATTGCATGTTGGCATAGCCCGAGATGCGTGGTTTTGAGCATGAACCGCCGGAATTCCGGTGACATTTTTCCAAGGAGCCGCAACTAAACCATCACAAGTCAGCACTATGGGAGCTTTCTGCATTCGAGGCAGAACAGTTGTGGAAAGCGCTAGATGGGGAAGAACGCGTGGTGCGGATTGATAAGATGGTTGGTTGTCTGACGTGATTCGAGAAGAAAGCGCCGAGGACCATTTCCTGTTCCCGACGAAAGCGCAGCCAGTGACCCATACCTTGGATCAGCCTCGGAAAACCACGGAACGTGCCGGTTTCCGAGTTGATTTGCAGGGACTTCGCGCCCTCGCAGTCCTGCTGGTGATGTGCTATCACATCTGGTTCTCCCGGGTCTCCGGCGGTGTGGACATCTTCTTGATGCTCTCCGCTTTCTTCCTGACTTCCTCCACTGCCCGGCGCATTGCCCGCGGGCAGCGCCCGCCCCTGCTGGACGGCTGGCTGCATCGATTTTCCCGCCTGATCCCGCAAGCCGCGGTGGTCATCATAGGCGTGGTCATCGCTGCGTGGATCATCCTGCCAAGCACCCGTTGGCTGGAACTGATTGACCAGTCCAATGCCTCCCTGTTCTATTGGCAGAACTGGTACCTCTCGAACCACCAGGTGGACTACTACGCCTTCAACACCGCTGCCGCCTCGCCGCTTCAGCATTTCTGGTCCTTGTCGGTCCAGGGCCAGATCTTCATCATCTGGCCGCTGGTGCTCGCCGGCAGCGCACTGGTCTGGAAGAAGTTCTTCTCCCGCCGCAGCTTCGCGCTGGTAGCCGGCAGCGCCTTCGGTGCCATCTTCGTAGGCTCGCTGGCATATTCCATCCACATCACCGCCACCAACCAGCAGGTCGCGTATTTCCACACTGGCGCGCGACTGTGGGAATTCGCGCTCGGCTCGCTGCTGGCTTTGGCCCTGCCATGGCTGTCCACCCTGCCGGAGAAGATCCGCCGCATTGGCGGCTGGGCAGGACTGGTCACCGTGATCGGTAGCGGTGCCGTGCTCGATGTGCAGGGACAGTTCCCGGGCTTCATGGCGCTGGTTCCCACCGTCGCCGCCGCGCTGGTGATTGCCGCCCCGGCTCCGCGCAGCTGGGCCAACCCATCCGGCCTGCTTTCACTGCCCCCGCTGGTCAAGCTGGGTGACCTGTCCTACGGCATGTACCTGTGGCACTGGCCCATGCTGGTCTTCTACCTTGAGGTCTCCGGCAATGAGAAGGCCTCCTTCCTGGCTGGTGCCATCCTCATCGCGGCATCCATCGGCGCCTCGTGGTGCACCACCAAGTTCATTGAGAAGCCGGCCATCGCCTGGCAGGCCAGCCCAAGCTTCTCGCGCTTGATACCGCAGGCCGGCTTCAAGCTGATCGCCCAGTTCGCGGTTGTTGCATTGGGAATTGGCGTAGCCAGCCTCCCTGTACTGGCATGGGAGAACAATGTCGAGCACCGCCGTGCCCTGGCTGCGGCGCAGACCGATACCGACAACCCCGGTGCCAACGCGACCGAGGACTGGGATCCATCGCCTGCTGCCTTGACCTTGCCGCTGGCCACCGAACTGGATGGCGAGTGGCAGACCCCGGGCATCGCCTGCGAAGGGCCCAACGCCCCCGAGGATAAGCGGATCCACTTCTGCGAGCAGGGCGGCGACTTTGACGGGGGAGCACCGGACCTGGTGCTGCTCGGCGATTCCCACATGCAGCACTGGTCTGCGGCGGCATCGGCAATGATCGAGGAAGCCGGCGGAAGCTGGATCCTGGTCTACGAGCCAGGATGCCGCTACGGTTCCGATGCGGATCGCGTGGATGACACCTGCTCCGACTTCCAGGATGCCGCGCAGGACTATGTCGCGGATTTGGCGCCGCAAATGGTGCTGACCACCGCCAGCAAAACCGTTGCTGCCCCGGATGCCATGCTGCGCAGCCCGGGAGAGCAGGAAACTCTGGTGGACAACTACGCCGAGATGATCCAGCCGCTGCTGGATGCGGGAAGCCGCGTCATCGCGATGCGCGATACCCCGCGCTATACCTACTCCATTCCCGAATGCGTGGATTCCAACAAGGGCGAATTGGACAACTGCGATGGCTCGGCCGGCTACGCCTTGAATAGCGTGAACCCTGTAGAGCAGTTCCTGGATTCGAAGGATTACGGGAACCAGGTCGTTTCCCTCGACATGACGGGGTTGCTCTGCCCCGACGGGGTCTGCAAAGCTGTCATTGGCAATGTCCTGACGTATCTGGACGATTCGCACCTGTCCAAGACCTTCGTGCTCAGCGCCAAGCGCCAGTTCGCCACCTCCTTCAAGGAAGCAACAAACTGGGAATAAGTCACCATGGATACGGTGTGAAGCATGAGCTTGAACACAGTGCACCACGAAGGAATAACTGGAACGCCAAAAGAGCTCTACCATTTAACCAACCTCCGCTGTCGCCCCGAAAGGTTTCCACGTGACTGAGTTCAACCCCTTTGCTTTTGAAGGACTCACCTACGACGACGTTCTGCTGTTGCCTGGCCCGACGGATGTGATTCCTTCGGAGGCGGACACCACCACTCGCTTCACCAAGCGCATCAACATCCAGGTGCCAATCAGCTCCGCCGCCATGGACACCGTGACCGAGGCTCCAATGGCCATTGCGCTGGCACGCCAGGGCGGCATCGGCGTGATCCACCGCAACCTGTCCATCGAGGACCAGGCTAAGCAGGTTGACCAGGTCAAGCGCAGCGAATCGGGCATGATCACCGACCCGGTCACCGTCCACCCGGGTGCCACCTTGGCCGACTGGGATGAGCTGTGCGCGCAGTACCGCGTCTCCGGCCTGCCGGTAGTCGACGAGAACCGCAAGCTGATGGGCATCATCACCAACCGCGACACCCGTTTTGTTCCACGCGAGCAGTACATGACCACCAAGGTCTACGAAGTCATGACCGGCATGCCGCTGATCACCGCCAAGGAAGGCGTATCGCGCGAGACCGTTATCGAGCTGCTGTCCAAGAACCGCATCGAGAAGCTGCCGCTGATCGATGACGAGGGCAAGCTGACCGGCCTGATCACCGTCAAGGACTTCGACAAGGCAGAGCAGTACCCGTTGGCCACCAAGGACGAGGACGGCCGCCTGCGCGTAGCCGCAGCCGTGGGCTTCTTCGGCGAAGGCTACGAGCGCGCCATGACCCTGATCGACGCTGGCGTTGACGCACTGGTTGTCGACACCGCCAATGGCCACTCGCAGGGCGTGCTCGACATGATCGCCCGTCTGAAGAAGGACCCAGCCGCTGCGCACGTGGATGTCATCGGCGGCCAGGCAGCAACCTACGACGGTGCCAAGGCGCTGATCGATGCTGGTGCCGACGCGATCAAGGTCGGCGTTGGCCCAGGCTCCATCTGCACCACCCGCATTGTTGCCGGCGTGGGCGTCCCGCAGGTAACCGCGATCTACGAAGCAGCCAAGGCCGCGATTCCAGCTGGCGTGCCAGTGATCGCCGACGGCGGTCTGCAGCACTCGGGCGACATCGGCAAGGCACTGGTTGCCGGCGCCGACTCGGTCATGCTCGGCTCCCTGCTGGCAGGCACCGCAGAATCCCCCGGCGATCTGGTCTTCATGGGCGGCAAGCAGTTCAAGGCCTACCGCGGCATGGGTTCGCTGGGCGCCATGGAAACCCGCGGCAAGAACACCTCGTACTCCAAGGACCGCTACTTCCAAGCGGATGCCCCATCGAACGAGAAGCTGATTCCTGAAGGCATCGAAGGCCAGGTGCCATACCGCGGCCCGCTGTCCGCAGTCACCCACCAGTTGGTTGGCGGCCTGCGCCAGACCATGTTCTACGTTGGCGGCCGCACCGTTCCGGAGCTGAAGGCACGCGGCAAGTTCGTCCGCATCACTGCTGCAGGTCTGAAGGAATCCCACCCGCACGACATCATGATGACCGTTGAGGCTCCGAACTACCGTTCGCGCTAAACGCATCTGATAGGGAAACCCCACCAAGCAAAGAGTTCTGCTTGGTGGGGTTTTTCGTTGCAACTTTCGCCGGGGTTCTCACGTCAACAGCCCAGCGTGACAGTGGCAGCTAGGAGGTCGGTTGCCCAGTGCCAGGCGCAATACGGTTCGCAGCGGGGCACGAGCCGAGGTGCCCACGGGCGCAACGCCGCAGGCAATGCGTTCAGAAACGAATCAGGCTAGGGATGATCGTGTTTCCTAGAGGTCTGGTGGCCGATGGGGTTCGTCTTCAGCTTTCGAATGGAGGCCAATCTTCACGAGTTGCCACGTATTTGAATTCTCCATCTTGTGTAACCACTGTGACAGAGCGAAGGTTCTTGTCCTGTTCTCCGACCCGAAGCATCGTGTTGCTGCCTACATAGGCCAAATCGGACCGGGCGTCGACTTCCCACTCATAGGGTTCAAGGGTAATCAGCAATTCACCGTATTCGGGCGCTTCAAAGGGAAGCATATGCCCATGTGGATCCGTTGGGTACCACTTCAGGAAATCCTCCGGTTCATCGATGTCCATGACAACGTCCTCCCAGCCCTCATTGATTTCGTCCATCCATTGCTGCATCTTTTCATCGGCCCAGTCCTGCAGCTCTTTGTCCGAATAGTCCTCGGGTGCTTTCGAAGCCGTCGGTTCTACAAGTGCTGGCAGTTCGGATGTTTCCTGTTGCCCAGGAGCAGGCTCGACTGCAGTTGTAGAGGCCCGGACCTGCTCAAATCCGGTAGAAGTGCAAGATGCCAAAGCCAGAGCTGCGATGGCAAGCAGAGGCAAACAGGTCAGCGATTTGCGCACGGTTATCTTTCTGAAGACGAGGGGAGTGATGCTAGACGTCAGGCTAAGGGAACACAGGGACAAAGACGCCTCATCGCGATCTAGTGGACTCATGCGTGGGACTGACTTGTCCAGAAGCACAGTGCACAAGGCATCCAGTACCAGCGACCCCACGTAGAATGAAAGCTCGGCAATACCTCTCGGTGCGCGGGAACCACCGCAAGTGAGCGAACGTCAACGAAGGACATCAATTTGGGCCAGCCAGCCAATCTGAAGAAGCAAACTCGCCAGCGAATGGAGCGCACGGGGGAGAGCTACACGACCGCGCGCAAGAACATCCTGGCCGGCAAGCCTGAAAGCCCGAGGGCAGCCCGCGCCGCGGCCGCACGCGACTACGCCAAGGAGGCACGCGAGAAGGCCAAGGCGCAAGCCAAGAAGGACAAGGAAGCTCCGGCAGCTTCGCCGGCTGACGAGTTACCTGAATACCCGGCCCCAGAAGATGTCATCCAATACGATGCCGCGCTGTGGCACCGCGTGCTGGTTCAAGCTGGCGTCACCAACAAGCACACCGGCCAACCGCTGAGCCAGGCGCTGCTCGCCGGTCTTGCTGGCGGCATTGGCTTCATGGCCTTCACCCACGAAGGCGGCGAAGAAACCGCAGTAACCCTGGTGACCCGGCACAACCCGGAGCCGTACACCCAGAACCTGCTGGCCCGCTGCGGTGCCACGGTCACCGAACGCACCACCGGCTCAGCTGAACGCGCCGCCGAATACATGGACGCCGCCCTGGACGCAGGCCGCGCCGTCGTGGTTCGCGTGGCAATCAGCGCGCTGCCATGGATCGACGGCACTACGGTGGATGAAGCCGAGACCCTGGACCTCGCCGTGGTTGGCGAGCACAAGAAAGACCTGCTGGTCGATGACGGGTCCGGTGCCCTGAACCTGATCAGCCCCAAGGAGTTGGCCATCGCCCGTGCGATGCGCAAGAAGGAAAAGCACTGGCAGGCGTGGATCCCGTCCTCGCGCTCGCCGAAGACCGAAACCCTAGCCGCCAACGCTGTGGAGGCTATCGAGGAAACCACCGCTCGGTTGCTGGGCACCAGCGAGCTGTCCGGGGTCCCGGTGCACTTCGCCAAGAATTTCGGCATTACCGGAATGCGCACTTTGGCCACGCGACTGCGCGATTCCGAGTCCAAGACCGGCTGGTCCCAGATCTTCGCAAGCCAGCAAGCGCTGGCCAATGGCCTGGACCAGCTGGCCGGGTACTTCTCCGATACGCGCTTCAGCGGTGAAGGCGCATTGCGCGGGCTATACTCCGACTTCCTTGCCGAAGCAGCCGAACTTCCGGGTCTCTCGGCGCTGGCAGCGCACGTGGATGCGTATCAGCAGTTGTCTGCGCAATGGGACGAATTCGCTGACCTGATCGATCCAGAGATCGAATTCTCACAGCGCGCAGAGCACTTCGCATTACTGGCCGACGCGATAGAGCGGATCGCCGAAGCCGAGGAGCAGGCCGCGACCGCCTTGGCCGCAACAGCAAAGCAGCTGGCCACCAAGACGGCGAAGTAAATCTGGCTCAACATTCGCCCCGGCATCGGGTGATATTGCTCACCGAATTCCGGGGCATTGTTGTCCCGGTGCGCATCCAGCCGCCGGATGCCTCGAAGCTGTCGACGCCGCATCATCTATGGCCAGCGCACTGCCGAAAGCGGGATTATCCCGGAATCTTGGTAACCTAGTTAGGTGAGTAACGAGATTGAGATCGGCCGCGGCAAGCGGGCAACTAAGGCATATTCCCTGGACGACGTAGCGATCGTACCGAATCGCCGTACCCGTGATCCGAAGGACGTATCGGTGTCCTGGCAGATCGACGCCTTCCAGTTCGACACCCCTATCCTGGGCGCACCAATGGATTCGGTGACCTCCCCGGCGACCGCCATTGCACTGGGCAAGCTCGGCGGACTGGGCGTGCTGAACCTCGAGGGCCTGTGGACCCGCTACGAGAATCCGGAAGCAGTGCTGGCTGAAATCGCCGGCCTGGAGTCCGAGGCGGCGACTCGCAACGACCCCAAGATCACCGCCAAGCTGCAGGAACTGTATGCGGCTCCAATCCAGCCAGAGCTGATCACCTCGCGCATCTCCGAGATCCGCGACTCGGGTGTTGTCGTTGCCGGCTCGCTGACTCCGCAGCGCACCCAGGAGCACTACAAAACCGTGGTCGCCGCTGGCGTTGACATCTTTGTCATCCGCGGCACGACCGTCTCGGCCGAGCACGTCTCGAAGACCACCGAACCGCTGAACCTGAAGCAGTTCATCTATGAACTCGACGTCCCAGTGATCGTCGGCGGCGCAGCTGGCTACACCCCGGCCATGCACCTGATGCGCACCGGCGCAGCAGGCGTGCTGGTCGGCTTCGGTGGCGGCGCATCCTCGACCACCCGCCGCACCCTGGGCATCCATGCCCCGATGGCTACAGCAATTGCCGACGTGGCAGCTGCCCGCCGCGACTACATCGAAGAGTCCGGCGGACGCTACGTCCATGTCATCGCCGACGGCGGCATGGGCAACTCCGGCGACATCGTCAAGGCCATCGCCATGGGCGCCGACGCAGTGATGCTTGGTACCGCGCTGGCCCGCGCCGATGAAGCGCCGGGCGCTGGCTACCACTGGGGCATGGAAGCTGTTCACGAGGCCAGCCCACGCGGCGACCGCGCCAAGGTCGGTACCGTCGGCTCGCTGGAGAAGGTACTGCACGGCCCATCGCATGAGACCAACGGCACCTCGAATCTGGTTGGCGCGCTGCGCCGCTCGATGGCCACCACCGGCTACTCGACGCTGAAGGAATTCCAGCGCGTCGATGTCGTGCTTTCCCCTTACGAATCGGATCGCTTCTAGCGGATCTCGATCTGGCCCCGTTCTTCTGCTGAAGGGCGGGGCCAGTGCCATGTGCACGCTGGGTCTCAACGAATGGATAAGCGAGTTGGTTCCATAGGCAGAAAATAGGGCAACAGGGCTAATCTCACGCCCTTGCATTTCGAGTTCTACGCCAAATAGAAGTACCGTTAGAGTGTGCTTAAAACCGCTCTGAAGCCCAAATGGATCGCCGCCCTGCTTGCCGCGCTAGCGATCGCCACCGGATTCGTCCTGCTCTCCGGATGGCAATTTGGCGCATCCGAAACCGAGCCGCCGGTCAAGATCGACAAGACCGAGAAGCCGGTTGCGCTGATCGAGCATCAGGAAGTCGGCAAGGAACTGCTGGGCATCAAGGCAGACCAGATCATCACCATGGAGGGCGAATTCGTCCCCGGCACCGATCAGCTGATTTCGCCGCGGCTCAATAGGGAACAGCGCGGTGTCTGGGTGGTCACCGAGTTCAAGGTCGAGGGCGCGGACAAGGACGCCGGCATCGCCGTGGTACGCGGCTGGCAGCCTGAAGCAACCAAGCCTGCACCGGCACCGGAGGGCGAACTGGAAATCACCGGCCGCCTGCTGCCAAGCGAAGGCCCGGAATTCCGCGTGGACCTGCGCAGCCCGACGCTGCCTACGGTCGCCTCGGCGCAGCTGGCGAACATCTGGGATTCGATCCTCTATGAAGGATTCGTCTCGGCCCACGAAATCACCACGGCCAAGGGCGAAGCTGTCATGCAGCCTGGCCTTGAGCTCGTCCACGTCGGTCCGCAGCCCCAGGAAGGCCAGATCAACTGGCTGAACGTCTTCTACGGCCTGGAATGGGTACTTTTCGCAGGCTTCGCCATCTTCCTCTGGTACCGCATGGTGCGCGATGACTACCAGCGAGACCTTGACGAGATTGCTGAGCGCGCCGCCGAAGCACATCACAAGGGCGGCAATGCCACCCAGGCTGGCAACAGCAACGAATAGCATTTCACGCACACCGCACTTCTTACCGAAATCGGAAGGAACCACCAACGATGTCCAGCACCACCCCGGCACCGAAGCCCCGGAAATTCGGCGGCACACCTAAGCAGATCCGTGCAGCCGCGAACTTCTACAAGGTCTTCGCCTACGTCACCGGCGTGATGCTGCTGCTGCTCGTGCTGGAAATGATCTTCAAGTACTTCTGGTCCTTGGAACTGTTCGTGGGCGGCACCCTGGTGGATGGCACCGCCAACGCCATCGGCATGTACAACCGCGCCGAGGTAGCCGGGGGACTGAACCTCTCGCTGGGCATCCTGATTGCGCACGGCTGGCTCTACGTGGTGTACCTGTTTGCAGACTTCCGCCTGTGGTCGCTGATGCGCTGGCCGTTCATGCGCTTCATAACGATTGCGCTCGGCGGCGTGGTTCCATTCCTGTCCTTCTGGACCGAAGCCAAGGTGCACGCTGAAGTTGATCGCGAGCTGGCGGCCCATCCGAAGGCGGCCAAGCGCTACTGACACTGCAGCGCAGTGCATTGCAAGGGCGGATCGGTTCATCCCAGATGAACCGATCCGCCCTTGCTTTTGCCAAAAATGCACTTGGTGACGCTGATGACATCACCTTGGCTGTTTCGCGCGCAGTGAACCGCGTAGACTGTAACGGTGACTACTGCTCCCCTCAATCCAGAACATAAGCCGGTTCTGGTCGTCGACTACGGGGCCCAATACGCGCAGCTCATTGCTCGCCGCGTACGCGAGGCCCGTGTGTACTCGGAGATCGTTCCGCACACCCTGTCCACCGAAGCCATCCTGGCCAAGAACCCTGCTGCGATCATCCTTTCCGGTGGTCCTTCCAGCGTCTATGCCGATGGCGCCCCTTCCGTAGGGGCCGACCTGTTCGAGGCCGGCGTCCCGGTCCTGGGCATCTGCTACGGCTTCCAGGCCATGGCCAACGCCCTGGGCGGCACCGTCGCCGAAACCGGCCTGCGCGAGTACGGCCGCACCGCAACCACCTTCAATGGCGAAGCCCGCTCCATCCTGGCAGGCGCCGCACAGGCGCCTACCGTCTGGATGAGCCACGGCGACGCCGTCTCCCAGGCGCCGGAAGGCTTCGAGGTCCTGGCCACCACCGCTGGTGCTCCAGTGGCGGCGTTCGCCAACGAAGCCAAACGCCTGTACGGCGTGCAGTGGCACCCAGAGGTGAAGCACTGCGAGTACGGCCAGGACGTCCTGGAGAACTTCCTGTACAACGGTGCCGGCCTGAAGGGCGACTGGACCGCCGACAACATCGCTGACGAGCAGATCGAGCGCATCCGCGCCCAGGTCGGCACCGGCAAGGCCATCTGCGGCCTGTCCGGCGGCGTGGACTCCGCTGTTGCAGCTGCCCTGGTGCAGCGCGCCATCGGCGACCAGCTCACCTGCGTGTTCGTCAACCACGGCCTGCTGCGCGAAGGCGAAGCCGAGCAGGTTGAAAAGGACTTCGTAGCTTCCACCGGCGCCAAGCTGTACATCGCCGACGAGCGCGAACGCTTCCTGACCGCTCTGGACGGTGTCACCGATCCGGAGACCAAGCGCAAGATCATCGGCCGCGAATTCATCCGCGCCTTCGAAGCAGCAGAAGCAGCAATCATCGCTGAAGCCGCTTCCGAGGGCGAACCGGTGAAGTTCCTGGTACAGGGCACCTTGTACCCGGACATCGTCGAGTCCGGCGGCGGCGAAGGCACCTCGAACATCAAGAGCCACCACAACGTGGGCGGCCTGCCAGAGGACCTGCAGTTCGAACTGGTTGAACCACTGCGTACCCTGTTCAAGGATGAAGTACGTGCTGTAGGCCGCGAACTGGGCTTGCCTGAAGAAATCGTTGGCCGCCAGCCATTCCCCGGCCCAGGCTTGGGTATCCGCATCATCGGCGCCGTCAACGAAGAACGCCTGTCCATCCTGCGCAAGGCTGACGCGATCGCCCGCGCCGAGCTGACCGCTGCAGGCCTGGATGACGAAGTTTGGCAGATGCCAGTAGTGCTGCTCGCCGACGTGCGCTCGGTTGGCGTTCAGGGCGATCACCGCACCTACGGCCACCCGATCGTGCTGCGTCCGGTATCCTCCGAGGATGCCATGACCGCCGACTGGTCGCACCTGCCATACGATCTGCTCTCGAAGATCTCCAATCGCATCACCAATGAGGTCGATGGGGTGAACCGCGTGGTGCTGGACGTCACCTCCAAGCCACCAGGAACCATCGAGTGGGAGTAATCCCGTAGCCTGGAATTCCCCTGCCTGCTGCCGCGCTTGCGGCAACAGGCAGGGGAATTTTTTGCGTTCTGGCGCGCGGAACCCTCTTGAGGGTCAAGGCAGCGTCGCGAAGCAGACATCGTAGTTGGAAGGTGGCCGCCAGCGCATCATGGCCAATGGGCAGGGATCGTGCACGAGAGCGCGGGCCACACGCCACGGCTTCATGAAATCGCCCATCCAACATCCGCAGTTTGCTGAGCGAGGCCCATAAGCGAACACCGCGAGCATGAGCTTGCGCATCCCGCGGTTAAAACGTGTTTCGCGCACCGGTTCTGCACGGTCGGTGCACTACGTTAGAAAGAGGCGTATCTGCACCTGTGGTGCGCCCGAATGTGGTCGGTTCAGTGAAGGGAATGACTGTCGTGACTAGTGGACAGAATGCTGCCGCCGAGCGTGTAGCTGCCTGGGTTAAATCGCTGGGGCAGAGTGCCGGGGCGGATACGACCCTGCGGTTTGCTCCGTCGACCTCCAATAGCATCGACATAACCCATGCCAATCCATCGGGCTTGGCCCAGTTCCTTGCCGGGCGGAGAACCCGCCTGTCCACCCTGCTGCATGATGCGGACCAGTACGCCACCGCGCGCCGCACCGCCCGTGCGCTGTCGGCCAAGATCAGTGAACTGTGGGAAGAACGCGGCATCGATGTCGGCTACCTGGCCGCCGGTGTCGCCAACTGGCGTGCCGTCCATGATGGCAAGAGCGAGCCGGTTTCCGCTCCCATCATGCTCGGACGCATCACCCTGGCCAAGCATGTGGACGCCGACGACTACGACCTGCAGCTCGTTGGACGCGCTACCGTATCCCCGGCGTTCGTGCGACAGTTCGAGGCCGACCACAACGCCAAGGTCGACGTCGACGCCGTTGATGCCGCCGCCTATTCCATCGCCCGCTTTGATCCGGTCCGGGGCATGGATGCCCTGCGCCACCAGATGGCAGAGGTCCCCGGCGTAGTCGTGGGCCACCGCCTGCTGCTCTCCACCTTCTCCGAACTGATGGACCCGGCAGACCCGGCCAAGCTCAACGGCTCCCACCCGGTTATCGAGGCACTGATCCGCTATGACACCGTGGTAAAGCAGGCAGGGAACAGCCAAAGCAGCAAGACTTCGGAGGCGCTGGCCAACCTGGTGGCTTCAAAGCCGGGCGCCGCGAAGCCCGAGGATTCGAAGGCCGAAGCATCGAAGCCCGAGGACGCCACCGAGGATCCTGCTGCAAAGAAGCAGGATGAGCAGCCAGCCGCGCAGGCTGCCGAGGCCAAGGGCAATGAAGGCTCCGGTTCGAGGCTGAGCCGCGTGAAGAACATCCTCAAGGAAAGCGCTCGCTCGCGGAAGCAGGGCGCAGTCTCCGAGGAATCGTCGGCCCGCAAGGTCCACACCGGAACCACGACCATCGCCAAGTCTTCCGATGATCGCGATCCGGAAGACGAGCTGTTCCTGCTGGACGCCGATGAATCCCAGTCCAAGATGCTCGACTACATCGCCGCTGGCGAATCGGTGGCCATCAATGCCGCAGCCGGCACCGGTGCCACCCAGACCGCATTGAATGCCGCCGCGCTGCTGGCAGCCCAGGGCAAGCGCGTGCTGGTTGTTGCCGAACAGCGTTCAGCTGCCGAGGAATTCGTGTCTCGCTTCAACGAGCAGCTGGATGCCGGCAGCATGCTGCTGGAACCGAATGAGGATCCCGAAGCGCTGCGCGCCATGCTCACCAAGGCGATCCTGCGCAATGAACGCGCCGCCGAGCCGCAGCTGGGCTCCATGTTCAAGCGCCTGCGCGAATCCCGCCATGCGCTGCATGAGCATGTGAAGTCGCTGCATTCGGTCCGCAGCCGCTGGGGCTGCTCGCCATATCAGGCGATGCAGGAGCTGGCACGCCTCTCCGCACTGGAACCAGCGCCATCCACCACCGTGCGCCTGAAACGTTCGGTGCTCGATTCCATGGGCCAACGCGGACATGTTGCCGCGCAGCTCAAGCGCGCCGCCCAGCTCGGCGCCTTCTCCAAGGTGCACACCACGAGCCCTTGGCACGGTGCTCCGCTGCGCAACACCGAAGCCACCGAGAAGGCCCTGAACCTGGCCAGTGGCCTGGGTCGCGACCTGCCAATCCTGCATGACCACATGCTGCAGATTGCCGAGCGTTCGCAGATCAGGCTGGAAGAAAGCTACGACAAGTGGGGAGACCAGCTGCAGCTGCTGGTCGCCGTCCGCGGCTCGCTGGACAAATTCGAAGCCGATATCTTCGAGGGCGATATCGACGATTTGATCGCCGCCACCGCAACCAGCGCATGGCGCCGTGAACACGGTGTCGAGATGGGTTCGATTGTCCGTTCCCGGCTGCGCAAGATCGCCAAGGAATACGTCCGTCCAGGCATGCACGTCGCCGACCTGCAGTCCGCACTGCAAGCCGTATCGGTCCAGCGCGATGCGTGGCGAGCCATCGCCACAAGCCAGCGCAACCCCCAGGTCCCGGGCGGACTGCTGGATGTCGAGGCCGGCTACCATGACGCCGGTGCCCGCATCGACAAGCTGGCCGAAATGCTGCCATCCTCCCTGGGGTCGCGCCTGCGCGAAATGCCGATCAAGGAACTGCTCTCGGTGATCGCCTCGCTTGTTGAACGCCGCGAGGACCTGGGAGAGCTGCCCGAACGCACGCTGATCTCCGAGCAGCTGGCCGAAGCCGGTCTCGGCGATTTGCTCGATGACTTCGCCGAACGCGAGATCGATGCCGACCAGGTAGACAGTGAATTGGAACTTGCCTGGTGGCAGTCCGTGCTGGACGCCATGATCTCAGGCGATGACTTCCTTGCCATGAACGACGGATCCAAGCTGGAGAAGATCGAAGCGGACTACCGGCTGGCTGACGGTGCGCATATCGCCGCCGGACCGCAGCGCATCCGCTGGGCGCTGGCCCGGAACTGGAAGGCCGCGCTGGCTGACCACCGTGCCGGCTCGCGGGCGCTGCGCGAGATGCTCAAGGGCGGAACCCCGAGCATTGCAGGGTTGCTGGATCTTGGCGCGCCGCTGGCCAATTCGCTGACTCCTGTCATCGTTTCGGCTCCGCTGCTGCTGGGCAGCGCTCTGCCGGAGGACACGAAGTTCGATGCCGTCATCCTGCTTGAAGCCAACTACCTGACCCTGCGGGAAGTCCTGGATGCGATCCGCCGCTCCGAGCAGGTCATTGCCATCGGCGATGAAATGCTCGGTGGCCCGAAGCGCTTCGAAGTCTCCGTGGACCCCACCGCCCGTGTTCGCGAGCAGGGCGTGGACCGTTCCGCGCTGGAAGCGCTGAACAAGGTGCTGGTCACCGGTTCGCTGTCCACCGTGTACCGCGGAATCGACGAAGGCCTGGTGGAACAGCTGTCCACCACCTACTACGACGCTGCGCTCTCGCGCCTGCCAATGGCGGTGAACCTCACCGGCAACTCGTCGCTGCTGCGCGGCGAATATGTCCCGGATGCCACCGGATCGCTGTCCAGCAGCGAAGACGGCGTGCAGACCACCGCCGCTGAAGTGGCGCGGGTAGTGGATCTGGTCTTCGAGCATTTCAAGAACCACGGCGGAGAATCGCTGGCGGTCATTGCCTCGAACCGCAGCCATGCCTCGGCCATCGCCGAAGCGATCCGTGTCCAGCTGCCAAACCACAAGTACGCGATGGAGCACCTGCGCTCCAAGCGCGAACCGTTCGTGGTGACCACCATGGACCGGCTGATCGGCCTGCGCCGGGATTCGGTGATCTTCGCCTGGGGCTACGGACGTACCCCGCACGGCAAGACGCTGCACGAATTCGGCGCCTTGTCCCGCGAGGGCGGCGAGCAGCTGTTCGTCGCCGCGATGACCCGATCGCGCACCCGCATGACCCTGGTTTCCAGTCTGTTGCCGGAAGACGTCGACCTGAACCGCGTCTACCGCGGAGCCCGCCAGTTCTTCGAGCTGTTCGGACGCGTGCAAGCCGGGGATTCCGGAGTCAGCTCGATGCGCAACCCGCGCTTCGACCCATTGGTCTCGGATCTTGCCCGCCGCTTGCGCGAAAGCGGTGCGATCGTTTCCGAGGACTACCGTGGCGTGCTGGATTTGTCGGCACATGCCTACGACTCGGCGCACACCGGCATCCGCCCGCTGGCCGTGGTCTACGACGGCACCGAGCACTATGCGGGCCTGACCGTGCGTGAGCGCAGCCGCCTGCGCCCGGAATTCTTCGAGAAGCACGGTTGGCGTTATGTTCCGCTGTGGACCATCGATGTCTTCACCGACCCGGGTGCTGTCGCCGATCGCCTGGCCCATGCCCTGGGCCTGAAAAAGACGACGGCTGCTGAACAGCCATCGGCCCGCAGCGGCATGGCCGCCGCACGACCAGTCTCGGCCCGTGAAGTCACCACCGAGCCGGAGGCGCCGAAGGAAAAATCGAAACTGCTGAAGTCCACCAAGACGCGCCAGGAACCCAAGGCAGAGAGCAAGCAGGAAGCAGCGGTTGCTGACAGCGCGGCCAAGGCCGGAACCGAGTCGCCTGCCAAGGACAATGCAGGCAAGCCGGTGACCCCAGCACCTGTGCCAGCCACCAGCAAGATCGATGAATCGGAACCGAAGAAGCCATGACTTCTGAGCAAGAACCAACGCGCGGCCGCCGCAAGCGGCCGCGCGTTGTGGCACCGCCGCAGCATTTGGTTGCACGTGTCGAACTGACCGGCAGCTACACACCGGTGCCCCATTCAGAATCCGTCAACCGTGCGCTGGCGGGCCCGCAGAGTGCCGGTGCGCCCGAGAACACGATGGCGGCAGCAGCCAAGAAGCGCACCACCGATCCGCTGGCTGATTTGCTCGCCAAGGACCAGGACCCGCGAAATTGGGGCGACTCCAAGGAAGATCTTGCTGAAACGATGAAGCGCGAGAAGCCGCCGCACTGGGGCTGAACGCCTAATTCACCAAGACGGCTGAAACCTTGCCGCGCGATACCGCCCCTGCCAGATCATCCGAGAGGCTGTTGGCCGCCGCAACCACGACAATCCCCTCGCCGGTCGGGGCAGCGCTGCTGAGCATGCCGAATTCAGAACCAGTGGCATTATCCGGAACCCAGAGCACCGGCACCGCTTTGGCGATGGTTTGCGAGCTGATTTCCTTCTCAAAACCGTCGCCGGTGGTCAATACAATATCCACCAATTGCCCAGGATGCAGCAGCGTCACCGTGGCCGGGTCGCTCAGACGCAGCGGAACTGCGACGGTACCTTCCGGTGATCCGTGCAAAAGCTGCGGTCCCACCAGCGAATAGTCGCGCAGCACCGTTCCTGCACGCAGTGCCACGGCCGCGCGTTGCCCTGCTACGGCCTCAATGCCTTCAAAGACCTCGGCATCATGCGGGTCGAGCCGCACAGTTCGCACCTGCAGCTGGTTGGCGGATATCCGGGAACCGGCAGGAATGTCGCTGAGCGCCACTACGACCTCGCGTTGGGCCAATTGCCCGGAAGAAAATACATTGAGCATGCCTGCCAAGGCGAGCAACGCGCAGGCAATGGCCAATGGCTTTCGATAGCGGCGCAACAGCTCATTGCGATTACGGACCGGCCTGATTTTCGGCTTGGGAATCACCGGAGGACGAGGCGCGGCTTGGGTCCTGGAGAAGTAGCTCATATCCCCATGCAACCTGCCAGCACTGGAAACCGTGGCCCGCCGCCCGCGAGCTGTGGGTAAATCAGATGATCTGATGCACCTGCTGTGGCGTGAACACCAAGTCCACCGGCTGGTCATGTTCGTCAATCCGGAAAGCACCGGGTGGAACATACTCATGCTCGTACACCACCGCAGCTACCCGTACCGGGGCGTCTTCGATCAACGGCAGGAAGCGATCGTAATAGCCACCGCCCTGGCCCAGGCGCAATCCGTCCTCGTCGATGGAAAGGGCTGGCATGATCAATGTATTGATCTCGTCGAAGAGTTCCGTGCCGATCCGTTCGCCCACAGGTTCCATCACCGGGGCCAAAGCGCTCGGTGCGAATTCCATGCCGGGGGTGTACTCGACCCATGACAGCGCATAATCCGGTTCGCACACCGGCAGATAGACGTCAATACCCTCATTGACCAGTGCATCCAACAACGCCTCGGTTGGCGGTTCATCCGGACCGGAGCAGTAGGCCGCGACCTTCTGGACGACTCCGGTGCTTTGGCTCAGGTAGCCGATCACCGTGCGGGCCAGATCCTGGCCGAGCTGCTCGCGCTGGATCGGATCAAGCGCCCTGCGCCAACTGCGGACGGCGGCACGTGCGGCCTTCTTGTCGGATCCAGGATGCTGGTCAGCGGTGAGGTTCATGCCTACAGCTTACGCGTACGCAATGAATCGCTGCCCGCTGGTGCCGTTGCCGGCTGCGGGCATGACGAAGTAATACGATGTGCACATGTTCATCTCTCGTCGGGCAAAGCACCTGGTTCCGGATCTGGCCTCGGAACGGCTGCTGCTGCGCCAGCTGACCGCGCGGGATGAGGCCGAGTGGATCAATCTGCGCTATGCCAATGCCAAATGGCTCAAGCCATGGGATCCCACGAGTCCCTTGGGCCCGCCGGAATCCATGACCTTTCGGGAGATGCTCAGGGCAAGGGACGAATCGGCAATTGACGGAAGCGGATACTCCTGGGCACTGGCCCTTCCCCAGCTGCATAGGGGGCGCCCGCCACTGATCGGGCAGGTTTCCGTGTCTTCCGTGCAATACGGGGCCGCACGCACAGCGTCCATCGGTTATTGGATTGACCGCAACCATGCCGGGTTCGGCCTGATGCCGGAAGCCTGCGCCTTGGTCATCGACCACTGCTTCGAGCAACTGCAGCTGCACCGCCTGGAAATCAATATCCGCCCGGAGAATGCCGCCAGCCTTCGCGTTGTGGACAAGCTCGGTTTCCGCGATGAGGGCCTGCGCAAGGGCTATCTGCACATCGACGGGCAGTGGCGGGATCACCGCACCTTCGCGCTGACCCGCGAAGAGCTGAAAACTCCGATGCTCGAACGCATCTACGAATACTGACCCGGAATCCGTGCCATTTCGATCAATCAAGCTCTGATATGAGCGAACCGGATCGAAAACATGCGGACACGCCTAGGGATGTGCGTGAGCGCGCACCCAAGGTTGCATAGTGTTGATTTGACGGAACCATATTTGGTTCCACAAGGATTTGACCGAATCAATCGGTGATGGAGGACCCACATGGCTGGCACGTCACAGAGCGCTCCGCAGGAAAGTGCTGCGACCAAACTCAAGATTCGTGTGCGCTATGGCCGGTTGTCCGTCGCACTCGTTGGTGCCTTGGCAGTCATCGCGACCGTCGTCGGTCTCATCCTGGCTCCGTTCACGGCCCTGACCTTTGGTGCCGTCGGCTTGTTCGCGCTGGTTGCCGTCGCTTCCTTCGCCACCCTGCGCGGCCTGGCTGTGCGCGACCGCAACCGCAAGCTGCTTGAGCACCTCGAAGCCACCCGGCAGAAGGCGCTGCAGACCCCGGCCTTCGACGACGCCGCCAATCAGGTCGTCTCGCGCAAGCATGAAAAGGACGAGGTCTTTGACGCCCGACCAGGTTCTTCCCGCCGTGCTCCAGCAATTACCGCTGAAGAGTTGCGTGCCGAAGCGCTGCGCGTGGCGCACGGCCACGGCGGCGTGAAACAGCCAGAGACATGGGAGCCAACGCGTGTCCCGAAGCCTACCTATGTGGAAGCCACTGAGCGGATTGCCAAAACTGCGGAAAAAACAGCTGAGCAGGGTGCACATCGTACCCACAAGCCTGCGCTTCCGGTCCAGCAGCAGTTGCGCCCGAGCAAGCAGATCAGCCTGAAGGCATCGGAGGATGCCAAGCGCCTGGCTGCAGAGGTATCAGCTGAAGAGCGCGCAGCAGTTCCATCGGTTGCTGCCAAGCGTTCCGAGAGCGCTCCGGCAGACAAGGAAGCCGTTGCTCCGGTGGCTCCGGCGCCAGAAGCCGCGCCGGCTGTTTCCGCAGCTTCCAAGCCTCGGCTGAACCTCGATGCGGTCATGCAGCGCCGTCGCGCATAGGACATCCACGCTCAACGACGTGTGGCCCGGACCCTTTTCCCAAGGTCCGGGCCACACGTCTATGAAATGCTGTCAGCTGATCATGTCGTCAAATGGCAGCGGTCCGCGATTGCCGCGGTGATGAGCGAAGACCAAGGTGGTTTCGGTATGACCCACCGACTCATCGGTCGCCAGGTTATCCAGCACCCAATCCCGCAGCGCATCGGTGGAGCCAACCGCGATATGCAGCAGGTAGTCGGTGCCGCCGGATACATGGAACATGGAGAGGACCTCAGGCAGCTGCGGAATGCGTGCCACGAACGCATCGATTTTCTCGCGATCGTGCGCCCGCAGCTTGACCGAGATCAATGCCTGCACGGTACGGCCGACAGCTGCCAATGACACCTCGGCGTGGTAGCCGGTGAGGATGCCGCGTTCGACCAGGGAACGGGTACGCAGCAGCGCAGTGGATGGTGCGATGCCGGCACGCTGTGCGAGGGTCGCGTTGGAAATACGCGCATTCGCGACCAATTCGTCGATGATGATTCGATCGATTTCGTCCAGATCGACGTTTGATGAAAGCTCTGATTGCTGGGCCATAATAATATTTCATCATATTCGCAAGGCATCAGCGGGATCTTTGAGGTAAAAATCGGAGTATGCCGTCCGCGTACGAACAAATAATCGGTGAACAAACGGATATATTGGGGATATGACACGTCGTTCTGAGCACACCGGTGAATCCTTCGATACCAGGCTGGCAGCCTATTGCTTGGTGGAACACGAAGGAAAGGTACTGCTTACGCTCTGGGATATGCGTCATCGCGATCCGCGCTTCACGCCACGCTGGTCCCTTCCAGGTGGCGGTATCGACTTGGGGGAGCCTATCGAGGAAGGCGCCCGCCGTGAGGTCTATGAAGAGACCGGCTACGCCGTAGACGCATTGGAGCTCCTGGATGTCACCACGGGAGTTATTCCCGGTTCGAAACGCTACTCGGGCGAAGGCCACGCCATGCAAACGGTGGCCGTCACCTATCGCGCCAGGCTGACCGGTGGCGAATTGCGCCATGAAGTCAACGGCTCGACCAGCCAGGCGGCCTGGTTCACGCGCGAGGAGATTGCCAAGCTGAACTGCATTGAACGCGTCGAGAGCATTTTGCGACTGACCGCACCCGGCAAGTAGCAACGGATCGCAGGTGACCTGCCCTAGAATCAATAGGGACATGAACTTGCGAAATTCCATCACCGTCGGCACGCTCAGCGCAGCACTGCTGCTCACCCTGTCTGCGTGCACTGAAGACGAAACCCCAACAACAGAGCCGAGCAAGGAGATCACCTTGCGGATTGCTGCCGGCACCCAGCCGGCTGACCAGGCCCTGGCCCATGTCTACGCCAACGCCCTGAAAGCCGAAGGCTATAAGGCATCGCTGAACGAGCCAGCGGCGAATCCCTACCAGCAGATTGTTGATGGAAAAGCCGACCTGGCGTTGGACCAAGCGGCCAAAGCACTGTCCCTCGCTGCTGATCCGGCAGCTATCACCGGCGAAGACCAGCTGCTCAGTGCCGAGGAATCCCAAAGCCTGCGCAGTGCCATCAATGACGCTGAGGGTAAAGTGACTGCTTTGGAGCTCAGCCCTGCTGATGCCGGCAAGATCCTGGTCATGAGCCAAGCTCAGGCAACCCTGCACAAGGTCGATTCCGTAGAAACCCTGATTGCTGCCTGCGCTGATCTGACGATCATCAGCGATGAAGCCAGCTCCGAATCCTTGAAAACTGCATTGAAGGATGCGGGCTGCGAGAAGCCAAAAGTCGTAGAAGAACAGACCGCGAAATTGGCAGGCAAGCTGCGCACCTCGGTGGACAGCGCGGTGGTGCTGAGCGCCGGAAACGCAGTCATCTCGGATGAGGGCTTCTACACCATTCCCGGAAGCGCAAGCTTCTTCAACGCGGAGAATTACATGCTGCTGGCCGATGATGACGTGGATGACAAAGCTCGGGCGCAGTTGGACAGCATCACCGGTGAATTCTCGCAACAGTCGCTCGTTGACCTGAATCGGATGGTCAGCCAAGAAGACGGCCTGAGCCCGGAACAAGCGGCCGCCCGTTGGGAATGGATCATTGAAGAGTAGGCCCTAGCCAGCGCTCCCAAGATTTCGGCCGCTGACCATAGCGGTCGAGTAATAAGGTGTGTGGATCGCACCTGACGTGAGAAAGTGTAATCATGGCAGAATTCAAGCAATCAACGAAACTGCACAATGTCCTCTACGATATCCGTGGCCCGCTGTTGGAGCATGCCACGCGCATGGAGTCCGAAGGACACCGCATCCTGAAGCTGAACATCGGCAATCCCGCGCCATTCGGCTTCGAGGCGCCTGATGCGGTGCTCGTTGACATGATTCGCAACCTGCCTAATGCCCAGGGCTACTCGGATTCCCGGGGTATTCTCTCGGCACGCACCGCCGTCTCCCAGTACTACCAGACCCGTGGCATCCAGACCATCGGCGTTGACGACATCTACCTGGGCAACGGCGTCTCCGAGCTGATCACCCTCTCGCTGAACGCGCTGCTGAACAACGGCGACGAGATCCTGATTCCAGCCCCCGACTACCCGCTGTGGACCGCATCGGTTTCGCTGGCTGGTGGCACCCCGGTGCACTACCTGAATACCGAAGAAGAAGGGTGGCTTCCAGATCTTGAAGATATGGAAGCGAAGATCACCGATCGCACCAAGGGCATTGTGATCATCAACCCGAATAACCCCACCGGTGCGGTGTACCCGAAGGAAACCCTGGAGGGCATCCTCGAACTGGCGCGCAAGCATGGGCTGATCGTGTTCTCTGACGAGATCTACGAAAAGATCCTCTACGACGACGCAGTGCACATCAATACCGCTTCGTTGGCAGATGACGTGCTGATCTTGACCTTCTCCGGCCTGTCCAAGGCCTACCGCGTGTGCGGCTTCCGTGCAGGCTGGATGGCGATCTCCGGGCCCAAGCACCAGGCCGGCGATTACATCGAAGGCATCAATCTGCTGACCAACATGCGACTTTGCGCCAACGTGCCGGCGCAGCACGCAATCCAAACCGCCTTGGGCGGCTACCAGTCGATCAACGACTTGATCCTGCCTGGCGGACGCCTGCTCGAACAGCGCGACGCGGCCTACAACTTGCTGACCGCAATTCCAGGCGTGAGCGTGCAGAAGGCCAAGGGTGCGCTCTACATGTTCCCAAAGCTGGATCCAGAGGTATACCCGATCCACAATGACGAGACTTTTGCCCTTGAACTGCTTAAGGCGCAGAAGATCCTGATTTCCCAGGGCACCGCCTTCAATTGGGTCCGTCCTGATCACTTCCGCTTGGTCACTTTGCCGAACGTGCGCGACCTGACTGATGCGGTTGGACGCATCGGACAGTTCCTGGAGGACTGGCGTACTCGCGCCTAACTTGCCTCGAACCGAACCGGCCCAGAATCGCTGACGTGATTCTGGGCCTGTTGTAATTAAAGGGAGCGCCAGGAGAGCAAGGTCCCGGGAGGTCCGGGGTGCTTCGTGGAGGCAACTGCGGCAGGGGGAGCGTTGGCCATTCCCTCTTCTCACCATGCCACCAGCGACAGTAGGCTGACTACAACGAAGAGCAGTACTTCCACACATGCTTGAGGAGTCATTGATGAGCGCTTACCCTGCAAACCTGATCGAAGCGTTGCGTGCAGAACCCGGCCTGAAGCTTTCTCAGCGTGCGACCAAGGATGCTCAGTGGTGGCCCGCGGATGCCCCGCAGGACAAGAAAGCTGCAGAGAAACGCATGGTCGAGCTGGCACCGCTGCTCTCGGAATTGCAGGAACGGTTGTTTGCCGCCTCGGTATCTGGCGGGACGGCGCCTGCAGTGCTGCTCATGCTGCAAGGAATGGATACTTCGGGCAAGGGCGGGATTGTGCGCCATGTCCTGGGCATGCTGGATCCGCAGGGCGTCGAGCATCATGCCTTCAAGGCGCCTACCGAAGAAGAAGCGGCGCATGATTTCCTGTGGCGCATCACCAAGCAATTGCCTGCCGGGGGATTGGTAGGAGTCTTTGACCGTTCCCACTATGAAGACGTGCTGGTCGCCAAGGTGAAGGGTTACGCAAGCCCGGATGTGATCGAATCACGTTACGGGAAAATCGTCGACTTCGAGAAGCAGCTGCTTGAGCAGGAAATCCTTCCGATCAAGGTGATGCTGCACATCAGCCGCGAGGAACAATACGAGCGGCTCGCGGAGCGCTTGGAGCGTGCCGACAAGCATTGGAAGTATTCGCCCGGCGATGTCGATGACCGGCTCCTGTGGGATGATTTCCAGGCAGCATACGAGGTGGCGATCAACCGCACCGATAACCAGAATGCACCATGGCATATCGTTCCCGCTGACCAGAAGTGGAAGGCCCGCTTGTGCGTCGCCGAGCTGCTGCTGGCGGCCTTGGAGCGCGTGGCTCCGGACTGGCCTGCTGCCACCTTCGATGTGAAGCGCGAACAGGCCCGGCTCGAAGCGGCGAAGTAATCCGCAGCAATGCGACGCTACTCGCCGGCTGCCTGCTCGTGGTTGGCACGGGCCTGCTCCAGGCGCTGCGATACGCCGTTGAGCCAGTTCTCGCAGTGGGCGGCCAAGGCTTCGCCGCGCTCCCACAACGCCAACGAGGCTTCCAACGCCACGCCGCCGGTTTCCAGCTGGTTGACCACTGTCAGCAGTTCTTCGCGAGCCTGCTCGTAGGAAAGCTTGGCAATGTCTTCAGGGATCTGTGCAGTCATGATTACTCCAGTTTGGTATGTGGGGCGGCTAGTTTGCGTGCTCGCCGGCGGGGACGGATTCAAGGGTTTTCGCGACCAGTTGTCCTGATGCCACCCGGATGAACAGCTTGCTGTCCGCTGGTGCCTGGGTGGCTTCGCGTACGATGCTCCCGTCTTCCAGCTGGGTGACCGAATAGCCTCGGTCCAGGGTTTGCTGCGGGGAGAGCGCACGCATCTGGTTCTTCAGGTGGTTGATCTCGTCGCTGGCGCGCATCACGCGATGGCGCAGCAGATCCGTGGAACGCTGTTTCCAGCGCTCCAGATCCTCGGCGCGGGAGGAGACCATCACCTGGGGGTTGGCCAGAACGGGGCGTTCGCGTACCGATGCCAGCATCTGGGCCTCGCGTTGCAGCAGGTTGTTGATGGAACGGTCCAGGCGGCTGCGGGCCATATCCAAGCCGGCGAACTCCTCATGCAAATCAGGGACAATCCGCTTGGCCGCATCAGTAGGGGTCGAGGCGCGAAGATCAGCCACATCATCCAGGATCGGGCGGTCCGCTTCGTGCCCGATGGCCGAGACGACCGGTGTGGCAGCGGAGAAGACAGCACGTACCAGATCCTCATTGGAGAAGGGCAACAGGTCTTCCAACGCGCCGCCGCCGCGGGCGATCACGATGACATCGATCTCCGGGTCCGCATCCAGCTGCTGCAACGCGGCGATGACCTGGTTGGCAGCATCCACGCCCTGCACTGCGGTATTGATGACCTTGAACTGCACCGATGGCCAGCGCAGAGTGGCATTGCGCAGCACGTCCTTCTCCGCATCCGAATCCCGTCCGGTTATCAGGCCAATGCGGTTGGGAAGCACAGGCAACGGGCGCTTGTGCTCGGGGGAGAAGAGGCCTTCTGCCCCCAGGGCTTGCCGCAGGCGTTCCAGGCGCACCAGCAGCTCGCCCAATCCAACCGGGCGCAGATCCGTGGCATTCAAGGAAAGCCGTCCGGTTTTGGCGTAGAAGCTCGGTTTGACCTGGGCTACCACGCGCGATCCAACCTGCGGGGTGGATTCCAGCCGGCGCATTGTCGAGGCCCAAATGGTCACCGAGAAGGAGAAGTCCGCATCGACATCGCGCAGCGTGATGTACGCGTGCCCATTGCGCACATTGGCTTCCAGCAGCTGGCCCTCGACCCAAACCACCGGCGAGTTCTCAATGTGGATTTTCAGCTTCTCCGAGAGCAGGCGCAACGGCCAAGGATTGTCCGCCGTAGTTTGACCAGCGGTGGCCGGCAAACTGGCGGGGGCTTGGTGATCCATAGGGGCCGCTCCTTGGAAAATCGAATCTCTGGTGCATCTGTGAGATTACCGCATGGCACCGACGGCTGGCCGGATTGCCGGTAGCCGGGCCGGGTGCCAACAGGTGTAGAGCAGGTTTCGCTATGGGAGATTTTCAACACTGCTGGGCCTTGCCGGTCCCGGGGATATGGGGTTTTCAACGATTCGGACAAGCCCGACTCCGGGCATTGCGAGGGGCACCGTGCGGGTGGACACTATTGAGCATCGGGGAAGATTTCGAGAAGGATTCATGGCCATGCTTGGGGCATTGGGGTATAGGACTATTGGACGTTCGGGGTGGATTTGGGTGGCAGCATTCAGCTTGCTTACCGGTTCCATTCCGTTGTCCGCCGCGGCCTCGGTGCCCGCACCGGTAGTTGCGGCGGTTCCCGCCGCAACGGTGTCGCTTGCCGGCGCCCTATCCATCGATTGGCCGGTGCGGGTGCGCACGACGGCGAACCTGAATCTGCGCACCGGTGCTTCGACCGCGTACCGGATCCTGGCGCAGATACCCAAAGGGACCTCGGTCCCGGTCTCGGGGCGTGCGTCCAACGGCTGGTACAAGGTCAGCTACAACGGGTACACCGGCTACGTGAGCGACTACTACGTGGTCGCTTCAACGGTGCGCACGCTCGATGACTTGAACCTGCGCACCGGACCATCCACCAGCTACCGGATCCTGCTGAGCATCCCGAAAGGCAAATCGGTGCCTGCCTACGCCCGCGCTTCCAACGGGTGGTACAAAGTCAGTTATGCAGGGTACACCGGCTGGGTCAGCGGCAGCTACGTGACCAGTTATCCGAAGCCGCCGTCGGCACCGCAGTCCACCGGGCCAAACCGGACATCCAGGGTAGTGCTCACCTTCGATGACTGCCCGCGAACGCTCAGCTCCTTCACCTCGGTGGTGGACTACGCAGCCAGCAGCAATATCGGCCTGGTGATAGCTCCCACCGGCGATTGCCTCGGATCGTTCAAATCGCGCTATGGTGTGGATTTGGCCGCACTGGCTCGTGCCAAAGGCCAATGGGTGATCAACCATTCGGTCAGCCACCCGGACCTGCGTCCGCTGTCCTGCCAGCAAGCCGGCGCGCAGCTGGGCGGTTCAGGGGTGCACACTAACTTTGGGCGCCCGCCCTACGGGGCCATCGACGGTTCGGTGCGCTGCGGCTACGACAGCCGCGGCATGGCCATCTGGACCTGGTCGCGGGACACCCGGGACTGGGACGTGAAATCAAAGTCGATCACGGTGTCCCGGGCTTCGGCAGCGCTACCCGGGGATACCGTGCTGATGCACATGCAGTGGTACGGCTTCTCACCCGATGCGCTGCGCCAGATCAAGGCGAACCTCGGCGCCCGTTCCGTGGGCGTTTGCCGGGCCTACCGCGGGTCCGATGGCACCGGAGCCGTGGTGCGCACCCCGGTGCTGCTGCCCAGTTCCCTGCCGTGCTGAACCGGCAGGCACGTTGCGGAGGCAGATCTCACAGTCGCGGGAGGGTGGCGCGCATCATATGAGCATGGGCTAACTTGCATGCACTTCGTAGAATGGAGGTATGGCTACTTCCACTTCCACAACGGTTTCGCTGTCAATGCCTCGGATCCCGCGGGTGCGCCGCACCCCGGCCGAAATTGCAGCCGCCTCTCCGACGGTCACCGAGCGCAAGGTCCTGCTGGCCGCTCCTCGCGGCTACTGTGCAGGCGTGGACCGGGCAGTGGTTGCCGTTGAAAAGGCGTTGGAGCACTACGGTCCGCCGGTGTACGTGCGCAAGCAGATCGTGCACAACCTGCACGTCGTTTCCGAGCTGGAATCCCGCGGCGCAATCTTCGTCGAGGAGAACGAGGAAGTGCCCGAAGGCGCACTGGTGGTCTTCTCCGCCCACGGCGTTGCCCCGGCAGTGGTGCAGTCCGCCGCGGACCGCAACCTGCAGACCATTGACGCCACCTGCCCGCTGGTCACCAAGGTGCACCGCGAGGCCGTGCGCTTTGCCAAGAACGACTACGAGATCCTGCTCATCGGCCACGAAGGCCATGAAGAGGTCGAAGGCACCTACGGCGAGGCTCCGGAAGTCACCACCATCGTGAACAACCCCGAGGAAGCCGACACCGTCCAGGTGAAGAACCCGGACAAGCTGATCTGGCTCTCGCAGACCACGCTGAGCGTGGAAGAGACCATGGAGACCGTGCGCCGATTGCGCGAGCGCTTCCCGAACCTGCAGGATCCGCCCAGCGACGACATCTGCTACGCCACCACCAACCGCCAGGCAGCGATCAAGAACATCGCGCCGCAGTCGGATCTGGTGATCGTGGTCGGTTCGGCGAACTCCTCGAACTCGGTGCGCCTGGTCGAGGTGGCGCTGGACCACGGTGCCAAGGCCGCCTACCGGGTGGACTTCGCCAATGAGGTGGACGAGGCCTGGTTCGAGGGCGTCTCCACCGTCGGCGTGACTTCCGGCGCCTCGGTGCCCGAGGTGCTGGTCCGCGAGGTCGTGGCGCTGCTGGCGGAGTACGGCTTCACCGACGTTTCCGAGGTCACCACCGCGCAGGAAGACATCATCTTCTCGCTGCCCAAGGAAATCCGCGGCAAGCTCAAGGAAGCCGGGGACGAGGATCGTGCCCTGGGCGGCCACGCTCGCCCGCAGGCCTGATTTCACCCTAAGAATTCAAGCGCCAGTACACCATTGCGCGCTCATCACTAGTAAAAGGTAGAATTTTCTCCCGTGGCTCTTACTATCGGAATCGTCGGACTGCCCAACGTCGGCAAGTCCACCATGTTCAACGCGCTGACCCGTGCCCAGGTGCTGGCGGCCAACTACCCGTTCGCAACCATTGAACCGAATGTCGGTGTCGTGCCGTTGCCCGACGAGCGCCTGAAGGTGCTCGCCGGAATCTTCAACTCGGAGCGCATCCTGCCGGCAACCGTGTCCTTCGTGGACATCGCCGGCATCGTCAAGGGCGCCTCGGAGGGCGAAGGCCTGGGCAACAAGTTCCTCGCGAACATCCGCGAAGCCGACGCCATCTGCCAGGTGACCCGCGCGTTCGTGAACGATGACGTGATCCACGTGAACGGCAAGGTCGATCCGGAGTCGGACATTGAGACCATCGCCACCGAGCTGGTCCTCGCCGACCTGCAGACCATCGAGAACCAGTTGCCGCGCCTGGAGAAGGAGCTGCGCAGCAAGAAGATCGAGAAGTCCTTCATGGACAACCTGCTGGCAGCCCAGAAGGTGCTCGAGGACGGCAAGACCCTGTTCGCCGCGGGCAAGGCCGCCGGCATCGACATGGACGAGCTGGCACCGATGCAGCTGATGACCACCAAGCCGTTCATCTACGTCTTCAACACCGACGAGGCAGGCCTGGCCGACAAGGACATGCAGGCCAAGCTCTCTGAGCTGGTGGCCCCTGCCGAGGCGATCTTCCTGGACGCCCAGTTCGAGGCCGAGCTGGCCGAGCTGGAAGAAGACGAAGCCGCCGAGATGCTGGAAGACGCCGGCATCGAGGAATCCGGCCTGGACAAGCTGGCCCGCGTCGGCTTCGCCACCCTGGGACTGCAGACCTACCTGACCGCAGGTCCGAAGGAATCGCGCGCCTGGACCGTCCGCAAGGGCGCCACCGCCCCCGAGGCTGCCGGCGTCATCCACACCGACTTCCAGCGCGGCTTCATCAAGGCCGAGGTCATCGGCTTCGATGACTTGGTCGCCGCAGGTTCGGTGGCCAACGCCAAGTCCGCCGGCAAGGCCCGCATCGAAGGCAAGGACTACATCATGAAGGACGGCGACGTGGTGGAGTTCCGCTTCAACGTCTAATCCTGATTAGCATTGGCGCCCTCCGTTTCGTAAGGAAACAGGGGGGCGTTCATTGCGTCTGGAACTCGAATCGGAGAGTCAAGAAGCGATGCGCTGGGCGAACTGGATGGGGTGTTCATCGAGGTCTTCAACGAATGCGACAAGCAGGTCTCCGTCAAGGAAAGGATGCGGTCCCTCATGATCTTTTGCACCTGCGGCCAGTGCGCTGCGATAGGCCTGTTCGATGTCGTCGGTCCAGAGGGTAATACAGGCGCGGTGCCCACGGACGACCGGCGAGATGCCATGGCTTTCGGCGGCAGGTGCAGGCAAGGCGAGGCCGAGCGTGAAGCCGTCGAGTTCCAGCTCGATTTTCACCGGTAAAGTGGTTGGGGTCCGGAACGTCTCGCGAAATCCGAAGGTCTGGTAGAAACGGGCAGCCTGTTCGCAGTCAGCGACGAAGAGGATGGTCTGGGGGTTGGTGAAGCGCATGAGTGGCTCCTGTCTGTGTATGGGGAGATTGGTTGCAGGCGGTCACCCGCAACACTCATCGAACTGAAAGAGAACTCCTTATTACGGCCGTCGCCACGGGGACAGAAGTGGGGTCGATCGGCTCTGACGCAGTTGGCCACCCGTGCCTCAATCTGGTCGAATCCAGATTCAGGGTATAAAAATTCTGCCTGAATAGGGTATTCGTCTCTTCCGCCTCGGGTCAAGGGATTTGACGGAGTTACGGTCTAGCGTGCGCAATTAGATGAGTAATTGCCTCAACCGCTTAGGTCGTTGGCATTCCGGGGTATCCAGTGGGCGTGACCCATACATGAGCGGTAACCACTTGTCGCCCGCTGTCTTGGGCGTTTCGCAGGGACGGAACGTTGTCGGGATGGATGTGCCCCCAAAGCACATCGTTCGTGTGCGCCGGCAATTCTCGCGTTAGCCGCTGTAAGGCGGCGATGCCCACGCGTTGTCCGCGATGTGCTGAATTGACGGCGATCTCCTGCATGCAAAAGCCAGTGAATCCGTAGGAATCATCACGCTCTGCGGCCACAATGCCCGCTGAGGTGCCACCCACGCGAATCTCGAAAAGTAGCCCTTCTTCCGCGGCATCCTCGTGTGACTCTGCGTCAGCCGGCACGGCCCACTGACCCAGATGCGGCCGTGATGGTCTTAGTGCTTCGTAGATTCCCGCGACGCGTTCTGCGGCTTCTTCCGGAGCGCAAGCAACGAGAGCCACATCGTCGTACCGATCGGCCAGAGGCTGCTCGCGCATCTTGGCTACGGGACGTGCCACGATCAGCAGATCTGGCGTGGCTTGTCCAACGTCAATACCCGAACCGGTGAGTGCTCGAAGCCGCTGTTCCGGGTCGGGTAGGTTGACGTGCATGCACAGCGGCGAGAAGGCATCGAAGCTCGGTAAAACCTCACCGATAGCGGCAGTTCCCGATGGTTCAGGCGGCAGTGATGTTGCAATTATGTCCACGAAGGGCTTCTAAATGTCTCGCCCCCGGAACCGAATTCCTGCGACGGCCCAATGTCCGTTCGGCAGTTCCACGCGCCTGTTCGCCCACGCGGGGGGGCTTGAACGGGGAGCTGAACCATGTCCCGGATCTGGGCACCCCACTCAGAATCTCCGACGAGGGCGAGGTTTGGCGCCAGCCATTGTGCAAGATTCGTCCGCCACTGTGGCGACCAGTTCTTGATCTGCGAGGAAGTTCATCGCTCGGCCGCTTCTAGTGCATGCGCATCAGGGGTAGTCATCCGCATGAGCATATCAGGGCAGTGGTGAACGGATATTGAGCTTACAATCTGGCCGGTTCGCAGAGGGGACAGGGAGTGTCTAGTCGTCTTGCGCAGCATCTAACTCGTGTCTGGATGCAGAGGGTTGGTCAGTGCGGCGAGGTCGCAGAGTTCTGTTCTGACGCTTGGTAGCGTTTGACTGGGCTTCTTTCTAGGCCTTAGTCGGTACTTAGTGCCTATTTTTAAACATGATGTGCCGTTTAGATAGTGGGTTGGTCGAGCAATCCCTACGGATCGTTCTGGGAAATACTTGGATCCCAAGTGGGAGCTGCTCGACACACTTTTGAACTATAGACGAACAGTAATTCCGATAGACATTGATGCAATAGTTTCACTGCCGAGTGACTCGGGTGCAGGGCACTATGGTCAGAATGATACCGATTAAATCTGATTCTCTATTATTTTTTATAGGCAACGTATTCTGCTCAAATTTCAGTGTTGCGTGTGGCTTTCGAAGACCGCCAGATGAGAACATAAATTATGGCTGTCTACTCAAAACATGATCGTCGGCAGATCGATAATCTGTGCACCAATTGGCACAAGTTATCTCTCCTCGATGATGCCTCGATACTTCATCCTGATGAATTCTCAAATTGCTGGTCCCAATCGATGCTCGCTGAGCTAAACTCCAGATTTTGGGAGAATCTGCTTGAGGGTGATAGTGCGGGAGGGCGATTTGAGACCAAATGGGCACATCAGTTGGAAGGTGCCGAGGTAGAAGTCAGGCTGCTGGCAGCTGAGTGTTTGTTGGTTTACTACCTGATTACGGACTCGGTAGGGCCCGGTCGGAAACTAGAAATGATCAACAACACGATTGGTCCGGACCATCCGCAACTGCACGTAACCTCAGATAGTGCCACGTACGAAGCGCTTTGTAACGGGATTTCGAATCCTGGTCTTTACTACAATACTCGTCAGGATCTTCACATTGGCTACTTGATGGAGCTCGCACTTCGGCTCAAGAGTTTGCCGCACGACGAACGCGTCGATTTGCTTAGCGAGAACCCCTGGAAGTTTGCCCAATTTGCAGAGGAAAACGAGCACTATAGCGAAACGATGCGCAATGTCATTTGCCACCTCATATACCCTGTCTATTTTGAACGGATCGCGTCGAACAGGCATAAGCAACTCATTCTGAAAGCATTTACCGAACTTGATGACAGCGGAGATGACGCCAGCCAAGACGAGAGGCTGTACTCAATTCGGCAGTCCTTGAAGCAACGCCTGCCCGGTTGGGACGAATCCCGACGCGATTACTACGAACCTGACCTCAAACCGATCTGGTATCCCGCAGGTCGTTCGACGGACAGCTCGACGATGGACCCCGCCTATGCACTCGAATTCAAGAAGCAGATCGTGTTCTACGGACCTCCAGGGACTGGAAAGACCTTTGCGGCACGCCAATTGGCAGAGAGCGCGATCAGAACTGCCGCTTTGCAGCGTTGGGGCGTCGATAAATACTTCGGCGATGCTGAAAAGATTCGTCAGACTGTCAATGACCACGTGACGACTCTTCAAATGCACCCGTCATATGGCTATCCAGAGTTCATGGTGGGCCTGCGACTGGATGCTGATGGCGGGACTAGCTACAAGCTTGGAGCATTGCCACGGCTCGTGGAGAGAATGAACGCTGAAAGAGATGAGTCGGGCGAACACGCACTTCCGCATGTACTAATCCTCGACGAAATCAACCGCACGGATTTGAGCGCGATGTTCGGTGAAGCGTTCAGTGCGATGGAACGCGACAAGCGCGGTATCGAGATGGATCTGTTCGCCGAGGGGGCCTCGGGTAAACAGATCAGGTTCGGAATTCCGAATGATCTATATATCATTGGGACGATGAACGAGATCGACCAATCCGTCGAGGCTCTAGATTTTGCGATGCGTCGAAGATTCTTTTGGTTCCCCTCCCCATTTGATGAGGAAGCTCTTTTTGCCATCTGGGAGTCTCAATGGGCTGAGCAGGCCGTGAAAGTGGAATGGGATAAGGCCTTACCCCAGCTAAAGGAACTGGCAAACCGGATTTCGGCGTTGAACGCCAGGATTGCAGAGTTGCCAGAGCTGGGTCCAGAATATGAACTCGGAGCAGCTGTGTTCGGTGACTTGCCCTACTTCGTAGGGCTCGAATGGCGACATAAAACGTACGGCCGGCGACAGGCAAAAATCCTCTGGACTGATAAGGGGAAGGTGTGTGCCCCCTTATCGTCTCTGTGGACGCTTACGCTTGAACCCGTGCTTTCTCAGTATCTAGCGGGATCGGACCGGCGATTGGAGCAGCTCGAAAATCTTAAGCAGCTTCTCTTGAGTCGGCAGGGAAACTGAATATGACGGAGAGGAAGGGCACCGCTGAGGGCACTGAACATCCAGATCGAATGGTGATCAAGGATCTGACTTCGGAAGCATATTGGGATTCTCCACCTACGTCGGAGGAACAGTCATGGCTGGCATCGATAGCCGAACTTTCACCTGAGCGGTATGTGCTAAGCGCACAACTCGACGTAGACCACGAACCGACAATCGAACCAATCCTGACCCGTGATATTGATGGTTGGAGGGCGAATCGATATATCGGCGAGATTCGTCATCAAGGCAGGACTCTTGTCATCAAACCGCGTCTTGGTATCGAGACAATCATGTCGTGGATCAGTACAATCCTGAATGTTCAAGTGCTGCCACTGACTGCGGCGAACACAACGGATTCGACTAGCGCGGTTACCCAATTGATGGCTGCCCTGTGGAGGGCATCGGTCTTGACTGCGGCTCAGCACGCACTGCCCCGAACAGGACAGAAAGTGAGTTCATACGGCTCAGCAGTGAACGGACGACTTGACGTTGGCGCCACCGCGCGACGACGTGCAGCGGGGCATCGTGATCTAGTTTCCACACGCGTAGTTCGCACTTACGACAACGCTCCGGGCAGAGCAGTGGTGTTGGCGGATCGCTACTTTGATCAGCACCTTGCTGGTGCCCGCTGGCGCGGGCCTCGGCTCGAAGAGCACCTCTCTACGCTGCGGATCGCTACAGGGTCCAGGCCGGCTAAACCCAGCCTTCACGAGATCCAACGGACCAGATACAGTCCGATCACTGTGAAATGGCGTAGGGCCGCTGAGCTATCTTGGCGGATCTTGAATAAGGACCCGCTCGGCGTAGCGGCTCAGGACGAATCGACGCATGGGGTGCTGATTGATGTCGCAGAACTCTGGGAACTATTCGTGCTGCACTGCGCTGATTTAGCCACTGGACAGCCCGTTCGGCATGGAACGACGACCCAAGCGTCGGGCTATCTGGCGCGCTCCGTGGTTGATCCTCAGCGAACCATGGGAAAGCTTTATCCTGATGTGCTTGTAGGGAAAGAATCGACGATTGCTCTCCTCGATGCCAAGTACAAAAGGCTCGGAGGCCGACGAGGAGTCGACCGAGAGGACCTCTATCAACTGCATGCCTATGCTTCGACTTTTAAGGCGCCGTTGTCTGCATTGGCCTATCCCGATATCACGGACGATGTGTCCGAGGAAGAAAAGAATAGCCCTTGGCAGACCAGCACCGGCCAACTTTCGTTTCTTACGTTGCCGACCGAAAAGGATCATTGCGTAGCCAAGCTAAAATCCTGGTTTGGTGTGGGCTGATTCTTCGAGTGAAGACACGTTGCGCCGTTGGAATGGCATATAGCCTGACCAAATAATGTTGGTGGTTCTGGATTTCGATTTCGAGAGAGCAAATCTCCGTTGGTAATCGACGATCGGGCTTTCCTCAAGTGTCCAGTAGCTGTTCGAAAGTAACTCAGGTGTCGACGAAATCAAACATAAACATCGAAGTTCTATATATCTTGCGCAGCGTAACAACAGAAAATGGGAATCCCTTGTGGGCTGCATGGTTCCTAAAGAACGACGTCCATAGGCAATCTTGTCGTTTGGAACGGTAACCGCAATACGGTACAAACCCCAATTGTGGACTGTATCCGACGGTATCCAGGTCTGCCCCATAATTGCCCCAATGCCAGGATTACGATTCTGAGATTCAAGCCTTTATGCATCGGACGAGGTTCGGTAGATGAATCGATGATTTAGCGAAGCCTATTATCGACTGTGACCGGGATCTGATTAGATGCATCTTTAGGCTATAGGACAATTGCGATCCATATTGCTGATTGCCGGTCAGAACCGTAAATTGGTGAGCACTAAGACCCGTTCCACCTGATGCTGCAGGTCCAGGGACGGTCCTCATTTTTTTAGGTGGTGTTCATGGCTGAAGACGTTGGGTTCTCTGCGTCGCATGCCGGCAAGTACAGATCCTTGAATATCGGGGCCTGCAGATTAGGTGCCGAATGATCGCATGACTGACTACAAAGTACAACGCCCGCAAGGCGTCAGCGTCGCGGTTACCGACCTTGGTGGCGACGGTCCGGTGGTGGTGTTGTTGCATGGTCTCGCGGGAAGCTCGCGGGAGCTGCTTCCCACTGCAAAAGCATTGGATGGCTACCGCGTACTTCTGATGGACCAGCGCGGACACGGACTAAGCTCACGGATTCCCGAAGATCTCTCTCGCACTGCTTTCGCAAGCGATGTCGTTGCTGTGCTTGAGGAGCTCGTGCCGGGCCGGCACGCCACGTTGATGGGGCAGTCGATGGGAGCCCATACCGCATTTCTCGCAGCCGCAGCACGTCCAGACTTGGTGGAGGGCCTGGTGATGTTGGAAGGTCACGTGGGTGGCAGTGCGGATCCGAGCGAGGCATCCGGGATTGGCAGGTATTTCGCGTCCTGGCCGCTGCCGTTTAAGGACGAAGCCGCCGCTCGCGAGTTCCTCGGCAATGATCCGATCGTCGATGCATGGGTGGCTGATTTCCAACAGTCCGATGGCGGTCTGATCCCGCCATTTGATGCAGCAGTCATGCAGCGCACGATCGAGGCAGTGCACGAGCCGCGCTGGGGAGAATGGGAAGACCTGCAAGTTCCAACACTCGCGGTCTTCGCGGAGCATGGGATGTTCAGTGATGCCGACAAGAACGAGCTGATCCGGCGAAGGCCTGGAACTTGCCGGGTTGATCTGGCCGGCGGAAGCCATGATGCTCACCTCGACGCTTTCGACCAGTGGGTCCAGACACTGCGCGACTGGCTGTCCCACGACAAAAGGCTCGCATCCGGTAGCAGCGGCCGCTGAGAATCAAGTGGCAGGTTCTTGAATAGACGTCCGCTTCAGGACCTGAGATTCCCTGGGAACTTTGGGACAATGGACAATATGAATCGTGAATGGCATAAAGGCAGGAGTCGCAGGGAGATCTCCGATATCCGGCTGCTTGTCATTATTGGTGCGGGATTCTTTGTCGGAGGCGTCGCTCTCGTGTTCATCGGGACGTATGCGGTCGGACTGATGGGCATTGCCTTTGGCGCCACGTCCATAGCCGCAGGACGAGCCAAGTTCCTCGGCGAGCATACTCGTAAAGGGCGCCGCTCGCTGAAAATTTCAGGCCTGCTGTTTACACTGACCTCATTGCTGCTGTTGGTTGTCAGTATGGTGGCCCAAGAGCCCGGCTCGTCCCGTGAAATCAACGGGGGAGTATTCGTTGGTCTGATCGGCGTCATCTTCTTCGGCGGCGGTTCGTTGTTGATAGCGGTCCATGACACGCGTCAGTGCCAAGATGGATCATCCTCGAATGACGATGACTAGGGATAGCGCCGATTAATTTAAGCAACTTTGGTTGACATCAGGTCGGTAGCAACATAGGTTGACAGAGTGGAGTCATCTCAAATTGCGTCGGCTGCGGCAGATACCAGCGATCCGAAAACTGGACTGCGGGCGATAGCTTCATTGCGCGTTCTGACTGACCAGCTTGAACTGCGTCAGGTGGAATCCGCATTGCGTTCAGGTATGAGCTGGCAGCAAATTGCAGATGCTCTGGGCGTCAGCCGGCAGGCTGTGCATAAGAAGCACGCCAGACGAGTAGATCCCTCAATTCCGATTCCCCGGAGGAAAACATGAGCAAATTCGCCCTTTCTGCCCAAACCAGCCATGGGCTTTCTGTATCCGCTCTCGAGGAAGCTTCGCGCACTGGGGCACGTGACGCTGATATCGAGCACCTGTTCCTGGCGCTTGTGCTCAGCGAGCAAGCTGCTGGCCGGGCCCTTCGTGACTTGGGCATCACCCTGACGGCAGCAAGGGAAGCTGTTCAGCAGCAGCACGATGCCCAGCTATCTTCTCTTGGCATCGATGCTGAATTTCCAGAAGCAGGTCGCATAGTTTTCCATGAATTAGACGGCTTCGAACTCACCAAACGCGCCACGGACTTGCTGGTCCGCTCCAGCAAGAAGGGCAAGAGCGGAGACGCATCGGCAGTGCTGGGTGAGTTGCTGGCAGAACCAAGCGGGATGATCACCAGCATTCTCGAACGCCTCGGTGTATCTGTCCAGCAAGTATCCCAAGCGCTGGCCCAACAAGAGGCAAAGCCAGTTGGTGGGTCCAACACCGGGATCTCAGGGCGCAGGCCAGCTGCTGGAACTAGCGGTGCGTTCATCATGGCGTCGGTAGAAACGGTCCGGAACTTCCTGGATGATCCGCAGAACATCACTATCTGGGACCAACGCGCTGGAACTATCGAGCCCTCAACCGCTGAGGAGGATGTCAACGAACAGTGGATTGTCACCGCTCCGACTATCTGGCCGAACGGGAAACCCGTAGAAGTTAAGCCGGAGTTCCGACGCCGTCTTGTCCGACGGACCCAGCCGCAGCAAGCAGGAAGCCTGGCCTGGTCATTCAATTACATCGACTCCCCACAAGCCTGCGGGTCGGTGGTTGAATTCGGGTTGCAGGAGACAACTGGCGGCACCCAGCTTTCGGTACGGATCACGCCGAATCGTCGGCGCGGCTGGCAGAAGATCAAATGGATAGCTTTGCTTCCGGTTCAGAAATTCGGGTTGTGGACCTACCGATTCCATATCGCAGCTGCCATTAGCCGGTATTACCGCTAAGAGTCTGGCCTCAAGGCAACAGGCATGTCCAGATACGTGCAGCCGCAACATCGAGGAGGCCACGAACTTGTTAGCCGTGTTGGATGGCATCGCAGTTGCCTGAGCCCCGGAACCTCAGCGGATGCCATTGCCGCGGGCGCGAGGGTGGTCCACTGGCATTTGCGGTTCATGTCCGAACAACAAATAGCTCAAGCAGCCGAGAAGTCTTGAGAATTCAGGAATCCCAACCGCATGCTCTAATGGGATAAATAACTCCGAAGCCCCGCAGCAACTGCCGGCAGGTACATGCAGGGCCAGCTGCCAGCGGCATCTTGAATTGGTTAGAAACGAATGAGAAGACTGGGCAAGGCCGCCTGGCGGCGCATCGCGGTGTATCTTGGTGTCTCGATTGCAGGGTTGGCCCTCTTCGTCGTTGCCTATTGCCTGATTTCGGGCAGAACGATGATCGAAGCACTGGGTAGCTTCTGGATCGCGTTGGTGATTGCTCTAGCTACGGCTGCTACCAGTGCAGTGCGAGACCAGCGAAAAGACGCGCAGACCGAGGCAGGCGAGCAGGAGCTCTAGCAGCTTTTCCTTTGGCAAATTCAGTTCGAAGGCTTGGTTGCGATGCCGTCCAGCCACAGAACAGCTGAGTCGTCATTGTGCATGCCGCCGGATCCGACGTGTTTGCTGGAGATGTTCGGTCCCTTCTGGATGACATGGACCAGCGCCATGCCGTGGCCCCGGCCCAGTTGGTAGTCCTCCTTGAGCCAATCCAAGATCTCCGCTGCTTTGACACCTTCTTGGCCAAGTCCTTTTTCGCGGGCAATCTCCAGCAGCTGGCGGGGCGTGAGCCCGGTCTTCTTTTCTATCGTGTCCAAATAAGCTTGGAAAGACATGGCTAAACCTTTCGAATGCACGGAAGCTTGCCCAGAATCCTAGTCCTGATCGACCGCTGCGCATAGGGGAAATGATCTCAGAGCGCCAGGCCTGCAACGCCCAGGCTGGATGAGGTGGCCGATAGGCAAGTCAAGACGTGCGTCTAAGAACAGATAAGACCTGTCGGTGGCCAGAGCGTGGAACCTAGTTCCGGCCGCTGAATTCCAGAGTGTAGTCCCGGGTGGTTGGAAGGTGTCCCGGGTCGTCTTCAAACGGCATGTATTCGACTGAGTGGAGGTAGCCGTCGAGCAGCCACAGATCCAGATGCCCAAGGACCGTGCCATCCTTGGAAACAGCAACGGTGGAGAATGGCCCGCCCGCGTGGCGGATGCTTTCGCAATCGCGCTTGCTGGGAAAAGAGATGCAGAAGCAATCGCAGTCGTCGAATTGGTAACCGCCCCAACGGGCATACTTCAATTGCTGGCGCGCCTTTGCCGATTCATCGTCGCTGCCGCTGCACAGCAAAGCCAGGACCTCCAGCTCGTCAGGACGGAATTCTTCGCCCTTGTCTCGGACCGGTCGGCTATCCATGGGAACAGCCTATACCAGACGTGACAAGGAACTGGATGCAGGCATCCCTAGAGCTGCAGCATTACGGCCGCAACTTCACCGAAGTCGGACGGCGGAATGACGGTCGAAGCGTTCTCCAAAACGAGCAGGGAAGCATTCGGAATTTCCCGCGCCAAGGCTTCGCCATTGCTTACGGGGAAGAACGGATCTTTCGCACCGTGGATCACCAGGGTTGGGATTTCCAGCTCGGGCAGCCGCTCGCGCCAGCGCGGAGTGCAGTCCAGCTTGGAGAAGACGATTCCGATTTGGTTTGCCATGTGCACTTCCGGCGTGGAGCCAGCCGTGCGGTCCCAGATTCGACCAGCAAGGACCTTGGCAGTTTGGTGGTCATTGCCAAGAATCTGCGAACCTTCGGCTGAGTGCCGAGCCACGGCTTCGCGGTCCATCCAATCGGGCATCGGCCGGGAAAACAGTTTGCCCATGGTTGCCTGATCGTGATCGGGCAAGTCGTCATCCACCGGTCCGGGTGCCACCGGACGGGTCCCAACCAATGTCAGCGCGTCAAAAGAGCCGGGATGATCCAACGCCGCGACCTGCGCGACCATTCCGCTGACACCGATTCCTGCCAGATGCGCCGGTCGATCGTCCAAATGAGCAGCCAGCGCAGCGGCATCGGCAGCCAGATCACGCAGATCATAGGCGGGCTTCAAGGGGTTCCCTGCCGTTGAATCGCCAGAATCCCGCAGATCGTAGCGCACGGCATGGCGTCCTCCCGCGGCCAGGGCTTCGCAGAATGCATCAGGCCACGAGAGCATCGTGGTGCCTCCGATGAGCAAGACCAATGGATCTTCCTCGCTGCCAAAGGAATTGATTCCGAAAACGACACCGTTGACTTCAACCGTACTCATGAGTGACCCGCCTTAGTTATCCGGTTCCAAGGATGACCTGTGGGCGGGCGTCGGTCAAGAGCCTGCGGCTTGCTGATGATAGGGGAGCGCTGAGGCTATTCGCTGTAGGTTTCCTTCAGTGCTGCTGCCGAATCCTGTGACGGATCGATATAGAAGCGTTCTGCACCATCGCGCTGCTCATACATGTCGATGTATTCGTCAGCGATCTTGTCGGGGGAGAAGTAAGTTCCTTCTTCGATGACTCCGGCAATGGAAAGCATCCCCACATGCACGCCATGGCCAGATAGCTCTTCATGCAGGCAGTGGGCGTAGGCGCGCAGCCCCGACTTGCCGATGCTCAAGGTCGTCAAAATTGGCGTGGCAGTTAGTTCGCTCGCTCCACCGCTGGTGAAGAAAATGGCTCCGACCTTGCGCTCAACCATCTGAGGGATGACCTGCTGTGCGCTGGCGATGCCGCCGATGATGTTCACCTGCAGGTGCTGGTTGGCCATCTCGGCGGTGGTGTTGACGGCGGATACCGGTGCGATGACAGCGGCATTGTAGATCAAGACGTCGATCTGCCCGAAGGCCTCGCGAATCTGGGTAAAGGCCTTATCTAGTTGCTGCTCGTCGGTGACATCGGCAGCGAAGCCGGAGCTTTTGATGTTGAGTTCGGAAAGTGATTTCTGCAGGGCGTCGAGATTGTCCTGATTTCTGGCAATCAAGGCTACATCGAAGTTCTTCTTGCCGAATTTCTCAGCAAGGCTGAGGCCTAGTCCTGGGCCTGCTCCTACGATCACCAGTGCGCTCATACGTGGATCTCCTGTTCCGGAAAAGTAATTTGCCTACTATCCGGTAACAACGTTGATGCACTGGCCGTTATTCCTGAACTTGTGATGGTTGGTAAAATGGCAATCGTATAGATTATTAGTTGGAATACTGCGGACAGCATCCGCGACAAAGCCCCAGGAGAAGTTGTTCGCGTGCAAACAGGTCCCAACCAAGCGTGGGATACCTTGCAAGCCACCGGACGCATCTGCTTGGAAGGCGAACCAGCGAGCTGGTCCAAAGCAATGAAATCGCTGATCATGGTCCTGCTTGGCTTGATCGGCTTGCTTGCAGTGGAAGTCATTGTTGGTTTTCCCGTGCTCATATTCACCGGCATGGAAGTCTCGGCAGGTTCAATTTTCGGCTTTCTCGGGTGCCTGATCTTGCTGGCAGCGATGGGATCACTGGTGCTGCACTGGCATCGGGTGCGCAACCGGTATCGCGAGGTTGAGTCTCTGCCGGTAATCCTCGACGCCAATGGACTGACCTTGCGTGGGGTGGGACCCATCCCGTGGCAGGACTTCGGCCTGGCCGAGCACCAGATGGTGCGCGCCGAACACGGTTCTTCCTATACCCGCAGGGCAGTGATGCCATTGACCGCCGCCGGCTACCATAACGTCAATCAGCTGCTCGCGCCCGAGCTGCGCCCACGGGTCTCTCCGGCCACCGGTTCGATATGGAACCGCCACCATCCGAACATCTACGTACCTGGCGTCGCGGGGATGAAGACCAGCGAAGTCATGTGGTTGGTCAACTCAGCGCGTGGCCTTTTCACAGGTCGCTGAAGATAGCTCGTGGCTATGGTCTTAGAACAATGGCCAAGGTACCGCGGGCATTTGACCGTGGTGCGCCGGGAAATGCGCATCATCAACTAGCGACTGGCAACGACGGGACAAGGCAGCTATTTCCTCAGCGGTCAGCAGTTCCGCCAATTCCGCGCCAAGTTCTGCCCCCAGCGCATCGCTGACTCGCGTGATGCCAGCAAGCTCGTCTTCGGACAGGGACTGCCCAACCCAACCCCACAGCACTGTGCGCAGCTTGTGCTCTTCGTTGAAGCACAGCCCATGGTCCACACCGAACCTATGGCCATCGGCCATGGCTAGAACGTGGTCGCCTTTGCGGTCCGCATTATTCACCAAGGCATCAAAGACTGCCATGCGCCGCAGTGCAGGGGTGTCTTCATGCACCAGGCTCATCTGCTGCCCTGCTTCATCCTGCCCATCAAGGACTCGCAGCAAGCCGGCGACTGGAAGGCTGCTGGTGGGGACAATGTCCACCGGATGCTGTGCTGGGTCGGTGTCCTGCCACAGCTGCACCATGCCTTCGCCAAACCGCCCTTCTCGCAACCAGGTGCGCGGCACCAGATTCCATCCCAAGGCTTCGGAAACTAGAAAGGCCGCGATCTCCCGAGAGGCCAAGGTACCGTGCGGGAAGTCCCACAGCGGCTGTTCCCCGGCGATCGGTTTGTACACCACCTTGGAGGTGCCGATATTCCCCAGGAACGTGGCGTTGGATGCGGTGGTGATGCGGCCGGTCAGTTCCAGCTGCGCGGTGAGCAGATCCGAAGAGCTCATTGGCCGTTCTCGTCCTGGCAGGTATGTCCATCTGGATCAATCGGATAGCCGCAGTTGGCGCACATTGGTCTGCCTGCAGCGACGATCTCGTGGGTGCGCATGGCGAAGGCGCGTGCTGTGCCTACCGGCATGCGAACCCGCATCAGTGCGCCGGGGCCGTCGGGGTCGTAGGTCTCTTCGTATTCCTCATTCAAGGAGAAAGCTTCCAACACTACTTGCGCCACGCTGGCGTCCCATCCGAGATTCATGGATCCGACACGGAATGATTCGTTCACTTCTTCCAGCGGATCGTTGTCGACCAGTTCCACCGGGGTATGTTCGGGAACGTTGAAGGGGTTGCCCTTGACGGTGGAAAGCTGATCCAGGATCTCGTCAATCATCTCTGCAACCACTGCGGCTTGCTGCTTTTCCAAGGCGATGCTGGAAAGCTCCGAGCCGGCTCTTGCCTGCAGGTAGAAGGTTCGGGACCCGGGCACGCCGATGGTGCCGATGACTACGCGATCTGGCCAGTTGAATTCGTTGACTGTTGCCGTCATTTCAGTCTCCTTAGTGTCCTGCTCCGCCGCCGACCGGGGCATCGGTTGTCTTGAGGCCGGGGGCTAGCCACGAGAGGTCTCCGGCGTCGGTGTTGATGGAGTACACGCGGGGCGCGCCGGACCCGTAGTGCACAATCGATGCGGACGCCGGACCTACGTTAATGCGTTGGAACAGATCCAAATGCATGCCCAGCGCGTCAGCCAGTACCGACTTGATGATATCGCCATGGCTGAATGCCGCCCAGACTGCTTCAGCACCATGCTCGGCTTCGATCGCCGCGTCATGGCGCCTGATGGCTGCTACAGCCCGGGATTGCATTCCGGCCATGGATTCCCCGCCCGGGAAGGTCACCGCTGACGGCGCGGACTGCACTGTTTTCCAAAGTTCCTCGGCAGCCAAGTCCTGCAGCTTGCGGCCCTGCCACAGGCCGTAGTCGCATTCCGAGAGTTCTGGCTCAATCAGCAATTGTGCGGCTTTGCTTTGCTGTTGCATGGCGAATTCCGCTGTCTGCACGCAGCGTTCCAGCGGGCTTGAGACGATGCCAGCCAGGGGGATTGCCGCTAGCCGCTCGGCGGTGCGGATCGCCTGTTCTTCCCCGGTATCGTCGAGGAAAACGGAGGGCGTGCGTCCAGCCAGTATGCCGGTGGCGTTGGCGGTGGTACGTCCGTGCCGTACAAGTATTACTGTGGCCATGAACCCAGCCTAGTCATGGAGAAGAAGCCAGGCGACTATTGGACCGGCATCCTTTGTCCTATTTCAAAGGGCCGCCAGGATCGGCAATTGCTCCGCGCCATGTTCATCACGGCGTGATAGGTCCTGAAGATTTTGTGAGTTCAGTCCTCTTGCCCGATCCTTCACTCGTAGAGGATCACGGCATCGGGGTACGATGAAGGTTGGCCAATTCGGGGCGGCAGGCTCCCGGAAGTCCCTTGAGAATGACCCGCAGTGAGCGGCGACGCCATGATCCACCACTGGATATGGCCCCTAAATGGAGTGATAGTTCTTGCCTGGAGTCTTCCAGCATCCAGCGGCAGAAGTGCGGTCTGATTCCCAGGCGCGCACCATTGTCATCGACGGCGAGCATGCAGGCCGGCGCATCGAAAAGTTCCTGAGATCCCGGCTCAAAACGGTCCCGGCAGGAGAACTGTTCCGGCTCATGCGCAAAGGGCACCTGCGCGTGAACGGCAAGAAAGTCCAAGAAGGCTACCGGCTGGCCGAAAATGACAAGATTACCCTGCCGGCGCTACTTGCGGCACCGGGCCAGGCACCAGAACCCGACGTCCCGGAGTACTTGGTCAGGCGGCTGCGCAACACTGTGGTGCACGAGGACCAGGATGTGCTGGTCATCGACAAGCCTGCCGGCATCGCCGTGCACCAAGGTACCGATAATCCTGCGGGCGTGATCGAAGTTTTCCGCCAGTTGCGCCCGGAACTGCCGGATCTGGAATTGACTCACCGTCTGGATCGCGACACTTCAGGGCTGCTGGTGCTGGCGAAGACCCCAAGCATGCTGCGCTATCTGCATGAGTTGCTCCGGGACCGGGAGGACGAAATTGAACGCCACTACCTGGCGCTCGTGGCAGGGCACTGGAAGCGGGGTATCGAATCGATCCACGCGCCGCTGCTGCGCCGCGCCGACAAGGTGGTGGTTGACCCGCACGGGCAGCGAGCTGAGACCCGCGTCGAGGTAAGGCAACGCGTAGGACAGCGCGCCACCATCTTGGATGTGCAACTGATGACCGGACGCAAGCACCAGATCCGTGTCCACCTGCAAAGCCAAGGGCATCCGATTGCCGGTGATGACCGGTATGGTTTTGCGAAGTTCAATCGCCGTGTTGAACAGCTAGGAGGCCGCGGGCTGTTCTTGCATGCGACTAAGCTGGTGATTCCCAAGCCCGATGGCCAGGAACTGGTGATCGAGGCACCCATGCCGCTGCGCTGGAAACAGTTGCTGAAGGCAGGACTCTAGCCAAGCAGAACCGGCAGGACGGCAGATGATGGTTGAACGACACTGGAACCAGATAGCCCCGGGAGTATTTCAGCGGCGATATGATCCGTTGGACATCTCCGTTGGCGCGGTGCTCGGCGGACACGGCGTGACGATTATCGATACCCGCAATAGCGAACGCGAGGCACGAGAAATCATCGACGAGGCCGCAGCGCAGTTTGGTCTTCCAATAGTTGCGGTGATCAACACACACGCCCACTACGACCACACCTTCGGCAATCAGCTCTTTGCCCAGCAGGGAATCCCGATTTACGGCCATCACCGGATCCCTGCGCATTTCGAGCAATTCGAGAAGCCCCGGCTTGAGTTGGTTCGGCGCTCGCCGGAACTCGAACCCGACATGGATTGGGAGGGTGTGCAGCTGACACCGCCGAGCCACCTGCTGGAAGATCGCTGCATGCTGAGCCTTGGCGGGCGGGATATCGAGGTAATCCCGCTGGGCGAAGGGCACACCGACACCGACCTGGCGATCCATATTCCTGATGCCAAGACCTGGTTCCTGGGCGATATCATCGAGCAGTCGGGCCCGCCGATGTTCGGGTCGGGCGCCCATCCAATGGGCTGGCCGGGAGTGCTCGAATTCCTGCTAAAGCACATCCAGCCCGCTGACGTGGTAGTTCCTGGCCACGGGGAACCTGTGGGAAGGGAATTCGTGATCCAGCAACTGCACTGCTTCGAGCAGCTCGCAGCGACCCTGGGTGCGGCGCTTCAGAACGGCACAGCCATGAAGGACATCGTGTTCCCGGCTGAAGTGCGCGCGTTGTGGCCTGCTGATTTCCTGCTAGAGGCAGCCAAGGATGCCTACGCGCAGTTGCCGGGTGCCCAGTAGGATCCACGAAAGCGCGGGGCAGCAGTCCATTCTTCGAAAGGTCAGTATTCGTTCTTGATCACGAAGTAGGAGCCGCGGATGGTTCCTGCCAGCTTGGACTTCTGCCGCGCGAACTTGAACTTCTCTTGCAGCTCGTCTGGCACCTCCATGCCGTCACTGAGCTTGAAGCCGACGGCGCGCTTCTCACCGGGTTCCAAGCCGTAGAGGACATTAATGGACAGGCCTGACTCGTAGAAGACGTAGGCGCGCTTGGCCCCGTCGGCCTCGAAGATGGTCGCCTGCAGCGGCGTGGATGCGATGTGCAGGTCGCGTTCTTCGGCAAGAATCTTGTTCACCCACGCAATGGTGTCGTGAGCGTCGGCCGCTTGCTCGACGGCAAAGTCGTGGTTGAACTTGTTCTTCAGATAACGCGCTTCGTTGGCGCGCAAGCCTGCGAGTGCATCGGCAACGGGCGAGGACTCAAGGCCCTGGGTGGAGACGTCCTTGAAATCGACTAGGTATGGCATGGGCAGTCCTCCGGTCGTTGGCCAAGCGGTAACGCAAGATTCATCATTATCGTACTCCGCGGTACTAGCTGAAGGCGCTGAAGCCGGTCAGATCCCTGCCGAGAATCAATGCCTGGACCGACTCCGTTCCCTCGTAGGTGTGCAGCGCCTCGATGTCCCCGACATGGCGAATGACATGATTTTCCAGCAGGATTCCATTGCCGCCGAGCAGGTCACGCGCGGTGGATGCGATCCTGCGGGCAGCGCGGGTGTTATGGAACTTCAGCAATGATGCCTGAGTGTCCTTCAACTGGCCGGCGGCCTGGATGCCGGCGACGGCGGCACACTGCAACTGCATGTTGGTGATTTCGGCCAGCATCTGCGCCAAGCGTTCCTGGATCATCTGGTGTGCGGCGAGCGGTTTGCCGAACTGCGTGCGCTGCTTGGCATACTGCAGTGCAGCTTCAAAGAGGAACTGCGCATGGCCCAGAGCCGACCAGCCGACATTCACCCGGGTATCAACCAGCGCCCGCGAGACATCCTTGAACGATTCCGCCCCGGTGAGACGGGCGGACTCCGGGACGCGAACATCCGTCAGCCGGATCTCTGCCTGCTCGATGGCGCGCAGCACGCCCTTGCCGCGCACCGGGGCGGCCTCGTAGCCGGGGGTGCCCTGGTCGATAATGAACCCCTTGACCTGCGAATCGGCAACATCCCGCGCCCACACGATGGTGATGCCGCCGGCAGCTCCATTGCCGATCCATTTCTTGTGCCCATTGATGATCCAGTGCTTCCCGTCGCGCCGGGCGCTGGATTCCAGGCCCACAGCGTCCGAACCATGGTGAGGTTCGGTCAGCGCGAAGCCACCGAGCAACTTACCTGAAGCCACCGGTTCCAGGTATTGCTCCTGCTGTTCGGGGCTGCCGAAGAGTTTTAGGCTGCGCAAGACCAGACCGCCCTGCACTGCAGCTGCCGCGGCCATCGAGCCATCGGCACGAGACAGCTCCATGGCTACGAGTCCTGCGGCCAGCGGGGAGAAGTGTGCGTGGCCGGGGATCCTCAGCCCGTCGGTGAACAGATCGAGCTCGCCCATGCGCCGGACCAGGTCCAGCGGGTAATGCCCGTTCTCCCAGTGCTCGTTGATGACCGGCAGGATCTCTTCGCCGTATTGCCGGGTGCGAGCCCAATGCCTGCGATCCTCGTCGGTGGCAGTCGCGAAAGCGGACAGGTAGTCGACATCCACCGCGGTGGCGAGCTCGTAGGGTGCCCACGGGTCGCGGTTCATTGGGCGCCGCCCGAAGCCGTGTTGCGTTCAGCGCGCGACTTGCGCTTGAGCAATTTGCCCGATTGGTTGCAGCGCATGAGCGCACCAATGGTGTTCGGGTCATCGGGTTTCATCGCCGTATCGGCGGGCAATGCGCTCATGGGTGGTGTCCTTCGTGGCCGGTGCCGGAAGCTAGAGGCGTTCGATGATCGTGACGTTGGCCTGGCCACCGCCTTCGCACATGGTCTGCAGGCCAAAGCGGGTATCGCTGCGTTCCAGCTCGTGCAGCAGGGAGGTCATCAGCCGTGCGCCGGTGGCGCCAATGGGATGGCCCAGGGCGATGGCGCCGCCGTTGACATTGACCTTGGACATGTCGGCGCCGGTTTCCTGCTGCCAGGCCAGGACCACCGCGGCGAAGGCTTCGTTGATCTCAATGCGGTCCATGTCCTCGATGCGCATGCCAGCGCGGGCCAGAGCATGCTGGGTGGCGCGGATCGGTGCTGAAAGCATCATGACCGGGTCATCGCCTCGAGCCGAGATGTGGTGGATGCGGGCGCGGGGCTTGAACCCATAGCGCTTGACTGCGGACTCCGAGGCAATGAGCAGCATGGCGGCGCCATCAGACATCTGCGATGCGGTAGCCGCTGTATGCACTCCTCCGTCGATGATCGGGGCCAGTGATTGCATCTTGGCGCGGTCCACAGGGCGCGGGCCCTCGTCGGCGGCCAAGCCATCCAGAGCCAGGATCTCGCGGTCGAAGTAGCCCTGCGCTTGGGCGTTCAAAGCCCGCTCATGGGAAGACACGGCAAAGTCCTCCAACTGGGTGCGGTCCAGGCCCCAGCGCTCCGCCATCATTTCGGCGCCGCGGAACTGGGAAATTTCCTGCTCGCCGTAGCGTGCCGCCCATCGCTTGGAGCCGGAGTAGGGGTCAGGGAACCCGAAGTCCTTGGCGGCGGAATTGGAATGGGACAGCGGGATGCTGGACATGGATTGGACGCCGCCGGCAACGACGAGGTCGCTGGTGCCGCTCATGACCGCCTGCGCCGCATAGGAGACCGCTTGCTGCCCGGAGCCGCACTGGCGTTCCACCGTGGTCCCGGGTACGTGCTCCGATAGGCCGGCAGCCAGCCAGGCGTTGCGGGCAATGTCCATGGCCTGGGGTCCCAGCTGGTCGATGCAGCCGAGGACGATCTCATCGTATTGCTCGGAGTCAATGTTGTTGCGGGTCACCAGCTTCGCCAGCGGTGCCGCAGCGAGATCAAGTGGATGGATCTGCGCCAGCGATTTCCCCCGGCGTCCAACCGGTGTACGCAGCGCATCAATGATGTAGGCCTCGGCCATGGGGCTCCTCCATTAGGGTTTTCGAGCAGACCGGAAACGTCTGTTGAACCAACAATGCCCAATTCACCATCAGTTGTCTAGGTCACAATTGATGTGGTTGGCTTGGGGATATGCAGTTTGTGCCGGAGCGACTACTGATTAGTAGGAGCGGCCGGGGGCAAAGTTCCATGCGAAGAATTATTGCGCGATTGGTGCGGACCGGAGGATGCCCGACGGGTCAGTACATGCCGGCATCGAAGCAACCGGCAATGAGCCGGCTTCACCTAGGCAAGGCAAGAATTGTTGCGCACCCCGGCACTTCGACCGAAAACTCTGAGAACAGAAGAGGACCACGTGAGCATGACCGACTATGATCCACGAATCACGGAACTCTACGACACGGATAATCCCGATGGACCGGATCATGATTATTACCGTGCACTCGCGGCTGAAACCCAAGCCGAACGGATCCTGGATCTAGGCTGCGGCACTGGGCTCTTGACGGTAACGCTTGTCGGCGAGCGAAGAACTGTCGTAGGCGTTGACCCCTCACCGGTAATGCTTTCCTACGCCAGGCGTCGGCCCGAAGCTGGGAGAGTCACCTGGATCGACGGCGATTCTTCGGCTATCGAGGGCGGGCCCTTCGACTTGATGGTGATGACTGGGAACGTCGCCCAGCACATCCCTGGCCAGCAGTGGGAACGAACCTTGAAACAACTGCGCGAAGCCGCGAGGCCCGGCACGGTGCTGGCTTTTGAAAGCAGGAACCCGTCGACGCGTGCCTGGGAAAAGTGGGATGCAGAAGAAGCCGCCACTCGGCAGACGCCATTCGGCCCGCTGACCGAATGGTTCGATGCCGACGAAAGCAGCCCGGGAGTCGTCCGCCTATTGTCCTACGCCAAGTTCGAGCAGTCGCAGGAAGTAGTGGTCGAAAAATTGGAGTTGGCCTTCCGCAGCGCCGAGCAGATCAGTAGAGATCTTTCCGCCGCAGGGTTCGAGGTTCGCGCTATCTGGGGCGACTGGACGCGAGAACCATTCAACGGCGAGCAGCCGCTGATGATCTTCGAAGCTGAAGCGGCCAAGGGAAAAACCGGGGAGACGGCTCATGGATAAGCGGTCTTCGCAGCTCCAGTTAACCAGGCTTTCCATCGAACAGGCAGCCTGCTTGCAGCGGTTGATGGAAAGGAACCCGGGGTATTCGCAACGTGTTACCGGCGCAGTTCCCGCAGCTGATGCCGCAATCGAGGCATTGACCGCCCTGCCGCCGACGGCGCGGGCCGAGCAGAAAATCGATCTTGGCCTTTGGCTGGATGCAGAACTCGTCGGATTCGCTGATCTGATTGTCGGCTGGCCGAGAACGGACACGGTCCACATCGGTTTGCTCATGATTGACGGCGCAAGGCAAGCAGAGGGGTTGGGGAAGCAGCTCCATGAAGAGGTACTCACGCTGGTGCAGGATTATCCGTCGATCACCACCTGCCGGATAACAATTGTCGATACGAATGCCGCCGAAGCGGAACCGTTCTGGACGAGCCTTGGCTACAGGCCTACCGGGGAGGCCAGCAACCATGCGGCAGGGGACCAGAAGTCATGCGCCCGTACATGGACGCGTCCGGTGACCAGCACGAGAAAGGAATAGCTGGATGAGCAGATCCCCAGATAACATCCTGTTGCGCTTCTCGGCCGAGCAGGAGCAGCAAGTGCGGGAAATCTTTGCCCAGCTGGAAAAGCGAGGGTTTCCAGCACAACACCAGACTCCGCATATCACCATCACCTTTTCGCCCAGCATGAGCGATGCTGTAGCGCAGCGGGCCGCAGAACTGCTCCCAGATCTCATCCCCGCCTGCTTCCACCGGGTGGGCACGATTGTTTTCGGTACCAAGCGCAAGCAGACGGTTGCCTGGCTGCTGGAAACGACCGACGCCCTGGAAATGGCGGCCCGGGAAATCAGCGCCGTGAATCCCGACGGACGAGGACCCAGATGGACCCCGCATCTGACCATGGGCCTGCGCCTTCCACGCGAGATCGTTCCCGACTATATCCGTGCACTGGATGAGCTGGCATCAGCGCAGCTCAGGGAACTGACTGCTTGCAGGGCAGCACTGTGGAAGCCCCGGCTGCAGGAGTTGACGCTCTTGGCCGGCGACATGGAGCACAACGGCCGTGACTAGCTGGCCGAGGACCTCTGCGTTTCGGCCGAAGCACGCATAATGCGCAGATAGCCGAAGCCGACAAATAGATGCAGCACCGTGCCGGCTGCCAAAATGGCTACGCCCGGTGCGGCCAGCACCGTAAATTCGGGGATTCTGCCAAAGGCCACGCAGGCCAGGCCCAGCATCATGATGGCAGTGCGGATCTTTCCCAGCCATGTGGAAGCCGGCGGGGATTCAAGGCGCAAGAAGAAATAGGTGCACAGCAGAACCAGGTCAGTGACGAAAACGGCCAGGCCAACCCAGACCGGGATCGCTCCGCTAATTACCAGCGCGATAGCGATAGCCACGATGCCCAAGCGATCGGCAATGGGATCCAGCAGGATGCCAAGCTGCGAGACCTGGTTGAACTTGCGGGCGATAAACCCGTCAACCCAGTCACTGAGGCCGAAGGCAAGAAGCAGCACCGCAGTCAGCACCGGTTCGGTATCGGCCACCAGAAAGCCAACGATGGGAAGAACCAGGAGAAAACGAATGATCGTGATGGCGTTCGGAATCGTCGCCCATTCATGTTTGCGTACCGCGCGCGTTTCCACTGTTTCCCCTTTCCCTTAGTTGAACGATGACGCACGGAGCCGCAATATACAAGGCTGCGAGCCAGCTGGCCCGGGAAAAATATCCGTCCAGTTGGCCGAGGTAATTTGTTAAAGAACTGCGGGGGCCGTCCCGAAGGACGACCCCCGCAGCCAAAGCTAAAGGGCAGGGTGCGGCATTAACCCTGTTCGAGAAGCTGGAAGCTCACGCCGCCCTGCTCGTCTACTGCCGCATCGAGTACTTTGCTATCCAGTGCGTCGGCAATCGCCTCGTCCACATAGACAGGGCTGCCTTCGGTATCCACCACGCCATCGGTGCTTTCGGGCGCGGGGACAATCTGCAATCCGAATGCTGCATCTTCAGGGTGGGTGCTGTCTGCCTGCATGATGCGCAGGCCAGCGGTTTCTTCCTCGGCTTGGTTGGTGACGATCGCGGTCACGATCGATGCTGCTTGGTCGGTCAGTGCGAGCACGATGGCTCTCCTTCCGGTTGAGGACATGCCAAGTTCAGGGCATGTGCGTGCCACGATTCCAAAAATGGCCATGAAACTCAACACCGCTTAACAGCTGCGCAACATGCTTGGACTTGAACCCAGCCCAGCGATAGGTTTCGCCCCAATGCATTGATAGGAATTGAACCGCGAAGGAGAAAACGAATGAGCAACAATCCGCCAGCCCACGGCGTGACTACCACGGAGCCTGAATTGCGCTTGACTGACTTCCGTGCTCAAGACCTGTCTGCGGTGCACAACTTCGCTGCTGACCCACTGGTGTGCCGGTACTCGATGTGGGGCCCTAACCAGCTGGCCGATACCCAAAAATTCCTTGCCGATGCACTAATCGAGCAACCGCACCGTCGCTTGCGAGCGATCAGGCTTGGCGATGTGCTCATTGGTTCTGCGTCAGTGCGGGCAACCGACCGGAATGCCAAGGCCGGAGAGCTTGGCTACACGCTGAATCGGGAATACTGGGGCAACGGATACGCCACGGCTGCCGTGGGACACCTGCTCCGACTGGGGTTCGAAGATCTTGGTTTGGAACGAATCAGCGCAACGTGCGATGCCAGGAATGCAGCTTCCATCCGCGTCCTTGAGAAATCCGGTTTCAAGCTCGAAGAGCGCCGCACCGAAGACCCGGAAAACAACAAAGGACGGGTTGAAACCCTGGTCTTCGGATTGCACCGAACCTAACTGTGGTCAAGCGCCTTGCAGGTACATTGGCAGTACTGCGATGAGCATGTCTAGAGACGAGGAAACCTGAATGAGACTCCATCACGTTCAGATATCAATGCCACGTGGTGAAGAATCTGAAGCTCGACGATTCTACGGTGAAGCGCTGGGACTTGCCGAAGTTCCCAAGCCTGCCTCCCTCGCAGGAAGGGGAGGATGCTGGTTTCGTGCTTTCAAAGCGGATGCCGTGGTGGCGGAAATCCATCTTGGCGTAGACGATTCATTCGTACCGGCCAAGAAAGCGCATCCGGGATTAGTTTGCGACTCGATCCACGAGCTGGAAACTCTCGCTGAACGCATCGGCTCCATGGGCTATGAACTGTCTTGGGCTGAGCGTGAAACCTTTGAAGGATATCTGCGGTTCCACGCGCGTGACGGATTCGGGAATCGATTGGAAATCATGACTCCGGCAAGCTAGCACAATCACATTACGTTCGGGAGGCCTTGTGGAACCGATGACTTTCGCAGCAACCAGGGATCAAGCCGTGCCAGATGATGTCGCGCGATTGCTTGCCTCTGTTCCCGAGTGGTTTGGCCAACCTGAATCCAACGCGGAGTACATCCAAGCCGCGCGGAGCAAGGAAACCTGGACCGTGCGCAATGCCGCCGGCACGGTACTCGGTGTTCTCTTGGTCGACCGGCACTACGCCCACAGCATCGAGATCCATCTAATGGTGGTCGACCGCGAACTCCATGGAACTGGAATCGGGTCGGCCTTATGATCAGCCATTGAAGCCGACGCGCTCGCCGGGGGAGTTCAGCTGCTGCAGGTCAAGACCTTGGGGCCTTCGCACCCGGATGCAGGCTATGCGAAGACTCGTCGCTTCTATGAAAGCCAGGGATTCCTGCCGCTGGAGGAAACTGACCTCTGGGGAGCTGGAATGCCCTGCCTGATTATGGTGAAACCGCTAGCCGGCAAGCAGTGAAAGAGCTGAAATGGCGCTGGATTTAGGGGCTGAATGGGGGAAAGCTGGGAGTTCATCTTGCGGTTGTTTCGCTAGGGGGCCTGGAGCCGTAGACTGGGCGCAATCCGCCACGACGTTAGGAGATCTCCTTGTCTGATATTTCAGCTCTTGCCCAGAACCTCGCCCAGCAGCATGCTTCAGGGAAGTTGCTGGTCATGCCCACCGTGTGGGATACCTTCAGCGCCAAGGTGGCGGTCGAAGCCGGGTTCGAATCCCTGACCATCGGCAGCCATCCGGTCGCCGATTCCATAGGCAGCGCTGACGGCGAGCAGATGGACTTCGCAGACTACTTGGCTGTGGTGCAACGCATCACCAGCAGCGTCGACGTGCCGGTCAGCGCCGACGTCGAGTCCGGCTACGGACTGGATCCCGAAGAACTCTTCGAACGCGTCGCCGCAGCGGGTGCAGTTGGAGTGAATATCGAAGATGTCCTCCATCGGGAAGGAGGCCGTGTGCGCGAACGCCAGGAGCATGCGGACTACATCCACGGCGTCCGCCAAGCGGCGGATGCTGCTGGCATCGACTTCGTGATCAATGGACGCACCGATGCTGTGAAGCTGGCTGACAAGTTCGCCGACCCGCTGGGTGAGGCTATCGAGCGCATCAAGCTGATGGAGCAGGCCGGTGCGCGCAGCGTGTATCCGGTGGCGCTGGCCGATGCGGATCAGGTAAGGCAGGCCGTGCAATCGGTTGGAATCCCGGTGAATGTCACTGCCCACCCGGTCACGGCGCACGCCGCCGGAGACTTGGCGGCCTTGCGAGAGCTGGGAGTTCGCCGGGTGAGCTTCGGACCGCTGTGGCAAATGTGGCTGGCGGAGGTCTCCGGCAGGCAGCTCGGGGAGTGGCTCTGAGCTCTTGCCAGATCGTGTAATTGCACCTCGCTGAGGCAACAGTCGTACGCTGGAGGCATGGACGATCGGCAAACCCCGCATGAAACGGCACCCTCCAGACCTCGGGTTTTCCGTGAGATCCTGGAGAACCTGTCGCCAGGGTATTTCGCCCTGACGATGGGCACTGGCATTGTTTCCATTGGCCTTCACGAAGCCGGATGGGACCTTCTCTCCGGGATCCTGCTGGCGTTTGCCGTGCTGTCGTATGCAGTGCTGTGGGTGCTGTACATCTGGCGGGCAATTGCCTTCAGCGGAGCCATGAGGGCGGAACTTCGCCGACCGGAAATAGCCTTCGGGTACTTCACAGTCGTTGCCGGCACCGATGTTCTCGCGGTGCGGTTGGGAGCCGAAGGGTTCAGCGCGATCTCCATGGTGCTCGTGGCCCTGGCCGCCATTCTCTGGTTCATCTTCGGCTACGTGCTGCCGTGGCAGGTCTTCCTGAGCCGGGACGGAAAGCCGATCCTCTCCCGGGTCAACGGCACCTGGTTCATCTGGGCGGTGGCCAGCCAGTCCTTGGCCATCGGCCTGAGCGTTATCCAGCCGCATGTTGCGAACGGGCAATCACTGATCGGCTTGCTTGCCGTGCTGACCTGGTCGGTAGGCGTCGCGCTCTATGCCGGCATCGCCGTGCTGGTGCTGCTGCGGATCGTGCACTTCGGGATGACTCCGAAAGAATTCGAACCACCGTATTGGGTGGCCATGGGAGCCATGGCCATAGCCGTTGTTGCGGGCAGCAAGATTGTCGGCATGGAATCCACGCCAATGGTTGATGCCACCCGTGCGCTGATTGCGGGGACAGTGGCGGCTTTCTGGAGCTACTGCCTCTGGCTGATTCCAATCCTGGTGGGAGCTGGCGTGTGGCGGCATGTGGTGCACCGCGTTCCGCTGGTGTACGTGCCCACGCTATGGTCAATCGTCTTCCCTGTCGGAATGTTCGCGGTCGCCTCGATCAACCTTGGACGGGTCGACTCGTTGCCGGTGGTGGAAAGCATCGGCCACGGGTCGCTGATCGCCGCGGTGCTGGTGTGGGCTGTGGTCTTCGTTGCGATGATCCGCCACTATGTGCTGCTCGCGTGGCGCAGCCGCACCCGCAGCTAATTACTGATTCCTTAGGCCTTGCCGATGCTCTGGGTGTCCTCAATGGTTGCAGCATGAACGCGGACAGATCGGCACGCGGTATGGTTCCGCCCAACCGGCCGGGTTCGCCATGCCGTGTGCGACCGTTTCGCGGCCGCTGCTGGGGCAGCGGGGATCGAACCGAGCAGCTGCCCCGACAGGCCGAAAATCATTCTCCGCATTCCCCGTACCCGTTAAGCATTATTCATGGTCGGCGAGTTGATGAAATGCTAACTTAGGCCACAGGCGGCTATATCAACCCAAAGCACCGAGGCGCGTCATAATGAATGATTTTCCTGCTCAATCTCCATCTGGCATGAAGCAACGTCGAAGAGCATTCGCGTGGCAACCCGAATCCGATACGCTCATTGCTCTGGCCACCTTGCTGGCGTTTTCCCTGTGCTACTACGCGGGAACCTCGATCAACAGCCTTTTCCTCTGGCTTGGCATTCTGGTCTTCGGCACCGCCATCCCACTGTGGACGGTGCTGTGCCAGCGGCGTGAAACCTTGGCCGGGGTGGGGATCACGAGAAAATTCCTGCTGACGTCCCTGGCTGTCTCTCTGGTTCTGGGTGCCGGATCCGCCTACCAATTGTTTGCCTTGTCCAATGCCATGGGTGCCGATTTTGCAAGCCACCTTGTGGCGAACTTCCTGGTCCTGTGGGAACCATTCTTTGTCTTCGGCTGGCTGTATCTGCGGTGGGAACGCGCCTTCGGATGGTTGCCCGCTATTGTGCTGACCGGACTTGGCTTCATGATCCAGCACCTCGGATCGGTCCAGTTGGAAGCGGCAGCAGGCTTCGGTGTTTTCGCAATCATGTTCGCGATTGCTTTCTCCCTGGTGCGCAACCTCGCCGTGCTGTGGCCGCTGTTCTATCCCGTAGCCAGCGGGATCGGGACCTTGCAGGCGGGGTTCGTGATGGGATGGGGCGATGCCGGCATTTCGGCCATTGTCCTGGTGCTCCAGCTGGCGATTTTCTGGTGGATCAACAAGAAGGCCAAGAGTCTGCCTGCGGCTTAGATCATCGTGCCGGCAGCGTAGGCTGCCTGCCCGACATGCACGGACGCATCGTCGATGATCGATACCAAGCGCACCGCACGCGTTACTGCTGGATTCCAGCTGCGATCGATGATTTCGTCCAGTTCTTCTTCGCCCAGCGTGGCGGCGTAGCCGCTGAGCGCGGACAGGCACGCGGCCAAGTAGTCCACGAGCAGCTGCTGGTCGCTCACGGTAATCTGGCGGGCCTGTTCGGCACTATGCCCGTAGCCCATCGAATCACCGAGCTCGCCCAGGTTGAAGCGTGCACGGAACAGCGCCCAGAGTTCGGGTTGGCCGCTCAGCGCCGAGAGCTGGGTATCGGCTTCGCGTCCGGCATGCCACAGCAGCCAGGCAATCGAGTTGGGATGGTTTCCCGGATGGGCATTGAGCTGTTCGGCGCTCAGCTGCGGCAGGGCCTGCGCCGCGTCAATTGGGCGCTGGGCCAGATCGGCCAGAATCTCGGAGGCGTTCATGATTCCACCGGTTCCTCTTCCCCGCGATGCCAGTCGCGGTCTTCGGTATCGGCAACGAACCCGGCGGCGAGATAAGTGGCAACGGCTGCGCGGTTCTCGCTGGGCGTGCACACCAAGGCACTGGACGCACCCATTGACCGCAGCTCTGCGGCGGCGGCCAGGCTGATCGCCGTGCCGAACCCCTGGCCGCGAAAAGCCGGGTGCACCGCAATGGGTTCCAGCAGTCCTGGCCGCCCGGAACCAGCGGACCAGACCCCTGCGACGGCCAGCGGGTTCATCTCCCCGTCGTAGGCGGTGAGGCATTGGCACTGATCATAGATGGGAGTGCTGGCCATGGTGTGCCAGCGCTGCAGCGCCTGAGCCAGATCCTCCTGCGTGAAATCGCTGCCGCGAAAGGCGTTGAGGTGCACTTCCATCCACTGGCCGGCCAGGGAAGCATCAATCCGCCGGAAGGCCAGTTCAGGCAGCTGCACCGGAGCATCCAGAGCACGGCGCAGGGGAGTCCAGGCTTCACCGGGCATCCAACCATGGTCCTGCAGGATCTTGCCCAGTGCCGTTGCGCCGCGGGCTTCGATGCTGGCGCTTTCGGCCGGGAAGATCTGGTTTTCCGCAGAGCTGAGGTCGGCATGGATCTGCTCGGCCAGGGGCTGGATGTCGACAAAGTCGGGATGCAGCGCCATGCGAATCAGGTTCGGTCCATCGAGCAGGCCGATGGCATAGATGGATTCGCGGTCCGCCCAGGCCCGCAGGCCTTGTGCGGCGGCTTCCATGCCCCGCATGGCGTACCAGCCCACATCGCCTGGATGAAGTTGCACCGGCAGGCCGTCACGTTGCCAGCTGGCGAGCTCGTCAACGAGGTCGGCAACCTGCGCCGCGGCTGGAGTATGCATTCGAAGGCCCATTGGCCAATTCAAGCACTGGGCCTGCCCGGCGGACAAGGGTACGCAAAGGGCAGCGGGATGGCAGCTTCCCCAGGATGCTGCGCTCCCGCTGCCCATGCGTGCGAGTGCCTCCGGCCTACAGTTCGACGGTGGCTTCCCAGGCCGAGTGGATGGCGCCGTGGATGTAGTTCACGGCGCCGGCATCGCCGACCACGTCGACGCTGAAGCCTGCGCCGCGCAGCTCGTCGGCCACCGGTGCGGCGGCGGTGGTGCCGTCCGCGTAGACCACCATGTCGGCCGGGGCGCTCTGCGCTTCGCCGTTCACCGTGAACTCCACGGACTTTTCGGTGATGCGGTCCACCGTGGCGTTGCGGTGGATCTGCACGCCGTGGGCCAGGTTGTCCTTGACCGCGGTCCAGCGGCGCGGCATGGCCAGCGGCAGGCCCAGCTGCTGCTTCTCGTGCACCAAGGTGACCTTGCGGCCGCGTTCGGCGAGGAACTCGGCCAGCTCCAGGCCTACCAGCGAGCCGCCGATCACCACGACGTTCTTGCCCATCGGCAGCCAGTACTTGGTGAACTGGCGGACGAACTCCGGGGACTTGGTCAGCCCGGACAGGCGTCCCAGCTTGCCCATGGTGCTCAGCACCAGGCCGGCCTCGGCGGCGGTGGCGGTACCCAGCATCATGGCGCGCAGGGTGTCGCCGGTCTGCACGTTCGGCAAATCGCCGCCGGGCATGTCGGGCTTCGGGCGCACCGCGCCGGTGGCAACGATGATGTGGTCCGGGTTCAGCGCGCGGATGGTCTCCACGGTGGCAGGGGTGTTCAGCTTGACCGCCACGCGCAGGCGCTTGAGCTCTGACTTCAGCCAGCGCAGCAGGCGCTCGTTGTCCGGGGTGGTCATGGTGGAGAACCACATGGTGCCGCCCAGGCGGTCGGCCTTGTCGATCAGGGTGACGCGGTGCCCGCGTTCGGCCAGCACGCGGGCCGACTCCATGCCCGAAGGTCCGGATCCGACAACCACGATGTGCTTCGAGGCGCTGGCAGGCTTCAGCGGCAGCAAGTTCTCATTGCCCAGCGCCGGGTTCACCGCGCAGAACGGGGTGTCGTCGAAGAAGTTCTCTCCCACGCACAGGTAGCAGTTGATGCATGGGCGGACCTGGTCGAACTTGCCCTCGCGCAGCTTGTTCGGCAGTTCCGGGTCGGCCAGCAGCTGGCGGCCCATGGCGGCAAAGTCGACCTTGTTCTCGGCAATGGCCTTCTCCGAGATTTCCGGAAGCATGCGGCCCACGGCGATGACCGGGATGGAGACGTGCTTCTTGATTTCGGCGGCGTTTTCCAGGTAGGCGCCGACCTTGTTTGGCAGCGGGCCGTCGGTGAAGTTGTCGAACGGGTTGCGGCCCCAGCCGGTGACATGGATGGCATCCGCGCCGGCGGCTTCGAACAGCTTGGAAGCTTCGATGGACTCCTGCAGGCTCAACGCGCCTTCCTGGCCGTATTCCTCGCCGGCCACGCGCACCAAAATCGCCAGCTTGTCGCCGACGCGTTCCTTGACCGCGGAAATGACTTGGCAGGCCAGGCGGGCGCGGTTCTCCAGCGATCCGCCGTATTCGTCGGTGCGCAGGTTGTCGCGCTGGTTCAGGAACACACCCAGGATGTAGCCGTGGGCCACTTGGATCTCGATGGCGTCGGCCCCGCCCTTGGCCACGCGCTCGGCGGCGTCGGCCCAAGAGGTGATCAGCCAGTCGATGTCTTCCTTGGTCATCGTGTGGTAGGTGGTCTGCTTGCCCGCGGTGGCGGCGCCCATCTTGGCGAGCTCTTCCGGGGTGCAATCGGCCAGTGCGTCCATCGAGTAGCGGTAGTCCGGCTCATTCGGGGCGAGGACCGGGCGGTCATTGGCGGTGTCGACTCGGGCCACCTTGCCGTGGTGGGTCGACTGGATGCACAGTTTGGAGCCGGCAGCGTGGATGGCGTCGGCCAGTGCCTTGATGCCGGGGATGAACTTGTCGTCAGACAGTCCCGGTTCCTTCATCGACGCGGCGCCGTAGGGGACGGCGATGGCGCAGGCGCCGGTGATGATCAGGCCGGCGCCGCCAGCGACGCGAGCGGCGTAGTGATCGATTTCGGACTGCTCAATCTCGCCGCCTTCGGACACATTCATGTCCATCGCCGGAAGCACGATGCGGTTCGGGGTGCTCATGGGCCCGATCCGGCCTTCTGACATTAGATGGGAAATTCCTTGTTGCTCATGACAACATGGTACCGGTGGAAAACACTCCGATTTGAGTGAGGGTACCAGATTGACTGCGATAAAAGCAGGTAAAATTAATGACTAGCGTAAATACAATCAGTCCACCTAAGTAATCTAATCTTTGGTTCGATCTACTATCGACAGAGAATTACTGAAAAGAATTCTATTTATATTGCCTAAGTCAACGATAATTAATTTCCATATGCGGAGATTAAATGTGCGCCCCAATCCCATTGCAAAGTGATGGGCATCACTGTCGCGGTAGGCTTGAAGCATGTACTGGGAAAATATCGTCTTCGATGCCGAGAACCCGCGGCGGCATGGGGAATTCTGGGAGGCTGCGCTCAAATGCCAGATGCTCACCGATAACCAAGGGGGCTACGAAACACGCTTGCAGTTGCCTGGGGAGCGTTACCTGGATCTGTGTTTCCCAATCGTCCGTGATCCGGATCGTGCCCGGCAGCGCGCGCACCTGATCCTCGGCAGCGGCGCCCCTCCTGCCGAAGACCTTGGTGCGGAGCTGCTGGATGCTCTGGAAACCCGGCTCGACGCCGCAGGAAACGAGTATCTGCTCCGAGCCGACGGCAAGCCGGCAAGTGGCTTGGTGCTCGAAGCCTTCCAACTTGCCTGCGCTGACCCGGCAGGTGATGCAGAATTCTGGAAGCAGCTGCTTGGCTGGGAAATCGTAGCGCGATCCCCGATGGTGCTGGCCGACCCAACCGGCGTGGGCCCGCGTCTGGTTCTCGTCCGCGAAGCGTCGCCCAAGACAGCGGCGAAGAATGCGATCCACCTTGATTTGCGTCTTGAGCAGGCGGAGAGCATGGATGACGCGCTTGCTGCGATCTGCGCATCGGGTGGAGCTGAGCTGGATGGGCCGTGGGAGGGATTGCCATGGCGGGTATTCCAGGACCGCTCAGGAAACGAATTCTGCGTCTTGGCGCCGTCGGCTTCCTCTGATGACTGATCCGGAGACGTCCGGGGTGGCCAGCCGGAAGAATCGATTCTACGCAAGGAAAAACGTGCAGCTGCATCTCGGTACAGAGCACTCCCACGCAATGGTCCCAGGACGGCCACGTCGTGGAATCGTGGTGCTGGCGCTGCTGCTGGCCACTTTGGCTCATTTGCTGGCCCAGCTGTTCTGGCCTTCCGGGTTGCTGGCCAATGCCACGCAGATCCTGCTGATGCCGCTTTTGGCAGGAGCGGTTATCTCCTTCACCACTTCGCCGCGCGGCAGGCTGATCCGGCTGGTGCTGGCAGCGCTGTTCTTCTCCTGGGTCGGTGATGCCCTGCCGCGGTTCATGGATGGAGACCCGGCATTCCTGGCCATGGTGGGCGCGTTCCTGGTCGCGCAGTTCTTCTACATTGGCGCTCTGGCAAGATACTGGAAATCTTCGATACTGCGCCGATGGTGGATGCTGTTTCCCTATCTTGCGGCATTCGCAGTGCTGCTGATCCTTTGCTCACCCGGTGCCGGAGCGCTGCTTGCCCCGGTGATCATCTACGGCTTGGCATTGATGGTGATGGCCATCCTCAGCACTGGGCTGGGACCCGTCGCGGGTTCCGGCGGCGCAATTTTCTTCCTTTCCGATTCCTTGATCGCACTGCGCTCATTTACGGACATTGGCATTCCCGCGATGGGATTCTGGATTATGCTCACCTATGTGGCCGGGCAGGCCATGATCAGCTATGCCGCGAGCCAGCGCGATGCACAGGAGAAAAGCACGACGACATGCAGGTAAACCACCTCAGCAGAATCCCGTTGTTCATGGTGCATGGCAACGGCGTAGACCACCGGATTCTCAAGCCGCTAGAAGCAACGCTGGAGAAAATGCGGATTTTCGACTTGCACTACATCGACTTGCCTGGCTTCGGCACCTGCCCGCCGCTTGAAAATTCCGGTGGCCTGCCAGAACTGGCAAGCTGGTTGGAAGCGCTGATCCGGCAAACCGCGGGCGAGGGAAGATTTGCGCTGCTGGGCAATTCCCTTGGCGCCTTGCTCTGCCAAGAGATGGCCGACAGGTTTCTTGGCCAAGCTCAAGGGCTTTTCCTCCTGGCGCCAGTAGTCTCTCCTGATGCCGCTCGGCGTACCGTGCCAGAGCAGCAGGTGTCAGTAGCAGACCCTCTGCTTCTGGCTGAGCTTGATCCACACCATGCGCAATTATTCTCTGACGTAGCAGTGGTTCAATCACCAGAAGCATGGCGGAAGTTCGCGCAGTGGGTGCTGCCCGGGTTGGACTGCGCGAACTTGCGAGCCATGGCTAAGCTGTCACGGCGGTACTTCCTGGACCCGCTGCCCGTCGAGCGTGGAAACCAGCTGGATATTCCGGTCACGATCGTGTGCGGGAAGCAGGACCATGTCACCGGATACCTGGATCCCGAGCGGCTCGTCCACCGGTATCCCCTGATGAAGCTCTGCGTGCTTGAACCAGCGGGCCATAACGTGCACCTTGAGCAGCCCGAACAGGTCTTGGCCGAATTGCGGGACTGGGCGCAACGTACCGGCGGCCTGCAGGAACGATCTTGATCCGGAAGGAAAGGTCCTATCCGATGACGCGCAACGCTCGATTGGGACTTGAGGAAATGCCGGCATCCGGCTACATTTCGAAGCAGCAACTACGGTTTTGCCTGAGCAAGAAGGAACTTGGCATGGACGAAGCTCTCGTGCTGCGCGAGTTGGCGAGCATTGATGAAGTGCCTGACCTATTGGATATCTGGCGCAGTTCGGTGGAACGCCGGAGGGACTTCCTCTCAGCTGCTGACATTGATGCAGTGGCAATCGCCCTGGAAGCAATCTATAGCCAGTCGGTGACCGTCAGAATCGCCCAGCAAGGCCAGCGCATCATGGGCTTCGCAGCCTGGAGCGATACACGCATTGAGCTGCTCTGGGTGCGGCACAGCGATCGCCACAAGGGTGTGGGCCGTGTTCTGCTGGAAGCAATCGTCGCGCACACTCCCGGCATCAGCGTGCATCTGGATTGCCAGCGACAGCCTGCCATTTCATTCTTTGGCGACTGCGGATTCTTGGCAGTCGACGGAGGTCCAGAACTGGTGCCACAACGGATCACGTTGCGCCACACAGAATCTTTGCCCCGAATCGTGGCACCATAGTTCCATGAGTGAAAATAGCCGTGAAATACGGGAAGTCAGCATCAAACGCGTCGAATCACGCAAGTACCAGGCCACCAGCCTGGAATCCGGCGCCAGCCTGGAATTCGGCCAGGGCGAAGGGCTGCTGACGCCGGTGGAGCTTCTGCTGGCTGCCATTGCCGGGTGCTCAGCGATCGATGTTGATGTGGCGACTACCCGCAGAAGCGAGCCTGAGAACTTCGAAGTCAAGGCGAGCGGCTACAAGGTCTCCGAGGACTCGGCTAGCCGAATGGAAGACATCCGCCTTGGCTTTGATTTGAAGTTCCCCGATACCGAGGAGGGGCGCAAAGCGGCCGGCATGGTTGAACGCATCGTCAAGCTATCCCATGACAAGTACTGCACGGTTTCTCGCACCGTTGAGCTAGGTGCCTCAGTGCAGAGCGAAGTCCTCAACCAGGCCTGATGCATTTCGTGCGGATCCCAGATTGCTAATGGCCAATGGCTGACTCCGCAACAGCTTCCAAGGCAATTCACGGATTCGAGCGCGACACGAATTTCCCAACATTGCGTGAATCAGTTGTCGTTATGGCTTGATTGTTCGAAAAACGTTGAATCCAGTGTGAATGAATCATGCATCCGCAATTCGGGGTATGAAAGTCCATCGATTCAAGCTGGCAGTACGGGTCTTTGCCCTAGTCAGCGGAGAACCTTCATCGTAGGGTCAGATTGTCCCTACGTTGAAGGAGCAGCAATGCAGTCTGAGAACGTTTTAGGCAATATCGACTGGGCGTCGATGCTACAAAAGGTTGGCATCGCGCTAATCATCCTCATCATTACGTGGCTTCTCGCGCGCATCGTTCGGTGGGCTGCCGCCAAATTGGTGACCAGGGTGAAGTTCCTGCAGAAGCAGGGCAATGACGGAGAGCAAATAGGCCAATCTCTGGGCAAGGTTGCGGGACTGATCGTCTGGCTGTTCGGCCTCGTGGCAATCCTGCAAGTATTCGCGCTATCTGAAGTGCTATCGCCGGTGCAGGGCCTGCTCGGCGGCGTCATGGCCTTCATCCCCAACCTCATCGGTGCGGGCTTCATCTTCTTCATCGGCTACGTGATCGCCAATATCGTTCGCCAGCTGCTGAAGACCGGTTTGGGAACTGTCGACTTCAGCGGGCTGGTCCGCAAATTGACCCCAGGCGATGAACCGGTTGACGAAGTCCAGTCTCGCGAGTCCCAAGCGAAGATCGTTGACATCATTGCCAATATCGTCTTCGCCTTGATCCTGCTCGTCGTTGCCATTTCGGCACTGCAGGTCTTGGGCATCGCGGCAATTTCGGACCCTGCCCAGCAGATGCTGCAGCTTGTCTTCACCGCAATACCGCAGGTCATCATGGCCTTGGTGCTCTTGGCCGTCGGTATTCTGATTGCCAAGTTCGTCGGCCAGCTGCTTGAATCAACCCTTCACGGGGTGGGCACCGACTCCGTTGTTGCCCAATGGGGTGTTGTTCCCGAAGGCAAGAGCGCTTCGGGAATCATCGCTGGCATCGTCAAGATTGCCATCGTGCTGTTCTTCGGCGTGATGGCGGCCCAGATGCTGAACTTCCCGGCGATCACCAACATCCTCAATGAAATCCTGGCCTTGGGCGGCAAGATTCTCTTCGGCGCAGCAATTATCGCCGCAGGTTTCGTCATCGCCAACGTCATCGGCCGTTTCTTGGGCGACACCACCGCTTCAAAGATCATCCGCTACACGGCAATCGCGTTGTTCGTGGCAATGGGCTTGAAGTACATGGGTATCGCTGATTCGATCATCAATATGGCCTTCGGTGCAATCGTCATTGGCGCGGCTTTGGCCGCGGCGCTGGCCTTTGGACTTGGTGGCCGCGATGCTGCGGCTCGCACGCTGAAAAAGATCGAGGCCAATCAGGCCACCGACGGCCCGGATTCGACGCCGCCGGCATCAACTCCAGGCATCTAGCCAATATCACTAAACCTGAGGGACAGATAAAAAGTCGCGGAACCCGAAACCGGATTCCGCGACTTTTTGTTGCCCGCCAAGCTACGGCTGCGTGCTCCACGGCAACGGCACTACGTCGGGGACCTGATCAGTCCGCAACCGCGCGTAGGCGTACACGTCAACGCGTTCTCCAGCAACCAGGAACTTACCGCGCTCGACACCCTCGCGCAGGAACCCGTTGCATTCGGCAACACGCTTCGATCCAGGATTGTTCGCCCGAAGACCTAGTTCCAAACGGTACAAACCGAGCTCGCCAAACAGGTGGTTCACCAAAGTAGCCACTGCGCGAGTGGCCAGAGACCTCCCGCGGTAGTCCTGGTTCATCCAATACCAAACCCATGCGTTCTGATTGGCTGGATCGACAGTATCGCAGACCAAACCGACCAGCCGGTCTCGATAGGCGATGGCCAAAGCCTGCTGCCGTTCGCCGGCCTCCATCAGGGCACGCACGTACGATGCGGCCTTTTCCGGAGTGTCGGCATCTCCTTGGCGATCCATATCGGCATTGGAGGAAAAGGCTTCGAAAACAGCTTCGGCATCCGATTGGCGCAGCCTGCGAACCGAGAAATCGTCGTCGACTAATGCGGCCTAGTTCGGTTCTGCAAAAGAAAGCTGCCGCGCAGCGGGCGTGCCCTGATGGAAGAACAGCTGCCAGCGATCCTGCTCATGGATCCACAGCGAACTGCGCTCGCTGGCGGATCCCGATAGCAACCTCCAGCGCAGAAGCACCGCTTGATCGGCAACCTGGATTGCCACGGGGCTGCCGACTTCCCGAGATCCGGAATCCCGTTCCGGCTCCTGGGCCAGCTGGGCAATGATCGACTCGCGATCGTAGACACGGCCGCTGGCACCCACTTCGGAGAACTGCGGATGCAAGTACCGTTCCAATTGCCTTCGGCTATGGCGCTGGCTGGTTTCCAAGAGCTCCTGCTCCAACGAAATGATCGTGTTGGACAACGCAGATCCCTGGGGAAGCACGCGGGGGAAGTCATGAGATGCCATGTCAACTAGTACATCACAGAAGATGACGGAGCTGCGGTTGCTCCAGTTCGACTTTATGAGCTGGATCATGCCTATAATCGCAGTACTCCGCGGGAGCCTGAATCGACCAGGCTGAGAGGGCACCGAGCCGACCGCTACACCTGATGCGGGTCATGCCGCCGTAGGAAGGATGCGTGCTCTCGTGCATGTGAATATTGTTGGCGCCGGAATCATCGGCCTGTCAGTTGCGTTCGAACTGGAATCACGGGGACATACTGCCACCCTCATCGATCCAGCACCAGGCCAAGGTGCAAGCTACGCGGCAGCCGGAATGCTGGCCCCGGCAGCTGAAACGGTCTGGGGCCATGGCCCGCTTCACGAGCTGCTTGCCGCCTCGAATGCCGCCTATCCAAAGTTCATTGAGCGCATCGAATCCGTGACCGGGCAACGCCCGGACTACCTGCAGAACTCAACCCTCGTCGTCGCGGCCGAACCGGCTGACCGCGAAGCCCTGCATGAGCTGGCCGAACTGCAAGCCTCCCTCGGCCTGTCAGCGGAAAAGCTCTTGCCCAGCCAAGCCCGCAAACTCGAACCAGCCTTGGCCGCGAATATAGCAGGCGCAGTCCTATGCCAAGATGACCACCAAGTCGACCCACGGTCAGTCGTCAAAATCCTGCTTGATCACCTGCGTGGCCGCCTGATCGAGGAGCGGGCGCAGGCGCTGGTGGGCGACGGGAGCCGAACCAACGCGGTACGCACCGCATCGGGCAAGATCCTCGAAGCGGATCAAACCATCGTGGCCACCGGACTGGGCACCATTGACGGCCTGGACCGGGTGCCGGTGCGCCCCGTCTACGGAGATATTCTCCGGATCCAGGGGCCAGCCGGTCCGCCATTGATCACCCGGACCATCCGCGGCATCGTGCACCGGGAGCCGGTGTATCTCGTGCCGAGAAAGGACGGCAGCCTCGTGCTCGGAGCCAGCGTCCGGGAAGACCGCCAGCCTGCAGTGAACATCGGAGCCATGCATTTGCTGCTGGACAATGCGCGAAAGCTCATACCCGGCATCAGCGACTGCACGCTGAACGAGGCAACTGCCCGGGCCCGTCCCGCCACTCCCGATGACCGTCCGCTGCTGGGGCGCATTGACCCGGGCCTGGTGCTTAGCACCGGATACTCCCGGCACGGAGTGCTGCTGGCTCCGCTGGGCGCAACACTCACCGCTGATCTCATTCACGGCTCTGAAACCCATCCGTTGCATCAGGCTGTGAATCCACACCGCTTCGCCACAGCAACCCAGACCACCCACCGAACGGAGCAGCACCCATGAAAAGCATTGGCATCAAGTTCAATTCCCGGGAACTGAACCTGGACGAAGGAATCACCCTTCGCGAATTCATCAGCATGCAGATCGGCAAGGATCTGGATAGCAACTCGGCGGCCGTGGACGGCAGCAAGCTTGGAATAGCCGCCGCGGTCAATGGCGCTGTCATCCCGCGCAGCGCCTGGAACAGCTACACGCTGGCCGAAGGGCACAGCATCGAACTCGTTACCGCAGCCCAGGGAGGCTAGGCGTGGACACGCAAAACATCACCGAACTGGACATCAACAGCGATCCATTCCAGGTTGCAGGACGCACCTTGTCTTCGCGCTTGATCCTCGGCACCGGGGGAGCGAGTTCGCTGACCACCCTGGAAAGCGCATTGCAGGCCTCTGGAACCGAACTGACTACCGTGGCCATCCGACACTTTTCGGCGGCAGGCGAGTCCAACGTGTATGACTTGCTGCAGCGCAACAACGTGATTGCGCTGCCGAATACCGCTGGATGCTTCACCGCCCGCGACGCGATCCTCACCGCGCACCTGGCCCGCGAAGCGCTGGAAACGAACTGGATCAAGCTCGAAGTGATTGCGGACGAGCACACGTTGCTGCCTGATCCGCTGGAGCTGCACGCTGCCACCGAACAGCTGGTCGCCGACGGATTCCAGGTCTTTGCCTACACCAACGATGATCCTGCCCTTGCCCAGCGCCTCCAGGACGCCGGTGTTGCGGCCATCATGCCAGCCGGCGCACCAATCGGATCCGGCCTGGGCATCTTGAACCCGCACAATATTTCCACCATCGTCTCCCGGGCCCAGGTGCCGGTCATCCTGGACGCCGGAGTCGGCACCGCCTCTGACGCCGCCCTGGCCATGGAGCTCGGCTGCGATGCCGTGCTGCTGGCCAGTGCGGTGACCCGGGCGCACAACGCGCCGCTGATGGCGATGGCCATGAAGGATGCGGTGCGTGCAGGACGAGCCGCACGGCTCGCGGGCCGGATCCCGCGCCGCGACACCGCCCTGGCATCCTCGCCCACCGAAGGCATGATGCAGACCCTGGTCGGTGACTTCTCGTGAACCAGTCAGCATTGGTAGCCCCGGGGCCGGAGCTGGCACCGGAAGAATTGGCGCGTTATTCCCGGCATCTGTCGCTTCCCGGCGTCGGCGAAGAAGGGCAACGCAGGATCGCCAATGCCAAGGTGCTGGTAATCGGAGCCGGGGGACTGGGCAGCCCCATTGCCAGCTACCTGGTCGCCGCGGGGATCGGCACCCTCGGGGTCGTGGACCACGACACGGTTGAACTGTCCAACCTGCAACGCCAAACCATGCACAGGCAACAGGACGTAGGCCGCTTGAAGGTGGAATCGGTCCGCCGGATGGCCCACGAGCAGAACCGGAATGTCCGGGTTATCGCCGTGGATGGCAAACTGGATGAGACCAACGCAGTGGCACTTTTCAGCGACTACGACCTGGTCATCGACGGCAGCGACAACTTCGCCACGCGCTACCTGTCCAACGACGCCGCAGAAATCACCGGCACCCCACTGGTCTGGGGGACGCTGTTCCAATTCTCCGGGCAGGTGTCCGTCTTCGACCCGCGCACCGGTCCGATGCTGCGCGACCTTTTCCCTGAAATCCCCGATGCGGACTCCGTGCCCAGCTGCGCCGAGGGCGGGGTCTTTGGCGCCCTGTGCGGCGTCATCGGCTCGGTGATGTGCACCGAGGCCCTGAAGCTCATCACTGGAATCGGCACCACGCTCAGCGGAAAACTTTGGCTCTACGATGCACGGGAAGCCAGTGTGCGAACACTCGACTTTGCCAGGGACCCGCAACGCGAACCGGTGAGCCGGCTGGCCGAGTACCAGCCAGCGTCCTGCGCTGTCGATGGGCATGTTCCGGAAATTTCCGTTGAGCAACTGGCGGACCTTGAAGCGGAGGAACCGGTGCTGCTGGTGGATGTGCGTGAAGCCTGGGAACGCGAGATCATTGCGATCCCGCACAGCCAGCCCCTCCCGCTCGCGCAACTGGAAGAACAAGGACTGGGAGGGCTCGCGCAGGGTGCCTCGGCGATCGTGTTCGTCTGCAAAACGGGTGTCCGTTCACAGCAGGCGGCGCGGATTGCCAGGCCGGATCTGCAGCCAGCCGTCCAGGTGTACAGCCTCAGCGGCGGCACCGTGGAATGGGCCAGGCAGGTTCAGGGGCAGCAGGTGGCCTACTAGCGCCCGGCCTTGCAGTGCCTGCGCTTCTTGGAGCCGGCCCAGCTCTGGCATACTTGCGCCATGGCTATGGGAATTGCGCTGGAGATCCGTGAATTGGAAATCGGCGACGAACAGCAGGCAATCGATGCCCATCATTTGATGCTTGGCGATGATTTCGAGTTCTTGCCCACCTGGACTTCCGCTGAGGCTTGGGAGGACTATGCCTACCGGATGAAGGCAGGGCGCCGTGGCGAGCACATCCCCGAAGGATGGGTTCGCTCGGCGCTGTTTGCCGCCTTCGACGACGGGGAACTGGTGGGCCGTGTATCTGTGAGGTATGAGCTCAACGAGGGCCTGCTTCATTACGGCGGGCATATCGGCTATGGTGTAGTTCCCGAGTATCGTCGCCGTGGTGTGGCACAGCAACTGTGCAGATTCGGATTGCAGGAACTGCGCGAATCAGGAATTGAGCGCGCACTGGTTACCTGTGCTTCCGATAACATCGGTTCAAGATCGACCATTGAAAAATGCGGCGGATTGCTGGACGCCAAGCTTCCGGAAATTGAAGCCAGCCATGGCGCCGGCACGCTGCGTTTTTGGATACCTACCCAGTCGATCCGCTGAATTTCTCGCGACCGGTACATGAAATTCCTGTATGTTCTGACACAGATCAACAGACTATTAGTCTCGAGAGCGTAAACTGGATTGTTGGGTCGACTTTGGCCCCGACTCCACAGACCCAATTTCTCGAGCGGAAGTGAGCCTTCACGCATGTCAGCAAACACCATTACTCGCGATGAACTTCGCAATGTAGCCATTGTGGCGCACGTTGACCACGGCAAGACCACCCTGGTCAACGCCATGCTCCAGCAGACCGGCGCATTCGACAGCCATGGTGAAACCGAAGACCGCGTGATGGACTCAGGTGAGCTGGAACGCGAGAAGGGCATCACCATTCTTGCCAAGAACACCACCGTGTTCTACAGCGGCCCAGCGGCCGAGGGCAAGAAGATGACCATGAACATCATCGACACCCCGGGCCACGCCGACTTCGGTGGCGAGGTTGAACGCGGCCTGTCCATGGTCGACGGCGTTGTCCTGCTCGTCGACGCATCCGAGGGTCCGCTGCCGCAGACCCGCTTCGTGCTGCGCAAGGCGCTTGGCGCCAACCTGCCAGTGATCATCGTGGTCAACAAGACCGACCGCGCCGATGCCCGCATCGACGGCGTCGTCTCCGACTCCATGGATCTGCTGCTCGGCCTGGCTTCCGACCTGGCTGACGAAGCTCCGGACCTGGATCTGGATGCCATCTTGAACGTTCCCGTGGTCTTCGCTTCGGGCAAGGCCGGCTACGCATCGATGAACCAGCCAGTTGACGGCACACTGCCTGACAACGAAGATCTTGAGCCGCTGTTCGAGACCATCATCAAGCACGTTCCTGCGCCGACCTATACCGAGGGTGAAGTCCTGCAGGCCCACGTCACCAACCTTGACGCTTCGCCATTCCTCGGCCGTCTTGCACTGCTGCGCATGATCAACGGCACCCTGCGCAAGGGCCAGCAGGTCAACTGGGCACGCCAGGACGGCACCATGAAGCAGGTCAAGATCACCGAACTGCTGGCCACCCAGGGCCTGACCCGCGTTCCAGCTGAAGAAGCCGGACCGGGCGAGATCGTTGCAGTCGCCGGTATCGAAGACATCATGATCGGCGAAACCCTCACCGACCTGGAGAACCCTAAGCCGCTGCCGCTGATCACCGTTGATCCACCTGCGATCTCCATGACCATCGGCATCAACACCTCGCCACTGGCTGGCAAGGTCAAGGGCGCCAAGGTCACCGCACGCCAGGTCAAGGATCGCCTGGACAAGGAACTGATCGGCAACGTTTCGCTGAACATCCTGCCAACCGAGCGTCCAGACGCTTGGGAAGTCCAGGGTCGTGGCGAACTGGCACTGGCCATCCTCGTTGAGCAGATGCGCCGCGAAGGCTTCGAGCTGACCGTTGGCAAGCCGCAGGTTGTCACCAAGATGATCGACGGCAAGGTCCACGAGCCAATGGAGCGCATGACCATTGACGTGCCGGAAGAGTACCTGGGCGCTATCACCCAGCTGATGGCATCGCGCAAGGGCCGCATGACCGACATGGCCAACCACGGTACCGGCTGGGTTCGCATGGAATTCATGGTTCCAGCACGTGGCCTGATCGGCTTCCGCACCCGATTCATGACCGAAACCCGTGGTGCCGGCATTGCCGCTTCGCTGGCCGAAGGCTACGAGCCGTGGGCAGGCGCCATCGAGTACCGCATCAACGGCTCGATCGTGGCCGACCGTGCCGGCGTGGTGACTCCATTCGCGATGATCAACCTGCAGGAACGCATGAGCTTCTTCGTGAAGCCAACCGAAGAGGTCTACGAGGGCATGATCGTGGGCGAGAACTCGCGCGCCGATGACATGGACGTGAATATCACCAAGGAAAAGAAGCTCACCAACATGCGTGCAGCTTCCTCGGATTCCTTCGAGAACCTGACCCCGCCACGCACCCTGACCCTGGAAGAGTCGCTTGAATTCGCTCGCGAAGACGAGTGCGTTGAGGTCACCCCGGAAGCAATCCGCATCCGCAAGGTGCTGCTGAACGCCAACGACCGTGCCAAGGCCAGCCGTGCACGCGCACGCTCCTAATAATCGCAATTCCCTCGGAGGCAACTTCTCCGCGCTGTGGCGCGGTGCGGTTGCCGCCGTGGCTGCAGGATTGTTCGGCACGGCAATCCACGCCTCCATCAGCTATATCGGCAACGATTTCCCGCTGGTTTGGGGCGTGCTTGTTGCCTGGCTCCTGCTCGGAGTACTGGTGTACTGGGCTGCGGTTTCCTCCGCGAAGCTGTGGGCCGGTGCGGTGGCGTTCATCGGATGCTATGTGACTGTTGGCCTGATTTCCTATGTGGGCGACGACCAGCTGATCTTGGGCATGCAGTACTACGAGTACCTGCCCGGACCGGCGTTGGCCTCTGCACTGTGGATGTACGGAATGGTCATTCCATCGGTGATTGCCTTGCTGTGCTCCTTGCGGGTGTTGCGCAAGCAGCAACGGCAGAATTGAAAAACAGTAGGAGTTCTTCCCCAACGGGAGGAACTCCTACTGTTTTTAATAAGGTTTTGGGGAAGCGGTGACCGGCCTACTGGCCGTCACGCGCATTGCCGGTGATATCCAGATGGTGGGCCAAGAACAGCGAGGTGGCCACGCCATCGGGATCCGGGTCGCGTACTGCGTAGTCCTCGATAACCGCGCGCAGCCGGCTCATCAGTTCCTTCTGGTTTTCTTCATTGAGTTTCAGACCCAAGCGGATGACCTGTATTTCCTGCGGATCAAGTCCCTCGATTTCCTGCAGGAAGGTGTCCACGAGCATCGGAGCCGCGTCGGGAATGCGGGTGCCCCAGGACTGCTTGGTGCTTCGATAGGGCACTTCTTTGGCACCGCGGTTGCCTCGGCGCGGTTCTTCCGCGGCGAGGTAGCCGTTGCTGACGAGGGTGCGCACGTGATGCAAGGACGTGGCGGGATTCAAATCCAGAATGTCCGCAATTTCCTTGTTCGTGCGTGACTCATGGAGGCACAAGCGCAAGATGCGAAGCCTCAGCGGGGAGCTGAGGGCTCGTGCTCGCGATTGGACAAGTTTATCGGAGGGCATGAAAACAGCATACGCGAAAAGTGTTAAGTGATTGGAAGATTCAAATCGCATGTCTTCCCAAGCCGGATCAAGGCAGCTGCGACCCGGATAAGTGGCATCGTGAAAATCTTGCGGCTTGCCAGGACGCTATTCGCTGCGCGGGACGCGGGGCCTGCGGCGCGCCGGAGCCTGCGGTACCCGCTTGGCGTGGGTGATCGCCGCGCGGGGGATGCGTACCAGCTCGGTGCGGGTCTGGATGCTCACCGATTCCTCGGTCACTTCCCTCAGCTCTCCCAACGCGTCGGAAAAATGTCCGCCGGCCTGGCCCTCGGCCAATCGGTAGCGGACAACTAGCCGTTCACCGGGCGTCACATCACTAAAACTAAGCATTTGGTAGCGTCATCTTTTCGTAAGAAGAATTCATTTGCACCACGGGAAGCTGAAATGTGAATGGTCGATTACGTCACAGCGCGCCGATAGGCGGTTCGATGAATGGTTATACAGGACTAGACTGTAGTTTGAGCTGGTAAAGGATTCAAAGAGCATCTGCTGAAACCACTAGCTCTGTTGAAACCACCCAGTGCAAGGAAAGGTCTCGGCCCTCGTGACTTACATCATCGCTCAGCCGTGCGTCGACGTGAAAGACAAGGCGTGCGTCGAAGAGTGCCCGGTAGATTGTATCTATGAAGGTGAGCGCTCGCTCTACATTCATCCCGATGAATGTGTTGACTGCGGCGCCTGCGAACCTGTCTGCCCCGTCGAAGCCATCTACTACGAAGATGATGTGCCGGACGAGTGGGCCGACTATTACAAGGCAAACGTCGACTTTTTCGACGAACTTGGATCCCCGGGCGGCGCCGCTAAAATTGGTAACACCGGCACTGACCACCCACTGATCAGCGCCTTGCCACCTCAGAACCAAGGCTAGGTTTTCACTTTCATGCTTGAACTCCCCGATTACCCCTGGAACCAGCTTGCCCCGTATCGCGAGCAAGCGTCCGCACATCCGGGGGGAGTCGTGGACCTGTCGATCGGCACGCCCATCGACAGCACGCCGCAGGTCATCCAGCAGGCGCTGGCCGACGCTGCCAACTCGCACGGCTACCCGACCACGCACGGGACCATTGAGGTCCGCCAAGCCATCGTCGACTGGTTCGCCCGCCGACGCAACGTCACCGGATTGAGCACCGATGATGTCATGCCGACGGTTGGCTCCAAGGAAATGGTGGCGTGGCTGCCGTTGTTCCTGGGCCTGGGCGCTGGCGATATCGTGGTCCGTCCCGAAATCGCCTACCCGACCTATGACATCGGTGCCCAGCTGGTCGGCGCGACCCCTATCGCCACCGACGACCTCTCGGAATTGACTGCTGAGCAGCGCGAGCGCGTGAAGCTGATCTGGGTCAACTCGCCTGGCAACCCGACCGGAAAGGTCCGCGATACCGCCCAGCTGGCAGGCATCGTGGCTCAGGCCCGCGAAATGGGTGCCGTCGTCGCCTCCGACGAGTGCTACGCGGAACTGGGGTGGGATGAATACGAGGGGCAGGTGCCCAGCATCCTGGACCCGGCGGTCAACGCTGGAAACCTCGATGACCTGTTCGCGCTGTATTCGCTGTCGAAGCAGTCCAACCTCGCCGGATACCGCGCCGCCTTCGTTGCCGGTGCTCCCAATCTGATGCCGTCTCTGGTCAATAGCCGCAAGCATGCTGGCATGATCGTTCCCGGTCCAATCCAGCACGCCATGGTGGCGGCCCTGAATGACGACGAGCATGTCGCGGCGCAGCGCGAGCTGTACCGGGCACGCCGTGACATGCTGCGGCCGGCGCTGGAGAATTTCGGCCTGGCCATCGAGGATTCGGTGGCGGGCCTGTATCTGTGGTGCACCGCTGGGCGTCCGAGCTTTGAAACCATCGGGGCGCTGGCGGAACTGGGCATCGTGGCCGGTCCCGGGGCCTTCTACGGCACCGCCGGGGAACGCCACGTGCGCGTGGCGCTGACTGCATCCGACGAACGGATCGCGGCTGCCGTTGAACGGTTGAATTCTTCCGCCAATCGGTGAAGATGACGCCCTAATTAGCTTGAATGGGTCAAATCGCGGTATGTTCTACGGTGACGACTGACCTTTCGGAACTACACGCTTTCCGGTTAGGAGATGCAATGACAGATACTACGTCTGCACAGCTACACTTTGGAGAATCCAGCCTCGAGCTGCCGGTAATTCAGGCAGCAGAGGGCAACGACGGATTCGGCGTAGCCCCACTTTTGAAGACCACCGGGAACGTGACTTACGATCCCGGCTTCATGAATACCGCGGCCACCAAGTCCGCGATTACCTACATCGACGGCGACGCAGGCATCCTGCGCTACCGCGGGTACCCAATCGAGCAGCTGGCCGAGAAGTCCAGCTTCATCGAGGTCACGTACCTGCTGATCTACGGCGAACTGCCAACTGCCGACCAGCTGGCCGAGTTCGACAACTCGTTGCGCCGCCACACCCTGCTGCACGAAGAGCTCAAGGGCTTCTTCGGCGGTTTCCCTCGCGACGCGCACCCGATGCCGGTGCTGTCCTCGGCTGTTTCGGCCCTGTCAACCTGGTACCAGGATTCGCTGGATCCGAAGGATGACGCACAGGTTGAGCGTTCGACCCTGCGCCTGCTGGCAAAGCTTCCGGTCTTGGCCGCGTACGCGCACAAGAAGTCCATTGGCCAGGCGCTGCTGTACCCGGACAACTCGATGAACATGGTCGAGAACTTCCTGCGCCTGTGCTTCGGCACCGCTGCCGAGCCGTACATCGTGGATCCAGACGTTGTCAAGGCTCTTGACCTGCTGCTGATCCTGCACGCTGACCACGAGCAGAACTGCTCGACCTCCACCGTGCGCCTGGTTGGCTCCTCGGAAGCCAACATGTTCGCTTCGGTTTCGGCAGGCATCCACGCGCTGTCCGGCCCGGCCCACGGCGGCGCCAACGAAGCCGTCCTGAAGATGCTCCGTGAAATCCAGTCTTCGGGCATGACCCCTGAAGAGTTCATGACCAAGGTCAAGAACAAGGAGGACGGCGTACGCCTGATGGGCTTCGGCCACCGCGTGTACAAGAACTACGATCCACGCGCCAAGATCATCAAGAAGACCGCTCACGACCTGCTGGCAAAGCAGGGCAAGAACGAGCTGCTTGATATCGCGATGAAGCTGGAAGAAACTGCGCTGAACGATGAATACTTCATCTCGCGCAAGCTCTACCCGAACGTGGACTTCTACACCGGCCTGATCTACACCGCCATGGGCTTCCCGGAGAAGATGTTCACCGTGCTGTTCGCCATCGGCCGCCTGCCAGGCTGGATCGCGCAGTGGCGCGAAATGATCAAGGACCCGGAGCTGAAGATCGGCCGCCCACGCCAGCTGTACATGGGTGAAACCGCTCGCAACTACCCGGGCTACCAGGCCTAGGCTAGCTGCCGGATTCCTGCGGCAGGACCTGTCTTCCCACGATAGTGGGGGACAGGTCCTTCCCTGTTTTAAGTGGTATTTCGGGAGTATCCTTTGAGGCAGAGGAAACGACAAGTGTGCCGAAGAATCAGGTGGTATGCATGTACTTACGTCGTGGAAATAATTGGTCGCTGGCCATAAATACCAATCAGAATATGCTGATGGCGTTGTACCTGCGCGAACTCTCAGGCGTCCACCCCGCGGAGGCCGGACCTAATAGCCGGCTTGCTTCCAATATCAAGAACCGCAACACGATTGACGACTCGCACGGACAGCTCAAGCAGGAATGGAGTTCCTGGTGGGATTCGCTGACCGCGGTGGCGCCAGCCAGTGAACCGGAGGCCAGCGATGCACTGATCAAGCGGCTGGAAGACGAGGGCTACCCGGCCCTGGCCCGGCTGGCGCGGGCACACTACGGCCAGGCCACGGTGTTCGCCCAGCAGCATGCCCAGGACTTTGCAGAAAACAGCGGCAAGTACGTGCCGCACCGCATGGATGAGCTGGAGCGGATCCTGATTGACCACGGCGTGGAACACGATATGCAAGCCACTCGGCAGGAGATCCAGCTCATTGACGTGCCCTTGGACGAGCCCAGGGCTTGGCTGACTGGCCGGGCAACCATCGTGGCCAGCACGTCGCTGCTGCGCGACTCCAAGGCTTTCCACGGCTTCATCCAGCCGATGGTGACCATCATCTTTCCCGGCGGCTAGCCGAGCAGCAAGAAACTGGGCAATAAAAACTGGCAGACCACTTTCGTGATCTGCCAGTTCGAATGCAACAGGAGAATTAGTTGGCGTGAAGCGCGCTGTTCAGCTCAACGGTCTGGCCTGCGCGCGGCAGGGCCTCAACAGTGCCGGTGATCGAATTGCGGCGGAAGAGCAGGTTTGGCACGCCGGAAAGCTCCAGTGCCTTGACCTGCTTCTCGCCCAGCACCACACGCGTGCCGGCGGTGACGTACAGGCCAGCTTCGACCACCGAGTCATCGCCGATCGAGATGCCCACACCGGCGTTTGCCCCCAGCAGCACGCGTTCGCCGATGACAATGCGTTCCTTGCCGCCACCGGACAAGGTGCCCATGATCGATGCGCCGCCTCCAACGTCCGAGCCATCGCCAACAACGACCGATGCCGAAATGCGGCCTTCCACCATCGAGGTGCCCAAGGTGCCGGCATTGAAATTGACGAACCCTTCGTGCATGACGGTGGTGCCCGAAGCCAGGTGGGCGCCGAGGCGCACACGTCCAGCGTCGGCAATGCGCACGCCGGCCGGAACCACATAGTCGACCATGCGCGGGAACTTGTCCACGCCGTACACGGTGACCGCACCACGAGCGCGCAACTTCAACCGGGTCGTTTCGAAGCCCTCGACCTGGCAAGGACCGAAATTCGTCCATACGACGTTTGCCAGATGGCCGAAGATGCCGTCGAGGTTGATGCTGTTCGGCTGGACCAGGCGGTGCGATAGCAAGTGCAGGCGCAGCCACACATCGGCGGTGTCAGCCGGAGCTACATCAAGATTAATGGTCAGTGAAACTACCTTCTGGGTGGTGCCGCGGGCTGCATCATCCTGCGCGGCGGCAGAGAGTTCACCGGAGAGCTCTTCAGCTTGGGCGAGTTCGCCCAAGACTGGAGCCGGGTACCAAACATCAAGGATCGTTCCATCGGATGCGACCGTTGCAAGGCCATGCGCTGAGGCTAAACGGACAGATGATTCGCTGGATGTCACAGATTCTGAAGTCATACACCGATCGTATCTTTGCTGACCGGAGTAACGTTGATAAATGACAAAAAAGTGAAGCTAGAGACTCAGGATGTAGCCAGCCGTGAACGAATTGGACCTGCAACAAGACGTTGCCCTGCTCACCGAGCAGATCATGAACATTGAATCCGTTTCCGGCAATGAGCAAGAGCTGGCCGACAAGGTGCACCACGCGCTGCAGCAGCTGGCGCATCTTGAGGTCCATCGGGACCAGGACGCCATCGTGGCGCGCACCAGCTTTGGCCGCGAACGCCGCGTCGTGCTGGCCGGGCATCTGGACACCGTGCCGTTGCCACGCACCGAGGGCGCCAAGGGCACCGTCCCCGCACAGGTCATCGGCGGGGTGCTCTATGGCCGCGGTGCGACGGACATGAAAGGCGGGGTTGCCGTACAGCTTGCCCTGGCGGCAGAGCTGACCGACGCCAAATACGATGTCACCTACGTCTTCTACGACCATGAGGAAGTTGAAGCGGCCAGGTCCGGATTGGGCCGGCTGGCCAAGAACAGCCCGGAACTGCTGGAAGCTGACTTCGCGATCCTGCTGGAACCGACCAACGGCACCGTCGAAGGCGGGTGCAACGGAACCAGCCGCTTCGTCATCCGCACCCGCGGCAAGGCGGCCCATTCGGGACGCGCATGGATGGGGCATAACGCGATCCACGACGCGGGGGAGATCCTGCAGCGGCTGGCTGCCTACCAGCCCCAGAGCATCACCGTCGAAGGCCTGGACTACCGCGAGGGAATGAACGCAGTCCGCATTGCCGGCGGCATCGCGGGCAACGTGATTCCGGATTACTGCGAGGTGGAAGTGAACTACCGATTCGCCCCGGACAAGACGCTGGCCGAGGCTGAGGCCGTTGTCCGCGAGCTTTTCGCTGGCTTCGATATCGAGCGCACCGATGGCGCCGATGGAGCCAAACCGGGATTGGACCAGCAGATTGCCGCGGACCTGATCAAGGTGCTGGGCCAGGAACCCAAGCCGAAGTACGGCTGGACCGACGTGTCGCGCTTCTCGGCCTTGGGAGTTTCGGCAGTGAACTTCGGCCCAGGAGATGCGCTGCTAGCACACAGCGATGATGAGCATGTACCGCAGCAGGCTATCCGTGATTGCCTGCAGAGCCTGCGCGCGTGGCTGCGCTAGCGATGCCCTGTCACTGAGCAATTGTCGTGGCAAGAAAAAATCTCCGTACCGTGTGGTTGATGCCCAAGCGGTACGGAGATTTTTCTGTTGCGGTGGCTAGGCCTTGGGATCTTCGCGATCCTGGCCCGCTTGCGTGCCCAGATCCGCGGGGGCTCCAACCACTGCCGCCGTCGGGTTGGCGGCTGCAGTCTTGTCCTTCTTCACCCGGCTGCTCAAGCGGCGCGAGACGATCACTGCCAGCTTGCTCAGGGTGAAGTTGATGATGATGAAGATCGCCGCCGCCACGATCAGAGCCTGCAGCACATTGCCGTTCGGCGAGGAGTAGGTGCGGGCGAAGAACAGCAGCTCGTTGAAGCTGATGATGTAGCCCAGGGCCGAGTCTTTCAAGATCACCACGAACTGGCCGATCAGCGCTGGCAGCATGGCCACCAGTGCCTGCGGAATCTCGATGTAGCGCAAGGACTTGCCGCGGGTCAGGCCGATCGCGATACCGGCTTCGCGTTGGCCCTTGGGCAGATTGTGCACTCCGGAACGGACCAGCTCCGCAACGACCGAGCCGTTGTAGAAGATCAGTGCTGCGACCACGGCCCACATCGCGGTATCTCCTGGCAGCTGCAATGAGCGGGAGAAGAAGACGTTGAAGAACACGATCATCAGCAGCACTGGAACCGCACGGAAGAATTCGACAATCACGGTGGATACACCGTTGATCAGCTTGTTCTGCGCCAGGCGTCCAACACCGAAGATCAGGCCGAATATCACCGAACCGACAATGCCGAAGATGGCGGCCTTGACGGTGTTCCACAAGCCGGGCAGCAAGTAGTTCTTCCAGGTGCTCGACTCGATGAAGTCATCCCACTGGGAAGCCTGCATCTGGTCCTTGGCGGCGAGGCCCAAAATGATCCAAGCAACGATGCCCAGGGCAATCAGGGCACCGATGATGTTGACAGCCAGGATGCGGCGCCGGGCCTTGGGCCCGGGCGTATCGAAAAGAATCGAGGCGCTCATCGTGCCACCGCCAGTTTCTTCGAAGCCCACGTGGTCAGCAGGCCCACTGGAATAACGATGATCACGAAGCCCACCGCGAAGGTCAAGAAGATCGGGATGACGATATCGGCACGGAACTCGATCATGGTCTTCATGACCGAGGAGGATTCGGTGGCTACCGAACCGACCGCCGCGACCGTGGAGTTCTTGATCAAGGCGATCAGGGTGTTGCCCAGCGGCACGATGGCTCCGCGGAAGGCCTGCGGCAAGATCACCATGCGTGCTGCGGGCAAGAAGCTCAAACCGATGGCACGGGCAGCTTCCGCCTGTCCCAGCGGAACCGTGTTCACGCCGGAACGGATGGCTTCGCACACGAACGCCGCGTGGTAGACCGCAAGGCCAAGGACGGCCAAGCGGAAGAAGTTGTTCTGGAAGTCTGAGCTGAGCACGAATCCGAGCTGGCCATAGAGCGCCAGCACGCAGAACAGGATGATGATGGTCAGCGGCGTATTGCGGATCAAGTTGACGTAGCTGGTGCCAATGGCCTGGAAGCTCCCTACGGGAGAGATGCGCAGCAGGGCCAGAATAGTGCCCAGAACGAGGGCGCCAATGGCAGCCCAGAACGTTAGTTGGATATTGACCCAGAAAGCTCCGGGAATGTCGTACTCAGTGAATATGGATAAATAGTTCTCCACTGCAAGCCTCTGTCTCGATGGCCGGAATACCGGCCAAGTGGCTATGGGTCCGATACCTGCATCAGCCGGTTACCGGAGTAACGCAGATTGCAGATGGGGGCCAAACACGCTGCGTTTGGCCCCCATTGCATCAGGTGCTGCTAGGCGCAGGAATCCGAAAGGGTTGGCGGGTTGGTCTCAGCGTTTGGCTTGTAGCCGGTGCCTTCGGTGTTCTTGTCCAGGGCCTTCTGCCATTCGCCGGACTCGATCATCTTGGTGATCGCCGCGTTGATGTCGGCGCACTTGTCGGTGCCATCAGGCAGGCCCACGCCGTAGTTCTCTTCCGAGAACGGCGCGCCAACTACCTTGAACTTGCCCTTGTAGGCTGGCTGCGCAGCCAGACCCGCGAGGATGATGTCATCGGTGGTCACCGCGTCAATGGTGCCGCCGCTCATCTGGGTGGTGCACTCTGCGTAGCCCGGAAGCTCCTGCAGGTTGGTGTTCTGGGCGTAGTTGTCCTTGACCTTCTGGGCCGAGGTGGAACCGGTGACCGAGCAGAGGTTCTTGCCGTCAAGATCTTCCGGGCCGGCAATATCCGAGTCGGCTGGAACCAGCAGGTCCTGGCCGGCAACGAAGTACGGGCCGGCGAAGTCGACGACCTTGTTGCGCTCATCGGTGATCGAGTAGGTCGCGAAGATCATGTCGACCTGGTCGTTCTGCAGCATGGTCTCGCGGTTGGCCGAAGGGGCCGAAACGAATTCGATCTGATCCTCGGTGTAGCCCAATTCGTTGGCTACGTACTTGGCGACGTCCACATCGAAACCGGTGTAGTTGTCGCCGTCCTTGAAGCCGAGGCCTGGCTGGTCGAACTTGATGCCGATGCGGATCTTGTCGCCGTCGGCTTCGCTATCGCCGGAGCCGCCGCATGAAGTCAGGGCCAGGGCTGCGACGGCGGCCATTGCGGCTACGGTACCGAAACGAGTCTTGCGCATTGTTCCTCCTAGTGGATGCGTGATGATGAAATCAGTGGTTGGTGATCAGCTTGCCAAGGAAGTCCTTGGCACGGTCGGATTTGGGATTGGTGAAGAATTCTTCCGGTGCGGCCTGCTCGACGATCTGGCCGTCGGCCATGAAGATCACGCGATCCGCGGCCTTCCGCGCGAAGCCCATCTCGTGGGTGACCACGAGCATGGTCATGCCTTCCTTCGCCAGTCCGACCATGGTGTCCAGGACCTCGTTGATCATTTCCGGGTCCAGGGCGCTGGTCGGTTCGTCGAAGAGCATGACCTTCGGCTTCATGGCCAGTGCGCGGGCGATCGCCACGCGCTGCTGCTGGCCGCCGGAAAGCTGTGCCGGCAGCTTGCCGGCCTGGTTGGCCACGCCGACCCGCTCCAGCAACTGCATTGCCAAGTTCTTCGCTTCGTCCTTCTTCATGCCCTTGACCTTGATCGGTCCGAGGGTCACGTTTTCCAAGATCGACTTGTGGGCGAAGAGGTTGAACGACTGGAAGACCATGCCGACATCTGCACGCAGATTGGCCAGCGCCTTTCCTTCTTCGGGAAGGGTCTTGCCGTCAATCTTGATGGTGCCTTCATCGATGGTTTCAAGCCGGTTGATGGCGCGGCATAACGTCGACTTGCCCGAGCCGGAAGGGCCGAGGATCACAACGACCTCGCCCTTGGTGACTTCGAGATTGATGTCATTGAGCACATGCAGCGCACCGTAGTGCTTATTGACCCCAGTCAGCTGGACGATAGGGCCGTCAGAAGAAGCCTGAGCCTGATGATCGCTTTTCATGTTGTAGACATTACTTGATGTGACGCCGGCTACGCGACTCTTCGACCACGTCACATCGAGTTGTTATCAAACTGTTCTTCAAGCAGCGGTAGGTCACATCCAAGGATGGGCAGAACTAACCGATAGAGTGAAGGCATGGTTCATCAGCGTAAGAGTGAAGAAAATGCCCGGATCGGGCAAAAGCACCACATCGAAGCGAGCTGGCCAGGGAAGCAGCCAGAAGATCAGCTTGACCACTATCTCCTGGACAGTCCGCAGGCCGACGTCACGCACACCGATGTGTGGCGAGTGCTGCGGATCCAATCGGAATTCGTCAGCGGCTTTGGAACCATGGCCGATACCGGACCCGCCATTGCAGTTTTCGGTTCGGCGCGCACCGACCGGAACAGCCCTTACTACGCGATGGCCGAGCGTGTCGGCAGCCGCCTGGCCGAGGAAGGCATCACCACGATCACCGGTGGCGGCCCTGGCGCAATGGAAGCCGCCAACAAGGGTGCCGCCGAGAAGGACGGGATCTCGGTGGGCCTGGGAATTGAGCTTCCCTTCGAGACCGGACTGAATGCCTCGGTGAACAAGGGCCTGAACTTCCGCTACTTCTTCGTGCGCAAGACGATGTTCGTGAAGTACTCGCAGGGCTTCATTGTGCTGCCTGGCGGTTTCGGCACCCTTGATGAACTCTTCGAAGCGCTGACCCTTGTGCAGACCAAGAAGATCACCAGTTTCCCGATCGTGCTTGTCGGCACCGACTACTGGGGAGGCTTGGTGGACTGGATGGCCAGCACGCTCGTTGCCGAAGGCACCATATCGCCGGCTGATATGGACCTGTTCACGATCACGGATGATCCTGACGAAGCGGTGGATCTGGTGCTGCGCGCACATCAGGAGAACCAGAAGGTCGGCAACTTGGCGAAGGGGCAGTAACGGATGCCAACGCTCCTGATTGCCATTGCGGTATTGCTGGTCGGCGCGGTCGCGCTGCTGCTCTCCAGCCAGCGGAAGAGCGTGCCAGCCGGCCGCCACTTCGAATCCACCGGGGAGGCCATCACCGGATTGGTCGAGCACCAGGCGTCGCTGCCACCGGTGCTGCTGCCCAAGAATCCGCGCGCCGAGGACGTGGACAAGGTCCGCTTCTCCCTGGGCTTGCGCGGCTACCGTTGCGACCAGGTCGATGATGTGCTCGATGTCCTGGCGGCCGAAATCACCAACCTCGAGAATACGATTCGTGACCTGGAGTCACGGCGTGTGATTAGCGACACGAACGAAAATTAGTAATAATAAGAGATAAGTGTCCCAACTCAGCCGGGATTCCTTGCTGAGGATGGACTAGGCATTCGGTTGCATGCGTGGCAGGCGCCAACGCATGCGTTAGCCACAGACGAAGGGAACAGCTTAATGGCTGCTATGAAGCCACGCACCGGTGACGGGCCAATGGAAGTCGCTAAGGAAGGCCGCAGCCTCATCTTGCGCCTGCCAATCGACGGAGGCGGACGACTGGTGGTCGAGTTGAACAACGACGAGGCAACCGAATTGCGCGAGTGCCTGCTCAAGGTCACCGAGTAGGGTTGCTCAAGTTCCAGCTTGGCCGCACGAGGTGCTCGTGCGGCTATTGAGGACCGGCAGAAATGTCGGTCCTTCGTTTTGCCTGAAAATGGCTCCTAGCGCCGCGTGGCCGGCCTGGCCGGAAGGACAGTTGCCACGAACAATCCCTGCTCGGTTGGGACAAGGTGAGTTTGCAGCCGCGGATCCTCGCGCATCATGCGCAGTGCATCGCGGGTCGTGACGGTGGAAGGCCGTCGCACTGCGGGCTTGGCCAGGCGGTGCTCGTCGAAGGCATTGTTCACGATGATCACGCCGCCGGTTCCCACCAGCCGCTTGGCTTCGGCTACATATTCGAGCAGCAGTTCGGCGCCGGCATCGATGAGCACCAGATCGTAGGCGTGGTCCGCCAAGCGCGATAGGACGTTCTCCGCACGCTCATTGATGATGCGGGCGCGGGCCGAAGGTATTGACGAGTCGCGCAGGCCCTGCCGCATCGCATTGGCGTGTTCCAGATCCGGTTCGATCGCGGTCAGCGTCATGGCGCTGCCCATGGCTTCCAGCATTGCCAGGGACGCGACACCCACGCCGGAACCGATTTCCACGACGTTGCGCGGCTGGCGCAGGGTGCACAGCAGCTGCAGCATTGAGCGGCCCGCCGGGTCAATGCACCGCACGCCCAGGTCTTCCGCGCGCTCGCGAACCGCGGCGACATGCTCCGGCTCGTTGACGTGGGTCTGGGCGTAGGTCCAGCTCGCAAAGAGTTCTGGATTCATCGAAGGCATCTGCGGTGGTCCTCAAGAGTTGAATTGGCGTGGCCAGTATCAATCGTACCTACGCCGTTACCCGAAATTGTTGAACTTGCAGGTTCTCGCGCAGAGGATTCTTAGCTTCAGCTCAGCTTCCCATTTCATACTTGGAGTGTGAACAATGCACGAAGTGAATCTGTTTCTGCCGCTGCGACTGGCGAAACCGCGACCCCGACCTGGGACCAGATGGTCCAGGAGCATGGGCAGCGGGTTTTCCGTTTGGCCTACCGGTTGACTGGCAACCGCCAGGATGCCGAGGACCTTTCCCAAGAGGCATTTGTTCGCGCGTTCAAGGCACTGGAGAACTACACCCCGGGAACCATGGGCGGGTGGCTGCACCGCATCACCACCAATCTGTTCCTGGACCAGGCGCGGCGCAAGAGCAAGATCCGCTTCGATCGTTTCGCCGAGGGAAGCGAAGACCGGATGCCCGGTACAGCTGTGACCCCGGAACGCTATTTCGAATTCAACAACCTGGATGTCGACGTGCAAGAGGCCTTGCGCGCCCTGTCCCCGGAGTTCCGTGCGGCCATCGTCCTGTGCGACATGGAAGGCTTCTCCTACGAGGAAGTCTCACGCATATTGGACGTGAAGCTAGGCACGGTGCGCTCGCGGATCCACCGTGGCCGAGCCATGCTGCGAGACGCGCTGGCTCACCGCAATCCGGCAAATCGCCCAGCCAAGACCATGTCGTTGCCACGCATCCCGCGAGGCTTGCGCGCCGCCAGCTAACCCCGTTCACCGGGTGTTCACCGTTGGCATGGCGCGGTGACTTCGTCAGTCGCTCTGGAACAAGGTAATCTTCTTACGTGGATCTTTTTGGTATTAATGGTGGCGAGTTTGTCGTTCTCGCCGTGCTTGCGGTCGTTATTCTGGGCCCCGAAAAGCTTCCCGAGTACGCCAAAAAGCTAGCGAACCTGGTCAAGGAAGTGCGGCGCATGGCCAATGGGGCCAAGGAGCAGCTGCGCGAGGAAGTCGGCGACGAAGTTGCCGATATCGACTGGAAGAAGCTGGATCCCCGCCAGTATGATCCTCGCCGAATCATCAAGGAAGCGCTTATCGATGAATTCGATGATGCCGTGAATGTTGCCAAGGGTGCCCCTGCCAAGACGGTGGCCCCGGCTCCGGTGCGTACCGCGGTTCCTTCCATCACCACGCAGCAGCAGCTGGGCGCCAACGAACCGGCTCCGTTCGACTCCGAAGCAACCTAGGCCTGCAACCCACTTTAGAAAGTCATTGGCAGCGATCGCCCGGCAAGTCCGCGCGGTCGCTGTTCCAATTTTCCTGCAAGCTCCCGCATTGCCGCGGCGGCCGGAGCATCCGGGGTGCTGAGCACCACCGGCTGGCCGTGATCCGAGCCCACGCGTACGGATTCTTCCAATGGAATCTGGGCCAGCAGCTCGACCGGGTATCCCAGTTGCTGGCTCAGCGAGTCGCTGAGCTTGGCGCCGCCGCCGGAACCGAAGACCTCCATGCGCGTGCCGTCGGGCAGCTGCAGGAAGCTCATGTTCTCCACCACGCCGATCACCTTCTGCTTGGTCTGCAAGGCGATGGTGCCGGCGCGTTCGGCAACCTCTGTCGCAGTGGACTGCGGGGTGGTGATCACCAGGAGCTCGCTATTGGGCAGCAGCTGGGAAACTGAGATCGCCATGTCCCCGGTGCCGGGCGGCAGGTCGAGGAACAGGTAGTCCAGGTCGCCGAAGTAGACATCCGAAAGGAACTGTTCCAAGGCGCGGTGCAGCATCGGTCCACGCCAGATCACCGGCTGGTTGGAATCCAGGAACATGCCAATGGAAATGACCTTCACCCCGTGCGCTACCGGAGGCAAGATCATCTCATCCACCCGGGTGGGGTTCTGCGAGATTCCCATCAACGAGGGAATGGAGAAGCCGTGCACATCGGCGTCGATCAGTCCGACCTTCAGCCCCTGGGCTGCCAGCTGGCAGGCAAGATTCGCGGTCAGCGACGACTTGCCGACTCCGCCCTTGCCGCTGGCCACCGCGATCACCCGGGTCAAGGACGCAGGGTCGGAGAACGGCGTGCGGCGGCTGGCCAGGGACTCGCGCAACGCTGCCCGCTGGTGCGGATCCATGACACCCAGCTGCACCTCGACGTGCTGCACGCCGGCGACGGCCAGCAGGGCCGCAGTGGCGTCCTGCTCGATGGTGGAGCGCATCGGGCAACCGGCGATGGTCAGCAAGATTTTCACCGTGGCCGTGCCATCGGCCAATTCAGCGGATTCCACCATGCCCAATTCGGTGATGGGCCGGCGAAGCTCCGGGTCGTTGACTTGTGCGAGGGCGGCGAGGAGTTCTGGGGTGTTGCTCAATGCTCAGTGGTTCTTCCGGTGCTGGCTCTGCTGGGGCTTGACGGTTTCGATCATCCCGGTTTGCGGCTGGGAGTTCTTGTTGCCGCCTTTTTTCTTGGCGCGCAGGTGCAGCTCTTCGCCGTCGGTGGTTTCCAGCAGCTCTTCAAGGACATTGCGCAATTCTGAACGGACGTAGTCGCGGGTGGCGACATCGCGCAGGGCCAGACGCAGGGAAGCCAGCTCGCGGGTCAGGTACTCGGTGTCGTACAGGTTGCGTTCTGCACGGGCGCGGTCCTCGGACAGCGAGACGCGGTCGCGGTCATCCTGGCGGTTCTGCGCCAGCAGCAGCAGCGGAGCCGCGTAGGAAGCCTGCAGGGAAAGCATCAGCGTCAGCGCGGTGAAGCCGATGGTGGCATCGTCGAAACGCCAATTGATCGGCGCGACCGAATTCCAGATCAGCCAGAAGGCGCAGAATACCGTCATGTACAGCAGGAACTGCGGGGTGCCCATGAAGCGGGCGAACTTCTCCGTGGCCGAACCGAAGAGGTCGGGGTTCGGGGAGAACCGCGGCCAGAAGCGTTGCCGTGCTGCAAGCGGGGTATCCAGGCCGTTACTCTTGCGCTGCTCAGCCATAGCTGGAACTCCTTTGCTGCTGGTGGGTAGTTGGGGCGTTGGCTAGTCCTGGGAACGCCAGTCATCCGGAAGGATGTGGTCCAGCACGTCATCCACGGTGATGGCGCCGACCAGCCGGCCCTCCTTGTTGGTCACGCCTACACTGGTGAGGTTGTAGGTGGCCAAATGGCGAACCACTTCGGTGATATTGGCCAGATCCGACATCGGTTCCAGCTCGGTATCTAGGATATCGCCCAGCGGTTCCGGGGGAGCGGCACGCAGCAGCGCCTGGATGTGAACTTGGCCCAGGTAGCGTCCGGTGGGGGTTTCCAGAGGCGGGCGCACCACATACACGGTGGAAGCCAGCGCGGGGCTCAACTCCTCCAGACGCACCGAGGCCAAAGCTTCCGCGACCGTGGATTCCGGGGTGAGGATGACCGGAACAGGGGTCATGATCGATCCGGCGGTGCCTTCGGGGTAGGCGAGCAGGCGGCGGACGTCCTTGGCCTCTTCCTCGTTCATCAGATCCAGCAGCTGGTGCTTGGTCTCTTCGCTGACTTCGGCCAGGAGGTCGGCCGCGTCATCCGGGTCCATTTCCTCAAGCACGTCCGCGGCGCGTTCCAGCCCCAGTGCGGAGAGGATTTCCACCTGCTCGCGGTCCGGGAGCTCCTGGAGCACGTCAGCCAAGCGCTCATCTTGCAGATGGGCGGCAATTTCCAGGCGTCGCTTCTCATTCATTTCGTGCAAGGCGTCGGCGAAGTCTGCGGGCTTCATCTCGTCGTGGGCTGCCACGAAGGTGTCAGCGGACTGCGGTTCGCTCTTCGAACCGTGGCTGACCTCGTCCCAGGAGACCAGGACCTTGTTGCGGCGGCGCGAACGCAGGCCCAGCAGATTGGCGGTCGGTTCGCCGCGCTGGACATAGTATTCGTTGATTTCCCAGTCGCCGCGACGGGTCTGCGCAAGGCCGATATCCTCGATGACGCCGCGGCCGGACCCGTCAGTGAAGGTGATGGTGCGGTCGAACATTTCGGCGGCCACCAGAATTTCCTGGCCGCGCTGCTGGAAGCGGCGCATGTTCACCAGGCCGTTGCAGATCACCTGGTTGGCTTCCATGGACTGGATGCGGGTCATCGGAACGAAGACCCGCCGCTTGCCGGGGACCTCGACGACCAGGCCCACGCAGGCGGCGGGTTTCTTGGGGCCGCGGGAGACCACCACGACATCGCGTAAACGGCCTAGGCGGTCGCCCAAGGGGTCAAAGACATCAAGCCCGAGCAGCCGGGCGACGAAGATTTTAGACACTTGTGCGCTCACCTTCCTAGACTATCGCGTTCACGGCCTGTTCCCGGTGTGCCAAGCCACAGGCGACGCCCTGTTTCTTTCACCCACAGCGATAGTTGCTTCACAACTATGCAGGCTCACAGTAAACCCGTGCACAATATAGATATGACCTCGCCTCATGGAGTAAATTCGATTAGCACCAGCGGCCTGCCGCGCGGAGAACTGCTTGGACGTTACACCAGCTATCTCGATGCCCAGAAGCTCGTGGATTACCTGGCCGATAATGATTTCCCGGTTGCTGCGGTAAGCATCGTCGGCAACGACGTGCGCACCGTGGAGCGGGTCACCGCGAAGCTTTCCTACCCGCGCGTGGCGCTGGCCGGTGCGGCCCAGGGCGGCATGATGGGCCTGTTCGTCGGCCTGCTGCTGACGCTCTTCGGGGGCGGCGGAAACGGGCTGTACCAGATTCTCTCCGCAATCGGCCTGGGCATGGCTATCTGGATGATCGCTGGCGTGATCAGCTATTCGACCCGTCGTGGCAAGCGCGACTTCGCGTCTTCCAGCCAGTTCGTGGCCACCAGCTTCGACGTAGTGGTTGATTTCGAGCATGCGCAGGCTGCCCGCACCCTGGCCTCCAAGTTGCCTATGCGCCCGCAGCAGGCCCCGGCGCACCCAGCTTCCCAGGCCCCGCAGCAGCAGGCGCCTGCCGTCCCCGCCACGCCTCCAGCACAGCCTGCCGCGGCCGCACCGGCCAGTGGTGCGCAGCCCGCAACGGGCGCGGAGCGCAGCTCGCAGTTCCCCGACCTGCCAGATGGCCGCCCGCGCTATGGCGTGCGAGTGAACGAGGCCCAGCCAGCAGCTCCAGCGGCACAGCCGGCCAAGGAGGAAGCCCAAGCACCGGCATCCGAGGCCAAGGAAGCGCAGGACCTGTCGGAAGTCGAGCCGAAGGTTGATACCTCGCAGCAGCCGCAAGCCCAAGCCGAAGAACCTGACCAGGACTCGGCATCCCGCAAGGATTCGGAAGGCTAGGCGACAGCCGGGCACAAGCAAGGCCTGGGTGCAGTTACCACGGTAACCGCACCCAGGCCTTCGCCGTTTAACGCTGCCGGAGGATTCAGCCGCGCAGCTTAGCCATCCACGCTTCGACCTCGTCAGGCTTGCGCGGCAGGGCAACGCTCAGGTTCTCGGCGCCATCGGCGGTGACCAGAATGTCATCCTCGATGCGCACGCCCAAGCCGCGGTATTCTTCGGGGATCGCCAAATCCTCGTCCTTGAAATACAGGCCAGGTTCGATGGTGAAGACCATGCCTTCTTCCAGCTTGGCATCCAGGTACAGGTCGGCGCGTGCCTGCGCGCAGTCGTGCACGTCCAGGCCCAGATGGTGGCTGGTGCCATGCGGCATCCAGCGGCGGTGATGCTGGCCTTCTGGATCCATTGCTTCTTCCACGGAGACCGGCAACAGGCCCCAGTCGGACAGGCGCTCGGCCAGGACGCGGGTAGCGATCTGGTGCAGGTCGCGGAACTTCAGTCCCGGCTTGGCCGCGGCGAACGCGGCATCGGCGGCATCCAGTACGGCCTGGTAGACCTTGCGCTGTACCTCGGTGTACTTGCCTGACACCGGCAGCGAACGGGTGATGTCCGCGGTGTACAGCGATTCGGCCTCGACACCGGCGTCCAGCAGCAGCACCTCGCCCGGCTTGACGGATCCGGTGTTGCGGATCCAGTGCAAGATGGTGGCGTTGTTGCCCGAGGCGGCGATGGTGTCATAGCCCAGCTCGTTGCCCTCAAGGCGGGCACGGGCGAAGAAGGCGCCTTCGACAACGCGTTCGCCGCGTTCGTGGGCGACGGCCTTGTCCAAGTTGCGCACCACATCTTCGAAACCGTTGATGGTTGCGGCAACCGACTTGCGCAGCTCCGCGATTTCGTATTCGTCCTTGATGAGGCGAAGCTCGGAAACGAACTCGGACAGCTCGGTATCCAGGGCGTCGCTGGCTTCCAAGTCCTGCCCGGTGTTGATGCGCGAGGTGTCCACCAGCGCCTCGATGTTCAGGTCGACTTCGCGCACCAGGCGGATGCGGATGCCGCCCAGGGCCTGCGGGCCGGAGTTCTTGGTGATCGCCATTTCCAGCTGTTCCAGCGAGTCGGTAGGCATCCCGGTGCGTGCCGACAGCGAGGAGAGGGTAGGGCGCGGGCCGACCCAGAATTCGCCGGACCGCGAGTTCAGGTAGAAGTCGGTGGTGTCGCGGCCGGCCATCGGCGCGAAGTACAGGGTGGAGACGTGGTTGGAGCCGTGCTCACCTGCGCCGTCATCGGTTGGTTCCATGACCAGTACTGCGTCGGGCTCGTGGTCGACGCCCAGACCGGTGAGGTGGGCGAAGGCCGAATGCGGGCGGAAGCGGTAGTCGGTGTCGTTGGAACGGACCTTGAGCGGGCCGGCCGGGATTACGATGCGTTCGCCCGTGAAGTTTTCCGAGAGCTTGACACGACGGGCCGCCGCGTAGCTGGCAGCGGCATCCTGCTCTGGCAAGTCCGAGGTGTCCTGGGCCCACGAGGAGGCCATGAATTCCTGGAATGCCTTGGACGTTGGACGCTGGGAACGGTTGTTCACGCGGTCTTCCAACGGCTGATCAGTGCTTGGTGCAGTTGAATCTTGATTGGTCATGCTCCAAGTGTGTCACCATCAGGTGTATCCCAGCAAAGAATCAGCGCAGGGGATAACCTAGGCATATGCGAATTGACCTGCACACCCACTCCAATGTGTCCGACGGAACTGAAACTCCGTCCGAGCTGATGCGCGCAGCGTCGGCTGCCGGCCTGGATGTCGTGGCGTTGACAGATCATGACCAGACCAGCGGTTGGGACGAAGCCACGGCGCAGGCGCGGAAGCTGGGACTGGGGTTCGTTCCGGGCATGGAAATCACCTGCCAGGATGCCCACGGCATCAGCGTGCACCTGCTCAGCTACCTGCACGACCCCACCTACCAGCCACTGCTCGATGAGCTGGGCCGCGCGCTGAACTCGCGGATCATCCGCGCCCGCCGCATTGTCGATCTGCTGGCCGAGGACTATCCGATCAGCTGGGATCTGGTGGGGGAGCATTGCCTTCCGGGCTCCACCGTTGGCCGCCCGCATATTGCCGATGCGCTGGTGACCGCGGGAGTGGTGGAGAACCGCAACGAGGCGTTTGCCAACATCCTGTCCTCGCGTTCGCGCTATTACGTGTCGCATCCAGCGGTGAATCCGGCCACTGCCGTGCAATTGGTACGGGAAGCTGGCGGCGTTCCGGTGTTCGCGCATCCCAAGGCCTCAGCCCGGGGACGGGTGGTTCCCGACTCGACCTTCTACGAGATGATCGAGGCCGGTCTGGCCGGGGTTGAAGTGCACCACCGGGACAATACCGCAGAGGGGAAATCCTGGCTGCTCGAGCTGGCCGCCGAGCACGATCTGATCGTTACCGGCTCGTCGGACTACCACGGGACCGGAAAGCTGAACCGGCTCGGTGAGAATCTCACCGAGCCGGACATGCTGCAAAGAATAATCGCCGAGGGGACTGGGACTCAGGCCTCGATGTAAGTGGTGCCTTCAGGCAATCGGGCCTTCATCACCTCGATGGCTTCGACGTTCTGGTCAATCAGCACATACTGGCGTCCCAGCTTCGCCGCCACCGCACCGGTGGTGCCGGAACCGGCGAAGAAGTCCAGCACCCAATCGCCGGGGCGCGAGGACGCGGCCACGATCCTGCGCAGCACGCCTTCGGGCTTCTGCGTCGGATAGCCGGTCTTTTCCTTGCCAGTAGGCGAGACGATCGTGTGCCACCAGACATCCGTGGGAAGCTTGCCCAGGGCGCGCTTCTCCGGGGTCACCAGTCCGGGAGCCATATACGGTTCGCGATCCACCTCGGCCGAATCGAAGTGGTACTTCTTCGGATCCTTCACATAGACCAGGATGGTGTCGTGCTTGGCCGGCCAGCGGCTCTTGGCACGAGCCCCATAGTCGTAAGCCCAGATCAGTTCGTTCAGGAAGCACTCCCGGCCGAAAATCCCGTCGAGCAGCACCTTCACATAATGCACCTCGCGGTAATCCAGGTGCACGTAGAGCGTGCCGTCCTCGGCCAGCAGGCGGTGGGCCTCGCGCAGCCGCGGCTCGATGAAGCTGAGGTAGTCGTCAAAGGCATCGTGATACGACCGGGCGATCCCCAGCTCGGTGTTGTACTCGCGCCCCTTGAATCCGGTGCGGTCGCCTTCGCCTTCGGCAGCGCGGACCATGGTGCGCTGGGCGCGGGTCTGCTTGCGTCCGGTGTTGAATGGCGGGTCCACGTAGATCAGGGTGAAGCTCTGATCGGGCAGGGCGCCGAGGATGGAGAGGTTGTCGCCGTGGTACACGGTATTGCCCGAGGCTGGAACGCCGGACGCGTGGGCGTCTGGTGTTCCAGCATCAGGCAAAGCTGGTTCTTCGGGTAGAGCGAGCACCGCTGGTGTGAGTTCCTTTCGGAAAAGTTGACTGGCCGATTGGACTGGGATCAGTCCTGGCCGCCTGCTTCGGTGCTGCGGGTGCGGCGGCGCGGACGGCGGCGGCGTGCCGGTGCTGCGCCCTCGGCCGCTGCCTGCTCCTCGCCGGCCACATGGGTTTCGCGGTGGCGCTCGTTTTCGCGTGCCGGACGATCCTGCTTGCCCTTGGAATGGCCGTGGCGTGCGCCGTCCTGCTCGGCACCGGAGCCCTGCCCGCCGCGCTGGCGCGTCTGCACGCCGTTCACGGTGCGGGTGCGGGTGCGCGAATTGCTGCGGCGGCGCGGGGTGCGCGCTGATTCCTCGCGGCGCGGCGAACCATCGCCCTCGGCGGCGGCAGTCTTCTTGGCACGCTGCAGCCGGCCTTTGGTGCCCTTGGGGATATCCAGGTCGGTGAAGAAGTGCGGCGACGAGGAGTAGGTTTCCACCGGCTCGGGAACGTTCAGGCCCAGCGCCTTGTTGATCAGCGACCAGCGCGGCACCGAGTCCCAGTCCACGAAGGTCACCGCGGTGCCGGTGTTGCCGGCACGGCCGGTGCGGCCCACACGGTGCAGGTAGGTGTTCTCGTCATCCGGGCACTGCAGGTTGACCACGTGGGTGACGTCATCCACGTCGATGCCGCGGGCCGCGACGTCGGTGGCGACCAGGATGTCGACCTTGCCCGAGCGGAAGGCCTTCAACGCCTGCTCGCGGGCGCCCTGGCCCAGATCGCCGTGCAGCGAACCGGCATTGAAGCCGCGGTCCACCAGCTCATCAGACAGCTTGGCAGCCGAGCGCTTGGTCTGGGTGAAGATGATGGTCTTGCCGCGGCCTTCGGCCTGCAGCAGGCGAGCGACCATCTCGTCCTTGTCCATGTTGTGCGCACGGTAGACCAGCTGGCGGATGTTGCGTTTGGTCAACGAATCGTCATCGCCCGGGTCCTGGGCGCGGATGTGCGTAGGTCGGGTCATGTAGCGGCGGGCCATGGTGATCACGGCGCCGGGCATGGTGGCCGAGAAGAGCATCGCCTGGCGTACCGGCGGCAGTGCGGCCAGGATGCGCTCGACATCCGGCAGGAAGCCGAGGTCCAGCATCTCGTCAGCCTCGTCCAGCACCACGGTGCGCACCTGCTTGAGGTTCAGCACGCGCTGGCGGTTCAGGTCGATCAGGCGGCCCGGGGTGCCCACAACCACGTCGGTGCCGGCCTTCAGCGCGGCAATCTGCTCCTCGTAGGGGCGCCCGCCGTAGATGGTGGTGATCGAGATGTTCGAGTGCTTCGAAGCCTGGGCCAGGTCGGCGCCGACCTGGATGGCCAGCTCGCGGGTCGGTGCGACGATCAAGGCCTGCGGGGCACCGGGGAATTCAAGATCCCCGTAGCCCTTGTCGCCCTCGCGGATCACGCGCTGCAGGGCAGGAATGCCGAAGCCCAGGGTCTTTCCGGTACCGGTCTTGGCCTGGCCGATGATGTCGTTGCCGCCCAGGGCAACTGGCAGGGTCAGCGCCTGGATCGGGAAGGGGTACTCGATCCCGGCTTCCGAGAGCGAAGCAACAATGTCTTCGCGAACGTTCAGATCGGCAAAACTCTGCTTGGCCGGTTCTGCGGGGGTTGGCTCGTTGTCTTGTGGTTCGGCAGCTGCGGCCGAAAGCGTCGTGTCAGTCACGATGTCCGTGTTCTCGTTTCATGCGGGCACGGCACCTGTTCCCTTCCGGCTTGCAAGAAGCCGGGAGCATGCAGGGTGCCGTACGAATCCAGCGGAGCCGATCGCTGCTTTCACGCTCGGTAGCTTGGTCAAGCACCTGCGGGATGGCGACCGCTGGGAAGTCGCCATAAAACTGTTTCATCTATCAGCCCATTGCGATCGGGCATCCTAATTGCTAATAGGCCAAGCATAGCCGGTTTTGACCGGAAACCCGGGCTTAGGAGTCCGAAGCCACGATTTCGAAGCTGATCTTGCGCACTTCGGGATCGGCCTGCACCAGCTTCACGCGCACCAGGGTGCCTGGCTGGGCGGATCCGGTAAAGGATCCGGTAATCGGTTCATCTGCCAGCTGGAGGACACCGGGACGAATCTTGCCGTCCTCTTTCTGCTCAGCGGACTTCAGCACGATGGCCTGGAATTCTTCCCCGACCCGTGTTTTGAGCACATAGGCTTCGAGCAGGTCAACGGCCGCATTGTTCACCCGGTTGGCGGCAGTGCTGCTGCTGCGCATCAGCCCGGGCAGATCCTCCAACGCCGAGCTGAGCTGTGCCGGGAGCGGCTGGCCGGTGGACAGCAGGTTGCAAGTGAGCAGCACGAAGCGGTCCACGAGACGGCGCAGCGGCGCGGTGGTGTGCGCGTAGGGCGCTGCCAGTGCCGCCTGGATGAGTTCTTCCTCGGGCTGCCCATTGATGACCTGGTAGTCCGCGCCGCGGAACAGGGCGGCGGCGCGATGCATGATGACCAGCTGCTTCGGGTCGCTGACGTCCAATGCATGCAGGTACTGCCCGTAGCTGAGCGATTCATCCCACGGAGTGCCGAGCAGCTGTGTTTGGGTACGGAATTCGCGCTGGTCTGCGTCGTCCGGGGCAGGCATGGTGCGCAAGATGCCCACGCCGGCTTTGAGCATGATGCGGGCCGCGGCAATGCCGGTGAGCAGGGAAATCTGCGCGTTGTGGCCTTCCAGCGGCAGGGGAGTGCGGCTGACCAGCTTGTAGCCCTCGCCTGCTTCTTCAATTTCCTGATCCGGCAAGTTCAAGGAGGCGCCGCCGCGCAGTTGCTCTTGGCGCAGGCGGGCCGCGCCGATTTCGGCGAGCAGCTCGAGCTGCTCATCGGGTTCTCCCGAATCCAGCCGGGCCTGGGCCGAGGCGTAGTCCAGCTGCGCCCTGGAACGGATGCGCGCGCGGTTCAGTTCGACCTTGCCGAGGGCGCCATCGGCGTCCAGGGAAATTTTCCAGTGGAATGCCGGTCGTTCCTTGCCCGGCAGCAGCGAGCCCTGGTCCTCGGAGATCAGCGGCGGGTGCAAGGTGATCTTGCGGTGCGGCAGATAGTAGGTCTGGCCGCGTTGGCGGGCCACCGCATCAAGCTGGCCGCCCAGGGCAACGAAGGCTGGCACGTCGGCGATGGCGTAGTGCACTGTGTAGCCGTCGCCGTGCCGTTCAAGGAACATCGCCTGGTCGAGATCGGTGGCGCCGGGTGGATCAATGGTGAAGAAAGGGATGCCGGTCGCGTCCTGGTCGGGGAGCTGCAATTGGGCTACCGCCTGCTCTGCGGCTTCCAAAGTCTGCTCGTCGAAAGGTGCCGGCACCTCGAACTCCGCTTCCAGGCCGAGCAGCAGCTGGGCCAGCGAGTTGGCGGGAACCGGGCGGGGGCTTCGGATTCTTCGTTCAGTCACACCCAAGGAATATCACGACTCGGTGACTCGAATCACTATTTGGGCAAAGAAATAGCCGGTTTCGCATTCGGGCGAAACCGGCCACCAGCTGCCAAGGCGGGGCCTTGGCGAGCTGCAAGCGCTACTGTGCGAAGCCGACGCGGCGCACTTCTTCCGGGCCAACCTCAACGTAGGCGATGCCAGCGGAAGGCACCAATACCTCGCGGCCCTTTGGATCCTTCAGTGCCAGAACGGTTCCGTCGGCGATAGCCTTCGCTACCAGCTCGTTGACTTCGGCGTTGCTCAGCTCGGAGTCAAGCACTACTTCGCGGGCTACATTCTGAATGCCAATGCGGATTTCCATGATTGTCGCAGATCCTCTCGAACGAAATAGGTGTCCCGTGTGGGGCCTCTGGTCACTAATTTAGCTAGTTTTCCTTCGGGAACTGCGAAATTCCGCGCCAAGCTAAACGGGAGATCAGCTCGACTGCTGCCTCCTGGTCCACCGAGGACTCGCTGGTGGCCCAATAGCGAGCCGAAACCTGCGAGAGCCCGGCCAGTGCGCGGCCTGCCAGCAGGCCTTCGTCCTCGCTCATATCGGTATCCTCGACGACGACGCGGGCGATGGAGGAAGCCAGCGAGCTGTTGAACTGCTCGATGCGATGGGCGATCAGCGGATCGGAGAGGACATCGGATTCGAAGATCAGGCGGTAGGCCTGGGATTCGCCCTTGATGTAGCTGTAGTACGTGTTGATGGTGGCGAAGACACGCTCGCGGTTGTCATTCGTGGAGCGGATCGCTTCATCGAGCTGCCGGCTGAAGTCGGCCAGGTGGGAATCGAGCAAGGCGAGATACAGTTCGCGCTTGCCGGGGAAGTGCTGGTAGAGGACCGGCTTGGAGACCAAGGCGACTTCAGCAATTTCGTCCATCGACGCGCCATGATAGCCGTGGGCCACGAAAACCTGGTGCGCTGCCTGCAGCAACTGGCGCCGACGCGCTTCACGTGGCATCCGTTGGGGGCGGGTGCCTTTGATATTTTCGAGTTCCGTCATGTCGAATGGGGCCTTTCCAGCTGCAGAGTGATCAGCTCCCAAGTCATCGAAGGAATTGTCGGGAGAGTAATCTACTTGGAAGTAGTATTCCATGCTTCTGTGCGGAAAGTGGAAAAAACCGACGGGAAATCAGATTTTCTACGCTGATTTGACTTCAGGCGCGGCAGGGCAGTTGCCCTGGGCCTGCAGTGGTTCCGATTTCTCGGCAACGGGCTGGTCAAGTTCCAAGCCGTAGAGGGTTTCCAAGGCCGCGACATACTCGCTGGTGCGGCCTTCGCCTGCCAGCTCGCGGGCGCGCATGGTCGGCACGTGCAGCAGCTGGCGCACCATGCGGCGCATGGCGAGTTCCACTTCCTCGGCGGCGGCGCTGCAGCCGTGCTGTGCGCGGACCTTGGCGATTTCCGCATCCAATACGGTCTTGGTGTGCTGGCGCAGGGCGACAATCGCGAAGTCGGCTTCGCGTTCCCGCTGGGCTGCGGCGAACTCAGCGGTGGCCTTCTTGACGATCCGGCTCGCCGCGTGGACGGCCATCGCCTGTTCGGTCGGGGCAGCCATGCGCACCGATTCCAAGGTAATCAGCTCGACATCCGGCAGTTCCACCAGGGTCGGGTCGAAGTCGTGGGTGAGCGCCATGTCGATGGCGATCAGCGGGTGGTTCTTCACCCGCAGGGCTTCGAGCTCTTCGCGGGCCAGCTGGTGCCCGCCTCCGGAGCAGCCCACGATGATGTCGGCTTCGCGTAGGGCCTGCGGCAGCAATTCGTCGTTCAACGGGAATCCGCCGCGCTTGGCGGTGAAATCTGCGGCGCGTCCCGAATGCGAGTAGACCGAGATGCGCTGGACCCCGCGTTCCTTGAGCAACGCCATCGTGGCGCCAGCGTAGGAACCGGTGCCAAAGAGCACGACGTCCTGTTCGGACCAGTCGCTGGCTTCATCGCGTAGCTCTTCGGCCAGATCGAGGGCTACCGAAACCACGGACTTGCCCTGGGTGCCGAGGTTGGTGTTCGAACCGACATCCTTGGCTGCGCGGGTGGCGTTCTGGAACAGCCGGGTGAGGTTGCTGGTCGTGGTCTTCTCCTGCTGCGCCTGGGTCAGGGCGCGACGCACCTGCCCAGCGATTTCGCGTTCGCCGACCACGGCAGAGTCCAGGCCGGCGCCGACGGAGAAGAGGTGCTCGATGACCGGGTCGCCTTCCAGCGTGGTCAGGCGGCGGGACAGGAATTCGGGGGAGAGGCCTGCGTTGGCGGCCAGCTCGTTGACCAGATGTTCCGCTGCATCCTCCGCATGGTCCACGTCTGCGTAGACCTCGAAGCGGTTGCACGTAGCAAGCACGACGGCACCATTGATAACTGCCGATCCGTTAACGGAGGCAGCTGCCAGCCCATCGGCCGAAGCACTGATCTGTGCCACGGTCTCCAGATCGAGCTGCGAATGCGATGCGACAAGAGATAAGAAAACCACAGTGACCCCAGAATAGGCCGGAAAATACCGGCAGACAACGCAGGTGTGCCTAATATGGCATGGTTCCGTGGGGTTAGTTTGCTCACCTTCACCTGCGGGCGAACGCCGTAAATGGGCTTTTAATCCCAAGACTTGGCAGAATTGGGGCATGACCCTGTCGCAGAACCATCCGATGCTTGATGGACGTACCCAAGATTCCGCTTTGATCCAAGCCTTGACCGGCAAGAAGCCTTCGCATCACCCGGTGTGGTTCATGCGCCAGGCCGGCCGCTCGCTGCCTGAGTACCTGAAGCTGCGCGAAGGGGTGAGCATGCTCGACTCCTGCCTGGATCCAGCCATGGCCAGCGAGATCACCCTGCAGCCGGTGCGCCGCCACAAGGTGGACGCTGGCATCTTCTTCTCGGACATCGTCATCCCGCTGCGCCTGGCAGGCATCGGCGTGGACATCGTGCCAGGAGTCGGCCCGGTGCTGGACACCCCGATCCGCACCATGGAACAGGTCGCGGCGCTTCCCGAGCTGACCGACGAGTCGCTGGAACCGATCCGCGAAGCGGTGCGCCTGACCGTAGCAGAGCTGGGCAAGACCCCGCTGATCGGTTTCGCCGGTGCCCCGTTCACCGTGGCCGCCTACATGGTCGAGGGCAAGCCGAGCCGCGACCACCTGGGCCCGCGCACCATGATGCACACCGATGCGGAGGTCTGGGACGGGCTGATGACCTGGGCAGCTAACGCCTCGGGCCAGTTCCTGCGCGCGCAGGTCGAGGCCGGCGCCTCGGCCGCCCAGCTCTTCGACTCGTGGGCCGGGTCGCTGTCGCTGCCGGACTACCAGAAGCATGTCGCCCCGTACTCGGTGAAGTCCCTGGACTACGTCCGCGATCTGGGCGTGCCGCTGATCCACTTCGGCACCGGCACCGGCGAGCTGCTGACCGCGATGCGCGATGCCGGCGTGGATACAGTCGGCGTGGATTACCGCATCCCGCTTGCAACGGCGATCGAGCGTTTGGGTCAGGACGTTTCGGTACAGGGCAATATCGACCCGGCACTGCTGGCAGCCCCATGGGAAGTCCTCGAAGCGCACGTGCGCGAGGTGGTTGCGGCCGGCAAGAAGGCCCGCGGCCACGTGGTGAACCTGGGCCACGGTGTTCCCCCGACCACCGACCCAACCGTGCTGACCCGTGTGGTCGAGCTCATTCACTCGCTGTAATTCAACAGGTCTAAGCTAGGTTTAACGCCGTGTCCCACTGGCCCTCGACGCCACGGCCAGCGGGACAGGGCCTCGGCATATCGTGAAGGTGGAAGGTGCAAGGCACGTGAGCAAGGAACAACGCAATGTGCGCGCAGGGGAATCAGCGCAAGCCACCGGTGCATCCAAGCCGCGACGGGATATTGCCAACGATGCCGCGGCGCACGCCTTGCGCCTGCTGGAAAAGGTGCGCAGCGCCAGCGAAGCACGCCTAGCGAAAACCGGATCAGCGGACCAGGCTGAGAAGCCATCGGCACCGCATGCGGTAGTGGTCGGCGGCGGCATCGCCGGGCTGGTCGCTGCCCGTGAGCTTCGCCAGACCGGACACGAAGTAACCGTGCTGGAAGCAACCGGTACCTTCGGCGGCTGCGTGCGCACGACCGAAGTCGCCGGGCTGGCCATCGATGCCGGCGCGGAATCCTTCGCGCTGCGCGGAGGCATTGTTGCCTCCTACCTCGACGAGCTGGAGTTGGGCGGGCAGATTGCCAAGACCTCAGGTGCGCGGGCCTGGCTCGTCCAGGGCGAGGAGCAGGACATCCTGGCCCACCCGATGCCTGAAACCGCCTTGCTGGGCATCCCGGGCAATGTGCGCACCGACGAGGTGCGCTCGATCATCGGCCGGCCCGCCACCGTGCGCGCCGCGGCGGACCTGATCACTCCGATGAACAAGAAGTGGGCTACCGAGCCGCTGTCCATTGCCGAGGTGGTCCGTTCCCGCATGGGCCAGGCGGTGCTGGACCAGCTGGTGGCCCCGGTCGTCAACGGGGTCTATTCCACCGACCCCGCCAAGATTTCCATTGACGCCGCTGCCCCTGGCCTGCGCCAAGCGATGCTGGAGACCGGTTCGCTGGCTCGCGCCGTCACCAAGCTGCAGGAATCGGCGCCGGCAGGCTCCCGGGTCGCCGGCCTGAACGGCGGCATGTACACCATGGTCGAAGCCCTGGTTTCCCAGCTGGGGGAGGCAGGCGTGGCGCTGGTGCGCAATTCGCCGGTCACCGCGGTGCGCCACGACGGGCAGTCGCCAACCCCGTACACGGTGAGCACCCTGGGCCAGGAACTGCACGCGGACCGGCTCGTCCTGGCAACGCCCGCGGCGTCGGCACTTGCGCTGCTGAACCCGCTGCTGGCACCCGAAGACCAGCTGGCCAGCGAAGGCGGCGACAACGCCATCGCCTTGGCGATCCTGGTGGTCGACAAGCCCGAACTCGACGACGCCCCGCGCGGTTCCGGCGTGCTGGTCTCCAAGGGAGCCCCGCTGACTGCCAAGGCGCTGACCCACTCCACGGCCAAGTGGCCATGGCTGGCGGACGAGGCAGGGCCCGGCACCCACGTGCTGCGCCTGTCCTTCGGGCGCATCGGCGAACATGATGCACTGGTCGAATCCGGGGATGACTCGGCTCTCATCGAACAGGCAATCAAAGACGCTTCAAAGATTCTCGGTGTTCAATTGCATCTTGATGATGTCTTGGGAAGCACCGTTTCACGCTTCAGCGACATGGTTCCGCTGCAAGGCCAAGCCGCTGCCGCGCGCCGTGGCCAGCTGCAGCGCAGCCTGTCGGACTTCGAAGGGCTCGATGTGGTTGGCGCATGGATCGCCGGCACCGGATTGGCACGAGTGATCAGCCAAGCCCGCAGTGCCGTCGCGATCAGCGCCCGCTAACCGCGCCCGGGACAACCAACCTGGACTTTTGTCCGAAACCAGATCAAGGAGAATATCAAGTGAGCAACGCACCGGAGCATAATTCCCCAGTTATTCGCGAACGCGAAAACGCAGGAGAAAACCCGACGTTCTTCTACACTCTCTGGACCATTTTCAAGCGTTCCGACATCGTTGAGCGTTCCGAGGCGGCTGCCGCTGAATTCGATGCACTGGTCTCCGAGCTGGCCGCCGAAGGCGCCACCGTCCGCGGCATCTACGACGTATCGGCCATGCGCGAAGACGCCGACCTGATGGTCTGGGTGCACGGGCCATCGGCCCAGCTGCTCCAGGCTTCGATGCGCAAGATCCGCCGTTCGGCCCTGCTAGAAGGCACCGAGATCGTGTACTCCACCATGGCCGTGCACCGCGAAGCTGAATTCGCCAAGGACCACTCGCCCGCGTTCGCCCGCGGGGTGGCCGCCAAGGAATGGATGACCGTCTACCCGTTCGTCCGCTCCACCGAGTGGTACACCCTGGACCCGGCGGCCCGCGGCAAGATGCTGCGCGACCACGGCATCCTGGGCCGCGAATTCCCCAACGTGCTGGCCAACACCGTGGCCGCGTTCTCCTTCGGCGACTACGAATGGCAGATCTGCCTGGAAGCTGATGACATGATCGACCTGGTCGACATGATGCGCCACCTGCGCTACACCGAGGCCCGCCACCACGTGCGTGAGGAGACTCCGTTCTACACCGGCCGCCGCATTTCGGCAGCCGAAGCGCTCGAGGTGCTGAAGTGAGCCAGGCCTTCGATCCCCGCGAGGGATATGACAGCAACGGCCAGATGATTCCCAAGGCCTACGAGGCCATCCTGCTGGCATCCTTCGGCGGCCCGGAGGGGCAGGATGATGTCATCCCGTTCCTGCGCAAGGTCACCGCGGGCCGCGGCATCCCGGATGAGCGGCTGGAAGAAGTGGCGGTGCACTACCGCAAGAATGGCGGCGTCTCGCCCATCAACGCGCAGAACCGCGCGCTGAAGGCAGCGCTGGAAGCCGAATTGGCCGACCGCGGCATCGACCTGCCGATCTACTGGGGCAACCGCAACTGGCATCCGTTCATCGACGACACGCTCAAGCAGCTGGCAGCCGACGGCCACCGCAAGGTGCTGCTCATGGGCACCGGCGCATACTCCGGCTACTCGGCCTGCCGCCAGTACCGCGAGGATGCCGGCATGGGCCTGGTCAACACCGGCCTGGACGGCGTGGTGGAAGTGGACAAGCTGCGCCAGTTCTTCGACACCCCTGCCTTCATTGCTCCTTTTGTGGATTCCTTGCGCACCTCGCTGGCCAACGTGCGCGCCCAGCTGGCCGAAACAGGCAAGGAAGACGGGGCGATCAAGATCGTCTTCGTCACCCACTCCATTCCGATGTCCGATGCCGAGGCCGCTGGGCCCGAAGGCATCCGGGGCGAGGGATACGAGAATCTCTACACCCGCCAGCACCAGGCCGTAGCCAACGGCATCCTGTCCCAGGTGGAAGAAGCCCAGGGACTGGAGCACAGCCTTGTCTACCAGTCCCGCTCCGGGGCACCGCATGTGCCATGGCTGGAACCGGATATCAACGACGCGCTGGAAGAAGATGCCGCAGCCGGCATCGCCGGTGTCGTGGTGGTGCCCATCGGCTTCATCTCCGATCACATGGAAGTCATGTGGGATCTGGATACCGAAGCCAAGGACACCTGCGCGGAACTGGGCCTGGCCTTTGACCGCGTCGCCACCCCGGGCACCCACCCCGGGTTCATCTCCGGCCTGGTCGACTTGGTCGAAGAACGCCTCGCCGGTCCCGACGGCAAGGCCTTGCGCGCAGGACGCGCCTCGGTGGTCGAGGGCGGCCCATGGTTCGACGTCTGCCGTCCAGGCTGCTGCGAAAAGCGCGCGCTGGATGGAACCCTGCGCCCGACCATCGGCGCCGTCGACTCGGAAGTAGGTGTGCCGGCACCATGAGCGAAGCATTCCGCGTAGGAACCCGCGGCAGCGCGCTGGCAACCACCCAGACCGGGTGGGCCGCCCAGCAGCTGGCCGAGATCTCGGGCCTGGAGGTGCAGACCGTGCTGGTCAAGACCGAAGGCGATGTGGTGACCGGTTCGCTGGCCACCCTCGGCGGCACCGGGGTCTTCGCCGCCGCGTTGCGCCAGCACCTCCTGGATTCCGGGTGCGACCTGGCCGTGCACTCGCTCAAGGACCTGCCCACCGCGCAGCCCGAGGGCCTGGTGCTGGCCGCCATCCCGCCGCGCGAGGACGTGCGCGATGCGTTGTGCTCGCGCGACTCGCTGGGCTTGGACCAGCTGCCGCAGGGCGCGAAGATCGGTACGGGTTCGCCGCGCCGCGCCGCCCAGCTGCTGGCCTACCGCAGCGATTTGCAGATTGTCGATATCCGCGGCAATGTCCCCACCCGCTTGGGACGAGTCAAGGGTGTCGGGGAGACCTTGGATGACGGCAGCGTGGGACGCAGCACCCAGGGCGACCTGGACGCGGTGATCCTGGCGGCAGCCGGCATGCGCCGGTTGGGCTTGGAGAAGCACATCACCGAGTACCTGGATCCTGCCATCATGCTGCCGGCCCCGGGGCAGGGCGCGTTGGCGCTGGAAACCCGTACCGCCGGCTCCGGCCACAAGTCACTGGATGCGGCGTTGGCGCAGTTCGACGATGCCGCCACCCGCATGCAGGTCGAGGCCGAACGCGCGCTGCTGGCTGAACTGGAAGCCGGGTGCGCCGCCCCGATTGGCGCCTTGGCGCATATCGAGGGCGATGAGCTGGTCCTCGAAGCTGTGGCCTGCAACCCTGATGGCTCGCAGACCATGCGCCGCAGCGCCCGCACCGCGGCCAGCTCTGTTCAATCGGCGCAGCAGCTGGGCCGTTCGCTGGCGCAGTCGATGATCGCTGACGGCGCGGCCGTCGTCGCCGGACTGGCCTAGTCCCAGCAGATGGCCTACCAAGCACTGATCCTGCGCAACCCGGCACGCGCCGCGGCCACCGTGCAGGAATTCGAGCAGCTGGGCATCACCTCAAGGTGTGCCCAGCTGATCGATACCGTCTGGCCCGAGGACCGCAGCCAGCTGCACCGCATGGGCGAAGAACTGGTGGCCGGCCGCTTCAGCTGGCTGGTGTTCACCTCGGTGAATACGGTCCATGTTGTTGCACAGGTGCTCGATGGCCGGCAGCTTCCCGCAGATCTGCGGATTGCCTCGGTAGGCCAGAAGACCACCGGCGCAATTGCCCGGCTGCTGGGCCGGTCGGTGCACTTCCAGCCGGCCGAGCAGTCTGCGGCCGGGATGGTGGCCGAATGGCGCCTGGAAGCAGGGGCGCGGATCTGCTATCCGCATGGGGACCTGGCCAGTTCCACGCTGGCTGACGGGCTGGCCGAGCATCCGGTCGAGGTCAGCGAATGCATCGCCTATGAAACCGTTGATGCCGGCCGTGGCGGCCAGCCGGTCACCGAAGCAGTGGCCGCCCCGGGGATCAAGATCCTTCCGGCGGAGCAGATCGGTGCCACACTGGAAGAGCTGGACCTGGTGGTCTTTTCGGCCCCGAGCGTGGTTCGCCGCTTCATCCAGCTGGCAGGCAGCCGCTTGCCGTCCCGGACGCAGGCCATCGCCATCGGCAAGCCGACGGCCGCGGCCATGGAACGCGCCGGGCTGCCCGTGCATGCGATTTCCGCGCAGCCCACGCCGCAGGGCCTGGCCCGTGCGGCCCAAGATTTGCTCCGGCGCACCGGTCCTTCCGGTGCCGTGGAGCGTACCGCAGAATAAGAAGTTATTGAGAACTGGAGAAAGAGGAGCCATGGGTTTCCCCCAGCATCGCCCGCGCCGGTTGCGGCAGAATCCTGCGATCCGCCGTCTGGTGGCCGAAAACGAGCTTTCGACCCGGCAGCTGATCCTGCCCGCCTTCGTGCGCGAAGGGCTGAGCCAGCCCAACGAGATCACCTCCATGCCTGGGGTCTACCAGCACACCATGGATTCGCTGAAGGCGGCCGCCAGCAACGCGGCCGAACTCGGGCTGGGCGGCATCATGCTCTTCGGCATCCCCGAGGAACGCGATGAGAACGGCTCGGCCGGAATCGACCCGCAGGGCATCCTGAACCAGGGCATCGCCGCGGTGCGCGCCGAAGTGGGGGACGAACTGGTGGTCATGTCCGATGTGTGCCTGGATGAATTCACCTCGCACGGCCACTGCGGCGTGCTCGACGAGCACGGCATCGTGGACAATGATGCCACCCTTGAAATCTATGGCCAGATGGCCATGGCGCAGGCCGAGGCCGGCGCCCACATGCTGGGTCCCTCGGGCATGATGGACGGCCAGATCGGCGTCATCCGCCAGGCCCTGGACACTGCCGGACGCCAGGACGTCTCGATTCTCGCCTACAGCGCCAAGTACGCCAGCGCCTTCTACGGCCCCTTCCGCGAAGCCGTGGACTCCCAGCTGGTGGGGGACCGCCGGACCTACCAGATGGATTCGGCCAACCGGAGCGAAGCAGTGCTGGAAGCAGAGCTCGATATTGCCGAGGGAGCCGACATGATCATGGTCAAGCCGGCCATGAGCTACCTGGACATCGTGCGCGACATTGCCGATATCTCCCCGGTTCCCGTTTCCGCCTACCAGATTTCCGGCGAGTACTCGATGATCGAGGCCGCCGCGGCCAACGGCTGGATCGACCGCAAGGCCTCCGTGCTCGAATCGCTGCTGTCGATCAGGCGCGCCGGTGCCCAGCAGATCCTCACCTACTACGCAGCCAAAGTTGCCGGCTGGCTCAAGGAAGGCAAGTAATAAATGTCGAACTCTGAAAAGCTCTTCGCCGAGGCCCGCGAGGTCATGCCCGGCGGCGTGAATTCCCCGGTGCGTGCGTTCGGCTCGGTCGGCGGCGTTCCACCGTTCATGGTCGGCGCCAAGGGCGCGTACCTGAGAGACGCCGACGGCAAGGAATATGTCGACCTGGTCTGCTCGTGGGGTCCGGCACTGCTGGGCCACGCCCACCCGGAAATCCAGGCAGCCGTGCACGCGGCCGTGGACCGCGGCCTGTCCTTCGGCGCATCCACCCCGGATGAGGCCAAGCTCGGCGCGCTGATCAAGTCCCGCATGGGCGGGGTGGACCGCGTGCGCATGGTCTCCACCGGCACCGAAGCCACCATGACCGCGGTGCGCCTGGCCCGTGGCTACACCGGCCGCGACCTGGTCATCAAGTTCTCCGGCTGCTACCACGGCCACCTCGACGGCCTGCTGGCCGACGCCGGCTCAGGTGTTGCCACCCTGGCCTTGCCGGGTTCCGCCGGGGTCACCGCAGCCACGGCGGCAGAAACCCTGGTCCTGCCCTACAACGACCGATCGGCCATCGAGGCGGCCTTCGCGGAGCACGGTGCGAACATCGCCGCGGTGATCACCGAATCGGCTCCGTGCAACATGGGAGTTGTCGTTCCCGAAGACGGCTTCAACAAGTTCCTGAAGGAAACCACCGCCAAGCACGGCGCGCTGCTGATCCTCGACGAGGTGCTTACCGGCTTCCGCGCATCTTCCTCGGGCTACTGGGGTTTGACCGGAAAGGAAGAGGGCTGGAACGCAGACCTCTACACCTTCGGCAAGGTCATCGGTGGCGGCCTGCCTACCGCTGCCTTAGGCGGACGCGCCGAGGTCATGGACTACCTCGCTCCGCTGGGCCCGGTCTACCAGGCAGGCACCCTGTCGGGCAACCCGGTGGCCATGGCCGCCGGCATCGCCCAGCTGACCCACGCCACCGAGGACGTTTACGCGCACCTGACCAAGCAGTCCGAGGCGCTGCAGACCGCGATCACCGAGTCCTTCAACGCCGCAGGCCTGGATCACTCGATCCAGCGCGCAGGCACCTTGTTCTCGGTAGCCTTCGGCACCTCCGAAAAGGGCGTGCACAACTACGCCGATGCGCAGGGACAGGAAGCGTTCCGCTACGCACCGTTCTTCCACTCGATGCTGGACTCCGGTATCTACCTGCCGCCTAGCGTCTTCGAGGCATGGTTCGTCTCGGCAGCCCATGATGATGCGGCGATGGAGAAGATCTTCGCTGCCCTTCCAGCAGCGGCCCAAGCTGCTGCGGCCGCTACGGCTTGATCGTAGTCACTGGAACAAAAGGCTAGGCCTGGCAGGCACCGCACGGTGCCTGCCAGGCCTAGCCTTTTAATTACTGCTGTTCCATCCCGGACAACGGCGGGAAACGCGACTGCCCGAGTTCCTTGCAAGGAACTCGGGCAGTCGCGGATCACGCAGGGACTACGCCCCGTGGCTGGAAAACCGGATTAGAAAGCGGCGATAACGCTGCCGTCGGTCCAGGTCTTCTCGATGTAGTCGCGGACCTCATCGGAGTGCAGCAGCTCTTCGAGCTTCGCAATTGCAGGAGTTTCTTCGCCGTCGCGCCAGGTCAGGAAGTTGGCGTTCGGATTGTTCTCGCCGGATTCCTGGGCAAGAATTTCGTCCTTGTTCAGCTTCGCCTGGACGATGTAGTTGCCGTTGATAACTGCCAGGCCGATGGAGTCATCGGACTTGTAGTACTGGACGACCTGCTCTGCGTTGGCGTCAGTGATTTCCAAGTTCAGCGGGTTCTTTTCCTTGTTGCCATTCACGGTCAGCAGGGAGTCGTCATCGCTGAGGTTCTGCAGCAGGCCAGCTTCTTCCAGTACACGCATGCCGCGGATCTGGTTCACCGGGTCGTTGTTCAGCAGCACCTTGGTGCCCTCGGCGACATCCTTCGGGTCCTGGAACTTCTTCGAGAAGACGGTCATCGGTTCCACGTGCACGCCCGCGCCGTGCGCGAACTCGTAGCCCTTTTCCTTCATTTCGGTAGCCAGGTAGGCCTCGGTCTGGAAGTAGTTGGCATCCAGCGAGCCGTCGGCAAGTCCGGTGTTCGGCGTGACGTAGTCGTCGATTTCCATGACGTCCAGGTCGATGCCGGCATCCTTGGCCAAATTCTCATCGATGAAGTTCAGGATGTCTGCCTGCGGGACCGGGCTGGCGCCCACCTTGATCACCGTAGGGTTTGCTGGATCCAAGGTAGCTGCGGTGTCTGCAGTTGGTTCGCTGCTGCCGCAAGCGGCCAGGGCGAATGCAGTGGCAACACCGGTGATGGCGAGTGCGAGTTTCTTGCGCATAACTTGTCTTTCCTTAGGTAGAGCCGTGAGGCACAATGCGAGTGGTTGGCCGTGTCCTCAGCGATTCGACGGCTCCGCCGGATCAACCGGCGGAAGTTCTAATTAGCGGTGATCAACCTTGCGGGCAATGGCATCGCCGATTACTTGCACCAGCTGGACCATGATCACGATAATCACGATGGTCGCAAGCATGATGGGCATGTTGTAGCGGACGTAGCCGTAGTTGTAGGCCAGACGGCCCAAGCCGCCGCCGCCTACGAGGCCGGCCATGGCGGAGTAGCCGATCAGGGTCACCATGGTGGTGGTGACCGCCGAGATGATGCCGGGCATGGCTTCCGGAACCAGGACCTTGCGAATGGTTTGCAGCTTCGTTGAGCCCATGACCAGGGCAGCATCGACCTTGCCGCTATTGACATCGCGCAGGGCGGTTTCCACCAGGCGGGCAAAGAACGGGATGGTGCCGATAGTCAATGACACGGAGGCGGCGATCGGGCCCAGCGCGGTGCCGATGAGCATCGCGGCGAATGGGATCAGGGCAACCATCAGGATGGCGAACGGGATGGAACGGGTGATGTTCACGATCACCGTGGAGAGAATCGCGTTCAACCAGCGCACGGGCGCCAGTCCGCCCTTGCCGGTCACATGCAGCAAAATGCCCAGCAGCAGACCGATGACGACGGTGATCACACCAGAAATCACGACCATCTGCAGGGTTTCGACGGTCGCTTGGCCAACGGCCTTGAGCACGGTGGGGGTGAAGAAATCCATTGCTTACTTGGCTCCCTTCACGGTAACGGCGATGCCGCTGGACTTCAAGTAGTTCACGATTGCCTCCAGGTCCGCGTCGGGAGCCAGTTGCAGGCGCAAGTGCGCGTACTGCTGCTGGCCGAGCTGCTCAACGGATCCAGCCAAGACATTGACATCGGTGTTGAACATGCGCGAAATGGAAGAGATGACTGGTTGGGTCGCCTGGTCGCCGGTGTAGAGCAGATCGAGGATCGGGCCCTCACCGTCCACGCGTGGTGCATCGCCCGGAAGCGGGAGCAAAGTGGAAGCCAGGCTTCCTGCGGCGTTGGTAATGACCTGCTCGATGTTGCCGTGCTCCACGATCTTGCCGGCTTCAAGCAGCGAGACGGAATCGCAGGCCTGCTTCACGACATGCATTTCGTGGGTAATGATCAGCACGGTGATGTTCAACCGATCGCGCAGCTTCTTGACCAAATCGAGAATTTCGTCGGTGGTCTTCGGATCCAGTGCACTGGTCGGCTCATCGCAGAGCAGGACATCCGGATCGGTTGCCAGCGCCCGGGCGATGCCCACGCGCTGGCGCTGGCCACCGGATAGCTGGGATGGGTAGCCCTTGGCGAACTTGGACAGTCCCACGAGCTCCAGCAGTTCGGCGACCTTTGCGTCGATTTCCGCCTTGGGCGTGCCGACAAGCTCTAGCGGGTAGGCCACGTTCTGCTCGGTGGTGCGCGAATCGAAGAGGTTCGCGTGCTGGAACACCATGCCAATTCGACGCCGCGCGTTCCGCAACTCGTCGGGGCTGACGTTGGTCAGCTCCTTGCCGTTCACGGCGACGGTCCCGGAGGTGGGCTGGTCGAGCAAGGTCAAGCAGCGGACGAGAGTGGATTTACCCGCTCCGGAATGTCCGACAATGCCATGAATTTTCCCGGTAGGGACTTCAAGGCTGACACCATCAAGGGCAACAACATCTTTGCCGTCTTGCTGGTAGACCTTGCGCAGGTCACTAACTGTGATCACTAGGCGTGTTCCTTCAGATTCTCATAGGGTGTAGAGAGTACCCTCTATTGAATCACTATCGAACAAAATCGCCCGAATCAAGGGAAAACCGCGGTCAAGATTCTTAGTATGAGGACTTAGTAGGCAAGCCTTCGAATATAATTTGCTGAATTATGACAGAAAATGAACGATTGACTTCCGCATAGTGGTCCTCGCGCCCAGCGTGACCTATGTGAAATGGCGCACAGGAAGCAGGATCTCTCGAGGTTACGATTCCGTGATGGGCCACGCACCATCGACGACAGCTTCGGGCTTCGTCTTGCGCAGGTACTTCTGGAAACTTTCGGCCTGCTCTTTCGCCCAGCCAATCTGCCAGCCGTGCAGCACCATCGGATCCACTTGCAGCTGCGGGTAGCGTTCTCCCAATTGGCGGGCAACCTCCACGCAGGCGATGGCATCAGCCAGAGACGTGTGCGCGTTTTCAAGGACTACACCGTAGAACTCGCACGCCGCGGCCAGGGTGCGCTTGCCCTTGCGGAATTTGTCGACCTGCTTGTCAATGATGAACGGATCGATGACATTGCCCGGGAAGAACGGTTCAAGGTCGTAGCGAACGGCTTCGCTATAGAGGACCGAAAAATCATAGGAAGCGTTGAATGCAACAATCGGCGCTTGCTCAGAGGCGAACTTCAGCAAATTCAAGATCTCCTGCACCGACTGTTTCGCCGGAGAGCCTTCAGCACGAGCTTTCTCGGTAGAGATTCCGTGAACCGCCGCTGCAGCCTCCGGGATCTCGACCCCGGGGTTCACCAGCCACTCGCGGTTGTTCACCACCTTGCCCTCAGCGTCGAGCAGCACCACCGAAGCGGTCACGATGCGAGCCGTATTGGTATCAACGCCAGTAGTTTCCAGATCAAAGCCAATTGCCAGGCCCTTATGCCATTCAGTCATGGATACAACGCTACAGCCAACGCAGGATAGGACAGCCCCGCGCATTGCGTGTTGTGGAGGACTGCAAGCTAATTGGCAGAATAGGGCTATGACATCTGACGCAGCCGAAAAGCCTCTGGATTATTCCGAGGCGGTGCATCGACTCGCGGCGCTGGTCCCCGCCGGTGCGGTGATCAGCTACAAGGACGTAGCGGAACTACTCGGTAGCGGGGGAGCACGCCAGGCCGGAAAAGCGATGGCCAGCGCTCCGGCCGGGACGCCGTGGTGGCGGATCATCCGTTCCAACGGTTCCATGACCGAGGCACTTGCCGAAGCAGCAGAACAGCACTGGATTTCCGAGGGGCTGGCGGTGCCAGGTCGGCACGTGAACATGGCCAAAAACCGCTGGAACCCCAGCGAAACGGCCTGGGGAAAAATAGATGCACTGCGTGCCGCGTTGGGCAACCCCAAAATGTCCGAGATGGATGATCAACTATGAGTATGGAAGAAACCCGAACCCATTCCCGAGAGGACACCGCCAAGCTGCGTGGCCACCTGCATTCGGTGAAAAGCCCCGTGCTGGTCACCGGGGCGCCGGGTACGGGAAAAACCAGCCTGCTCATTGACACGGCGGTTGCGCATCTGGCCACCGGGCTTGACCCGCAGTCCCTGCTGATCGTTGGCCCAACTCGACTGACCGCAGCCTCGATCCGCGACGAGCTCAGCCGCCGAGCCGAGCGGACCTTCACCGAACCGGTGGTCCGCACCTGGTCGGCCTATGCCTTCGATTTGATCCGCCGTGCTCGCGTCGAAGGGCTCTTGCCCCAGCTTGAACGCGTTCTCCGACTGCTCTCCGGACCGGAACAGGACACCTTGATCGGGCACCTGCTGGAAGGCCATGCCGCGGGGCTTACCGAAGGGCCGCAGTGGCCAAGCGAGCTGGAACTGGCAGTGGAGACCCGCGGATTCCGCAAGGAAATCCGCGAGTTCTTCGACCGTGTCTCGGAGCTCGGTTTGGAACCTGCCGACATCGCAGACCTCGGCCAGAAAGCCAACCGCCCCGAATGGCACGCTGCGGCGCTGTTCTACCAGGAATACCGCGACCTGCTGGATTTGGGCAGTGCCGAGGCATTCGACCCGGCCGGACTGATTACCCGTGCAGCGGAAATCCTGGAAGACAACGAGGCCTTCCTGCACGCAGAACAGGATCGGCTGGCCCTGATCCTCGTGGACGACCTGCAAGAAGCCACCCTGTCGCAGCACCGCCTGCTGTCGCTGCTCGGCAAGGACCGCGCGCTGGTTGCTTTCGCAGCACCCGACAGCGTAGTCCAGGGATTCCGCGGTGCACGCACCGACGAATTGCACCGTTTCGCACAGAACTACGCGAGCACTGGCGAAGCAACGAGCCTTGAACTGACCCATGGTTATCGCATGTCTGGACCGATCACCGAGGCCTGGCAGCGCATCGTCAGCCGCGTACCGCTGGCAGCAGGCTTGAGCGGACGGGCCATCGAGCCGATGAACACCCCGGAGCATGCGCTCTGCCAGGGACTGGTCTTCGAGAATTCCACCTTGGAAGAACGGTTCATCGCCCAGCGGATCGTGCAGCTTAACCTCTTCGAAAACCGCAGCCTCGCCGATATTGCGATCGTGGTGCGCAACGGCTCGCAGGTGCGATCCTTCAGCCGATTCCTTGAAGGCCAGGGCATCGCGGTGCAAGTGCCACCAGCTGAAATTCCGTTAAAGGACGAGGGGGCGGTTCGCCCGCTGCTCGACCTGTTGTCATTGGCGTTCAGTGATTCTGTTGCGGATGATCCGCTGCTGATGCAGAACCTGCTGCTCTCGCGCTACGGGATGAGCACCGCGTTGGAAATTCGGCGGATCCGCCAGCTATTGCGCCAGCAGGAAGCCACGGCAGGCGGACGCCGCTCCAGCCAGGAACTGCTTGAAACCTGCCTGCGTGAACCGGCCATGGCCGAGAATCTGGGAAAGCCGGGGTACGGGCTGCAGCGCCTGCTGAAAATGTACGCTGCCCTGCAAGCGGAACTGGCCAGCGGAACCGCTACACCGGAAACCGCGCTCTGGGCAATGTGGGAAGCTTCGGGCCGTGCCAAAGCCTGGCGCGACGAGGCTCTGGGGGCCGGAACCGCCGCCCGCCGGGCTGACCGTGACCTGGACGCTGTCCTGTCGCTATTCCAAGCCGCAGAGCGTTTCGTGGACCAGCTCCCCGGAGCCAGCGTCCAGCAGTTCATTGAGCACATCCTGCACCAGGAACTGCCCATGGACTCATTGGCCACCCGCGCCGCCGGAGGGCAAACCGTCACGGTGCTCACCACCGCGGCAGCCGCAGGAAAGCAATGGCCGGTGGTGTTCATTCCGGGACTGCAGGAGGGCTCCTGGCCCAACCTGCGGCTTCGCGGCGAGCTGCTCGGCTCCAACGCGCTCGCCGATGCCGCGGAACACGGCATTGATTTCCTGGCCACGCGAACGCCAACGCAACTGGTGCGCCAAATCCGCAACGACGAATTGCGCAGCTTCAGCAATGCCGTCTCCCGTGCCGCCGACCAGCTGATCTGCACTGCGGTGGACAACGAGGACAGCCAGCCATCCTCCTTCCTGGACCTGGTCGAGCCGCCGGGGCCAGACGGGCGGAAACCTACTGCGGTTCCGCGCATCCGCTCGCTACCGACCCTGGTGGCTGAGCTGCGCAGCACCGCCGAAAGTGCCAAGGCAGCAAGCCTCGGGGCTGTGCCGGCCCCGGATGACGCCGATGCCCAGGGCCTGTACCATGACGCCGTCCACGTGCTGGGGCGCCTGGCCCGCGCGCAAATTCCTGTGCGCGGAGCGCATCCCGACACCTGGTGGGGACTGCGCGAGCTGTCCACCCAAGGCCCGGTGATTCCGGAGGACCAGCCCCGGCGGGTATCGCCATCCAAGGTGGAAACCCTGGTCAAATCGCCGCTGAACTGGTTCGTGCAAAGCGCCGGTGGCACCGCCGCCCACGATTTCGCGGCATCCCTGGGCACCCTGATCCACTCCATTGCCGAAGAGCACCCGGAGGCCAGCGGACACGAATATGAGCAGATCCTCGAACAGCGCTGGCCGGAACTGGAAAAACCGGAAAACTGGGAGGGCCAACGGGACTTCGACCGCGCCAACGCCATGCTCAAGAAGTTCGCAGCCTACTGCGTGACCATGCGCCAAGAAGGACGCGAATTGGTGGCCCGGGAAATGCCATTCCAGCTGGAAGTACCAGCCCCTGACGGCACGCAGATCCAGCTTCGCGGAATCATTGACCGCGTGGAAGCCGGCGCCGACGGGAACGTTCGGGTCGTGGACCTGAAAACAGGGTCCACCGCACCAACCAAGGACGCGACCTTGGAGCACCCGCAGCTGGGCGTCTACCAAACCGCAATCCAGCTGGGCGCATTGCAAGAGCACGAGGCAACTGCAGGGCTTTCCGATGAGCCGGCCGGCGCGTCCTTGGTCTACGTGGGTACCAGCACCAAGAGCGCCTCGGTGCGAGAGCAACCATCCATCGGCGAAGCGGACTGGGCCCGCACGCTCATCTTCGAAGCCGCCGCCCTGATGGGCAACAGCGAATTCATCACCCGGCACGTTTCCGGGGCCGCCGGGATCCTCGGCAACTGCACGCTGCCTGAAATCTGCCCGTTATGCGCCCAAGGACGACAGGTTACCGAACCATGAGCAATATCAGATTCACCCCGGAAGAGCTCTCAGCAGCGCTCGGCGAGCAATTCCCGCCCACCGCCCAGCAGTCCGAAATTGTCGCCGCGCCGCTGGAACCCATGCTGGTCATCGCCGGCGCCGGCTCGGGCAAGACCAAGACTATGGCGGACAAAGTCGTCTGGCTGGTCGCCAACCAGTTGGTCAGGCCGGAACAAATCCTCGGCGTGACCTTTACACGAAAGGCCGCCGGAGAGCTGTCGGTCCGCATCCGCGCCAAGATCGCCCAACTGGTGTCCACCGGGCTGCTCAGTGCCGAAGAAACCCGCGACTTCCTCGATCCTGCGGTATCCACCTACCACTCCTACGCCAACACGCTGGTCCAGGACCATGGGCTGCGGCTTGGCCTTGAGGAAGACAGCGCCTTGCTGGGCGCGGCCCAGTCGTGGCAGGTGGCGCACTCGGTGCTGGAACGGTACACCGGCAATTACGAGCATCTGAACAGCGCCACCAGCACGTTGATTGATGCCATCGTCTCCTTCAGTTCCGAAGCCTCCGAGCACCTGGTCACCGCACCACAGGCGCACCAGTGGATCGATCAGCTGGTGGCACGCCTGCGCAGCCTGCCGATGGACGCAGAAAAGCCGAAGAAGCCGACCCAGGCAGCCCTTAAGCTCATCGACAAGCTGGCCTCGCGTGCCACGATCGCCGAGCTTGCAGAGGAGTACGCGCAGGAAAAGAAGCGCCTCGGGGTGATGGACTATGGCGATTTGGTAGCCCACGCGGCGCGTATCGCCCAAGAGGTGCCGGCGGCTGCGCTCGCCGAACGGGAGAGCCACAAGGTGGTGCTGCTCGATGAATTCCAAGACACCTCGCACGCGCAGATGGTGCTCTTCTCGCAACTCTACGGCGAGGGCCATCCGGTTACCGCAGTAGGCGACCCCAACCAGTCAATCTACGGATTCCGCGGGGCCAGTGCCGGACAGCTGTTCCGATTCCCGGAAGTCTTCCCGATTGTCCGGGACACTGGCCGGGAAGTTGCCCATGTAAAGCACCTGACCATCGCATGGCGCAACACCGTCAACGTGCTTGCCGCAGCGAATAGCATCACCGCCGGCGGACCGCAGCATCAAGGTCCGGTCTCGGTCAAGCCTTTGGATTCCTCCGCGCATGCCAAGGCCGGCCGGGTGGTGCTCAACCGCTGTGCGACGGTTCGCGACGAAGCGGAAGCCATTGCGGACATGATTGTTGCCGAGAATCGGTCAACTTCCGAGCCGAAAACCAGTGCAGTGCTCTCGCGCAATCGCACCCAGCTGAGCATCATGGGCGAGGTGCTTGCCGAGCGCGGCATCAAGTACCAGCTCGTGGGACTTTCGGGATTGCTCAGCACCCCTGAGCTCACCGACCTGGTCGCATGCCTGCACGTGCTGGTGGACCCGCTGCGCTCGGATAAGCTCATGCGCCTGCTGGCAGGAGCCCGCTGGCGCCTGGGCGCCTCCGACCTGATGGCTTTCGCAGATTGGTCCCGCCAGCTGGAACGGCGGCGGGCCCGCGGCCTGCAGCCAGATCCGGCAGAAGACGAAGAAACGCCAACCCCGGACGAAGCAGCCGCTGAAGCTGCCCGCGCCGAACTCAACGATGCCGCTAGCCTTGTCGAAGCATTGGACTTCCTGCCCAAGGAAGGCTGGAAAAGCAATGACGGCCGGAGCATCAGCGCTGCCGGCTACGAACGGCTGGCTGCCTTGCGCGATGAATTGGCAAGCTTGCGGCTGCTGGCCAATGATGACCTGGAGACCCTGATTCGCGAGACCGAACGCGCCATGAACCTGGACATCGAGGTGGCCGCCCGCCCGTGGATTTCCCGCGACAAGGCACGCGCCAATCTCGACGCCTTCGCCGATGTGGTGCGCGAATACTGCCGCAATGCGCCACGAGTCGAGCTGGCTGGATTCCTGATGTGGCTGGAACAGGCCGCCGAAAAGGAAAAAGGCCTCCCGCTGCCCAGCGAAGATGCGGATCCGGCCGCTGTACAGTTGCTGACGGTTCATGCTTCCAAGGGATTGGAATGGGACATCGTGGCGGTGATGACCCTGAACGACGGGGTGTTCCCGGGTGCCAAGTCGGATCGCTGGACCAGCGGCGACAAGGCGCTGCCCTGGGAACTTCGTGGCGATGCCCGCGACCTGCCCCAATGGGACACCGAGCAGCCGGCCCTGAAGGAGCTGCTGGAAGCCGAATCGATCTTCAAGGACCAGGTCGAGGACCATCATATTGCTGAAGAACGCCGCCTGGCCTATGTCGCGGTAACCCGCGCCAAGTCCTTGCTGATTTGCAGCAGCAGCGTCTGGACGAGCACCCGCACCAAGCCCACCGAGGCCTCGGAATTCTTCAACTGCCTGCTTCCGCTGGCCGAAGGCGAAGACCCCCAGGCTGAAATCGGCCTCTGGGTGAAGGATGAGGAAGTTCCGGAACAAAACCCGAGCACGTTGACACCCCTCGAAGCGCTGTGGCCCTACGACCCGTTGGAAGGCCCCGTGGTCACCGGGGGAGTGCAGAAGACTCCCTATCCGTACTCACGCCGCAAAATCATTGCGGATGTGGCGGAGGATCTTGAATCCATTCCAGCCGACTATGAGCCGTTGACCGGTATTGGCCAGCAGTGGGCTGAAGAAGCGGAGAAACTTCTAGGCCAGCGAGAGTTCTTGGCTGTTCGTGAGCGCAGCATCGAGGTACCAGAGCATGTGCGAGCTTCATTGTTTGTCGAGCTGGCCGAAGACCCGGTAGGCGTGCTGGAAAACCTTCGGCGCCCGGTGCCACGTCGCCCGGGCCTGGCGGCACGGCGAGGTACCGCGTTCCACGCCTGGATCGAGGAGTTCTACGAGAAGACCTCCATGCTGGATCTGGGAGACTTGCAGGAACCAGCCGATGGCTATCTTGACGAGGCACTGGACCTCGAAGCTATGAAGGAAGCGTTCCTGGCGAGCGAATGGTCCAAGCTGCAGCCCGCCTACGTCGAGGTGCCCTTGGAGACCCGTGTGGGTCCGGTCGCTGTGCGCGGCCGCATAGATGCCGTCTTCCAGATGGATGACGGGACCTGGCTGATGCTGGACTGGAAAACGGGCCGGGTACCGAGCGGCAAGGATTTGAGGAGCAAGCTGGTCCAGCTCGCAGTGTATCGCTTGGGCTGGTCACGCCTGCACGGAATCCCGCTGGAGGAGATCAAGGCCGCCTTCTACTATGTGTCGGCGGGCATCACGATCCACGCGGAGCATCTCTCCGATGAGCAAGAACTGGAACAGATGATCAGCAGTGCATTCGAACAGCTCAACGGCTAGCGGCCGGAGGATGCCGGGAAGTGCCTACTTCCCGGCATCCTTGGCAGGCTCGTTCTCGTCTCGAGCAGGCGCCTGCGCGTCGGCTGTCCCATCTGCAGACGGCTGTGCTTCCGCTGACTCTTTCTCCTGATCGGCGTGCTTTTGCCCGGGCTCCTGCTTCGATGGGGTGCTGCTATCTGAACCAGCCTCGTCAGCATCCGCAGTTGGCTGATCCGCAGATTCTCCGGAATCCTGCTGGTCCTGTGGCGAGGCGCCCTGGGGCGTTGAGGAGTTCGGCGGTTCGGCGGCCAGGGCAGTGACCTTATCGGTGTTGATGCTTGGGGCGGTGATCGCCACCGGTTTTTCCGGAACCTTCTGGGACGAAGTTTCCGGCTGGGCAGCCAACGGACGCGGGGCCTCCACGACCGACAACGGCTGGCCGCCGTACTCGGCAATGTTCTGGTCCAGTTCTCGAAGCATCTCCTCGGCCTCGGCGATGCGTTCGTAGTCCTTGGAATCCAAGGACTTCACTAGCCACTGCGCCAAAGCGAATTCTGCGGCCAGCGCGGCGCGGCGCATGATGTGCGGATCGGCGGCCTTCCCGCGAGCTTCGACGTAGGCGGAGAACACGCGCTCGCTGAAGCTCTGGTCTTCGATGGCTGAGAGCCAAGCGAAGTCATCTGCTGGGTCGCCGACATGCAAATCGGTCCACCCTTTGACCGCAGTGATGCTGGAATGCGAAATCTGCAACTGCTCTTCATCGAAGTCGCCGTGAACTACGGCAGCGTTGAAACGCCACAGTGCCACGTCCTCCATGGCGTGTTCCCAGCGGCGCAGCAAACGGCTTGGCACCTTGCCGGTCGCCGCTGCGGTATCCAGCTCGTTGAGCTTGCGCTGGCGGATCTCGTCGGCGGTATAGGTCGGCAAACCTGCAACTTCGACTGCTTCATCGGGAATCTGGTGGATGGCAGCCATGCAATTGCCCAAGGACTTGGCCAGGTTGCTGCCCACATCAACCAGTTCGTCGAGGCTAGGAACATGACCGGGCATGTCCTTGTAGACAAAGGTCCGCAGTGGGCCCTGGCGCACTGTACCGGCTACGGCTGGCAAGGAAAAAGGCAGTGAAGCGCGGACCTTGGCTGAAAAAGCGCGCAAGGCCGAAAGTTCGGCTTCCAAGCGCATGCTTGCTTCATCGTGGCGAGGTGAACGGACGCGCCAGCGATGCTTGAGTGCGTCGACGACCAATGCTGAATCAAAGTCTTCCGCATCGTCGGACAGCGCCGCGAAGCCAACCGGGGTCAATCCGGGGACGGCGGCGGTGGCAATTGCGGCGAGTTCCATGGCAGTGCGTTTCACAAGTTCCACCGTATGCGAGATTCGCTTTTCTATCGTTGAATGACGCACGGAATATGGCGGGATTCACCGGCAACGTTCAGAGTTGCGATGAATCTCATTCATCAACTGCAATCCACAATGAGAATGCATCAAGATTCTGGGGTGTAATGTGCATTAGGTTAGAGGTATGGCTCTGGCAGAAATTTATCGAACCCCGCTTACCGGACTTCACTTCGGGCAGTCGCTGATCGAGCGACCGCTGACCGAAAAGCAGGATCCGACGCTTGTGCCGAACCTGTTGAATCAACCCAGTACCAAGGTGCTGCTGATCAGTGGCGGTGGCGCGGCAACTTCCGGAACTGAACTCTTCTTCCTCGACGGAACGCAGTATCGTGCGAAAGACTCTGAACGCCAGGTGTATTTGGGGCGCGCGGCAGGCACCGAATACGTGTTGGCTATCGTTGATGCCGAAGATTATGCCACCAGTGGTATTGACCGCTGGGTGACCTTGCGTGAAAGTTTCACCGTGCTTCGCGAACTGCATGCAGAACTTTTCGTGGAAGCGCAAGCGATCGCCAACTGGATTCGTTCGGAGAAGTTTTGTCCGCGTTGCGGATCGCCAGTCGTGGCAGCCACCTTCGGCTGGGGCCAGCGCTGCGTAGAGAATGACCACGAGCTTTTTCCACGCACCGACCCGGCAATCATTGCCTCGGTGATAGACAGCCAAGATCGACTTCTGCTGGGATCCAATGCCGCCTTCAAGCACCGGATGTATTCGGTGCTGGCAGGATTTGTCGAGGCGGGGGAGTCCCTGGAGTCTGCCGTGCGCCGCGAGATTTATGAGGAATCTGGCGTGCGCGTTGGTGATGTCGCCTACCGTGGTTCCCAGCCTTGGCCAATGCCGCGTTCTCTGATGCTTGGCTTCGCGGCTGAAGCCCTGAGCGAAGAGCTGGTTCCCGACGGCGCAGAAATCATGGACCTTCGCTGGTTCACACGAGCTGAACTGCGTGAGGCCTTGGAATCAGGAACAATAGATATACCGCGTGGAGTCTCGATAGCCCACGCATTGATCCGTACGTGGTACGGCGAACCCCTTCCGGAGGCCCTGAGCAAGTGACCGAATACGACAATCCGCCAGCAACCGATTTGCTAGCGGGACTGGATGCTGAACAGCGGCAAGCAGCTGAAACCCTCAGCGGTCCACTGTGTATTCTGGCAGGCGCAGGAACCGGAAAGACCAGGGCCATTACCCACCGGATTGCCTACGGCGTGCATACCGGCATCTACAACCCGACCAGCGTTCTGGCTCTGACCTTCACCACTCGTGCTGCCGCGGAAATGCGCACCCGCTTGCGTCAGCTCGGCGCCCCCGGCGTGCAGACGCGAACGTTCCACGCGGCGGCGTTGCGCCAGCTGCAGTACTTCTGGCCGCAGGCCATTGGCGGAACCCTGCCGAACCTGGTTGAGCATAAGGCCCCGTTGATCGCAGAAGCAGCGCGTCGCCTGCGCATTTCCAGCGACCGTGCCATGGTCCGTGATCTTGCTGCCGAAATCGAGTGGGCCAAGGTGTCCATGCACACACCTGAGAGCTATGCCAAGATCGCAGCATCCCGCGAACTGCCCAACGGTCTTGAATCAGTCAGCATGGCTCGAATCTTCCAGACCTACGAAGAGCTTAAAGATGACCGCGGTGTGATCGACTTCGAGGATGTGCTGCTGCTGACCATTGCGATTCTGGAAGACAACGAAAAAGTCGCAGCCAGTGTACGCCAGCAGTACCGCCACTTTGTCGTGGACGAGTACCAGGACGTGTCGCCGCTGCAGCAGCGGCTCCTGGATCTCTGGCTCGGACAACGCAACGAGCTGTGCGTGGTGGGCGATGCCTCCCAGACCATTTACTCGTTTACCGGTGCGCGCCCTGACTACTTGCTGAACTTCAGTGCACGCTTCCCGGAGGCGAAAGTCGTGAAGCTGGTCCGCGATTACCGTTCCACACCTGAAGTGGTCAATTTGGCTAACAAGGTGCTGGCTAACCGGCGCATTGAATCCCAGGTCCCAGACCGCCATGTCACCTGGCCAGAACCGCTGGAACTCATCGCGCAACGCGACCACGGTCCAGCCCCCGAATTCTTTGAAGCGACTGACGACGAAAACGAAGCCGTTGAAGTCGCACAGCGGATCAAGCAGCTGCTCAAAAACGGCCAGGACATTTCCGAAATTGCCATCCTGTACCGCACCAACGGACAGTCCCAGGCCTTTGAGCAGGCTCTGACGGGACATTCCATTCCCTATGTGATGCGTGGCGCAGAACGATTCTTCTCCCGCCGCGAGGTGAAGGAAGGCATGCTCGCGCTGCGGGCCGGCTTGAGTGTTGCCGCGGATGCTCCGGTCGCGCAGATGGTACGCGATATCCTTTCCTCGCATGGCTACTCGGTGAACGCTCCGAGTGGCGGCACCGGTGCAGTGCGCCAGCGTTGGGAGTCGATGTCGGCACTGGTTCGCCTGGCCGATGAAGTCGTTGCTTTCAAGAAAGAACAGGACATCGATGCCACGCTGCACGATGTGGTCAAGGAGCTCGAAGACCGCGCGGCGATCCAGCACGCGCCGACGCTAGATGGCGTCACTTTGGCGTCCTTCCATGCGGCTAAGGGGTTGGAGTGGGACGCCGTATTTCTTGTCGGGTTGAACGAAGGCTTGGTCCCGATTTCCTATGCCAAGGATCAAGCGGGCTTCGACGAAGAACGGCGCTTGCTGTACGTGGGCATTACCCGTGCACGGAAGCACCTGTACCTGTCCTGGTCGCTTGCCAGGACGCCGGGTGGACGTGCGCACCGTTACCCATCGCGATTCTTGGATGGGATTAAATCAGTACGCCAAGCCAGCAGCAGGCAGCAGACCAGCTATCGCAAGCGTGAACAGAAAATCACGCCAGCCGTCTGCATGACCTGCGGCTCGTTCTTGACCAGTGCGAAGGAGCGGAAGCTCAAGCGTTGCGCCTCATGCCCGGCTGCTTATGATGAGGCACTGTTCGAGGACTTGCGTGAATGGCGATCGGAAGTTGCCCAGTCCAATGCGGTCCCCGCTTTCGTCATCTTCACCGATGCAACCCTCATGTCTATCGCGGAGCACCAGCCGGATTCAATCCAGGGATTGTCGAAGATTCCAGGAGTGGGTCGCAGCAAGCTTGAACGATATGGCGAGGCGGTATTGGCGGTCGTTGGCGAGCGCCGCGCCTAGGGTTCTCCACAGCCGGTGTACCAGAGGCGAAGTGCTTCGGGCCCCGGGCTTAGCTTAATGAGATGACTCAGTGGGTGGATAGGAGGATCCGCTTCACTGCCATAATCGAGGAATGGGGCGCTGTGCCATGCCAGCTTTTCCAAATACTGTCGACTTCGTAGCGCCGGACGAAATTCCCGTGCGGATTCTCCGTTCAGCCAAGCGCAAGAAAACTATTTCATCCCAATGGCGCGATAATCGGCTGATTATCCAGGTTCCTGCGGCGCTGGACGAAAGAACGGAACGTGCCTTCGTTGAAGAGATGATCGCGAAGTATCGCAAGGGACGCCAGGCACGCACAGCTGGTCTTACCGATGACGCGCTGGCTCGCCGTGCTGCGTCACTCGACCAGCAGTACTTTGCCGGCAAGGCCGCGCCGCAATCGGTGCGCTGGGTAGCCAACCAGAACAAGCGCTGGGGCTCGGCTTCATATCGGCAGCGCAGCATCCGCTTATCGATCACGTTGCAGCATATGCCCAGCTGGGTGCAGGACTATGTGCTCGTCCATGAATTAGCGCATCTCGTGGCTCCTAGTGCCGGCCACGGACCAGGATTCCAGGCGTTGCTGAACCGATTCGAACGCAGAGCGCATGCGGATATTTTCTTAGAGGCCTTTCACGCCGGATACAACGCCCACGCCAAGGAACTGGGCCGTGACGAAGATGAGCTGTCCGGTTTCGGCCATGACGAGGAACAGTAGTCCAACACAAAAAGGAGGGGTGTGCACGTGTGCACATCCCTCCTTCGATGTCTTAGCCTAGTCAGCTCTTTGGATTCTCTGGCTTGCCAGGATCGTCGTCCTCGGAATCGGATTCGACATTGTCGAAACCGCCGTCCAAGAGCTTGCCCAACGCCGCGTCGAAGTCATCGAACTCGGTTGCGGCAACTTCACGGCGATGCGTAAACCCCTTGGGATCGGTGAGATCTTCTGCAGTAGGCATCAGGTCAGGGTGGTCCCATACGGCGTCACGGCCGTCGATACCACGCTCATCGTACAGATGCTCCCAGAGTGCAGCCGCTTCACGAAGCTTGCGCGGGCGCAGTTCAAGGCCAACCAGAGATGCGAAAGCGGTCTCCGCCGGACCACCGGATGCACGGCGGCGACGCATCGTCTCGCGCAGGTGGCCGGCAAATGGCAAGTTCTGGGCAGCCAAGGAAACTACGTGGTCAACCCAGCCTTCGATCAATGCCAACGTCAGCTCGAGGTTCTCAAGAGCTTTCTCCTGGGCTGGGGTGCGCTGCGGGGTGAATATCCCTTCGCCCAGCATCGACTGCAGGGCTTCCGGGTTGGACGGATCAATGCCGCGTACGGCATCTTCGATTCGCGACATGTCGATGTGGATGCCGCGAGCGTAGGATTCGACGGCGCCAATCAACTTGGAGCTCAGCCATGGCACCCGGTTGAACAATCGCGTATGTGCCTTCTCGCGGAGAATCACATACAGCAGGACTTCCTGCTCGGGGATTTCAAGGCCGTCGCCAAACTTGCTGACATTGGTCGCGATAATTCCGGGAGTGGTTCCTGCCAGCGGCAAGCCGATATCGGTGCCGCCAAGAACATCGGTTGCCAAGCCGCCCAAAGCAGTACCCAGCTGCATGCCGAACATGCTGGCCCCGAGGTTGCGGAACATGCCATCGGCGTTGCCGAGCATGCCCTTCATCTCTTCGGGAATCTGGTCTTTCATCGCGGTGGTGATGGCCTTGGCCACGGACTCGGCAACAGGTTCGGTGACCTGCTTCCACGTGGCCAAAGTCTTGTCGTACCATCGTTTGCGAGTCCACACCTCTGTCGCGTGGCCGTTCGACTCGAACACCGTGGCGTTATCCAGCCACAATCCCGACAGGTTTGAAGCATCGCTGATGGCGCTGTTCCGCGCTTCGGAAACAGCAGGATCATCGCTGGCATATGCCTGCAACGCTGTGTCGGATGCAAGCTTCCAGTTCACCGGACCAGAAGAAGCGTTATTGCTCATCATCGCGGACATCATGGCCTGGGCCTGCTGCATCATTTTCTGCATCGCAGCCGGATCGCCTTGAGCGCCAAGGGCATCACGAAGCTGCGGCGGGAGGTCATTCGGGTCGAATCCGCCACCGAAGAGCTGACCAAACATCGCAGAAAATGGGTCCTGCGGATTGTTTTCGTCGTCATCGCCGTTTGGGCGGTTGTTCGGGGGGTTCTGTGCCATGCCTTTAAAACTACCGCGAGCGCCTGATAGTTCCCATGAATCTGGGCTCCAGTTCGCTTTCGGCACATCGAATACGCCTTGGTGCTGATGTTTTTAGACCCATGGCTTCAGTAGGCTAAGAGTGGGGATGTCTGCGAGGACGGATCCGCGTATTTTTTGACAGTTGGCGGGAGCAAGATCAGTGCACGTACGGGAACCACAAGACTCGACTCAGGAGCCAGGTAATTCCGGCCGTGCTCCTCAAGGTTCCAAAACCATGAAACGCACCAGTTCCGGCATCGTTGCACTGCTCCTGATCGGCGTAATGATGTTTCTCCCCACGCATTTCATGATCCGATCGCCGGGCCCCGTGTTCAACACGTTGGGCGAGGACAATGGACACGATGTGGTGTCCATCAAGGGGGCCGAATCATACCCTTCGGACAGTGTCTTGGACCTGTTGACCATTTATGTCCAGGGTGGCGGGCAGAACCGGATTACCATTCCTGTCGTGCTCGAAGCACTGATTAATCCGGCCAAGGATGTCGTCCCCGAAGAAACGATTATTTCCCGTGGAGTCTCCTCGGAAGAAAAGAATGAGCAAAACGATTTCCTGATGACTTCTTCGCAGGACTTGGCTGTAGCGGCGGCGTTGACCGAGCTCGGCAAAGACTTCACCGAATGGCTGACAGTCGCGGACTTCTCCGCCGACACGAATGAAAAGGTGCTGGAACCGAAGGACCGCTTGCTGGAGTTCGAAGGGGAGAAGATTACTTCGCTGGAGCAGCTGAAGGAGAGCCTGAACGACCACGGGGCAAAACCAGCAACCCTTACCGTCGGCCGACCGGATAAGCATGGTGTCTACAGCAATGTGGACGTCACCGTCCATACCAAAGAGGCCGAGAATGGCGAACGCCAGTTGGGTGTCTTCTTGGGTAGTGAATACGAGTTCCCCATCGACGTGAGTTTCGGGTTGGAAAACGTAGGCGGTCCGAGCGCCGGGATGATGTTTGCCTTGGCGATCATTGACCGCTTGACTGAAGGCTCGCTGGCGGGGGACCACCACATTGCCGGCACCGGCGAAATTTCTGCCGGTGGTGCGGTCGGTCCAATCGGTGGCATAGCCCAGAAGATGGTGGCAGCCAAGAACAATGGGGCGACGGTGTTCTTGGCACCAGCCGATAACTGTGCTGAAGTCATTGGCCGAGTTCCCGCCGGACTCGATGTCATCAAGGTAGCGACCCTGTCGGAGGCCCGCCATGCCTTAGAGAAAATCGCCAAGGGGCAAGACCCGGCGACTTTCACGACATGCGAATAGATTTAGCCGTGCATCAAAGGAAGAATTGATGCAAGGAAACCAATCTCGTGCATAACGCCCGTTCATGAATTAGGTACACGAGTTCTCCCGTTGGAAACGGCGGGAAGAACCCAAAGTAAGGAATAGATAGTGTCATTCGGATCGGATAGTCCGTTCGGGGGTCCTCCGCGACCCCAAGAGCCACAACGACCTTCCAACCCTTCAGGCAAGAAAGCGTCGCCGCTGACCCTGACCATCTTCGCGGTGGTCATCCTCGTCGCGGTCTTCGTTTTCTTGTCGAATTTCTACGCTGATATCCTCTGGTTCAACCAGCTGGGTTTCTCCGAGGTCTACTGGACTGAGCGGATCGCCAAACTAGTGATCTTCCTGATCGCTTTGGTGTTGATGGCAGTTCCCATGTGGTTCTCGATGCGCAGTGCCTACAAGCACCGCCCGGTCTATGCACCCAACTCGAACCGTCCCGATTCCATGTCGCGCTACCAGGCCCAGTTGGAACCAGTGCGCCGTTTCCTGATGGTGGGCATTCCACTGGTGATTGGCATTTTCGCCGCCGTTGCCGTGGCAGGACAGTGGCAGACGATCTTGCTGTTCTTCAACCAGGTCGGTTTCGGAAGCACTGACCCCCAGTTCAATATGGATCTGGGCTTCTTTGTCTTCTCCCTTCCCTTCATTGCGCTGGTCAACGGCTTCTTGATCTCGGTCGTGCTGCTCAGCGGCGTGGCCGGTCTGCTGACCCACTACCTCTACGGCGGAATCCGTGTCGAAGAACGCGGTGGCATTACTGTTGGCAAGGCTGCTCGCGTGCACACCGCAGTTGTTGTCGGAATCTTTCTGCTCTTCCAGGCCGTGAACTTCTGGATCGGCCAGTACGAGACCCTCACTGACCAGTCAGGCCGTGTCGCCGGTGCGCTGTACAAGGATGTCCATGCAGTCATCCCGGCGCAGATGATTCTGGCCATCGTGGCGATCCTGATCGCCATCACCTTCGTGATTGCGGCGATCAACGGGCGTTGGCGCTTGCCATTGATTGGCACCGCCATGCTGGTAGCAACGATGATTGTTGCCAGCGGCGTCTACCCGTTCCTAGTCCAGCAGTACAAGGTGGTCCCTTCGCAGAAGGCGCTGGAGAGCGAGTACATTGAGCGCAATATCGAGATGACTCGTTTGGCATTCGGCCTGGATGACGTGGAAGTGACCGACTACGACGCAAAGATCTCGACCGAGAAGAATGCGCTGGCGAAGGAAACTGCCACCACCGCGAACATCCGTCTGCTGGATCCGAACCTGGTTTCGGCTGCTTTCGCACAGCTGCAGCAGTTCCGTGGCTACTACACCTTCGCCGAGACCCTGAACGTTGATCGCTACGAGATCGACGGCAAGGTGGAAGATACCGTTATTGCCGCCCGTGAAGTGAACGTCGATCCAACCGACACCTGGGTGAACCAGCACATCAACTACACCCACGGCTACGGCCTGGTGGCCGCATACGGCAACCGTGTCGCTGCCGGTGGTCGTCCGGACTTCATGCTCGGTGGCATCCCGACCTCTGGTGATTTGATCACCGACAAGGAATACGAACCGCGGATCTACTTCGGTGAGAATTCTCCGTCCTATTCGATTGTGGGCGGACCGGATGAGGGATGGACCGACCAGGAGCTTGACCGCCCGGGTACCGGTGGCGAGAACCAGGACACCCGCTATACCTTCAAGGGCGATGGCGGTCCGAACGTTGGCAACTTGTTCAACCGCCTGGTCTACGCACTGAAGTTCGCCTCCACCGACCTGTTGCTCTCACAGAACGTCAATAGCGAATCGCAGATCCTGTACGATCGCGACCCTCGCGATCGTGTCAGCAAGGTTGCACCGTACCTCACGTTGGATTCCCAAGCGTACCCTGCCATTGTCGATGGCCGGGTGCAGTGGATCATCGATGGCTACACGACCTCGAATGACTTCCCATATTCCCAGCAGCAGCAGCTGGATTCGGCAGTGACCGACTCGCTGACCAACGCGCAGGATCTGTCGCTGACCGGTCGCGTGAACTACTTGCGCAACTCGGTGAAGGCCACCGTCGACGCCTATGACGGATCGGTCAAACTCTACGCCTGGGACACCGAAGATCCAATCCTGCAGTCTTGGCAGAAGATCTTCCCTACGGCCCTGAACCCGCTGGATGATATGTCCGCTGAGCTGATGGAGCACGTGCGCTATCCGGAGGACATGTTCAAGGTGCAGCGTGAAGTGCTGACCACATACCACGTGGACAACCCGGATGCGTTCTACGAGTCCAACGATGCGTGGGCCGTGCCGGACGATCCAACCTCGTCTGCTGCCGGCGTGAAGCAGCCGCCATACTTCATGTCCTTGAAGATGCCTACCCAGGACGAAGCGTCGTTCTCGCTGACCTCGACCTTCATCCCGGCTGCGGCAGCCAATGGCCAGCAGCGCAACGTGCTCTTCGGCTTCCTATCGGCGAATGCCGATGCCGGCTCCACGCCGGGGGAGAAGGCCGACGACTACGGCAAGCTGCGGCTGCTTGAGCTGCCACGAGACACTGCCGTTCCTGGCCCGGGTCAGGCGCAGCAGAACTTCGATACCAACACCCGTGTGACCACCGAACTGAACCTGCTGCGCCAGGGTGCCTCGGAAGTAAAGAACGGCAATCTGCTGTCCTTGCCAGTTGGCGGCGGTATCCTCTACGTCCAGCCTGTATACGTCCAGTCTTCGGGCCAGACTAGCTACCCTACCTTGCGCAAGGTTCTGGTTTCCTTCGGTGACAAGGTCGGCTTCGCCGACACGCTGGCTGAAGCACTGGATGAAGTCTTTGGTGGCGATTCCGGTGCGGTAACCGGTGAGACCGAAGGCGTGTCGCCGAGCGAAGACCCTGAAGGCGAGGCCGAACCGACCCAGACCGATACCGAGAAGCTGACTGAAGCTCTGGCGGATGCGAACGAAGCCATCAAGAATGGTCAGGAAGCATTGGCCAAGGGCGACTTCGGCGCTTACGGTGAATCGCAGAAGCAGCTGGAGGACGCCTTGAACCGTGCGATGGAGGCAGATGCTGCCATCAACGGCACCGAGGTTGAGGGGGACGTGAAACTGGACGAAGGCCAGAATAACGATGCCTCCCAGTCGCCAGCGCCAACCGATGGCGCTGAAGGCTAGGAATAGCAGTAACTGCCGATTTGCTTTCACACCGCGATGATGCAAGAATTGTCTAGTCATCGCGGGGTGGAGCAGTTCGGTAGCTCGCCGGGCTCATAACCCGGAGGTCAGAGGTTCAAATCCTCTCCCCGCCACGAATGGCAAAATGGAGATCCGAAAGGATCTCCATTTTGCGTTAACCTGAAACTCTCCAGCCACCGAACCCAGAGGACGCCCGGGAGGCAATTGGGGGGTCTGGGCTCTGGACGCGTCGCTAATCCGTACGCAGGGAGATCGTCTGGTGGCACAAGACAACGTCTCTCTGACGCCACCCCGCGGTCGATGTATGCCCGTTACACGGCTACGGGCAAGGACATCGGCAGATGCATTTGCTTTCCCAGGTCCGAGCACGGCCGCTCGCAAACTTGCGGGCCGGGTGCAGTCAGTGCAAGAAATATGGGCAGCACCGCAGAATAATTCGGGTCAGGTGAGGCATTCGAGCGGAGTGGGATTAAGGACACGCTTTTCGATTCGCTATTGAGTTAAACAGTTGGTAAAGTTGTATTTACCGACGCGGGGTGGAGCAGTTCGGTAGCTCGCCGGGCTCATAACCCGGAGGTCAGAGGTTCAAATCCTCTCCCCGCCACGAAAGTGGAAACGGAGATCCGAAAGGGTCTCCGTTTTCTTTGTCTTGGCAGCTTGGCGCCGCCGGATCACGGCCAGTCGTCGATCAGACCCGCGAAATCAGTAACTCCGATCTCTGCCCCGCCGCGAGTCGGTGCGATTGGCCACCTGGTTCCCGACAGCTAATTCTCTTGCAGGCCTACCAGGTGCATCTGAAAAGATCCTTCGTTACCCGCTCATGCTGTGTGGGACTGGTGCATTGTTCGATGCCTTCAGAATGCTGGATCTTTGCGTGAGCAAGCGCACTTCCTCAGGATTGGCCAAGTCATTCACCGATTGGTAAAGTTGTATTTACCGACGCGGGGTGGAGCAGTTCGGTAGCTCGCCGGGCTCATAACCCGGAGGTCGGAGGTTCAAATCCTCTCCCCGCCACGAAAGTGGAAACGGAGATTCGAAAGAGTCTCCGTTTCTTGTTTAATCATCATAAGCAATTGGCTGGCATGCTTGCGCACTACCAGCCAATTGACTATATCCCGTTATTCGAGTTCCTAGCTCTCCAAAGTACCAGCCTGCTTGGCCTTCAGAGCCGCCAGACGAGCTTCAACTTCGGTCTGCTCACCCAGATCTTCCAGGGACTCGAACTGGGCGTCCAGGCTTGACGCCTGCAATTCTGCAGCACCGCGGACTCGGGCTTCTTCGCGGCGAACCTTTTCCTCGAAGCGGCCGATCTCGCTGGATGGATCCATGATGTTCACGGATTTGATGGCTTCGTTGACCTGGTTCTGAGCGTGAGCCGACTTGGCGCGGGCGACCAGCTCGTCGCGCTTGCTGGCCAACTCTGTGCGCTTTTCCTTCATCATGTTCAAACCGCTCTTGAGCTTGTCCACGATTTGGCGCTGCGATGTAATCGTTGGCTCTGCAGTCTTCATCTCGGACTCGGCCTGCATCTGGCGCTGGATGGCGACCTTAGCCAAGTTGTCGAACTTCGCGGCATCATCTGCCTTGCCTGCGGAGCGGAATTCCTCCGCCTTGTTGGACGCTGCCAGTGCTTTGGCACCCCACTCGGAAGCTGCCTGCTCGTCCTCGCGGTAGTCGTCTTCCAGCATGCGCAGGTTGCCGATGGTCTGGGCAATCGCCTGCTCTGCTTCAGCGATATTGTCGTTGTAGTCGCGCACCATCTGATCCATCATTTTCTGAGGGTCTTCAGCTGCGTCGAGCATCGCATTGATGTTGGCCTTGGCCAGCTGGGAAATGCGTCCGAAGATTGACTGCTTGATCATGGTTGGACCTTTCTGTCCGTCAGGAAAAACATTAGGTACTTCAAAACAACTAGTGAATCTATTCCGGCAAACTAGAAATTGCCGCCTCCGCCGCCTCCGAAGTCACCTCCTCCGAAACCGCCTCCGTCGCCAAAGCCGCCGAAGCCGCCCCCGCCGAAGAATCCTCCGCCGTCGCCGCCATCCGAATGACCGCCGTGGCTTCCGCCACCGAGGATAGTGTTTATCAGGATGCCGCCGAGCATGGCACCGCCGATGCCATCAAACATCCCGCCACCGCGGCCGCGGCCGTAGTTGCCGTAATTTCCGTATCCGCGGGAGCCGCCAAAACCGTCAAATCCACTGACATCGTTTTCGGCCATCTGCGCAGCCTGATCAGCCAACTGAATTGCACGTTGCGCCGAACCCACGGCACGCAGCGGATCGCTGCCGGAAAGCGAACGGGCTTCATCGAAGGTGCGTTGCGCTTCAGCAAGACGGGTGCGTGCCGAGGAACGTACGCCACCGCGACGGGCACGGATGTAATCGTCCGTGCCGCTGATGCGTGATGCCGCCGTGTGCAAGAGAGAATCAAGCTGCGCACGGGCAGACTGTTCCTGCTGCGCCCGGTCACGCGAACTGGACAGGGCCTCTGAGAGCGGGCGCACGGCCTCGTCGAGCTGGGTGATTAACGCTAGCGGGTTGTATCGGTCGCTGTTCAAGGCTTGCTTGGTATTATTCAGTGCGCTTTCCACACCGGCCACGGCACTCGCCAACCCGGGATTCGAACCGTTTGCCATGAAAGCTTTCGCTTGGGCCAGGTCCCGTTCGGCTAGTGCCATTGACGACTTCAAGTCTTGCTGGGCTTGCTCCAACGCTTCGCCGGCTTTGTTGATGGCTTTGAGCAACACGTCGGCTTGGTCCTGCGCTTCTTCCGCGTTTTGGATCAAGATCGCGGCATTGGGACGGTCATTGGCCAGTTTCTGCGATGCCTGCTTCAAGGCAGATGACGCAAAGGTCAAACGTTCTGCGGCTTGTTCGGCATTGTCCTTGATCTGTGCAACTGCGCTGGCATCGTATCGGCCAGCGAGGCGTTCCAAATCGGCAACTCTAGCCGAAAGCCTCTGATTGAGCGGTTCTTGATTCGCTGAAACCTCAGTAATGCGATCCTCCGCATTCTGCTCCAGCTGGCGCAACTGCTTGAACTCGTTGGCATGAGCCTGCAGGGAATGGTTAACCTTCTGGCACCGGTCAATGATTTCATTCAGCCAAGAACGCTGATCCTGTTCGGTATCCGGGATATCGTCATCCAACTGCTGCTGCAAACGGAAGGATTCCGACAGGTGGGTTTTGGCCTGTTCGATATCTTCCAGATAGACCTGGACCGCTTGCTTCCCGTACTGAGCCTCGGCGAAGCCCAATTCCTGCTGGGAAGAACGAATCGAGTCGTCTGCTGCTACCAGCAATTGATCTGCCTGTAAACGGAGCTTGTCCAGCGGGATCAACTGTTGTCGCGGCGCAGGAGAGCCATAATTTCCAGGGTGTTGACCCGGGCCCTGGCCGAGTGAGGCGGTCTTCTTCTTGCTGCGCCGTGAAAGGAACAGGTACCCAACCACAGCGACTGCGCCAATGACCAGAACGACTGTTAGGAAACCCCCGCCAGAGGAAGAGCCATCGGGGCTGCCACCGCCTTCAACACTGCGCATGCCATCGATAGCGCCATCAACGGCGCCAGCCCAGTCATTTTCGCCGAGTGCTGGACTGATCTGGCTGCTGTAGATTTCGGTGGCGGCCGCGGCAATTGGGCCTCCCTTCGCGCCAGCAAAATATGCCTGCCGGGTCTGGGTTGCTACCACCAAGATGGAGTCGGCACTGCCCAGCCCCTTCTTGTTGGCAACCTCGGTGGCCCATTGATCAGCTTGGGCTGGGTTCGAGAACTCATCGACGAATACCGCGAATAGATTCAACCCTGTATCGCTGCGGAGCTCTTTGATTTCGGACTCCAAGCGCGACTCGTCCGAACCAAGCACACCTGAAGAATCGACTACGAAATCGCCGGGTGGAATAGTAACCGGCGATTCAGCCATTGCCGGTGCCGATAAGCCGAAAGAGGCTGCAGCTGCCAATAGTGCTCCAGCAATGAGCCGTCTAGCTTTCATACGCATGTCTTGTTTCCCGCCTGAAATACAACAGCCAATCCGAAGATCAGGAGAGGGCCGATCTGGCAATCCCCAGAGATTGGGTTCACACTTATGATTGATTCTATTTGCCCTAATGAACCACGTCTACGCCATTCAGCTGGCAGAATAGTTAACTCACAGCAGGTGCTCAGACACCACAATTCGATGCCACAGACCTGAGTTGAATAATTGAACTCAAGAGAATTCGACAGTTCGAAAGAGGCAAGCCATGAGCCAGACACCGAATGAGCCACGTGGGAACGATGCGGGCAATTCATCAGAACCAAAGAACAACAACACCGACCCAGTGGCTTCGAGTGAACCAACAGTGAGCTACCCGCGGGTGAACCCGGGCCCAAGCGCCAGCGAGCAGCCAACCAGCGCTTACCCAACGGCGGCTGCCGACAGCACGCAGAATTCGGCCCATCAACATGGCCAGCATTCCGATGCCCAGCCAGTCCAGAACGGATCTCCCTACGGTTCGGGCTACGCCATGCCGCCCAACGAGCCAGCGCACTACCCAGTCCCACCGGAGAAGCCTTCCCAGAACAAGAAGTCCTTCTCCGGCAGCACCCTCATCGCGGGAATGGTCGCGGCGGCACTGGTCGGCGGCGTCACCGCCGCTGGCACCACCTATCTCATGAATGACAATGCAGGCTCTTCCTCGGTCACCAGCTCGCCGCGCGAAGGAGTGGTGATCAACAATCCGGACAAAGTCACCGAAGTCACCGCCGCCGCCGCCAAGGCCAGTCCCAGTGTGGTGACCATCGAAGTATCAGGCAACGGCTCCGGCGGATCCGGCTCGGGCATCGTTTTGGATGACAAGGGAAACATTCTGACCAACACCCACGTGGTCACCCTGGGCGGAGAAGTTGCCAATCCAAAGATTTCGGTTCAGATGAACGACGGTACCGTGCATAGCGCCACTGTCGTCGGAACCGATCCGCTATCGGATCTGGCTGTCATCAACATCCAGGCCGATGGTCTGGTTCCTGCCACCTTGGGCTCGTCGGCCGAACTGAACGTCGGGGATACCGCGGTCGCCATTGGCGCCCCCCTGGGCCTGAGCGGCACCGTCACCGACGGCATCATTTCCACCCTCAACCGCACTATCTCCATCGCGTCTTCGGCCGTGCCCGAGGAAAGCGACCAGAGTGATGGCGGAGACGGCAATCGGTTCAACTTCCAATTCCCCGGGCAAGAACAGCAACAGCAGCAATCAAGCGGTTCGATCTACGTGAATGTCATCCAGACCGACGCGGCGATTAACCACGGCAATTCCGGCGGCGCACTGGTGGATGCCAATGGTGAAATTATCGGCGTCAACGTCGCCATCGCCTCGGCTGGCAACAGCGAGGAAGGCGGTTCGATTGGCGTGGGCTTCGCTATCCCTATCGACTATGCAAAGCGTGTTGCCCAGGAACTGATCGACAACGGCGTCGCAACGCACGGTCTGCTCGGTGCCACGGTGACGCCACAGGGCGCCTCGGGATCCAACCAGCAGAACGCATCGGCCTTCTCGGTTGGTGCCCGCATTGTTGAAATCAGCCCCGACTCCGCAGCTGACAAGGCGGGCTTGAAATCCGGCGACGTGATCACCGGCGTCAATGGCCGCGCGGTCCAGGACTCGCAGACGGTGACCGCCGCCATTCGCGAGATTCCTGCCGGGGGAGAAGCGAAAATCACCTATCTTCGCAATGGTCAGGAGCATACCGCAACCGCAACGGTCGGGACGCTGTCAAATAACTAAACAAATCGTCATGATGACGCTGTGGATCAAGTGACGCAGGCTGGTGACCAACCAGCCTGCGTCACTTGATGTTCTCAGAGCGATAAACGCCCGATGAACTGCATTGTGTCGATACGATAGAGGTTGAAGGAATAAGCCTGCGCCCGTGTTTTGCACCGGAGTGGGCATGGATGCTTGTAGGAAGGCGCGAATGAGCGAGGAAAGCACCACGCCACTGAAAATAGTGGTCCTGGTCAAACACGTCCCAGATGTTCAATTTGACCGTCACATCGATTCGGGGACGCTGCGCCTGGACCGTGCGGAATCAGTCCTCTCGGAGTTGGACGAATACGCTGTCGAAGCCGCCGTTTCCATCGTGGAAGCCAACGGTGGATTCGCGGCCGGGCATGAAGTCATCGCTGCGACCATGGGTGGTAAGGGGGCGGGCAACTCGGTCAAGAAGGCCTTGCAGATGGGCGCCAGTTCTGGCCTGCATCTCAGCGATGAAGCCCTGGCCGGCTCCGATACCGTCGCCACGTCCAAAGCACTTGCCGCTCTGGTTGATTATGTTGGCAACGTGGACCTGGTTGTTACCGGCATGTCCTCGACTGACGCAGAGACTTCGGTTGTCCCAGCTCAGCTCGCAGAGCGACTGGGCTTTGCACAGCTGACTCACGCGCTCGCCGTCGAGTTCGACGCAGCACAGCGCGAACTGGCGATCAAGCGCGATCATCTGGATCGTACCTTGACCCTGACAGCTAGCCTGCCTGCAGTGCTTTCGGTCACCGACCAGGCCAATGAGCCCCGCTATCCGAATTTCAAGGCCATCATGGCCGCCAAGAAGAAGACCGTTACCGAGCTGGATTTGGCGGCTATCGGCTTGGATGCTGCGGCTGTTGGGGCCATTGGTTCGAACACCGAGGTTATCGGAGCCGAAGCCCGTCCTGCACGTGAAGCTGGAACTGTCATCAACGACAGCGGCCAGGCAGGCATTGCCTTGGTTGATTTCTTGGCCGAACAGAAGCTGATCTAAGGAATATTGAACATGCCTTCAGCCCTTGTATTTTTCTCTGAATTTTCCGAAGCACCGTCCAAAGCCCAACGCGAACTGCTGACCCTGGCATCCGGCTTCGAGAACCCAGCTGTGGCCGTTGCAAGCGAAGTCAGCGCCGCAGCACAGGAAGTGCTAGCTTCTTACGGCGTGGTGAAGCTCTACACCGCCTCCAGCCAAGCGCAGGTTTTCGGACAGCACGAGCTTTCCGTGCTTGACGCAGCCCTACAGGCTACCGGCGCCGGATTGGTTTTGCTTGCCAACGACAACTTCAGCCGTGAACTCGGGGCCCGCCTGGCTGTCCGCCACAACGGTGCGATTATCACTGACGTCATTGGCATCACCGGTGACTTGGTGGCGACCAAGGACGAGCTGGCCGGAAGCTACAGCGTTCAGGCCAAGCCAACCAACGGGACTCTCTTCGCCACTTTGAAGCCAAACAGCATCGAGGACGCTCCTGCTGCTGCCAACATCCCGTTGGCGGTAGAAGAACTGGCGCTGGAGGATTCCAGCGATGCCAAGGTCCGTATTGCGGCCGCCGAGGCCAAAGCAGCCAGCGACCGCCCGGCACTGACCGAAGCGCGCGTCGTGGTTGCTGGCGGACGTGGTGTCAATGGAGATTTCGGTCCGGTTGAAGACCTCGCGGATGCCCTGGGAGCCGCCGTGGGCGCTTCTCGAGCAGCAACTGATGCCGGCTGGATCTCGCATGATGCGCAGATCGGCCAAACTGGTGTAACCGTCGCACCGCAGCTGTACATCTCTGCAGGCATCTCCGGAGCAATCCAGCAGAAGGCAGGCATGCAGACCAGCAAATTCATCATTGCCATCAACAAGGATGTCGACGCTCCAGTCTTTGAAATTGCCGACCTGGGCATCGTTGGCGACTTGGCCAAGGTCCTGCCGCAGGCAGCCGAAGAGATCCGACGTCGCAAGGCATGATCGATACAACGCGATTCATTGGCACAGGCTCCCAGCGGGTTCTGGCCTTCGGCGCCCACCCGGATGATCTGGATTTTGGGGCGGCCGGCACCATCGCGGCACTGACCGCTGCGGGTGCAGAAGTCCAGTATTGCATCATGACCGACGGAGACGCCGGAGGCTTTGATGATCGGGATCCCGACGAAACAGCCAGGCTCCGCCATGAAGAGCAGAAGCAGGCCGCGGCCAAGGTGGGCGTGAAGACCGTCCATTTCCTCGGTGAACGCGACGGCTTCTTGGAAGCCAACCACGATGTCATGCGCAAGGTGGTACGGCTGATGCGCCAGGTGAGGCCTACTATCGTGATTGCCATGCACCCAGAGCGCAAGTGGGATCGGATCCAGGCCTCGCACCCAGATCATCTGGCTTGCGGTGAAGCGGTCACTCGCGCGATATATCCGGCGGTGGAGAATCCGTTCTCCTATCCAGAACTGCTGCATGCCGAAGGACTGGAACCGTACAAGGTGCCTTGGCTCTGGTTGTGCGGCGCTCCGCAGGAACGCGAGAATGCCTACGTGGACATCACCGAATTCTTCGGCAAGAAGATGGATGCCTTGCGTTCGCACTTCACGCAGCATCCGGACGTTGCGGCCATGGAAAACTATGTTCTGCAGCAGTGCGAAGAAAACGCCGTGCGGGGACAACTAGGAAAAGGCAAGCTTGCCGAAGCCTTCCACGCAGTGGCGGTGAACGCCAGCGACACGATTGCCGGGTTCTAGCGATCCGGGTGATGTGCATATGAAAAGAGCTCGGGGCGAAGATCATTAAATGGTCTTCGACCCGAGCTCTTTGCTTAGCCGGTGGTGAGTTGCTAGCTCGCGTCCTGCGTTTCCTGGTCTTGGGCCAGCGGAAGGTCCACTGAAGCTTCAGCATCTTCAGATGGCATGTCCGGGATCTTGGCACCCTCAATGGTGATGTGAAGCGCAATCACATCATCGGCTGGGGTCAGTCCAGCCGAGGCGTCTTCACCGGTGCTGGAAACGATCACCGAGACACTGCCGGACTCATGCACGGCCCAAGCAACGTACTGTTCCGACCCGTCCAAGGCCGGCAGCTCGGAAAGCTCGACACCCACAGCATTTTCGGACTCGGAGGAGCTGAGCACCGCTTGCCCGCCGCTCTTCAACTCGACGGTCTGGGTGACCGCATCATCGGCTTTGGATGCCTTAGATGCTTTCGTGCCTCCATTGAGCAGGGTGAAAATCACCAACGCTAGGACAACGATGATGGCAAGTCCTGTAACTGCGAAGATCCAGCGCTTGGGCTTTTTCTTCGCTGCACGTGAACTGCTGGCCACTTGGCTCACCAGGTCTAGACCCAGGTTCTCGTCCTGGGGTTCGTCGCGGTGCTGGGAATGGCTACCGTTCATGGTCTTGGAATCTCCCGAAATGTAGTCGGCACAGTTCAATACCCGTGAAACTGCGGGTACAGACTCGAGCCTACTTTATAAAGATTAGGTAAAGCTGTACGCGTGGCGTTGGCGAGCTGGTACTTTATGCGCCAGCGAAGCCGTGCTGGCGCCACGCTTCGAAGGCCACTACGGATGCTGTGTTGGCCAGGTTCATCGAGCGGCGTCCTGGAAGCATTGGCAAGCGGACCAAATCGGTGACGCGAGGATGCTGCTTATCCTCTGCGCTTAATCCAACAGATTCACGGCCGAAGAGCAGGATGTCGCTGGTCTCGTAGCTGATGTCCGAGTAGACAGTGGTTCCTTCGGAGGTGAAGGCGTAGACCCGGCCTTCGCCCAACGCATCAAAGGCAGCATCAAGATTTTCATGCACCGTGACGTTGGCCAGATCGTGGTAGTCCAATCCAGCGCGACGCAGGTTGGCATCCTCGAAGTTGAAGCCCAGCGGCTTCACCAGATGCAGTTCTGCGCCGGTGATGGCTGCTAGTCGGATGGCATTGCCGGAATTACCCGGGATCTCTGGGGCATTGAAAACGATACGAAACACTCAACTAGTTTAAGCTCTCGCTATGAAGATTTAAGCCATTGACCTTAGTACATCGCCTCACGCAACTTCGCCAGGGCCAGACGGTCAACAACATTTGGCGATGGACCGGAGCCCAGGAAGAGTTTCAACTCGCGGATCAATCCCGCGGCGTTGAGCACATTCGGCGTCGATGCCAGGGTTGGATCGGCATTGCGGCGGTACTCGATGACCGGTTCGTGATGATTGCCGTTGGCAGAAAGCACCAGGGTGAACGCGACAACGTTCATGTGCATGAACTGGCGTTGCATTCCGGAGATGGAGAACTGCGGAGGCTGCGTCAGCTTATTGCCGTGGCGCAAAACGTTGCCGTCAAAGGAATAATAGCCATCGGGCAACGTCATCGTGTTGATCACTGCCATGCGGTAACCTGCAAACAGCACATGGTCGTAGTGGCCGGATGCCGGCGAACGCAATCCATTGACCAAACGGGCCGCCGGCAAGATATTCATTACATTCTTGGCCAGCAAGTTGATGGTCTGGGCTTCGCGAAGCAGCCTCGATCGGTTGGAGAACAGGCCGCGCTTGCGAGGCTCTCCGTGTACCCGCTGCTCACAGATCTTCTTGTCCGGCAGCGCCAAGGAGGATTCTGACAATGGCGGTACATACTCGGTGGGCAACTGGGCCTTGGGTTGCTGTGGGCTCTTGCGCAAGCGCTCGTCGAACGGACGGGCGCTGAATCCGGCGCGCGGAGCGTTGCCCGGAGCCGGGAAGCTCTGCTCATAGTCCAGCGGAGCTGCCAGATCGTTCAGCTGCTGGAAAGCACGCTGCACTTCTTTGAACTTGTCTTCGCTGCCACCGAGATCTGGATGCGTGGCGCGAGCGGCTCTCCGGTATGCGATCTTGATCTCTTCCAAGCTCGCAGTGGGCGCGACACCAAGAATTTCATAGGGACTTGGTGTGCTCATTGAACGGAATAATCCTCTCGGTGCAAATGACCAGATGGCCAGTGCTTCCCATTTTAGCGAACGCAACCCAGCAAATTCTTTGTAGAAGCGTCAAGTTGCTAGGTAATCTCTATGCTCATGAGCTCGTTTGCGCACGCCGAAAAGATTCGAATTATCTTCCACCCGGCCTCAGGACGAGGACGGGGGAGGCGCCGTGCCCAGCAACTTGCTCAACAGCTGGGGGTTCTGGGACTGGAGCACGAGCTGGTTGATACCTCGGTTACCAGTGTGGAACAGGTCGGCGGTCGGCTCAGAGCTTCGCGGATCATCATCGTTATTGGCGGTGATGGCCTGATCCATCACTGCATCCAGCATGTTGCGGGTACTGCGATTCCCGTTGGGATTGTTCCGGCTGGCAGCGGCAACGACTTCTGGCGCATGACGGGGGACGCGAAGGCAGAAGATTCCTTGGCCAAGATGATTGCATTTTGCAGGCAACCGGGAGCAACGACGCCCATCGACCTGTTGGAACTGCGGTTTGACCAGGCCGGGGGATCACCGCGTTATGCGCTGGGTGCGGTCTCCTGGGGCTTTGAAGCCACCGTCAATGCGAAAGCCAACGCGCTGCCACGGCAACTCGGATCCTTGCGGTACATCGCCGGACTGATCCTGTGCATCCCGCAGCTGCGCGGATGGCACAGCGAGATCAAGGCCAATGGACTGGAATTTAGCGGGAGTGTCCTGGCCGCCAGTTTGGCCAATATAAAGTCCCTGGGCGGAGGAATCAGGCTCTTCCCGCGTGCCGAAATAACCGACGGCACCGCAGAATTGGCGATCGTACGGGGACCACGGATTCTGCGTGTCCTTCCGTATCTGCCGAGAATCCTCACCGGCGCACCACACCCATGGAAAGTCAGCGCACACCTTGCACAAGCCCGCGTGGAAACTAGTCGGAGCAGCTATGCCGACGGGGAATACGTCGGCGAGGGGCCATTCGACCTATCTGTTATTCCGGCTGGGATTCAGCTGATCTCCTGAACCGGTAGTCGCAGAAGAGCATGCTGCCCTCTTCGAAAAGGGAATGCAGCTCGAACTGGAGGAAAACCTGCTGCTCGTGAACCGCAATTCGCATGCCATCGCCTGCCACCAGCACCGGTGAGTGGCTGATGCAAGCCGAATCCACGGCGCCAGCGGAGGCGAACTGACCGAAAATATGGGGACCACCCTCGGCATGGATGAAGCCAAGACCTCGGGAATGCAGGTAGTCGACAATTTCCTGCGGCGCGCATCCCCCGTCCTTGTCAGAAACCTGCACGAGCGTGACATTGGGTCCGAAAGCCTCACGCTGTTCGTCAGATACGTTGACGCTGGTGAAAACCAAGACTGGAATCGGAGACTTGGCAAAGACCGGCGCAGTTGGCTCCAGATGCAATCCGTGGGAAACGAGCGCCAGCACAGGCTGTGGTGGCATCCCACGCTCGATTCGCCATGCCATATCCTCTTCGGATAGGAGCTGTCCTTCGTATCCCTCGGCACGCACCGTTCCCGCACCGACCAGGATTACGTCGGCAAGTCGGCGCAAGAGCGAAAAAATCCTTCGATCACCCGGTGAACCCAAACCGCCGGAAAGCCCATCAACCTGGGCGCTGCCATCGATGCTGCTAACGAAGTTGAAACGCACGAAAGGGCGTTGCCCGCTGGAGTAGCGTTCAAGCAGGAACTGGTCATCGACCTGATCAGAATGATGGGGGAGCAGGGCACGCATCTGGAGAACTCCTTACTTACTGGCTTCGCGTTCTGGGTGCGCAGGAGGATTGACATCCCCCATGTTGTGAATCTGGTAGGCAGGTTCCCGCCAACCCTGAGCTGCTTCTAGCAGGCGTACAGTCTGCACCGATTCAGGAATGTTGTGCATCCGCAGAATCCGGGCGCCATTCATGGCGCAGATTGTTGCTGCCACCATAGATCCGACCATGCGCTCGGCCTTCGGCAGGTTCAGCGTCTCGCCAATGAAGTCCTTATTCGAAACTGCAGCCAATGCCGGATAGCCCAAATCAGCAAAGGCCTGGAACCCGGCGGTCAGGTCCAGCGTGTGGCGGGTGTTCTTGTTCAGGTCATGGCCCGGATCGACAATGATCTTCGCTGGCGAGATACCAGCATCCAACGCGACCTGGACCTTCTCCACGAGGTACTGGCGGATTTCGTCTACCACATCGTCATAGTGCGGGCGCGGATAGACGGTGCGGGGCTTGGCCAGCGAATGGGTGATCACCACGTGCACATTGTTCTTGGCCACCACCTGGGCCAATTCCGGGTAGGAAAATCCTGTGGTGTCATTGATGACATCCGCACCGGCATCAATGGCGGCTTGCGCCACCTGGGGGTGGAAAGTGTCGGCCGAGATGATCACCGAACTGCGTTGGCGCACTTGGCGGATCACCGGGACAATTCGCTCCGCCTCCTCCTGCCACGGAAGCTCGGGGCCAGGGGAGAAGGGCACCCCGCCGATGTCCACCCAGTCTGCGCCCGCCTCAACCGCACGCATGGCAGCGGCTACTGCATCGTCCAAGCCAAAGGTCGACCCTGCATCGTAGAAAGAATCCGGGGTGCGGTTGATCACGGCCATCACCGCGATCCGCTTTGAGAAATCCAAGGAACGCTGTGAAAAATCATGGACGGGAACCAAGAAGTCAGGCTTGAACATGCAGGAAGGCTCCCTTAGCTGGTTTCGACAAGTCATCTGTTGTTCTTCTATTCATACCACCGACTATGGCACGGAGACGGAATTCCTCTGCTGATCTCGCTAGGCTTAGAGCATGCAGTTTTCCCACCTCTCCGCAGATCACGGGCAATGGATCGCGTCCGCTTGCGCATCGGCCGACCCCAGCACGGTTGTTGCCCAAATCCCTCACGGCTTTGAACGCTACGTTCGCATCTTGCACCCAGCCCTGGATGAAGATGACCAACTAGTGCGCTGGGAGACGGTGGCGCAGAGCCGCAAGCACATCATCACCGCGGCCGATCTTTTCGAAACCGTGGCCGGACTGGACGCGCAAGGCCGTCCTGAAACCGAGGATGCCTGGGTGGATTCCGATCTGCCCCTTGACCAACTCCCGGAATCCCAATGGCATGCCCTGGCCGCAGAACTTGTCGCGGCTTCCCCGCAGGACCAGAAGTTCGTGGTGGGCTTGTGGGCAGGCTATGCCTTTATCGAAGGCGGTGATCGAATCCAGATTGAGCGCGAACCGGATCCTGCTTTGAACGATGAAGAGAACCAAAGGGAGTACGAACTGGCGCTCGCCGAAGCGCAGAAGCCGGCCTTTGGCCCCGAGGTCATCCACGCGGACCTGCTGGAGCTGGGTGGCGGATACCGGAACTACCACCTGTTCGAAGCGGACGCCGAGTTCCTGGCGCGACCCGAATGGGCAATAACTGCCGACGGTGCCCAGCGCCAGCGCCCTGCCTTGGCCTTTGCAGCAGACCACTCGTGGATGCTGTCAACCGAACCCTTCGATGACTGCACTATTCTGGGCGGACCCGCGTCATTGATCGAATCGATCCTGAATAATCCGGTCCTGGAAGCCATTGAGGTCGGCCAATTCACACGGATTGGCCATTCTAACTAGGGCACCAAACCCCGTACCATTGAAGAGTTATGAATACTTCCGCCGTATACCTGGATCACGCGGCAACCACCGATCTGAATCCAGCAGCTCTCGCTGCGATCACCGAGCAATATTCCCGCACGGGAAACCCGTCGTCCTTGCACACGGCAGGACGTCGTGCCAACCGTACGGTGGATGATGCCCGCCAGGCTATTGCCAATGCCGCCGGGGCGCACCCCAGCGAATTGATCTTCACATCTGGCGGAACCGAATCGGATAACCTGGCGCTGAAGGGCCTTTTCTGGAACCGCGTAGCGGCCAACGAACAGGCGCGCGCCATCGTGCTCACCGGCATCGAGCACCACGCGATCCTGGATACGGCAACCTGGTTGCAGGACCACGAGAATGCCACCTTGCTGTGGTTGGCCGTTGACGGGGACGGCGTAGTTGATCTCGATGCGGCAGAGAAGCTTTTTGCAGAGCACCACCAGCGCATTGCCTTGGCGACCTTGATGTGGGCCAACAATGAAGTCGGCACCGTGCAGCCAGTTCGTGAATTCGCCGCCTTGGCTGGCCGCCACGGGATCCCTGTGCACTCGGATGCGGTCCAGGCCTTCGGAGCGGTGGAGGTCGACTTCGCCTCCTCCAATTTGGCCACCATGGCGATCAGCGCGCATAAGATCGGAGGCCCGGTAGGTATCGGCGGACTGCTGGTTCGCAGGGATGTCGTGCTCACCCCTGTGCAGCACGGCGGCGGACATGAACGCAAGCTGCGTTCGGGCACCCTGAACGCCGCCCACGCGGCCGGCTTCGCCGCTGCGGCTACTGCGGTGCGTGCCGAATTGCAGCAGGAAGCCGCGCGCCTGAGCGAACTGCGCGAATACGCTGTCGAGAAGATCAGCGGCTTAATTCCAGAAGCCGTGCTGAACGGTCCACGGGACCAGGCCAACGAAGGCAAGCGGTTGCCCGGCAATCTGCACTTCACTTTCCCCGAATGCGAAGGGGATTCCCTGCTCTTCGGCTTGGATATGGTGGGCATTGCCTCATCCACTGGTTCGGCCTGCACCGCTGGCGTTCCGCAGCCTTCGCATGTTTTGCTGGCTATGGGACGCGATGCGCGCACCGCGCGCAGTGTGCAACGCTTCACATTGGGGCATACATCCACGCGCGCCGACGTTGACGCATTACTAGAGGCTTTGCCGCAAGCATATGCCCAGGCAAAGAAGGCTGGCATGGCAGCCGATGAAAGCAGCATCCACACGGCAGGAACAGGTTTTACACGATGAAAGTACTAGCAGCGATGTCCGGAGGCGTGGACTCGGCGGTCGCCGCCGCCCGCGCAGTTGAAGCCGGCCACGATGTGGTCGGCGTGCACCTGGCCCTGTCCCGCATGCCAGGGACCCTGCGGACCGGTTCGCGCGGTTGCTGCACCTTGGAAGACTCCAACGACGCTTGGCGTGCCTGCGACAAGCTGGGCATCCCGTACTACGTTTGGGATTTCTCTGACCGCTTCGCCGAGGACGTGGTGGATGACTTCGTATCCGAATACGAGGCCGGCCGCACCCCGAACCCGTGCATGCGCTGCAATGAGAAGATCAAGTTCGCCGCCTTGCTCGAGAAGGCCCTGGCCCTGGGCTTTGATGCGGTCTGCACCGGTCACTACGCCAAGGTGCTGCGCGACGAGCAGGGCAACCCGGAGCTGCACCGCGCCGCGGACTGGGCCAAGGACCAGTCCTACGTCCTGGGCGTGCTGACCCACGAGCAGCTGGAGCACTGCATGTTCCCGCTGGCCGAGACCCCCTCCAAAGCGGAAGTCCGTGCCGAAGCCGCCGCGCGTGGCCTGACGGTCGCGAACAAGCCCGACAGCTACGACATCTGCTTCATCCCTGATGGGGATACCCGCGGATGGCTGGCTGAACGGATTGAGATGAAGCCAGGGGAGATTGTCGACCACGAGGGCAACCAGCTTGGCGAGCACGAAGGCGCGCAGGCCTTCACTGTTGGCCAGCGCAAGGGCCTTCGCCTGGGCCGTCCGGCTGCCGATGGAAAACCGCGTTTCGTGCTGGAAATCCGTCCGAAGGAGAACAAGGTGATCGTCGGTCCGGAGGCTCTGCTGGCCGTGGACCAGTTGCGCGGTATCCGCATTTCCTGGGCGGGCGTGCCAATCGCTGAAGTCTTCAGCGGAGACACCTTCGATTGCATGGTGCAGGTGCGTGCGCACGGCGATCCGGTGGCTGCTGTGGCTCACATGGAGCGCTCCGATGAGGGCCGCGACGAGCTGGTAGTCAATCTCCCTGAAGGCATGCGCGGAGTCGCGCCGGGCCAGACCATGGTCGTTTACCAGGGCAGCCGGGTGCTGGGCCAGGCAACCATCGATTCTGCCCGTTCCAGCGCCTGGGACTCCAGCAAGGTCAACTGATTATGCCGACGCAAAGAAGCCCTTGGTTCCATTCGAAAGAGAATGGAACCAAGGGCTTCTTTGCGTCATAGGCTCTTTAGCTTCGCCAAAGGGCAAAAGATGGGTTGTTGCCCCGCTCGCGGAATGTCCGAGCAGCCGGGCGAGCCAATTGAAACGGATCGAGACAGCTTCTAGTCCTCGTCGACAATGCCGAACATATGGGCCGAAATATCCTGGTACTCCACGCGGGTCTTGCCTTTTTCCAGCTTTGGCAGCTGCGCCGGGGAGTGCGTGTGGCAGTGCACGAAATCGAAGGCAGGCCACCACTTCTTGGGACGCTCGTATTCGCTGAAGCCGCAGACTTCGCAGACCAGGTGAATCCACACGGGCCGTTTGCCGGTGCGATTCGCACGCGACTGGGCCAGCCATGCAGGCGGGTTCGAATTCAGTTCACGAAACTCGGCTTCGCTCAACTTCGACGGGATGCCGTGCTTCTTGGCCATTTCTACTGGGATATCCAACGCGATTGCCGCGTCTCTACGAGTCATCATTGGTATCTAGCTTATGCCACCGGGCGAACGCCCCGAAAGCCATGCCAGCCCATCGCAATGGTGAGTTAGCGTGGCTATGGGCTGAAGCGCAAAAAGCGGGCGTTGAGACCGCGCTTTTGCAAATTTCCACCTCTTCCATTCGTATTTCGTGCCCTGCATCACATAGGCTATGTGAAGCATGTGCTAATCATCACAGTGCATGCATGTATCTAGACGAAGGATGACTCATGACTCGCAAGAAGAACGGACTGCGACTCGCAGCAGCCGTTGTGGGTATCTCTGCCCTGGCTCTGACCGGCTGCACCCAAGCTGCAGACAGTGGCAATGACGGCGGCGGCAATGGCGATGCCAGCGCCCCGATCACCCTGGGCACCACCGACAAAGTGACCTCTCTGGACCCTGCTGGATCCTACGACAACGGTTCGTTCATGGTCATGAACCAGATCTACCCCTTCCTGCTCAACTCCGAGCCGGGCAGCCCGGACCCATCGATGAGCCTTGCCGAGTCCGCAGAGTTCACCACCCCGACCGAATACACGGTCAAGCTGAAGTCGGGCTTGAAGTGGGCCAACGGCCACGACCTAGACTCCAAGGACGTCAAGTTCACCTTCGACCGCCAGCTGAAGATCGCGGACCCCAACGGTCCTTCCTCGCTGCTTGGCAACGTCGAGTCCATCGAAGCGCCAGATGCCACCACCGTGGTCTTCAAGCTGAAGGTCGCCAACGACCAGACCTTCCCGCAGGTGCTGACCTCTCCGGTCGGCCCGATCGTTGATGACGAAGTGTTCTCCGCGGACAAGGTCATGGACGACCAGGAGATCGTTGAGGCCAAGGCCTTCGGCGGCCAGTACGTCATTGATTCGTACAACAAGAACAACCTGATCTCGTTCAGCGCCAACGAGTCCTACCAGGGCGTGCTGGGCCCAGCTGCCAATGACAAGGCGGCGATCAAGTACTACGCCGACGCCAACAACCTGAAGCTCGAAGTCCAGGAAGGCAAGATCGACGTCGCATGGCGTTCGCTGACTCCAACCGACATCGAGGACCTGGGCAAGGATGAGAACCTCGTGGTTCACAAGGGCCCAGGCGGCGAGCTGCGCTACATCGTCTTCAACTTCGATTCCATGTCGTACGGCGCCAAGACCGATGACGCTGATGAAGCGAAGTCGCTGGCCGTGCGCCAGGCCGCCGCGCACCTCGTGGACCGCGAAGCCATCGCGAAGAACGTCTACAAGGACACCTACACCCCGGCCTACTCCTACGTGCCGCAGGGCTTCACCGGTGCGATTGAGCCGCTGAAGGACCTGTACGGCACCGACGGAAAGCCGGATGCCGCCAAGGCCAAGAAGGTACTGGAGGATGCCGGCGTCGAGACTCCGGTCAAGCTCGCACTGCAGTACAACCCGGACCACTACGGCCCGAACTCCGGTGACGAATACGCACTGGTTGAGAAGCAACTGGAAGCCGATGGCCTGTTCGACGTCGACCTGAAGTCCACCGAATGGGTGACCTACCAGAAGCAGCGCGTCTCGGATTACCCTGCCTACCAGCTGGGCTGGTTCCCTGACTACTCGGACGCCGACAACTACCTGTCGCCGTTCTTCGCCAAGGACAACTTCCTGTCGAACAACTACGACAATCCCGAGGTCGACAAGCTGATCTCCGAGCAGCGCGGCATGACCGACGCTGCCGAGCGCACCAAGGCCATCGAAGAACTGCAGACAATGGTCGCCGAGGATCTGTCCACGCTGCCGCTGCTGCAAGGTGCCCAGGTGGCCATTGCAGGCAAGGACGTCAAGGACGTCGACAAGACCCTGGACGCTTCGTTCAAGTTCCGTCTCGGTGTGCTGAGCAAGTAATTCCGCTCCAGCCTCGCAGACAGCAAACCTGAGGGGATCCGCCACGCGCCAGCATTGGCGCACGCGGTGGATCCCCTTGGCATGCGCCGTCAACGGCAACTCTCCACGGCGCATCGCCATGCATCCTGAACCAAAAGGACAGACGATGACTATCACGTCGCCACCGGGCCAAGAAGCAAGCCCGCTAGCAACACCCAAACCAGCAAAGCAGAAGGGCGGGGGATTCCTCCGCTACCTGATTACCCGATTCTTGCTGATCATTCCCACTGTCTTCATCCTCATCACAGTGGTGTTCTTCCTGATGCGCGTGACCGGCGACCCGATCACCGCGGCCCTGGGCGGACGGCTCACACCGGACCAGCTGGCCCAGCGCATCCACGAAGCCGGCTATGACCGGCCGATCCTGATCCAGTACTTCGAGTACCTGGGCCAGATCGTCACCGGAGACCTGGGCCGCACCATGAGCGATAACCGCGCGGTCACCGAAGTGCTGGCCACCTACGGCGCAGCCACCTTGGAACTGGCCATCAATGCGATAATCGTCGCGCTGCTGGTCGGCATCCCGCTGGGCCTGGTCGCCGCAAAGTTCCGCGACCGCTACCCCGATGCCGTGCTGCGCATCCTGGCCATCCTCTCCTACGCCACCCCGGTCTTCTTCGCCGGCCTGCTGCTCAAGCTGGTTTTCGGCGTGTGGCTCGGCTGGCTGCCCATCAGCGGACGTGCCGACTGGCAGACCGAACTCGAGCTCACCGGATTGCAGAGCCCCAGCGGCATCTATTGGCTGGACGCGCTGCGCAGCGGCAACATGGAAGCATTCGCCAACGTCACCGAGCATGCGATCCTGCCGGCATTGGCGCTGGGCCTGCTCACCGGCGGCGTGTTCCTGCGCCTGGTGCGCACCAATGCGATTGGCACGCTGGGCCGTGAATACGTCGAAGCCGGCCGCTCGCGCGGTGTCAGCGAATACCGGCTGACCACCAAGCACGCCTACCGCCCGGCACTGATCCCGATCATCACCGTCATGGGCCTGCAGATCGCCATGCTGCTCGGCGGCGCGGTGCTCACCGAGACCACCTTCGAATGGTCGGGGCTTGGCTTTAAGCTTGCCGAATACCTCACCGCCCGCGACTTCGTGGCAGTGCAGGGCATCGTGGTGCTGCTGGCCATTATCGTCGCCGTCACCAACTTCATTGTCGACGTGCTGGCCGCCTTGATCGACCCGAGAGTCAGGTACTAATCATGAGCACAGCAACCCTGCCCGCCTCGAACAAATCCTGGCTTGACCGGCTCCCGGTCATTTCCCACCTGCGCATGTCCTCGGGCCTGCAGCGCGGCATGCTGATTGCCGGCCTGATACTGTCCGGACTGTTCATCATCACCGCCTTGTTCGCACCGCTGATCGCGCCCTTCGACTTCGCGCAGTCCTCGGACGCCTCGGGCGACTTCCCGCGCCAGGCTGCCCCGGACAGCAAATTCATCTGGGGCACCACCGCCACCGGCTACGACGTGTTCTCGCGCACCCTCTTCGGCGCGCAGACGGCCATCTGGGTGATCTTGGCCGCGGTGGTCATGTCCCTGTTCCTCGGCGTGCTGCTGGGACTGGTCTCCGGCTACCTCGGCGGCTGGTTCGACCGCATCGCCGTGGTGCTGTCCGACGCGATCTACGCCTTCCCGTCCCTGCTGCTGGCCATCGTGATGTCCATCGTGATCTCGCAGGGCCAGTCCTCGCTCTTCGGCGGCGTGATGGCGGCAGCCATTTCCATCACCGTGGTGTTCATCCCGCAATACTTCCGCGTGGTCCGCGCCGAGGTGATGCGCCTGAAGGCCGAGCCGTTCGTGGAATCCGCCCAGGTGATCGGTGCCAGCCCATGGCGGGTGATGTTCGCCCACCTGCTGCGCAACGCCACCCGCACCCTGCCGCTGATCTTTACGCTCAACGCGACCGAGGCGCTGCTGACCCTGGCCGGCTTGGGCTTCCTGGGCTTCGGCATCGAGCCGACCAGCGCGTCGGAATGGGGCTACGACCTGAACCGCGCAATGTCCGATGCGACCAGCGGCATCTGGTGGACCGGCCTGTTCCCGGGCTTGGCCATCGTGCTAACCGTCATGGGCCTGACCCTGGTGGGCGAGTCCATGAATGACCTCAATGACCCGCGCCTGCGCCGCTTCAGCCGCAAGAAGGCCAAGCGCATCACCCAGTCCGGACAGGTAGGAGCAAGCAAATGACCAATAGTCCTGTCCTCAATCCAGAGGCCAACGCCGGCACCCCGGAGGTGCTGCGCGTCGAGGATCTGAACATCGATTTCGTCACCGACGCGGGCGCCGTGCCAGCGGTGCGCGGTGTCGACCTGCAGGTCAAGACCGGCGAGATCCTGGCTATCGTGGGCGAATCCGGTTCCGGGAAGTCCGTCACCGCACGCACCGCCTTGGGCATCCTTGCCGAGAACGGCGCCTCGCGTGGCGGCGTCTACCTCAAGGGCAAGAACATGCTGACCCTGCGCGGCCACGAGCTGCGCGAAGCCCGCGGCCGGGATGTGGCCATGGTCTTCCAAGAGCCGTCCACGGCGCTGAACCCGGTGTACACCGTGGGCTGGCAGATCATGGAGGGCATCCGCGCGCACAACAAGATCTCCAAGAAGGAAGCCAAGTCGCGCGCCATCGAGGCGATGCGCCAAGTCGGCATCCCGGATCCGGAGCAGCGCGTGGACTACTACCCGCACCAGTTCTCCGGCGGGCAGAAGCAGCGCGTGGTCATCGCCGCGGCGTTGGCCCTGAAGCCGGAGCTGATCGTGGCCGACGAGCCGACCACCGCATTGGATGTCACTGTTCAGGCCGAAATCCTGCAGCTGCTGCGCGATTTGCGTGACGAGCTGGGCACCGCGATTGTCATCATCACCCACAATATGGGCGTGGTGGCCGATATCGCGGACCGCGTGATCGTGATGAACCAGGGGCAGATCGTCGAGCAAGCACCGGTGATCCAGCTCTTCGAAGCCCCGCAGGAGGACTACACCAAGTCCCTGCTGGCCGCCGTGCCGCACCTGGGGCGCGAAAGCGCCTCGGAAGGGCTGGCCGAACGCCCGCACCAGGATGCTGAAGTGCTGGTGGAAGCGGCGGGCCTGAAAGTGCATTTCCCCGGTCGCCTCGGCGCTCCGGGCTTCACCGCGGTCAACGAGGTGGACCTGAAGATCCACGCCGGGGAGGTCTACGGCCTGGTCGGCGAGTCGGGATCGGGCAAGACCACCATTGGGCGCAGCATTGCCGGGCTCAACCGCATCACCGGCGGCTCGCTGAAGGTGCTGGGCTACGAAATGGCCCAGTTCAAGGAACGCACCTTCAAGCCGCTGCGCGAGCAGATCGGATTCGTGTTCCAGGATCCAGCGGCGAGCTTCAACCCGCATCTGACCGTGGGCGAATGCGTTGCCGAGCCGCTGGCAGTGCACCGCGACCTGAATCCGCCGCAGACCCGAGCCAAGGTGGCCGAGCTGCTGGAGTCGGTGCAGCTGCCGGCCGGATTCGCGAACCGGTACCCGCACGAGCTCTCCGGCGGCCAGCGCCAGCGCGCCTCGCTGGCCCGCGCCCTGGCCCTGGAACCGAAGCTGCTGATCGCCGATGAGCCAACCAGCGCGTTGGACGTTTCGGTGCAGGCCAAGGTGCTGGAGCTGTTCCGCGAATTGCAGGCCGAACTGGGCTTCGCCGCCCTGTTCGTCTCGCATGACCTGGCAGTGGTCGACCAGCTGGCGACCTGGGTGGGCGTCCTGTTCCGCGGCAGCCTGCTGGAAGAAGGGCTGGGCTCCAAGGTGCTGGCCAACCCGATGCACGAGTACACCCAGCGGCTCATTGCCTCGCTGCCGGTGCCGGACCCGCGCGAGCAAGCCCAGCGCCGCAAGCTGATCGAGCGGCTGAACGGATCCTGAGCCATCGGCAATCAAGGAACTGCGGGCATGCCCCGGACACGGATTGGCACCGTGTCCGGGCACGTCACCTTGTGCGCAATCCGGCATGTGAACCCGTAAACTGGTGCCATGAACGAGCCGAAGAACACTGAGACCACCCAGTCATTCGACCCGCACGCGAGCTCGTTGCAGGGCGAGGTGAAGAATGAAGTCCTCGAAGAGCTGTACGCAATCCGCGGCAGCATCGACAACTTCGATGCCCAGCTGGTCTTCCTCTTGGCCGAACGCTTCAAGGCGACCCAGCGCGTCGGAATCCTCAAGGCCAAGCACCAGCTGCCGCCCAGCGATCCGAATCGCGAGAAGGCGCAGATCGAGCGCCTGCGCGCCCTCGCCCACGAAGCGCATCTTGACCCGGAATTCGCCGAGAAGTTCTTGAATTTCGTGATTTCTGAAGTCATCCGCCACCACCAGAACATTTCAGACTCGCACAACAATGCCTGAGCAAGAACTGCAGGTCGCTGAACGCCACGATGTCCACGCCACTGCCTTCTGCCAGTTCCCGGGCACCGACCCGCTGGCCATCCATGAAGTGGTGCGCGGCGAGTTGGGCGAGCCCAACCTCGCGGTCTTCCCGCAGCTGCCCGACCGCGGTGTCGGTGCGGACGCGGTAGGCCGCAGCGCCGCGCTGCTGGCAGACCTCGGCTTCGATTTGCAGCCGCATGGCTGGAGGATCGGCGTCAGCGACGGCATCGATGCCCGCCGGGCGCGCAGCATCCTGCGCAGCGACGAGAACCTGCTCGCCGATGTTCTGGGCGCCGAAGCCCGTCCTGCCCAGCGGCTCAAGCTCACCCTGCTCGGACCGTGGACCCTGGCCGCCAGCCTGTACCTGCCCAACGGGGAGCGCGTGATCAGCGATCACGGGGCCCGGCGCGATGTCATCGAGTCCTACGCCCACGGAGCCCGCGAGCAGCTGGACCGCCTGGCCCGCATCACCTCGCTGGCCGACTTCACCATCCAGCTTGATGAGCCGCTGCTGGGCGACGTGCTTGACGGCACCATCAGCACCGCCAGCGGCTACCGGACCCTGCGCTCGATTCCGCGCGCCGAAGTGCGCAGCTCCTATGAGCAGTTCCTCAAGGTGCTCGGCGGCGATTCCCAAGGCCAGCGGGTTGCCTCGCTGCTGAACCTGCCAACCCAGGACGAGCACTGGATTAAACGGGTCGATCTGCTGCACCAGGCCGGTGCCGGCGCGATGGTCATCGACCCTTCCGCCCTGACGCACCGCAAATGGGAACGGGTCGCCGGGCTGGTAGAAGGCGGAGACCGCGTCTTCTTGCAGGTGCTGGCCCCTTCAGAACGGGCCCCGGGTGTTGTCGAGGCGGTGAACTCCATCCTGCGTCCATGGCGCCAGCTGGGATTGGGACTGGGTCAGCTCGGGGCGCTGACCCTGATGCCGCGCGGGGATTTCTCCCGCAGCAGCTCGGCCCAGGCCATCGAGAACCTGCAGCGGCTGGCCAGTTATGCCCAAGCGTTGGAGCAGACACGCGTCGATGCCTAGCCAACGCCCTGATTCCTGCCGGTCACAGCGGAAAAGGGCCGTTGATCATGTATCTTAGGAATAGTGGGGTAGCGGATCTACCCGGTTTGGCCAGTTGGCGGAAAACCTCAGACCTACGGTTTCAGGGGGACATGGGATGAAGGCCCGGATTTTAGTCGTTGACGATGACGAAGCGTTGTCGGAAATGATTGGCATTGTGCTGCAAAACGATGGCTTCGATGCCTCGTTCTGCTACGACGGTTCCGGCGCTCTCGAAGCGTTCCGCGAAGCCAATCCGGACTTGGTGCTCCTTGACCTGATGCTGCCAGGCATCGACGGCATCGAGGTCTGCAAGCAGATCCGTGCCGAATCCGATGTTCCCGTCGTAATGCTCACCGCCAAGTCGGACACTGCCGACGTGGTCCGCGGCCTGGAATCCGGTGCCGACGACTACGTGCCCAAGCCTTTCAAGCCAGCTGAACTGGTAGCCCGCGTGCGTGCACGCCTGCGTCCGAGCGAAACCCACGCCGCAGAGACTTTGCAAGTTGGCGAAGTATCCATCGATGTCGCCGGCCACCGCGTGACCCGCGGATCCGATGTTGTTTCGCTGACTCCGCTGGAATTCGATCTCCTGGTGACCATGGCCCGAAAGCCTTGGCAGGTCTTCAGCCGCGAGCAGCTGTTGGAAGCGGTCTGGGGCTACCGCCATGCGGCAGATACCCGCCTGGTGAACGTCCACGTGCAGCGCCTGCGCTCGAAGATTGAAATCGATCCGGAGAAGCCGCAGATCATCCAGACCGTTCGCGGTGTCGGATACAAGGCTGGTTCGGCAAGTTGAGTTCGCACACGTCGGCCGGTACAGAGTTGGTTCCGGTCGATGTGCATGTCCATTCGCAGTCCAAGCCCGCGCGGTGGAGCAATATCGAGCAGTGGATCAAGCGCCCGTGGCACACGGCCAAGCTGCGCTGGCAACGCCACCTGCTGTTCCGCACCGTCATATCGACGCTGCTTTTCACCGCTTTGGCCCTGGTTGCGGCAGGCGCCTTCCTCTCCAACCAGATCGCGTCCACGCTCTACGAGGAGCGCGTCAACCAGATATCCAAGGAATCCGAGCGCGGCTTGACCCAGGCGCGCTCGATTCTTGAATCGGCATCCACCACCGACCGCGCCTCCACCCAGGCCCTGGTGAATTCCACCTTGGCTTCGCTGGAAGGCGATGGCGCAACCGTGGTGCGCGATTTCGTGCTGATGCCCATTGCCGGCGACCAAAGCCTTTATGTCGGGCCGATGGCTTCCGGTTCGCTGACCACCCGTGTGATCCCCGGCGATCTCGCGGAGCGGGTTGCAGGGGAGCAAGGCATCTATTGGCGTTCCATTGAACTGGGGGCCGATAACGCAACCAAGCCCGGACTCATTGTCGGCACCAAAGTCCTGATTCCGCCTGGCCGCGAATACGGTTTGTACCTGGTCTATGACCTTTCCAGCGTGCAGGACACCCTCGAATTCATCAACCGCGCAATGGCTTTCACCGGCCTCATCCTGCTTGCTGTAGTCGGCTTCGTCGCGTGGTCGGTGGCCCGCACAGTGGTCCGCCCGGTGGCCGATGCAGCCTACGTTTCGGAGAGGATTGCCTCCGGTGATCTGGACCGGCGAATGAAGGTCGCAGGCAAGGACGAGGTGGCCCGATTGGGTACTGCCTTCAACCACATGGCGCACTCGCTGCAAGAGCAGATCACGGCGCTGAATAATCTCTCGGCCATGCAGCAGCGCTTCGTCTCCGACGTCTCGCATGAACTGCGCACCCCGCTGACCACCGTGCGCATGGCGGCCGAAGTGATCCACGATGCCCGCGAAGACTTCGATCCGCTGACCGCGCGCTCGGCTGAACTGATGTACAACCAAATCGAGCGTTTCCAGCACCTGCTCAACGACCTGCTGGAAGTATCCCGCTTCGATGCCGGTGTTGCGGTGCTTGACCGCGAATCCACCGACTTGAACGTCATTGCCCGCAAGGTCATTGACATCGCCACCCCGGTAGCCGATGAATACGGTTCGCTCATCCGCCTGAACGCGCCGAGCGAAGGCTGCGTCGCAGAGGTTGATCCGCGCCGGGTCGAGCGCGTCATCCGCAACCTGGTGCTCAACGCGGTGGAGCATGGCGAAAGCAAGCCGATCGACATCACCATCGGATCCAACCAGAACGCGGTAGCGGTCACCGTGCGGGACTACGGCATCGGCATGACCGAGGAAGCATGCAACCATGTCTTCGACCGATTCTGGCGTGCCGACCCCGCCCGTGCACGGACGACCGGAGGCTCCGGTCTCGGCCTGTCCATCTCCATGGAAGACACCCGGTTGCACGACGGCCGGCTGGAAGCATGGGGCAAGCCGGGCATCGGATCGGTGTTCCGCCTGACCTTGCCGCGCAGCGAAGGCCTGGAAATCGTGTCGTCGCCGCTTCCATTGGAACCGCCAGTTCCGGAGAGCCTGGCTAGCGTCATACTGGGGGACAGCTTCCCGCTGACCGGCGAGGTGCCGAAGATCGGGTATACCCCGCTGGTTCTCGATCCGGATATGGATGAGGAACAGTTGCATGATGATGTCACCGATCCGACCCTGGGCAGCAGCGAACAGAAGCAGGAAGGGGAGAACTGATGAGGAAGAGAATCTTTTCCAGCCTCGCCATCATTCTCTCAGCGGCGCTCGCGCTCTCGGGCTGCGCTTCGATTCCCAGGACTTCCACTGTCCAGCAGATCGAGGCCGAGACCGATGCCAGCGGCGCCGAAAGCTACAGCTACGCGGCGGAGGGGCCTGCAGCAGGTGCTGACGCGCGGGCCATCGTCGAAGGTTTCGTCGAGGCAGGCCGCTCGGTATCCGAGGACTACGCGGTCGCCCGCGAATTCATGGACGCGCAGCTGAGCAACACCTGGCGTGGCGACACGCAGACGCTGATCTACGATGCCTTCAACGTGGTCAACGGCGCGGATGCGAACCAGTACACGGTTCAGCTCGAAATCACCGGCGAAGTCGATGCGCATGGCGTGCGCACCAACTACCCGGATCATTCCACCCGCGCCGTGGATATCGAGGTCGCCAAGGTGGACAATGAATGGCGCATCACCAAGGCTCCGGACGGCACGATGCTCGAAGCCTCGACGTTCACCAAGATCTTCGCGGCGCAGACCCTGTACTTCTACGACGCGAGCTTCGCCTACCTGGTACCCGACATCCGCTGGTTCACCTCGGGTTCGGGCACCACCACCTCGATGGTGGAGGCCTTGCTGGACGGCCCGGCGCCGTACCTGCAAAATGCCGTCATCTCCGCTTTCTCAACGGCCAGCGAGCTGGTGCGTTCCGCGGTGCCGGTGCGCGATGGCGAAGCCACCATCGACTTGAATTCCAATACCTTCGCGGAAGCCACCGACCGGAGCATCCTGCTGATGCGCCAGCAGCTGGAAACCACGCTGACCGGCCTTGCCTCGGTGGACTCGGTCAAGCTGCTTCGCGAGGAAAACGAAGTCAACCTGTCCACCGAGGACACGAATATCGAGCCGGCGAAGGTCAACCCTAGCACGCAGGATACATTGATCGGCATTTCGGACCAGTACCTGGTCTACGTCAAGGGGCTGTCGATCATCCCGGTGGGCGGGGTGCCGGATATTTCCGGCTACGACCCGCGCGACCCGGCCATGTCCCCGGTCGGCAATCGCTATGCCTTCCTCAATGGCCGCCGCACCCAGCTGTGGGGCATCGACGACAGCGGCCAGCTGCGGCTTTCGCTGGAAGGCCAGGAGCTGATCCAGCCGTCAATGGATCTGGCCGGCTGGACCTGGACCGCGGATAACGGGGCATCCACACCGATCAGGGCGGTCCCCGCCGACACCGAAATGAAGGGCGAGGCCCGTCCCATCGACGTGGCCTGGCTGGAAGGCGCCCAGATCGATTCACTGCGGATTTCCCGCGACGGCGCGCGGGCCCTGATCGTGGCCACCGAGGGCAACAGCACTTCGGTCTACGTCGCCGGAGTGATTCGCGATGCTGAAGGCGTTCCACGCGGACTCACGGATTCGCCAATGAAGATCTATCCAGAAGTACCGGTTAACACCGCATTATGGGATTCCGACAGCTCCATCATCGTTGCCGAGCTCGGTGATGACGAAGCCGTTGAAGCGGCCCAGATTACCTTTGAAGGCGGCAGCGAGCACCTGCAGCTGCTGCTGGGCATGGTCGGCATCGCTACCGGGGTCGGCAACCGGCGCGAGGTATATGCCGAGACCAATGAAAAGCTGTATACCCGGGTCGGAAACTCATGGCATGAGCTTGACGATTTCGCCCAGGATGTCGCCTATCCAGGTTAAGCCGGGGCCGGTTCCACAGTTCGCCGGCGGCTAGTCCGGCCCAGTCGGATCATCCGCCATTCTGGCCGCATGGAGATTCCCCAGGAGTATTTGCGCTTCCTTGATGAGCTGTGCTGCAGCCGGTCCATGCGCTGGCTGGGATTCGGCACCAGGGAATTTGCCAACTTCCTGCTGCCCGCCAGTTGCGCGGTCTGCGGCCGAGCAGATTTTCGGCTTTGCCCTGAATGCCGCAGCGAGATCCAACGCCAGCTGAGCCTGCCGCCATTGCCCGACAACCAGCATCTCTACGTCGAGCTTCCGGCGCTCGGGCTGCAGCTCCCAGTGACGTCTTGCGGCACCTACGGCAAGGCGCTGGCTCGCGGATTACTGGCCTACAAGAACAAGCAGCGCTACTTCCTGGGCGCCGTCTTCGCCCCGTATCTGGCTGCCGCGCTGAACGCGGGGTGCATCCCGCAACGTCAGAACCTTCCTACTCTGGTGGTGCCGGTGCCCAGTTCCCTCAAAGCCACGGCGCAGCGAGGATACTCGCCGGTGATGACCATGCTGGAGCACGGACAAGCTCGGGGGCTGCTCTCGGCAGCTCTCCAGTGCCGTTCGCTGCTTCACTACCGCCTGGGTTCCGCGCTGGGAGGTGCGCAGAAAACCAAGAGCGGCTCAGACCGGCGCGGCGGCCAAACCCACTTCGTTGCCGAGCGTGCCAGCACCATAGGCCAGCCGGTTATCCTGGTCGACGACGTGCTCACCACCGGTTCTACCTTGCGGCACGCGGCCATGGCCTGCCATGAGGCAGGATATGACGTCACCTGCGCCGTCGTTCTGGCATTGACGAAACCGCCCAATACCGGCCCTGAACAGTGATTACGCTAAACGCGATCGGAATTTGTGGGCCTGGATACTTGAATCTTGGCCACGGTGGCATAAGGTGAAGTATGGGTTGCATCACAGATGCAGCGAAAAGCCCATCTTCAGTCCGGAAGGATGGATCTTTCGGACTGTTGTGTCACCCGACTCTCTATTGGAGGACACCATGGAGCTGAACTACAGCGGACGAAACATCACCATTTCGGATCGTTTCCGTGAGTATGTTGATGAGAAAATCACCAAGGTCGACCAGCTGGCCACGAAAGTGCAGCGCATCGACGTCAAGGTCCTCAAAGAAGCACATGCTCGTGATCAGAGCACTGCACTGTCCGTTGAGTTGACCGTTGTTGGCCGTGGTCCAGCAATTCGAGCCGAGGCTCGTGGTGCAGACAAGTTCGCGGCTTTCGACATCGCGTTCGCCAAACTGCTTGAACGCCTGCGCAAGGCCCGTGACAAGCGCAAGGTCCACCGTGGCAACCACACTCCTGTAGCTGTCCACCAGGCAACTGGCAGCCTGCCAACTGCATCCAGCGGCAAGACGCTGGTTGAAGAAACCATTGAAGCCCAGAAGGCCGCGGAAGCTGCCGAAGCAGAGGCCAACGCCGAGTACTCGCCAGTGGTCATCCGCCGCAAGTCCTTCCCGGCTGAAGTGATGAGCGTGGATGACGCTGTGGATCGCATGGAATTGGTCGGCCACCCGTTCTACTTGTTCATCGACGAGGCCACCGGTGAGCACGCTGTGGTCTATGGCCGTACCCAGTACCAGTACGGTGTCATCACCCTGGACCCATCGCTGAACGCCAACGAAGAAGCCACCAAGGAAACTCGTGGCTATCGTGATAAAGCACTGGCTGCCGAAGGCTAGTCATCGCAACTGCAATTAGCATGGGCGGCCAACGCAACCTCAGCCTCTCACAGGCACGGAGAGTCGCGTTGGCCGCCCAAGGCCTGTCCAAAGGCAGGAAAGAACAAGCTGTCACCGCACGGAAAATCGCCACTGCCATTAGTGGCATTGCGCAATTGCAGATTGACTCGGTGAACGTGGTTCGCCGGGCCCACTACATGCCGATGTTCGCCCGGCTCGGCTCTTATGACACCGGCATCCTGGATCAGCTGTTGGCCAAGCCGCGCAGCCCGATCACCGAATATTGGGCCCATGAGGCTTCGGTGGTCAGTTCCGAGCTGATTCAAGACCTGCGCGTATGGCAGCGCCGTACCTGGGTAGACCGATCGGACGGGTTCTCCGCAGAACAGCTGGAGCTCTCGGATCGCGTCCTTGACTATTTGTCCGAGAATCCCGGCTCCAGCGCACGGCAAATCAGCCGCGCGCTGGATGTCGCCCCGGTCCAGGAAAAATCGCATTGGGGATGGAACTGGAATGACACCAAGTTCGTCACCGAATCGCTTTTCGCCCAGGCCAAGATCCTCTCGCTGGGACGCAACTCCCAGTTCGAACGCCGTTACGCACTGGCGGCGGATGTCGTTGGCGAGCAAGGAGAAGTTGATACGCCGCACCGGCAGGAAGCCCTCGCCCGTTTGGTCGCCCGCGCCATGGATGCCCTGGGGATTGCCACCGCTCACTGCGTCGCAGAATACTTCCGGCTACCCATGCGCGCTGCCAAGGAAGAGCTCGCGCGGCAAGCGCACGACGGGCACGTCGAAGAAGTGGCCGTTACCGGCATCTCCGAGCCCTGCTACCTGCAGGCCGGGACCAAGATCCCGCGCAAGGTCGATCACGACCTGCGTTTGCTCTCGCCTTTCGACTCGATGGTTTTCAACCGCCGCCGGCTGGAAATGTTCTTCGGGTTCGAGTACCGTATCGAAATCTATGTGCCGGAAAAGCTGCGCCGCTATGGCTACTACGTCTTCCCGATGCTCTACGGCGAAGAATTCGTGGGTCGAGTGGATCTGAAAGCCGACCGGGCCAAGTCGGTGCTGCATGCTAAGCAGGTGCACTACGAACCGGGCATCGATGCCGGCATCGAACCTGAATTGCGAGCCGAGCTTGATCGACTAGCGCGCTGGCTGGATCTTGGAGAAGTGAAAATCGGGCTGTGAAAGGCCTGTTGCCCGGATTGCCGTTCGCTATAAGAACAGTGCAAACGGGATTGAAATAGACAAATGCGCTGTTTTCCTCACGTAGACTGAAGACGCCAGAAATTACTGTGCTTGAGATATTGGGAGCTACCACGTGGCATCATTGCTAGAACGTATTTTGCGTACCGGCGACAAGAAGACCTTGAAGACTCTTCGTAAGTACGCCGACACGATCAATACGTTGGAAGTCGAAATTCGCGAACTTTCGGACGAAGAGCTCAAGGGTGAAACCGACAAGTTCCGCGAACGTTTGGCTAACGGCGAGACGTTGGATGACCTGCTCCCAGAAGCTTTTGCAGTGGTCCGCGAGGCCTCTGACCGTGTCCTTGGCATGCGCCACTTCGATGTCCAGCTCATGGGCGGCGCCGCCCTGCACATGGGAAACATTGCGGAAATGCGCACCGGCGAAGGCAAGACCCTGGTAGCGACCGCACCGGCCTACCTGAACGCCTTGACCGGCAAGGGCGTGCACGTGGTGACCACCAACGACTTCCTGGCCCAATACCAGTCGGATCTGATGGGCCGCGTCTTCCGCTTCCTCGGCTTGAGCTGTGGCTGCATCCTTTCGAACCAGAAGCCCGCCGAGCGCCGCAAGCAGTATGAAGCCGATATCACCTACGGCACGAACAATGAATTCGGCTTCGACTACCTGCGCGACAACATGGCGTGGAGCAAGGACGAGCTGGTCCAGCGCGGCCACCACTTCGTCATCGTCGACGAGGTCGACTCCATCCTCATCGACGAGGCCCGTACGCCGCTGATCATTTCCGGTCAGGCCTCGGGCGACGTGAACCGCTGGTACACCGAATTCTCCAAGATCGTTTCGCGCCTGAAGCGCGAAGACGATTACGAGGTCGACGAGAAGAAGCGCACCATCGGCGTGCTGGAGACGGGCATCGAAAAGGTCGAGGACTACCTCGGCATCGACAACCTCTATGAAGCCAACAACACCCCGCTGATCGGCTTCTTGAACAACGCCATCAAGGCCAAGGAACTGTTCAAGAAGGACAAGGACTACGTCGTGGTCAACGGCGAAGTCATGATCGTCGACGAGCACACCGGCCGCGCGCTGCAGGGCCGCCGCTACTCCGAGGGCATGCACCAGGCAATCGAGGCCAAGGAAAGCGTTGAGATCAAGGCCGAGAACCAGACCTTGGCCACCGTGACCTTGCAGAATTACTTCCGCATGTACGAGAAGATCTCCGGGATGACCGGCACGGCGCAGACCGAGGCCGCTGAATTCATGAGCACATACAAGCTCGGCGTGGTGGAAATTCCTACCAATAAGCCTGCTATCCGCATTGACCAGTCGGACTACATCTACAAGAATGAAGTCTCCAAGTTCAACGCTGTGGTCGAGGACATCGCCGAGCGCCATGCTACCGGGCAGCCGATCCTGGTGGGCACCACCAGCGTCGAGAAGAGCGAATACCTCTCGCGCCTGCTGTCCAAGAAGGGCATCCGCCACGAGGTGCTCAATGCCAAGCAGCACGCTCGCGAAGCTGCAGTCGTCGCGATGGCCGGCCGCAAGAACGCTGTCACCGTTTCCACCAACATGGCCGGCCGCGGTACCGACATCATGCTCGGCGGCAACGCGGAATTCCTTGCCGTGGCCGAGATGGAACGCCGCGGCCTGGATGCCGAGAACAACCCGGAGGAGTACAACAAGCTCTGGGACGAGGTCTTTGCCAAGGCCAAGGAAACAGTTGCCAAGGAGGCGAAGGAAGTTGCGGAGCTTGGCGGCCTGTATGTGCTGGGCACCGAGCGCCACGAATCACGCCGCATCGACAACCAGCTTCGCGGCCGTTCCGGTCGCCAGGGCGACCCGGGCGAATCGCGCTTCTACCTGTCGATGACCGATGACCTGATGCGCAGGTTCAACTCCGGCATGGCCGAACGCATCATGAACAACCCGTCCATGCCAGATGATGTGGCGCTGGAATCCAAGATGGTGTCCCGTGCCATCGAATCCGCCCAGGCCCAGGTGGAAGGGGTCAATGCCGAGCAGCGCAAGAACGTGCTGAAGTACGATGACGTGATGAACCGCCAGCGCGAAGCGATCTACGCTGACCGCCGTTCCATCCTGGAAGGCGGGGACCTCGAAGAAAAGGTCGGCCATTTCCTCGAGGATGTCGTCAAGGCCATGGTCCTGGAAGCAACCCAGGTTGGCGACCCGGACGAGTGGGAGCTCAAGCAGCTGTGGACCAACCTCAAGCAGTTGTACCCGATTGGCATCACCATGGATGAAGTCATCGAAGAGGCTGGAGGCGTGGGGCACCTGTCCGCGCAGTTCCTGGAACGCGAGATCCTCTCGGATGCCCAGTACCAGTACGAGGAGCGCGAGAAGCTGGTAGGTTCCTCCACCATGCGTGACCTGGAACGCCGTGTCGTGCTCTCCACCATTGGCCGCAAGTGGCAGGAGCACCTGTACGAGATGGATTACCTCAAGGAAGGCATCGGCCTGCGTGCCATGGCCCAGCGCGACCCTCTGGTCGAGTACCAGCGCGAGGGCTACACCATGTTCCAGACCATGATGGAAAGCATCCGCGAGGAAAGCATCGGCACGCTCTTCAATTTGGAGATCCCCACCGGCGCCGAAGCGGCCGCCGCACCGGTGATCGACGAATCAGCGAAGCCGAAGAACCTGCAGTTCACCGGACCGGATGAAGATGGTGAAGCCAGCACCACCCGCGCCCAGGCTTCTTCGAGCAAGAAGAAGACCAAGAACAAGAAGGCGAAGCGCAGCTAGATCAGCTCCATATCCGTCACCTGCCACCGTCCGTGCCAAGGCTCAATTTTCAGGGCCACGGCACGGACGCGGTATTTAAATCCCAGGATAACTGTGCATTCCCAAGAGCCCGACAAGCAGCGATCCAGGTGCAAGGAGATGATCTGGCCGTGCGCTGTGCCCGGCAGCGGTTCGAGCGTGTAGCTCGCTGTTTCCAGCAGGGCACGTCGCCGGAGCTTGGCGATGCACGAAGGCTCCATCACGAATGCCAGCTGATTGACGGTACGATAACCGGCCACGATTTCGAACACTGCACGGGCTACGGCGTGGGAAATTTCTATGATCGCCCGGTGCTCGGTACGGTAAACGGCCGAGCGGTGGAAGATATTGTCCAAGGCTAGACGCAGGTGCGCCGGCGCTTGGCATGGGTCGGTTTCCGGAACGGTTTGCGCCGGGATCGGCTCGGTGTGATTGGCAGCGTAGACGTCTGGATTGTAGTAGCTGGTGTTGGCGCTACGCGGGCTGATGGCTATGGTGCTCATGATGACTCCTCAGTGGGTTCGGGTGATGGTTGTGATGGCGGCTAGCTCGCTGGCGGCAGTTCAAGCACCGTGCCGATGCGCAGCAGGTCAGGGTCGGCGCCGATGGTCTTTTTGTTGTGCTGGTAGATCTTGGGCCAATAAGCGGAAATCTCTTCCACGGTGGCCTGCGCTCCCAGATGCTCAGCGGCAATGCTCCACAGGTTCTGCCCTTCGGCGACCACCACTTCGTTGCGCTGCACCGCGCGTTGGCGAGGATGGTTCGTGCCTGGGGATACGAGCGGGCTCAGCGGAACGCTCATGGCTTCGGGGAACCACTGCGGGCTGGGTACCGAGGTCTGCTGGCGGACCGGATAGCTGGCCAGCTCGTGGTTGGCTCTGTCGCTCGCCGGGGACTGTGCCAGCGAAGCTGGCAGGGGCTCGCCCGCATAGGCAACGGCAACCGAGGAGAAAGCAATTGAGGTTCCAAGCATTGAGCCGAGGATCCTCTTGCTCAGTCTGGGTGCGAATCGCTGGAAGAACCGCGTCAATTTCAGTTTCTTGTGGGTGAACGCCCAGCGGATCAGCTGGGCCAAGGCCATCCGCAGCAGGTACAGCGCGAGCAGGGTGAGGAACGAAAAGCTTACAAGAAGCCTGATGTAGTCAGCTGTGGTGCGCTGGTCGCCCACGGATTGGACGTAGCCGGTGATCCACTGGATTCCCACGTAGATAATAACCATTGATGCTGCCGAGAAGAGCAGCAGCATGAATTTTCGTCGCTGGCGAGACACCTAAGCCATCTCCTTGAATGAGATTTGATGTCATTTGATGATGTTTGATATTTATAGTTGCACTTAGAGATAGTTTTGTGAATAGGGTTACGCAAAAATGTTTAGTCTCGTACAGTTGGCGCATGCGGTGGGATTCGCTGTTCGATGACTTGGAGGCTCAGCTAGCTGAACAGAGCCGAGCGCAGTTGCGCGACGAAATTGCCGAAAACGTCAGGGCCGAACGGGCGACTGCAGAACTTTTGCCCACACTGATGCGGTTCCATGGACGTGAATTGTGCCTCAGGCTGGCCGGGGGAACGGAGCTTCGCGCAAAGCTCGGTCCATGCGCCGCAGACTATATCTGCCTTGAAACAGAGCAGGCGCAGTGGGTCGTCCGCAGTGCCGCAGTAGAATCCTTCTCGCTTCCGCAGGGGCGCGTCACTGCTGCGGGACAACGCGCACCTGGCAGCGCGGTGAAGTTTTCCACCGTTCTGCGTGGGATGCTTCGGGATCGAGCTCGATGCCACGTTTTTAGCCGCGCGGGAGGCTCATTGGCTGAAGGAACGCTGACGCAGGTAGCCAGGGATTTCCTGGTAATTCTGGTGCATCCTCGCGATGAATTCGCCAGAGCGAAGCAAGCCTCATCGCAATTGCTGATACCACTCGATGCCATCGGATGGGTCGAAGCGATCAACCTCTCGTAATCCACAAGTGCGCTAGAGGTCTTTCCAGCAGGCCCAACTTGTCGTAGGCTCACCATCCATAAGCACCCATGCTGGCGGAAGGTCAATGCCTTGATCACAGAACAGATCGCCCAGGACGCGCGGACAAACACTGCATCACGTGTGCGACGGCCCAGCTGGAAGGACCCGCGCTTAGCACTCGGTGCCGTGCTCGTGGTCGCGTCGGTTGCAGGAACCGTGTACTTGGTCGGTGAATTGCATCAGACCTCGACGGTGTATGTGGCCAGCACGAATATCACCCTTGGCGAGAAGCTGACAAGCGAGAACATGAAAACTCAAGAAGTCCAGCTTGGCGGAACGCTTGAAAACTATCTGCACACAAATGCGGAGCTCGGCGAGGAAGCCCGCGCGAATACCTTTATCAGCGCTGGGCAATTGATACCTGTCACCTCAATTACGCACAGCGACCTCGGATCGCGCAGGCCGGTCAATGTCGAACTCCCGGCAGACCTCTCTTCTTCGATCACGCCAGGCAGCTTCGTCGACGTCTGGATTGCCAAGCGTGAAAGCAGCGGCAACACCTACGGAATCCCGGAAAAGCTTTCGTCCATGGTCGAAGTCGCTGCACGCGTTGAGAGCGGCGGGGGACTGGTGGGAACCCATGGCACCAACCTGGAACTGCTGGTCGAACCTAACCAACTCGAACCGCTGCTCCAGGCGCTGGCCAACGAGTCGAGAATCATCGTCGTCTACAACCCGGCAGGAACCGCGCAATGAGCATCTCGGTCGTGGTGCTCGGCGACCAGGAGAAAATCGTCCGGCAAATAGAAGGCTACCGTGGCGAACTGATGGTCACCCGGGCTTGCGCCGATATCGCTGAAGCCATCGCTGCCTGCGATACCGGAATGGCTGACGCGCTGATCATCGCGGACGCCCAGCTGGTGCCACCCATGGAACAACTCGATGCGCTCTTGCTGCAGCAGACAGCAGTGGTGCTGCTCTTTGACCGGCCTGAAAACTGGCAGCCTTTGCCAGACGTTCTGCATTTGCCGGCCGCTTCAGCCATGGCCGAGCTCGAAGGACGCATCAGAACCGCTGTTCAGTCCCTGAATCATGCCGGAGCCGACGCCGCGCTCGGCGGATTCGAGCCGGAGGACTATGGCAACGGGCAAAGCGGCCGAATCGTCAGCTTCTGGAGCGCCCCAGGGTCTCCCGGGCGCAGCACCGTAGCACTGAACTACGCAGTGGAAGTTGCAGCAGCAGGAAAAACCGTGGTGCTTCTTGACGCCGACACCTATGCCGCCAGCATCGCCATTCAATTGGGGCTCATGGACGAGTCGGCTTCAATCGCGCAGTTATGCCGCGCCATCGACGCCGGTACTTCGGATGTGGCCCGGCTCGACGCCGCATGTTCCCTGGTCCAGGTCGGGGAGGCGACCATGCGCGTGGCTACCGGAATTCCACGTGCCAGCCGGTGGCCCGAAGTCCGTGCCTCGGCGCTGCGTCGAGCTGCGATGCTGCTCAAGGTCCACTACGACTATGTCGTACTGGATTTGGCTCCGTATATTGAACTCGACGAACAGCTCAGTTTCGATACTCAAGCACCACAGCGCAACGCTGTCACGGTGGAGATGCTGCAGTGCTCCGATGAGCTGTTCATGATCGTGCGCGCCGACAGCCTGGGAATTCCGCGTGCGCTTCGGGCCATCGACGAACTTGACGAAGCGCTGCCCGGACTGAAGCCGAGAATAGTCTTCAATCGGGTGGGTTCCAGCAGCACCGGACGCAACCCGAAACGCAGGTTGATCGAAGCGTGGGACAGGTTCGGTCCGACCCACGACGTCGCCGGGTACTTGCCCGAGGACCATGCCGTGTGCAACGCGTCTGTGCTCGGTGGAAGTCCGTTGCTTGAAATCGCCCCAAAGTGTTTATTGCGTACGGAAATACGGGCTTTGGCGGGCATAAAATCCACGGATTCAGCCAAGAAACGGAATAGTCGTCGAATTCGCGCCGAAGCTTGAACCGCAGAGTTGAAAACCGAGTAATGTGGGTAAAACTAGATACCCGCAAAGGCGCGGGTTAATCGAACTTTGTTCTTGGAGGCGTTCTTTTGAACTCGTCGGAATCCAGCATGTCAGAATCATTCATGGATGAGACACTCACCTCGAAACTGGTGAGCGAGTACTACGGCCAAATTGCGACCGAAGACGTGGCGGCCTATCGGCCAGACGAACTCGAAGCTCGCGTGGCAGCACATCTGGAAATCGGGTATCAGCGTGATGCGGAAAATGCTAACGTCGCCATTACCCGCAACAACGGAATTTCAGTGGTCCACATCGTCACCGATGACATGCCGTTCCTTGTTGACTCCGTAACGGCCGCACTGGTGCAGCTGAAGTCACCGATTCAGCTAGTCGTGCATCCGACGTTCGTTGTATCACGAAAAACTGAGACCGGTGAAATTACCAAGATCAGCCACGCGGGCCTGCAGCACGTTGCCAGCGGCGACACCGCTGCGCTCTCGGATTTGAGTACGCTGATTTCGGCCGGTGCGGAAACCCGCATCGAGTCATGGATTTCAGTCGAGCTGGCTCGCGAACTCACCGATGCGCAGGCCAAGGAATTCGTTGAACGGCTTTACAGCGTTCTGGCTGATGTACGTGTCGCCGTGAAGGACTGGCCAGCCATGCTGGATCGTGCCAAGGAGATTGCGCAGAGCCTTCCGCAGACCCCCAAGGCCGAGGAAATTGCCGAGGTGCACCAGGCTGCGGAACTGCTGAACTGGCTGGCCGACGGAAAATTCACCTTCCTTGGCTACCGCGACTACTCGCTGGAAACCATCAACGGCGAAGACGTGCTGGTAGCCCGCCCGGGCAGCGGCCTGGGCCTGATGCGCGACCTGGCGGACCAAGGCCCGCAGCACCTGACCAAGCGCGGCCGGATCACCGCCCGTGACAAGCGCGCGCTGATCGTCACCAAAGCCAATTCCCGTTCCACTGTGCACCGTGGCGTGTACCTCGACTATGTCGGCGTCAAGAGCTTCGATGCCAACGGCGAGGTCAACGGCGAACGCCGCTTCATCGGACTTTTCTCCTCCAGCGTTTACACCTCCAGCGTGAAGACCGTTCCGCTGGTGCGCGAAAAGGTGGAAGCCGTCCTGAAGCGCACCGGCTTCGCTCCCGATTCGCACTCGGGCAAGGACATCACGACCATCCTTGAAAGCTACCCTCGTGACGAGATGTTCCAAATCTCCGTCGATGAGCTGACCAAGATTGCCCTCGGAATCCTGCGCCTGCAGGAACGCCGGCGCACCTCGGTCTTCCTGCGCAAGGACGATTACGGCCGCTTCGTCACGGCCATGGTCTTCCTGCCGCGCGACCGATTCTCCACGGCAGTGCGCCTGCGAGTGGAGCAGGAGCTGCAGCGCAGCTTCAACGCAGAATCCGTTGAATACGAAGCGCAGCTGGGTGCCGGCGCATTGGTTCGCCTGTTCTACCGCCTGCGCTTGCAGCGCCACGGCCTGGCACCGGTGGTCGACCGCAAGGCACTGGAAGATCGAATCGCCAAGGCGGTGCGATCCTGGTCCGATGCTATTGTCGACACCGCACGTGCGCGCCTGGAACTGGGCGATGCGAACACGCTGTCCAACGCCTGGGCCGAAGCTTTCCCGGCGTCCTACAAAGTGCAGTTCGAAATCGAAGATGCGCTGAAGGACATCGATCTGCTCGCCGAGCTGAGCGAGCAGGACGCCGATGGTCCGGTGGTCTCGTTCTACGATGACGAGAAGCAGGACGAGGATTCTGCTGTTTCCAAGCGCATGAAGATCTACGTGACCAAGCCGCTGCTGCTTTCGCGCATACTGCCAGTTCTGCAGCATCTTGGCCTCGACGTCGTCGATGAGCGGCCATATGAGCTGAATCCCGAAGGAATCGGCGAACGCTACATCTACGACATGGGCTTGAAGATCGATGAGGAGATCAACTTCGAGGCCGTGGAAGCCAAGTTGGCTGACGCCTATTGCGCAGTGGTGAGCAACCTCGCCGAATCGGACAGCCTCAACGCCTTGGTCCTGCACGAGGGGCTTACGTGGGAGGAAGTCGCGATGCTTCGTGCCTACGCCCACTACCTGCTGCAGCTCGGTGTTCCGAATTCCACCGGGTTCATTGCCAACACCCTGGTCGGCAACCCGTCGGTGACCCACGCCATCGTGGAACTGTTCCAAGCGACCTTCGACCCGAAGCTGAGCTCCGAGGAATCCGAAGCTGCTCGGGAGGAAGCGCACACCAAGATCACCGAAGCACTGGAATCAGTGCCGACGCTGGATGCAGACACGCTGCTGCGCCGTTTCGTGAAGGTGATCGAAGCGACCAAGCGCACCAACTACTTCACCACTCACCAGGCGTTGGCATTCAAGCTCGCGCCGGAAGAGATCGACTTCGCGCCGTTCCCGCGTCCCAAGCACGAACTGTGGGTCTACTCGCCGCGTGTGGAAGGTACCCACTTCCGCTTCGGTGCGGTGGCCCGTGGCGGCCTGCGCTGGTCGGATCGCCGAGAAGACTTCCGCACTGAAGTGCTGGGCCTTGTCAAGGCGCAGATGGTCAAGAACTCCGTCATCGTGCCAACGGGCGCCAAGGGCGGTTTCTACGCCAAGCAGCTTCCTAATCCAGCCTTCGACCGAGGCGCTTGGATGGAAGAGGGCAAGGGCGCGTACAAGGTCTTCATCCGCACCCTGCTGGACCTGACCGACAATCTGGTGGCCGATGAAAACGGGGAGCACATCGAGGCGCCGGCCAACGTGGTCCGCCGCGATGGCGATGATTCCTACTTGGTGGTTGCTGCCGACAAGGGCACGGCGAGCTTCTCCGATATCGCGAACTCGATCTCGGCCGACAAGGGACATTGGCTGGGCGATGCCTTCGCATCGGGCGGCTCGGTGGGCTATGACCACAAGGGCATGGGCATCACCGCACGCGGTGCCTGGGAGTCGGTCAAGCGCCACTTCTTCGAGCTGGGCATCGACACGCAGAAGGACGAGTTCACCGCCGTTGGCGTGGGAGACATGTCCGGAGACGTGTTTGGCAACGGCTTGCGCCGTACCCCAACCGTGAAGCTGGTGGCCGCCTTTGACCACCGCGACATCTTCCTGGATCCGAACCCGGATCCCCAGGTCGCTTTCGACGAGCGCCAGCGCCTGTACGACCTGCCGCGCTCCAGCTGGGCAGACTACAACAAGGAACTGCTGTCGGCCGGCGGCGGCGTGTACTCGCGCAGCCTCAAGTCCGTGCCGGTCAGCCCCGAGGTCCGCGAGGTCTTGGGCCTGGACGCCGGCATCACCCAGCTGAGCCCCAACGAACTGCTCAAGGCCATCCTCTCTGCGCCAGTGGACCTGCTGTACAACGGCGGTATCGGCACCTACGTGAAGTCGGCGGCCGAAACCCACGGCCAGGTCGGAGACCGTGCCAACGACGCCATCCGCGTCAACGGCGCAGATCTGCGCGTGAAGGTAGTTGGCGAAGGCGGCAACCTGGGCATGACCCAGCTGGGCCGTATCGAGGCAGCACGCAAGGGCGTCCTGCTGAATACCGATGCCATCGACAACTCCGCTGGCGTCGACACCTCCGACCGCGAAGTGAACATCAAGATTTTCGTGGACCGCCAGATCAAGGCCGGAAACCTCTCCGAGGCCGAGCGCACCGAGTTCCTGCTGTCGATGACCGATAACATCGGTGACCTGGTGCTGAAGACCAACTTCGAGCAGAACGTGTTGCTGTTGAATGAAAAGCACGCGGCATTGACCTGGACTCCTGCCTATGAGCGCTTGATGCAGTGGTTGGAAGCCCATGCTGACTTGAACCGCGGCTTGGAGTTCCTGCCGAACGCGGAAGAGCTGGAAGAACGCCGTGCCGCTGGCGACGCGATGACCACTCCAGAGCTGTCGGTGCTTGCCGCCTACGCGAAGATCCAGCTGGCGAACGCGCTGGCCGAATCCGATCTGGCCGATGATCCGTACTTCAATCAGACGCTGCGCCGCTACTTCCCAACAAAGCTGGTGGAGCGTTTCGGGGATCAGCTCGATAGCCACCCATTGCGCCGCGAGATCATTGCGACGGTGATTGCCAACGATATCGTGAACATGGGCGGCATCACTTACGTCTTCAGGGCCATGGAAGAAACCAGTGCCAGCGAAGTCCAGATTGCCAAGGTCTTCTGCGCCCTGCGTGAGATCTATGGCTTCGACCGCCAGTTCGATGCAATCAATGCACAGCCGGCCGGAACCGATCTGGAACATTGGGGACGCCAGCACCACGACATGCGTCGACTGCTGGATCGCGCCACGCGCTGGTTCATCAACCGCGTCGACCAGCAGCTGCTGGTCACCGAAGCGGTCAATCGCTACGAAGCGACCGTGACCGAACTGCGCGAGGCACTGCCAACCCTGGTCCGCGGCAACGACCTGCAGCGTTTCCAGGAATGGCGGGAAGAAGCCATAGCCCAGGGCATCCCGGAGCGTCGTGCCAGCATGTGGGCGACCCAGTTCGAATCCTACGCGCTGCTGGATGTGGCAGAGTACGTCCACCGCACCGGAACCGCTCCGGTCAAGGTCGCAGAAACCTACTACGTGCTCTACGACCTGTTCGGCGTGGACAGCCTGCTGAACCGCATCACCAACCTTCCTCGTTCGGATCGTTGGCAGGCGTTGGCCCGTGCAGCAATGCGCGATGATCTGTACACCACGATCATCGACCTGACCGCCAACATCCTGGATGCCCACGGCGATATTGCGGACCCGGCAGAGCGTGTTGCTGCGTGGGAAGAAGCAAACGCGGCTAACCTTGATCGTGCGAAGACTATGTTCGCGGAAGTGAACAGCCTGGAACGAGACGACATGGCCTCGCTTTCCGTGGCGCTTCGCCTCTTGCGTTCCATCGTCCGAAGGTAAACACCGCTAATGGCCCTCATCACCGAAGAACTACGTCAACGTGCCGCACTTGCACCGGGTGATGAGGATTGGCTCCATCTTCTGGTGGGGGACTGGCAGCTGGTCTCGGATCTCGCATTCGCAGACCTTGTGCTCTGGTTCCCCACCGGGGACGGCTCCTACACGGCCCTGGCACACGTGCGTCCTTCTACCTCGCATACCGCGTTCCATAGCGACTTCGTGGGCGAACGCATCCGCAAGGACCTGCGCATCATGGTTGACCACGCCTGGGAAACCAAAGAAGTGCAACGCTCTGCGGAACAGGCCGGCAAAGACATCATCATGGGCTTGACTACTGTGCAGGCGATTCCGCTGGTGCGCCAGAACCGCCCGGTTGCGGTGATCACCTCCCACTTCGACCCCAACCAGTCCCGCACGCCCAGCAACCTGGAATTGGTCTACCGGCAAAGCGCGGATGACCTGTTGCAGATGGGCACCCAAGGACTGTGGCCTGACTTCGCCAGCCCCACGGGATCGCGCCGAGGAGCGCCACGCGTCGGCGATGGCTTCATCCGTCTCGGTGTTGATGGCGCCGTCGAATTCGCCAGCCCCAACGCTGTTTCAGCTTTCCGCCGTCTAGGCGCAGCCGACGTACTGCAAGGCCAGCCGCTGGCTGACCTGACGATGGCGCTGGTCAGCGACCGACGCGTCGTCGATGAAACTCTTCCACTGGTTCTCCAGGGCAAGATGCCATGGCGTACCGAGGTGGAACACCGCGGAGTCACGCTTTCGCTGCGCGCCATCCCGCTTCGCAACGAATCAAAGCGCTGGGGTGCTCTAGTGCTCTGCCGCGATGTGTCTGAACTGCGCCGCCGCGAAAAGGAACTGGTTACAAAAGACGCGACAATCCGTGAAATCCACCATCGTGTGAAGAACAACTTGCAGACTGTCGCGGCGCTGTTGCGCATGCAATCTCGCCGGATGAGCTCGGAGGACGGCAAGCAGGGGCTTGAGCAGGCCATGCGCCGGGTCTCCACTATCGCTTCGGTCCATGACTTCCTGTCCAAGGGCCTGAACGAAACCGTGAAATTCGATGATCTGATGGATCGCCAGTTCCGATTGATCGTGGAAATTGCTTCTCCGGAACAAAGGGTCTCTACCCGCCGTGAAGGCGATTTTGGCATGCTTGACGCTGATTTGGCAACACCGTTATCGCTGGTGATCAACGAGTTGGTGACCAACGCGGTGGAACATGGACTGGCGCATCGTGATGGCGAGGTTGCCCTGGTCGCAGAACGATACAAGGGTGCCGATAGCAAAGATTGGCTGCGTGTTGTCATTGAGGATGACGGCCATGGCTTGCCGGAGGAACCGCGCCGCGAGGGTCTTGGGCTGCAGATTGTGCGAACCCTGGTGACTAGCGAGCTATCGGGTGAAATCCGTTGGCTGCAGGGCGAGAAAGGCGGCACCAAAGTGGTGATCGACATGCCGCTGGATCTTGACCGGCGTACAGCCTAAAGACCGGATCTAGCCGCAATACGAAGAGGCGAACCAAGCACTCTACGTGTTTGGTCCGCCTCTTCTCTGTCTTTTTAGCGGTAGTTCTTCATGTGAGCCTTGATGCTGGCTACATAATGCTTGGTGTCTTCGTACATGCCGTTGTTGCGAACGCCAGCCAACCCCTGGTAGTAGGATGCGATTGCATCGTCCAGGTTGTCGGTGTTGTCCAAGTTGTAGGCAATAACTGCGACGCCAGCAACGACGTTGTCGCGAGGGTTCAGGACATTCAGGTCCTGGCCAATGACCGATGCGATCCAGTCACCAGTGCTTGGCAGCACCTGCATGGCGCCAACGGCGTTTGCAGGGGATACCGCGCGCATGTTGAAGCCAGACTCCTGGTATGCGTGTGCCAATGCCAGTGCAGGGTCAACGCCCATGCTCTGTGCAGTGGAACGGATCAGGGCCTGCATCTCGCCGCGACTCGGCACATCGATCGAGTCAAGGTAATCCTTGTTCGAGTTCGCGTTGCTCACAACGTGGTCTGGATAGGTGCGACCAGCAAAGGTATTGCCGATCTTCTGCTTCTTGACCTCGCCAGACGGCGCAACCGACGAGCCCGATACCTTCAGCTTGGCGCCGATCTTCAGAGGCGAGCTCGCGCTGAACTCCGGGTTCAGATCAAGCAGCGCAGCCAGCTTCATACCGTGGCTGGTCGCGATGCCACTGAGGGTATCGCCGGACTTGACCGTGTAGGTCGAGCTCTTTGCTTTAGGCGCAGCGTTGCTCTTCGGTGTGGAGCTTGACGATGAACCGCCGGATACCTTGATCTTGGCGCCTGGGAAGATCGGCTTGCTGGCTGAAATGTCATTGATCTTCAGCAGATCGGACAGACTCATGCCGTGCTTAGCGGCGATGCCGCTGAGGGTATCGCCGGACTTGACGGTGTAGCTCGAAGAAGCAGACGAGGAGGACTTCTTCTGGGACGACTTCGGAGACGAGCCGGAGGAGGACGAACCCTTGACCTTGATCTTGTCGCCGGGGAAGATCACCTTACTTGCCGAGATGTCGTTCTTGCTCAGGAGCGACGACAAGCTCATGTTGTGCTTGATGGCGATGCTTCCGAGGGTGTCACCGCTCTTCACGGTGTAAGTCGAAGAACCAGAGGACGAAGACTTCTTCGCATGGGTTGCACCGCTGGAGCTCGAAGCCGAACCCTTGACCCTGATCTTGTCGCCGGGGAAGATCACCTTGCTTGCCGAGATGTCGTTCTTGTCTAGCAGGTCCGACAAGCTCATATTGTGCTTGCTAGCAATGGCGCTGAGCGTATCGCCATTTTTAACCGTGTAGGTGGACGCCGATGACGAAGAGCTTGAAGACTTGCCCTTGGAGCTGCTCTTTGAAGCATGACCGGAGACCTTGAGCGTCTTGCCGGCAATGATCGAATCGTTCTTGAGGTTATTGAGCTTCTTCAGCTCGGATACCGTGGTGTCGTATTCCCGAGCGATACTCCACAGGGATGCGCCTGCTGGAATCTTGATCTCGGAAACATCTCGTTTCGCTGGCAAGCCCAACGTAGATACGCGCGAAGCGATCAGGTGGGCTTTTATCTGGTCCTCAGCAACCTTGATGGTCTCTGGAGTTACTGCCTTGGCAAAGCTTCCTGAGGTGTTAGGAATAATCGTCGGTGCTGCCTGCGCTGCTGGAGCCAAGGCGAGACTACCGATGACCGCAGCGGGAATGGCCGCGCCTGCTACAACGCCTAACGCATGCTTGGAAGCATGTTTGGATTCGTGGGCCATGAAGTCAATCCTCATTTATACGGTGAAAATAACGGGCTTTGCTCCGCAGGTAACAAAGGGAAATCGTTCCTCATGTTGTCTGTGATGCAATTGTTATCAAAGTGATACAAGAAAATTTACACTACTACTGTGACTGATGGGAACTGCTGAGGTGGGTTTCATCCAAATTTCTGCGCGGATCAGGAATTTGTGGGAACCTTGAGAGGTGAAGGAAACCGTAGAACTCGTCGGCCAGTGGCTGACCCTGCCCGATGTGGCTGAAGAATTAGAAGTAGACATTCGCCGTGTGCACCGCCTGCTTGATGAGCGTGCCATTGTTTCGTTGAGAATTGGCGAACGCAATGTCCGTTCGATCCCTGCAGATTTTCTCCAAGACGGCATCGTGGTTGAAAGCCTGAAAGGCACCCTCTCGGTACTGTCGGATTCCGGCTTCTCGGATGAAGAAGCCATTGTATGGCTGTTCACCGAGGATGAGTCGCTGCCTGGCACGCCAATGAATGCTTTGCGTACGGGGCGAAAAACCGAGATCCGCCGCAGGGCGCAGGCACTGGGCTGGTAGGTCCGAAAGAAGTTGCCCCAGCATAAACAAAAGGTCTCAACCATCATCCTGACGGATGCATGGTTGAGACCTTTTGTTTAGTTTTAGTAACGTTTCGCTATTTACTTCTCTTTGTCACGGCGTCGCTAAGCTGTTGCATTCCCGCCAGGGCCAAGGGGGAGACCTGCAATGCTTCGAGCGCGAGATCTGATTGGGTAGTCAATTCGCTAATGCTCTGCTCCGTTGCCGCCAAAGCACCGCTATCACGCAGAATATTGCTGAGCCGTGCAACTTCCTCTTGAGAGAGATCCGCTGCGCCGAGACGCCCCTGAATGAAGTCCTGTTCGTCAGGAGTTGAAAGCAGCAGTGCATGGGCAATCAACTCAGTCCGCTTGCCTTCCAGCAGATCGCCGCCTGTCGGTTTGCCGGTGATTTCTGGATCGCCAAACACGCCTAGGACATCGTCACGCAGCTGAAACGCCTCGCCCAGTGGAAGCGCGAATTCAGAGTAGTGATTCAAAAGCACTTCACTGGCCCCTGCCAACGCGCCGCCAAGTAAGAACGGGTTTTCGGTGGAGTATTTCGCTGACTTGAAGCGCACGATGGTGCGAGCGCGCTTGACCGCTTCCTTCGGATCGTAGGCAGGACCTGCAGACTCTTCGAGAACATCGAGATATTGACCGGCCATCACTTGGGTGCGCATTTGATTGAAGATGGTTCGCGCCCGAGGGGTGAGGGACGTAATGCCCGAGAAAACTTCCTCGCTTAGTGACAGGCATAGGTCACCGGCAAGGATTGCGCTGGCCGTGCCGTAGCTCGAAGCGCTCCCTGACAGTCCAAGCTGCAGGTGCTGGGCCTCGAATCGCTTATGGACGCTCGGCTGGCCGCGTCGGGTATCCGAGTTGTCAATGATGTCATCGTGGATAAGCGCTGCACCCTGGAAGAGCTCCAAGGCGGCCCCGAGGCGAACAATGTCGCGATCTTCAGGTTGTCCGCCGGCGCCAAGGTAGCCCCAGAAGGCGAACAGCGCACGGAGACGCTTGCCGCCACGGGTCAGCGAGGTGATTGCATTGACGATTTCGATGGCGCTGTTGGTGATTTGACCAACTTCATCGCTTTTCGCAGCCAGAAACTCCTCCAGTAGTTGAGCAACATCAGAGGTGTAGCTGCGGCTCAAGCCCTGGGCTTCACTGCTGAGGGCCGGCACGGAATCAGGCATCGACATGCAAAATCATTTCTACGGGTAAGCAACTGGTGGTTAGCAACAACTCTACCGGTGATTCTCGTCTGGCAAAGAAGGCACTGCTGGATTCAGCTCGTGGGCTAAACTCGAATATACATTCGAGCGCGCTGATGGTGCGGCCATAAGAAGGGGAGAGGGTTGGAATGACGGAGCGAGCGATCCTGCATGTCGATATGGATGCCTTTTTCGTTTCCGTGGAACTGCGCGACCGCCCTGACCTGGTGGGCAAGCCAGTCATTGTGGGGCACCCTTCAGGACGCAGTGTCGTGCTCTCTGCCTCTTATGACTGCCGAGCCCGAGGGATCCATTCGGCGATGCCGATGAGCCAGGCCATCCCGCTGACGCCGGAAGCTACTGTGATCGAGCCAAGCCATCACAAGTACTCGGAAGCCTCAGCGCAGATCATGGCCTACTTCCACACGTTGACTCCCCTCGTTGAGCAAGTCAGTGTTGACGAAGCATTCCTGGACGTTACGGGAAGCATGCGCATGCTTGGTGGTCCGGTGCAAATTGCCCAGAAAATCCGCGAATACATACGCGCGGAAATGGGCCTGACAGCAAGCGTGGGCATCGCAAGGAACAAATTCGTTGCGAAACTGGCCTCGACCTACGCCAAGCCAGACGGATTGGCTGTAATTGCCCCCAAGAGAACCGAAGAATTCCTGCACGAATTGCCGGTGTCAAAAATGTGGGGCGTGGGAAAACGTACCGCCGACCAGCTCCATGCCTTGGGAATTGAGACCGTTGGGCAGCTTGCTACCGAGCCGGAGGCGCGATTGATCAGCCGGCTGGGGGAGCATGGCCGGGCCCTGCGCCTGCTCTCTCGGGGGATAGACAACCGCCCGGTGGAAGTTAGCAGGGATGAAAAAAGCATCTCCTCTGAACACACGTTCGCGGTTGACATCACCGAGCCGCAGGTGCTTGAGGGTGAGCTATTGCGGCAAAGCCATAGGGTCGGTCAGCGACTACGGCAGCACGGCAAATCAGCCAACGGTGTTGGGATCAAGATCAAGTACAAGGACTTCTCTGGAATTACGCGTTCGAAGGCTCTTGCTGCCGCTACAGATTCATCTACGAAAATTAGCGAGTCCGCTCTGGCACTGTTGCGGAAATTGACCCCGTTGGCCCAACCAGTCCGGTTAATCGGAGTGAGAGCTGAAAGATTGCAAGATTACGAGTTGGGTCTGCAATTCAGCTTGGACCCGCGTGAAGAGAAAGCGCGAGAAGCAGAACGGATCGCTGACCAGATCGGACAGAAATTTCCGCAGTCCATTGTGACCCCGGCTCGTTTTCTGCGACCCAAGGAATAAACGCATTCTGTGTAGAACGTATGGATATCTGGACAGTGGTGAAGATCAACTAGCAGGGCGAGTGCAAAAGAGTCTATCCTTGAAGTAAGTTCAATCGAATCCGGGGAACTTTTCCCATTGGCGCGACGTTGAACTTGGAGACGGTGGACGACCGTCAGGTTTGCCTTTGGAAGGAGAAGACGATGCCGCTATCGGAGCACGAGCAGCGTTTGTTGGAGCAGTTGGAAAAGCAGCTGCATGAAGACCGTCGCTTCGCTTCCAGCATGAAGGGCCCATCGGGCACGGGGCGCCTGTCGACCCGCAATATTGTTTTGGGCATCTTGCTGGTAATCGCCGGCCTTGCGGGGCTCATTTTTGGAATATCCCAGCACATCATCATCGTTGGCGTCCTCGGTTTCGCCGTGATGTTCGCAGGTGTACTGCTCGCCTTGACAAAAACGGCTACCGGAAAAATCGGTCCTTCCAAGGGAGCGGGCGCAAAATCGGCCAGCAAGAATAATTCGCAGTTCCTTTCCGGCCTGGAGGAAAAATGGAACCAGCGGAAACGTGATCAGTCCGATAGCTGATCAGCAATAGATATTGAGGTGTGACCCTAAGGGTTGCACCTCTTTTTTCGTTTAAGCTGTGCTCCTTGCGCCGCGGCAGCCCCTATGCGCCAGATGCCGCGATGCGAGAGATTTGGCTTAGTGCCGAGAATGGTTGCCCCGGATACTCGGCATGCCAGCGTCGAGGGAACGCACCAAATTCTAGTGATCTTGAATTCTCTGCAGATTCCAAGGTTCAGTTCCACCTGGTTGGCCGAGCCGGCCTCCACTTTCCTCCCCGGGGTCCTCCACTTTCCACCACAGCGCCTGAAATTAGCTATATTCCGGGGATTCTGCGCGTCAAATTTCTGAATGATGCTCGACCGGGCCGACTGCTGATTCAATTCCCTCCACCTGAGCATAGGCTGAGCACCCGCTAGATTCAGCTGTTTTTTAAGTCCATACCCTCGCGAAACCACTGAAATTGCATTGACAGTGGAGGGTTGTGGAGTAAAGTGGAGGCAAGTAGAGAAGAATGGGGCTTCCGGCCACTTCACGCGAAAGGTGGTGTGCATGTTCTTAGGAACCTACACACCGCGTCTCGATGAAAAAGGCCGGTTGATTCTTCCAGCTAAATATCGGGATGAGCTGTCCTACGGGTTGGTTCTCACCCGTGGCCAAGAGCGTTGCATTTACGTTTTCAGCCAGCGGGAGTTTGAGAAGCAGCACGAGCAACTGGCGCAGGCTTCCTTGACTTCTCGGCGAGCACGCGACTACGCACGTGTGTTTCTCTCTGGGGCCTCGGATGAAGTTCCGGATAAGCAGGGACGCGTAACGATTCCGCAAGTGCTGCGCACTTACGGAGGCCTGGATCGGGAGGTCACAGTTATCGGTGCGGGTAACCGTATTGAAATCTGGGATTCAACTGCATGGCAGCAGTACTTGGACGAACAAGAAGACGTGTTCTCCGATACCGACGAAGACTAGGCCCTCGGGCGCTAGGCCGACAAGACACACCGTTTGTTGGGATGAGATCTCCAGCCACCATGGGGTAGAAAATCGTCTGGCTTCACTTCCCCGGAGCCAGAAGATTGGATCGCCACTTGGTTGGAGGGGGATCTGATCTCAACAGCAGATCGAAAGCGAAAGGGGGCGCAGTGCCAAATCAGGATTCCCAACGACCAGCATCCGAACGCCACGTTCCAGTACTTCTGGACCGATGCGTTAATTTGCTAGCTCCAGGTATTGAGCGAGCCAATGCTGAAGGCCGTCGGGCAATTGTGGTTGACTGCACCCTCGGCATGGGCGGGCATTCCGAAGCCATTTTGCGACGGTTCGATAATTTGCATCTGATCGGTCTAGACCGTGACGAGCAGGCGCACGAACTTGCGGGTGCTCGACTCGCTCCGTTCCAAGACCGGATCGACCTCGTGCACGCCGTGTACGACGAAATTGCGGATGTCGTGGAAGACCTTGGATTCCCTGGCGTTGACGGCGTCTTGTTTGACCTCGGCGTATCTTCGCTGCAGCTCGACGAACGCGAACGCGGTTTCGCCTATTCCTATGATGCTCCGCTGGATATGCGCATGGACACTTCGGTCGGTCCAACTGCCGAGGACCTCGTCAACGACTTGGAACGCGACGAACTGCTTCGAATTATCCGGCAGTGGGGCGAAGAGAAGTTTGCCGGCCGCATCTCAACGGCAATCGTCGAGGCGCGTGCCAAGAACCGCATCACCAGCACCGCTGAACTCGTTGACGTGATCCGCAGCGTCGTGCCGGCAGCGGCCGCCCGAAACCATGGCCACCCTGCCAAGCGAACGTTCCAAGCCCTGCGTATTGCGGTGAATGAGGAACTTGACGTTCTGGAACGCGCCATCCCGGCTGCAATGGGGGCCTTGAACGTCGGCGGACGCGTTGTCGTCATGAGTTATCACTCTTTGGAAGACAAGATCACCAAACGGCACTTCGTCCAAGGATCAACCTCGTCGGCTCCTCCGGGGTTCCCGGTGGAACTGGATGAACACAAAGCTGAATACAAGGTGCTCACCAAGGGCACCGAGAAGCCAAGCGATCACGAAATAGCAGAAAATTCACGTGCAGCCTCAGCCCGCCTGCGTGCTGTGGAACGAGTGTTGAAGAGGAGCTAGCATGAGCCAACGAGCCCAGCGCCGCGTGCAGAAGACCGCAGCCGTGAACAGCCAGCCGGTTGTCGACGGTAACACTGCGCGTGTAATGCGACCCGAGCCCGTCCCAGCTAGCAACCTGCCTAAAGGGGATTCGCGCCAGCGCGTAACGCTTTCGCTGGTTCCCAAAATGAACGAGACCAACAAGCGCTCCATGTTCACCATGTCTGCGGTGCTGATCTTCTTGGCCTTCAGCGTGATCGTCACGCTGGTGCTGCTCAATACTTCGGTAGCTCAGCGGCAGTACGACATTGTGAACTTGCGATCGCAGGAACGAGCACTCTCCCAAGAGAATCAGGCGCTGCTGAAGGAAGCACAGTCTTTGGCAGCACCGCAGGCGCTGGCCGCAAAGGCAAAGGACCTCGGCTTGGTTTCGCCAGGCGCTCCAGGGTTGATCAGCCTTTCCGAAGGCAAGATTACCCAGGACGCTGAGAAGGCCGTCAAGGCCAAGAACAGCAAGCAGGAATATGGAACTATTCCGCTGCCAGGCGACAGCATCCGCAAGGGCGAAAGCAAAACCGATGCCAACGCATCAAACACGCCGAAGACCACTGTGGGTAAAGCCTCAGCAGATTCACAGAAGGAATCTGGAGCGACTGATGGTTCCAAGGAACCTGAGGTGAAGGCCGAGAAAACCGAACGTGAAATCGACAAGGACGGCCGCCCAGTGTTCCAGGACACTGAGCTAAATGGGGGCACGATCCCTGCACCAAGCATCAAATCCCCAGCAGAGTAGCCAGCTCTTTCTAAGCTAGATACAGGTGGCTGCCGCTGCTGGAAAACCGCGCTGAGGGAAAGTTAGGTTCTTTTGTGAGCTCGACCGCAATCGACACTGCAAAAAAGCGAATGCGCTTAGTGCTGATCCTCTCCGTGGTTTTGCTGCTGGTGATCCTCGGGCGGCTTGTCTGGGTTCAGGGCATCAACTCGGCAACCATTGCCAACGCCGCGCAAGAGAATCGCGAACGCGTAGAAACCATTGCGCCCAATCGCGGATCCATTGAAGACCGTAATGGCACCACGCTCGCTGTCTCCGTGGACCGCTACGATCTGGTCATCGACCAGCGCAAGCAGGGCGAGACCATTCGCCGCGCAAAGCGGGACGGCACCAACGGCCAAGAACGCATTACATGGGACCAGGCCATTGATGAACTAGCCGAAACCCTGGACCAGGATCGCGAGGAACTGGCCAAGAAGGTGCGTCCGCAGGGGGACGCCGAGCCGAAAGGCTACGTCGTGCTGGCCAAGAGCGTGACCCCGGAAGTGCGCAACGAAGTCCTTGAAATTGGCATCCCGCGCCTTGCCTCTTTGCTGCGCAGCGAACGCCAATACCCGCAAGGCGTGATCGCCGGACCATTGCTGGGCTTCGTGCGCAACTCCGAAGACCAGACATCCGTGGTTGGTGCCGAAGGCCTGGAATTGAGCCAGGAAGAACACCTCGCCGGTAAGGCAGGCAGCCGCAAATACGAGATCAGCGCCGATGGCGTGCGCATTCCTGTCACCGAGGTCGAAGAAACCCCGGCCGTCGATGGGCAAGATGTCATCCTCACCATCGACTCGGACATCAACTACGTCGCCCAGCGCGCAGCGGAAAAGAAGCAGGCCGAATTCAATGCCGAATGGGTTTCCGTGGTGGTCATGGAAGTCGACACCGGCAAGATTCTGGCCATCGGCGACTCCGCGGAATTGGATCCGAACGATCCAGGCGCCACCAAGCCCGAATTCCGCCGGTCCACCTCCATCACCCGTGCCTTTGAACCGGGTTCCACCGGCAAGGCCCCGATCTTCGCTGCCGCTATCGACCAGGGCGGCGTGGATCCGCTAACCGAGATGCGCGTGCCGCACAAGAAGACGTTCACCAAGGAAACCATCAACGACTCCTTGGAACACCCGACGTACGACATGACCGTTTCGGGCATCTTTGCCCGCTCCTACAACACCGGTACCGTGATGGTCGGCAACACGATGAGCAAGCAGACCCGCTACGACTACATGCGTGCTTTCGGATTGGGTTCGCCCATCCGCGTAGGGCTCAACGGCGCCAGCGCTGGTCAGCTCGCCCATCCCGAGAACTGGGACCGGCGCCAGCAGTACACCACCATGTTCGGCCAGGGCTATTCGCAGACCGTGCTGCACACCGCCTCGATTTTCCAGACCTTGGCCAACGAAGGCGTTCGGCTTTCACCGAGCCTGATTGAGGGCTACCGGAACGAAGATGGTTCGATCACCAAGATTCCGGCGCCTGAAAAGAAGCGCGTGGTCAAGAAGAGCACAGCTGAGGAAATGCTCAAGCTCATGGAATCGGTCGTGGACCACGGCACCGGCTACAAAGAGCGCATTCCCGGGTACCGAGTGGGCGGCAAGACCGGTACCGGCCAGGCGGCAAGCGCCAAGGGCTATGACGGATATACTTATTCCTTTGCGGGTGTTGCCCCGTTAGAGGATCCGCAGTTCGTGGTCGTGGCAACAATGTACCGGCCGAAGGGCAACTGGAAAGACTTCTCGGTAGCGGATACGTTTACCGATGTCATGAGCCATACTCTCAATACATTCAATGTGCCGCCGAGCACGACTAAATCAGAGGCGTACGACGTCTTTGTAGGTGAGGATCAGAAGAAATCTTGGTAGTCCAGAACCCCGACACTCCGCGTGAGCTAGAACGGTACCTACGCCCGGACAGCACCGCCGGCATTGGCTTCGACCAGCTCTGCGGAACAGCAGGTGCGGTGCGAACTGGAGCATTGCTCAACGCCGCTCCGCAAATTCTCGGTGTCAGCCTCAACCCGCAGATCGTCCAGCCAGGAGACGTCTTCCTCGGCATCTCCGGCGCCAAGCGCCACGGAGCCGAATTCGTGGACACCGCAATCGGCAACGGCGCAGTGGCGATGATCACCGATACCGCCGGACTCGAATTCCTCGGCGATGATCTCGCAATCCCGGTGGCTGTCGTGGCTGACGTCCGCAAATCTGCCGCAGTGATCGCGCAGGCCGTCTACGGAACGGACCAGCGCAGTCCGAAGCTGTTCGCCGTGACCGGCACCAACGGCAAGACGACCACCACCTTCATGATCCGCGCAATCCTGGATGCCCTGGGCGAAGAAACCGGCTTGATCGGCACCATCGAGATGTCTGCCCGCGGGCAGATCATCCCCAGCGTGCTGACTACCCCGGAATCCACCCAGCTGCACGGGGTGCTTTCGCGCATGGTCCAGCAGGAAGTGGCTTCGGTGGCCATGGAGGTCTCCAGCCACTCGTTGAGCTACGGACGGGTCGATGCCCTGCGCTTCGCCGTGTCCGGATACACCAACTTGACGCAGGACCACTTGGACCTGCACGGCACGATGGACGAGTACTTCGAAACCAAGGCTGAACTGTTCACCGCCGAACGCTCCGATCGCGCCGTGGTCATGGTCGATGACGAATACGGCCAGCGTCTGGCCGATCGCGCCCTGGTGCCCACCGAAACACTGAGCCTTGATGGCGATCATGCCACGGCGCACTGGCGGGTCACCGAGCTGGAGCACTGCGGCCTGGGCCACAGCTTCACCCTGGTCCACCGCGACGGGCGCCAGCTGCGGACCCGTACGCTGCTGCCAGGCATGTTCAACGTCGCCAACGGCGCCCTAGCGGCCCTGATGGTGCTCGCTGGCGGCGCAGACCTCGACGCCTTGCAGCGTGCCCTGGATTCCAAGGACCCGCTGTCGGTCGCCGTTCCCGGACGCATGCAGGTCGTAGGCGAGTCACCGGTCGCCGTTGTCGACTTTGCCCACAATTCAGATGCCCTGGCCAAGGCCTTGGATTCCATCCGCCCGGGGGAGCAGGGCCGTCGCATCGTTGTCTTCGGCGCCACCGGAGAACGCGATAAGACCAAGCGCCCGGATATGGGAGCGGTAGCGGCCCGTCATGCCGATATCGTGATTGTCACCGACGACGATCCCCATGGCGAAGACCCGGCGCCGATCCGCGACCAGGTTGCCTCCGGCGCACAGCACGTGCTCGAATCCGAGCGTCCGCAGGTGCAGCTGTTCAACATCGCGCCACGCGCCAAAGCCGTAGAGTTCGCTGTGAGTTTGGCCGGTGCCAACGATGCGATTCTGGTGGCCGGGCGCGGACATGAAGTCAGCCAAGACGTCGCGGGAATTGACGTGGAACTGGATGATCGGGTGGAACTGGCGAACGCACTGAATCTTCATGGATTTGTGACCAAATCCTAGAACGTACAAGACCACTATCGCCACCGCTCAAGTGTAAAGTCCTTATTGCCATGATTGAACTGTCTCTGACCGACCTGCTGGACATCACCGGAGGAAAGGCGACTGCCACAGCCGCCTCCGACACGGTGATCACTTCCGTGACCACTGACTCGCGCGAAGTCGTCCCGGGTGCCTTATTTGTTGCCAAGCCCGGAGAATTCTCCGACGGGCACGCCTTTATCGACCGTGCACGCGCCGCCGGCGCCGTGCTGGCCCTAGCCGAACGCGTGACCTATGACGAAGACCGCAGGGAGCACCCGGCGGTCATCGTTGACGATGCGGTGGAAGCGATGGGCAAAATCGCCGCCCGCATCGTTGCGCATCTCAAGGAAAAGAACGACGCCAAGGTTGTGGGAATCACCGGCTCGGCCGGCAAGACCACCACCAAGGACCTGCTCGCAGGCATCTTGTCGCAGGTGGCGCCGACCGTGTCGCCCATTGGCTCCTACAACGGCGAAGTCGGCGTACCGCTGACGGTTTTCAACGCCACCGACGAGACCAAGTATTTGGTAATCGAGATGGGTGCTACCGGCATCGGCCACCTGACCTACCTCACCGATATGGTGCATCCCCAGGTCGGCGTCGTATTGTGCGTCGGCACCGCGCACGCCGGCGAATTCGGCGGGGTGGAGAACATCGAGAAGGCCAAGGGCGAGCTGGTAGAGGCGCTGGACGCCGACGGCATCGCCATCCTGAATGCCGAAGACCCTCGCGTGGCCCGCATGGACTCGCGTTCCGGGGGAGCAGTGCGCTTCTTCGGCACCGGAAGCAGCAAGCCGGAGAACGCTGGAGTCTGGGCCACCGACGTTGCCGTGAACAAGCACGGGCAGCCAGAACTCACCCTTGAGTTCCCCGGCGGCTTCAGCAAGCGGATCACCTCGGGCCTCTTGGGCCGCCATCATGTCACCAACATCCTCGCCGCAGCCAACGCAGCACTGGCGCTGGATGTTGCCCCGGAGCTGATCTGCGCCGGCCTTGAAGGCCGAGCCGCTGGCAGCCGCTGGCGGATGGAACGCATCGAGCGCCCTGACGGCGTGAGCATCATCAACGACGCCTACAACGCGAACCCCGAATCAATGCGTGCCGCGCTGGTGACCCTGGCCGAATTGGGCCTGGGCGCCGACGGAGCACCAGGCCGGCGCACCTGGGCGGTGCTGGGCGAAATGCTGGAACTGGGAGATGACAGCATCCACCAGCACGACCTGCTGGGCCGCATGGCAGTTCGCATGAACATCAAGAAACTTGTAGTGGTAGGCCGCGGGGCCAAGCCCGCCTACAACTCCGCTGTGCTCGAAGGCAGCTGGGGCGACGAGGCCTTCTACGTGGAAGACGTGGATGAAGCCCGCGCACTGCTGCAGGAACAGCTGCAGCCGGGTGATATCGCGTTGTTCAAATCGTCCAATGGGGCAGGTCTGCGTTTCCTCGGCGACGAGATCGCGGCATTCGCGAAGGAAGGCGATAACGCATGATCGCATTGATCCTGGGGGCAGGCATTGCCCTCGTGCTGACCATGGTGGCCATGCCGCTGTACATCCGCCTGCTCACCAAGAAGCAGTACGGCCAGGTCGTCCGCGATGACGGGCCGAACTCGCACGCCATCAAGTCCGGCACCCCCACCATGGGCGGGGTGGTCTTCGTGCTGGCCGTGTTCGTGGCGTACTTCGCCACCCATGGCATCCTTTCGCTGATGGGGCGCACCTCGTCGGGAATCACCGCCAGCGGCCTGCTGGTGCTGATGCTCTTCGGCGGCATGGGCCTGGTCGGCTTCCTCGATGACTTCATCAAGATCTTCAAGAAGCGGTCATTGGGCCTGCGCGCCTGGCAGAAGATCGTCCTGCAGGCTTTCTTCGGCATCAGCTTCGCCGTGCTGGCCTTGCAGTTCCCGAACGAGCAGGGCCTGACCCCCGGCTCCACCGCGATTTCCTTCCTGCGCGACACCAACATCGACCTGGCATTTGCCGGGCCGCTGCTGGGCATGGTGCTGTTCGTGCTCTGGGCAAACTTCATTGTTACCGGCGCCACCAATGGCGTGAACCTCACCGACGGCCTGGACGGGCTGGCTACCGGTGCCTCGATCATGGTCTTCGGCGCGTACACCCTGATGGGCATCTGGCAGCAGAACCAGGCCTGCAGCAACATCGACTCGCTGGATGTCTGCTACTCGGTGCGCGACCCGCAGGACCTCGCGCTGCTGGGAGCCACGCTCTCCGGTGCGCTGATCGCCTTCCTCTGGTTCAATGCCAAGCCGGCAAAGATCTTCATGGGCGACACTGGCTCGCTGGCCATTGGCGGCGCCGTGGCGGCCTTCGCGATCCTCTCGCGCACCCAGCTGCTGCTGGTGGTCATCGCCGGCCTGTTCGTGATCATCTCCCTGTCGGTCATCATCCAGGTGGGCTACTTCAAGATCTCGGGCGGCAAGCGCGTGTTCAAGATGGCACCGCTGCAGCACCACTTCGAGCTCTCGGGCTGGTCCGAGGAAAACGTCGTTATCCGATTCTGGATCCTTGCCGGCCTGTTCGTGGCCGCGGGCCTGGGTCTCTTCTACTCTGAATGGGTTGTCGCACTGTGAGCGCAAACGCTGGCAAATCACTGGACTCGCTGAACAGCTGGGATGCTGATTGGAAAGGCCTGCGTGTTGTCGTCGCAGGATTGGGGCTCTCCGGATTCTCGGCAGCCGACACCCTCATCGAACTCGGCGCCATCGTCACCGTGATCGATGGCCGTGACGACAAGATGAACCAGCAGCGCGCCGAGACCCTGAAGATCGTCGGCGCCCACGAGGTGCTGCTCGGCACCGCCAACGTCCAGTCCCTGCCGCTGGTCGATGGCCAGCAGGCCCAGCTGGTGATGGTTTCCCCGGGCTGGAACCCCCGCAACCCGGTCATCGCGGAAGCAGAGTCCAAAGGCATCGAGATATGGAGCGATATCGAGTTGGCATGGCGCGTGCAGAACCGTGCCGGCCACACAGCGCCGCAGTGGCTGGCCATCACCGGCACCAACGGCAAGACCACCACCGTGGGCATGACCGAAGCGATCCTGCGTGCCGAGGGGCTGAAAGCCGTCGCCGTCGGCAATGTCGGCACCCCGATCCTCGATGCGGTGCGCGAACCGGTGGACTACGACGTGTTCGCCGTCGAGCTCTCCAGCTTCCAGCTGCATTACACGCACAGCATCTCGCCGGTCGCCTCGGTGGTCCTGAATCTGGCCGAAGACCACGTGGACTGGCATGGCGGTTTCGAGAACTACAAGGCCGCCAAGGCGAAGATCTACGAACGCACCCAGGTGGCGGCGATCTTCAACGCGGCTGACGAGGTCACCATCACCATGGTGGAAAATGCTGACGTCATCGAAGGCTGCCGTGCCATCGGCTTCACGACAGATACCCCCGCGGTGTCGATGGTGGGCGTTGTCGAGGGCCTGCTGGTGGACCGCGCCTTCATCGAAGAGCGCAAGACCAGTGCGGTGGAACTCATCGCGCTGAAGGACATCGGCGAGATTGTTCCGCGCCATACCGCCGCCAACGCCGCCGCCGCCGCGGCGCTGACCCGCGCCTACGGCGTGAGCCAGGAAGCAGTAGCTGAGGGCTTGAAGAACTTCGACTCCGGAGACCACCGGATCCAGGCCGTGGCCCGCAAGGACGACATCCTGTGGATCAATGACTCCAAGGCCACTAACCCGCACGCGGCCGACGCTTCGCTGGCGGCCTTCACCCGTGTTGTGTGGATCGCCGGCGGAGTGTCCAAGGGCGTGGAATACGGGGAGCTGATCGCCAAGCATGCCCAGCGCCTGGCCAAGGTGCTGCTCATCGGCACCGACACCGCGGGCCTGCGCGAAGCGCTGGCCACTCACGCACCAAAGGTCGAAGTCATCGACATCACCGGCGAGGCACAGGGCAACGACGGATCAGCCCCTAGCGGTGCGCAGGTCATGACCCGTGCGGTGTCCAAGGCCGCCGAAGTTGCTGAGGCAGGGGACACGGTGCTCATGGCACCGGCCGCGGCCTCGATGGACCAATTCAGTTCCTACGCCCAGCGTGGCAACGCATTTATCGCTGCCGTCAGTGATCTGATGGATAAAGCTGGCGAAGAGAAGTAGTCGAGAGCTGACCGAACAAACGAAACCAAGGCAGGAGGCACCGATGGCGATGAAATCGAGCAAGAAGCCAGCGGGATCCAAAGCCAAGATTCCTTGGTACGCGCGATTCGGCAAAATGCTCAGCACCGTGGAGAACTCCAGCGGGCGCATGGCCTCCACCGACTACTGGCTGGTTCTCGTGGGTTCCATCGCGCTGGCAGTCTTCGGCGTGATCATGGTCCAGTCATCGGCATCGGTGGAAGCGATCGCCAAAGGCCGGGACGGCTTCACCGTGGCACTGGCCCAGGGCGGCTTCGCCGCGCTGGGCATTGTCTGCATGCTGATCATGCAGCGCATCAAGCCGGAAGTGCTGAAACGGCTGGCGTGGCCCTCCGTGATCGCGGCGTTCATCCTGCTGTTCCTCGTCGCATTCACGCCACTTGGCCACACGGTACTCGGCAACCGGAACTGGATCCGCATCGGCGGCTTCGGCTTGCAGCCCAGCGAGTTCGCCAAACTCGCCTTGGCAGTATTCGCTGCATTCATGCTGGAAAAGAAGCAGCACATGCTTCACGACATCAAGCACCTGATCGTCCCCGTCGTGGCTCCGGTTGGCGTCCTCATCGTTGGCCTCGTAGTGGTCGGCAAGGATGTGGGTACCGCCCTGGTCCTGTTGATGATCATTGCCGCGGCGATGTTCCTTGGCGGCATCAGGATGAAGTGGCTCGCGGCGTTCTCCGCGGTTGGCGTCGCGGGCTTGTCCATAGCGATCCTGGCTTCGTCCAACCGCCGGCAGCGCATCCTCGCCTGGCTGGATACCGATTGCGGTCCGAGCAATGACCTTTGCTACCAGGCCAGCATGGGCCTGCATGCCTTCGCCTCTGGCGGTTGGTTCGGCGTGGGTGCCGGCCAGTCCCGCATGAAGTGGTCCTATGTCCCCGAAGCGCAGAACGACTTCATCTTCTCCATCCTGGGCGAGGAATTCGGCTTGATCGGCGTGCTTTTCGTCCTGGTCATGTTCATCCTGCTGGCCTTGGCGATGTATCGCATCGCTGCGCGCGCCAACGACCTGTACACCAAGGTGCTCATGGGCTGCTTGATGTCATGGGTAATCGGCCAGACCTTCGTCAACCTGGGTACCGTCACCGGAGTGCTTCCGGTGATCGGTGTTCCGCTGCCGTTCATTTCCTCCGGCGGCTCGGCAATGCTCGCGATCATGCTTGCCATGGGGTTTGTCCTCTCTTCAGCCAGAGCGCAGAAACGTGAATTCGAAGCGAAGCTGGACGAGAAGCCGGCCAAGAGCAAGAAAACCAAATAGCGGGCCGCAACCGGCCGTTATCAGAAGCAGAGACCCATCGCCGGATATGCGGTGGACATTGATCCTGCCCCAGGCAGGTCGAAGGAGTACAGCAACAAATGAGCGAAGCACTTCGCCTAGTGGTCGCCGGCGGCGGAACAGCCGGGCATATCTCGCCCATGCTGGCCATCGCTGATGCCGTGAAGACCGAGCAGCCTGACGCACAGGTCACTGCCCTGGGATCTCCCGGAGGCCTGGAAACGAAGCTGGTGCCCGAAGCCGGCTACCCGTTGGAATTCGTTCCGAAGGCACCGATGCCGCGAAGCATCAACGCCGATCTGCTCAAGTTCCCATTCCGTTTCATCACGGCAGTCAATAACGCCAAGAAGGTTCTGCGCGCCACCAAGGCCGAAGCGGTTCTGGGCGTAGGAGGATACGTCTGCACTCCGGCCTACCTGGCCGCGAAGCAGCTGAAGCTGCCGATCTTCGTGCACGAGGCGAACTCCGTTGCGGGCATGGCCAACAAGCTGGGCGCAAAGAACGCTGCATTTGTCGGAACCACCTTCGCCAACACAGGACTGCCCGGCGAGGTGCAGGTAGGCATGCCGATGCGCTCCAACGTGGCGACCATGGTCAAGGCGGAATTGCGCGAAGCAGCCCGCGAGCACTTCGGTGTCGCCGGCGAGAAGCCAGTGCTGCTGGTTACCGGTGGATCTTCCGGAGCGCAGAGCATCAACACAGCCATTGCGCAGTCCCTTGACGAGCTGGACGCAGCTGGCATCCACACCATCCACATCACCGGACGCGACAAGCAGGTTCGCGATGCTGCCGGCGAGCAGCTCGTCCATGAGGGATACACCCAGATCGAATACGTGGATCGCATGGACTACGCGTACGCAGTCGCGGATTTGATGATCTGCCGCTCCGGTGCAGGCACAGTCTGCGAATTGGCCGTCGCCGGTACCGCCTCGGTTTTGGTCCCGCTGCCTATCGGCAATGGCGAGCAGAAGCTCAACGCCCGTGAACTGGTAGCCGCCGGGGGAGCGGTCCTGGTTTCTGACGCTGAATTCACAAAGTCCTATATCACCGAAAATGTCATCAATCTGCTGGCCGATCAGCATAAACTTGAAAAGATGTCTCACGCCGCCGCCTCACTGGGGCAGCGCGACGCCGCGCAGATCATGGCGCGACGGATTATTGAAGAAGTTTCAACCCGCCGCCGTGCGGGTCAGGAAGGCTAGAACCATGGCACTGCGAGCCGACGAACTGAACTCCGATCTGGGCAAGGTGCACCTGATGGGTGTAGGCGGGGTTGGCGTATCAGCGGTTGCACGGCTGATGCTCGACTACGGACTGACCGTCTCCGGAACCGATGCCAAGGATCTGCCGGTGCTCGACGGGCTGCGCGCGCGAGGAGCACGCATCCATGTAGGCTACGATGCCGCGAACCTGGGCGACGCTGACACCGTGGTGATTTCCTCGATCATCAAAGCAGGCAATCCGGAATACGATGAAGCCGTGCGTCGCGGACTGCGCATCCTGCACCGCTCCGAAGGCCTGGAAGCAACGATGCGCGGCCACGAGAAGATCGTGGCCATCGCCGGCACCCATGGCAAGACCACCACCACTTCGCTGACCGCGCACATGCTCAAGACCATCGGCGCACGTCCAAGCTTCGCGGTAGGCGCGAACATTCCAAGCCTGGGCACCAACGCCGAACTCGGTGCCGGGTCCTACTTTGTGGCGGAAGCCGACGAATCCGATGCCTCCTTCCTCAACTACCGGCCGGACGTCATCATCGTGACCAACGTAGAGGCCGATCACCTGGACCACTACGGCACTGCTGAAGCGGTGCACCAGGCCTTCGTCGACTTCGCCCGGCTGCTGCCAGCCGACGGCCTGCTGATCTGCTGCGCCGACGATGAAGGAGCCAATGCCTTGGCGCACAAGATGCGCGCAGAGCGCCCGGATATCCGGGTCCAGACCTATGGCTTCAGTGAACATGCCGACCGCAGGCTGTCCGACGCCCGCGCCACCGACGATGGCCGGTTCACCGCGACCATCGAATGGGGCAGCGGACAGAGCCGGATCATGGACCTGGCAGTGCCCGGCCAGCACAATTTGCTCAACGCGGCCGCCGCGCTGTCAGTCGGCATCGACGCAGGCATGGATGTCGACGAAGCGCTGCAGGCGCTCTCCAGCTTTTCCGGTGCAGCCCGTCGGTTCGAATTCAAGGGAGAGGCTGCTGGTGTCCGGGTCTACGACGACTATGCGCACCACCCAACCGAAGTGCAGGCTGCTTTGACTGCAGGTCGCACCGTGGCAGGCAACGGCCGGCTGCACGTTGTTTTCCAGCCGCACCTGTTCAGCCGCACCCAGGAGTTCTACCGCCAATTTGCGCAGGCCTTGTCCTTGGCTGATTCGGTAGCCGTGCTGGATATCTATCCGGCACGTGAAGAGCCGATCGAAGGGGTAACCAGCGAATTGATTGCCTCGCGCATCGAAGTCCCGTCGCAGGTTCTGGTGCCGGCAGCCGCGGTTGCGCATGCGGTTGAGCAGGCCGAGCCGGGCGATGTCATCATGACCATTGGCGCTGGAGATGTTACCGCGCTGGGCCCAGACATCGTGAAGTCCCTGAGCTGACAACTTCCGTCCAGAGTCCCGGGCCGCAGCGATCGGCCCCATTCCGTCTACCAAGGTGATCCATGGGTGAAGCAGCAAAAGTCGTAGAACTTCCGGAGAACCCGGAGAAGAAGCGGCGCAAGATCCTGATTATTGTCGCGGCCTGCATTGTCGTGCTCAGCCTCGCTGCAGTTCTGATCTTGAGCTTCTCGCCGGTGATCGCTGCCAAGAAGATTGAAGTCACTGGCACCAAGCTGGTGGATTCCAAGAAGTTGGGGGAGTCCCTGGAACCGCTGAAGGGCACCCCGCTGCCGCGGATCTCCGAAGCCAAGGTCCAGGAGCTTATCGGAGACCAGCCCGCCATCAATGAGATCGTAGTCAAGGCGCAGATGCCCAATACCTTGGTGGTGGAGGTGATCGAAGCCGTCCCGGTGGCGATCTTGCTGGAAGGCAAGAAGGAATACCTGGTTTCCGAGACAGGCAAGAAGCTTCGCACCGTCGGCAAGAAGGACAAGGACAAGCTTCCCAAGATTAAGGCCAGTGACGTCACTGCCGATGCTGAGCAGTTCAAGCTGCTGACCGGTATCTTGAGCACGGTTGACAAGAAAGTGCTCGAAGAAGTGTCAACCGCATCGCTGTCCAAGGCCGGCTTTGCCGAATTGGCATTGCCGAAGAACCGCACGTTGATTTGGGGAGACGCGAAGAAGGCGGCCCTGAAAAATGAAGTTGCACTGATTTTCTTGAAAGAGCTCGAGAAAAAGCATGCGGCCAAGACGACAATCGACGTCACCAACCCGGAAAATCCCGTGGTGTATTAAGTCGCGGCGCTCTGGGCGCGGGAAGACCAATAAGCCAAGAAATTCTGGAAAGATAGTCTTGAATAAGCGACACGCCTAGGCGGTCGTTGCAGAAAGACCACTCGACTCATAGCGTTTCTAATAACGACAGCTTGACAGATTCTTAACCTTAAGGCTAAAGGTTAAGGTTTTTGGCTGGAGTCGTGAAATATGTAGCACATCTAACAAGGGAAGCGGGACGTGGCAGCTCCACAGAATTACCTCGCGGTCATTAAAGTCGTCGGAATCGGCGGTGGCGGTGTAAACGCAGTCAATCGAATGATCGAAGTCGGTCTCAAGGGCGTGGAATTCATCGCCATTAACACCGATGCCCAGGCTCTGCTTATGAGTGATGCCGACGTCAAACTGGACGTAGGACGCGAACTGACTCGTGGCCTGGGCGCTGGCGCCAACCCGGATGTGGGACGCCAGGCAGCAGAAGATCACGTAGAAGAAATCGAAGATGTCCTGCGCGGCGCCGACATGGTCTTCGTGACCGCCGGCGAAGGCGGCGGCACCGGTACCGGTGGCGCGCCGGTCGTGGCACGCATCGCCCGCTCGCTTGGTGCGCTGACCATCGGTGTGGTCACCCGTCCATTCACCTTCGAAGGCCGTCGTCGTGCGAACTCCGCCGAGTCGGGAATCGAAGCTCTGCGTGACGAAGTCGATACCCTCATTGTTATCCCTAACGATCGACTGCTCTCCATTTCGGACCGCAACGTATCGGTGCTGGACGCATTCCGCCAGGCAGACCAGGTTCTGCTCTCCGGTGTTCAGGGCATCACCGACTTGATCACCACCTCGGGTCTAATCAACCTCGACTTCGCCGACGTGAAGTCCGTCATGCAGGGCGCCGGCTCGGCATTGATGGGCATCGGTTCGGCGCGGGGCGAAGATCGCGCAGTGAAGGCCGCCGAATTGGCTATCGCTTCGCCATTGCTCGAAGCTTCCATCGATGGCGCCCATGGCGTTCTGCTCTCCATCCAGGGCGGCTCGGATCTGGGCCTGTTCGAAATCAACGAAGCTGCACGTCTGGTGCAGGAAGTTGCCCACCCGGAAGCCAACATCATCTTCGGTGCCGTCATCGACGACGCCCTGGGCGATGAAGCACGCGTCACCGTGATTGCTGCCGGCTTCGACGAGCCAGATGTCACCAGCAAGCCAATGGCCCCGGCCGCAGCAAAGCCAGCTGTGTCCTCGCGCCCGGCCGAACAGGTGCCAGCAAGCATTCCTGAAACCCCGGCACCGGCTCCAACCGAAGCTGCGAAGCCAGCCCAGGCTGCCCAGGAGAAGCCAGCTGCCGCAGAGCAGTCCAGCTCCTTCCAGGACCTTCCAGATGTTGTCGACTCGGACCTGAACGGCTCCAACGACGACCTGGATGTCCCGGACTTCCTGAAGTAAAAACAGCAAGAAGCTGAGCAGTGCTACATTTCGCGTCGAACCTCGATCCGAGTATCCAACTGGCATTCACTTCGCAGGCCGAGGGCAACCTCGCCCTGCACGTGAACGACGATCCCCGCCTCGTGGCGGAGAACCGGGCCAGGCTGGAAGACTTGATCGGGGTTCGACGCTTCTCGCTGAACTTCATGAACCAGGTGCACTCCGCCGATGTCCATGAAGTGCAGCCGGTGCAACGCACGTCTTGGCTGGAACCAGCAGCGCCAACTTGCGACGGCTTGCTGGACGCCACGGGTGCCCAACCCCTGGCGGTAATGGTGGCCGATTGCCTTCCGGTTCTGTTCGTTGGCCGGAACTCGCAAAGCGGGCAGACCCTGAGTGCGGCGACCCACGCCGGGCGGCGCGGTCTGCTCGACGGGATTCTGGAAAATACCGTCGAGGCCCTGAGAGCCCATGGTGCCGATGTGATGGAAGCTGTGATTGGCCCATCGATCTGCGGGCGATGCTATGAAGTTCCCGAAGATATGGCCCAGGAATCCGAGCAGTTGAGACCCGGGATTCGCACCGCGACGCGCTGGGGAACTCCGGGACTGGATCTTCCGGCATCAGCCGAAGATGAGCTGCGCGGACTCGGAGTCGATGTCCGGCAATCCGGAGTTTGCACTTTGGAAGATGAGAACTACTATTCCTACCGACGCTCAAGCCGTTCCGGACGCCTTGCCGGTCTCATCTGGACCGCTGCGTAGGCGTGCGCGACACACCGCCAATAATTGAACGAATGAACGATGCCAGCATTATTTTGTGCGGTAGCGTCGAAGTTAGCGGAAGCATGCAATGGGGTTGCATGCATGGGATAAACGAGGAGAAACATCGTGGCTGACGGACTGCGTAAGGCAATGGTCTATCTCGGCTTGGCGGATGCCGTCGAGCAGGACGAGACCCAGACACAAAACGCTGAGCCCAAAACCCAAGTTCGGGTGGTTGAGGACACTGCTCCGAAGCGACCTGCCGAAGCCCCACGCCCACAGCCTGCCGCGAGGCCAGCTGCGCCGCAAACTCAAGCTAGAGAACCAGAGACGGAATACCGTGCTCCGGTCACCCCTATTAAGCGTGCCCCTTCAGTACGGGATGAGGATTCCGAATTGCGTCAGATTACTACCGTCCACCCTCGTTCTTACAACGATGCCAAGATCATCGGTGAGAACTTCCGTGACGGCATCCCGGTGATTATGAATGTCACCGACATGGGTGAAACCGATGCCAAGCGCCTCGTAGACTTCTCGGCGGGTCTTGTTTTCGCCCTGCATGGCTCCATCGAGCGAGTTACGAACAAAGTCTTCCTGCTCTCGCCGGCAACCGTTGAGGTTCTCGGTGAAGACCGCAAGCAGTCCGAAGCGCAAGCAACCTTCTTTAACCAGAGCTAAGACACCAGGAGCAAACGCACAAAATGGTGTTCGGGATCATCTATCTCGCGTTAGCCATCCTCCAAATTCTGCTTTTGATGAGAATTGTGTTGGATGTAACGGAAAGCTTTGCTCGCCACTGGCGACCCAAAGGCATCGCATTGATTGTCGCAAGTGCAATCGTGTCAATTACCGATCCTCCGCTGCGTTGGTTGCGCCGGAAGATCAAACCCCTAGATCTTGGCGGAATCCGCCTTGACCTGTCGTTTCTTGTGTTGTTTATCGTCGTAATCATTCTTAAAGCGGTGGTAGGTAACCTTGGGCTCAGTACAGGGATCTGATTAGGGCATTTCCGTGCTTCACGGGGATTGTCCTGAACAGTCAAAAGCTGTAGATTCAGAGAATAAGAGACTCGCGCGAAAGCTCGATTTCGTAATAATTGTCCAAATCGTTATATCCTTTAGGAAATGGTGCTCCGACTTCACCGGTCGCGACACTGACAAAAACGGTAAGTGTTTCGCAAGGCAAGACAATGGTCGTGCGGAAATGATCCCAGTATTGAGGTGACCCAATGGCTCTTACGCCAGAAGACGTAGTCAATAAGCGGTTTCAGCCGACCAAGTTCCGTGAAGGCTACGACCAAGACGAGGTAGATGACTTCCTCGACGAAATCGTTGTGGAACTGCGTCGCCTAACCGGTGAGAACGAGGCTCTGCGCAGCCGCCTTGCCGAACTCGGCGAAGATGCGGGTTCAGTATCGAAGGAACAGGCTGTTCCTGCGCCGGTATCGGCCGCTCCAGCTACTCCTGCTGCCAAGCCAGCTGAAGAGAAGAAGGCAGAAGCCAAGCCTGCAGAGCCCGCAAAGGCAGAAACCCCGGCTGCCAAGCCAGCCGAGGAAAAGAAGTCCGAATCAAAGCCAGCTGCCGCAGAGAAGGCACCTGCAGCTCCGGCCGCGGCAGCGGCACCAGCTGCAGCTCCGCGCACCGAATCCGCAGAATCTGCCGCCAACGTGCTGTCCATGGCTCAGCGCCTGCACGACGAATACGTCGCCGCCGGTGTCGAGCAGCGCGACAAGATCATCTCCGAAGCGAAGACCGAAGCCAACACCTTGGTCACCACCGCTGAAGAGAAGAGCCGCAAGACCCTCTCGGCACTTGAGCAGCAGAAGTCGGTACTGGAGCGCAAGCTCGAGCAGCTGCGTGGCTTCGAACGCGACTACCGTGCTCGCCTGAAGACCTACATCGAAGGACAGCTGCGCGACCTTGAGTCCCAGGGTTCGATCGATGCTGGCGCAGCAGGCAAGACCAACTAGTCGCTGACAGTTCATGGCTTGATCTAGCTATCAAGTAAGATCAACGGTGGTGTACGGATTTACTCCGGTCACCACCGTTGACGTTTAAGAGGAAATCATGGGTACCACTGTGGACGCAGTTCAATCCGGGAGCACGGGCGCTAAGGCCAGGAAATACGTAGGCCTTGGCCTTGTGATCGCTCTGATTGCGCTGGTATTGGACCAATCGGTCAAGATTATCGTTGAGCAGAACATGCGGCTTGGGCAGTCGATCGAAGTGATTCCCGGGTTCTTCAACATCCACTACATCCTGAATCCCGGTGCAGCGTTCTCCATTGGCGAAGACTTCACGATCGTCTTTGCGATCCTGCAATCCGCTGTGGCGATCTATGTCATCTACCTGCTCTTCCGCAAGGTGCTAGCCAGAAGCTGGGCCATCGCCCTGGGCTGTCTGCTCGGAGGCGTGCTGGGCAATGTCGTGGACCGGCTCTTCCGTGAACCGGGTTTCGGATTCGGGCATGTGGTGGACATGCTGTCCGTCAACCACTTCGCGATCTTCAATGTCGCAGACTCGTTCATTGTCTGCTCCATGATCGCCGTGGCGTACATGCTCATCCGCGGCCGCAACCTGGATGGCAGCATTGGCGATCCTCCCAAGAAGGACCAGGCGGATAAGGGCGAAGCAGAACCAAGCGCATGATCTCGAAGGAAACCGCCATACACGAACTGCTGGTCGAACCAGCCGATGCCGGCACGCGCCTTGATGCCTATATCTCCCGATCCCTGCAGATCCCGCGAACCTTGTCCGCTAGCCTCTGCAAGGACTCGCAGATCCAGGTCAACGGGCGCACCATTACCAAATCCTTGAAAATCAAGGCGGGCGACCGGCTGGTTGTCACCATCCCGCCGCAAGCAGACCCATTAGAAATTAAGGTTGAGAAAGTGGAAGAGCTGAAGATTGTCGCGGACGACGATGACTATGTGGTCATCGACAAGCCCGTGGGCGTCGCAGCCCATCCATCCCCAGGCTGGGTCGGCCCGACAGTGGTCGGCGCACTCATGGCCGAGGGGTACAACATCACCACTTCCGGTGCCGCCGAACGCCAAGGCATCGTGCACCGCCTGGACGTGGGTACCAGCGGCCTGATGGTGGTAGCGAAGACCGAACGCGCCTATACCGAATTGAAGCGCGCCTTCAAGGAACGCACCCCGAAGAAGATCTACCACGCGGTAGTGCAGGGCTTGCCCGACCCGATGGAGGGCACCATCGACGCGCCGATCGGACGCCATCCGGGCCACGACTGGAAGTTCGCCGTCCTGGAAGGCGGACGCGACTCGGTCACCCACTACAAGGTCATCGAAGCCTTTGGCCGGGCCTCTCTGGTCGAGGTGCATCTGGAAACCGGACGCACCCACCAGATCCGTGTCCACTTCTCGGCCTTCGGCCATCCCTGCGCCGGAGACCAGACCTACGGCGCGGATCCCAAGCTGGGGGCCGCCCTGGGCCTGACCCGCCAGTGGCTTCATGCCAAGCGGCTGGGCTTTTCCCATCCGGTGACCGGCCAGTGGATGGAATACGAAAGCGAATATCCTGCGGATCTGGCAGGGGCCGTCGAGCTGCTTCGCGACGGCGGATACTAGCCTCCAAGGTGCTGCTGGCCACTGGCCGTCAGCACCCTGTGTCGCGCTAGCCACAGCACCGCGCCGAGGTGAGCCCAAGACCAGGATTGATCGCTAGACTGGTTGGGTGAGTGCTACACGTGACGGATTTGTCCATCTTCATACCCACACCGAATACTCCATGCTGGATGGTGCGGCGCGGCTTGGCGAACTCTTCGCTGAAGCCAACCTGCAGGGCATGGAAGCCATAGCGATTACCGACCATGGATATCTGTTCGGTGCCTTCGATTTCTGGCGCCAGGCCACCGGCGCCGGCGTCAAGCCGATCATCGGTGTCGAAGCCTATGTCACCCCCGGTACCGCACGCGATGACAAGACCCGCGTGAAATGGCGTACCGACGAATCGCAAAAGGGCGATGACGTCTCCGGTGGCGGCCTCTACAACCACATGACCTTGCTCTCGTACAACAACAAGGGCATGGACAACCTCTTCAAGGGTTCTTCCCGCGCCTCGCTGGACTCCGTTTTCGGCAAATACCCCCGCTGGGACCGCGAGCTGCTCAACGACCACCACGAAGGCATAATCGCCACCACCGGCTGCCCATCGGGTGAAGTGCAGACCAAGCTCCGCCTGGGCCAGTACGACGCTGCCAAGGCCGCCGCGGCAGAACTGCAGGATCTGTTCGGCAAGGAAAACTACTACTGCGAGATCATGGACCACGGTCTGGAGATCGAACGCCGCATCACCAAGGACTTGCTGCGCCTGGCCAAGGAACTGGACATTCCGCTGGTGGCCACCAACGACCTGCACTACACCCACGAATCCGATGCCAAGGCCCACGAAGCGCTGCTGGCCATCAACTCCGGATCCACGCTCGACGAGCCCACCTACGACCAGGGTGGCAGCCGCTTCGCCTTCTCCGGCACCGGCTACTACCTGAAGTCGGCGCGCGAGATGCGCGAGCTGTTCAAGGAATTGCCGCAAGCCTGCGACAACACCCTGGAGATCGCAGACCGTGTTGAAGTCTCCTTCGACACCAACGCCAACTACATGCCGAAGTTCCCCTGCCCGCCGGGAGAGGACGAGACCAGCTGGCTGATCAAGGAGGTCGACAAGGGGCTGCACTACCGCTACCCGAACGGCATCCCGGACGAGTCGCGCAAGCAAGCGGACTACGAGCTGGACGTCATCATCAAGATGGGCTTCCCGGGATATTTCCTGGTGGTGGCCGACTTCATCAACTGGTCCAAGGACCACGGCATCCGCGTAGGCCCGGGACGCGGTTCCGGTGCAGGTTCCATGGTCGCCTACGCCATGCGCATCACCGACCTCGACCCGCTGAGGCACGGCCTGATCTTCGAGCGCTTCCTGAACCCGGAACGTGTTTCCATGCCCGACTTCGACGTCGACTTCGATGATCGCCGTCGTTCCGAGGTCATCAAGTACGTGACCGAAAAGTACGGCGATGAGCGCGTATCGATGATCGTGACCTACGGCTCGATCAAGACCAAGCAGGCGCTGAAGGACTCCTCGCGCGTGCTCGGCTACCCATTCAGCATGGGCGAATCCCTGACCAAGGCGCTGCCGCCGGCGGTGATGGCCAAGGACATCCCGCTCAACGACATCGACAATCCGGAATCCAAGCGCTACTCCGAAGCCGGCGATTTCCGCAACCTGGTGGCAAATGACCCGGAAGCGGCACGCGTCTTCGAGACCGCCAAGGGCCTGGAAGGGCTGAAGCGCCAGTGGGGCGTGCACGCCGCCGGCGTGATCATGAGCTCGGACCCGATCATCAACGTCATCCCGATCATGCGCCGTATCCAGGATGGCCAGGTCATCACCCAGTTCGACTACCCGACCTGCGAAGGCCTGGGGCTGATCAAGATGGACTTCCTGGGGTTGCGCAACCTCACCATTATTTCCGATGCGCTGGAGAACATCGAGTACAACACCGGCAAGAAAATCGATCTCGAAACCCTGACCATCGAGGACCCCGAGGCCTACAAGCTGCTGGCCCGTGGAGATACCCTGGGCGTGTTCCAGCTCGATGGCGGCCCGATGCGTTCGCTGCTGAAGATGATGCGCCCGGATAACTTCGAGGACATTTCCGCAGTGATCGCGCTGTATCGCCCGGGCCCCATGGGCGCCAACTCGCACACCAACTATGCGCTGCGCAAGACCGGGTTGCAGGAAGTCACCCCAATCCACCCGGAGCTGGCCGAGCCGCTGGAAGAAATCCTCGGCGGCACCTACGGCCTGATCGTGTACCAGGAGCAGGTTATGGCTATTGCGCAGAAGCTGGCCGGCTACTCGCTGGGCCAGGCAGACATCCTGCGCCGCGCCATGGGCAAGAAGAAGAAAGCCGAGCTGGACAAGCAGTTCGCCGGCTTCAAGCAGGGCATGAACGACAACGGCTACTCCGATCAGGCCGTGCAGACCCTGTGGGACATCCTGCTGCCCTTCTCCGATTATGCCTTCAACAAAGCCCACTCGGCGGCCTACGGCGTCGTCTCCTACTGGACCGCCTACCTCAAGGCGCACTACCCGGCTGAATACATGGCTGCGTTGCTGACCTCGGTGGGCGACGACAAGGACAAGCTGGCGCTGTACCTGAACGAATGCCGCCACATCGGCATCACCGTGCTGCCGCCGGATGTCAACGAATCGGCATTGAACTTCACCCCAGTGGGCAAGGACATCCGCTTCGGCATGGGCGCGATCCGCAACGTCGGAACCAACGCGGTGGCCGGCATGGTCGAAGCCCGCACGGAGAAGGGCCACTACAACGACTTCAACGATTTCCTGGGCAAGGTCCCGGCCGTGGTCTGCAACAAGCGGACCATTGAATCGCTGATCAAGGCCGGCGCCTTCGACTCCATGAAGCATCCGCGCCGGGCGCTGGTGGCCATCCACGAAGAAGCCGTGGATTCGGTGATCCAGGTCAAGCGCAACGAGGCCGCCAACCAGTTCGACCTGTTCAGTGCCCTGGGTGCCGAGGAATCCTCCGAGTCCATGCATGTGGCGATCCCCGACATTCCCGACTGGGACAAGAAGGAAAAGCTGGCCTACGAGCGCGACATGCTTGGCCTGTACGTCTCCGACCACCCGCTGCAGGGCCTGGGCTCCGCCCTGGAGCAGTACGCCGATATGCCGGTCACGCACGTGCTCTCGGACGACGGTCCGCAGGACGGCCACATCATTTCGATCGCCGGCATGATTTCCGGCCTGCAGCGCCGCATCGCCAAGAAGAGCGGCAACCCGTATGCCCGCTGCGAGATCGAGGACCTCTCCGGCTCAATGGAAGTCATGTTCTTCGGCCAGGCCTACCAGCCGATCGCCGAGATCCTGGCCGATGACCTGATCGTAGTGGTCAAGGGACGCGTGCAGCGCCGCGATGACGGCTCGATCACCCTGAACGCGCAGGAAATGATGATCCCGGAAATTTCCGAGGACGCCAACGGGGGACCGGTAGTCATTGGCATTCCAACCCACAAGGCCACCGAAACCCTGGTGCAGAAACTCGGCGATGTGCTGCGCACGCACAGCGGCAACACCGAGGTGCGGGTCAAGCTCACCGGAAGCCGCGGCACCTCGCTGATGCGCCTGGGCATGAACTTCCGGGTCAACCCGAACCCCGCGCTGTTCGGCGATTTGAAGGTCCTGCTCGGCCCGCACTGCCTGGACGTGTAGGAACCCGAATGGCCGACCCGATGACCGGGGAAGGTAACTAATAAAACCTTCCCCGGCCATCAGCGTTAAACTAGGAAGGTGAGCACTATTCCAGAAACTGAATTCTCGGCACTCGCCACCCTCGATTGGCGCAACGAATCCCTGAGCTACGCGCAGCTGAAGGCCAAACTGCCCCGCCCGGCGGTGAACTCCCAGACAGCTGCCGACGCAGTGCAGCAGATCATCGACGATGTGCGCGCCCATGGCATGGAGACGCTCAAGGACCTTTCCAAGCGCTTTGACCATGTCGAGCTGGAACACACTCGCGTGCCGCAGCACGAACTGGACCGTGCCCTGGAAGAACTGGAACCGAAGGTCCGCCGGGCATTGGAAGAATCCATTGACCGCGCCCGCGTCTTCGCCAAGGCCCAGCGCCCAGACGACGCCGAAGTGCGCTACGCCAACGGTGCAACCGTCACCCAGCGGTGGGTCCCGGTGCGCCGCGTCGGCTTGTACGTCCCAGGCGGCCTGGCCGTCTATCCTTCCTCGGTCATCATGAATGCGGTGCCTGCCCAGGCTGCCGGGGTCAGCTCGCTGGCCCTGGCCAGCCCGCCGCAGAAGGAATTTGGCGGCCTGCCGCACCCAACCATCCTGGCTGCGGCCAAGCTGCTGGGCATCGATGAGGTGCACGCCATGGGCGGCGCCCAGGCTGTTGCAGCGTTCGCTTACGGGGTGGAGGTGCCCAACGACGAACGCGGCGGCATCGAACCGGTGGACGTGATCTCCGGCCCGGGCAACGTGTTCGTGGCCACCGCCAAGCGACTGGTGAAGGGCGTGGTGGGAATCGATGCTGAAGCAGGTCCCACGGAAATTGCCATCCTTGCCGATCAGGGAGCCGACCCGGGCTTTGTCGCCGCAGACATGATCTCGCAGGCAGAACACGATGCCAACGCTGCGGCCGTGCTGATAACCGATTCGCCGGACCTGGCGGCCGGCGTGCGCAAGGAACTTGAAAAGCAGGTAGCCGCCACGAAGCACACGGCCCGCGTGACCGAAGCGCTGTCGGGTACCCAGTCTGCCATCATTCTGGTCAAGGACCTGGAGCAGGGCATCGAGGTGTGCAATGCGTACGCTGCCGAGCACCTGGAAATCATGGTGGCCGACGCGGAAGCCACCGCCGCCCGCATCACCGCGGCCGGTGCCATTTTCGTCGGAGCCTACGCTCCGGTGTCCTTGGGCGACTACTGCGCAGGTTCCAATCACGTGCTGCCAACCAGCGGCACGGCGCTGCACGCCTCGGGCCTGAATGTGAACACTTTCCTGAAGGCCATCCAGGTAATCAACTACGACAAGGCGGCACTGGGCGAAGTGGCCGCTCACGTGATAAATCTTGCCAATGCCGAGGACCTGCCGGCCCATGGCGACGCGGTCGCGGTGCGAAACGCGCAATAGACGCTAAACTGATAGGTGACATGAGTTGATTCTTGCCGCCGCAGGTGCGCGAGAATACTTGTTGGGCTACAGATGGAGGTGCCGTGAACTGCCCGTATTGCCGTAATGCCGATTCCCGAGTGGTCGATAGTCGAGTGGCCGACGACGGCGTCTCAATCCGTCGCCGCCGCCAATGCACTGCCTGCTCGCGCCGTTTCACCACTACCGAAACTGCGAGCCTGAACGTGCTCAAGCAGTCCGGTGCCGTAGAACCGTTCTCACGTAACAAGGTCATCAACGGCGTCCGCAAGGCCTGCCAGGGCCGTCCGGTCACCGATCACGACCTTGCAATCCTGGCCCAGGAAGTCGAAGAGGCGGTCCGGACCTCCGGTGCCGCCGAAATCCCGGCGCACCAGGTGGGCCTGGCAATTCTGGAGCCGCTATCGCGCCTTGACGAGGTCGCCTACCTGCGCTTTGCCAGTGTCTATCATAACTTCCAGTCGTTGACTGATTTCGAGACGGCCATTGCACGCTTGCGCGACCGCCGGGGCAAGGTTCCGCAGGGAACCCGGCGTCCGCTTTCGGCCGACTAGCCGCCTTCGTACAAAGCAAAACGCCAGTGCGCATAGCCTTTCGAGGCTGGGGACACTGGCGTTTGCGCTAGGCTGGGCAGTCGCTTATGGCAGCGTGAGGATTTCGGCGCCGTCGTCGGTGACGAGCAGGGTGTGCTCGAACTGCGCGGTGCGCTTCTTGTCCTTGGTCGTCACGGTCCAATCGTCCTCCCACATATCCCATTCGATGGTGCCCAAGGTGAGCATCGGTTCGATGGTGAAGACCATGCCCGGTTCAATCAGGGTGTTGTAGCCGGGGGCCGCATCATAGTGCGGAATGATCAATCCGGAGTGGAAGGCTTCTCCCACTCCGTGGCCGGTGAAGTCCCGGACCACGCCGTAGCCGAACCGCTTGGCGTAGGTTTCAATGCTTCGGCCAATGACGTTGATCTCGCGTCCTGGCATCACGGCTTTGATGGCGCGCTTCAGCGAATTCTCGGTGCGCTCAACCAGCAGGCGGGATTCTTCATCCACGTCACCGACCAGGAAGGTGGCGTTGTTGTCTCCGTGAACGCCGCCAATATAAGCGGTGATATCGATATTGATGATGTCCCCATCTTGCAACACGGTCGTGTCCGGGATGCCATGGCAGATGACTTCGTTCAATGACGAGCACAGTGACTTGGGGAATCCGCGGTAGCCCAAGGTTGACGGGTACGCGTTGTGATCCATGAGGAATTCATGGCCCAGACGATCCAGCTGATCCGTGGTTATCCCTGGCTGGCAGGCCCTGCCCACTTCCTGCAGCGCCTGGGCGGCAATCTTGGAAGCTATCCGGATGCGCTCGATGACTTCTGGGCTTTTGACTTCGGAAGCCGTGTTGGCGGCAGGTTCCTTCTTGCCAACGTATTCGGGACGTTCGATGTGTTTCGGTACCGGAAGTTCCGGGGATACCGTGCCGGCGGTGAGATTTCCAAGTGGTGCAGTTGAAGCAATAGCCATGCTTTTATTCTAGCTACAGGTATCTTCAGCCTCACCAAGAGATAGCCGAAAGAACTGGTGGTGTTGCACCTATTTTCCACCGGTTGGGATACCGTGGAAGCAATAGCAGGTTTCGAGATTAGAGGAGTTTTCCATGAGCTCAGTTGGCACCCCGGGTGAAGGCCAGTACTGGTACAACATCTCAACCAAGACCGTGGAGAAGGGCCCGCAGTCTGATTGGTCGCAATTGCTCGGGCCATATGACACGGTTGCTGAAGCCGAAGCCGCGATGGCGAAGGTCCAGGCCCGCAATGAAGCCTGGGACGAGGCGGAGGAAGACGACCAGTAGTCGCTGAAGGCACCGGGCCCAGCGGTGCTGTGAATGGCAGGATGGTGCGCTTCCGGGTTGGGCAACCTGGAAGCGCACCATTGTGCTATGCGGCGTGAGCCAGTCTCATTCCTTGAATTCGTACTCTGCGGACGGGAAAGCGCCGGCTACGACGTCCTGGTGGTATTCGCGCACCGCGGTGCCGATAACCTCACGCAGATCTGCGTACTTCTTGACGAAGCGTGGGGTGCGGCCCCCGCCAAGGCCAAGCATGTCCTGCCAGACCAGGACTTGTCCGGTGGTGGAGTTGCCGGCGCCGATGCCAATGGTCGGGACCTTCAGCGCGGCATCGATTTCGGCGGCGACCGGGCTTGGCACCATTTCCATCAGGATGCAGAAGGCGCCGGCATCTTGCAATGCGACAGCGTCGTGCTTCATCTGCGCGACGGCGTCGCCGCGGCCCTGCACGCGGTACCCGCCCAATGCATGCTCGGACTGCGGGGTGAACCCGATGTGCCCGATGACGGGCACACCGGCAAGGACCATGGCGCGAACGTGCTCGGCGTATTGCGCGGTGCCTTCCATCTTGACCGCGTGGGCATGGCCTTCCTTCATCAGGCGCACCGCGGTCGCCACGGCCTGTGCCGGAGACTGCTCGTAGCTGCCAAACGGCAAGTCGGCGACGACCAACGCGCGCTTGGCGCCATTGGCAACAGCTTTGGTGAAGACGATCATTTCGTCGAGGCTGATCGGCAGCGTGGACTCGTAGCCGAGGACGGTATTGGCGGCTGAGTCGCCAACCAGCAGGATCTCGATCCCCGCCGAATCGAAAATTTCGGCCATCATGACGTCATAAGCAGTTAACATCGCGAATTTTTCGCCATTGTCCTTGGCCTTCTGCAAATGATGAAGTCGGATACGGGACGGGCCTTTTTCAGGAATCCCTAGGTATGGTTGTGGCATGAAACGACTTTATCGCACTTGGACAGGGCGATGCAGATCGTGGGGACCGTCCTGACCCGATATAGTGTTGCCACAGGTCAATTTTCTTGCCGGTTGTAATCAGCGCCGGATATCAGAATCCCGAAGGTGGTGGAAAATGGATCGTCAGCAGGAATTCGTACTGCGCACCATTGAAGAACGCGACGTTCGATTTGTGCGAATGTGGTTTACCGACGTGGTTGGTTCACTCAAGTCCGTGGCCCTGGCTCCTGCTGAAGTTGAAGATGCTTTCGAAGAAGGTCTGGGCTTTGACGGTTCCTCCATTGACGGACTGTCCCGGATCTCGGAATCTGACATGCTGCTTCAGCCCGATCCTGCCACCTTCCAGATTCTTCCTTGGCGTGGCGAGGTTGAACCGACTTCCCGCATGTTCTGCGACATCCTGACTCCGGAAGGCCAGCCATCCAACGCCGATCCGCGCCAGGTGCTCAAGCGCCAGCTGGCCGAAGCCTCCAACATGGGCTTCACTTGCTACACCCATCCGGAGATCGAATTCTATTTGCTGCAGAACGATCAGCTGGATGCCAATGGCCGTCCGCAGCCGATCGACAACGGCGGCTACTTCGACCATGTGCCAGATGGCGTGGGACAGGACTTCCGCCGCGCGTCGGTGACCACGCTGGAAGCCCTGGGCATTTCGGTGGAGTTCTCCCACCATGAAAACGGCCCGGGCCAGAACGAAATCGATTTGCGCTACGCCGATGCGCTGCAGACCGCCGACAACATCATGACCTTCCGTACCGTCATCAAGGAAATGGCGATGCAGAAGGGAATCCACGCGACCTTCATGCCCAAGCCCTTTGCCGACCATCCGGGCAGCGGCATGCACACCCACTTCTCATTGTTCGAAGGCGATGCGAACGCATTCTTCGAAGCAGGCCGCGAATACCAGCTCTCCGACGTGGCGCGCTCCTTCATCGCAGGCATCCTGCACCACGCGCCGGAAATGACCGCCATCACCAACCAGTACGTGAACTCGTACAAGCGCTTGTGGGGCGGGGGAGAAGCGCCGAGCCACCGTTCGTGGGGACACAACAACCGTTCGGCACTGGTCCGCGTGCCGCTCTACAAGCCGGGCAAAGGCCAGTCGGCCCGCGTCGAATACCGCGGGATCGACTCGGCAGCGAACCCGTACCTCGCCTATGCAGTCTTGCTCGGCGCCGGCCTGAAGGGCATCCGCGAAGACTACGAGCTGGAGGAGCCGACCGAGGACGATGTCTGGAGCCTCTCCACGGCGGAACGCCGTGCTTCGGGCCACGTTCCGCTGCCCGGCAGCCTGCACGACGCATTGCGCGCTATGGAAGAGTCGGAACTCATGGCCGAGATCCTCGGCGAACAGGTGTTCAACTCGTTCCTGTCGAACAAGCGCACCGAATGGGAAGAGTACCGCCAGGTCATCACCCCATACGAACTGAACAAGTATTTGGGAATCCTCTAGAGACTTCGCCGCGTGAAGCTGCGCGGCGAAATGCGGGAGAACACGAGAAACCATGCCGGAAGTACCCTCGCGAGCATTGATCAACGCTGGCTTCAGCGACGTCGAACGGGCCAAGAATTTCCTTCAATCCAAGGAATTGTCCAAGATTGATCCCCACCTGATCGTGAGCAAGATGGCGCACGCGCCAGATCCGGATCAGGCGCTGCTGCTGGCGCTGAGGTTGGTTGACCGGCATCCGGAAGCCATCGACATCTTCACGCAGCCGGCCAGCTGCCAAGGGCTGGTAAGGCTCCTGGGCAGCTCGTCGGCGCTGGGCGAGTTCCTCATACGCTGCCCCGAGGCCTTGGATATCGTCCGCCAAGCTCCTCCAGGCGAATTCGAGTCCGTTCCCTCGGATCAACTGGTCGAGGACTTGCTGGCTTCCATCGAGGCCAATGAATCCGAGGGCGGGCACTGGGTTTCTTCCTATACCGGTGCTGAAGCACGCCAGCGTTTGCGCACCGCCTACCGAAAGGCCTTGCTATCGCTGGCACACCGGGACTTGGGATCCACCCAGCCGCAGCGCATCCTGCCCAAGGTTGCCGCCGAACTGGCCGACATGGCTGGGGCCGCGCTCGAAGGAGCCCTGGCCATTGCCCGGGCCGAAGCCGCCGAACAATATGATGCGGACGACGTCGACCGGGTGAAGATCACCATCATCGGCATGGGCAAATGCGGTGCACGTGAACTGAACTACATCTCTGACGTGGACGTTATCTATGTCCATGATTCAGCCCTGGGCATGGACGAAGATCTCGCCGCCGCGATCGCCACGGTCATCTGCGGCAACACGGCGCGTGCCCTGATGGTGCCAGGACCGGAGCCGATGCTGTGGGAAGTGGACGCGAATCTCCGCCCCGAGGGCAAGGACGGGGCGTTGACCCGTACGCTTTCTTCCCATGAAGCGTACTACCGGCGTTGGGCCCACTCATGGGAATTCCAAGCCTTGCTCAAGGCCCGCGCCATAGCCGGAGACAAGGAACTGGGACGCTCCTACGAGCGCATGGTCTCGCCCATGGTGTGGTCCAGTTCTGAACGCGAGGGTTTTGTCGAATCGGTCCAAGCGATGCGCCGCCGCGTCAGCGACAACATCGACAAGCAAGACGTCGCGTGGCAGATCAAGCTCGGCCCCGGCGGGCTGCGCGACGTCGAATTCACCGTCCAGCTGCTCCAGCTTGTCCATGGACGTGTGGAACCTGCCATTCAGGTGGCAACAACCACCCTGGCCATCCAAGCCATGAGCGACACCGGCTACATTGGCCGTGACGACGCCACGAATTTCGATGACTCCTACCGTTTCCTGCGTTTGCTGGAGCACCGAATCCAGCTCAGCCAATTGCGCCGAACCCATTTGATGCCCCGGGCCGAAAGTGCCCAGCGCGTACTGGCGCGATCAATTCGCGGTGCCGGAGACCTGCAGCCGAGCAGCCCGGAGAAGCTGATGCGCCGGTGGAATGAAACCAAGCGCATGGTGCGTTCGCTGCACGAGCGTATTTTCTACCGGCCGCTGCTGGTGAGCAGTTCCAACCTCTCGGCCGATGATGTCAGGCTCACCGCAGAATCCGCGCAGGCCCGACTTCGCGCCCTGGGTTATCTCGACCCCAAGGCAGCGATGCGGCATATCGAAGCCTTGACCGGCGGGGTCTCGCGCAGCGCCTCCCTGCAGCGGCAATTGCTCCCGGTGCTCTTGGACTGGTTTGCCCGCGGGGTGGACCCGGACGCAGGTTTGCTGGGCTTCCGCAGGCTCAGCGAGGCGCTGGGGAAGTCCCATTGGTTCCTCGGCATGCTGCGCGATACGAATGCCGCCGCCGAGCGATTGAGCCATCTGCTGTCGAACACGCGCTTCCTGACTGATCTGCTGGCCAATGAGCCTGCCGCAGCCGCCTGGCTGGGCTCTGACGCCTCATTGGCGCCGCAGACCTTCGAGAACCTGCTGCAGCAGAACACTTCCATCATCCATCGCACAAAACAGCCCGAGGCGGCCATCCGGATGATCCGCATGGTGCGCCGCCGCGAGTTCTTGCGTGTTGCGCTGGCCGACGGAGCGGGCCTGCTAACTGTTGATGAAGTCGGCAATGCCCTGTCGAACATTGACGCCGCCATGGTGGACGGGGTGCTGAAGGTCCTTTTGGCTGACGACCAGGCCAAGCACGGGGAGCATGCGGTAATTGCGGTCATTGCCATGGGCCGCCAAGGCGGTCGGGAAATCGGGTACGGCTCCGATGCGGACGTTCTGTTTGTCCAGCGTCCGGTCCCCGGCGCCAAAGACCAAGCCGCCCAGGAACAAGCGCTTCGGGTGGTCACCGACCTGGTGTCGTGGACTTCGAAGCCTTTGAAGCCGGCGATTCCAGCGGAAGTGAAATTGAAGGTCGACTCGGATCTTCGTCCCGAGGGCCGCCAAGGCATGCTGGTCCGGTCGATTGACGCCTACGCCAGCTACTACCAGCGTTGGGTGGAAATCTGGGAGCGCCAGGCATTGCAGCGTGCCCGCCCGTTTGCCGGAGACGACCAGTTGGCCGCAGACTTCATGGAACTGATCAAGCCGGTGCGCTATGGCAAGGGGCTCGAAGACACGGAGATTCGTGAAATCCGCAAGATCAAGGCCCGCGTCGAGTCTGAACGGCTCCCGCGCGGTGCCGACCCGAACCGCCACCTGAAGCTGGGACGCGGCTCGCTGTCGGATATCGAATGGCTGGTGCAGTTCTACCAGCTGAAATACGCGTGGAAACACGAATCCTTGCGCACCACATCCACGCTCAAGGCGTTGGAAAAATTGGCCAAACTGGAGCTCATCTCCGAGCAAGACAGCGAGCTGCTGGCGACTGCCTGGCGGCTGGCTACCCGGATCCGCAGTGCCGAGATCATCACCTCCGGACGTTCCAGCGATGTGCTGCCCAGCTCGGCGCGCGATATGGAAGCCGTGGCTCGCTGGTGCGGCTATGAGCCGAACACCGGCATGGAACTGGAAGAAGACTACCTGCGCGCCACCAGGCACTCGCGAGCCCTGTTCGAGCAGCTGTTCTACGGCTTCGAAGACTAACCCGGATGTCCCTGACACGGATCAGCGAGAAGCTGTGGAACCCTGAGCTCGGGCGCTACCGGGTGTGGCAACGCCAAGCCTATCTGGGCTCGGGCGAAGCATTCTGGGGGCAGGCCGCGGTCGCGCTGCTGCGCTGGGAGGTGAAGACCCGCAGCGGATTTCGCATCAGCCCGCAGGACAAAGTCCGCAGCGGAGCCAAGCCGCAGATCATCGTCCCGGTGGGGCAGGTGTCCATCCACGAGCCCGTTGAGGTTGTGGAAGTCCTTGAACGCAGCGATGTTGTGGGATTCGCCTATCGAACGTTGCCCGGGCACCCGGTCTCCGGGGAGGAAGCGTTCATCCTGCGTCGGCTGGGGTCATCAGTGTTTTTGGAAATCCGTTCGCTCACGGCCGCGTCGGATCGCCGGGCCTGGCGTTTGGTCTTCTGGCTGCTGCTCGGCGCGCAGAAGCTTACTCGATGGCGCTACCTACGGGCGCTACGCCAACGATAACTCTGGACATCGCCGCGCGCAGGGTGCGGTCGCCACAGCATCAATTTTCCGAAGTCCTCGCACCGGAGTCTGATAAGGGGATATGCTAGGCACCCAGATCCAGATTTCGGTTCGGCGTTTGCGCAGTGCCTGATGGCGCCGATGGTGCGAGGGGAGCAGGCCATGGATCCACAGCTAATGCAGGCAGCGGTCGACCAGTCGTTGCTGGCGTTGGGCAGCAACGACAGCGGCCCATTTGGGGCCGTAGTGGTACTGGACGGCAAGGTCATTGCCGCCGGCTACAACACCGTGGTGCATGATTCCGATCCGACAGCCCACGCGGAAGTCAATGTGATCCGCAAAGCCGGGCAGGAGCTCGGGACTTTCGATTTGTCCCAGTGCGAGCTGTACACCAGTTGCGAGCCGTGCCCGATGTGCCTCGGCGCCATCTACTGGGCGCGATTCAAGCACGTCTACTATGCCAACGACCGGCAGGACGCGGCAAGCATCGGTTTCGACGACAACTTCATCTACACCGAGCTGGAACTGCCCATGAGCCAACGCCGCATCCCCTTCACCAAGGTCGACATGCCTTCAGCCCTTGCCGCTTTCGAGGCGTGGACCGCCAAGGGCGACAAGCAGGAATACTAGCCGCCGCCGTATCAGCGCTGGACTGGTGCCAGCCGATGCTCCACATCAGGCCACGGGACATGGATGCGTTCGGCAGGCTGCAATGCCTTAGCCCGCAACGCATTGGCCAGCACAATGCCGTGGGGCGAGACCTCCACGATGGACAGCAATTCAGTAGCGTCGCAGGATCCGGCATCCAGCACCCAGGAATTCATCAACTCGCTGATGCCGCGCTCGACGAGCAGCTGTTCGCCGTCAAGGTAGTCGCAATCATCGGCTACGGCGTGGCCCAAGACATTGCGCGGGGTCACCCGCTGGTAGTCGGGATCCGCTGGGTCGAGATAACCGACGGTTTCACCGTCTTCGCGCTGCACCCTGACCCAAGTTGTAATGTTCATGACGCCAGCCTACCCCGAGACGAAACAACGCCGGGTCCCGCCAACAGGCGGGACCCGGCGTTGAGCCGTTACCGTACGAGACGGTGATTAGCAGCCATAGTAGAGCTCGAATTCGTATGGGTTCGGGCGCAGGCTCAGTGGCTTGATTTCGTTTTCACGCTTGTACTCGATCCAAGTCTGGATCAGGTCCTCGGTGAAGACGCCGCCTTCGAGCAGGAACTCGTGGTCGGCTTCCAGAGCCTTCAGCGCTTCTTCGAGGCTTTCAGGTGCGCGCTGGATTTCCTTGGCCTCTTCGGCAGGAAGCTCGTAGAGGTCCTTGTCGATTGGCTCTGCTGGTTCGATGCGGTTCTTGATTCCGTCCAGGCCAGCCATCAGCTGCGCTGCGAAGGCCAGGTACGGGTTCGAGGAAGCATCCGGGGCGCGGAACTCGATGCGCTTGGCCTTCGGGTTCGAACCGGTGATCGGGATGCGGATGCCAGCGGAGCGGTTGCCCTGCGAGTACACCATGTTCACCGGGGCCTCGAAGCCCTTGACCAGACGACGGTAGGAGTTCACGGTTGGGTTGGTGAACGCGAGCACGGCGTCTGCGTGCTTCAGCAGGCCGCCGATGTACCAGCGAGCGGTGTCGGACAGGCCGGCGTACCCCTTTTCGTCGTAGAACAGCGGATCGCCGTTGGACCACAGCGACTGGTGGACGTGCATGCCCGAGCCGTTGTCGCCGAAGACAGGCTTCGGCATGAAGGTCGCGGACTTGCCCCAGGCGTCGGCCACGTTCTTCACGATGTACTTGAAGAGCATCAGTTCGTCCGCGGCGTGCACCATGGTGTTGAACTTGTAGTTGATTTCGGCCTGGCCGGCTGCGCCAACTTCGTGGTGGCTGCGCTCTACCTCAAGGCCTGCCTTATCCAGCTCAACGCAGATGGCGTCGCGCAGGTCGGCCTGCTTGTCGGTTGGTGCAACAGGGAAGTAGCCGCCCTTGAAAGCAGTCTTGTACCCCTGGTTGCCGCCTTCTTCCTTGCGACCGGTGTTCCAGGGTGCTTCGTCGGAATCGATCGAGTAGAACGCGCCCTGCGGCTTGGATTCGTAGCGAACGTCTTCGAAGATGAAGAATTCAGCTTCTGGGGCGAAGAATGCGGTGTCAGCGATGCCGGTGGATTCCAGGTATGCCTCAGCACGCTCGGCAACGCCACGTGGGTCGCGGTGGTAAGGCTCACCGGTGCGTGGGTTGATGATCGAGAAGTTGAAGGCCAGGGTCTTTTCCAGGCGGAACGGATCGATGAAACCGGTGGTGACATCTGGGATCAGCTGCATGTCGGACTCAGAGATGCCGGCGAAGCCGCGGATGGAAGAACCATCAAAGAGCTGGCCGTTGACGAAGAAGTCGGCATCCACGGACTTGGCCGGCACGTTGAAGTGTTGCTGTACACCTGGTAGGTCGGTGAAACGGATATCGACGAACTTGATGTCCTCTTCGGCAATATATGCCAAGACTTCTTCTGGACTGGTAAACATGTGCAGGTGACTCCCTGGTGAGATATGAGGTTTGGTAAACGGAACCCGTAGCCAGAATTATCTGCCTGGTCCTCTTGCTTACGTATCAAGCTTACCTATAATCCATTTCTGAATGGTGTCTCTATTGTTTCCAACCTGTTACAAGCGGAGAATCCGGGCGTGTCGTATCGATCTGATCTGCGCAGATTGCCAGCTGTAACAATCTGACTTGGATACTTGCTACCGCGTTATGGGGTTCTAACTGGCGCACAGAATCGCTGGATAGACTGTATAGGTGGAAAGAAAAGACTTCAGCTCGTGGCTTGAAGGGCCGCCGCAGCACAATACGCAAGAATGGCCCGGACAGGATATGGGACGCCCAGTCAAGGGTCCTGGCTCCGTTGCCAGGTTCCCGCGAAGGGTCGGCGCCCTGCTCCTGGACTGGGGACTGTCCATGCTGCTCAGCTGGTGGCTGTTCAATAGCCATGACCTGGCAACGCTGGGCCTGTTTTGTGCCGGGCAGATCATCGGTGTCGGGTTCACGGGGCACACGATCGGTCATCGCACCTTTGGCATGCAGGTGCAGGCGCTGGATGGAACCGCGATCAAGCCATTGCAAGGCTTGAGCCGTTCGTTGCTGCTTTGCTTGGCTATTCCGGCCTTCATTACCGACAAGGACCAGCGTGGCCTTCATGATCGGTTGCCGAAAACCATCTTGGTGAATATCTCCTAGCCTTCAGGTCCGGACAGCACTAAAGAAGCCGCAACAGGAAAATCCTGTTGCGGCTTCTTTAGTGCTGTCTTTAGCGTCCACGCATAGCGCGGCGGTTTGGACGTACGCGGTTTGGATCTACGCCCTTGGGGATGGGCAGACGGTTCGCAGTCAACGTGCTCAGACGCTTGTCGATTGCGCTGACTTCCAGCTTCGTAATCGACTTCGGAAGCTTCTTCATTGCCTTGCCAACTTCAGCCAATGGAGTCTGGCCTTCTTCGGAACCAGCGTTGATGATGTGCACAGGCACGTTCGGCAGAACACGGGCAATGCGCTTGCGCTCGGATGCGGCAAGTTCGCGAACGCGGTTCTTCGGGCCCTCGGTGACCAGGACGATGCCTGGACGGCCGATGCCGAGGAACACCAGATCCTGGTGGCGGTTGTAGGCAACCGGTTCCTGCTTCAGGATCCAGCCGCGACGCAGCACGCTCATAGCAGCGCCAGCGGCACCTGGGCGACCCTCAAGCTGCGAGAACGCAGCCTTCTCGGCACGGCGCGACATGATGAACATTGCAGCAAGAAGCGCCAACGGGATTGCGATGATCAACATCGTGATCCAGTTATTGATCAAGAAGCCGATAACTAAGCAGACAGCAATGACGGCCAAGGCGGCCAATGCCATCCACCACACGACCATAGGGTCGTTGCGGCGCGTCATCTGGAAGACCTGGCCAATTTGCTTCAGGCGGCCTGGTTCTTTGTTCTTCTTCTCAGCTTTTGGTTTACGCGAAAACAAGCCACGCTTAGGCGCGGCTGCGTCGTTGTCGGAGTTTTTGGCCATAGTGCCTTAATTCTACGCGATGAAGTTGATAGTTCTAAGCCGTGCTGGAACGAACATGGCATTTTCGGCTGAATTGTCCATGAACGGGCAGTGGAATGGCCCCGGAACCCGCGATGGTTTCCATCTGCAGGCCCGGGGCCATCGTCCAAACTGGTTCGCAAGAACCAGCTACTTGATCAGCGAAGCTGCTTCCTGGCGAGTGTTGCCCGAGGACTCGATATGCGACAGGGCCTCAGGGATTTCCCGGCCCTTCTTGCGCATGGCACCAGCCCAGAGACGGCCAGCGCGGTAGGAAGAGCGAACCAGTGGCCCGGCCATGACGCCCGAGAATCCGAGTTCTTCGGCTTCCTGCTGAAGTTCAAGGAACTCCTGCGGAGTGACCCAACGGTCAACTGGCAAATGCAGGTCCGTGGGGCGCAGGTACTGGGTCAAGGTGAGCAGATCGCAGCCGGCCTCATAGAGGTCGCGCATGGCCTCTGAAATTTCTTCACGAGTTTCGCCCATGCCCAGGATCAGGTTTGACTTGGTGATCAATCCGCGCTTGTGGCCGTGGGTGATGACATCCATGGAACGTTCGTAGCGGAAGGCCGGGCGAATGCGCTTGAACAGGCGGGGCACGGTCTCGACATTGTGGGCGTAGACCTCCGGCTCCGAATCGCAGATGACATCCAGGTTCTCGGGCTTGCCGCTGAAGTCGGGAATCAGCAACTCGACGCCGGTGTTCGGGTTCATCTTGTGGATCTGCCGCACCGTCTCCGCGTACAGCCACGTGCCCTCGTCTTCGAGGTCATCGCGGGCAACACCGGTGACGGTGGCGTAGCGCAAATCCATCTTCTTCACGCTCATGGCCACCTTGAAAGGTTCCGAGCGGTCGATGGCCACCGGCTTGCCGGTGGCAATCTGGCAGAAGTCGCAACGGCGGGTGCATTCGGAACCGCCGATGAGGAACGAGGCCTCGTGGTCTTCCCAGCACTCGAAGATATTCGGGCAGCCTGCCTCTTCGCAGACGGTGTGCAGCCCCTCGGACTGCACCAGGTTCTTCAGCCCCACGTATTCCGGGCCGATGTTGAGTTTCGCCTTGATCCACTCGGGCTTGCGCTCCACGGGAACGGCGGAGTTGCGCTTTTCGACGCGCAGTAGTCGACGGCCTTCTGGCTCGATGCTCATTGACTGCTCTTTCTGAATGAAGTGAGTGGTTGTCTAGACGACTTGCGGGGTAAGCAGACGCTCTATTTCCGCTTGAACTCGGTCAACGACGTCTTCAGGGGTGACGGTACGGCCCAGTTCTTCGGAAATGGTGGTGACACCTGCATCGGAGATGCCGCAGGGGATGATCTGGTCGTATGCGGAAAGCGCGTTCGAGCAGTTCAAGGCGAATCCGTGCATGGTGACGCCGTGGTTGATACGGATGCCGATGGCTGCAATCTTGCGGTCCTGCGCGCCGTCTTTGCCTGGTACCCAAACTCCGGAACGGCCCTTGATCTGGGCCGTTGGAATGCCAAGCTCGCTCACGACGTTAATTAGGGCTTCTTCCAGGGTCTCCACGTAAAGCCGGATTGCGCTGATCTTGCGGAGCTTGACAATGGGGTAGCCAATGAGCTGTCCCGGGCCATGCCAGGTCAACTTGCCACCGCGGTCCACATCCACGACGGGGGTGCCGTCCAGCGGGAGGTCTTCGGGTTCGGTGCGCTTGCCTGCGGTATAAACCGCTTCGTGCTCCAGGAACAGGACTCTAGGGGTTTGCGTGTCCGCGGCTACCGCATCATGCAGTTGGATCTGATAATCCCAAGCTTCCATGTAGGGCACAAATTTTGAGCCTAGTCCGACTCGTTCGAATTCGATCGCCATGACGGCTAGCCTACGCTCTTGAACGATCGGTCGCTAATTCAGTGCCGTTCAGCTTGCTTGTGGATATCCAGCTTGCATTTCCTGTTTGTGGGATACAACGGAAACATGGATGAATCAACGAATGTTCTAGCGTGGCCGACAAGCCCTGGGCATGTGACTGTCAAGCCGCTAAGTGCCAAGTCACCATGCAAAGTTTGGCTGATCCGGAGGGAAAGCGACCAGATGTATCTGACGCTTAAACTTAGCCTGACTATGGAAAACATCACTTCTCTGCGCCAGGAAGAGGTCAGGCAGTCGCGGAAATATGTCGTCGATTTTTACGGAACCCTGCCGACTCAATTCGGTGAGGGGCTGGTCATGGAATATTGTCCCGGCGGGAGTTTGGCAGACCTCGTTTCCAGCCGCAGCGCCTTTGCGCTTGGTGAATGCGTGACTGCGTTGGCTCCCATTGCGCAAACTCTATCGGTCATGCATTCGCAGGGCCAACGCCATGGGGACTTGTCGCCAGCCAACATCCTGCTGACCGCCAAGGGCATGCCGAAGATCATCGACTTCCAGGAAGCTGCTTCGTCAAGTCAAGCGCTTACTGGTTCCGGCACACCCGGATTCGTCGCCCCTGAAATGCAGGCCGGGGCGATGGAAAGCCAAGCTGGAGAGCAGGACGTGTACTCGCTGGGCGCCTGCTTGTGGTTTCTCCTGTCGGGACGGGTTCCCGAAGAGGAACTGATGCGTCCACCAGCTAGCGTGATGTTCCCCGGCGTCCCCTCGATTATTCATGAGCTCTTGATTGATTCCATGAATCCGGTGCCGCAAGCGAGGCCAACCGCCGACCAGTTTGCTCGAACGCTGTTCGCGAGCTGTCCAGCTGAGCCCATCCATTGGGAAGGTCATGTAGCTGCTGAAGCTACTCATCTGATGGAAACCATCCATCCAACCCAGGAATCGGGTGCTGCGCACAGGCGCTCAAAGCGCGCAAGGGATAACGCAGCAAGGCAGCGGAACAGCGGGAATGATGAATCCTGGCACAGCCATCGGTTGCGCAGGACACCCGGGGCCGTGAAGCTGGCTGGTGCTGCAGTCTTGGGCATCATGGTCATATTCGGGAGCATGCTGGGCGTCAATCATTTCCGGGCCGCTGAGGCGAAGGAAGCGACTGCGCCGGCAATGGCGCCCCCAGCAGACCTAGACTGCAGAATCATGGATGGTGCGCAAGTGCCCGCCTGTGCATTGAATCGGGATACAGTGGTCTCTGCATTCTTGGCACTTTCACGAGAACGAGACAAAGCGATGGGTCAGCTGGCGGGGGAGAAACTCAAGGGGCTCTACACTCCGGGAGCCGAGCAATTGCAGCGAGATCTCGAAACGATAGATCAGCTTCTGGATTTGGGTTTGGGACTTGAAGGCTTGCGCACAAAACTGACGGATGTGGTGGTATCCGCCCGTGGACAGGGTGACACTGTCATTCTTGCCGCGACATCGACCCAAGAGGAATACCGATACGTGGATGCTGAAGGGGTCACGATGCACACCGTCCAGGCCGCAGAGCCGCAACGCATCGAAGTTGAAATGGTGCTGGAAGAAAGCGGCTGGAAGATCGGCAAGGTATTACGACGTTAAATGCTTAATGGCGGGAGACGACACCAAAGCTTGCTCAAAGCTGTTGGTTGCTTCTCCCACCATCAAGGCTGCTACGGACTAGCTCCAGAGAACCGCAATTGCGATGTTGATGAAGGCCATGCCGCCCACTGCGTGAGCAATACCGGTAGAAACTTCCTCGCCGTTCTTCATCTTCTTACGGCCAATGAAAGCTGCGACCAAGATGATGATTGCAATCAGCGACTTGATGCCAATCTTCATGTGGTTTGGCGAACCGTCGCCGGCCTCGAGAATGCCGACCATGGCCAGACCCGTTACCAGCTGCACGATGGCTCCGTACCACTGCCATACAGAGACAGTAGGGGTCTTGAAGTTGGCCAGCCAGCCACCGAAGATAGCTGCTGCGCCCAAGATATGCACGAAAATCAGGAGAGAAAGAAGAATAGTCATGACACTAGCCTAATCTATTTTCGACTGATCGTAGAAAACGCAGAATCGCCCCTGTCGAATCAACGACAGGGGCGATTATTTACCTAGGCTACGAGGGCCACGACTGGATCTTTACAGTCCCAGTTCGCCTTCGAAGGCGCCACCTTCAAGGCGAGCCTTGACGGTCTGCAGGAAGCGGCCTGCATCGGCACCGTCAACCAGGCGGTGATCGTAGGTCAGGCACAGGTACATCATGTGGCGGATGGCGATCGAATCGTTGCCTTCTGCATCGGTGACGACCATTGGACGCTTCACGATCGCACCGGTGCCCAGGATGGCTACCTGTGGCTGGTTGATGATCGGGGTGTCGAACAGTGCGCCAACCGAACCGATGTTGGTGATCGAGAAGGTGCCACCGGACAGCTCGTCTGGACCGATCTTGTTGCTGCGGGTGCGTGCAGCAACATCAGCGATGCGCGAAGCCATGCCTGCCAGGTTCAGATCGCCAGCGTTCGACACGACAGGAACCAGCAGGCCCTTGTCGGTGTCGACTGCGAATGCCAAGTGCTCGGCATTGTGGTAGGTGATCTTCTGGGTCTCTTCGTTGTACTCAGCGTTCAGCTTAGGGTGTGCCTTCAGGCCTTCGGCAACAGCCTTGGCGATGAATGGCAGGTAAGTGAGGTTCACGCCGTTGGTGGCCTTGAAGTTGGCCTTGGCCGCAGCTCGCAGCTTCACGATGCGGGTCATATCGATTTCGTGGACCTGGGTCAGCTGAGTCGATATGTCCAGGGACTCGCGCATGCGGCGAGCGATAACCTGGCGGATACGTGGAGCCTTTTCCTCGGTGCCGCGCAGCGAGGAAACCTCCACTGCAGGTGCAGCCGGCTTTGCGGCGGCAGGAGCAGCGGCGGCAGGAGCAGCTGGAGCAGCAGCTTCCTGGGCGGCAACAGCGTCCAGCACATCCTGTTTGCGGATGCGACCGCCAACACCGGTGCCCTTCACCGAAGCGATGTCGATGTTGTGCTGGTTAGCCAGGCGGCGTACCAGAGGGGTGACGTACCCGGACTCGTTGTTTGCCTCGGCAGCAGATGCAGCTGGAGCGGCAGGGGCAGCGGGTGCTTCTTCCTTGGCTGGAGCTGGGGCGGCCGGAGCCTCTTCCTTGGCAGGAGCTGGGGCAGCAGGAGCCTCTTCCTTTGCAGGAGCAGCAGCTGGAGCCTCTTCCTTTGCAGGAGCAGCAGCTGGAGCCTCTTCCTTGGCTGGAGCAGCTGCTGGAGCGGAGCCAGCGGCACCGATTACGGCCAGAACAGCGCCAACTTCAGCGGTCTCATCTTCTGGAACGCGAATTTCCAGCAGGGTGCCAGCAACTGGGGACGGAACTTCGGTGTCTACCTTATCGGTGGAAACCTCAAGCAGCGGCTCGTCAACGGATACCTCATCGCCAACTTCCTTCAGCCAGCGGGTAACGGTACCTTCGGTCACCGACTCGCCCAGGGCTGGAAGGGTAACTTCGGTACCCGAGGCAGCGCCACCGGCAGGTGCGGCTGCAGGAGCTTCTTCGGCTGCCGGTTCAGCTGGTGCTTCCTCTGCGGCTGGTGCGGCAGGTGCTTCTTCAGCGGCTGGTGCTGCCGGTGCAGCGTCGCCGGAGCCGGAGCCATCGCCGATGCGAACCAGTGGGGCGCCAACTTCGGCGTCCTCGTCCTCGGCCACGAAGATTTCCTCGATGACACCAGCTACCGGCGAAGGAACTTCAGTGTCAACCTTGTCAGTGGAAACTTCCACCAACGGCTCGTCTACCTCTACGCGGTCGCCGACCTGCTTCAGCCAGCGGGTTACCGTACCTTCGGTAACGCTTTCACCCAGTGCGGGTAGGTTTACGGTTTCAGACATCGTCCCGTATCTCCTTGTTTTATAAAGCTTGAAAAGTGGTGGGAGGCGTTGCCTCCGAGCCTAGTGCATTCAGGCAGCGCGTTACATCAACGCGCTGCCTGAATGACCAAAACGTGATTAACCGTGCAGCGGTGCGCCGGCCAAAGCCATTGCGGCTTCGCCCAGGGACTCGTTCTGGGTTGGGTGAGCGTGGATCAGCTGCGATACGTCCTCTGGGTATGCTTCCCAGTTCACGATCAGCTGCGCTTCACCGATCTGCTCGCCAATGCGTCCGCCGATGCCGTGAACGCCAACGATTGGGCCGTTCTTGACGCGAACCATCTTGATGATGCCGCTGGTGCCCAAGATCGAGGACTTGCCGTTGCCAGCCAAGTTGTACTCGGTGGTTTCGATCTGGTCAGCGCCGAACTTCTCCTTGGCCTTCGGCTCGGAGTAGCCCACCGATGCGATCTCTGGCTCGCAGAAGGTCACCTTCGGGATGTTGATGTCCTCAACGATGGTTGGCTTCAGGCCGTGGATTTCCTCGGCGACGAAGCGGCCATGCTGGTAGCCGCGGTGTGCGAGCTGGACGCCTGGAACGATGTCGCCGATGGCGTAGATGTTGCCAACGCCGGTGTGCAGGCGCTCGTCGGTGATTACGAAACCGCGATCAATGGTGATGCCCTGCTCTTCGAAGCCAAGGCCCTCGGTGACTGGACCGCGGCCCACAGCAACCAGGACGATCTCAGCTTCCAGAACCTTGCCGTCAGCCAGCGAGACCTTGGCGCCGTTGGCATCCTGCTCGACCTTCTCGAAGAAAACGCCGGTGTTGAACTTGATGCCGCGCTTCTTGAAAGCACGCTCCAGGTTCTTGATGATGGCTGGATCCTCGTTTGGAACCAGCGATGGCAGGCCCTCGACGATGGTGACGTCGACGCCGAAGGACTTCCAGACCGAGGCGAATTCGACACCGATGACGCCGCCGCCCAGAACGATGGCGCTCTTTGGCAGGTCTTCCATGTTCAGTGCTTCGGTGCTGGTCAGCACGCGGCCGCCGATTTCCAGGCCCATGGTCTTGGAAGTGGATCCGGTGGCCAGGACGATGTACTTGCCCTTGTAGACGGTGCCATCGACATCGATGGAATCCTGGGCAACCAGTCGGCCGTTACCGGTGATGACGTTGACCTTCTTCATCTTCAGCAAGCCCTGCAGGCCCTTGTGCTTGCCAGCGACAATGCCTTCCTTGTACTTGCGAACGCCGGCCAGATCGATCGACTCCAGCGAGGAGTTGATGCCGTACTTGGCACCCTCGCGAGCGTTCTCTGCCAGCTCTGCTGCATGCAGGTAAGCCTTGGTTGGGATGCAGCCGGTGTGCAAGCAGGTGCCGCCCAGCTTTTCCTTCTCGATCAATCCAACGGTGTAGCCCAGCTGGATGGCGCGCAATGCTGCCGAGTATCCAGCGGATCCGCCGCCGAGGATGAGGACATCAAATTCTTGCGTTGCTGCCGAATCGGCCACGTGAACGCTCCCTCGTATTCGCTTAGTGAGGCCGGCTTTGGCCGACCAGGGGATCGGGTGTGGACTTTCTGGAGCGTGACACATGCGGGCGCGCACCTTTGATCCACGGTGATGTTTCAAAACTTACCTTAGTACCGTCGAATGGCTAGAGTCACCTTCGGGGCATTAAAAGTCAGGTATGTCTCTAATTTTGAGTTCATCCCGGCATCGGCCAATTGATTCTGGCGATACCGGGATGAGTTTCATGGCACTGCAGCTGCTATGCCGCTGCGTTTAACGGCTAGTTCGCTGCGGCAACCTGTTCTGCGTAGGCAACCAGCGTGCGTACCTGCGAGCCGGTGCCGTTCTTCGGGGTGTAGCCCCAGGCGCTTCCTTCGTTGAAGGCCGGACCAGCAAAGTCGATGTGGGCCCAAGGAATCTTCTTGCCGTCGACTTCGCCGACGAACTCTTCGAGGAAGACGGCAGCGGTCATCATTCCGCCCATGCGCTCACCGATGTTCGCCAGATCGGCGACCTGCGACTCGATGGATGGACGCAGCTCTTCCGGCAGCGGCATGGCCCAAGCCAATTCGCCCACCTTGTCCGAGACGGCAACCAGGTCGCTGGTGACCTGCTTGTCGCCCATGACGCCTGCAGTGCGCAGGCCCAGAGCCAGCATCTGCGCGCCGGTCAGCGTAGCGATGTCGATCATGACATCCGGCTTTTCCAGGCTGGCTGCTGCCAGGCCGTCAGCCATGACCAGGCGGCCTTCGGCGTCAGTGTTCAGCACCTCAACGGTCTTGCCGCCGAACATCGTCAGCACATCGCCCGGACGGGTCGAGGCGCCGCCTGGCATGTTCTCTGCCAGGCAGAGCCATGCGGTGACCTTCACGTTCAGCCCAAGTTCGGCGACGGCGGCGACGGTCTGGAAGACTGCGGCGGCACCGGACATGTCCGACTTCATGGCGTGCATGCCTGCAGCAGGCTTCAGCGAGGTGCCACCGGTATCGAAGGTGATGCCCTTGCCGATCAAGGCGATGTGCTTGGCTGCCTTCGACGGCGCGTACTCGACCTTGACCATGCGCGGCTGGCGAGCCGAGCCGCCGCCGACGCCGATCAGTCCGCCAAAGCCGTCCTTGGCCAGTCGCTTCTCATCGAAGATGGTGACCTTCAGCGGCAGCGACTTGGAGTAGTCCTTGACCGCCGCGGCGAAAGACTCCGGGTACAGCACGTTGGCGGGGGCATTGATCAGGTCGCGGGTGCCGCGGACCGCGCGGCCCAGGATTGCCGCGCGCTTGAGCACGGCCGGAAGATCCTTGGAAGTGGCAACCGAGGTGACGATCTGGGCTTCGGCCAGTACTGGCTTCTCGCTCTTCTTCGACCGGTGGTTCTCGTAGCGGTAGCTGCCCAAGGCGATGCCTTCAGCCACGGCGGCAACGCGCTCAACGCTGTCGGCAGGCAAAGCGAAAATGGCGCTCTTGGCGTTGCTCAACTGGCGGGCAGCCGAGCCAGCTGCACGGCGCAGCTTCTCTTCGGTCAGATCGGCCAGCTCGTCAACGCCAAGGCCGATGAACTGCAGGACCTTGGCCTTCGTGCCGTCCACGCCAGGCAGCGCGGTGATTTCGTCGGCCTTCCCGGCAACGCCCAAAGCCGAGAGCGACTGCTCCAGCGAGGTAGTGGTGTCGGCGGCGAAGGGGGATGCCGCGATGGACACCTTGTCGCCGTTCTTGAGTACGCCCAGGATGAGGGCGTCAGCGCTCTTGCGCTTGATGTCAGTGCCAATGGCGCTCAGAGTGAGATCACTGGAGTTGATCACAAAATCATTCCTTCTATGCCTTTGTAGGGTCTAAGGTCGCGACAGCCCAAGTGGTATTCCGGAGCAGATCCTGCCGGTGGGCTGTGCGTCTCCTGCATCTAGGTTATCCGAGGTTCCGCGTCATCGTGCGTTACTTCACAGCGAGCGAAAGCCAAGTAGCGATAGGATGGAGCATTGATCTGTTGCAGAAGTTCAGTCCTGGCCGATGGTTGCCGCCCTGCTGTGCCGGATGCCGACCCTGAATGAGGAGAAAATGTCCAAGGATTCGTTGATGACGCTGGTCGCAGACGATTTGGATGACTCGCGCCTTCAAGGTCTTGGCATGTTCATCTCGCTGAAGAGCATCAGTGATGCCGGGCATAATCACGCGCAGGTCTCCAACGAGCTTTTCGGCCGTCTGGAATCCGAACTCTTCGCCACTTTCGATGCCGACGAGCTGATCGCCTACACCTCCCAGCGCCCGCGCGTCTCTTTCCTCGGCGATCACTTCGCCGGATACCAGGCCCCGCGCATCGAGATCTACCTGATGACTGATGAGATGGACCGCAAGTTCTGGTTCCTCAACGGAGTTGAACCGGATCTGAAGTGGGAACGCGTAATCGCGGAACTGCAGTCTTTCATCGAGGCCTTCAACGTATCGCTGGTTGTTGGGACCGCATCATTGCCGATGCCGGTGCCGCATACCCGGCCGGTCGGTGTGACCGCCCACGGCAACCGCAAGGATCTGATCGAGAACATCTCGACGTGGAGTCCCACGGTTGAATCTCCGGCAGGCTTGGCCTCGCTGCTCGAAATCCGCCTGAGCGAAGCCGGCCGGGATGTCGTGGGCTACTCGATGCATACCCCGCACTACCTTGCCGAATCCGAGTACCCGGCGGTTGCCGTTGCGACGCTGGAGTATGTGGGCGCGGCGCTGAAGCTGGCTCTGCCGACCGACAAGCTGCGCGAAGCGGCCCGATTGGTTGACCAGCAGCTCGCCGAGCAGCTTCAAGCCAATAGCGACGTCCGCCAGATGGTGGACGGATTCGAGGAACGTTTCGACGCGCATGCCAAGGAGCACGAGTCGCGTTCGCTGTTGCTGGACGAAGATGAGCAGATGGCGGATGCCGAGGAACTGGGCGCCAGTGCCGAGCATTTCCTGGCCGCCATCGAGAACACCGAAGATTGGTTGAAAAACGGTCATATCGAACCGTTGCCAGGTGATCACGACCAGTGAGCCAAGCCCAGCTGAATTCGCCGAAATCGTGGCTCGTCTTCGGCTTCGCAATTCTTGCCTACATTTCTGCAATTTCCCAACGCACCAGCTTCGGAGTCGCAGGCATCCAAGCCACCGAACGCTTCGGTGCCAGCGCACAGATCCTGGCGACGTTCTCGGTCGTGCAGCTCGTTGTCTATGCCGGGGCGCAGGTCCCCGTAGGGCTGCTGCTGGATAAATTCGGGCCCCGCATCCTGATTACCTGCGGCGCCTTGCTGATGGCTGCCGGCCAAGCGTTCCTGGCGATTTCGGTCAACGTGCCCATGGGCTTGGCCGGGCGCGTTATGGTCGGCATGGGCGACGCGATGGTCTTCGTCTCCGTGCTCAAGCTCTTGCCCCTGTGGTTCTCCGGTTCGCGCATTCCGGTGCTCACCCAGCTCACCGGTACTTTTGGCCAGCTCGGGCAGCTGATCAGCCTCTTTCCATTCCATATGATCCTGCTTGGCGTCGGCTGGTCCGCGGCATTCTCGATCATGTCAGGGTTCGCTTTCGCCACCTTCATCACGACGATCGCCTTCGTGCGCAATGGGAAGAACTGGAATGGGCATGGCGCGGGGGAGCAGGAGACCGGCTCGCGGATCTCGCAGGCATGGAAGCAGCCAGGGACCCGCTTGGGTTTCTGGACCCACTTCACTACGGCCTTCATGATCAACACCTTCATGATGACGTGGGGCTACCCATTCCTTGTCGAGGGCCAAGGCATAGACGGCGCGTTAGCTTCGGGCCTGATGGCTGTATTCGTTGTCGTCGCCATCGTGCTGGGTCCGATCCTCGGCGCCTTGACCGCGCGCCATGCCAGCCAGCGTTCCAATATTGCGTTGTCCATCGTGGGCTCCATCTTGGCGCTATGGGCGGCCGTTCTGCTCTGGCCAGGACAGGCGCCGCTATGGATTCTGGTGCTGCTGATGGTCGTCATTGCCGCCGGCGGCCCGGCCTCAGTGATCGGTTTCGACTTCGCACGTACGTTCAACCCGCCGCGGGTTCTGGGAACTGCCACCGGCCTGGTGAATACCGGCGGATTCATCGGAGCATTCGTCACCATCTACGTCATCGGTTTCATCATGGACATGCTGCACAAGGCCAACGGCTCGGTCGGAGAACTCTACAACCTGCCGGCTTTCCGGGTGGCACTGTCCTTCCAATTCGTGATGGCATTGCTCGGGATGGCATTCATGGTCATCGAACGCCGCAAGGCGCGCCGATTCCTCGCCGAACAGTAACCGCCGGCCCCGAGGCCCGGAGCAGAAGGTTCTCCACAGCTCGCACGCGTTGACATCCTGTGCCAAGCGCCGCGATGCACCGTGGAGCCATGACAACTACACCAGAACGCCATCCCCTCTCGCTGTCCAGCTGCGAGGACATCCTGGCCTATGTGCCTCATGCCCTCGGCTTCTATCCGCAAAATTCTGCCGTGCTCATGCTGATCGACGAGGACCACCTGGAAGCGACCCTGCGTGTCGATTTGCCGGAAGAGGACACTTCGTCCGAGCGGGAGTCGTGGACCGCGCAGGTGCTTCGCCTCCTGGATCGCATGCCCCATATCCAAGGAGTGGTTCTGGTGGTCTACGCGCCGGAAGATTCGCTGGCCGAGGGCCGTATTCCGTACTCGCACATGGTTGCGCAGCTCGAACAGGGGCTGGCCGGCAAAAAAGTCCTGTTGCGCCACAGCTGGTGCCGGCAGGGCCGATTCGTCTGGAACTACGCGACCGACGACTACGCAGAGCCGACCCCGGTGCGCCCGCTGGAAACCAACGAGACGCATCTGTCGCTGGTCTTTGCTGGATCAGCACCGTTGGATGTTCCATGGGACGGCAGTGGAATCCCTGAGTGGCCGCAGGCCGCCGAGATCCTGAAGATTGTTTCCAGCCAGCAGCACAACGTGATCAACTGCCTTGAAGCATGGCTGCAGACGATGGACCTCGCCGAAACTGAAGCCCGAACTTGGATCCACGAAGAGCATGAGCACACCGCACTGCTGCTTGGTTCCCTGGAAGTGAAAATCGTCCGAGACCTGCTTCCGTATTTGGCTGGCCAAGGTCTGGACGCGGCATTGGATGTGCTGTTTGGCGTGATGCGCGGAGATCGGGAAGCCGCTGCCTCGCCCTTGACCAACTATTTGCTGGGCCGTGGTTGGCATGCGCCAGACTGGCAGCGGATTGACCGGCTGTGGTCGGTAGCCAGAGACCTGCTCGGTGTGGCCGAAGGCAACAACCGGCAGGCCCTGCTGTGTATTCTTGCCTGGATCGAGTGGGCACGAGGCCGGGGGACTATGGCCTTGTGCCTGCTGGGCAGGGCTGTAGAAGAAAACCCGAACTACGAGTTGGCGCGGTTGCTGCAGAAACTGATGTCCCATGGAATCATGCCCGAGTGGGCGACCGATAAATTGCGGGCTTGGCGTGCCAATTTCAGCTGAGCAACGGAGGCCGGAGTGTCTCAAGTGGTGTCCTGATGCTAATTCATGGATAATGGGACAACAGACCCGGTTAGGTTCGAATTGTCTAGGTCTTGAAATCTGTGGATTTCGGGAACATTAGGCGGGCTTGATGCGTTGATACCAATGTGCCAGCCCTAGGTGTTTAGTCAGCGACTGAGCACTATCGGACTTGACAGGGTCATAGTGGTGTTACCGGCAGGTGCATCCGGAACGCATCGTTAGAAAGGTTATTCGTGTCATCTTCTGAGACGAACGCTAATCGCATAGCAACTGAGGCCGAGGTCGACGCGGCTGAGGCCGAATCAGCCACCCCTGCAGCGAAGAAGCGCGCTACCAAGGCCAAGCCTCGGACTAAAAAGGTCGCTGCCGAAACCGCAGCGCAAGACGAATCAACCGGAGCGTTGGCTGACGCCGATGACGATGCTGAGCCAGGCACCGATTCGAAGGATGCGAAGTCCGACGATGATTCAAAGGGCTTCACACTTTCAACCGGTGATGACGACGCTCCGCAGCAGCAGGTCATGGTGGCCGGCGCGACCGCTGACCCGGTCAAGGACTACCTGAAGCAGATTGGCAAGGTTGCCCTGCTGAACGCCGAGCAAGAAGTCGACTTGGCCCTGCGCATTGAAGCTGGCCTGTTCGCAGCTGACAAGCTGGAGAAGGACGATGGCTCCATGGATCAGCGTCTGCGCTGGGACTACGAGCAGATCATCCACGATGGCAAGATTGCCAAGAACCACCTGCTGGAAGCAAACCTTCGCCTGGTAGTTTCCCTGGCCAAGCGCTACACCGGCCGCGGCATGCTCTTCCTGGACCTGATCCAGGAAGGCAACTTGGGCCTGATCCGTGCGGTGGAGAAGTTCGACTACACCAAGGGTTTCAAGTTCTCGACCTATGCCACTTGGTGGATTCGCCAGGCAATCACCCGTGCCATGGCGGACCAGGCGCGTACCATTCGTATTCCTGTGCACATGGTTGAAGTCATCAACAAGCTGGCGCGTGTCCAGCGCCAGATGCTTCAGGATCTCGGTCGCGAACCGACCCCAGAAGAGTTGGCCAAGGAATTGGACATGACTCCTGAGAAGGTCGTCGAGGTCCAGAAATACGGTCGTGAGCCGATTTCCCTGCATACCCCACTGGGCGAAGACGGCGACTCCGAATTCGGTGACCTGATCGAAGACTCGGAAGCTGTTGTGCCAGCCGATGCAGTGTCCTTCACCCTGTTGCAGGAACAGCTGCATTCGGTGCTCGACACGCTTTCGGAGCGCGAAGCAGGCGTCGTGGCAATGCGTTTCGGCCTGACCGATGGCCAGCCTAAGACGCTGGACGAAATCGGCAAGGTCTACGGGGTGACCCGCGAGCGCATTCGCCAGATCGAATCCAAGACGATGTCGAAGCTGCGCCACCCATCGCGTTCCCAGGTGCTGCGCGACTACCTGGACTAAGAAACTGAGGATGTGGCCAGCAGTTCATGCAATGAACTGCTGGCCACATTCTTTATTGCCATTAATGCAAGAAGAAGGCGACCCAAAGTGGGTCGCCTTCTTTGATCAGCAGTTGGCCACGAGATTAGTCGTTGGCGTCTACCTTGGGCTTTTCGTAGAGCCGCGAGGACTCATCCTGCCATAGGGAAGTCTGCGGACGCAGTTTTTGCTCTACATCGCGGCTATGGTGAGCGCAGAAAAGCAGCTCACCGCCGGTCGAAGCCAGCACGGCTCGCACGTAGGCCTGTGCACCGCAACGGTCGCACCGGTCGAGGGCGTTAAGTTCACGACTAGCGGTCGTAGTAGTCATTGCCAGCCTCCTAAAGTTGATGGTTACTCTATACAACCAGCTTGGATCCCGACTTTATCCCGAATTGGCTGTTCTTTCGCTCACCGCGTAGCGCATGTGGATAAGCTCATACCTGCCCGGCGTGCTCGCCAGCACCGGAAAATAGCGGGTATTCGAACACATTAACGATTAGAATATGAACCAAGACGTACTTTCTCATGCAAGTAGGAGACATCAGCTCAGTGGCTTCATCCGACAATTACAGTGCCCGGCACCTTTCCGTATTGGAAGGCCTGGAAGCAGTTCGTAAGCGACCAGGCATGTACATTGGCTCCACCGACTCCCGTGGCTTGATGCATTGCCTCTGGGAGATCATCGATAACTCTGTTGACGAGGCGTTAGGCGGGTTTGGGCAGGCCATTGATGTTATCTTGCACTCTGACGGCTCGGTCGAAGTCCAAGACGATGGCCGTGGCATCCCCGTGGATGTTGAACCCAAGACTGGGCTGAGCGGTTTGGAAGTCGTCTTCACCAAATTGCACGCCGGTGGCAAGTTCGGCGGTGGCTCCTACAGCGCATCCGGCGGCCTGCACGGCGTGGGCGCCTCAGTAGTAAATGCTCTGTCGGCCCGCTTGGACGTGGAAGTTGACCGCGGCGGCAAAACCTACGGCTTGCAGTTCCGTCGCGGCGAACCAGGAAAATTTACCGATAAGGGGCGCAAGAAAGCCGATGCGGCGTTCAAGGCCCATGAGACCGCAACGCCTCCGGGAATTATCGGCAAAGCCAAACGCGGCGTAACCGGAACGCGCATTCGCTACTGGGCCGACAGCCATATCTTCACCCCGGATGCGAAATTCTCCTATAAGGAATTGCAGGATCGCGCCCGCCAAACCTCCTTCCTGGTCCCGGGGCTGCGCATCACCCTGCGTGATGAACGCGGACTGCCGGACACTCCGGGCGCAGACGGACCTCATGAGGAAGTGTTCCAGCACGACGGCGGCATTAGCGAATTCGTCGACTACCTGAGCAGCGATTCACCGGTTACCGACATCTGGCGCTTCCACGGCAGCGGTTCCTTCCATGAAAAGGTTCCGGTCATCGACAGCAACGGCCGCAGCCATATTGAAGATGTGCAGCGTGTCTGCGAAGTGGACGTGGCGGTCCGCTGGGGGATCGGCTACGAAACCACCCTGCGCAGCTTCGTCAATATTATTGCGACACCCAAGGGCGGTACGCATACCGCAGGCTTCGAGCAGGCCCTGCTCAAGTCCTTCCGCAAGAATATCGAGGCCAACGCGCGCAAGCTCAAGTTCGGCCAGAAGGACAAGCTGGAAAAGGACGACGTTCTGGCCGGCCTGACTGCCGTGCTGACCGTCCGATTGGCCGAGCCCCAGTTCGAGGGCCAGACCAAGGAAATTTTGGGCACCCCACAAGTGCGCCAGATTGTTTCCAAGGTGCTGGAAAAGGCGCTCAATGATCGTCTGGGCTCCAGCAAGCGCAACGAAAAGGCTGAAGCCTCCACGCTGATGGAGAAGGTCGTCAACGAGATGAAGTCTCGTGTGTCGGCACGCATGCATAAGGAAACCCAGCGTCGCAAGACGGCTTTGGAATCCTCGTCGCTGCCAACCAAACTGCTTGATTGCCGGAGCAAGGAAGTCGGCAAATCCGAACTGTTCATCGTCGAGGGCGACAGCGCATTGGGCACCGCCCGACTTGCACGCTCCAGCGAGTACCAGGCGTTGTTGCCGATTCGTGGCAAGATCCTGAATGTGCAAAAGGCGTCGATCTCGGACATGCTCTCCAATGCTGAGTGCGCAGCGATGATCCAGGTGATAGGTGCTGGTTCGGGCCGCAGCTTCGACATCGAGCAAGCGCGATACGGCAAGATTATCCTGATGACCGATGCTGACGTTGACGGTGCGCACATTCGCACCCTGCTGCTGACGCTGTTCTATCGCTATATGCGTCCGATGATTGAGCACGGTCGCGTCTATGCGGCGGTCCCGCCGTTGCACCGCATCGAGGTAATTAATCCGGGCGCCAAGCAGAACGAAGTCATCTACACCTACTCAGAGACGGAAATGACCAAGCTGCTGGCCAGCTTGGAGAAGGAAGGCCGACGCTACAAGGAGCCGATCCAGCGCTATAAGGGCCTGGGTGAGATGGATGCAGACCAGCTGGCTGAAACCACCATGGATCCACGCCATCGCATGCTGCGCCGTGTTGGCATCGAGCATGCGCAGGCAGCCGAAGAAGTCTTCGACCTGCTGATGGGCTCGGATGTGGCACCGCGCAAGAAGTTCATCATCGACGGCGCCGACGATCTTGAACGGGAACGCATCGACGTTTAGAACCGCAGATGCAACGACGTCCTTGAGCTCCACTGGGGTTCAAGGACGTCGTTGCATGGGATCGAGCGGGTGCTACCAGTCCAGCAGCCGTGGCGCTATGAGCAGAACTGTCGGGCAGACCATCAGCATGATGGTGCTCAGCAGCACCAGTGCCCGTTGCGGGCGGCTCAGCGGATCTTGCGGGGAGAGCAAGCGCTTGAGCCTGCGGGATGATACTTCGCCATCGGGCATGCCAACCAGACCGGCGCTAGAGGCATGAGGCGTTGACGAGCGGTCATCCATGGTCGCTGCGGTGGCCACAGTGACGATGGCTTTGAGCAGCGTCTGCCGATTGGCCTTTTCCAGCGCTTTGTCGTCGGCCAGCATTTCGATCAGTTGGCGCACTGCATCGAGTCCAAGCCGTGAGGTCGGCAACCAGGGCAACGCTTCGTGCCAGGCAGTGAAGGCCAGGATTAGCAAATCATGGCGTTGATCCAAATGGGAGCGTTCATGGGCGATGACCGCCTGCTGCTCTTGAGCCGAAAGCTGGGTGAGCAATCCCCGTGACAGCACGGTCACCGACTGCGAGATGCCGGGCACGCAGTATGCCACGGGCATATCATGATCGATCACCAAGGTGTTCGCGCGCGTCTGCGAGGGGTTGCTCAACAGGCGAAGTAGCTGCCGGTGCTTGGCTCGTTGGCGGGAGGTGCGCCAAGCAGCGCGCATGAGGGTCAATACCAGGTGGAAACCGAAGAGCAGAGCTGTGCTCAAGGCGAAGAGGTGCACGATGCCGGGGTAGGGCACACTCGTGTCTCCTGTCAGTAGGAGCCATCCACCATGCAGCGCGGAGATCAGATCATCGCCCAGTGGGTCCAAGCCCCAGACAAGCATTGAGCCGATCATGGAAAGGCCACCGCCTAAAGCAATGGCTTGCCACAGGAGTACCGCTTGCACTGGTGAGCGCGCGGTCCAATTCGCCTTGGATAAAGCCAACGGCGTCGGCCACGCCAATGCGATAGCCAACGCCGCTAGGAAATATGAGGTGAGAAGCACTCAGTCCCCGAAGTTCATCTAAATTATGCGGACTTTACTGAGTCCAAGATAGCACGCAGGGAAGCTGCTTCGTCGGGGGAGATGCCTCCAATGAATCGTGCCAAAACTGCTTCACGGTCCTGAGCGGTGCCCAGTGCGTCGTTGAGCAGTCCAACGGTGTGATCCTCACGGGAGGATGAAGCTGCGTATCGGTGAGGGCGGGTAGTGCGCTCGCGCTCCACCAGACCCTTCTTCTCGAGACGTGCTAGTACGGTCAGCACCGTCGTTACTGCGAGTTCTTTCGCGTCGGTGCCAAGCACCGCCAAATCATCACGAAGGTCATTCGCGGTGAGTGGTTCTGCGGAATCCCACAGAAGATCCATGACGGAGCGTTCCAGATCGCCAAGGCTGGCCACTAGGTCGTACCTCACTTGCATTAGTTCTAACGCGGTTGCTTGCACTCAGCGAGAGCATGCAGACTGCTTGGGCTCTTAATTGTAGCCATCTTTCCACAATATTTCTACGGAGCGTAAAAGAGATGGGTGAGTACAGGCTTTAGCAGTTTCGCTGCGCGTTATGGGAATGTCCCGGGTGAAACTTGTTGACTTGGGTTTTTTAAGATCCGTAGACACAACCCTGTCAATAGGCTTACTATTTGCGCTCGCGCCCGCGGTGTTGAAATTTGCAGCCGGCAAAACCTGCTAATCCCGTCGATTTCTACAAGCTGTCGAAATCGTCTATTCTGGCCTTGGAGGTCTTTTCTACGAAACGTAGAAAAGCGGTTTATATTCCATCCCACGATAGTTGAGGAATCCATGGATGCTCTAGAGATTGCCCGCTGGCAATTCGGCATTACGACGGTCTACCACTTCTTGATGGTGCCCCTGACCATTGGACTGGGCTTGACCGTGGCCACATTGCAAACCATGTGGCATCGCACCGGCAACGAACACTGGCTGCGAATGACAAAATTCTGGGGAAAGCTTTTCCTCATCAACTTCATCATGGGCGTTGCCACGGGCATCGTCCAAGAGTTCCAATTCGGCATGGCCTGGAGCGAATACAGCCGCTATGTTGGCGACGTTTTCGGTGCGCCGTTGGCCATGGAAGCCCTGCTGGCTTTCTTCGTGGAATCCACCTTCCTGGGGCTCTGGATCTTCGGCTGGAAGAAGCTACCCAAGCGTGTCCACCTGGCAACGATCTGGTGCGCTTCCTTGGCGACGATCCTTTCGGCCTACTTCATCCTCGTTGCGAACTCGTGGATGCAGCACCCCGTCGGAACGAAATTAGTTGACGGCCGTGCCGTGATGACCGACGCATGGGCGGTGTTCACCAACAACACTGCGCTCGTGACCTTCCCGCACACCATCTTCGGCGCCTTCGCCGTTGCCGGCGGCTTCCTGCTGGGCATCTCCTGGTTCCACCTCTACCGCCGCCGCAAGGAAGGCATCGACACCGTGGATGCCAACGGATATGTAGTCGTGGGTGAAGACCCAAACCGCGGCAAGAACCGCGACAAGACCGACTACCAGGTCTGGATTAAGTCACTGCGCATTGGTGCTTCGGTAGCCATGGTCGCCTTTCTCGGTGTTGCTCTGAGCGGGCACGAGCAAGCAAAGCTGATGTTCGAACAGCAGCCGATGAAAATGGCAGCGGCAGAGGCAGCTTGCCATGATGGTACCGGCTTCTCCGTGCTGTCGTTGGGCGATATCACCGCCCAAGGCGCAACCAACTGCGACAACGTCGTAGCTGTCTTCGAAATTCCGGGCATTCTCTCGTACCTGGCCAACGGAGATTTCACCACCGAAATCAAGGGCGTGAATACCCTGATTCCGGAATACCAGGAAAAATACGGCAAGTACTATCCAAGCGATGAGTCCTTCGGCCAGTACGCGGGCCAGGAAATCAACTACCTGCCCGTGATGGAAGTGACTTACTGGGGCTTCCGCTTGATGATCACTCTGGGCGGACTCTCGGCACTGGCAGCCGGCGTCGCGCTGTGGATCACCCGCAAGGGCACCGTCCCGGAAAGCAAATGGCTTTCGAGACTGGCGGTATTGGGCATCGCCGCACCCTTCGGCGCCAACGCCACCGGCTGGATTTTCACCGAAATGGGCAGGCAGCCGTTCACCGTTGCGCCTAACCCGCAGATGGGCGGGGTGGACCAGGTGTTCATGTATACCGCGGCCTCGGTCTCTCCTACCGTCAGTGCAGGAGAAATGCTGTTCTCGCTGATCTCGCTCACTGCAATCTATGGCGTGCTGCTGGTTGTGGAACTGGTCCTGCTCACCCGCTACATCCGAGGCGGCGTGGCATCGGCAATGCCGGAGCTCGAAGCGGCAGATCATTCGTCATCCGGGGGCCCTAAGGGGCCTGACAACGATGATGACGACGTACTGGCATTCGCCTACTAGCGGAACGGACGAAGGAGAATTTCAATGGATTGGCTTCCAACACTTTGGTTCGTTGTGATAGCGCTGCTCTGGTGCGGCTATCTCTTCCTTGAAGGCTTCGACCTCGGGGTCGGCATGCTCATCGGGCTTGGACGTTCCACTGAGAAACGCAAGCGCCTCTTGCTGAATACCATTGGCCCGGTCTGGGACGGCAACGAAGTGTGGCTGCTGACCGCCGGTGGCGCGACCTTCGCCGCCTTCCCGCACTGGTACGCTTCGCTGTTCTCGGCACTCTACATTCCGTTGACCATTGTCCTGGTGGCATTGATCTTGCGTGCTGTGGCCATCGAATACCGGGGCAAGGCGATCACCGTCGCAACCCGGAAAGCATGGGATCTGGCCCTGGGCCTCGGATCGTTGGTCGCTGCCTTCGGCGTCGGAGCCATGCTGGCGTTGACCACCTTGGGGTTGCCCTTGAATGAGAACGGGGACCGGATCGGCGGAGCCTTCGCCTGGCTGAATTGGCATGCCATTCTCGGTGGCGTAGCAGTGGTGGCGTTCTGCTGGATCCATGCATTGGCTTTCCTGCGGTTGAAAACCGACGGTGCGGTCCGCCACGAAGCAGGCAAGCTCGTAGGCCGCTGGCTGCCGGTAGCAATCCTGCCCCTGGTCGCGTGGGCACTGCTGGTGCTGCTGGATAACGACTCCGGCATCGCATGGGCAGTGATGGGCCTGGCGGTCATCGCCCTGGCTGCATCGATGATCAGCGGACGCGCTGGACGCGAAGGAGTTTCCTTCATCGCACTGGGAGTAACCCTGTTGGCCGGAGTCGCCGCGATCTTCACCGCCGCTTACCCGGTGGTGCTGCCGTCGACCATTGACTCGGCCTTCGATCTCACCGTGGCCAACGCGTCAAGCACGGCCTACACCTTGAAGCTCATGAGCATCGTCGCTGCCTTTGGCGTGCCGATGGTCCTGGCCTACCAGGCGTGGAGCTACTGGGTATTCCGCAAGCGCTTGCGCGAAGAGCATATTCCCGACACCCATCGTGTCGTCTCGATCATCAAGTAACTGCGTTTTCGACGGAAAGAGTAGCAATGCCAACCCCGCGATTCCTGCCGCGTGAACTGATCACGCCACGACAATTCCTGGTCTTGGCACTGTTCTCAGCGCTCAAGGTCGCGGGGCTGGTCCTCGTCGCCTACGCCCTGGGCCAATGGATCGCCACCATGGCCGCGGGGGGCGCCAATGAACCGCAGTTGCTGGTCCTGGCATTAGCCGGGGCCGCGCTTCGAGCACTCAGCGCGTGGGGCTTGAATGCAGGAGCCCGGCGCATGGGCCTAGGCGCAAAGGAACGCTTGCGGTTGAACCTGGTCCGCAGGCAAGCGGCGCAGCCGGCTATCGCCCCCGCAGCGGAACAGCAGTCCATACCGGTCACCGCCACCCTGGCCAGCCATGGCCTTGAGAAGCTCGATGACTATTTCACCAAATTCATCCCTGCGTTCATTGGCGCTGTGGCCGTACCGCTGCTGCTTGGCATCTTCATCCTCCAGCTGGACTGGATCAGCGCGGTGGTGCTGGTCCTGACCATCCCGCTGGTCCCGGTGTTCATGGCGCTGATCGGCCTGCACACCCAGGACACCCTCAATGAATCCCAAGCCACCCTCGACCGGCTTGCCCATCAGCTCTACGAACTGGCCCAGGGCCTGCCGGCGCTGCTGGGACTTGGCCGGGCTCGCGCCCATGGCAACGCCATCGCGGCAGTGAGCAACAAGTACCGGGCGGCCACCATGGCCAACCTGAAGACCGTCTTCATGTCCAGCTTCTGGCTGGAACTGATCTCGACCCTCTCGGTGGCGGTCCTCGCGGTAATGATCGGCGTGAGGCTGGTCGGCGGAAATATGGATCTCGCCTCCGGGCTGATCATCCTGATCCTGGCACCAGAGCTGTTCTCCGCACTGCGCGAAGTGGGCTCCGCCTACCATGCGGCCGATGACGGGCTGGCCGCCTACCAGAAGTACACGGCCCTCACCGCACCCACCCCGGCCCGTCAGCTGCGGGCTGGCACCGCAGCGAATCCGCAGAACGTCCTGGAAGTCTCGGATCTGCAGATCAGCTATGATGGCGAGCATCCAATCCACCGCGCCGTCGATATCCAGTTGCGCGCCGGCGAACGGCTCGTGCTGTCCACGGCCAGCGGCACGGGCAAGAGCACGCTGCTCAAGCTGATCGCCGAGGCACACAGCAGCGACAACACCTTCGACCCGGCCTTGGCTAGCGGGCGGATCTTCATTGCCGGCCAGTTGGCCATGATCAGCCAGCATCCGCAGTTCAACGCAATGACCGGCAGCGAACAACTTGACCAGGATGCCCCGGCGGCACCTGCCGAATTGCGCGAGGAGCTCAGCACCCGGCTGTCGCTGCGCTCCATGCTCGACCGTCCAATCGGAGAATACTCGCCCGGCGAGCTGCGCCGCCTGGAAGTGCTGCGAGCCCTGCTGCGGGTCCACAGCGACGATCAGTGCACGGTGCTGCTGGCCGACGAGCCAACCGCGCACCTTGATGAGGCCAACGCCCGGGCAGTGCGCGAACTGCTTGGGGAATTGCCTGCCCGCTGCGCCATCCTGCTCGCCAGCCATGACCCAGCCTTTGGCCAGAGCCAGAATCCGGGACGTGCCGTTGAGGCTGCTGAAGCCGTGGCGTATGGGCAAGCCATGTGCCACCAGCAGCCGGATGCCTCGCAGACCCAGCCGGGGGCAACAGCCCAAGCGCCTGGGAACACCCGCTTCAATCCGATGCGCGATTTGCTTATGGGCTACAAGGCTGCCCCGAAAGCGGTGCTCTGGGGGACCGCGAGCGTGCTGTGCGCCGTGGCGCTCGCGGCGCTGAGCGGATGGCTGATCGTTGAATCCAGCTACCAGCCGGCCATTCTCCACCTGACCGTAGCTTTCGTCATGGTCCGCACCCTCGGCATCGGGCGAGCAGTCTTCCGCTACCTGGAACAACTGGCAATCCACGACGCGGTCCTGGCCTACGCTGCTGATCTGCGCGAGAAGATGTGGAACGCCATGGTGGCCAACCCGGCACGATGGGGCCTGCTCAGCCGTTCCTCGGTCATCCTGCGATTCTTGCTGGCCGAGGTGGATGAACTGCGCGACCTCTTGGCCCGCGTGCTGTTCCCGCCGCTGCAGGCAATCGCACTGTGGGTGGCCGCTGCTGCGGCCTTGTACATCATCCAGCCGGAGTTCGGTTATCTTGCCCTTGGCGCGTTCGGGGTGCTGGTCTTCCCGGTTCGTTGGCTTGTCCAGCGCATTGAAGGCGAGCACTTCGTGCTCCAGCTGCGCCACCGGATGCAGATGAACCAGAGCGTGCTGGGCATCTTGCGGCACAAGTCCGCGCTGCGCAGCAACCAGGTACTGGAACGCATCCTAGGCCGCTTCCAGGAAGCAGAAACCCGCAATACGCAACGCGCTCGCCGGCACGCACTAGGCCAAGGCAGCGCCACCGCCCTGGCCACGTTGGCCAGCGTGCTGCTTGCCATCGCCATCACCGCGCTATCGCACAGCAGCGCATCCCATACAGCGCTCGCCGTGCTCTTGAGCCTCGCGCTGGGGGAGAGCGCTGGAAATGCCTTGCTCGCGGTGCAGCAGGGACGTGCGCTGAAGGAACTGTCATCGAAGCTGGCCGAACGCGGCATGCGCAGCAGCCCGGCACCAGCGGCGCAAGGCAATGCTCCAGCCATGCCGCGAAAGATCGCCGGCTACGAAGCGCAAGATCTCAGCCTCGGATACGACGATGGTCCATCGGTCGTGGAGAATCTGAGCGTGCGCATTCCCGCGGGACAGTGGACGGCCATTACCGGGCCTTCGGGCTCAGGGAAATCCACATTGCTCACCGCCTTGCTCGGCGCGTTGCCTGCACGCTCGGGAGCGCTGAAGGGAATCGATGCCCACGGCAACCTGCTGGATCTGCAGCAGGCAAACCTGTCGTCGGTGGCGTGGTGCCCGCAAGAAGCGCACCTTTTCGACTCGTCGATTCGCCGGAACCTGATGCTGGGAGTCGATGACGACCAGCAGCGCAGCGATGCCCAGCTGGAAGCGGTTTTGGCGCAGGTCGGGCTTGCGGACTGGCTGGCAACACAGCCCGAAGGCCTCGAATCGCGCATTGGTTCCGGCGGGCACCAGCTGTCCGGCGGGCAACGCTGCAAGCTCGCCGTAGCGCGCGCCTTGGCAGGCGGCCACCAGGTCATCCTGCTCGATGAGCCGACAGCACACCTCGGCGTCGATGAGGCCCGAGAGCTGCTCTCGACCTTGCATCAGGCTCTTGCCGGGCGAACCGTCGTCATGATCACCCATGACCAGCAGCTCGCTGCGCAGTGCACCCACCGCATTGAACTGGGCAGCCAGAAGCCCCCCGTCTACGCATAGACCGGCGGCGCCGTTTCTATCTTGGCATGCAAGGTGGACACGGCGCCGCGTTCAATCCTGGCGCTGACGGCTCAGCGCATTTCAGTTCAGAGGATTACGCCGCCGTCATCGAAAGGCAGCGCATCTTCTCCCGGCGTGATGGCGGGAGCTGGCTTGGCCTTGGCCGGTTCGGGAATCAACGCTTCCTGTGCTGCGGCTGGGATGGGTTCCTGGGCAGCGGGTGCCGCCGGAGCTTCGTCTCCTCCGCTGATGGCTCCGCCAATGATGTTCACTGATTGGGCCAACGGGGCTCCCGAACCATCGCGTTTGCCGTATTCGGTAGGCAATGCACGCACCACACCCGCCGTGGAACTGGCGCGTGCCGGGCCCTGGCCGGCATAAGCCAGCTGCAGGTGATCCTCGCCCTTGACGAAACGGTGCGCCCGCACGCCCGCGGTGGCGCGGCCCTTGGCCGGGAACTCGGAGAACTCGGTGAGCTTCACCGACTGGCCCGACGTCCCAGGAAGGGTTTGCGAACCGGCAGCGATGGTGGCTACCACGGCGTCGCTGGCACCGGCAGGGACCACTCCGAAGAAGATCACCTGGTCGTCGGTAGCGAGCTTGATGCCCGCCATGCCTTGGCCGGTGCGGCCCTGGGCGCGCACGGCCGAAGCGCTGAAACGCAGCAACTGCGCGTTCTTAGTCATGAACACCAGCTCGTCGGCGTCTTCGGCCGGTGCCGCGGCAATCACCACGTCCTTGTCCTTGAGCGTAATCGCCTCGAACTCGTCACGGTTCAGCGGGTAGTCAGGGCTCACGCGCTTGACCACGCCGTTCTGCGTGCCAATGGCAAGGACCCGGTTCAGCGGAACCAGCGCCACCGCGCTTTCGCCCTTGCCCAGCTTGAGGAATTCGGAGATCGGCACGCCATGGGCCAGCTGCGGGAAGCCGTGGGACTCGGGGAGCACCGGAACATCGATCAGCGAGATGCGGATAATGCGGCCGGCAGATGTCAGGGCGCCGATTTCTCCGCGGGCGCTGGAGGCGACCTGCGAGGTGAGCACATCATGCTTGATGCGCGCCGCGGCGTAATCCACGGCCTGCCGATCGGGGGTCCGGGCGATCTGCCCGGTGGCAGAGAGCAGAACCCAGCACGGGGTATCGGATACTTCCATCGCCAGCTTGGTCTTCTTGCCGGTCCCGACTTCTTCGGGCAGCGAGGTGCCCTTCAGCGGAGCCAGCTGGGCAGACTTCAGCAGCTTGGTCCGGCGCGGGGTGCCGAAGGTCTCGGCCATTTCACCGAGTTCATCGGAAACCACGGTGCGCAGCAGCTCATCGGATTCCAAGATGGCGCGCAGTTCTTCGATTTCCTTGCGCAGCTGCTCGGCCTCGGTTTCAAGCTCCAGCTTGGAGTACTTGGTCAGCTGGCGCAGCCGCAGTTCCAGGATGTGGCTGGCCTGCGGTTCGCTCAGGTCGAAGACCGTCATCAGCCGTTCGCGAGCTTCAGCGGTCTGCTCGGAGGAACGGATAATGGCAATGACATCGTCAATATCAACGATGGCAATGAGCAGGCCCTCAACCAGGTGCAGGCGGTCCTCGCGCTTGGCCAGACGGTGCACGGTGCGGCGGCGAACAACATCCATCCGATGGTCCACATACACGGTCAGCAGCTCACGCAGCCCCATGGTCCGCGGCTGGCCGTCGACCAGGGCAACGTTGTTCATGCCGAAGGAGTCTTCCATCGGGGTGTACTTGTACAGGCTGGCAAGCACGGCGTTCGGGTTGAAACCGTTCTTCAGCTCGATAACCAGCTTCAGGCCGTGATGCCGGTCGGTCAGGTCCACGACATCTGAAATGCCGGAGATCTTCTTGCTGTTGACGCCATCCTTGATTTTCTCGATGACCTTTTCAGGACCCACGCCGTAGGGAAGCTCGGTGACCACGAGGCCCGACTTGCGCGCCGAAATCTTCTCCATGATCACCGTAGCCCGGGTGCGGAACAGGCCGCGGCCGGTGCGGTAGGCATCCTTGATGCCGTCCAATCCGATAATGCTGCCGCCCGAAGGCAAATCCGGGCCCGGAATGAACTTCATGAGCTCATCAACGGTCGCGTCGGGTTCCTTGAGCAGGTGCTGCGCGGCGGCGACAACTTCACCTAAATTGTGCGGAGCCATATTGGTGGCCATGCCCACGGCAATGCCGGTGGTGCCATTGACCAGCAGGTTCGGGAACGCAGAGGGCAGCACTTCTGGCTGCATGAACTGGTTGTCGTAGTTCGGGACGAAGTTCACGACGTCTTCATCCAGATTCGCGGTCATGGCAACGGCAGAAGCTGCCAGGCGCGCTTCCGTGTAGCGCGGAGCCGCCGGTCCATCATCGAGCGAACCGAAGTTGCCGTGTCCGTCGATCAGCGGAAGGCGCAGCGAGAAATCCTGGGCCAAACGGACCATGGCGTCATAGATCGCGGTGTCGCCATGCGGGTGCAGCTTGCCCATGACCTCGCCGACCACGCGGGCCGACTTGACGTGGCCCTTCTCGGGGCGCAAGCCCATCTGGGCCATCTGGAACAGGATGCGTCGCTGAACCGGCTTCAATCCATCGCGGGCATCGGGAAGCGCACGGGAGTAGATGACAGAGTAGGCGTACTCCAAGAAGGATGATTCCATTTCATTGGTGACGTCTATATCGACGATATTTTCAACGAAATCCGCTGGAATCTCTTCAGACTTCTTACGAGCCATTACTCTGTTCGTCCTTCATCTACTGTCTTAGGGCCGGAACTGCCGAATCTTCGTGTTGCATCTGGGCGCAACGCCGAACTGCCGACTATCCTAAGCCTATGGTGGATCGTAAACTTTCGGCGGCATATCCGGCGCATTGGGAAGCAGATGTTGTGCTTCGCGATGGGACAACAGCGCACCTGCGGCCAATCACCCCGCAGGATTCCCAAGCGCTCCAGGACATGCACAAGCAGCAGTCCGAGACGTCAGTCTACCTACGCTATTTTACGTACAAGTCGTCGCTGACCCCCAAAGAGCTGGAACGATTCACCAATGTGGACCATGTGAATCGCGTCGCCTTCACCGTGGTTCGGGGCGCGAGGATCATCGGCGTCGGCCGCTACGACCGCTTGGATGATCCGCGGGAAGCCGAAGTAGCCTTCAACGTCTCGGACGAGTACCAGGGAACCGGCATCGGCTCGATCCTCTTGGAGCACCTGGCCGCGGCGGCCCGTGAAAACGACATTGAGAAGTTCTCCGCCGAGGTGCTTCCGGAGAACCGCAAGATGCTCACCGTCTTCTCCGATGCCGGCTACGCCGTCGCCCGCCACTTCGAGGATGGCGTGGTCATGCTGGAATTTTCCATCAGCCCCACTGAGAAGTCCCGCGAAGTGACAGAGGCGAGAGAGCACCGCGCCGAAGCGAGCAGCGTGGCTGCGCTGCTGGCGCCCAAGTCGGTGGCCGTGATCGGTGCCAGCCGCACCTGGGGCAAGCTCGGGCACGACGTGCTGGAGCAAATTATCGAATCCGGGTACACCGGTGCGGTCTATGCGGTAAACGATGCGGCCTTGGAAGTCGGTGGCATGGTGGCCTACGGAAAGGTCACCGAAATTCCAGGACCGGTTGATGTCGCCATCCTGTGCATTCCGCGTGAGGGGGTCAAGGACGCCATTGCCGATTGCGCCGCCCACGGGGTGAAGTCCCTGGTCATCATGACCACCGGATACGAAACCCTCGAAGGGCTGGGCGCACAGCGCGAACTTGTGGCGCTGGCTCGTGCCAACGGAATGCGCGTGGTCGGTCCGGGATCGGCCGGCCTGATGAACACCGACCCGCAGGTGAAGCTGTACGCCACCGGGAGCCAGCATATCCCGGCCGCAGGAAACGTAGGATTCTTCACCCAATCGGCAGCCATGGGCACGATCATCCAGGGCGTCGCCCTGCAGCAGGGTGTAGGCCCAAGCAGTGCCATTTCGGCCGGCCTGCGGGCCGATGTTTCCGGCAACGACGCAATGCAGTTCTTCGAAGACGACCCCAGGACCCATGTCGTCGCGCTGTACCTGGAATCCTTCGGCAACCCGCGCAAATTCGCACGCATTGCGCGGCGCCTGGCCCGCAGCAAACCGGTAATCGTGGCCAAGTCCGATGTGATGGGCCGTCGCCTTCCACCGGGCCATTCGGTGCGCGTAGGGCAGGCAGCGCCGGGGGCAATGAACGCAATTCTTCGCCAGTCCGGCGTGATCCGCGTGCGCTCCGCCGAAGAGCTCCTGGATGTCACCTCCCTGCTTTCAGTCTTCCCGCCACCCAAGGGCCCGAACGTCGCGATCCTGTCCAATTCCTTGACCATCGCCGAGGTGGTGTGCGATGTCGCTGAAGACCGGAACCTGAACATCACTGTGCGGGGCGACGAGCTGGATTACAGTATCGGCCAGTCCAAGGCCATTCCGGTGCTGCGCGCCCGGATCCAGGAACTGGTGGATGACCCGCAAGTCCACGCCATCATGTTGGCGCACCTGCCCTACTCGGAGCTGGATACCCGAGCGGTCCTCAAGGTAGCCAAGGAGTTCATCGGGCAGCCGAAACCGGTGGTGGCCCTGGTTCCGGGGCTGGCGGATACGAAGATTACCGGAGGCCTGAAGCAAGGAATTCCGGTGTATACATCTCCCACCACGGTGATCGGTGCCCTGGCCAAGGCCTATGGCTACCAGCAGTGGGTGGACGTTCCCTACGAGCCGATGAGCGACCCGGATGGCATCGATGTCGAAGGCGCGGCAGAGTACTTAGATGAGTTGGTGAAGACCATTTCAGGGACCAACTTGCTGGAATTGAACGACGAGCAGGTGCGGAAGCTTCTGGACTTCTACGGCATCAAGTTCCTTTCCCACCGGGTGGTGCACACAGCCGAAGAAGCCGTCGCGGCGGCCGAGCAGCTCGGCTGGCCGGTCGCCTTGAAAGCCAACGACCCCGATCTGCGGCAACGCCTGGACCTGGGCGGCGTGCGCTTGAGCATCCCGGACAAGCAGAGCCTGGAGGCGAACTTCGCGCACATGAAGTCGCTGATGGCCGCATACGGCGTGGACTCCCTGGATGTGCAGAGCATGGCGCCAGCCGGGCAGGCTTGCGTTCTCAAGGCCATGGAGGACCCGTTGCTGGGGCCGGTCATTTCCTTCGGGCTCAGCGGCGATCCGGTCAACCTGCTCGATGACTGGGCCCACGGCGTGGCGCCGTTCTCCACCCATGATCTGGAACAGCTCATCCGCCGTCCGCGCAGCAGCGTGCGCCTTTTCGGCTACCAGGGACTGCCAGCCGTGGATCTGGAGGCTTTGAAGGATTTCATCACCCGTGTCTCGCTCTTCAAAGACAATCATCCTGAAGTGACAGTTGCCAAATTCGCTCCGATCACCGTGGCCACCGATTCGCTGAGCGTGCTGGCGGTGAGCATCCAGATCAGCAACGCAGAGCAGCGCACGGATAGCGTCCGCCGTGCCCTGCGCAGCTGAGTGCAAACGCGGAAACGTGAATTGCCGGAGGCGACTGAGTAGAATTGGGGCATGAGTTCTCCAACGTATTCGACCACGCCTGGCGCTGAGCTTCAGCATGACTTGGTCCGTGCGGGTTTTTATCCGCAAATGGTCCAGGATGTGCTGGCTGAAGCCATGATGGGCCAGCCGGTGCTTGACCACTATGTGCATCTGGAAACTCACTTCGACCATACCGAAGTCCACCGCCACATCACCGTCATGGTTATGAGCGAAAAGGTGCTTTTCATCTTGCATGTAGATGACCAGCAGCTTGATGACCATGGCAAGGATGTCATGGCGCAGGTATCGGTCGAAATGATTTCGCTGGCGCGCATCGCTTCGGTTGCCACGAGCTATGTCTACCACCAGCCGCAGCATTACTCGTCCGCTGACCCAGTCAAGGAACTGACCTTCGGGCTGTCCTGGGACGGTACCAAGCGGATTGATCTGGCCCCTGCGTCCTGCGGGGATCCGCAGTGCGATGCCGACCACGGGTTGAATGGCACCTCGCAGCCTGAGGACTTGGTCATCCGTGTCAGCGCCGAAGCCGATGGCCAGCAGGCCGTGAACAAGGCCCGCGAGTTCGCTGTGCGCCTGCGCCTGGCCACGATCGCCTGAGCATGATCGAGGAACAAGAGCTCAGCAGCCTGCCTGTCCCGGCGCAGAAAATCCCGGAAGCACCCAAGTACGGCCAAGCTACGCTGTCGGAGATTCTTCCGTCGGCGGCAGCGGCACTGGGGGTTGGCGGCTATCAGAATGCCCTGGGCTTCGCCCCGACCAAGCGTGTAGCCCTGATCATGGTTGATGGACTGGGCTGGAACCAGCTCAAAAGCCATCTCGGGCATGCGCCCTTCCTGCGCGGCCTGTTCGAGAAGGGGCAGAAGCTGGGCACCGGCTTCCCTTCGACCACCGCGACATCCCTGAGCAGCCTGGCCACGGGCCTGGCTCCCGGCGAGCATGGAATGGTCGGCTATGACGTCATCGACCCGGCCAAGCGCCGTGTCGTCAACCAGCTAGGCGGGTGGCCTGGGGACTTGGACCCCGAAACCTGGCAGACTCGCCCGACCGTTTTCCAGAAGATCGCCGAACACGGCATCCACGTGGCGACCGTGTCGATCCCGATGTTTGCCAAGTCGGCCCTGACCCGTGCGTCCTTGCGAGGTCCCAAATTCGTGCCGGCCAACCAGCCGGCGGCGCGCGCGCGTGCTACCCGCACGATCTTCGACTCGAACCGTAACGCGCTGGTCTACACGTACTTCAATGAATTGGACAAGGCAGGCCACAAATACGGCGTTGATTCCAGCCAGTGGCGGGACACCCTCGAAGAGCTGGACTACGTCATCAAGAACCTGGTATCCAAGCTGCCGGAAGAAACCACGGTGCTGGTCACCGGCGACCATGGAATGGTGGACATTCCAGCGTCCCAGCGCATCGACTACAGCCAGCAGCCTGAACTGATCGAGGACGTCGAGCTGACCAGCGGCGAACCTCGCGGCGTCCAACTGACCTTCGACCCGCAGGCCGATGACGCCTGCCGGCTACGGGTCCGCGAGGCCTGGCAGCGGGCCTATGGCACCAAGGCCTGGGTGATGACACGCGAGGAAGCCATAGAACGCGGCTACTTCGGCGCCATCACCGAAGAACATGCGGCACGGCTGGGCGATCTGATGATCTTGGCGGCCGAAGCCATCGCATTCTATGACGGCCGACGCGTCGCACCGATGGCCTTCGACATGGTGGGGCAGCATGGGTCGCTCACTGCGGGGGAGCGGTTCGTGCCATTGCTGGTGCACCGCACCAAATAGCCGGCAACGCAAAGGGTGCGGGAACAGCATTGCTTCAATGCTGTCGCCGCACCCTTGTGCTTTCCAGTGTCACCTGGGCACTAGGAGTCGGTGTCCTTCTTGCGCTTGCCGAACATGATGTCATCCCAGCTGGGAACGGACGAACGCTTGGCCTTGCGCGGAGCTGACTCCTCGGCAGGCTGTTCAGCTGGCTTGTCCTCGGCACGGCCCGAATCGTCGTCCTCATTGGTGACGACCACCAGCTGCGAGGTGCGCGCGGAAATCCCTTGCGGAAGATGCGGCAGCGCGTCCTCGTCATCGGTGTCGTACTTGCTCATGCTGCGTTCGATGATCTCGTTGTAGCGAGCCTCGCGTTCCGGATCCTGGTCCTTACTGCGCTGCCCACGGCGCGCGTTCAGCAAGGTGACCAGTTCTTCGGTCTCATCGGGCTCCGGAGTGCTGGCTGCGGCGGCCGGTTCCGCCTCTGGCTGGTTCAGCGCTGAGACAGGGCGAAAGTATTCAGGAGCTACCTGCTCGCTCAGGGTCTGGGCCCAGCGGTTCAGGTTCTTCAACGACTTGCGCGCGGGAGTGAAAGCCCACCGTGCAATGTTCTCGGCAGCGGCAGTCGAATCCGAATCCAGCGACTCGACATTCTCGGTCGGCAGCGGGGAATCGAACTCAACGGTGACGATCCACTGGCCCTCTGGGTCTTTCCAGGCATTCCAGCGCGCCGACTCGGCATCGATGTGCAGCTGGTGCAGGCGGTGCACCACCATGGAACCGAGATCGGCCGGCTCTTCGCCGAACACCTCGCGGTATTCTGCGTCGGTCTGCGGTCCGGAAACCTCGACGCGGCGTGCCAGCTCGGCGATGTGCTCGCGTTCAGCCAGTACCGGGCCTTCGTACTTGACGATATCCTCGACGGGGACATCCCATTCAAGCGACAGGTCGTAGGCGGAGGCGCCAGCGCGCACTCGTGCCTGGATTTCGCGTGGCGAATGGACCGAGGACTCCTCGCGGTTCCTCGGGGCCCTCGAACGGGCGATTTCAGCCATTGCACTGCTCAGTGCATCGTCAACAGGCAGCTCGAAGCTCATCCCGTCGTCACTGCTGACCTGCAGGCTGGAACCATTTTCATGAATTCCTACCAGTCTCAGCTGACGCATTCCTACCCTCCACACGCTCTATTTCCTGTGTAAAACTTTGCCACCTTGAGGCCCGAATTCCTACCACCACGCAGGGTGTGGCGCAAGATTAGTCCTCAACTTCACGCAGTAATTCCTTGAACCTTCCGCCCATGGCATAGCGTGGCAGGAACGGGAATGGATTACCCGGAAGAACGTTATACTTCTATGCCGGTACAAGTTTCCACCTCGTGGAGCAGCCGGCTAGGACGAAGACCTGCAGGAAAGAGCAAAAACGATTATGGCAAGTGAATCTGCTGCACCCGTGGCAATGTCAGAAGCGGAACGAGCCAAGGAAATCGCTCAGCTCAAAGCAGGCAAGACCGCAGCCATGGCCAACCTGGTTGACGAGGCCGAAACCGCCTTGGCTGAAGAGTACGTTCTGCCCGGCGGCGAGGCGCCGCAGGAAGAAGCGAGCGTCGAATTCCTACCGGAACAGGCTGATGAGTTTACGTGCGCGTCATGCTTCATGGTGCGTCACCGCACGCAGCTGGCCCGTGAGGACAACGGGCAAAAATTCTGCAGCGAGTGCGAAGGATGAAAACCCGCGCAGCAGTTCCGGAAAGCGCATGGCGCCCAACCAGAAGGTTGGGCGCCATGCGCTTTTCGGGCTCCAAGGCAGTCAACGCTATTCGCCGGCAGTGTCTTCGGACTGTTCCAGCTTGGCGGCTTCGGCCTTGCCTTCGTCGGTGAATTCGTACATCACGCCCGAGAGGGCGGCAGCCAGCTCTTCGGGACGACGGGTAGATGTCAGCCAGTACGGCGTGGTGTCACGCTCGTCAGTGACCTCCATCCGCACTACTCCGTCGATCCAGCCGCGCAGCAGCATGTAGGCCAGGCCGTGCAGCTTCTGCCCACGCTGCTTGAATGCCTCATCGCCGCGGTAGCCGACAACCTCCCCGATGTACTTGCGTTCAATGCTGGCCCGTCCAACGGTCACCAATTCATCGGTGACCTCGATGGTCGGCGTGCGCAGCAGGAACACCGCGATCAGCGAAAGCAACACGACGGCACCGGCAATCCATCCAAGGATGCTGCTGATCGGAGCTAGCGCAATACCTGCGGTGATGGAAATGATGATTGGCCAAATCCAGGTGCTGGCCGATGGCCAAAGCTTTTCGCTGTACTGGACGTTCGAACCCGCGGGGCTGGAATTACTCATGGTTCCAAGTCTAGGCAATAATTCTTCGATTCAAGACCTCGAAGCCGGTTGGCAGGCCATTGGACGGCGTGCGCGATAGAGTTAGGCACGAGAAACTATCGAGTGACCATTTCACAAGACTCCGGGGGAAGACCTACATCGATGAGTGAGCCATCAATTTCCATTGCCATCAAGATGCTTGACACCGATTTGCCGGTCCCCAGCTACGCGCATCCTTCGGACGCCGGTGCTGACTTGCATGCTCGCGAATCACTTGTGCTGGAGCCAGGTGCCCGCGCGCTCGTTCCTACCGGCATCGCGCTAGCCATCCCGCATGGCTACGTTGGTCTGGTGCACCCACGCAGCGGCTTGGCAACCAAGCACGGCATTACCGTGGTAAATGCACCGGGTACTGTTGACGCTGGGTACCGGGGTGAGATCATGGTCACCTTGTTGAACACCGACAAGTCCGAGTCCTTCGAAATCAGCCGGGGCGACCGAATTGCCCAGCTGGTTATCCAGAAAGTCGAGCAGGCGGCCTTCATCGCAGTGGATTCGCTGGAGGACAGCGCCCGCGGCGCAGGCGGATTCGGTTCGACCGGCGGATTCAACTCCAAGTAAGTACCCTTGAGAGCAAGACAAGATTTTCTAAGGACACCATGATTTTCAAGCGCAAGAAGGCCAAAGAGCAGCCAGTCGCCGAACCAGCTGAGGATGCAGCCCAGAACGAGCAGGAGCCGAAGACCGGCCCGTTCGATTACGACGACATCGAGAATACGCAGGAGTACCTGGACTTCGGCTCAATCCTGATCAAGCCGGTAGCCGGCTTGAAGGTCCGCATGGACGTTGAAGAGTCCAACAAGCGTGTCATTGCGGTGTCGCTGGAGATCGCCGAGTCGCGGATCCAGTTGATGGCTTTCTCGTCTTCGAAGTCCGAGTCGCTGTGGCCAGGCATCAGCGACAAGATCAAGAGCGACATCAGCGCCCAGAACGGTGAAATCTTCACCCGTGATGGCGAGTACGGCCAGGAGCTGCTCGCCAAGGTGCCGCAGCAGCTGCCAGACGGCCGCGCCGGGCATGTTGCGCTGCGCTTTGTCGGCATCGATGGCCGCCGCTGGTTCCTGCGTGCAGTCATTGGCGGCGCGGCCATCGGCAACGAGGAGGCCGCCAACATTGTCGACGGGATTCTGCGCGACGTCGTGGTCAATCGCGGCGACAAGCCGCTGCCTCCGGCTGAACTTCTGCCATTGAGCGTCCCGTCCAATGCCCAGGCCCGTCCGGCAGCCCCCGAGCAGAACCCTGAGCTGAAGCGTCCAGAACGCGGACCAGAGATCACCCAGATCGGCTAGAGAATGTCGCTGAAGGACAAACCCGTCACTCCGCAGCTCGGCCCCTCGGGCCAGAAGCCCACCTACCAGCGGCTGGACAGCCTGGAACAGCTGCCATCCAAGGGGCGGGTCGAGCACACCGGGTACGTCCAATCGGTGAGCTACTCCGCGACGAATGTCGCCCCGCGGCTGACCGCTGTAGTGGTGGATCGGCTCGGTACCGTGTCGGCCCGTCGCGGAACTGTGCCGCATGTTCGCTTGGCGTTCATGGGACAGAAAACCGTTCCGGGCATCAAGCCGGGCGTGAAGGTGGAGTACTCGGGAATGGTTGCTCCTGTGGATCAGATCCCGACGATCTTCAATCCGCGCTACGTCATCGTGCCGGAAGCCCGTCGATGACCGGCGACGGCCACTCAAGGATTCGAGAACGCCAGCCAGCTGGCGTCTAATTGGAAGTAGGCATGGTGAACAACGACGCATCCCGTCCGGACGATGATTCCGCACCGGAAACTAAGCATCCGAGTTTCGCCGAGATGGTCGGCTCGAACTCCAACATCACGCAAAACGCTGACGGCGGAATTGACTTGCTCACCACCGTTGGCGGCGTGCGCGGCATCCTGGAAACCGTGCTTCCCGGTTTCGTGTTCATCATGGTCTTCGCGCTTACCAGCAATCTGGGCTGGGGGCTGATCGCCTCGATCAGCCTCGGCATCGTGTTCATGATCATCCGCCTGGCCAAGCGCTCGACGCTGATCCAGGCAGGCTCTGGGCTGATCGGCATCCTGATCTGCGCCTTCGCCGCACGGACTTCGGGCAATGCCAAGGACTACTACATTCCGGGGTTCTACGTGTCTGCCGCCTATCTGGCGGGACTGCTGATTTCGGTGATGGCCCGCTGGCCGCTGATCGGCCTGCTCTTCGGATTCATCCGCAATGAAGGCACTGAATGGCGCAAGAAGCCCGAACGCCTGCGCCGCTACCAGGTGGCTACCTGGATCATCATTGCTGTTTTCGCGCTGCGCCTGGCGGTGCAGATCCCGATGTACATCGCAGATGATGTCGTGGCCCTGGGCTTGGCCCGTGCCCTGATGGGAGTGCCGCTGTATGCGGCGGGGCTGTGGTTCGCGTGGCTGGTCTCGAAGCCGGCGGCCGTAGCCGGCGACGAGACCAGCACGCCCAAGCCAGCGGCCTAGCGGGTGGCGTCGCGCAACGTGCGGCGCAGCAAGGGTTCTGCGTGCGGGGTGGTGATGAAGAAGATTTCATCGCCACCCTCAATCACATCATCGGCACTGGGCGGGAACGGCGTCTTGTCGCGGACCACTGCCATCATGGTGGTGTCTTCGGGCCACGAGATGCGCCCGATGCTGCGGCCGATCAAGGCCGAATCGTGCGGGACTGTGAACTCGACCATGTAGACCTCGCCGGTCTTCAACGTCAGCAGCCGCACCAGGTCCCCGACCTCCACGGCTTCCTCGACCAGCGCGGTCATCAGCCGCGGCGTGCTGACCGCAACATCGACGCCCCAGGCATCGTCGAACATCCATTCATTCTTCGGATTGTTCACGCGGCCCACAGTGCGGCGGATGCCAAATTCGCTCTTGGCCAGCAACGAGACCACAAGGTTGACCTTGTCGTCGCCGGTCGCCGAAACGACCACGTCGTACTCTTCAAGCTGCGCCTGCTGCAAGACAGCTAATTCGCAAGCGTCGCCAATCAGCCACTTCACCGCTTCAAGATCTGCGCGTTCGGCCATTTCCGGTTGCAGATCGATCAGCAGGACTTCGTGGTGGTTGATGATTAGTTCACGGGCAATGGAGGAACCGACCGAGCCGGCCCCGGCAATCATGACCTTCATGGGATGCCTCTCAGGTTATTCGTTGGTCTGCGCCGCTGGCGGGCTGGCAAGGATCTTTTCCACGTCTTTGGACTCGTCCAGCCGCATCATCACATGCACCAGGTCGCCGCCCTGCAGCCGGGTGCGGTTCTCCGGGATGGTGCCTTCGCCGAAGCGGGTCAAATAGGCCACGCGCACCCCGGCGGCGGCTTCCAGCTCCTTGACCAGGTGGCCATACCAGTCGCGGTGCAAGGCCACTTCGGACAGCACCAGGCGTCCCGAGGGCTCCCGGAAGTCCCCGCGCATCGAATAGTCCGGCAGGATCCGGCGAAGCACCTGATCGGTGCTCCAGCGGACCGCTGCCACGGTGGGGATGCCCAGTCGCTGATAGATCTCCGCTCGTCCTGGGTCATAGATGCGGGCCACGACGTGGGGCACGTTATAGGTTTCGCGCGATACGCGAGTGGCGAGAATGTTGGAATTATCACCGCTGGAAACAGCTGCGAACGCGTAGGCCTCGCCAATTTTGGCAGCGTCCAGCGTGTCCTTGTCGAATCCCATGCCGGTCACCGTGGTGCCGGAGAAATCCTTGCTCAGCCGGCGGAAGGCATGCGGGTCCTGGTCAATGACTGCCACGGAATGCCCCGCCGAATCCAGCGTGTGGGCCAGCGCGACACCGACGCGTCCGCACCCCATGATCACGAAATGTGCCACCGAGAACTCCTTGGTTTTGCTGCTTGCCGCGTGCCGCTTGGCGCCCACGGGCTGTGTGCTACGAATGCAACAATAGCGCTGATCGCGCCCAGTTTATCGATGGTGAAGCACGCCCGCGCCGTGCACCCTGCGATAACGTTGTGTCGTGCCTGCATTATTTGACGGTTTGAAGCGGATCCTGGTGGGCCGGCCTTTCAGCACTGAACAGCTGAAAAAGAAGCCGTTGCCACCCAAGGTCGCGTTGCCGATTTTCTCCTCCAGCGCCCTGTCGTCCTTGGCGTACGCGCCGGACGAGATCCTGCTGACCCTGGCCATTGCGGGCATCGCCGCGACCGCGCTCTCGCCAATGGTTGGACTGGCGGTCCTCGCGGTGCTGGTGGTGCTGGTGCTGTCCTACCGCCAATCGGTAATGGAGTACCCTTCCGGTGGCGGCGACTATGAAATCGTGAAGAAGAACCTCGGTGCACGTCCGGGCACTGCGGTGGCCGCGGCGCTGCTGGTCGACTTCGTGCTCACCGTTGCTGTTTCCAGCTCGTCGGCGGCCCTGTATCTTGCCGCCATTTTCCCTGCAGTGGCCGAATACAAGGCGTGGGTGGCCGCCGCCCTGGTCGCCTTCCTCGTGGTCGGCAATTTGCGCGGCAAAGGGCAAGGCCGCTGGACGCTGGCCATCCCGGTCTACCTTTTCGTCATCGGCATGCTGCTGCTGGTGGCCATTGGCGGCGTGATGGCGCTGACCGGTTCCCTCGGGCTCGCCCCGAGTGCGGACTTCACGATTGTGCCGGAGGCCGAGTTCGCCAATGGCCTGCATGGCGTTGTCGGTGCGCTGCTGATCCTGCGTGCCTTCAGCACGGGGTCGGCCGCGTTGACCGGCATCGAGGTTCCGATCTCCAACGTGCAGACGCTGGCCAAGCCGCGGGCGAAGAACGCGGCGCGGATCCTGCTGGTGCTGGGCCTGCTCTCCGGCGTGCTGACCCTGGGCACGCTGATGCTTGCCCGGGCCACCGGCATCAAGGTCGTCGCCGATCCGCAGGCCTCGTTCCTGCTTCACGGCGAGCCGATCCCCGAAGGCTTCGTGCAGATCCCGGTGCTGGGCCAGCTGGCCCAGGCGGTGTTCGGCGACTTCACCTTCGGCCTGGTGATCGTCTCGGTGCTGACCATTGCCGTGCTGCTGCTGGCCGGCAACCAGGCCTTCAATTCCTTCCCGCTGCTGGCCAGCCATCTGGCGACCGACGGCTTCCTCCCGCGCCAGCTGCGCACCCGTGGCGATCGCCTGGGCTTCTCCAACGGCATCCTGTGCCTGGGCATTGCCGCGATCGCGCTGGTGCTGCTGTTCCAAGGCGATGTCACCTTGCTGGTCCAGCTGTACGTGGTGGGCGTATTCGTTTCCTTCACGCTGAGCCAGCTGGCCATGCTCAAGCACTGGAAACGTGTTCTGGTGCCCATTGCAGACCGCAAGATCCGTGCGGCCAAGCAGCGCAAGCGGCTGCTGAACCTGCTAGGCCTGGTGCTCTCGGCGCTGGTGCTCGTGGTCGTCTTGGCCACCCGCCTGGTCCATGGTGCGTGGCTGGCCGTGCTGGGCATTGCCGTATTGATGCTGATCATGGATTCGCTGCAGCGGCACTACCAGAAGGTCGACGACGAGCTGGCGGTCGACGAGGACTCCGCCGTCACCGCATTGCCCTCGCGCGTGCATGCGCTCGTGCTGGTATCCACCGTGCGCAAGCCGGTGCTGCGTGCCCTGGCCTTCGCCCGCGCTTCGCGTCCCTCGAAGCTTGAGGCGATCATCGTGGACGTGGAACGCGGCAAGACCGAGAAGACCCTGCAGGACTGGGAACGGCTGCAGATCCCGGTGCCGATCACTGCGCTGGCCTCGCCGTATCGCGATATTCCCGGGGCGCTGATTGAGCATATCCGTTCCATCAAGCGTGAATCGCCGCGGGAACTGATCGTCGTGTACATTCCCGAATATGTCGTGGGCCATTGGTGGGAACAGCTGGTGCACAACCAAACCGCGCTGCGCGTGAAGAACCGCCTGCACCATGAACCGGGAGTAGTGATTGCCTCGGTCCCGTGGCGCCTGCTCAGCGCCTCGCATGCCCTTGGCGGAGGCCCGACCGAAGAATCCTCGGCGCACCGCTGAATTGACTGCTTCTGAAGAAAGACTGGATCAATGACTGATACACCAATGCTCACCGTCCGCTTGGGCAAGATTGCCCATGGCGGGCACACCGTCGCCCGCCACGAGGGCCGGGTGATCTTCGTGCGCCATGGCATTCCCGGCGAACTGGTCAAGGTGCGCCTGACGGACAGCGCGCCGGAGGCCAAGTTCTGGCGTGCCGACGTGGCCGAAGTGCTCGAAGCCAGCGAGCACCGGGTGCCGCACTTCTGGGATGCAGCTGATGCCTTGAAGCACCGCGATCCGGTGGGCGGCGCAGAGTTCGGCCACATCATCCTGGAGCACCAGCGTGAGCTGAAGTCGCAGGTGGCTGCCGAGCAGATGACCCGGCTGGGCGGCCTGAACGCGGAAGACTACAACTTCCCTGCGGTGCAAGCGGTCAAGGGCTCGGTCGATGGCCTGGGCTGGCGCACTCGGATGTCGTATTCCGTAGACGCCCAGGGCAGACTGGCAATGAGCGCATTCCGCAGCAACCAGTTGACCGGCATTGCGCAGATGCCCTTGGCCCATCCGGCCATTGAAGCCACCGGGCTGTACTCCGTGGACTACACCGGCATTGAACGTGTCGAAGCCGCGGTATCCAGCCAGGATGACCGAACCGTGCTGATCTTGCTGGCCGAGGCCAAGCCCGGCGCCGCGGCAAAGGTTGCCAAGCAATTCGCCGAGGGCGTCAACGTCGCCTCGTTCAGCCAGCAGGGCGGCTCGGCGGCCGACGGCAAGGGGCGGCTGCAGGTTCTGGCCGGTTCGGCGTACCTGACCGAAAAGGTGCTGGGGGAGAAATTCCGGATTACCGGGGAAGGCTTCTGGCAGGTGCACCGCGAGGCGGCCAGCCTGCTGACCCGGCGCGTGATCGAGCTGACCGAGCCGGCCGCCGGCGAGCAAATCGCCGACCTCTATGCCGGTGCCGGCCTGTTCTCCGTTCCGCTGGCCAAGGCGGTTGGCCGCGAGGGCCGCGTCTTCTCGATTGAGGGTGCTCCGGGCACCCATGCGGATGCGAAGAAGAACCTGCGCTCCTACTCGCAGGCCACGGTGATCCGCGGCCGTGTTGAGCGAGTGTTACGGCAGGTCGCCCGGGACGCTTCGCTGGATGCGGTGGTGCTTGATCCACCCCGTACCGGAATCGACAAGCAAGTCGCCGCGGAGCTGGCCGCCAGCGCTGTTTCGCGGATTTGTTACGTGTCCTGCGACCCTGCGGCTTTCGCCCGCGATACCGCGCGCTTGATGGCCCGAGGCTACGAATTAGAGCACATGGAGATTCACGATTTGTACCCGCACACCCACCATATGGAGTCCATCGGGCTGTTTGTGCGCCGTTAAGCACCTGAAAGTGTCCGTTTAGACACGAATTTGGACCAAAATTTATTCCGAGGAGTCTTTTTGCGGGCTTTGGCGATAGACTGTTTTTAGCTCTGCCGCGCTAGGAGCCTGACTATCTCAGTTAGGAACTCCTAACTGGAATTGAAGTGTGCGTGTGCAACAGAATGAGTGTCTGGCGAGAGGAGTCCCACGTGAGCAATGTGGACAGCTTCGGTGCCAAGGGCGTACTTGACGTCAATGGAACCGAATACGAAATTTACCGACTAAATACGGTTGAAGGCTCGGACAGCCTTCCTTACAGCCTTAAGGTTCTTCTTGAGAACCTGCTTCGCACCGAAGACGGCGCGAACGTAACCAACGAGCACATCAATGCACTGGGTCAGTGGGATGCTTCGGCTCAGCCGAACACCGAAATCCAGTTCACCCCCGCTCGTGTCATCATGCAGGACTTCACCGGTGTGCCTTGTGTCGTCGACCTTGCCACCATGCGCGAGGCCGTCAAGGACCTGGGCGGCGACCCGACCCGCGTGAACCCGCTGGCACCGGCCGAAATGGTCATCGACCACTCCGTGCAGATCGACACCTTCGGCTTCGAAGGCGCCGTCGAGCGCAACATGGAGATCGAATACCAGCGCAACGGCGAACGCTACCAGTTCCTGCGCTGGGGCCAGACCGCGTTTGACGACTTCAAGGTCGTTCCTCCGGGCACCGGCATCGTGCACCAGGTCAACATCGAGTACCTAGCCCGCACCGTCATGACCCGCGAGGTCAACGGCGTGCTGCGCGCCTACCCGGACACCTGCGTGGGCACCGACTCGCACACCACCATGGTCAACGGCCTTGGCGTGCTGGGCTGGGGCGTCGGCGGCATCGAGGCCGAAGCAGCAATGCTCGGCCAGCCTGTCTCCATGCTGATCCCACGCGTTGTCGGCTTCAAGCTGTCTGGCTCGATTCCAGCTGGCGCCACCGCAACCGACGTGGTGCTGACCATCACCGAAATGCTGCGCAAGCACGGTGTTGTCGGCAAGTTCGTCGAGTTCTACGGCGACGGCGTGGCCGAGGTGCCGCTGGCAAACCGCGCCACCATCGGCAACATGTCCCCGGAATTCGGCTCGACCGCCGCCATGTTCCCAATCGACGATGTCACCCTCGACTACCTGCGCCTGACCGGCCGCAGCGAGGAGAACGTTGCACTGGTCGAGGCCTACGCCAAGGAACAGGGCATGTGGCACGATCCAAGCCGCGAGATCCGCTTCTCGGAATACCTCGAGCTGGATCTGTCGACCGTGGTTCCATCGATCGCCGGCCCGAAGCGCCCGCAGGACCGCATCGAGCTGTCCTCCTCGAAGGAGCAGTTCCGCAAGGACCTGCACAACTACGTATCGAACGCCGACGACACCCAGGGTGCTGGCCGCCCATCGGTAGCCGTCGAGGTCACCAAGGAAGATGGCACCCAGTTCACCCTGGACCACGGCCTGGTTTCGATCGCTTCGATCACCTCGTGCACCAACACCTCGAACCCTTCGGTCATGCTGGCCGCAGCCGTCCTGGCTCGAAACGCCGCTGACAAGGGCCTGACCTCCAAGCCATGGGTCAAGACCTCGGTCGCCCCAGGCTCGAAGGTTGTCACCGAGTACTACGAGAAGTCCGGCCTGCTGCCATACCTGGAGAAGCTCGGCTTCTACGTGGTCGGCTACGGCTGCGCCACCTGCATCGGCAACTCCGGCCCGCTGGACACCGAGATTTCCGAGGCTATCCAGGCCAACGACCTCGCAGCAACCGCAGTGCTCTCGGGCAACCGCAACTTCGAAGGCCGCATCAACCCGGACGTGAAGATGAACTACCTGGCTTCCCCGCCACTGGTCATCGCCTACGCCCTGGCTGGCACCATGGACTTCGACTTCGAGACCGACGCACTGGGCCAGGACGCCGAGGGCAACGATGTCTTCCTGAAGGACATCTGGCCATCGCCAGTCGAGGTCCAGGAGATCATCGACTCGTCGATCGATAAGGAAATGTTCGCCAAGGGCTACGACGGAGTCTTCGAAGGCGACGCACGCTGGAAGGCACTGGACACCCCAGAGGGCTCGACCTTCGCATGGGACGAGAAGTCGACCTACGCACGCAAGGCACCGTACTTCGAGGGCATGACCGCTGAGCCTCAGCCGGTCCAGGACATCAGCGGCGCTCGCGTGCTGCTGAAGCTGGGCGACTCGGTCACCACCGACCACATCTCGCCTGCAGGTTCGTTCAAGTCGGAAACCCCGGCTGGCCGCTACCTGATCGAGAACGGCGTGGATCGCAAGGACTTCAACTCCTACGGCTCGCGCCGTGGCAACCACGAAGTCATGATCCGCGGCACCTTCGCCAACATCCGCATCAAGAACCAGCTGCTGGACGGCGTCGAGGGCGGCTTCACCCGCGACTTCACCCAGGAAGGTGCTCCGCAGTCGTACGTCTACGACGCTGCAGAGAACTACAAGGCCGCCGGCACCCCGCTGGTCGTTCTAGGCGGCAAGGAATACGGTTCGGGCTCCTCGCGTGACTGGGCTGCCAAGGGCACCGCACTGCTGGGCGTCAAGGCAGTCATCACCGAGTCCTTCGAGCGCATCCACCGCTCGAACCTGATCGGCATGGGCGTTCTGCCGCTGCAGTTCCCAGAGGGCGAGTCGGCTGATTCGCTGGGCCTGACCGGTACCGAGACCTTCGCAGTCTCCGGTGTGACCGAGCTGAACAACGGCACCACCCCGAAGACCCTGAAGGTTACCGCAACCGCTGAAGACGGCAAGGTCACCGAGTTCGACGCAGTTCTGCGCATCGACACCCCAGGTGAAGCCGACTACTACCGCAATGGTGGCATCCTGCAGTACGTGCTGCGCCAGATCGCCGCTGCCAACTAGCAGATCCACCTCGACTACGGTCGAAGCGAATCTCTAAGTAGCTCCGCATCGCGCGAAGACCTGAGACCCAAGGCAATTGCCTTGGGTCTCAGGTCATTTAAGCACGCTTGTGCGCGCTCAGATGGCCATGGGTGCGGGCAGCAGGCCGGGTGCGAGTGGCACCTTCCAGCACGCCAAAGCCCGACTGTTCGAGGATCTCGCCCAGTTCCACGGGCGGCCAATACCAGGCGGGGGCGACCTGATGGCCAAAGACTTCCAGCTGGTCCCCGGCAAAGAAGCCGAGCAGCAGCTTCCCGCCAGGCTGGAGCACGCGGGCCAACTCGTCCAATATGGGTGGAAGATCTGCCGGGGCAGCATGGATCACCGAGTACCAAGCGAGCACCCCGGAAAACTGCTCGTCGTCGAATGGCAGGTGCGCCAGATCGGCGCGCAGGAAATCGGGCTGCTGGAAGGTGCGCCGTGCGAAGTCCAAGAACTCCGGCACCAAGTCGACGCCGGTGGCCGGCCGATTGCCATCGGCAATGAACTGCGTCCAATGCCCGGGACCGCAGCCAGCGTCCAGGACTGGTCCGTGCAGCTGTGCGGCCCACGCCGCAATCAGTTCCCGGTCCTCAGCCACCGCCTGCTCCGGTGAACCGAACAGATCGATATACGCCTCGGCCACCTGCGAGTAACGAGCGGCGGTTTGGCCCGAGCGTTGCGATGCTTCCATGCGACAAGCCTAGCGAGCCGCAGGGGCCTGGAGAACAAACCTTGCTAGGCTCAGGAAAAATACCAGTCATGGAGGGCAGCATGGTAGAACTCTCGGTGAAATGCCCGTTGCAGCCTCTGGCTGGGCCTCGCAACGCCCGGCAGGGAGCGTACCGATGACTAGGCTAAACCTTGACGCCTTGGTGCCAGCAGCCCCGGCACAGCAAATACGGCAGTGGCTCGGCGACGTAGAAGTGCTGGCCGACATGTCGTGGAACCTTGGCGACACCAAAGTGCTGCACCTGCAGGCGGGGATGAAGCACGTCGTGGCCAAGACCGGGGGGGGGAAGAGAACCACCACATAGTGCGTGAGCTGCTGGCGCACCGCCGCTACACGGGGCCGCTGATAGAAGCCGGGAAAGCAGCCAAGCTGCTGCACGCCAGCGATTCCTTGCCCTTGATGATTCTGGACTTCCAGCCAGGCGAGCTCAGTGCGGGCAGCGAATATGAATTCGACCCGGAGTTCCATCGTCAGGCCGGCGCGGCGCTGAAGCTGCTGCATTCGCAAGCGCAATGCCTGGATCCCGGCTATGAAGCTCGGCTGACGCAGAAGTTTCTCGTGCTCCTGGAACGCGAACATCGGATCGAGCCAGCGGCTTGCCGGCAGATCGAGCAGATGCTCAGAAGCTATGAACCGCAACCAGCCGTCTTGGTGCCGACCCACGGGGATTGGCAACCGCGCAATTGGCTGGCCGATCAAGGCGAACTGCGAGTTATCGACTTCGGCCGCTTCGAATTCCGCCCAGCTGCCAGCGACCTGGCCCGGCTGGCTGTCCAGCAGTGGAGGGTGCGTCCAGATTTGGAAGCCGCTTTTCTCCAAGGATATGGCCACGATCCACGGGAAGGCGAAGCCTGGCGGATCATGCAATTGCGCGAGGGACTTGGAACGGCAGTCTGGGCTCACCAAGTTGGCGACAGGGACTTCGAAGCCCAGGGGCTCCAGATGCTGGCCGAAACGCTGGCGCAGGCATGAACCAGCTAAAGCGCATGCCTTGACCCGGCAGGGTAGCGAACGTCATTGCCGGGAAATTAGCACCAGCAGGAACGTTGGCGGATAATGAAAGAAGCCTTGGACGCGGTAAACTGGGTATTTCGCATGGGCTTTCCAGCCTATCGTCGGCGAATTTGTGAAGGGGATGAACGTGTCTTTACTGAAGACCATCAAGAAACCAAGCGACCTGCGGGCGCTTACCCTTGAACAGCTCGGCGACTTGGCAGAGGAAATCCGCAGTTTCCTCATCGACAATGTCGCACGGACCGGCGGGCATCTGGGCCCGAACCTCGGCGTGATCGAACTGACCCTGGGCATCCACCGCGTCTTCGATTCCCCCACCGATTCCATCGTCTTCGACACGGGGCACCAGTCGTACGTGCACAAGCTGGTGACCGGACGCCAGAACTTCGAGACCCTGCGCCAGCAAGGCGGGCTGTCCGGCTACCCCGACCGCGGTGAATCGGAACACGACGTTGTCGAGTCCTCCCATGCCTCCTCTTCGTTGTCATGGATTGACGGCATTTCCCGCGCGAACAAGCTGATGAATCACAATGACCGCTACGCCGTGGCGCTGGTTGGCGATGGCGCCCTGACCGGCGGCATGGCCTGGGAAGCGGTCAACAACATCGCTGCCGACAAGGACCGCAAAGCGGTCATCGTGGTCAACGACAACGGCCGCTCCTACGCCCCGACCATCGGCGGCCTGGCCAACCAGCTTTCCGGCCTGCGCCAGCAGCTGGACAAGTTCCGCACCCACCCCGCGTACGAGAACGCCATGGACAAGCTCAAGGTCAAGCTCAAGGGTTCGGGTCCCATCGGCGACTTCACCTACAAGTCGCTGCACGCCACCAAGAAGGGCATCAAGGACTGGTGGGCACCGCAGGGATTGTTCGAAGACCTTGGCCTGAAGTACATCGGCCCCATCGATGGCCACAACCAGCGTGCCGTAGAAGAGGCGCTGCAGCAGGCGAAGCAGTACGCCGGCCCGGTGCTGGTGCACGCCCTGACCGAGAAGGGCCATGGCTACGCCCCGGCACGCGCCGATGAAGCCGACCAGTTCCACGCTGTTGGCGTAATCGATCCGGTCACCGGACTGCCAGTGTCCAAGCCCAGTGCGCAAAGCTGGACGAGCGTCTTCGGCGAGGAAATCGCCGCCGTGGCCAATGAGCGCGAGGACATCGTGGCGATCACCGGCGCCATGCTGCAGCCGGTGGGCCTGAAGAAAATGTCCCAAGAGCACCCCGACCGCGTGATCGACGTTGGCATCGCCGAACAGCACGCCATGACCACCGCGGCAGGCCTTGCCTTCGGCGGCCTGCATCCTGTCGTCTGCGTCTACGCGACCTTCTTGAACCGCGCCTTCGACCAGCTGCTGATGGACGTGGCCCTGCACAAGGCCGGAGTCACCATCGTGCTGGACCGTGCAGGAGTCACCGGCCCGGACGGCGCCAGCCACCATGGCATGTGGGATATGGCGCTGACCCAGATCGTGCCGAACCTGCACCTGGCCGCACCACGCGATGCGGACCGCCTGCGCGAAGAACTGCGCGAAGCCCTGGATATCGACGATGCGCCGAGCGTCGTGCGGTTCTCCAAGGGCTCGGTGGGAGAGCCGGTGGAAGCCGTGGATCGCCTGCCTGATGGCGTGGACGTGCTGGCCCGGCTGGGGGACCGGTCGGCGCCGGATGTCCTGATCGTTTCTGTCGGTGCCATGAGCGAGCTGTCGCTGGATGTTGCCCAGCGCCTGAACAGCCAGGGTGTGTCGGTCACCGTCGTCGACCCGCGCTGGGTTCTGCCGATGCCGAAGTCGGTGATTTCCCTGGCTGCCCGCCACCGCATCGTGGTGTGCATTGAGGACGGCGTGCGTGCCGGAGGCGTCGGTTCGCGCCTGCGCACCGAGATGCGTGCCGCAGGGGTGGACACCGCGTTGAACGAAGTGGGCCTGCCTACGGAATTCCTGGCTCACGGCACCCGTGGAGAGGTGCTTGAACGCGTCGGATTGACCGCCAAGCAGGTAGCCCGCGATACGCTCGCACAGGTGCTCGGTACCAAGGTGCCTTTCGCCCGCCCGCTGCCTGGCCAGGACCTTCCCACCGGACAGATCCCGAAGCTGTGAGCACCTTGAGAGGTTGCCCGGCAGATCTGCCCCGCAGCCCTGAGAACATCGGCTTCGGCGCGCTCGTTGTCGCGCGCGCGTGGAAGTTCGACGGGAGTCCGCACTGGGTTGTCCCGGGCTTCTACCTTGGACAGGACGAATTCGGCCACTGGCTGCATCAGCCAGCCGGTTCCCTGGTCGCCCGTCCAGGAACCGCCCACCTGGCTGCCACCAGTGCGTTGTGCCTGATCCCGCATCGCGGCGACTGGATTGCCACGATGTATTCGGATGCCGCAGAAGATTTCGACGTCTACATCGACCTTTCCAGCAATGTCGGTTGGCTGCAGATGAAATGCGATGCCTGGGAGGTCAATTCCATTGACCTGGATCTGGATGTCATCCGCTCGCGGAGCAAAGGCACGTTCCTTGACGACGAGGACGAATTCGCAGATCACGCGCTGTCGATGGGATATCCGCAAAAGCTCCAGGATTCAGTTCGCGATACCAGCGAGAAGCTCTTGGAATCCGTGGCGAAGAATTCGCCTCCGTTCAACCATGCACATCGGGAATCATGGTTAGCTAAAGTCGCGGACCTCGCGACAGCCTGAAGCTGTCCAAGAATTCCATACTTGAATGATTCACTGACCTGAAAAGGGAAAACCTATGGCGATTGTTCGCACCTACCGTTTGGATGAGAAGAACGTACTGCATTTCCGCGAAGCGTGGTTCCAGCAGTTCGAGAACGAAGAACTGGGCCAGTTCGTGATCAACCACGGCTCCGTTGGCCATATGTCGCAAACCAGCGATGTGCAGGACGTCGACAACGATCGCGCGGACGAGTTGTTCGCCGGCTTCATGGAAGCCTGCGCAGAAGCTGGCTACAAGGAAATCGAAGCGGAAGACCAGTCGTGGGTGATCGTCCAGTATGCGCTGAAGTCGGCCAACGGCACCGAGCGTGACCACTACCTTGAAAAGAAAGCCAAGGAAGCATTGACCGGCCACCTGGCCTGGCGCGGACTGGGCACCGTGGAATCCAGCGATTTCGGCAACCGCAAGCTGAACATCAGGGTACTCTCTCCAGCGCCAAAACTGGCAGTTGCGGCGATCAAGACGTGCATCCGCGAAGCGAAGCTGGACTTCACCAAGATGAGCATCGGCGTCGCACCCTACGCTGAAGTGAACAAGCTGAAGATGGCCCACCCAATGCCGTCAAAGCCCATGTCCATCGACTAGCCGCAGATGGGACTGGGCATTCCCGCGCCGCAACCGATGCGGGCAGTGGACTACCCGGCCATCCGCAGGCTGTCCCAAAGCTTGGGGCGCCATGCAGAACCTGAACTGTGGGGGAGCGGAGAGTGCCAGCTGGTCATCAAGAACCTGGATGGCCAACTGCTTGGCTGGTCCCGTGCCCATTGGTGGGAACCAGCTGATGCCACAGCTCCAGCTGGTTATTACCTGGCTGGGATCGAGGTTGCCCGCGGATGCCGGCACCGGGGAGCGGGTCGGAGCCTGACGGAAGCACGGCTGGACTGGATTGCCCAGCGCGCTTCGAGCGCATGGTGCGTGGTCAATGCGCAGAACGCCGCGTCATTGGCGCTCCACCGCTCCCTGGGCTTCGAGGAAGTGGCCCGGGCTGCGCAGCTGGGTACCGTGGTTTTCAGCGGCGGCAGCGGCGTGCTGCTGTCCAAGGATTTGGTGTCTTCGCGCAGTGCAGCGAAGGCGCAGGTTTGAACGAGCAGGATACAAGGAGAAATGATTCCACAAGAAGACCGGGACGAAACCCCTGGCGCTCAGCGTAAGGCGCCGCGGATGGGCGCAACCCGCACACCGCTGCACCTGGTGTTCCAGGCCTGCGTTGGCGTCATTATCGGCATCGGCATCACCTCGCTGTTCTCCGGGGCCGGCCACGCGCAGCTGGCTCTGGCTGGCGTCATCGTGGTGATCGCAGCCTGGATCGTCGAGCAGGGTTTCCGCCTGCCAGCACCGAACACCACTTCCGGCGCCCGCATCCGGCTGGTGCTGCGCCTGGTCTCGCTGGTCGGCTTCACCATCGCGGTCAGCCCGCTGCTGCAGCTGATCGAGGCCTAGCCTTGGGGCGTCGGGCGCTCCAAGCTCCAGCGCACGTTGCGTCCGATGCTGTGGCCTGCTGCCCAGGTGCTGATCGGGTTCGCTGCTGGGATCGTGCTGGCCAAGACGATGACGCAGCCCGAGGAGCAAATCGCGTTGATCGCCACCGTCATCACGCTGGTTACCTGGTTGACGGATGAAGCGGTGAAGCTGAGGGCCAAGGACACCCGTGTGGGAACTGTGGTGCACGGAATCCTCAGGTTCCTCCCGCTGGTCGGGTTCATCATGGCCCTGCACTCCCTGGCCGCGCCCAACGGCCTGGCCCCTCTAAGCCCCTGCCGCCCGGCTGCAAACCGGGCAGTGCTCTGGCCTCCTGCACAAGAAAAAGCTCGGGCGGATCCTTCCAGTCAAGGAAGGACCCGCCCGAGCTTTTCAGCGCTTGGGGCGTGAGCCCGCGAGCTTAGTCGGTGCCTGCGTCGAAGGCAGCAGACTCGATAGCGCGGTCGGTAGCCAGATCGTCGCTGTCGACCTGGGTAGCGTTCACGATCGCGTCGGCTCCGCCGGCTTCCAGCGAGCCGACCAGCTTGGCGGTGGTGCCGCCGACCAGTCCCATGTTGGCGTACTGTTCCAGGCGGCCTCGGGAGTCGGCGATGTCCAGGTTGCGCATGGTCAGCTGTCCGATGCGGTCAACCGGGCCGAAGGCTGCATCTCCTACGCGCTCCATGGACAGCTTGTCCGGGTGGTAGCTCAGGTTCTCGCCCTCGGTGTTGAGGATGGTGTAGTCGTCGCCGCGGCGCAAGCGGATGGTCACGGTACCGGTGATGGCCGAGCCGACCCAGCGCTGCAGCGATTCGCGCAGCATCAGGGCCTGCGGGTCCAGCCAGCGGCCTTCGTACATCAGGCGGCCCAGGCGGCGGCCTTCGTTGTGGTAGCTGGCCACGGTGTCTTCGTTGTGGATCGCGTTGACCAGGCGTTCGTAGGCGATGTACAGCAGCGCCATTGCAGGTGCTTCGTAGATGCCGCGGGACTTGGCCTCGATGATGCGGTTCTCGATCTGGTCGCTCATGCCCAGGCCATGGCGGCCACCGATGATGTTTGCTTCGTTGACCAGGGCCACCGGATCGGTGAATTCCTTGCCATTGATGGCCACCGGGCGGCCGGCGACGAAGGAAATCGAAACGTCTTCGGTCTTGATCTCGACGTTTTCGTCCCAGTACTTCACGCCCATGATCGGCTCAACGGATTCGATGGAGCTGTCGAGCAGTTCCAGGGTCTTCGCCTCATGCGTCGCGCCCCAGATATTGGCGTCGGTCGAGTAGGCCTTTTCAGCCGAGTCGCGGTATGGGAAACCGTGTTCCTGCAGCCATTCGGACATTTCCTGGCGGCCGCCGAGTTCTGCAACGAAGTTCGGATCCAGCCATGGCTTGTAGATGCGCAGCTTCGGGTTGGCCATCAAGCCGTAGCGGTAGAAGCGCTCGATGTCGTTGCCCTTGTAGGTCGAACCGTCGCCCCAGACGTCCACGCCATCTTCGCGCATGGCGCGAACCAGCAGGGTGCCGGTGACGGCGCGGCCCAGCGGGGTGGTGTTGAAGTAGGTCTTGCCGCCGGTGCGGATGTGGAAAGCGCCGCAGGCGAGTGCTGCGAAGCCTTCTTCAACCAAGGCAGGCTTGCAATCAACCAGGCGGGAGTTCTCTGCACCGTACTCCAGCGCACGGCCAGGTACTGCATCGATATCTGGCTCGTCGTACTGGCCGAGGTCGCCAGTGTAGGTGTAAGGAATGGCGCCCTTGTCGCGCATCCAGGCTACTGCGACCGAGGTGTCGAGGCCACCGGAGAACGCGATACCGACGCGCTCGCCTACAGGGAGATTGGTAAGAACTTTAGACATGTTTCCATCCTAATGGATAAATATGCAATGCAGTGAATTGTGCCGTGAAATGTTGAGCACATGTACCTACCAGATAGCCTAGGGGTATAACGTCGCTCAGTGAAGCGGATGAGCAAACCAACAGATGAGGTGTCCATGGAATTCCGTCAGCTAGGCCGCAGCGGCCTGAGCGTTTCCGTCGTCGGGCTAGGCTGCAACAACCTTGGCCGCGCAGGTACTGCAACGGAATCCCAGGAAGGAACCGACGCAGTGATCAAGGCGGCCCTCGATGCGGGCATCACGCTCTTCGACGTCGCGGACATCTATGGCAAGGAACCGGGGCTTTCCGAAATCCGCCTCGGCAAGGCGCTGGGTCCTGCACGCAAGGACATCGTGCTGGCCACCAAGTTCGGCATGGATATGCAGGGCGTGAACGGACCGGACTTCAACGCACGAGGCTCGCGCCGCTATATTGTCAGAGCGGTCGAAGCGTCGCTCAAGCGACTGGGAACTGACTACATCGACCTGTACCAGTTCCATACGCCGGATGCGAAGACCCCTATTGAGGAAACCTTGCGGGCCCTGGATGATCTGGTGTCTAGCGGCAAGGTTCGCTATATCGGCCATTCGAACCGCTCCGGCTGGCAAATTGCCCAGGCGGAGTACGTCGCCCGTGAGTTGGGAACCGAACGCTTCATTTCGGCGCAGAACCACTACAACCTGATTGACCGCCGCGCGGAACTCGAAGTGCTGCCGGCTGCTCGTGAATTCGACCTGGGTGTTTTGCCCTATTTCCCGCTCGCGAACGGGCTGCTGACCGGCAAGTACTCCAAGGGGCATGCCCCGGAGGGCACCCGCCTGACGCATGCTCGCCAGCACCTGGTGGAAACCAGCGATTTCGAGCAGCTGGACCGGTTCAATGCCTTCGCTGCCGAACGGGATCTGACGCCGGTCGAATTGGCGTTCTCGTGGCTGGCCGGGCAGTCGCCTGTGGCCTCGGTGATTGCGGGCGCTACTCGTCCCGAGCAGATACGCGCCAACGCCGCTGCCGTTCGCTGGGTTCCGACGGAGACCGAGCGGGCCCAGATGGACGAGCTCTTCCCGGGTCCGGAAAAGGTTGCCTTGTTCTAGCGGCATCTGGGCCAAGCGCGAAGGGCTGAACCCTGTGGGGTTCAGCCCTTCGCGCTTGATTAGAGCTGGGAAACTACTCTGCGGCGGTGACGTAGGCGATGATGTCGTCGCCTTGAATTGCCGCAGCGTATCGTGGCAAGGCAGCGATAGCTGGACCATCGGTTACGGTTCCGTCAGCGGGTGCAAATCGTGAGCCGTGGCAGGCGCAGTAGAAATCTTCTTTGCTGGATTTAGGGGTTACCGCGCAACCCTGATGGGTGCAAACGTTCGAGTACGCCAATACGGTCTTATCATCCTTGCGGAAAAGCAGAATGCCGACATCCTTTCCGGACGGATCCTTGGCCGGTGCCAAGGCGCGTGATCCAACGGGCAGATCCTTCGTCTTCATGAGCGCCTGTCCTTCGCCGGTTGGTTCCGGGATCGGCAATGCCTCGGGGGTGTCTGCTTCAGAATGTCCATCACCGCAGGCGGTCAAAAGAGCGGCGGAACCAAGTGCTGCCGAAGCGCACATGAATGTGCGGCGGGCTGGTCGGGCAATGTCAGTCATGATCCCATTCTGGCAGAGATCTCTGTGCTGGCGCTAAGTGCCGAACGCCCGTGCTTGGCGATCGCCGCGTTCGTGGAATGCAACCGGCAAAGGCGCTGTTCATTTGCCGTTCACCTATCCGGCTATCGAACCTTATGCATATTTATGCATCAGCGTCGAATTCACAGCGTGGGCCGTTGGGGGCCGGTCTCGTTGGATGCGGCTTGAGCCCTGTGTTAGGCCCATGGTTAGTAATCTAGGTGGGGTTTTCCTGCGCGTGGAGCTTCGTCGCAATGCCGCCTCGCAGTTGGGCTGGAAGTGGCCAAATCTAGATATTTTCCTGCTGAGGTTTCCTGTTTTTGTGCGCGACGTTACGCGCGAATGAACGCCGTCTGGTAATTGATGCAGGAGATGGATTGATTTGAATGGCTTGGTTCGCGCTTGGCGGGCTGGTCGGCTGGCTCACTGCCTGGCGGCTGATAGTTCGGATATCTTTGCATTCATGCTAATATTTGGATAGCTAGTTGAAGCTAACATTTTCGGAGAGTGCTTTAACTGTTCACCTGTCAGGCATATTGACGCCGACCGAGATACTCCGCGCGGTGATCGCGTGTTGAGTTCCAGGTAGCAGTCCTCCGATGGAAAACAGGCGGTATTCGCCAATGCGAATGCCACGCCTGTACTGACCCGAAGCGCCGTTACGCGCAAGGCTGGATAGCCGCAAGCGAGATGCAGGCGAGCCAGGGGTCTGGATTCACGTTGTGAAGCCAAAACACCAGGTTCTGGAGTGAATCCAGAAGGTGGTGCTCCCCGTTACCAGGGATGAACGATACGAATGAGAAACGAACGAAACTTGAGTGTAGGGAAGTGATTCATGGGCCCAGGGGCTTGTGCGCGTCAGCTGAAATTTACCCCTTGCGATGACATCTCGCGGGAAGACGTGCAGGACAAGTCGCCGGTTGAGCAAATAGCTCCCGGCGCGGATCTCATCACTGTCTAAAAGAGGGAGGTGGCGCGTGGATAACGAAATCGTGCAATTCAGCGCCCTAACTGTTGTCTTGCTTTTGGTGCTCTTCTACGGAGGAACCTTTTTAATTTCCACCCGGATCGGGAAAAAGAAGGAAAACGCCGACGATTACATGACGGCGGGAAATAAAATCGGATTCGGCATTTCTGCTGCGAGTATGACCGCGACGTGGATTTGGGCTTCGTCGATGTATGCCTCGGCCACGTCCGGCTACACCTACGGAATCTCCGGCCCCATCCACTACGGTCTCTGGGGTGCGTTGATGATTCTGTTCATCTACCCATTCGGCAAGCGGATCCGCAAGGTCGCGCCACGCGCGCACACCCTCGCCGAGGTCATGCACGCACGCCACGGCCGCTCCAGCCAGCTGATGCTGGCTGGATCCAATATTGTCGGTTCGGTCATCTCCCTGATGTCCAACTTCATTGCCGGCGGCGTATTGATCTCGATGCTCTCGCCCTTCAACTTCATCCAGGGCGTGCTGGCCGTCGCCGGTGGCGTTCTGCTCTACACCCTGTGGTCCGGGTTCCGTGCTTCGGTGCTGACCGACTTTCTCCAGGTCGTTGCGATGCTCGGCGCCGTGGCGATTATCGTGCCAGTCATCTTCTTTGCCGCAGGCTTTCCGGCCGCGTTCGAAACCGGCGCAAGCAACCTGACCCCGCAGCAGTCCAACTTCTTCTCTTCCGAAGCATTCCTGGGCCAGGGCGCACCGTATATTGCCGCGGTACTGGCCTACGCAATCGGCAACCAGACCATTGCCCAGCGTCTGTTCGCAGTGCGCGAGGACCTGATCAAGCCGACGTTCATCACCGCAACCGTCGGATACGGCGCGATGGTCATCGGCGTGGGCATGCTCGGTGTGCTGGCCCTGTACCTCGGATTCGAGCCTTCCGGTGGCGACATGAACAACCTCATTCCTGAGATGGCAGCCAGCTACCTGCCCGGTGTTCTGCTGGCGCTGTTCTTCATCATGATTATTGGTGCGCTGTCGTCCACAGCCGACTCTGACTTGGCGGCACTGTCTTCGATCATGATGGCTGACGTATACGGGCAGAACGTCGCCGGCAAGGACAAGGCTGATCCGAAGAAGATGCTGCTCATTGGACGTGCGACCATGGTCGTTGCCACGGCCCTGGCAGTCGCTTTCGCGAGCATGCAGCTGAATATCCTGGACCTGCTGGTCTTCGTTGGTGCCCTTTGGGGCGCACTGGTATTCCCGGTTTTGGCCAGCTTCTACTGGAAGAAGGTCACGAACAAGGCCTTCACCGTCTCGGTACTGGTTGCCCTGGCGATCTTCATCCCGGTTCGCTTCGAACTGATCCCAATCAACGGCATCACCGGATTCCTGATCGAGTTGCTCGCGGTGATTGGCATCGGCGTGGTCCTGGCATTGATGAGCTTCGGCTTCTTCGGCCTGCGCGTCGCCAAGATTGTCGGAGTCGTGGCCATCCTGGTCAGCGCTCCGTTCGCCTTCGGTTTCCTCCGCGATTACACCACCTTGAGCGCGTCGCTGGTGGCCTATTCGGTCAGTACCATTGTCTGCTACCTCATGTCCTTCAGATCCAAGATGGAATTCGACTTCGATGTGATCGCGATACGCACCGGCGACTTCGACGTAGTTGAGGCGCAAGCCGAAACCGCAGAAGCCGGACGCGACGCACAGAGCCTGGGAGGCAAATAATGACGGCGTTTTTCTTGAGCCTGTATGTGCTGGTATGGCCAGCGATCGTGGCAGGAGTGCTGTTCTTCATCAGCAGGGGTTTCATCCAGGAATGGCTGGAAGCCCGTCGCAACGGCGAGGACATCATCTAGCTGCTAGCAGGCGCAGCTCCTCAGAACGCGCGAACCCCGTACAGCGGATCCAGCTGTACGGGGTTCGCGCATCTTCAAGACAGCAAAGAGCCGAGACCAGCTTCCCGATGGGGAAGAGTCTCGGCTCCTTGCCTGGTTCCAGCGCCCAGGGAAAAGCGATGCAACCAAAAACGGCCGGTTGGGTACTAGCCGTTGAACTTCTTGCCGTTGACGCGTTCGGAGGCGCCAACCTGGTCAAGATACGGGGTAATGCCGCCCAGGTGCATCGGCCAGCCGGCACCGGTGATCATGCACAGGTCAACGTCGGCGGCTTCGGCAACGACGCCTTCATCCAGCAGCAGTCCGATTTCTTCGGCCAGCGCGTCCTGGACACGGGCCAGGATCTGTTCTCCGGTCGAGGGCTGATCGCCGAAGGACATCAGCTTTTCAGCTTCAGGGTTGAGCACCTGGTTGCCTGCCTCGTCCTTGACCCAGAGGGTTGTGATCTTTGCATCGATCAGCTTCTGCAGATTCTCCGAGATGGTGAAGCGATCGCCGAAAGCGGCGTTCAGCGACTCGTTGACGTGCTGCGCGACCGGCAGGCCCACCATGGCCAACAGGGTCAGCGGGGTCATCGGCAGGCCCATTGGGGCCAGTGCCGAGTCAGCTGTCTTCGCGTCGGTGCCCTCATCGAAAGCTGCCTGGACTTCGCTCATCAGGCGAAGCAGTACGCGGTTGACCACGAACGCGGCGGAATCCTTGGTTTTCACCGCGGTCTTCTTCAGCTTATTGCCCAGCACGAACGCGGTGGACAGCGCGGAATCGCTGGTCCATTCGGTAGCGGCGATTTCCAGCAGCGGCATCACTGCGACCGGGTTGAAGAAGTGGAAGCCGACCAGGCGTTCTGGGTGCTCAAGGTCGCGCCCCATCTCGGTGACCGAGAGCGAGGAGGTGTTGGTCGCCAGGATGCACTCGGGGGAGACCACTGCCTCTACCTCTGCGAAAACCTGCTTCTTCACGCTCAGTTCTTCGAAGACTGCCTCGATGACGAAATCGGCATCGGCGAATGCCTCCTTGGTGACCGAGCCGGTAACCAGGGCCTTGGTGCGGTTCACCGCATCCTGGCTCATCCGGCCCTTGGCGTGCAGCTTGTCGATCTCGCCGTGGATGTAGGCCAGTCCCTTGTCCACCCGCGATTGATCCAGATCGGTGATCACCACCGGCACGTTCAGCCGGCGGACGAACAGCAGGGCCAGCTGGCTGGCCATCAGGCCGGCGCCGACGACGCCCACCTTGGTGACCGGGCGGGCGAGCTTGGGATCCGGTGCGCCGGCCGGACGCTTTCCGCGCTTCTGGACCAGGTCCAGGAAGGCGTACACGGTGTTCTGGAACTGCGGGGTGCGCATCAGCCCGGTCAATGCCTCGACCTCAAGGGCGGCCGACTCCTGCTGCGAGATGGCCAGGCCCCGGCGGAAGACCTCAAGCACCTTGTACGGCGCGGGGGCCGCGCCGGAAAGCTTTGCGTCGACGAACTTCTCGGCGGCATCGGCCGCCTCAAGCCAGCGGCGGGCAACTTCGGGATCGCTGGGGTCAACGGCGTTGGGGCGCTTGACCTCGGTGGTTCCGGAGATGACGCCGTCAGCGAAGGCAATTGAATGCTCGATGAAGTCGGCCGATTCGAATAGGGCATCGGCAACGCCCATCTTCGCGGCGGCCGGACCGGAGAGCGTACGGTTGTTGTTTAGCGGGTTCTCGATCATGACCTTCAGCGCGTTCTCCGGGCCGACCAGGCGTGGCAGGCGGTAGACACCGGCCCAACCCGGGATCAGGCCGAGGAAGCCTTCCGGCAAGCCCAGTGCGCCGGCGGTGGTGCTGACCGTGCGGTAGTTGCAGGCCAGTGCGATTTCCAGGCCGCCGCCGAGCGCCAGGCCGTTGATGAAGGCGAAGGTGGGGACGCCCAAATCGGCAAGCAGCTCATAGGTGTAATGGCCCAGCGAAGCCATGGCCGTGGCCTGGCTCGGTTCGCTCAGGCGGGTGACGGCCGACAGGTCGGCGCCGGCGATCAGGAAGAATGGCTTGCCGGTGATCGCCAGTGCGTGGATCTCGCCGTTCTTCGCGCGTTCTGCCTGGACTTCAAGCGCAGCGCGCAATTCCAGCAGGCCGTTGGGCCCGAGCGTAGTCGGCTTCTTGTGGTCCAGCCCGTTGTCCAGGGTCAGCAGCGCCATGGTCTTGCCGCTGGGCAGTGCCACATCCTTCACGTAGGAGTGGGTGACGGTCTCGTCGTGCATCAGCTGCGCGACAGCCTGGAAATCTTTGCTCAATGCAGTCATTGTCTCTTCCTTATGCCTTGCTGCCGAAGTCCGCGTGGTTTGGATTTTCCCAGATCACTGTGCCGCCCATGCCCAGGCCGATGCACATCGTGGTGATGCCGTAGCGCACCGAGTGGTCCTCGGAGAACTGGCGGGCCAGCTGGGACATCAGGCGCACGCCGGAGGAGGCCAGCGGGTGGCCCACCGCGATGGCCCCGCCGTAGCGGTTCACCCGCTCATCGTCTTGGTCGATTCCGTAGTAGTCGAGGAAGGAGAGCACCTGGACGGCGAAGGCCTCGTTGATTTCGAACAGGCCGATGTCGTTGATGCCCAGGCCGGCCTTGGCCAGGGCTTTTTCGGTGGACGGAACCGGTCCGTAGCCCATCACATCCGGTTCCACTCCGGAGAAGGCGAAGGAGACCATGCGCATCTTCGGTTCCAAGCCCAGTTCGCGCACTGCGGCGCCACTGGCCAGCAGGGCGGCGGTGGCGCCGTCGTTCAGGCCGGCTGCGTTGCCTGCGGTCACGCGTCCGTGGGCGCGGAATGGGGTGCGCAATTCGGCCAGCGATTCCATGGTGGTTCCCGGCCGCGGAGGTTCGTCAACCGTGTTCACGGCCCAGCCTTCGCCCGGGCGCTTGGCGGCCACGGGGATCAGGTCCGCCTGGATCTGCTGGTTCTCGTAGGCCTTGGCCAGCTTTGCCTGGGATGCGACGGCGTAGCGGTCGGCGCGTTCCTTGGTGATCGCCGGGAAGCGGTCGTGCAGGTTCTCTGCGGTATTGCCCATGTTCAATGCCTGAGGGTCGACGATGCGCTCGGAGAGAAAACGCGGGTTCGGGTCGGCTCCGGCGCCCATGGGGTGGTTGCCCATGTGCTCCACGCCGCCGGCGACGACAACGTCGTAGGCGCCGAAGGCGATGCCGCCTGCGGTCGCGGTCACCGCTGTCATGGCCCCGGCACACATGCGGTCGATGGCGAAGCCGGGCACGGACTGGGGGATGCCGGAGAGCAGGCCGACGGTGCGGCCCAAGGTCAGGCCCTGGTCGCCGGTCTGCGTGGTTGCGGCGATGGAGATTTCGTCGATTTTCTCGGCGGGTACTTCAGGGTTGCGTTCCAGCAGGCCGAGTACCGCCTTGACGGCAAGGTCATCGGCGCGGGTACCGTGGTAGATTCCCTTGTCGCCGGCTTTGCCGAACGGGGTGCGTACCCCGTCGATGAAGACGACATCGCGGTCGTCGAGCGATGGGTGCGCGCTGTTGCGCACGGTCGAAGCGTTGGCAGTCACCGTCGGGCTCCTTGGGTTGGTTCATGCTGCCCGTGGAGTACAGGGCAGTGGCCAGCATCACTGTGACCTGAACCATACGTTACTCAGGAGTAACTTGAAGTGCAAGTTGCCGATCCCCGCGAATCGGTGAACCTTCGGCGAATTACTCTGTGGATCCGCTCAGGCCTGCTTCAATGCCGCGGCCAGCTTGTCCGAAAGCAGTTCACGCTGCCATTGGCGGGCACCGAGATTTTCCAGCATGTCCGCCACACTGGCTTCGCTGATCCGCGCCGGTGCATTCCAGCACACCTCGCGCAGGTACTTAGGAGTCAGCAGATTCTCGCCGGGGATGTTCCACTGCTCGCTCACGTCATTGACCACTTGCTTGGCAGCTTCCAAGCGGTTCGCGGCATCAGGGTTCTTCTCGGCCCAGGAGCGGGGGTGCGGCAGACCGTTTTTGGGTGCCCGCAGATCGGGCAGGTCGCGGGTGCTGTTGCCGCGCTGGATGGCATCGACCCAGCGCGCGGCATCGCGCTTGGCATTGCGTGTGTGGAACCCCGGAATCTGCAAGAGCGCCGGAACGCTGGTGGCGCGCTGCTCCACAGCTGCCATGATGGCGCGATCCGGGATCAGCCGGCCTGGGGCCACGTCGCGGCTCTGGGCCAGGGATTCGCGCGAGATCCACAGTTCGCGGGCTACCGCGAGGTTGCGGCGGCTCTTGAGCTTATGAATGCCGGATAATTTCCGCCACGGCGTTTCTGCCGGGACAGGGTCGGGCAACGTGCGCTCATGCTCGAATTCCTGTCGGGCGAACTCCAGCTTGCCCTGCTCTTCGAGCACCTGGGCGATGGCCTGGCGCAGCTCTTCGAGGACTTCCACATCCAGAGCGGCGTAATTAAGCCACGATTCGGGTAGCGGGCGGGTGGACCAGTCGACGGCCGAATGCTCCTTGGCCAACTGCAGCCCGAGCAATTCGCCGACCATCGTGCCCAGGGAAACTCTGGGGAATCCTGCGAGGCGGCCAGCCATCTCGGTGTCGAACAGCGAGGTCGGTGACATGCCCAATTCATGCAGGCAGGGCAAATCCTGGGTGGCGGCATGCAGGATCCAGGGCTGCTGGTTGACGAACTCGCGCAGCGGCGCCAAGTCATCCAAGGTCTCCGGATCGATCAGCCATGTTCCTGAGCCGTCTCGGCGGATCTGCAGCAGGAAGGCGCGCTGGCCATAGCGGAACCCGCTGGCTCTTTCGGTATCCACGGCCAAGTCGCCGGTGCCCGCTTCCAAGGCACGTACTGCACGGCGCAACGCTGGTGCGGTGTCGATGACTTCGGGGATCCCGTCGCGCGGTGCGGCCAGCGGTGTCAGAACCGGCGCGGCAGCCTCTGCGGCGGGAGTGGATGATGCGGGAGCGGAAGAGTCAGAATTCGGCATGATGCTTCCATTCTAGGACTAATCGGCGCCACCGCAGCGATGATCGCTAGCTCAGGCGGCGGTGGGGCAGTTGCTGCACACCTTCGGGCAAGGGCGGCAGTCCGGCAAAAGTGCAGACCATATCTGCCCACGCGCTCAGGTGCGCGCCGAGATGATCCGAGTCCGGCGACCATGAAGCGCGCAGCTCGATATCGATGTGGTCTTGTTCCCCGGCTAGATTGCCGAAGGACTCGGAAATCACGCGGGTCGCGGTGCCGCCTGCTGAATGGTAGGCGGCGTCGCGCTCGCGCAGAGCTTCTTCGAGCCACGACCACGCGACCGAAGCCAGCATGGAATCCTGGCCCATTTCATGATCCAGCCGGGCGCGAATATAGGTGACGATGCGGAACTGGCCATTCCATAGTTCTTGGCCCGCCGGGTCGAAAAGGAGAATGAAGCGACCGGTGGCAAGCTGCTCGGCTGGTTGCAGGAACGGGGTGCGGCCGATTTCCTGGCCCTGGGGTCCGTGTCCGGGGGCAACCACATCCATCACATCGCCGCTGAGCGCCAGCGCGAAAGGAGCCAGCCTGCCGGGGGCCGGGATTTCGGTGAATTTCAGTTCCTTGCGCACCTTGGCATGCGACAACTCGTCAAGGGCCTTGGCAAAGGCCTTCGGAATGGCGGAAGCAGGGCGATCATTGGTCACAATTTGAGTCTAAGCGTGCCGTACCCGCGCATGGGTACGGCACGCCGACCGGGACTGCATGCTATGCGGCGGCGTAGGCGCCCATCAGCTCGCGCAGCTTCGCGATGAACGCGGCAACATCTTCCTCGGTGGTGTCGAAAGAGCACATCCAGCGCACCTGGCCGGCCGCGCGGTCCCAGTCGTAGAAGCGGAAGTGCTCGCGCAGCTGATCGCTGACTTCGGTAGGCAGCTGGGCGAAGACGCCGTTGGCCTGGGTGGGGTAGACCAGCTGGACGCCATCAATTTCGTCGACTGCCTGCGAGAGCTTGGCGGCCATGGCATTGGAATGGCTCGCCAATTCGCGCCACAGATCGGTGCCGTAGAGCTCGATCAGCTGGGCGGAGATGAAACGCATTTTGGAACCCAGCTGCATGTTCATCTTGCGCAGGTACTTCAGATCCTTGGCCAGCTCGCTGCGCAGGGTCAGGATGCCCTCGCCGAGCAGGATGCCGTTCTTGGTGCCTCCGAGCGAGACGATATCCACGCCGGCATCCGTGGTCAGCGCGCGCAGCGGAACGCCCAGGGACGCCGCGGCGTTGGACAGGCGCGAGCCATCCAGATGCACCTTCATGCCCAGCTTGTGCGCATGGTCGGTGATGGCCTTGATCTCCTCGGGCGTGTACAGCGTGCCCAGCTCGGTGGCCTGGGTGATCGACACGGCCAGCGGCTGCGCGCGGTGCTCGTCGCCCCAGCCCCATGCTTCTTGGTCGATCAGCTCCGGGGTGAGCTTGCCGTCCGGGGTATCCACCTGCAGCAGCTTGAAGCCGCCGATGCGCTCGGGCGCACCGTTCTCGTCCACATTGATATGCGCCGACGATGCGCAAATGACCGCGCCCCAGCGCGGCAGCAACGACTGCAGCGCGATGACGTTGGCACCGGTGCCGTTGAACACCGGGAAGATCTGGGCTTCGGGGCCAAAAGTATTGCGGGCGACGTTGCCCAGTTCCTCGGTGTACTGGTCTTCGCCGTAGGAAATCTGGTGGCCGCCATTGGCGCGGGCAATGGCATCCATGATCCGCGGGTGCACGCCCGAGTAGTTATCCGAAGCGAATCCGCGAACCGAAGCGTCGTGGGTAAAAGTCATGCTGAGGTGGTCCTTAGTGGTTCAAGGGGTGAAGTGGTGTGCGATGCCAGGTCGCGCCTGGGTGCGTGTCCTGGCCAATCATCAGGCCTTGGGCAAGGCGATGCGGGCGCCATTGAACTCGCCGGCATCCTGCTCCAGCAGGTCCACGGCGGCCTGGGCGAGGAATTGCACCGGGGTATGCCCGGAAGGGGCTTCCTCAGGTGACTTGTCGCTCAATGCCTTGACGACCCAACTCACTGCGGCGGCGTTTTCGGCCTGCTTGGCGAACAGGCGGGCGATCGCATTGACCCAATGCTCCGCGGCGGCCTTGATGGCTCCGTAGTTGGCATTGGACGGGGTCGGGTTCAGCACCGCTTCGGCGCTCACGATGGCCAAGCGTCCTGCGGGGGAAGAGACCAGATCATCGACGAACGCGCGGGAAGTGTTGCGCAGGGTGGTCAGCACGCTGTGGTGCAGGAACTCCCAGTCCTCGTCACTTTGCCCGGTGATGGATTTGCCGCCGCGCCAGCCGCCGACCAGATGGATCAGCGCATCGATGCTGCCGTGCTCTTCATGGACCTGCAGTGCCAGTTGCTTGACCGCGGCGAAGTCGCCCAGATCGCATTCATAGCGTGCATGGACGAACGGCAGGCGCTCATCGAGCCGGTCTTGGTTGCTTCCTACCGCAAGCACCCGCGCTCCGGCATCAACCAGCGCGGTGGCGCTGGCAATGCCGGAGGCGGAAGTAGCGCCGGCAAGGAGCACTAATTTGGATGTCTCGTTCAAGGAGATGCTTTCTCTGCTCACATTTTCCAGCCTAGAGGAAAGGCTAGATTTTCGTTGCCCCGGTCATGCCCTTGGTCGATTCGATGACGGAGGCCATCTTCTTGTTCAGTGCTTCATAGAACATCGACAGCGGGAATTCGTCGTCCATGACCTGGTCCGTGATTTCGCGCAGCGGTGCGGTCAACGGCAGGGCCTCGGGGCCCTTGGCCCAGACCGAAGCGGGGTTCGGGGTAACGGTGGCAGAAACCAGTTCGTAGGCTGCAAGCCAGTGAGCCAGCTTCGGGCGGTCGATGGACTTCCAGTACAGTTCGTCGATCGCATCCCCCAAGGCTGCAACCACTTCGGGCACCTGATCCCAGTCAATGCTCAGCTTGGTGTCGGTCCAGTGCAGCACATGGTGCTGGTGCATCCAGGCGAACAGCAGCTGGCCGCCGAGGCCGTCGTAGTTGCGCACGCGCGAGCCGGTGATGGCGAAGCGGAAGATGCGGTCGAAGATCACCGCGTACTGCACGAGCTTGGCCATCTTGGCGCTTTTCTCATCCGAATCCGGATTCGCGGCGATCTTCATGCATTCGCGGAACGCGGTCAAATCGCAACGCAATTCTTCCAGCGAGTACAGGAAGAAGGGCATGCGCTGCTTGATCATGAACGGATCGAACGGCAGGTCGCCACGCATGTGGGTGCGGTCGTGGATCAGGTCCCACATGATGAAGGTTTCTTCGGTCAGGTGCTGGTCCTTGAGCAGCTCTGCTGCGTCCGCGGGCAACTCGAGGTTGGTGATGCGGCTGGCTTCCTGAAGGACCTTGCGGAAGCGCACTGCTTCACGATCCTGGAAGATTGCGCCCCAGGTGAATGACGGGGTCTCGCGGATCGCTACGGACTCCGGGAAGAGCACGGCGGAATTGGTGTTGTAGCCTTCGGTGAAGTCGATGAAGCGCAGCGGCACGAACAGCGCGTTGGTGTAGTCCTTGGCTTCCAGGTCGGCGATGAACTCGGGCCACATCACCTGCACCAGTACAGCTTCGAGGTGGCGGTTGGTGGAGCCGTTCTGTGTGTACATCGGGAAAAGCACCAGGTGCAGCAGGCCGTCGATGCGCTGGGTCTGCGGCTGGAACTGCATCAGCGAATCGAGGAAGTCGGGCACGCCGAAGCCGGCATCGGCCCACTGGCGCAGATCCGCGACCAGCTGCTCGAGGTATTCGGCATCGTGCTCGAAGTGCGGGCGCAGGGACTGGACCGACTCGATGATGGAATCAACGAGTTGGACGGCCTTCGGTGCGAAAGCGCTATCGGCCAAGGAACCGTCCTGAGCCTGCAGTCCCTGGAACTCGGTGGCGGCAGACTTCAGCTTCAGCCAAGCTTGCGAGTTTGCGATCTGCAGTACTTCTGCGTCGGTGGCCGGTACTGGCTTGGAGGAAATCTGAGTCATTTCATACACCTTCTTTTTCATGTTTTGGGGCAGCGTTCAAGTGCTTACCTTGAACGCTACGCCCAAACAACAGAAAAGGTGATGCTAAGATCTTAGTGAATAAGCAACTCTTGCTCTAAATGTGATCCACGCCTTGCCACCGTCAAGGGCATTAGCCCTGGGCCGGGCGCAGGGTCAGGCTCAAGGAGTTCATGCAGTAACGCAAATCAGTCGGGGTCTTGAATCCTTCGCCCTCGAAAACGTGGCCCATGTGCGAATCGCAATTGGCGCAGCGCACCTCAACTCGCTTCATGCCCAGGGACTCATCGCTGATGTAGCGCACCCGGTCCTCGGCCAAAGGCGCGAAGAAGGAGGGCCAGCCGCAGCCGGCATCGAATTTCGTGGTGCTCGCGAACAGTTCCGAACCGCAGGCCCGGCAGGAATACACGCCCTCGGTCGTGGTATCCCAGTACTCGCCGGTGAAGGGGCGCTCGGTCCCGGCTTGGCGCAGTACATGGAATTCCTCGGGAGAGAGGATCTGCTGCCACTGCACATCGCTGCGCGCGGCCACCTCATCTGGTGATGTTGCTGATTGGTTTACCGATTCATCGCTCATGCAATATAAAACGCTTGAGCAGGCTGGATGATTCCCGGGCCTGCTCATGGAAAGATGAAAACATGGCTCGGAACATCGTAGATACCTTGCAACCCCGCAGCGCAGTGCCTGCAACCCTGATTGGGGTGGGACTGGGACTGGGCGCCGGTTCCTTGGTCGCCGCCAGCGTCTCAGCGCTCGCCGGATACTTCGCCCGACGCGTAGTGACCCCGGAAGAACGCCGCACCGGCAACAGCATCATTCGTGAAGTCGTTACCGATGCCGAGGGCAAGCTCTGGCTGCATTTCACCAAGGATTCCGATACCAGCGAACCCGGGCCCTGCAGTTTCCTGACAGAATTCGATTCCTGCGCCCTGCGGCTTTCCGCGCCGGAACCGGTCCCGGGCAAACCTCGGCTGGTGGCGCGCAAGATCGAGAAGGTCTACCACGGCACCCTCCAAGGGGTGCGCCGCGGCAACCTGTCCGGTGCCATCTACGAGCATCCCTCCGACCTGGGCTTCGATGCCGAAGATGTCGTGGTGCCGTTGGAAGGGGGAGACGGGCCGGCCTGGCTGGTGCGCGGCTCCGCCAACGAGGACATCTGGGTAATTGGCGTGCACGGCCGTGGGGCCCGGCGCAATGAGACCATCCGTGCGCTGCCTGCCTTGGGCGAACTCGGGGTCACCACGTTGCTGATGAGCTACCGCAATGACGGCTTGGCTCCCGGCGCGCCAGATGGACGCTATGGTCTGGGTGATACCGAATGGCATGACGTGGAAGCGGGCATCCAATTCGCACTGGATAACGGAGCGAAGCGGATCATCCTGATGGGCTGGTCCATGGGCGGCGCCATCAGCCTGCAAACCGCCGATCGAAGCGAGCTCGCCCGCCATATCGATTCACTCATTCTGGTTGGCCCGGTCATCAATTGGGTCGATGTGCTTTCGCATCAGGCTCGGGCCAACAAGATCCCGCAATCCGTGGGCCTGTTCGGCCAGTGGCTGCTGTCCAACAAGGCGGGACGCTGGGTGACCGGACAAGCGGCGCCAGTCAATTTGCGCCGGCTGAATTGGGTGGAGCGTGCGGATGAATTGAAGCTGCCAACGCTGATCATGCACAGCCGTGATGACGAATTCGTTCCCAACGGCCCGAGCCTGAAGCTGGCGGCGCTGCGACCGGACCTGGTCACGCTCAAGACATTTTCCAAAGCCGGGCACACCCGGGAACCGAATGTGGATCCGCAGGGTTTCGCGCAGGCGATTACCGGTTTCCTGGGCAAGCGCATGGCATTGCTCGAAACCATTTAGCCGCAGATAGCCAAGGGCCCTGTCCGCGAGATGCGGACGATCAACGGATCGCCGGCTCGCAGGCAGGGCCCTTGGCTTGGCTAGCAAAACATCAGCTGGTGGCGATCGGCGCCCAAATGGCACCGGTCGCCTTCGCTGCATCCTGCGGAGCGATCTCCAGGCTGAAACCGCGACGACCTCCGGAAATGAAGATCGTCTCGAACTGCTGGGCGCTGGAATCAATGACGGTATCGGTTTTCTGGCGCTGCCCGAACGGGGAAATCCCGCCCAGGACATAGCCGCTGCGCCGCTGCGCGGCAGCCTTGTCGGCCATCTGGGCTTTCTTCGTGCCCAACGCGATGCCGATCGCCTTCAGATCCAGCTTCGAATCCACGGGAATCACCGCCACGGCCAGGTCCTGGGTGGCGTTGGCTCCGGTGGAAACCATCAGGGTCTTGAAGACCCGGTCGCCGCTGGCTCCCAATTGCTCGGCCGCTTCGGCGCCGTAGCTCTCGGCCGAGTCGCTATGCGTGTAGCTGTGCGCCACATAGCTGATACCTGCGGCGTCCAACGCGGCGGTCGCCGGGGTGGACGCGGCCTGCTTCTTCTTGCCCACGTGCCTGGGGATCCTTCTCTGTTGCTATTTGGTGCTGCGCGGCGCTTGGGATTCGCCCCTAGGCAGCCAGCTGCTCTGAAATCTGGCGCTTGATGCGGCCGAGCATGGCCGTCATGCCGCGCATGCGCAACGGCGACAGCGCACGGGTCAGACCCAGCTGCTGGGGCATGTCATCCGGGACTGCGAGAATCTCTGCTGCTTTGGCGCCATCCAGGCCCGCAGCCAGCACCGAAGCGAAGCCGCGGGTGGTGGGAGCTTCCGGGGGAGCGGAGAAGAACAGGCCTACCGGGTTATCGGCTTCGGCCGAGACCTCCACGACGAGGAACAGCGGGGACTGGCACTCGACGACCTGCTCGAAAAGCTCGGGATGATCAGCAAGGCGTGCCGGCAGCTCGGGCAGCTCGCGCGAATACTCCAGCAGCAGCTCCAAGCGGTCCGCCTCGGGAACCTCGGAGAATTCCTCGACGATCTCGTTCAATGCTTCGGGCAGCTGGCTCATGCGCGGGCTCCACGCTGTGCAGGCACTTCGCCGGCAGCTTCGCCGCGGACGATTGGCACACCCACCGCGTTGCCCCACTCCGTCCAGGAGCCGTCGTAGTTGCGCACGGTTTCGAAGCCGAGCAGGTGCTTGAGCACGAACCAGGTGTGGCTGGAGCGTTCGCCGATGCGGCAGTAGGCCACAACGTCATCGCCCGGCTTCAGGCCGGCGCCATCAAGGTAGATGGCTTCCAGTTCCTCGCGCGAGCGGAAGGTGCCGTCCTCGGCCGCCGCCTTGGCCCAGGGCACCGATGCGGCGGTGGGGATATGCCCGCCGCGCAGGGCGCCCTCTTCCGGGTAATTCGGCATGTGGGTGCGTTCGCCGGTGTATTCCTCGGGCGAACGCACGTCGATCAGCGGGTTGCCCAGGTGGTTCAGGACCTCCGGGAGGAACGCACGGATTTCCGAGTCGACACGCTCGATCACCGGGTATTCGGTGGCGGTGACGGCGGGCTTCTCGGTGCTCAGCTCGCGGCCTTCAGCGATCCACTTGTCGCGGCCGCCATCCATCAGGCGCACGTCTTCGTGGCCGAACAGGGTGAAGACCCACAGCGCGTAGGCTGCCCACCAGTTCGACTTGTCGCCGTAGATGACCACGGTCGAATCGCGGGTGATGCCCTTGGCGGACATCAGCTTCGCGAATCCCTCGCCGTCGACGTAGTCGCGGGTGACCTCGTCGTTCAGCTCGGTGTGCCAGTCGATCTTCAGCGCACCTGGCACGTGGCCGGTGGAATACAGCAAGATGTCTTCATCCGATTCCAGTACTACGAGATTCTCGGCTCCGAGGTTGTCAGCCACCCATTGGGTGGAAACCAGGCGTTCAGGGTGAGCGTACGCTGCATACTTCTCGTTGGACTCGACGGGCAACGACATTCCTAATCACGATCCTTGCGGGTGTCAGTTTTTGCCACGCTGGACACAGCGGGCAACGGGCGTTGCTTCTAGCCTAGTCCCCATCTATGGCGAACACAGTGTGGGCTACGACATTTTCGGCAATGTATCGCCGCGTTCAAGGTAAACTGGCCGATGGGCAAGCCACGGCTTCCCGACCATTTCCTGAGCAATCAACTGAAGGACTCCCACAGCCAATGGCGACGATCACCCACCTGAGCGAGACCAAGCCGAATCTTTCAATCGAAGAACTGCTGGCCGGTTTCCACCCGTCCTACCGCTTTGGTGAAGTATCCTTCAATACCTATCGCCCGGATCCCAACCAGCCGTCGCAGGCCGAAGCGGTCACCAAGCTGAAGGCCTTCGCCGAGTCCGTGGGCAAGAACAACTCCGGTTCGTTCCTCTCCAAGCTGTTCGGGAAGAAGAAGGAAACCAAGAACGGCATCTACCTCGATGGCGGCTTCGGCGTGGGCAAGACCCACCTGCTCGCTTCGCTGTGGCATGCGGCTCCCGGCCGCAAGGCCTTCGGCACCTTCGTCGAGTACACCAACCTGGTCGGTGCGCTGTCCTTCCGCCAGACCGTTGAAGTGCTGAGCCAATACTCGCTGGTCTGCATCGATGAGTTCGAGCTGGACGATCCCGGGGACACCGTGCTGATGTCCCGCCTCATGCGCGAGCTGTCCGACGCCGGCGTGAAGCTGGCTGCCACCTCCAACACCCTGCCCGGCGCACTGGGCGAGGGCCGCTTCGCGGCAGTGGACTTCCAGCGCGAGATCAAGACCCTGTCCGAGCAGTTCGACGTGCACCGCGTCGAAGGCGAGGACTTCCGCCACCGAGGCCTGCCCGATGCCCCCGAGCCGCTGGAAGATGCGCAGATCGAAGCCTTCGCCCAGGACCGCTACCCGGACAAGACCCTGGCCGTTGACAACTTCGATGATCTGGTGGCCCACCTCTCGAAGGTGCACCCGTCGCGCTACCGCCAGCTGGTGGCCGAAACCGATGTGCTGGTCCTGCACAACGTGGACACCATCACCGACCAGGCCATCGCCCTGCGCTTCGTGGTTCTTGCCGACCGCCTGTACGACAAGGACGTGCCGATCGTGGCCTCGGGCAAGCCGTTCAGCGAGCTGTTCACCCCGGAAATGATGTCCGGCGGCTACCAGAAGAAGTACTTCCGTGCCGTTTCCCGCCTGACTGCCTTGGCCCGCGAGGGCCAGGTCGGGGAACCAGCCATCTAGGCTGGAAAAGCTGCTCTTGCCACTTCATCGTCGAGCGTTGCGCTCGACGATGAAGTGCGTTAAAAGCCCTGCGACCAAGGCCCAGAAAGCTCCGCCGATCCCGAAGAGCGTGAGATTTCCGGCGGCGACCAGCACCGTGGCCAGTGCACTCAGCCGCCACGCGCTATCGGCCATCGCCCCGAGCAGGGCATTGGCGAGCGTGGCCAGCAAAGCCAAGCCGGCCGCCGCCTGGAACAGTCCCTCGGGCGAGGCGCTGGCCACAGAGACGATCAGTGCGCTCAAGGCCCCGAAGACCAGGTAGAACACCCCTGAACTCGCCGCGGCCCGCCAACGCAGCCGGGGATCTGCCCCGGCTTGCTCCCCGGCAGCCAGAGCCGCGGTGATGGCCGCCAGGTTAATTGCATGTCCGCCGAAGAGCGCCCCGCCTGCCGAGCCCAAGCCGGTCACCAGCATGGTGGATCGCCAAGGGGCCGTATACCCGAAGGAGCTGAGCACAGCCACTCCCGGGATGTTCTGCGACGCCATGGTCACCACGAACAGCGGAACGCTGATGCTGGCAATCGCCTGCCAGGAGAATTCGGGGCTGACCCACTGCAGCTGCGGCAACGCCTCGATCGAATCCCACGCCTCGGTGCGGCCAATGTGCCAAAGGCCGAAACCCACTGCGGCCAGCATGCTCAGCGCGACGGCAAATTTTGGAAGAATCCGAAGCCCGATGAAGAACACCAGCAAAATTCCCAGCGCGGGAAACGGGGTGCTGGCCACTGCAGTAAAGGGCTTCAGGCATAGCGGGATCAGGACTCCTGCAAGCATGCCGTGGGCAATCGGCACCGGAATCCGGGTGAGCAGCCGGTGCAAAGACGGCACCAACCCGGCCGACATGATGAGTATTCCGCCAACGATGAATGCCCCCACCGCCTGGTTGAACCCGAACTCCCCGGGCGCCAGCGCGGCGAGCATGGCCGCCCCGGGAGTGGACCAGGCGATGCTGATCGGCAGGCGATGGCGCCAGGACAGAGCAATGGTGCTCAATCCTACAGTGAGGGATAGGACGAGCAAGCCCGAGGCAGCTTGTTCGCGCGAGGCGCCGACCTGGAACAAACCGGCCAGAACGACTGCGAAGGATGCGACGAACCCCACCATCGTGGTAATCAATCCTGCAAGGACCGATTGGGAAAGGGCATTTCCAGTCGTGGGAGTTTGACGAGCCATACTCTTTTTCTACAGGGTGGCACCGGCCGGTCGAAAACCAGAGTGTATTAATTCCACGATATGACACTAAAGCGAAGGTTAAAGCAAAGAAGGTACCGACCTCAATCGGTACCTTCCATGGATGCTCGGGCAAGCCGAGGGGAGTACTGCGAGGGGATTAGCCCTCGTTGTTCTCGCCTTCGCCTCCACCAAGGCCGTTCAGGTAGTCGTTAGCGCCGTCCTGGACGCCGTCTACCTGCTCTGCGAACTTGCCGCCGGTCTTATCATCGATAAAATCGCCAGCCTGCTCGATACCCTGGGATACCTGCTCTGGGTTCTCTTTAGCGAATTCCTCTGCCTTGCCACGCAGATCATCAAATCCTGCCATGCTGCACCTCCATTCGTCTGTGGGAACCCCTTCAGCTCCACAACTACTAACCACCCTAGATGCTCTTGCCAATGCGTGGAAGCATAAAACGAAAATTTCCCCAGCTATCTAGATGTTTTGCTGGTGTCTGTCAGGCAGTGCACAGGTTGTCCGCTCACGCGGCATGCTGATGGTGGTGGCTGGAAAGGATGGTTAAAGCAAAGATGGGAATCACGAAAAGTGATTCCCATCTTTATCTTGAGCGGTCAACGAGGTTCGAACTCGCGACCTCAACCTTGGCAAGGTTGCGCTCTACCAGCTGAGCTATGACCGCATGTATTCAATTATTTGGAGCGGTCAACGAGGTTCGAACTCGCGACCTCAACCTTGGCAAGGTTGCGCTCTACCAGCTGAGCTATGACCGCATATATTCAATTATTAGATCCATGGTCTGGTGAACCATGAGTCCGTGCGCGATACTGGGATCGAACCAGTGACCTCTTCCGTGTCAGGGAAGCGCGCTACCGCTGCGCCAATCGCGCCGAAGATCCACAAGGAATCTCGACAGAATCCAAATTCAGAATTTGAATTCACAGAGCGGTCAACGAGGTTCGAACTCGCGACCTCAACCTTGGCAAGGTTGCGCTCTACCAGCTGAGCTATGACCGCATATATTCAATTATTAGATCCATGGTCTGGTGAACCATGAGTCCGTGCGCGATACTGGGATCGAACCAGTGACCTCTTCCGTGTCAGGGAAGCGCGCTACCGCTGCGCCAATCGCGCTAAAAAGATCAAGCAATCTTCATTGCGAGGTGGGGACGGGATTCGAACCCGCGTATACGGCTTTGCAGGCCGCTGCCTCGCCTCTCGGCCACCCCACCATACTGACCGGAGTCAGAATGACTAGTTTTACCTAGTCGGTGAATCTTTTTGCGAGCGGACAACGAGGTTCGAACTCGCGACCTCAACCTTGGCAAGGTTGCGCTCTACCAGCTGAGCTATGTCCGCAAAATGTGTTGTTTACTGAACGTTTCCGTTCGCTCCAACGAGTAAAAACTCTATACGAGTTTTCGCATCCCCACAAATCGAAACGCTGAGATCTGGTTCACACGCCCGAAATCCGCGGAACTACGCGGAAAATTCATTTTTCCGGTACGACTAGGAGCGAAGCAGGCCGAGCGCGTGCCATGATCGTGTGCATGACGTCACCAAAACTGGCTATTCAAACAGACCTGGGCCGCATGTACTGCCGACAAGTCGGAGGCGAAGCGATTGTCCCATCCATCACCACAGTCATCTCCATGGACAAGCTGGACCTGTCTGGTTGGGCCGGGTACATGGCGGCCAAGGCACTCTCGGACGATCATCGACTGGTGCACGCAGTGGGTGACCGTGGCCAGTTGCGTACCCTGATACGCGATGCCGCCGGTGCTGCCGAGGCCTATCGGGACTCCGCCGCGGCCCGCGGTGATCGAGTGCATAACTACGCTGAGCAGCGAGCACTGCGGGCGCTGGATCTGGAACATGATTTGGAAGCAGCCCAAGCCGCGCTCGAAGCGAACAACGAGTTGGGGTTCGCACGCCACTTTGACCAATGGTGGGATGACTACAATGTCCAGCCCATTGCCGCAGAGGTGACGGTATGGAATCACAGTGTCGGCTACGCGGGCACCATTGACCTGGTCGCAAAGATCGGCGGCCGAACCTGCCTCGTGGACTACAAGACCAAAAACACCGATCGGGACGGCTTCGTCAAGCGCCCCGATGACAAAGTCATCATGCAGCTGGCGGCCGCTTGCAAGGCAGAAGAGCAAGTCGTGGATGCCGAGCGCGGCGCATGGAAAGAGTGGGGATACGGCACCGACACGATGCTGCTCGCTGTGGCCCTTGGCGAGACCGGTTCGCGGACCTTCATGGCACCGCCGCCGGCATTGCCCGACTACTGGTCGAAGTTCTATGCTTTGCGGCGGAACTGGGAAGCTGCATTCAAGATTGCCCAGTCGCGTGCTTCACTGGTCGAAATCACGCCGCCAGCTCAGTAAAGCCCTCCCTTCACCGCGTAGACTGGAACGGTTAGCTTTCGGCATTGCGAAACCTAATACCAATATCCACGGCAGGGAAGGTACCAGCGGATTATGGCGATTTTGGGAATTCGGATCATCGGAGACCCCGTTCTACGCACCCCAGCGCAGGAGGTGACCGACTTTGGCCCGGAGCTCCAGAAGCTCGTCGAAGACATGGACCAGACGATGGAAAACGTCACAGGTGCAGGCCTCGCCGCGCCTCAAGTTGGCGTGTCCCTGCGCGTCTTCACCTACCAAATTGGCGAAGAACGCGGACATATCGTGAACCCGGTGCTGGAGCTCAGCGACGATTACCAGGACGACCAGGTAGAAGGCTGCCTGTCCATCCCGGGCATTGCAGCGCCAGTTCGACGACGGAGCCACGTCAAGGCGACCGGCTTCGACAAGTTCGGCAATCCGGTGGAAATCGAAGGTTCCGACATGCTCGCCCGCTGCTTCCAGCACGAAACTGATCACCTGGACGGCATTCTGTTCCTGGACCGGCTGGAACCAGAAGAAAAGAAAGCGGCGTGGCGCACCTTGCGGGCCAACAACTACTCGCAGACCGCCAACGCCACGGTGAAAAGACGATCAGGGGCCCTCGGCTCCAGCTTTGGCGCAGGATTGGGGTTCTAGCTCATGCGTATTTTGTTCGCCGGCACGCCACAGGTCGCTGTCACTTCCCTGGACTACCTGCACGAAGCCGGCTTTGAAATTGCCGCAGTGCTCACACGTCCCGATGCTCCGTTGGGTCGCAAACGCGTATTGACTCCTTCGCCGGTCGCTGCCCGAGCCGAAGAACTTGGCCTGCCGATCATCAAGGCCGCCAAGATCACCGAAGAAACTACGGCTGAACTTGCGGCGTTGGAACTTGAAGCCGCGGCCATCGTCGCCTACGGGGGACTAGTGCCAGAAGCGGCCTTGGCCGTCCCAACCCATGGTTGGATCAACCTGCACTTCTCGCTGTTGCCGCACTGGCGGGGCGCAGCTCCGGTGCAGCATTCCATTATCAACGGCGACGACATCACCGGCGCAGTCACCTTCCAGCTGGAAACCGGCCTTGATACCGGACCAGTCTTCGGGCAAGTCACCGAGAGCATCGGTGAGCTGGACACCGCAGGCATCATGCTCGAACGGCTCAGCCGTTCCGGGTCGACGCTGCTGGTGCAGACCCTGCAGGCATTGGCTTCAGGCCAGGCCGTTGCCGTTCCGCAGTCCGGATCGCACACCTACGCACCGAAGATTACCGACGTGGATGCGGAACTGGACTTCACCCGGACCGCCACCGAAATCCGCCGGCGCGCCCACGGAACCACTCCTGCCCCTGGTGCCTGGGTCAAGGTCGAGGACAAGCGTTTCAAGTTCGGCCCGCTGCGTGAGCACCGTGAGATCACCGACCTTGCACCGGGCGAAGTGCACATCGAACCGGGCAAGCAGCCGAAGGTTTACATCGGCACCGCCACCTGGGCCCTGCAACCCACCGAAATCCAGCCTCCGGGCAAGAAAATGATGAACGCCAGCGACTGGGCACGAGGAGTGCTCACCCAGGGAACGGAAGTGAGCTTCGCATGAGCGGGCAGGAACCTCGCGGTGGACACCGCGATAACGTACGCCGCAACGAGCAGGGACGTACCCGCAACCGCGGCCAGTCGGGCCCGCGCAAGTATTCAGCAGCCGCACCCGGGCAGCGCAAGCGCGCGGCCGACCCGGCACGCCTGGTAGCTTTCAAGACCCTGCGCGAAGTATCCAGTGCGGATGCCTACGCCAACCTGGTGCTGCCGAAGATGATCCGCGAATACCAGCTCGACCGCCGCGACGCGGGCTTCGCCACCGAACTGGCCTACGGGGCCCTGCGTGGCCAGGGCTTCTACGACGCGATCCTGGCCACCTTGGTCGACCGCCCGCTGGCCGAGCTGGATCCGGCGATCCTCGATGCGCTGCGCTTGGGCGCCCACCAGCTGCTGGCCATGCGCGTGCCCAAGCACGCAGCGTTGGATGAAACCGTGTCACTGGCTCGTGCGCAAATTGGCGCCGGCCCATCTGGCCTGATCAACGCGGTGCTGCGCCGCGTGTCCGCCCAGGAAGCCGCTGCATGGACCGAACAGCTGGGCAATGCCGCCGCATCGGATTCCGAGCGCCTGGCCATCGAGCACTCGCACCCGGACTGGATTGTCCGCGCCCTGCGTGGCGCACTGATCGCCCATGGCCGCGACGCGAGTGAACTTGAAGCCCTGCTGGAAGCGGACAACCTGGCCCCGGTGGTGAACCTCGTAGCCTTGCCCGGCCTGGGCGATCTGTCCGGAGCGCTGGAATCCGGCGCAGAGCGAGGCACCCTGCTCGCGGATTCTGCCACCTACAAGCACGGCGACGTCTCACGTGTGCCTGGTGTCAAGGAAGGCACCGTGCGCGTCCAAGACGCCGGCAGCCAGGTCATGGCCCGCGCCCTGGCTGCTATCGAATTGCCCGAAGCCGGCGAAGACCGCTACTGGCTGGATATGTGCGCAGGTCCAGGCGGCAAGGCTGCACTGCTCGCGGCGATCGCTGTGCAGCGCGACGCCCGCCTGACCGCCAATGAGCCGGCCCCGCACCGTGCCCGGCTGGTCGAGAACTCCTTGGATGCTGTGCCGCATGACTACTGGATGGTCACCGGCGAAGACGGACGCATCTTTGGCGGCGAGGATTATGCGGGGGACTACGACCGCATCATGGTCGACGCGCCATGCTCCGGACTGGGTGCACTGCGCCGCCGCCCGGAATCACGCTGGCGAAAGGCACCACGGGACATCCCTGAGCTGACCAAATTGCAAGGCGAGCTGCTCGACGCCGCCTTCAACGCGGTACGCGTCGGAGGAGTCATCGGCTTCGTCACCTGTTCGCCGCATCAGGCGGAAACCCGCCTCATTGTGGAAGACTTCTTGAAGCGCCACGAAAATGCTGCTCTGCTGGATACCAGTGCCGCCGTTTCCGCGGTGATGCATCAGGACGCCCGGCCGGCAGGACATGCGCTGGCCGAGGGCAGCACCGTGCAATTGTGGCCGCATGTGCACGGCACCGATGCCATGTTCATGGCAATCCTGACCAAAAAAGCCTAGCCAAGCCCCGAGTATTCCGAGGAGCATCCATGCCTAACGCGCGGATCAACCCGTCGATCCTGTCCGCAGATTTCGCGAACCTTGCCAGCGAGCTGGAACGCATCCACACCGCAGACGCGGTTCACGTGGATGTCATGGACAACCATTTCGTGCCCAACCTGACCCTCGGATTGCCGGTGGTTGATGCGCTGCGCAAGGTCAGCAAGCTGCCCATCGACGTGCACCTGATGATCGAGAACGCGGATCGCTGGGCGCCGGAATACGCGCAGCTCGGCGTGGACTCGGTAACTTTCCATGCCGAGGCATCGGCAGCCCCGATCCGCTTGGCCCGCGAACTGAGGTCGGCCGGCGCCAAGGCTTCCATGGCCCTGCGCCCGGCAACACCGATCGAACCCTACCTGGATATGCTCGGCGAGCTGGACATGGTTCTGCTGATGACCGTGGAACCAGGTTTCGGCGGGCAGAAGTTCCTGGATCTGGTCCTTCCGAAGATCAAGCGCGCCCGCGCAGCCATTGACGGCAGCGGCAAGCAGATTGCGCTGCAGGTCGATGGCGGCATTTCGCGCGACACGATCTTGCGTGCCGCCGAAGCCGGGGCGGATGTCTTTGTTGCCGGTTCCGCGGTGTACTCGGCAGAAGAGCCATCGGTGGAAATCGACGTATTACGCAATCTTGCGCTGGGTGGTCACTAGGACCACGCAAAGTGTGCCAGAATGTTTTCAGTAAACACGAATACGTGCTCCGGGGTCGGTGAAAGTCCGAACCGGCGGTCATAGTCCGCGACCCGCAACCAAAGCCACAAGCTGAGGGAACGGTTGAACTGGTGGAATTCCAGTACCGACAGTTAAAGTCTGGATGGGAGAAGCACGAATTTGATATGCCTTTTGGTACTGCCGGTAGCCCTCACAGGGGCTATCTTCTAAAGCAGAGCCACAGGCCCATCAAATGCACACCCCCGGAGCCGCCGCTTCGAGAAGGGTGGAATGATGGATTTCCTGCGGTGGCTCATTGAAGCTTTCAACTCACAAATCGCGATCGGCTCGTCGGCACTGCTGGTGCGCGAAGTCGTAGGCAATATCTTCGGCCTGGCAAGCGCCGTGGGCGGCATGCGCCGCAAAGTCTGGGCCTGGCCCATTGGCATAGTCGGCAACCTCCTGCTGCTGACGGTCTTCCTGGGCAGCATTTTCGATACCGGCTACACAGCCAATCTCTGGGGCCAAGCAGGCCGCCAAATCATGTTCATTGCCGTATCGGTCTTCGGCTGGTACCGCTGGAAGCAGGCCAAGGACGGCACCGGCAGCGCGGTGACCCCGCAATGGGCGTCCGGCAAGACCCGACTGGGCCTGATTGCCGTGCTGATCCTCGGCACCGTCGCACTGACCCCGATCTTCCGCATGCTCGGATCCTATGAGCCGGTCTGGGCGGATGCCTGGACCTTCGTCGGCTCGTTGCTCGCAACCTACGGCATGGCCAAGGGCTGGGTGGAATTCTGGCTGATCTGGGTTGCCGTCGACGCAGTGGGCGTGCCCCTGCTGTTCTCCGCCGGATACTACGCCAGCGCCTTCATGTACCTGTTCTACGGCGCATTCACTCTGGTCGGCTTCTTCGTCTGGGCCAATTCCAAGCGCGGTGCCAAACCCCAGATCGAAACCGAAATGCTCGATCCGACTATTTCGCGCAAACGCTGAAAGGAATAGCACCATGATCACGACCCAGCAGCTCGACGCGGCATTGCGCACTGCGCTGGAAACCGCCGGTCGGGGCCACCGCGGAGCGAACCCGCTGGTCGGCGCCTGCGTTTTGGATGCAGAGGGAAATATCATTGCCACCGGTTTCCATATCGGTGCCGGGCACCCGCACGCCGAGATCGACGCACTGCGCCGACTGGGCAAGATGCCTGCGGCCAAGGCCCGCGAGCTGACGATGGTAGTAACCCTCGAACCATGCAACCACACCGGCCGAACCGGTCCCTGCGCCCAGGCCATTGTGGAAGCCGGCATTGGCCACGTGTACTACGCTGTCCCCGACAACACCGCCGCCAGCGGAGGCGCCGACTACCTGCGCAGCCACGGAACCCAGGCCACCCAGCTGGCTGATTCTTCCGCCGCGAAGCAGCTGAACCACCGCTGGTTCATCGCCAAGGATGAGGGCCGGCCGTTCATCACCGTCAAGATCGCGCAGTCGCTCGACGGCCGGATCAACGCACCGGACGGGACGAGCCAGTGGATCACGTCCACGGCGTCGCGCAGTCACGCGCACGCCCTGCGCTCGCGAGTCGATGGCATTCTCGTCGGCACCAGCACCGCGATCATCGACAACCCGCGGTTGACCGCCCGAACCCCCGATGGCCAGTTGCATGAGCACCAGCCCTTCCGGCTGGTCATGGGCGAGCGGGATCTGCCGGCTGATCTGGCGCTCGCCCAGGGTGATGACTGGGCGCAGGTCCGCAGCCACGACGTGCACGAGGTTATCGCCCGGGCCAATGAGCTGGGCCTGGCCCATTTGCTGGTTGAAGGCGGCGCCACAGTCGCCTCGGCCTTCATCGCAGCCGATCTGGCCGACGAGATCTACTGCTACCAGGCGCCGCTGCTGATCGGCGCAGGCAGCTCATCGGTCAACATGCCGAACACCACCACGCTTGCCGATGCGCGGCGCTTCCGGCTGGATTCGGCCAGCAACGAGTCTTTGACCAGGCTGGGCGACGACATTGCCCTGCACCTGGAACCGCTGCCCCGTGACTGATCGCAGGCAACCCCAAAATTTTCAAGGAGTAAACATGTTCACCGGAATTGTCACCGGCCAAGGCGTCATCGAAGGCATCGAGACCTTCACCGGCAAGGACCTGGCAGTACTGACCCTGCGCGCCCCGGGCCACACCGACAACCTGGGCCTGGGCGGCTCACTGGCCGTCAACGGGGTCTGCCTGACCGCCACCGAGCTGGAAGGCGAGAAGCTCAGCGTCGACGTCATGGGCGAAACCCTGCGCCGCACCACCATCGGCGCCCTGAAAACCGGCGACCAGGTCAACCTGGAACGCTGCACCCCAGCCGGCGGCCGGCTCGACGGACACGTGGTGCAGGGCCACGTGGACACCGTCGGCACGGTGCTGGCCCGCGAAGACCACGGCCAGTGGACCACCTTCCGCATCGGCATCGACGACGCGTACGCGCCGCTGACCGCCGAAAAGGGCTCCATTGCGCTGGACGGCATTTCGCTGACCATCACCGCGGTCTCGCCGGCAGCGGATGCCGGCAACCACTGGGTCGAGGTCGGCATCATCCCGATCACCCTGGCCGAAACCACCATGGGCACCCGCCAGGTGGGCGACAAGATCAATATCGAGGTCGACGTGCTCGCCAAGTATGTGGCACGCCTGAATGAATTCGGAGGCCAGCAGTAATGGCTACGTCAACGCTTGATTCCATCCCAACCGCGCTGGCGGCCCTTGCCGCGGGTCGTGCAGTTGTCGTTGTCGACGACGAAGACCGCGAGAACGAAGGCGACATCATCTTCGCCGCCCAGCACGCCACGGCCGAACTGATGGCCTTCACCATCCGCTACACCTCGGGGGTGATCTGCGTGCCGCTCGGCGCCCAACGTGCCGACGCGCTGCGCCTGGCTCCGATGGTCGGCATCAACCAGGACGCCAAGGGAACCGCCTTCACCGTCACCTGCGATGCCGCCGAAGGCATCACCACCGGCATTTCAGCCGCCGATCGTGCGCTGACTAGCCGCCTGCTGGCCGACCCGGACACCCAGCCGTCCCAGCTCTCCCGACCGGGCCACATCTTCCCGCTGCGCGCCGCAGCCGGGGGAGTGCTCGAACGCCGGGGCCACACCGAAGCAGCAGTGGACCTGTGCCAGGCCGCCGGGCTGGAACCGGTGGGCGTGATCGGCGAGATCACCAAGGACGACGGCGAAATGATGCGCCTGGATGACCTGCGGGTCTTCGCCGCCGAACACGACCTGCCACTGATCTCCATTGACGACCTGGCCCGCTGGCGCCGGGTCAATGACGAGATCGAGCTGACCGACCCGATCAAGCTGCCTACCGCCTTCGGGGACTTCACCGCCAGAGCAGCCACCGCAGAGAACCACGAGCACATCGTGCTCAGCCATGAAGGTCCCAATGGCGGCGCGCCGGGTAACCTGGTGCGCATCCATTCGGAATGCCTCACCGGGGACATCTTCGGCTCGTACCGTTGCGACTGCGGCGAACAGCTTCATGCATCGTTGGAAGCCATCGCCCGCGAAGGCGGCCACATCATCTACATCCGCGGGCATGAAGGCCGCGGCATCGGGCTGGCCAACAAGCTGCGCGCCTACGCGTTGCAGGAAGACGGCATGGACACCCTGGACGCCAACTTGCATCTGGGATTCCCGGCCGACGCCCGCGAATACTTCGCCGTCGCCGCAATTCTCAAGGCAATGGGCCTGGACGAGATCCGCTTGCTGAGCAACAATCCGGACAAGCAGCAACAACTGAACGACGCGGGAATCAAGGTGGCCGAGCTGGTCGGCCTGCAGATCGCGCCGCGCGAGCAGAACTCCGCCTACCTGCGGACCAAGCAGATTCGCTTCGGCCACCATCTGGACCTGCCCGATACCGACGATGACCAGCAATCCGACGCCTACCACGGCGCCTGAACACGACGAATCCAGAAGAACCAAGGAGCATCAAGATGAGCAAGCATGGCGCACCAACCGACGTCAGCGAACAGCTGGCCGCCCTGGCCAGTGATGAGAAGTTCTCCCAGCTCAAGGTGGCCATCGTAGCCGCCAGCTGGCACGAAGTGATCATGAACGGACTGATTGACGGTGCCCAGCGCGCCGCCAAGGACGCCGGCCTGGAATCCAGCACCACCCTGATTCGGGTACCGGGCACTTTCGAGTTGCCGGTCGCGGCTTCCACCCTCGCAGGGGACTACGACGCGGTCATCGCGCTGGGTGTGGTCATCCGCGGCGGAACCCCGCACTTCGACTATGTCTGCATGGCAGCGACCAATGGCTTAACCAATGTGAGTGTGGACACCAAAACCCCTATTGGTTTCGGCGTGCTCACCTGCGATAACGAAGAGCAGGCCCTGGACCGCGCTGGCTTGGAGAACTCCAGTGAGGACAAGGGCTATGAAGCCTACTCGGCTGCCGTCATGACGGTAGCCGCACTGCCTTAGCCGCGGGGCGGCCCTGTCACAAAGGGCCACCAGAATACGGCACCGGAAAAGAAAACAGCTAGGATAAGTTCCGTGAAAACTTTTGACGAGCTCTTCAGCGAACTATCGCTCAAGGCACAATCCCGCCCGGAAGGCTCACGTACCGTCACCGAACTCGACTCTGGTGTCCACGGCATCGGCAAGAAGATCGTCGAGGAAGCCGCCGAAGTTTGGATGGCTGCGGAGTACGAAACCGATGAGGCCGCGGCGGAGGAAATCTCCCAGTTGCTGTACCACCTGCAGGTTCTCATGATCGCCAAGGGCATGACCTTAGCCGACGTTTACAAGCATCTATAGCCGTCGCGCGACTGCGGCCTGATCCATTGCCGATCAGGCCGCAGTCAACGCACGGCGGCAGAAACAACGGCCAACGAATTAATCCTTGGCGCTTGTTTATGGCTAATCGCCGCAGCGCCATTCATGACGAAACGAGTCAAAAATGCTCCGCGTAGCCCTACCCAACAAGGGTGCCTTGTCCGAAATCGCTTCCACCATGTTCAAGGAAGCTGGCTACCTCCAGCGCCGCGATTCCCGCGAACTGGTCCTGGTCGACGAGGACAACCAAGTCGAATTCTTCTATCTGCGTCCCCGCGATATCGCTGTCTATGTCGGCCGCGGAATCCTGGACGTAGGCATCACCGGCCGCGACCTGTACCTCGATGCAGATGTCGACGACGCTGTCGAAGAGCAGCTCTCGCTGGGCATCGGCAAGTCGACCTTCCGCTTCGCTGCCCCGGTTGGCGCATTCAACGATGCCCAGCAGCTCAATGGCAAGCGCATTGCCACCAGCTACGACGTGCTGCTGCGCCACTACCTCGAGAAGTCCGGCATCGAAGCTTCAATCGTTCGCCTTGATGGCGCCATCGAGTCCTCGGTCCGCCTCGGCGTAGCCGATGCCATTGCCGACGTCGTTGAAACTGGCAACACCATCAAGGCCGCCGGCATGGAGATCTTCGGCGATCCGCTGCTGAACTCCGAAGCGGTCATGATCGGCCGTGTCGGGCACAAGCCATCTGGCCTGGATGTGCTGATCCGCCGCCTCAATGGCGTGCTAGTTGCTCGCCAGTACGTCATGCTCGACTACGACGTACGCCGCGAGTTGGCCGACAAGGCCTGCGCACTGACACCAGGCCTGGAATCGCCAACCGTGTCGGACCTTGCCAACTCCGAGTGGGTCGCCGTGCGCGCCATGGTCAAGAAATCGCAGACGAACAACATAATGGATGAACTCTATGACGTTGGCGCACGTGCCATCTTGGTCAGCCAGATCCACGCCTGCCGCATCTAAGTAGACAAGGAAATTCCGCTGATGAGCGTTGCAATTCGTGTTATTCCTTGCCTCGACGTCGATGCCGGACGAGTCGTCAAGGGCGTCAACTTCGCGGGCCTTCGCGATGCTGGCGACCCAGTTGAGCTTGCCCGCCGCTACAATGACGCAGGTGCCGACGAGCTGACCTTCCTCGATGTCACCGCATCCAGTTCGGACCGTGAAACCACCTACGAAGTGGTCCGTCACACCGCAGAAGAAGTCTTCATCCCGCTGACCGTGGGCGGTGGCGTCCGCACTGCTGAAGACGTCGATCGGCTCCTACGCAACGGTGCCGACAAAGCCTCGATCAATACCGCGGCGGTGAACCGTCCCGAGGTCATCAACGAGATCACCCAGCGCTTCGGCTCCCAGGTACTCGTGCTGTCCCTGGACGCGCGCCGCACCGATGATCCGTCGATCGCATCGGGCTACGAGGTCACTACCCATGGCGGTCGTACGGGCACCGGCATGTGCGCCGTAGCCTGGGCGAAGGAAGCTGCCGAACGAGGCGTGGGGGAGATCCTGCTGAACTCGATCGATGCTGATGGCACCAAGGATGGTTTCGATCTGGAAATGATCCGTGCGGTTCGCGCCGAGGTCTCGGTTCCGCTGATCGCATCGGGTGGCGCGGGAAAGCCTGAGGACTTCCCTCCAGCGATCGAAGCGGGTGCCGACGCAGTATTGGCAGCCTCGATTTTCCACTTCGGACCGAAGGACATGATCGCCAAGGTTAAGCAAGCGATCCGCGAAGCTGGTTACCCAGTTCGCTAGGATCCAAGCATGAGGCCCAGCACCACATGGCGCTGGGCCTCATGCTGTACTTGGCTAATCGTTGGCAATGAGCTCCTTCTCAGTGCGCCAAACGTCGATTTCAATCGGTGTGCTTACGACGGCGGCTTGACCGGGTATGGCCTGCCATGGGCCTCCATCGACGCTGAATTCTCCTCGGTAGAGGGTGGTAACCCCGACCTTGAACTTGCCAGTCTCACCATAAGAATGACTCGTGGGGGTTTCATCTCTCAATGTATGGTTTGGCGCCGGTTCTCCAGGGAAATCTAAATTCCGAGTGGTCCCGTCACCATAGTTCCAATTCCATTGAATCGGAATCGCCTTTATTCGAACGGTGGATCCAGATAAATTTGAATTGAATGTTTGATTTTCCGCAGTCGCCCATAGATGAGTGTTTCCATTCCGTAGGGAAAACTCATTAGGTTCGCTCTTAATAGTGGATGCCTTGATTGGATAAGATCTGAACCGCTCGATGTCAATTAAGATTTCTGGAACCAGTTGATCTTTAGGGATCTCAAATTGGGGAGGATCGCCCGGACAAAAACGATATTGTCTTACGAATCGTCCTTCGTCATCGACGAGTTGGCGTGTGATCGGATAAGTTCCGTCATCACAACGGGCTTGATCGGGATTGCTGTCACAACTATTGACAGACTCTTGACCGGGTATGCAGGCCTCAAAATCACGGTACATGAATTTCTTATTCTTGGGGATTTTCTCAAGATCATATTCGTCGTGTTTTTCGCGATCTTTCCGGTTATTTATATTGTTCCTAGGCGCATCATCGGGGGAGTTCCTTTCCGTATACCTTTCTTCGATTTCATCGTTGTTGAAAAACACCTGATCCTTGTCAGAAGCGGACTTTTCGGTGAGTATGACAGTATTTGAGAGTAAAGTAATGCCAAGGGAAACTGCAAGAAGTGTGATTGACAATTCTGCTCTGAGCCTCATCAGTCTTCCACTCCGGCAATCGAGTAAATTTTCCACTGTTTATCGAATTCTAATCCTAGTGCAGTCTCTGTGGCTCCAAGTTCAGAGAGTTCTGAATCGATTTCATTTGGAACTAAGTAATATTGGGCGGCGTCAGCGGTGTATCGAACTGTAACAATTGCGAGATTCTTGCCAGAAATATACGAGTCGATTACTTCAGGATGGTATTTTCCGCCAACTTGCCATTTTCCGCTTATTTCTGCTCTGGATGCAGGGTCAATAGTAGATTCTTTGCAGACAGTGCAGTCTGAGGTTGTTACCTTCCTAATTAAGTCCGGGTCACGAGTTTCGATTGTGTAATTGACCAAATCGAAGTAGTACTCCGCAAAGGCAGCAGCCCCGTCTTCAGAATTCTTTTTGGCTGCAGCTGGCATTTTGGGGACAGGGACATTTTTGGCTGGGCCATTCGCCGATGCTGGTTCATATTTATCAGTTTCACTCGCCGAGGGGGCAATTGACTTAGGCGATGACGCCGAGGGGACGGCTTCGACAAGCGACGCTGAGCTGGTTGGTTCCTCAGCGTTCCCTGTGCTGCAGCCTGATAGTGCGAGTGCAACTGCGGCAACCGACGCGACAACTGCAATTTTCGGCGTGTCCATTCGAACTCTCCATGATCATTGGGAATGCGAGGTTGTGCGCCATCCTATGCCTGTGTTTCAGGAAAGTGGAGAGTTTTCGATGAATCTGTGGAAAACTTGCCACGCCTTATCTCGGAATCACTGTGAACTCTCACGACGATTGATTCAGATCAGACGTGCAGACGCGAAACTTTTGACCGTCGGATGCGGCATTGGCTTCAGGGCAGAACTGAGCAGTGTAACTGGTTTGAATGTACCCAGTTTCAAGTGTCGCGCCGCGTTGCTGAACGTGGATTATCAAGTGAGACGTCCGAGACTTTCCACCCGGTGTCGGTATATTCAAGTCCTACGGTGATCTCACCCAGATTTTGTTCTTCGAAGAATATGACTTCCTGATCTGGTCGTAGCAGGGAGCGTGGGGACAAGGTGAGCTCTCCCATCAGGTAGGCCTGGTTTCCGTCGAACTGGACGATGTAGTCCGTGCGGAGATAGTGGTAGCCACCGATCTGGCTGTCTTCTGGCCCTTTTCTCAGTTCGTCTTGATCTTGGAACGTTTTCCAGCATTGCTCCAATTCGCATTTGCCAGTAACTATCGGCGCGAAATCGGCGGGGGAGCGATAGAGGATTTCGTAATCGAGAAATCGGAAGAAGCGCCGTGCAGCTTCGAGCGCCCCGTAATCCGATTTTCCATACAGAAGGCTTGCCGAGTTTGGAGGATCCGGTTCGCTGGGTGGCGTCGCTTCTGCGGTGTAAGATCCCGTCGGCGATGAAGCCGAAGATTCGGCCTCGGCCGGTGCTACGGACATGATCAGCGCTGATGCCAGGGCAACCAGGACGAAAGCGGGGACCGCAGCGATAGCAGCACTAGAGTAACGGCGAACGATTTTCTGGGTATTCATGTTCAAGCTCCGAAGCCGTTGGATATCGATTGCTCGAAATCCTAGGCTGGTGCGAAACGAACATGGACGGCCCACCCACGAATGTGGATAACCGGGGGAGTGCTACAGCCCCGGCTTGAATCCCTTGACGATTTCCAATGCGGTTTCGCCGCCCTCGAACAAAACGAGGCTCTGGTCGATGCGGCCGAACGAATACATCATCAGCTCGGTAACCGGTCCGGTAATGGACACAGCGTTCGGCGCCTTCTTGGCAACATGGCGCTGGCCATCGGGACGCGTGAGAATAATGCCGATGGGCGCGTGGCGGAACAGCAGCCGGGACATGCGGGTCAGCGACTGCCAGAGCAGTTCTGTGTACTCCTTGTCCAGCACCCGCGGAGCCCATTGGCCGCGGGCCCGGCGAACATCCTCGGTATGGATGAAGAACTCCGAGAGGTTCGCCGACTGGTTGACCTTGTCGATGGCGAATGGCGAGAACGCGGGCGGACCCGAGCGGAAGCTGCGGACCAATTTCGCGTAGCCTTCCGGGGTCTGCGCCGCGACCACCATCTGGTTCAGTTTCGCTTCAAGCTTCTTGGAAAGCGGCTTGAAGAACGTGCCGGCGGAAAGCAGCGAGCTTTCGCGCAACACGAGGTGCGCGGCGAGATGGCGGGTTTGCCAACCGTCGCAAAGGGTGTCGGCGGTAGGTCCTGCCGCAAGCAGGGTCTCGGCCAACGCAAGTCTGGAAGCCTGAACTAAGTGCATCACTTCCGAAACTAGCACGCTGCAACTGACTAATTGTGCAAGGCGAGAGAGGTGTCGCCCAGTCGGCATGGCGCGTCGACGAGCGGTACGTCACAGGTCTCAGGATTCCGCGGAAAACCAGTATGCTAATGGGGATGCCTACTTCTAACGACGGCTCGATTCCGAGCCCTGAATCCCACAGCCTCGACCCGGAGATCGCCTCTCGCCTCAAGCGCGATGCCAATGGCCTGTTTGCCGCCATCGCGCAGCAGTACGATTCCGGTAAGGTCTTGATGCTCGGCTGGATGGACGATGAAGCGCTGCACCGCACGCTGACCACCGGCCGGGTCACCTTCTATTCGCGTTCCCGCCAGGAATACTGGCGCAAGGGCGACACCTCCGGCCACTACCAGTTCGTGAAGTCCGTGGCTCTCGACTGCGACGGCGACGCGCTGCTCGTCCAGGTCGACCAGGTGGGCGCCGCTTGCCACACCGGCACCGAATCCTGCTTCACCGATCGCGAATTGCCGGCCGTGGTGGGCCACCGTCCCGAGTAGGACTGCCGACGCACCGGCACCAGCAGCAGGCGGGCGCCGCGAATTCCGCACCCAGCTGCGCGTTGCAGCACCGGCTCGAAGAACACGTAGAAGAAGAACATTGATGAAAACCCTTGGCAAGATTTCCCCGTCCCGCGAGTCCTTCCGCGCCATGGCCGCGAACCGCCGCGTCATCCCGGTCACCATCACCGTGCTGGCCGACTCGCTCACGCCGATCGGCCTGTATCGCACGCTGGCACAGGGGCGGCCCGGAACCTTCCTGATGGAGTCGGCGGCCCCGGGCGGCGTCTGGAGCCGCTACTCGTTCATCGGGGTGAACTCTCCGGCCACGCTGAGTACCCGCGGGGGTGAAGCCTACTGGCAGGGGCACGCTCCTGACGGCCTGCCCACCGGCGGGGCGGGCGTGGAGGTGCTGCGCGACACCGTGCGTGCGCTGAAAACCGAACCGGTTCCCGGCATGCCTCCGCTGACTGGCGGCATGGTCGGCTTCATCGGCTGGGAATGCGTGCGCCATTGGGAGAAGCTGCCGAACCCTCCGGCGGACGACCTGAACCTGCCGGAGCTGAGCATGAACCTGGTCGCCGACATGGCGGCCCATGATGCGGCCGAGGGCACGGTCACGCTGATCGCCAACGCCATCAACTTCGATGGCAGCGACGAGAACGTCGATGCGGCCTACGACAGCGCCGTCGCCCGCCTGCAGGCGATGCTCGACCAGCTCGCGGTGCCGGTGGATTCGGCCGCGGCGGTGCTCACCGGCACCGATGTGCCGCGCGAAACCCTGATGGACGCAGTCACCCATTCCTGGGACGAGAACGAATACCTGGCGGCGCTGGCCAAGTCCAAGACCGCGATCGTGGACGGAGAGGTCTTCCAGATCGTAGTTTCGCGCCGCTTCGAGCTGGAAACCCAGGCCGACGCGCTGGATGTCTACCGGGTGCTGCGCGCAACCAATCCGAGCCCGTACATGTACCTGTTCAACTTCGTCAACGAGGACGGCGAACGCTTCGAGATCGTCGGCTCCTCGCCAGAAGCGCTGGTCACGGTGAACGACTCGCACGTGGTCACGCACCCGATCGCTGGCTCCCGGCCGCGCGGGGCCAACTACGAGGACGACCAGCTGCATGAGAAGTCGCTGGTCAACGACGAGAAGGAACGCGCCGAGCACCTGATGCTCGTGGATCTCTCGCGCAACGACCTCTCGCGGGTGTGCAAGGCCGGCACCGTGGAAGTCACCCAGTTCATGGAGGTCGAGCGCTTCAGCCACATCATGCACCTGGTCTCCAACGTGGTCGGCAAGACCCGCGACGACGTGGACGCCTACGACGTGCTCGCCGCGACCTTCCCGGCCGGCACGCTCTCCGGAGCGCCGAAGCCCCGCGCCCTGCAGCTGCTCGACGAGTACGAGCCGTACCGCCGCGGCATCTATGGCGGCGTGGTCGGCTACCTGGACTTCGCCGGCGACATGGACATGGCCATCGCCATCCGCTCCGCCCTGCTCAAGGGGGATCGCGCCTACGTGCAGGCCGGCGGCGGCATCGTGAACGACTCGAAGTTCGCCGACGAGGCACTGGAAACCGTGAACAAGGCGGCCGCCCCGCTGCGCGCCGTCTGGGCCGCGCAGTCCATGCGTGCCGCCCACACCATCAACACCGAATCAGGTGAAGCGAAGTGAAGAAATTGACCAGCGCCCGCAGCCTTGCACTTTTCGGCCTGGCCGGCGCACTGATCGGCCTCTGGTCGGCCACCCGGACCTGGATCACCGTTGATGTGGCCTCCAGCTCCGTGCAGATCCCGCAGATTGTCGTTGACGGGGCGACCGCGGCCGCCTCGGTCACCGCGGTCTGCGTGGTGGTGCTGGCCGGTTCGCTGGCGCTGCTGATCGCCGGGAAGATCGCCCGCTACATCATCGCGGCGATCTGCCTGCTCGCCGGCGCCACGGTGATCACCGCCGGCATTGGCGCGCTGCGCGACCCGCAGGCCGTGGCCTCCACCGCCGTGGCCGAAGCCACCGGCCTGGCCCAGAACGCCGGCGAGTACGCGCTCACCGCGTGGCCGGCGGTAGCGGTGATTGCTGGCGTGCTGATCGTGCTGCAGGCGGTGCTGGTGCTGGTCTTTGCCGGACGCTGGCCCGCGAAGGCCAGCAAGTACGACCGGCAAGCGGCCAAGGCCAGCGTGGAGCCCAAGGACCAGTCCTCGCGCAATATCGCCAGCTGGGAGCAGCTCTCGCAGGGCGAAGACCCGACCGCTGGCGGGAAATAGCCCAGGGCCGAGCGTGATTCGCACCACCGGCGCGCAACGAAGGCCCCTGGAATAGGAGGTTCTCGCGCGCAGGTGGCAGAATGGAACCTGAAGACCAACGTCCTTCGGCAGCAACGCCCTGCCGGGGCGCAGCATCACAACATGAGGAGACATCGAACATGTCGCAGAACACCGAGATCGATCCGGTTTACACCGAAGAGATTGGCCACGGCAACTCCATCGCAGCGTGGGCCTGCGTGCTGACCATGATTGTCGGTGCAATCGTGGCAGGCATCGCCTTCGCCTACCTCGCCTGGTCCATCGTCTGGGTCGGTTGCGGCATCGTCGTAGTCGGCCTGTTGCTGGGCTGGATCCTGAAGGCAGCCGGTTTCGGCGTCGGTGGCGCTCGCAGTGGAGCATCGCACTAAATTGACTGTTCTTGATGACATCATCGCGGGCGTCCGGGAAGACCTGGGCGCCCGTCGCGCAATCACCAGCCTGGAAGCGATCAAGCAGGCAGCGGCGGCAGCCGCCCCTGCACGTGATGCGTTCGCCGCGCTGGGCGGCCACACCGATCAGGCCGCCCGCGACACCACGCTGCGTGTAATCTCCGAGGTAAAGCGCAAGTCCCCGTCCAAGGGCGCGCTGGCCGATATCCCGGAGCCCGCCGTCCTGGCCGCCGAGTACGAAGCCGGTGGCGCCTCGGTGATTTCCGTGCTGACCGAAGCGCGCCGCTTCGGCGGTTCGCTCCAGGATCTCGATGCGGTGCGCGCCGCCGTGCAGATCCCGGTGCTGCGCAAGGATTTCACGGTCGACGAGTACCAGATCTATGAAGCCCGCGCGCACGGCGCTGACCTCGTGTTGCTCATTGTTGCGGCGCTGAATGATGAATTACTGGCATCTTTCCTAGAATTGACTCACCAGCTGGGAATGAACGCCCTGGTGGAAACCCACACCGAGGAAGAGATCGCCCGCGCCATCAAGGCCGGGGCGAAGATCATCGGCGTGAATGTGCGCAACCTGAAGACGCTGGACGTCGATCCGGCCACCTTCGGCAAGCTCGCACCGCTGCTGCCGTCCGAGGCGGTGATCGTCGCCGAATCCGGTGTGGAATCCACCGAGCAGGTTGCCCAGTACGGTGCGGCCGGCGCCGACGCGATCCTCGTGGGCGAGGCGCTGGTGAAGCACGCCGATCCGCGCGCTTCGGTCGCCGCGTTCATCCAGGCCGGCACCGACGCCAAGCCGCAGCGCTAGCCGCGCACGGCAGCGTCGGACCCAGAATTGCATTTCGTGCCCCGCAGGAGCTTCCGGCGGGGCACGAGACTTACCACGAATCAAGCTTCGTACGAGAAAAGAGGGAATCGATGAGCACTCCGGAGAACTCCGAGCACAGCCAGTCGATCGATGCACAGTCGCTGAGGCACGCAAGCGGCCCGTACTTCGGAGCGTATGGCGGACGATGGATGCCCGAGTCCCTCATGGCCGCCATGGACGAGCTGAACGAGACCTTCGAGGCGGCCAAGAACGACCCCGAGTTCATCGCGCAGGTCAAGGACCTGAACAAGAACTACTCCGGACGCCCCTCGCTGCTTACCGAAGCCAAGCGCTTCTCCGAGCAGTACTGCGGAGGGGTGCGGATCTTCCTCAAGCGCGAAGACCTGAACCACACCGGCAGCCACAAGATCAACAACGTGCTCGGCCAGGCGCTGCTGGCCAAGCGCATGGGCAAGACCCGCATCATCGCCGAGACCGGCGCCGGCCAGCACGGCGTCGCCTCGGCCACCGCCGCGGCCCTGATGGGCCTGGAGTGCGTGGTCTACATGGGCGCCGAGGACACCCGCCGCCAGGCGCTGAACGTGGCGCGCATGCGCCTGCTCGGCGCCACCGTGATCCCGGTGACCGTCGGCTCCCAGACGCTGAAGGACGCGATCAACGAGGCGCTGCGCGACTGGGTCGCCAACGTCGAGACCACCCACTACCTGCTGGGCACCGCCGCCGGCGGCGCGCCGTTCCCGGCGATGGTCCGCTACTTCCACGAGGTCATCGGCGACGAGGCGCGCGAGCAGATCCTGGCCCAGGCCGGGCGCCTGCCCGACGCCGTGACCGCATGCATCGGCGGCGGCTCCAATGCGATCGGCATCTTCCACGGGTTCCTCGACGACCCGTCGGTCGAGATCTACGGATTCGAGGCTGGCGGCGACGGCGTGGACACCGACCGCCACGCCGCGACCATCACCTTGGGCCGCCCGGGCGTGCTGCACGGCGCGAAGAGCTACCTGATGCAGGACGAGGACGGGCAGACCGTCGAGTCGCACTCGATCTCCGCCGGCCTGGACTACCCGGGTGTCGGCCCCGAGCACGCCTACCTGGCCGACATCGGCCGCGTCACCTACGAGCCGGTCACCGACACCGAGGCGATGGACGCGTTCAAGGCGCTGTGCCGCACCGAGGGCATCCTGCCGGCGATCGAGTCCGCGCACGCGCTGGCCGGCACCATCCGGTTGGCCGCCCGCAAGATCGCCGAGGGCGCTGTGCCGCAGGAGACGATCATCATCGCGAACCTCTCCGGTCGCGGGGACAAGGACGTGGGCACCGCCGCCGCCTGGTTCAACATGATCGACGAAAAGGACGCCGAGGCCGAAATCAGCGCGGCCAACGCGCAGAACTCCGGCTCGCAGAACTCCGAGGAGAAGTAGATGACCCGCGTCACCAGCGCCCAGAAGATCGCCGCAGCCCGCGCCGAGGGCCGTCCGGCCCTCATCGGCTACCTGCCTGCCGGCTACCCGGACGTCGCCACCAGCATCGAGGCCGCCGTGGCGCTGGCCGAGAACGGCGTGGATGTCATCGAGATCGGCATCCCGTACTCCGACCCGGTCATGGACGGCCAGGTCATCCAGGAAGCTACCGTGCAGGCGCTGGCGAACGGCTTCAAGGTCCCGCAGATCTTCGAGATCGTGCGCGGGATCACCGAACGCACCGACGCGGCCGTGATGGTCATGACCTACTGGAACCCGGTGCTGCGCCTGGGCGTGGACGAATTCGCCCGGCGCTTCGCAGAGGCCGGCGGAGCCGGGCTGATCACCCCCGACCTGGTGCCCGATGAGGCCGCCGAGTGGATGGAAGCCAGCGAGAAGCACGGCCTGGAGCGCGTGTTCCTCATCGCCCCGTCCTCGACCGAAGCCCGCGTGCAGCGCACCGTTGATGCTTCCTCCGGGTTCGTCTACTGCGTGTCGCTGATGGGCGTCACCGGCGCCCGTTCCGAGGTGTCCTCCGCCGCGCAGGCAGTGGTCGACGCCGCCCACAACGCCGGCGCCGAGAACGCCTGCGTGGGCCTGGGCGTCTCGCGCCGAGAGCACGTGGAAGAAATCGGCGCCTACGCGGACGGCGTGATCGTCGGCACCGCGCTGGTCGCCGCTTTGCGCGACGGGGGAGTGCCGGCAGTCGGCGCCCTGGCCGCCGAGCTGAGCGGACGCGCCTGATGGCTTTCGCCACGCAGCTGGCCCTGGCCCTGCCGGCTTCGATCCCGTCTCCGCCGCCGGAGTTCTCGAAGATCTCGCTGGGCCCGCTGACAATCCACGCCTACGCGCTGTGCATCCTCGCGGGCATCCTGATCGCGCTGTGGCTGACCAACAAGCGGCTTTCCGCCCGCGGCGGGAACTCCGACATGCTCTGGGACATCGCGATCTGGACGATCCCCTTCGGCATCGTCGGCGGACGCCTCTACCATGTGCTGATCACCGACCCGATGTACTACTTCGGGCTCGGCGGGCAGAGTGCGCATCTGGCTGAGATCCCGCAGATCTGGCTCGGCGGGCTGGGCATCATGGGCGCGGTGTCGCTCGGCGCGCTCGGAGCCTGGATCGGCTGCCGGAGGGCCGGCATCCGGCTTTCTGCATTCGTCGACGCCGCCGTGCCCGGCCTGCTGCTGGCGCAGGCGGCCGGACGCTGGGGCAACTGGTTCAACCAGGAGCTCTTCGGTGCGCCGACCGACCTGCCGTGGGGCCTGGAGATCGACCCGGACAGCTACAACTTCCCGGCCGGGCTGCCCGCGGACACGCTTTTCCACCCGACCTTCCTGTACGAGTCGCTGTGGAACGTGCTCGGTGCCTTCGTGCTGATCGCGCTGGATCGGAAGTTCAGGCTGCGCCGTGGTGCGCTGTTCTGCTGCTACATGATCTGGTACGGGATCGGCCGCACCTTCACCGAATCGCTGCGCCTGGATGCGGCCGAGGTCATCGCCATCGGGCCGCTGGCCCTGCGCGTGCACCAGTGGCTGGCGATCGGCATGGTCATCGCCGGCATCCTCGCGCTGATCCTGGTCCTCGGCAAGCTGCGCGGCCAGCAGGCCGATGCGTTCTACCTGCCAGGAACGGCGCCCGCGCCGGCCCCGGCAGAAGGCGGCAAGCCAGCTGAAGGCACCGGTGCCCAGGACACGTCCGAATCGGAAACCGCGTCCGAAAAGGGAACCGGCGCTGATCCGCAGAACGAGAAGTAGCGGCAGCGAATCCATAGCCCCATTGCGGTGGCCGGCAAGCATTCATGCTTGCCGGCCACCGCTGGTTTAACCCGTCCCGCGGCCTCCGGGATCGGCTTCCATGACGAGCCAGGGACCCAATATGGCGAAGAAGCGCGAAAAATTTGGCGGGATGCCGACGCGTGTGCGCAACATGCTTGAAACATTGGGCGGCTTTCAAAATCGGCTGGCGAAAACGGTTTTCGGGCGTTTTCCACCAAAAAACCTGCTTTTTCCGCGGGAACTGGGACAAAAGTTTTTAACATTGCGGAAACAGAAGCACGCGCATGGGAGAAACAAAACCTGCGTAACGTGAGATCCACGCACCGAACTGGTTGATCGACCCCTGGAACGGCCTGCCGGTGCAGCACCACAACGAGGTGGGAAATGTTCGTCCCCGAAACCTCGATGCGCAAGCAGACCCCGCTTAGCACTGTCGAAAAGTTTCAGCTAGATGAAACATCCAGGCGGCCGGAAGTCCTTGCGAAGAATTAGCCCTTTACCGGGGGCTGCCGCGCGCCTATCCTGCATGAACCACAGAAAGGCACGCTCATGAGCATGACCGGAGTCCAGATGAACGCCTCGCCAGGTTTTGGCGAGGAAGTCCCCTCGCCCTACACTCGTTTCTCCGCGCTGCCCGGCGCGCAGGGGCTGTACGATCCGGCGGCCGAGAAGGACGCCTGCGGCCTGGCGATGATTGCGTCCCTGAAGAACGAAGCCAGCCACGGCATTGTCGCCCATGCGCTGACCGCCCTGCGCCGTCTGGAGCACCGAGGCGCCATCGGCGCCGACGAGGGCACCGGCGACGGTGCCGGCATCCTGCTGCACCTGCCTGATGCATTCCTGCGCAGCGTCACCGCATTCGATCTTCCCGCCGCCGGCTCCTACGCCGTGGGCATGGGCTTCCTCCCGGCCGACTCCGGCGAACGTGCCTTCGCCCAAGAAGAGCTGGAAACCATGGCCGCCGAGGAAAACCTCGCGGTGCTCGGCTGGCGCGAGGTACCGGTCAACGCCGACGTGCTCGGCGCCTCTGCCCGCAAGGTGATGCCCTGCATCACCCAATTCTTCATCGCCGCCCCTGCCGGCGCCCCGGCCGCCACCAGCCGCGAGCTGGACGCCGCCGCCTGGCGCATCCGCCGCCGCGCGCACAACAAGATGGGCGTGTACTTCGCCTCGTTCTCCTCGCAGTCCATCGTCTACAAGGGCATGGTCTCCACCGCGCAGCTTGAGCCCTTCTACCCGGACCTGTCCGATAGCCGCTTCGCCAGCCGCTGCGCGATCGTGCACTCGCGTTTCTCCACCAACACCTTCCCGTCCTGGCCGCTGGCCCAGCCGTTCCGCACCATCGCGCACAACGGCGAGATCAACACGGTCAAGGGCAACCGCAACTGGATGCGCGCCCGCCAGTCCACCCTCGCCTCGCCGCTGCTCGGCGAGGTGCCCGAGGAACTGTTCCCGATCTGCACCGCCGGCGCCTCCGACTCGGCCTCCTTCGACGAGGTCGCCGAAATGCTCATGCTCTCGGGGCGCAACGTCGCCGAGACGATCATGATGATGATCCCGCAGCCGTGGGAAAACGACGACCAGATGGACGCGGATTTGCGCGCCTTCTACCAGTACCAGTCCATGCTCATCGAGCCGTGGGACGGCCCGGCAGCTGTCTGCTTCACCGACGGCCAGATGGCCGGCGCCGTGCTTGACCGCAACGGCCTGCGCCCGGCCCGCTGGTGGGTCACCGACGACGGCCTGGTGGTGCTTGCCAGCGAGGTCGGCGTGATCGACACCGACGAAGAGCACATCGTGGCCAAGGGCCGTGTCGCCCCGGGCAAGATGTTCGCGGTGGATCTGGCCGGCCAGCGCATCGTCGAAGATGCCGAAATCAAGGCTGAAGTGGCCGCCTCCAAGCCATGGCGCGACTGGGTGGCGCAGAACCTGAAGACCCTGGACGACTTCCCGGATCTGGAGCATGTTCGCCACAATTCGGCTTCCGTGGCCCTGCGCCAGCTGACCTTCGGCTACACCACCGAGGAGCTGCGCGTGCTGCTGGCCCCGATGGCCGCCGCCGGCGCCGAGCCGCTGGCCGCCATGGGCACTGACACCCCGATCGCCGCCCTCTCGCAGCGCCCGCGGCTGCTGTTCGACTACTTCACCCAGTCCTTCGCCCAGGTCACCAACCCGCCGCTGGATGCGATCCGCGAAGAGCTGGTCACCTCCATGGGCACCGCGATCGGCCCGGACGGGAACCTGCTGTCCCTGGACCGCGTCGAGCAGACCCAGATCGCGCTGGACTACCCGGTGCTGACCAACGACCAGCTGGCCAAGATCGCGAACCTGCGCGACGAATCCGGCGCCAAGTACACGCTGAAGGTGCGCGGGCTGTACCGCCCGGCCGGCGGCGAATCCGAGCTGCGCGCCCGGCTGCAGGAAATCTGCGAGAAGGTCTCCGCGGCGGTGAACCGCGGGGTGCGCTACATCGTGCTCTCGGACCGCGACTCCTCGGCCGCCTGGGCGCCGATCCCGTCCCTGCTGCTGACTTCCGCGGTGCACCACCATCTGCTCAAGAGCTCGAACCGCACCCGCGTCTCGCTGATCATCGAGTCCGGCGACGCCCGCGAAGTGCACCACATCGCGCTGCTCATCGGCTACGGCGCCAGCGCGATCAACCCCTACCTCGCCCTGGAATCGGTCGAGCAGATGGCCGAGAACGGCGAGCTGCCCGGCGTCGACGGAAGCCAGGCCAGCGCCAACCTGATCAAGGCGCTGGGCAAGGGCGTGCTGAAGATCATGTCCAAGATGGGCATCTCTACGGTCTCCAGCTACTGCGGCGCGCAGACCTTCGAAGCCGTCGGCCTGTCCCAGCGCGTGGTCGACCAGTACTTCACCGGCACCGCCACGAAGCTCTCGGGCATCGAGCTGGACGTGGTGGCCGCCGAAGCCGCCGCCCGCCATGCGCGCGCCTACCCGGAGATCGACGGCGGCGCCCAGCCGCTGGAATTGGAGACCGGGGGAGAGTACCAGTGGCGCCGCGAAGGCCCGCCGCACCTGTTCAACCCGGAAACCGTCTTCCGCCTGCAGCATTCCACCCGCACCCGCCGCTACGACGTGTTCAAGGAGTACACGAAGGCGGTGGACGACCAGGCCGCGCAGCTGAAGACCCTGCGCGGGCTGCTGAAGTTCAAGACCGAGGGCATCACCCCGATCAGCATCGACGAGGTGGAACCGGTCTCCTCGATCGTCAAGCGGTTCTCCACCGGCGCGATGAGCTACGGCTCGATCTCCGCCGAGGCGCATGAGACCCTGGCCATCGCGATGAACCGGCTGGGCGCCAAGTCCAACACCGGCGAGGGCGGCGAGGACCCCGAGCGCCTGCTCGACCCCGAGCGGCGCAGCGCCATCAAGCAGATCGCTTCGGGGCGCTTCGGCGTGACCAGCCTGTACCTGACCAATGCGGATGACATCCAGATCAAGATGGCGCAGGGCGCCAAGCCCGGCGAGGGCGGCCAGCTAATGAGCGAGAAGCTCTACCCGTGGATCGCCAAGACCCGGCACTCCACCCCGGGCGTCGGGCTGATCTCCCCGCCGCCGCACCACGACATCTACTCGATCGAGGACCTGGCCCAGCTGATCCACGACGCGAAGTGCGCCAACCCGTCGGCCCGCGTGCACGTGAAGCTGGTCTCCGAGTCCGGCATCGGCACCGTCGCGGCCGGCGTGGCCAAGGCCAAGGCGGACGTGGTGCTGGTCTCCGGGCACGATGGCGGCACCGGCGCCTCGCCGATGAACTCGCTGAAGCATGCCGGCACCCCGTGGGAGATCGGCCTGGCCGAAGCGCAGCAGACGCTGATCCTCAACGGGCTGCGCGACCGCGTCACCGTGCAGGTCGACGGCCAGCTGAAGACCGGCCGCGACGTGCTGATCGGTGCGCTGCTCGGGGCCGAGGAGTTCGGCTTCGCCACCGCCCCGCTGGTGGTTTCCGGCTGCATCATGATGCGCGTATGCCACCTGGACACCTGCCCGGTGGGGGTGGCCACGCAGAACCCCACGCTGCGCGAACGCTTCACCGGAAAGGCCGAATTCGTGGTGAACTTCTTCGAGTTCATCGCCCAGGAGGTGCGCGAACTGCTCGCCGCGCTGGGGGCCCGCACCCTGGACGAGGTGATCGGCAAGGTCGAGCTGCTGGACACCGATGCCGACCAGATCACCGCCCACGACAAGGTGGCAGGGCTGGCCCTGGATGCGATCACCCATGTCCCCGACGTCGAGCTGGCCGCGCGCCGCCGGCGCATCGGCCAGGACCACGGGCTGGACACGCACCTGGACCAGCAGCTGCTCGCCGCCGCCGCGCCGGCGCTGGCAGACCGCCTGCCGGTGAGCATCGACGCGAAGATCGTGAATACCGACCGCTCCACCGGCACGCTGCTGGGCCACCACGTGACCAAGACCTTCGGGGTGCAGACCCTGGAGCAGGACACCATCAAGGTGAACCTTTCCGGCCGCGCCGGCCAGTCCCTGGGCGCGTTCCTTCCCGAAGGGATCACGCTGAAGCTCTCCGGCGACGCGAACGACTACGTGGGCAAGGGCCTGTCCGGCGGCCGGATCGCGATCCACCCGCCGCACACCACCCTGTCCAAGCCCGAAGAGCAGGTCATCGCTGGCAACGTGGTCGGCTACGGCGCCACCAGCGGCCAGCTGTTCATCAACGGCATGGTCGGCGAACGCTTCGCGGTGCGCAACTCCGGGGCGAGCATCGTCACCGAGGGCATCGGCGAGCACGGCTGCGAGTACATGACCGGGGGACAGGTGCTGATCCTGGGCGCCACCGGCCGGAACTTCGGCGCCGGATTCTCCGGCGGCACCGCCTGGGTGCTGGACTTCGATCCGGCCAAGCTGAACCCGCTGGCCGCCGAGCATGGCGACCTGCTGGTCGCCCCGGTCAGCGACGCGGAAGCCGAACGCATCCGCGAGCTGCTCACCGAGCACATCGCGTTGACCGCGTCCCCGCTGGCCTCCCGCCTGCTGCTGGACTGGGAGAACACCCGCGGCCGGCTGACCAGCATCACCCCGCGCGACTTCGCCGCCGTGCAGCAGCTGCGCAGCGATGCGGTGGCCAGCGGGCAGAACCCGGACTCGCCGCAGGTATGGAACAAGATTTTGGAGGTGACCCGTGGCTGATCCACGCGGATTCCTGAAGGTGGCCGAACGCGTCACCCAGCCCAAGCGCCCGGTCCCGGTGCGTCTGATGGACTACAAGGAGGTGCTGGAGCGCCAAAAAGCCGGCACCCTGAAGGAGCAGGCCGGCCGTTGCATGGACTGCGGCGTGCCGTTCTGCCACAACGGCTGCCCGCTGGGCAACCTGATCCCGGAGTTCAACGACCTGACCTACAAGGGCCGGATGGACGACGCGGCAGCCCGGCTGCTTTCCACCAACAACTTCCCGGAGCTGACCGGCAAGCTGTGCCCGGCCCCCTGCGAGGCCTCCTGCGTGCTGGGGATCAACCAGCCCGCGGTGACCATCAAGCAGGTCGAGGCGGAGCTGGCCGGGCACCTGATGGATGCCGGCGGCTTCGAGCCGCAGCCGCCAGCCAGGCACACCGAGCACCGAGTGGCGATCGTCGGCTCGGGGCCGGCCGGCCTGGCCGCCGCCCAGCAGCTGACCCGCGCAGGGCACACCGTGGCGGTGTACGAGCGCGACGAGGCCATCGGCGGCCTGCTGCGCTTCGGCATCCCGGATTTCAAGCTGGAAAAGCAGGTCATCGACCGCCGCCTGGAGCAGATGGAAGCGGAAGGCACGATCTTCCGCACCGGCATCGAGATCGGCAAGGACATCAGTTGGAAGCAGCTGCGCCGCGACTACGACGCGGTCATCGTGGCCACCGGCGCGACCGTGCCGCGCGAGCTGCCAGTGCCGGGCAACCACCTCGACGGCGTGCACCACGCCATGGAGTTCCTCACCGATAACAACCGCGTGGTGGCGGGGCTGAAGTCCGAGCGCTCGATCGACGCCAAGGGCAAGCACGTGATCGTCCTCGGTGGCGGCGACACCGGTTCGGACTGCATCGGCACTGCTCTGCGCCAAGGCGCCGCCAGCGTCACCACGCTGGCCATCGGCAAGCAGCCGGGCACCGAACGCCGCGAGGACCAGCCGTGGCCGATGATGCCGGTGCTGTTCGAGGTGCAGACCTCCCATGAGGAAGGAGGCGAGCGGACCTACCTGGCCTCGACCGTCAACTTCATCTCCGGCGAGGGAACTGAGCAAAACAAGGTGATCGGTGTTACAGTTGCAGAGACAGAATTTGTTGCTGGCAAGCGCCTCCCGAAGCCTGGAACCGAACGCGTAATCAAAGCGGATCTGGTCCTGCTTGCCCTCGGGTTCACCGGTCCGGAAGTTTCCGGATTGGACGAACAGGTCAGTATCGAATTCGACAACCGGGGCAACGTCGCCCGAGATGGCTACTACATGACGAACACCGAGTCGGTATTCGTCGCCGGAGACGCCGGTCGGGGACAGTCGCTGATCGTGTGGGCTATCGCCGAAGGACGCGCTTGCGCGGCCGCGGTCGACAAGTTCCTCACGGGTTCGACTACTCTCCCTGCACCGGTTGCTCCAACTGATAGGGCCATCAGCATCATTTGAGTGACATAGGCTTGAATGCGGCGCACCCGGAAACCGGGTGGGCCGCATTTTGCCTATGTGAACATGAAAGGCATTTGGCTGACGGAATGAGACGCGCAAAGATTGTGGCAACCTGGGGCCCGGCCCTGGCAAGTTATGAAAACACTGTAGCGGTATTGAAGGCGGGCGTGGACGTCGCCCGCTTGAACATGAGCCATGGAGACCACTCCATGCACGCGCAATCCCTTGCGAATGTGCGCAATGCGGCCGCAGAGGTAGGCCGTGCTGTCGGCATCTTCGCCGACCTGCAGGGTCCGAAGATCCGCCTCGGCCGCTTCAAGGACAACGCCAAGTACATCCTCGAGGCCGGTGAGGAATTCACCATCACCATCGAGGACATCGAAGGCACCCGGAACCTGTGCTCGACCACCTTCAAGGGACTTCCTACCGACGTGCAGCCAGGGGACTTCCTGCTGATCAACGACGGCAAGGTCAAGCTCAAGGCCATTGCGGTCGACGAGAAGACCGTGCGCTCCGAGGTCGTCGTGGGCGGCGAAGTGTCCAACAACAAGGGCATCAACCTGCCTGGCGTGGCCGTGAACGTGCCTGCGCTGAGCGAAAAGGATGAGGACGACCTGCGCTGGGCCATCCGTGCCGGCATCGACATGGTCGCCCTGTCCTTCGTGCGCAACGCCGAGGACATCGAGCGTGTCCACGAGATCATGGATGAAGAAGGCCGCCGTGTGCCGGTCATCGCTAAGATCGAGAAGCCGCAGGCTGTGGCCGCGCTGGAGGAAATCGTCAACGCCTTCGACGCGATCATGGTCGCCCGTGGCGACTTGGGCGTCGAGTTGCCATTGGAAGAAGTTCCACTGGTGCAGAAGCGTGCGGTCGAGCTGGCTCGCCGCTGGGCGAAGCCGGTCATCGTCGCCACCCAGGTGCTTGAATCGATGATCGAATCGCCAACCCCGACCCGTGCCGAGGCTTCGGACTGCGCCAACGCGGTGCTCGACGGTGCCGACGCGGTCATGCTCTCGGGAGAGACCTCCGTAGGCGAGTACGCGGTGGAAACGGTGGAGACCATGTCGCGGATCATCTCTTCGACCGAAGAGCACGGACTGGATCGCATTCCACGCCTGGGCTCCAAGCCGAAGACCCGCGGCGGTGCGATCACCCGCGCCGCAGTGGAAATCGCCGATCAGCTCGATGCGAAGTACATCGTGGCCTTCACCCAGTCCGGCGACTCGGCGCGGCGCCTGTCGCGGCTGCGCCCGAAGAAGCCGGTGCTGGCCTTCACCCCGCTGCAGCAGACCTACAACATCATGACCCTGATGTGGGGTGTGCAGGCACGCTTGGTGGCCTACGCCGATCACACCGACAAGATGACTGCCCAGGTGGACGAAGCTTTGCTCTCCGAGGGACTGGCTGACCTCAACGACCTGGTCTGCATCGCAGCCGGTTCCCCTCCGGGGCAGGCCGGCTCGACCAACTCGCTGCGCGTGCACAAGATCGGCGACCTGGCAGATGCCGGCCAGCTGGTCGATGGCAAGCCGATGCCTGCACGCGAGAAGGTTGGTCCGTGGGATCCGGAGAACGTCTCGGCTCCGAAGAACCTGTAGTCGCCGCTACCCTCTAGCCCAAGCGTATCGATCCGTCCTGTCCCAGAAGCTGGGGCAGGGCGGACTCTGCTTGGGTCGGCGAATGCGGGTTGTGAACTCGAGCACAGCCGATCGACAACCCATCGGCCGGGGGCGCGAAAAAGGCCGTTGGACCGGAAATATTTCCGGCCCAACGGCCTTGAAGCTGGTGCCCAAGGTGGGACTCGAACCCACACATCTTTCGATACCGCATTTTGAGTGCGGCGCGTCTACCGATTCCGCCACTTGGGCTGGCACTTTGACTACTTTACTAGAGGTTTTCCAGATTTCCTAATCAGGATCCTCGCGTCTTCGCCTGAACAAGAGTACATGCCAGTAGGCTTAGAAGTGAAACCGAGGCAACGTGGCTTCGCTGAACCTAAACCACCTAGATGCCGCCCGCGCAGCGGGCAGGAACTCTGACCATGGAGGAAGGCGCCAATGAGCGAACTACCTGAAATCACCCGCATCCCATCCGAGGTGCAAACCACTCCGCGTCGCGTGGTCGTTGCCGAGGACGAAACCCTGATCCGCCTGGACATCGTCGAAATCCTCCGCTCCGAGGGCTACGACGTCGTCGCCGAAGCCGACAACGGCCAGACGGCTCTGGAAAAGGCGCGCGAGCTGAAGCCCGACCTGGTGCTCATGGACGTGAAGATGCCGGTCATGGACGGCATTACCGCCGCCGAAGCCATCGTCAAGGAACGCATCGCCCCGGTGGTCCTGCTGACCGCCTTCAGCCAGAAGGAACTGGTGGAGCGCGCCCGCGAAGCCGGGGCCATGGCCTACGTGGTCAAGCCGTTCACCCCTGCAGACCTCACCCCGGCAATCGAAATCGCGATTTCCCGCAATGACGAACTGCGCGCGCTGGAAGAAGAAGTCAGCAACCTGGCCGAGCAGTTCGAAACCCGCAAGCTGGTGGACCGCGCCAAGTCGCTGCTCATCACCAAGATGGGCCTGACCGAGCCGGAAGCGTTCCGCTGGATCCAGAAAACCTCCATGGATCGCCGCTTGAGCATGCGCCAGGTCGCCGAGACGGTCGTCGACCAGGTCAAGTAGGCACCGCCAGCCACAAGAGTGTGCGCCAAACCACGTATGGTTTGGCGCACATTTTTTATGCCCTCGACCGACTGGAACGGCGTTCGACTGGGCGTTCACCGTTCCGTAACCTTTTGTTCACCCTTTTTTCCGCTGAATGGGGTTGCAATCCTGGATTGACGTACTGCGTGGTAGGCCTAAGATGGAAATTGCGCCGAGAACGAAGACCCGCACGCCATTACCCTCCGCAGGACCCTTCTTCATGGCCCGTTCACTTTTCCTTGCCGTTCGACCCCTCAGGCTGGTATTCAATGGATTTGACGCTTATCGTCGTCCTGGTCATTGCCTTGGCGTTGTTTTTCGACTTCACCAATGGTTTCCATGACACGGCCAATGCGATGGCCACTCCAATCGCAACCGGAGCAATTTCCCCTAAGAAGGCTGTTGCCCTCGCCGCAATTCTGAACCTCGTCGGCGCTTTCCTCTCCACCGAGGTAGCGAAGACCATTTCAGGTGGCATCATCAACGAAGACCCGACCACGGGCGTAGCGATCGGCCCGGCGATGATCTTCGCGGGCCTGATGGGTGCCGTGATCTGGAACCTGTTCACCTGGCTGCTGGGCCTGCCATCGAGCTCTTCCCACGCACTGTTCGGCGGCCTCGTTGGCGCCGCGATCGTCGGTGCGGGGTTCGCATCGGTGAACTACAGCGTGCTGCTGTCCAAGGTGCTGCTCCCGGCCATCTGCGCGCCGCTGATCGCGGGCATCTCCGCGTACCTGTGCACCAAGCTGGCGTACGCCATCACCAAGCGTGAAAACGGCGCCTCGCCGAAGCGTGGCGGTTTCCGCTACGGCCAGATCTTCTCCTCCTCGCTCGTTGCACTCTCGCACGGCACCAACGATGCGCAGAAGACCATGGGCATCATCACCCTGACCCTGGTGGCTTCGGGCCTGCAGGATTCCGACTCCGGAGTGCAGTTCTGGGTGGTCGCCACTTGCGCCTTCGCCATCGCACTGGGCACCTACACCGGCGGCTGGCGCATCATCGCCACCATGGGATCGGGCCTGACCGACGTGAAGCCTGCGCAGGGCTTCGCCGCCGAGATGTCCACCGCTTCGGCTATCCTGACCTCCTCGCACCTGGGCTTCGCGCTGTCGACCACCCAGGTGGCTTCCGGCTCGGTGATCGGTTCGGGCATGGGCCGCAAGGGCGGCGAAGTCCGCTGGGGCACCGCCGGCCGAATCGCCCTGGGCTGGCTGTTCACCCTGCCGGCTGCCGGCATCGTCGGCGGCATCGCCGCCGCCATCACCCACCTGGGCAACATCGGCATCGTGATCGTCGCTGTCGCTGGTACCGGTGCGATGCTGGCCATCTGGTTCATCTCGCGCAAGCAGCCACATGACCACGAGTCGAACATCTCCGACATCGACAACTCCGGTGCAGCCGTGAACATCCTGTCCAAGAAGGAACGCCGTGCCAAGGCCAAGGCGGAAGCCAAGCAGGCCAAGGCCGCCGCCGCGCAGAAGGAAGCTGATAATTCATGATCGACTGGACAGCATTCCTGGTCGTTGCCGTCGTCACGTGGGTTGCCGCGTTGGCGATTGTGGCAGCCTACTCCTTCGGAGTCCGCCTGCTTGCCGTTGCCAAGGATGGCGGCCGCAGCCAAGGCGTGAGCAAGGCCGGCGCCTACGCCTGCTTCGTGGTGTGCGGACTGATCGTCGCCTTGGGCGTCGTGCTGATCGTGCCGCAGCTGAGCGAGGCCATCCTGGGCATCTCCTCAAGCCACTAGAGCCGCGCTCGGCATCCGGCGGATCCGACACGAATCCGGGCTCCCCGGCCAACTTGATATCGCCTTCGATGGAGGCACCCCTAGACTGGAGCCATGACTAGCTTCAAGTACTACGTGGGTGCCTCCATCGATGGTTTTATCGCCGATCGCAACGGCAGCGTGCAATGGTTCACGCCCTATGCCTCGCAGCCGGGAGTGAAAAAGCATTTCGACGAGTTCTTCGAGACCGTCGGCGCCGTAGTGATTGGCGGCAAGACCTATGAGAACATCGTCCGCGACGCCACAGAGGGATCCGTGCCGTTGGTGTTCGGCGACAAGCCGGTATGGGTCTTCACCCACCATGAACTGCCGACACTACCCGGAGCGGACCTGACCTTCATCCGCGGCGAGGTGGGCTTCTGGAGCCAGGACATCGCCCAAAGCGCAGGGGCTGGCGACGTGTGGGTGGTCGGCGGAGCCGACCTGGCCGGTGCCTTCGTCGAGGCCGATGCGCTCGATGAGCTGCTGCTGGTCACCGTTCCGGAAGTGCTCGGCGGCGGGGCGAATCTCTTCGGCCGCGCGATCAGCACGCAGCTCTCCTCCCTGGAGGTCACCGACCTGGGAGCGGACATCGTCCTCTCGCGCTACGCGATCGGCTAGGCGGCGCCGGAGCCCGGCCGAAAACGCGGCGGCACTCCAGGAACGCACGGCTTGCCCGGAGCGCCGCTTGCACGGATTGCTAGTCGACGGGCAGCAGCATGTTGGTGATGCGGGCGGTGGCTACCCGCTGGCCCTGCTCATCGCTGATCACGATCTCATGGCAGGTGCTGCTGCGGCCCAGATGCACCGGGGTGCATACCCCGGTGACAACCCCCGAACGGCCGGCCTTGTGGTGGGTGATGTTCAAATCAACGCCGACCGGGTTGGCGCGGCCGGCGCCATGCAACGCGGCAGCCATCGAACCTAGGGTTTCGGCCAGCGCTGCGGACGCCCCGCCATGCAGGATCCCATAGACCTGGGTATTGCCCGCCACCGGCATCGTGGCCGCCACGCGCTGGGTTTCGAACTCGGTGAAGACGATGTCCATTTTCTCCACCAGCTCGCCCACGCCATTTTGCCGCAGATGGGGCCACATGCTTTCGGGGATGCCATGGCGCGATAGCTGCGCGGCAAACGGATGTGCCGAAGATTGCGTGGTTTGAGAAGTGAAATTGTCGCTCATGGCAACTAGGCTTTCAGGTGTGAGCGAAACAACCAAACCGACTGCTTCGTCGGACAAGAGACTGCTGATCATCGACGGACACTCCATGGCATTCCGCGCGTTCTATGCGCTGCCTGCAGAGAACTTCGCAACAAGCACCGGCCAGCACACCAATGCAGTGCACGGGTTCGTGTCGATGCTGCTGACGATGATCCGCCAGCAAAAGCCCAGCCACGTTGCGGTGGCCTTCGACTTGGACACCCCGACGTTCCGCTCGCTGGAGTACACCGAGTACAAGGGCGGACGCAATAAGACCCCCGAAGAGTTCTACGGGCAGATCGACCTGATCAAAGAGGTCATGAAGGCGATGAACATCCCTTCGATCACCTTGGAAAGCTTCGAGGCCGACGACATCCTGGCCACGCTGGCCACCCAGGGCGAAGAAGCCGGGTTCAACGTGCTGGTGGTTTCCGGCGACCGCGACGCCTTCCAGCTGATCACCGACAAGACCCTGGTGCTGTACCCGAAAAAGGGCATCAGCGATATCCCGCCGATGGATGCCGCCGCGGTGGAAGCCAAGTACTTCGTGCGCCCTGAGCGCTACTCGGATTTGGCCGCGCTAGTGGGCGAAACCGCCGACAACCTGCCAGGCGTGCCGGGCGTGGGACCGAAGACCGCCGCGAAATGGATCAACCTCTACGGGGACCTCGCCGGGATCCTGGAGAACATCGAGAACATCAAGGGCAAGGTCGGCGACTCCCTGCGCGAGCATGTGGACAATGTGACCCGCAACCGCCGGTTGAACCAGCTCAAGCACGACCTGGAACTGCCGGTCACGCTCGATGAGATGGAACTCGAAGCCCCGAACCGCGAAGAGATCGAGAACCTGTTCGACGCGCTGGAATTCAACACCCTGCGCAAGCGGCTGTTCGACCTGTTCGCGGCCCAGGAAGAGGAAGCGGCGCCAGAGGTTGCCGAATTCTCCCGGGTGCTCGACGCCGATGCCGACGCGCTGCGCGGATTCATCGAGGCCGGGAAGGGCGCGGCCATCGCGATCCAGCCCGCCGTGGCTGGCGGCGAAGCCGTGGGCCTGGCCCTGTTCCGCGGCGCCGAAGCCCTCTGGCTGGAACTGGCACACCTCGATCAGGCCACCGAGGCCGTGCTGGCGCAGTTCCTCGCCGATGAGAACGCCCCGAAGCTCTTCCACGACGCCAAGGCCGCCATGCACCTGCTCATCGAGCGCGGGCTGGAGATCGCCGGCATCAGGGACGACACCCTGATCAGCGCCTACCTGATCCAGCCCGATCGCCGCAGCCACGACCTGGTCGACGTGGTGCAGTACCACCTGAAGTACACGGTGCCGGTACACCAGGCCAAGAAGGGTGAACTGGATCTGGGACTGGCCTCCGAGCTGGCCGAACCGGCCCTGGCCCAGGCGCAGGCCATCCACGACCTCTCCGCCTACCTGGCCTCCAAGCTGGCGGAGAAGCACGCAGACAAGCTGGCCGCCGAGATGGAGCTGCCGCTGATTCCGGTGCTCTTCGAGATGGAACGCGCCGGCGTCGCGGTGGACGTGGACAGGCTCAACGAGCTGCGCGCCCACTTCACCGAACAGGTGGACCAGGCGACCAATGACGCGTTTACCGCGATCGGCCACGAGGTCAACCTCTCCAGCCCGAAGCAGCTGCAGGTGGTCCTGTTCGAGGAACTGGATTTGCCGCGCACCAAGAAAATCAAGACCGGTTTCACCACGGATGCCGAGTCGCTGCAGGATCTGCTGGTCAAGACCGGGCACCCGTTCCTGGTCGCGCTGATGGCCTACCGCGATGCGATCAAGCTGCGCCAGACCGTCGACGGCTTGCTCAAGGCCACCCACGACGATGGCCGGATCCACACCACCTATGCGCAGACCGTGGCCGCGACCGGGCGCCTGTCCAGCCTGAACCCGAACCTGCAGAACATTCCCGTGCGTTCGGAAGAAGGCCGGCGCATCCGCGACGTGTTCATGGTCGGCGGGGGCTACCAGAGCCTGCTGACCGTGGACTACTCGCAGATCGAAATGCGCATCATGGCCCACCTCTCCGAGGATGCAGGGCTGATCGAGGCCTACCAGAACGGCGAAGACCTGCACCGCTACGTCGGTTCGCGCGTGTTCAACGTCGAGCCGGAAGACGTCACCAGTGAGATGCGCTCCAAGGTGAAGGCGATGAGCTACGGCCTGGCCTACGGGCTGAGCAGCTTCGGGCTCTCCAAGCAGCTGAAGATCGGCGTGGACGAGGCCCGCAAGCTCATGAAGGACTACTTCGACCGCTTTGGCGCCGTGCGCACCTACCTGCGCTCGGTGGTCGACCAGGCCCGCAAGGACGGCTACACCGAAACCATCTTCGGCCGCCGGCGCTACCTGCCGGAGCTGAACAGCTCCGATCGCCGGCTGCGCGATATTGCCGAGCGTGCCGCGCTGAACGCCCCGATCCAGGGATCGGCCGCCGACCTGGTCAAGGTGGCCATGCTGCGCATCGCCGAAGGCCTGGAAGACGGCGGGTACAAGTCCCGGATGCTTTTGCAGGTGCATGACGAACTCATCCTGGAGATCGCCGAGGGCGAGCTGGAACCGGTGCAGGAGCTGGTGACCCGCGAAATGGGGCAGGCAGCAGACCTGCTGGTGCCGCTGGATGTCCAGCCGGGCATCGGCCGGACCTGGCACGACGCCGCGCACTAGCGCGCTGCAACCAGCAGGGCAGGAGCACCGCGTCGTGCTCCTGCCCTTTGGCATGACCCAAAGGCTTGATGAAAGAGGCGGACGTGGAGCAGTACTCGCGGCGTTGGGCGCTGAAAACCGGCAGCCTGGGGCTCGGCGCGTTGGCCGCCGGGCTGATCTCCGGTTGCAGCGCAGTTGCCCCCGAACAGCGGTCCACGGCCCCGGCAGCCTCGGCAACCCCACCGCCTTCCGCCGCGGCTTCGTCCCAGCCAGCGTCCGCCTTTCCTGCGGCATACCCGAGCCGGAACCAGGTGATCGAAAAGTTCAAGGAGGTTCCGGCCGGGCAGTTCGGGCTGGATATCCCGGGCATCGAGCTGGGCTTGCCTAAGGGCAGCGAATTCGCGGCGTTGACCTTCGATGCCTGCGGGGGACCAAACGGCTCCGGCGCGGACGAAACCCTGCTGGATGCCTTGCGCGAGTTGCAGGTGCCGGCAACCCTGTTCGTGAACCAGCGGTGGGCTCGGGCCAATGCGCGGCTGCTGGCCGAACTGGCCAGCGACGAGCTGTTCGAGATCGCCAACCACGGTACCAGCCATGCCCCGCTGGCCACCGGGGGCCAGAGCGCCTACGGCATCATGGGTACTGGATCGATCGCCCAGGCCTACGACGAAGTGATGGGCAACCAGCTGTACCTGGCAGAGCGGTTCGGCATCACCGCGCAGTTCTTCCGCTCCGGCACCGCCCACATGGACGAAGCCGGCGCGGCGCTGTGCCGCGAACTGGGCGTGCTGCCGATGAACTTCACAGTCAACCTGGACGCCGGGGCGAGCTTCGACGCGACGACCGTCGCCGCGCAGGTTAGCCAGCTGCGCGCCGGGGATGTCGGCATCGGGCACTTCAACCAGCCAGCTTCGGGCACGGCGAAGGGCCTGGCACTTGGGCTGGTCCAGGCGCTGGATTCAGGCCTGCGATTCGCCAAGCTCTCCGATGCCTGGTGAGGCCTTCCCCTTGCAACAGGCCGGCAGGGGCATAGACTGTGACCAGCCGACTTCCACGCCAAGGAGCACGATGAGACCAGAGCCCCAGCCGCAGCTGGAAACCCGGACCTTCCAGGCCGATGCGCGAAGCGGGGAACTCGACGAAGCGATCAAGCTGTTCCATCGGGCCACCGGGATCGGCTTCTACGAGCAGCTGCCGGACGAGCCCAACTGGAAGAACTACCTGGACCTGACCTACGCGCAGAAAATGCGCTTCTGCCTCGTGTTCGACCCGCACGCCGAACCGCACTCGCGCCATGCAACCGAACCGGTGCACACCTACGGGGCATTTCCCGGGCTGCTCAATGCCGGAGGCGGCGAACCGGTACCGGCGCACAAGATCACTTCGGTCACCGTGGCCCCGAGCTATCGGCGGCGCGGCGTGCTGGGCAGGCAGATTACTGCCGATCTGGCCTATGCCCAGCAGGAAGGATTCCCGCTGGCCGCGTTGACCGCATCGGAAGCGACGATCTATGGGCGGTACGGTTTCGAACCGGCCACCTTCCAATGCCGTTTCACGCTCAAATGCGCCGGCGGGTTGAAGCTGCGAGTCCAGCTGCCGGGCAAGGTGGTGGATGCCGATCCTGCCCGCCTCGAAGCTGACTACTCCGCGCTGGCCGTCCGCGCGTTCGAGCGGACCTTCGGCTCCGTGGACAGCACCGAGTACGACAATGGCTACGCCCTGGGCCGCTGGGACAACTGGGAGACCTTGGACAAGCCGAAGAACCTGCGCTTTGCCGCCTACTACGACGATGCCGGCCAGCTCGGCGGGTTCGCCACCTACAAGTTCGGCGGCTGGGACGAACCAAAGGCGAAGCTCGTGGTGCACAAGCTGATCGCCACCAGCGATGCCGCCCGGATCAAGCTCTTCGAATATCTGGGCAACCATGATCTGGTGGAGGAAGTGCATGGCCAAGGTCCGGTGGCCGATCCGCTGCGCCAGGTGCTGGACAACGTGCGGGACTACCACGTGCGTTCCATCGACGATTCGCTATGGCTGCGCGTGCTGGATGTTGCCGCCGCTTTCCAGGTTCGCGGTTACCAGCATGATGCCCGGTTCCTGTTGCGCGTGAACGACCGGATGGATTTGATTTCCGGGACCTACCTCTTCGACGTGGCCGATGCCCGCGCCACGGTGACCCGAATCGACGAAGGACAGTCCGATCCCGACCTGCCGCTGGTCGCGCTCTCTGAAAGGGAGGTGGCTGGCCTCTATCTCGGGACAGTGCAACTTGATCAATTGCTGGATTCCGGCCGTGCAGAACTGGTCGGCGGGGCAGGCGCAGGGAACTGGCGGCGCGCGTTCAGCGTGGCGCGCGAGGGATTCACGCCACACGGTTTCTAGCGGGATGGGGGGGCGAAAACCGGATATTATGACGAAGTTCACAAAATGCTGGCGTGGATGTTAGCGGGTTACGCTTTGACCCGCGGTGTGGTAGGCGCGTAGACTTGAACAGCGTGCCATGGCTTTGCCGTGTCCGCAATCAAGTTTTACCCCCTTCGAAATTCCGGGACTTCCGGGGTTTCGACTGATCAAATCTATCCACATCGGAGTCCCTACTACATGACCATCACCTCGAACGAGAACAACAGCGCACCAGTCGTCGCAATCAACGACATTGGATCTGCTGAGGACTTCTTGGCCGCAGTCGACGCCACCATCAAGTACTTCAACGATGGTGACCTCGTCGAAGGCACCGTCGTCAAGGTTGACCACGACGAAGTTCTGCTCGACATCGGTTACAAGACCGAAGGTGTCATCCCTTCCCGCGAGCTTTCCATCAAGCACGACGTCGACCCAGGTGAAGTTGTCACCGTTGGCGACAGCGTCGAAGCCTTGGTCCTGACCAAGGAAGACAAGGAAGGCCGCCTGATCCTGTCCAAGAAGCGTGCACAGTACGAGCGCGCTTGGGGCGACATCGAAAAGATCAAGGAAGAGGACGGCGTCGTTACCGGTACCGTCATCGAGGTTGTCAAGGGTGGCCTCATCCTGGACATCGGCCTGCGTGGCTTCCTGCCAGCATCGCTCGTCGAGATGCGCCGTGTGCGCGACCTGGCTCCATACATCGGCCAGGAAATCGAAGCCAAGATCATCGAGCTGGACAAGAACCGCAACAACGTTGTGCTCTCCCGCCGTGCATGGCTCGAGCAGACCCAGTCCGAGGTCCGCTCGACCTTCCTCAACAAGCTGGAAAAGGGCCAGGTTCGTCCGGGCGTTGTTTCCTCCATCGTCAACTTCGGTGCCTTCGTGGACCTGGGCGGCGTAGACGGCCTGGTACACGTTTCCGAGCTGTCCTGGAAGCACATCGACCACCCATCCGAGGTTGTCGAGGTTGGCCAGGAAGTCACCGTCGAGGTTCTGGAAGTCGATCTGGACCGCGAGCGCGTTTCCCTGTCGCTGAAGGCTACCCAGGAAGATCCATGGCAGACCTTCGCCCGCACCCACGCACTGGGTCAGGTTGTACCGGGCAAGGTTACCAAGCTGGTTCCATTCGGTGCGTTCGTACGCGTCGAAGACGGCATCGAAGGCCTGGTTCACATCTCCGAGCTGGCAGTTCGCCACGTTGAACTGGCCGAGCAGGTTGTCTCCGTGGGCGACGAGCTGTTCGTCAAGGTCATCGACATCGACCTGGAGCGCCGCCGCATCTCGCTGTCGCTCAAGCAGGCTAACGAAGGTGTTGACCCAGAGGGCACCGAGTTCGACCCAGCACTCTACGGCATGGCCGCAGAGTACGACGAGGCCGGCAACTACAAGTACCCAGAGGGCTTCGACCCAGAGTCGAACGAATGGCTCGAGGGCTTCGACGCTCAGCGCGCTGCATGGGAAGCACAGTACGCTGCTGCCCAGGAGCGTTGGGAAGCACACAAGAAGCAGGTTGCTGCCGCAATCGCCGCCGATGCAGAAGCAGAGCCTGCTGCTGCCGGTGGTTCCGAGCCAGCTCCAGCTTCCTACTCCTCGGAGGCACCAGCCACCGATGCAGGCACCCTGGCTTCGGACGAAGCACTGGCTGCACTGCGCGAGAAGCTGACCGGCAACTAATTCCGGCTTCTGCCACGTGCGGAAATCGTGATTAGCTTTAGCTGATCTACGAAGGTCCAACCCTGCAAGGGTTGGACCTTCGTTCGTTAACCCGTGGATATGTCCGGTTTATCGCTGCGGCCAGTCTTCTTCGTAATTATTTATGCTGACGGTGGCCGGCCAGAAATAGCTCCCGAGGAGCACTGAAATTAATACCTGCTGACGCTAGACTAAAAGTGTACCGATCAAGTAGATTCGCAAACGACAGGTATATGCACATGGCAACGGCAAGGAATTCGCAGGCAGGCTACGCGGCAGGTACCGTTGCCGGGCGTCAGATCCCGATGCGCCAGGTCAGCCACGAAGAATGGGCGTCCGTTCCACGCACCATTCCCAATTTCTGGGTGGCGGCAGCCGCCTGGCTTCCACTGGTTGCTTTAGTGGTCCTCGTCCGTCAAGATCTTCTGCATTCGCCGTACCTCGACCAGGGTTTCTGGCATATCGCGTCCTTTTCGATGATCGCTACCGTCCTCGCCATGATCTTCGGCGGCGGCCGGCAAGCACCGTGGATGGGATTGGGTGTAGCAGCTGGAGTTTATTTGCTGCTGGCCCCTGCCGGGGATCTGCAACGGATGCTGATGCTGTCGATGGCCTATTTCCTTCTGCTCTCCCTGACCGTAGGCATCCTCGATGCCCGGCTCAGACGCCAGCTGAAATCCTGGAAACGTGAAGCAACAGGCGGCATCGAACTGGCCGCGGGTCAGGAACGCGATTTCGGAATCACCAAGCAAATGCCGCCCACGGTCTGGAAACTGGCGTTCGGCGCCCTGGCTTATCCAATTCTCCGGCTGGGCTGGGAACTGATCAGCACAGAAGTGCATTCGTTGCATGACTTGGATGAAGGATACCGGCTTGACGTGTTGGCTGCGGTAATCCTGTTGGGCATCAGCTTGCTGATCAGCGTATTGCGCTGGATGCACCTGCAAGCAATGGGCCTTTTCGCACTCGAAGTGCCAGCGGATCACCGGATCGGCCCAACCTCTTTACGGGCCTGCGGAAACGCGATCCTCATCGACACGGATGAAACCGCGAATTGCCTGTGCCGGAACGACGACATGAACGGATCCAAGACGGAATTCGAAGATCCGCGATTCATTTTCTGTTCCGAGGTTTGCCCCGAGCACGGGGTGCATGCGGTCAATCAGCTCTCCCACGAGGAGTTCCTGGGCATTGCGGCCCAGCCCTGGGTCTACGGGGAGAACCTGAATGGGAAACTGCTTGAAGGAACCGGCCAGCGTTTGGTCATCGCGGGATTAAGCGGTTGGGGCTCGCGCCCGATTGCCGTGCGGGCATCCTGGCTCTATGGGGGAGGGAAACAGGCGAGCGCCTACTACTCTCCGGAATCCGCACGCGAACCGCTGAACCGCAGCAAACGACGCCTGGCGGTTAAGACGCCGAATGGCGACTCAGTTCTTGGCGATGACTTCGACAATAACAAGCGGGCCGAGATCGACCGGATCGACCTGCATCCCATAGGTATCAACGCCCATGCAGTGCGCGTGCACGGTGGGCGCCCATTCTTGATCTAACCTGGTATGGATGCCGTAGGACCGCGAACTAGGCGGCCGCTGCCATGTGGTAGTTGTTGCGTACCGGTTGCTGGGCAGGATCGATGAAGCTGGGCAGGATGACCTTGGGCACCCCGCCATCGGGAATGACCTTGATCAGTCCGGCATGCACGTCATGATGATGCGTGTCGCAGAGCATCGCGCTCCAATAGACCGCGGTGACACCGCCCTCGGACCAGAACCAGATGTGGTGGATGTTGCAGCGCTCGGGATCCATGGTGCACCCGGGCACAATGCAGCCGCGATCGCGCACGGCGATACCCAGCCGCATGTATCCCGGATGCTTGCGTTGGCTGCGGCCGATATCCAGCAGCTCGCCCTTGCCGCCGAGCACCATCGGGATGATGCGTGCCCTGGCGAGGGTCTGGCGCAGGTCGGTAGCGTTGAGCTTGAATCCATGCTGGGTGATGCCGTGGGTTCGTGCCCGGCCTTCCAGCTCATCCAAGGTCAGCATTACCACGATTTTCGGCGTGATGGCGGGGACCTTGACGGAGCCGTCAGCAAGATCTTCGGTGCCCTGTCCGGATTCTCCGTTCTGCACTGCGTGGAGCAGCTCCTGCAAGCGTTTCGAATTGATCTCCAGTAAATTCATCAGGCCGTTGAGACGGCGTGCCGCGGGAGAAAGTGGCTCAGGGCCAGGTTCTTCGCTGGCCGCGGCTTCTTCATCGGTGACGAAGTCCGGATGGGTTCCACTGCCTGGCTGGTAGAAAGTGCCGTCTCCAGTGTCTTGCCCTGGATCGTCTTGCAGCGGATCGGTGAAAGCTTGGCGCGCGGCCTGGCCCGGTGCAGAGCGTGGATTGTCGATTTGCGAGATGCCCGACTCGAAGAGCTCCGCACGGGTGGGGCGCAGGGCGAGATCGTAATGGACCAGCCCGTCGCGTTCACCTCGCCGGAACACCCCTTCCAGCGCTTCGGGCCGCTTCTTGCCGAGTCGTTCCTTCTGGGCCTTGAGGAAGTTGCCGACCAAGCGGCGGCGGGTGCCCGGATCAGGCTCATCCAAGTGCTCATCGACGACGGATTCAAGCAGCTCGCCGTCTTCGCTGAGCGCCGAGGCAGTGGCCGGTGCGGCGAATTCGTCCAGAGTGGGTTCCAGCGCGGCCAGGCGCCGGGCCGCGCTGAGCACTTCGGCTGGCGGCTGGTGCGGGTCATTGAAGCGCTCGGCCAGCAGCGGGAACTGTGCAGGGTGCCTCTGGTGCTGGTAGTCGTATTGCGCGTAGACGTGGTGGGCGGCATGGACGCGGCGTTTGGCCTCGAAAGGCTCGGTACGCAGCCAGGAAGCCAACAGCGTCGCGGGCCCGGGGGAGCCGGTCCGTGCTCCGGTGCGCGTGGCGGGAATGCTGAAATCGCTCCGGTTCTCGCGGGCCGCGGCCAGCTCTTCCGGGATGAGGGTGTGGGCGGCGGTGTCCTCGATGAGGTGGGCCGCGTAGATCTGCAGGCGCTGTCCCTGGTGGGTTGTTGCCTCGGCGGCGGTGGCCAAGGCCAGGGCATAGCGCGGGTCGTGCAGGTAGTGCGGCACGGAGCCGGCGGACGGAACATCGGAGGGCTGGGTGGACGAAGTGTCCGGGAGCAGGGTCTGCTGCAGGCGGGGGAGGAACGTGGCCAAGGCCAGTGCGTCGTCGACGTTGAGGGCCGGCGTGTCCTCGATTGCTTGTGCCAGCCCGGCGAGGGCTTGGCTGATTGTTCCGCTCATGGACCCAGCATGCGGCTGGTCGCGCGCGGCGTGCCGGGGCGGGACGCGGGCTGTGGAAAAGCTAGCGCGCGCGGGTGGATGCGGTGACGGTGAAGGTCTTGTCGCGGGCCAGCTGCCTGGTGGGGCCGACCCGGCGAACCAGTTCGCTGCGGTAGCGCAGGTGCGAGTTGAACACGCACAGCAAGGTGCCGCCGGGGGCGAGCACGCGGGCGGCGTCGTCGATCAGCTTGAACGCGATGTCGGCAGTGACGGTGTTGCCGATGTGGAAGGGCGGGTTCAGCGTGATGAGTGTGGCGCTGGCGTCGGGCAGGCGGCTCAGGGCATCATCCTGCACGGCGGTGATGCGGCCGGCCAGCTGGTTGCGCTGCGCGGCGGCCAGCGTGGAGGCGACGGCGGAAGCCGAATGGTCCGAGGCGTCCACGCGCAGCTGCGGATTGCGCAGGGCGGCGAAGATGCCGATCGAGCCGTTGCCGCAGGCCAAATCGACGAGCGTGCTGTGTTCGGACAGATCCGGCAGGTTTTCCAACAGCAGCCGGGTACCCGGGTCCAGCCGCGCGTTGCCGAAGGTCCCGGCACCGGCATGCAGGGTGAAGCTGGTGCCGCGCACCTGGTGGGTGGCGGTGGCCGGAAAGCTGCTGGAGGGCTGCTCGGCGCGCGGGCTGCTGGCTGTGAGCACCCGGGACTTCTGCCGGGCCAGCGAGACGTCGACGCGCTCGAAATGCGCCGCGAGCACCTCGTTCATGGAACGGCTCATGTGCTTGATCCGGCCGCCGGCGAACAGCCGTGCACCGGGGGCGGCCACGGCGGCCACCGCGGCGGCCTGCTCGCCAAGCACGTCCAATCCGCGGGGCAGGGCCAGCAGGACGACGCTGGCCTGTGCAGCGACCTGCTGGAGCGGGAAGAAGTCGAGGCGCTCGGCCGCTTCGGGCATCAGCCGGGCCAGGTTGGCCTCGATGGCGCGGCGGGCGGTGAGCGAATCGGTGTGCACGCGCACGCTCGTGCTGCCAAGCGCCAGCGAGCCCAGTGCCAGCGCGCCGTGGTGGTCGCCGATCACCGCGATGGATGCCGGCCAGGAGCCGGTTCCGGACGCGGCGGCGCAGGAGTCAAGGATGAGCCGGTCCGAGGCATCGGCGGCGAAGAGGTTCGGCGCTTCGACATCGGGCCAGCGGCGCAGCGCGGGAAGCAGGACCTGCAGCGCGCTGGCGCCCTCGTCGGCGTCGTGGGAATCAGCGGCAGTGTTCAAATCAGGTCAACCCATTGCGTGTTGGCGGCGGCCAGTTCTCCGGCGCCGGAAGTGAGCGTGGCGATACGGGTGCGCAGCTGGTCGGCGGCTTCCGGGGTGTCCGGGACGCCGACCTGCACGATCGCGGCATCGGCCTGCCAGGCGGTCGGCTCGATTTGGTAGCCGGCGGCGCGCAGGTCGTTCTCGTAGCGGGCCGCGTCGGCGTGGGAGGCGGCGAAGGTGTGGATCCGCATGCGCTGGCGCAGGTGCAGCTGCGCCTGGTCCAGTGCGGAGGACACCGCCTCGGAGTAGGCGCGGACCAGCCCGCCGGCGCCGAGCTTGATCCCGCCGAAGTAGCGGACCACCACGGCCAGCACGTCCGAGAGCACGCTGCCGTCGGCGATTTCGCGCTTGGCCAGGGCATCGAGCATCGGAATGCCGGCGGTGCCCGAGGGCTCGCCGTCGTCGTTGGAGCGCTGCGCCATCCGATCGGGGCCCAGGATGAACGCGCTGCAGTGGTGGCGGGCATCGAAGTGGCTCTTGCGCAGTGCGGCAATATGCTCGCGGGCGGCCGCCTCGGTCTCGACCCGGTAGAGGTAGGTGATGAAGCGCGAACGCTTGATTTCCAGCTCGTGCACGCAATCGCTGGTCAAAGTCGTGTACCGGGTCGCGGCCGAGTCGTTGGTGTTCATCCCCCTTAGTTTATAGGGTGGAAGCATGAAGCATGTGGGACTGACCGGGGGAGTGGCCTCCGGAAAATCGGCGGTCGCGGCCAAACTGGCATCATTGGGCGCCGTCGTCATCGATGCCGACGCATTAGCCCGCCAGGTCGTGGAACCCGGCACGCCCGGGCTGGCTGCGATCAAGGACACCTTCGGCGAGGGGATTCTGCTGCCCGACGGGTCGTTGGACCGGCCCGCCTTAGGCGCGATCGTATTCTCCGATGCGGCGCAGCGGGCCAAGCTCAACGAGATCGTGCACCCGCTGGTGCGCGAGCAGGCAGAGGCCCTGCGCGAGGCCGCGGCACCCGGTGCGCTGGTGGTGGAGGACATCCCGCTGCTGGTCGAGTCCGGGCAGGCGGACCGCTTCGATGCCGTGATCGTCGTCCAGGCCCCGCATGATGAACGCATCCGCCGCATGGTCCAGGACCGCGGCTGGAGCCGCGACGACGCCGAAGCCCGGATGGCCGCTCAGGCCACGGACGAGCAGCGGGCGGCAGTGGCCGACTACCTGCTGGATAATTCCGGCAGCCTGGAAGAACTCGAGGCCCAGGTCGCCTCCCTCTACCGCCAATTGGCCCCAGCACAGGAGTAGCAATGTACAAGATCTGCAAGTGGACCACCCTGATCGCCTTTGCCGCAGCACTGGTGCTGTGGCTGGGATTCGGCGGCCGCGAGGAATTCGTCGCCAGCGAATCCGGACCGTATTCGCCGGTGGTCTACATTTCCGGCTGGCTGGGCCTGATCGGCCTGGCCGCCGCGACCGTCATGACCGTCGGCTTCTTCGGCAGCAGCATCCAGCGCACCGTCAAGCGCAATGCGATCCGTTACGGGATGCGCAAGTAGCACCCGGGCATTAAGCTGAAAGCTGGCTCGGGCGAGCGGCCATCGGCCGGTGCAAGTGGATATGCTGGAAGCATGAGTCTTGCACAGCCCATCAAGCGCGTGGTCGCCCCTTTCGAAGTCATCAGCGAGTACGAGCCTGCCGGCGACCAGCCGCAGGCCATCAAGGAGCTGACCGAGCGGATCAACGCCGGCGAGAAGGACATCGTGCTGCTCGGCGCCACCGGCACCGGCAAGTCCGCGACCACCGCCTGGCTGGTCGAGCAGGTGCAGCGCCCCACCCTGGTGCTGGTGCAGAACAAGACCCTGGCCGCCCAGTTGGCCAACGAATTCCGCGAGCTGCTGCCGAACAATGCGGTGGAGTACTTCGTCTCCTACTACGACTACTACCAGCCCGAGGCCTACGTCCCGCAAACCGATACCTTCATCGAGAAGGACTCCTCGATCAACGAGGAGGTCGAACGGCTGCGCCACTCGGCCACCAACTCGCTGCTCACCCGCCGCGACACGATCGTCGTCGCCACCGTCTCCTGCATCTATGGCCTGGGCACCCCCGAGGAATACGTGGCCGGAATGGTCACCGTGCGCCAGGGCGAGGAACTGGACCGCGACGCGATGCTGCGCCAGTTCGTCGCCATGCAGTACACCCGCAACGACATGGACTTCCACCGCGGCACCTTCCGGGTGCGCGGCGACACCGTGGAGATCATCCCGATGTACGAGGAGCAGGCGGTGCGCATCGAGTTCTTCGGCGACGAGGTGGAGGCCATCTACACGCTGCACCCGGTCACCGGCGAGGTGATCCGCGAGGAAACCGAGATGTACATTTTCCCGGCCAGCCACTATGTGGCCGGCGCCGAGCGGATGGGCAAGGCCATCAAGTCCATCGAGGACGAGCTGGCGGTGCGGCTGAAGGAGCTGGAGTCGCAGAACAAGCTGGTCGAGGCCCAGCGGCTGCGCATGCGCACCACCTATGACCTGGAAATGATGGAGCAGATGGGATTCTGCAACGGCATCGAGAACTACTCGCGGCATATTGACGGCCGAGAGGCAGGTTCCGCACCGCACTGCCTGCTGGACTACTTCCCGGACGACTTCCTGCTGGTCATCGACGAGTCGCATGTGACCGTGCCGCAGATCGGCGCCATGTACGAGGGCGACATGTCGCGCAAACGCACCCTGGTGGAGCACGGCTTCCGCCTGCCATCGGCGATGGACAACCGCCCGCTGAAGTGGGACGAGTTCCTGGAGCGCATTGGGCAGACGGTGTACCTCTCGGCCACCCCGGGCAAGTACGAGCTGGGCAAGTCCGACGGCTTTGTCGAGCAGATCATCCGCCCGACCGGCCTGGTCGACCCGGAGATCATCGTCAAGCCGACCAAGGGGCAGATCGACGACCTGCTCGACGAGATCCGCACCCGGGTGGACCGCGACGAGCGCGTGCTGGTCACCACACTGACCAAGCGCATGGCCGAGGATCTGACCGATTATCTGACCGAGCAGCAGGTCCGGGTGCAGTACCTGCACTCGGACGTGGACACCATCCGCCGCGTGGAGCTGCTGCGCGAGCTGCGCATGGGCTCCTTCGACGTGCTGGTCGGCATCAACCTGCTGCGCGAGGGCCTGGATTTGCCCGAGGTGTCGCTGGTGGCGATCCTGGATGCCGACAAGCAGGGCTTCCTGCGCTCGGCCACCTCGCTGATCCAGACCATCGGCCGTGCCGCGCGCAACGTGTCCGGCCAGGTCATCATGTATGCGGACAAGATCACCGATGCGATGGACCAGGCAATCGAGGAGACCAACCGCCGCCGGGCGATCCAGGAAGCGCACAACAAGGAGCACGGGATCGACCCGATGCCGCTGCGCAAGAAGATCGCCGACATCACCGACCAGCTGGCGCGCGAAGATGCCGATACCCAGGAGCTGCTGAACAACAACCGCTTGGCGAAGAATGCCAAGCGCAGCAAGGCCTCCCCGGCGGTGCGCAAGGATGGCCTGGCCGCGGCTCCGGCCGAGGACCTGCTGGGCCAGATCGAGGAAATGACCGAGCAGATGCACGCAGCGGCCGCCGAACTGCAGTTCGAGCTCGCTGCCCGCATTCGCGACGAAGTGTCCGAGCTGAAGAAGGAACTGCGCCAGATGCAGGCCGCCGGCCACGCGTAACCAGGGTGCTGTTCAGCGCAGTGTGGCGACATCCACTGACCCTGTGCGGTTCCTGTGCGCTACACTTGATCACTGGACGTAGGGGAGTATCCCAATGCTGTGAACGTCAACACGCGGACCAATGATGTTCCGCCGGGCGCAGCAGCCGACCAGCACTACGGGTGCCACGAGATTTCGGGCACCGTGCAGGCGGCGGAGAGACTTGCGGCGATTTTGACATACCCTCCAACGAAAGGTCGCTCGTCCGTGGGCACTTCTGGAATTAGCCTTCAATTCGAGATCATCGCACTGGTAGTCCTGTGCGTGGTCTTGGCCGCTGACTTACTGTACGTAACGAAGCGTCCGCACATTCCTTCCATGAAGGAAGCTGGCATCTTCGTCAGCATCTACATCGGCTTGGCTATCGCCTTCGGCGGCTTGATCTGGTGGCAGGCCGGCCCGCAGCTCGGCCAGGAATTCTACGCCGGCTGGATCACCGAATACGCGTTGTCGGTGGACAACCTGTTCGTCTTCATCATCATCATGGCCCGCTTCTCGGTACCGCGAAAGTACCAGCAGGAAGTGCTGATGTTCGGCATCATCATCGCGCTGATCCTGCGCGCGATCTTCATCGTGCTCGGTGCCGCAATCATCGAGCAGTGGTCGTGGGTCTTCTACATCTTCGGCGCCTTCCTGCTGTGGACCGCATGGAACCAGCTCAAGGACGAGGACGAGGACGAGGAAAGCGGCCTGGTCAGCAAGCTGACCAGCAAGCTGCCGATCTCCAAGGACTTCGATGGCGCCAAGCTGCGCACCGTGGTCGACGGCAAGAAGCTGTTCACCCCGATGGTGCTGGTCTTCGTGACCATCGGCATGACCGACCTGCTGTTCGCCTTCGACTCGATTCCGGCGATCTTCGGCCTGACCAAGTCCGCGTTCATCGTCTTCACCGCGAACATCTTCGCGCTGATGGGCCTGCGCCAGCTGTACTTCCTGCTCGGCGGGCTGATGAACCGCCTGGTCTTCCTGAAGCACGCACTGAGCTTCATCCTGGCCTTCATCGGCGTGAAGCTGGTCTTCCACGCCCTGCACGAGAACCAGGTGCCGTTCATCAACGGCGGCGAACCGCTTCACTACGCGTGGCTGGACATCTCCGTTGGCCTCTCGCTGCTGGTGATCCTCGGCGCGATCGTCATCGCCACCGTGCTCTCGCTGTGGAGCCCGTGGGGCAAGCGCGCAGCCGCGAACGCCGAAGCCGCCGCAGTGGCCGACGCCGCTGAGCTCGCGAAGCACGACTAACCCCGGGTAGCGCGAATAACAGCCCGCCGGGACCGGTTCATTTGAACTGGTCCTGGCGGGTTTTGCGTACCCGGATAGTGTGCCTATGCAGTTCTGCTAAGGTGATTCCCATGAGCGATCCATCAACAGAAGCCAGCGATATTGCCACCGGCGTGGCACTCGCCTCGGGCACCATGTCGCGGCTGCTTGGACGCGCGGCAGGGCAGGGCCGATCGGTCACCGCGTGGCGGGTGCTTTCCACCTTGGACCGCTTGGGTCCGCAGCGCGTGGGAGACCTTGCTGTTGAGCAGCGTGTTGCGCAGCCGACCATGACCGGCCTGGTCATCCGCATGGAGAATGACGGGTTGGTGCAGCGCCAGCCGGACCCGAAGGACGGCCGAGCCAGCTTGGTCAGCCTGACTGGCGAGGGCAAGGAAGCGATCGAAGCCTACCGGCAGCGCGCGATCGCTTCGCTGGCAGGCGGCATCGATTCCTTCAGCGCCGAGGAGCGGCAGGTTATGGCGCAGGCGGTGCCGCTGCTGCAACGGCTCAATGGCCAGGTCGCCGCGCAGCTGGACACCCACGGACAGCAGGCTTAATCGGCAACGCGCTTGAATCCTCGGCGGGATTCAAGCGCGTTGCCTGTTTGCCATCTCAGCTGACGGATCGGCTCCCTTGTCTAGTCGTCGTTGGACGCGGCCTGGGGTTCCTCGCCATTAGCCATGGCCAGCAGGCGGCGGAAGATCGCCGGGCCGTCATCGCCGATGCCGTCATGGTGGTAGTCCTCGGTCACCCACACCTGCAATCCTGCCACCTGCGAGGCCGTGCGCAGCGAAAGCTCGCGGTCCACATAGACATCGTCGTGGTAAACCGCCGCGGCCACCGGCACCTTGTTCTTGGCCAGCACGTCCAGGTCGTACAACGGGCCGAAGCCCTCGTGCTCGGCCAGGATGCGGGCCACATCCTCCAAGGGACGCAAGGCAGGATCCTCGGAGAAATGCCAGCTGTAGATCATCTCGCCGGTCAGCAACGGGGTCGCCGCGTGGTATGTGAAATCCGGGAACTCCGGCAAGACCTGTTCCGCGGCGAAATTGGTCGCCTCGCCTTGCGCGTAAATGGTTTCGTGCATCAGCGCATAGAGCGGGTTCGATGCGAACGAGGACTGCGCGTTCAGCGCTTCGAGGAAGGCGTCCGAGAGGCGTTCGCCGCCCGGGGTATCGCTGAAGGCCTCCTCGAAGATGTGGTGCAGCAGGTGCACCCGGGTGTTGCCGCCCAGGTACATGCCCAGCATCTGCACCAGCGGGACGGTGACGCGCTGGCCGTTGGGCAGGCGCTCATCGTCATTGGTGCGCACATGCTCGTAGATCCTGTGCAGCGTCTCATAGTCCTCGGGATACCAGGAGAAGTACTCGCGGTTGCGTTCGGCCATGCGCTGGTAGGTGGCACGGTAGACGGTCTTCGCATCGGCATCCAGCGAGGCCAGCCCACCGGTGACCAGGCAGCGGGTGAGCGACTGCGGGAAGAGCGAGAGGTAGGTCAGGGTGCAGAACCCGCCGTAGCTTTGGCCCAGGGTGCTCCATTGCGCGATGCCCAGGTGCTCGCGCAGCGCCTCGGCATCGCGCACGATCGAATCGGCCCGGAAATGCGTGAGGTAGCGTGCCTGGGCCGCCGAGTCCCCGCGCAACGGAAGGGTCTTGCGGTTGGCCGGGGTGGACAGCCCGGTGCCGCGCTGGTCCAGCAGCAGCACGCGGAAGTGCTTGGTGGCTTCGGCCAGCCACCCGGAGAGAGACCCCGGGCGTGGGGACTTGCCGCCTGGCCCGCCCTGCAGGAACAGCAGCCAGGGCTTTGATGAGTCGGTGCTGATCTCGCGGGCGAAGATCGAGATCTTCTCGCCCTGCGGGTCTGCATGGTCCAGCGGGACCTCGATGCGATGGTCGGTGACGTCCATGCCGCGGTAATGCCGCATTAGTTTGCTCCTCGAGTGCCAAGTGCGTGCAGTGCTTCGCCGTCCAGGCGGCGTGTGGTCCAGCCGTCCATGGAACCAGCGCCGATCGCGTCGTAGAACTTGATCGCCGGTTCATTCCAATCCAGCACCGACCATTCCAGGCGCTTGTAGCCGCGCTGGACGCAGATCTGCGCCAGGGTGCGCAGCAACGCGGTTCCGGTGCCCGAACCGCGTCGCGCTTCGCGCACGTAGAGGTCTTCCAGGTGGATGCCGTGCCGGCCTTCCCAGGTGGAGTAGGTCAGGAACCACAGGGCCATGCCCTTCAGCTCGCCGGATTCATCCTCGGCCACGTGGGCGAAAACTTGGGGATTGGGGCCGAAGAGGTGCTCTTGCAGATCAGCTACGGTGTTGTGCACCGCATCTGGTTCCTTCTCGTAGTCGGCCAATTCCTGGATCATCTCCAAGATCTGCGGGCAGTCGCCCGGAACAGCTTCACGCACAATACTCATGTGTTCCAGCTTACCTCCGTCGCACCGCTAAAACGTCGGTGACCAGACCTAAGGTTGAATGCATGATGGGTGGACACCACGCGGTGAGCGGCGCAGCCGCATGGTTGGCGATAACGACTCCGGTCACCGTGGGATCGGTGAACCTGGGGCTGGGCACCTTCCAAATGGACCGCTGGGAAACCCTGGCCGGAGCGATCGTGTGCGCAGGTGCCGCCCTGCTGCCCGACGCCGATCACCATTCGGCCACGATCGCCCGTTCACTGCCGCCAATTTCCAGCATCTTCACCCGGATCATCGGTTCTGCTTCCGGCGGGCACCGCAATGGCACCCATTCGCTGATCGGCATCGCCTTCTTCATCTTCCTGGCCTGGCTGGCCAACGGCTGGGATGTGCAAACCGCGGCCCTGGGGACGGTCTATCCGGCGGCGGCGCTGTTCGCGATCCTGCTGATCTCCTTCGCGGTGAAGACCATGAAGTTCATGCCGCCGCTCTTGTGCTGGATTATCGCCCTGGCCGCCGGCACCTTCGTGGGGATGAACACTCCGGCGGAGAACCAGTGGTTCCTGCTGGCGGTGGCCATCGGCGTGATCGCGCATGTGCTGGGCGACATGCTGACCATCGGAGGCTGCAATCTGCTGTGGCCGATCAAGATCGGCTCCCCGCGCTGGTTCCGCCGGATGCCGGTATTCGGCGGCTGCTGGAAGTCCAACGGCCGGGTGGCGCTGCCGATTCTGGGCGAAACCGGCTCCACCTCCGAATGGCTGCTGGCCACGGGACTGACCACCTATGTGGGCATCGCGCTAATCGTCGCCTAGCTGCCCGCAGGCACTCCAGAACATTTTTGGGAGATGGCCTAAGGCCATGGCATGATCCAAACCATGGTGATCCACTACACGCAGCGCATCAGCTGGCCAGATCTTCCTGCCGAACTGCGCGAACTGATTGAATCGCACTTGGGATCGCAAGTCATCACGGCGCATAGCCAATACGGCGGGTTCTCTGCGGGCAGCGCCGACCGGCTGCTCACCGCCGCAGGGCAGAAGGTGTTCGCCAAAGCTGTCAGCCACGGGCTGAATGGCCCGGGCGCCGCCCTGCATGCGCGAGAGGCGGATATTGCAGCGATGCTCCCGGCTTCGATGCCGGTTCCGAAATTCCTGGGACGGATTCGCTGGGATGACTGGGAGGCGTTGATTTTCGACCAAGCGCCAGGGGGTAACCCGCAGCTTCCCTGGGGTGCCGACGAGCTTATCCGGGTGCTGGACACGCTCGCGCAGCTGGCGGATCAGCAGCCAGCTGGAATCACCAGCTTGCTTCCTGCCCTCGAAGTAGATCTGCGCGAGGACGCCAGCGGTTTTGCTCGGATCATGGCTGATGAATGGATTCCTGCAGACCCTTGGTTGGCGCAAAACCTGGAAGCACTCCATGAACTGGCCATCGAAGGAATTGGGGCGCTGGCCGGAAACCAGCTGGTGCACACCGATCTGCGCTCGGACAACATCTTGCTGGGCGAAGATGGGGGCGTGCTTCTGGTCGACTGGCCGTGGGCTTCGCGTGGAGCCGCGTGGTATGACGCGTTGACGGTGCTGGTTGAGGCCAGGATTTTCGATCCGGCACTGGATGCGGACGCCATTGCATCATCCCACCGGATTTTCGCCTCGGCGAGCTCCGATGCTCTGACTGGAGTGCTGGCTGGTTTGGCTGCCTACTATGTTGATGCCGCGCGCAGGCCAGAAGTTCCGGGGCTGCCCACCCTGCGCAGCTATCACGCCAAGCAGGCAACGGCCTGCGTAGCCTGGCTCAAAGCCCGATTGGGGTAATGCTAAGACCTGTTGCTAGCCGGACCCGGGCATCTCGGCGTTCTCCCCGCGGTAGATCAGGGCAAGGCCGAGGAATATCAGGCCGAGTTGGAAAACGGTCGCGACCCATGCGCCGGAAGCAAAGAGTTCCGACCAACCGCTGAGCAGCCCTATCAGGACCAGCAGCAATATGCCTGCTCCAAGCAGGCGCAGCTTGAATCCATTCATGGCCACACCCTACGACAATGCCCGCAACATTGCTACCGGTTTCCGGCAGGATGTTGCGGGCATTGTGTGCGACTAGTCCAGACGTTGGGGCTGGGGCGTTTCCGTGCCGAATCCCATGGAAAGGATCGGCGGCAGGTCGGAATCCAGCCTGGAAAGTACCAGATCTTCCTGTTCAACGAGGTTATCCGGAAGGGCATCCAGCGGGAACCAACGCAGCTGCGCGGCTCGCTCCGGCTCCATAAGTCTCGGTACACCATCCCACTGGCTGGTGCGGAAGAAGAAATCCACGTAGCTGCCAGCTTGCTGGTTACGATGCACCGTGCACAACGGCTGAAGCTGTGCCGGATCGATGTGGATTCCCAGCTCTTCGCCGGCTTCACGCACGGCGGCGGCCTGGGCAGCTTCGCCGGGCTCAACATGCCCGGCGGCCGCAGTGCTCCAGTGCCCGTCCATGTAGCCGGTTCCTTGGCGCAGCTGCAGCAAAACCTCATCGCGGTGTTGCAAGATGACGTAGCTGATCGCCTTCATGCCTAGTCCAGACGGCCCACGGAGGTCACGGTAACCACCGGTTCGCCTACCTCGTCCGAGTCATCCAGCGAGATGGTCGCGGAAATACCCCAGTCGTGGTGCTCGGAAGGATCAGCGAAGACCTGGCGTACTTCCCAGATGCGGTTAGGCAGTTCCTTGACGATGAACAGCTTGGAGCTGCGTCCAACCGGACCGTCATCGATGTCATCGTGCTCATCGAAGTAGCCATCCATCGCATCGGCCCAGGCATCCGCGTCGAATCCGTTGTGCTCATCGAGTTCGCCCAGCGCCTTGTCTTGCTCGTCAGCGAAGAGCTTCACGCGGCGGAACATCTCGTTGCGGACCATCACCCGGAAGGCCCGCACATTGCTGGTCAGCTTTTCCGGTGCCGGAGGCGGTGCGGTTTCGGTTTCCTCGTGCAGCTCGCCGCGGGAGAGCTCTTCCCACTCGTCGAGCAGCGAGGAGTCGATCTGGCGGATCATTTCGCCCAGCCACTCGATGAGGTCTTCGAGATCCTCGCGCAGAGCATCCTGCGGGACGGTCTGGCGCAGAGCCTTGTACGCGTCAGTGAGGTAGCGCAGCAGCACGCCCTCGGAGCGGGCCAACTGGTAGTACTGGACGAAATCGGAGAAGCCCATGGCGCGTTCGTACATGTCGCGGACGACCGACTTGGGCGCCAGCTCGAAATCGGCCAGCCACGGCGCACCGGAGCGGTACTGCTCGAACGCGCTCTCCAGCTTCTCCGCCAGCGGCATCGGGTAGGTGACCTCATCCAGCGCGTTCATGCGGTCGTTGTAGTCCATTCCTTCGGCCTTCATCGCGGCAATAGCCTCGCCGCGGGCCTTCTTCTCCTGGCCGGAGAGCACCTGGCGCGGCTTTTCCAAAGTAGCCTCGATCACCGAAACCACATCCAGCGCATAGCTGGCCGAATCCGGGTCCAGCAGGTCCAAGGCGGCCAGCGCGAAGGGCGAAAGCGGCTGGTTCAGCGCGAAGTTCTGCTGCAGGTGCACGGTCAGCTCATACCAGTTGCCGTATTCGTCGGGCTGCTCCCGGCGCACCACCACCTCGGTGGCGATCAGCTCGCGCAGGATGCCGATGGCGCGCTTCTTGAGCTTGCGCTGCGCGGCCGGGGTCTCGTGGTTTTCGCTGAGCAGGCGCACAGCGGCCTCGAACGCGTTATCTTCGCGTTCGAGCAGGTTCAGCAGCATCGAGTGCGAGACCTGGAAGGAGGACTTCAGCGTTTCGGGGGCGGCCTCGACGATCTTCTCGAAAGTCTTCTCGCCCCAGGTCACGAAGTTCTGCGGCGGCTTCTTCTTTGGGATCTGCTTGAGCTTGGACGAGCCCTCGCCATGCTTCTTCAGGGCCTTTTCCATGGCCTTGTGGTTCTCGATCGCATGCTCCGGGGCCTGCACCAGCACGGTGCCTGCAGTATCGAACCCGGCGCGTCCGGCGCGGCCGGCAATCTGGTGGAATTCGCGGGCATTGACGATGCGGGTGCGGGTGCCATCGAATTTGGACAGGGCGGTGATCACCACGGTGCGGATCGGCACGTTGATGCCCACGCCCAGGGTGTCGGTGCCGCAGATGACCTTGAGCAGGCCTGCCTGGGCCAGTTGTTCGACCAGACGGCGGTACTTGGGCAGCATGCCGGCGTGGTGGATGCCAATGCCGTGGCGGACCAGGCGGTTCAGCGTCTTGCCGAATCCTGCGGCGAAGCGGAAGCCGCCGATCATCTCGGAGATCTTTTCCTTCTCCTCGCGCGTGGCCACATTCACGCTCATCAGCCCGGTCGCGCGGTCGATGGCATCGAGCTGGGAAAAGTGCACGATGTAGATCGGGACCTGCTTGGTCTTGATCAGTTCCTCCACGGCTTCCTGCACCGGCTCCATGGAGTAGTAGAAGTGCAATGGGATCGGACGCTCGGTGTGCGCGACCGTGACCGTGGTCTTGCCGGTGCGTTCTTCGAGTTCCTTCTCGAAACGGGTGACGTCGCCCAGGGTTGCGCTCATCAGCAGGAACTGCGCCTGCGGCAGCTCGATCAGCGGAACCTGCCAGGCCCAGCCACGCTGCGGATCGGCGTAGAAGTGGAATTCGTCCATGATCACGCAGCCCACGTCGGCCTTGGAGCCTTCGCGCAGGGCGATGTTCGCCAGGATCTCTGCGGTGCAGCAGATGATCGGGGCGTCGGCGTTCACCGAGGAGTCGCCGGTGACCATGCCGACGTTCTCCGCGCCGAAGATCTTGCACAAGTCGAAGAACTTCTCGGAGACCAGGGCCTTGATCGGCGCAGTGTAGAAGCTGATCTGGTCTCGGGCCATGGCATAGAAGTGCGCAGCGATGGCAACCATGGACTTCCCCGACCCGGTGGGGGTGGCCAGGATGACATTGTTGCCGCCGGCCAGCGCCATCGACGCTTCGTCCTGTGCGGGGTAGAGGCTGATGCCGCGCGTCGCCACCCACTGGCCGAAAGCCTCGTAGATTTCGTCGTCGGATACGTTCTTGGTGTCTGCTGGCAGATAATCGGTGAGCAACATGATGTTCCTAGCCTATCGGTTGAGAACTACGACTGGGGGCTGGATGTTGCCTGCGCCTCGGGTTTAGGCTCAGGAACATGAAATGGGATCCGACGAAATACACTGAATTCTCCGACTACCGCGGCCGCCCATACAAGGATTTGCTGGGACAGCTGGCAGGGGTCGAGGCGTCGAAGATCATCGATCTGGGCTGCGGCCCGGGAAATATGACCCGGCTGCTGGCCCAGCGCTGGCCGCAGGCGAAGGTCACCGGACTGGATTCCTCGCCAGAGATGATCGCGCGGGCTTCGCAGAGCGAGCACGAGGAGAATCTGGGCTTCGCACTGGCCGACGCCACGCAGTGGATCCCTGACGCCGATACGGACCTGTTGTTCTCCAACGCCATGCTGCAGTGGCTTCCTGGGCATCGCGAGTTGCTGGCAGGATGGCTGGTCAACCTGAGGCCCGGTGCGAACGTGGCTATCCAGGTCCCGGGCAATTTCGGTTCACCTTCGCATGCGGTAATGCGCGCAGTCGCCGACAGCCCGAAGTGGTCCGGCAAGCTGGCAGGGGTGCTGCGCCATGACGACGTGGTCGGCGAGCCGGATGAATACCAGCGGATCTTCCTGGACGCGGGGTTCCAGGCAAATGTCTGGGAGACCACGTACCACCAGCTGCTCGCAGGCGAGGACCCGATCCTGAACTGGGTTCGCGGTACCGCGTTGCTGCCCGTTCGGCACGCGCTCAGCGACGAAGACTATCGGGAGTTCGAAAACGACTACCGGGCCGAAGTCTCCGTCCACTACCCTTCATTCACCTCGCAGGACGGAACCATCTTGACGAACTTCCCGTTCCGCCGGATCTTCATGGTCGGCCACAAGCTCGGCTGACACCGCTCATCCTGGACGCTGCGGGGCTGCAGGCTCTGGCGTCCACGGAGCCAAACGGAGCGTACTTTCTGCACGCACGCGTACGATGCCTTTCTTGCGGGACCGGAGCACAGCCTGAACCTGGCCCGCTTGCAAGCGGACTTCAATCGGGAATTCGATTCGCCATGCCCACCGGTTGCGATGGTTGCACGGCGCTTGGAGGCCATGCTGGCAGGAGACCAGTGTTTCGCTATCGTCGCGGGGAATGGGCGCGGCTTGGTCGGGCATGCCCTGGTCACGCTGCGACCCACAATCTATTTCGACGGGCCGCTGGCCGTGCTTGACGAACTCTACGTGCAACCCGCATTGCGTGGCCGGGGCATCGGCTCGGCCCTCGTCAACTGCCTGCTGCAGGAACTGGCGCTGCGCGGAAGCCTGGAACTGCATATCAACGTGGACGAGGACGACACCGCAACTCGGCGCTTCTACGAACGCCACGGGTTCGCCAACAACTTTCCGGGAAGCGACTGGCGGATGCTGTTGTACTACCAGGAGCTGCCGCCGACTAAATAGCCGGCGGCAGCTGCTGCAAGCTCCTACCAGCCGCGCTCCAGCCACTCGGGCAGCGAGGGGCGTTCGGCGCCCAGCGTGGTGCCATCACCATGGCCCGGAAGGATCACCGTCTCATCCGGGAACCGGTCGAAGATGCGGGAGGTGACATCGGCATAGAGCGACGCGAAACGCTCTGGATCCTTCCATGTGTTCCCTACGCCTCCGGGGAAAAGACTGTCCCCAGTGACGATGATGTGCTGTCCGGAAGAATCCGCGAGCGCGAATGCAATGGAGCCAGGGGTGTGGCCACGCAGGTGGATTGCTTCGAGCGTGACCTCGCCCAACTGGATTTGATCGCCATGGGAGAGCGGGTGCGCCACCTGCACTCCGGATTCCTCCAGGATGCCGGCGACATCATCGGCCCCCGCATAGGTAGGGACCGGGTAGGCGGCCACCGCGTCGGACAGGGCGCGCACGTGGTCCCAGTGCTGATGGGTCGTGGCGATCGTGGCGACCTGCACTTCGCCCTTCGGCGTGTCGGCCGCAGCCGCTGCCAGCAAGTCCTGGATGGCCGGGAAGTCATCCGCGGCGTCGATCAATATTTGCTGTCCGCTGGCCTTGTCGGTCACGACGTACACGTTGTTGGACATGTCCGAAACCGAAATCCAGCGAACACTGAAGTCATCTAGCTGTAGTTCATTCATTCCTCCAGACTACGGTGAAACCGGTCCGCCACACGATAGGCTCAAGAGACATGAAGCACACGACGAAACGGAACATCGCATGACCGAGTTGCCCTTCCTGCGCGTGGACACGGAATCCACGGTGGCCCCGTACCAGCAAGTCCGCGAGCAAATCCTGACGGCAGTGGCCGAGGGCAAGCTTGCTCCGGGCACCAAGCTTCCCTCGGTGCGCGCGCTCGCCGGCACCCTCGGTTTGGCGGTCAATACCGTGGCCAAGGTGTACAAGGAGCTCGAACTCCAGGGTGCGGTCGTCACCCGCGGACGCCACGGCACGGTCATCCAGGCCGCCGAGGACCGGGCCGAGCAGGAAGTCAGCGATGCCGCCGCAGACCTGGCGCGGATCGCGCAGCAATGGTCGGTGGATGAGGAAACCGCGGTGAAGTACCTCAGGGCAGCTTTCAGCTCGCTGCCCCAATAACACGTCCGCATCGACCGGATCCCAGCAGCGATTCTGGTCGACTGCACGCAACACAACGCACATCACGCGTCCGCACCTGAGAATGAGCTCAGGATATTCGGGAGTTCGCCCATGAGCACTTTCAACACCGCACACCGCCAGCGCCAGATCGGCGCCACTCTGGGTGCCGCCCTGCTCTTGGGCGCCCTGGCCGGATGTTCCGCCACTGAGACCGAACAGCCCGTGCAGCATCTGGGGCAGGAGCAAGTGCGGACCGCAAGGACAAGCTGCTCTCCGAAGCCCACGTCGACGAGGCTGGGAATGTCGTGCTTGCCGACACCCTGGTGGGCAAAACTCCCTATCTCGTAGCCCGGGACCTGGCCACCGGGGAAGAAGTCTGGAAGCGGAAGTCCGAAGTCGGCAACACGCAGTCCGGCATTGCCTTCGAGGTCAGCGTAGTGGAAAACAACGGCAAGAAATACGTGTCGTTGCTGCAGCTGGTGGAGAAGGATAAGCTGCGGCCCGCGGTGCTCGATCTGGAAACCGGGCAACGCGTCTCCAAAGGATCCAGGATCCCTCTACGACATTGACCGCCCCAGCAAATGCGGCAATACCTGGTGCATGTTGGCAGCAAGCCCTGACACGGGAGGTAACGTCGACTACTACTACTACGACTGGCCTTCGAACAGCTGGAAGAAGGCAAGGAAGCCCATCGAAATGCCTGATCCGAAGAAAAACCTCGAGGACTACTACCTCGGTGAAGGGCTTTCCATCTCCAGCGACCAGGAATCCGGCAGGTCGGTCCTGAGCTATGCCCATGAGGGGGCTCTGGCGTGGAACAAGGACTGCGAAGAAATCGATGATGAGCACTACTCCACGGGCGGCGGCTGGGCTTGGGAGACCTTCGATGGGGAACGAAGTACATTGGTGGGCTCCGGCAATCGCGCCTTCTACCAGTTTGAACTCGGCGGGAGGGAGTTCGAGTGGGATATGGCAACGGATTCCATGCTGGTGGGGCTTGACCCGCAGACCGGCGATGGCCGTTGGTCGTTGCCCGGCGCGGATTATTCCTGCTTGGGCATCATCGATCTGCACGGCGTTCACACCGACAGCACCCTGGTGACCTGCCAGATCAATTCCGGTACTGCCGAGGCTAATGCCCAAGATGATGGCACTGCCAAGCTCGGCGGCATCAAGAATTTCGAGGGAAATTTCGTCGGCATCGAGCAAGGGTTGGGGCAGACCGTGTTGTGCACCATGGAACTTGACGGCGTCGACGCGCAACGCTCGGGCAATGACAAGGACATCGCGAACCTGTTGCCGGCAACGGCAGTCCAGTCCTGCGACCGCGATACTCGCACGAAGAGCGATCAATTGCCGTTGTTCGCCGAATTCCAGCGGGCCGGCTACCAGGAAGGCGCCACCGTGGTCCTGGAAGGCGAAAGGGCTTGACCGCTTACACCATGCCGTCTGCCACCGATCCAGCCCCGGAATCCGTCGATAACTAGTGTCCAAGGCGCCGTGCTTGGGATGCCGAATGGAGGTGGCGAACTGCCCGCGAGCGAACAGCCCAGCAGTCATTCGCGGGCAGTGCCTTGTTGGCAGTCCAGCGCCTGGACTTGTTTAGGCGGTGGCGCGGCGCCCTCTCCAAGCACCGGATCAGGGGTTTCCAGATTTAACTGTGAGATGCATCCATTCGTACATGTATTCGAAGCAGTTTTCGATTAGTATTGCTTCGTGGCTATTACTGCAGAGAGCAAGAGAACAGATCTGACTCGCCTGGTCGTCAAGGGGGCCCGCGAGCACAACCTGAAGAACGTGGACATTGATCTGCCGCGTGACGCGATGATCGTCTTCACCGGCCTGTCCGGTTCGGGCAAGTCCTCCTTGGCCTTCGACACCATCTTCGCCGAAGGCCAGCGCCGCTACGTCGAATCGCTCTCCGCCTACGCCCGCATGTTCCTCGGCCAGGTGGACAAGCCCGATGTGGATTTCATCGAGGGCCTGTCGCCAGCGGTGTCCATCGACCAGAAATCGACCAGCCGCAACCCGCGCTCCACCGTGGGCACGATTACCGAAGTGTACGACTACATGCGCCTGCTCTGGGCGCGTGTGGGCCGTCCACATTGCCCGATCTGCCACGAACCGATCTCCAAGCAGACTCCGCAGCAGATCGTCGACCAGCTGATGGAGCTTCCGGAGAAGACCCGTTTCCAGATCCTCGCCCCGGTGGTGCGCTCGCGCAAGGGCGAATTCGTCGACCTGTTCGCCGAGCTTTCCTCCAAGGGCTTCGCCCGTGCCCGGGTGGACGGTGAAACCATCCAGCTGAACGATCCGCCGAAGCTGGCCAAGCAGGTCAAGCACACCATCGAGGTGGTGGTGGACCGCCTGGCCATCAAGGAAGACGCCCGCCAGCGCCTGACCGACTCCATCGAAACCGCCCTGGGCATTGCCGAAGGCCGCGTGCTGGCCGACTTCGTCGACCTGGACGCCGATGACCCGAAGCGCGTGCGCGCGTTCTCCGAGAACCTGGCCTGCCCTAATGAGCACCCGCTGGCCATCGACGAGATCGAACCGCGCACATTCTCCTTCAATAACCCGTTCGGTGCCTGCTCGGCCTGCTCCGGCATCGGCACCAAGCTGGAAGTCGACGAGCACCTGATCGTACCGGACACCGAGGTCACCCTGGCCGAGGGCGCGATCGCCCCATGGTCGCTGGGCAAGGCCACCACCGAATACTGGAACCGGCTGATCGAGGGCCTGGGCAATGAGCTCGGCTTCACCATGGACACCCGCTGGCAGGACCTGCCGGCCGCCGCCCGCGAAGCGATCCTCAACGGCAAGGACCACAAGGTGGTCGTGCAGTACAAGAACCGCTTCGGCCGCGAACGCAAGTACTCCACCGGCTTCGAGGGCGTTATCTCCTATGTGCACCGCAAGCACCAGGAGACCGAATCCGACCACGCCCGCGACCGCTACGAGCAGTACATGCGTCAGATCCCGTGCCCTACCTGCGGCGGCGCGCGCCTGAACCCGGCATCGCTCTCGGTCCTGGTGGGCGGACGTTCCATCGCCGAGGTCTCCGCCATGGACCTGCGCAGCGCCGCGGAATTCCTCTCCTCGATCGAGCTCAGTGCACGCGAGGCGCAAATCGCCGCGCAGGTGCTCAAGGAAATCGACGCGCGAATGAAGTTCCTGCTGGACGTCGGGCTGGAATACCTGACCCTGGAACGCGCCGCCGGTACCCTGTCAGGCGGCGAAGCGCAGCGCATCCGCCTGGCCACCCAGATCGGCTCCGGCCTGGTGGGCGTGCTCTACGTCCTGGACGAGCCGTCCATCGGCCTGCACCAGCGCGACAACCGCCGGCTCATCGATACCCTGCTGCACCTGCGTTCGCTGGGCAACACCCTGATCGTGGTGGAGCACGACGAGGACACCATCGCCGAAGCCGACTGGATCGTGGACATCGGCCCGGGCGCCGGCGAGCACGGTGGCGAAGTGGTGCATTCCGGTTCTCTGGAAGACCTGAAGCAGAACACCAAGTCGCTGACCGGCGACTACCTTTCGGGCCGCAAGCAGATCGACATCCCAGCCAAGCGCCGCAAGGTCGACAAGGACCGCAAGCTCAAGGTGGTCGGAGCCAGCGAGAACAACCTGCAGAACATCTCGGTCGAATTCCCCCTGGGCGTGCTGACCGCGGTGACCGGCGTGTCCGGCTCGGGCAAGTCCACCCTGGTCAACGACATCCTCTACAAGGTGCTAGCCAATAAGCTCAATGGCGCCAAGCAGGTGCCGGGCCGGCACACCCGCGTGCAGGGCCTGGAGCACCTGGACAAGGTGGTCCACGTGGACCAGTCGCCGATCGGCCGCACCCCGCGATCGAACCCTGCCACCTACACGGGCGTTTTCGACCACATCCGCAAGCTGTTCGCAGAGACCAATGAGGCGAAGCTGCGCGGATACCAGCCGGGCCGCTTCTCCTTCAACGTCAAGGGCGGGCGCTGCGAGGCCTGCTCGGGCGACGGCACGCTGAAGATCGAGATGAACTTCCTTCCCGACGTGTATGTGCCTTGCGAGGTCTGCCATGGTGCCCGCTACAACCGCGAGACCCTGCAGGTGCTGTACAAGGGCAAGAACATTGCCGACGTGCTGGACATGCCGATTGCCGAAGGCGCCGAATTCTTCAGCGCGTTCACCCCGATCGCCCGCCACCTGCGCACGCTCGTGGACGTGGGCCTGGGCTATGTGCGCCTGGGGCAGCCGGCCACCACGCTCTCGGGCGGCGAAGCCCAGCGCGTGAAGCTCGCTGCCGAGCTGCAGAAGCGGTCCAATGGCCGCTCGATCTACGTCCTGGATGAGCCGACCACCGGCCTTCACTTCGAAGATATCCGCAAGCTGCTCAAGGTGCTGCAGGGGCTGGTCGACAAGGGCAATACCGTGCTGACCATCGAGCACAACCTGGATGTGATCAAGTCGGCGGACTGGGTGATCGACTTGGGTCCGGAAGGCGGTTCGGGCGGTGGCACGATTTTGGCCACTGGCACCCCGGAGAAGGTGGCCAAGGTGGCCGATTCGCACACCGGAAAGTTCCTCGCCGAGATCCTGTAATGCCTCGCGGAGAATGTTCGACATATGCAATTTCAGTTATGGATTGCTAACCCGCGTCCGCTTCATGGGAAGATGGCTAGGTGAATATGTCGGTAACAAGCGTGCTCTTTGATCTGGATGGGACCCTCGTGGACCCTGCCGGTGCCATAACTTCGGGTATCCGCCACGCGGTGACCTCCCATGGTTTGGCCGATCCGGGCGAAGCCCGGGTCGAGGCGCTGGTGGGCCCGCCCCTGCAAATCGGCTTGCGTACGCTCGACGGGGTGACCGACGAGAACATCGGCTCCATAATTGCCGCCTACCGCGCCCGGTATGCGGATACGGGCATGGCCGAATCGGTGATCTACCCGGGCATGGTGGCGCTTTTGGACGCATTGCGATCGGCCGGGATCCACGTCGCGGTGACCACTGCCAAGCCGATCAACATCGCGCGCCAGCTCATCGCCCGAAAAGGGCTGGATGCGCATCTCGACGCGATTCACGGCAATGCGGACGAACACGGGAGCATGGGTTCGAGCAAGACGCACATCGTCGCCGAGGCTTTGGAACACGGCCAGCTGGACCCGGAGCGCAGCGTCGTGGTGGGGGACCGGCACTATGATTGGGATGCTGCCCGCGAGAATTCGGTGGCATCCATCGGTGTCGCCTGGGGCTTTGCCCAGGGCGATGAACTGCAGCAGGCGGACGCCATAGCCGTGACCGCCCGGGATCTGGCCGTGCTGCTGCTCGGCGCGGAACGGGCAAACACCATTAACTTCGACGAAGACTTCATGCAGGAAGGTGCAAAGTAGATGAGCATCTACACCATGACCCGTTCGTCGATTCGGGGCATCATCCACGGCGTCTGCCGTGCGGAAGTGACCGGGCTGGAGAACGTCCCGAAGGAAGGTGGCTTCATTGTCGCCTCCAACCACCTGTCTTTTTTCGACTCCTTGATCATCCAGGCGCTGACCCCGCGCGACGTGGCGTTCTTCGCGAAGGCTGAATACTTCACCACTCCTGGCCTGAAGGGCAAGATGATGAAGACCTTCTTCGAATCCGTGGGATCCATCCCGGTGCAGCGTGGCGAGCAGGCGGCCTCCGTGGCGGCGCTCGACTCGCTGGTGGAAATCATCGAGGGCGGCTCCGGCATCGGAATCTACCCGGAAGGCACCCGTTCGCGCGACGGCAAGCTGTACCGGGGACGCACCGGCGTGGGCTGGCTGGCGCTGACCACCGGTGTGCCAGTGGTCCCGGTCGGGCTGATCGGCACGGAGAAGTTGCAGCCTGCTGGCTCCAAGGGCTTCAAGCCCGCCAAATTCCAGATCCACTATGGCGAGCCGCTGTACTTCGACCAGCTGGGACGCAAGCACCCGTTGCCGCAGCGCCGCCAGGCCACAGACCGGATCGTGGATGCGATCGCCGAACTGTCCGGCCAGGAACGCGTCGATTCCTACAACCAGCTGCCGCCGGACGCGAAATAGGCCATGGCTGATCCGGCAAGCTACCGTCCGAAGACCTCGGACATCCCCACGAAACCGGGCGTGTACCGTTTCCGCGACGAACACGGCCGGGTCATCTACGTCGGCAAAGCCAAGGTCCTGCGCAACCGCTTGACCTCCTACTTCGCCAACCCAGATCGGCTCACGCCGAAAACCCGGGCGATGGTCTTCACTGCCGGGTCTGTGGAATGGACCGTGGTGGGGTCCGAGCTGGAAGCGCTGCAGCTGGAGTATTCCTGGATCAAGGAATACAACCCCCGGTTCAATATCGTTTTCCGCGACGACAAGACCTACCCGTACCTGGCAGTCACGCTCAATGAGAAGTACCCGCGCGCCCTGGTGATGCGGGGTGACAAGCGCAAGGGCGTGAAGTATTTCGGCCCGTTCTATCCGGCTAAGGCCATCCGCGAAACCCTCGATACGCTGCTGCGGGTCTTTCCCGTGCGCAGCTGTGCACCCGGCGTGTTCAAGCGTGCCGAAGCCTCGGGCCGTCCGTGCCTCTTGGGCTACATCGACAAGTGCTCAGCTCCCTGCGTCGGACGGATCAGCGAGGAAGACCATCGCCAACTGGCCGATGACCTCTGCACCTTCATGGGCGGCGAGGCGACCAAGTTCACCAAGGCGCTGACCGTGAAGATGCAGGAAGCCGTCGCGGAGCTCGAATACGAGAAGGCCGCCCGCTATCGCGATGACATCGCTGCCTTGAACCGGGTCTTCGAACGCAACGCAGTGGTCCTTGACGACCGGACCGAAGCCGACATCTTCGGCATCCATGGCGATGAGCTGGAGGCCGCCGTGCAGGTCTTCCATGTCCGCGACGGCCGCATCCGCTCGCAGCGCGGCTGGGTCGTTGAAAAGGTCGCAGATACCACCGACGCAGAATTCGTCGAGCAGCTGCTCACCCAGATTTACGCCGATCACGCAGACCGGATTCCCAAGGAAATCCTGGTTCCGGCGCTGCCTGAAGACATCGAGGATGTCACCACCTGGCTTACCGAGCTGCGCGGATCCAAGGTCTCCCTGCGCGTCGCCCAGCGGGGCGACAAGGCGGCTTTGGCAGCCACCGTTGTGGAGAACGCGGAACAAGCGCTGCGTCTGCACAAATCGAAGCGCGCAGGCGATATCACCACGCGATCGCTGGCCATGCAGGAACTGCAGGATGCCCTGGGAGCGGAGCAGGCGCTGCTGCGCATCGAATGCTATGACGCGTCGCATACCCAGGGAACCAACGTGGTCGCTTCCATGGTGGTCTTCGAAGACGGGTTGCCCAAGAAGAGCGAGTACCGCAAGTTCTCCATCACCGGGGACGCCGCACGCGACGATACCGCCAGCATGTACGACGTGATCTACCGCCGCTTCAGCCGCTACCTGAAGGAGAAGATCGACCCGACGAGCTTCGCCACCGGGCAAGTGGATGAAGCCACCGGCGAGCAGGAAAAGAAGAAATTCTCCTACCCGCCTTCCCTGGTGATCGTCGATGGCGGCCCGCCGCAGGTGGCCGCCGCGCAAAAGGCCATGGACGATCTGGGAATCGATGATATTCCCGTCGTCGGTCTGGCCAAGCGCCTGGAGGAACTGTGGCTGCCGGATGATCCGTTCCCGGTGATCCTGCCGCGAGCTTCCGCCTCGCTGTATCTGGTCCAGCGGCTTCGTGACGAGGCCCACCGTTTCGCGATCACCTTCCATCGGGCCAAGCGGGCCAAATCGATGATCGCTTCCGATCTGGATGCGATCCCGGGCCTGGGCAAGGCCAAGCAGGCCGCCCTGCGCAAGCACTTCGGGTCGATGAAGAAGATCCGGGCCGCAAGCGTCGCCGAACTGATGGAAGTGCCCGGCGTCGGTGAAAAACTTGCTACTTCCATCAAAGAGTCCCTAGAAGACGCTTCATTAACCGGTGTGAATATGACTACCGGCGAAATTGTCGACTAGCCTTGTGATATGACCGCTGAGTATGAAGCAGTAAAACCCCCTGAGTCCGAACTCGTGATCGTGACAGGCATGTCAGGTGCCGGTCGCACCACCGTCGCGCATGCTCTGGAAGACCAGGGCTGGTACGTGGTGGAGAACCTTCCACCGGCCATGCTCGGACCCCTGACCGAGATGATGAGCCGCTCGCAGGGTTCTATCCCGAAGATGGCTGTCGTGATGGACGTGCGCTCCAAGGAAATGTTCCCGGAGATCCGCGACGCGTTGGCGAACCTGACGGCCAGCGGAGTGAAATTCCGGCTGGTCTACCTGGATGCCAGCGACGAGGTGCTGATTCGCCGCTTCGAGCAGGGACGCCGTCCGCACCCGCTGCAGGACGACGGCCGCATCGTCGACGGCATCAAGCGCGAACGCGGAATCACCGACCAATTGCGCGAAGCCGCCGAAATCATCCTGGACTCCACGACCATGTCGGTGCACGACCTGGCGCGTGCAGTCAATGAGCTGTTCAGCGAATCCGGGCCGATCATCCTGCGCATCAACGTCATGAGCTTCGGCTTCAAGTACGGCTTGCCGGCAGACGCCAACTACGTGGCAGACGTCCGCTTCATTCCCAACCCCCACTGGGTTCCTGAACTGCGCCCGCAGACGGGCAAGGACAAGGAAGTCTCGGACTATGTCCTCAGTCAGGAAGGCACCAGCGAGTTCATCACGAACTACCTGAAGGCGCTTGAACCAGTCTTCGAGGGCTACCGCCGCGAGAATAAGCATTACGCGACCATCGCCGTGGGCTGCACCGGCGGCAAGCACCGCTCGGTGGCAACCACCATCGAGCTGGGCCGGCGGCTGGCACAGTTCCCGAACGTACGGGTGAACATCAGCCACCGAGATCTGGGGCGTGAGTAGGAGCAATGGCCTTTGCCACAGGTCCGATCCCGATCCAGGGACTGACGCGAAGCGATGATTACCGCAACCCATCGGTGGTTGCCTTGGGCGGGGGACATGGCTTGTCCTCCTCGCTTTCTGCCCTGCGTCGCCTGACTACCGACCTCACCGCCATCGTTACGGTGGCCGATGACGGCGGCAGCTCCGGGCGCCTTCGGGGCTCGTTCGATGTGCTGCCCCCGGGCGACTTGCGCATGGCCTTGGCCGCGCTGTGCGATGACAACGACTGGGGTCGGACCTGGCGCGATGTCATGCAGTACCGCTTCGAATCGACCGAAAACATCGAAGAGCCCTTGAACGGCCATGCCGTTGGCAACCTGCTGATCCTGGCCCTCTGGGAGTTGCTCGACAACCCGGTAGCTGGGCTGCGCTGGGCCGGAGCGCTGCTCGGTGCCCGCGGCCAGGTCCTGCCGATGAGCACCGTTCCGCTGTCCATCCATGGCGAGGTACTCGAATCGGACCCGGTGAACGACACCTTGGTGCGCCGCCGCATCGATGGGCAGGCCAAGCTGGCCCGCGCCGGTTCTGGCGGTCTGGTCACCAATGTCTATCTGGAGCCATCCGACGCGCCGGCCTGCTCCGAAGCGCTGGAATCCATCGATCTGGCGGACTGGGTGATTCTTGGTCCCGGATCCTGGTACACCTCGGTGCTGCCGCATCTGCTGCTGCCAGATATGCGCCAGGCTCTGGCATCGACAACAGCCAAGAAGCTGCTGACCATGAATCTGGCTTTCGACACCGCCGAGACCGCCGGGATGGATGCCGCCGCGCACTTGGAGGTGCTGGTCCGCTACGCACCCGAGATCAAGTTCGATGCGATTATTGCCGACGAATCCAAGATTCGTAACAAAGAGCGATTTGAGCTGGCAGCGCAAAAACTCGGCGCGCGGGTCTTTTTTAGTACAGTAGGAGTATCTGACGGTCGTGCCGTGCACGACCCGTTGCGACTAGCGGCGGCCTATCATGAGGTGTTTACCGCGATCGGATCTTAGGAAGATCCAAGTAAGGGAGTTTGATTCATGGCATTGACGGCTTCCGTCAAAGACGAGCTGTCGCGGGTAGAGATTCGCAAGCCGTCGGTCCGCAAGGCCGAGGTTTCGACCATGCTGCGCTTCAGCGGCGGACTGCATATTGTCTCCGGGCGAATTGTCATCGAAGCAGAAGTGGATCTGGCAGCGACCGCCCGGCGGTTGAAGATCGCTATTGGCGAGCTGTACGGGCACGATGCCGAGATCGTAATGGTTTCCGGTTCTGGCATCCGCAAGGGGAGCCGCTACATCGTGCGCGTGTCCAAGGATGGAGAAGTGCTGGCCCGCCAGACTGGCCTGCTTGATCAGCGCGGCCGGCCGGTACGCGGCCTGCCCTCGGTCATCGTCAACGGTTCCACCGCCGACGCCGAAGCGGTATGGCGAGGCGCATTCCTGTCCCATGGTTCGCTGACCGAACCAGGACGCAGTTCCGCATTGGAAATTACCTGCCCTGGACCGGAAGCAGCATTGGCCCTGGTCGGTGCGGCTCGCCGCCTGGGTCTAACGGTCAAGGCCCGCGAGGTGCGCGGCGTTGACCGCGTAGTGATCCGTGATGGCGATGCCATCGCCCAGCTGCTCACCCGCATGGGCGCCCACGATGCGCTGATGGTCTGGGAAGAACGCCGCATGCGCAAGGAAGTGCGCGCCACCGCCAACCGCCTGGCGAACTTCGACGACGCCAACCTGCGGCGCAGTGCCCAGGCGGCGGTCGCTGCCGGGGCGCGCGTCGAGCGTGCGCTGGGAATCTTGGGCGACGAGGTTCCAGAGCACCTGCGCTATGCGGGGCTGCTGCGCCTGGAGCACAAGCAAGCCTCCTTGGATGAGCTCGGCCGGATGGCCGAACCGCCAATGACCAAGGACGCCATCGCTGGCCGAATTCGCCGCCTCTTGGCTATGGCGGATAAAAAGGCGAGCGATCTGGGAATACCAGGTACGGAGTCCAGCGTTCCAGGAGAAGAACTGGAACACTAAAAATGTCCCCGCGGGAGCCCTCCCGTGGAGATTCAACCAATTGAGAAGATTGAGGAGAATCATGGCTGTTTATTCACTGCCAGAACTGCAGTACGACTACGCCGCACTGGAGCCGAACATCTCGGCTCGCATCATGGAACTGCACCACTCCAAGCACCACGCAACCTACGTTGCAGGCGCAAACTCGGCACTGGAGCAGTTGGCTGAAGCTCGCGAAAAGGGCGAATTCGGCAACATCCCGAAACTGTCCAAGGACTTGGCTTTCCACCTGGGCGGCCACACCAACCACTCGATCTTCTGGAACAACCTGTCCCCAGAAGGCGGCGACAAGCCTGAGGGCGAGCTGGCAGCTGCCATTGACGACTTCTTCGGTTCGTTCGACGCATTCCGCGGCCACTTCACTGCTGCTGCCATGAGCCTGCAGGGCTCGGGCTGGGCAGTCCTGGCCTACGACGCACTGGGCGGCCAGCTGGTCATCGAGCAGCTGTACGATCAGCAGGGCAACATCCCAGTGGCAACCACCCCGCTGCTGATGCTGGACATGTGGGAGCACGCCTTCTACCTGGACTACGTCAACGTCAAGGCAGACTACGTCAAGGCCTTCTGGAACATCGTGAACTGGGCAGATGTCCAGGCGCGTTTCGAAGCCGCACGCAACGGTGCAGCATCGCTGATCGTACCAGGCAAGTAATACTTATCTGGTAAGTTAGCTCACATTCTCCGCTGATATAGCGTAGTATGTTTCTAGTGTGTTGCGGATCCCAGCTCCGGCTGGGATCCGCAAGCACGGCACAACGGAGTGTCCTCTTAAAGAAGGCCACCTCCGCTAGTGCGCGGTCGTGGCATCATCATCCCATTTAGAGGAGATAGTCACGTGACAACTCGTGTTGGAATCAATGGTTTCGGTCGCATCGGACGCAACTTCCTGCGTGCAGTACTGGCCCATAAGGCAGATATTGAAATCGTCGCCGTCAATGACCTTGGTTCAATCGATTCGCTTGCTCACCTGGTGAAGTTCGATTCCGTGCTCGGCCCAGTGGGCGAGCCGGTATCCGTAGACGGCGATACCATCGTCGTGGGAGAACGCCGCATCAAGGTTCTGTCCGAGCGCGAGCCGGCCAACCTGCCCTGGGGCGAATTGAAGGTTGATGTCGTAATTGAGTCGACCGGATTCTTCACCAACGCAGAAGACGCCAAGAAGCACGTAGCTGCTGGCGCGAAGAAGGTCATCATCTCGGCTCCAGCCAAGAATGAAGACATCACCATTGTGATGGGCGTCAATCAGGACAAGTACGATCCTGCAAACCACGCCATCATCTCGAACGCATCCTGCACCACCAACTGCCTGGCTCCAGTGGCCAAGGTGCTGAACGACGAATTCGGCATTGTTGACGGCCTGATGACCACCATCCACGCCTACACCGCCGATCAGCGCCTGCAGGACGCGCCGCACAGCGATCCGCGCCGTGCCCGCGCCGCAGCGCTGAACGTCATCCCTACCTCCACCGGTGCCGCCAAGGCCATCGGCGTGGTGCTCCCAGAACTGAAGGGCAAGCTGCACGGTTACGCTATGCGCGTACCAGTTCCCACCGGCTCGGCCACCGACCTGACCGTGAACCTGGCCCGCACCGCAACTGTGGAAGAAATCAACGCGGCCTTCGAGAAGGCTGCCGCCGAAGGCCCATTGAGCGAATACCTTGAGTACTCAACCGATCCGCTGGTTTCCTCGGACATCGTGACCAATTCCCACTCGGCAATTTTCGACTCCGGCCTGACCACCGTAATGGGCAACAGTGTCAAGGTCGTCGCGTGGTACGACAACGAGTGGGGTTACTCATCTCGGCTCGTCGATCTCGTTGAATTCGTGGGATCCAGCCTCTAGTCGATAACCTAGAGACATGTCTTCTCACACCATTGACGAATTGATCGCTGACAACGGCGTCCGCGGACGGTACGTTCTGGTCCGCAGTGACCTGAACGTGCCGCTCGACGGTGCAACTGTGACCGATGATGGCCGCGTCCGCGCGTCGCTGCCAGTCATCAGCAAGCTGGCCGAGGCCGGCGCAAAGGTCATCGTGATGGCCCACCTGGGACGCCCCAAGGGCCAGGTCGATGCCAAGTACTCCATCGCTCCAGCAGCGAACCGCCTGAACGAACTGGCTGACTTCGACGTAATTGTCGCCGAAGACGTGGTGGGCGACTCTGCCCGCCAGGCTGCGGCAAACCTCGAAGAAGGCTCGGTTCTGGTTCTGGAGAACGTCCGCTTCGATGCCCGCGAAACGTCCAAGGACGATGCGCAGCGCGCAGAGTTCGCCAAGGAGCTGGCTGCGCTGACCGGCGAGAACGGCGCCTACGTGAACGACGCTTTCGGCGCCGTGCACCGCAAGCACGCTTCGGTCTACGACATTGCCAGCCTGCTGCCGAGCTACCAGGGCGACCTGGTGGCTACCGAGGTCAAGGTCCTCAAGACCCTGACCGAGGCGCCGAAGCGCCCCTACGTGGTGGTGCTTGGCGGGTCCAAGGTCTCGGACAAGCTCGCTGTCATCGACAACCTGCTGGGCAAGGCTGATCAGCTGCTGATCGGCGGCGGCATGGCGTTCACCTTCCTCAAGGCGCAGGGCCACGCCATTGGCGGCTCGCTGCTTGAAGAAGACCAGATCGCCACCTGCCAGGAGTACCTGAAGCGGGCCGAGCAGCTCGGCTGCGACATCATCGTGCCTAGCGATGTCGTTGTGGCAAGCAAGTTCGGTGCCGATGCTGAGCATGAGGTGCTGGCGGCAGACAAGATCGAGGAAGCCAGCTTCGGCTCCAACGGCCTTGGGCTGGACATCGGTCCGAAGTCCGCTGAACTGTTCGCAAGCTACATCACCAGCGCCAACACCGTGTTCTGGAACGGCCCAATGGGCGTCTTCGAGATTCCTGCTTTCGCTGAAGGTACCCGTACCGTCGCGCAGGCTCTGGCGGACTCGGAAGCGTTCAGCGTGGTAGGCGGTGGCGATTCGGCCGCGGCTGTCCGCGCGCTGGGCTTCTCGGAGGATGACTTCGGCCATATCTCCACCGGCGGCGGTGCTTCGCTGGAGTACCTCGAAGGCAAGACCCTGCCGGGTGTTGCCGCATTGGAAGGCTAGGAATGACCATTTCGCAGAACGGCGCTTTTGTGCGCCAGCCGCTGATTGCCGGCAACTGGAAGATGAACATGGACCACGTCCAGGGGATCACCCTGGTGCAGAAGCTGGCGTGGACCCTGAAGGACCACGAACACGATTACGATCGTGCCGAGGTCGCTGTGTTCCCTCCGTTCACCGACATTCGCGGCGTGCAGACACTGACCCTGGGCGACAAGCTGGACATCGTCTACGGTGCCCAGGATCTGTCGGCGCAGGATTCAGGCGCGTACACCGGTGAAATCTCGGGCCAGTTCCTCAAGAAGCTCGGTTGCACGTACGTTTTGGTAGGCCACTCCGAGCGTCGCGAGTACCACAACGAGACCAACCAGGTGATCGCCGCCAAGCTGGCTGCCGCGTACCGCCACGAGCTGACCCCGGTGCTCTGCGTCGGCGAAGGCCTGGAAGTGCGCAAGGCCGGCGAGCACGTGGCTTTCACCTTGGAACAGTTGGCGCAGTCGCTGGAAGGCGTTACCGCTGAGCAGGCCGCAAACCTGGTCATCGCCTACGAGCCGGTGTGGGCCATCGGTACCGGTGAAGTTGCGGGACCGGCCGACGCGCAGGAAATGTGCGCCGCTATTCGCGGTGCGCTGGCCGAGCGCTTTGGAGCGGAGATTGCCGAGAAGACGCAACTGCTCTATGGCGGTAGTGTTAAGGCAGCAAATGCCGCATCGATCATGCGCGAACGCGATGTCGATGGCGTGTTGGTTGGCGGTGCCAGCCTGGATGCCGAGGAATTTGCTAATATTGTCAGGTTCGAGCATCATCTCGTCACCGACTGAATCTAGCTAAGGAACCGTCGACTTGGATATTATCAAGATCATTCTGCAGGTATTGCTGGGCATCACAAGCGTCCTGCTCACCCTTTTGATCCTTTTGCACAAGGGTCGTGGTGGCGGTATGTCCGACATGTTCGGCGGTGGCATGACCAGCTCCATGGGATCTTCAGGTGTTGCCGAGCGCAACCTGAACCGGATCACCATCGTTCTCGGTCTGATCTGGGGTGCCGTGATCATCGGCCTTGCCCTGGTGCTTCGATTCAGCGTCGAAGCCTAGGCGGCACCCTTCCGCAGCAGCCAAGAGGCGCCTTCCACATCACGTGGAGGGCGCCTCTTGCGCGTCATCAGGCCAGTTGCCCGAATTTCTCCGTATCGGCAATCGAGCCGAGCACGAGAATCTTGTCTCCGGTGCTAAGGACGGTGTTGCCGTCGGTGTTCTGCCATTCGCCGGCAGCATTGGTCGTGGCCGCGATGGTCACCCGGTACTTGTTGCGCACCGCCGCATCGCTGAGCTTCACCCCATGCAACGTGGATGGCGCGCTCATTTTGACCATGGCATAGCCTGGATCGACCTCCAGGTAGTCCATCATGGATCCGCGCACCAGGTGGGCAACACGCTTGCCCATGTCTTTCTCCGGGTAGACGATGTGATGGACCCCTAGCTGCTCCAGGATCAGTCCATGCCGATCATCTTGCGCCTTGGCCCAGATCTGCGGGATCCCCATGCTGACCAAGAGCGAGCAGCACAGGATGGATGACTGCAGGTGGCTGCCCACGGCCACCACCACACGGTCGAATTCGTGGATCGATAGCTGTTCCAGGACTTCGCGGCTTGATGCGTCGGCACGGACCACCTGGGTCAATTCGCCATTCAGCGACTGGACGTTGTTCTCGTGCACGTCGATGCCCAGAACTTGGGTGCCTGACTTCATTAGTTCCAGGGCAAGGGATTCTCCGAAGCGCCCGAGCCCGATCACCGCCACGGAGTGAGCTTTGGGCAGTCCCTTGGCATCATTGCGAAAATTCAGTAGCTTAGCCAATTGAAGGCCTTTCCTTGGGGAGTTCATAGAGCGCTTTTCGATCGCGCAGGGCAAGCGCGGAACCCAGCGAGAGGACACCGACGCGGCCGAGGTACATCAACGCGATGAGAATGCCTTTGGCGGGATCCGGCAAGTCCGGGGTAATGCCCGTGGACAGCCCGACGGTGCCGAAGGCCGAGGTGGCTTCGAAGAGACAGCGGTCCAGGGAATAGTTGGTGAGCAGCAGCAGGCCCATCGTGCCGGCGAACACCGCCGCGACGCCCAGCAGCGCCACCGTGATGGCTTGGCGGTGCACCGAGCGGGAGAGCCGCCTGCCCAGGACGTTGACTGCGGTCTCGCCGCGCAGCTCGGTCATGATGATGAACAGCAGGATCGCGGCCGTGGTGATCTTGATGCCGCCGGCGGTGCCGGCCGGTCCGCCGCCGATGAACATCAGCACATCCATGCCCAGCCAGGAGGCTGGATGCATCGCGCCGATGTCGATGGAGTTGAAGCCCGCGGTGCGCGTCTGCACAGATTGGAAGAATCCGGCCAGGATCCGCTGCGCAGGTTCGAGCTCGCCGAGCGTCTTCGGATTGGACCATTCCATAGCGGTGATGAAGATGGTGCCGCCAACGAGCAGCAATGCGGTCATCAGAAGAACCAGACGGGTGTTCATGCTCCATTTCAGCGTGTTCCGCCAGTGCTGCCTCAGCTGGACCAGGACCGGGAAGCCCAGGCCGCCAAGGATGATGGCGAGGCTGATAGGGATGCAGAGCCACGGGTCAGCGACGAAGTCCATCAGGTTATTCGAATACAGGGCGAAGCCCGCGTTATTAAAGGCCGAGACTGCATGGAATGCGCCATGCCAGATCGCACCGGCTGGATCGTCGCCGTAGGCCAGCCCGAAGCGGATGGCTAAGATGGCCGCCACGACGGATTCGATGGCCAGCGACAGCTTGATGATCATCAATGCGGCGGTGCGCACATCTTCGCCTGATACCGCGGAGCTTTCGCGTTGGGTGGATAGCCGGGTGAGGTAGCCAATGCGGCCGATGACCAGCATGCTCAGCAGCGAGGCAATCAGCATCAGGCCCAGGCCGCCGGCTTGGATCAGGATGAGGATGACGAGCTTGCCGAAGAGGGTGTAGTGGGTTGCGGTGTCCAAGACAGTCAGGCCGGTCACGCACACCGCTGACGTGGCAGTGAAGATCCCGTCGACCAAGGATGTGAAGACGCCTTGGGTATTGGCTGCCGGGGAGGACAGGAGCAATCCGCCAACGAGAATCGCACCGGCGAAGGCAAATGCTACTGCGCGTGCCGGTTTGGCCAGCACGCTGTGCTGCGCGGCCGGCCGGGGTGCGGGAAAATTCATGGAGATCGCAATCGTAGGAATAACGTCTCGCGAAACCGTGGGACGAGGAGTACGAGGGAAATACTACGCCCGGAAAAACGGGTGTCAATGGTGATTCCCGTCACCGATGGCGGTGCCGGCCAGGCCGCCGCGGGAGAGCTTGAACCGGCGGCCGCGCAGTATCTGCGCGGCTGCCGGCAAGCCGAGGGCATCGCTAGCTGCCGAGCAGTTCCACGACGCGCTGCGCGGTGCCCCAGGACAGGGTCACGCCGGCGCCTCCATGGCCGTAGGCGGCAATGACGGGCACCGCATGCCCCTCGATGCGCTCCAGGCGGATCGTCTCGCGGGCCGGACGCAACCCGACCTTGTGCTCCAGGATTTCGCAGCCGGCCAGCTCGGGGACCAGGCCGGTGGCGCGGTCGAGCATGTCGGCGGCGGTCTGCGGGTCGGCTTCGAGGTTGAAGTCGTGGTCCACGTCGGTGCCGCCAACGATGATGTCATCGCGGCGCGGAATGATGTAGCTGACGCCTTGCGGATGCTCGTCGTAGCAGAGCCAGTCGGACAGTCCTGCGGTGTTGGCCAGGCGGATCACCTGGCCGCGGATGGGGTAGACGCTCTGGTCGTCGCCGGTGAGCTCGCCGCCTCGCAGGCCGGCTGCCAGCACGACGACGTCGGCATCGTCCTGCAGCTCGTCGAAGGATTCGACCGTGCGCCAGATGAACTGCACGCCCAAGGCCGCGGCCTGGTCCTGCAGCCAGGACAGGTAGGTGGGCATGGTGATCACCGGAACCGTGGCATGCATTCCGGCGGCCGCAATCGGCGGGATCGCTTCTGCCGGTGCTTCGGCGGCGTTGGTGACGATCTTCGCCCAGGAGCGGTCCTCGTCCGCCGAGCCCTCCAGGTTCAGTCCGTAGCGCAGATCGATGCCGGTTTCCGCGATGCCCGACAGCTGCTCGAAGCGTGCCAAGGAACGGGCGAGCAGCAGGTCGGCAGCTTCGGAGTTCTCCGAGTGGTAGGGGAACCAGATGGCGGCGGCCACCGCGGAGACCGTCTGCTGCGGCTGCTGGTCGGCGATCACGGTGACCTCGTGGCCGGCGGCGGCCAGCTCGTGGGCGGTGGACAGGCCGATGACCCCGGCACCGATCACGTTGACCTTGCGGGGCTGCGCTGCTTCGCGCAACGGTGCGGAAAGCATGGAATCCTCTCGGGCAGATGGTGCTGGAAAAGCGAAGGCCGGTGCCGCGAGCCCGCCATCGGCAGGATCGCGGCACCGGCGATGAGGTGTTGGCTAGAGCAAGGTGGCCGCGGCGCGGTCGATGATCCAGCGGGTAGCTTCGGTGCCGTGCACGGCCGAAGCCGGGACGGCAACCTCGTTTACCTCGTGCTGCGCGGCGGCCAGTGCCGGGGCCTTCTCGGCGCCGGCCACGAGCAGCCACACCTCTTTGGCGGTGTTGATCGTGCCCATGGTGAGCGTAACGCGGTCCGCCGGCGGCTTGGGGGAGTCGTGGACTGCGATGACTCCTGGCTCATCCGACCGGGTGTGGTTGGGGAAGAGCGAGGCGACATGCGAGTCCGGGCCCATGCCGAGCATCAGCACATCGAAGGCCGGATTCAGCGCGCCTTCTTCGGCTTCCTCGGCCAGCTCCCGGGCGTAGGCTGCGGCGGCCTGCTCTGCTGTCCCGTACTGGTCGCTGGCGCCCATGGCGTGCACGGTGGCCCGGTCCAGCCCCAGGGTGTCCAGCGCCTCGAACAGGGCGGCCGCCTGGCGCACATTGCGGTCAGCCGAATCGGAGGCGACGAAGCGCTCGTCGCCCCACCAGAAGTGCACCTGCGACCAATTGACCGAGGTCTTGGCGGGGTTGGCCGCGACGGCTTCCAGGGCGGCGATGCCCAGCGAACCGCCGGTGACCACCACATGGGCGACACCGCGGGCCGCCAGCGCATCGGCGATCGTGGTGATCAGCCGGGCGGCGATGGCGTGGGCGGTAGCCTGTGCATCCTCGTGGATGAGAATCTGCCTAGCGATCACTGGATCTGATGCTCCTCAGGTTGGTCAGGGCCAGGCCCTTCGTGATGACCTCGCCGAAGACGTCGTCGGCGTCCAGGCGGCGCATCTCCTCGGCCAGGCATTCTGCCACCGAACGCCGCGGCAGCGAGATGCGCTGCGGCGCGCTGCCGGGCAGGTACAGGTGGGCAACCGCGCCGGAGGGGCGCGAGAGCTCCACGTCGCCGTCTTCGCGGGCGAGCCGGACGCTGGAGAGCCCGCCGTTGGACTTGTCCGCGGCGATGGTTACCGGGACGTCCAGGCACAGGGTCAGCCAGGCCGCCAGCAGGGTGGTGGACGGCGAATTGTCCGAGCCTTTCACGGTGATGGCGGTCAGCCCGTCGGTGCCGATCAAGTCGAGGATGCTTGCCAGCTGGGCACGCCACAGGGTCAGCCGGGTCCAAGCCAGGTCGGTGTCTCCGGCCCGGTAGGTGGCAATGCGGCTGAACAGCGCGGCGGTCGGGTCCTCAGTCTCCGCCGAATCCGTGATGCGGCGGTGCGCCAGCCTGCCCAGTGCGGTGCCGGCCGGATCCTGCGGCACCCCATGTGGCCACCAGGCCACGATCGGTGCATCGGGCAGCAGCAGCGCGGAGATCAGCGCCTCGTCGGCCACGACATCCGGGCCGTAGGTGCGCATCACGATCACTTCGGAGGCGCCGGCGTCCCCGCCCACGCGGATCTGCACGTCCAGGCGGTTGGCCTCGGACTTGTTGCCGCGCACCACCACGATGATCCGGCAGGGGTGCTCGCGGCTGGCCAGGTTGGCCGCCTCGATCGCGTTCTCGGCGAAGCCCTCGCGGGTGATGACCACCAGGGTCAGCACGCGGGACAGCGCCACCACGCCGTGGGTGCGGCGCGAGGAGATCAGCTTCTTGGCCACCTTGGAGGTGGTGGTGTTGGGAAGATCGATCATCATGGTCGTCGCCACGTCCTTCCATCCTTGGCCATCAGCTCGTCGCTGCTTTCAGGTCCCCAGGAGCCCGGAGCGTAGGGATCCGGCTGGGTGGGCAGGGCGGCCCAGTACTCCTCGAAAGGATCCAGGATGCGCCAGGACTGCTCGACTTCCTCGTGACGCGGGAACAACGGAGGTTCGCCGAGCAGCACGTCGAGGATCAGCCGTTCATAGGCTTCGGGGGAGGACTCGGTGAAGGCGTTGCCGTAGCCGAAGTCCATGGTCACGTCGCGGATCTCCATCTGGGTGCCGGGCACCTTGGAGGAGAAGCGGATGGTCGCGCCCTCATCGGGCTGCACGCGGATCACGAAGGCGTTCTGGCCGAACTCGTCGTCCTCATGGTCGGTGAACAGCAGGTTCGGGGCCTTCTTGAACACCACCGCGATCTCGGTGACGCGCCGCCCCAGGCGCTTGCCGGCACGCAGGTAGAACGGTACGCCGGACCAGCGGCGGGTGTTGATCTCCAGCTTGACCGCGGCATAGGTCTCGGTGTTGGACTTCGGGTTGAAGCCCTCCTCGTCGAGGAAGCCGACGACCTCTTCGGCGCCCTGCCAGCCGGAGGTGTACTGGCCGCGGGCGCTGGCCGCCCCCAGGTCCTCGGGCAGCTTCACCGCGGTGAGCACCTTTTCCTTCTCGCTGCGCAGGTGGTCGGCGTCGAAGGAGATGGGCTCCTCCATTGCAGTCAGCGCCAGCAGCTGGAGCAGGTGGTTCTGGATGACGTCGCGGGCGGCGCCCACACCGTCGTAGTAGCTGGCCCGGCCGCCGATGCCGATGTCCTCGGCCATGGTGATCTGCACGTGGTCCACGTACTTGTTGTTCCACAGCGGCTCGAACATCTGGTTGCCGAAGCGCAGCGCCAGCAGGTTCTGCACCGTTTCCTTGCCCAGGTAGTGGTCGATGCGGAACACCGCATCCGGCGGGAACACCGACTCGACGATGGAGTTCAGCTCGCGCGCGCTGGCCAGGTCGTGGCCGAAGGGCTTCTCGATGACCACGCGTTCCCAGCCGGGGTTCTTGTCCTGGGCCAGCTTGTGCTCCGAGAGCTTCTGGCAGACGACCTCGAACCAGCTTGGCGGGATCGAGAGGTAGAAGGCGTGGTTGCGGCCGGTGGAGCGCGATTCGGCCAGCTCGTCCAGGGTGGCGGCAAGCTGCTCGTACGCGCCGTCATCGTCGAAGGCGCCGGAGATGAATCGCATGCCGGCCGCCAGCTGGGCGAAGACAGTTTCGTTGAAGGGGGTGCGGGCGCTGGCCAGGATCCATTCGCGGGCCTGGTCGGCGAAGTCCTGCGCCGTCCAGTCGCGGCGGCCGAAGCCGACGATCGCGAAGTTCGGGGGCAGCAGGCCGCGGTTGGCCAGGTCGTAGACCGCTGGCATGAGCTTCTTGCGGGCAAGATCGCCGGTGATTCCGAAGAACACCAGCGCGCCCGGACCGGCAATGCGGTTAAGCCGCCGGTCGCGGGCGTCGCGTAGTGGATTGCTCATTCGTGCCTTACTTCGCTGCCTCTAGCAGGGCGGCGATTCCCGCCGCGCGGTCCGTGAGGTTCACGCGCAGCACCGGACGGTTGTGCTCGGCGTCGGCCAGCACCGCGCCGTCGCCGATCGCCTGGGCGGTGATCAGCCCGCCGAAGGTGTACGGACGGCCAGGAATCTCAAGGTCTTCCTGGTGATCCGCGGTGACCTGCAGGAACACGCCCTGTGCCGGGCCGCCCTTGTGGTACTGGCCGGTGGAGTGCAAGAAGCGCGGGCCCCAGCCGAAGGTGACCGGACGGCCGGTCTTCTCAGCCAGAGCATCGCGCAGCGCTTCGAGCTGCTGGTCGGCGGTGCGATCCAGGTAGGCCTGGATGGCGAGGTAGCCATCGTCCGGCAGCTGTGCGGTGAGCGCATCCAGGGCTGCTTCCAGGTTCGCGGCCTCGGTGCCGTAGAGCTCGACCGGGCCGTCCACGGCATCCGGTGCGCTCTGCGCCGGCGCTTCGAGCATGGAACGCGCGGCCACCTTCGCGGCCTCGACATCCGGCTGGTCGAACGGGCTGATGCCCAGCAGGTAGCCGGCCACGGCGGTGGCGTACTCGAAGATCATGAACGCGGTGCCCAGCGGCGCGCTGAAGTGCACGGCGGTGGAGTCCTCGTCGATTTCCTCCGGCAGCTGCTCGTAGATGAACAGCGGCAGCACATCCTGCGCAGGGTTCTGCAGCTCGGGCGCATCCACATGGGCGGCAACCGGCAGCACGCCCTTGCCGTCCTTGCCGGTGGATTCGGCGATCAGCTGCTCGGCCCAGTCGCCGAAGCCCGGCAGGGCATCGCCCACGCAGGCGATGAGCAGCTTGTCGCGGCCGGCGGTGGCCATGGCCGCCCCCAGGTGCAGCGCGAGGTTGTCCTCGTCGTCCATTGCCAGCACGTCGTTGATCAGTCCGGATTCTTCCACCAGCGCTTCGATGTCGGCGCCGGCCAGGCCCGAGGGAACCAGGCCGAAGGCGGTCAGCGCCGAGTAGCGGCCGCCCACATTCGGGTCGGCGTTGAAGACCGCGCGCACTCCATCCGGGTTGTCCATCGGCGAACCCGGGTCGGTCACCAGCACCAGGCGGGTGGCCGGGTCGATGCCGGCCGCCTCGAAGGCTGCGGTGAACGCACGGCGCTGCGAATCGGTCTCCACCGTGGAGCCGGACTTGGAGGCGACCACCACGACGGTGTGCTCCAGATCGGTTTCCACGATGCCCTTGACCATCGACGGATCGGTGGTGTCGCAGATGACCAGGTCCACCTCGTCGTGCGCGGTGATGACCTCAGGGGCCAGCGAGGATCCGCCCATGCCGCACAGCACGATGCGGGTCAGTCCCTCCTCCTGCAGCTCGTCGCGCAGATCCAGGATCTGCGGGATCAGCTTGCCGGCCGCCTCGAAGGGGTTGACCCAGCCCAGGCGGATGGAGGATTCGGCCTCGGCCGCCGGACCCCAGATGGTGGGATCCTGCGCGGCAATGCGGCTGCCGATTTTCGCGTCGATCAGCTGCGGCAGCAGCGCATCGACGGAGGCCAGAGCCTGTCCGGAAGTTACCAGGCCAAGTTCCATCTATTTGGCTCCCTTCAGGGCCTCGGCCATGTCCTGGAGCAGCTCGTTCCAGGCGACGTCGAACTTCTGCACGCCCTCGACCTCAAGCAGGTTCACGACCTCGTTGTAGTCGATGCCCAGGGCGGCGAGCTTGTCCAGCACGCGGTTGGCGGCATCGTAGCCGCCGGCGATCGCGTTGCCGCGGATCTCGGCTTCGGCCGCGGTGGCATCCAGGGTCTTCTCCGGCATGGTGTTCACCGTCTGCGGGGCGACCAGTTCGGTCACGTACAGGGTCGACGGGTAGGCGGGGTCCTTCACGCCGGTCGAAGCCCACAGCGGGCGCTGCACGTTGGCGCCGGCAGCGCTCAGCACCTCGTAGCGGGCCGAAGCGAAGGACTCCTCGAAGACCTGGTAGGCCAGGCGGGCGTTGGCCACGCCGGCCTGTCCGCGCACGGCGGCCGCGGCTTCTGTGCCGATGGCATCCAGGCGCTTGTCGATCTCGGTGTCCACGCGGGAGACGAAGAAGGACGCGACCGAGTGGATCTTGGACAGGTCCAGGCCGGCGGCATGGGCCTTCTCCAGACCCAGCAGGTAGGCGTTGATGACCTCGCGGTAGCGTTCCAGCGAGAAGATCAGGGTCACGTTCACCGAAATGCCGGCGGCAATGGTTTCGGTGATGGCTTCCAGGCCTTCGATGGTGGCAGGGATCTTTATCAGCACGTTTTCACGGTTCACGCGCTCGTACAAGGCCTTCGCCTGGGCGATGGTCGGTGCGGTCTCGTGCGCCAGGCGGGGGTCCACCTCGATGGACACGCGGCCGTCGAAGCCGTTGGAGGACTCGTAGATGCCCTTGAACAGGTCGCAGGCCGCTGCCACGTCGTCGCTGGTGATTTCCGTGATCGCGTCCTCGACGGAGCGGTGCTTCTGCTCGGCGATCGCCTCGCCGTACACCTCTGCCTTGGACAGCGACGCGGCGAAGATTGCCGGGTTGGTGGTGACGCCGACGACGTTCTTCTCTTCGATCAGCTTGGCCAGGGAGCCGCTGGTCAGGCGCTCGCGCGAAAGGTCGTCCAGCCAGATGGAGACGCCGGCGTCGGACAGGGCCTGAGTATTCGGGTTGCTCATGATATGTACTTCAGTTCCTTAATTGGCAGCGTTGTTGATGGAGGTTTCGGCGGCAGCGATCACTGCCTCGGTGGTGATGCCGAATTCCGAGTACAGCTTCTTGTAGTCGGCGGACGCGCCGAAGTGGTCCAGCGAGATGATTTCGCCGTGGGCGCCAACCAGTTCGCGCCAGCCCTGGGCCACGCCGGCCTCCACCGAAACGCGTGCGGTGATCGCTGCCGGAAGGACCTCTTCGCGGTAGGCGGCATCCTGCTTGGCGAACCATTCCAGCGACGGCAGCGAGACGACGCGCGCCGCGATGTCCTTGGCCGCCAGCGCTTCGCGGGCCTCGACGGCGAGCTCGACCTCGGAGCCGGTGGCCAGCAGGATGACATCCGGCGTGGTCTCGGCGCCGTCGCGCACGGCCTCGGCCAGGATGTAGCCGCCCTTCAGCGTGCCTTCGGCGCCGCGGAAGCCGGTAGCCGAACGGTCGTAGATCGGCAGGTTCTGGCGCGAGAGCACGATGCCCGATGGGGTGGTGGACAGTTCCAGCATTCCGCGCCAGGCGTAGGCGACCTCGTTGGCATCCGCCGGGCGGACAACGTCGAAGTTCGGGATGATGCGCAGCGAGGCGAGCTGCTCCACCGGCTGGTGGGTCGGGCCGTCTTCGCCCAGGCCGATGGAGTCGTGGGTCCAGACGAAGATCGACGGGACGCCCATCAGCGCGGCCAGGCGGATGGCCGGACGCTGGTAGTCGGAGAAGATCAGGAAGGTGCCGGAGAACGCGCGGGTCGGGCTGGAGAGCACGATGCCGTTGACGATCGACGCGGCGGCGTGCTCGCGGATGCCGAAGTGCAGCACACGGCCGTACGGGCTGGCCGACCAGGAATCGGTGGAGCGGCGCTCGGGAGCGAAGGACTTCGCGGTCTCGATGGTGGTGTTGTTCGAACCGGCCAGGTCGGCGGAGCCGCCCCAGAGTTCTGGCAGCTCATCGGCGATCGCGTTGATGACCTTGCCCGACGCGGCGCGGGTGGCCATGGTGGAACCAGGCTCGAAGGTAGGAAGCTTCTCGGTCCAGCCTTCTGGCAGCTCGCCAGCCTGCAGGCGTTCCAGCAGGGCGGCCTCTTCCGGGTTTGCAGATTTCCAGGCGTTGAAGGTCTCGTTCCAAGAGGCGTGCAGCTGCGCTCCGCGGGTTGCGACTTCGCGGGCGTGGGCCAGCACGTCATCCTCGATCTGGAAGTTCTTCTCCGGGTCGAAGCCCAGCACCTTCTTCAGGCCGGCAACTTCCTCGGCACCCAGCTTCGAGCCGTGGATGCCGCCGGTGTTCTGCTTGGTTGGCGATGGCCAGCCGATGATGGTGCGCAGCGAGATGATCGACGGGCGCGAGGTCTCGGCCTTGGCGGCGCGGATGGCGGCATCCAGTGCGGCCATGTCCTCGACGTATTCGCCGGTGGCGGTCCAGTCAACGCGCTGGGTGTGCCAGCCGTAGGACTCGTAGCGGCCCAGCACGTCCTCGGTGAAGGCGATGTCGGTGTCGTTCTCGATGGAGATCTTGTTGTCATCGTAGATCACCACAAGGTTGCCCAGTTCCTGGTGGCCGGCCAGCGAGGAAGCTTCGGAGGTGACGCCTTCCTGCAGGTCGCCATCGGAAGCGATGACGTAGACAGTGTGGTCGAAGGGGCTGGTTCCGGTTTCGGCGGCTGGATCCAGCAGGCCGCGCATGCGGCGCTGGGCGTAGGCGAAGCCAACGGCGGAGGCCAGGCCCTGGCCCAGTGGGCCGGTGGTGATCTCGACGCCGGCGGTGTGGCCGTACTCAGGGTGGCCAGGGGTCTTCGCGCCCCAGGTGCGCAGCGCTTCGATGTCTTGCATTTCCAAGCCGTAGCCGGAGAGGAACAGCTGCAGGTACAGGGTCAGCGAGGTGTGGCCTGGGGAAAGCACGAAACGGTCGCGGCCGATCCAGTTCGGATCCTTCGGGTCGTGGCGCAGGTGCTTCTGGAAAATCAAGTAGGCGGCAGGAGCCAAGCTCATTGCGGTACCGGGGTGGCCATTGCCAACCTTTTCGACGGCGTCGGCTGCCAGGACACGGGTGGTGTCGATGGCCTTACGGTCCAACTCGGTCAGTGAGAATTCTTCAACTAAGGATTCAGTCGCCACAGCGGCGTTCCTTCCATTCAGGCTTGGACGGGAGATGCCTCCCGCTGACACGCAATACGCCGTCGCCTCCCCATGCCTCCGATATTGCTTAAGTTAGAGGAATGCAGGTCGCGACGGCGCAATCTGAGTCAACTCTATCGCGAAACGGCGCCTTCGGGCGCTGGATTTAGCAAGATGACACATAATTATTCGGTTTGCGCAGGGGTGCGACCCGATGTGACCTTTCATGCCTTGGCCTGAGCCAAGCGCTCAGTCATTCTGCGCAATGGTGCACAGGTCGTTGCAGGTGTGTCCCGGATGGCTGTGTACCCGGAGTTGCTGACGCGTTGCCCTGGGGAGGTGTACAAAAAATGAATCTTGTTTCCAGGTTGCTTACCGCTTGTGGAATTTGTCTTGGTGCTGCGGGTGCCAAGAATATCTGACGTCCATTAAAGGCCGAGGTCCTGTGGCCGCTGCCTCGGAGGCTGCCGCCTGTGCAAGTGGCCGGTGCGTGAACGGGCGGGGCTCTTGGCCCCCGCCTGCTGAACTGGAGGTAATCGCTGTTTTGAGTGAAGGACCGGCCCGGATAGCCGATTCGAACGCCGGAGATCGATCTGAGCACCCATTGGGTGCGGCGCTTGGTACGTAGCCGGTTTGGGCATTGCAACTATTTAAATTGAGCCAAATCACCCTTTTTGAATGTGATCCTCTCCGTGGGGAGTTTCAATCAATTTCTATCCAGCGTAGAATGAATGTGTCTGTCTTGTACCCGTGAAGAACTGAGTGCGTTTAATTGAAGACTCAAAGTGTCGCCGCAGCATCAGTGCCACGCGCATCGCGTCAGCCTGATGAAACTGCCGGCGACTTTCTGAAGCGCAAGGCCAATGCGTATGTGGCGTTGACGAAGCCTCGCGTTATCGAGTTGCTGCTAGTGAGCACCCTTCCGACCATGATCTTTGCCGAGCGGGGCTTTCCTTCCGTCTGGCTGATGATTTCCACCCTCGTTGGTGGAGCTATGGCCGCAGGCGCATCCGGAGCATTCAACTGCTATATCGATCGCGATATGGACAAGTTGATGAAGCGTACCAAGGGGCGCCCTTTGGTGACTGGTGACCTGACCCCGAAGGAAGCCTTGGTCTTCTCTTGGGCCCTGGCAATCGCATCCTTGGTGATTCTCTGGGTTGGCACGAATCCGCTGACGACCGCGTTGGGCCTGGCGGCCATTCTGCTCTACGTGGTGTTCTACACTTTGATCCTCAAGCGACGGACAGCTCAGAATATTGTGTGGGGTGGCATCGCCGGCTGCATGCCAGTACTGATCGCTTGGGCTGCGGTGACCAACACAATTGAGTGGCCAGCGGTCATCCTGTTCCTGGTGATCTTCCTCTGGACACCGCCGCATTACTGGCCGCTGTCCATGAAGTACGCGGATGACTACAACGCGGCTTCGGTGCCAATGCTTGGCGCGATCGCCAACGCCCGCCGCGTTTCGGTGCAGGTCGTGCTTTATGCCTGGGCCACCGTCGTTTGCTCGATGCTGTTGGTTCCACTGGGTGGCGCCGGCATCGTGTATACCGCAATCGCGGGCGGCGCAGGTTTGTGGTTCGTCTACGAGTCTCACGTGCTTTACCGCGAGGCGCAGAATGACCACAAGCCGGCTGAGATCAACCGCAAGGCCATGAAGGTTTTCCACATCTCCATTACCTACTTGTCCATCGTGTTCTTGGCATTGGCCATTGATCCCTTCGTGGGCAGCCCGCTGTTCGGCTGAGTTCAACTCCGCAACGAAGCTTCACAAGCGCCTTGCTTGGAACCCGAATACGTTTGGATTCCAAGCAAGGCGCTTTTCTTTAGCTTATGCACGCCGGTCTCTAGAGCATTGGATGCATCTGGGCCATTCATTCAACCGGAGCAGAAACTGGGCCCTTTGATAATTCTGGCTTAGGCAACGCAACTCCCGTTTGTGCCTGTCCAGCACCAAAGAAGTCATTACCCGCCATTCACTGGCGGGCTGCCGACCTCTATGCGCTCGGTTCCAAAACGGACAGTGATGAATGCGGCACGGAACTTGCTGCAACCTTTGATCTCCTGGAGGGTAACTCCGTTGCGGGAGCTCGTATTCTCTGTTTGCGGCGATGATCAACAGCGGATTGCTGGATACCCGTCGCTCGATGAACTCACCGCCAGAGGCACGTGATTTCTCAGAAGTCCATCAAGCTATCAGGCGAGAAATGTGGCAACGTCAGGGTAGCGGTATAGGTTATTGAAGACGGCGAGGCTTTGGCAGCAGAGCGCTGTGAAAAAGAAGGACGGGAGCGGCAAGTCGAGGATGGCGTGCCGTTGCCGGTTTGATGAAGCGAGAATGCAGTTGCAAGCTGATTCGAATTGCCAGGGGCACCAGCTTGCTTTCGATGGCGGAGATCTTGGGTGCGGGTCGTTTGCTGACCGGAGCTGCCTACCTTTAGGACTCACTGGATTGCTGGGGTCGTAGACCTCGGAATAACAAGAAGATAGTTAAAGCGATTCGGGGGTTGCCGTGCACTTTGAGTGCAGGGCAACCCCCGAAACGTTTACGCAGAATGCTATGAAGCGATGACCCTGTATCCCGGAAGGATAGCGGCCCGGTCCCAGACGTTTGCAGAAGCTGAGAGCAACAAGCTGGCGCCGAGCATGTGAGAGAGAACCAGGGCAACCGGCAGGCCATTGAAGTGCTGGATGTATCCGATAGCTGCCTGAATCGCGATAGCGGCCACGAGCCACCAAATGGCGTTGCGAAGCTGGCTGTTTCCGCCTTGCTTGTAGGCCAGGATGAGAACAACAACGGTGGCGGCGACCAGCAAGTACACCGGAGCCGTGTGCAGCCGGGTCACGAACAGTGGATCGAACAGGTGACGAGGAGCATCGGCATCACCAGCGTGCGGTCCGGTGCCTGTTACGACAGTTCCGAACGCGACAGCGAGCAGCGAGAAGATCCATGCGGCAAATGAAATCTGGCCGATGGACTTGGTGCTCCGCGGAATCTCCCGGCTTTTCAGTTCCTTGGCCGTACGGTTGACCTGGAACGTGGCCATGATGACCAGAGCCCCGGAAATCAGGAAATGCACCGACACAACCCAGGCATTCAGGCCAGTCCATACGGTGATGGCGCCGACAAGGGCCTGAAGTGCGATGCCGGCGAGCAAGCCGACGGCCAGTTTGTACAAGGTACGGTGCGTCGGGCGCATCTTCCAGATGGAGACCAGGAAAGCAACGGCGATAACCAGCAGGACGAAGGTCAGCAGGCGGTTGCCGAACTCGATGATGCCGTGGATACCCATTTCCGGAACAGGAGTCATCGAGCCGGGGACGCAGTTGGGCCAATGTGAGCAACCGAGTCCCGACTCGGTAAGCCTTACGGCCCCTCCGGTGACGATAATGCCAATCTGCGAGATCAAGGATGCGATCGCCAGACCATGCACGAGGCGGTTTACCTTCGTGGGCAACTTATCGGCCCAGCTCTGTTTGGCTTGGACTGGAGTCAAGGAAATCTCCCTCTTGGAATTGAGTGGTGGTTAGCTCCATTTGAACAGCTTGATGGCTGCAAAGGAGCCGGATGCTGCCCAGAGGATCAAGAAGATCAGTCCAGCGATGCTGAACTGGCCATGGATGAGGGCATCGCGCATGGCATCGCCCAGCGCTGCCGAAGGCAGTGCATTCAGTGTCGGTTGTGCCCAATCTGGGGCCATGCTCAAGGGATACAGGACACCGCCGGCGCCGGCCAGCAGGATCCAGGCAAGGTTGGTGATGGCCAACGTCGCTTCAGGGCGAACGGTGCCAGCAATGAGCAGGCCCAGCGCGGTAAACGCCGCTGCACCCAAGAGCAGGAAGAGGATACCCGGGAGGATTCCCCAGGGGTTCGGATGCCAATCCAGGAACAGCAGCGCGACTGAGCAGATCAAGACGACCTGGATCAACAAGACGGACAGCACTGCGATGACTTTGCCGAAAATCAGTCCGGTTTTCCCCAATGGGGTCGTTGAGAACATGGTCAGCACGCCGTAGCGGCGGTCAAAACCTGTCCCGATTCCCTGTCCGGTGAAAGCCGTTGAAATGACGCACAGGGCGAGCACGCCGGGTACAGCTGCATCAATGCTTCGGTCGGCCACGTCATTGACGAGATCGGTGAGGGTAAGCACGAACAGCGCAATGAGCGGCATGACAACAGCGAGAATGAGTTGCTCGCCATTGCTGAGCATCTGGATGGATTCGTATCTGCCTTGGTTCAGGATTCTGCGCAGTGGCGAGGCAGCATTGGAGCGCGTGAGTGCTTGGCTCATGCTTTTTCCTCCTTGATCGCGATTTCGAGGAAAACGTCTTCGAGGCTTCGAGACTGGAGATTAAGCTCGATTGGCAAGATGCTTTCCTTCAGCCACCACTGCGTGAGCCAGTTCAAGTGTTCGGGGGAGTTGACCCCGTCGAGGCGGTACTGGCCGGAGGCGGTTTCTTCCAGACGCAATCCTGCCGGCGGTTCAGGCAGACGCAGGCCAGCTGGGGCCGAGAAAGAGACCGGGCGGGTGTCCGGGTCTTCGGCAGCGCGGGCAGTCAGCTCTGCAACGGTGCCCTGCGCCACGGTGCAGCCCTTGTCGATGATGTAGACATAGTCGCTGAGGCGTTGTGCATCGTCCATGAGATGGGTCGTCAAGATGATGGCCTTGCCAGCATCGCGAAGTTCGGCAATGAGGTCGAAAACCACCTGGCGCGACTGCGGGTCCAATCCGGCGCTTGGCTCATCGAGGAAAAGCACTTCCGGATCTCCGGCCAACGCGACTGCCAATGCGACGCGCTGTTTTTGGCCGCCGGATAGACGCCGGATCGTGCGGGTGCCGAATGACTCGAGATCAAGGCGTGTGATTAACGCATCAATGTCAATGGGCTTCTGATAGAGGGAAGCGACATGCCGCAAGAGCGGAATCGGGCGCATTGACGGAGGCAAACCGCCATCCTGGAGCATGACTCCGACGCGGGAGCGCAATTCGGGGTTGTCGCCGAAGGGATTCTGGCCCAGGAGTTCGACTGTGCCGCCTTCGGGCTGAAGCAGCCCCTGGGCACAGGCCAGAGTCGTGGACTTGCCGGCTCCGTTAGCTCCTAAAAGCGTGGTGACCTGACCGGGAAAAGCTTTTAGGGACACCGACTCCAGGACTCGCAGCATGCGATTGTCCAAGGCGGGGACTGGACCTAAATCTTTGGCCAGCTCGTTGATGACGAGGCTGGGGGATACAGAAGACACTAGAACATTCTACGACATGTCGAACTGGCTGAGTTGAGTGGTTGGTCACCAAGCCTCGAGTTCCGCTTAAGGGGGCGAGACAATGGAAGTGCAAGAGGTTTGAGGCAGGCAACGCCGTAGTCGGGCTAGCTTGCCCTTAGTAAGTCCTTCCTTACTAGACCTAGAGTAAAAATTTACGCATGATTGTGTTGTGTATTCATCAAATTCAGAATCAGCTAGTGGCTCCGCTGCCGCGACGGTTGGCGCAGTTGGGGATACCGAGGAGCGCACGCGTGACCGCGTCCTATACGCAGTATTAGAGGACGGACCGGTCAGTGCCGCCGAGCTTGGAAACAAGCTGGGCTTCACGCCTGCTGCGGTCCGCCGCCACCTGGACGCGCTCTCGAAATCGGGACTCGTCGAGGTAAAACTGGTAGCCAACCAGAAGACCGGTGCTGGACGCCCGTCTCGCCGCTACGTGCTTTCGCACCGCGGTCAGACGAAGCTGGGCAACGACTACTTGGAGATCGCTTCCGATGCATTGAAGATGCTCGGGGATGCGGCTGGCGAGGACGCGATTCGCAAGTTTGCGCGTAATCGATTCGCATACATGGAGGAGCGGTACGCCAAAGCACTGATCGGCGTTGAAGGTTTGGAAGCACGAGCCGAAGTGTTGGGCAACCTGCTCAGTGCCGATGGATTCGTCGGATACACCCGAAAAGTGGATACCAAAGTGGCATCTGCTCTGATGCATAGCGTGCAGCTATGCCAGGGGCACTGCCCGATACAAGACTTGGCACGAGAGTTTCCGGTGTTTTGCGACATGGAAACTGAAATGTTCGCCCGCTTGCTGGGCGTCGACGTTCGACGACTGTCGACACTGGCCGGCGGAGGACACGTGTGCACGACCCACATCCCTGTGGGGCGTGAAAAGGCGCCAATGCGCGCCGAGAAGAGAACTCGAATTCAGTTCACGAAGCAGGAGAGGCCGCGATGACGGATCAGATTGCACAGGAGTCTGCCGACCCGGGTGTAATTTCCGAGATTCTGGAGAAGAACCCCGAACTCCACGGAATCGGCAATTACGAGTACGGCTGGTCAGATAAGAACGACGCGGGTGCAAATGCGCGCCGTGGCGTTGACAAGGACGTAGTGGCGAATATTTCTGCCCTGAAGTCCGAGCCAGAATGGATGCTGGAGCGTCGCCAGAAGGCGCTGAAGTACTTCGATCGCAAGCCAATGCCTACTTGGGGTCCAGACCTCTCGGGTATTGATTTCGACAACATCAAGTACTTTGTGCGTTCCACCGAGAAGCAGGCAACCTCGTGGGAAGATCTTCCAGAAGACATCAAGAACACCTACGACAAACTGGGCATCCCCGAGGCTGAAAAGCAACGCCTGGTTTCCGGTGTTGCCGCCCAGTACGAGTCCGAGGTCGTCTACCACCAGCTGCGTGAGGACCTTGAAGCACAGGGCGTCATCTTCCTTGACACCGATACCGGTCTGAAGGAACACCCGGAGATCTTCCAGGAGTACTTCGGCTCGGTCATTCCAGCAGGCGACAACAAGTTCGCTTCGCTGAACACCGCCGTATGGTCCGGCGGCTCGTTCGTGTACGTCCCGAAGGGCGTCCACGTGGAAATCCCGCTGCAGGCTTACTTCCGTATCAACACGGAAAACATGGGCCAGTTCGAACGTACCCTGATCATCGCCGATGAGGGCTCATACGTGCACTACATCGAGGGTTGCACCGCGCCGATCTACCAGTCGGACTCGCTGCACTCGGCTGTTGTGGAAATCATCGTGAAGAAGAACGCCCGCGTTCGCTACACGACGATCCAGAACTGGTCCAACAACGTGTACAACCTGGTGACCAAGCGTGCTATCTGTGAAGAAGGCGCCACCATGGAATGGGTCGATGGCAACATCGGCTCAAAGGTCACCATGAAGTACCCGGCTGTCTACCTGGTGGGCGAGCACGCCAAGGGCGAGACCCTGTCCATCGCCTTCGCCGGCGAAGGCCAGCACCAGGACACCGGATCCAAGATGGTCCACATTGCACCGAACACCTCCTCGGCAATTGTTGCCAAGTCGGTAGCCCGCAATGGCGGCCGTTCGGCCTACCGTGGCCTGGTACAGGTCCAGGAAGGCGCCAAGGGCACCAAGAACTCGGTGGTCTGCGACGCATTGCTGGTTGACCAGATCTCGCGTTCGGATACCTACCCATACATCGACGTCCGCGAGGACGACGTGACCATGGGCCACGAGGCAACGGTTTCCCGCGTGTCCGAGGAACAGCTGTTCTACCTGCAGTCCCGCGGCCTGGCCGAGGACGAGGCCATGGCAATGATCGTGCGCGGTTTCGTCGAGCCAATTGCACGCGAGCTGCCGATGGAGTACGCGCTGGAACTGAACCGCCTTATTGAACTTCAGATGGAAGGATCGGTCGGCTAAGAATGTCGGAGACCACCACCCATATCCCAGAAGAGAAGGCGCGCATCGGCGCACCATCGATTCCTGGTTTCACCGAAGAGGGCGAAGACCTTTCGCCGATCAACGACAACGGCGGCTCGCCGCTGGCTGGCGCCTCCACCAAGGCGCACAGCCATGGCGGCGGCGTTGGCGTTCCGGATTCGTCGCGTGCTGGTCGACTGACCAGCACCAACGTTGATGATTTCGCCAAGCTGACCGGCCGTGAAGAGGACTGGCGCTTCACCCCGCTCAAGCGCCTCAAGGGCCTTCACACCGATGAGCTCACCGGCGCAGCTCCGAAGATCGAGCTGACCGGCAACGACATCGCCAAGCTGTCGGTTGTTGCGGCTGACGATGCCCTGAACGGCGTTGCGCACACCCCGGATGACCGCGTGTCGGCAAACGCCTGGAAGTACGCTTCCGAGACCCACGTGGTTACCATCCCGAAGAATGCCGAGGGTGCCAAGGCAACTCTGCGCATCACCGGCGAGTCGCTGGCAGCGGCAGCCCAGCACGTGATCGTTGTCGCCGAGGAGAACTCCGAAGCTACCGTCGTGCTGGATCACGTAGGTTCGGCAGTGCTGGCCCAGAACGTCGAGTTCGACGTCCAGGCCAACGCGCGCCTGACCGTGATCTCGCTGCAGGCTTGGGAAGATGACGCAGTCCACGCGTCCTCGCAGCAGGCACTTGTTGCAGCTGGCGCTTCCTTCAAGCACATCGCAGTGTCCTTCGGTGGCGACCTGGTTCGTGTGAACCCATCGGCCCGCTTCACCGGCGAACGCGCTGAGATCGAGCTCTATGGCCTGTACTTCGCTGATGCCGGCCAGCACCTGGAGCACCGTCTGTTCGTTGACCACGCTGTGGCCAACTGCAAGTCGAACGTGCTGTACAAGGGTGCATTGCAGGGCAAGGACGCGCACACCGTCTGGGTTGGCGATGTGCTGATCCAGAAGGCTGCTGTGGGCACCGACTCCTACGAAGCCAACCGCAACCTGGTTCTGACCGATGGCGCCCGCGCCGACTCGGTTCCAAACCTGGAAATCGAAACCGGCTTGATCGATGGTGCTGGCCACGCATCGACCACCGGCCGCTTCGACGACGAGCACCTCTTCTACTTGATGGCTCGCGGTATCGATGAAAAGACCGCTCGCCGCCTGGTAGTGCGCGGATTCCTGAACGAAATTGTTCAGCAGATTGGCGATGAGGCTCTGCAGGAGCGTCTGACCGAAACCATCGAAGAAGAATTGGCTGCAACTAGCAACTAGCTAGTGCCTGCTTCACCAGCTTTTTAGCCTTAGCGCTTTTTAGAAAGAAACGGAACGACGTATGTCTACTCTGGAAATCAAGGACCTGCACGTCTCGATTGACACCGAGCAGGGCGAGAAGGAAATTCTCAAGGGTGTAACCCTGACCATCAAGACCGGCGAAACCCACGCAATCATGGGCCCCAACGGCTCGGGCAAGTCGACCCTGGCATCGACCATCGCTGGCCACCCGCGCTACAACGTCACCTCCGGCTCCATCACCCTCGACGGTGAAGATGTCCTGGAGATGAGCGTTGACGAGCGTGCAAAGGCTGGACTGTTCCTGGCTATGCAGTACCCGGTAGAGGTGCCAGGCGTAACCATGACCAACTTCCTGCGTACCGCAAAAACCGCAATCGACGGCGAAGCTCCTAAGCTGCGTACCTGGACCAAGGACGTCAAGGAAGCGATGACCAAGCTGAAGATCGATGCCGACTTCGCGCAGCGCAACGTGAACGAAGGCTTCTCCGGTGGTGAGAAGAAGCGTGTCGAAATCCTGCAGCTGGAACTGTTCAAGCCTAAGTTCGCAGTGCTGGACGAGACCGACTCAGGCCTAGATGTCGACGCTCTGAAGGTTGTCTCCGAGGGCGTCAACCGCGCGCAGGCCGAGAACGAGATGGGCACCCTGCTGATCACCCACTACACCCGCATTCTGCGCTACATCAAGCCAGAGTTCGTGCACGTGTTCGTTGACGGCAAGGTAGCCGAAGAGGGCGGCCCAGAGCTGGCTGACCGTCTGGAAGAAGAAGGCTACGACCGTTACCTGAACGTCAAGGCCTAAGGGTACAGTCATGAGCGAATCGACCGAACAGAGCACGGGAGCCGCTACGACTCCTCTGGAAGACGTTGAGGAAGCGCTCAAGGACGTCATTGACCCGGAATTGGGTGTCAACATTGTCGACCTGGGCTTGCTATATGGCCTGAAGTACGCTGATGACGGTGTGCTTTTGCTGGACCTCACGTTGACCACTGCCGCCTGCCCGCTCACCGATATCATCGAAGAGCAGGTTGCCAAGGCGCTGGAGAGCGTTGTAGACGACCACCGTCTGAACTGGGTCTGGATGCCGCCTTGGGGTCCAGAACGAATCACCGATGACGGTCGCGATCAGATGCGAGCCCTGGGCTTCAACATCTAATCACGCCTGAAGAGAACAGAACCGCGTATCACCGAAAGGGTACGCGGTTTTGTTCGTTAATGCTGAGCCTCTGCTGTATTCGCCCTGAGCATCCTGCTGAAAGGGTCGAAAAATCAGAAAAACGTGCGTAAAGTTGCGTTTAATTAAATTAGGCATACCTCTAGGAGGATTGAGATGTCCAGCATGACTGGAACAGCACCAGATGCGAGTGCCCACGCAGCACGTCCGCTAGGAGAAATCGAAGAGGCGCTCAAGGACGTAATTGACCCCGAGCTGGGAGTCAATATCGTTGATTTGGGCCTGCTCTACGGGTTGCGTTTTAGCGACGACTCCGTTCTGGACATTGACCTGACATTGACAACTCCTGCGTGCCCGCTGACCGAGATTCTTGAAGCGCAGATCGATGAAGCACTGAAAGATCTCGTCGAGAATCACATTATTACTTGGGTTTGGACGCCGCCGTGGGGTCCGGGGCGCATCACCGATGATGGTCGGGATCAAATGAGAGCGCTAGGGTTCAATATCTAACTTAACAGTCATCCAAATCCAGATGAAGGGTTGATTCGAATGCAAGGGCGCTTCCGGTACCACCGGCAGCAGCCATGAGGGCTATGGCTTGCTGGCCATCCACTTGGGCCTGCTGCGACTGCCAAAACAAGCGTGTAGTCAGAATTGCACCGCTGGCACCGTATGGATGGCCCAATGCCAAGGCTCCGCCATTGAGATTCACGTTTTGCTCTGGAATTCCCAATTCATCGAGGCATGCGAGCGCCTGAACGGCAAAGGCTTCATTGAATTCAATGAGGGGAGTGCCGGATGCGGTGGCAGACGGCAAGAGACTGATCAGCTTTCGGTAAGCCGGCACTGCCGCCATTCCAAGAATCTCGGGATCGCAGGCACCGTGCGCTGAGGCCAGATATCGCAGTGCAAAGTTCGCTTTCAGCGCCCGGCGCATTTGTCCGCTGACCAAGATCACCGCGGCCGCCCCGTCATTGATCGGGCAGGAGTTTCCCGCCGTGACCGTGCCACCGGGTACGAAGGCGGGCTTGAGTGCTGCGAGCTTTCGGAGTGTCAGCCCGGACCTGGGGCAGGTGTCAGACGCGATTAGTCCGTTACTCGTGCCGATGGAAACGAGCTCATCCGCGAAGAGTCCGGCAGATTGAGCGCGCAGGGCACGTCGATGGCTGCGCAAAGCGAACTCGTCTTGACGTTCCTGGGTAATCGCCTTGGACTGGGCAATGGCGTCCGCGGCAACGCCCATGTCGGGATCTGGATCGGGAGCCGGGGTGAATCGCGCACGCGAGTATAGCCTTGGCGGATCGACAACGGATGATTGCTTTTCGACGCGCCACGGAGCCGTACTCACGGACTCCACTCCGCCTGCCACAACAACATGGGCTTCACCGCAGCGGATCATTCGGGCACCGGCTGCAATGGCGTCCAATCCACTAGCGCATTGGGCATCAATGCTCGTCGCGCCGACAGTGTTCGGCAGTACCGATGCCAACGCAGACACGCGGGCAATATTTCCTCCCGGACCAGCCGCGTTTCCGGCAAACACATGGTCGACTTGAGCAGGAGAAATTCCGGTTCGTTCCAATAGCGTATTGATCACCTGCGCAAGCAGATGATCAGCACCAACCCGGGAGAATTCTTTGCCTGCCCTGACGATCGGGGTACGTGCCGCGTCAATGATGTATGCCTTGTTCATCTGAGCCAGTCGCTCCGTTCGATGTCCAAGTCCTGGTCATTCAACGCCGCGGTATTCAATTTGCCGCTGAAGGTTTCCGGCCACGATCTCAGGTACGTAATCCGGTGAGGGATCTTGTATCGCGACAAATGTTGCCCGAGGCTGGAGAGAAGCGTGGACCGACTGCGTGGTGGCGAAACGGTGTACGCCACCATTTGGGGTTCAGGACCCGATTCATCTAGTCGTACGATGGCGTTGGGCAGTCCGACGGATTCCAGTGCTGTGCTGACTTCACCGGGGTGGATATTGTTGCCGTTGTGATTCATCATCTCGTCGTTGCGGCGAGCGAGCACGACGCGGGCTGAACCCGACGCCAGCATCGCACGATCTCCGATGCCGATCGACTTGCCGCATCGGGAAACGGACGCTTCCGAGCTGGCATCGTAGCCTTTGGCATTGAAAGGGCTATCGATATAGAGCAGGCCGAAACCGGTAGCAGAATCTTTGCCATGGATGTGTGCCCGAACTCCTGGAAACAACTGGCCTTCGAAATATGGTGATGCGGGCTGGTCGGGTTTGCGTTCGCGATAGGCGATGAGACTGTGTTCGCTGCTTCCGAAGTATTCAACGCAACGTGCCATAGGGGCGATCTCATGAAGCAATTGCACTGTTTCCTGGTGCAGCGCCTCGCCGCCACTGACAACTACTAGCAGGTTGGACAGCGTGGTCGGTTCGGCCAGCTCAAGCACCCTCCTGAGAATTGTCGGGACACTGACGATGCGGGTGCAACTGGACTGAGAGAGCAACGACCTCACGCCGTTCAGATCCCATTTTCCGGTAGCCAAGAATGTGCCGCCAGAATGAACGGATTCGACCATCGCGTACAGTCCCAGGCCATGGGATATTGGACTCGGGCAGAGCGTGGCCTGATCGAGCGAAGCGCCCAGGATTCGGGAACCTGCACTCAAGGATTCTTCCCAGGAGCCAACCGTCCGGACTACCGGTTTGGGCCGCGATGAGCTTCCCGAAGTGCATATGACTAGCAAGTCTCGGGAACCGGATAAGTTTGCCGCGGACGCGACGTAGTCGTCGTCCGCCGGCGACTCTGGAAATGCCGTGAGCCTTGATACCCCGGGCAATGTCGTCAAATTGGGAGATTCAATCATGTACTTGCAGTGAAGGCTCGCTGCCATCGTGCTTGCCAAATTCTCGGGCCAAGCGGGGTCAATGACAACCAACGTTTTGCCACTGGCCGCAATGGCGTAGAAGGCGATGGCCATTTCTATTGGGTCGCTGGTACGCGCACCAATGCGAGTGCTCTGCAATGAATCCAGCTGCCGGGCGATAGCGCTGCTTCTCCTCTTTAGCTGCCCGTAGGTCAGCTGTCTTCCAGGAGTCAGCACGGCAAGGCGATCCGGTTGTTGGTCGGCCCACCTCGCCAGCGACTGCCACAGTTCCACGGAACTAGCCCATCAACCCGCGGTAGCTGCGATGCACGGTCAATGCCACCAATGTCGTCACGACAGCCTTGAAGACGTCCCCTGGCAGGAAGCCGAGCGAGCCCAGCAGCGAAGTTCCCAGACCAAGCCCGGTAGTAGCCGCGGTCCACGGAACTCCGAACAAGTAGATGACAACGACGCCCCCGAGGAGCACCGAGATCAGTCCGGACACGAATCGGACACCCTTATTTTCATTGCGCAGGACCCAGTATTTGAAGAGTGCTCCGATAACGAGGGAGCCGAAAATCCAGCCAACGAGGTAACCTCCGGTCGGCCCGAAGAGGACGCCGAGCCCTCCGCGTCCACCTGATAACAGGGGCAATCCTGCCAATGACAGGACAACCACCACAAGTGAGGCCAATGCTCCGCGCCACGGCCCAAGCAACGCACCGGCCAGCATGACACCGAGAGTTTGCAGGGTAATCGGCACAGGGATGATTCCCAGCGTTATGGGCGGGAGGAGCCCCATAGCGGCGATCATTGCGGCAAAGACCGCTACATAGACAGTGTTGCGCGTCTGCGATGTTGAGTCGGTTTTCGTTGGCATAAGAATTCCTTGTCAGTGCGAGTGAGGTTGAAGGACAAATGGACTAGCGTCGGTATGGAGCTGAATCGTAGCCGCGGGCATCGAGCGCCTCAGCTGTTTCGTCTGCGATTTTTAGTGACCTGATCACTAGCGGAACGCTCACGGCCAACGGGTTGTTGCCCAGGCCACGAGCATGCTGTGCCTCGCGAACTTCCAGATATACCTTTTTCAGTTCCGGAATGAAGCGAATAGTCATGGATAAACCCAAGGCGATTTGCGCAGGATTCGCCCCGATGAAACGTAGGGGAGATGCAACCTGCTGGAACAGTTCCAGCATGGCGTCGAAGCTTGTGGTCAGGCTGACAGAATACGCAAACAAGCACATGGTCAGGAGCCGCAGAACCGAAACTATGGCATTGCCCCAATCGGTTTGCAATCCCAGGAGAACAAACACCACGCTGAGGATCATGGCCAACGACATCAATGGCATGCGCAGTTGCTTGAACCCAACCTTGGCCGACAACAGCAGGACAATGCTCAGTATGAATGACAGCAACAAGAGTTGCCACGAGTCAATCAAATAAAGGCTGATGCTCAGTACCAATAGGGCTCCGAATTTCCACCCGGGTTTTATGCGAGCTAGGTACGATGAATTTTTGGAAGCGATCATGCGTGGCTCCATTGGCGGTAATTCGCGATCGCTTCATCAGGTCGACCATCGAATGCGATTCGGCCATCGGTGACAACGAGGACTCTGTCGAAATCCTCGAGGATTTCCAAATCGTGCGTCACCACTATCGCGCGTTGCTCCAATTTCGCGATCTCACGTTGGAAGGCAAGGCGGTTGCGCAGATCCAGCATCGTGGTGGGTTCATCGAACACAATGGTTCGAGGCTGCATGGCCAAGACGGAAGCGAGCGCAACCATTTGCTGCTCACCGCCCGAAAGCGTGTGGCTTTCACGGTCCGCAAGATGAGAGATGTTCAGCTCTGCCAGAGTCTCGTGTACACGCTTCTGCCTTTCGGCTTTTGGAAGCTGCAGATTCTTCAGGCCGAATGCGATGTCCTCTGAAACCAGAGGCATGATGATTTGATTTGCCGGATTCTGAAAGACGAAACCCACATCGCGACGTATTTGCTTTGCATGCTTTTGCGTATCCCGGTCGCCAACAAACACGGCTCCTTGCGTGGGCAGTACAAGTCCATTGATGAGCCGCGACAGCGTACTCTTTCCAGCGCCGTTTGCCCCGATAATTCCAATGCGTTGCTCGTTGAGCGTAAGGCTGACATCTTTGAGCACGTCGCGCTCTTCAAAGCTGACCGTGACGTTTTCGAATCGTATTGGCGGTAGTTCCACGAATGCTCCAGCGCGAGGATCATAGCTTGAACATCTGATTCGTTGAATGGGCAGTAGTTCATGCTTGCGTTATCGATGACCGGAGTGCCATCGATAACGAGCATACTTGATCACCGTTCAATTGTCTTGATCAGTGTTCAATATATTTCCTATGCGACGAAGAATTGCTCGTAGATCAGGCCTGCGGAAAGGAGGATCATGATGATTCCGGAACACAGTGTTACCACGCGGGCCGCCATCGGCCGTGAGCGGAGCAGTGCGCTCGCGGCCAATGCGACGAGGAAGTAGACGGGGATTGAAACCGAGAAATGCGTCAGTCCAAGCAGGCCTGTTTGCAAGGACAGCGGAAGCGGCTGGGACGAATCCAAGTACTGGGGTATGAGGGCCACATACAGCAATAGGGCCTTGGGATTGGTGCCACTGGTGAGCAGGCCTTTAATGAATTGGCTGCGAGGCGACCGTTGTTCAACTTTATCGAGCAGGGCCACAGACCCCTTGGACGGTTGAGGCAAGGATTGAGAAGAATTTCCGGTCAGCGCTTCAGGTTCTGGGAGTGAAGCCGCATCAGGATTAAAGAATCTCGCGGTCTTGCAAGAACGCAGAGTCGCGACTCCCAGCCACAGCAAATAGAGCGATCCGGCCGCGGTCAGCCACAAGAGAATGGATGGGGAACTCGCTACCAAGGCAGCAATTCCACACACCAAGAGGGCTGTATGAACCAAGTAACCTGCGAGTAATCCCCATACGGCTGGGCGAAAGCCCGCTTTACCAAGTGCCGAGGAAATGATGTATGCCCAGTCTGCGCCGGGCGTGCAGGCCAAGGTAACTGATACCAGGAGGAATCCGGCGAACTGTGCGAGGTCCAATGCTTCTCCAAAAATCCATATTTCAGTGATGTGGCAACCTTAGGCAAAAATTTGTGAAATGTGCTTGCTGAATTTCTGGGGATATCCGTCCGCAAAGCAAGAAAAATAGTACCTGAATGAGTTCTGCGCAAATTATTTGTGCAGTATTCTGAATTCATGGATGATTTAGATCGAGCGATTTTGGCCGAACTGCAGAACGACGGGCGCATGAGCGCGACTGCCGTAGCGGCGAAAGTCGGACTTTCTGTGGCTCCCTGCCATCGACGGATCAGAGAACTTGAACGCACGGGGGTGATCAGCGGATACCAGGCGGTAATTGACCCCGAGCTCATAGGTCTGGGGTTCGAAGCTCTGGTTTTCGTCACCTTGAAAGACCGAGCGCAGCTGAAGCACTTTGAATCAGCCGTAGAGCGTGAGGAGCTAATAGTTGATGCTCAACGCCTTTTCGGCGAACCAGATTTCTTGCTACGTGTCTTCGCCACTGACCTGCCGCATTACCAGCGGGTATACGACGAGGTGCTTGTGGAGTTGCCTGGGGTGGAAAAGCTGACAAGCACCATCGTCATGCGGAATATCAAGGAGCGAGCCATGCTGCCGGTTTAAGAGTTCTTGTCCGCCGGCTTGCCAATGCGAGTTACCGCAGGCGTCAACAGCAGAGAAGTAATGAGCACAATCGCGCAGATCCATAGTGCCTGAGGCAGCTTCAGCGTATCGACGACGAAGCCGATAAAAGGCGGCCCACCTAGCATCGCGCCATAGCCAAAGGCGCTCACGATGCTCACAGCCTTGGGTCCAAGCCGTTCACCGCGGGAAGCGGCAATGCTCATTCCAAGGGGGAATCCCAGTGAACTGCCCAAGCCCCACATCATTGAGCCGAGGCCCACGAGGTACGGGTTTGTTCCGGTGATGAACAGGGCAACACCGAGCAGGCCGATAAGTCCCATGATGAGGAGAGTGTTCTTCGTACCGAGCCGGTCCACTAGTCGACCACCGACAAAGCGTCCCAGCGTCATTGCGGCGACGAATAGGGTGAACATGAGCGCACCGATTCCATGTTCGAAGCCGTGTCCGTCAACTGAAGTTACGGCGATCCAATCATTGGCCGCACCTTCTGTGAAGCTCAGTCCGGCAACCATTACACCCAGTAATAGCAATAGCCAGTTCTTCCTGGTGGCCTGCGCCGGACCTTGGCGGGCATCTTGGTTGCTAGGAACGAAGTTCTCGTTTTCCCAGCAGGTGACGCCCCTATGGGCAATGTAGGCGAGAATGGCAATGAGTACTGAAACTAGGGAAAAGTGCCAGACGCTAGGAATGTGCATCGAGATGGTTGCAGTTGCCAGACCGGCACCTAGTAGTGTTCCCAAGCTGAAGAAGCCGTGAAGGGAAGGCATGATGCTACGCCCCACTCGTCGCTCTACCTGCGCTCCGCTGACATTCATCATGATGTCCAGGCAGCCAAAGGTGATCCCGTATAAGAAGAGTGCAATGTAGGCAAGCGAGGCATTCGCCGTTATGGAGATAGCTATGCCGAGCATGACTAGGCATGCTGCGAGTCCAATGGGTAGGCAGCACAATAATCGTCGCGTCGGTACAAATTTGCTGATAGTTGGAATGAGAGAGATGCCGAGCAGCGTGCCGACGGTGCTGCAGATCAAGAACGACCCAAGGCTTAGGCCAGAGAAGTCGAAAACGGTATCGATGATCGATAGGCGGCCCGCCCAAGTCGCAAAAGATAATCCTGCAAGAAGGAATATTAGGTTGATGCTGGTACGTTCCGTGATTCGCTGTCGCGCGAGGTGGGCGACCAGTTGGACCATCAGAGACTATCCCTTTCGATATCTACAATTCCTAGAGTTTATCTCAAAATAGCGGGATAAGTTACTGTTCAGTCCGGATTCCGTTTGATTATGCGCCGTTGCACCGCTGGTGGTCATGAGATTCACAGAATCGAGGGCCAGCACAGGGCAAAGGAATTGGTTCTCGGGAAGCAATCTGCGCCAGGTGCATGGGGACGGAGCGTATAGCCATGGTGACTTTGCTCACCAGCAAGTAGGCTCTAGGTAAATAATCGTTCACTACATACCATCCGAGGTGGCAATAATCCGATGGGGTCAGAATTTGGCAGTGTACTGATAATCGGTGCGGGGCTGGCTGGATTGGTGGTTGCAGCCGAAGCACTTGATGCCGGTCTAAAAGTCCGGATCCTAGATCAGGAAAACTCGGCGAATCTTGGCGGCCAGGCCTACTGGTCTTTCGGTGGATTGTTTTTGGTTGACACCCCGGAACAACGTCGTTTAGGTGTCCGAGATTCATTTGATCTTGCGTGGTCGGATTGGCAACATAGCGCTCAATTCGACCGCCTGGGAAATGAGGATGTGTGGGCGCATCGGTGGGCGAAAGCTTTTGTCGAGTTCGCGGCCACTGAAAAGCGATCTTGGATCAAGCGAAAAGGTATTGATCTGACACCAGTAGTGGGCTGGGCTGAGCGCGGCGACGGTCGTGCCGAGGGCCATGGGAATTCGGTACCGCGATTTCACATCGCGTGGGGAACCGGGACTGGCGTATCAGAACCATTCGCCGACAGGATGCGCGAAGGACTGCGCATGGGGCAAGTTCAATTGCTCAATCGCCATCGAGTCACCGAGCTGGTGACTACTGGCCGCTCGGTCACCGGTGTTCGTGGCGAGGTCCTGTCGCCAGATGACGCTCCGCGGGGACAGGGTTCCACCAGAACCGTCCTGGGCCAATTCGAATTTTCGGCTGAGGCAGTGGTCGTTGCGACTGGTGGAATTGGTGGGAACCACGACCTGGTGCGAAAATTCTGGCCCACTAGGCTTGGCGATGCACCAGAACACATGATCACCGGGGTTCCGGAATACGTTGATGGAAGCGGCATCGAGCTAGCGCAGGCATCTGGTGCACGTTGGGCCAATCGGGATCGAATGTGGCATTACACCGAGGGAATTCAGAATTGGAACTCGATTTGGCCGTCACACGGAATACGAATCCTGCCTGGTCCCAGTTCCATGTGGTTCGACGCAGAGGGAAACCGGCTCAAAGCGCCATGTCTTCCGGGGCATGACACCCTGGGCACGCTGAAGTATCTTCGAACGGATCCAATTGCGCGAAAGTACGACTACTCATGGTTCGTGCTGAACCAGCGAATAGTCGAGAAAGAATTCGCTCTGTCCGGCTCGGAACAGAATCCGGACCTGACTAATCGGGACAAGGCCGGGGTTGTGAAAGACCGGATCTTCGGCAAAGGGGCGCCGGCGCCGGTTCGAGACTTCTTGGACAAAGGCGCTGACTTCGTTTCGGCTACTACCGTGGAAGAACTTGCTACGAAGATGAATTCCATAGCGCCAGAAGCATTTGTTGAGCCGGAGCGTCTCCGCCAGCATTTGCTTGTTCGGGATTCACAAATTGAGAACTCATTCAGCAAGGATCAGCAAATTCAGTCGATCCGCAATGCGCGCAAGTACATTGGCGACCGTCTCACCCGGGCGGTAGCTCCTCACAGGATTCTTGATCCTGCTGCCGGGCCGTTAATTGCAGTGAAGTTGCATATTCTGACGCGAAAATCCCTAGGGGGATTGCAGACGGACCTTTCCGGAAGGGTTCTCAAGGAAGATGGAAGCCTTTTTGACGGACTCTATGCAGCCGGTGAAGCCTCTGGGTTCGGTGGGGGTGGGATGCATGGATATAACGCGCTCGAGGGCACTTTTTTGGGAGGGTGTTTGTTCAGTGGACGTCAAGTAGGTCGAGCCCTGGTAGGAGCGCTGCAATAAGGAATGGAAACTGTGGTCAAACTATGGTCAAAAACCTGTTTCCGAGTAAACAAAAAGAAACCGCAGTTCACTTGTTTGACCAAGTGAACGGCGGTTTCTTGTCCGTGCCCCCGGCGCGACTCGAACGCGCGACCTAGAGATTAGAAGGCTCTTGCTCTATCCAGCTGAGCTACGGAGGCATAACCGAAAATAGTTTAGCTCATTGTTCCCCAAAAATACGACTTGAGGCCGTTAGGCTGGTGAGATGTACGCGCATCATCATCTGATCTGGGGTAGTTAAGTTGCCGAAATTGAGAATCGGTGGCATTTTGAGCATAGTTTGCTTCTGTGTACTCAGCATGGCGCTGGCCTGGGCGGTTGCACTTCCACTTTGGCGAGGAGATGGCATTAACGATGCCAGGTTGCCGGGCATCGCCACGGCCATGATGTTTACCCCGACAGTAGCTGCTCTAATGATCGCAATTGCAGAGCGACGGGTGAAGAGCTTCCCCGCGGATGTCGGGCTGTGGCCTATCAAGCGACCTGGAAAGTTCCTAATTGCTCTGGTGCTGTCTTACATGATTCCGCTAGCTCTCATTCTCCAGGCGCCGCTCGTCGGAACGTGGCTAGGCGTATTCCCCGGGGATCTGGAGAGCTTTACAGTTCTGCACTTCGTTTCCGGCGAGGCCGGACCAGCCAAGTACCTCCTAGGGCAAGCCGGGGTGATAGTTATCGCCAGTCTCTTCAACACGCTGTTCGCCTTAGGCGAGGAGATCGGGTGGCGTGGTTGGCTTTGGGTTCGGTTGCAATCGTACGGACAGCTCCCTGCCATCTTGATATCCGGCGCTATCTGGGGCGCTTGGCATGCGCCACTGGTTCTGTTGGGGTACAACTATCCGATGGCGACGGGGCCATGGGGTGTCCTGGCCATGTGCGGCATGTGCATCGTATTTGGTGCATTCCTTGGTTGGTTGCGAACTTACAGCGATTCCGTGTGGCCAACGGCCTTAGCACACGGCGCATTCAATGCGAGCGCCGGACTCGTCTCGCTATTCATGGTGCTGGGAGTACCACTGGATGCAACAAAGGGATCTATTTTAGGGTGGTCCGGCTGGATACTCCCAGGTCTGGTCATAGCAGTAATGATTCCGTTCGGGGCTTTCAAGCAGCAAAGAACAAAGAACTTATCCCCACTCCGCTGATTCCAATACCATCGTCACTTTTAGTGGGCCACCATCAGATTCAATGGCAGAAAAAGTTTCTGGCATTCGGGTCAAGAAGGAGACAGGTTCATGAGTGACCTTGTGACAATCCGAGGCATTGTTGGAACGGAGCCTCAACTCAGCATTACGCCGAAGGGCGTTTCAATCCTGAAATTCCGCGTAGCTACACATGAGCGTAAACGCGACCTTGAAACCGGGCAGTGGGCTGATGGGCCGACCAATTGGTATGCCGTCTCGGCCTTCCGCACGCTGGGGGAGAACTCCATGGAATCGTTGGCGCAAGGCGACCACGTTATGATTTTTGGAAAACTGCAGATCCGGGACTTTGAACGCGCCGATGGAACTCGCGGAATCAGCGCAGACATCGAAGCGTATTCAATTGGTCACGATCTTCGTTTCGGGACCAGCTCATTCAGCCGAGTGCGGGCAGACACTGGCGAAATCGATCGAGTTCAGCATCCATCACGCTCGGCGGACACCGAAGGAAGCTGGCAAAACGATGATGGGGAAGCGGCCTAAACAAGCACGCTTTGGTGGTGTTCGATGGTTTCGTGTGAATCCGGGCACCACCAACTCAAAATAGTGGTGTGTGGATTCGGAAATGACCACGGTAACCGACTAGCCTTAAAGGTATGGCGGAATTCATTTACACGATGACCAAGGCCCGCAAGGCCGTTGGTGACAAAGTCATCCTTGACAATGTCAGCATGTCGTTCTTCCCCGGTGCCAAAATTGGTGTCGTGGGCCCAAACGGCGCTGGTAAGTCAACGATCCTGAAGATCATGGCGGGACTCGATACCCCGTCGAACGGTGAAGCACGTCTTTCACCCGGCTACTCGGTAGGCATCCTCCTGCAGGAACCACCACTAAATGAAGAAAAGACCGTTCTGGGCAACGTCCAGGAAGGCGTCGGAGAAATCTACGAAAAGATCACCCGATTCAACGAGATCTCTGAAGAGATGGCTCAGGAAGGCGCCGATTTCGACGCGCTCCTGGAAGAGATGGGGAAGCTGCAGGAAGCGATCGACGCAGCCGACGCATGGGACATCGACAACCAGCTAGAGCAGGCAATGGACGCCCTGCGCTGCCCACCGGGCGACGAGAAAGTCACCCATCTCTCCGGTGGTGAACGTCGACGCGTAGCATTGTGCAAGCTTCTGCTGCAGAAGCCGGATCTGCTGCTGCTCGATGAGCCCACTAACCACTTGGATGCCGAGTCCGTCCTGTGGCTGGAACAGCACCTGGCATCGTACCCAGGTGCCGTATTGGCCGTAACCCACGACCGCTACTTCCTGGACCATGTCGCCGAATGGATCTGTGAAGTTGATCGTGGTCGCCTGCACCCATACGAGGGCAACTACTCCACTTACCTGGAGAAGAAGCGCGAACGCATGGAAGTACAGGGCAAGAAGGACCAGAAGCTTGCTAAGCGCCTGGCAGAAGAGCTTGAATGGGTTCGTTCGAATGCCAAGGGCCGTCAGACCAAGTCCAAGGCCCGTTTGGCACGATACGAAGAAATGGCAGCGGAGGCCGAGCGCACCCGCAAGCTGGACTTCGAGGAAATTCAGATCCCACCAGGCCCGCGTCTTGGCCAGGTAGTCATCGAGGCCGAGAACTTGAAGAAGGGCTTCGGCGATCGTGTGCTGATCGATGGCCTGTCGTTCTCTCTTCCTCGTAACGGCATCGTTGGTGTCATCGGTCCTAACGGTGTTGGCAAGTCGACTCTCTTCAAGACCATTGTTGGACTTGAAGAGCTTGACGGCGGAACGCTCAAGATCGGCGACACCGTCAAGATCTCCTACGTCGACCAGAACCGCGAGAATATTGACCCTGAGAAGTCGTTGTGGGAAGTAGTCTCGGATGGTCTTGACTACATCAACGTCGGACAGGTTGAGATGCCGTCGCGTGCTTACGTTTCGGCCTTCGGCTTTAAGGGTCCAGACCAGCAGAAGAAGGCAGGTGTGCTCTCCGGCGGTGAGCGCAACCGACTCAACCTGGCCTTGACCCTTAAGCAGGGCGGCAATCTGTTGCTGCTCGATGAGCCTACTAACGACTTGGATGTCGAAACTCTTTCGTCGTTGGAAAACGCATTGCTCGAGTTCCCGGGTTGCGCTGTCGTGGTCTCGCACGATCGTTGGTTCCTGGACCGAGTCGCGACCCACATCCTGGCCTACGAGGGCACTGAGGAAGATCCGGCGAACTGGTACTGGTTCGAGGGCAACTTTGACTCCTACGAGAGCAACAAGGTTGAACGACTGGGCGCCGATGCGGCCAAGCCGCACCGCGTCACCCATCGCCGCCTGACCCGTGATTAATAGCAGGGCATAAAATTAGCCGCCACGAATGTGGCGGCTAATTTTATGCCCTGTGTGGCCCGCATCTGTTAATTCGATGCGGAAGCAGCACGCAATTCGGAGAGCTTCAGATACTCTCGATCCTGGTAGACCAAGTGTTGCTGCAGCCGTTGACCGTGGAGGACTTCGTGGACTTCAGCCGCGATCAGTCGGGAACCTCCAATGCTGATCGAAGAATGAATGCTGGCCCGAAAGGCAACCGGTGCTTCAATAAAGTGCGGTTCACCGGTCGGGAGGATCCGGAAGTTTTGATCACGCGTGAATCGCGGGGCACCGGGCTGGGCAAAGTTGCCAGCCAACTCTTGCTGGTCTTCTCCAAGTAAGTGGATGACGAAGCTTTGTGCAGCAAGTACGGCGCCGGCGGCTCCTGATTCTTTGGCCAGCGAAAACGAAACGGCAACTGGATCGATTGACAGCGACGCCAGAGAAGAGATCGTTAAGCCGTAATATGCCTGGTCGATGGTTGCTGTTATTAGTGCTACTCCAGCCGGGTGGTGACGGAAGGCTGTGCGGAAGTCACTTGATAATTCGCTCACTGAGTACCTCCTTTGCCTGAAGTTAGAGTGCCAACCCCAGTAACTGATGCAAAAGCCCGAGCCTTTGCCAACAACTTTGAATACCTCTACCCTAAGACCTCAAGTAAACTTGAGGTCAAGAAAGGGGCAGGTGATGCTTCACACAGCGGAACATGGCGATTGTGCAAATGAATATCCCGGGCAAGAGCTGCTCAGTATCGGTCAAGTCAGTGACCGCACTGGCGTGGCCAGGTCCGCTCTGCACTACTACGAAGAAATTGGCCTGATCGCGGCTACACGAACGGCTGGAAATCAGCGACGCTTTCCCCGCCACCTGTTGCGGCGGATCTCTTTGATCACTGTGGGCAGCAAATTAGGTATTCCACTCAGCGACATCAAACGTGCCTTGGCGCCAGTGCCTATGGGGAAAATCCCTACAGAAAACGATTGGTTGCGGGCAACTGAAGAGTGGAAGAAAGTTCTCGAAGCGCGGCGACGTGCTATTGAGGAACTAGAAGATCGGCTTATGGGGTGCATCGGATGCGGCTGCCTATCGATGCAGGCCTGCAGCCTGCTGAATCCGGAAGACCAATTAGCGCATGAGGGCGCGGGAGCGCGGCGATTGGAAACTCCTGGAGCTGTTGCGAACGAATCGGAATAGCAGCAGGCCAGGCCTTGAAGCTGGCTCGAAATTTCCATGAATGCGGGGTTGACTTCGATGCGACCCGTTCCGAATTCTCGCAATGAACCCAGATCTAGCTAGAATGCCACCATGAGGATTGCTCAAATATTCCGTTTCCCTATTAAGGGGTTGCCGGGCGAAAAAATTGACTCGGCGGCCGTGAGAAAAGGAAGCGGTCTGGAAGGCGACCGTCGTGTTGCCTTTGGCAATGGCACCATTATGCATCGCGAAGACCAGTGGGAGAGCTGCCTTAGCTTCACGATCCTAAAGAACAACAAGAGCTTGCAAAAGTGGCGGGTCCATTCTCGGCCTCCGCTGATCACCATGACAGCCCCTGCTTCGACCGGTGCGGCGCCTCTCAGCTTTGACGTGAATAACCAAGCTGACATGGATGCTGCTCGTGCGTACCTGTCGAAATACTTGCCACCGCAGGGACCTATTCCGCGGAAATTAGTGTCGGCCCCGCAAGGAATGTTCGACTCCCGTCTGTCTGGCATTTCGATCATTAACCCAAATACGGTTGCGGAACTATCGAGAGTATCAGGTGTGCACATGGATCCGCGCCGGTACCGGGGGAACCTGTTGATTGAGGGGGTGCCGGCCTATGCCGAGTACGGGCTAATTGGAAAAGTGCTGCGCATAGGTGATGTCCGTATTGCTATCACCAAGTCGATCGCTCGTTGCTCAGCGACATCTGTAAATCCGGTGTCGACCGAAGTGGATACGAATGGACCACGTTTGCTGGCGACTTACTTTGGCCATATCCACTGTGGCATTTACGGAACTGTCTTGGAACCAGGCGTCTTGGAGACTGGCGCTGAGATTCAAATAGAAGACGATCCATCCGGAGCTGAAGAACTCGTGCCATCCAAGGTTTCGCCACGGTTCATGACCGTATTGCGGAATCAGGAGTTGGGTGCCGGAGTGGTCGAACTCCTGCTTGAGGATCCCTTCGGATGGATTGACGGGCACTATGAAGCCGGGATGCACTTGAGGGTTCACCTGCCGGACCCTCTGTGGAGAAATTACACCATTACATCCGTGGCTGGCTCGAGGATTGCTATCGATGTACGTGTCCAGGGCGAAGCCTCAAGCAAAATCGCACAATTGAATGAGGGCGAGCAAGTTCTTGTTTCGGGGCCTTACGGGGTCTTGACCTCGACCAAGGTCCTGGGAGCCTGCACCGCGATTGTCAGCGGAGGCATTGGCATTACCCCTGCCTTGGGGTTGCTCGGCGATGCGGCCGCGGCCAATGACAGCCGCAAGTTGCGGATCATTCATGTTGAACGTGGAAGAGCCAGCGCTCTGTACTCCCGTTTGGAGCAGATGGCTTCTGAACTGAAATCGTCAATCTGCCTGAACCGAATCGACACAACTGAGGGCAGGCCCGGGCCTGCTGAGATGGCGCAGTATCTACAGGGTTGTGACAGCGTAGTGGTGTGCGGACCGGAAAAATTCACCAGTATGGTTTTTGAGGCATGCGAACGAGCGGGAATTCCGGCTTCGCAGATTCACCGTGAAGTCTTCGCCTCGCCCACTACTGATCTGGACAGGCTATTCGAGGACTATCCATCCGCGGAGGTCACTTGTCGTGACAGCCGAAGGTCATTTACTTGGAGTGCCAAAGACGGCGTATTGCTCGAAGCACTCGAAGATCAAGGCGTTGAACCTGCAAGCCTTTGCCGTTCGGGTTCGTGCGGCGAGTGCGCTGTGAAGCTTCTGAGGGGCAGAGTCTCGTACCCGTTAGAGCCAAGCGCCCGCGTGGAACAAGACCAGATCCTCACCTGCATGGCTGTGCCAGCGGGCGACATTGAATTAGGAGCATGAACTGCACGGGCGCTGCGCTTCAGATAAGTAACTAGTGTCCGTCCGAGAACTCGGGCAGGCGAATCATGCCTTCTTGGGCGACGGTAGCGACCAGCTCGCCGGCTTTGTTGTAGAACTTTCCAGTTCCAAGCCCACGGGCTGAAGACGCCGATGGAGAATGAAGTACGTAGAGCAGCCATTCATCAACACGGAAATCTCGATGCCACCACATCGCGTGGTCGAGGCTGGCGATGCTCAACCCGCGATGAACCCACGGCACACCATGGGCTCTCAGGGCGGGTTCAAGCAACATGTAGTCGCTGGCATACGCCAAAGCTGCGCGGTGAAGCGACAAGTCATCTGGCATTGCCGACGTAGTGCGGAGCCAGACCGCGCTATCGGCGATCTTGCTCGAATTGCCGGGTAGATAAATCGGTTCGGAAACATGACGTACGTCGAAGGGCCGTTCGAATGCCCATTCCTTGGCTACCGGATGGTCAAAGTGGCCCACGAGATCCGCTGTCGTCGGAAGCGACTCCGGCTCTGGGACATCGATGGGCATCGGATCATGATGCTCCAAGCCGATGGCAGGCTCTTGGAACGAGGTGATCATCGACAAGATCGGTTCGCCGTTTTGGTAAGCGTGCACTCTGCGAGCGGAGAATGAGCGGCCATCGCGCAAGCGCTGTACGCCGAAGGTAATGGTCTGGTTCGGGTCTCCCGGCCGCAAGAAGTATCCGTGCAGGGAATGGATGGCACGGGTCGGCTCGATGGTGCGCGTGGCAGCGATTATGGACTGGGCTAGAACCTGTCCTCCGAAAACGCGGGGTCGATTCTGAGCAGGGGTATGACCGATGAAGATATCCTCATCTGTGCGCGCCTGGTCTTCTCCATCCAGGTTCAATAGATCCAGCAGGATCTGGGTGGTGCCTAAGTCTTCGGTCACTGTGCGGGCTCCTCGTCATGCGCTAATGGAACTGAACCAGGGTCAATGTTACTTGAAAGTAACATTTTCTCATGGAAATTCGGTCTCATAGGAAAACTATACGTATCCTCGGTCGATATCACGCCATGAGCAAACTCGCCGCACATCGCTGTGGCTACGTGAGATTATGAATGTATGGCGAGTGATGCAGTGAATTTCGACGACAGCAATTCAGTAAGCGACTTAGCGAACTTTATTAGCCGCGCGAAGACGATTGAGGATGGCGCGGCCCAATTCGTCGCCCGAAAGACGGCTTTAGCAGTCTATGTACCGATTCTTGTCCCTGCTGATCTAGGGCAGGGTGGTTACACCATTCTCGGGATGCGCGTGCATCGCCTGGCCCAGCCTGCGGAAGTCAATGCCAGTTACTCTCTGGCTTCCATTCAAGATCGCCTTGCCCGCATGGGGGAGACGTCCGTTGAATTCTCCCTCCCGCCGGTTGAAGAGAATCCAAAATGGGCCGGGATCTCAGTTCCCGTTTCCGGTTGGGAAGACGCTGGGGCCGTAGCGAACGACACATTGTCGTCCTCAGCTCAAAGCGGCATCGACGCCGTGGCCCAGGCGTTGCCCGAAAACCCTGGATTGCCGGTGCTAGTGCAGGTGCGCCAGCGAATCTGGTCGACACAGGTGCCAGACGTGGGAATGGAAATTCCGATGGGCGCTGCATTTGCCATGCATGCGCTGGGATTCTTGATTCCTGGCGGACAGTGCCGAGTACTTCGCAACGGCAGCTGGACTCGACTGAGCAACGAACGAGGGCACGTCCTGGTGCGCAAGGCTTCACTGCTCGTCTAAGCCGAATTAGAGAAATGGGCTAGAATTCGCCGTTTGGCGGTTCTAGTCCATATTTTCTAGAGCAGGCTCTGGTGTCCGTCCGGAGTGTTCAGCAGCGAGTGGGCTGCGCGCTCAAAATAATCGCGCAAAGTATCTGCTTGCAGCATCGGCAGCTCGAGTTGGTCGATAGCCTTATTCATGTGGCCCAGCCACACGTCACGATAGTGGCTGTTCACTGGGTAGTTGGCATGGCGCATGCGCAGTCGCGGGTGACCACGATGCTCGGAGAAAGTCGTTGGACCGCCCCAGTATTGTTCCAGGAACAGCTGGAGTCGAACCTGTGCAGCATGAAGTTCCTTTTCCGGATACATCCGCCGGAAGTCTGCATCTTCGGCAACTGAACTATAGAAATTCTTCGTTAACCGCGCGAATACCTCACGGCCGCCGACTTCTGCATAAAAGGTTCCCGGGAAGTCGGCAACATCAATCGGTGCCTCTGCGGCATCCAAGAACTCTTGGCTGGAGCGGCCTAGAACCAACGGATTGCTGAAGGGATCCTTCTTGCGGTCGGAGGCCGTGGGCTGGTTTTCAGTCATTCGTAAATTTCCTCAGGAGGCGCTAGGGGCAACCGGCTCGTGGAGAACCGGGAAGTTGACAGACCGGGCGATGAAGCAAACCTTGTTTGCTTGGGCGTGGAGCGAATCGGCAAGCTCGCGCTGGGATTCATCGGCAAGATGGACTGTGGGCCGCAGCATGACCTGGGTGAACTCACCGCTGTTATCTCGGTTAAGGCGCAAAGTTCCATAGGCATCATCCGTGTAAGCGGTCACATTCACGCCATGGGTGACTGCTACATGGAGGTACGAGAGCATGTGGCATTGGCTCAGGGCAGCTAGCAAAAGCTGTTCTGGATTCCAGCGATCGCGATCCCCGTGGAAGGTTGGATCCGCGGTGCCTGGCAATTCTGGCAACCCCGATGCACGCAATACATGGTCGCGACCGTAGCTTCGGTAGCTTTCGGTTCCGGTTCCACGATTGCCGGTCCATTCGAGGCCCACCCGGTATTCATGTTGCGAGAGGTCCATGAATCCATTCTCCCACTTTTAACCACAAGGTGGTGGCTACTTCCGCATTGAGCGGAAGAAGCCACCACCTGAACGACCCTAGATTCCTGGAACCAACGCATCGGCCTTGCGTGCGGCTAGCGCGCGGACGACGTCGGCACGCGACTCCACCAGCAATCGGCGCATCGCGGCGTGCTTGGAGCCCAAGGACTCCAGGAATTCATCCGTCTGCTTCAAGGTTTCCTCCGAAACGTTGGAGCTAGGGTAGAAGCCCAGCAGGATCTGCTTGGCCATCTCGTGGGAGTAGGATTCCCAGGCATTGACGAGCAACCCGAAGTACTCCTCTGCGTAGCCGGCGATCAGCGTGTTGTCGTGCACGTTGTTGAAACCGGTAATAACTGCGCTTTGCTGATCGTTGGACAGGGTGGCTGCGGTTGCAGCCGCGAATGCCTCTGCTTTCGATTCAGCAGTGGGTCGGGAAGCCCGCGCTGTGTACCACGACGCCTTGCCCTTGGCGGTATCGTCGTTGGCCAGAACGGCGTCGAGATCGGCATCGCTCATGTAGCCGCCAGCACTCAGCGCAATGGCCAAGGACCAACGCAAATCGGTGTCCACTACGAGGCCTGCCAAGCTTGCCGAGCCGTCGAACAGGCTTTTGACCTGGTCCAGCTGCGCGGTGGTGCGCGAGCGGTGAGCAAAGGCCTTTACGAACTGCAGCTGTGCGTCCGAACCGGATTCAGCCTCGGAGGCAAGTTGCCACAGACGGTCTGCAGCCTGAACCGAAAGCTCTTCGCTGTGTTCGGGCGCGACGTAGAGGTCCAGTGATGTGTTCAGCTGGCGCAGCAGCACCATGATCACGGTGGAATCTACTTCGTGGCCAATGTTGTTCAGCAGCAATTGGACGTAGGTGCTCGCAGGCGCTTCGGCATCGCGCACAGAATCCCAGGCCGCAGACCAGACCAAGGTCCGGGGCAGCGACTCTTCGAAGTCCTTCAGATGCTCGGTGGCAGTAGCCAAGGAAACTTCATCCAAGCGAATCTTGGCATACGTCAGGTCATCGTCGTTGAGCAGGACCAAATCTGGACGTTGCCGGCCTACAAGCGCTGGAACTTCGGTGAGTTCGCCATCGATATCAAGTTCCTTGCGGTGCACTCGCTGCAGCACGCCAGCCTCGTCCAGCGAGTAGAAGCCTACGGCTAGACGATGCTGGCGCAGGGTCGGATACTCCGCCACTGCGGACTGGCGGATGGCGAAGGAAGTGATGGCACCGTCTTCATCGATAGCCATCTCCGCCTTGAGCGTGTTCACTCCAGCAGTTTCCAGCCATTGAGCGCCCCAACCGCTCAGATCGCGGCCGCTGGCTGCTTCCAATTCCCTGAGCAGATCTGGCAGCTCGGTGTTTGACCAGGCGTGCTTGGAGAAGTACTCGCGCACGCCTGACATGAATTCTTCCTGGCCCACGAAAGCTACCAGCTGTCGCAGAACGCTAGCGCCCTTGGCGTAGGTGATGCCGTCGAAATTGACCTCGACGTCTTCCAGATCATTGATCGGGGCGACGATTGGGTGGGTGGATGGCAGCTGGTCCTGGCGGTAGGCCCAGTTCTTCTCCAAGGTGTTGAAGGTGGTCCAGGCACTGGTGAACTCGGTGTTCTGCGCTGCGGCCAGCGTGGACATGAACTCGGCGAATGATTCGTTCAGCCACAGATCGTTCCACCACTTCATGGTGACCAGGTCCCCGAACCACATGTGGGCCAGTTCGTGCAGGATGGTGATTGCGCGGCGTTCCACCATGGCGCCGGTGGGCCGGGACCGGAAGACGTATTCTTCGAGGAAGGTCACCGCTCCCGCGTTCTCCATGGCTCCGGCGTTGAACTCCGGCACGAAAAGCTGGTCGTACTTCTCAAACGGGTACGGAGTGCCGAAGTTCTTCTCATAGAACTCGAAGCCCTGTCGGGTGATGGTCACGATGTTCTCTACGTCCAGGTATTGCATCATTGATGCGCGGGCGAAGACGCCGAGCTCAATGGTGCGTCCGCTGGAGGAAACCAAGGAATCGCGGGCCACTTGGTAGGGGCCAGCAATCAGGGCGGTGATGTAGCAGGAGATGCGCTGGGTCGGCGCAAAGTCCCAGGTAGCGGAATCGCCGTTTTCGATTGGCTCGGGAGTAGGTGCGTTGGAGACTACGTTCCAGTATTTTGGTGCGGTTACCGAGAACTGGAAAGTGGCTTTCAAATCGGGTTGTTCGAAGACAGCAAACATGCGCCGGCAGTCCGCAACCTCGAACTGGGTATACAGGTATACCTCCTGGTCCACTGGGTCAACGAATCGATGCAGACCCTCGCCGGTGTTCATGTACAGCGCGTCTGCGTCAATCACCAGCAGGTTTTCTGCAGCGAGGTTCGGCAATTGAATGCGGATGCCATCGGAATGCTCGGCAGGGTCCAGCTCTACTCCGTTGAGATTGATCGAGCGTACCGAATCGGTGACTGCATCAATGAAGGTCGACGCGCCGGCAGTGGCGGTGAAGCGAACAATAGTTTTTGAAGAAAAGACGCGCTCACCCTGAGTGAGATCCAGGCTTACCTCGTAGCTGTCAACGTTGAGCAGATTCGCGCGTTCGCTGGCCTCCGCGCGAGTGAGGTTCATTCCTGGCATGGGTTCTCCAATTCTTGGTGATGGTTATCCATCAGCGGAAGTTGTGAAACGAATATTGAATATCTGTCCATTGTGTCACCTGCGACGGGGCATTGCGCAAGTCATTGGGCCGAACAATTTACTCAATTTTCCAATAACTCCCGTAAATTGCGTGCTTTGGGACGAGCGCAAGACTTATTGGGTTAATACTCCAAGGTGTGAGGCTGCGAAGTAGCGAGAGTGTGTGCTGCGGTCGCTATCCTAGATAGGACAGTAAAAGACCCCTCCCAAGTAAATGAGGCAATAGATTATGCGCGTGCATATCGCCACTGACCATGCAGGACTCGAGCTCAGCGACTACCTGGTGAAGCACCTGACGGCCAAGGGCTACGAAATGGTCAACCATGGGCCGAAGTCTTACGACCCAGAGGATGACTACCCGGCGTTCTGCATCAACGCTGCCTTAGCGGTCGTCGAAGATCAGCGTGCCGGCGTGGACGCGCTGGGCATCGTTTTGGGTGGATCGGGAAATGGCGAACAGATTGCGGCTAACAAGGTCGAGGGTATCCGTGCTGCACTGGCATGGAACTTGGACACCGCCAAGCTCGCCCGTGAACACAACAATGCAAATGTCATCGCTGTAGGCGGGCGCCAGCACTCGGTGGAAGAAGCAGCAGAACTTATCGAGGCCTTCCTTGCGGAGCCATTCAGCGAAGCTGAACGCCATGTACGCCGCATCAGCAAGATCGCAGCATACGAGACTACCGGCGAGGTCATCGAGTAGTCGTGCCGGAAGGACATTCCCTTCACCGCCTTGCCCGCCAATTCGACGATGTCTTTGGCGGGCAAACGGTTCTCGTCTCGTCCCCGCAAGGCCGTTTCAGTTCTGATGCGGAACGAATCGATGGCCACCAGCTAGAGCACGCCTTTGCCAAAGGCAAGCAACTGTTCTGCCGTTTTTCCAACGATTTGTATCTTCGCGTGCATTTAGGACTCTATGGTGCTTTCAGCTTCGGCGGCGATCAGCACTTTACTGGTGCCTCGTCGATCGGTGCGCCACGGAAGATTGGCGAAAGCGAAACAGGCACCACTTCCGACGCTGAATCGTACAACGGGCCGCCTGCGCCGGTTGGCGCAGTACGGGTACGAGTCGTTTCCGAGCATGGTTGGGCGGATTTGCGTGGGCCGACGGCGTGCGAGGTGTTGGATCATGACCGGGTTCAAGCACACCTGAATAAGCTGGGGCCGGATCCATTGATTGGTTCTGCGGTTCGGTTTAGAGCTGCCAAGGGCCACGCGGACATCGCGGACTCCGAAACATTGCTTGAAGCAGGGCGCAAAGAATTTCGTGCCAATCTGTTGAAGACGAAGACTCCCATCGGCGTCGCGCTAATGAATCAGTCTGTCATCTCCGGCGTTGGGAACATTTACCGTGCCGAAGCGTTATTCCGGAATCGTATTTCTCCGGCGCTGCCAGCGAATGAGCTAAGTGCTCAGAAAACCAAGAAACTTTGGTGGGACATCGTCTCCGTCATGGAAGACGGTGTTCGCGATGGCAAGATCATTACTACCTTGCCCGAGGACCGGGACCCTCAGGGCGTGATTTGGCCGGACAACGCGTATTACGTTTACCAACGGCAAGGCATGCAGTGCCGTAAATGCTCGGCCCGGATTTCCCTGGCTGAAGTCGCGGCTCGGAAGTTGTATTGGTGCCCACGCTGTCAGAAGAGGCCTCGTCAACGACACTCGACTTAGTCGGTAAGTGCCACGATGAGACGGATGGAATTCTTTTCGTTCCGACTTATCGGCGTGTTTTGCCGGCCAGTCCTTCGTACGGGTGCTAGGGGAGAGGACCCAAGTGAGACGTGGAATCCTCGATTTGCAAAGCAAGAGTTTTATGGTCTAGACTGAATCTTGTTCGAAGCGCAGGTGCTTCGAAATGGGGATGTAGCTTAATGGTAAAGCCTTAGTCTTCCAAACTAATGACGCGGGTTCGATTCCCGTCATCCCCTCCGTTTGAAAAGGTTCCGCTGTGCGGGACCTTTTCGCACACCCGGCAGAAAATCGGTTCTTCCAAACTTTTTATTCTGAGGTGCCGGTTGTTTTAAACGGACTGCCCTTATCCGATCGACGTCTCCAAATGATCGGCCCTGGATGTTGCTTCGCGGTTTTTCTGGCGAGGTTATCCATCGACTGCTTAAAATACGCTTTCGATTGCTTGAGCATTTTGCCGGTTTGCCAGATTGCGAACCGGGAATCACCAACGTGCCTCGGTGCACGGCAGTTGCCCATGGTTACTGCCGGCTTTTTTGAAGGCGCAGCGTACGTGCACAAATCTCTGGAATATCGATTTGGCTATGCCTATGGCTCTGGCAGTGGGTTCCCTTGAGGGATCTCGGTGTCCGTTGACCCGGGAACGAGGATTCCGGAGGTTGAGAATACACTTGTAATTCAACTCACGAATATGCGATTTCTGGAACGAATCCGGCAGGTGAAATGGGGAAAACCGCGGAATTACGCGGATGTCATTGTGCTACTTGCAAAATCCTCGATTTTGCTTTTGGTTCGAACCCGTGTAACTTAGTTTCTTGTGATCAGCACGGGAAACAAAAAATTCCCGAGCCGATTACAAAGCGGTTTGTCCAGATGAAACAAGCTTTCTTCTGAACTTCACCGGGGTGTAGCTCAGCTTGGCTAGAGCGCGCGCTTTGGGAGCGTGAGGTCGCAGGTTCGAATCCTGTCACCCCGACTTTATGACTGGAGGAGTCTGGTCATGGAATTGAGATTTGAGAAATCAAGTCTCGTGAGTAATGGCGATTGAGAAATCTTCACTATTCAAGCAACACGGTTAGTTGGAAGCAGTCATCCTAGGATGCAGCTTCCTGGCTAATCGGGGTGTAGCTCAGCTTGGCTAGAGCGCGCGCTTTGGGAGCGTGAGGTCGCAGGTTCGAATCCTGTCACCCCGACTTTATGACTGGAGGAGTCTGGTCATGGAATTGAGATTTGAGAAATCAAGTCTCGTGAGTAATGGCGATTGAGAAATCTTCACTATTCAAGCAACACGGTTAGTTGGAAGCAGTCATCCTAGGATGCAGCTTCCTGGCTAATCGGGGTGTAGCTCAGCTTGGCTAGAGCGCGCGCTTTGGGAGCGTGAGGTCGCAGGTTCGAATCCTGTCACCCCGACTTTGCGAGTGGATATCTTCGGATGGAGCCCGTGAAAATTGAGAGCTAAATATAATTTAGATCTTGTGATCACTAAGAACCGCAAAAGGTAACTAGTAAGCATCACAAACGATTAGTGGATACAGGATGACTCGGGTTAGACTGTTCACTGCTAATCGGGGTGTAGCTCAGCTTGGCTAGAGCGCGCGCTTTGGGAGCGTGAGGTCGCAGGTTCGAATCCTGTCACCCCGACTCTGTCGAACAACCCCGCAACGCCACCATGTTGCGGGGTTTTTGCAGATTAGACCTAATATTAGACAACTCAGGAGTACAACGCTGTGAAGAGCGCCGTCGAAAACGTCAACCCGACCCGGGTTAAGCTGACCGTTGAAGTTCCTTATGAGGAACTGAAGCCCCGCGTCGATGAGGCGTACAAGACCATCGCTCAGCAGATCCAGATCCCCGGCTTCCGCAAGGGTAAAGTTCCTGCAAAGCTGATCGACCAGCGCGTCGGCCGTGGCCACGTCATCGAGACCGCTGTTAACGAAGGTCTGAACGAGTACTACCAGAAGGCAATGGTTGAGAACGAACTCACCCCATTGTCCCGCCCAGAGGTAGACATCACCGAACTGCCATCCCTCGAAAAGGAAGGCGAAGGCCAGCTGGTCTTCACCCTTGAGGTAGACGTACGTCCGAAGGTTGAACTTCCGGACTACAAGGGCATCGAGGTTTCTGTTGAAGCCAAGGAAGTTGCTGACGAGGACATCGAGAAGGCTCTCGACGACCTGCGCGGCCGTTTCGGCACCCTGAAGGAAGTTGAAGCTCCAGCAGCTGCAGACTCCTTCGTAACCATCGACCTGACTGCTTCCGTTGAAGGCGAAGAAGTCGACTCCGCACAGGGCCTGTCCTACCAGATCGGTTCCGGCAACATGCTTGAGGGCATGGACGAAGCCGTTACCGGCCTGTCCGCTGGCGAAGACGCAACCTTCGAAACCACCCTGGCTGGCGGCGAGCACGCTGGCAAGTCCGCAACCGTCAAGGTCGTAGTCAACGCTGTGAAGCAGCGTGAACTGCCAGAAGCTAACGACGACTTCGCTCAGCTGGCTTCGGAATTCGACACCATCGCCGAACTGCGCGAGAACCTGGCAAAGGACGCCGCAGAGGGCAAGGTCGTCGAGCAGGGCGTAGAGGCTCGTGAGCTGGTTCTGGACAAGCTGGTTGAGCTGGTTGAGGTCCCTGTTCCTGCTTCGGTTATCGACGAGCAGATCGAGCAGCACTTCAACGCTCCGAACTCCGAAGAGGGCCACGACACCGAGGAGCACCGTGCAGAGGTTCGCGAGAACACCGAGCGTGCCTTCAAGAACGAAATCATCCTGGACGCAGTTGCAGATGCTGAAGAAGTTGGCGTCGAGCAGTCCGAGCTGATCGACTACATCGTCCAGACCGCAGGCCAATACGGCATGGAGCCAAACCAGTTCGCACAGATGCTGGACGGCGCAGGCCAGGTTCCGATGCTCATGGGCGAAGTTCGCCGCCGCAAGGCACTGGCAAAGGTTCTCGAGTTCGCTACGGTCACTGATTCCAACGGTGCCGCAGTTGACCTGACCTCCTTCGTCAAGCCAGCCGGTGAAGAAGAGGCAGCTGAGGTTGAAACCGAAGAAGCCAAGTAGTCTTCACTAAACTCTGATGGCCGTCGGCCGCTTGTTCAACGCAAGCCGCCGATGGCCATTTTTGTTCGCTTCAGGCGTGCATCATGCGCCGTGAGCGAAACAGGGGCATGAAACGGCCCAAGATCGCCTTGAAGTAAGTAATCTCAAAGTAACCAGTTGCAGCTATGGGATTAGAAACAGAGATTCCAGAAACTGATCTACACGTTTGGAAGAGGTAGAGAACATGTCAAATGATTCGCGCACTCCCACTATGGCAGCCGCAGAGCCGGCCGGCCGTGATGACTACATCTACAACCGCCTGCTCAAGGAGCGCATCATCTGGCTGGGCTCCGACGTCCGCGACGACAATGCGAATGCCATTTGCTCGCAGTTGCTGCTGCTCTCGGCAGAGGATCCTGAGAAGGACATCTACCTGTACATCAACTCGCCAGGCGGCTCGATCACCGCTGGCATGGCCATCTACGACACCATGAACTTCATCCCGAATGACGTGGTGACCGTAGCTACCGGCCTGGCAGCATCGATGGGCCAGTTCCTGCTGTCCTCGGGCACCCCAGGCAAGCGTTTCGCCACTCCGAACGCACGCATTCTGATGCACCAGCCATCGGGCGGCATCGGCGGTACCGCCTCGGACATCAAGATCCAGGCTGAACTGATCATGCACATGAAGAAGGTCATGAGCGAGCTGACTGCAGAACAGACCGGTCAGACCGTGGAGCAGATCCTCATCGACAACCAGCGTGATAAGTGGTTCACCGCAGAAGAAGGCCTGAAGTACGGCTTCTTCGATCAGATCGCAACCCACGCAGGCTCGGTCACCGGTGTTGTAGGCGACGACGACAAGTAGTCGTACCGCACCGCTTGATACCCAAAGATTTGTCCAAGGAGAAAACCATGAACTTCAATCCGGAAGCCGTTAGCGGCCAGATGCCGTCGGCCCGCTACATCCTGCCACAGTTCGAAGAGCGCACCCCATACGGTTTCAAGCGCCAGGACCCTTACGCAAAGCTGTTCGAGGATCGCATCATTTTCCTCGGCGCCCAGGTCGATGACGCATCGGCTGACGACGTCATGGCCCAGCTGCTGGTCCTGGAATCCATGGACCCAGAGCGCGACGTCACCCTTTACATCAACTCGCCAGGTGGTTCCTTCACCGCGATGACTGCAATCTACGACACGATTCAGTTCATCCGCCCAGAGGTCCAGACCGTCTGCCTCGGCCAGGCGGCATCAGCAGCAGCAGTACTGCTCGCAGCTGGCACCCCGGGCAAGCGTTTAGCACTGCCTAACGCCCGCGTGCTGATCCACCAGCCAGCAATGGGTGGCGGCGAACGCGGTACCGCGACCGACCTGCAGATCCAGGCCGAGGAAGTCATGCGCATGCGCAGCTGGCTGGAAGAGACCATTGCGTCCCACTCCGGCCAGAAAGTTGAGAAGGTCCGCGACGACGTGGAGCGCGACCTGTTCATGACGGCGAGCGAAGCGAAGGCCTACGGCATCGTCGATGAGGTATTGACTCCTCGCAAGCTGAACCGCGCCCAGCTGGGAAGCTAGCGAATACGTGGAATAATCCAGGATGAATGGCGGTTTACCTAGTTGCCGGTCTGTCCAAAGGCAGATAGGGCGCAACACAGGTAAACCGCCATATTCATCTAATTTGGGGGACAACTAGCCTAGAATTGAGTAAGTCCACAGCTACTCAAGTAAACGGGAGAATGGTGCGATGGGACGCATGGGTGAAGGCTCGGATCTGTTGAAATGCTCTTTCTGCGGGAAGAGCCAGAAGCAGGTTAAGAAGCTAATAGCAGGCCATGGTGTCTACATTTGTACTGAATGCATCGAACTCTGCAACGAAATCATCGCCGAAGAGTTTGCCGAAGAGCAGGTGCATGAAGAGTTCTCCCTGGCCAAGCCACGCGAGATCTTTGATTCGCTGCAGGAATACGTCATCGGCCAAGAGAACGCCAAGCGGGCGCTCTCGGTCGCTGTCTACAACCATTACAAACGCATCCACGGCAACCAGGACCACGGTCCCGTTGCTGCGCTGACTAACGAAGACCCACTGGATGATGTGGAAGTCTCGAAGTCCAACATCATGCTTATCGGTCCTACTGGATGCGGCAAAACCTATCTGGCTCAGTCGTTGGCGAAGAAGCTGAATGTTCCATTCGCAGTCGCCGACGCAACGAGCCTTACCGAAGCTGGCTACGTGGGAGAAGACGTGGAGAACATTCTCCTCAAGCTCCTCCAGGCCGCCGATTATGACGTCAAGAAGGCTGAAACCGGCATCATCTACATTGACGAGATCGACAAGATTTCCCGCAAGAGCGAGAACCCCTCGATCACGCGCGATGTTTCAGGCGAAGGTGTCCAGCAGGCACTGCTGAAGATTCTTGAAGGTACAGTTGCAGCCGTGCCACCTCAGGGTGGCCGCAAGCACCCGCATCAGGATTTCATTCAGCTCGATACCACCAACATTCTTTTCATTGTTGCCGGCGCCTTTGCAGGCTTGGAAGAGATCATTTCTTCTCGCGCAGGACAGAAAGGCATTGGCTTTGGGGCCCCGCTGACCGCGCTGAAGTCCGAAACTGCTTCCTATTCGGATGTTCGGCCTGAGGACCTGCTCAAGTTCGGACTGATTCCAGAATTCATTGGACGCCTCCCGGTGATCACTACGGTGGAGCACCTGGACAAGGATGCGTTGGTTCGAGTGCTGACCGAGCCGAAGAATGCACTGCTCAAGCAGTACCAGAAGATGTTCCAGATGGACGGCGTAGCATTGAGTTTCGACCGGTCGGCCCTCGACGCCATCGCGGAACTGGCTATTGCACGTGAGACGGGCGCACGTGGCCTGCGTTCGATTCTTGAAGAAACCCTTGGCGGTGTGATGTTCGATTTGCCAAGCCGCGACGATGTAGCTGAAGTGGTAATCACTCGCGCCACCGTAATCGATCGCGAAGAGCCCACGCTGCTGTCGCACGCGATGGTCGCCAAGCGCGACAAGAAGTCTGCATAGACCACGTCCATAAAATTTTTTTCGGAAGAAAGTTGGTAGTTCATGGCTGAACGTCAGCAAGTTGATTTCTGGTTCGATCCAATCTGCCCATTCGCATGGGCGACGAGCCGCTGGATCAAGGAGGTAGAAAAGGTTCGCAGCATCGATGTGACCTGGCATGTCATGAGCCTTTCGATGCTTAACGAAGGACGGGATCTTCCCGCTGACTACCGTGCGATGATGGACAACTCATGGGGACCGGTACGTGTGATCACCCGTGCCGCCCAGGAGCACGGCGATGACGTTAAAGACAGCCTGTACACGGCAATGGGCGAGTTGTTCCATTACGAAAAGATCGAAGATCGTGGGGAAGTGATTTCCAAGGCCCTGGCGAAGGTCGGACTCCCAGCAGACCTCGCTGAGGCGGCGGATACCGACGCCAATGACGAGGCCTTGCGTGCCAGCCACGAGGTTGGAATTGGCAAAGTGGGTCAGGATGTCGGAACACCAATCCTCGCCGTTGACGGCGTTGCCTTCTTCGGGCCGGTTATCACTCGCATTCCAACCGGAGAAGATGCAGGCAAGATGTTTGATGCGGCAGCGCAACTCGCATCGTTCCCATACTTCTTTGAAATGAAGCGTACCCGCACCGAAAGCCCAATTTTCGATTAAACGAAAATTCATTTCCCGAAGGACGTTGTCTCATGGAGAGACAACGTCCTTTGTGCTTAGCAGGGAACTCAGCGGCAGCGTCAGCGTGGATCTACCGACCTTCCGCGCTTCGATTGATGCAGTTATCCATCCGATGTGCTCCTTGTGCGGCGGAGAATTGGCCACACTGTCCTGAGGGGTTGCGTCGATCATTTCACCGGATCTTCGTGGAGCGCGGAAACTGGCTCACACATTGCCGGCGAAAATGATTCCCGGCAGCCATTCTCATTGGCCGGCGCTCGCTAACGGATGCTTCAGGTAATCGGCGCGCGAGGTTCGACGGATTGCTTGGGATGATCTCGCCAAAAGTAGCGGACGGCCGATGACTTAGGCCATGCGCCCATCGTCTTGGTGGTGAGCCCGAGATGCCCCTGCAGGGACCTGCGAACGCAGAACGCGGTGTCGCAGGGAGGCCACTGGTGATCCAGGCGTTGGTTCCGTGTTGTGCTCAGACGCGTGAATAAGTCCATTTTCGACATCTAATTAACTCATATTTTTTTCCTTCTGCCCAGCCGTCGTACTGCCGAAAAGTACCTGTTACCGAAGTTTCCGTTTCATATATTCGCGGTTGCTGGCCTGCCGTTGAAAGATGAATCCTGGAGATCCAATAGTGATTTGATTCACAAGTAATTTTGGGGTCGAGCCGAAACCGGCTGATCTGGCTGGGCTATCAGCGCGGGAGCGGGCAACGTGCGCGGACGAATTAAAGTATCTGTTCCAGGCTAACTTCGCTTCACAAATTGAGCGCCGCAGGCGAATCACGACACGGTCGACGGAGGGAAAGATTCCTGTAGAAAATGCTTGAAGTGTGTGTTTGACTATTTCCCACGAGTGCAACCGCACCCCCATCGATAGTGGCAAAGAAGCCACTGGACAAGGAGTTAAATCGTGCAAATTCGTTCTCTAATTACGGATTCATCCAAGGGCAGAGGGCGCCGCAAGCTGGCAGGCGCCGCAGTCCTTGCGAGCGCACTGATGCTTAGCGCGGCCCCAATGGCCTCGGCAACGCCGACGACAACGGGCGGAGAGATCGAGTCGATCACGATCTCTCAGCAGAAGGCTGAAGCTGCGGTGGACTACTGGACCGCAGACCGGATGAAGGCCGCAAAGAACGCAGATTCACTCGTTGCTGGAAAGTCGGGCTCGGCCGCCAAGGTCGAAATCGGCAAGCCTGCCAAGGTGGCTGGCCATGGAGCTGACGTTGCCGCGGGCAAGCAGACGCAGAAGAAGGGTGGCAAGACCCGCGCGACCCAGGAAACTCCGGTCTCGCACATCGGCAAGGTCTTCTTCACCCTTGGTGGATCAGACTATGTCTGCTCCGGCAATGCTGTGGTCTCCGCCAATGAGTCGACCGTCTCCACTGCAGGGCACTGCCTGAACGAAGGACCGGGCGCATTCGCCACCCGTTGGGTATTCGTCCCGGCCTATGAGAATGGCAACGCACCGTACGGCTCCTTCGCAGCGACCGAGCTGGTGGCGCCAACCGAATGGTCCAACGGCGGTGACATCTCCTATGACACCGGCTTCGCAGTCGTCAGCACGAGCGGTGGTTCGACCCTGACAGATGCCGTCGGCGCATCCGGCGTTGCATTCAACCAGGCACGCGGCGAGCAGTACACCGCGTACGGCTACCCAGCTGCCTCGCCATTCAACGGCGAGACCCTGCAGTCATGCACCGGCTACGCGAGCGACGATCCCTTTGGCCAGTCGCAGTCCCAGGGCATTCCATGCAACATGACCGGCGGCTCCTCGGGCGGACCATGGTTCCTGGGCAGCGGTTCGGACGGCTACCAGAACTCGGTGAACAGCTTCGGATACAGCTCCGTGCGCGACACCATGTTCGGGCCATACTGGGGTTCGGTGATCCAGCAGGCTTACCAGAACGCGCAGAACTAAACGCTCACTCGCCGGCGGCTGGACATTGATGGGGATCCAGCCGTTGGCATGGAGCAGAAGGGAAAGATGATGGCCAATGGAGATTCGCCAGCTGACCGGTCCAAGACTCCGCTCCAGAGGCATCGTCTTGAGAACAGCGCCGAAGACCAGCTGAAATACTTCACCGACCAACGTCGACGCGCAGCTCGTCCCATAGAAAAAACCCTTGAATCTCCACTGCAGAAGGATCGTCCAGATCCGGGGGAGAAAGAGGAATAGAAACGGAAAAACCGGTTGCCATCCCGTTGAGGGGATGGCAACCGGTCCTGTTTATTGGCGCTTATGCCTCTTCGGCCGGAGCCAATTCGACGTTGGCGACAGTCAGTTCGCCTTCGGCTTCAACCAAGGACAACTCGCGGGCATTGGCTGCGGACTTCAAGTCCTCGAAGCCTGCCTTGAGCTGGGCAACCTGGGCTGCAGGCGCGTGGATCTCGCCCGAGAGCACCTCGGTGCGCTGCTTGACCTTTGCATCGGACTTGGCCTTGCGGATTCCCGAAAGGGCTACGCCAACCAGCGGCAGTACTGCAGGGTCGGCGCCCTCGACTGCTGCCGACAGGTGCTCGGTGCTTGGCCACTGGGTCAGGTGCACCGACCCGTTGCGCCACCAGCCCCACACTTCTTCGGTGGCGAAGGGGAGGAACGGAGCGAACAAACGCAGCACCGAATCCAAGGTGGTGGCCAAGGCAGCCAGAACAGAAGCCTGCTCGGCTTCTCCATGGCCACCGTATGCGCGGTCCTTGACCAGTTCCACGAAGTCGTCGGTGAACGACCAGAAGAACGACTCGGTGATATCCAGAGCTCGAGCATAGTCGTAGTTGTCGAAAGCGCGCTTGGCATCTTCGATAACGGTCGACAGGCGGGCGAGCAGCGAGCGGTCAAGGCCGTTGGTGACTACCGAAGCATCATCGGTCAGCACATTGGCCTCGGTGGCACCCAAGTTCAGCACGAACTTCGAAGCGTTCAGGATCTTGATGGCCAGGCGGCGGCCGATCTTCATCTGGTTCACTTCATAGGCGGTGTCGGCACCGAGCTTGGCACTAGCGGCCCAGTAGCGGACGGCGTCCGCACCGAACTTGTCCAGGACTTCGTTCGGAACCACCACGTTGCCCTTTGACTTGGACATCTTCTTGCGGTCCGGGTCCAGGATCCAGCCCGAAATGGCGGCGTGCTTCCACGGAGCGTTGCCATGCAGGGAATCTGCACGCACCGCGGTGGAGAACAACCAGGTGCGGATGATGTCGTGGCCCTGGGGGCGCAGGTCGAACGGGTAGACCTTCGCGAAGAACTCGTCGTCGCGGCCCCAACGGCCCACGATCTGCGGGGTCAGCGAGCTGGTTGCCCAGGTGTCCAGCACGTCGGCATCGCCAATGAAGCCGTTGGCCGCCCCACGCTGGTCCTCGGTGTAGCCGGTAGGCGCGTCGGCCGCCGGATCAACCGGAAGCTGGTCGATGGTCGGCAGCAGCGGTGCATCGTAGTTCGGTTCGCCGTGCTCATCGACTTGGTACCACACCGGTACCGGTACGCCGAAGAACCGCTGGCGGGATACCAGCCAGTCCCCGTTCAGGCCCGACACCCAATTCTCGTAGCGCGAACGCATGAACGACGGGTGGAAATCAATTTCCTGGCCGCGGGCGATCATCTGGTTGCGGCGCTCTTCGTCGCGGCCGCCGTTGCGGATGTACCACTGGCGCGAGGTCACGATCTCCAGCGGCTTGTCGCCCTTTTCGAAGAAGTTCACCGGACGGGAGATCTTCTTCGGCTCGCCATCGAGCAGCCCGGCTTCGGAAAGCATCTCAACGACGGTTTCCTTGGCGGAGAACACGGTCTTTGCCGAAATCTGGGCGTAGGCTTCCTTGCCGGCCTCGGTGGTGATCCACTCCGGGGTCTCGGCCAGGACGCGTCCGTCGCGTCCGATGATCGGACGGGTTGGCAGCTGCAGTTCGCGCCACCAGGTCACGTCGGTCAGGTCGCCGAAGGTGCAGACCATGGCAATGCCCGAACCCTTGTCGGCCTGGGCCAACGGGTGCGGGTGCACGGTGACTGGAACGCCGAAGAGCGGCGAGGTCACGGTCTTGCCGAACAGGTGCTGGTAGCGTTCGTCATCCGGGTGCGCCACCAGGGCGGCGCATGCTGCCAGCAGTTCCGGGCGGGTCGTCTCGATGAAGACCTGCTCGCCGTTGTCCGCAGAGAATGCGTAGCGGTAGTAGGCGCCCGGCATTTCACGGTCTTCGAGTTCGGCCTGGGCCACGGCGGTACGGAAGGTCACGTCCCACAGGGTTGGGGCCTCGGCCATGTAGGCGTCGCCCTTGGCCAGATTCTCCAGGAACGCACGCTGCGAGGCCGCACGCGAGTTGTCGTCGATGGTGCGGTAGGTCATGCGCCAGTCAACCGAAAGGCCCAGGGTGGTGAACAGCTGCTCGAAGACCTTCTCGTCCTCGACCGCGAGCTCTTCGCAGATCTCGATGAAGTTCTTGCGGCTGATGACGTCCCAGTCGCGCTGGTTCTTCGCCGGCTTTTCTGGTGGACGGTAGCCCTCGATGTAAGGCTTGGTCGGGTCGCAACGGACACCGAAGTAGTTCTGCACGCGGCGCTCGGTCGGCAGCCCGTTATCATCCCAACCCAGTGGGTAGAAAACGTTCTTGCCGTTCATGCGCTGGTAGCGGGCCAGTACGTCGGTCTGCGTGTAGGAGAACATGTGTCCTACGTGCAGCGAACCCGAAGCAGTTGGCGGGGGAGTGTCGATGGAGTACACGGCTTCGCGAGTCGTATCCTCATTGAAGTGATAGGTGCCCTCGGTGCGCCACCGGGACGAAAGACGTTCCTCCAAGCCTTCCAATGCTGGCTTGTCAGGAACGGAAACCGTTGCGGGCGTGTCTGTGCCCAAGTTTTCTTCTGCCATGCCTCTATTCTTTCATGTTTTGCCCGGTGCCAAGACATTGTTGCCCATGGCTTGCACCACGCGGCGCCCGTGGCGAGTACCATCTTGTGCATGGAGCGACGAAGAGCACCTCGAATGCCGCCACCGGCCATTGCAGCAGCCGCGATGGCTGCACAACGGCTGCTGGTTCCCGAGGTGCGTTCATCAACCTGGTTAAAACTCATGGCCGGGCTCTTGGCCATTGGCGGTGCTGGCCTTGCCCTAGGCGCAGGACTCTCTTTCCATGCCGCCAAGACCACCGCGAACCCGCGGCGTCCGGAGAACAGCACCGCTTTGGTCACGACGGGACTCTTTGCCCGCACCCGCAATCCGATGTACCTGGGAATGGTTGCCGTATCCACTAGTTATGCCATGTGGCGGGGCTCGCTACTGGGGCTTGTTCCCAGCGTCGCGCTCGCCTGCTGGCTCGACCAGTTCCAGATACCCGCTGAAGAAGATGCCCTGGCGCAGAAATACGGACAGGCGTATTGGCAGTACCAGCGGGCGGTGCCGCGCTGGATTCCTTCCACTGAGCGCGGCAAAACCCATGCCAGATGAAACGTAAGAGAAATTCATGCCTTACCAACTGGTAATCATCTAGTTCTACAGTTGTTGCATGACTACCACTAATAGCACTTCATCCCGTTCGGCCGTCGTGACCGGAGCTTCCAGCGGAATCGGGCAGGCAACCGTACGCGCTCTGCGCGCTCAAGGGTGGACCGTCTTCGCGGTGGCCCGCCGTGCAGAACGTTTGGAAAGCCTCGCTGCCGAATGCGGCGCGATCGCCGTTCCAGCAGATGTCAGCGTGCAGGCTGATGTCGACTCGTTGGCGGAAACCGTGCTCGCCCAGGGCGGCGTCGACACGCTGGTCAACTGCGCTGGCGGTGCCCGGGGAACGGAGACCTGGGCGGATGCGATTGACGAGAACTGGGAATTCATGTGGCAAGCCAATGTAATGGGAACCATGCGCCTGACCCGTGCCCTGCTGCCGCAGCTGCGCGAGGCGCGCGGCACCGTCCTGAACGTCACGTCCACGGCGGCACTGGCCAGCTACGAAGGCGGCAGCGGCTACAACGCAGCGAAAGCTGCAGAACGGGCCATGACCCAGGCTCTGCGCCTGGAAGAAGTCGAGAACGGCTTGCGCGTTATCGAGATCCTGCCTGGCCTCGTGCAGACAGAAGAGTTCTCCCTGCGCCGGTTGGGCAGCCAGAGCGCTGCCGATAACGTCTATGCTGGCGTGGATCATCCGCTGTCCGCCGAAGACGTTGCCGAGGTGATCCGCTATGCGGTGAGCGCCCCGGCCCATGTGAATCTCGATGAGATTGTCATCCGCCCGCAGGCGCAAGCCGCAAACCACAAGCTAATCCGCAATGCCAAATAGGCGCCCAACTTCATCCATGAGGACCAAATCATGAGCCAAAAGACCCAGCAGACGATCCATATCGTGGCCACATCCCATGGCACGGACAACCCCCACGGGCAGCAGCTGATCCACGACCTGCGTGGCGATCTTGAACGCATGAGCGCACAGCAATTCCCGGGGCAGCTTCTCTGGCACGAAGCCTATGTGGATGTCCAGGAACCCCGGCTCGAATCGGTCATCGCGGCACTGCCCGAAGGCGAGCCGGCAGTGGTCCTGCCATTGCTGGTCTCAGACGGGGTGCATACGACCGACGATATTGCGCAGGCTGTCGCTTCACGTCCGGGCACCTTAGCCGCACCGCCATTGGGCCCGCTGCCAGAACTGGCCCAAGTTCTGGCGCAGCGTGCCGCCGGGCACCTGGAGAAAGACACGCTGGTCATCGTGGCCGCCGCGGGCACACGATTGGAAGTCGGCCAAAACCAGGTCGAGAACCTGGCCGAGCAGGTCGCGGGCCTGCTGGAGCGCGAAGTGCTGGTGGGATATTGCGCGGGCGCGCAACCGCGGATCGTTGAGCTCGTGGGCGGCGCGGCCGGTCGTCCGGTGCTGGTGCTCAGCGCGTTGCTCGCCGACGGATACTTCCAGCAGAAGCTGGCTAGCACAGGCGCCGACGTGGTGACAAGCCCACTGCTGCCTGACGTCATGATCACTCAATGTTTCCTTGTGCGACTGCAAAAGGCCCTTCAAGAAGGGCTTTTCATGTCTCCAGATGACGAACTCCTAACCCGTTAGTCAACGCGTAGCCATGTGACATCAGCAGGTTGCTGACCCCCTGGGGGCAGTTCCTAGGCTGATGGGCATGACGCAGACAACCACACCAGTTCGCCCCAAAAGAGCGGCCAAGCCCAACGGCCAATGGAAGGTCGATGGCACTACGCCGCTGAACGCCAACGAGGAAATGAAGGCCGCCGACAACGGCCTGAACGTGCGCCAGCGGATCGAAGAGATCTACTCCGTGCAGGGCTTCGACTCCATCGACCCGGATGACCTGCACGGGCGTTTTCGCTGGTGGGGCCTGTACACCCAGCGTGCCCAGGGCATTCCCGGCGGCAAGACCGCCACGCTGAGCCCTGAAGAGCTCGAGGACCGCTACTTCATGCTTCGCGTGCGCATCGACGGCGGGGCGCTGACCACCGAGCAGCTGCGCGTCATCGGCCAGATCTCGAAGGACTTCGCCCGCGACACGGCAGACCTCACAGACCGCCAGAACGTGCAGCTGCACTGGGTGGACGTCGTCGATGTTCCAGAAATCTGGCGCCGCCTCGAAAGCGTGGGGCTGCACACCACCGAAGCCTGCGGCGATGTCCCGCGCGTCATCCTCGGTTCCCCGGTAGCTGGGATCGCCAAGGACGAGATCATCGATCCCACCCCGGTGATTGCCGAGATTTCCCGCCGCTACATTGGCAATCCGGAGTTCTCCAATCTTCCGCGCAAGTACAAGACCGCGATCACCGGCCACCCCAGCCAGGACGTAGTCCACGAGATCAACGACTTCGCCCTGATCGCGGCCATCCACCCGGAGCTCGGCCCCGGCTACGACCTGTGGGTCGGCGGGGGACTGTCGGCCAACCCGCGGCTCGGCGAGCGCCTTGGCGCCTTCGTCTCCCAGGAACAGGCCGCCGACGTATGGGAGGGCGTCACCTCGATCTTCCGCGATTACGGGTACCGCCGGCTGCGCAACCGCGCCCGCCTGAAGTTCCTGCTGGCCGACTGGGGCACCGAGAAGTTCCGCCAGGTGCTGCAGGACGAGTACCTGGGCTACGCGCTGCCTGATTGCGAACTGCCGGCCCAGCCCACCTCGGCAGGTGACCACAGCGGCGTGCACGAGCAGAAAGACGGCCGTTTCTACGTCGGCCTGACCGCCCCGGCAGGACGCGTCTCGGGCAGCACGCTCGTGGCCCTCGCCGACCTGGTCGAGGCGCACGGCTCCACCAGGCTGCGGACCACGCCGCACCAGAAGATCCTTGCGCTGGATATCGCCGAGGACCAGGTCAAGGAATTTGTCGGCGCAGCGCGCGCCCTCGGACTGGAAGCTTACCCCGGACTGCTCAAGCGGTCGGCTATTGCCTGCACCGGCATCGAATTCTGCAAGCTGGCCATCGTGGATACCAAGGACACCATGATCGACGCGGTAGCGAAGATCGAGGAACGCCTGGCCGATCACCAGGGCAAGCTGCCCCGGGCGTTGGCGCTGCACGTCAACGGCTGCCCGAACTCCTGCGCCCGCATCCAGACCGCAGACCTCGGGTTCAAGGGCCAGCTGATCACCAATGAGGCCGGCGAGCAGGTGCCAGGTTTCCAGGTTCACCTGGGCGGCACCCTGGCCGGCCGGGAAAACGGCGAAGCGACCATGGGCCGTACCGTGCGCGGCTTGAAGGTGGCTGCCGATGAATTGCCCGACTACGTTGAGCGGGTTGTGAAGAACTATTCGGCCTCCGCGGACGACGGTGAATCCTTCGCGGCCTGGGCCCACCGAGCTGAAGAGGACGAACTGAAATGAGCGAGCAGAACCCCGTGCGAACCCGCAGCGAAGCCGAACTGCGGCGGATCGCCAAGCTCGGCGCCGATGAGCTGGGCTGGGAGGCCACGGCAGAGCAGGTCGTCGCCTTCGCCGCCGAGCACCTGGGCGCCGATGAGGTGGCGGTGGCCTGCTCGATGGCCGACGCAGTGCTGCCGCACCTGGTCGCCGCGCAGCTGCCGAAGGTCGACGTGCTGTTCCTGGAGACCGGATACCACTTTGCCGAAACCCATGTCACGCGCGACGAGGTAGCCCGCACCCTGGACGTGAACGTCGTGGATGTGCTGCCTGAGCTGAGCGTTGCCGAACAGGATGAGAAGTTCGGCAAGGCCCTGTTTTCCCGGGATCCGGCCGCCTGCTGCCAGCTGCGCAAGATGGACCCGCTGGCTCGTTCGCTGTCCGGATACAGCGCATGGTTCACCGGGGTGCGCCGCGACGAGGCGCCGACCCGCAGCAACACCCCGCTGGTCGTTTTCGATGAGAAGCACGGACTGGTCAAGTTCAATCCGGTCGCCCCCTGGAATTTCGACCAGCTGATCGGCTACGCCACCGAGCACCAGGTGCCGGTGAACCTGCTGCTGTCCAACGGCTACCCATCCATCGGCTGCCAGCCGTGCACCCGCCCGGTGGCCGAGGGCGAAGACCCCCGGGCCGGCCGCTGGGCCGGCTTGAGCAAGACCGAATGCGGAATCCACGTCTAAAGGAGCGAATCATGACCATTACCGCTAACGCCCCCGCCGGCACCCAGCGCAGCGTCCTGGACGCCCTGGAAGCCGAATCCATCCACATCATCCGCGAAGTGCTCGCAGAGTTCGACAAGCCCGGGCTGCTGTTCTCCGGCGGGAAGGACTCCGTCGTGGTGCTGCACCTGCTGGCCAAGGCCGTCTACCCCAGCCGCGTTCCCATCCCCGTGGTGCACATTGACACCGGCCACAACTTCGCCGAAGTCCTGAACTTCCGCGACGCAGTGGTGGAAAAGTACGGCCTGAACCTGGTGGTCGGCTCCGTGCAGGAGTACATCGACCGCGGGGAGCTTGCCGAGCTGCCCGACGGCACCCGCAACCGACTGCAGACCCGGGTGCTGCTGGACACCATTGAGGCCAACGGCTTCGACGCGGTGTTCGGCGGGGCCCGCCGCGATGAGGACAAGGCCCGCGCCAAGGAGCGCATCCTGTCGCTGCGCGACGAGTTCGGCGTCTGGGATCCGCGCAACCAGCGCCCGGAAATCTGGAACCTGTACAACGGGCGCCACGAGCCGGGCTGGCACGTGCGCGCCTTCCCGATCTCCAACTGGACCGAACGCGACATCTGGGCCTACATCCAGCGCGAGAACATCGAGCTGCCGCCGATCTACTTCGCGCACTGCCGCCAGGTGTTCGAGCGCGACGGCATGTGGCGGGCGCTGACCCCCGTCAGCCAGCCCACCGCTGATGAGCCGGTGGTGATCAAGCAGGTGCGCTACCGCACCGTGGGCGATGCCAGCTGCACCGGCGCGGTGCTCTCCGCCGCCGACACCGTGGCGAAGGTGCTGGACGAGCTGGCCGTCGCCACCATCACCGAACGTGGCGCCACCCGTGCCGATGACCGAATTTCCGCCGCGGGCATGGAAGACCGCAAAACCGAAGGGTACTTCTAAGATGACCACCACACTTTTGCGCATCGCCACCGCCGGCTCGGTCGATGACGGGAAATCCACCCTTGTCGGCCGCCTGCTCCACGACGCCAAGGCCATCCTCGCCGATTCGCTGGACGACCTGGCGCGCACCAGCGCCGAACGCGGCTTCGGCGGGGCGGCCGGAACCCTGGACCTGGCGCTGGTCACCGACGGGCTGCGCGCCGAACGCGAGCAGGGCATCACCATCGATGTGGCCTACCGCTACTTCTCCACCGGCAAGCGCTCCTTCATCCTGGCCGATTGCCCCGGGCACGTGCAGTACACCCGCAACACTGTCACCGGCGCCTCCACCGCCGATGCGGCCATCGTGCTGGTCGACGCGCGGCACGGGGTGCTGGAGCAGACCCGCCGCCACCTGGGCGTGCTCGCGCTGCTGCGGGTGCCCCAGCTGGTCATTGCGGTGAACAAGATGGACCTGATCGACTGGGACGAGGAGGCCTTCAGCAAGATCGAGGCAGAAGTGCTGGCGCTCGCCGAGCAGCTGGGTGTGCAAGCCACCACCGTCATCCCGGTCTCCGCCCTGCAGGGGGACAATGTCGTCGAGCCTTCGGCCAGCGCCGACTGGTACGCCGGCCCGACCTTGCTCGGACTGCTCGAAGACCTGAAGCCGGCGTTGCCGAAGGGCACCGCCCGCCTGGATGTGCAGTACGTGCTGCGCCCGCAGGGAGCGCTGGCACCGGGGCTAGACCCGGAAGCGTTCCGCGACTACCGCGGCTACGCGGGAACCCTGGTGGACGGGACCCTGAACGTGGGAGACCAGGTGCAGGTGCTGTCCAACGGGCAACCGCTGGTCACCCGCATCAAGTCCATCAGCACGCCGGCCGGCAGCACCGCCCGGGCGCAGCCCGGAGACGCGATTGCCGTGGAACTGGAGGACGAGTTGGACATTGCGCGCGGCGACACGCTGGTCGCCGGCGAGCTGCCCGAAGCCCAACGGGAGTTCCAGGCAAATATCTGCGTGCTGGATCCAGTGCAGCTGGGCAAGGGCCAGCGGGTGCTGGTCAAGCACGGCACCAAGATCGCCGCCGCGAAGCTCGCCGACATCAACTACGTCATTGATATTGCCGACTACTCGCAGCTGCCAGCCGACAGCCTTGGGCTCAACGATCTGGGACGGATCACCGTGCGCAGCTCGGCCGCGGTAGCCATCGAGCAGTACAGCACCTCGCGCACCGGCGGCAGCTTCCTGCTGATCGACCCCGCCACCGGCCGCACGCTGGCGGCCGGGATCATCGAGGCCGAGCATGCAGCGGCCTGATCCTGGCACCCGGATCAGCCACGGGGCACGAATCCGCCTGGCAGCAGCCAGTCCGGCGACCGGGTTCCGCGGGAGGATCGCCGGCCTGGCCGGGGTTGCTGCGCTCGCCGCGCTGGCGGTGCTCACCACCGTGGTGCCCGGACCAGGCCAGGCCCCGGCGCAGGCGGCGGACCTCGGCCCGGCAGCTGAGCTCAAGCTGGGCTATTTCGCCAACCTGACCCACGCCCCGGCCCTGATTTCCACGGGCCAGGGCTTGCTTGCAGACCAGCTTGAGGCTGATGGCACGAGCCTGGAAACCCAGCTGTTCAATGCCGGTCCGGCAGCGATCGAGGCCTTGAACTCCGGTGCCATCGATGCGGCCTACCTGGGCCCCAGTCCGGCGCTGAACAGCTACCTGGCCAGCGGGGGGACGTCACTGAAAATCGTCGCCGGCGCCTCATCCGGCGGTGCAAGCCTGGTCGTGTCCCCGGATATTTCCGAGCCCGGCCAATTGGCTGGCACCGAGCTGGCCACCCCGCAATTCGGCGGAACCCAAGACGTGGCGCTGCGCCATTATCTGGCCGAGCACGGGCTGGATCAGCAAGCCACGGTGACGCCCAGCTCCAATGCCACCCTCACCCAGCTGTTCGGGCGGGGCGCCATTGACGGGGCGTGGGTTCCCGAGCCCTACGCCTCCTTGCTGGTGGATAACTACGGGGGTCATCGATTAGTGGACGAATCCACGTTGTGGGAGAACGGGAAATTCCCTACGACCGTTCTGGTCGTCTCCCAGGACTACCTCACCGAGCATCCGCGAACCGTGGAAAAGCTCGTGGCCGCGAACTCCGAAGCCATTGGATGGCTGAACTCGGCAGATCAGCAGCACAAGGTCGCGGCAGTCCAGGAGGCCCTGGCCGCAGCGAACGGCAGCTCCTTCGATGAGACGGTCATTGCCGCTGCACTGGAAGAAGTTTCCTTCGACGAGGACCCGCTGGCCGATACCTACCAGACGCTGATCGACCATGCGGCGCAGGTTGGCATCGGGCAGACCGGTTCGGTTGACGGCTTGGTGGACACCCGTTTCCTTGCAACGCAGGAGCACTGATGGGCGTATTAATCAATGAAGTCTCGCTGAGCTATCCGGGCACCGGGCTGGTGATCGACCGGCTGAGTACTGAGATCGACGACGGCGAATTCATCGCGGTGCTGGGTGCCTCGGGATGCGGGAAGTCATCGTTGCTGAACATGATCGCCGGGCTGCTGGCCCCAAGCTCCGGCTGGTTGGAAGTCCCGCACGACGGGGCGGCATTCATGTTCCAGGATTCCAATCTGCTTCCGTGGCTGACCGCCGGGCAGAACGTGGATTTGGCGCTCAAGCTCGCCGGCTATCCGGCGGCCCAGCGGACCGCGCGCACCACCGAACTGCTGCAGCTGGTTCAGCTGGGGCACGCCATCGGGAAGAAGCCTCATGAGCTCTCCGGCGGCATGCGGCAGCGCGTCGCCCTGGCCAGGGCTCTGGCGCAGGACCGCCAGGTCTTGCTGATGGACGAGCCGTTCGCCGCCTTGGACGCAATCACCCGGGACATGCTCCACGAGCAGCTGCGCGCCCTGTGGGAGCAAACCGGCAAGACGATCATCTTCGTCACCCACAACGTCCGCGAGGCGATCCGGCTTGCCGGCAGGATCCTGGTGCTTTCCTCGCACCCCGGCAGGATCCTGGAAACCCGTCAGATCACCGATCACCTGCGCAACGATCCGGCGCAATCAGCCGCACTGGCCAACGAACTGACCGCGATACTGCGAAAGGAGCAGCGAAAGCATGAGCTCACTGACCCAAGCGCCGGCTAAGGCCGCAACGCCGGCACAGGCGAAGAAGCGCACCCGCAGCAAGCTTGATGCCGTCGTCGCTCCGATTCTTACCGTCCTGGTGCTGCTCAGCCTGTGGCAAATTGCCTCGTGGGCCAGCCCCTTGCGCGAAGACCTGTTTCCCGGACCGGTCGCCGTGGCCGGCAGGCTGCCTCAGCTGCTGGCCGACGGTTCACTGGTCCAGGCCGTAGGCACCTCGCTGTTCCGCGCCGTGAGCGGATTCGGGATCGCGGTGCTGATTGCGACTCCGCTGGCGCTCTTGCTGGCCCACCAGCCGCTCTTGCGCCAAGGGGTTGGACCGCTGGTGTCGGCCATGCAGGTCCTGCCGTCCATTGCCTGGGTGCCAGCGGCGATCATCCTCTTCGGGCTCTCCGACGCGACGATTTATACCGTCCTGCTCCTGGGCGCGATCCCGTCGATCATCAACGGCCTGCTCTCGGGAATCGACATGATCCCGACACAGTACAAGGCGCTGTCCAAGGTGCTCGGCGCCTCCCGGCGCGAGCACATCCTGTACATCGAACTGCCCGCTGCTTTGCCCGGTTACGTGGCAGGCCTGCGCCAAGGCTGGGCTTTCGCCTGGCGCTCCTTGATGGCGGCCGAACTGATTGCTGTCGGCGGCTCGCTGGCCTTGGGCGTAGGCTCGCTGCTCCAGCGCGGCCGGGACCTCGCCGATCTGCCGCTGGTGATGTTGGTCATATTGACCATCTTGCTGGTTGGCGTACTTATCGAACTTCTATTCTTCGCCCCGATCGAACGCAAGCTGATGGCCGATCGAGGAATGACCCGGACTGGAGAGAACAATGGCTGATGGCCGCATCACACTGATTGGCGGTGGGCCGGGGGATCCCGAGCTGATCACCGTCGCCGGATACAAGGCCTTGATGGCCGCAGACGTCGTCCTGGCCGACAAGCTGGGCCCCACCGCGCTGCTGGCCGAGCTGCCTGAGGACGTGCTGGTTATCGATGTGGGCAAGTCGCCTGGATGCCATGTCAAAACCCAGGATGAAACCAATGAATTACTGGTCAAATACGCTTTGGAAGGCAAGTGGGTGGTCCGCCTGAAGGGCGGCGATCCGTTCGTGCTGGGCCGCGGCGGCGAGGAAATGCTCTACGTCGCGGAATATGGCATTCCTGTACGCGTGATTCCAGGCATTACCAGTGCCGTCTCGGTGCCCATGGCTGCCGGCATTCCCGTCACCCATCGGGGCATTGCTGCCGGGTTCACCGTGGTCAGCGGGCACGGGGAACTTGCTGATGTGCCGATCCGGTCCGATCACACCTTGGCGGTGCTGATGGGAGTATCGAATTTGCCGCAAATTGTTGAGACATTGCTTACCCGTGGTTTACCGTCAAGTACCCCAATTGCGATAGTTGAGCGAGGTTACTCACAGACGCAGCGCACAACTATCGGTACGCTAGAAGGGATTGTAAAGCGCGCCCGCAAGGCCGCAGTGGCGAATCCGGCCGTTATCGTTATAGGTGACGTCGTTCGGCTAGCCCCGGAAGCCTCCGACCAACTGGTAGACCTCCTGCCGCTAGTGAATGCCGAAGCCACCGCGCCGGCCTCATTCGTTGACTAAGAAAGAGAAGTTGTTTGATGAGTGAAATTACCGTCCCTGAGCACCTCACTTCCCGGGCGCTGCGTGTTGCCATCGTTGGTGCCGGTCCAGCTGGCATCTACGCCGCCGACCTGCTGAACAAGAGCCAGCCAGTCGCCTCCGGCGAACTGAAGCTGCACGTTGACCTCTTCGACGAGCTGCCGACTCCCTTCGGATTGATCCGCTACGGCGTTTCGCCTGACCACCCACGCATCAAGGGCATCATCAATGCCCTGCACAAGGTGCTCGACAACGACTGGATCGACTTCTACGGCAACGTCGGCCTGGGTCGGGACATCTCGCTGGAGGACCTGCGCACCCGCTACGATGCAGTGATCATCTCGACCGGCGCCCAGAAGGACGCCGACCTGAATATTCCGGGCATCGATCTTGACGGCTCCTTCGGCGGCGCCGACTTCGTTTCCTGGTACGACGCGCACCCGGATGCCGACAAGAACTGGGACCTCTCGGCCAAGGAAGTTGCCGTCATCGGCAACGGCAACGTCGCCTTGGACGTCGCCCGCATTCTCTCAAAGCACGCTGACCAGCTGCTGGAAACCGAAATCCCGGAGCACATCTACGAGCAGCTGAACGACTCGGCCGTCACCGACGTGCACGTCTTCGGCCGCCGCGGTCCGGCACAGGTCAAGTTCACCCCGCTGGAACTGCGCGAACTCTCGCACTCCAAGGACGTGGACATCGTGCTGTACCCGGAGGACTTCGAATTCGACAAGGCCTCGGACGAAGCCATGAAGACCAATAACCAGACCAAGACCATGGTCTCCACGCTGACCAACTGGCTGATCGAGCAGGAAGAACGCGAAGAAGCTCCAAGCGCCTCGCGTCGCCTGCACCTGCACTTCCTGCAGTCCCCGGTCGAGGTTCTGGGTGAGGATGGCAAGGTTTCCGGTCTGAAGGTTGAGCGCAATGAGCTTGACGGCAATGGTGGCGCACGCGGTACCGGTGAATTCATCGAGTACCCGCTGCAGGCCATCTACCGTGCAGTCGGCTACTTCGGCTCAGCGGTCAATGACATTGAATACGACGGTGCCAAGGGCGTGCTGCCAAACGCTGAAGGCCGTGTGCTGGATGCTTCGGGCAATCACGTTCCTGGCCTGTACGCCACCGGCTGGATCAAGCGCGGCCCTATCGGCCTGATTGGCCACACCAAGGGCGACGCCTTGGAGACGATCACCCACCTGCTTGAAGATCTCACCAAGCTGGCACAGCCGGATTCTTCCCAGAAGATCGCCGAGCTGCTGGAAAGCCGCGGCGTGAACTTCTCCAACTGGGAGGGCTGGAAGAACCTGGATGCCCACGAGAAGGAGCTGGGCGCTGCGGCCGGCACCGTTTCGACCCGTTTCGGCGAGATCACCCGCGACCGCATCAAGGTTGTTGAGCGCGAAGCGATGATGGAATTCTCTTCGGCAAAAAAATTGGTTGAGAGCCTGTAAGTTTCACCCCGGGCTCTAGCACGCAATGGGCAGGGTCCCTCGGCAAATCTGCTGAGGGACCCTGCCCATTGGTGTTTTCAGCCCGCAACTTCTTCGACTTGCTACCGGCCGAATCAGTATCAGCTGCCATGAGCAGCGCTGCTGCCAGGGCCACCGCGCGATGTTCAGACCCGCCCAGCCAGCCAGTTCACCGGCCAGCCGGGAACGGCAAATCGACGACGGGCCGATTGCCTAGCCCTCGACTGCCCGCTTCCGTGGGGCCTTCTGTTGATCACCGGCGCCGACACTGCGGCGGAGCATGATGAACAGCAGGATCATGCCTGCAGTGATCGACATGTGTCCAAGGCCCGCGATGCCGGAGACCATCTTGGAGGACTCGATGCCCAGCACGGTCATGATGCCGTGGGTGAGCTGCATGCCCGCAGTGAGGAGCACACCCGCGTTGTAGGTTCCCATGAACCATGCGAAGAGCTTGCGATGCTGGCTCAGGACGAAGGCCTTCTCCAGCAGGAGCACCAGCAGCAGGATGATGAAGCCGAGGACGAGCAGATGGGTATGGACTACCGATAGCTGGGTCCACGCTCCCTCCGGGAAACCGTTCATCTTGGTGAATTCCCGGTAGAAGAGACCAGAGGCGACTCCGAGGATCATGTAGGTGAAGGAGAAATTGACGAGCTTACGCATTGATGTTGCTTTCTTTCTGAGTGGTTAGTTCTGCAGATGCTTCCGCAGGGGAGGAAACGTGGCCGAAGACCGGGCGCTTGGCCGAACCCAGGACCGCGAACAGCGCGGGCAGCAGCAAGGTCCGAACAACGAATGTGTCCAGCAGGACGCCGAGTCCGACGATCAGGCCGAGCTGGCCCAGGACGGTCAGCGGCAAGGTCGCCAGGGCGGCGAATACTCCGGCGAGCACGAGCCCGGCACTGGTGATGACTGATCCGGTGCGGCTTGCTGCCAAGGCAACTGCTTCATGCAGTTCCAGCGCCTGTGCATCCTGGCGCACGCGCTGGGTCAGGAAGATCGTGTAGTCCACGCCGAGCGCTACCAGGAAGACGAAGGCCAACAGCGGCACTTGGACATCCAGCGCGTCAGCCTCGAAGACGACTGAGGAAACCAGCGAACCCAATCCGACAGCAGCTGCAGCACTGAGCAGGTTCACCACTCCCAGAGCCAGGGCAGTGCGCCATGAACGGGTGAGCCAGCCGAGCATCACGAAGCAGATCATCATGATCAGCGGCGCAATCACGTAGAGGTCTCGCAGGTGCATTTGATGTGAATCCAGTTGTTCTGCGCTCTGTCCGCCAATCAGCACCTGGCCGTCGCCTCCACGGGCTGCGGCATCACGCAGCTGCTGCACAAGATCCTGGGCCTTCGCCGAGTTGGGATCAACGTCGGGAATCACCGAGAACTCCTGCCACGCGGTAGTGCCGAGCTGGCTTGCCTCGCCGACGCGTTTCACGTTCTCAAGGCGAGCGAATTCATCTCGCAATGGGCCAGTCCCTGCACCCTGCGCCAAGACGGTGACCGGCTGGGTTTCCCCGGCGGGGAAATGCTCTGCCAGCAGGTCCATGGCGCTGGAGGATTCGGTTGCCGTTCGGAATTGCTGGGTTTGATCCAGGCCAATACGCGTACCGGTGAGTGCTCCGGCAAGCACCAGAAGCAATAGTGCCATCGCGGTGAGGTTCAGTCCCGGACGGTTCATCACGGAGCGAGCTGCACGGCCGAAGAAGTTGTCCGTCTTGGCTTCCTGTCCTGGACGGGGAATCAATGGCCAGAAGGCGTTGCGGCCGCACATGGCCAGGATCGGGGGTAAGAGGAACAACGCGAAGATCGCCGCGATCAGCAAGCCGACGGCGCAAACGATACCCAATCCGCGCGTATCGTCCATGACTGCCAGGCCCAGGGTGAGCAGAGCCAAGACCACGGTCAGGTTTGAAGTGAGAATGGCCTCGAAGCTGGATGCCCAGGCTTTGGCCAGCGCCTGGCGGTGATCAGCATGCTTATGCAACTCATCGCGGTACCTGGAGATCAGCAGCAGGGCGTAGTTGGTGCCTGCGCCGAAAACCAGGACGCTGAGCACGCCGGAATCGAAGTGCAGGTCGAAGGCATTGCCCAGCAGGTTGGCCACCAGAGAGGCGCTGCGGTCGGCGATGGCAACGACCGCCAACGGGATCAGCCAGAGCACCGGCGATCGGTAGGTCAAGATCAGCAAGACAGCCACGATTGCCACGGTGACTGCCAAGAGGGTGAAGTCGGCACCGGCAAATGCATTGGTGACATCGACTGCAAAGGCGGTAGGCCCGGTGACCTGAAGCTGCAAATCTGCTGATGGATGATCCTGGATCCAGCTTCGAATCGACTTGAGTGTTTCCCGGTCGGCCGCATCGGACACGGTATTCCAGGAGAGCGGAACCATGGCTGCCTGCTGATCCTCGCTGGCCATGGTGCGGCCAGCGGTGACGTTCGCTGCGTGACCCAAGGCGTCTGCCTGGCGATCAATCATTGCGCGGTCGTTGTCGCTGAGCGCGTTGCCGTCGCCACGGCTGGCCACCAGCAGGGGCGTGGTTTCGGACTCGTTGGAGTTCGCATCGATGAGCTGGGCGACCTTGGCCGAATCCGAATCGCCAACCAGCGAGCTCGCAGACCGGGCCGGAGCCTGGACGCTGCTCAGCGCGCCAAAGAGGACGAGAATTGCTGCGACGATGCCGACGGCCCACAGGCGAGCGCCGCGCCGGCTGGTCAGCGAATCGCCGACCCGGGAAATTACTGGAACTTTCATAGTTCCAGTTAATGATTTTTTGCAGGCCAATCCATCGTGGAAAAGGGCGAATAAAAGTTCAACCGAAAGGTTGAGGCGGTTACCGGCGTGTCTTCCGAATGCCGGTAGAACCTAGAGCAAGCCGTGGTCTTTCGCCTTGTTGATGGCATCTGTGCGACTGGATGCTTGAAGCTTGTCGAAGATATGCACCAGATGGGTCTTCACCGTTGCCTCAGACACGAACAGCGCCTTGGCGATCTGCTTGTTTCCGGCACCCGTAGCCAGTTGGGCCAGCACGTCTTTCTCGCGTGCAGTCAGCTCGATCTTTGGCCGACGCATGCCCTCGACAACCCGCTGGGCCATCTCCGGGGCCAGCACCATGTGGCCGGCTGCGGCTTGGCGAATGGAATCCACGATGGTTTGCGCACTGACGTCCTTGAGCAGATAGCCGGCGGCTCCGGCTTCGATGCAGGCCAAGATTTCCGAGTCCTTGTCGAACGTGGTCAGGATCAACACGTGGGGAGGCTTGGATAGCTTGCGGATGGCTACCGTGGTCTGCGCGCCGTTCATCCCGGCACCGAGGCGCAGATCGCACAGCACGACATCAACCGGGTTGTCCTTGACGAACGCTAGCGCTTCCTCGCCGCTGGAGGCCTCGCCGATCACTGCGATGTCTCCGAAGTTCTCAAAAAGCGCCCGCAACCCGGTGCGAACGATGGGATGGTCATCGACTAAGAGGATGCGGATCACGATTTGTCCTTTGCGACGTTGATCGGAAGATGCGCGCACAGTGCTGTGCCTTCGCCTGGGGAGCTTTCGATGTCCAGTCCGCCGCCGAGCTCCCGCAGCCGCTGGTTCATGGCTTTCAGGCCGAACCCGCCAGCCTCGGTGCTGGTTTGCGCGGGACCGGAATTCGGCGTGAACCCAACACCGTCATCCACGATATCCAGGCGGACTTCGTCGCCACTGCTGCTCAAGCTGATAGCAACGATTGAAGCGTGGGCATGGCGAAGGACGTTAGAGAGCGCCGACTGCGCGGTGCGCAGCAAGGCAATCTGCACGCTGGGCTCCAGGGCGGGCAAACCCGGCTCGATGTCCAGCCGGGTGCCGACGTTCGAATCAGCTTCGAAATTCTCCAGTATCCGGTTCAATGCGCCGGCCAGTGCCTGCGAATCCAGTTCAGCGGGTGCGAGCGCGGCGATAATGCGGCGCAAATCGGTCAGCGCCTGTCCGGAAAGCTCATCAATGCGAACCAGTGCTTTCTCGGCTGCGTCCGGTTCCTTGGAGGCCTCTGCCGCCTTGGCATGCAGGCCGATGGAGGACAGCTGCTGTGCGACGGTGTCATGGATTTCGCGGGCCAGGCGCGTGCGTTCCGTGGCGATGCCCGCCTCGTGCTGCGACCTCGCAAGTTCCTCTTGGAGGTCGGCCATTTCATGCTGGGCGCGGACCAGGGAATTCACGAGCGAGGTGCGCACTTGGGCATCGCGTTCCATCTGCAGGTAACCGCGGGAAATGCCCCAAGCGAACAAGCCGCCGACTAATGGACCGGCTATGGCCGCAATGCTCAGTCGCCCATGGTGCAGATACGGAGCAAGCAGCGTAAAGGCGTAGACGACCACCGACCACAAGATTGAGGGTAGGAACGGCAGCTGGTGGCCCAAGAGCAGCCACAGGCTGAAGGCGAGCCACATGAATTCGGCCGAAACGAAGAGGCTTGCTACCCAGATCCCGAGCAGCAGTGCCAGCCACCATGCGCGCACCGCGAAGGCGCCAGCCTTGGAATGGGCAATGAAGCCTGCGCTGTACCAGCCAGCGAAAAGCACTGAGACGAGGATGGCAGGCAACGCGGCATCCTGAGTTGCTAGCTGTCGCAGCAGCGCAATGGCAAGGAGAATCGCCGTGACCAAATGCTGGCCCCAACGCAGCACGCTTGGTGAGGCGAAGGCGTGCTGTTGATTCCGGGTTTCCAACCGTTGCGGTTCGGCAGTGCTCATGGAAGCCAGCCTACTAAAGGCTGCCCGATGGTCATTGCTCGGCCAATATGACCAATTGAGCTGTCGCTCGGGTCATGGCCACGTACCGGCGTACTGCGCCGCGCCGGGTCTGGCCGAAGTTCTCAGGTTGGCAGACGAGCACCAGATCGAATTCCAGTCCCTTGGCGTGTTCAGGAGTCAGCACGCTGACTCGTTCGGAGGCGGGGAAACCCGGAAGCCCAATCACCGCAGCGGTGCCTTCATTATTTTCGGCCAGCCATTGGTCGAGAATCTTCTTGAGGTGTGAAGGATGGGCGTAGCGTACCGGTGCACCGTTTGCTCGCAGCGATTGCGGCACGTTGGCCTCCGGCATCTCCGGCAGGATCTGCGCTGCTGCGGCTTCCATGATCTGTGCGGTGCTGCGGTAGTTGACCCGCAACCGGGAGATGGAGATGTCGTGAATGCCAATGCTTGCTAGCCGCTGTTCCCATGACGTGCTGAGACCGTCAACGGCCTGGGCCCTGTCGCCGACAATCGTCAGGCTGCCCGACGGGCAACGGCGTTGGATCATTGCCCATTGGGCATCGGTCAGGTCTTGGGCTTCATCGACGACGACATGCGAGAAGGGCCCGTCGAAACTTTCCTTCGCCAACGGGGTCTCCAAGCTATGGCTGAGCAGATGCTCCTGGAGATCGTGGTGCATGAGCTGAGATGCCAGGTCTTCCTTGTCATCAGCCGAGGCCATCAGATCGTCTATGACGTTCGTCCATCGGTTTCGCTCTGCATGGATTCGAGACTGCTCGTCACGATGGCTGGTCTCGCTGTCCTGGTCTCCGATCAGATAGCGGGAATAATCGATCAACGGAATATCTGATGTCGTCCATGCGACTGGACGTGGGTCGGACAGCAACTTCTCGATCTGGTCGTCAGTGAGTTCCGAGCCGCTGTACCGAAGCAATGCGGGCGTCGAAAACAAAGCCTTCAGGAGATTCAGCGGATCCAGGATGGGCCAGTATTCATTGAGCAGCGCTCCGAGTGCAGAACTTCGTGCCGCATCGGCGCGAAGTTGCGGTTCAGGGGCATTGCTGCCTCCTAGCTGGGGGAGCAGCAGGTCAACCAGAGCTTCGCGCAATTGGATGCGCGCTTCGTTGTGCGGGGTCTCGGAGTCGATCATGCCCACCGCGTCGCGCCATAGTTGCGCAGTAGCCGTGGCTTGGAATTCACCGATATCGAGCACCACCTCGGTGGCGGGCGGCTCTTCAAAGACCTCGACTGCTTTCTTCAGCGCACTCAGCATGGCGGCACTGGATTTAATGCGCTGGACTTCGGGATCTTGTTCGGCAGGGAGATCTTGCCCTATCGAAACTATGTTCGAAAGAGTGGCAATGAGAACATCATCCTCTCCCAAATTCGGCAGGATATCAGAGACATAGGAGGAGTAGGCTTCATGCGGACTCACGACCAGCACCTTGCCTCCTTGGCTGCGCAGGCGCTGATCCGCGTAGAGCAAGTACGCGGCGCGGTGCAGGGCGACGACCGTCTTGCCGGTGCCTGGCCCGCCGTCAACCACCAGTGCTCCGCGCGAGCTGCTGCGGATGATCGCGTCCTGATCGGACTGGATCGTCGAGAGGACGTCCTGCATTTTCGGTGTGCGCTTGCTGCCAAGCGACGCGAGAAACGATGAGTGGTCATCCAGGCGGGTATGGGATTGCAGCTGGGAGGAATCGAATACTTCGTCCCAGTAGTCGGAAATGCGCTGGCGGCGCCAGCGGTAGCGGCGACGCATCGACAGCCCGTAGCTCTCTTCATGCGTGGCAGCGAAGAATGGTTCGGCCGCCGGGGTGCGCCAGTCCACCATCAGCTGCTTGCCTTGGGCATCGCTCAAGCCGGCTCGTCCGATGTAGAGGCGCTCGCCGGTCTGGGCGAATTGCATGTACCCCAGGCAGGCGTATGGTCCCATGAGGTCCAGCTGGCGCAGGCGCTTAGCCAGTTCGTTGAGCTCGACATCGCGCTGCAGGGATTGCTGGAGGGTGCCGGCCCGGTCCTTGCCGCGTGCAGCGATGCGCTCAACCGCTTCGGAGCGGAGCTGCTTGATGCGCGCGGCGATCTCTTCCAGCCGTTGCTGGTCCTGCGCGATGTCTTTCGCGAGTTCGGGTGTGGCATGTTCGTGGATGGAATCGAAGTAGCTGGTGATTGAAGTTGCAGCAGGCACGCAGGCTCCCTGGTCTGGATGGTTCTCGTGGGGAAGGTATCGATTATGGGCCATGGGTGGGGCCTTGCGGCAAGGCCCCCTCAACGCGCTATCCTGAAAATGCAGGCAACGGAGATTCCCCTGCATCAGCCCCTTTCCTCGGTGCTTGGGCCACAAGGCTGTGAGCCTGAACTCATTGCCATCTTGGGTGATCTGGGAATTTTCACCACGCGCATCACGCGGTACGATATAAGGACTGCGACTTCGATCCGGCTATCACCGGTGAGTCTTCGGAAGAACCGCGAACCTCGGGTTTGCCAAGTAGAACCGAACGGGACCAGCCCGTCACAGCTGATGATAAGTGGTTCTCCGCGATTTAGGTGGGGGATAAGCGGGGTGGTACCGCGGCATTATCGCCGTCCTCGTAGGCAAGGATTTATCGACCCTACGCTTGAAGGACGGCCCATTCGATGAGCTTCTACCCGAAGGTCACTACAGACCCAACCGGTTCGACCCCGGCTTCACCGCGATTCCCAGAACTTGAGAAGCGCGTCCTCGAATACTGGAAGAACGACAACACGTTCCAGGCCTCCATCGACCAGCGCGAAGGCGAAGAGTTCGTCTTCTACGATGGCCCTCCCTTCGCCAACGGCCTGCCGCACTACGGCCACCTGCTCACCGGCTATGTCAAGGACCTCGTCGCTCGCTACCAGACCCAGCGCGGCAAGCGCGTCGAGCGCCGCTTCGGCTGGGACACCCACGGCCTGCCAGCCGAGCTGGAAGCCATGAAGCAGCTGGGCATGACCGACAAGAAGCAGATCGAAGCCATGGGCATCGACAAGTTCAACGACGCCTGCCGCACCTCGGTGATGAAGTACGCCGACGAGTGGAAAGAGTACGTGAACCGCCAGGCTCGCTGGGTCGACTTCGAAAACGACTACAAGACCCTGAACGTCGAGTTCATGGAATCGGTCATCTGGGCCTTCAAGCAGCTGTCCGACAAGGGGCTGACCTACCAGGGCTTCCGTGTGCTCCCGTATTGCTGGAAGGACGAGACGCCGCTGTCCAACCACGAGCTGCGCATGGACGACGACGTCTACAAGAACCGCCAGGACCAGACCGTTACCGTCGGCTTCACCATCCTTGCCGGCGAAACCGAGGCCTCCAAGGCCCTGGCCGGCGTGCAGGCCCTGGCCTGGACCACCACCCCGTGGACCCTGCCGACCAACGAGGCGCTGGCCGTGCACCCGGACATCGAGTACGTCGTTCTCCCAGCCGGCGAAGCTGGCGTGAAGGCCTCTGCCGCCGCCGGCCCATTCCTGCTGGCCCGCGACCTGCTCGGCTCCTATGCCAAGGACCTGGGCTACAAAGACGCCAAGGAAGCCGCCGCCGCGGTCACCGCCAGCTACACCGGCGCCGACCTGGCCGGCGTGCGCTACGCCCCGCTGTGGGACACCTACACCGACACCGAGAAGTACGGCACCGAAAACGCCTGGCAGATCGTCACCGCCGACTATGTCACCGTGGCCGACGGCACCGGCATCGTGCACCAGGCTCCGGCCTACGGCGAGGATGACCAGAAGGTCTGCGAAGAGCACGGCATCCCGGTGATCCTCTCGGTGGACGAGGGCGCCAAGTTCCTGCCGGTTTTCGCCGGCGGGCCGCTGGCCGACATCGTCGGCGTGCAGGTCTTCGATGCGAACAAGACCATCACCAATGTGCTCAAGGACGAGGCCAAGCTGGTCAAGCAGGCTTCCTACGAGCACTCCTACCCGCACTGCTGGCGCTGCCGCACCCCGCTGATCTACCGCGCGATCTCCTCGTGGTACGTCGAGGTCTCCAAGTTCAAGGACCGCATGGTCGAGCTGAACGAGCAGATCAACTGGATCCCGGGCAACGTGAAGCACGGCCAGTTCGGCAAGTGGCTGGAAAACGCCCGCGACTGGTCGATCTCGCGCAACCGCTACTGGGGTTCGCCGATCCCGGTCTGGGAATGCTCGGGCGCCGAGTGCACCCACCGCGAGGTCTTCGGGTCGCTGGCCGAGCTGAAGGACTTCTTCGGCCGCCTGCCGGTGAACCACGAAGGCCAGCCGGATCTGCATCGCCCGTTCATCGACGAGCTGACCCGCGCCCACGAAGGCTGTGCCGAAGGCGGCACGCTGACCCGCGTGGAAGACGTGCTCGACGTCTGGTTCGACTCCGGCTCGATGCCCTACGCCCAGGTGCACTACCCGTTCGACAACCAGGAATGGTTCGATTCCGGCCACCATCCGGCGGACTTCATCGTCGAGTACATCGGCCAGACCCGTGGCTGGTTCTACACCATGCACGTGCTGTCCACCGCGCTGTTCGACCGCCCGGCCTACACCAACGTGATCTCCCACGGCATCGTGCTCGGCTCGGACGGGCAGAAGATGTCCAAGTCTCTGCGCAACTACCCGGATGTCACCGAGGTCCTGGACCGCGACGGCTCGGATGCGATGCGCTGGTTCCTGATGGCTAGCCCGATCCTGCGCGGCGGCAACCTGGTGGTCACCGAGCAGGGCATCCGCGATGGCGTGCGCCAGGTGCTGCTGCCGCTGTGGAACGTCTGGCACTTCTTCAACCTGTACACCAACTCCGCCAACAACTCAGCCGGCTACGAGGCCAAGTTCACCACCGCTTCCACCGACCCGCTGGATGCGTACATGCTGGCCGCCACCGGCCAGCTGGTGCGCGAGGTCACCGAGGCGCTGGATTCCTACGAGGTTTCCGATGCCACCGAGGCGGTGCGCCACTACATGGACACGCTGACCAACTGGTACGTGCGCCGCTCGCGCCAGCGCTTCTTCGACGAGGACACCCAGGCCTTCGACACCCTGTACACCGCGCTGGAAACCCTGGTGAAGGTCACCGCGTCGCTGCTGCCGCTGGCCAGCGAGGAGATCTTCCGCGGGCTGACCGGGCAGCGCTCGGTGCACCTGGCCGACTGGCCGGATGCCGAGCAGTTCCCGGCCGACGCCGCGTTGCTGGAAACCATGGAAACCACCCGCAAGATCTGCTCGGTGGGCTCCTCGCTGCGCAAGGCCAAGAACCTGCGCGTGCGCCTGCCGCTGGCCGAGCTGAAGGTCGTGCTCACCGATGCCGCCCGCCTGGAGGGCACCTACGCATCGATCATCAAGGACGAGCTGAACCTGAAGGCAGTGACCCTGATCGACGCCGAGGGCGTGGACGCTGCCAGCTACGGCATCAGCCAGCAGCTGGTGGTCAACGCCCGTGCCGCCGGCCCGCGCCTGGGCAAGAACGTGCAGCAGGCGATCAAGGGCGCCAAGTCCGGGGACTGGTCCGTCGCCAACGGTGTTGTCACCGCCGGCGGCCTGGAACTGGCCGAGGGCGAATACACCCTGGACACCGTGGTGGATGCGGCCGGCGAGATCGCCGCGGCGGTCATCGATGGCGGCTTCCTGGTGCTGGATACCGAGGTCACCGAGGCGCTGGCCGCCGAGGGCACCGCCCGCGACATGATCCGCTCCATCCAGTCCGCCCGCAAGGACGCGGACCTGCAGGTTTCGGACCGCATCCGCACCGTGATCACCGCCAGCGCGGCCACGATCGCGGCGCTGGAAGCCAACCGCGAGCTGGTGGCCGGCGAAACCCTGAGCGCGCAGCTGGAGCTCGTCGCCGACGATTCGGCCCAGGGCGAGCAGGTTGCCGTGGCCAAGCTGGATTCCGGCAAAGTCGAGGCCAACTAGTGAGCGAACTGGACCGCGTCTACGCGCAATTGCTGTCCCGGGCCCCGGAGAACAAGATGGAGCCGCGCATGGCTCCGATGTTCCGGGCCATGGAGATCCTCGGCGAGCCCAACAAGGCCTGCCCGGTCATCCACATCACCGGCACCAACGGCAAGACCTCGACCGCACGCATGATCGAATCGCTGCTGATGGCGCACGATCTGCGCACCGGCCGCTACTCCTCGCCGCACCTGATTTCGGTCACCGAGCGCATCGCCATTGACGGTGCGCCGGTGGAGGACGATTCCTTCGTGCGCGTATGGGATGAGATCAGCCCGTTCCTTGAGATCGTGGACGCCGAGCTCGTCGAGCGCGGGGAAAACAAGCTGACCTACTTCGAGGCTGTCACCATCCTCGCCTTCGCGGTCTTCGCCGAGGTCCCGGTGGATGTGGTGGTGCTCGAAGTGGGCCTGGGCGGCATCACCGATGCCACCAACGTGGCCGATGCCGATGTTTCGGTGATCACCCCGATCTCGCTGGACCACACCGACCTGCTCGGGGATACCCCGGGGGAGATCGCCGAGGAAAAGGTCGGCATCCTCAAGCCCGGAGGCTATCTGGTCTCCTCGGTGCAGCCGGTGGACGCGGCCGACGTGCTGCTGGCCCGTGCCCGGGAGCTCGACGTGCCGGCGGCCTTCGACACCCTGGACTTCAAGCTGCTGGATCGCCAGCATGGCGTGGGCGGGCAGCTGCTGTCCATCCAGGGCCAGGCTGCCCGCTACGACGAGATCTTCCTGCCGCTGTTCGGCGCCCACCAGGCGCAGAACGCCACCGTGGCCTTGGCCGCGGTGGAGGCATTCCTCGGCGGCGGACAGCGCGAGCTGAACGCCGACCTGGTCCGCGACGGCTTCGCCGCGGCGACGAGCCCGGGCCGGCTGGAACTGCTGCGTGCGGCCCCGAGCATCCTGGTGGATGCCGGGCACAACCCGGACGGCATCCGCGTCACCGCGGAAGCGATCAAGGAATCCTTCGGCTTCACGCGTCTGGTCCTGATGGTCGGCATCCTGCAGGAGAAGGACGCCGAGGCGATGCTCTACACCCTGCGCGAGGAATACGGGGACATGGTCGAGGACATCTGCATCACCCAGTCCTCCTCGCCGCGAGCAATTCCCGCCGGCGAGCTGTCCACCCTGGCCATCGATGCCGGCTGGCCGGAAGCTGACATCCACGTCACCGAAAACCTGGAAGACGCCATCGAGTGGTCCGTTGGCCGTGCGGAGGCAGGCAACGACCTGTCCGGCGGAGTGCTGGTCACCGGTTCGATTACACTGGTGGGCGAGATTTCACTATTGCTCAAGGGAGGCAAGTCCTAATGGCAAAACTCACCCGTGCCCAGCGCGAGTGGCGACCTGGGATGAAGAAGAAGCAGCGTTCCACGAAGATGATGTTCGCATCAACCGTGCTGGTCTGCGAGGCGCTGCTGGCGGTGTTCGTCACCCTCGCGGCCTTCGGGCTCAAGCGCGGCGAACCCGCAGTGGTGCTCAGCCTCGGCGCTGCCGTGGCGCTGCTGTGCATCTTCAACTGCGCCCTGCTGGGCAAGAAGATCGGCTACATCATCGGCTGGATCCTGCAGGTAGTGTTCTTCCTGAGCGGCTTCATCCTGGTGGACATGTTCTACCTGGCCGCGGCGTTCGCCCTGTGCTGGTGGTTTGCGCTGTCCAAGGGCGAGGAAATCGACGTGGAAAACAAGCGCCGTGCCGCCGCCCAGGAAGCCTGGGAAAAAGCCAACCCCGAGCAAGCCTAAGATTCCAAGAAGTACATCAACGATACGAAGAGGTAGTCACATGACTGAACGTACCCTGATCCTGGTCAAGCCAGATGGCGTCAAGCGCGGCCTGACCGGACAGATCCTTGCCCGCATTGAAGCCAAGGGCTACACCATTGCCAAGCTGCAGCAGCTGGAAGCTACTCGAGAGCTGCTCGCCGAGCACTATGCAGAGCACGAAGGCAAGCCGTTCTACGAGCCGCTGGTGGAGTTCATGCTCTCCGGTCCAGTGGTGGCGATCGTGGCTGAAGGCCAGAGCGTCATTGCAGGCTTCCGTTCGCTGGCCGGCACCACCGACCCGACCACCGCAGCCCCAGGCACCATTCGTGGCGACTTCGGCCGCGACTGGGGCCTGAAGGTCCAGCAGAACCTGGTCCACGGCTCGGACTCCGTTGAGTCCGCAGAGCGCGAGATCGGCATCTGGTTCGGCAAGTAAGCTGATACGCAAAAATCCCGGCAGCCATGGGCTGCCGGGATTTTTGATACCTGAAAGCGGAACCTAGAACCAGTCATCCAAACTGTCCTGGGCGAGCGCGGACGGTTGCTGTACCGAACTTCCGGACGCCTGCGCGGCCGAGTCCAGTGGCAGCTGCTCCGCGGCACCGATCCTGACCACCTGATGGCGGTCGGCGATCGGGCCGACGGTCAGCGAAAAATACTTATCTGCTCCGTCATTGCTGGATTCCAGCACGTGGATACCTCCCAGTCTTCAGTACGCGTTAGCGCATTGATTGCGGGCGAAGCATGGCGCGGGATTCTCCCTGTTGGGGAAAACGAAGACATGCAGCAAGACTTCTCAAGGTGCTTGCGCATCCCGCGTCGCTCCACTTCCATCACTTCAGTCACATTAAACACAGAAACAACACGCACGGCAACGCGGGATTAGCCATCCACGCTCTGCTCGCAGCGTGAAAACCCTGGAAATTCAGGGCTGGGAGGGCGCATGAACTCCTTGAGAATTATTTGGAAATAATTCGAACGACAGCATTAAGTGGCGTAAGAAAGGGGCGCCCCTGCAATGCAGGAGCGCCCCACTGGCGACAATTACGCAGAATCCTGAGGGGATTCCATGTGCTGTTCCCTGTGCTTCTCCTTGGCTTCGAGCTTTTCGATAGCCGCGTCCTCTTCGCTGATCTCAACTTCGGACTTGATGTCTTCACTGGCTTCAGCCACCGCATCGGACTTGTCGCGCCCGGTCCACACCTTGATCACCGCCCACGCTGCCGCAACCAGCGGCACCGCCAGGACGGCGCCAACGATGCCAGCCAGGACGGTGCCAGCGGTCAGCGCCATCAAGACGACCAGCGCATGCAGGCTCAAGGCATTGGCCATGACGACCGGCTGGAGGAAGTTGCCCTCCAGCTGATTCACCAAGATCACCGCGGCAAGCACGATTAGCGCAATCACTGGACCGTTGGTCACCAAGGCGATCAGCGTGGCCAGGATTCCGGCAACCGTAGCACCGACCATCGGGACGAAGGATCCGAGGAAGACGATGACACCTAGCGGGATGGCCAAGGGCACCTGCACGATCAGCAATGTTGCGGTGATGCCCAAGGCATCTACCGCGGCCACGGTGGCAGTACCGCGGATGTAGCCGCCGAAGGTGCGCAGGGCCCGATCGCCGGAGAGAATCCACTTGTTGCGGTAGTGGCGTGGAGTCCACGACACGGCAAAGGCCCAGATCTTGTCACCGTCCTTCAGGAAGAAGAACAGGATCACCAGAAGCAGGATCAAGCCAGTGACGAAGCTGCCGGCGGCGCTCAGCGTGTTCAATGCACCGGTGCCAAACTGGGAACTGGTCAAGAATCCGGTGATTGTTTCAACGACGCTATCGATCTGGCTCTGGTCGATGTTGAACGGCATCGTGCCGATGAAGCCCTGGACCATCTCATTGAGCTGGTTGAAACCCTCGACAGCTTGGTCAACGAGCTTTGGCCATTCCCTGATGACCGAGAAGACCAGGCCGGTGCCGATGCCTCCTAGGATCAAGAGCGAACCGAGGAATACGATCCATGCTGCCAGCATCGGTGAAACGATTTTGCGCAGTTTGACGACAAGTGGCCATAGCGCGCAGGAAATGATGACGGCCAGCAATGTCGGGATCACGATCATGGTCAAGCGGAGCATGCCGATGATGAGGAACGTTGCCAGAGCGCCAACGATCAATAGCTGCGCGCTGCGGATGCCCAGTCGGCCTAGCAAGTCGGTCCACAAGCTGGTGACAGTGAATTCTAGTTTGGCGTCCTTGGCCGGAACGCGGTGGTGCTCGGCAGGTGTCGGCTTGTCATCTTGAGACTGGTTCTTCGACAACGCGGCGAGCCTGACCTTACGGAAAAAAGCCATAGTCGCTCCTTGTAGCTGGTTCTGATAGCTCTAACAATAGGCTAACGACTTGACAAGGTTCCGGGGCAACACCGCAAGACTGATTATTTAGTGTTGGCTAGGCCAATAGAACCTGCTTCTGCACCATTAAGCCGAAGATTCCTGCAACTATTGGCTGATTTTACAAGCGCTCTGGAGGCAAGCTCATGCAAAGCAACGGGGCCGCGCGCTGCGCGGCCCCGTTGCTTTCAAATCTTGTTCGCTGCCTCTCCGGGCTATTTGGCGCTGAAGTATTCCTTGGCCAGCAGCCCCATGATGATCTTGTCGTGGAACGAGCCGTCGTGGAATCCGGCTTGGCGCACCCTGCCCTCTTCACGGAATCCTGCGCGGTTGAAGGTGCGTAGCGCGCGCTCGTTGTATGCCCAGACGTTCAGGCCGATGCGGTTCAACCCCATTTCGCGGAAGCCGTAATCGATGATCATCTTGATGGCCATTGTGCCGTAGCCCTGGCCAACATTGGATCCGCCGATCATGATCATCAGCTCGGCAGAACGCGCTGGAGCGTTGTATTCGTACAATGCTGTGTGACCAATCAGCGTATCGTCGGGAAGCGTGATCGACAGTCCAACGCCGTCGGTGGTGCCCCGGTTGATGCTCCGGGACTTAAAGAGTTCTGCGGCCTCGGTGACCGGGTGGGGAAGTACCAGGTTGCCTTGCAGGGCCATGAACTCCGGACTGTTCCACCATTGGGTGAGGAATGCAAGATCTTCCTCTTGCAGTTCACGCAGCCGTATGTGTTCGGAAATTAGCAGATTAATTCCGTAGTCTTGGGCATTTTCTGTGTTCCATATGTCACTTGCCATGCATCCAATCTACCGGGTCTAGCTGAGCGGTGCCCGGAAAATCGTTGTTGGCGAAGCCGTGCAGGCGCCGCCATGTGTCCAATAAGCGCTAGTCGCAGCGGGAATTGGGATTCCTTTGCGCATTGGCGCGCCGGGGGCAACGAGAAGTGGTACAAGGTCTGGACATGACCTATTTGGCCGGCGGGGTGGGGCGGAGTGCCGGGAACAGCACTGCGGGGCCGTCACCGAAGTGGCGGCCCCGCAGGTACGTGAGGAGATCTGGAGTTGTTCTAGCCGAAGAAGGCGTGCGGGAAACGCAGGACGACCGATGCGGCGAGGAGCACCCAGATGATAGCGGTGATGATCCAGCTCCACTCGCTGAAGAACTTCTTCACGCCGGGGCCTGCGGGAATCACGCCGGTGAGCACATTGCGTGCGGTAGTGAAGACGAACAATGGAATCGTCATGACCCAGACGACCATGCAGTATGGGCACAGTGCATTGATTTCGTAGAGGGCCTGGGACCAGAACCAGATCACCAACCCCATGGCCGCCGTCACGCCCAGCTGGAAGCTCAGCCAGAACCAGCGCTTCAGGTTGCTTGCGCCGGCGAGCAGGGCGAAGCCGATCGTGATTACCACTGCGAAACAGACAATCCCGAAAAAGGGGTTGGGGAAACCGAAAATGCCTGCTTGCTCGGATTTCATCACGGTGCCACAAGAGATCCAGGGATTAACATCGCAACTGGTGATGTAGTCGGGGTTCTTGTAGAGCTCCAAGCGTTCCAGAACCAGGATTCCGGCGGCGAGCCAAGAGACCAACCCGGTAACGATGATGAACAGACCGAAGCCGCGTTCCTTAGCCCACCAGGGCAACACGCCCGAGCCGCGGCTATTTTCTAGTGATGAAACCATGTTTTGACTATTCCATAAGTTCATAGGAAAGCGGGTAATTCCGCCGTGGGCTTTTTCATCCTAGGAAGCGTTTCTGTGCAACAGGTGAGAAGCAATGAACAAGGCGTGAACGAAATATGAGAGAATGTAAATGGTTGTTCGCGGATCCACAGTCTGCTTTCAACCCGACGACAGACTTTTGAAACGACAGATCGACAGGCGATGCATCGCTTCGGTTGAGTGCCCAATATGTGCGCCTCCCGAGGGAATACCGCGGATCGTAGGGCTGCAAAGGAAAGCAGCCGGTTTTCTTAGGCCACGTTGATCCGCAGGATTTGCGCATGGTTCAGAATTTTGGACCTGCGTTGAACCCGCGGAAAATAGCGAGCTTTTGTGTCCGGCCTACTGGAAGTCAGGTAGGCCAAGCGACACGTGATGATTGTAGTTTCAGCGACGGCGCCGTCTGTGGAGGATGCCGAAGCGGGACATAGTAGGAGTACGCGAATTTAAATGAGCGCAGCAAATCAACGAAAGGGTGGAGCGCAAGGTAATAAGCGGGGCAACCGTTCAACTCGAGCCCGCCGTACCAGTGTTTCAACCACGCCTGCGCGGCCACTGCGTCGCGCCATGACCTTGGCCGAACTCAATGCCGCTGCCGGTGTCGAGGAAAGCCCATACCGCTGGCGGGCCACCCGCCGCACCCAGGTTTCCACGCCTGATTCCACCAAGCGGGCCAGCCGCCAAGCAGAACGCCGTGCCCAGGCGTCACGCGATACCGCCAATGACGCGGCCGTCGAGCTTGCCGCAGCCAAGCATGAAGACGCACAGGCGCAGAACGCCGAAGCAACCGAAGCCGCCGAGCAGGAAGCTGCCCCGGTGGAAGAGGCGAACGACGTTGACCAGACCGGCATGCTGCTGGCCGAACACGGTAGTAGCATGATCCTCAATCCGTTTGCCGTGCCGGAAACCGCCCAGGCTGTGCTGGCCGCAGCCGTCGCGAAGAAGCAGGAACCTGCCCGCCGTGCCGCTGCCTCGAATTCCGCTGAAGACGCCGATTCCGACGACGTGACCTCGCGTCGCCGTCGCCGCCGTCGCCGTGGCGACGTGGACCTGGAGCTCGAAGGCGGCTCGCAGGATGATCCGCCGAACACCGTCACCCGCGTACGTGCTCCGCGTGGAAGCATCGAGAGCCACAGCTCGGTCAACAACAAGGTCGCCTCGGTGCGCGGTTCCACCCGCCTGGAAGCCAAGCGCCAGCGCCGCCGCGAATCGCGCGAAACCGGACGCCGCCGCCAGGTGATCACCGAGGCCGAGTTCCTGGCCCGCCGCGAGTCCGTCGAGCGCAAGATGATCGTGCGCCAGCGCGAAGACCGCATCCAGATCGGCGTGCTGGAAGACGGCGTGCTCGCAGAGCACTTCGTCTCCAAGACCCAGCAGGATTCGCTGATCGGCAACGTGTACGTCGGCAAGGTGCAGAATGTGCTGCCCTCCATGGAAGCCGCTTTCGTGGATATCGGACGCGGCCGCAACGCCGTGCTGTACGCAGGCGAAGTCAACTGGGATGTGGCAGCGCTCGAAGGCGCGCCACGCCGCATCGAGAACGCATTGAAGGCCGGCGACTCGGTCCTTGTCCAGGTCACCAAGGACCCGGTAGGCCACAAGGGTGCCCGCCTGACCAGCCAGATCTCGCTGCCGGGCCGCTACCTGGTCTACGTGCCGGGCGGTTCGATGACCGGCATCTCGCGCAAGCTGCCCGATGTTGAGCGCCAGCGCCTGAAGAAGATCCTCAAGGACCACCTGCCGGAAAACGCTGGCGTCATCGTGCGCACCGCCGCCGAAGGCGCCTCCGAGGAGGAGCTGACCAACGATATCAACCGGCTGCGCGCGCAGTGGGAAGGCATCGAGGAACAGGCGAACTCCACCAAGACCCTGGCTCCGGAACTGCTGTACTCGGAACCGGACCTGACCATCAAGGTAGTCCGCGACGTCTTCAACGAGGACTTCACCAAGCTGATCGTCTCGGGCGAGCACGCCTGGGACACCATCGAGGCCTATGTCATGTACGTGGCCCCGGACCTGATGGGACGCCTGGAGAAGTGGGAAGCCGAAGAGGACATCTTCGCCAATTTCCGCGTGGACGAGCAGATCGCCAAGGCACTGGACCGCAAGGTCTTCCTGCCTTCGGGCGGCTCGCTGGTCATCGACCGCACCGAGGCGATGACTGTCATCGACGTCAACACCGGCAAGTTCACCGGTTCGGGCGGCAACCTCGAAGAGACCGTGACCAAGAACAACTTGGAAGCGGCCGAGGAAGTCGTGCGCCAGCTGCGCCTGCGCGACATCGGCGGCATTATCGTCATCGACTTCATCGACATGGTGCTTGAGTCGAACCGCGACTTGGTGCTGCGCCGCCTGGTCGAGTGCCTGGGCCGCGACCGGACCAAGCACCAGGTGGCCGAAGTGACCTCGCTGGGCCTGGTGCAGATGACCCGCAAGCGCATGGGCACCGGACTGCTCGAAGTCTTCGGCGAAGAGTGCGAGCACTGCGCTGGTGCTGGCGTCATCACCCACGACGAGCCGGTCGAATCGCGCAAGTCCTTCAACTCGCATGGCGAAGCGCATGGCAAGAAGTTCAACGACAAGCCAAGCCGCAATTCCCGCCGCCGTCGCGGCGGCGAGAAGGACGAGCAGAAGCCGGTTGAGAAGCAGGACCAGGCAGCAGGGGAGAAGGACGAAGCCACGCGCAACGCCCTGGCCAGCATCGCCGCCGCCTCGCACCTTGACGGCCCTGCTGATAACGCAGTGAGCATCGAGGGCGAGCAGATTCCGGTGACGAAGTCCGTGGTCCCCGCACAGGCCACCGCGGCCCCTGCGCAGGCCGCCGAGGCTTCGGTGACCCTGGAGGCCCTGGAAGCCGCCTTGCCTGGCAAGGAAGAGTCCAGCGAAGAGCACGATGGCAGCCGCAAGCCGCGCCGCCGTTCGCGCTCCCGCGGACGCAACCGCAACCAGGCCGAGGAAAGCGCTTCGACCAACGAGGACGCACAGGCCAGCCAGGAACAGCAAGCTGCTCCTGAACCTGTTGCTGCCCCGAAGTCCGAAGAGCAGCCTCGCAAGCGTTCGCGCCGTGCATCGCGTCCGCAGGAGTCGGCGCAGCAGGACCAGCCGGTGCTTACCGGCCTGGCCATGCCAGCTGCCAGTGCTCCTGCCGCTGCAACTGCACCTGCTTCCGCTCCGGCTGCCGCCACGGCAACCCCGCAGATTTCCACGAAGCCAAAGCGCCGCAGTCGTCGGGCCACCTCGGTCCAGGGCGATGCGACGGCAGAGGTCCTCGTGGCAGAGGTATCCGCCGCTACCGGTTCGGTAGTCCAGATGGATGCCTCCGGTTCGAAGAAGGAAAAACCAGCTGAACCTGCCGGGAATCCGGTCATGCTCGGTGTGGGTGTTCCGGTACGCGAACTGAAATAGATGAACTTGATCACGCTTCCCACGCTGGGGCAGTTTGTATTTGCTCCAGCGGTGGGGACTAGCGTAATCTAGTTGATCGGTGCTAAACGCCAAGATCACGGACTTTTGGTCCGCTCGGCGTCAAGGCACAAGCGCATGAGATCCCCGGATCGCATCCACTATGTGGGTGTTCGGGTCGATATCTGCGCCGGTAAGACAATAAACGTCGAGTAGAAGTGAGTACCCACGTGGTGTACGCAATTGTCCGCGCAGGCGGCCACCAGGAGAAGGTTTCCGTAGGAGACCTCATCACCGTTGACCGTCTTCAGGCTGCCCCAGGCAGCTCCATCGAGCTTCCAGCTTTGCTGTTGGTAGATGGCGAGAAGGTAACTTCCGCAGCTGCCGATCTGGCTAATGTCAAGGTCACCGCTGAGGTTGTAGAAAACCTTCGCGGCGAGAAGATCGTTATCCAGAAGTACAAGAACAAGACCGGTTACAAGAAGCGCCAGGGCTTCCGTGCCGCTCTGACCAAGGTCAAGGTCACCTCGATCGCCTAATTCAGGCAATCGTAGAATCCATTTTTTGTAGCGAAAGAGGCTAAAAGGCATGGCACATAAGAAAGGTGCGAGTTCCACTCGCAACGGTCGCGATTCCAACGCACAGTACCTAGGCGTAAAGCGCTACGGTGGTCAGGAAGTCAAGGCAGGCGAAATCATCGTTCGCCAGCGTGGCACCCACTTCCACCCAGGCGCCGGCGTAGGCCGTGGCAAGGATGACACCCTGTTCGCATTGGCTGCTGGCGCAGTCGAGTTCGGCACCCGTCGTGGTCGCCGCGTGGTGAACATTGTGGCTGCTGCCTAATTCAGGTATCAGGCAAATTTTTTAGTACACAAGGGGTGGGCCGATTTCGGTCCGCCCCTTGCGTGCATAGTTAGACTTTTAAGCGAGTATCCCTCGCAACCCCGTACTAGGAGTAGATGGCCCCGTGGCTGCATTCGTTGATCGCGTAACCCTTCATGTCACCGCAGGTAATGGTGGCCACGGTTGTGTGTCCATCAAGCGTGAGAAGTTCAAGCCGCTTGGCGGTCCCGACGGCGGCAACGGAGGCAAGGGCGGAGACATCATCCTGCGCGTCGACCCCCAGGTCACCACGCTGCTGGACTTCCACCACCTGCCACACCGCAAGGCCGGCAACGGAGAACCGGGCAAGGGCAGCCTGCACCCGGGCAAAAGCGGCGAGGATCTGGTCCTCGGCGTACCTGCCGGCACCGTCATCAAGACCAAGGACGGCGACATCCTCGGCGACCTGGTCAATCCGGGCGACGAATACATCGCAGCCATCGGCGGCATGGGCGGCCTGGGCAACGCAGCCATCGCCTCGGATAAGCGCAAGGCCCCGGGCTTCGCATTGCTGGGCATCCCTGGCACCAGCCAGGACATCGTCCTGGAACTGAAGTCCATGGCCGATATCGCCCTCGTGGGCTACCCCTCGGCCGGCAAGTCCTCGCTGATCGCCGCCCTGTCCGCGGCTCGCCCGAAGATCGCCGACTACCCCTTCACCACGCTGGTGCCCAACCTGGGAGTGGTCGAAGCTGGCGAAACCCGCTTCACCGTCGCCGACGTGCCTGGCCTGATCCCGGGCGCTTCCGAAGGCAAGGGGCTGGGCCACGAGTTCCTGCGCCACGTCGAGCGCTGCGCGGCGATTGTGCACGTGCTGGATTGCGCCTCGCTGGAATCGGACCGCGACCCGATCAGCGACCTGGAGATCATCGAGTCGGAGCTGGCCAATTACGAGGCTGATTCCACCTTCGCCGGCACCGATGGCACCATCGTGCCACTGATCGACCGCCCGAAACTGATCGCGCTGAACAAGGTCGACATGCCGGACGGCGCTGACATGGCCGAATTCGTTCGCCCGGAATTGGAGAAGCGCGGCTACCGCGTCTTCGAGATCTCCGCGCTCTCGCGTAATGGATTACGCGATCTGTCCTTCGCTATGGCTGAATTGGTAGAGCAGGCCCGTGCCGAACAGGTGGTTGAAGCCCCTGTCGTCGAGGTGCCTGTGATCCGTCCGCGCGCAGCCAAGCGCGTCGAATTCACCATCCGCCGCGAGGAGCAGAACCTTGAGCCGATGTGGCGGGTGATTGGCGAGAAGCCGGAACGCTGGATCATGCAGACCGACTTCCGCAACGATGAAGCCGTAGGCTACCTGGCCGACCGCCTGGCCAAGCTGGGCGTCGAGACCCAGCTGTTCAAGTCCGGCGCCAAGCCGGGCGACGCGGTGATCATCGGCGCGGAGGACGACGCAGTGGTCTTCGACTGGGAGCCGACCATGGCTGCCGGTGCCGAACTGCTCGGCGGCAGCCGGCGCGGCGAGGATATCCGCCTCGAGGAGCGCGGCGATCGCAAGACCCGCGAGGAGAAGCGCGCCGAGCACGAGGAGCGCAAGGCCGCCAAGGCGGCCGCCCGCGCCGAGCTGGAAGCCGAGCGCAAGGCCGGCATCTGGACCGAATCCGTGGACGCCAAGTACGGACGCAAAACTGCTGAACCAAAGGCAAATCAGGAGGAAAATTAAAGTATGAGTGAAAGCGCCACTAAGACAATTTCAGCCATTACCTCGCCCCACCAGCTGCCGCAAGCCAAGCGGCTGGTCATCAAAGTGGGATCCAGCTCGTTGACCACGGTCAGCGGCGGGATATCGCACGAGCGGCTGAAGTTCCTGGTGGACACGCTCGCTGAAACCTTGCGCAACGGTACCGAGGTCATCCTCGTTTCCTCCGGCGCCATCGCCGCCGGCCTGGCCCCGCTCGGGTTGGCCAAGCGTCCCAAGGACCTGGCCACCCAGCAGGCCGCCGCCGCCGTCGGCCAGGGCCTGCTGCTGGCTCAGTACACCCAGCTGTTCGACGAGTACGACCAGCGCGTGGGCCAGGTGCTGCTGACCGCCGATGACCTGATGCGCCGCTCGTCCTACACCAACGCGCTGCGTTCCCTGGTCCGCCTGCTGAACCTGGGTGTGCTGCCCATCGTGAACGAAAATGACGCGGTAGCCACCCGCGAAATCCGCTTCGGCGACAACGACCGGCTCGCCTCGCTGGTAGCCCACCTGGTCAAGGCCGACGCACTGCTGCTCTTCTCCGACGTGGACTCCGTCTACGACGCGCACCCGGACGACGGCGGCAGCCGCATCACCACCATCGAGCACCCCGACGAGCTCGAAGCCGTGGACCTGGGCACCCCGGGTGCGGCCGGGGTGGGCACCGGCGGCATGATCACCAAGGTCGACGCCGCGACCCTCAGCTCCTCGGCAGGCATCCCGACGCTGGTGACCAGCACCGACAATGCGGCCAAGGCGCTGCGCGGAGAGGACGTGGGCACCTGGTTCGCCGCCCGCAACTCCCGGCGCTCGGCCCGCGACGTCTGGCTCGCCTACCTGGCCAACATCGAAGGCAAGCTGATCCTGGATGCCGGCGCGGTCAAGGCCATCGCCAGCGGCACCAACTCGCTGCTGGCCGCCGGCATCACCGCGGTGCGCGGGGAATTCGAAGCCGGCGACGCCGTCGAAATCTGCGATGCCAAGGGGACTCCTTTCGCCCGCGGGCTGGTGAATTTCGACTCCCACGAACTGCCCGACATGCTGGGTCACAGCACCACAGAGCTGGTGGAAGAACTCGGCGCAGGTTACGACAGGTCGGTAGTGCATGTCGATGATCTGGCTTTGATCGAACCCATTTTCTAGAATGAGGAGCATGAGTATGGACGCCGTAAACACCGAAGCAACGACCACCGACGTCACCACCTCGGTCCATCAGCTGGCCGATCGCGCACGCCGCGCCTCGCGGATCCTCAAGCGCGCCAACCGCGACTGGAAAGACCGCGCCCTGGCCGCCATGGCCGCGCGCATCGACGAGAACCGCTCGATGATCCTGCGCGCCAACGAGCAGGACTTGGCCTCGGGCCGCGCCAATGGCACCTCCGAAGCACTGCTTGACCGGCTGAAGCTCGATGGCCCGCGCATCGACGGCCTGATCGCCGCGCTGCATGAGCTCGCCGGGCTGCCCGACCCGGTAGGCCGCGTGGTGCGCGGCGAAACCCTGCCCAACGGCCTGCGCATGCGCCAGGTCAACGTGCCGCTGGGCGTCATCGGCACCATCTACGAAGCCCGTCCCAACGTCACCGTGGACATTGCCGGCCTGGCGCTGAAGAGCGGCAACGCCGTGCTGCTGCGTGGCGGCTCGGCCGCGCTGAACTCCAACCAGGCGCTGGTCGCGGTGATCCGCGATGCGCTGGAGTCCGTCTCCCTGCCGCGCGACATCGTGATCTCGGTCGACGAGTTCGGCCGTGCCGGCGCCGACGCCATGATGGGCGCGCGCGGAAAGATCGACGTGCTCATCCCGCGCGGCGGCCGCGAGCTCATCCAGCGCGTGGTCACCACCGCCAAGGTCCCGGTCATCGAAACCGGCGAGGGCAATGTGCACATCTTCCTCGACGCGAGCGCCGACGAGGAAATGGCGGTGGACATCCTGCTCAACGCGAAGACCCACCGTCCCAGCGTCTGCAACACCGTGGAAACCCTGCTGGTCCACAAGGATGCCGCCGCCGCCCCGGCAGTGCTGCAGGCCCTGTCCGCTGCCGGCGTGAGATTGCACACTGACGATCGTGCCGCCGCACTGGTTCCGCAGCTGCAGACCATCGCCGCGGGGGAGGAGGACTGGGGCAACGAGTACCTGGACCTGGACATCGCGGTGAAGGTCGTCGACGGCATGGACCAGGCCCTGGAGCACATCCGCGCCTACTCCACCGGCCACACCGAGGCGATTGTCACCTCTTCGCTGGCCGCCTCCGAGCAGTTCGTCGCGGAGATCGACTCGGCCGCCGTGATCGTCAACGCCTCCACCCGGTTCACGGACGGCGGGCAACTGGGCCTGGGCGCCGAAGTGGGCATCTCGACCCAGAAGATGCACGCCCGCGGCCCGATGGGCCTGGCCGAACTGACCACGACCAAGTGGATCGTCCAAGGCGACGGACATATCCGGAAATAGTTTCTGACCGCCCTTTTCGGTACGATGTAGAAGAAACGTACCGTTACTTTTCGAGCCGCTGCTCCAGCCGCCCCGGCTGGTGGCACAGCGGGCTCGTGAAAACGACTGGAGAATTATCTTGAACGCGCTGATTTTGGCTTCCGAAGCCGCTTCCACCGGCATGGACCCTCACACTTTCGCTGTGATCATCGGTGGTGGCATCTTCGCAGCACTGATGATCCTGCTGTTGATCACCGTGTCCTACACCAACGTAGGCAACCGCCACGACGCCAAGCCTGAGCCAGAGGACACCCACCGCCAGTTCAAGACTCACGTTCCGCATAGCCACTAGTCTTGGCAGAGCAAAAGCCTCAAGACCGCCCATTGCGCCTCGGCGTGATGGGCGGTACTTTTGATCCCATCCACAATGGCCACTTGGTCGCCGCCAGCGAGGTAGCTGCCGAATACGACCTGGATGAGGTTGTTTTCGTACCCACCGGCCAACCATGGCAGAAGGCCGATCGCCAAGTCACCAGCGCCGAGCACCGCTACCTGATGACGGTGATCGCCACCGCGTCGAACCCGCGCTTCACCGTAAGCCGCGTCGACATCGACCGCGAAGGCGCCACCTACACGCGGGACACCTTGCTCGATCTGCGTGCCCTGCGCCCGGACGCGGAGCTGTTCTTCATTACCGGTGCCGACGCGATGAGCCAGATCATGAGCTGGCGCGACATCGACCAGGTCTTCGACCTCGCCCACTTCGTTGGCGTGAGCCGTCCTGGTTACGTCATCGCGGATCTGGGCCGCGACAACGTCTCGCAATTGGAGATTCCCGCTCTGGCAATTTCCTCCACCGATTGCCGGGAACGTGTCGCCGCAGATAAGCCGGTTTGGTATCTGGTGCCGGACGGTGTGGTGCAGTACATTGCAAAATATGGGCTGTATACCGAGTCGTAACCTCACATAGGGTGGGGTAACACGGCATAATCTCTAGGTAAGGGTGACGGTATTTGTCTATGCGGTCGGGAGAAGTATCAGGATGAGCGATAACTCGCAGCCGGTTTCAAGCAGGCGAGCTCTGCGCGAAAAACGACGTGCTGAGATGGAAGCATTGCTGGCCAGCAGCAAGGCCGAACAGGAAGCCAAGGAACTCGCGTCGAAGGACGAGGGCAAGGCCGAGGATTCGGCGAAGCCAGCGAAAAGCGACGCGGCCCCGCAAGCCAAGCCGGCACCCAAGGCAGAGCCTGCAAAATCGGCGCCGGCCAAGGAGCAGGCACCCAAGCCTGCCGCCAAGGAGTCCGGCGCCAAGCCGGAAGCGGCCAAGCCTGCCCCGCAGGCACCTGCCGCCAACGCCGTTCAGGCCAAGCCGCAAGCGGCGAAGTCCGCTCCGGCCAAGGCTCCCAGCGCCAAGCCCGCAGCCAAGCCGGCTGGTGCACCGCAGGCCGAAGAACCTCTGGGTGAGCGCGCATCGTTGCGCCGTGCCCGCGACCGTGAGGCATTGCGCGAGCGTCGCCGTCTTGAAGAAGAAGTCGGCGCGCTGACCACCAACATTCCAACCGTTGCCCCGGCCGAGGAGCCGAAGCCGCTGACCCGCCGCCAGCTGCGCCTGCAGGCGTTGGCTGATCAGGGCAAGGCCGAGCAGGAACCCGCCGCCGCGAAGAAGCCTGCGCCAAAGGACGACGCCCCGGAGACTACCGTCATGAGCGTCGAGCAGGCGTTGGCCGCACGCCGCGCCCACGCGCCCAAGGCTCCGGTTGATCCGAACCTGCTGGGGGAGGACGACTCCGAGATCGATCTCGAGGTTCTCGCCCACCAGCGTGAAATGGCCGCTCGCGCAGCCATCATTTCCCGCCGTGCCGCGGAGCGCGAACGACTGCGCGTGCAGAACGCCAACCAGGGCAAGGATGACCAGGCTTCCGACCCGTTCACCGGAGCCATGGGCAACATCCGCGAGGTCGAGGACCGCATCGCCAAGACCGGCGTGCAGGGCCCGAAGACGCAAAGCGTCTCGCTGGACTTCACCGCAGGATCCAAGAAGGACGAAGCGGCGCCAGCAGCCAAGAAGCCGATGGCCAAGCCGGCACCCAAGCCGGCGGCTAAGGCTCCAGCGAAGCCTGCTGCCAAGGCCCCGGCTAAGCCGGCTCCCAAGCCAGCGCCCAAGGCACCAGCCAAGCCCGTTGCAAAACCGGCAGCCAAGCCAGCGCCGGAGGCGCCGGCCAAGCCCAAGACCCAGGCCGAGCAACCAGCTGCTGACGTCGACATGCCACGCATCGACGCGGTCAACGCGCAGGGTCTGCAGCCGCTTGACGTGCAGGCCCACGGTCTTCGCCGAGCCAACAACATGCTGATCGCGATGATCGTCGCCCTCAGTGTGGGCGGTGCCGCGTTGGTCGCTGGCCTGATCATGTTGCTTGGCAACTAGTTTTCGTAGGACAATTAGGTTCTCGATCTACACCTCTATAAGGAGACACTCCACTCAATGGGAGCACACGCAGAATCAATCGCCCTCGTGAAGGTCGCCGCGCATGCGGCTTCCGAAAAGCTGGCAGAAAACATGGTCGCGCTGGATGTTGCCGACCGCCTGGGCGTCACCGACGCTTTCTTGATTGTTTCTGGTGGGTCAGAACCTCAGGTGAACGCGATCGTCGACGAAATCGTTGCCGAGGTGCTCGACAAGTACAGCATGCGCCCGATCCGCCGCGAAGGCTTCGGCCTGGGCCGCTGGGTACTGCTGGACTACGGCGACGTCGTCGTCCACGTCCAGCACCAGGAAGACCGCATCTTCTACGCGCTTGAACGCCTTTGGGCCGACTGCCCAGTCATCGAGCTGCCTGCCGAAAACCCTGAAAACCAGAAGTAGCCCTCAATTTGCATCCTGATCAGGTAGTCATCTATGATTATGGAGTTGCCTGATCAGGGCAGCAATCCTTTTGGGGGTATGGCGCAGTTGGTAGCGCGTCTGCATGGCATGCAGAAGGTCAGGGGTTCGAATCCCCTTACCTCCACAAATTAAAATCCTGCGAGTCGGCTCGGGCCGAATCGCAGGATTTTTACTTTTCCGCAGTCTGGCCGAGCCCGCCTTTGTGCACTCTGGATTCGGTGCAAGCTGTATCCATGACCACCGAGACCGCCAAAGCACTGCAACAGCTCGCTGAAGCCTTCGAGCTCATCGGCGCAGCCACCGCTGTGCTTGGTGCGGGCAATCTTCCCGCCGGCCATGCTGCCTGCTACGCCAAATTAATCGAGCGTATCGCCCAGCAAACGTCCCGAGCCCAGATTCGCGCGGCGCACGCGTTGCGCCGCACCGGGGCCCACAAGCTCGACCAGTCTTCCTTCCAGGCTATCGAAGAAGCCACCGGGCACCCGACGCTGCAGAACATCGAAGATGCAGCCGGCTGCACCATTACCGGCCGGACCCACTTCAGGAACACGCGTGGAATGATGCGCGACTGGCTGGATATCCCGCTGGGCACCGCCAGTGAACGGCTCATCCTTGCTGGCTGCTTGCTTGGCAGCGTCGATGAGGCAGGACTGCCGACGCCCCCGTGGCTGCCCCAGCTTGCGACCGAGTTCAATGATCCTGCGTCAGACCCACGTCTGGTCCTTGCTGCCAGCAAGAAACTGCATTCGGCACGCAAGGACTTGGGCGAGGGGGAGGCCGGTCAGGCCAAGAAGGCGCAGCTTGAACGAGATTCCTTGGCATTCATGCATGCAGAGCCCAAATCGGCCCGAAAGCATATCAGCGACTTGGTGGCGCAGGTGAAGGCCGGTAAGCGTTCGATCAAGGCGCTGCTGGAAAGCATCGGAATCTTCAAAAAGGGACTTCGCCATGGCCTCATCGAATATGTGTTGAAGGCGTTGCCTTCCCAAGCAGCGTATATCGAGGCGTTCTTCGCTTCGCTGGACAACCCGGCGACCGTGGCGGGCAACCGCGAGGGCTTGAAGGATGCCGAAGCGCAATTCACGGGAGAAGTAGCCCGCGATTGGGACGATAAGCAGTCCATGCCCGATTGGGCTCAAGATCATGCCGAAGGCACCGAATCCGATGACGACGATGCACAAGCGGACACCGAGGCACCCGAAGCCACGGACCCAGACGATGCAACAGGTGCCGAAACCGCGAATGAGCATGAAACTACGGAACACCAGCAGGAACCAGGCACCGAATCGGCCCCTTGGGAAGATCTGAAACCTGAACGCCGGAGGCTTATCGGGTTCATGGCACTGCTGATGAGCGATCGAACGGCAAGCCCGCCGGACATGCAACCGGGACTAGCTACTCCGCAGGTGAGCATCATCCTGAATTACGAGCGGATGCTGGCACAGGCATCTGATTTCGCGGTCACTTCTTCGGGAATTCAGCTATCGCCGGGCGAAGCCAGGGCAGCGTTGTGCCATGCGGGGATCTATCCTGTGGTGTTGAACGGCAAGAGTCTGCCTCTCGACTTGGGCCGGACGCAACGGTTGTACTCCAAGGCCCAACGCCGGGCGATACGGGCAGCCTACCGCGGCTGTTCCTATCCGGGGTGCAGCATGCCTGCCGAACGGTGCGAACTCGATCATCTGGACGCCTGGGAACAGGGCGGACGCACGGATATCAAGAATGCGGCCTTGAGTTGCGTATTCCATCACACGGCCCGTCATTGCGGACTGTTCCATGCGGTGAAGATCCCGCAAAGCAGACCCATGGTGCTGCTTTCACCCGAATTGGATCCCGAGCAGAAATTGCGAATCAATACTTATTTCATGACACCGGCAGAGGCGTTGGAAGCTGAAGCGTTGGCCGATGAGACCACGGCCCAGTGGCGTGCCGGAAAGCTGGATGCAGAAATCGTCGCCCCCTAGGCTTCGGCCGCCAAGAATCGGCAGTCGAAAAGCCGGAGAACTGATCAACGCCGAAATGCGTTCGCGACTTGCCATACTTGAATGAACGAAGATCATTCAGGAGCAAAATGTCACGAGTTCAACGCCGGGCAGCGAACGCCAGAGCAGCCTATGGAATCCATCAGTCATCACATGCCTCGATGGCAGTGCGTTATATTGACGACGGCACCGTGGAATCCGCACCGGAAGGCACCAGCGCAGCCGACGCGCTGGCTTTCGGCCAATCCGGACCCCAGCGGATCGCGCTGTCGCTCTATCCGACCCCGGATAAGGCTGACATCCAAGAACTTACCGAGGCGTGGGACCTGCACCCGGTGCTCGTCGAAGACCTCGTCCACGCCCGCCAGCGGCCGAAGCTCGAACGCTACGGCGAGGTGCTTCTGCTCGTTGTGCGTTCGGCTCTGTACCTGGACGAAACCGAAGAAGTGGAGCTGTCCGAGTTCCACATCTTGGTCCGCAAAGGCGCTGTAGCTGTCCTCTGCCAGGACCGCCGATGGATCGATGGCACCGACGGCGAAGGGTTCGTCGAGTCCATCAGGAACGGGCGCCTGCGCAAGGACCAGTTGCTGCTCAAGGACCCGGAACTGCTCCGTCTGGGCGCTGAGGCAGTCCTGTACCGGATTCTGGATGAGATCGTCGATGGGTACGTCCCGGTGCTCCACGGGCTGGGCATCGACAAGGAGCAGATCGAACGCCAAGTCTTCAGCGGGGACGCTGCGGTCACCGAACGCATCTACCGATTGAGCCAAGAAGTCATCGACATGCAGCACGCGACAGCCTCGTTGCTGGAAGTGGTGCAATCGCTCGATGACGGATTCAAGAAGTACCCGGTGCCCGAAGAACTGGAAACCTACCTCCAGGATGTCACCGACCACCTCACCCGTGCGCACACCCAAGCCGTGGAATACAGGGATGCGCTCTCGCAGATCTTGAACGTGAACTCTACCCTCGTGGCACAGCGGCAGAACGAGGACATGAAGAAGATCTCGGGTTGGGCAGCCATCCTGTTCGCACCGACGCTGATCGCAGCCATCTACGGGATGAATTTCGATAACATGCCTGAACTTCACTGGTCATTCGGCTACCCGGTGGCTGTCTGCCTCATGCTCGGCTTTGCCGCAGCCCTGTATGGTGTATTCAAATGGCGTAAATGGTTCTAGGCGGAAGGCTTCAGGCAAATCCTTGCCGGACAAAATTGACTTCAAGAAATCACTGGACGAATACCGGTCGAAAGCCGGGGAATTCCGTGTCCTGCAGGTGCCAGCAGCACAGTACCTGATGATCGACGGGGCCGGGGATCCAAACACCAGCGACGCGTACCAGCAAGCCTTGCAAACTCTGTATCCCGTCGCCTACAAGCTCAAATTCGCGAGCAAGGCCCAGGGACGGGACTACGTCGTCCCGCCATTGGAAGGACTCTGGTGGGCCGAGGACATGGCAGTGTTTACCGAGCGGCGGGACAAATCGAAATGGAGCTGGACGATGATGCTCATGGCCCCTGCATGGCTCACTGGGGCCGACTTCGCGCAAGCCTTGGAAGCCGCACAGGAAAAGAAGCAGCTGCCATGCCCCGAACGCATCCGCTTCGAGACGCTCCTTGAAGGCCAATGCGTGCAGACACTGCACATCGGGCCCTACGATGACGAAGCCGGAATTCTGGCCACGATGCACCACGAATTCATTCCGGCGCAGGGTTTGCGCATGACCGGCAAGCACCACGAAATCTACCTCGGCGACCCGCGCAAGGTGGCACCGGAAAAGCTTCGCACCATCCTGCGCCAGCCCGTTGAACCGCTTCAGCAGAAGGAAGACACATGGAACTGACACCGCAGAGCACCGTTGCCGACGTGCAGCAGGCCTTGGCCGAACTTGAAGACCCCAAGCACCGGGCAGTCAATGAGAAGCATGGCGACGATTTTGGCGTGAATCTGGGCAAGCTCAGGGCACTGGCCAAGGCGTTGAAAAGCAACCAGGAACTTGCCAACGAGCTCTGGGCGACGGGGGACACCGCAACCCGGCTGGTCGCGCTGCTGATCGCCAAGCCACGCAGTTTTTCACTCGACCAGCTGCAGGCCTGGAGCAAGGACGCCACCACTCCCAAGGTCCAAGCCTGGTTCCTGAGCTACATCGTCAAGAAATCCAAGCTGCTCGAAGAACTCCGCGTGCTGCTCATGGGGGAGTCCGACCCGATGCAACAGGCTGCCGCGTGGGAATTGACCGCGCACCAGGTCGTGAAGGCCCCGGAACAGCTGAATCTGGAGCAACTGCTGGACACCATCGAATCCGAGATGCGTACCGCACCGGACCGCTTGCAATGGGCGATGAATACGACGCTGGCACAGATCGGCATCGAGCATGAGCGGCTGCGCCCGCGCGCGCTGGCGATCGGCGAGTCGCTGCAGGTGCTGGCGGACTATCCGACCTCTGCCGGGTGCATTTCCCCCTTCGCGCCAATTTGGATCACCGAAATGGCAAAGAGAAAAGCCTAGGCCCAGCAATTGCTGGACCTAGGCTTCACGGAGATGTTCAGGCGTCCGCCGAATTCCCGCTCTCATCGCGCAGCGCGATCTTGGAGATCACCCAGATCGCGGCGGTCAGCCCGCCGGTGAGCAGCAGCTGGGTGCGTGCGGCGGGATCGGTCATCGCAATGGCGACAATCGCTGCCAAGAGGACGATCGTCGCGATCGACAAGCCCGGGAAACCCCACAGGCGCAACGGCAGGTGCGCACCGTCGCGGTCCGCACGACGACGCAGGATCAGCTGCGTGACGGCAATGAACGCCCAGATGACGATGATGGTCGAACCGACCACGTTCAGCAGGATCGGCATGACCGCATCCGGCCAGATCCAGTTCAGGCCCACAGCCAGGAACGAGAACGATACCGAGCTGATGACGGACTTCGCCGGCACGCCCTTGCCGGTCACGTGGGTGACGGCGCGCGGGGCGAGCTTGCGCTGGCCCAGGGAGTACAGCATGCGCGAGGAACCATAGATGTTCGCGTTCATCGCCGAAAGCAGCGCGACCACGACCACGGCGTTCATCATGAAGCCCACGCCCGGAATGTGCATGACATCCAGCGCGGCGGCAAATGGCCCTTCGGCGACGGCCGGGTCATTCCATGGCACCAGGGCGACAATCACCAGGATCGAACCGAGGTAGAAGAACAGGATGCGCAGCATCACCGACTTGACCACGCGCTTGATGTTGCCCGCCGGGTCCTTGGACTCGGCGGCCGCGATCGAGACGACTTCGGTGCCGCCGAAGGAGAAGATGACGATCAGCACGGCCGCGGCAATCCCTGCCATGCCGCCGGGGGCGAAGCCTCCGTGGGCGGCCAGGTTGGCAAAGCCCACCGGTTCAGGGGTGGGAATCACGCCCGCCAGTACCAGTGCGCCGAAGGCCAGGAAGGCGATGATCGCCGCCACCTTGATCACGGCGAACCAGTATTCGAAACGGCCGTAGTTGCGCACGCCGAGCAGATTCGCCCCAGTGAGGATCACCACGAAGCTGAGCACCCATGCCCACTGCGGGAATGCGGGCGCCCACCCGGCGGTAATGGCGGCGGCCCCGGTGGCTTCGGCGGCGATCACCACGACCAGCTGGACCCAGTACAGCCAGCCCAGCGTGGAGCCGGCGCTGCGGCCCATGGCCTGGCCGGCGAAGGTCGAGAACGCACCCGAGGAGGGGTTCGCGGCAACCATTTCGGCAAGCATCGCCATGATCACGATGATCACAGTGCCGGCGATCAGGTAGGAGACCAGCACCGCCGGTCCGGCAATGGAGATCGCCTGGCCGGACCCGACGAACAGGCCAGCGCCGATCGCGCCACCCAGGCCCATCATGGAGATCTGGCGCTGGGTTAGCCCGGCATGCAGCTGCTCGGGGGCTTTGACAGCGCTCACGCGGTGGCCTCCTGCACGGCTGGCAGGGCGGCGAGCACGCGGTCGACATCTTCCGCGGTGCCCGAAGAGATCCGCAACCCGTCACCGGGGAAGGCACGAACCACCACGCCGCCGGCTGCCAGTTTGGCTTCAAGCTCCACGGTCGCCTCGCCGGCGTCCACCCAGACGAAATTCGCCTGCGACTTCACGACCGGGTATCCGGCGGCGGCCAGGGCATCGTGCATGCGTTCGCGCTGGGCGACGACTTCCTCGATGCGCACCGACAGTTCGTCGATGGCGGCCAGCGAGGCCACCGCCGCGCGCTGGGCCAGATCGGTGACGCCGAATGGCACGGCGACCTTGCGCAGGTTCGCAGCGACTTCCAGCGGGCTGATCGCGTATCCCACGCGCAATCCGGCCAGCCCGTAGGCCTTGGAGAAGGTGTGCAGCACTGCCACATGCGGGTATTTGCGGAACAGCTCGATCCCGTCGGCTCGCACGGCCGAACGGTCGAAATGCACGTAGGCTTCGTCCACGACGACCAGCACATTGCGCGGCACGGCGTTGATGAAGGCGTCCAGGGCCTCGGCCTGCACCACGGTGCCGGTCGGGTTGTTCGGGTTGCAGATGAAGATCAGCCGGGTCTTCTCGGTGATGGCGTCCAGCATGGCTGGAAGATCGTGTCGGCATTCGGCATCCAGCGGCACCTCGACGGGGGTGGCCCCGGCGATGCGCACCAGCGAGGGGTAGGCCTCGAAGGAGCGCCACGCGTACATGACCTCGTCGCCTTCGGCGGCCACTGCATGGATGATCTGGGCCGCGACCTCGACCGATCCGGCACCCAGGGTGATGTGCTCGGCCGGGATGCCGAACTGCGCGCTGAGCGCGCCGGTCAGTTCGGGTGCCGCAATGCTCGGGTAGCGGTGGATGGTGGCCAGGCCGTCCTGGATGCTGTCCAGCACCGATGGCAACGGCGCATGCGGCGACTCGTTGGATGAAAGTTTCGAGGCTCCAGCGGCTGCGGGCTTGCCTTGCTTGTAAGCGGGCACATCCTGCAAGGAGGGGCGCTGGTGAAGGGTCATGAGGTTCCTCTCTGACTGCCAGAGCTGCACGAGGCCGGCAATCGTTCGTATGGCAAAGCCCGTGGTGCGTGGTCAGCGGTGGCCCTGCTCATATCCTCGCGTGTCGCGATTCACAAGCATCGACTGTAGGTTGATTGAATCTGCCGGCGCAATCGCGACCCCTGTTCCTATGCAGGCTGCATAGCGTTCTCCGCCAAGTAGCCCATTTTACTGGTCAATCTGCCCACCCTTTTCCACATCGGCCTCGCTCCTAGCGCACGCTGCGACCAGTGGCAGGGTTCTCCCCTGGAAATGCTCGTGCAGGGCGAAAGACGATGAGGTCCTTGCCACACCTGGCACCTTGTTGATCCGGTTGAAGATTTCCTGCAGGTCCTCGGGGGTCCGGGCCACCACGCGCAACTGCAAATCCGAGCTGCCGGTCACGGTGTACATGTCGACGATCTCCGGGATGGATTCCTCCAGCGCGGTCGCCACCGGGTCATGCCCATAGCGCTGGATGATCTCCACCTGGCAGAACGCGACCAGCGTGTAGCCGAACCCGGCAGGCTTGATCCGCGGGATGATGCCCTGGATGACGCCGGCCTCGTGGAGCCGGGCCAGCCGGCTGCTGATCGTGCCGCGGGCAACACCCAGGCGCCGGGCGCACTCCATCACTGGCAGCATCGGCGATTCGGTGAGCAGTTCGATCAAATCCGCGTCCAAGCGGTCAATGCGCACGGTCGTCCTTTCGACAAGTCGGTCCAATGCTCCAAGGCTAGCGGTGAATGCTGGGCGCACTCGATGAAAATAGCCCAATTGTTAGCCGCGACACAGGCTAGGCTGATGCCATACGGATCCTGAAGGAGTACAGATATGGGCAAGACGCCTCTTGAATCGGTAGCCGGTTTGCATGTCTTGATCACCGGGGCGGCGCAGGGGATGGGCTTGCTCTTCGCCAAGCAGGCCTGCCGCGAAGGCGCGGCGCGCGTGGTCATCTGGGATATCGACACGGCAAGGCTCGACGCGGCCGCAGAAGAATTGCGCGGGCTCGGCGGCACTGTCGAGGCGTACGTGGTGGACCTTGCCGACCCGGCCCAGATCCATCACTACGCAGCCGAAGCGGTTGAGAGCGGGGGAATCGACGTGCTGGTCAACAACGCCGGGGTGGTAACCGGCACGTCCTTCGCGAAACACCGCACCGCGCAGATCACCGCGACCATGCAGGTCAACGCACTGGCCCCGATGTACTTGACCCACGCCCTGCTTCCGCAGCTGGGGCGGCGAGGCAAGGGCCGGGTGCTGACCATGGCGTCGGCGGCCGCATTGGTGTCCAACCCGAACATGAGCGTCTACGCCGCTTCCAAGGCCGCGGCTCTGTCCTTCAGCGATTCGCTGCGCCTCGAACTGGAGGACAACGACCAGATCGCCGTGAGCACGATTTGCCCGACCTATATCAGCACCGGCATGTTCGCCGGCGCCAAGTCGATGCTGCTGACCCCGATCCTCGAACCGGAAGCGGTGGTGGACCGCGCGTGGCGGGCGATGCTAGCGGGCACCCCGCTGGTGCTGATGCCGTGGACCAGCAAGCTGGGCCAGCTGCTGCGCGGCGTGCTGCCCCGAGCGGCGTGGGATTTCGTGGCCGGCAAGGTCATCGGCGTGTACCACTCGATGGACGAGTTCACCGGTCGAACATCGCGGGACGCGCAGGTGAATCCGGGCTGAAAATTCACTGTTCCACCTGTTGCCAGCGGGCCAGAAGGGGTAGCTTGGGAACATCGCCCAGCTAGGAGGTTCGTCATGCAAAATCTCGTTGTCAATCTATGGATGCAAGGCAATGGCGAGGAGGCGGGGGAGTTCTACGCCCGTGCCTTGCCCGAGGCAACGACCGAAATCGAATCGCGCTACCCGAGCGAGGGACTGCTGGAATTCCAGCAGCCCCTTGCCGGCAAGCCGCTGACCGTGTCCCTGTGGGTGCGCGGAACGAAAATCACGCTGATCAACGCGGGCCAGGAATTCAAGCCCAATCCCTCCATCTCGATCATCCTGGTCTTCAACACCGGCCAGCGCGAGTCGCTCGACGCCACCTGGTCCGCGCTGATGGAAGGCGGCACCGCGCTGATGCCGCTGGATGCCTACCCGTTCAGCACACGCTACGGCTGGGTGAGCGACAAATACGGCGTTTCCTGGCAGCTGATGGAAACCAGCGAACCGGTCGAGCCCCGCGCGTCGGTGATTCCCTCGCTGATGTTCGGCGGTGCCGCCCAAAACCGGGCGGCCGAGGCCATCGAGTTCTACGGGCAGGTGCTCGGCGCGAAGCTGGACAGCGCCTACCCGTACGGGGAGCCGACAGAATCCGCCACCGCCGAAGCGCTGATGTACGCCCAATTCACCCTGGGCGAGGATTGCGTGGCGGCCATGGACTCGGGGGTGCCTCAGGATTTCACCTTCACCCCCGGCGTCTCGCTGGAATGGCACTGCGACGGGCAGGCCGAGATCGACCGCGTCTGGGATGCGATGTCGGCGGTGCCCGAAGCCGAGGCCTGCGGCTGGCTCACGGACAAATTCGGGGTGAGCTGGCAGATCGTCCCGTCGAACATGGGCGAGTTGATGGAGCGGCCCGGCGCTTTCGAGAATATGCTGAAGATGAAGAAACTGGTGATCAACGACTTCTAGCGGGGAACAATGGGCGGCGCTGCACGGCGGGCGGTAGTGGCAGGAGCCAGCGGGTACATCGGCGTGCGGCTGATAGCGCAGCTGCGCGAGGGCGGATACGAAGTGGCGGTGATCGGCCGCGGCGAGAAGTCCGATGCCCAGTGGGGCGATGGCCCAGGGCTGGAGGCACTGGTCGACGGCGCGGATCTGCTGGTGAACCTGGCCGGGAAGAATGTCGGCTGCCGCTATCACGATGCGGCCCGAAACGAGATCCTCGCTTCGCGGGTGGACACGACCCGTGCGCTGCACGAAGCGGTTAGCCGGGCCGCGAATCCGCCGCAGCTGTGGCTGAATGCGTCAACCGCGACCATCTACCGGCACAGCATGGATGCGCCGAACACCGAGGCCAACGGCCGGATCGGCGAAGGCTTCTCGGTGGATGTGGCGCGCAACTGGGAACGCGAGTTCTTCCGCGGCCAGCTGCCCACGCGCCGGGTGGCCCTGCGCATGGCGATCGTGCTCGGCAATGGCCCAGCCACGCGCAAGCTGCTGGCCATTGCGCGGCTGTGGCTTGGCGGGGCGCAGCACGATGGCTGGTGGCCGGCGCATCGGCGGTACCGCGGCATCGGGGAAGACCCGAGCGGATCCGAACGCAGCGGCTGGCATCGCACGCGCGGGAACCAACGCTTCAGCTGGATCCACGTGGATGATGCGCTCGGCGCGATCAGGCATATCATCGAGCACCCCGAAATCTCCGGGCCGGTCAATCTCAGCTCGCCGTACCCGGTAGCCAATCGGGAACTGATGGCCTCGCTGCGCCGCGCCGCAGGCAGGAAATTCGGGTTGCCCGCGTATCGTTGGATGCTGGAACCGGCCATGTTCGTGCTGCGCGTGGAACCCGAAATGCTGCTGAAGTCCCGTTGGGTGCTGCCCGGGGTGCTGCAGGACAGCGGCTACGAATTCCGCTGGCCGCACCTGGACGTGGCACTGGAAGACGTCGCCGGGAATCTGGCCGGAAAACAACTTTAAGGACGCGCATTGGCACCGAGGATCCGCCGCTTCACCCTGCCCGAGCTGGCCCGCGGCTACCGCGGAGACCTGGGAGACGACTACATTGAACTGCTGCACTTCCGGGATTTCGATGCACCGCTGGCGGCCGATGGCGCGCGGCTGGAGGAATGCCGGTTCAGTTCCGTGCAGATCGAGTCCGTGCGCAACGCCCGGCTGATCCAGTGCGAGCTCGAGCAGGCCGGGGCACCGGCGCTGCAGGCTGCCGGGGTGTTCCTCAACGACGTGCGGGTCAACCACAGCCGCTTCGGCTCCGCGGATTTCGCTGAGGCACAGCTTGATGGCGTGGTGTTCGAGAACTGCAAATTCGGCTGGCTGAACCTGCGCGGCGCCACGGTGCGGGACGTGCTCTTCCGCAATTGCCAGTTCGAGGAGATCGATCTGGGCGGACGGATCCAGCGCCTGGGCTTCGCCGATTCGCGGGCAGGGCAGATCAACTGCCATGGTGCGCAACTGCGCGAGGTGGATTTGCAGGGGCTGGATTTTGCTGATGTGGAAGGCGTCGATGGGTTGCGCGGCGCGCAGATCAGCTCGCTGCAGCTGGGCCTGCTGGGCGAGGCGATGGCCAGCCACCTGGGGATCAAGCTAGGTAGCTGATTTGCCCGTGCCTGGCCGCCAGCTGCGCGGCCGTTTCGGACAGCAGGTGCTGCATGGCCGCGGCCGCGCGGGTCAATGAGACATCGCGCCGGTGCGCCAGTCCGATGGTGCGGGCCAGCGGTTCGCGCAGGGCAATGGAGCGCACGCCTGGGGCGTCCAGCGCCACCGTCGCCGGAACCACGGCGACGCCGAGCCCGCGCTGCACGAAGCGCAGCACCGCGTCCATTTCCCCGCCCTCCACGACGATATTCGGCACCAGGCCGGCCAACTTGTATGCCGCAGCGGTGCTGGCGCGCAGGTCGTAGCTGTGCGCGAAAGCCAGCTGCGGCACTGGCGCCAACGCGCGCAGGTCGAGTTCGCTGCCGGCCAGATGCGGGTGCTCCAGCGAGTCGATGACCACCAATTGTTCTTCCAGCAGCGGCAGGTTCTCCAGATGGCTGCCGTTCACCGCGTGCTCCGAGGTCACGATGAGCGCCAGATCCAGCGCGCCGCCGTCGAGCTGCTCCAGCAGCTTGTGTGATCCTGCTTCGAACATTTGCAGCTGCACCCCGGGGTAGCGGGTGCGGAAGATCGACAGCGCTTCGGCCACCAGCGATACGCACAGTGACGGAGGCGCGCCCAGGCGAACCCGGCCGCGGCGCAGCCCTGCCAGATCAGCCATTTCGGTGCGGATGGATTCCTCGTCGGCCAGCATCCGGCGTGCACGGGGCAGCAAGGCCTGTCCGGCGGCGGTGAGCGTGATGTTGCCGCGGGCGCGGTGGAACAGCTCGGAGCCCAGCTCCTGCTCCAGCGTGGCGATCTGCCGGCTCAGTGAGGGCTGGGTCAGATGCAGCTGCTCAGCGGCACGGGTGAAGTGCCCCACATCGGCGATGGCGGTGAAGCCGCGCAATTGCTCTAGGTTCATGATGCATAGCCTACTGCTATGGACATCATGCCAATAATTCATTGGACGTATTCTTGGGGTGGGTCGATGCTGGAAAACATGAGAAATGAACAGCAGATATCCACTTCCGTACTGGTCATCGGCACCGGCGGTTCCGGCTTGCGCGCGGCCATCGAGCTGGCCGAGGCGGGCACCGATGTGCTGGCCGTGGGCAAGCGCCCGCGCCACGATGCGCACACCGCGCTGGCCGCCGGCGGCATCAACGCGGCGCTGGGCACGATGGACGCCGAGGACAGCTGGCAGCAACATGCGGCGGACACCATCAAGGAGAGCTACTTCCTGGCCGATCCGCGCACCGTGCAGGTGGTCGCCGAGGGCGCGGCCCGCGGCATCGAGGACCTGGAACGCTACGGCATGAACTTCGCCCGCGAAACCGACGGCCGCATCTCGCAGCGCTTCTTCGGCGCCCACAAGTTCCGCCGCACCGCCTTCGCCGGGGACTACACCGGGCTGGAAATCCAGCGCACCCTCATCAAACGGGCTGAGCAGCTACAGGTCCCGATCCTCGACACCGTCTACGTCACCGAACTGCTCACCGCCGAAGGCCGGATTTTCGGCGCCTACGGCTTCGACGTCAACGACGGCACCGGCTACCTCATCCACGCCGACGCGGTCATCCTGGCCGCCGGCGGGCACAACCGCATCTGGCGCCGCAGCAGCTCGCGCCGCGACGAGAACACCGGCGACTCGTTTCGCCTGGCCGTTCAGGCCGGCGCCCGATTGCGTGACCCGGAACTGGTGCAGTTCCACCCCTCGGGCATCATCGAACCAGAAAGCGACGCCGGAACCCTGGTCTCCGAGGCCGCGCGCGGCGAAGGTGGCATCCTCACCAATGCGCTGGGCGAACGCTTCATGGCCCGCTATGATGCGAAGCGCATGGAGCTGTCCACCCGCGACCGCGTCGCACTGGCCGCCTACACCGAAATCCGCGAGGGCCGCGGCACCGAAAACGGCGGAGTCTGGCTGGACGTGTCGCACCTGGACCGCGAGGTCATCATGAAACGCCTGCCGCGGGTCTACCAGACCATGATGGAACTGCAGATGCTGGACATCACCGAGCAGAAGATGGAGATCGCCCCGACCGCGCACTACTCCATGGGCGGGGTGTGGGTGGATCCGCTGACGCATGCCACCGAGGTTCCCGGGCTCTACGCCATCGGCGAGGCCTCCTCCGGGCTGCACGGAGCCAACCGGCTGGGCGGCAACTCGCTGATCGAACTGCTGGTCTTCGGGCGCATCGTGGGGCAGCACGCGGCGCAGTATTCCGCCTCGCTGGCCGCCCAGCCGCGCTCGGCCCAGGCCGTCGCCGACGCCCGCGCCCGCATCGCCGAGCTGCTCGGATCCCGGGGCCAGGAAAACGTGCGCAACCTGCAGCGCGCCATTCGGGACCTGATGACTGAGCATGCCGGGGTGGTGCGTGATGAAGCGGGATTGCTGGCAGGCCTGGCGAAGCTGGAGAGAATCGAGAAGCGCATGGAGAACGTGGGAATCCACCCGGACATCGCCGGCTACCAGGACCTGGCGCACGCCTTCGACCTGAAGTCCTCGGCGTTGGCCGCCCGCGCCACGATGGAAGCAGCGCTCGAACGCCGCGAAACCCGCGGCTGCCACAACCGCAGCGACTACCCGGCCATGGACCCGGCCCTGCAGGTGAACCTGGTCTGGTCGCTGAGCACCGGGATCACCCGCGAAGCGATTCCCGAGGTCCCGGAGCAGATCGCGGAACTGATCACTGAAGTCTCCCAGGAGGGCAAGCTGGTCGAGTAACGATTTCACCCGAATTTGCCAGCCGGGCATCGGTACCTGAAACTGTCGTTAGCGGCAGGACACGGGTCCGGTTCCCGGATCCGCATCCGGGGGTGCGCCGCGCGAGTGGAGGAATCAATGGCCCACGTCGGGCTGGTCTTCGTAGGCCTGATCTTGTTCATCAACGGGCTGGTGTCCCTGGGCCGAATTCCGGCCCATTCGGCCGCAGTGCTCAACCTCATGGTGGGCGGCGTGCAAATCCTGCTGCCTACGCTGATCATGGTCCAGGCCGGCAGCGACACCCTGATGGTCAATGGCGCCTGGCCGAGCTACCTGTTCGGAATGACCTATCTTCTGGTGGGCCTGAATACGCTCTGCGGCTTCGATACCGGCGCCTTCGGCTGGTTCAGCGCCTTCGTGGCGGTGATCGCCGTGTACAAGGCGGTGATGTCCCTGAGCACGGATCCCATCTTCGCGGTGATTTGGCTGTCGTGGGCGCTGATGTGGTTGTGCCTGTTCCTGCAGCATGCGCTGGGGGTGCAACGGCTAGGTGGCATCGAGCTGCAGCGCTTCGCCGGCTGGCTGCTGGTCAGCGCCGGAATCCCGTCCAGCACGGTGCCGGCGCTGTTCGCCCAGAACGGGATCTGGACGACCGCCCCGGCTGCCGGCCTTGCGGCGTTGGCGGCTCTGGCGGTGTCACTGGGCTTCAGCGCCTGGCAGGGGCTTCGCTCGGACAGAACGCTGGAGGCGCGCCAGAACCTCGCGGCCTAGCGGTCGCGCTGCACCCGGGCCTCGTCCCACACCGGCGTGTCGGACTCGTAGACTTTGCCGTCGGAGCCGAAGACCAGGAAGCGGTCGAAGCCACGGGCGAACCAGCGGTCGTGGGTGACTGCCAGGACGGTGCCCTCGAACGCGTCGATGGCGCGTTCCAGCGCCTCGCCCGAATGCAGGTCCAGGTTGTCGGTGGGCTCATCGAGCAGCAGCAGCGTCGCCCCGGAGAGCTGCAGCAGCAGGATCTGGAAACGTGCCTGCTGGCCGCCGGAGAGCGAGTCGAACTTCTGCTCCGACTGGCCGGCCAGGCCGTAGCCATCCAGCGCGCCGGCGGCCGCCTCGCGCGGCAGGCCCGAGCGGTGCTCGTCGCCGCGGTGCAGGATTTCCAGCAGCGTGCGGCCGAACAGGTCCGGGCGCGAATGGGTCTGCGCGAAGTAGCCGGGGCGGATGCGCGCCCCGAGCTTCACCGTGCCGGCGTGTTCCACCGGCTCGATGACCACGTCGGAGACCGGCAGGTGCTCGCGCTCCGGGTCGGTGCCGCCGGAGGCCAGCAGGCGCAGGAAGTGCGATTTGCCCGAGCCGTTGGATCCCAGGATGCCGACGCGGTCGCCGAACCAGATCTCGGTATTGAAGGGCTTCATGAGGTTGGTTAGCTCAAGCTTCTCGGCGACGATCGCGCGCTTGGCGGTGCGACCGCCCTTCAGCCGCATCTGCACGTTCTGCTCCAGCGGGATGGCCTGCGGTGGGCCGGCTTCCAGGAACTTCTCCAGCCGGGTGGTGGCCGCCTGGTAGCGGTTGGCCATGTCGGAGCGGAACGCGGCCTTGGTCTTGTACATGTTCACCAGCTCCTTGAGCTTGGCATGCTCCTCGTCCCAGCGCTTGCGCAGCTCCTCGAAGCGCTCGTTGCGCTCCTTGCGGGCGTCCACATAGGAACCGAACGCCCCTCCGTGCACCCAGGCGGTCGCCCCGCCATGGCCCGGCTCCAGGGTGACGATGCGGGTAGCGGCGTTGTTCAGCAGCTCGCGATCGTGGCTGATGAACAGCACGGTCTTGTTGGAGCGGGACATCGTCTCCTCCAGCCAGCGCTTGCCCGGCACGTCCAGGTAGTTGTCCGGCTCGTCCAGCAGCAGCAGCTCGTCGTTGCCCTCGAACAGCGCTTCGAGCACCAGGCGCTTTTGCTCGCCGCCGGACAGGGTGCGCGCCAGCCGGTCCCCGGCCTTGTCGAAGCCGACACCCAAGGCGGCCATGCAGACCTTGTCCCAGGTGGTTTCCAGCTCGTAGCCGCCGGCGTCGCCCCATTCGATGATCGCCTCGGCGTAGCGCATGTGGACTTTCTCGTCCTCGCTGGTGAGCATCTTCGCCTCGTACTCGGCGACCTTGGCGGCGGCCTGGGCCAGCGCCGGGGCGGCGGTGGACAGCAGCAGGTCCTTCACCGTCGACTCGTCGCGCACCTGCCCGACGAACTGGCGCATGATGCCCAGGGTGCCGGTGCGGTTAATGGAGCCTTCGTCGGCCTTCAGATCTCCTGCGATGATCTTGAACAGGGTGGTCTTGCCGGTGCCGTTGGGTCCGATCAGCGCGGTCTTTGAACCGGCGGTGACTTTGAACGCCACCCCGCCCAGCAACTGGGTGCCGTCGGAAAGGAAATACTGGATGTCTGTTACGTCGATATGGGCCACTTGGCAATCCTATCGGGCTTTGGCCGGTTCGTTCCCGCCGCGGCAACCCGCGCTAGGCTAGCGTAGTGCCATGCAGATCGAATTGGACATCTCCGGCGCGCTTCATGCCTGCTGCCATCCGGGCTTCGCAGTGGGCGAGAAGGTGCTCTGGGAGATCGCGCGGCTGCGCTACCCGGATGGCACCGTGGTCTACGAGCTGAATGACCACGACACGTTCAGCGAATCCGGGATGCCGGTGAGTCCGGTGCACGGCATAGTGGCGGACATCCACTACATCGACCACCACTACGAGCCGGCCATCGGCGATCCCGGAGTGCTGCAGCCCTCCGGGGAACCGGCCAGGATCACCCCGACCACCAGCGTCCCTGCGGGCACGGACTTCAATCACGATCTCATCCACGTCATCCTGGAACTTCTCGACCCAAACCAGCTGCCGCAGATCTGCGACTGGGATCCGCAATTGGACTGCCCGTCGGATCCCTCAGCGCGCGAAGACGCCGCTCGCGCGCAGTTCGAGCTCAGCAGCGCAAGCGTCCACTTGCGTGAACTCGCTGAGGAACTGGCGAAGCGCTACGGCCACTTGGCCCAGGTGCGCTCCGATAGCCTAGGCCAGATCTCGATGCTGCCGCGGGCCGCCGGCGCCGCCGAAGTGCACTGGCGGCTGGATTTCAGCGATGTACCCACGCAGCTGGTGCTCACCGTGGCCGGCGCCGAGTGGACCTGGCCAGCTGATGCGGCATCGATCGGGCAGCTGGCGCAGATCGTGGAAGCGGTCGCCGCCGGGCGCCTTGAAGAACAGCGGCAGGCAACCGGCGCCAGCATGGTCCTTGCGATGAGCATCGAGCTGGCCGATGGCACCACACTGATCCAGCGCGACACGGTCCACGGATTCGGTGGGCAGGATGCATTTGCGGTTATCGGTCCCTTGGGCGACCGGTTGACCCGAACTGGCGAGTTCACGCCCTGGGCCTAGCGGCCGCTTGCCTGCTGGATCAGTTGCGTCGAAAGCGACGTCCAGCGGACACCCGGGCGTCACCTGGTGTTCGCCTGCCGGCCTCAAAGGCTTGCGAATCTTGGGAGGTCATCTCAAGCAAACGCCAAGCAATTTTCGGGGGACTACCGACGTGAATCGAACCGCACAGAGGTCAGCGGGCATCCTTGCCGCGCTGGCATTGGGGGCCGGGAGCCTCGCACCGCTGGCACTGGCCGCAGGGGCCAACGCGGAGAGCGGAAGCTATTTCGAGCGCACCGCCACCTACCCGGTGCACCAGAACCATCCCGAGGGCGCCGCGGCGCAGACCGCCGCGGAAATCTCCACCGTCTCGGCCGATGGGCAGACGCTGATCTACACCGATGCGCTCTCGCGCCAGATCGGCTTCGTCGACATTTCCGACGCCGCGAAGCCGGTGGGCCTGGGCACCCTGCCGCTGCACCAGCTGGGCAGCGCCCAGGACGAGCCGACCAGCGTCGCCGCCTTCGGCGAGTACGTGATGGTGGTCGTCAACACCTCCACCAGCTACAGCGATCCCTCGGGCCGCGTGGACGTGGTGCGCATTGCCGACCGCACGCTGGTGCACAGCATCGCGTTGCCGGGCCAGCCCGATTCCATTGCGCTGTCCGCCGACGGCGCCTATGCGGCGATCGCCATCGAGAACGAACGCGACGAGGATGCCGGCGACGGAGGGCTGCCGCAGGCCCCTGCCGGTTCGGTGGCGATCCTCGACACGGTGGGCGAGTCCCCGGCGGACTGGTCTCTGCGCGAGGTGCCGCTGGCCGGCGGAACGCGCGAGAACCCCGAAGCGCTGGATGAGCTGTCGCAGGCAGGGCTGGACACCCCGCAGGATCCGGAACCCGAATACGTGAGCATCAACTCGCGCAACCAGGCGGCGGTCACCCTCCAGGAAAACAACGGCATCGTGCTGATCGACCTGCCGAGCGGCACCATCACCAAGGCCTTCAGCGCCGGCACCGTGGACCTGGAAGGCATCGATACCGACGAGGACGGAAGACTCGACCCCGCAGGCTCGCTGCAGGGCGTGCCGCGCGAACCGGATGCCATTGGCTGGATCCAGGACCGCTACCTGGCCACCGCGAACGAGGGCGACTGGAAGGGCGGCAGCCGCGGCTTCACCGTCTTCGATACGGGCACCGGCGAACCGGTGTGGGATGCGGGAAGCAGCTTCGAGCATCTCGCGCTGTCCCAGGGGCTGTTCCCCGAAAGCCGGGCAGGGAAGAAGGGCACCGAACCGGAGGGCCTGGCCATCGGCGAATACCAGGGCACCGACTACGCCTTCGTCGCCGCCGAACGCGGGAACTTCGTTGCGGTCTACGATATGACCGACCCGCGCGCGCCGAAGTACCTGCAGACCCTGCCCACCACCAACGGGCCGGAAGGCATCCTGCCGATCCCGGGCCGCGAGCTGCTCGCCGTCTCCTCGGAAACCGACGAGGCCGAGAACGGGGTGCGTTCGGCGCTGAACCTGTTCAGCTTCGGTGCCGCCGCGCCGCAATTCCCGCAGCTGTCCTCGGACCCGGCCGATCCGGTGCCGTTCGGCGCGCTCAGCGGGCTGTCGGCCAACCCGGCCGATGCCTCGCAGCTCTTCGCGGTCAGCGACAACGCGTACCAGCCGCGCATCTACACCCTGGAAGCCGGAACCCCGGCCACCGTCGAATCCTCGATGGAGGTCACCGAGGCCAGTGTCGAACTGGACCTGGAAGGCCTTGCCGCGCGCGCCGACGGCGGATTCTGGGCAGCCCATGAAGGGGAAAGCGGGGCGGAGAACCTGCTGGTGCGCATCGACGCGGAAGGCGTGGTGCAGGAGGAGATCGCGCTGCCTGAATTGGCGGAGCTGGGCAAGCACGGGCTGGAAGGCATCGCCGCCACCGGCTCAGGCGAAAAGGAAGAAGTGGTGTTCGCGGTGCAGCGCGAGCTGCCCGGAGAGGATTACGTCCGCCTGGGCAAGTACCTGCCGGCCACCGGCGAATTCAGCTGGTACGGCTACCAGCTGGAAGCGGCCGCGGACGGCGCCTGGAACGGCTTGTCGGAAATCACCGCCCTGCCCGTTGGCTCCTACGCGGTGATCGAGCGCGATAACCAGGCGGGGCCTGACGCCGCGCACAAGAAGATCTACCAGGTCCGGCTTCCGGACGCTGCGGCCGGGGAGATGCCGCTGGTGGAGAAGACGCTGGCGGCCGATGTGCTGCCGGCGCTGCAGGAAACCAGCGGATGGACCCAGGAGAAGCTCGAGGGCCTGGCCGTTGCCGATGGCGAGGTCTACGTGGTGACCGACAACGATGCGGTGGAGGACGCCACCGGCGAGACCGTGTTCGCGCACCTGGGTGCGGCCGATGAGGTGTTCGACCTGGCCGGCCCGGAACCGAGCACGGAACCGAGCGACGAGCCAAGCCAGCAGCCGGGCGAGCAGCCAAGCGAGGAACAGAGCGAAGCTCCGGTTGCGGAACCAACGGCGAGCCCTTCGCAGTCCCCGCAGCGGGAATCCGGACAGCCCCAGGCGCCTACGGATGCGCCGCAGCAGTCGCGGCCAGCCGAGCCTGAAGCCGGAGAAAACCTCGCTGACACCGGCGCCAACAGCTTCTGGCTGATCCCGGTGGGCGCGGTGATGGCGCTGCTCGGCGCGGCGGCGGCGATCAAGAGCTCACGGGCCCGCGCCAAGTAGCCGGAGGGTCCCCGGGCACAGCGAAGGCGTGGCACCTGCACGGGTGCCACGCCTTCGCGGATTAAAGCTAGTTCTTCTTCTGCGAGATCACGACCGCTGCCACGGCGGCGATGACCAGCGAGATGAGCAGGAACTTGCCGCCCTTGCCGGACTTCTTCTCCGGAGCGGAGAGGCTCTTCTGGGCCGCCTGCACGGCGTTCTCCACGGAGGCGCGAGCCCGCTTGGCGGCCTTGGAGTTCCCGCCGACATTCTCGATCAGGTTTGCGCCGGCCTTGCTGATGGCATCGGTGTTGACGCCGGCGACGGCCTCGTTCCAGCTGCCGCGGATTTCCTTGGGCAGCTCTTCCTTGGCGGTCTTGGCGAGTTTCGCCAGCGACTTCTCAACTTGCTTCAAGCTCTTGGCAGTTTTCGACATGTTGTTCCTCTCTGGTGGACCTGGAGTCGGGTAGACCTTGAGGTCTCGGTTCCAGCCTAGCCAGCCGGAGGTTGGCGCTCAAGGACGCGCCGTTGCGCTCACTGCGAACTGGGAACTTACTGGGAGGGCCGGCGCAGCGCGCGGATCCGGGTGCGCAGTGCGCTGAACAGGCACAGCAGCATCAGGATCGCGGCGACCGAGAGCACCGTCGCGAACCCTGGCGAGGTGGACTGCCCGGTATAGCGGTCGGCGATGATCCAGCCGATCACCCACAGCGCACCGGCGTTCAGGTAGATCCCCATCGGGTTCTTGAAGCTGACCGCGCTGAGGAACAGCGCCAGCAGCAGCACCGCGAGGGCGCAGGCGCCCTTGAACATCAGCGAGCCGGCGTCCGCGCCGGAGTGCGCGGTGACGGCGACGGTTTCGGCCAGCACGATCACCGAGAGCCACCCGGCGAACAAACCGAAGCTGGCGCGGGTGATCCACCGGTCCACCTGCCGCAGCGCCGCGGTCCTGCCGACCATTACCACAATGCGGATCAGCAGAGCCAGCAGGAGCAGGCCGAAGGCCAGCGAGACGCCGATGCGGTCGCGCTCCAGGAATGCCACCCACAGCGCATTGCACAGCACCGCGCCGAGCACCCAGGGCCGCAACCGGTGGTGCAGCCCGGTGCGTTCTTGCGGCAGGCACTGCCAGATCGCGTAGAACGCCACCGCGGCCATCAGTCCGAACCAGGGCAGCTGCCCGATGCGCGGAACGGAGGCGACGGTGGCATCCTGGCCCAGCCAGCCGCCGGCGAGATCTTCCAGCCCGGCGGCCGAAAGCACCGCCCATGCCGCCCAGCCCAAGCCGAGCAGGATGGCGGCCGCATAGCCCACGGTAACCAGCCTTGTCTTCACGATTCCGAACGTACCACGGCCCGGGGACCAAAACGGTTCGCCACGGCTAGAGTGGAAGCATGACTGAGCCTTGGGTACGACGTGCCATTTCCCTGCTCGACGCTGACGCGAACCGCAGCGCCGACACCCACCTGCATCGCTTCGAGCTCCCCGGCCACTGGGGGATCGAGCTCTACCTGAAGGACGAGTCGGTGCACCCCACCGGCTCGCTCAAGCACCGGCTGGCCCGCTCGCTGATCCTCTACGGGCTGGTCAACGGGAAGATCTCCGAAGGCACCACGCTGGTGGAAGCCTCCAGCGGGTCCACCGCGGTCTCCGAAGCCTACTTCGCGCGGATGCTGGGGCTGGAGTTCATTGCGGTGGTGCCCAGGTCCACCAGCGCGGAGAAGATCGAGCTCATCGAGTTCTACGGCGGCCGCTGCCACCTGGTGGATGCGGCCGGAGAGGTCGACGCGGCGGCCCGCGAGCTGGCCGCCGGCACCGGGGGCTACTACCTGGACCAGTTCACCTATGCCGAGCGGGCCACCGACTGGCGCGGGAACAACAACATCGCCGAGTCGGTGTACGCGCAGATGGCTGCCGAAGCGCATCCGATTCCCAGCTGGATCGTCGTCGGCGCCGGGACCGGCGGCACCAGCGCCACGTTCGGGCGCTATGCGCGCTACAAGCGGCATGAGACCCGGATCTGCGTGGGCGACCCGGAAGGCTCGTCATTCTATGAGGGCTGGCGCACCGGGGACCTGGGCTACGCCACGGGCCGCGGATCGCGCATCGAGGGGATCGGCCGGCCCAGCGTGGAGCCGAGCTTTGTCCCCGGGGTGATCGACCGCATGGTGCAGGTGCCCGACGCCGCCTCGCTGGCCGCCATGCACTTCCTGCGCGCCAAGACCCGCTATTTCGCCGGCGGTTCCACCGGAACCAACCTCTATGCGGCCTTTACGATCATCGCGCAGATGCTGCAGCGCGGCGAGCAGGGCTCGGTGGTGACGCTGATCTGCGACTCCGGCGAGCGCTACGCGAAGACCTACTACAACCCCGACTGGGTGGCCGGGCAGGGCCTGGACCTGGCGCCCTATCAAGCGCAGCTCGAGCGCTTCCTCGAAACGGGAGCCTGGGACTAGCTGCGCAGGCTGGGCATCAGCCCGGCATTGTGCTTGCGCTGGTGCACCGAGAAGTAGCCCAAGCCGGCGTCGCCTGCCACGAACTGCCGCTGGGAGCGGGCGGGCAAGTAGATGATGTCGCCGATGGCCAGCTCGATGGATCCGCTGGCCGTGCGCAGCACCCCGGAACCTGCAAAGACGTGCAGCAGCACGTCGAGCTCCGGGCCCTGGTGCTGCCCGATCTCCTCGCCCGGGGCCAGGGAGATGACGTTGGCGTCCAGGTCGCGCTGCTCGGGTTCCAGCTTCCAGATCGCTCCGTTGGATTTTCCGGCGGCCAGTTCGGTGGTGTTGGCCATGCGGCGCGGTTCGGGCATTGTCTCTCCTTGAAGTGCTGTGCTGCTGCTTCCAGCCTAGCCAATCCCGCAGGGCGCCGGAGCGGCGGCAGGTGCGGATGCAGGCGATTGGTGCCTAGGATGAGAGCCAAGGAGGGACGATGACTGAAAGTCCAGCGGCGCGGCACGCGAGCACCCAAGCGGATTTCGCAGCGAACCTGGCTTCCATCCGCGCGCGGATTGCCGCGGCGGAGGCCAAGGCCGGTCGGGCGGCGGGCAGCGTGCGGCTGCTGCCGGTGACCAAGACCGTCCCGGTCGAACGGCTGCGTCTGGCGATCGCGGCCGGGGTCCACTGGCTGGGGGAGAACAAGGTGCAGGAAGCGTGGGAGAAATCCCAGGCGCTGGCGGACCTGCCGCAGCTGAAGTACTCGGTGATCGGGCACCTGCAAACCAACAAGGCCAAGTACGTGGCCCGGCTCGCCGACGAGTTCCAGGCCCTGGATAATCTGCGCCAGGCACAGGCGTTGGAGCGCCGGCTGGAGATCGAGGACCGCACCCTTGAAGTGTTCATCCAGGTGAACACGTCGTCAGAAGAATCCAAGTTCGGGCTGGAACCTGGCCAGGCTCCGGAATTCCTCAGGCAGTTGCAGGGCTTCGAGCGGCTGCAGGTTAAGGGATTGATGACCTTGGCGGTGTTCTCGCCACAGCAGGAACTGGTCCGCGCCTGCTTCCGGAAGCTGGTTGCCGTGCGCGAAGAGCTTCGCCAATTGAATCTGGGCAGCGTGGAAGAGCTGTCCATGGGGATGAGCGGGGACTTCGAGCTGGCCATTGCCGAAGGAGCCACGGTGGTGCGCGTGGGCCAGGGCCTATTCGGTGCACGGGCCTTGCCTGATTCGCACTATTGGCCAGGGTTCGCCGGCTAGTTTCCGGCGGCGTGGGAGGCCGGTCTGCGCTTGTTCGTCCTGTCACAGGCCGGTGTGCTGGGAAGAACTTGAAGTTGCGGCGTATGCCCATGACAGCAGCCGGTCGGCGCAGTAGGCTGAAGAGCAGACCCACTGGAACATTGTGTGCAGGAGGAATGTTTTGCCTACCGTAGCCGACCACCTGATTGAACAGCTCGATACCCAGGGAGTGCGCCGCATCTACGGCATCCCGGGCGATTCCCTGAACGGCTTAACCGATTCCCTGCGGGAGAACGGGCGGATCGAATGGGTCCACCACCGCCATGAGGAAGCCGCCGCCTTCGCGGCAGCGGCGGAGGCGGAAATCACCGGCGAGCTGACCGTCTGCGTCGGCTCGTGTGGACCGGGCAACCTGCACTTGATCAACGGGCTGTACGACGCGAACCGCTCGCGCGTCCCGGTACTGGCGATCGCCGCGCACATCCCTACCGGGGAGATCGGCTCCAACTATTTCCAGGAGACCCACCCGGTCGAAGTCTTCCGCGAATGCTCCGTCTATGCCGAACAGGTTTCCGATCCGAAGCAGATGCCCCGGATGCTGCGCATTGCGATGCGCGAGGCTATCGAGAAGCGCGGTGTGGCGGTGCTGGTGATTTCCGGCGATGTGGCGCTGGCGGAGATGGAACGCACGCCAACGCAGAAGATCATCAAGACCAATCCGCGGGTGCTGCCCAATGAAGAGGAGCTCGAGCGCGCCGCAGAGGTCCTCGAAAGCTCGCGCAAGGTCACCATTCTCGCCGGCGCAGGTGTGGCCGGAGCGCATGAGGAGGTCATCGAGCTGGCTGGCAAGCTCGCTGCGCCGATCGTGCATGCCATGCGCGGCAAGGAGCATATCGAATACGACAACCCGTACGATGTGGGCATGACCGGCCTGCTGGGCTTCGCTTCGGGTGCCAAGGCGATCGCCGAATGCGATGTGCTGCTGATGCTGGGCACCGATTTCCCCTACCAGCAGTTCTACCCGCAGGATGCGACCATTATCCAGGTGGATATCCGCGGCGAGCAGATCGGCAAGCGCACCCGGGTGGACATCCCGCTGGTCGGCACGGTGAAGGACACGGCCGCGGCACTGGCCGCCGTGCTCCCGGTGCAGACCCACCGCAAGCACCTGGAGGCCGCGGTGGAGCACTACCGCAAGACCCGTACGAAGCTCGACGAGCTGGCGACGCCCTCCAAGCCCGGTGCCGCAATCCACCCGCAGTACTTGGCCCGGCTGATCGACCAGCACGCAGATGAAGATGCGATCTTCACCGCCGACGTGGGTTCCCCGGTGATCTGGGCGGCCCGCTACCTGTCGATGACCGGCAAGCGCCGGGTGCTGGGCTCCTTCAACCACGGTTCTATGGCCAACGCGCTGTGCCACGCCCTGGGAGCCCAGGCAATTGACCGGAAGCGCCAGGTGATCGCCTTCGCCGGGGATGGCGGATTGGCCATGATGCTCGGCGAGCTGCTCACTGCCACGCAGAACAAGCTGCCGGTCAAGATCGTCGTGTTCAACAACTCCTCGCTGAATTTCGTGGAACTGGAGATGAAGGCCGCCGGGTTCGTCACCTACGCCACCGATCTGCACAATCCCGACTTCGGAGCCGTGGCCACCGCCTCCGGGCTCAAGGGCTACCGGGTGGATGATTCGGCGCAGCTCGAAGCCACGGTGGAAGAATTCCTGGCTCATGACGGTCCGGCGCTGCTGGATGTGGCGACCGACCGCCAGGAGATGTCGATGCCGCCGGAAATCAAGCTGGAGCAGGCCAAGGGCTTTGCCTTGTATGCCCTGAGGACCGTGCTCTCCGGACGCGGCGACGAGCTGCTGGATCTGGCGAAAACCAACTGGCGCCAACTGTTCTAGCGGATTTGTGCCTATGCTTGTTGCTGGTGCCCTTGGCACCAGCAACACGTTTGTGACATCAGAAAGTTGGCGCTTTGGCTTCGCAACCTGCCGCTCTGCATGCGGCCACCATCGAGGATTTCACCCGCAACCTGGCAACTGTCAACCAGAAGATCGCCGCGGCGGCAACGGCTGCGGGCCGGGACGCCGGCTCGGTCCGGCTGCTTCCGGTGACCAAGACCATCGATACCGACCGCTTGGCCTTGGCGATCGCCGCCGGTGTGGACACGCTGGGGGAGAACAAGGTCCAAGAGGCGCAGGGCAAGTACGAGCATTTCTGCGAGAAGTTCCCGCACCTGCGCTATGCGATCATTGGTCCGCTGCAGACGAACAAGGCGAAGTTCGTGGCGAAGTTCGCTGATGAATTCCATGCGCTGGACTCGCTGAAACTCGCCGAGACCTTGCAACGCCGACTGGAGCTCGAAGATCGGACGCTGGAGGTCTTCATCCAGGTCAATACCTCCGGGGAGGAAAGCAAATCCGGAATCCAGGCTGATGAGGCAGCCGGGTTGCTTGCCGGTTTGGCGCCGCTGGACCGATTGAAGCCGGTGGGCCTGATGACCATGGCGGCGAATACCACCGATGAAGCATCCATCCGCGGCAGCTTCTCCTTGCTGCGCGAGACCCGTGACCAATTGCAGCAGGTTGCTCCTGACAGCTTCCAGCACCTGTCCATGGGAATGAGCGGCGACTACGAGCTGGCCATCGCCGAAGGAGCCACTGTTGTGCGCGTGGGCCAGGGAATCTTTGGTGCCCGCACCTACCCGGCCTAGAAGACTTCTGCATCGTTTCCGAGCTTCGCGACCAGGGGCAGCTGATATTTCTTAGCTGCCCCTGTTTGGCGTTCTCCACAATCGGTCGTGCGGCTCCCAAACTGTCGGTTCAGAGGCTGACACTACATGTAGGGGTGCACGATGTGCACCCGGAACTGGATAGGGGAAGCGAAACACGCCGACGAACATCTCACAGAAGAATTTTTAACCCACAATGGAGTTCTGCCAACCTGTGGACAAAGGAGCCGGGTCCGCTAGAAATCGCGGTTTAAACGGGGGTTAATATCCACAGATCCTGTGGACGTCATCGTGGATGAATGACATACTTGTAATACATCATGTTGTGGCCGCTTGACCGGCCAAACACAAGATGTAGTATTGAACCCGTTGGTGCGGCTCGCACCAGAAGCACCTCGAAGCAGTGGTTTCGAGGCATCCGAGAGGATGGCTAGGTACTTTCCGAGAATCCGGGAACCTAGCCGAAAATAGACTTTCCAAAGGGGATCAGGGACATGGCCATCACGGTTTACACGAAGCCTTCCTGCGTTCAGTGCAACGCTACTTACCGCGCGCTGGATAAGAAGGGTGTCGAGTACAACAAGGTAGACATCTCTCAGGATGCGGCAGCCTTGGAGCACGTTCGTGGCTTGGGCTACATGCAGGCACCTGTCGTAATCACCGATGACGATCACTGGTCGGGTTTCCGCCCAGACAAGATCGAGTTGCTGGCACCAGCCAACTAATTCAGAACTCCATCCGCTATCTTCTAGTGGAGGCGAAAAAATAATGGCACCTGCAGCACTTGCCGACAGGCAAAATGCTGAGGCCCAGGAACCGCTGGAATTCACCGATTCGAACCTGATTTACTTCTCATCGGTTTCGGAGAACACGAAGCGTTTCGTGGAGAAGCTCGAGATGGATGCCGCGAGGATTCCGGTCTACGCGACCGAACCGCAGCTCATCTCGACAGCCCCGTACGTGCTGCTCATACCCACTTATGGCGGAGAGCAAGGCAAGCGTTCAATCATGCCGCAGATCATGAAGTTCCTGCGGCATGATGTGAACCGGGCGAATCTTCGCGGCGTGATCGGTGCGGGGAATACAAACTTCGGCGAGTACTACTGCATTGCGGCCAAGCGCATTGCCGAGAAATGCAACGTACCCGTGCTTTATACATTCGAAATTATGGGAACCTCAGAAGACGTTCTCAACGTCAAAGAAGGGCTTGAAACCTTTTGGACACCAGCGTCGCAGAACCGGCAGCAACGATGAAGAGCTCAAAGGAGCTCCCAGCCCAGTTCCAGGGCTTGAGCTACAACGACTTGAACGCCATGCTGAACCTCTACGGTCCAGATGGAAAGATCCAGTTCGAGGTAGACCGCTATGCGGCTCGCCAGTATTTCTTGGATCACGTGAACAACAACACCGTGTTCTTCCACGATCTGGACGAGAAGCTTGAATACCTCGTCAAGCACGAGTACTACGAACGCGAAACCCTCGACCAGTACTCGATGAACTTCATCCGGGATCTGTTCAAGCACGCCTTCGGCAAGAAGTTCCGCTTCGAAACCTTCTTGGGCGCCTTCAAGTTCTACACTTCGTACACTTTGAAGACCTTCGACGGAAAGCGCTACCTGGAACGCTATGAAGACCGCGTCTGCATGGTGGCCCTGCACCTGGCACGCGGCGACGAGAAGCTGGCCCGGCATCTGGTCGACGAGATCATCGAAGGCCGCTTCCAGCCTGCTACCCCAACCTTCCTGAATGCCGGCAAGGCGCAGCGCGGCGAACTGGTCTCCTGCTTCCTGCTTCGCATCGAAGACAACATGGAGTCCATCGCCCGGGCGGTGAACTCGTCGCTGCAGCTTTCCAAGCGCGGCGGTGGTGTTGCCCTGTCGCTGACCAACCTGCGTGAGCATGGTGCCCCGATCAAGCAGATCGAGAACCAGTCTTCCGGTGTCATCCCGGTCATGAAGCTTCTTGAAGATTCCTTCTCCTACGCGAACCAGCTCGGTGCACGCCAGGGCGCCGGTGCCGTCTACTTGAACGCGCACCACCCGGATATCTACCGCTTCTTGGATACCAAGCGCGAAAACGCTGATGAGAAGATCCGCATCAAGACCCTGTCCCTGGGTGTTGTCATTCCGGATGTCACCTTCGAACTGGCGCGCAAGAACGAAGACATGTACCTGTTCAGCCCGTACGACGTCGAGCGCGTCTACGGCCAGCCGTTCAGCGAAATCTCCGTCACCGAGAAGTACTACGACATGGTCGACGATGCGCGCATCAAGAAGACCAAGATCAACGCCCGCGAGTTCTTCCAGACTCTGGCCGAGATCCAGTTCGAGTCCGGTTACCCGTACATCATGTTCGAGGACACCGTGAACAAGGCAAATCCAATTGCCGGCCGCATCACCATGTCCAACCTGTGCTCGGAAATCCTCCAGGTTTCTTCCGCTTCGGAATTTGCTGACGACCTGAGCTACAAGACCGTCGGCAAGGACATCTCCTGCAACCTCGGTTCGATGAACATCGCCAAGGCCATGGACGGCAAGGATCTGGCTACCTCGGTAGAGATCGCCATCCGTGCGCTGAGCGCCGTTTCGGACATGTCGGACATCGCTTCGGTTCCTTCGATTGCCGATGGCAACCGCAAGTCGCACGCCATTGGCCTGGGCCAGATGAACCTGCATGGCTTCCTCGCTCGCGAGCACATCTACTATGGCTCCGAAGAAGGCATCGACTTCACGAACATCTACTTCTACACGATCCTTTTCCACGCGCTGACTGCTTCGAACAAGATCGCGATGGAACGCGGCGAGACCTTCGACAACTTCGAGAACTCGAAGTACGCCTCCGGCGAGTTCTTCGACAAGTACACCGAGCAGGAATGGGCACCAGCTACCGAGCGCGTCCGCGAACTGTTCGAAGGCATGCACATTCCTACCCAGGAAGACTGGAAGGCGCTGAAGGCTTCGGTCATGGAGCACGGCATCTACAACCAGAACCTCCAGGCAGTTCCTCCAACCGGTTCGATCTCGTACATCAACAACTCGACCTCCTCGATCCACCCGGTCGCAGCGAAGATCGAAATCCGCAAGGAAGGTAAGATCGGCCGCGTTTACTACCCGGCTCCTTACATGAACAACGAGAACATCGACTTCTACGAAGACGCTTACGAAATCGGCTACGAGAAGATCATTGACACCTACGCCGCTGCAACCCAGCACGTCGACCAGGGCTTGTCGCTGACCTTGTTCTTCAAGGACACCGTCACTACTCGTGACATCAACAAGGCCCAGATCTACGCATGGCGCAAGGGTATCAAGAGCCTGTACTACATCCGCCTGCGCCAGCTCGCGCTGGAAGGCACCGAGGTTGAAGGTTGCGTCTCCTGCGCACTGTAAAACCTTGAGCCATTGACCGGTTAGCCGGTCCATGGCATCACGCAACAGCTGCCGCAGGGCTCCGCCCAGCGGCAGCTGTTGCACATCAAAACCACTTCAGATCGTGTCAACGATCCGACATGAACTCGGGACCTTGCTGCACCGGCACCGTTCGAAAGAACGGTAGAGTTGTAGGCAAAGTTCTTAACACGATTTAGCTTTTCGATGAGGGGCAATGACCGAGAAGATTCAGCTCACCAACAAGGTTGAAGCAATCAACTGGAACCGTATCCAGGACGATAAGGACGTGGAGGTCTGGAACCGACTCGTCAATAACTTCTGGCTTCCGGAGAAGGTGCCGCTGTCCAACGACATCCAGTCCTGGGCCACCCTGACCGAAGACGAAAAGCTGCTGACCATGCGTGTCTTCACCGGCCTGACCCTGCTGGACACCTTGCAGGGCACCGTAGGCGCCGTCTCGCTGATTCCGGATGCACTGACCCCGCACGAAGAAGCCGTGTACACCAACATTGCCTTCATGGAGTCGGTGCACGCCAAGAGCTACTCCTCGATCTTCTCGACCCTGGCCTCCACCAAGGAAATCGATGAAGCCTTCCGCTGGTCCACCGAGAACGTGAACCTGCAGAAGAAGGCCCAGATCATCGAGAGCTACTACCACGGCGAAGATCCGCTCAAGCGCAAGATCGCTTCGACCCTGCTCGAATCGTTCCTGTTCTACTCGGGCTTCTACCTGCCAATGCACTGGTCCTCGCATGCCAAGCTGACCAACACTGCTGACTTGATTCGCCTGATCATCCGTGACGAAGCGGTCCACGGCTACTACATCGGCTACAAGTTCCAGAAGGGTCTGGAAGACGCCAGCGAGGAACGCAAGCAGGAGCTGAAGGACTACACCTTCGAGCTGATGTACGAACTGTACGAAAATGAAGTCCAGTACACCCATGACCTCTACGATCCGGTTGGCCTTTCCGAGGACGTTAAGAAGTTCTTGCACTACAACGCCAACAAGGCTCTGATGAACCTGGGCTACGAGGCCATGTTCCCATCCACCGTGACCGACGTATCCCCAGCGATCTTGGCCGCGTTGAGCCCGAACGCTGATGAGAACCATGACTTCTTCTCCGGTTCCGGTTCCTCCTATGTCATCGGCAAGGCAGTAAATACCGAAGACGAGGACTGGGACTTCTAGTACCTAGCTTTTCCGACACTGGCCCCACCAATTTGGTGGGGCCTTTGTCATGAGCGGCGCTATACGCAACGCACAGCGGCAATTGGTAGATACTTGGAAAGTACGAGTTGCTATCAAGGCGAGTTCAACCAGTCGTTGCAACACCGAGCTGTTGAATTGAGTGTAGCTGCTCTTCGAACACCTCGGCAGGAGTACGCCAGCCAAGTACTTTTCGGGGCCTGTTGTTGAGTGCGAGGGCGACGGCTTCGAGGTCCGCAACTGTCCAGCGAGCGAGGTCTGTGCCTTTCGGGAAGTATTGGCGCAGCAACCCGTTGGTGTTCTCGTTCGTGGGCCTCTGCCAGGGTGAGTGCGGGTCAGCGAAGAAGACTTTCGTTCCAGTGTCGATCGTGAACTGGGCATGTCCGGAGAGCTCCTTGCCTCGATCCCAGGTCAGTGTTTTGCGGAGCTGTTCGGGTAGGCGCGTCATCGATGTGGTCAGGGCGAGGTTCATCGCATCGGCACCGTATCCTCCCAGCGATGGGCCGTGCTTCACTGGTGGGCTCATGCCCCACCCTTCGAGCCGCGGCAGGTGCACCAGCAGGGTGGATCGACTGTGGCGTTCGATGACCGTGCCGATCGCTGATCGGCCTGTGCCGATGATCAGGTCACCCTCCCAGTGACCGGGAACCGTGCGGTCGGCGGCTTCTGCCGGACGCTGGCTGAGGACGACATCGGCGGTGACATGCCCCTGCGGCTTGTTCTGCGACCGCGCCCGCGGCTTGCGCAATGCGCGTCCGGTGCGCAGACAAGCGACCAGCTCGCGCTTGAGCGCGCCACGGCCCTCAATGAACAATGACTGGTAGATCGCTTCGTGACTGATGCGCATGGACTGATCATCGGGGAAGTCGATCCGCAGCCGGTGAGAGATCTGCTCCGGACTCCACGCCGTAGTCCATCGACGATCCTGCCGGTGCGGCTTGTTGCGGCCCTTCCAGTGCGTCGTCGCCGGCCCAGCGACGACGGTTCCGTCTGCGCGGGTCACTGATCCATCGAGGCGTTCTTGGACGTACTCACGAAGTCGATCGTTGGCGACGAGCTTGGCGACTTTCGGTCGCTTGGCCGACTGCTGCGCCTTCCACTGAGCGACCGTGGCACGGTACTCGAGTGTGCCGGCACGAGAGGCAGCGTTCCGACGCAACTCTCGTGAAATCGTCCCCGGATCCCGCCCCAGAGTGCGGGCGATCTGCCGGACTCCGGTTTCTTTGGCGCGCAGGATCGCGATCTGCTCTCGCTCCTCGAAAGACAGGTAGCGTCCAGACGGTTCTGCCATATTGATCGGTGCCATGCCGCCAGCATGACGAAACCAGCGCGTCCCCACAGGAACCGACACGCCGACCGCTAACGACGCTTCCGCTGTCGTAAGACCCGTCGCGATCGTCCGCCAGAACTGGCGCTGCACCACCCGAGAGGGATCCGGCCTCCCCGGAGAACGCATTGCCGGTCGAAGCGCACGATCTGCGCGCCACTGCCGCCGCATACCCGCCGGAACGTCACTGGTCTTCCTACTCCAGTCCCCTGTCGCCATTGCTGAACACCTCCATGGTTAGGGTGTTGCGACGACCGATAGAATTCGCCCAATGCGCGGGAGTCAATGTGCAGATCGAATCCACTTCGGATGAACAAAGTTCATTGGACGACCAGCAAATTCAGCGGATTCGACGCAAATCCATTTCTGTCCTCGCCGCAGGACAGATTCTTGGTGGCTTGGGCAGTGGCGCAACCCTGACCTTGGGGTCGCTGCTGATTGTGAATGTTTCCGGGCTCGATGAACTGGCCGGCATGGCGGCAACCATGAATACACTGGGTGCCGCCGTCATGGCACTGCCGCTGGCGATGCTCGCTCAGAAATTCGGCCGGCGTGTTTCGCTATCAACAGGTGCCTTGCTGGCGGCCAGCGGCGTCACCATCATCATTGCCTCAGCATTCCTGAGATATTGGCCGCTGCTGCTGCTCGGCATGCTGGTTCTAGGAACCGGCTCGGCAATGAATCTCCAATCCCGATTCGCTGCCACGGATTTGTCCAGCAAATCCACTCGCGGCCGTGATCTCTCCGTCGTCGTATGGTCGACAACCATCGGCGCAGTAATTGGTCCCAACTTGTTCGAGCCTGGCGAAGAACTCGCTCGGTTCATAAGTCTCCCATCGTTTACCGGAGGCTTTCTCATCGCCATGTGCGCGCAACTGATCGGCGTGCTGGTTTACTGGGTTGGCTTGCGTCCCGACCCTTTGCAGATTGCACAGCAACGAGCTGCTGTCCACACGCAAAAAGCCCAGCTTCGCCGCAGTGGCTGGAACATCCTGAAAAACATTCCCGCAGCTCGACGCGCGGTGCTCACCGTGGCTTTGACCCACCTCTACATGGTGTCCATGATGTCAATGACTCCAATCCACATGCAGCATCAAGGGGCAAATCTGACGCTCATCGGCATCACGATTTCAATTCATGTTGCCGGGATGTACGCATTGTCGCCGGTATTCGGCTGGCTCACGGACAAGGCAGGAGCGCGGACGATCATCTTCGCAGGGCAAGCATTGCTGATCACGGCAAGCATACTCGTGTGGATCGATTCAGAGAGCCACACCGTGACAACCTTTGCTTTGCTGAGCCTGGGACTCGGCTGGTCTGCGGCCACAGTTGCCGGGGCAACAATGATTTCCGGGGCGGTTGGTATTTCAGAACGTCCACAACTGCAGGGCACCTCGGATCTCTGCATGAATCTTGCCGGTGTGCTTGGAGGGCTTAGCGCTGGCCCGGTCCTGGGAGCCGTCGGGTTCCAAGGGCTGGCCGTGGTGCTGTTGATCTTCGCGATGCTCATGATTGCTGTGAATTTGAAGCCAAACAGCTCGGATGCTGTCTACGATTAGCGGATAGTGCCAAGCTGGAAGCCGGTTACTTCACACGGAAGGTACGGGCTCATGGCAGAAGATACACGGTGCGTCATTGTTGGGGGAGGGCCGGCCGGAATGGTGGCCGGTTTGCTGCTTGCCCGCAGCGGTGTGCCAGTAACGGTTCTTGAGAAGCACGCAGATTTCCTCAGGGATTTTCGTGGCGACACCATCCACCCCTCAACGCTGCAGTTGCTTGATGAAATCGGGCTGATAAGCGAGTTCGAAAAGATCAATTTCAGCAAGGTTGCTCAAGCGAGCATCCCCGCCAGGGATGGCTCGCCAGCTACAGTTCTCGACCTGTCGCGGTTGGAGCATCCATTTCCGTTCATCGCCATGGCGCCGCAGTGGGATTTCCTCAACTTGTTGGCTCGTGCAGGTGAAGCCGAACCGAATTTCGAGCTGAGGATGAGTACCTCGGTAACTGACGTTGTCACCGAAGGAGGCCGCATAATTGGCGTCAAATATGAAGACTCGGCCGGCGGCGGTGAAATGCGTGCATTGCTCACTATTGCGGCAGACGGCAGGTGGTCCCGTGTCAGAGAAGCAGCCGCACTGCCGATGAGGGAATTCTCCGTACCGATTGATGTGTGGTGGTTCAAGATTCCAAGCAACGTCGATCGAAAGAACGAACTGACTCCAGCATTTGCCAAGGATCGATCTTTTGTCCTGATTCCGCGCGAGGGATATGTGCAGGCAGCCATGCTTTTGCCGAAGGGGCACGATGCCCGGCTACGCGCAGAAGGCGTCCAGTCATGGAGGAGGTCAATCATCCAGGCCGCTCCCGAGCTGGCAGACGGCGTACAAAGTTTGGCCCTTGATGATGCGAAGCTTCTGGACGTCAAGCTAAATCGCGCGAAACAGTGGTGGCGGAGAGGCCTGCTGTGCATTGGGGATTCTGCCCATGCCATGAGTCCAGTTGGGGGAATCGGCATCAACTTGGCTGTGCAGGATGCTGTAGCAGCTGCACGGATCTTGGCGCGGCCTCTTCGGGAAGGGACGATTTCTGATCATGATGTGGCAGCAGTACAACGCCGCCGAACCGTCCCGACAGTTGCTACACAGCTGGTTCAACGAGTTATGCATCGCGGGCTAACCCGCGTCATGCAGGCCAGCGGCGAATTCCGGGTGCCGATGCCGGTAGCTTCCGCTTTTCGCTTGTTCCCGAAGCTCACGACATTGCCAGCTCGTCTGCTTGGTGTAGGGGTTCTTCGCGAACGACCTCCGGTCGAAGCCTGCCGGTAGAAAACAGTTAAAAGCAGCAAAGGCGCAGTTCCATCCTTGCGGGGAACTGCACCTTTGAAGAAAGTCTCTTAGCGAGCCTGGATGTTGGTAGCCTGTGGGCCCTTTGGACCAGCTTCCAGGGTGTACTCAACGGTCTGGCCCTCTTCGAGGCTACGGAAACCGAAGCTCTGGATTGCGCTGTAGTGTGCGAAGACGTCAGCCGATCCATCCGAAGGAGCGATGAAGCCGAAGCCCTTTTCAGCGTTGAACCATTTTACGGTGCCAGTGGCCATAGTGTTATTTCCTTATTTATTGATGGCCACGATGTGGCCTGGTTGCCGATCCGAAGTTTCGAATCGGAAAATTTAGGGGTTACCTCGCGCAGAGCTGCCGAGAACGATTCGCCTGCCGTCGATACGGAGCATCGAATACTGATTTTGCCGGTATCGGCCAAAACGGGGGTCGCTGCACGTGCTTAGACATCATCGGTTTCCAGGCTGCTAACGGGTAATGACCCCACGCTAACGGAGTAGAACAAGGAAGCCACAGAAAAGTGACGCACGGAGACGTCGAGATGTTTTATCTGCAGTGAAGAAGAGAAGATGAAGAATTCGTTTCGATAGGAGTTCATTCAATCTGAAGATCGATGAACCGATTTGCAAAGCACAGACGATTTGTTGGCTGTGCTACAAATCCTACTGCTAACAATTGCTGGCGGGGACTCACACCTGCAACCGTTGAGGTAACGAATAAAGCCTACCATTGATCGCCGGCCGGTGGGGCGTGACGTGTGATACGTGGGTAATCTGCCGAGGAAAATCACACCATCGGAGTTCACGACTTGTCGATTGACTAGTACGTTAGCAAGATGTAATTCTCTGCAGAATTGATGAGCATTATTCTCGCGCCCATCGGGTGGCCGCAGCACGGCCCCCTGGAAATTAGTGCGCCAGGGGGCAGGGGCAGCAGCTACGGTTTCGCTGGCGCTGGGGCCTTAGCCAACCGACTGCCCAGCAGATCAGCATTGATGGCAGCTCCTGCGACCGTTCCAGATGCTGCCGCGGCCATGACCATCGCGCCCAGGTTACTGGCGTTTCCCGCGGCGTATACTCCGGGCAGAGCGGTAGCGCCCATTTCATTGACTTGGATGAAGGTGCCAAGCGGATTTTCGGCAAGCTGCCCGCCGAGCGACAGGTAAAGCGAGGCTTGCGCGTTCATCTGGCTTGCCACTACCAGTGCCTGCGCGTTGACCTTTCGGCCGTCTGCAAGGGTCACTGAATCCAGATTCCCCTGAGCATCGAAATCGATCGCTTGCACTGCTTGCTCGATGACCGGTATTTCCAAGGCGGCAAGTGTTGCGCGATTCTCGTCGTTCAATGCGGCCGGGGTGTGGTTGATGAAGGTGACGTTAGGGCTTAGCTGGCTGAACATCATCGCTTGATGGGTGCTCATAGGTCCGATACCGAGAACCAGGATTTCCTGGTCGCGGACTTCCCAGCCATGGCAGTAAGCGCAGTGGACCGCGGTATCGCCCCATGCGCGGGCCAAGCCTGGAATCGCAGGCAAGTCATCGATCAGACCCGTCGCCAGCACGATGCGGTCTCCGCTGAATGCTTGGCCGGACATCGTGACGCGGAACCCGGTTTCCATCGATCCGCTGAGGCCGTCGACTGCACCTTGGATAATTTGCACTCCGTAGTTCATGGCCTCCTGCCGTCCGCGGGACAAGAAGTCAAGGGGATTGATGCCTTCGTTTCCCAGGATGTTATGCGCATGCTGCGCTGCAGCGTTTCGCGGCTTTCCTTCATCGATAACCAGCACAGTGCGCCGCGAACGGCCTAGCGCGATGGCGGCCGCGAGTCCCGCACTGCCGCCGCCGATGACGATTGCTTCGTAATGTTCCATGTCCCTCTCCTTGCTGCGTTCGGTGTACTGTCCACGGTATCGACGACTTGCGCGAAAGGGTGTACCGTTTTGCGCATGACGCAAGAAATCGATGTGGATCAGATTATCCGGCAACGTATCAGGACGCTTCGGCAGAATCTCGGATGGTCATTGGAATCATTGGCGAGCAAGGCATCCCTCAGCGTTTCCACGCTCAGCAGGATCGAAACAGGAAGCCGTCGTATTGCCCTTGACCAGCTGATACCCATAGCCAAGGCGCTGAACACCAGTTTGGACGAGCTCGCGTCAACCTCTGAGGCCGAGATCATTATCCGCCCGGAGCCGATTTCGATGCCGGGGGTCACCATGTGGAAGCTGTCCACCGATGACGCGGTGAACGGTGTGAATGTTTCGAAAATGCGCTTCGATCCTTCGCAGGCGCCCGCTCCCACCGAGCTGCGCATCCATCCGGGCAAGGAATGGTTCACAGTGCTCCTCGGCGAGATCCAGCTGAAGCTGGGGGATCGAACCTACCATGTGAAGGCAGGTCAATCCGCCCAGTTCGACACCATGACTCCTCATGCGATGTGGGCGGTCAATGGTGTTGCCGAGGTGCTCGGAATCATGGATCATGCCGGCCAGCGAGCCCATGAGCACGACACAGCCGGCTAGTTTAGTGAATTCAATTACTCTTGGATAGCCTGAGGGCAGAGTATTGAACACCGCGATGCCAGGAGGGCAACGATGACGCACCAGCTCAACGAAGAGCTAGAACAGACCCTAGCTGATGGCGATTTCTATTTTGAAGCTCTTGGCGATGGGCGCTATCGCTCGTCATGGCATTCCCAGGGTGCGTGGAATCCGCATGAGCAGCATATGGCTCCCGCCTCGGGAATCTTGGCTTATGCCTTGGAAAATTTCCAGCCACGCGCAGACATGCGCATCGCACGGATCAGCTACGAAATCCACGGTCTGATCCATGCCGGGGAATTCGAGATCTCAACGCGAATGGTCCGTCCCGGCCGGACGATCGAATTGATTGAGGCCGAGATGACTGCCAAGGGCCGCACCAGCATCGTTGCGCGCGCCTGGCGAGTCATCCAGAGCGACACCAGTGCGGTAGCAGGGATCGAAGACAAGGAAATCCCGGGTCCAGATGCCTGCTCGGTCCGGGACATCAGCGAGAAATGGCCTGGTGGCTACATCAAATCCATCGAGATGCGTGCCAATGATGAACTGCGCCCAGGTCGGGGCTTCGCATGGCTGCGTACTCCTTATGTGCTGGTCGACACGGGAGACGCTACTGCGTTATCCAGCCTGGTGGGAATGATCGACACGGCAAACGGCGTGGTGCCACGTGTGGATCCGGGTGAAGGGACCTGGATCTACCCGAACGTGGATCTCCAGATCCACATGTATCGCATGCCGGTAGGCGAGTGGCTGGGGCTGGATGTCCAGCAGAGCTTCGGCACCGACGGCATCGGACTGACCTCAACGGTTTTGCACGATGAAACTGGCCCTTTCGGCCGGGCCGAGCAGATCCTGACGGTCCGTTCGCGCTAGTTCGATGCGCCGGCTGAAAGCTTGGCCAGCAGCTTCTTGAGCTCTGGCTTGGACTTCAGCGTGAACTGCCGCTGGCGGTACTTTTCCCGGTCTGCGCTGTGGGCCTGGAAAAGTGCATAGCCGCGCTTGGCCAGGAATAAGATCGGCTTCCGGCGCTGTGCCACGTCGCGAACGAATCTCCGAAGAGCGGTGACCAAGGCCGGTTCGTCGACATAGTACGCCTGGACATTGATGCCCTTGGCACGCAGCGGCTCAAGGATTTCGTAGAGGAAGATGCCTTCGGCGACGATCGGTCCTCCGGCGCACGTGATTTCGCGATGCCCGTTGTAGCTCGAGGTTGCGATTGAGTAGTTGGGGACCATGGTGGTACCGCGCTGGAGCAAATCATCGATTGCCTGCAGCGCGGCTTCCTGATTCCAGGTAGCCGAATCGTCCCAGTCGATTTCGCCGTAGCCGGTGCGGGGGAACTCAACAGGATTCCCGTCTTCACTGATCTGGCGGTAGAACTCGTCCAGCGGCAGATGAGGCTGGCCGAATTTCGACGCGAGATAGGACTTGCCGGATCCGGACGGCCCGGCAATCAGGATGACAGGGGTTGAAGAATTTGGCACGCCTTTTATTATGGCCCAGAAATGCCGGCCTTCGGCAACCAGCTGCTGTGACATCTACTCCACCTGAATCGATTTGCTGAATTAGACTCAGTTCCATGAGTTTGTGGAATGCCCAGTCAGATGCGCCGTTATCCGTGGAAATCGAAGTTCCAAGCGGAGACCCGGCAACTGACCTAGAACGCGGAGTGCAGTTGCTGCGCGATGTCCAGTCGGGCGAGAGGGGTTCTTTGCTACGGCTCTATCGTCCGGACCCGACTCTGGCCTTTGGCCAGCGTGATGTGCGTCTGGACGGCTATGAGGAGGCGCGGGAGGTGGCGCAGCAGCTCGGCTTTGCGCCATTGGTGCGCAAAGCCGGTGGCCGAGCCGCGGCATATCACCGGGGCACATTAATCGTTGACCACATTGAGCCCGAAGCTGAGGCAGTGATGCGCCAGCAAAGCCGCTTCGAGGTATTTGCCCGCGTCTATGCCAACGCCTTCCAGCGCCTTGGCGTAAATGCGCAGGTCGGGCCAATCCCGGGGGAGTACTGCCCCGGCGATCATTCGGTACATGGTCTCCCTGACGGGAACTCGCCGCGCAACTATCCAGTGAAGCTGGTAGGAACGGCTCAGCGTGTGGTTTCCGGCGCATGGCTGTTCTCTTCAGTCTTTGTTGTCGAGGATTCTTCGTCCTTGCGCCAGGTCCTTGATGGGGTCTACCAGGCAATGGGTGTTCCGATGGATCCGACAACGGTAGGCGCAGCGAACGATTTGCTCGCCGGTGTCACCACTGAAGCATTTGTTTCCGCGTTGCTCGTGGAATACCGCGAGCACGCAACGCTGCACGGTGCATAGCGCAGCTTAAAAAAGCATCGGCACCTGCTAGGGGGTGCCGATGCCTGGTCTTGCGAGTGGAACTATGCGCCGACGCGCTCAACAACCTCGTCGATGCGCGGGTTGGTGGCTGCGGTTCCATCCGGGAAAATCAGAGTTGGAACGGTCTGGTTGCCGTTGTTGAACGACTCGACGATCTCCGCGGTGCCTTCAACTTCTTCGATATTCACCTCGGTGTAGGCGACACCCTTCTGGTCCATCAGGCGCTTGAGGTTGCGGCAGTAGCCGCACCAGCTGGTGGTGAACATGGTGACTCCGCCGGCAGCGGGAACGTACTGGTCAAGGTTCAATTCATTGCTCATAGTTGGTGTAACGGCACGCATGTTGACTTTGTTCCCGGCTGGCCGGAAAAAGTTCGCTGAATTCTCGGACGCTGCTCGCTAGACTGGGGAGCAGATTTTCCTTGAGGCCGGACTAGGGGGCAAGCGATGTGCGGACGATATGTGATGGCCAAAGCTATCGGCGATCTGGTGGCGGAGGCCGAGGCCGAAGCTGACGACAACCTGGAATTGCGCCAGTCATGGAACGTTGCGCCAACCACCGATGTGCCGATTGTGCTCGAGCGGCTGATCGGCGATGATCTGCACCGCCAGGTCCATGTCGCCCGGTGGGGGCTGGTGCCAGGCTGGGCGAAGGAGCTTTCGGTCGGGGTGCGTGCCTTCAACGCGCGCAGCGAGACGGCCAGCACCAAGCCGACCTTCCGCTCAGCAGTGAAGAAGCGCCGAGCCGTCGTCCCGGTGGAAGGCTACTACGAGTGGAAGAAGGAGGGCAGCAAGAAACGCCCCTTCTACGTGCACCGCGAGGATGGAAAGCTGATCTTCTTCGCCGGCCTCTATGAATGGTGGAAGGACGAGGACGGATCCTGGATTCTTTCCACCTCGATCATGACCATGGACTCGCCTTCGGCTGAAGAACCAGGGGTGCTTGGCGAACTTGCCGGCCTGCACGACCGCTTGCCCATTCCGCTGGGCAAGGAGATGATGGGCCGTTGGATGAACCCTGCCGAGGAAGATGGCGAAGGGCTGATCGAGCAGATTCGTGCAGAAGCGTTCGATGTGGCCTCAGAATGGACCATGCATGAGGTCGACACCGCTGTCGGCAATGTGCGCAACAACTCTCCGGAGCTGATCGAGGCGCACAGCAACTCGCTGTTCTAGCGCTGGTGCCGGGCGGCGTGCTGCACCATCCAGGCGCCGTTGGCCATGGCGAATACTGCCAGCCCCAGTCCCATCAGCCGCCGCGCGGCAACGCCCGCCGGGGACGTGGCCAGCGAGGACAGCTGTGCGTGCGTCAGCGGCTCGTAGGCGAACCAGCCCAAAGGCACCGGTTGCAGCGTATCCCAGATCTTCAACCCGGCCCCTGCCAGGAACAAGGCCAAGGCGAGCGCGGCCAGGATCCAGGGCACGGCTCTGAGGGGGCGCACCGCCAGGATGCGGCGCATCAGGAGGATCCCGGCAGCCAAGCAGAGGGTGACGACGCCGAAGAACACCAGCGCTCCTGCGGCAAGGAGCACTGGGCTCGGCGACTGCGAGATCGCTCCGGCGGCCGAGGAGAAGCTATCTGCGGCGGTGGCCACAGGTTGGCGGCCGTCGTGCCAGATCAAGACGAGGCCGCAGAGCAGGGCGGCAAGGCCGCCATAGCCTGCCGTTCTCTGGATCCGCAAATGCGTTTCAGGCATGGATTCATTATTCCATCGATGGTGCGGGAAACAAGGATGGCGGCGGCAGCCGGCCCGCAGGCCGGCTGCCGCCGCCATTTGGTGGAATCGCTGTCGCGGGTCAGTGCCCGCGCTTGATCCATTCATCCAGGTTCGGCGCTTCGGCACCGATGGAAGTGGCATCGCCGTGACCGGTATTGACCACCGTTTCGGCTGGCAGCACCAGCAGCTTGGTGCGGATCGATTCAATGATCGTCTCGAAGCTGGAGTAGCTGCGCCCGGTAGCACCCGGTCCGCCGTTGAACAGGGTGTCGCCGCTGAACAGCACGCCGAGGTCTTCCGCATAGAAGCAGGTTGAACCTGGCGAGTGCCCCGGGGTGTGCAGCGCGGTCAGCGAGGTGCCGGCGATGGTGAATGAATCGCCTTCGCTGATTTCCGCGTCCACGTCGCGCTCCGGGTAGACAGCTTCCCAGAGCATGCGGTCTTCCGGGTTCAAGAACAACGGTGCATCAACGGCGTCGGCGAATTCGCCGGCGGCGCGGATGTGGTCGTCGTGCCCGTGGGTCAGCAGCACGGCCATGACTTCGCGCTCGCCCACGGCTTCGCGGATCTTGGCAACATCGTGTGCCGGGTCGATCACCATGACCTCGGAATCATCGCCGATGATCCAGACGTTGTTATCGACATCCCAGGTGCCGCCATCCAGCGAGAAAGTGCCGGAGGTGACGACGTTCTCGATGCGGGCAGCCATTAGAGCTCCACCACCGAACGCAGCACGGTGCCTTCATGCATCTTCTTGAACGCCTCTTCGATTTCATCGATCTTGATGCGTTCCGTGACGAAGGAGTCCAGATCCAGCCGGCCGAGCTTGTACTGCTCGACAAGCATCGGGAAGTCGTGGCTTGGCAGGCAGTCGCCGTACCACGAGCTCTTCAGCGAGCCGCCTCGGCCGAAGACGTCCAGCAGCGGCAGCTCGAGCTTCATCTCCGGGGTCGGGACGCCCACCAGCACCACGCGGCCTGCAAGATCGCGGGCGTAGAAGGCCTGCTTGTAGGTTTCCGGACGGCCTACAGCATCGATCACCACATCGGCGCCGAAGCCGCCGGTCAGTTCCTGGATGGCTTCCACGGCGTCGACCTTGGCGGAATCCACGGTGTGGGTGGCGCCGAAGGTCTTCGCGGTTTCCAGCTTGTCAGGGTTGACGTCCACCGCGATGATGGTGGTCGCGCCGGCCAGCTGCGCGCCGGCGATGGCGGCGGCGCCGACGCCACCGCAACCGATCACGGCAACCGACTCGCCGCGCTTGATTTCACCGGTGTTGATTGCCGCGCCGATGCCGGCCATGATGCCGCAGCCGAGCAGGCCGACGGCTGCCGGATCCGCTTCTTCATCCACGATGGTGCACTGGCCGGAGTGGACCAGGGTCTTCTCGGCGAAGGAGCCGATGCCCAGGGCAGCCGACAGCTCGGTGCCGTCCTCGAGGGTCATCTTCTGGGTGGCATTGAACGTGTTGAAGCAGTACTTCGGCTCGCCCTTGGCACAAGCGCGGCACTGGCCGCAGACTGCACGCCAGTTCAGGATCACGCGGTCGCCGACCTTCACGTTGGTGACGTTCTCGCCGATCTGGCTGACGACTGCGGTGGACTCGTGGCCCAGCAGGTAGGGGTACTCGTCGCCGATGCCGCCGAGCTTGTAGTGCAAGTCGGTGTGGCAGACACCGGTGGTGAGCACGTCGACGACTACTTCTCCGGGACCCGGGTCCGGAACGATGATGTCGACGACCTCTACCGGCGCATCCTTGGCGCGGGAAACAACGGCTTTGACCTTATGAGGCATGGGATTTAGCTCCTGGAACGATTGACTGTTGCTGTCTCGATGCTATCGGTGTCCTCGGCGCTTATGGAACATTCGTGACACAATGACGCAGGCTGTTTCGCCCAGAGCCAATTTGCGCAGGTGCACCACGAGTTTCCCGGAACGTATGTGACGGCGCAAGGGCTGCGCCTCGGGCTCAGGCTCCGCTGAGCAGGAGGACGGCACCGAGGGCGGAAACCAGTGCCCGCGCCGAATTGGCCTTGATCCACTGTGGTGCATAGAGCTCCCAAGCCAGCGACCTGCTGCTCCAGCCGCCGATTGAGCGGAACGTTGGCTCCGAGGGTGAGCGGGGCACCGTTCCCATCGGGCTACATCGCCAAACTGCGCCTGGCCTTGGCCCATGATGCGCTGCTTGCCTGCGATGTCGGATGTTCCTCGCCCTTTCGTTTATCGCGGCCTTTCGCAGGGCCTATTCAGCCAGCTCATCGACGCTGCGAGCCGCTGCGCTCGGCTAACCCAAACTGTCGGTCGCGCTGACTAGTGTAACTGTCATTCGAACACGTGTTCGAATAGAATGGTTCTACTAGGTAAGGAGTGCGCACGTGGGGATGTTCACCGAGTCGATCGAGGTGGCTCGCGCAGCGAATGGGATGCCGTTGCGCGTGACCTGGCAGGGGCAGGACTACCGCTTGGTGGCTGAACCGCAGCGCTGGTTCGAGCGCCGCAAATGGTGGGATGAGAACCTGCGGATTCCCCGCGGAGCCGGTGCGGGGATTGCCGACTACGAGATGTGGCGCCTGCAGCTGGTCGCCGTGCGTGGATCCCGCCAAGTGCACAGCGTCGATGTGAGTTTTGATGCGCAAACTGAACGGTGGCGCCTGGTGCGCGTGCATGACTCGCTGGCCCGCAGCGCCTGATGTGCCGGCAGGGGAACATATTTTCGAAGGACATCCATGAGCTTCACCCATCTGAACGTCAGTTCTTCATACAGCGCCCATTACGGCGTCTCGCACCCAAAGCAGCTGGCCCAGGCGGCCAAGGCGCAGGGGGCGCAGATGCTCGCGCTGACTGACCGGGATGGGCTGTATGGGACGGTCAAGCATGTGGCAGCCTGCATGGCAGAAGGGCTGCACCCGATTCTCGGGGTGAACCTTGCGGTGCTCGATAGCCACGGGGAAACCCAGGGGCGGATTGTCCTGCTGGCCCGCGGGCGCTGCAACGGTGCGGGATATGCAGCGCTGTGCCGGGCCATCACCCTCGCGCATGGCACTGCGCACGGCGTTCCGGGGCTGGAAGCCGGGCAGTTGGCGCATCTGGGCGCCGGCGGAAATCTGATGATCCTGCTCGGCGGGGAGTCGGACGTGTCTCGCGCAATCCTCAAGGGAAACTACGCTCACGCCCGGGCGCTGCTTTCCAACTGGAAGAAGCGGCTGGGAAAGATGCTGCGCGTGGAGATCACCACGCACCTTTCCAGTCCCGGATCGCGCTACAGCCTCGGCGAAGCAGGCCGCATGCTGCGCTACGCCCACGAGCGGGGGGTCAAAGCAGTCCTCACCAACGCCGTCCGCTACGTGGACCCCGACGGGGCGGTCACCGCAGACATCCTGGACTCGGCGCGCGCCCTGCACAGCCTGAAGAACCTGGACTCCTGCCAACCCAACGGCCAAGGATGGCTGAAAACCCCGCAAGAGATGCGCCAGCTGGCCAAGGAAATCGGTTATGCCACCGAAAGAAGCTGGGCGCACCAGCTGCTGCGGGAAACCGAAGCGCTTGCCGAATGGGCTGCGGCCGACCCGGTGGCTGATCTCGGATGGAAGAAGCCGGTCATCCCCGAGGCCAAGGTCCTCGGCCTGGACCGCCCGGCCATGCAAGAGCTCACCAGCCGCGTCTACGGCGCGGTGCCAGGGCTCTTGCCGCACGCCAAACCCAGCCTCATTGAAAAACAGCTGGCTCTGGAACTCGGGGTGATCGACCGGCTGGACTTCGCCGGGTATTTCCTGACCGTCGCCGAAACCGTCAAGCTGATCACCGGCATGGGAATCCGCGTGGCCGCCCGCGGCTCCGGCGCCTCCTCGCTGGTGAACTACCTGCTGGGCATCAGCCAGGTGAACCCGCTAACCCATGACCTGGTGTTCGAACGCTTCCTCTCCGATACCCGCACCACCTTGCCGGACATCGATATCGATGTGGAGTCCGCACGCCGCCACGAGATCTACCGGGAGATCTTCGCCAACTTCGGCGAAGAGCGCGTGAGCCTGATGAGCATGCAGAACGCCTACCGTGCCCGCGGCGCGGTCCGCGATGCAGGAGCCGCCCTCGGGGTGGAGCAGGAACAGGTCGACGAGATCGCCAAGCAGCTCTGGCGCTTCTCCGCGTCCTCTTTCCGCGAAGCGCTCACCGAGAAGCCGGAACTGGCGGCATTGGCCGAACGCATTACCGATGACACCCAGCTCGATATCCTCATCGACGCCACCGAACGCCTGGACCGGCTGCCGCGCCATATCTCCATGCACCCCTGCGGAGTGATCCTCTCCGACGCGAGCCTGCTGGACCGCACCCCGGTCCAGTCGTCGGGCATCGGGCTGCAGATGAGCCAGTTCGACAAGCACGACATGGACCTGATGGGGCTGATCAAGCTCGACGTGCTTGGGGTGCGCATGCAATCAGCCATCGCCTACACCCTGGAAGAGATCGCCCGCATGCACCCGGACAAGCAGTCGGTCGCGCGCGCCGGAGGGCATGTGGATGACAGCTATATCTCCGCTGCCGGAGCGATCGACCTGTCCCGGGTGCCGCTGGATGACGAACCCACATTCGAATTGATCCGCTCAACCCATACCCTGGGCTGCTTCCAGATCGAATCCCCGGGCCAGCGCGAGCTGATCGGCAAGCTCGCCCCGCGCGAATTCAACGACCTGATCATCGACATCTCGCTGTTCCGCCCTGGCCCCATGCAATCGAATATGGTCAAGCCCTACCTGGAGCACCGCCACGGCTTCGCCCCGGCCCAATACCTGCACTCGGACCTGATTCCAGCGCTCGCCGAAACCCATGGGGTCACCGTCTTCCATGAACAGGTGCTGCGCATCCTGGATGTGATGACCGGTTGCGGGCTGGGCATGGCCGATGTCTACCGCCGGCTGCTGGGGAATCCGGACAAGGAACCAGCCGTAGAACGCTATGTGCGCACCGAAGCAACCAAGCGCGGCTACAGCCAGGAGACGATCGACAAGGTCTGGGAAGTGCTCTCCGGTTTCGGGTCCTTCGGCTTCTGCAAAGCCCACGGGGCGGCCTTCGCCGTGCCCACCTACCACTCGGCCTGGCTCAAGGCCCACCACCCCGAAGCCTTCCTCGCCGGCATCTGGGAGCACGACCCGGGCATGTACCCCAAGCGGCTGCTGGTCTCCGAAGCGCGGCGCATGGGCATCCCCATCCTGCCGCTGGACATCAACCGCTCCACCGGACACTACCGAGTCGAACGAGTATTCGAATCCGCTCCAGCGAAGCTCCCGGTGGTGCCACGCGCGCCCAGCTCGCTGCGCCCTGGACGCTACGGGGTCCGCCTGGCCTTCCGCGACATCCACCAGATGAGCGAACGCGAAGTCGAACGCCTGGTCGCCGGCCAACCCTATGAGCACCTTGCAGATGTCCGCGCCCGCGCGGGGCTCTCGCGCCGCACCTACCAGAACCTCGCGGCCCTCGGCGTCTTCGACTCCCTGCTCGCCGGGACCTCGCGTGCCGACACCATCGCCCACACGCAATCGATGGCACACAGCTCCCTTCCGCCCAAATACCGGCCTGGGCCCGGGCAGCTGGCGCTTGACCTCGGGAAAATCGAACACATCAAGGCCACGGGAACCGAGCTGAAACCTGCCGAAGTGGTGCGTACCGAGCTGGACCTGATGCACCTGGATGCCAGCGAGCACCTGATCTCTTCCTACCGGCAACGCCTGGCGCACCTGCCTATTACCCAAGCGGCCGAGCTGCTGCAGTTGCGCAACGGAACCGAGGTCCTCGTCGCTGGAGTGCGCGTGGCCACCCAGACTCCTCCCATGCGTGGAGGCAAGCGAGTGGTCTTCATTTCCGTGGACGACGGGACAGGCTGCATCGATGCGACCTTCTTCGACGACACCCAGCAACGCACCGGGCCGTTGCTTTTCTCTACCCGCATGCTGCTCATCCATGGCGTCACCCGGCGCACCGGACCACGTGGCATCTCGCTGCAGGCGCTGAACGCCTGGGACCTGCATCAGCCCGAAACCTTGCCCGCTGCGGGGTACCTTGAAGAGCAGGGCCGCCCGCAAATCAGCTACCGGCCAAAGCTCGGCGAAGGTGCTCGCAGCATCGAGAGCGTCGGTGAGCTGGCCAAGCGGATGGAAGCCGAAGGGCTGGACCAGAGAGGGGCATGATGCGCTGGTTCGCTGACAGGGTTTTGCCCAGCATGTACATTGGCTCCAAAGGAACAAGTACTTGACGCGAGGGGCAAAGGAACGTGAATGCACAGGATGAACAATTCTTTCTCAAGTGCGTTCAGGCAAACCCCGTCAACCAGCAAATCCTCCACCTCGCCCCGCAGCTAGGTGTTTCGGACTGGTGGCTCACTGCAGGCGCACTATTCCAAACGGTATGGAACGTGCTTGAGGGCAAGGAGCCGCAAAACGGAATTCGCGACTACGACCTCTTCTACTTCGATGAGGACACGTCCTATGAGGCAGAAGACGCAGTCATACGCCGGGCCAAAAAACTCTTCAAAGGCATCGACGCAGAAATCGAAGTCCGCAATGAAGCACGCGTCCACATGTGGTACGAAGAGCACTTCGGGGTGCCAGCCATTCCCTTCACCAGCTCCACGGATGCCATCGATCATTTTGCGGCGAAGACCTGCTGCTTTGCGGTCACCCGTGATGCGCATGGGCAAATAGCCACCTACGCCCCGCATGGATTTGCAGATCTATTCGCCCGGAAGATCGTTCCGAACCCAGTGCTTGCCCCGCGGGAAGTCTACGAAGCCAAGATCAAAAGGTGGTTATCCCAGTGGCCCTCGCTGAGCGCTGACCCCTGGCCCGAGTCGAAAGCATCGACGAACATCACCGAAGGCTGAAAAACCTCACACCGAAGACACGTGCCCGTCCGCGTCGATCACGAAGGACGGATTGTGCACGAAATCCCAGCGGAACCCGTCCGGGTCGGCCACGCAGGCACTCTTGCCGCCCCAAGGCTGAACCGTCGGTTCGGTGACCGACGTTGCTCCAGCATCAAGCGCTCGCCGGTAGAACCGTTCGACTTCCTCATCGGTGTGCACGTTATGTCCCAGGGAAACAGGGGGAGCTTTCTCGCCGTGCCCGATATCGCCATACTCGCTGGGCATCTGCGTAATATCCCACAAAGCCAGCATCAAGGAATGCCCGGCACGTACAAAGGCAATCTCCGGGTGGGCTGGCTGCACCAGCTCGAAACCCAGTCCCTCGGTATAGAACCTGGTTGAAGCACCGACATCACGCACGCCGAGGGTGATCGCGCTGATGGTCGGCGGGGCCGACTTGTTCATGTAACCAGCCTAGGGTGCCCTGATCTCGATTGATAGGCCTGGAAGGTGCACACCTCATGGCGTGGGGAAGGTTTTGCGCGAGCGCGTTCGTTGCGAGTACTGCGTCTCTCTACTTCTATACCTCAGGAGGGCTCGTCACTGCCGCAGGGGGAGTTGCGCTATTCGCGGTGCTGGTTATTGGGGTCGTCCGCATAGTGCGAGCTTCAGGGAAAACTGCAGGCAGTTCAACTTCTGGCTGACTACAGATGGATCCACTGTTCGTTGCGAGGCGACGACAGGTCGCGCTCACGCTGGGCGCGGAGTTCCAGGTCGACGCGGCTCGGCAGGTGATGGTTGCGCTGTACGCTGCTGGGAGTGCGGCGCAAGCCAAGCCGCCGGGACGAAACGGATGAGTTTGATGCTGGATAGTTTTTCATGCTCGGTTCTCCTTGAACCTGCGTCGGCTCGTCTTCTGCAGAAACCAAACCTGCAGATTCCTTCGCCTCGACTTCGATCTGAGAATTTGCGCTCGCCGGTTCGCTGGACCACTGATCCGGGTGCGGGATGCCGCGCACGTGCCGTGAGCACCAGGCGGCGATAGCTGCAACGATCACCAGTGAGCCGAAGAACAGCAATGTCGGTCCCATGCCCAGCCATTGCAGGCCGAGCCCGGTGAGGAACGGCGCCAGCGGCAGAGCCGACAGGGCCATGAACAAGATCAGGGAATTGGCTCGTCCTGCCATTTCCCGCGGGACTACTGCCATGAAGTAGCCTCCGACCGACGCGTTCAACGCAGGAACGCTCAGGTAGGCCACCAGCAGCATGGCACCCAGCCAGAGCAGATTTGTGTTGAAGCCCATTAGCAGCATCGCTCCGCCCAGAACGCTCAAGCAGCTGCAGGCCAGCACGCCCGTCCGGAATTTCTCGATCAAGCGTCCGGCGAACAGCGAACCGGCGAATATGCCCAGGCCCATGAATGTGGATACCAGGCCGATTACCCATGGGGTTTCGCCGCGTTGCTGCAACCCATAGATCAACGTCGTGTTCAGTCCGTTGGTTCCGATATTGATGACGGTGATCAGGATGAGCAGGCTGCGCAGCTGCGGCCTGGCGAAGCACCATCGCATGCCCGCCGCGATGCCGGGCGAGACCGGACGGCTGCCGGCCGGGGAGTGCTCCATGGGCTTTGACATGGCTTCGGCTGCGCGCAATGGTCCGCGCAGCGCGAACCCCGAAGCGGCGGCGAGCAGCTGCAGGAAACTGACAGCCAACAGGGCAAACCCTGCTCCGAATCCGAGCAGGAGCCCGCCCAGCGGAGCCGCGCCCAGCATGAGCACCGAATCGCGTCCCTGATTTGCCGCCATGGCTCGTCCCAACTGCTTGGGATGGACCACGTCCTTGAGTGCGGCATTCGTGACGGCACCGAAATAGCCTGAACGCAGTTCCATGAGCACGTGGGCCAAGCAGAGCACTGCTACGCTCAGCGAGCCGCTCATGCTGGCCACTGCCAGTGCCAAGGTGAGTGTCGCACCGCAAATCCCTCCGGTGAGCATCATGCGTGCCCTGTCGGAACGGTCGGCCACGGAGCCGCCAAGCAGCGTCAAGCTGGCCCGCGCGGCCAGTCCCAGGGCGGCCAGCGTGCCGGCCTGCACCGTCGAACCGGCCAGTCCCAGCAGGATCAGCGGCAGCACGAAGGAGTAGATGCCGCCAGCCAGCAAGGCCGTGGTGTCGGCGACCCACCAGATGCGGTAGCTGCGCTGGTAATGCAATGCCGGCAGCAGTTGTGCGCCGGCAGCGGTTGCCTGCGGCTGAATCAGGGGAGTCTGGTCCATGGTCATGCATCAACCATAGACCCGCAAATAAACTTGCGCAATAGAATTTGCGCAACTTAATTTGGGCAATTGCTATGCTGATCCCATGACCCAAGCACAGTCGAATGTCACGTTCACCACGCCAATGCTCAAGGCCATGGCCAACCCGTTGCGTAGGCAGATCTTCGATGCATTGGCGGCGATGGGCACCGGGCGTGCCTCCGATATCGGCGAACTGCTGGGTCTGGCCCCGAACAAGGTCAGCTTCCACCTGCGCGAGCTGGCCAAGGCCGAGATGATCGAGGAGGCTCCCGAGCTGGCGCGCGACAAGCGCGACCGCGTCTGGCGTCCGGCGGCTACCGGCTACACCACGGGCCAGCCCGCGGACCGCACCGGGGATGGTTCGGCCACCGCCATGAACGCCTACCTCGGGCAGGTCATGCACGACGAGCAGCGGCGCTTGGAAGCCGCCTTGGCCCACGCCCAGCGCTGGTACGGAGCCAGCGATTCCAGGCCGGACCTGGCGCAGCTGAGCACCAGCAACCTGATGCTCACCGAAGATGAACGCCAGGAGCTGCAACGTCGTTTGGATGCGGTGATCCCCGCCTTCCGCAAGGACCAGCAGAGCGGGAAGATCGCAAGTTCGCAACCAGCCTCTCAGCGCAAGCTGTGGCACTACTCCGGGCTGCTGTCGGCCGACGAGCTGTTGAACGGGTCACACTCGGGCGAACAATCGGCACAAAACCCGAAGTGAACCGGTTGCGCGACGCAATGCTGAACTAAACTGGATTCTGGCTGGCTGTGGCCAAGGTATGCCACAAGCTATGAAGCCATCACAGATTGAAAGGTAGAACCCGATCTCATGAGCGAGCAGCTGACTCTCACCATTGACGGCGAGCAGGTACAGGTGGACGCGGGAACGACCGGTCTGCAGCATTTCGCCAATGACAAGGACGTGGTTGTCATGCACGTCGATGGCGTACTGCGCGACCTGGCCCGCGAACTGGAAGCCGGAACCACTGTCACCCGCGTAACCATCAACGATCCAGAAGGATTGGAGGTGCTGCGCCACTCGACCGCCCACGTGATGGCCCAGGCTGTGCAGCAGCTGCGCCCGGATTCCAAGCTGGGCATCGGCCCGTACATCACCGATGGTTTCTACTTCGACTTCGATGTCGAAGATCCGTTCACCCCGGAAGACCTCAAGCAGCTGGAAAAGATGATGCAGAAGATCATCAACCAGAACCAGCTCTTCGTCCGCCGCGAAGTGTCCCCAGCGGAAGCCAAGGCCGAGATGGCCAACGAGCCATACAAGTGCGAGCTGCTGGCGAAGGCCGACTCCGCCGACACCTCCGGCGAAGGCGTGACCGTGGAGGTCGCCGCCGGCGAGACCACCATCTACGACAATGTCGACCGCAAGTCCGGCGACACCGTCTGGAAGGATTTGTGCCGCGGCCCGCACCTGCCGAACACCAAGCTGATCAAGAATGCGTTCGCACTGACCCGCTCGGCCGCCGCCTACTGGCTGGGCAGCGAGAAGAACAAGCAGCTGCAGCGCATCTACGGCACCGCCTGGCCAACCAAGGAAGACCTGAAGGCCTACCAGGAGCGACTGGCCGAGGCCGAGCGCCGCGACCACCGCAAGCTCGGCGCCGAGCTGGACTTGTTCTCCTTCCCCGACGAGCTGGGCTCGGGCCTGCCGGTGTTCCACCCCAAGGGCGGCATCATCAAGCGCGAGATGGAAGACTACGTGCGCGACCGCCACGTCGAAGAGGGCTTCCAGTACGTGGGCACCCCGCACATCTCCAAGGACGGGCTGTTCCACACCTCGGGCCACCTGCCGTACTACGCGGACACCATGTTCCCGGCGCTGCACATCGACGAAGAGCGCGACGAAGATGGCAACATCACCAAGCAGGGCCAGGAATACCGGCTGAAGGCGATGAACTGCCCGATGCACAACCTGATCTTCCGCGGCCGCGGACGTTCCTATCGCGAACTGCCGCTGCGCCTGTTCGAATTCGGCCACGTCTACCGCTACGAGAAGTCGGGCGTGGTGCACGGCCTGACCCGCGTGCGCGGCTTCGCCCAGGACGATTCGCACTCCTACGTCACCAAGGAGCAGGCACCGGCCGAGGTCGAGCACCTGCTGAACTTCATGCTCTCCTTGCTCAAGGACTTCGGCATGGACGACTTCTACCTGGAGCTGTCCACCCGTGATCCGGAGTCGGACAAGTTCATCGGCACCGATGAGCAGTGGGCGGAAGCCACCGCCGTGCTTGAGCGCGTTGCCACCGAATCCGGCGTCGAGCTGGTGGCCGACCCAGGTGGAGCTGCCTTCTACGGCCCGAAGATCTCTGTCCAGGCCAAGGACGCCATCGGCCGCACCTGGCAGATGGGCACCGTGCAGTACGACTTCAACCAGCCGGCGCGCTTCGGGCTGGAGTACCAGGCTGCCGACGGAACCCGCCAGGAACCGGTGATGATCCACGCCGCGAAGTTCGGCTCCATCGAACGCTTCCTGGGCGTGCTCACCGAGCACTACGCCGGAGCCTTCCCGGCATGGCTCTCCCCGGTGCAGGTGCGCGCGATCCCCGTGGCCGAAGCCTTCAACGGCTACCTCGAAGAGGTTGTCGCCAAGCTCAAGGCCGAAGGCGTGCGCGTGGAACTGGATGACTCCTCGGACCGCTTCCCGAAGAAGATCCGCAACGCGTCCAAGGACAAGATTCCATTCGTGCTCATCGCCGGCGGCGAAGATGCTGATGCGAACGCCGTGTCCTTCCGCTTCCGCGACGGCAGCCAGGAAAACCAGGTGCCCATCGATGATGCGGTAGCCCGCATCGTTGAAGCCATCAAGAGCCGCGACAACAACAACTAGTTCGGACAGGGAGTCCATTGAGCATGCAGGAACACGCAGACCAGTCCGTCACCGACGACTTCGAACTCGCCGGAGTGCCGGATTCGTTCCAGCGGCTTTGGACTCCCTACCGGATGGCCTATATCAAGGGCGGGCAGGACCAGGTCAAGGACGAGGCCAGCTGCCCATTTTGCGCCGGTCCCGGCCGTACCGACGAGGAGGCGCTGATTGTCCACCGTGGCAAAACCTGCTATGTGATCCTGAACCTGTTCCCGTACAACCCCGGCCACCTGCTGGTCTGCCCGTATCGCCATGTGCCGAACTACACCGACATCACGGTCGAGGAAACGGCGGAAATGGCGGCGCTGGCGCAGCAGTCCATGCGCGTGCTGCGCAAGGTGTCCAATCCTGCCGGTTTCAACCTGGGGATGAACCAGGGTGAAGCCGGGGGAGCAGGTATCGCCGCCCACCTGCACCAGCACATCGTGCCCCGGTGGAATGGCGACGGGAACTTCTTCCCGATCATCGCGCAGACCAAGGCCATCCCGCAGACCCTGTCGGAGGTTCGCAGCGCGATTGCCGGGGCATGGGACAGTGAAACGCCGAGCTAGGCATTAGCGGGCAAGTACAACGCGCTGCGCATCAAAGGAGAAATCCTGCGGTGCGCAGCGCGTTTTTCGTTGCACGCAAGCGCTGGTTGTCCTGCCCCTTCATTGACCGGCCGCAACCTCTTGCCCGCGCCGAGGCACCGGTGCCAGCTCCCAGGGCGCCGCAGATCCACGGGTGCTGGCCACGGGGAGCTTGGGTTTCTGGCCAGCAATGCTCACCTGCTCGGGATCCAGTTGCTGCTGAACGGGTTTCTGCCGCGCTGGGGCACTGCGATTACCTGGACAGTGTACGGACTATCGATGCTGGCCGCCATGTCCGGCAGCCTGTTCTCGCTGCCACCTGAAGCCATCAAGGCCACGCCCTTCGGCGCAATTGCCAGGGTTCCCGCGGAGGACTTCACCTGAGATGCGCAAGTTGTGCTGCTGGTGGCCGCACTCGCCACAGGGTTGCTCGCGATGCTGCGCTTCACCCAGCGCGATATCGCCGTTTAGTAGTCCGCGCATAAAAACGGCTGCATGGAACGCGAAGCCGAATCCGGGTACTGGATGCCATGGAGTAGACAAGTCATCCCACGATGGCGGGCCGCGTAACATTGCCGCCAAAAGCGGTTCTGGCTAATAGAAACGCGAAGAGGGAATTATTACGCTACAACCATCATCGAGATGACTTGTCTCCTAGTCTCTGAATGTGACGCAACACAGGGGGTAATAAACTAGGTCGATCCTACGATAAGTGGGTACTAACTAGTCACCGCCGCCTTGGAAGACGCATTCGCTCCAGGCCGGAGGGGCATCTCGCAGTGTCGAAAGGAACCATTCCTCCATGTCTACGAACAATCAGAACTCCGTCGTCGGTTCGGACCGCGTCAAGCGCGGCATGGCCGAAATGCTCAAGGGCGGCGTCATCATGGACGTGGTCACCCCGGAGCAGGCACGTATCGCAGAAGACGCCGGAGCCGTGGCAGTCATGGCCCTCGAACGCGTCCCGGCAGATATCCGTGCCCAGGGCGGCGTCTCGCGCATGAGCGACCCTGACATGATCGACGGGATCATCAACGAGGTCTCGATTCCCGTGATGGCCAAGGCTCGCATCGGCCACTTCGTCGAGGCGCAGATCCTGCAGTCCCTGGGTGTCGACTACATCGACGAGTCCGAGGTGCTTTCGCCAGCGGATTACGAGAACCACATCGACAAGCAGCCGTTCACCGTGCCGTTCGTCTGCGGTGCCACCAACCTGGGCGAGGCACTGCGCCGCATCAACGAAGGCGCTGCGATGATCCGCTCCAAGGGCGAGGCGGGCACCGGCGACGTCTCCAACGCCACCGGGCACATGCGCAAGATCCGTGCAGAGATCGCGAAGCTCTCCGCCCTGCCAGAGGATGAGCTGTACGTCGCCGCCAAGGAACTGCAGGCTCCATACGAACTGGTCAAGGAAGTTGCAGCCAACGGCAAGCTTCCGGTCGTGCTGTTCACCGCGGGCGGCATCGCTACTCCGGCCGACGCCGCGATGATGATGCAGCTGGGCGCCGACGGTGTGTTCGTCGGCTCGGGTATCTTCAAGTCCGGCAACCCGGTGCAGCGCGCCGAAGCCATCGTGAAGGCCACCACCTTCTTCGACAACCCGGATGAGCTGGCCAAGATCTCCCGCGGCTTGGGCGAGGCCATGGTTGGCATCAACGTAGCCGATGTCCCAGTGCCTCACCGCCTGGCTGAGCGCGGCTGGTAATCGCTCACGCATTAGCATTGAGGCCCACGCCACCGAGATTCTGGTGGCGTGGGTCTCTGTCTTTAGTGGCCGAATGATGGCTATTGCCGTGATTCAAAGTCTGCCTGCGAAGCCTTGCCGTTGGATGCCGCCGGGCGTAGGTTGGTGGAACCCGGAATTCGCGCTGACCCCAAGAAGATGACATGTGCCGCTGGCTTGCCTGTCTCGGCTCCCCGATCGACATCGCCGATATCCTGGTGCGCCCCACGCATTCGCTGATCGACCAGAGTTTGCACGCCCGGCAGCTCTACCTGCCCCAGGAAGAGCTGGCCTCCGGCTTCGCGGACCATGCCTTCCCGACCAACGGCGACGGGTTCGGCATGGCCTGGGCCGGGCGTTCGGGAAAACTCGGGCAGTACCGGCAGATCGGCCCGGCCTGGGACAGCCAGAATCTGCGGCACTTGGCGGCGCAGATCGCGTCAGGATGCATCCTGGCGCATGTGCGCGCGGCGCCGGGCGGGACCATTGCCGAGCAGAACTGCCACCCTTTCGTCGATGAGAGATGGATGTTCCAGCACAACGGAACGGTCCCGGAATTCGCAATACTCAAGCGCGAACTGACCTTCGAAGTGGATCCGGCGCGCTACCCGATGATTCTGGGCAACGCCGATACCGAGGTCTGCTTCTACCTCGCCCTGTCCTACGGCCTGGACCGGGACCCGGTGGCGGGCCTGTCGCGGATGGTGGCCCGGGTGGAGCGGGCCCGCGCCGAGCACGGTATCGAAGCCCCATTCCGCGCTACGATGTGCGCCTCGGACGGGCAGCAGCTCGTGGTGCTGCGCCGGGCCAGCCCAGAGGTGTCGGGCGCGATGGCGCCCTCGCTCTACTATGCGGCAGGACCTGCCATGCTGCTCACCCGAGACGGCCGCGAGGACCAACTGCCGCAGGACGCGCAACTGGTCGTTTCCGAGCCGCTGGAACTGCATTGGAGCAGCCAGACCTGGCACGAGGTTCCTTCGGGTACCATCGGGGTGCTGCGTACCGGCCAGACGCCGGCCTTTGCGCCTGTGGATCTGCACCTATAGCGCTCCGGACATGGCACACTAGGGAGCATGGGCAAGATAATTTTCGACGCAGCAGTCACTCTCAACGGCTATCTGGCAGATGAGAACCACAGCCTGCAGTGGCTCTTCGATGTGCCAGGGGCCCACGAACCCGACCCGGACCTGCTACCCAAAAATGTCGGCGTGCATGTCGAAGGCGCGAATACCTACATGTGGCTGATTGAGAACGAAGGGTTCATCGAGAACCCGCAGAAATGGCAAGAATACTATCGGGGGATCACCACGTATGTTTTCACCTCGCGGGACCTGCCAATTCCCGAGGGCGCTGATGTCCGCCTAGTCAATGGCTCGGTCGAAGAATATTTGCCTGAAATCCGGGAGACGGCGGGGGAGAAGAACATTTGGGTCCTCGGCGGAGGCGAGCTGCTGGGACAGTTCCTGGACATCGACGCACTTGATTCCTTGGCGTTGACTGTTGCTCCAGCAGCGCTGCCTGCAGGCGCCGCCTTGCTACCGCGCAATATCGGCAGTGATCGGCTGGAACTGGCCGAAGCGCGGAAAGCCGGGCCGTTTGCCCGCCTCGTCTACCGAGTCCTCCCAACCACGTGAACAAGTTCTAGAGGACTCGACCGGCCACCGGAATCCCCGGGGCCGGTCGAGTTCCTGCCGTCCTAGCTGTTCGTTATTGGTTCCACGAGCGCAAGACCATGTGGCGTCCACGCCCAAGAAGCTTGAGCCCGTTCGCGCTGAAGAAGTCGGCACTGGACGGCGTGGCCGCGGCAAGCAGCTCCTGCGGCACTTCGTCGTCTGGTGGCGACAACGGATTGATCATGGAACGCGACAGGCCGTGCAGCAAGGCGGTGCCAATGCCATGGCGGCGATGTTCCTTGCCTACCGCCAAGGCATGCACCATCAGCTGCCCGTTCAGGCCCTGCTGCGCAAAGCCCCGGCCGACAATCTCTCCTTCGTCGGTGCGGGCCAAGGCATGCTCGACGCGACGCAGAGCAGGGTGACCGCTGGAAAGCTGGGTGCTGGTTTCGCGCCACAGGTTCGTCACGTTCAGTTCGGCGGCATCAGCACCCGTGGCCTCAGGGACGTTATTGCCCAAGCGGATCTTGCCGTTCCAGCGATCCATTGGAATGGCCAACGGGCCTGCATGCCAGGACACTTGGGCGTTGTCGGAGAATCCTGCTGCTTTCAACTCATCTGCGTGGGCTCCTGAGTTGACCCAGGCTTCCACGCGCCGGGCACCGAGCCGGTGGCCTTCGGCCAGCGCAGGTCGCAGGCCCGCCTGCTCCGGATGCTCAGGGAACAACAGGATCAGGCGCTTGCGGACCGGCTGCCAAGCCCAGGAGCATCCGTGGGTGGTAAAGATCTTGCCGCCGGTGGCTACTGCAAGTGCCTGATGCCAGTGGCTTAGCGCTTCCTGTGCGGAGGCAATAGTGGTCATTATTCTGCGTTCACCAATCCTCGACGGCGCAGCAACGGTTCAACCACTGCGGTGCGGCCGCGGAATAATTCGTAGGACTCAAGGGGATCGCGCGTATTGCCGCGCGACAGCAGTTCCTCGCGGAACCGATTACCATTTTCGCGCATTAAGCCCCCTTTTTCCTCGAACCACTGCACAGTGTCGGCATCGAGCACCTCACTCCAGATGTAGGAGTAGTAGCCAGCGGAGTACCCATTGGCGAAAATGTGCTGGAAATAACCGGTGCGGTAACGGGGCGGAATCATTTCGGTATCGAAGCCGGCTTGCTGAAGCACGTCTTGTTCAAACTGCAGAGGATCGGCGATAACTGTCCCGGCGTTGATGGTATGCCAGGCCCAGTCGAGCACGCTGGCGGCCAGGTACTCGGTGGTTGCGAAGCCCTGGCCCCACAGTGAAGCGGCACGGATCTTCTCGATCAGCGCATCACCCAGTGCTTCGCCGCTCTGGTGGTGGACGGCATAACCGGTGACAACATCCTCGTGGAGCATCCACATCTCGTTGACCTGCGATGGGAACTCCACGAAGTCGCGGGGGACCGAGGTGCCGGCAAGCGACGCGTACTTTCCGCTGGAGAACATGCCGTGCAGCGCATGGCCGAACTCGTGGAATAGCGTATTCGCCTCATCCATGGACAGCAGGATTGGATCACCAGGCGCAGGCGGGGTGATGTTCAAGGTGTTGGTGACGATCGGTCGTTCTTCCAGGAATGAAGCGGCATCGCGCAGGCTGGTCATCCACGCGCCGCCCTTCTTCGTGTCCCGGGCCAGATAGTCTCCGGTGTAGAGCGCCAAAGGCTTGCCATCGGCGTCGAAGACTTCGAAGACCCGAACGTCCGGGTGGTAGGCAGGCAGGTCAAACCGCTCGCTGAAGGTGATGCCGAACAGCTTGGTAGCCGTCGCGAAGACCCCATCGATGAGCACCCGGTCCAGCTCGAAGTAGTTGCGCAGTTCCTCGGAATCCACCGAATACTGATCACGCAAGACCTGATTGGAGAAATACTTCCAATCCCACGCGTTGATTTCAGCACCGGCAATCTTGCCCAGTACTTCAGCTTCTTTGCGCGCGTTTGCGGTGGCCGCTTGGGTCAGTTCTGCCAGGCGCTCTTCCACCGCCGCGGTGGAGGGAGCGGTGGCTTGGGCAAGCACGGTTTCAGCATGGTTGGCGAATCCGAGCAGCGCGGCGCGTTCGGCGCGAAGCTGAGCCATTTCGGCGGCAACGTGAATTGTCGCATTCTCCCCGGTGCCACGGCTAATTGATGCGTTGAACACCTTGCGGCGGGATTCACTTGAGGCCAGCGACTCCAGAACCGGTTGCTGAGTTGGCGAAACCAACGTCAGAAGGTAGCCCGACGCGTGGCCTGCTTGCTTCGCCGCCTGTGCTGCTGACTCGATGGCTGGACCAGACAGGCCGTCGAGTTCTGCAGCATTCTCGAAGTGCACCGCATGGGCGTTCTGATTCTTCAGCACGAGGTCAGCGAACTGCGTTGAAAGTTCGGCCAGCTTCGCGTTCAGTACCTTCAGGCGATCCTTTTCGGCTTCGCCCAAACCTGCACCGGCCAACTGGAAATTCTTCAACGTTTGATTCGCTAAGCGGGCGTCTTCACCCCGGAGTTCCGCGCAATCCAAGGCTTGTAAACGGGAATACAAGGTTTGGCTTAGGTAGATCTCATCTTCTTGTTCGGACCAGATCGATGAAATCTCAGACTGGATCGCCCGCAGATCTTCCGTGCCATGGGCAGAAATCACCGAGAAGTAGGTCATGAGCGCACGGCGCAGGGTCTGCCCGCTGGCTTCCAAAGCGAGGAAGGTGTTCTCGAAAGTCGGCTCCTGCGTATCGTCAATAATGCGCTGCAGCTCTTCGCGTTGCTCGGCTGCCCCGAGACGAACTGCCTCCACGTAATGCTCTGCAGTGAGCTGGTCGAAGGCTGGCCACTGATAGGGCCTGGTACTGGGAGTCAGAAGAGGGTTTTGCATAGGCCTAGGTTTTCATGGAAAAAGTGATTCAGCTTGCATTTACACCCCGCATATCAAGCTGGGCTAGGCTCGATGCATGCCCCAACGTGCTCCGTCCGTAATACTTCCGCTTGGATCAACGCTCATGGCCGCGTTGCTGATTGGCGGCTGCTCTGCAATCCCGAGCAGCAATCAAGAACCAGCAACCCCGCAGTCTTCCGTTCAGTCCTCATCGGATCCGGCTTCAAGTCCAACCACGGAGGATAGCTCTGCCGCACCGTCGAGTCCCGAAGAACTCTCGCTGATGGTCACTGGAGACGTCTTGCTGCATCCTCAGCTATTGGATGAAGCCGAGAAGGCAGCTGGCGCACAATCGGGCAATGGCGAGGACTACGATTTCAGCCCATTGCTGGCGGGCCTGGCTCCCTATGTCCAGGACGCAGATGTGGCGCTTTGCAATCTGGAGACACCAATTGGTATCCCTCCGTATTCCGGGTATCCGCGGTTCACCGTCCCGGAACAAATCCTCACCGATCTCGAAGCCATTGGCTACGACGGATGCACCACTGCCACCAATCACACGGTCGATGCCGGTACGGCCGGAGTCGAACGAACACTCGATGCGCTGGAGTCCGATGGGCTGTTTGCGACAGGCTCCTACCGCAATGAAAAGGACTCCGAAAAACCGTCCATCCTGGAAACAAACGGGGTGAAGCTCGGGGTAGTAACCAGCACCTATTCGCTTAACGGACTGCCGGAAGCAGCTCACTGGCAGGTCGATACCGGAGTGGATGCGCAGGAGCTGATTACCCGGGGCAAGGAAACACGCAAGGCCGGAGCGGACATCGTGGTGGCAGCCGTGCACGATGGAGCTGAATACACCACCGAGCCGACCGCCTCGCAAAGAAAACTCGGCCAGGCCCTGGCAGAATCTGGCGTCTTCGATTTCATCTACATGCACCACACCCACTCGGTCCTGCCCATTGAGAAGCACGACGGAACCTGGATCGTCTACGGTTTGGGAAACTCTGTGGCCAAGCATGCAACGCCGACCATTCTCAACCGCGAAGGCATCAGCGTGAAGGCAACATTCACCCAGGACGAACCTGGCGAATGGGAGGTCAGCAACTTGCGGTGGGTTCCGCACCAGTTGTCGAACGGGCCGGTAGCGTGGTGCCAAGTCTTCAACGCTGATGGATGCGTTCCGGAAGCTGATGGGCAAGCGTCCCTGAAGCGCAGTGAAGCCACCGTGAATGCCTATGGCGCCTTTGAGGATGGACTGCAGGCGTGGACGCTGGACTGAGCTAGCTAGCGTCTGTGCCACGCTTCCCATGCACCGTTTGGAGGCAGAATCGCTTGCGCCTTGGCCAGCTGGGCCGGCGATATGTCATCGAGGCCGCCGGATTGCTCACTGAATCCCGTCTCCTTGGCAACGAAACGATGCACGAGGCGGCCAGCGCCGATATCCAAGGACTCGCGAAACGCGCCGGACACGGCTGCCCCCACCTGGGCTTCCAGTTCCTCGATCATCTCGGGAACGTGTTCATCGCAGGCGTCGCAACCGCAGGTCGGGAAAACCGCGTGGTAAAGCGCACCGAGCTCCAGATGCACCCCGGGAAAGGTCGTAAGGATCATGCCCAATGGAGCGCAGCGCGAATTCAGCGGAAGGATCCGGACAGAACTCACCACGGTGTCCGGCGGAATCCGCAGTTCGGCGGCCAGTCCGGGATCATCGAAGCAGCGCACCTCGAATTGCTCCTGCATCCAGCTCAGCAACGCCCGGGCTACTTGCTGCACGGGAGCAAAACGTTCCGGATGTTCGGTCACCGAATAGCTTTCACTATCCGGCTCCCTATACCAACGCTCGCCATAGGGGATTGGGGTGTCGAGCTCGTCGAGGTACTCCGCGAATTTAATGTCTGGCCGCTTATAGCCCCTGAGCATGCTCGGTTCCTCCTGTTGCGTCAAACCATGGCAGAAAGGGCTTAATGCCCGAATTCATCTGAATCCGTGAAGGGGCCGACTCCGGTATCCATGGCATCGATGGTGGCCATGTCCTCCGGGCTGAGCTGGAAGCCGAAAATGTCCAGGTTCTCACTTTGCCGGCGCGGATCGGCCGATTTCGGTGCCGCGGCTCGTCCGGACTGGACATGCCAGCGCAGGGTCACCTGGGCGGTGCTCTTCCCATGCGCTCGGGCAATCCGTGCCAGGGCGGGATCCGAAAGGAACCCGGACTTCTTGCGTCCCAAGGGGGAATAGGCCTCGGTGCGCACCCCATGTTCGGTATTGAATGCTTGCCAATCGACGCTTTGCCGCTCAGGGTCCACCTGGATCTGGTTCAGTGCCGGCACGAGCCCGGCATCGAGGACCTTCTGCAACTGGTAAGGCTTGAAATTCGAGACGCCGGCGGCCCGGATCTTGCCCTCGGCAACGAGCTTGTCCAGCTCAATGAAGGCTTCCACGTAGGTGTTCTGCTGCGGGTTTGGCCAATGGATCAGGAACAGGTCCACATAGTCGAGGCCAAGGCGGGACAGGGAGTTGTCCAACGCCTGACGTACGCCCTGGGCCGAATGCCACATCTTGTTGAACTTGGTAGTGACGAACAATGCATCGCGGTCAAGCCCGCTTAGCGCCAAGGCCTGGCCTACGGCATCCTCGTTCTCATAGTTCTCCGCCGTGTCCACGCGGCGGTAACCCGTATCCAGGGCCGAACGGACCGCGGCAACCACCTCCTGGCCGCGCAGGGGCCACGTGCCCAAGCCAATGGAAGGCATGCTCACGCCACCGGCAAGTTCGAGGGAAGAAATATCAGCAGTCATGTTCCCGAACCTACCAAGCTTCACGGGCTGCCGGGAGATTGCACCGAAGAATCCGCGACACACCGGGAAACAAAACCGGCGCACGGGGTCCATGGGTTTAACGTTGTTTCGGCGCATTTCCGTGTTGCCAGCCACCGAACACCATGAAGGTTACAACCATGCCGAAAATAGGCGTCCTCGCTCTCCAAGGGGACTTCCGTGAACATCTTGCTTCTCTGGAGCGGCTTGGGCAACCTGCTCAGATGGTGCGCACTGTCGAGGATTTGGCGCAGGTCGACGCGCTGGTGCTTCCCGGTGGCGAGTCCTCGGTGATCGACCGGCTCTCCCGCAACTACGGGCTGGCCGATCCCATCAAGGAACGCATCGCCGACGGCATGCCGGTCTACGGCTCCTGCGCTGGAATGATCATGCTCGCCGATCGCATTGAGAATCCTGCAATCGCGCGGGATGGCGCGGTGCAGCAAAGCTTCGGAGGCATCGACATGACGGTGAAGCGCAATGCCTTCGGGCGCCAGGTCGACTCGTTCGAGCACCAGCTGGACTTCAACGGTCACACTCTCGAAGCGGTGTTCATCCGCGCCCCGGAAGCCGTGCAAATCGGCCCGGACGTCGAGGTGATCAGCACCGTTCAAGCCGGGCCGAATGACGGACAGGGTAGAATTGTTGCAGTACGCCAGGGAAAATTGTTGGCAACCAGCTTTCACCCGGAAGTCACCGGCAGCACAGCTATCCATCAATTTTTCATCAATCTCACGCGAGGAGACGCTTAAAGCATGTCAGGCCACTCCAAATGGGCAACTACCAAGCACAAGAAGGCTGCGATCGACGCCAAGCGCGCCAAGGCCTTCGCGAAATTCATCAAGGGCATTGAAGTTGCCGCCCGCGCCGGCGGAGCCGACATGGCCGGCAACCCGGCACTGGAACTTGCTGTCAGCAAGGCCAAGAAGAACTCCGTGCCGATCAACAATATCGACCGCGCAATCAAGCGTGGCGCTGGCCTGACCGGTGAGGTCGTCGACTACACCGAGATCATCTACGAAGCACGCGGCCCGCAGGGCTCGGCGCTGCTGATCGAGTGCCTGACCGACAACAAGAACCGCGCAGCCTCCGAGGTCCGCGTGGGCATCACCCGCAATGGCGGCACCGTCGCCGACCCGGGATCGGTGGCCTACCTGTTCAACCGCCAGGGCGTAGTGCGCCTGCCCAAGGGCGAGCTGACCGAAGATGACCTGCTGATGATCGTGCTGGATGCCGGTGCCGACGAGATCCTGGACGAGGACGAGAACTTCGCCATCGTGTGCGATCCTTCGGACCTGCGCGCGGTCGCAGCGGCGCTGGACGAGAACGATATCGCCTACGAATCCGACGAAATGGAATTCCTGCCGTCGATGAAGGTGGAACTGGATGTCGACGGAGCACGCAAGTTCCTGAAGCTCTACGACGCGCTGGAAGAACTGGACGACGTCCAAGGCATCTACACCAACGCCGACCTGTCCGATGAGGTTCGCGCCGCATTGGACGAAGAGCAGTAGGGCTTGGCCTTACGTGTTGTCGGCGTCGACCCCGGCCTGACGCGTTGCGGTCTTGCCGTGGTCGACGTCGCTGCAAACAGGCAAGTTTCACTGGTGGACGTCACCGTCGCCGGCACCCCGCCGGGCACCCCGCTCGACGCCCGGCTCTTGACGATCGCTAACGCGATCGAGGCGTGGCTGGACCAGCACCGGCCCGACGTGCTCGCCCTGGAACGCGTGTTCGCTTCGGCGAACGTCTCCACGGTGATCGGCACCGCCCAGGTCACCGGCGTGGTAATCACCGCCGCGGCACGACGCGGCATCCCCGTCGCGCTGCATACGCCGACCGAGGTGAAGGCGGCGGTGACCGGTTCCGGCCAGGCGACCAAGGCGGCGATCGGCAAGATGATTGCCAAGATCTGCCGGCTTGATGAACCGCCCAAGCCTGCCGACGCCGCTGACGCGGTGGCCCTGGCGATCACCCACGGCTGGCGCGGAGCGGCCACCGGCTCGAACGCCTCGGCCTCTGCGGTGCATGCCGGCGGGTCCTCGCAGCTGACAGGTGCTCAGCAGGCATGGATCGCCGCCGAAGCGTCAGCCAAGCGCCGAGCGGTGCGCCGCTAGCCGGCGGCCGGGAAATGACCTCGACCCACCGGGAAACACGGCGGATCGATATTCGTAGGTATCTTCGATAAACTGGGTTCGATCGAACATACATCCCAAGGAGTGGCATGATCAGCTCATTGACCGGCACCGTGCAGGCGGTTGCACTGAACACCGCGGTAATCGACGTTAACGGCTTCGGAATGCTGGTCAACGCCACCCCCGGAACGCTGTCCGGCCTGCATCAAGGGCGCGAGGCGACGGTCTTCACCTCCATGGTGGTGCGCGAGGATTCCATGACCCTCTTCGGCTTCGCCACCGCGGAGGAGCGGGATGTCTTCGAGGTCCTGATCTCCGTATCGGGCATCGGGCCGCGCACCGGCCTGGCCATCCTGGCCGTGCATTCTCCCGAAGAAGTGCGCATCGCGGCGAACACGAAGGACACCGCCGCATTCACCAAGGTGTCCGGCATCGGCCCCAAGGGCGCCAGCCGCATCGTGCTGGAACTGAACGGCAAGCTGGTCCCGACCGGCGCGCCAGTGGCGCCGGTGCCCGGCGGAGGTACCGCCAGCGTCTGGGAACCGCAGGTGATCGAGGCGCTGACCGGGCTGGGCTGGAGCGAAAAGGATGCAACCAGCACCCTGAAATCGCTGTCCAAGGCCGATCCGGATGTTGTGGCCACCGGCAACGTCGCTGAAATCCTGCGTGCCGCGCTGCGCAGCATGTCCAGCGGAACCCGCGTCTAAGCGGTCTGCGAGAGGATCGACTTTTCATGAATGACTCCACCGGGCTCACGAGCGCCGGCAGCGAACCCGAAGAACGGGTTATCGAAGCTGCCCTGCGCCCGCGGAATCTCGACGACTTCGTCGGCCAATCCCGGGTGCGCCAGCAGCTCTCGCTGGTGCTCGAAGCGGCCAAGATCCGCGAACGCACCGCGGACCATGTACTGCTCTCGGGCCCGCCCGGGCTGGGCAAGACCACCTTGTCGATGATTATCGCCGCCGAGATGAACGCGCCATTGCGCATCTCTTCCGGCCCGGCCATCCAGCACGCCGGCGACCTGGCCGCGATCCTCTCCTCACTGACCGAGGGCGAGGTGCTGTTCCTCGATGAAATCCACCGCATGTCCCGGCCCGCCGAGGAAATGCTCTACATGGCAATGGAAGACTTCCGCGTAGACATCGTCGTCGGCAAGGGAGCCGGCGCTACCGCGATTCCCCTGGAGCTGCCGCCCTTCACGCTCGTCGGGGCCACCACGCGCGCGGGCCTGCTGCCCGGACCGCTGCGCGACCGCTTCGGCTTCACCGGGCACCTGGAGTTCTACGCGGTCAAGGAACTCGAGCTGGTACTGCGCCGTTCGGCAATGATGCTGGATCTGAGCGTCACCTCAGCTGCATTCACCGAGATCGCCGGGCGCTCCCGCGGCACCCCGCGTATCGCCAACCGCCTGCTGCGCCGCGTGCGGGACTGGGCCCTGGTGCACAAGCTCGAAGAGATCGATGCCAAGGCTGCGGCTGCCGCCCTGGACATGTACGAGGTCGATGCGCGTGGACTGGATCGCCTGGACCGCGGTGTGCTGGAAGCATTGTGCACGAAATTCGGCGGGGGACCGGTGGGCCTGTCGACCCTGGCTATCGCCGTGGGCGAAGAAACCGAAACCGTCGAAACCGTCGCCGAGCCATACCTGGTGCGCGAAGGATTGATGGGCCGGACTCCGCGAGGGCGTATCGCCATGCCCGGAGCCTGGGAGCATCTGGGATTAACCATGCCCAAGGATGCCATCTTCGCCAGTGCGCAAAGCTATGAAAACGATGAGGATTAGGCAAGCATTACTTCACTGCCCGCGTAAATGGCCTGCCGGTTCACCGTGACCCATTAGACTAAAGACGCCCGACCTGTGCCCACTTCAGGGTAAGGTGGGGCGTCTTTGCTGTTTCGCGCCAGAAAATGGCGCAGCGGCATCCCAGAACTCCAGACCAAATCGCAACGAATCGTTAGCAGGTAAATACGTGAATCCTCTCGTAATCGCACAGGCCGCTGGTGGCGGCTTCAACCCTTCGCTGATCCTGATGGTCGCCCTGTTTGCAGTGCTGATCTTCATGATGTTCCGTGGCCGCAAGAAGCAGGCCGCCCAGCAGGAGAAGCTGAAGAACAACACCGTGCCAGGCGCCAAGGTGATGACCAACTCGGGAATCTTCGGCACCGTCGTCGGTGTAGACGCAGAGGATCGCGTACAGGTTGAGGTTTCGCCAGGCGTGGTGCTGACCCTGCACCGCCAGGCCATCGCCACCTTCCTGGACAAGGATGCGGCAGCCCCGGCCGCTGCCGACGAACCAGCAGCACCCTCCAACGCAACCGAAACCCCGGAAGAGTCCCTGCGTCGCTTGAACGACGAGGGCAAGGACGAGCGCAACGCCTAAGTCCCGGGCAGCATAGCGGTGGCCTGAAGGCCAAGCCACCCGAACCAGAAAGCACAATAGATGTCATCAATCAGACCTGTTAAACAGGCGCGCAAAGCGTTGCTGTGGTTGCTGGTCGTCTTCATCATCGCAACCGGAGTGTTGGTGGGTGGTGCGGTGAACGGCAAAACCGGGTGGGGACCGAAGCTGGCCCTCGACCTCGAAGGCGGCACCGAGATGATCCTGGCCCCTCGGGTTCAGGGCGACGAGGCGATCAACCAAGAGCAGCTGGACCAAGCGGTGGAGATCATCCGCCAGCGCGTGGACGGTTCCGGTGTCACCGAATCGGAAATCACCACCCAGTCCGGACGCAACGTCGTGGTCTCGATGCCCGGTACCCCGGACCAGACCACCCGCGATTTGATCCAGGCCTCGGCCAACATGGAATTCCGCCCGGTGCTGATCACCGGTGGTTTCGCAGCCACTCCGAAGGAAGACCGCACCCCCAAGGAAGACCTGCCAAAGCCTAGCGGCAAGCCAGAGAACCCATCGGATACCAACTGGATCACCCCAGAGCTGTTCCAGGAGTTCGAAGGCTACGACTGCGAGGTAGAGCTCAAGGATCGCGGTGGCGAAGCCGCCGACCCAGACAAGCCTATGATCTCCTGCGACCACAGTAGGGGTGTCAAGTACATCCTCGGCCCGCAGGAAATCTCCGGAGACATGATCAAGGACGCCTACGCCCAGTTGGCCCGCGGCGTCAATGGATCGGTGACCGGCGAATGGGTCGTCGTTATCGAGTTCAACGCCGAAGGCACCAAGCTCTTCGCGGATACCACCCAGCGTCTGATTGCCCTGCGGGGCTCGCAGAACCAGTTCGCGATCGTGCTTGATGGCGAAACCATTTCGGCGCCAACCACCAATGCAGTGATTTCCGATGGCCGTCCGCAGATTTCCGGCGGTTTCACCCAGGAAAGCTCGCAGGCGTTGGCCGAGCAGCTGAAGTACGGCGCGCTGCCAATCAGCTTCGACATCCAGTCCGAGCGCCAGGTTTCCGCAACCCTGGGCGCTGACCAGCTCACCGCTGGCCTCATCGCCGGCATCATCGGCCTGGTTCTGGTCTTCATCTACTCGCTGTTCCAGTACCGAGCCCTGGGCCTGGTGACCATCGCGTCGCTGCTGGTTTCCGGCGTGCTCACCTACCTGGCGCTGGTGCTGCTGGGCTGGGGCATGAACTACCGCCTGTCGCTGGCAGGCGTCGCCGGCCTGATCGTCGCCATCGGCCTCATCGCCGACTCGTTCATCGTGTACTTCGAGCGCGTGCGCGATGAGCTGCGCGAAGGCAGGCCGCTGGCAAGCGCCGTGGATATCGGCTGGAAGCGCGCCAAGCGCACCATTCTGGCATCCAAGGCAGTGAACGTGCTGGCCGCAATCGTGCTCTACATCGTTGCCGTGGGCAACGTGCGAGGCTTCGCCTTCACCCTGGGCCTGACCGCCATCATCGACCTTATCGTCGTGTACGGCCTGACCCACCCGACCTTGGTGCTGCTGGCACGCACCAAGTTCTTCGCCAACGGCCACCCGATGTCGGGCATGGATCCATCGTTGCTTGGCGTCAAGCCGCTGTACCAGGGCGCGGGCAAGGTTCGCCGCTTCGATGAGAATGTTGCGGCAAATCGCGGCAAGAAGAATGCGAAGGCATCGGCTGAGGCAGCGAAGCGCATGACCATTGCCGAACGCCGCCGCGCACAGGCCGAGCAGTCCGCTGGCTCGAACGCGTCTGGCAGCACGCAGGCCAAGGCTCAGGAGGAGAACAATGAATAAGCTAGTCACTTGGGGCAACGAGCTCTACACCGGCAAGCGTTCCTACCCGTTCACCTCCAAGCACCGCTTGTGGTTCCTGATCGCCGGCATCCTGGTGATCCTGTCCATCCTGATCCCGGTGGTCAAGGGCGGCTTCAATCTGGGTATCGACTTCCGCGGCGGTTCTGAATTCACCGTTTCGGATGTGCAGAACACGGATATCTCGATTGGCGAAGAGACGGTCAGCTCAGTGGCTTCGGGATCTGAGGCAACGGTGACCAATATTGCTCCGGGCACCATGCGCGTGCAGACCGAGCGTTTGAGCGATGACCAGACCCTGGCCATTGCCGATCAGCTCGCGAAGAACTACGGCGTCAGCAGCGACGAAGTGACCAGCAACTTCATCGGCCCGACCTGGGGCGAAGACGTTTCACGCCAGGCACTGTTTGGCCTGGTCGTATTCGTGGTCCTGGTGGGCTTGCTGATGGCAGCATACTTCCGCACCTGGAAGATGTCGCTGGCAGCGATCGTCGGCCTGATGGCAGTGGTGATCGTGACTGCGGGCATCTACTCGCTGACCGGTTTCGAAATCACGCCGAGCGCGATCATCGGCTTCCTGACCATCCTGAGCTACTCGCTGTATGACACCGTGGTGGTTTTCGACAAGGTCCGCGAAAACACCAAGGACTACACCCAGCAGACCAAGCGCACCTTCGAGCAGCTGGTCAACCTCGCTGTGAACCAGACCTTGGTCCGCTCGATCAACACCTCGGTTGTGGCCGTGCTGCCTGTGGCCGCGATCCTGTTCATCGGCTCCTACCTGCTGGGAGCCGGTACGCTCAAGGACCTTTCCTTGGCGCTGTTCGTCGGCATCATCGTCTCGGCCCTGTCGACCCTGTTCGTCCAGGCACCGATGTTCCACTGGCTGCGCCACAAGGACGAGGACGTGGTTGCGCACGACAAGAAGATGGCAGCGCTCTAACGCGATCTGAAGTCTAGGATATGGTGCCCCCGGCAGATGGCCGGGGGCACCATTTCGCTTATGCTGGAAGATGCGTAATTAGTTGTCACCGCGCGAACGTGCTATAACGTTTGAACTAAAGAAGGTGTTTTTCAAGTGCACGGCCACCGGTGATCTGGCGGCCCGAAACTACCGATGGATTTGACCTGGCTCCATTCAGGCTTCGGGACAATTCCAACGGCAACGGGAAGGAGCGGGGCATGGCGAATACGCCTAACCTGAACAATTCGAAACGACGCTCTATCTCTCGTTTGGTGCGCTTTGCAGGCCGGGGGAGCACTCCGAGCACATCGCCGACTCTCGAACCGCTGCTGCGCACGGTCAAGTCCAAGCATCCGAAGGCGGATCTGGATTTGCTGGTCCGTGCCTACGAGGTCGCAGAAAAATATCATGAGGGCCAAAAGCGCAAGAGCGGCGACCCCTACATCACGCACCCTGTCGCGGTCGCCACGATCTTGGCAGAAATGGGCATGACCGGTTCGATTCTCGCCGCTGCCTTGCTGCACGACACGGTCGAAGACACCGAGTACTCCCTCGAGTCGGTGAAGAAGGAATTCTCCGAAGAAATCGCCATGCTGGTGGACGGCGTGACCAAGCTGGACAAGGTCACCTACGGCGATGCCGCCCCCGCCGAAACCGTGCGCAAAATGGTCGTCGCAATGTCCCGCGACATCCGCGTGCTGCTGATCAAGCTGGCGGACCGCCTGCACAATGCACGCACCTGGCGCTACGTCTCGCCGGAATCCTCCTCCCGCAAGGCGAAGGAAACCCTGGAAATCTTCGCTCCGCTGGCTCACCGCCTGGGCATGAACACGGTCAAATGGGAGCTGGAGGACCTGTCCTTCGCCGCTTTGCATCCCAAGGTCTACCAGGAGATCGTCCGCATGGTCGGCGACCGCACCCCTGAGCGCGAAAAGTACCTTTCATCAATCCGCCAGACCCTTTCGCACGATCTGGGAGATGTGGCCATCCACGCCTCGGTATCCGGCCGGCCCAAGCACTACTATTCGATCTACCAGAAGATGATCGTGCGCGGCAAGGACTTCGACGACATCCACGACCTGATGGGCGTGCGGATCCTGGTCGACACCGTCAAGGACTGCTACGGCGCGCTGGGCGTCGTGCACGCGGAGTGGAATCCGCTGCCCAACCGCTTCAAGGACTACATCGCCATCCCGAAGCTGAATCTCTACCAGTCGCTGCACACCACGGTGATGGGTCCCGAGGGCAAGCCCGTGGAAATCCAGATCCGCACCCATGACATGCATGTGCGCGCTGAATACGGCGTCGCCGCGCATTTCCAGTACAAACATGGCCAGACCGACAACTCCATGCTCTCTCCGGAGCAGAACATGGATTGGCTGCGCTCCCTGATGGAATGGCAAGCCGACACCGCCGACTCCGAAGAATTCCTGGACGGGCTGCGCTACACCATCAGCTCCGCCGAGGTCTACGTGTTCACCCCGAAGGGCGACATCATGTCCCTGCCGGTGGGGGCAACACCGGTGGACTTCGCCTACTCGATCCACACCGACGTAGGGCACCGAACCATCGGTTCGCGCGTCAACGGCAAGCTCGTGCCTCTGCATACCGAACTCAAGCAGGGCGATGTGGTGGAGGTCTTCACCTCCAAGGCCGAGGGCGCCGGCCCATCCCAGGATTGGCAGAATTTCGTCAAGTCGCCGCGGGCCAAGGCGAAGATCCGCGGCTACTTCTCCAAGGAGCGCCGCGAAGAGGCCATCGAAAAGGGCAAGGAGCTGCTGACCAAGGAACTGCGACGCAACCAGCTGCCGTTGCAGAAGCTGATGACGCACGATTTGCTCACCGCGGTAGCCAACGAGTTGCACCACACTGACATTTCTGCCCTGTACCAGTCGGTGGGCGACGGCCATACCAGTGCGCAAAACGTCATCGAGCATCTAACGGCTCTGATCGGCCCGCCAGAAGCCGAACAGGTCGATGAGGAAGCGGTTATCCACCCGGTCGCTCCTAGCCCGTCTACGGGCAATGAGGCCGGTGTGATCGTCGAAGGCCTGGGTGACGTGCTGGTCAAGCTGGCGCGTTGCTGCACCCCCGTGCCGCCAGACGAGATCCAGGGCTTCGTCACCCGTGGCGCCGGCGTCTCGGTGCACCGCACGGATTGCCTGAACCTGACGCAGCTCGCTGAGCAGCCCGATCGGCTCGTCAACGTCACGTGGGCCACCAAGCACCATGGCGTGTTCCTGGTCGAAATCCAGGTCGAGGCGCTGGATCGCAAGTCGCTGCTGTCCGACGTGACCCGGATCCTTTCCGAAAGCCACCTGAACATCCTCTCCGCCAGTGTGCAGACCAGCAAGGACCGTGTTGCCATTTCGCGCTTCGCCTTCGAAATGGGCGACCCGAAGTTCCTGAGCCACGTGCTGAACCAGGTGCGGCGGATTGATGGCGTCTACGATGTCTACCGCACTACTGCGGGATCCCGCCGGTAACTTGCCTGGCCTGTCCGGCCGCGCGGCCTATGCTGCCTGTGCCGTGCCGGAGAAGGACTGCACCAGGCGCAGCGCCCTGGATCGTTCAGGTGACGGATCCTCGCTATCCAGCGCGTGCCGGATCAGATCCAAGTTCAGGTAGGGGTCTGCCAGGGATATGACGGTGCCCAGCATCCGGCTGGCAATGGGCAATGGATCATATTTGGCGCAATCGCAGGCGCTGCGCAATGCCGTGGTGACCTTGAGTCGGCTGCGGAACACCATCTGCGTATCCGGCACCTGCATCTGGGCGAATTCGGCCTTCAGGCCGTGCCCGGGATAAAAGGGCCGATGGTAGTTCTTGGTGTAGATGCACAAGGTGAAGACCGAGGGCAAGAGCCCGTGGATCCAGGCCGCGGTCTGCCGCGCCAGCACGGCATCGCGGTCCAGTTCCCGGCCGCAGGCGAAGCCCGCAATGCGGGCACGCACCGAGGCGTTGACCTGGATGCTGCTGGGCAGGAAGTAGTCACCAAGCACCTCGCGCAATAAGCCGTTGGAAGCCATGGCGTCCAATTCATTGCGGGTGAACATCTCGCCGGCGATCCAGAGATCCTCGGGAATGCGCAACGCGGCGGCGCGGGGCCCGGTAGCTGCGGAATTTCTCGTTTCCATAGAGCTACTGAACCAGTCCGCACCGCCGCGTTGGCGGGTTGCAAGCGATCTGTGGATTACTTACTGGAAGTCGGCTGCCGACTTCTCCAAGGTGCTCAGCCACATGCGGCGTGCATCCAGGGCTTCCTGGGCTGCCGCGATCTGCTTGGCATTGCCCTTGGCCTGCGCTGCTGCCAGATCATCTTCCAGAGCGGCGATGGTGTCCTGCAGCTGCGAGAGCATGGAGTTGGAACGGGCCTTGGTCTCCGGGTTGGAACGGCGCCACTGCTCGTCTTCGGCGCCCTTGACCGCGTCCTCGACCTGGCGCAGTGCCGACTCGATGCGCTGCAGGTCGTTGCGCGGCACCTTGCCGGCTTCTTCCCAGCGGGTGCGGATCGAATCCAGCTCCTTCTTGGCGGTAGCCAGGTCCTTGATCGGAAGCAGCGCGCGGGCTTCTTCCAGCAGCGCTTCTTTCACCACGAGGTTCTGGGCGTACTCTTCATCGATCTTGGCGTTGGCCGCGGCGCGAGCCTGGAAGAAGACATCCTGGGCGGCGCGGAAGCGGCTCCACAGCTGGTCGTCATCCTTGCGCGAGGCGCGGCGCGACTTCTTCCACTCATCCATGAGCTTGCGGTACTCGGCGGCCGTGGCAGCCCAGTCGGTCGAACCCTGCAGCGCCTCGGCGCGGGCGATCAGTTCTTCCTTGACTTCCTTGGCGGCCGCGTTGGTCGAATCCAGCTGCGAGAAGTATGCGCGGCGGTGGCGGTCGAAGGTGGTGCGGGCCGAACGGAACCGCTTCCACAGCGCATCCTCAGTGGCGCGCGGCAGGCGGACCGAGGAACGCTGCGCACCCTTCCAGGCATCGAACAGCTCGTTCATGGTGGCCGAGGCGGTCTTCCACTGGATCTGCTCCGGGCGCTTGGCGGCCAGCGCCTCGGCCTGCTCGACAATGGCTTCGCGGGCAGCGAGCTGCTCGGCACGAGCCTCGTCGTTGGCCTTGCGCTGTTCGCTGGCCAATGCCTCGACGGCGACGCGGACATCTTCCAGGCGGGATTCCAGTGCCGGGATGTCGCCGACCATATGGCGTTCTGCGACGGTGGCCGACAGCGCCTGCACAGCCTTGCTGAGCTCGCCGGCCGGGGCCTTGGCAACAACACGCTGCTCCAGCAGCATCAGCTGCGAGAGCGCGTCGTCGTATTTGCGCACGAAGTAGCCCAGGGCTTCTTCCTGCGTTGCGTCCGGGTACTGGCCCACGGGGGACTCGGCGCCGTCGATGATCACGAAGACGTGGCCGTCCTCGGTCACGCGGGCGAACTTGGCCGCTTCATCGAGGGGAGTGGTGTGTGCGACGCTTGGCGCTACAACCGGCTTTGCGGCAGGCTTCTGCGCCTGAGGCAAGGGGGTCTTCTGGCTGTCGTCGGATTGCTGACTGGTGGTCACCGCTGAAACTCTTTCACTTTACGAGCACTTGCTTTACCCAACTCTACCTGTGACCTCCGCTTCTTAGTAAGCCGACGTGCACAGGTTTCTCGGGTTTCGGGCTATAAGATGGGTAGGTAGCCCAATTTGCACTAAGGAGTTTCATGGCACGCAAGGCCTCACTATCAGGTTTCCCGGAATGGCTTCCAGCCGAACGGGCTGTCGAACAGCACGTGCTGGACACCTTGCGCCATGTCTTCGAACTGCATGGATTCGCCAATATCGAGACCCGTGCCGTGGAAACCCGCGCGCAGCTGCTGCGCAAGGGCGAAATCGACAAGGAAGTCTACGGACTGTCGCGCCTGGCCGCCGAGGATGACAAGAACGATCCGAACGCCCTGGCCCTGCACTTCGACCTCACCGTGCCTTTCGCCCGCTACGTGGTGGAGAACGCCGGACACCTGGCCTTCCCGTTCCGCCGCTACCAGATGCAGAAGGTGTGGCGCGGCGAACGCCCGCAGGATGGCCGTTTCCGCGAATTCACCCAGGCAGATATCGACGTCGTGGGCGATGGCGCCCTGCCCTTCAGCTACGACGTGGAACTGGCGCTGACCATCGCAGATGCGCTTTCCGCCCTGCCGATCGGAGATTTCCGCCTGCGCGTGAACAACCGCAAGCTGGCCGAGGGCTTCTACCGCGGTCTGGGCCTGGAGGATCCGGACGCCGTGTTGCGCGCCATCGACAAGCTGGAGAAGATCGGCGATGACGCAGTCGCCAAGATCCTCGTCGAAGAAGTCGGCGCCACCGCCGAGCAGGCCGCCGCCGCCCTGGCCCTGGCCAAGATCCGCACCCTGGACACCTCCTTCACTGAGCAGGTCCGCGCCCTGGGCGTGGCGCACGAGCTGCTGGACACCGGCCTGGATGAGCTCTCGCAGGTCATCGACGCCGCGTCCAAGCGCGCACCGGGCAAGGTCATGGCCGACCTGTCCATCGCCCGCGGCCTGGACTACTACACCGGCACCGTGTACGAGACCGTGCTGGTGGGCCATGAGTCGCTGGGTTCGATCTGCTCGGGAGGCCGCTACGAATCATTAGCTTCCAAGGGGAAGAAGAACTACCCGGGCGTGGGCCTGTCCATCGGCGTCACCCGCCTGGTCTCGCGCATCCTGGCCGAAGAGGTGGTAACCGCGAGCCGTTCGGTGCCTTCGGTGGTATATGTCACCTTGGCCAACGAGGACTCCTGGCACGAAGCTCAGGATGTCGCTGCGCAGTTGCGCGAGCGCGGCATTGCCTGCGAGGTCGCGGCCAGCGCGGAGAAGTTCGGCAAGCAGATCAAATACGCTGATCGCCGCGGGATTCCGTTCGTATGGTTCACCCACGCCGACGGCACCCACGAGGTCAAGGACATCCGCTCCGGCGAGCAGGTGCCAGCCGATCCGGCCACTTGGACGCCGGCCGAATCAGATCTTAAGATCGCCATCAGCTAGTTTCAGGGCTTTGCCGCCCGCCCGCGCACCAGCAATGGTGCACTAAACTTCATGGGAAGAAACTTTCCACACAAACCGAAAGGATCGTAGTGCTACGCACTCATCAGCTGGGCGTCCTGAACGCCGAGCACATTGGACAGCAAGTCACCCTCACCGGCTGGGTCGCACGCCGCCGTGACCACGGCGGAGTCGCCTTCCTGGATTTGCGCGACGCGTCGGGCGTGGCCCAGGTCGTCGTGCGCGATGAAGAGGACTTCCATCCGCTGCGCAATGAGTTCGTCCTGCAGATCACCGGCAATGTCGAGCGCCGCCCGGAAGGCAACGAGAACCCGAACCTGCCAACCGGCGAGATCGAGGTCATCGCGGACACCGTGACCGTGCTGAACACCGCCGCTCCGCTGCCGTTCCAGGTCGATGAGCACGTCGAGGTCGGCGAAGAGGCGCGCCTGCGCCACCGCTACCTGGATCTGCGCCGCCCGACCCCGGCACGCAACATCCGCCTGCGCTCCGAAGCCAACCGCGTCGCACGCAACCTGCTGCACGATGAGGGGTTCATTGAAATCGAAACCCCGACGCTGACCCGCTCCACCCCGGAAGGCGCCCGCGACTTCGTCGTGCCTGCACGCCTGACCCCGGGCTCCTGGTACGCGCTGCCGCAGTCCCCGCAGCTGTTCAAGCAGCTGCTGCAGGTCGGCGGCTTCGAGAAGTACTACCAGATCGCCCGCTGCTACCGCGACGAGGACTTCCGCGCGGACCGCCAGCCGGAGTTCACCCAGCTGGACATCGAGGCATCGTTCGTCGAGGAAGACGACATCATCGCGCTCGGCGAGAAGCTGGTCAAGGAGCTGTGGAGCCTGATCGACGTCCAGGTGCCGACCCCGATCCGCCGCATGGCCTACTCCGAGGCGATGGCCAAGTACGGTTCGGACAAGCCGGACCTGCGCTTCGGCCTGGAACTGACGGAGATGACCGAGTACTTCGCGAACACCTCCTTCAAGGTGTTCCAGTCCGAGTACGTCGGTGCCGTCGTCATGCCTGGCGGCGCATCCCAGCCACGCCGCACCCTGGATGCCTGGCAGGAATTCGCCAAGCAGCGCGGTGCCAAGGGCCTGGCCTATGTGCTGATCAAGGAAGATGGCGAGCTGGCAGGCCCAGTGGCCAAGAACCTGTCCGACGAGGAGAAGGCCGGCCTGGCCGCGGCCACCGGCGCCTCTGCCGGCGACTGCATCTTCTTCTCCGCCGGCAAGAAGAACGAATCCCGCGCGCTGCTCGGCTCGGTTCGTGTGGAGATCGGCCACCGCACCGGCCTGATCAAGGATGGCGACTGGGCCTTCGTCTGGATCGTCGATGCACCGATGTTCGAAGCCGCTTCCGACGCTGTCGCTTCCGGCGACGTGGCAGTGGGAGCCGGTGCCTGGACCGCTGTGCACCACGCGTTCACCAGCCCGAAGCCTGAGTTCATGGATACCTTTGACACCGATCCTGGCTCGGCCCTGTCCTATGCCTACGACATTGTCTGCAACGGCAATGAAATCGGCGGCGGCTCGATACGTATCCATCAGCGCGACGTGCAGGAGCGTGTCTTCAAGGTCATGGGCGTGACCCAGGAGCAGGCCGACACCCAGTTCGGCTTCCTGCTCGAGGGCTTCAAGTACGGCGCCCCACCGCATGGCGGCATCGCCCTGGGCTGGGACCGCGTGCTGCAGCTGCTGACCAACTCGGAGTCCATCCGCGACGTCATCGCCTTCCCGAAGACCGGTGGCGGCTTCGATCCGCTGACCCAGGCTCCTGCGCCAATTACCCCGCAGCAGCGCAAGGAAGCCGGCATCGACTTCAAGCCGGAGAAGAAGAAAGCTGAAGAGGGCGAAGCTAAGGCTGAAGCCAAGTAGGCATTCGCTGTTCAGGGAAGCCGGGTGGAACGCATTTCATGTGTTCCATCCGGCTTCTTTTGCGTATTTGTTGGCCAAGCAATGGATTAATGACGATTTTAATACTAGGTTGGTTTTCAACCTAGTTTTCGATCCCAGGAGAACCCGTGTCGTTAGTGCTTCCCGACGACGTTATTGAGCTCTACCCAGAAAGCGACCGCGAATGGGCGCGGGACTTCAACATTGCTCTGTGGTGGAAGGACTTGAATGATTCCCAGTGCGCAGCGGAACTGGGGAAGGTCTTGGATGCCATCCGCGACAGTGGGCAGAGCGCGGAAGAACTCTTCGGTGATCCCGCCGAATTCGGCGAAGTCCGCGCTTATGCGCGCTTGACCCCTCAGCAACTGGCTGATTCGGAGCTGCCGGTCAGTAATAGCTGGGGGCTGATTGCTGGTGCCGGCTTGGTCGTCGGGCTGCTATGCGCAGGGTTCGGTATTTGGATCGGATTCAGAGATGGATGGGCCGCGACATCGTGGCATTATTGGCAGCTGGCGGCTTTGTCCGCCGGGGCCGGCTTGGCAGTATCTGGACACCTGTGGTGGTTGCATCGGGTCAGGGGCAAATTCGCTCTATCCTGGATACTCGGCCTTGCCGCAGCCACTGCTGCCACCGCTGTAGCCGTGCTGATCGCAGTACTCGGCGCGGAGGAAGCGATGCCGCTGCCCAACTGGCTGGTGCCGATCATCGGCGTTGCACTGGTTGTCAGCGTTTTTTGGTTGCCGTTCACAGAGGAATCTGGCGCGAAACGAGAAGCGGTCTGCGTGGATGTGGATCCTGAGTCCTGGTTTGCCGAGGTTTCGCGTTTACTACGCGGGCGCTATGGAATGCGGAGCAAAGAGGCGGACTTCGCCCTTGAATCTGCCCGCGAACACTGGTCTGCCCTGCACAGGGAGGACGGCAATGCCAGAATTTCCGATGAGTTCGGCACGCCGATCGAATTCGCCATCGGGCTGTCGGTCAACACCGGCAAAGCGTTAAAGCGGCGCTGGTTGCTTCGTCGCCTGTTTCCGCTAGCCGTCGTGGGTCTGTACAGCATCAGCCTTGTTCCGGCAGTGATCGCTCCAGAACGCAGCGGTTGGGATATCTTCTTCGCTGTCTGCATGCTGATTTTTGCTGCAGGGACACTCTATGAGCTGCGTCCTGCGAACCGGGCAAGCTATGTCGAGGACAGGCTGGCCGAAAGCCGTGCCCAGTCCCGCGGGCTGGAAGAAGGAAAAGATGGGTAAAGATGCGCCATTTCCCGGTAGCTGGCAACGCGCGATACTGCCCATGCTGCTTCTTGCAGAGCTCTCCAGCAGCCCGGCTCATGGTTATGCGCTGTCCAAATCCCTGCAGGAACGGGGTTTCGGTCCGATCAAGGGTGCCACGCTCTATCCCGCATTGTCCAAGCTTGAGGCCGCGGGCTTCGTGGACACGCGGTGGGAAGAAGGCCAGGGTGGTCCTGGACGGAAGGTCTACGGGCTATCTGCCGCCGGTCGCGCCGAACTGGGCCGCCAGCGCGACAGTTTCGATAAGCTGGCAGCACTGGTTCAATCCACCGGAACCTAGGCCAGATCGGCCGAATCCACGATCACCGTGAACGGCCCGGAATTCACCAGCGACACATTCATCATCGCCCCGAACTTCCCGGTCTCCACGTGGGCCCCCAGCTCCCGCAGGTAGGACACGAAGTACTCGTAGAGCGGTTCGCTCACCGGGCCCGGCGCGGCATTGGACCAGGACGGGCGCCGGCCCTTGCGCACCGAGCCGTAGAGCGTGAACTGGCTGATCACCAGCAGTGGAGCGGCAGTGGACTCTGCACTGGATTCGTCCTTCAAGATCCGCAGCCGCCAGATCTTCTCCGCAACCTTGCGCGCCGTTGCTTCATCATCGTCATGGGTGACCCCCAGCAGGATCACCAGCCCGGGGGAAGCGAGACGGCCTACGATCTCCCCTTCGATTTCGACGTGGGCGGTGCTGGCGACCTGGACGACGGCGCGCATGGAGCAAGTCCTTTCAAGAGGCGGTGTGTGAGTGCGACGACGTGTTGGCTTGCGCCGCGCGACTACCAGAGTATCGGTAGGCTTAGGGGGTGAGCGATTTGTTCGATTCCTTGTCCGATGATCAGCACGATGGGAGCACCTCCCAAGTCAACCGGCCGCGTCCGCCGCTGGCGGTTCGCATGCGCCCTCGATCCCTGGACGAGCTGGTTGGCCAGCAGCACCTCTTGGGTCCCGGCTCTCCGCTGCGCCAGCTCGCCGAGCATCCGGAAACCGGCCTGGCAGGCCCGGCCAGCGTGATCCTCTACGGCCCTCCGGGGATCGGCAAAACCACCATCGCCCACGTGATCGCCCGCGCCACCGACCGCAAGTTCGTCGAGCTCTCCGCGATCACCGCAGGCGTCAAGGACGTGCGCCGGGTCATCGAACAGGCGAAGGACGACCGAGATCTGCGCGGGATCACCACCGTCTTGTTCCTCGATGAGATCCACCGCTTCAACAAGGCCCAGCAGGATGCCCTGCTGCCCGGCGTGGAGAACCGTGTTGTCGTCCTAGTAGCCGCGACGACCGAAAACCCTTCCTTCTCGGTGATTTCTCCGTTGCTCTCGCGCTCCTTGCTGCTGACCTTGCGCCCGCTGACCGACGGCGACCTGTCCACCTTGCTCGAGCGTGCTGTAGCCGACGAGCGCGGCTTCGATGGACAAGTGATCCTGGACGACGAGCAGCGCGAGGCGATTGTCCGCCTGGCCCAGGGCGATGCGCGCCGCTCGCTCACCGTGCTGGAGGCCGCCGGCGCGGTCGCCTGGAACGCCGCCGGGAAGGATGTCGCACCGCCGGTGCACATCACCGCAGGCCATGTGCAGCTGGCCATGGACCAGGCGGTACAGCGCTACGACAAGGATGGCGACCAGCATTACGACATCATCTCCGCGTTCATCAAGTCCATCCGCGGCTCGGATGTGGACGCTGCCCTGCACTATCTGGCCCGCATGCTCTCCGCAGGGGAGGACCCCCGCTTCATCGCCCGCCGGCTGATGATCTCGGCCTCGGAAGACATCGGCATGGCCGATCCCACCGCGCTCCCGCTCGCGGTCGCCGCCGCCCAGTCGGTTCAGCTCACCGGCATGCCCGAAGCGCGGATCATGCTTGGCCAGGCGACAGTGCATCTGGCCACCGCTCCGAAGTCCAACGCCTCCTACAACGCGATCAACGCCGCCCTGGCCGATGTGTCCGAAGGCAAGGGCTCGCTGGTACCCGACCACCTGCGCGACGCGCACTATCCAGGTGCCAAATCGCTGGGCCACGGGGTGGGCTACATCTACTCGCACGATGCGCCGCATTCCATCGCCACCCAGCAGTACCTGCCCGATGACCTGGTGGGCACCAACTACTACACGCCCACCAATAACGGTGCCGAAAAGACCCTTGGGTCCCGCCTGGCCCGCTTGCGCGAGATCATCCGAGGCAAGGATCCGCTGCGCTCCAAGGGCAAGCGCTAAGTGTGCGCTAGGACTCAGCGAAAGCAACGGCGGTTTCGTGTAAACTTGATCTTTGGCTGGCAAGCCTTGCCTGTGCATTCGAGTGATCGGCTGCACAGCGAGGTTGAAGTGAAGCAGGGACGCGACGCCCACACACTCTCCCTCCTGGAGGCCAGTAGATACCGTCGCTAATCGAAAGGGACACACCATGGCTAACGCCCGTGCCCGCCGTACCGTACGCCTCTCGCGTGCGCTCGGCCTTGCATTGACTCCAAAAGCTGAAAAGTACATGGAGCGCCGTCCATACGGTCCAGGCCAGCACGGCCGCGCCCGTAAGAAGCAGGACAGCGACTACGCAGTACGTCTGCGCGAAAAGCAGCGTCTGCGTGCCCAGTACGGCATCCGCGAAGCTCAGATGCTGAGCGCCTTCAAGGAAGCTAAGCGCCTCGGCGGCGAAACCGGCGGCAACCTGCTGGCTCTGCTCGAGTCCCGTCTGGATGCCCTGGTTCTGCGTGCAGGCTTCGCCCGCACCATCCAGCAGGCTCGCCAGATGGTTGTACACCGCCACATCCTGGTCAACGGCCAGCGTGTAGACCGTCCGTCCTTCAAGGTGCAGCCGGGTCAGCTGATCCACGTGCACGAGAAGAGCGAGAAGATGGTTCCATTCCAGATGGCTGCAGCCGGCGAGCACGCAAAGGTGCTGCCAGCTGTTCCTGCTTACCTGGACGTGAAGCTGGAAGCCCTCCAGGCGACCTTCGTGCGCACCCCAGAGCGCGCCGAAATCCCAGTGACCTGCGAAGAGAACCTCGTGGTCGAGTACTACGCACGCTAAATCCGTGCGCTAGTTCCAAGCCCGCAGCCGGAAACGGTTGCGGGCTTGTCGCTTAACTACCTATCTATGCTCTGACTTCGATAAGGTGGACTGGCACCAAAAACCCAAAGCAGAAGAGGAAGCACATGTCGGGTTCGGATATTGCAGGGCTCATCGCCGCCGGCGCGTTTGTCGTACTAGTTGTGCTGCTGGCAGTGCCGATCATCAAGTTGGGCAAGGTGTTCGACGAGCTGCGCAAATCGATCAAGGACCTGGCTGACGGAACCACTCCGTTGATCGGCGAAGTTGCGACCACCGTTGCGACCACCAATGACCAGCTCAAGAAGGTCGACGTCATCACCAGCAACGTTTCTGACACCACCGCCAACGTTTCCGCGCTGTCCTCGCTGATAGCAGCCACCGTCGGCAAGCCGCTGATCAAGGTTGCAGCATTCACCGAAGGCGTGAAGGCTGCCATGAACACCAAGCCAAGCGGCAAGGCACGCCGCAGCCGCTAAGCAGGCAACGCTGTTTGATCGAACACGTATCGGCGTGCTGAATAGGATACGGCCATCTGGTGGCCGCCAAGGAGACTAGAATGAAAAAGCTCTTGTGGGTTTCGATTGGAGTGGGCGTTGGCGTGCTCGCGTCCAAGAAATACGCTGAAGTTTCGTCCGGGGCGGCGCTGAACCGCCAGGTCGGCAAGTACGCCGACCGCGCCTCGGAATATTGGGAAGCCTTCCGCCAGGGAATGAGCTCCCGCGAAGAAGAATTGCGTTCCGCCTTGGGCGTGGACGCCGCTAAGTGAAGGGATCATCCGTAACACGATGAAAACGCAGGAAATTGCCCGTCGTTGGGTCGACTTTTTCGTCTCGAAGGGCCATGCCGCGGTGCCGAGCGCCTCGCTGGTCTCGGCCGACCCTTCGCTGTTGTTCACGGTGGCCGGCATGGTTCCGTTCATCCCTTACCTCACCGCGCGCGAAGAGCCGCCATACTCCCGTGCCACCTCGGTGCAGAAGTGCATCCGCACCGGTGACATCGAAGAGGTCGGCAAGACCGCCCGCCATGGCACCTTCTTCCAGATGTGCGGCAACTTCTCCTTCGGCGACTACTTCAAGAAGGAAGCCATCCACTTCGCCTGGGAGCTGCTGACCAGTTCCGTCGAGGACGGCGGCTACGGCCTGGACAAGGACCGCCTGTGGGTCACCGTCTACGAAGACGGCGACGAGAAGGACCTCGAGGCCCGCCGCATCTGGGAAGAAGAGATCGGCATGCCTACCGAGCGCGTTGTCGGCACCGGCAAGGAAGACAATTACTGGAACACCGGCCAGCCAGGTCCGGGCGGACCATGCTCGGAGATCTACTACGACCGCGGCCCGGCCTACGGCGTCGAAGGCGGCCCCGCCGTCGACGAGACCCGCTACGTGGAAATCTGGAACCTGGTGTTCATGCAGTACCGCCTCTCGGCAGTACGCTCCAAGACCGACTTCGACGTTGCCGGCGAACTGCCCAAGCGCAACATCGATACCGGCCTGGGCCTGGAGCGCCTGGCGATGATCCTGCAGGGCGTCGAGAACATGTACGAGACCGACCAGGTCCGTCCGGTGCTCGACAAGGCAGCCGAACTGGCCGGCGTCACCTACACCTCCACCGAGGATCCTGCCGACCCGAACCACGCCACCGACGTGCGCCTGCGCATGATCGCCGACCACATCCGCTCCTCGCTGATGCTGATCTCCGACCAGGTCACCCCGGGCAACGAAGGCCGCGGCTACGTGCTGCGCCGGCTGATCCGCCGCGCCGTGCGCGCCATGCGCCTGATGGGCGTGGACACCGAGGTGCTCCCTGAGCTGCTTCCGGTCTCGCGCGACGCCATGAAGGGCGTCTACCCGGAAGTCGAGGCCGATTTCGAGCGCATCGCCCGCATCGCCTACGCCGAGGAACGCGCCTTCCGACGCACCATCGCTTCGGGCACCACCCGCCTGGACGAGGCGCTGAGCCACGCCAAGGAGGAAGGCAAGAACCTCTCCGGCGACGACGCCTTCACCCTGCACGACACCTACGGCTTCCCGATCGACCTGACCCTGGAGATCGCCGCCGAGGCTGGCCTGTCCGTCGACGAGTCGCGCTTCCGCGAACTGATGAACGAGCAGCGCACCCGCGCCCAGAAGGACGCCAAGGCCAAGAAGGCCGGCCACGCCGACCTGTCGGTGTACAACAAGCTGGCCGAGGCCGGCAACGTGCACTTCACCGGCTACGACACCCTCGAAGGCGAATCCTCCATCCGCGGCATCATCCGCGATGGCCAGGTCGTGCCGTTCGCCGAGCAGGGCCAGGAAATCGACCTGGTGCTCAACGAAACCCCGTTCTACGCCGAATCCGGCGGCCAGGCAGGTGACAGCGGCCTGATCACCGGCGACGGATTCGTGTTGGAAGTCACCGATGTGCAGGCCCCGGTCAAGGGCCTGAGCGTCCACAAGGTCATCGTGCGCGAAGGCGAACTGCCTGCCGAGGCGCTGGTGCGCACCCAGGTCGACGCCGTGCGCCGCCGCTCCGGAGAGCAGGCGCACTCGGCTACCCACCTGGTGCATGCCGCCCTGCGCGAGCTGCTTGGCCCTACCGCCACGCAGGCCGGCTCCTTCAACAAGGCAGGGTACCTGCGCTTCGACTTCTCCTGGGCCGAGGCGCTGTCCGCTGCCGCGCGCAGCGAGGTCGAAGAGGTCGTCAACCTTGCCATCGCCGCCAACCACCAGGTCATCACCAACGAGATGGCGCTGTCCGAGGCGAAGAAGCTGGGCGCGATGAGCCTGTTCGGCGAGAAGTACGCCAACGACGTGCGCGTGGTGGAGATGAACGGCGCCTGGTCGCGCGAGCTGTGCGGCGGCACCCACGTGGATACCACCGCCCGCATCGGCCAGCTGACCCTGCTCTCCGAGGCTTCGGTGGGTTCGGGCAACCGCCGCGTCGAGGCGCTGGTGGGCATGGAAGCCTTCCGCCACGGCGCTGCCGAGCGCGCCCTGGTCTCCGAGCTCTCCGGCCTGTTCCGCGTGCCATCCAGCCAGGTCTCCGAGCGCGTCAACGACACCGTCGCAAAGCTCAAGGCCGCTGAGAAGCAGATTGCCGAACTCAAGAACCAGGCAATGCTGGCCCAGTCCGCAGCACTGCTGCAGAAGGTCGTCACCATTGGCGGCACCCGCCTGCTGGCCCACAACGCCGGAGAGGTCGACTCCGCCGATGCGCTGCGCACCATGGCGCTGGATTTGCGCGGCAAGCTGGGCTCCGAAGCGGCAGTGATCGTGCTGATCGGCGTGTCCAACGGCCGTCCGCTGGTGCTGGCGGTGACCAACGACGAGGCCCGCGCCAACGGCTTCAAGGCCGGCGCCTTGGTCCGCACCGCAACCGGCGTGCTCGGCGGCGGTGGCGGCGGCAAGGACGACATGGCCCAGGGCGGCGGCCAGGACGCATCGAAGATCGATGACGCGCTGGCTGCCATCCAGGCGGCACTGGCCAATGGCTAATGCCGCTCTCGGCGTCGACGTGGGCCTTGCCCGCGTCGGCGTCGCCGCATCCGATCCCTCGGGAATCCTCGCCACCCCGGTGATGACCCTGCGCAGGGATGCGAAGAAGAATTCGGATCTGCGGATGCTCTTGCGCATCATTGCCGATCGCGGCGTCACCGAGGTCTTCATCGGGGAGCCGAAATCGCTGGCCGGCAACTCGACCGAATCCACCAAAATGGCACGTGACTACGCGATTGCCTTGGCGGAAGAAGCCGCAAGCGCTAATATCGAGCTTGAGGTTTTCCTGGTCGACGAACGCCTGAGCACCGTCAACGCGCATCGGTCGTTGCACGCCTCGGGCAAGAAGATGGCAGAGCACCGCAAGGTCGTCGACCAGGTCGCAGCCACCGAGATCCTGCAGCAAGTGCTGGAAATGCGGCGCAACAACGTCCGCGTGCAAGCCAGCCGGATTGTGCTGCGCTAGCCCACCACCGCTAGTGCTCCACAACGACCCGAGAGATGAGAGTTGATGCGAGAAGAAGCCCGCCACGAACGGCAACGCGAAACGCATCGCGCGCTATATGAACGCTTTGCCGCCGGAACTGGCGTGCCGATCGCACAACCCTCTGAACCGGAACTGGCCGGCGCCGAGCACTACCGCGAATCGCTAGCGGCCACCGCAGAACCCGGCGCTTCGGGCGGGGAAGACACCCACACCAGTTTCCTCCCCGCCCAAGCGGCCGCTGACCCCGAAATGCAGGAATCCGACGATCCTGCAGACGCCCAGGATGAGGACTACACCGGGGAAACGCACGCCGTACAGCCGGCAGTTGTCTTCGGCGACGAACCCCAGGACCCGCAGGCAGCCGCCTACAAGGCCCAGCGGCGCAAGCGCACCAAGCGCAAGCGCAACCTGGTGATGCTGGCCACCGTGCTGATCTTCGCGCTGGTGGTCTCCGGCTCGGTCTTCTTCGTCAAGTCCGTGCTCAAGCAGTTCAACCCCGACGATTACCCGGGCCCGGGCGGGGCCACCGTGGAATTCACCGTGGAAGATGGCTGGGGCGTGAACATCATTTCGCGCAAGCTCGAAGAGCTCGACGTCGTCTCCGACGATGGCCTGTTCTCCGACGCCGTCGCCAACTCCGAAGCCGAGAACAAGCTCATCCACCCCGGCACCTACCTGCTCAAGAAGCAGATGCCAGCAGCCGACGCGGCCGAGATCCTCATCAACCAGCGTCCGGACAAGGTCTTCTACATCGCGTTGAAGGCCAATATGCGCATGGATGCCGCGATCAAGGAGATCGCCAAGGGCTCGGGCCTGAAGGAGAAGGACCTGCAGGCGCTGGCCACCAAGCCGCAGGAGTTCGGCCTGCCCGACTCGGTGACCAACCTCGAGGGCTGGCTGCACCCGGGGGAGTACCGCTTCCCGCTGGAAACCAGCGCCAAGGAAGTGCTGGCCGAGCTGGTCAAGGCCACCAAGGTTTCCCTCGAGCAGGCGGGCATTACCGACCTCGACGAGGGCTACCGCATCTTGAAGATCGCCTCGATCCTGCAGGCGGAGGCGCGCACCCCGGACTACGCCACGGTCGCCGGAGCGATCGAGAACCGGCTGGATCCGGGCAACCGCGAGACGCACGGGCTGCTGCAGGTCGACTCCGCGGTGATCTACGGGCTGGGCCGCTACTCGCTGCAGTTCAGCGCGCAGGAGAAGCAGGACGCGTCGAACAAATACAACACCTACGTGCACAAGGGCCTGACGCCAACTCCGATCGGCTCGCCAGCGAATCCTGCGATCGAGGCCGCCGCCAATCCGGAAGACAACGGCTACTACTACTGGGTGACCGTCAACATCGAAACCGGCGAGACCAAGTTCGCCTCGACCTACGAAGAGCACCAGCGGTACAAGGCCGAATTCGACGCCTGGTGCGACGAGCATCCAGACGTCTGCTAGCGCAAGCCCGCGAACGAAAGACGCGTTGCCGCCCCCAGGGCCGGGCAATTACCAGCAGGAAGTCCATGAAGAAAATGAAGCAGGCAGCCGTCCTCGGCCACCCCATCAGCCACTCCAAATCGCCGGTGCTGCACCGCGCCGCCTACCAGCTGCTCGGCGCGCCGATCAGCTACAGCGCGATCGACATGGAACCGGGCCAGGCTGCCGGGCATGCAGCCGCGCTGCGCGCAGGCAACTGGGCCGGCTGCTCGGTGACCATGCCGCTGAAGGACGCATTCGTGCCATTGATGGATGACCTGTCCGCACGCGTGCAGCGCCTCGGCGCGCTGAACACCATCGTGGTCCGCGACGACGGCACCCTCTACGGGGAAAACACCGACGTCGACGGCCTGGTCCAGGCCCTCGCCGATTTCGGGCTCGCCCAGTGCGCGCAGGCGATGATCCTGGGCTCTGGCAACACCGCGCTGGCAGCCATCGAGGCCGCGGCTGAAGTCGGCGTGAGCCAGCTGGCACTTGTCGTGCGCAGCGCCGCGCGGGCCTCCCAGGCCGTCGATATGGCCCACCAGCTCGGGATGGAAACGACCGTCCACGAGATTTCGGGAATCGACCAGGCGCTGGCCGCGACACTGAACGATATCCCGCTCGTGTTCTCCACGCTGCCGCCGCGTGCCGCCGACGATTGGGTGCCGGTGATCGGCGCAGGCAGCGGCATCCTGCTGGATGTGGCCTACGACCCCTGGCCCTCTGCCTTGGCGCAAGCATGGCAAGGCACCGTAATCTCCGGTATCCACATGCTAGTGCACCAAGCCGTGGAACAAGTGCGATTCTTCAGTGCCGGAGCCTGGCAGGAATCGCGCCGCGCGGACGTCACAAATGCGATGTATGACTCTTTGGGTCTGGCCCGACACCAGTAATCAGTTCGTGTCATGGCAAAATAGATGACATGTTGCGTTGGTTGACCGCGGGCGAATCGCATGGCCCGGCACTCGTTGGAATTCTTGAAGGCCTACCCGCCGGAGTATCGGTGGATAGCGAAGCAGTGCGGGAGGCACTGGCACGCCGCCGTCTCGGCTATGGCCGCGGCGCGCGCATGAAATTTGAAAAGGACCAGGTCACCTTCCTCGGTGGCGTCCGCCATGGCAAGACACAGGGCGGCCCGGTAGCCATCGAAATCGGCAACACCGAATGGCCGAAGTGGGAACGCGTGATGAACGCCGACCCGGTGGATCTGGATGAGCTGGCCTCGCTGGCGCGCAACGCGCCGCTGACCCGCCCGCGTCCGGGCCACGCCGATTTCACCGGCATGCAGAAGTACGGCTTCGAGGACGCCCGCCCGATCCTCGAGCGCGCCAGCGCCCGCGAAACAGCGGCCCGCGTCGCACTGGGCACGGTGGCCTCGCGTTTCCTCAATGATTTGGGCATCCAGCTCGTCTCGCACACCACGGCTGTTGGCGCCGTGGCCGCACCGGCCGATGCACCGCTGCCCACCGCAGCCGATGTCGCCGCCCTGGACGCCGACCCGCTGCGCTGCTTCCACCCCGAGACCAGCGTAGCCATGGTCGCCGAGGTCGACGACGCCCACAAGGCAGGGGAGACCCTGGGCGGCGTCGTCGAGGTCCTCGCCTACAACCTGCCTCCGGGCATCGGTTCCTACGTGCACTGGGACCGCCGCCTGGACGCGCGCCTGGCCGCCGCCCTGATGGGCATCCAGGCCATCAAGGGCGTCGAGGTCGGCGACGGCTTTGCCACCGCCGCGCGCCGCGGTTCGGCCGCGCACGATGAGATCGTGCACGCGGAAGACGGCAGCATCAAGCGCAACTCGAACCGCGCCGGCGGCATCGAGGGCGGCATGAGCATCGGCGAGGTGCTGCGCGTGCGCGCCGCCATGAAGCCGATCGCCACCGTGCCCCGCGCCCTGCGCACCGTGGACACCGCCACCGGCGAGGACACCACCGCGCACCACCAGCGCTCGGATGTCTGCGCCGTGCCGGCCGCCGGCGTGGTCGCCGAGGCCATGGTCGCCTTGGTGCTGGCCCAGTCCCTGCTGGAGAAGTTCGGCGGCGATTCGGTGGCCGAGACCAAGCGCAATATCGAGTCCTACCTGGCCAGCATCCCGGGCAATCTGGGTTCGACCGGCGTCTAGGAAGCACGCTTCAATGATCTACCTCATTGGTCCGATGGCCAGTGGCAAGTCCACCGTGGGCAAGTCACTGGCCACGGCCCTTTCTACCAGCTTCGCGGATTCCGACGCGGCCATCGTCGCCCACCACGGAACCATCGCGCAGATCTTCGCCGAACATGGCGAAGCGCATTTCCGCGACCTGGAAGTCCAGGCGCTGTGCCGGCTGCGCACCGGCGTGGTCGCCACCGGTGGCGGCGCGGTGCTGCGCGAGGAGAACCAGCAGCTGCTCTCGCGCGGCACGGTAATCTACCTGGAACTCGGCGAACAGGCTGCCGCCGAGCGCATCAAGGGCGACGGGCACCGCCCGCTGCTGGCTGGTGACGAAGCCCTCAAGAGCTGGATCGCCGTCTACGAAAAGCGCCGCCCGATTTATGAAATGCTCGCTGACGTGCATGTTCTCGTGGATGGAAAGTCCGTTTCGCAAATTCTCGACGAGGTATTGCCGCAGCTGGAACAGCTGTGATTAGCCTCACGAGATGCAACTTCTGGCCGGGCTCACGCGTACGCTAGAAAAATCACCACCATCAGGAGGAAGCTAGACTGATGCCTATCGCACCGACCACCATGAAGGTCACCGGAAGCACCCCCGCGGAGTCGTACCCCGTCATGGTCGGCAACGGCCTCTTGGGCCAACTGCCCGACCTGCTTGGTCCCGCGGTCAAGAAGGTCCTGGTCATCCACCCGCGAGCACTGCGCGCCACCGGCGACGTGGTTCGCGACGAACTGGCGAAGTTCGGCCTGGAGGCATTGACCGCGGAAATTCCGGATGCCGAAGAAGGCAAGCACATCCAGGTTGCCTCCTTCTGCTGGGAAGTGCTGGGCAAGAACGACTTCACCCGCTCCGATGCAGTCATTTCCGTGGGCGGCGGGGCCGTCACCGACGTGGCAGGATTCGTTGCTGCCACCTGGCTGCGCGGCGTGAAGGTCATCCATATTCCTACCTCCCTGCTGGCCATGGTCGACGCTGCCGTGGGCGGCAAGACCGGAATCAACACCGCCGAGGGCAAGAACCTCGTCGGCGCCTTCCACCCGCCGGCCGCTGTGCTCGCCGACCTCGACGCGCTGGCCACCTTGCCGAAGAACGAGCTGGTGACCGGCATGGCTGAAATCGTCAAGTGCGGCTTCATCGCAGACGAGCGCATCCTGGAACTGATCGAAGAGGATCCGGCCGATGCCGTCGATCCCGCCAGCGACCGCCTGCGCGAGCTGGTCGAGCGCACCATCGCCGTGAAGATCGACGTGGTCTCGCGCGACTTGAAGGAATCCGGCGACCGTGAATTCCTGAACTACGGCCACACCCTGGCCCACGCCATCGAGCTGGCCGAGCGCTACCAGATGCGCCATGGCGCAGCCGTGTCCATCGGCCTGGCTTTCGCCGCCGAACTGGGCCGCTCGGTGGGCTACACCTCCGACGCCGTGGCCGACCGCCACGTCGCGATCCTGAAGTCCCTCGGGTTGCCGACCACCTACCGCAACGACCGCTGGGCGGCGCTGCTCGACGGCATGAAGCGCGACAAGAAGGCCCGCGGCAGCCAGCTGCGCTTCGTCGTGCTGGAAGAAATCGGCAAGCCGCGCATCTACGAAGTGCCCGATAACTCGCTGCTCTTCGCCGCCTACCAGGAAATCGGGGAGTAGGCACATGGTCGACTACACCGCATACGCCATTGACGTCGCATCGGTAAACCGCGAAGGTGTCGGCACAGCTGTTGAAGGCGTGCTGATCGATCCCGAGACGCTCAAGCCCTACATCGCCGACGAGGCGGCCGCCGAGCAGCAGCTGCTGGTGGGTTCGCCCACCGACCAGGTAATGGTGCTGCTCGCCCGGGGCGAGCTGGCCAAGGCCGGCGAGCTGATCGCGGAATCGCGTTTCGTTGATCCGACCAACGCCCATCTGCGCGTCCTGGACACCGAGCTGACCCGCATGCAGGGCGACTTCGATCGCGCGATCAACCGCCTGCGCAAGCTGGCCGAGGAATTCGCCGGCACCGCGTACGAGCCGCTGATGCACTACCATGCAGGCCTGTCCTTCTTCGCAAAGGGCGATTACAAGGCGGCGGCCACGCGATTCCGCAAGGCCCTGGAGCTGCGCATCGAGTTGGACGACGACGCATACCTGGTCAACGCGGCCAGCACCTGCATGCATATTGCCGAAGAGCGCGCCGCGCAGTAATGCGCGCCACCGCGTCCAACCCTTTGTGCCCCATGGCGCGTAGGGTAAACTTGAACATGGATTTTTGATAATGCCGGCTGCAGCTGGCGAAAATAGAGGATTGAGGAAACGTGGCGGATACAACTGACATCAAGAATGGACAGGTCATCAAGATCGATGGCCAGCTCTGGACCATCATCGACTTCCAGCACGTCAAGCCAGGCAAGGGCGGCGCATTCGTGCGCACCAAGATGCGCAACGTCATCTCCGGCAAGGTCCTGGACAAGACCTACAACGCAGGCACCAAGATCGAACTGGCCACCGTTGACCGCCGCGATTACCAGTACCTCTACCAGGATGGCGAAGACTACGTCTTCATGAACCTGGAAGACTACGACCAGCTCACCGTTCCCGGCGCCACCGTTGGCGATGCCGCCGGCTTCCTGCTGGAGAACCAGAACCTGACCATCGCCATGTACGACGGCAGCCCGCTGTACCTGGAACTGCCGGCATCGGTCGTTCTGGAAATCACCTACACCGAGCCGGGCCTGCAGGGCGACCGCTCGTCGGCTGGCACCAAGCCGGCAACCCTGGAAACCGGCAAGGAAATCCAGGTGCCGCTGTTCGTCGAGCAGAACACCAAGGTGAAGGTTGACACCCGTACCGGCGATTACCTGGGTCGTGTCAACTAGTGAGAGCCCGCGCCAAAGCCCGCCGCCGAGCCCTTGAGTTCCTGTTCGAAGCCGAGGCCCGCGATGCAGATCCGCTGGCCGTAGCCATCGCACGACGGGAAAACTCGGACATCGTACTCAACGAGTACTCGCTGGCGATCATCGAAGGCGTGACCGCCCATCTGGCCCGCATTGACGAAGTTCTCGAAAGCTACGTCAAGGACTGGACCATCGAGCGCATGCCAGCTGTTGACCGCAGCGCACTGCGCATCGGCGTGTGGGAGCTGCTGTACAACGATGACGTTCCCGACGCTGTCGCCGTGGCCGAAGCCGTGGTGAACGTGCGGGAATTGTCCACCGGTGAATCGCCGGAGTTCGTCAATGGCGTTTTGGGCCGCATCCAGAGCGTCAAGGACACCCTGGTCGACTAATTCGATCCTCACGTTTCCGAGCCCGGGCCGGAACCCTTTTGCGGGGTTCCGGCCCGGGCTTTTTTGTGCAGCCATTGCCCGCGGGGCGTGCGACGGCGAGGCTAGGGTGCATGAACCAGAAGCCCGAACGCTGGAGCGAATCGGTGATCGTGGCGAACATGTGGCTTGATCCCGACCAGGATCCGCGGGAAGCAGGGGACGACCCGGTAGGGGAGCGGGCCACCTGCGAACGCTACCTGCGCGACTACCGGCTCACCATCGAACTCAAATGCCAGGGCCTGGACGCGGCCCAGATGGCCTCGCGCCCGGTCCCGCCCTCCACGCTCAGCCTGCTGGGCCTGTTGCGCCACCTCGGCGAAGTGGAGCGGGACTGGCGCAACTGGATCACCGCGGGCGAGCCTGCCGGCAGGATCTACTGGCCGGCGGGATCCGATTTCGAGGAGGTGCGCCCGGATCCCGCCCAGGTATCCCAGGCGCTGCGCATCCTGCATGAAGAGCAAGACGCCACCGACCGCCTGCTGGCCGGCTTCGAGGACCTCGGCCAGCGCGCGGGACGCGAGCAGGTGGTCATCCGCGACCTGATGGTCCACCGCATCGAGGAGTACGCCAGGCACAGCGGGCATGCAGACCTGCTGCGCGAATGCTTCGACGGACGGGTGGGCCAATGGCGCAGCACACTTCCAACGGTCCTGGCCGCTTAGTGCGTGTGTCGATCGCAACACCTGCCGTACCTGCGGCAGAGTCGGTTCACGGGATCTGCGTGATTCTGCCCCTCGGCGAGAACCGCCAGCTGCATCCTTGTGACCGATCCCACGCCCTATTCAGTGTCATGCATAGGTTTCCGCTAGGGAATCGCCTCGCGCTCGTGATAATTTGAGTTAGCAATATTCCTTTAAATCCCGTCCCGTGAGGCGGAGAAGGGAGAGGTGCACAGCATGGATGAGAATCCAGTGCCAGATGCCGCGCGCACGGTATTAACCGGCGACGACATCGAACGTGTACTCACTCGCGTAGCCTACGAAATCATCGAGGCCAACAAGGGCACCGACGACCTGGTCCTCCTTGGCATTCCCAGCCGCGGATTCCCGCTGGCCCAGCGCCTGGCCACCCGCATCGCAGCCACCGCCGACGGCAATCTCGACCCGGCATCGCTGGTCGGCCAGCTCGACATCACCATGTACCGCGACGATCTGCGCCACTCCACCACCCGCACCCCGGCGCCGACGCGCCTTCCAGCAGGCGGCATCGAGGGCAAGGTTGTCGTCCTGGTCGACGACGTGCTCTATTCCGGTCGCACCATCCGCGCCGCCCTGGACGCACTGGCCGACTGGGGACGCCCGCGCATCGTGCGCCTGGCCGTGCTGGTTGACCGCGGGCATCGCGAACTGCCGATCCGCGCCGATCATGTGGGCAAGAACCTGCCGACCGCGAAGAGCGAAAAGGTGCGCGTGCACCTGGCAGAAATCGATGGCACCAACGAAGTAGTGATCGAGGGCGCCGCATGAAGCACCTGCTCTCCACCGCGGATCTGACCCGCGACGAAGCCATCGCCATCCTGGATGTCGCCGAAGAGATGCGTGAATCGGGAACCCGCCAGATCAAGAAGCTGCCGGCCCTGCGCGGACGCACCGTGGTGAATCTGTTCTTCGAGGACTCCACCCGCACCCGGATTTCCTTCGAGGCCGCCGCCAAGCGCCTGAGCGCCGACGTCATCAACTTCTCGGCCAAGGGATCGAGCGTATCCAAGGGCGAGTCGCTGAAGGACACCGCGCAGACCCTGCTGGCCATCGGCGCCGACGCGGTGGTCATCCGCCACCCGGATTCCGGTGCCCCGGCCCGGCTGGCGGCCACCGACTGGATCGGGCTGCCGATCGTCAACGCCGGCGACGGCACGCATGAGCACCCCACCCAGGCGCTGCTCGACGCCTTCACCCTGCGCCGCCAGGTGGCGCTGCGCGAGGGCACCAGCCCGGCAGGCCGCGGCCTGGACGGGCTGAAGGTCGCGATCGTCGGCGACATCCTGCACAGCCGTGTCGCCCGCTCCAACCTGTGGCTGCTGAACACCCTCGGTGCCGAAGTCACGATGGTCGCCCCTCCGACCCTGCTGCCGGTCGGCGCCGGATCCTGGCCGTGCACCATCAGCTACGACCTGGACGAGGTGATCGCCAAGGGCGTCGACGCGCTGATGATGCTGCGCGTGCAGGGCGAGCGGATGAATGCCGCCTACTTCCCGAACCCCCGCGAATACTCGCGCTACTGGGGACTGGACGATGCGCGCCTGGCGGAATTGGACGCTTCGGGCGCCGAAACCCTGATCATGCACCCGGGTCCGATGAACCGCGGCCTGGAGATCTCCTCGGCCGCCGCGGACTCGCCGCGCTCCACCGTGCTCGACCAGGTCACCAATGGCGTGGCCGTGCGCATGGCCAGCCTCTACATGCTCCTCTCCGGCGACCTGATCTGAAGGAAGAAACCATGAACTACTTGATCAAGCAGGCCTCCATCCTCGGCGGCGAACCTGCCGACGTGCTGATCGCCGACGACAAGATCGCCCAGCTGGGCACCATCGCCGACGCCGGCGACGCGCAGGTGATCGATGCGACGGACCTGGTGCTGCTGCCGGGCCTGGTCGACACCCACACCCACCTGCGCGAACCGGGCCGCGAAGACGCCGAAACCGTGGAAACCGGTTCGCAGGCAGCCGCCCGCGGCGGCTACACCGCCGTGCACGCGATGGCCAACTCCACCCCGGTGGCCGACACCGCCGGCGTCGTCGAGCAGGTCTACGAATTGGGCCGCAAGGCCGGCTGGGTGGATGTCCGCCCGGTCGGTGCGGTCACCGTCGGCCTGGCCGGCAAGCAGCTGAGCGAAATCGGCGCGATGGCCGATTCCCGTGCCGCGGTGAAGATGTTCTCCGACGACGGCATCTGCGTCTTCGACCCGCTGCTGATGCGCCGCGCCCTGGAATACGTGAAGGCCTTCGACGGGGTCATCGCCCAGCACGCCCAGGAACCGCGGCTGACCGAAGGCGCCCAGATGAACGAGGGCGAAGTCTCCTCGATCCTGGGCATGCCCGGCTGGCCTGCGGTCGCCGAGGAATCGATCATCGCCCGCGATGTGCTGCTGGCCGAGCATGTCGGCGCGCGGCTGCACATCTGCCATGTGTCCACTGCCGGCTCGGTGGAGATCATCCGCTGGGCCAAGGCCCGCGGCATCCAGGTCACCGCGGAGGTCACCCCGCACCACCTGCTGCTCACCGACGAGAAAGTCCGCACCTACGACCCGGTGTTCAAGGTCAACCCGCCGCTGCGCCGCGAGGAAGACGTGATGGCGCTGCGCGCCGGCGTCGCCGACGGCACCATCGACGTGATCGGCACCGACCACGCCCCTCACCCGTCCGAAGCCAAGGACTGCGAGTGGGGCGCGGCGGCCATGGGCATGACCGGGCTGGAGACCGCGCTGTCGATCGTGCAGCACACGCTGGTCGACACCGGCTTGATGGGCTGGGCTGACGTCGCGCGCATCACCTCCGAGGTGCCCGCGCAGATCGGCCGCGTCGCCGACCAGGGCCGCCCGATCGCGGTGGGCGAGCCGGCCAACCTCACCCTGGTGGATCCGGCAGCCCGCTGGATCGTCGACCCGGCAGCCATGGCCACCAAGGGCCGCAACTCGCCATTCGCCGGCATGGAGCTGCCCGGATCGGTGCGCGCCACCTTCTTCCACGGGCACGCCACCGTGCTCGATGGCCAGCTGGCAACCCCGAGGTCGATCAATGCCTGAGGGAGCACTTCAGCCGCTCATCTGGACGATCGTCGCGGTCGTCGCTGCCGTGACGCTGATCCTGCTGGGCTGGCGCAACCTCAAGGCCCGGCAATCGGCGATTCCCGAGCCGTATGAGGAGTTCGCCGACCAGGTGGAGCACAGCTTCGAGGGCATGTACGTGGTCACCACGAAATTCGACGACTGGCTGGACCGCATTGCCGTGCATGAGCTCGGCGTGCGTACCAACGCCACCTTGGAACTGGGCAGCGAAGGCGTGCACCTGATCCGTTCCGGAGCGCGCGACGTGCACATCCCGTGGGAGCGCTACGAACAGGTCAAGCGCAGCAGCGGGATGATCGGCAAGGTCGTGGAGAAGAACGGCCTGATCGTCATCACCTGGAACAAGGACGGCTTCACCTTCGACACCGGATTCCGTCCCCGCTACCACGAGGACACCCCCAAGATTTATCAGTTGCTGGCGTCGCACGACGACGTAAGCCGAGCAGGAGACAAATAAGTGAATTCCCTGAGCAACCTACCAGCCGTGTTGGTACTCGAAGATGGCCGCATCTTCCGCGGACGCAGCTATGGCGCCGTGGGCACCACCCTGGGTGAAGCAGTCTTCACCACCGGCATGACCGGCTACCAGGAAACCCTGACTGACCCGTCCTACGCGCACCAGATCATCGTGCAGACCTTCCCGCACATCGGCAACACCGGCGTGAACTCCGAGGATCCGGAATCCACCCGCATGTGGGCCGCCGGCTACGTGGTCCGCGACGCCGCCCGCCGTCCAAGCAACTGGCGCAGCGAGCGCACCCTGGACGAGGACCTGGTCGAGTACGGCATCGTCGGCATCCAGGGCGTGGACACCCGCGCGCTGACCCGGCACCTGCGCGACGCCGGCGCCATGAAGTCCGGCATTTTCTCCGGCGATGACGCCGCGAAGTCCGACGCCGAACTGGTGGAACTGGTCAAGGCGCAGCCGTCGATGGCCGGGCGCAACATCTCCGCCGAGGTCTCGGTTGACACCGCCTACATCGTCGAGCCGGCCGACCACGGCTACACCGGCGAGCCCAAGCGCACCGTCGCCGCCATCGACCTGGGCATGAAGTCGATGACCCCGCACCGCCTGGCCGAGCGCGGCCTGCGCGTGCACGTGCTGCCGTACAACGCCACCCTTGAGGACATCAAGGCCACCGGCGCCGAAGGCGTCTTCTTCTCCAACGGCCCGGGCGACCCCGCCACCGCCACCGCGCAGGTGGAACTGGTGCGCTCGGTGCTCGATGCCGGCATGCCGTACTTCGGCATCTGCTTCGGCAACCAGATCCTGGGCCGCGCGCTGGGCTTCGACACCTACAAGCTGCGCTTCGGCCACCGCGGCATCAACCAGCCGGTGATGGACAAGGCCACCGGCCGCGTGGAAATCACCAGCCAGAACCACGGCTTCGCCGTCGACGCGCCGATCGAAGGCACCGTCACCGCGCCGGTCGAGCGCTTCGGCAAGGTCGAGGTCTCGCACTACTCGCTGAACGACCACGTGGTCGAGGGCCTGTCCTGCCTGGACATCCCGGCCTTCTCCGTGCAGTACCACCCAGAGGCCGCATCCGGCCCCCACGATGCCGCCTACCTCTTTGACCGCTTCATGACCGCGTTGGATTCCGCCGCAGAAAAGGACAGCAAGTAATGCCTAAGCGCACCGATCTGAAATCAGTTCTCGTCATCGGTTCGGGTCCGATCGTCATCGGCCAGGCCGCCGAGTTCGACTACTCCGGCACCCAGGCCCTGCGCGTGCTGAAGGAGGAGGGCCTGCGGGTCATCCTGGTCAACTCCAACCCGGCCACCATCATGACCGACCCGGAATTCGCCGACGCCACCTACGTCGAGCCGATCACCCCCGAGGTCGTCGAGAAGATCATTGCCAAGGAACGCCCGGATGCGATCCTGCCGACCCTGGGCGGGCAGACCGCGCTGAACACCGCGATCGCGCTGGACAAGTCCGGCGCCCTCCAGAAGTACGACGTCGAGCTGATCGGCGCGAACATCGAAGCCATCGAGCTGGGCGAGGACCGCGAGAAGTTCAAGGGCGTCGTCGAGCGCTGCGGCGCCGAATCGGCCCGCTCGGTCATCGTGCACACCCTGGACGAGGCCTTCGCCGCCGTCGAGGAGCTGAACTACCCGGTGGTCGTGCGCCCGTCGTTCACCATGGGCGGCCTGGGCTCGGGCATGGCCTACAACCCGGAGGACCTGCGCCGCATCGCCGGCGCCGGCCTGCAGTACTCGCCAACCACCGAGGTGCTCCTGGAGGAGTCGATCCTGGGCTGGAAGGAGTACGAGCTGGAGATGATGCGCGACAAGAACGACAACGTCGTGGTCGTGTGCTCCATCGAGAACTTCGACCCGGTCGGCGTGCACACCGGCGACTCGATCACCGTCGCCCCGGCGATGACCCTGACCGACCGCGAATACCAGAAGCTGCGCGACATCTCCATCGCGGTCATCCGCGAAGTCGGCGTGGACACCGGCGGCTGCAACATCCAGTTCGCCATCGACCCGGCCACCGGCCGCGTCGTGGTCATCGAGATGAACCCGCGCGTTTCGCGTTCCTCCGCGCTGGCTTCCAAGGCCACCGGCTTCGCGATCGCGAAGATCGCCACCAAGCTGGCCGTGGGCTACACCCTGGATGAGATCCCGAACGACATCACCCAGAAGACCCCGGCTTCCTTCGAGCCGGCCCTGGACTACGTGGTCGTGAAGGTCCCGCGCTTCGCCTTCGAGAAGTTCCCGGCCGCGGACAAGACCCTGACCACCACCATGAAGTCGGTCGGCGAAGCGATGGCCCTGGGCCGCAATTTCACCGAAGCCCTGCAGAAGGCGCTGCGCTCCCTGGAGCAGAAGGGCTCCGAGCTGTCCTTCGAGCCGATCCCGGAAGCCGAGCACGAAGCAGTGCTGGCCTCGATCGTGAAGGGCTCGACCGAACGCCTCTCGCTGGTCCAGCGCCTGCTGTTCTCCGGCGTGTCCATCGAGAAGCTGTTCGAGACCACCGCGATCGACCCCTGGTACCTGGACCAGCTGCAGCTGATCAACGAGGTCGCGCAGCTGGTGGCCGCGAACAAGCACCTGCCCGAGCACGTGCTGCGCGAAGCCAAGCGCCACGGCTTCTCCGATGCGCAGCTGGCCCAGCTCACCGGCAAGTCCGAGTCGGTGATCCGCGGCATCCGCCACGCGCTGGGCGTGCGCCCGGTCTACAAGACCGTTGACACCTGCGCCGCCGAGTTCGAGGCCTTCACCCCGTACATGTACTCCTCGTACGACGAGGAGACCGAGGTGGCGGCCCACGAGAAGAAGTCGGTCATCATCCTCGGCTCGGGTCCGAACCGCATCGGCCAGGGCATCGAGTTCGACTACTCCTGCGTGCACGCGGTGATGGCGCTGCGCGCCGAGGGCTACGAGACCGTGATGGTCAACTGCAACCCGGAGACCGTCTCCACCGACTACGACATCTCCGACCGCCTCTACTTCGAGCCGCTGACCCTGGAAGACGTGCTCGAGGTCATCCACGCCGAAGAGGAAACCGGCGGCGTGCTGGGCGTATTCGTCCAGCTCGGCGGCCAGACCCCGCTGAAGCTCGCCGCCGAGCTGAAGGCCGCCGGCGTGCCGATCCTGGGCACCTCGCCGGAAGCCATCGACCTGGCCGAGCACCGCGGCGCCTTCCAGCAGGTGCTGGACAACGCCGGGCTCGTCGCGCCGAAGAACGGCACCGCCGTGTCCTTCGCCGAGGCCAAGGCCATCGCCGACTCCATCGGCTACCCGGTGCTGGTCCGCCCGTCCTACGTGCTGGGCGGCCGCGGCATGGAGATCGTGTACGACGAGGCCAACCTCGAGCGCTACATCACCAACGCCACCGAGATCACCGTGGACCACCCGGTCCTGGTCGACCGCTTCCTGGAAGACGCGATCGAGATCGACGTCGACGCCCTGTTCGACGGCACCGACCTGTACGTCGGCGGCATCATGGAGCACATCGAGGAAGCCGGCATCCACTCGGGCGACTCGGCCTGCACCCTGCCTCCGATCACCCTGGGCCCTGACGTGCGCGAGCGCGTGAAGCAGGCCACCCGGGCGATCGCCGAAGGCGTGGGCGTGCGCGGCCTGATCAACATCCAGTTCGCGCTGGCCAGCGACATCCTGTACGTGATCGAGGCGAACCCGCGTGCTTCGCGCACCGTGCCGTTCACCTCGAAGGCCACCGGCGTGCAGCTGTCCAAGGTCGCCGCGCTGATCGGCGTCGGCAAGACCCTGGCCGAGCTGCGCGGCAGCTACCTGCCGGCCACCGGCGACGGCGCGCACCTGCCGGAAGCCGCGGCCATCGCCGTGAAGGAAGCGGTCATGCCGTTCGCCCGCTTCCGCACCCCGGAAGGCAAGGTCGTCGACTCGCTGCTCGGCCCTGAAATGCGCTCCACCGGCGAGGTCATGGGCTTCGACAAGTACTTCGACACCGCCTTCGCCAAGTCGCAAGCCGCGGCGAACAACCCGCTGCCCACCGCCGGCAAGGTCTTCGTCTCGGTCACCAACCGCGACAAGCGCTCGATCGTGATGCCGGTCAAGCACCTGTCCGACAACGGCTTCGAGATCATCTCCACCGGCGGCACCGCCGAGGTGCTGCGCCGCAACGGCATCCCGACCCAGGTGGTGGGCAAGCTGCACGAAGGCGGGGAGTCCATCGTCGACCTGATCGTGGCCGGCCAGATCGGCCTGATCCTGAACACCCCGTCGGGTTCGGATGCGCGTGGCGACGGCTACGAGATCCGCGCCGCCGCGACCTCGGTCGGCACCCCGGTGATCACCACCGTTGCGGAATTCAACGCCTCCGTCCAGGCAATCGATGCCCTGCGCGAGTACGAGTGGGATGTCACCAGCTTGCAGGTGCACGACGCCAACCTGAACGCGGCACGCAATGCCTGAGCCGATTCCATTCGGCCAGCGGCTTCGTTCGGCCATGCAGGCTTCCGGCCCGCTGTGCGTGGGGATTGATCCGCACCCGGCGCTGCTGGAAGCCTGGGGGCTGGAGAATACCGCCGATGGCGTGCGATCTTTCTCACTGGCAGTCGTGGAAGCGATGGCCGGTGCGGCGGCAATCCTCAAGCCCCAGGTCGCCCTGTACGAGCGCTTCGGGTCCAAGGGATTTGCCGCGCTGGAGGACACCTTGAGCGCCGCGAAGGCCGCCGGGCTGCTCACGTTGGCCGACGCCAAGCGCGGGGATATCGGTTCGACCATGGCCGCGTACGCGACCGCATGGCTCGATGACGCTTCCCCGCTGGCCTCAGACGCGGTGACCTTAAGCCCATACCTGGGCTACGAGTCGCTGCGCCCGGCACTGGATTTGGCTGCTGCCACCGGCCGGGGAGTGTTCGTTCTCGGACTGACTTCCAACCCGGAGGGGCCGTCGGTGCAGCATGTCGGCGGTGAAAACTCTGTTGCTAAAACGATTATTGACCAAGTCACTGCGGAAAATTCAGGTGCAGAAGATTTAGGTCATGTCGGTTTGGTCGTCGGCGCCACCATCGGCGATGCGCCGGCCAAGCTCGGAATCGATCTAGCGACCTCCAAGGCTCCGCTGCTCACACCGGGACTTGGCGCGCAAGGCGCCACGGCAGCTGATATTGCCAAGTCATTCGCCTCCAGCTACGGCCAAGTGCTGGGCACGAGCAGCCGGGACATCCTCAAAGCGGGGCCGGACAAGACCGCGCTCCGCGACAAGGCCCTGAGGGTCCGGGACGAATTGCTGGCAGCTAGCTAGCAAAAAATTCGAATAAGTGGCATAGGCGCGTTGTGGCTATTAGAGTTTCTAGTAGCCACAACGCGTTTAGTCTTGCAAAAGCAGCGTTACCTCGCTATGTTTCTCAACATAAGCCTTAGTCCACTACAACTGAAGGATGGCTGAACGATGGTACTGCGAGAACTCTCTGACGAAGATCGTATCCGGGCCCGCGCCAAGGCACTCGCCGCACGCACTCGTCGTGCAGAAATCAAGGCGGAGTTCAGTGCCGGAAAAATTTCCATCACCGAGGTACTAGACTTGGTATACGAAGATGAAGCCGTGGGACGCATGCGTGTCATGGACCTTCTGGAATCGGTACCGGGCGTAGGTGAAGTACGTGCGGCAAACTTGCTGGAGCGACTTGGCATTTCCCCATCACGCCGTCTGCGCGGACTGGGACGCAAGCAGCGCACCGCAATCACCGAGCACTTCAAGCAAAGCCCGCCAAAAACGAAAGTGTAGTCAATGACCGCAGCGTCGGTAACTGTTCTAGCCGGCCCCACGGCAGTAGGCAAGGGCACCGTCTCTACCTACATCCGCGATAACTATCCAGATGTCTGGCTCTCGGTGTCGGCAACGACCCGCAACGCCCGGCCGGGGGAGCAGGATGGAGTCCACTACTTCTTCGTGGGCCCCGAGCGCTTCCAAACCCTGGTTGAGGAAGGCCAGATGCTGGAATGGGCTGTCGTCCATGGCCAGAACAGCTACGGCACGATTCGCTCCACGGTTGAAAATGCAGTGGCACAGGGCAAGAAGGTCCTGCTGGAAATCGATCTGCAGGGTGCGCGCCAGGTCAAGGAGTCGATGCCCGAGGCAAAATTCGTCTTTCTCGCCCCGCCATCGTGGGACGAATTGGTGCGCCGGCTTGTGGGACGCGGCACTGAAACCGCCGAGGAACAGCAGCGCCGCCTGGAAACCGCTAAACTAGAACTTGCAGCGGAATCAGAATTCGACGTGACCATCGTCAACGACGATGTCGCACGTGCCGCCGAAGAGCTTGTAGCCCTCATGGGGCTAAAGAACGACAAATAGGGAGTCCTGTGTCCAACCCAGAGGGAATCATCAACCCATCGATCGACTCGTTGCTTGAGACCAACGACTCGAAGTACGCCATCGTGCTGAACTCGGCCAAGCGCGCACGCCAGATCAACGCCTACTACGCGCAGCTCAACGAAGGCCTGTTCGAGTACGTCGGCCCGCTGGTGGAAACTAAGCTGAACGAGAAGCCCCTGACCATCGCCTTGCGCGAGCTGGATGACAGCCTGCTGAAGGTCACTCCGGCCGAGGCCATCGAGGACTAATCGAAAAGTCGGCGCCCCGCAGCGGGCGCCTTCTTTTTCGTTAAGCTCCTTTTCCACCCACCTCATCACCGCACCGAATCCTCGAGGAAGTACTTCGTGAAGCGAATTGTCCTAGGCGTCTCGGCTGGCATCGCCGCCTACAAGTCCGTGCTCCTGCTGCGCTTGCTGCGCGAAGCCGGCCACCATGTCGATGTGATCCCCACCCAGAACGTCGCGAACTTCGTGGGCAATGCCACCTGGGAGGCCCTGTCCGGAAATCCGGTGACCTCGAATGTGTTCGAAGCGGTCGATACCGTCAACCACGTGCGCCTTGGCCAGCAGGCCGATCTGGTATTGATTGTTCCGGCTACCGCCGATGTGCTGGCCAAGGCCGCCGCAGGGCTGGCCGACGACCTGCTCACCGGCACCTTGCTGGCCACCCGGGCTCCGGTTGTGATGGCCCCGGCCATGCACACCGAAATGTGGCAGCACCCGGCCACCGTCGCGAACGTGCAGACCCTGCGCGATCGCGGCGTGCGGGTGATCGAACCTGCCTCGGGGCGGCTTACCGGAAAGGATTCGGGACCGGGCCGGCTTCCGGAACCAGATGAGATCTTCGCGGCAGTCCAGGACCTGCTCTCCGAGCCGGTGCTCGCTGGTTCCAAGGTCCTGATCACCGCCGGGGGCACCCGCGAACCGCTGGACCCGGTGCGCTTCTTGGGCAACCGCTCCTCGGGCCGCCAGGGTGTCGCGCTGGCGCAGGCCGCCCGTGATGCCGGGGCCGAGGTCACGCTGATCGCCACCCATCTGGAAGTTCCCGCGCCGCATGGCGTGAAGCTGGTGCACGCTTCAAGCGCGCTGGAGCTGCGCGAGGCGGTCTTCGAGAACGCTCCGGGCCAGGACGTGCTGATCATGAACGCGGCGGTCGCCGATTTCCGTCCGGCACGCATCGAGAACTCGAAGATCAAGAAGCGCGACGAGCATTCGGCACCGGTCATCGAGTTGGTGCGCAACCCGGATATCCTCGCCGAACTGGTTTCCGCCCGCAGCCAGAACCCGGACCTGCCGGAGTTCATCGTCGGCTTTGCCGCCGAGACCGGCGACGAGCAGGGCAGCGTGCTCGAGTACGGGCAGGCCAAGCTGGAGCGCAAGGGCTGCGAAATGCTCGTGGTCAATGAGGTGGGCGCGACGCTGACCTTCGGGCAGGAAACCAACAGCATCCACGTCCTCTTCGCCGATCACGCCGAAGCGGTGCAAGCCTCGGGCAGCAAGCTGGAGGTGGCCCGCGTGGTCATCGAGCAGATTTCGAATGCCACAAAAAGTCATGCAGCTGTAACAAAGTGAGCCGCGCCATGTGGTGCTTGTTCACGAAATGTCCTAGTTCTGCTTACCGGTCCCAGAGACCAGATAGAGTTATACGGTGACTTCAACAACCCCTGAACTTCGTCTTTTCACCTCGGAATCCGTGACCGAGGGCCACCCCGACAAGATCTGCGACCAGATCTCGGACGCGATCCTCGACGCCATGCTGGCCCAGGATCCGGACTCGAAGGTCGCCGTCGAGACGCTGACCACCACCGGCCTGGTGCACGTGGCCGGCGAGGTGACCACCAACGGCTATGTGGAGATCCCTGAGATCGTCCGCAAGACCATTTTGGACATCGGCTACGACTCCTCGGCCAACGGCTTCGACGGGGCGCGCTGCGGCGTGTCCGTGTCCATCGGCCAGCAGTCCCAGGAAATCCACGACGGCGTCTTCAACTCGCTGGAGTCCCGCGAAGGCACCGCCAAGGACCCGCGCGACATGCAGGGCGCCGGCGACCAAGGCCTGATGTTCGGCTACGCCTCGGATGAAACCGATTCGCTGATGCCTACCTCGATCTTCCTGGCGCACCGCCTGTCCGAACGGCTGACCCAGGTCCGCAAGAACGGCCGCATGCCGCTGCTGCGCCCGGACGGCAAGACCCAGGTCACCATCGGCTACGACGGCGACAAGCCGGTCTCCGTGGACACCGTGGTCGTTTCCAGCCAGCACGCCGCCGAATACGAGCTGGCCACGCTGAAGGCCGACCTGCACGAAGAGGTCGTCACCCCGATCCTGGAGCGTTCGGGCCTGGATACCTCGAACACGAAGATCATCCTGAATCCTTCGGGCCCGTTCATCATCGGCGGCCCCGTCGGCGATGCCGGGTTGACCGGACGCAAGATCATCGTCGATACCTACGGCGGCTTCGCCCGCCACGGCGGCGGCGCGTTCTCCGGCAAGGATCCATCGAAGGTCGACCGCTCCGCAGCCTACGCCATGCGCTGGGTGGCCAAGAATGTGGTCGCCGCCGGCCTGGCCCGCCGCGCCGAGGTCCAGGTGGCCTACGCGATCGGCGTGGCCCGTCCGGTGGGCCTGTACGTGGAGACCTTCGGCACCGAGACCGTTGACCCGGCGAAGATCACCAAGGCCATCAACGAGGTGTTCGACCTGCGTCCGCTGGGCATCATCGAGGACCTGGACCTCAAGCGCCCGATCTACCGCAAGACCGCTGCCCACGGCCATTTCGGCCGCGAGGACAACGACTTCACCTGGGAGAAGCTGGACCGCGTCGACGCCCTGCGCAGCTGGTTCAACGCCTAGCCACCGTGCAGCAAGACGCCCTGATCTCAGCACCCGAGCCGGCCCGCATCAAGCGGGTTGCCCGGGTGCTGATTGATTCTTCGGTCCCGCACCTGGACCGCTTCTTCGACTACGAGATCCCGCCCTCGATGGCGGAGGATGCGGTGGCCGGAGTCCGCGTGAAGGTGCACTTCGGCCCGCAGCTGCTCTCCGGGTTCATCGTTGCCGTGCTTGAGGACTACGCCCCGGAAATGAAGCTGAGGCCGCTGGCCAAGCTGGTCAGCTCCCAGGTGGCGCTGTACCCGGCGATCGTGGACGCCGCGCAGGAGGTCGCCACCCGCTACGCCGGCACCCTGTGGGATGTGGTGCGCCTGGCCGTTCCCGCCCGCGCCGCCAAGGTCGAAAATGAGGAACTGGCCACCGTCGCCCCAAAGCTGCCCGAGGCGCCGAACCAGCTGCTCCACTACGAGCACGGGGAGCGGGCACTGGCGGCCTGGGGCAGTGGCGAAACCCTGCGGGCAGTGGCCACCTGGGTGCCGAATTTCCACGGTGCCTGGCCCGGCTTCCTGATGGATGCCGCCCGTCCGGTGATCGAGCGCGGCCAGCGGGTGCTGCTGATCGTGCCCGATGCCCGCGACCTGCGCCTGCTGGGCGGCTACCTCGACGAGCACTTCGGGGCCGAATCTTATGCCCGGCTGCAGGCCGACGACGGGCCGACACCGCGCTACCGCAACTTCCTGCGCGCCATCGGCGGGCACGTGCAGATCGTCATCGGCACCCGCTCGGCGGCGCTGTGCCACGTTCCGGGGCTGGAACTGATGATCGTGTGGCAGGACGCGGACCACTCGCACCGCGAACAGCGCGCGCCCTACCAGCACAGCCGCGAAGTGGCCTTGCTGCGCAGCGCGCAGGCAGGCATCTCCCTGCTGATCGCCGCGCCATCGCGCTCGGTCGAAGCCCAGCGCCTGGTGGACACCGGCTGGGCCATCGAGCTGAAGGTGCCGCGCGAGCTGCTGCGTGCGCACACGGCCCGCGTCGTGGCCACCACCAATGATTTCGAGCTGGAGCGCGACCCGGTGCTGGCTAGGGCCCGCATCCCGTCGCTGGCTTGGCGCGAAGCCACCAAGGCGCTGGAAACCGGTCCGGTGCTGGTGCAGGTGGCGCGCACCGGGTTCATGCCTGCCCTGGCCTGCCAGGATTGCCGGACCGCTGCGCGCTGCCCCGCCTGCCAGGGCCCGCTGCACATTGCCGGCAAGGGCTCGCATGTGGCCTGCCGCTGGTGCGGCGAGCAGTACCACGACTACCGCTGCGCGCACTGCGCCTCGCCGCGGATCCGGGCCGCCAGCATCGGCGCCGACCGCACCGCCGAAGAACTCGGCCTGGCCTTTCCCAAGGTCAGCGTTATTTCTTCCACCGGAGCAAAGCCGGTGGACAGGATCGGCGACAAGCCGGCGCTGGTCGTCGCAACCCCTGGGGTCGAACCGTTTGCCGAATCCGGGTACGCCGCGGTGCTGCTGCTCGATGCCGACAGGATGATGGCCCACGATTCGCTGCGCAACGCCGAGGAAGTCATCGCCCGATGGTTCACCGCCGCCTCCATGGCGCGGGCTGACGGAGTCGTGGTGCTGACCGGCAATCCGAGCCCTGCCGGGGCCGCGCTGGTGCGCTACGACCCGGCGAGCTTTGCCGAACGCGAATTGGCCGAGCGCCGCGAGGTGGGGCTGCCTCCGGCGGTGCGCAGCGCGGTCATTTCGGGTCTGGGAGCCGAACGGCTGGTCGCCAACCTGGATCCCGAGACCCGTGCGCGCGTGCAGATCCATGGTCCGACGGTGATTGACGGGCCGCCGGCCCAGCACCGCTACGTGCTCTTCTTCTCCTACGCCGACGGAACCGCGGTGACCACGGCGCTGCGCCACCTGCGCGCAACCATGTCCGCGGCCAAGGACCCGGTCGTGGCGATCGCCATCGATCCGGACGACGCGCTCTAGGAACGTGCCGCGGCGCTAGTGTCGGCCAGCTGCCAGCTGCTGCAGGAAGCGGTCGATGGCCTTCGCGGTTTCCGGGGCCTTTTCATAGTGGATCAGGTGCCCGACGTTCTCGAGCATCACCAGCTGCGCGTCGGCGAAGCTTGCCCGCAGCGTTTCCTGCGTCTGCGGGGTGCCCAATTCGTCTTCCCTGCCGGCGACCAGTAGCGTGGGCAGTCCCAGGGCAGGGGAGTAGTCCCCGACGGTCGAGCTGATCGACGCGCGGTAGGACTGGGCCAGGGTCGCGCGCGAATGGAAGCCGCCGAAATAGGCGCGGTGCTGCTCGCGCACGTAGGCCCGGATGTCCGGGTCCTTGCTCTTGGTCATCACCAGGCTCATCGCATCGCTGAACAGCCTGGATCGCAGCAGCGCTTCGCCGATGCCCGCCGGAATCCTGGCGCATGCCTCGTAGTAGCCGCTGGCCAGCTTGGACAGCAGCGCCTGGTCGGATTCCAAGGCAAGCTCCGAGATCGGATTCAGCAAGAGCAACGAGGCGAAGCTGCGCACGGTGGCCAGCTTGGCGGCCACGATCGATCCGAAGGAATGCCCCAGCAGGTGCACCGAAGGACCCAGCTGCAGTTCTTCGGCCAGCTGGTTGAGCACCGCCGCATACCCGTCGACATCGTGGTCCAGATCCAGCATCGACGTCGAGGAGCCGAAACCCGGCAGGTCGGGGACGACCACCGTGTAGTGCGGCAGATGCGAGACGATGCGCGCCAGCCCGTGGTGGTCGCCGCGGAATCCGTGCACCGCGTAGATCACGCCGCGCGAGGGCTTCTGGGCCGGGTGGGTGTAGACGCGGATTTCGGCGCCGTTGAAATGGTGGGTGGTCGCTAGCTGCTGTCGGGGGGCCATGGCTTTAACCCTACCCGTCCAGCAGCGCCAGGGCCGTGCCCTCGTCGATCACCAGATCGGTGATCAGCCCGCCTTTAAGCGCACCGCGCACCGCCTGCAGCTTGCCGCGCCCTGCAACCACGCAGAACCGTGTCGGCACCTTGCGCAGTGCATCGAGGGCTGGCCCGGTGGAACGGGCATTGAGCGAAATATTCGAGCTGGTGCCGTTCTTGTCGAAGAACACCGTGGCCACGTCGCCGACCACACCGATCTCGTTCAGTTCCTGGGCTTCGTCTTTGGTCAAGTAGCCGCCGCGGTACACCTGCGAGACGACAGCGGAACCGGCCGAGCCCAGCGAGAACACCGCGAGGTTCATCTCCTTCTGCACCTGCAGCACCCGTTGGATCGACGTCTCCTGCCACATGGCTTCGCGGGTGGATGCCCGGTCGAAGAAGGCCGGGACCGGGAACTGCTCGGTGCGTGCGGTGAAGGCCTGGCCGAAACGCGTGAGGATGTCGCTGGCGTAGCGCACTCCGCTGGTTACCGGGTTTGCCGCACCATTGAGCTGCACGATTTTCGTGTCATGGGTGGGGTGCGAGCCCAGGGCCATGGACACCGCCTGCATCGTCGACCCCCATGCGACGCCCACGGTCATCGAGGAGGAGACCATGCCGCCGAGCAGATAGGCGGCGTGCGCAGCGACGCGGGAAAGCAATTCGGAGTCGTCCATGTTGCCGTCGGTGGGCACGACGTTGAAGCTTATCCCGTAGTGCTCGGAGAGCTGGTTGCCCAGCAGCGCCGACATGTTGGCGCTGGGCGAGATGCTGATCGAGACCATGCCGGTGCGCTTAGCGTGGGAGAGCAAGCGGGAGACCGTCGAACGCGAGGTTCCCAGCTCTTTGGCGATCGCTTCCATCTTCATGTCCTGCAGGTAGTACAGCTGGGCGGCGCGCAGCGCGTCCTTGGCCTTGGGAGTGCTGTGCACGGATGTGCCATTCGTTGCCCGCTTGTAGGTGCCCCGGGGGGAGGATTTCATCATGATTTAGACCACTTCTGCACGTTTGTGCATTTTGTTTGACCGCTTTGCCGTTCTGTAACAAGACTAGCTTCAGACTCATCCATTTATTACACAAGGGGCACAAATCGTGATTCGGGAACAGCTAGCCAAACTGCGTGAACGTTCGCAGGCGCAGGTTCTGGTTGTTGGCGGCGGCATCAACGGCGTCGCCACTTTCCGCTACCTAGCCATGCAGGGGATCGATGTCGCCCTGGTCGAGCGCGGCGATTACTGCCAGGGCGCCTCCGGTGCCAGCTCCCACATGATCCACGGCGGAATCCGCTACCTGGAGAACGGCGAGTTCCGCCTGGTCCACGAATCCGTGCAGGAACGCAACTCGCTGCTCCAGATCGCGCCGCACTACGTCAAGCCGCTGCAGACCACCATCCCCATTTTCTCCACGTTCTCCGGCATGCTCAGCGCGCCAATGCGCTTCTTGACCCACAAGTCGGGCAAGCCCACAGAGCGCGGCGCCGCGCTGATCAAAGCCGGCTTGATCATGTACGACGTGTTCGCCGGCATCGGCGGACGCAACACCCCATGGCACAACTTCAAGGCAGGCAAGGCTGCCCGCAAGGACCTGCCCGCGCTGCGCGATGACGTGAAGTACACCGCCACCTACTTCGACGCTTCGGTGCACAACCCGGAGCGCCTGACCCTGGACGTGCTTCAGGAAGGCCTGAGCGCCAACAGCGCTGCCCGCGCCAGCAACTACGTCGAACTGACAGGCGTCGACGGCGGCACCGCGAAGCTGCGCGATGTGCTCACCGGCGAAAGCTTCGACTTCGAGGCCGAGGTCATCATCAACGCCACCGGCGCGTGGGTGGATATGACCAATAAAGATCTGGGCCGCGAAACCAAGTGGACCGGCGGCACCAAGGGCTCGCACATCGTGCTCGACCACCCAGAGCTGCTGGCCGCCACCGGCGGGCGTGAAATCTTCTTCGAGCACGAAGACGGCCGCATCGTATTGATCTACCCTATGCTCGGCCGGGTGCTGGTAGGCACCACCGATCTCGAGCACGACATGAACGAGCCAGCGGTTTGCACCGATGAGGAAGTCGACTACTTCTTCGAGCTGGTGCACCATGTCTTCCCGGGCATCCGCGTGAGCGAAGAACAGATCGTCTACAAGTTCTCCGGCGTCCGACCGCTGCCGAATCACGATGACACCGCACCGGGCTTCGTCTCCCGCGACTACCAGGTCAAGGAAACCCGCCTGACCGACAAGACCACGATGCTCTCGCTTATCGGCGGCAAATGGACCACCTTCCGGGCGCTGAGCGAGAACTTGGGCGGCAAAGCGCTTGAATTCCTGGGTGAGCGCGAGACCGCGAGCACCGTGGGCGTAGCCATCGGCGGAGGCAAGAACTTCCCGAAGAATGAGGGCGAGCTGGCCGCCTGGTTTGCGGCCCGCGAGCACCTGGCCGGACGCGAGCGCCTGCGTGTGCTCCTGGAGCGCTACGGCACCGGCGCAGATGCAGTGCTCGAAGCGCTCGGGAGCAGCGAAACCATGCTCGAGCACACCAACGAGCTGTCCTGCCAGGAACTGGCCTACATGGCCAAGCATGAGCAGGTGGGTCGCCTGATCGACGTCTTCATCCGACGCACCAACCTGGCCTTCCGCGGCCTGGTCACGAAGAATTTGGTGATCGAGGCAGCTAATTGCCTCGCTAACCCGATGGAATGGGATAAGTCCCAGATCCAAGCCGAGATCGACCATTCGCTCTCGGTCCTCGCAGAAGCCCACGGTGTCACCCTGGTCTAAGCTGCATCTTGGCCGGCGGCAAGTCGCCGCCGGCAATCGAAACCACTAAGAGGTCAACGTTGTCCACTCACGTGTTTCTCGCCGAATTAGCCGGCACTTTCATACTCCTGCTCATGGGCGGCGGCGTCTGCGCCAACGTCGCCCTGAAAGGCACCCTCGGCAGCGCAGCGGGCTGGGTAGCCATCAGCTTCGGCTGGGGCTTTGCCGTCTACTGCGGCGTCTGGATCGCCGGAATTTCCGGAGCCCACCTGAACCCGGCAGTCACCCTCGGCCTGCTGGTCAACCCGGATGCCGCCGAATACGCCCCAGGGGTCGCCAAGACCTTCGCCAACACGATGCTGTATTTCCTGGCGCAGTTCATTGGCGCCTTCCTCGGTGCCGTGGGAACCTGGCTTGCCTACAAGAAGCATCTGGACGATCCGCAGAACGCGGGCCAGCAGCTGGGTGTCTTCTCCACCGGACCGGCCATCCGCTCCTATGGCTGGAACCTGGTCACGGAGATCTTCGGCACCTTTGTCCTGGTGTTCGTGATCGCCGGGTTGGGCCACACCCCGCATGAGCTCGGCCCGTTGGCCGTGGCCCTGCTGGTTGTCGCCATCGGCCTGTCCCTGGGCGGTGCCACCGGCTACGCCATCAACCCGTTCCGCGACCTGGGTCCACGCGTCGCCCACGCCATCCTGCCGATCAAGGGCAAGGGCTCTTCCGACTGGTCCTATTCGTGGGTTCCGTTGGTCGGTCCAGCTATCGGCGGTATCCTTGGCGGACTTGCCGCCGCGCCAATGTTCTAGAAAGAGAGCAGTGAATCATGAGTGAAAAATTCGTCATCGCCATTGACCAAGGCACCACCAGTTCCCGTGCAATCGTCTTCAACCATGCCGGAGAGGTGCACTCGGTAGGCCAGAAGGAGCACGAGCAGATCTTCCCGGCCGCCGGATGGGTCGAACATGATCCAGCCGAAATCTGGACCAATGTGCGCGAAGTGATCGGCCAGGCCTTGTCCAAGGCCAACCTGACCCGTCACGACATCGAGGTCGTCGGCATCACCAACCAGCGCGAAACCACGGTGGTGTGGGACAAGAACACCGGCGAAGCCGTTTACAACGCGATTGTCTGGCAGGACACCCGTACCCAGGACATCGTCGACGAGCTGGCGGGTGATGGCGGCCTGGAACGCTACAAGCAGACCGTCGGCTTGCCGCTGGCAACCTACTTCTCGGGCACCAAGATCAAGTGGATCCTGGACAATGTCGAAGGCGCGAGGGAACGTGCAGAAGCAGGAGACCTGCTGTTCGGCACCACCGACAGCTGGGTGCTGTGGAACCTGACCGGCGGCGTGGACGGCGGTGTGCACGTTACCGACGTGACCAACGCGTCGCGCACGCTGTTCATGGACCTGAAGACCCTCCAATGGGACGAGAAGATCCTGGCCGATTTCGGCGTGCCGCTGTCCATGATGCCGGAGATCCGTTCGTCTTCGGAGGTGTACGGCACGGTGCACACGAACCAGTTGCTGCGCGAGGTGCCGGTTGCCGGTATCCTGGGCGACCAGCAGGCTGCAACCTTCGGCCAGGCCGCATTCACCGCGGGCACCGCGAAGAATACCTATGGCACCGGCTGCTTCCTGATCTTCAACACCGGCACGGAGATCGTGAATTCGTCCAATGGCCTGCTGACCACGATGGCGTACAAGCTGGGCGAGAGCGCACCGGTGTATGCCCTGGAAGGTTCCATCGCCGTTGCCGGTTCCCTGATCCAGTGGCTGCGCGACAACATCGGCATGATCGCCACAGCCCCGGAGGTCGAACAGCTGGCGGCCCAGGTTGAGGATAACGGCGGCGTATATATCGTTCCGGCTTTCTCCGGCTTGTTCGCTCCCTATTGGCGTTCGGATGCCCGGGGCGCGATCGTCGGCCTGACCCGCTATGCGAACAAGAACCACATTGCCCGTGCGGCGCTCGAGTCCACCGCATTCCAGACGCGAGAAGTACTGGATGCGGTCAACGCCGACGCTGAGGTTCCGTTGACCGAACTGAAGGTCGACGGCGGCATGGTGGCCAACGAAGCCCTGATGCAGTTCCAGGCCGACATCCTCGGCGTGCCAGTGGTTCGCCCGCAGGTCACCGAGACCACCGCGCTGGGTGCGGCTTACGCCGCTGGCCTCGCCGTTGGCTTCTGGAAGGACCTTGGCGAGCTGGAGCAGAACTGGGCCGAGGACAAGCGTTGGGAGCCGACCATGGATGAGGCATCGCGCGAGCGCAGCCTGCGCCTGTGGAAGAAGGCTGTCACGCGCACCTTCGACTGGGTCGACGAGGATACCAAGGCCTGAGCCCGACTGCGGCTTGGCCGGAACCGTTCCGGACACCGGCAGCGCCCGAACCGCCCATTGGCGTGGTTCGGGCGCCGCCCGTTTAAGACGGCCCTGTCAACACCTTGGGCCGCTCAGGTTTCCCGCCCTGCATCAGGGGTTTCTTCCTTGCCCGGCGGCTCGGGGTCCGGTGCGGCAGGTGCGTGGCGGGTGGGGGATTCGCCTGCCTGCCGGGCACCCCAATAGGTATTGCGGCGCGGAATTCGTTCCGGATCGACATGCTCCGGCATGAGCACGTGCGGCAGCCCGTCGACATCGATCACCGTGATCTGCCCGGCGTGGCGCTTGTGGTGATCGCCCGTGCACAGTCCGGCCCCTGACCAGACGCTGGTTTCCCCGCCGTCAGACCAGGGTTTCAGGTAGTGGTCGGTTTCGACCTGGTCCGGGGGCGCGGTGCAGTCAGGCACGATGCAGCCTCGGTCCCGGGCCATGATGGCTTCGCGGATCGCACCCTTGTGATAGCGCATCTTGCGCCCCATATCCAGCACTTGGCTGTTGCCTCCGAGCACGATCGGGATGATGTTCGCCCTGGCCAGTTGCCGCCGCAGCTCGCCGGGCGGGATATCGACGCCGTTGGCGGTCATGCCATGCGCATCGGCCAGGTTTTGCAAGTCTGCGAGCCACAGGTAGACCACGAATTTCGGGGTGACGACCTTCCTTTTTCCGCCGGTGAAGGGGGCCCGCAGCAACGCCATGAATGCATTCAGCCGGCGGCGGTGCAGATCCGGCTGTTCGGTGGCCTCGTCGCTTCGCAGCTCGTCGTGTGCCGCATCGCCATCTGCATGCGCTTCGGTGTTTCCGGGCTCCGGAGCACACCCGTTGCCGGGTTCTGCTTCGTCTTCGGCCCACGGCGGCATGGGGTGTTCGCTGCGCAGCCAGAAAGGCGCCTGCGGTGCAGTTTCTGGTTCAGTTGATGGCTGCGGCTCGGCACCCGAGTCCTGGCTGGCCGTGGAATCGTGGCCGGCCTGGGGTTCCTGATCCTGGTCATCGGGGTTTCCGGTGCCGGAGCCCGATTCCGGCGTGCGCTGCTGTTCGGCTTCGCGGTCGGCGCGGCCTGACTTGGTCCGCGGATTTCCGGCCTGGGCAGCCATCGAATTCAGCAGCTGCGCGTCGCTGGCATCGGTGCGAAGCGAGAAGAAATGCACGCCGTCCTTCACAGGGCCGATGAAGAAGCCCAGTCGCGGCGGCAGCTTTTTGCCATGCAGTTCCTTGTAGGTCCTGATCTCGGCGCTGATCCGCTTCTGCGCTGCCCGTGGGCCCAGGTCGCCCAGCGCTTCGGCCGCGGATTCATCCAGGGTGCGGCCATCGGTGCCGTAGGCTTGCAATTTCAGGGGCACGCCGTCAAAGGTGGTGTCCTGCGGTTCGAGCCGGTCGAGGCGCCGTGCGGCCGAGGCGATGGCCCGGCGGTCGCCAGTGCCCTTGGCATAGAGCCCTGCCAGTTGGGGGAAGCGCGGCGCGCAGATGCCGCCATCGGGGGCGCGGCGCCCGATGAGCAGGTGCGCGTCGGCCAGGCGCTGCCGGGCTTCGAAGTAGCCCAGCCCCAGCCAGGCGGCCAGCAGCTCAGCGGTGTCCTTGTAGCAGCAGCGCCCCGGCACGATGCCCGGCTCCCCGGCAAACAGGTCATCGCTGATGGCTTCGGGATCATCGGCGGGCACCCGCAGCGCGGCATAGCCCTCCAGGGACAACGCGTGGGCGCCGGTGGCTTCGGCCTGCAGCGCGCCTGATAGCTGGTCGCCATGGACCTGCTGGGCGAAGCGTTCGGCCAGCTGCAGATGCGCCAGGACCAGGCGCGGGTCGCCCGAGCCGTGCACCAGCTTGCCCAGCGCCGTGTACAGGGCCAGGCAGAGGTAGCCCAGGCGCAGCAGCATGGCGCCGGATAATGCAGGTCCGAGGTGCAGCGGGACCTGGCATGCGGTGCGCAGAGCGGCGATCAGGGCAGGGGCGTTCATGGCTCCATGATCGGGCGCTGGATCGGCCTGCGCGTCGGCGTAGCCGCCAACTGTGGATAAGCGCGGGCGGCCCGTTGGCGGTTGTGAACAATCTTGCGCTTCACCGATGCGCTGGTGGGCAGGACAGATGCGATAGAATCGCGATATGAATCCTCAGCGCAACCTAGTGTAAGCGCGGCCCGATGGCCGTGCCCCCGAGTGGAAATTTGGGGGCTTTTGTTGTGTCTGGAACCAAGAGCAAATTTTTCTATCGGAAATTTTTCCGCAAAGCGTGTGAGAAGAGCAGCGTGACATCATCGACGAACGAACCCAGGACCTACGACTTCAAGGACATCGAGTCCAAGTGGCTTCCGGTGTGGGACGAGCTACAGGTGTTCAAGCCCGCCGATGACGGCAGCCGCGAACGCCGCTACGTGCTGGACATGTTCCCGTACCCCTCGGGCGATTTGCACATGGGCCACGCCGAGGCCTTCGCCATGGGCGACGTCGTCGCACGCTACTGGCGCCTGCGCGGCTATGACGTGATGCACCCGATCGGCTGGGACTCGTTCGGCCTTCCGGCGGAGAACGCCGCGATCAAGCGCAATGCGCACCCTGCGGAGTGGACCTACAAGAACATCGACACCCAGGCCGCCAGCTTCAAGCGCTACGCGATTTCCGCGGACTGGTCGCGCCGCCTGCACACCTCCGATCCGGAGTACTACCGCTGGACCCAGTGGCTGTTCAACAAGTTCTACGAGAAGGGCCTGGCCTACCGCAAGGACCACCCGGTGAACTGGTGCCCGAAGGACCAGACCGTGCTGGCCAACGAGCAGGTCGTCAACGGCGCGTGCGAACGCTGCGGCACCGCAGTGACCAAGAAGTCGCTGAACCAGTGGTACTTCAAGATCACCGACTACGCCGACCGCCTGCTTGAGGACATGGACCAGCTCAAGGGCCACTGGCCCGAGCGCGTGCTGCTGATGCAGAAGAACTGGATCGGCCGCTCCGAAGGCGCCGAGGTCACCTTCGAGATCGAGGCGCACGAGGATCAGCCGGCGGTGAAGATCCCGGTGTTCACCACCCGCCCGGACACCCTGTACGGCGCGACCTTCATGGTCGTCGCCGCCGATGCCGACCTGGCCGGAGAGTTGGTCACCGCTGAGCACCGCGAAGCGCTGGAAGCCTACCAGGAGCAGGTCAAGGCGCTGAGCGAAATCGAGCGCCAGTCCACCGAGCGCGAGAAGACCGGCGTGTTCACCGGCCGCTACGGGATCAACCCGCTGTCGGGGGAGAAGCTGCCGATCTGGGCCGCCGACTACGTGCTGGCCGACTACGGCACCGGCGCGATCATGGCCGTGCCCGCGCACGACCAGCGCGACCTGGACTTCGCCCGCACCTTCGATTTGCCGGTGCGCGTGGTCGTCGACACCGGGGAAGAGGACCCGAACGCCACCGGCATCGCCACCGCCGGCGAGGGCCAGCTGGTGAACTCCGGGCAGCTGGACGGGCTGGGCAAGGCCGAAGCGATCGCCCGCGCCATCGAAATCGTGGAAGCTGCCGGCACCGGCAAGCACACCGTGAACTTCCGCCTGCGCGACTGGCTGCTGAGCCGCCAGCGCTTCTGGGGCACCCCGATCCCGATCATCCACTGCGCGGACTGCGGCGAGGTGCCGGTTCCCGAGGACCAGCTGCCGGTGCGCCTGCCGGATAATCTGCGCGGCGAGCAGCTCGCCCCGAAGGGCACCAGCCCGCTGGCCGCCGCCGAGGAATGGGTCAACGTTCCCTGCCCGAAGTGCGGGGGAGCGGCCAAGCGCGACACCGACACCATGGACACCTTCGTGGATTCGTCCTGGTACTTCCTGCGCTTCGTCTCCCCGAACTATGCCGAAGGGCCGTTCGACCCGAAGGCGGTGCGCGACTGGATGCCGGTCGGCCAATATGTCGGCGGCGTCGAGCATGCGATCCTGCACCTGCTCTACTCGCGCTTCTTCACCAAGGTCATCCACGATTTGGGCCTGATCGACGCGACCGAGCCGTTCAGCGCGCTGCTGAACCAGGGCCAGGTGCTCAACGGCGGCAAGGCGATGAGCAAGTCGCTGGGCAACGGCGTGGATCTGGGCGAGCAGCTGGACAAGTTCGGCGTCGACGCGGTGCGCCTGACCATGGTGTTCGCCTCCCCTCCGGAGGACGACGTGGACTGGGCCGACGTCTCGCCATCGGGCTCGCAGAAGTTCCTGGCCCGCGCCTGGCGCATTGCCCAGGACGTGGCCAGCGAACCAGGCGTGGACTACGCGGCAGGGGACAAGGCGCTGCGCCAGGTCACCCACCGCACCGTGCACGAGGCCGCGCAGCTGCTGGACTCGGGCAAGTTCAACGTGGTGATCGCCAAGGCCATGGAGCTGGTCAACGCCACCCGCAAGACCATCGACTCCGGTGCCGGCGCGGCCGACCCGGCAGTGCGCGAGGCCGCTACGGTTCTCGCCCAGCTGCTGAGCATGTTCGCCCCGTACACCGCCGAGGACATGTGGGAAGCGCTGGGCTACGCCCCGAGCGTGGTCACCAGCGCGTGGCCGCAGGTCGATGAGTCCCTGCTGGTCGATGACACCATCACCGCGGTCGTGCAGATCAAGGGCAAGGTGCGCGCGCGCCTGGAAGTGCCCGTGGACATTACCGAGGATGAGCTGCGCGAACAGGCGCTGGCCCACGAGTCGGTGATCCGGATGCTCGATGGCAAGGACCCGCTGAAGGTCATCGTGCGTGCGCCGAAGCTGGTGAACGTGGTCCCCGCCCCGTAAGCTCGGCTCATGACTGAACGCCAGAAAAGCTCGCGCGCGGGCTGGCTGCCCAAGTGGCTGGCCCCGCGCGGGCTTTCGCGTACCCGCATCGGGGTGGTCTCCGATTCGGCCTCCTGCCTGCCCGAGGCCTTCGCGCGGCATGCCGATTTCATCCAGGTGCCGATCCCGATCATCGTGGACAACCATGTGCAGGGCGAAGACCTGCAGGCGCTGATGATGGGCCTGGCCATGGGCAAGGCGGTGAAGACCTCCCGCCCCGCACCAGGCGAGTTCGAACGCGCCTACCGGCAGCTGCTGGAGGCCGGGTGCGAATCGGTCATCTCGATCCACATGTCCGGGGCGCTGTCGGGCACCGTGGATGCCGCCCGCTTGGCCGCGCGCGGCTTCGACGCGCCGATCGCCGTGGTCGACACGCGTACCGTCTGCCTGCCCCAGGGCTTCGCCGTGGCCGATGTGCTGGCTGCGCGCGACGCCGGCGCCCCGCTGGAAATGCTCGAGCAGATCGCCGGCACCGCCACCGCCAATTCCGTGTACTTCGCGGTGCCCAGCCTGGAGCAGCTGCGCCGCGGCGGCCGGATCAGCGCACTGTCCTCGGTTCTCGGCAGCCTGCTGAACTTCAAGCCGATCCTCGGTATTGCCGATGGCGCGATCGCCGCCCTGGAAAAGCCCCGCTCCTTCGCGCGCGCCACCGCGCGGCTGGTCTCGCTGGCCTTGCGCGATGCCCGTGGCGCGAAGGGCGAGGTGCGCCTGGGGGTGATGCATTTCGGCGCCGAGGAACTGGCCGAGGAGATCGCCACCGAACTGGCCCCGTTCAGCGCTGCGCCGGTCGTGGTCGAGTCGCTTCCCGCGGTGCTGGCCGCGCATACCGGCATGGGCGTGATCGCGGTGTGCGTCGCGCCGCTGAATCCACAGCCGGAATCGATCCTGGGCAACCCGCCGGCGCCATAGCCCAGACTGTGGCCCATGGGCCGCCACGACTTCTTCAGCAAGTACGCGCCACGTCCCGGCCGCTTGAGGTTTGCGATCTCGCGCGTGGCCGTGCTGGTGCTGGTCATCGTGGTGCTCGCCTGGATCGCCATTTCCATCCTGCTGGCGCCACCGCCGGTAGCCCAGGAGCTTGAAACGGTTCCGCTTGTGTCCGATCCCTCCGCGTCGGCTCCGGGGGACCAGCTGTCCCCGAGCCCCGCCGGTCCCGAGGTCACGGTCCATGTGGTCGGCGCGGTGAAGAAGCCCGGCGTCTACACGCTGCCCGCGGATTCGCGGATCACCGATGCGGTCGAGGCCGCCGGCGGGCTGGCCAAGGGCGCCCAGGCGCAGCTGGTGAACCTGGCCGCCAAGCTGGTCGACGGCCAGCAGGTCATCCTTCCCGGCACCGAGACCGGCAGGGACTTCCCAGCCGCCCCGAGCGCCACGGCCGGAGGGAAGATCTCGCTGAACACCGCCGATGCGCAGACCCTGCAGGAGCTTCCGGGGATCGGCCCGGCCCTGGCCGGCAGGATCATCGACTTCCGCACCGAGAACGGCCCCTTCACCTCCGTAGAGGAGCTGGACGCGGTCTCCGGCATCGGCCCGGCGCTGCTGGGGCAGCTGAGCGAGCTGGTGGTCCCGTGAACACCGATTTCCGGGGCCTGTGGCTGCTGGCCGGTGCCTGGACCGCCGCCTATTTCAGCCTCCCGGCCTGGCTGCTGTGGCTGCTGTCGGCGCTGCTCGCCTTTCTGCTGTTCCTCCTCCTGCGTCCCCGGCACGACCGCGCCTACGCCGCACCGTGGTTCACCGGTCCGATCATCCTGCTGCTGGGAATGGTCGCGGTCAGCAGCCTGTCGTTCACCGACCCCCAATGCCAGCTGCCCGGCGCTCCCGAGCAGCAGCGGCGCGCGGTCGTGCGTTTCGAGGACCTGGCCAGCGCGCAGGGCCAGGGAAGCACCGCGGGCCGGGCGGAAATCCAGCGCTACTGGGACGATGGCCAATGGGTGGCATGCCAGGTGCCGGTCTACCTGAGCGTGGATTTCGGGCTGCCTGCCAACGCCGGGCAGTTCGAGGCCATCCTCGATCTGGACGCCGCGGATGCCGGATCCTTCGACTGGTGGGCGCAGGCCGCCAGCGAGCCGCAGGTCAGTTCGTGGGCGGAACCGACTGCCGCCGACCTGCTTAAGGAACGCTTCACCCTCAGCCTGCGCGACCTGCCCGGCAATGCGCAGGCGCTGCTGCCCGGCATGCTCTACGGCGACCGCTCCGGGCAGGATGAAGCGCTGGGCGAGGCGATGAGATCCAGCGGGCTGAGTCATCTCACCGCCGTGAGCGGCTCGAATATCGCCCTGATCGGGGCCATCGTGCTGGTGCTGTTCCGGCTGTTCTCGGTTCCGCGCGTCCCCAGCGCGATCCTGATGATTGGCGTGGTCGGGCTTTTCGCCTGGTTCGCCGGGCCGGATCCCAGCGTGCTGCGCGCCAGCCTGATGGGCAGCATTGCGGCGGTTTCGGTACTGCTCGGCCGCGGCCAGGGCTCATTGGGGATCCTGTGCCTGAGTGGCACAGCCTTGCTGGCCATCGATCGAAGCCTGGGCGCCGAACCGGCTTTTGCCCTGTCGGTGCTGGCAACCTTGGGCATCATCATGCTCTCGCCGGCGCTGACCGAAATCTTGCTCCACATCATGCCGGCCTGGCTGGCGCAGCTGACCGCCATCTGCTGTGCCGCGCAATTCACCTGCCTGCCGGTGGTGATCGCATTGAATTCGGATTTCAGCCTGTACTCGCTGCCCGCGAATCTACTGGTGGCGCCGTTGCTGCCGTTGATTACCGCGCTCGGAATGATCTGCCTGCTGCTGTGCACCCCATGGCCGGGATTCGAATCGGTGCTGATCTGGGTGCCCGGACTTCCAGCCGAAGCCATCGGCAAGGTTGCCCATGCCGTCTCCGGGCTGCCGGGTGCTGACCGTCCATGGCCCGCAGGGCTGCCGGGAATCCTGCTGGCGGTCATGCTGTCGCTTGCGCTGTGCTCGCTGCTGGTGCTGGGCCGCGAAACCGAGCGGCTGCGCGTGCGCCAGGTCTCGCTCGGCGTGCTGGGCGCGATCATGGTCTTCGCCGTGGCGCTCATTGTGCCTGCAACCCTGTTCTATCGGGAAGATGTTGCCACGGATTGGAGCATCGCCATGTGCGATGTGGGGCAGGGCGATGCGTTCGTCATCAACCTGGGGGATGCGGAAGGCTGGCTGATCGATACCGGGCCGCCGGATAGCGGTTTGCTGCTGTGCCTGGAGCGGCTGGGCATCACCACGCTGGGCAAGGTCTTCATCACGCATACGCACAGCGACCATTTCGGCGCCATCCGGGAACTGGAGGAGTCGAAAGTTCGGATCGGGGACCGCCTGGTCTCGACCGGATTCGATCTGGAACTCTGGCCCGGGGCTCGGGTGCTGGAGCCTGGTACGCGGCAGACTGCGGGGGAGGTGAGCTTCGAAGTCGTGGGTCCCGAGGCGCGTTACGCGCAATACGCCGAGCCCAACGACACGTCGCTGGTCATCCGGTTCAGCTTTTCCACCCCGAGTGGTGCCGTCGATTTCTTTGCCGCCGGGGATATGGAGACCGAAGCCATGGATCGCCTGCTGCGGCTGCGTCCGCAAGGCCAGGCAGCGATCTTGAAGGCTTCGCACCATGGAGCACGCAACGGAGGCACGGAGATCATTGAGCAGATCCATCCGCAGATCCTGCTGGTCTCCGCCGGGAAGGACAATTCCTATGGCCACCCGCACCCGGAAACATTGGAAATGGCGAAGCGGATCGACGCGACAGTGCTGCGCACCGACCAATCCGGTACCGTACTGCTCACATTTACCGGCCAGGGCATCCGTGGTACCTCCCTTGGTACTCCGGTTCGGTAGGATCAATATATCGACCGATGCACTAAGGAGTTCGATGGCACGCGCCCAAGCAAATCCGGGTATCTCATGGCGGGAACTGCGCCCGCAACCGCTGATCCTGCTGACCGGTTCAGAAGATTACCTCGCTTCGCGCGCCTTCGAGCTGCTGCGCTCCCAAGCCGGCCAGCGGGACGACATCCAGCACACGCGTCTTGATGCGGCCAAGTACGAGCCGGGAGAGCTGCTCATGGCCACCAGCTCTTCGCTGTTCTCCACCGCCAATCTGGTCGAGGTCCACGAACTGGCGCACATGAATGAGTACTTCCTCAAGGACGCGATGGCCTATCTGAAGGACCAGGCGCCCGAGAATGTGCTGATCATGCACTATTCGGGCGGTACCCGCGGCAAGAAGCTGATCGACGCGATCAAGGCCGCCGGCGCGGTGGTCGTCAACTGCCAGCCGGTGAAGAAGGACTCCGAGAAGATCGACTTCGTCCAGTCCGAATTCAAGGCAGCCAAGCGCCGGATTACCAATGACGCGGTCAAGGCCCTCGTTGCCGCAGTCGGCAATTCGCTGGCAGAGCTCGGTTCGAGCTGCTCCCAGCTGATCGCCGACACCACGGGAACGATTGACCAGGATACCGTTGACAAGTACTACGGGGGCCGGGTCGAAGCGACCGCGTTCAAGGTGGCCGATGCGGCGATTTCGGGCAATGCCCAGCTGGCGCTGCGCACCTTGCGCCACGCGCTGGGTACCGGAACCGACCCGATTCCCGTTGTTGCCACCTTGGCGATGAAGGTCCGCCAGATCGCCAAGGTCGCGGGCGTGAATGAACCTGCTGCTGCCCTGGCCTCCGAATTGGGGATGGCTCCGTGGCAGGTGCAGCAGGCGCAGCAGCAGGCTCGCGGCTGGAAGCGCGGCGATCTGGCCCTGTGCGTCGAGGAAATCGCGAATACCGACCGCATGGTCAAGGGCGGCAGCCGTTCACCCGGATATGCCTTGGAACACGCCATCATGTTTATTGCCGGCAAGGCACCTGGACGCTGAGCCCGTTCAGATCCAGTGGGTGCGCGCACGATGCATTCGTGCACGCCTCCACTGCGGCCGCTTCCGCGAAGCCTGCCACGCGTCCCTGATCCGGGAAAGCCGCGAAAAGCAGTTTTGGGCAAAACAAAACCCCCGCACTCGATGAGCGCGGGGGAGTTGATGAAGTCTGAGCTCGGCTTAGAGGGCGTTAACCTTCTTGGCGATGGCCGACTTGCGGTTAGCAGCGTTGTTCTTGTGCAGAACACCCTTGCTTACAGCCTTGTCGAGCTTCTTGCCAGCCAGGCGCAGCGCCTCGGTTGCCTTGTCCTTGTCGCCGGCGGCGATTGCCTCGTTGACGTTGCGGATCACGGTCTTGACCTCGGAACGGACAGCTACGTTACGCAGACGTGCCTTCTCGTTGGTCAGGTTACGCTTCTTCTGGGACTTGATGTTAGCCACTTTAATAAACTCTCTCGTTTATCGTTTTATACGGTCGGTAGAGGGTTCATCCTCCAGGCCATCGACTGAGCGGTGTGGGGCACCTATGGCGACCCGAAGGGGGCGTGTTGCCCAACCTGCGCAACACACAAGGATTAACTCTATCAGATACAGACCCCGGCAACGAGTGCCTACGCGAGTTCGTTTAGGGCGTTCACCACATTCGAGAAGCGTTCGCGGTCCAGAATGGCGCCTTCGCGGCGAACACCCCGTTCGTCTACTCGAATGATGCGATCAAGCTTGACATCACTAGGGCGACGCTCGCGGTCCCAGTCCCCGGTACCAATATCCATGTAATTCCGATCGCGGTGACCCGGATTATTCCGGTCCTTGCTGGTTAGCATGAGCCCGAGCAGCCAACCGCTATCGCGTCCAACAATCAGCACCGGTCGATCTTTGCCTCTCGAATAGTCTTCTTCATAAGGAACCCAGGTCCAAACGATCTCGCCTGGATCAGCATTGCCATCCTTGGACGGGTTGTACTCGTAGTGAACCTTGCCACGGTAATCGCCCGGGTATCCGGCAGCCCTTGGCACATGCTGCACGGTGGATGCTGCTGGAGATTCTCCACTAGCACTCCGAGTCCAACCGTTCGGGCGGTTGCGAGCTGGGGAACTGCCGGTCGAATTCGCGCGGATCTTGTTGATTTCCTTGATCGCGCGCATGACGATGCTAAATATCTTCTGCGGATTCAGTGCCATGCACGACAAACTACCAGTTCGAGGCTGTCGAAATATGTGATGACGCGGAAATCATGACAGAATGGAAGCTAATCCAACTATGTCTTTTAGTCAGCTAGTGAGGTCTGTTTAGGTGTCTCCATTGGCCCGCACCGCCCAGGTGCCTGCCGCGACCGATCCGTCGCTCATCCGTAATTTCTGCATTATTGCCCATATCGACCACGGCAAGTCGACCCTGGCCGACCGGATGCTGCAGCTGACCGGCGTTGTTGCTGCCCGCGACATGAAGGCCCAGTACCTCGACCGCATGGACATCGAGCGCGAACGCGGCATCACCATCAAGTCCCAGGCCGTGCGCATGCCCTGGGCCGCCGAGGACGGCACGACGTACGCGCTGAATATGATCGATACCCCGGGGCACGTCGACTTCACCTATGAAGTCTCGCGTTCGCTGGCCGCCTGCGAAGGCGCGATCCTGCTGGTCGACGCCGCCCAGGGCATCGAAGCCCAGACCCTGGCGAATCTGTATCTGGCCATTGAGGGCGATCTGACGATCATCCCGGTGCTGAACAAGATCGACCTGCCTAACGCGCAGCCGGAGAAGTACGCCGCCGAGATCGCCAACCTGATCGGTTGCGAGCCCGAAGACGTGCTGAAGGTTTCAGGCAAGACCGGCGAAGGCGTCGAGGCGCTGCTCGACGAAGTCATCAAGCAGCTGCCGCCGCCGGTCGGCGAAGCCGACGCACCGGCCCGTGCGATGATCTTCGACTCCGTCTATGACACCTACCGCGGCGTGGTCACTTACGTCCGAGTGGTCGACGGCAAGCTCACTCCTCGCGAGAAGATCCAGATGATGTCCACCGGCACCACCCACGAACTGCTGGAAATCGGCGTATCCTCGCCGAACCCCGAGCCCACCAAGGGCCTGGGCGTCGGCGAGGTAGGCTACCTGATCACCGGCGTGAAGGACGTGCGCCAGTCCAAGGTCGGCGATACCGTCACCAACTCGCTCAAGCCTGCCAGCGAATCCCTGGGCGGCTACGAAGAAGCCAAGCCGATGGTCTTCTCCGGCCTGTACCCGATGGACGGGACCGACTACCCGGCACTGCGTGATGCGCTGGACAAGCTGCAGCTCAACGATGCCGCACTGACCTACGAGCCGGAAACGTCCGTCGCACTGGGCTTCGGCTTCCGCGTGGGCTTCCTGGGCCTGCTGCACCTGGAAATCACCCGCCAGCGCCTGGAATCCGAATTCAACCTGGACCTGATCTCCACCGCGCCGAACGTGGTGTACGAGGTCATGGGCGAAGACAAGCAGATGATGACGGTGACCAACCCTTCGGAATTCCCCGATGGGAAGATCCTCGAGGTGCATGAGCCGATGGTCGCCGCCACCATCCTGGCGCCGAGCGAATTCATTGGTGCGGTCATGGAGCTGTGCCAGTCCCGCCGCGGCACCATGCGAGGGATGGACTACCTCTCCGAGGACCGCGTGGAAATGCGCTACCACCTGCCGCTGGCCGAGATCGTGTTCGACTTCTTCGACCAGCTCAAGTCCAAGACCCGCGGCTACGCTTCGCTGGATTGGAAGGCCGACGGCGAGCAGGTGGCAGACCTGGTCAAGGTCGACATCCTGCTCCAGGGCGACCAGGTGGACGCATTCTCCGCGATCACCCACCGCGACAAGGCCTACGCCTACGGCACCATGATGACCACGAAGCTGCGCGAGCTGATCCCGCGCCAGCAGTTCGAAGTGCCGATCCAGGCCGCGATCGGTTCGCGCATCATTGCCCGCGAGAACATCCGCGCCATCCGCAAGGACGTGCTCGCCAAGTGCTACGGCGGCGACATCAGCCGCAAGCGCAAGCTGCTGGAAAAGCAGAAGGAAGGCAAGAAGCGCATGAAGATGGTCGGCCGCGTGGAGGTCCCGCAAGAGGCCTTCATTGCAGCGCTGTCCACCGACGAGCCGAAAAAGAAGTAAATGCCATCAGTTCTGCCTGACGGCGATCCGGCTCCGGCCGATGGTCTGCTCCCTGCCTCATGCGCGCATGAGGCACAGGAGCGGACCATGTCCTTTTATGTGCATATCCCGTTTTGCACCGTCCGTTGCGGCTACTGCGATTTCAACACCTACACCGCCACGGAGCTGGGCTCCGGTTCCAGCCAAGCGACCTACGCTGCCACCGTCAGCAAGGAAATCAGCTTCGCCCGCGAGGTGATGGACCGTTCGGGCCAGCCGGATCGCGAAATCGAGACCATCTTCTTCGGAGGCGGCACTCCCACATTGCTGCCCGCCGGCGACCTGGTTTCGGTGCTCGGCAGGATCCGCGACGAATTCGGCCTGAAGCCAGGTGCAGAAATCACCACCGAGGCCAACCCTGATTCGGTAACCCGCGAGAGCCTGCAGGAGCTGGCCGATGGCGGTTTCACCCGGGTGTCCTTCGGCATGCAGTCGGCGGTGCCGCATGTGCTCAAGGTGCTGGAGCGCACCCATGATCCGAAGCGGGTTCCGCAAGCGGTTGCCTGGGCGCGCGAGGCCGGCCTGGATGTCAGTGTCGATCTGATTTATGGCACCCCGGGGGAGAGCCTTGAGGATTGGCGCACCAGCATTGAAGCCGCGCTGAGCTACGAGCCTGATCATATTTCGGCCTACGCGCTGATCATCGAGGAGGGCACCAAGCTCGCGGCCCAGATCCGCCGCGGCCAGGTGCCGAACATCGACGATGACGATCATGCCGAAAAGTACCAGATGGCCGATGAGATGTTTGCCGCGGCCGGTTTCTCCTGGTACGAGGTCAGCAATTGGGCCAAGTCTCCGGCCAATGCGTGCCAGCACAACATCGCCTACTGGAAGGGCGGCGACTGGTGGGGTGCAGGCCCCGGCGCGCATTCGCACGTTGGCGGACTGCGCTGGTGGAATGTGAAGCATCCAGCCGCCTATCAGCAGCGGATCGACGCCGGAATTTCACCGGGACACGGCCGCGAGTACCCGGATGCCCAAGCCGTGCAGCTGGAACGCACCATGCTGCTCACCCGCTTGAGCTCTGGAATGCAGATCAGCGAGCTCGATGAGACCGGGCGCAAGAAGATTGCCGGATTGATCGCAGACGAGCTGATTGATGCCAAGGCAGCATTCTCCGGGACCTTGGTGTTAACGCAGCGAGGCCGGCTCCTGGCCGACCTCGTGGTGCGTGAACTGCTTGATTTCTGAGACTGGGTAGCTGGCGCTACTTCATCAGCCTCAGATTGAATCGATAGCGGTAGGGGCGTCCCTTGTTGGCCTGGATGGCGGCAAGGGCGCCGGAGACCGTCATGTAGACCCACAGGGCCACGGCCAGAACTGCAAAAAGCCAGCCGATCACCGGCAAGATCATCAGCACGTTGAACACGATGGCCAGAATGGTCAGCGGGAACGTGAAATTGAACGCTTCCTTGGATTCCTGTGCCGTGAATGGGCCGCGGTCACGGAATACGGCGAAGACGATTGCCGATGGAACACAACCCAAGATGGCGCCGAAGTGGGCCATCGTGGCCCACTGGCGGTCTTCTGAAGGAGTCAGCGGCAGCGCAGAGGTCCGGGAACCTTCGAAGCGGGAATCCTCCGATGGCTTCGTCTGGCGTGATGTCACTATTAATCCTTGTCTTGCTTAAGTGTGGTTCCTCTAATCATAGCGACCGCGGCTGAGCGGACGGGGAGATTCGCCGACTAATCTCCAACTATTAGTCAATCGTTAGGAAACCGTAATCTTCGGTCGTGAGAAAATCGATCAATTCTTCTATTCGGCCCAGCAGCTGCGGTTCAAGCTGCCCGTAATGCTGCACCGTGGACAGCAGCCGTTGCCATCCGATGCCGATATCCTCTGCCGTAGCGTGCGGCCAGCCAAAGGCCTTGAGCACTCCGGTTTTCCAGTCGACCCCCTTGGGGATGACCGGCCACGCCTTGATGCCCAGGGTCGCAGGCTTTATCGCCTGCCACACGTCAACGTAGGGGTGGCCGAGGATCAGCACGTTATCGGCGGCACCGGGAACCTGCATCGCCTCGGCGACAATACGCGATTCCTTGCTGCCAGCGACGAGGTGGTCGACCAGGATTCCCAGACGACGCTGCGGCGACGGGGCGAAGTCGCGGATGGCTCCGGCCAGATCGTCAACGCCATGCAGCGGTTCGACGACAATGCCTTCGACACGCAAGTCGTGTCCCCAGACTTTTTCAACCAGCTCGGCATCGTGCTTGCCTTCAACCCAGATGCGGCTGGCCCTGGCCTCCCGGGCCTTCAGCCCCGCTACGGCACGCGAACCCGAAGCGGAAACCAGGTTCTTCGGCGGCGCGGCCTTGGCGACGGGCTCGACAATTTCCACCGGTTCGCCTTCGAGGAGGAACCCGAAGCCCGCTTGGAAGGAACGGCTCTTGCCGTGGCGGTCTTCGAGCATGATCACGCGCATGCCGCCGGACTTTTCGGTACGGATGACTTCTCCCACCCAACCTGAGGTGGCATCTTCCAGGATCATGCCACGTTCCACGGGGACCTGGCGGAGTTTTCGAGGTGCCGGTGCACTGAGATCTCGTGGTCCCCAGGAGTAATTAGCCACGTACTGCCTTTCGCTGTGATCGAATACGCTCGAAATCCAATGCTAGCAACAGCTGAACGTATTAGACTTGGCACTTGACAGGTTAGAGTGCCAAGGCTGGGCACAGGGAATCCAAGGAGGTGCTGTCATGTCGGAGCCACGACGCTTGGACGTTCTGCGTGCCATCGTGGAGGACTACGTCCAATCCCGTGAGCCGGTGGGTTCCAAAGCGCTCCTCGACCGCCACAACCTCGGCGTCAGCGCCGCGACGATCCGCAATGACATGGCTTTGCTGGAAGAGGAGGGGCTGATTGCCGCTCCGCATACTTCCTCCGGACGCATCCCCACCGAAAAGGGCTACCGCCGCTTCGTGGACGAGATCGGCGAACTGAAGCCGCTGTCGCGGGCCGAACGCGACGCCATCAACAAGATCCTGGATAACTCCACGGACCTCGACGAGATGCTCAAGAGCACCGTGCGCCTGCTGTCACGATTGACCAACCAGGTGGCGATGATCCAGGTGCCGCACTATGACACCGCGTCATTGAAGAACCTCGAACTGGTGGGCTTGGGCCCAACCCAGGTGCTGATGGTGATGATCGCCTCCAACGGCACGGTGGACCAGCGGATGATGCCGGTCAAGCGTTCCTACAGCGATGACGAGCTGGGCGAGCTGAAGTCGTGGCTGCTGAATAATTTCGGGGGAGTGCAGCTGGCGGAGCTGGCCGGCCGGCTCGGCCGCATGGAGCTCAGCCCGGCACAGCAGGCCGACCCGTTGGTGGAGCATGTGATCGGCGCGCTGGAAGAAATGGCCCAAGCAGCCAATGCCCAGCGCATCATCATGGCCGGCACCGCCAACCTCGCCCGCGTGGAGGGGGACTTCCCGCTGAGCATCACCCCGGTGCTCGAGGCGCTCGAAGAGCAGGTGGTGCTGCTCAAGCTCTTCTCCGAGCTGGAAGCCGATTCTCGCGGGGTGGCCGTGGCGATCGGCACCGAGCACCACTATGGCCAGCTCTCGGATGCAGCAGTGGTCGCGACGACCTATGGCGCCGATGTGCGCAACAAGCTCGGGGTCCTGGGCCCCACCCGGATGAACTATCCGACCTCCATGGCCTCGGTTCGTGCGGTGGCACGGTACCTGTCGAAGATTTTGGCTAGCTAGCCTCGCTGGGCGCCAGCCCGGCACGAATGAAGTTTAAGAGTCTTAGGAAAGGACACGGCGAATAACGTGAGCTCGCATTACGAGACCCTGGGTGTAGCCAAGGACGCGACCCCGCAGGAAATCAAGAGTGCCTACCGGAAGCTGGCACGTAAGCTGCACCCGGATGTGAACCCGAGCGATGAAGCTGCAGAGCAGTTCAAGCTGGTCACCCGAGCCTATGAAGTACTTTCCGACCAGACCAAGCGCGCCAACTACGACGCCACCGGCGATGAGAACGGCAACGGCCACCCGGGCTTCGGTGGCGGCGGCCAGGGCTTTGGCGGCTTCGGCGACATCTTCGAGCAGTTCTTCGGCGGCGGCCAGGCCCAGGGCCCGGCATCGCGCACCCAGCCGGGCCGCGACGCGCTGATCACCATCACCATCGACCTGGAGGACGCGGTCAAGGGCACCGTGTACCCGCTGGAGATGGAAACCGCCGTCACCTGCAAGACCTGCAACGGCTCGTGCACCCGCGAGGGCACCAGCCCGGTCACCTGCGACATCTGCCATGGCGCAGGCCAGGTGCAGCGTCCGGTGCGTTCCTTCCTGGGCCAGATGATGACCGTGGAAACCTGCGCCGCCTGCCGCGGTTTCGGCACCACCATCCCGGACCCCTGCCTGGAGTGCAACGGCGAAGGCCGCGTGCGCGAGCATGTCTCCAAGTCGCTGAACGTTCCTGCAGGTGTCGATTCCGGCACTCGCATCCAGCTGCGCGGCCAGGGCGAGGCCGGCCCGGGCGGCGGCCCGAACGGCAACCTGTTCGTCGAGGTCGACGTGCGCCGCCACAAGGTGTTCGAACGCTCCGGCACCGACCTGCACGCCAAGATGAGCCTGCCGATGACCGCCGCGGCCCTGGGCTGCGAGCTGAAGCTGGAAACCTTCGACGGCGAGCAGGCCATCAATGTCGAGCCGGGCGCCCAGGATGGCGACACCGTGACCCTGCCGGGCCTCGGCGTGCCGCGCCTGCGCGGAGGCAAGCGCGGGGACATCATCGTGCACCTGCAGGTGGAGACCCCGACAAAGCTGGACTCTGCGCAGCGCGAGCTGCTCGAGCAGCTGGCCAAGCTGCGTGGCGAGGAAATGACGGCCGGCCGTGTCGAGCATTCCGGCGGCATGTTCTCCCGCCTGCGCGACAAGCTGAACCAGCGCTAGGCCATGAGCAACCACAGCTTCGTCATCGACGCCCAGCAGGGCCAGGATGCCTCTGTCGGCGATGTTCTCGAACTCGACGGCCCTGAGGCGCACCACGCGGTCACCGTCAAGCGGGCCGCCGCCGGCGAGCACCTGGACCTGCTCGATGGCAAGGGGCTGCGCCTGACCGTGGAGGTCGTCGCCACCGCCAAGGATCTGCTGCGCGTCAAGGTCCTGCGGCGCACCGAGGAAGCCGTCAGCGATCACCCGGTCACCCTGGTCCAGGCCCTGTCCAAGGGTGACCGCGACCTGCAGGCCGTTGAGGCCGCCGTCGAGCTTGGCGCCCTGGCTGTGCGCCCCTGGCAGGCCGACCGGTCGATCGTGCGCTGGAACGCGGCGAAGGTCGAGAAGGCCATGGCCAAGTGGCGTGCGCAGGTGCGTTCTGCGCAGAAGCAGTCGCGCCGCGCCTATGAGCCAGAGGTATTGAACCCGATGGGTTCCAAGGAACTGGCCAAGGCCATTGCCGCTGATGCCGATCGCGGCGCTCTGGTGCTGGTCCTGCATGAGCAGGCTGTGGATTCGGTCGCGCGGCACGTGCAGTCGTGGCTCGCCGAGGCGCAGGCCGGCCAGGAGGTCATCATGATCGTCGGTCCGGAAGGCGGCATCTCGGACGCGGAGCTGCAGTCCTTCGTGGATGCGGGTGCGCATGCAGCCCTGCTCGGCCAGCACGTGCTGCGCGCTTCGACCGCCGGTCCGTCGGCACTAGTCTTGATCCGCCATCTGATCGGCGAGATCTAGCTTCATGCAATCTTGCGAGCATCGAAAGTGCTCCGTGCAAGCCTAGGGTGCGCCTGCGCGCTCGGCTTGTGCGGAGCACTTCTGCTTTTCGCGGGCACGCAAGTTTCTTGCACCTCGACCTGGCATGGCCCAGGCGACTGCCATCCGGCTCGACGCGCAGGATCTTCGTTCGCCGCAGCGCATCCCATGGTTGTGAAGTCAGTTTCGCGGGCAGCCTGAAGCGGGAAAATTCGGCGCTATCGCGCCATTAGTTGCTGTTCGCGGGACAGGGATCGTTGCCTTTCGAGGTCTTTTGCAACCACGTCAGGCCGTTGCAGGAAACCGGGAACCGGCCGGCAACAGTGGCGGTACGCTACTCGACGCGGAAGTCGCTGATGACCTTGCCGGCCAGATGCTCTGATCCGGTTTCAAGTCCCCAGAAAGTCAGCCGGTAGGATCCTGCACGCAGATCGGTGGTCAGGGTGAAGGAACCGTCGTCCTTGATCTGTCCGGGATTGACCTGCTTCTGGGCGGTGATCACCGTGAGCTTGCCGTCGGCGTCCTTGCGCTGCAGGGAGTAGAAGGTGCCGATGTCGAACTGCGTGGTTCGGCCATTGATCTTGATCGAGCCGCTTTTCAAGGTTGCGCCGAATTGCGGATCAATAATCCAGATCGGTGCAATGAACTCGGCATCGCGTGCGTAGACATCCTTGAGCCGGAAGCCGTCGAAGACCGTTGCGTTGGCTTGTCCGTCCACCAGGATGCGGACCGTTGGGGCGGTGTCGCCGACAACCAGGCCAGAGTTGGCGGCGGCTGCCGTGGCGGTGAACACGAGCTGCTGGATGGCCCGTTCGGAAAGTCCCTGATCCAGGCGGGCGCTGAACACCTTAGCCGGAAGATCCAACGTGATGACATTCGCGTTGCTGATGGAAACGCCGATTTCATCGGTTGGCTTCAGGTGGGTATAGCGCTTCGGCTTCATCGGGTCTGCCGTGAGCAGCGTCCAGATCGCATCACCAATGGGTTCCTGATGGCGGGTGTCCTGGATGTATTCGCGGTACAGGTACACGCCGGTGTCCGTGTTTTCCAGCCAGTAGACCGGCAGGCTGGCGGCCATGCCGACATCCTCGCCAGCGTCGGTGGCGCTCGGCAGGTTCAGCGATGCGGCCGCGGGGGTCGAAGGCATCTCATAGGAGCTCTCGCGATTCGTCAAACCGCAGCCTGCGGCGACGACGAGAGCGGCGGTGATTCCCAAAACGCCGAATCGACGTGGAATCTTCCGCAAGATCCTTGATTGCACTGCGAACCAATCCGTGGTGATTTATTGCTGTTTCGGTCCGCGGCAGTTGCGGAACCGCTCTCAAGCTTGCCATATTCGAGGCGGCTAACTGGCTAAAAATGCCCCAACTTACTAATCCGTAATCAAATCTATATGTTCACCACTTGCTCTTATTAGCATCATTCAAGAGTACTTTCAGGTATTCCTGCTTACGCTGAGACCTGAATTTTCTCCGGATTGGCCTGCGACTCGATAGAATGGCAAGCACAACAATTCTCGAACACTACGAAGCTCGCAAAGGGGCGCCGCGCACTGCATGCAGGTTGAACAGAATAAAGCGACAACGGAGAACGGATCCGCGTCGCTCACCATCAGTTTTGATACGGCTGAGCTCATGATTGCCACGCTGGGCCCCAATGACGAGCTATTGCGGATCCTCTCCGGGGCCTACCCGCAGGTCAGCTTCCGCCCCAACGGCCAAGCCCTGGCCCTGGTCGGCGACCCGCAGCAAGTCCGCAAGGCCCAGCGAGTCACCGAGGAAGCGCGGTCGCTGGCCACCCGCGGCTCGCGCATGAGCGCCGAAACCATCGAGCAGATCATCAAGATGCTCAGCGCCGGCAACCCGGATGCGCCCACCGACGTCCTGGGCTTGAAGATCCTCTCGGGACGCGGACGCTCCATCCGGCCCAAGACCGTGAACCAGAAGAGCTATGTCGACGCCATCGAGGATTCGACCATCACCTTCGGCATCGGCCCGGCCGGCACCGGAAAGACCTTCCTGGCCATGGCCATGGCCGTCGCCGCCCTGCAGGACAAGCAGGTCAACCGCATCATCCTGACCCGTCCTGCGGTTGAGGCGGGGGAGAAGCTGGGCTTCTTGCCCGGCTCGTTGACCGAGAAGATCGACCCGTACCTGCGTCCGCTCTACGACGCCCTGCACGACATGGTCAATCCGGAAACCATTCCGCAGCTGCTGGAAGCCGGAACCATCGAGGTCGCTCCGCTGGCCTATATGCGCGGCCGCACGCTCAATGACGCCTTCGTGATCCTGGACGAAGCGCAGAACACCACCACCGAGCAGATGAAGATGTTCCTCACCCGCCTGGGGTTCGGCTCGAAGATGGTAGTGACCGGCGATGTCACCCAGGTGGATCTGCCGAACAATGCCACCTCCGGGTTGCGCATGGCCAGCGATGTCCTCGACGGCATCGACGACATCAGCATCTGCCGGCTCGACTCTTCGGATGTGGTGCGCCACCGCCTGATTGCCGACATCGTCACAGCCTACGACCGTTGGGATGACACCCGACGCAAAGAACACAACCGGGGACGCCGCAGCAAATGAGCATCGAAGTAAATAACGAAACCGAGTACGACGTCGATCTCAAGGACGTCAACGCCTTGGCCGAATCGGTGATGCGGGCCATGTTCCTGCACCCGGAAACCGAAGTGTCCATCGTTTTCATCGACGAGGACGCCATGAGCGCCCTGCATGTCGAGTGGATGGACCTCGAAGGCCCTACCGACGTAATGAGCTTCCCGATGGATGAGCTGCGTCCCGGCACCGCCGGCGCGCCAGGGGAGAACGGCATCCTTGGCGACATCGTGATCTGCCCTTCGGTCGCCGAAGCGCAGGCCAAGGCCGGCGGGCACAGCACGCACGTCGAGATCCTGCTGCTGACCACCCACGGCCTGCTGCACCTGATGGGCTTCGACCACATGGAACCAGCAGAAAAGGAAGAGATGTTCGCACTGCAGCGCAAGCTGCTGGAGTCCTACACCGGCCGCCCAGCACCGAAGGAAACGGTGGAATAGCCCGGTGGAAATCGTCTTGCTGGTCCTGGCCCTGGTTTTCATGGCCTTCTCGGCAGTGCTGACCGCGGTCGACTCGGCCTTCTATGCGTTATCCCGGCACGCGGCCGAACGCCTGCGCGCCGAATCGAACTCCAAGGCGCTTTCCGCGATCCTGGATGAGGCAGAAAGCCATGCCCAGGCGGTGAAGTTCTGGCGCATCTGGTTCGAGACCGCTTCGGCGGTCGCCGTGGCCCTGCTCGTTTCGCAGTGGATCGAGAATGTGTGGCTGATCGGGATGATCTCGACGATTGCCATGGCTGCCCTGGGCTTCGTCCTGGTCAGCGTGTCCCCGCGGCGCTATGGGCGCTCCAACGCGCAGACGGTCGTTCAGTCCACGGCCACACTGGTTCGCTTCCTGCGCTTGGTCCTGGGTCCGATCACCAACTGGCTGGCATCCATCGCCAAGGCGCTGAGCCCCGGCGGCGCGGACGGCGAAGGCTACCTGGGCAAGGAACGCCTGCGCGATCTGGTGGATCGCGCCTCCGAAGGCGAGGATCTGGACGAGGAATCGGCCGAACTGATCTCCTCGGTGATCGACCTGGAGGAGACCAGCGTCCGCTCGGTGATGGTGCCGCGCACCGACATGGTGGTGCTGGACGCTGACCATTCATTCCACAGCGCCATGGACCTGTTCATCGCCTCCGGCTTCTCCCGCATCCCGCTGATCGGCGAGGATACCGATGACATTCAGGGCATCATCTACCTCAAGGACCTGATCCGCGAGATCCACGGCCTGCAGCAGGCGCAGTCCCTGGCCGACCTGGCGCGCAAGGTCCGCTTCGTTCCCGAATCGAAGTCCGCGGCAGAGCTGATGCAGGAACTGCAGCAGGAGTCCATCCACCTGGCAGTCGTCATCGACGAATACGGCGGCACCGCGGGCCTGGTGACCCTCGAGGACCTGCTCGAGGAAATCGTGGGCGAGATCGACGACGAGTATGATCGTTCCCGGGCCGAACTGATCGAGAACCCCGACGGTTCGATCTTCGCCGTGGCCGCCGCATCCATTGACGATGTGGCCGACCACTTCGGCATGCACATTGAGGAAGAGGACGTCGATACCGTCGCCGGCCTGCTCTCCAAGGCCCTGGAATCGGTGCCGGTACTCGGTTCCACCGCTGATGTGCACGGCCTGCGCCTGACCGTGGTGGCCCTCGCCGGCCGCCGCAACCGTATCGGCAAAATCCATGTAGAGCGCCTGGAAACAGACGCATCCGACCATATTGAGAACGACGAGGATTCCTCAGATGAGTGAAAACCAGAACCTGCTCGCCTCCAGCGGATGGCCCGAGGGCTTCCGCTCCGGCTTCACCTCCTTCGTGGGCCGCCCGAACGCCGGCAAGTCCACGCTGACCAACGCGCTGGTGGGCCAGAAGGTGGCCATCACCTCCGCCAAGCCGCAGACGACCCGCCACACCATCCGCGGCATCGTGCACCGCGAGGACGCGCAGCTGATCCTGGTCGACACCCCCGGCCTGCACCGTCCGCGCACCCTGCTCGGCCAGCGCCTGAACGACCTGGTCGCCGAGACCCTCTCCGAGGTGGACGCGATCGGCTTCTGCATCCCGGCCAACGAGAAGATCGGCCCGGGCGACCGCTACATCGCCACGCAGCTGGCGCAGCTGCAGCGCAAGCCGATCATCGCGCTGGTCACCAAGGCCGACCTGGTGGACCGCGAGCAGCTCGCGCAGCAGCTGATCGCCGTCGCCGAAATGGGCACGCAGAACTTCGGCGAACAGGGGTTCGCCGCGATCGTGCCAGTCTCCGCGGTCAAGGAATTCCAGGTCGAAGAGGTGGCCAATGTGCTGGTCGAGCACCTGCCGGCAGGCCCTCCGCTGTACCCGGATGGCGAGCTGACCGACGAGCCGGAAGCCAAGATGGTTGCCGAGCTGATCCGCGAAGCCGCGCTGGAAGGCGTGCGCGACGAATTGCCGCACTCGCTGGCAGTGGTCGTCGAGGAAATGGTGCCGCGCGAAGGACGCAGCGAGAACAACCCGCTGATCGACATCCACGTTTCGCTGTTCGTCGAGCGCTCCAGCCAGAAGGCCATCATCATCGGCCGTGGCGGTTCGCGGCTGCGCGAGGTCGGAACCAATGCCCGCCGCGGCATCGAGAAGCTGCTGGGCACCAAGGTCTACCTTGACCTGCATGTGAAGGTCGCCAAGGATTGGCAGCGCGACCCGAAGCAGCTCGGGCGCCTGGGCTTCTAGGCCGCGCGCCGCCGCACCGGGCCAACGCCCAACTTCGTCCCCAGGACCGCGCCGGTCTTGGGGACGCGCTGGATAGGCAGCCTCCTACTTGGCCAGGCGGTTGACGATCTGGCGGGCCACCAGCCGATCCACGCCGGGCAGACGCGTGGAGTTGATAATGAATCTCCGCATCCGCAGGGCCAGCTGGTTGCGCGGCAGGAAGCTGTTGGCCGCACGCCGCCCCGAAGCCTGGGCCGTGTCGATCTTCGGCCGCATCGCCTTCTCGTACCGTGCGAGGGCGGGCGGCAACTGCCCCGGTTCGGTGGCACTGCCCACCGCATCGCCCAGGGCGGCCGCGGCGCACACGGCCATCGCCCCGCCCTGGCCGGCCAGCAGCGAGACCGAGGCCGCCGCATCCCCGATCAGCACCACCGGGCCGGCATGCCAGGAATCCATCACCACCTGCGCGACGGCATCGTCATAGGGGTCATCCGGGCATTGCATCAGCAGCCGGTCCACCTGCGCGCCGCAACCGGCGAAAATGCTGCGCAGCCGATCGCGGGCCGGCCCGAGGGGCGCCCCGTGTTCATGGCGATAGACCAGGAAAGATGCCACCTCGTCGCTGCGCAGCCCATAGATTCCCGCGGTGCGGTCAACCGTATCGGTGAGCACGAAGCGGTTCTTGAAGCGCCGGTTCAGCTCGGGATCCCGGATGATGAAGGCTGCCGCCCGCATACCCAAGGGGCGCAGGAACGCCCCTTCCGGACCGAAGAACCTTGCCCGGACCGTTGAATGGATGCCGTCGGCCCCGACCAGCAGATCCGCAAGCTCCGGCTGGTTCTGCCCCTTAATGCGGATCTGGACCCGCTGGCCATGGATGTCCAGCTGGTCGATATGAACCCCGTAGCGCAGCTGGACCCGCGACGGATCGGCATCCTGGAGCGCGGCTCGCGCGGCCGCTTCCATGTCCGGGCGCAGCAAGGTGAGCACCCTGCCGCCGGCGAGTTCGGAGAACTTCGAATAATCCAGCGACGCTGTCGGCTTGCCCCGAGGATCCACATATTGCGCGGCCTGCACGCGGTAGGCGGCCTCGGCGAGATAGGGCAGCAGTCCGATGCGCTCGGACGCTTCAATGCCCGGACCGAAGAAGTCCATCATGTAGCCGTCCGGGCGCGGGGCGGCAGACCGCTCGAGCACCAGCACCTCCCAGCCGACCAAGCCCAATTGCCTGGCCGCGACCAGTCCGGCGATTCCAGCGCCAACGATAATCGCCCTCATCAACCAACCTCCTTTGGCGTGTGGTGTGGTGGAACCCATTCTTCGCCGGCGCCATCATCCTGTCCACCGCAGCGCACCAGCGGCCTGTCCAATATGTGACACGGAGGTGACACAAGTTTCACCTGCCTGCACAGCGTGGTGCTATGCTCATCTCGTGCATTTCGAGCTTCTACTACTACTCAGCCGCTGCGAGGATCCAAAGGACCGCTAGTGGTCTACAGGCCGACCCCTCGTCGCGGAGTAGCTCTTGTCTGGCCCCACAAAGTAAGCACTATTTTTGTCTAGGGGACCCAAAGAAATGCAGAACATGCAGAAATCTTCGAACATGCCAATCCACAAGTATGTTCCATTCCAGGACCAGATCGAGGTCAATCTGCCCGATCGCACCTGGCCTGACAAGTACATCACCAAGGCCCCGCGCTGGTGCGCAGTCGACCTGCGCGACGGCAACCAGGCGCTGATCGACCCGATGAGCCCCGAACGCAAGCACAAGATGTTCGACCTGCTGGTGCAGATGGGCTTCAAGGAGATCGAGGTCGGCTTCCCGTCCGCCTCGCAGACCGACTTCGACTTCGTGCGCCAGCTCATCGAGCAGAACCGCATCCCCGAGGACGTCACCATCCAGGTGCTCACCCAGTCGCGCGAACACCTGATCGAGCGCACCTACCAGGCGCTGGAAGGCGCCAAGCAGGCCATCGTGCACCTGTACAACTCCACCTCGATCCTGCAGCGCGAGGTCGTCTTCCGCCAGGACGAGGACGGCATCGTGGACATCGCCGTCAACGGCGCGCGGCTGTGCAAGAAGTACGAGGAACAGCTGACCGGCACCAAGATCACCTACGAGTACTCGCCGGAGTCCTACACCGGCACCGAGCTGGAATTCGCCAAGCGCATCTCCGAGGCGGTCGCCGAAGTGCTGGAGGCCAGCCCGGAGAACAAGATGATCCTGAACCTGCCGGCCACCGTGGAAATGGCCACCCCGAACGTGTACGCCGACTCGATCGAGTGGATGCACCGCAATCTGGCCAACCGCGACTCGATCATCCTCTCGCTGCACCCGCACAATGACCGCGGCACCGGCGTGGCCGCCGCAGAGCTGGGCTACCTGGCCGGCGCGGACCGCATCGAAGGCTGCCTGTTCGGCAACGGCGAACGCACCGGCAACGTGGACCTGGTGACCCTGGGCATGAACATGTTCGGCCAGGGCGTGGACCCGCAGATCGACTTCTCCGACATGGACCACATCCGCCGCACCGTCGAGTACTGCAACCAGCTGCCAGTGCCCGAGCGCAGCCCATATGGCGGCGACCTGGTCTTCACCGCCTTCTCCGGCTCGCACCAGGATGCGATCAAGAAGGGCCTGGAAGCGATGGAAGCCAAGGCTTCGGCTGAAGGCAAGGACATCAATGACCTGGTCTGGGCTGTTCCGTACCTGCCTGTCGATCCGAAGGATATCGGCCGCTCCTACGAAGCAGTGATCCGGGTCAATTCGCAATCCGGCAAGGGCGGCGTGGCCTACTTGCTGAAGAACGACTACAACCTGGATCTGCCGCGCCGCGCGCAGATCGAGTTCTCCGGCGTCATCCAGCGCAAGACGGATACCGAGGGCGGCGAGATCTCCTCGCAGCATATCTGGGATGTCTTCCAGGACGAGTACCTGCCGGTCAGCGAGGATTCGGGAATGAACTCGTGGGGCTACTACCAGATCGCTTCGGCCACCGCGGCTTCGGCAGAGGATGGCAGCTTCCGCCTGGATACCAAGCTGATCATCGACGGCGTGGCCCATGAGCGCAGCGCCCAGGGCAACGGTCCGGTCTCCGCACTGGTCAAGCTGCTCAACGACGATGGCGTGGATCTGCGCGTGCTGGACTACTCCGAGCATGCCATGAGTGAAGGCGGCAACGCCCGCGCCGCGGCCTTCGTCGAATGCGCCGTGGGCGACCGCATCCTCTGGGGCATCGGCCTGGACACCAATACCAACATCGCGGCGCTGAAGGCCGTGGTCTCTGCGGTCAACCGCGCAATCCGCGACAGCAAGTAGGCAGCCTGCAGAACCTGCCGCCAGCAAAACGCCACGGCCAGCCCACTCAGCTGGCCGTGGCGTTTAGTCCTGCACGGCATTCTCGGCCTTTCTGCCCGGTTCAAGTCGAGGAGTGCCTCGAACCCTTTGGATTCGGGCCCGGTAGATGCCGGTTTGCTCGTGCAACTGCCATGTCCGCCGGCGAATCGGAACTTCTGGTATTCAAGCGATTCAGAACTTTGGCAGTTGAAGTGGGAGAATACTGTCTGTGTCCAGATCAGGTTTCGCTTCCAAGAGCTACCACACCCGTGGTCTGGTCTTGCGCACCCATAAGCTGGGTGAAGCCGACCGGATCATCACGCTGCTGACCCCCAACGGAATTGTCCGTGCCGTGGCCAAGGGCGTACGCCGGACCTCGTCGAGGATGGGCGCAACGCTGGAACCTTTCATGGAAGTCAATGCCCTGCTGGTGATGGGCCGGAACCTCGATATCGTCTCGCAGGCCCAGCTGCGCAACCCCTACGGCCAGCTGCTGGTCATGGATTACCCGAGCTATACGGTAGCCAACGCCATGTCGGAGATCGCCGAAAGGCTGCTCGAGACGGACAGCGATTCAACGCTCCAGCAATATCAGCTCTTCCACGGTGCGATCGCGCTGCTCTCCAAGCAGAGGGTCGATTCCGGGGCCGTGCTCGATTCCTATATTCTGCGGGCGCTGTCGGTCGCTGGTTGGGCACCGTCATTCACCAATTGCGTGCGCTGCGGCAAGCCTGGCCCGCATCAAGCACTGCACGTCCAGCTTGGCGGCGTGGTTTGCCCCGAATGCCGCCCTTCCGGGTCATTATCCCCGCACCCCATCACCATCGAATATCTGCAGGCCCTATTGGAGGGGGACTGGTCCACCGTGGCACAGGCAGGACCCCGTGCGCGCAAGCAGGCAGCAGATATCGTGGCCAATTACTTGCAATGGCACCTAGAGCGTGCAGTGAATTCCCTACGTCTTGTGGAGAGAAATTGAAGAAGCTTCCAAAGATCACCGGCCGCCGAGGCCCCGTTGCTCCCTTTGCGCACCCGGAGAATCCACAGGTGCCGGCCATTCCCCAGGAGCTCATCCCTGAGCACGTGGCGATTGTCATGGACGGCAATGGGCGGTGGGCCAACCAGCGCGGACTGCCGCGTACCGAGGGGCATCGTGCAGGCGAAGCCGCGCTGCTCGATGTGATGGCAGGCGCCGTGGAGTTGGGTGTCAAATATGTTTCGGTCTATGCGTTCTCTACGGAAAACTGGAAGCGCAGCCCAGAGGAAGTCCGCTTCCTGATGGGCTTTTCGCGTGATGTCCTGCGCCGCCAACGCGATACGTTGAATTCTTGGGGCGTGCGCATTCGCTGGTCGGGCCGGGAGCCCAAGCTCTGGAAGTCAGTGATCAACGAGCTCAAAGAAGCCGAAGAGCTGACCAAGGACAACTTGGGATGCCAGCTGACCATGTGCGTGAACTATGGCGGTCGGGCAGAACTTGGCGACGCAGTCAGCCAAATTGCCCAAGATGTCGCTGCCGGCAAGCTTCGCGCCAGTTCCGTTGGCGAAAAGACCATTGCCAAGTACCTGCATGCGCCAGAACTCCCAGATGTGGATCTCTTCCTGCGGACCAGTGGCGAGCAGCGCACCAGCAACTTCCTGCTGTGGCAGTCGGCCTACGCGGAGATGGTCTTCCTGGACCAGTTGTGGCCGGATGTCGACCGGCGGACGCTGTATGCCGCGGTGGAAGAATACGCAAAGCGCGATCGCCGCTACGGCGGAGCCGTCGACAAGCCCCAGGGGTAGGACGTTCAGCGCGCTGTGCCCACCATCCGCAGCCAAAGGCTCAAGTCGCGATACGCCGCGGCTCTGGCCGGTTCAGCGGAGGTGAACACATCGTGCATTGCTCCGGGAATTTCGGACAGGGTGACGAAACTTCCCAGCTTCATCGCCCGCAGGCGAGTCTGCTGAACGTCCAGTACCGAATCGCAATGCTGCATATCGGGGGAGTAGGTCGTGCCGATGTGGGTCCGGTCCGAGGTGAGCACGAAGATCGGCTGCTGGAGTTTCAGCCCTTTGGCTACTAGTGCATGGCCATCGAAGATCGTTTTCAGCCATCCCGCGGTATTCGGAAAAGCGACTCTTGGCCGCCACAGTCGATGAACATCCCACTGGCCGTGGCTGTCGGTACTCAGTGATTGCCAGTAATGGTCGAATTCTGGCCCGCTGAGCTTCCGGCGCGGATTCGTGCGGGTGATCGCTTCCATCAGGCCATGAATGGGAATGCGCAAGAAGGCTGTTCCCTGGAATTCGAGCCATGGAGCATTCAGCACCAGAGCCTTGATCTCTGGTTGCCGGCGCGCAATCCACAAGCTAAGAATCAGTCCGCCGGTCGAGTGCCCTTGGGCCACTACTGGCAGGCTCGGATGCTCCTTGCGCAGCAGTTCCAAAGTCGCTTCAAACTCTTCGTCGAAGTCCGCCAAGTCGTCAACGTATCCGGGCAAGGCATGTTCTGCCCTCAAGCTGCGACCATGCCTGCGCAGATCCAGTGCGTAGAAGTGGTATCCGTGGTGATGCCAGAAAGCAGCCAGTTCACGGTTGTAGAAATAGTCGCTCCAGCCGTGCACGCTCAGCACGATTCCCTGCGCCTTGCGCCCGAGACGTTGCCGGAATCCTGCCGGGCGGTACCGAATCAGCGTTGCCACCGCCGGGCCTTCGGCATCGGTTCCGAAATCCAGGGTTTGGTGCTCGAAATCGGGCCCCAGCGGATCTTCAACCCATTGCCCCGGGCAGGTGGAAGACATGAAGTCGGGCCAGTTGCTGCTTTCTGGGACGACGAAGTGCTTCATATCTTGAATACTACCCACCTCAAGTTGTCTGTTTCGGCCTCTTCGCGGGAAAATGGGTCTATGCGCATATACCCACTGGTCTTCAAGCACGTCTTCACCAAGATGGATCCTGAACAGGCTCACCATTTTGCCTTCAACGCGATCAAGATTGCGCAACGTGCAGGGCTCACCAAGGCAGCACGCAAATTCTTCGCCCCGGCACCCAAACTGAATCGCACCGTCATGGGTATCGACTTCCCATCGCCATTTGGATTGGCTGCCGGTTTCGACAAGGGAGCCACCGGCATCTTGGCGTTGAGCGACATAGGTTTCGGCCATGTTGAAATCGGAACGGTTACCGGACAGGCCCAGCCCGGCAATCCGCAACCAAGGCTTTTCCGTCTGGTTGACGACCGCGCGGTTATCAACCGCATGGGCTTCAACAATGAAGGTGCCGAGCGCGTGGCTGCGCGCGTCGCCGGTGCCCGCCAGGAGCTCAAGTCTGATTACGCTGGAACCCGTCCGGTGATTGGCGTGAATATCGGCAAGACCAAGGTCGTGGAGTTGGAGGATGCGGTCGCGGATTACCTGTCGTCCACTCGCCAGCTGGCGATCCACGCGGATTACCTGGTGGTGAACGTTTCAAGCCCGAACACCCCAGGACTTCGCCTGCTGCAGAGCGTCGATTCTCTTCGCCCGCTGCTTTCGGAAGTTGGCCAGCTGGCTGACAAGGTTGCAGGCCGGCACATCCCGCTGCTGGTTAAGATCGCTCCCGACTTGAGCGATGAGGACGTTGCCGATGTCGCGCGCTTGGCCATCGAACTTGAACTCGATGGCATCATTGCCACCAACACGACTATCGGTCGTGAGAACTTGAATAGCGATGCCGCCAAAGTTGAAGAAATTGGTGCCGGCGGACTATCAGGGGCTCCGCTCAAGCAGCGATCGCTTGAGGTTCTTCGCCAGCTGCGTTCATTGGTTCCTGCCGAAATGGCGTTGATTTCCGTCGGCGGCGTGGAAAATGCCACGGATGTGAAGGAACGCCTGGACGCGGGCGCGGACTTGGTGCAGGGCTACACTGCATTCCTCTACGAGGGTCCGTTCTGGGCACGTTCCATCAACAAGGATCTGGAGCGCATGCTCTAGAGCGTTGGGCGGGCAAGCCCCTCATCACTCTGGTACGGCCTCGATTTTCACAATCGGGGCCGTACAGCTTTAAGCTCGTTCAGCTACTGCGAAGCTGGCCCGACAATGACCTCGTGTGCTATCTCGCGCACGTGGTGAATCCAGAGCCAGGGAGACAGGGGAGAAGCTGGCAATTTAGAGCGACAGGCTCCAGGAATCCTTGTATCCGCGTCCACAAGCACGAGACTCACCTCCAGATACAAGGCTGTATGGAAAATTTCCTGCTGGAACTACCCGGTAGATGAAGATCTCCATTCTTCTTGTATTCACGTTCACAAAGTTATAACCCTGTACCACATGGAGGAATTCGATTAGAAAAGGGGCAAGCTCATGCGAGCTTGCCCCTCAGTGGTCTAGCTGGATCGACTAGTCGATAATTTCGCCGCGCTTCACCTGCGGCTTCGGCAGGCGCAATTTGCGGAACTGCATGCCGCGCATCGCAGCGTACATGCGTACGCCCTTCTCCATGTGGCCGAACTTGGCAGTCAAGCGCTTCTTCAAGATTATGGAAGTCACGATGGCCTCGACGATGATCAATGCGATCACGACCCACAGGGCCAGCTGCACGAACATCTGGACCTGCAGATTGCTCTGGAATACCAGCGAGATGACCAAGAAGGCCAGGATGATGAACATCATGAACTCGCCGAACATCCAGCGGGAGTCAATAAAATTCCGGGTGTAGCGCTTCTGCTCGCCCTTATCGCGCGGCATCAGGTAGCGTTCATCGCCAGTTTCGTTCGCCAAGCGTAAACGGTTCTGGGCTTCGATGCGTCGTTGACGTTCAGCCTCTTTCGCGGCCTTGCGATCAGTAGGAACCAACGGGCGTTGCCGGTTCGCCTGCTGCGCACTGCGCTTGGGCGTTGGACCGGTCTTGCGGCCGTCGGTGGATTCCGGGGCCTGCTGAGCAGGCTCCACATTTACGGGGGATTGAGGTTCATCCTTCTTACGTCCAAACACCCCTCCATCTTAGCCGGGATTCGACAACGGCGTGACATTCGATACCCGTGGAATTGCTAGGCTGAAGACATGACCGAAAATACTACCTTCGACGCCGCTGCTAACGGTGTCGATATTGCCGCGCTCAAGAGCCACATCGAAACGAACTTCGAGAAGATCCTCGAAGAGCTCACCTCCCTAGTCGCGATCCCAAGCATCGCATGGGAATCCTTCGACCCGCAGAACCTGGAAAAATCAGCTGCTGCCGCTGCCGAATTGGCGAAGTCGGCTGGCATGGAGACCGTGGAAATCCTGCGCGAACCAGCGCAGAATGGCGCTATGGGCGCACCTGCCGTTGTCGCGCAGCGCAAGGCGGCCCCCGGGAAGCCGACCGTGCTGCTCTACGCGCACCACGACGTCCAGCCCCCAGGCAACGAGGCAGACTGGAATACCCCGGTCTTCGAAGCCACGAGGGTAGGGGACCGGCTGTTCGGACGCGGCGCCGCCGACGACAAGGCGGGCATCATGGTGCACATCGCTGCGATGCGCGCCGTGCTGGATCTCGTCAGCGACTTCGGCGTTGGCGTAACCTACTTCTTCGAAGGCGAAGAAGAAGCAGGCTCCCCATCCTTCCGCAACTTCTTGGAAGCGCATCAGGAAAAGCTGGCGGCAGACGTTATCGTCGTTGCCGACTCGTCCAACTGGTCAGTTGGAACTCCGGCGCTGACCAGTTCATTGCGCGGCATGTGCGCGGCAGAGATCACCGTCCGCTCGCTGAACCATGCGGTCCATTCTGGCATGTTCGGCGGCCCAGTTCTCGATGGCCCCATCCTGGCTGCCAAGCTGATTTCCAGTTTCCACAATGACGATGGCTCCGTGGCCGTTGCGGGATTGGTCGCCAACGACGCTGCCGAAGTCGATTTCGATGAAGCCGAGTTCCGCAAGGATTCCGGCGTACTGGATTCCTTCAAGCTCGCTGGATCCGGGAAAATCACGGACCGCTTATGGAATAAACCAGCGCTGAGCGTGATTGGAATGGATATACCAAGCGTTGACCACTCATCGAATACCTTGCTGCCGGCAACTCGATTCAAGGTATCGATGCGGCTGGCGCCAGGGCAGGACCCGGCCGATGCGCTCAAGGCCCTTGAATCACATGTCAAGAGCATTGACCTGCGTGGCGCCGAAGTTGAATTTGTGGCTACGGAAGCGGGCAACGCCTACAAGGCCGATTTGGATGCTTCAGCTAATGACACTGCGCGCTGGGCACTGGAACAAGCTTGGGGTGTTGTACCAGTGAATATGGGGCTGGGTGGATCAATTCCATTCATTGCAGATTTGCTGGAAGTCTTCCCGCAGGCCCAGATTCTCGTCACTGGCGTCGAGGATCCTGATTCGCGCGCGCATTCAGCCAACGAGTCGCTGCACCTGGGCGACTTCAAGCACGCCATTGAAGCTGAAGCACTGATGCTGGCAAGGATCAACGCCGAGGGACTATGAAGCGTGTCATACGGAGAGACGCAAGGGGAGAAATCTTCAGCGTAGCGACGTAGGATAGAAGCAAGAACAGAGGTGCCAGCTCCAGAACAAATCTGGGGCTTGGTACCGCATCGAGCAGTATGGGAGGAAAATCATGACTGCATCTGTTGACCAGACCAAGGGCGACCCAACCGAGGTTCCAACCCACGAGGTAGAAATTTCCGACGTGGCAGCGGCCAAAGTTCGCTCGCTTCTGGAGCAGGAAGGTCGGGATGATCTTCGTCTCCGCATCGCAGTGCAGCCAGGAGGCTGCTCGGGCCTGATCTACCAGCTTTATTTCGATGAGCGCATGCTCGAAGGCGACGCTGTGCGCGACTTCGACGGCGTTGAAGTCATCGTCGACAAGATGAGCGTGCCTTACCTTGCTGGCGCATCCATTGATTTCGAGGACACCATCTCGAAGCAGGGCTTCACCATCGACAACCCCGCCGCATCCGGCTCCTGCGCGTGCGGAGATTCCTTCCACTAGGCCGTAGGGAACTAACGCCGCTGTTCAAACGTTGAAGAAATTTCTCGTTAGTACAGCGGCGTTTTTCGGCATTCTGACCCCAAAGAGGGTAAGCTCTACATTAAGTAGTAAAACTATGTTTCCCTTCGTGAGCCACCTCACCGTGCAACTCGTTTAAACCACGAGGTGACTTATGAAGACCACATTCTGCACCAACAAAGAGGAAGGGCCGTCTGTGAGTTCGCAAGACCGAACCGGCAGTCGCGGGTCCGCTAAAGCCAAAGTACTGGCTTTAGTCGGCACTGGCGCATTGCTGTTGACGGGATGTACAGCGGAGGCAAAACGCGGTTGGCTCCCAAACGTGGAGCGCGATACCACCAACCACACCGGGGCAATCCAGGATTTCTGGGTTAACTCGTGGATCGCTGTTATTGTCATCGGCGTATTGACCTGGGGATTGATGCTCTGGTGCGTCATTGCCTACCGTCGCCGCAAGAACGATACGGGTTACCCGCGTCAGCTGAGCTACAACCTGCCATTGGAGATCTTCTACACGGCCATTCCTTTGGTCCTTGTTCTAGTCTTCTTCAGCTTCAACAACAACCTGGAAAAGCAGATCAACGCTCCTGTTGATTCTGAGGTTGTAGTGGACGTCCGAGCCAAGCAATGGGCCTGGGACTTCAACTACAGCTACCAGGGCACCGAGAAGTACTTTGCCGGCAAACAGGCTCACTTGAACACCGATGGCTCGGAAGGCGTTCGCGAAGAACTGCCAACCTTGTACCTGCCAGCAGGCAAGTCGGTAACCCTTGAGCTCAATAGCCGCGATGTCATCCACTCCTTCTGGGTCCCAGCCTTCTTGCAGAAGCTGGACATGATCCCAGGCAAGACCAACTACATCTACCTGACTCCGCAGGTTGAAGGCAGCTACGACGGCAAGTGCGCCGAGCTTTGCGGCGAGTACCACTCGGAGATGCTCTTCAACGTCGAGGTTGTCAGCGAGTCCGAGTTCAAGGCTCAGCTGGCGAAGATGGAAGATGGCCACATTGGTGAAGAATACGACCGTCAGCCAAATGCTGTAAACAGCGTAGTAGTAGAGCACGGGGAAGGAGAGTAATCATGACAACGTTCGAATATGCGACTGACGACGTAAAGTCGATTGCCCCAGCCGTAGTGCCGAAGTCTAAGGGTCGTCTGTTCGTCGACTACATCACTTCGACCGACCACAAGAAGATCGGGTACATGTACCTGATCAGCTCGTTCATCCTGTTCTGCGTCGGCGGCCTGATGGCGCTGCTGATTCGTGCAGAGCTGTTCGAACCAGGCATGCAGATCCTGCAGACCAAGGAACAGTACAACCAGCTGTTCACCATGCACGGCACCGTCATGCTCCTGATGTTCGCAACCCCGCTGTTCGCTGGTTTCGCCAACGTCATGATGCCTCTGCAGATCGGCTCGCCGGATGTGGCCTTCCCACGTCTGAACGCCTTGGCATTCTGGTTCTTCTCGCTGGGCTCGATTATCGCCCTGGCCGGCTACCTCACCCCTCAGGGTGCAGCTAGCTTCGGTTGGTTCGCGTACGCACCGCTGTCGAACACCACCTTCTCGCCAGGCATCGGCGGCGACCTCTGGGTCTTCGGCCTTGCACTGTCGGGCTTCGGTACCATCCTTGGCGCCGTCAACTTCATCACCACCATCATCTGCCTGCGCGCGCCTGGCATGACCATGTGGCGCATGTCGATCTTCTCGTGGAACACCCTGATCACCTCGTTGCTGGTCCTGATGGCCTTCCCGCCGCTGGCAGCTGCCCTGTTCGCACTGGGTGCAGACCGCCGCTTCGGCGCTCACATCTTCGACCCAGACAATGGCGGAGCCGTACTCTGGCAGCACCTGTTCTGGTTCTTCGGCCACCCTGAGGTATACATCATTGCCTTGCCGTTCTTCGGCATCGTCTCTGAGATCTTCCCAGTGTTCTCCCGCAAGCCGATCTTCGGCTACAAGGGCCTGGTCTTCGCGACCATCGCAATTGCCGCCCTGTCGGTTTCCGTGTGGGCACACCACATGTACGTCACCGGCTCGGTCATGCTGCCATTCTTCGGCTTCATGACCATGCTGATCGCGGTTCCAACCGGTGTGAAGTTCTTCAACTGGATCGGTACCCTGTGGCGCGGCTCGATCACCTTCGAAACCCCCATGCTCTGGAGCATGGGCTTCATGATCACCTTCCTGTTCGGCGGCCTGACCGGCATCATCCTGTCGGCTCCGTCCCTGGACTTCCACGTATCGGATACCTACTTCGTCGTGGCCCACTTCCACTACGTAGTCTTCGGTACCGTCGTGTTCGCGATGTTCGCTGGCTTCTACTTCTGGTGGCCAAAGTGGACCGGCAAGATGCTCAACGAGCGCCTTGGTAAGATCCACTTCTGGATGCTGTTCATCGGCTTCCACGGCACCTTCCTGATCCAGCACTGGCTGGGCGTCATGGGCATGCCACGTCGCTACGCCGACTACATGCCTGAAGATGGCTTCACCACCATGAACCAGGTATCGACCGTCTTCGCATTCATCCTGGGTGCGTCGATGATTCCATTCTTCTGGAACGTGTGGGTAACCCACCGAAACGCCAAGAAGGTTGAAGTTGACGATCCATGGGGCTTCGGCGCATCGCTGGAGTGGGCAACCTCTTGCCCTCCACCACGCCACAACTTCCACTCCATCCCTCGCATCCGTTCGGAGCGTCCAGCACTGGATCTGCACCACCCGGAACTGAGCGGACGGGTTACCCCCGAAACTCCGGTTGCGAAGATCTTCGGCTCGGCTGACCAGAAGGACGTATAACGATGAAAGTTGAATCCTGGATTTTCCTGGGTGGCGTCTTCTTCTTCACCCCGGTAGCAATTGTCTACGGTTACATGACCAACTGGGAAGAATGGGTCGGATTGCTGGCCTTGATCATGCTGGTTGGACTCTCGGCAATGGTAGGCGGCTACTTGCTGTTCACCGCTAAGCGCGTTGGCAACCGCCCGGAGGACCGTGTGGATGGCGAAATCCACGAGAACGCGGGCGATATCGGAATGTTCTCCCCATGGAGCTGGTGGCCATTGGTCCTGGCATCCGCGGCAGCTGTTGGCTTCCTTGGCCTGGCTGTCGGCTGGTGGGTCTTCTTCATCGGCGCCGGCTTGGCCGTCGTTGGTGTGACCGGCTGGGTTTACGAATACAGCCGTGGCGATCACGCTCACTAAGCAGTAACCCTGACGGGGTGGCAAGCACTTTTGCTTGCCACCCCGTTAGTCTTTTAATAACAGTTCTTCGAAGGCAATTGGCCCTCGGGATATCCAGTTCGAGGAGATGCAGCATGCGCCACGCACCGCAACCACACGTTCAGGCGCACCTTGATCCGCAGAGCAAGCAAAGCAAGTACCGGCAGATCCGCGAGATTCTCAAGACCCATGCGCGCGAAGCCTGCAAACCCGGCTACAAGCTGCCACCCGAACGCGTGCTGGCTGAGCACTTCGGCGTGGCCCGCAAAACCATCCGGCAAGCCATCGACGCGCTGGTCGATGAACAGGTGCTCAAGCGGGTAGTCGGAATTGGGACCTTCGTCGTGCCCGAGAAACTGGATCTCCGTGTCCGCCTCCACTCCTACTCCGAGGACATGATGCGCCGCGGCATGGTTCCCGATGCCCACGTACTCGAATTCGCGGAGATCAAGGCCAACGCCAGCCTTGCGGCGCAGCTGATGGTGGAAGAGGGCACAGCAGTCGTCCAGTTCAAGCGCCTGCTGCTCGCCGATGGCATTCCCATGAGCCTGGACGAGAACTATATGCCCGCTGATCTCGTGCCGGGTTTCGTGGACGGCGAGCCGCCGTCCAAGCTATATCAAGCCTTGCACGAGCGCTACGGCATCTTGCTTGAATGGGGCGAGGATCAAGTGGAAAGCACTGCAGCCAGCAAGAGGCAAGCGGTGCTCTTGGGCGTAGACCCCGGCTTCCCGCTCCTGCAGATCACGCGCTACGCCTACATCGGCGATCGGTTGGCCGACTATTCTGTCTCGCTCTACCGGTCGGACCGCTACAAGCTGTTCGTTCCATTGCAGCGAGTCGGTACTCGCACGCCACGCTACACGGACACCTTCTGAGCCTAGGCTTGCGACCCGGGTGTCAAGGAAATTGGTTTCTGCCCAACAGCGGCCATGAATAATGCCCACTGATGGCCAACAAAACTGCACGTTGTCGGTCAGCAGCACCACTGCACACTGGCCTATCCGCGCAAGCATGGCGGCGACCGTCATCCATCGCAACAACCCAACCTCCAAAACGCCATCTTCAGGTCCTCATCAACTATTCCAACGACGGTGCCGGCCTTGATCTCTTGAAAGTGTTTCAGGGGAGAGACGCAGCAAGTTGGCTGCTGCAGGGAATAGGCCTAGATCGCTTCCTGGAGCTGGACTCTTGTCTGGGCAGCAACCAGCTTGAGCAACCACAGTCGTGAGCGGCTCCGATCCGGAATTGCGGCTGGCTGCTGGCCTCCCAGATTCATCTGCAGACGGCATTCCGCTTCCTCGCGGGTGAAGAGCAATGGAGCCTACGCGCACAGGTTGAATCAACCATCGCTGCAGGTTCTTGGCGGCACCCGGTAACCCAACGCCTTTTGCGAACCTGGCGGGGGAGCAAGGCCTTGCTGGCCCCGGCATCGCATGCTGGCACAGCGCCAGAAGCCCTTCTAATCGACTGGGAGATCCGTGGATGGCCCCGACCTCATGTTCGCGGCATTGACTGACGCTCTGGTGCACACAAGGCCGCAGGAAAGATGGGTTAACGAAGGGAGGGACACACCTTACGGTGTGTCCCTCCCTTTGTGACTAACTCGAGTCGCTATTACTTAGTGATCGAGTCCTGCTTGTCGCCTTCGACCTCATGGTGGCCGTGGGCTGCATGAGCAGCTTCCAGCTCCGATGGGGTTACCGGGGCGACGCGGTCTTCGAAGAAGAACTTCGACAGTGCCGCACGACGCTTCTCCGAACCGGAGACGTGTCCTGCTGCATCAGGCTGAGCCGGGATGTACTGGCGATCAACGTAGTTGGTCAGCAGGTAACGCTTGTAGACATCAATTTCCTCGTGCTTCTCCGAGAAGCCACCCTCAGGCGACATCTGGATGATGCCCGCTTCGCGGCCGTGCAAGACGATCTCGCGATCCTTGCGCTGCAGCGACAGGCAAATGCGGCGGGTCAGCCAGAAGCCCAGGATCGGGCCGAGGAAGAACAGCGCGCGCAACCAGTAGGTCACGTCATTCAGCGCCACGTGGAAGTGCGTTGCGATCAAGTCAGAGGATGCAGCTGCCCACATCACGCTGTAGAAGATCACACCGGCAACACCCATAGCCGTACGGAATGGAGCGTTGCGTGGACGGTCGAGCAGGTGGTGCTCGCGGTCATCCTTGGTGACCCAGCGTTCGATCCATGGCCAGGCGAACATTACTGCGAACAGTGCGCCGGCGGGAACCAATGCTGGCAGCAGGACGGACAGCACCAGGGTGTTGTCGCCCCATGGGAATGGAATGATCCATTCGAAGCTGAAGTTGCCAAGCACACCAGGCATCAGGCGCAGAGCGCCATCAACGAAGCCGATGTACCAGTCCGGCTGGGTACCAGCCGAAACAGGGGATGGGTCGTAAGGCCCGTAGTTCCATACCGGGTTGATCTGGAACAGGCCAGCAATCAATGCCACGATGCCGAAGACGATGAAGAAGAATCCACCGGCCTTCGCTGCGTAGACCGGGCCAACAGGGAAGCCAACAACGTTGTCGTTGGTGCGGCCTGGGCCTGGGTACTGGGTGTGCTTGTGGGTCACAACCATGAACAGGTGGATCACAATCAGCAGGATGATGATCGCAGGAACGATCATGATGTGCAGCGAGTACAGACGCGGGATCACCGTATCGCCTGGGAACTCTCCGCCGAAGAAGAACATCGACAGGTAGGTGCCCACGATTGGCAGAGCCTTCATGACGCCATCGATAATGCGCAGGCCGTTACCGGACAGCAGGTCATCCGGCAGGGAATAGCCGGTGAAACCGGCAGCCAGACCCATGATCAGCAGCACGCCGCCAACAACCCAGTTCAGTTCACGTGGGCGACGGAATGCGCCGGTGAAGAATACGCGCAGCATGTGCACGGAGAGGGAAGCAACAAACAGCAGTGCCGACCAGTGGTGCACCTGGCGCATAAACAGGCCGCCGCGCACGTCGAAGGAGATCTCCATGGTCGAGGCCATAGCCGTCGACATGCCGATGCCCTTCATGGGTACATACGAACCGTTGTAGGTGACGTGCGCCATCGACGGATCGAAGAAGAAGGTCAGGAAGGTGCCGGAGAGCAGCAGCAGCACGAAGGTGTACATCGCCACTTCACCGAACATGAACGACCAGTGGTCAGGGAAGATCTTGCGACCGAATTCCTTGACGATGCCCGACGCGCCAACGCGGGAGTCCACGAAGTTCGCGATGCGACCGGTAGCGGTCGATGCTTGGTACTCGTTAGTAGCCATGATTAACCACGCTCCCAGTACGATGGGCCAACTGGCTCGTGGAAGTCACTCTGGGCGACCAGGTAGCCCTCGGAGTCCACGGTGATTGGCAGCTGCGGCAGTGCGTGGCCAGCCGGGCCGAAGATGACCTTGCATTCCTGCGTCAGGTCAAAGGTCGACTGGTGGCATGGGCACAGCAAGTGGTGGGTGTGCTGCTCGTACAGAGCAATCGGGCAACCAACGTGGGTGCAAATCTTGGAGTACGCGACGATGCCGTCGACGTTCCAGGTTTCACGCCCCTCGGAGATCTGCATTTCCGCTGGATCCATGCGCATCAGCAGAACGACGGCCTTGGCCTTTTCGTTCAGCGGGTGCTCGGCCTCGTTCAGGCCTTCTGGGATCACGTGGAAAGCAGAACCGATCTGCACGTCCGAAGCCTTGATCGGGGTACCGGATGGGTCGCGGGTCAGACGGACGCCCTTGTCCCACATGGTGTGGCGCAGGGAATCGATCATCTGGCTCGCGGTGTTGCCGGTGCGATCCAGGTCGCGGAACATGAAGATTGCCGGGATTGGAGCCAAGGCAATGGCGCCGATCAGGGTATTGCGGATCAGCGGACGACGCTTGATGCCCGATTCCTCGATAACGGTATCGATGATCTCGACGGCATCCTGGCGATCTTCTTCCGAGCGGATCTCGTGGCGCATTTCCATGAGCTCGTGATCCGGCATCAGGGTCTTGGCCCAGTGAACAATACCCACACCGATACCAAGCATCGCGAAGGCGGTGCCCAGTCCCAGTGCAGCGTTCTGCACACGCAGTTCAGCGAAGGTCATCTCGCCCAGGCGGCCCAGGACGAAGTAGGCCACGAAGAAGAAGAGCGTGCCGATGATGGAGATGGTAAATAGGAGCGCTACTTGACGCTCATGTCGCTTGGCTGCGCGCGGATCGCGGTCTGCGAGACGCGGACGATGCGGTGGTAGGCCCGGATCTGGGAAACGATCCTGAGCTACATCGTCAGCCTTAGCAACGGTGCCCGAGTTTTCGGGACTGCCGTGACTATGGTCGCCCATGTTTCTCTCTCATCCTTCTGTTAGGAATTTATGTACGTAGTGATGGTTACGGCCGTGGCCGTGGTTTGCCTTAGGAAGGACGCGAGGTCAACCAAATGGTGAAGGCAATGATGATACCCAGACCTGCGGTCCAGGTGAACAGGCCTTCAGCAACTGGACCCAGGGAGCCCAGGGCTGCACCGCCAGCGGAACCATTGGCTTCAATGGTCTTCAGGAAGGTGATGACATCACGCTTCTCTTCTGGGGTGATGTTCGAGTCGTTGAACACTGGCATGTTCTGTGGGCCGGTAGCCATCGCTTCGTAGATGTGCTTTTCGGATACACCGGTCAGGGTTGGTGCGAACTTGCCGCGGGTCAGCGCACCACCGGCAGCAGCCGCGTTGTGGCACATCGCGCAGTTCACACGGAAGACGGTGCCACCGTGGGCGGCGTCGCCCTGGGTGGTATCCAAGTATTCCTCATCAGGGATCGCTGGGCCTGCACCCAGGCTTGCAACGTATGCTGCCAGCTGGGAGATCTGCTCGTCGTCGAACTGCACCGGCTTGACCTGGGCCTGTGGTCCCTGCATCTGCATCGGCATGCGGCCGGTGCCGACCTGGAAGTCCACGGATGCCGCGCCAACGCCAATCAGCGATGGACCGGAATCAGAGCCTTCGGCATTCATGCCGTGGCAAGTAGCGCAGTTGGCGACGAAAAGCTTCTGACCTTCTTCTACATCGGCCTGCGACGCAGTAGTGGTCTCAGCTGCCTTCGCTTCGCTGATGTTACCGGCTGCAGTGTAGAGACTGCCGGTAATCAGCAATCCGAACAGAAGCAGGGCCACAGCGGCGAGCGGGTGGCGGCGCTTTTTCGAAAGAGCCTTCACTTGCTGGTTCCTCACTTAGTTTCTTTGGTGTGGTGTTGCCGTACTTCTTGTTGAGGCAACTAATGAATTTAAGCTGCTACTTCAAGAAGTAGATGATCGCGAACAGGGCGATCCAAACAACGTCAACGAAGTGCCAGTAGTAGGACACCACGATGGAGCCGGTTGCTTCGAAGTGACCAAACTTCTTAGCCAGCATCGCACGACCAATGATCAGCAAGAATGCGATCAGACCACCAGCGACGTGGATGCCGTGGAAGCCGGTCGTAATGTAGAAGGCCGAAGCGTAGGAGTTCGAGTTGATGGCCACGCCCTCGCTAACGAGGACAGCGTATTCGTAGGCCTGGACCGAAACGAAGATCGCACCAAGGATGAAGGTGAGAATGAACCATTCAATCATTCCCCATTCCTTGAAGTTGAACAGCCCGCCAGAGCGGCGAGGCTTGAATTCTTCGGCACGGAACACGCCTAGCTGGCAGGAGAACGAGCTGGACACCAGGATGATGGTGTTAGCCAGCGCGAACGGCACGTTGAGCTTGGCAGTTTCAGTCGCCCATAGTTCGGGCGCGGCAGCCCGGAGGCTGAAGTACATGGCGAAGAGGGCGGCGAAGAACATGAGCTCGCTGGAGAGCCACACCATCGTTCCCACCGACACCATGTTTGGGCGGTTCGGCGCATGTGGCGCCGTCGTATTTGGGGCATGAGTCGCAGTTGTCACACTGACATTATGTCTCTAAATGGCCCTCAGATACCAATGCAAAAGCGGGTTCGCGGAGGTTTGTTGCGCCACATCACGGCAACATCCGCGGAAACATGCGGAAGTACGGAGAAAACTCTTTCTACAATTCGTAGAGCTTCATTCGGCGCGTCTCACGAAACAATCATTTATGCAACGAAAGTCTTGCGTATTTAACCTTGGAAACTAGGCGATTTTAGCGACTTGAGCCACATCATTTAGCGACATGAATTGGGTGGCGCGGCCAGTGTCTCGATAGGCTTTCTCATGTGTCAACGAGCCTTGTAAACGAAAAGTTCCCGACGTGGCCAGATCTATTGGCCACCCTGATCGACGGTGGCGATCTCAGCCGCGAACAGGCCGCTTGGGCCATGAATGAGATCATGTCCGGCGAGGCGAGCGACGTGCAGATCGCCGGCTTCCTGGTTGCACTGCGCTCCAAAGGCGAAACCGTGGCCGAATTGACCGGCCTAGTGGACTCCATGGTGGCCAACGCGCGCCCATTGACCATTGACGCACAAACCTTGGACATTGTCGGCACGGGCGGCGATCGCCAGAACACGGTCAATATCTCCACGATGTCCACGTTGGTCTGCGCTGGTGCCGGCGTGAGCATAGTTAAGCACGGCAACCGCGCGTCCTCTTCATCCTCAGGATCGGCCGACGTGCTCGAAGCACTAGGGGTCCGCCTGGAGGTACCAATCGAGCGCCTTGTAGAGGTGTACGACAAGGTTGGGATAGCGTTCTGCTTCGCCAATGTCTTCCACCCCTCAATGCGCCACGTTGCCGGAGCACGACGTCAATTGCGGATACCTACCGCCTTCAACTTCATGGGCCCGTTGACCAATCCCGCCTTGCCAACCGCATCCGCCATCGGATGCTCCGACCTGGTCATGGCACCAATCATGGCTGGCGTGCTTGCAAGCCGTGGCGTGCGCGGCCTGGTCTTCCGCGGAGACGACGGACTGGATGAACTAACGACCACGGCTGCCAACCGAGTATGGGAAGTTCGCAATGGCCAAGTGACCGAGTTCACGTTCGACGCCAAAGATGTTGGACTCGCCCGGGCGACGCTCGATGATCTCCGCGGTGGGGATGCGCAACACAACGCAGGGGTTGTACTCGATGTCATCTCGGGAGCGACCGGCCCTGTTCGGGACGCAGTTCTCCTCAACGCGGCCGCAGGAATGGTTGCGTACAGCGATACTGCTGAGGGCAGTTTCGAAGATCGCATGCGGGCCGCCATTGAAAAGGCAGCACATTCGATCGATTCCGGTGCGGCGAAGTCCGCCCTGGACGCTTGGTCGTCAACGACCCAGGCGATCGTAGGGGAGTAGCTCCTGCAGGCAGCGACAAAGCCGGCCTTTGGTTCACGACTTTACAATCAGTGAACCAGAGACCGGCTTTGTTTTCGATACCGCTTAGTCGTCTAGACCGAGGGAAAAAGCTGCTTCGAGGTCATGCTCGGAGTAAGCGCGGAAAGCGATGTGGGTCTGGGTGCCGCGGATGCCTGGAATCTTGGAAAGCTTATTAGCGATGACTTCGGCGAGATCCTCGTGCTTGTTGACCCGTGCAATGGCAATCAAGTCCCAGTCGCCTGCGACGGAGTAGACTTCACTGATGCCCGAGATTGCCGAGATCTGCTGTGCGCACTCGGGGATACTGTCAGTTGCAGTCTGGATCATGACGAATGCGGTGACCATCACTATGCCTTTCGGTTCAAACTTGCCGCCTGGCAAGAGGCGGTTGATCTGGAATCAACTGTAGTCGAAAAGCCGAGAATGGCAGGCATGGCTGCATCACCAGACTTAGCAAAGTACAAGAATTTTAATTTGTAGATATGATTACAAAGTTTTATGATTGTTCCATGATTGTCTTGACTATTGACCAGCGACGTTCCCGATCCACCGAAGACAAGGTGGAAGCACTAGTCAAGCAAGCTAATGCTACCGTCCCTGTGGTCCGCCCGTTCCAGCGAACCGCCGGCGATGAGGTTCAGGCTGTCTTGGATGATGCCAATGAAGCAATTCGCTTGGCAGTGATGATGGCGGCGTCAGGGGACTGGAGCGTTGGCCTTGGTTTCGGACAGGTCGAAACGCCGTTGCCGGAAGAGACCCGGGCTGGCCGAGGACCGGCCTTTGAATATGCCCGTGTTGCCGTGGAACGCGCGAAGAACACCAACGCACATATCGCTGTTCACGGGCCATCGCATGAAGCCACCCGTCTGGAAGCTGAGCTCCAGTTAACTGCCTGCATCGTTTCCAAGCGAAGGGCCACAGCTTGGGAAGCCGGCACATTGGCTGACGAGGGCATGACCCAGCAACAGATTGCCAAGAAACTTGGAATCACTCAGCAAGCCGTCTCTTCTCGGCTGTCGGCCGCACTATGGTTTGAAGCGAATCGGATGATGGATGAAGCTGCGAAATCGCTAACCCGTCAGCTCAAGATGTTAAAGGAGCAGTAAATGCTTTGGATCGCGTGGGGGAGTCTTTGCCTAGCGGCATTCGTCTCGTGCATATCCTCCTACTTCGGTCATGCCATGGGCAAACGAGCTCGCGTTCGTGACTGGCTCGTAGTTGGTTCTGGCTTGTTCGCACTGCTTTCGGCACTGCTGGCTGCAGTCTCCCAAACATCGATGCAGACGCAAGGGATTCCACCGGTTTACGCTATTGTCCTGAGTTCCATCTTTGCCATTAGTTTCGGCGGCCCTTTTACGGAGCTGATTTTCCGGCTTGCTGCCAAGAATGACGTCGAGCTCCAAAAGGAAGAGTCCGACCCTTCACCGCTTCGTGGCGGACTTTGGATCGGACTTCTGGAACGGACGGCAATTGTCGGAAGCCTCTGGGCTGGTTGGCCAGAAGGCATTGCGGTCGTTCTGGCGGTTAAGGGTCTCGGGCGGTTCTCGGAACTGAAAGATCATCGCGCCGCTGAACAGTTCATCCTGGGGACTTTCGCCAGCGGCCTTGTTGCCGCAGGTTCCTACGGGCTTGGACTGCTATTTATCTAAGCGCTTGGCCACCAACGAAGTTAACAGCCTACGCCCCATCAAGAACAGGCCCAGGACCAGCGAAGCAACGATAATGAATGGGACAGCTGCGGTGGAACCAAAAGCGATGCGCAGCGCTAGCCCAGCTGCTACGGTCCCTACCCAGACCAGTACGCCTGCAGGGAAGAGCTTTTTGATCGTGAACCATGGCCTGGACAGCAAGGTCATCACCACATAGGCGATCAAGAACGGCAGGGCTGTCATCAAGATGCCACTAAAGCTCAAGGCATGTTCATGTTCACGCCTGCCGAGCAGGGCGAAGAGAACAATCAGAACAACGTCGACAGCCATCCACAATGGCCACATACGAATAGATTCCTTCATGTACTCATCATAGGTTTACCCTGCGGACCATGAATAATCTGGTGCTGTTTCGAGCGATCTCGGTTCAGACACACGCGTGCCTGATGAAGGCTCGCCACGAATGCCCTGGCATTCCTTCCTGATGCAAGGTCTGCTCTAGCATTAGTCCCATGAAGACGTGGCCTGGCAATGCATGGATGCAAGCTCACCAGATCGCTCTCTATCTCACCGCGATCGCGGCCGGATGCGTCTTCGGCCTGGTTTTGCCTTCAGCCAGCAAGGCGCTTGAATTCACGGTCAATCCAATCTTGGGTCTGCTGCTCTACGCTACTTTCCTGAGCATGCCGCTAACACGTTTGCCCCAGGCCTTCCGGGACATCCGGTTCATGGGTGCACTGTGCACCATCAACTTTGTCGTAGTGCCGATCGTGGCGTTCGGCTTATCGCGTCTCGTGGCGGGGGAACAGCCTCTGCTCTTCGGGGTTCTCCTGGTCCTGCTGGCACCCTGCATCGACTACGTCATCGTGTTTACCGGCTTAGCTGGGGGAGACAGCCAAAGGCTGCTGGCCGCCACACCCCTCTTGCTGATTTTACAGATGGTGCTTGTGCCGGCATACCTCTACTTGTTTGCTGGCCCTTCTGCAATCAGCATGATCGTTCCAGGGCCTTTCCTGATGGCGTTGCTGGGGCTCATTACGCTTCCCTTGCTCGCAGCAGCACTCACCCAAGCACTGTCAACGCGCTTTGCACGGATGGTGTGCATCGGCGATTGGGCCGACTACCTCATGGTTCCCTTGATGATGGGAACGCTGTTTTGCGTGGTCGGTTCGCAGATCTACACGGTGCAGTCCAGCTTTGCCCAATTGGCGCTGGCCATCCTTGTTTTTGTCCTTTTTATCGGCCTGATGAACATCCTTGGATACTCTGCAGGAAAACTCTTCCAGCTACCCATGGCCTCACTGCGGGCCGCGACATTCAGCGGCGTCACCCGAAATTCACTGGTAGTGCTTCCACTGGCCCTGGCCCTGCCGGCGGAGCTGGAATTAGCCTCTGCCGTAGTCGTGAGCCAGACCTTGGTAGAGCTGCTTGGCATGTTGGTGATGGTTCGCTTCACGCCGAAACAAAGCACCACATTGCAATCCAAACTATAAGCAATACATCTCGAATATGATGATGCACCGTCGTTGGGGTCATTGAAATGAGCGGGTGGGGGATGCCCATCCTGCACGACCAGAGCGGCAATTGCGCCACCAGACACAATATTAATCGATCGTTGAATCAATCCGATGAGCACTGACTTCGTCGCCTATCCCTCCAGGAAGAAAGCGCCGAGATGGCCGAGATTAAAACCAGCAGACCACCAATCGCGGCCCTGCACGGCGAAGGCGAGGTGAGCATCAGCTTCGTCTCAGGTGGTGTTTCTGCACGGTCATGCAAACCGTCCGCAAAGTCTAGAGAAATCGGAACCACCTGTCGGCAAAAAGATTAGGGGAGAGGTGCAGGCGAATCGCCCAAACTCTCATATATCTCCCGATATAGATCCCAAAATTGATCCATCGACTGCGGCGCTCCGAGCAAGACAGACTCCAGATAGGTTAGATGCGTTTCCCACCCAGCCAAGTAAGTTGCGACGTCAACGCTGATATTTGAGTGGGTGAGCACGAGTTCGACTCCGATCGGGACGGACCGCAGAATCCAACTAACCTTCGATTCCGATTCTTCTGGAAACTTCCAGGACATCTCAAGGGCCGTCGCTGGATCAATCCGCTCAATCAGGCTTTCGCAGATATAGCCTTCCGCATGTTCGATTTTCACAGTCGAACCCACGGCAAGGTTGCCAGCGCGGTGGGTACCCAGCCAGAGTGGCAAGGCCTGGCAGCCAGTCAGCACATTCCAGAGTCGGTCAGCCGATACGTTGAAACACCATCGAAGAACTACCGAACCCGACGAATCGTCCGCGAACTTTCGGATGAGTGGCATATGAAGACACTACGTCGATACTTTGACGTCGCCAAGGGGAATAGAGCACTGAAACCCGAATCGGGGACGCCTAGATTTCCACTACTTTACATAATGTAGATTATCGGCTTATCAGAAATTCGGCTGGAAGTGGCTGCATTCGTCCCATTGGCCATGCATTTCCACAGTTGCTTATTGGTCTTCCTCTAGGCGCGCATCCTGCAGATCAAGCCGATGCTTCGCGAAGTCCAAGGTCTGCCGGATGAACTCCCGCGATCGCTCGTCGTGCATCGAGTAAATTACGTGACGTCCGGACTTCCTTGTTTGAAGCACACCCGCGGCCCGCAACCTGGACAGCAACTGGCTGGCGACCGTTGGGCTGACGCCAATCAACTGGGCCAGATCAGACAGAGATAGGTCCTCCATGGACAACGCCCAGAGCATCTGAAGTCTTGCCGGATCAGACAAGGTCTTGAGCACGGTTACCGACATGTCCAAGAGATCACTGGAGACGATCCCGTCTTCAGTCGTTGGGACAATGAATTCGCTGGTCATCTCACGCACTCCCTCTCCGCCATTCGCCCGCCCTGGCCTGATCCAACCATTGCGGTCCAGCCCTATGGGTGTGTCCATTATGGCCACGGATCGCGATAAAGCGATAGATACGCAAAAAATTCACATGGCTTGCGCGGTTTCATGGTCAAAACCGTGAGCACTCCCCTGCTTAAATCATCCATTTAGTTATACACGGCATAACCGGTGACTAGTAGTTTTGACCAGAATTTCCTAGCACAAAGCTTTCGTGCCGTCTCCAAAGGTGGCGATTGCATCACAGAAGATTGGTCGTATCAGTGCCCGGTGGCAAAATTTAGATATGGCTAAACCGCTGCTAGGCATTCCCCACAGGAATAAGTACGCTCGTCGGATCCGTGAATCGCTCAAGCTGCAACATATCGAAGCTGATACGGTCCAGAGTGAACTGATCGACCTTCTTGAACGCACTCTGCGCGCGCAGTCGCCCGCCAAACACCCCGGTGTCTATATTTACGGCCCTCCAGGCCGCGGCAAGACACTCATCATGAACACCCTGGTCTCCGTCTTGCCAAACGCCACCACGGCGCGCTTCCATTTCCACGAGTTCTTCCAGCGTTTGAATTCGCCGGTCAACCGCGTCCCTGGACAGCCACTGGGGGCGATCTTCGCGCAAGGGCTTGAGCGCGAACTTGCTGGAATCGAAGTCCTGGTTTTCGATGAATTCCATTGCACCGAACCCGGAGATGCGATGTTCATGGCAAAACTCATCCGGCATTGCACGGAGCATGGAATCCAACTGTTCACCACGTCGAACTACGGTCCGGAGAACCTGTTGGATGATGACACGTTCCATCACCTGGTGCAGCCAACCATTGACCGGATTCAACGGGACTTCATCGTTTTTTCCCTGGATCATTCAGTTGATTATCGCCAGCTCGCATCCGATCCAGGGCTCGCTCCTGACGGGTATCGGAAAGGCTCACTGAATCTTTTCGAGACGCCAGACGACATGCCACTTCACGATACGATGGTCGAGATCGGCTACGACGAAATCGGTCCTGCGCACTTGAGGGCGGATGAAATCTGGATCAGCTTCGATCAAATCTGCCGAACCCGCCGCAATACTGCCGACTATCTGGAGCTGGCAAGCCGGTATTCGTGCTGGCATATAACTTCCATCCCAGCGAGCTCCACCTTGCCGATGGATGAGGAACGTCGACTAGCGAATCTCATCGATATCTTCTATGACAAGAACGTGGAAGTGCACCTGTACGCCGCGGACAATCTCGGCGATCTTGGCCATATGCTGCATGACACCGAAAGGGATCGACTCACTTCGCGGCTGGCCCAACTGCAGCTCAACGAGTACGAACGGACTTGCGTTTCCCGATGAACACCCCATACACCGCCCAGGACATCGAGATTTTGGTTCGAGAAGTCCTGGACACGGCCAACGATGATCTCGTTTTGCCAATCGTCCAGCTAGGTCATCCAGTTCTCCGCCAGCAGGCCGAAGCCTACGACCACCAGCTGCCACAGGAATTGCTCGAAGAACTGCTCGATGCGATGCGCCAGACCATGTACGATGCTCCTGGCGTAGGCCTCGCAGCGCCTCAGGTGGGTATCCCCCTGCAGATCGCGGTACTCGAAGATCTCTATCCAGTTCCAGAGGAAATTGCTGCGCAACGAGAGCGTGAACCGCTGGATTACTTCGAGATCTTCAACCCTGCTTATGCTGCCGCCACGGATCGTGAAGCAGTGTTCTATGAAGGCTGCCTGTCCTTCGAGGGATTCCAAGGCGTAGTCACCCGCCCCGCCGATATCACCGCAAATTACCAAGACCGCGACGGCCAGAAAATCACGCGCAACTTCTCCGGCTGGCAGGCCCGCATTTTCCAGCACGAAACCGATCACCTGTCGGGCACCGTCTACATCGACAAGGCCGTAACCCGCTCCTTGATCAACGAGTCCGAACTGTGGCGCCATGAAAGCATGGACGTCGCAACTGCACAAAAGGTACTGAAATTCTAATGTCCTCCGGCGCTACCAGCGTTACCTGTCCGGTATGCGAGCAACCCCTAGGCTACACAGGAACCCCGGGCAAAACCCTGAGCTGCGATGCAGGGCACCGCTTCGATGCCGCAAAACAGGGCTACTTCAATTTCTTGACTGGCAAGGGAACCAATTTCCTCGAAGACACCTCGGCCATGGTTCAGGCCCGTGATGCGTTCCAAGCCAAGGGGCATTACGAGCCTCTGGCGCTCGCGCTGTCCCAGCTGTTCAATAGTCATCACCACGGAAGTTCTCTCGACGTGCTGGATGCGGGCGCAGGTACTGGCTACTACCTAGCAAGAATCCTGGAACACTCCCCCGCTGACGAACGTGATGCGTTGGCCTTGGACATCTCGCGCTTTGCAATGCGTCGAGCCGCGAAAGTTCCCAGCACGCTCGCCGTGGTCTGGGATGTCTGGCGAAAATTGCCCACGGCTGATCGATCACGCGATGTGGTGCTCAACTGCTTCGCTCCGCATAACCCCGCCGAGTTCCAGCGCGTGCTCCGTCCCGGTGGGATATGCATTGTGGTGACCGGTGAACCAGAACATCTGAACGAAGTCATCGAGCCGCTGGGCATGCTCTCCGTCGCTCCAGGCAAGCAAGCAGCCCTGATTGAAAAATTTGATGCCGAAGGATTCCGCCATCTCGAATCCACGAAGCTGTCCTATCGAATGAATTTGAATACGGATGATCTCTTTCAACTGGCATTCATGGGTCCATCCGGTCACCACCTCTCCCCCGAATTGCTGCATCAGCAAGCTGTCGAACTGGGTGACCAGGCGGTAACCGCCTCCTTCGGAGTACACGCATTCGTCACGCAGGGCTAGAAAATACCCATAAATGACTACACTCTTTACCCGACATCTACGGCAGAATGTAGGAAAGACCAGTTACGGCTGGTCAGGGTCCTAACAGAATTTAGGTGAATGCCATGACAACCGCCGAATGGATCATCAGCAACGCTTGGGTGATCTGGCTGGCACTGTTCTTGCTGCTGGCGATCATCGAGATGCTATCTCTTGATCTCTACTTCATCATGCTCGGCGTCGGGGCCCTAGGTGGCGTAGCGGTCGCACTGCTCAGTGGACCCATATGGCTGCAGGTTCTCGTATTCTGCGTTATTTCATTGTTGATGATCTTCTTGGTTCGACCAATCGCGGTCAAGCATCTACGGAAATCACCCGAGGGATTCCGCACGAACATCGAGCGGCTCATTGGTGCGGATGCACTAATTCTTGAACCGACCTCGCGCATGTCGGGTTCGGCCAAGATCCATGGAGAGATTTGGACTGCCCGCGCTGATTCGAGCGTTCCGACCATGAATCCCGGTACGTATGCCGTGGTTTCCCGTATCGACGGGGCAACTGCGTACCTGACCGCGAAGTCCCCGGACCCCGCAAACGGCTAAATAGCCTGACGCCCCAAATTCATCACTACTGCACAAAGAAAGAGAGTACGACCATGAATTCAGATGGTTTTGGCTTGACTATTGTGCTTGTCGTTCTGGCAATCTTCGTGATTGTCGTCCTGTTGCGCAGCGTGCGTATCGTGCCACAGGCACGTGCTGGCATCGTTGAGCGGCTCGGCAAGTACAACCGAACCCTAAACCCCGGCCTGACGATCTTGATACCCTTTGTGGATCGCTTGCTGCCCCTGCTGGACCTCCGTGAACAGGTTGTTTCCTTCCCGCCACAGCCAGTCATCACCGAAGACAACCTGGTCGTTTCGATTGACACCGTGGTCTACTTCCAGATCACCGAGCCACGCGCGGCCACCTATGAAATCGCCAACTACATCCAAGCTGTCGAACAGCTGACCACCACGACGCTTCGTAACGTCGTAGGTGGCCTGAATCTGGAAGAGGCCTTGACCAGCCGCGACCAGATCAATGGCCAGCTGCGCGGCGTGCTCGACGAGGCCACCGGCAAATGGGGCATCCGTGTTTCCCGTGTCGAGCTGAAGGCCATTGATCCACCGCTGTCGATCCAGGACTCGATGGAGAAGCAGATGCGTGCCGAGCGTGACCGCCGTGCGGCCATCTTGACCGCTGAGGGCACCAAGCAGTCCGATATCCTCACCGCCGAGGGTGAGCGCCAGGCAGCGATTCTCAAAGCCGAAGGTGACGCACAGGCAGCCATCCTGCGCGCGGATGGCGAGTCCCAAGCTATCCAGAAGGTCTTCGACGCAATTCACGCAGGACGCCCGGACCACGAGTTGCTGGCCTACCAGTACCTGCAGACCCTCCCGAAGCTTGCCGAAGGCACTTCGAACACCCTGTGGGTCATTCCGAGTGAACTGACCGAAGCGCTCAAGGGCATCGGCGGAGCACTGGGCGGCAACGGTTCAAGCAGCAAACCTGCGGCTCCGGAATCGCCATCAGCTCCCGACAGCAACCTCTAGCGACAACCGGTTTAGAACCGAATAGCCGTCTGCGGCGAGGTGCATACGATGCACCTCGCCGCAGACGCGTATAATGGATGTTTTGGCACCAAGAATTATCTTCACCTCTAGTCGGAGGGAATGATTTCAGAATGCCAAACGTTGGTACGTGTAGCGAATTCTTCAAACATCGCGGAGGGAAAACATGAGCGATCGCAGCCTACGAGGCATGCGCCTGGGTGCACAGAGCATGGAATCTGAGGCAGGTGTGGAGCCGGCTGCCCGTCAGCGCGTGGAATACCGTACCGAAGAGGGCGAGACCGTCTTCGTCGTCTTCGCTGCAGAAGCTGAAATTCCAGCGACCTGGCACACCAAGACCGGTAAGGAAGCCAAGCTCGTCCATGGCGAAGCCAAGGCCGAAGAACCAGGCAATGAGAAGCCTGTCCGTACCCACTGGGACATGCTTCTCGAGCGCCGTTCCGAGGAAGAACTGGAAAAGACTCTGGCTGACCGCCTCCAGCAGCTGCGTGCTGCGCGTGGAGAAGCCGTCTAATCTCCCCCACTGCCGGTTGGATGCCGTTTTGGCAAGTCCGCAAGGGTTTTAGTCGAGGGCCCGGTTTGACAGCATTATTGCTGTCAAACCGGGCCCTCGAACTTGTACCCGAATGGCTTGAGCCCAAACGCCGATGGTGATGCGTAATTTGCGGACGCTGTAAGGCGGATGCTTGAAGCTTTCCGATACTTCTGGGTTAAAGGGAACTGGCGTGCAACGATTCTTCGTTGCACGCCAGTTCCCTATGCCAAGTATTTACTTCTTGGAAGTCAGCTTCTTCCACCGGGCGCCCAAGCCCCAGCGGGTGACATTCCACATTGCTTCGAATACGATGTTGCCACTCATCTTCGAGGCGCCCAGTTCGCGCTCTACGAAGGTGACCGGAACTTCAACGATCTTCTTGCGCAGCATGGCCACGCGGAAGGTCATATCCACCTGGAAGCCGTAGCCCCGCGACTCAACTGCATCGAAGTCGATGGCTTCCAAGGTTTCGCGCTTGAAGGCACGGTAGCCTGCGGTGATGTCACGCAGCGGCAAGCCCAGCATGGTACGCGAGTAGAAGCTGCCGCCGCGGGAAATGATCTTGCGCAGCAACGGCCAGTTAACTACTTCGCCGCCTTTGACCCAGCGCGAACCGATCACGAGATCCGCACCTGCAGCGCTTGCCTCCAGAAGGCGTGGAAGCTGCTCTGGCATATGCGAGCCGTCAGCGTCCATCTCAACCAGCACGTCGTAGTCGCGTGCCAGGGCCCATTCGAAACCTGCGATGTATGCGGCGCCTAGGCCATCCTTGCCGGTACGGTGCAACACATGGATACTCGAGTCCTCAGCAGCCATCTTGTCTGCCAGTTCTCCGGTGCCGTCGGGCGAGTTATCATCGACGATCAATACATCCGAGTCAGGAACTGCGGTACGCAAGCGTCCTACGGTCAGCGGAAGCGACTCCAGTTCGTTGTAAGTCGGAATGATTGTAATGACGCGCACGCGGCGGCACCTTTCTTGGTATTCGACACAAAGCTTGTTGCCTGCTCGGCTTCGGCCCATGGCTTCAGCAGGAATCTAGGCCAACAAGAGTTAATCCAAACTCAAATTATAGTCATCAATTGCAAGCCAGCGATCTTCGGACACCGTGTTAACGAACGATCCTCAGTGACTTCGGCCCTATTCTCTACGTCGAAAAGCACAGAGAATGTTATCTAAGGTCACTGAGGATCGTTGTATAAATTGCGTCGTTTCCAACGCAATGAATGTGCATCTCGAAGAGGCGCTTAGTCCAGCCTAGTGCGTACCCCACCTAGCCTGTCAACCATCAAATGACTTCACTCTTTATCTAGACAGCACTAGTCAGAATAAAATTCGTGAAATTATTCCACTTATTGAGCAACTGTTTCGCTTTAGGCTAATTCCGCTGGTTCGAGCGCATTGAAAAGCGTGACTCCAGCGCGTACTGTACGCAGGCACTGTGGAATCTCCTCATCAACCACCGGGAGCATCGGAGTCCCAGCACGGGCGTCAGTGCTCCAAGAACTAATTCGGACATCCGGGGTTTGCACAGCAAGTTCAGAGGCAGTCCACACCGCAAAGGTCGCCGGTGCACCGATCACGAGCTGCCCGGCAAATGGGTTCATCTCGCCCATGGCTCGATAGGTGGATCGAGTCTGCGCCAGGAAGGCCGCACGTGCAGAGATTCGCGCGTCGGCATTCGCCATGTTCATGCCGGCGCGCACAACCTGCCAGCCGTCGACCTCGGTGACCGGGGCATCAGAACCAAGCACCAGTGGGACACCGGCGGAGAGCATGGCCGAGAGGTTGTTCATTGAGCTTGCGCGCTCCCCCAGGCGCTGCGCATACATGCCGTTCGAACCGCCCCACGCCTGGTCGAAGACCGGCTGCATGGAAACCATGATGGCGTACTTCAGCAAACGGGCCCGCGAAGCGTCATCAACCATCTCGACGTGTTCCAGACGGTGGCGGCACATCTGCAGCTTGGCTACGCCAATCTGCTCGGCGGCCAGATCGAAACCTGCCAAGACCTCGTCCAGGGCGCCATCGCCGATGACATGGAATGCTGCCTGGATTCCCCGGGAACTGCACGCAACCAGATGGGCCGCGATCTCCTCGCGCTTCAGGTACAGGCAGCCACGTTCACCTGCCAGATCGCTATACTCCTCACGCAGGTATGCCGTGTGGCTGCCCAGCGAACCATCCACGCGAAGGTCGCCTCCCAAGCCCAGCAGCTTGCCTTGCGGGAACGACGCGACTATTTCCTGGGCGATGTCCGGATCGCTGACCAGTTCACCCCAGTAGGCATGCACCTGCGGCAGCTCAGGGTTGTCGATGGACAGCAGCTGTTCCAGTGCCTCGCGGCCTTCGATATGCGGGGCCGCCATCTCCACAACGCTGGCGAATCCACGCGAGGCATAGTGCTCCAGTGCCAGGCGCTGGTATTCCTGTTCGGCTTTCTGCGCGCCGGCCAGTGCTTCACGCACCGCGTCGTGATCCGCACCGGCAACGATGCCGGAGACAAGGTGCCCCAGATCCAGCAAATCCAGCAGTTCCCGATTCACCAATGCGCTATGCACATCCCGGCGGGCCAGATAGTAGCCACGGCCTCCAGCGGCACTGGTCAGGTCGGTTTCCGCAGGCAGTTCCTGGTTGGCCCACGCGGAGTTGTCCCAGCCCTGGGCCAGTACCAGCTTGGTAGACTTCTGCGCCTGCTCGGCTACGAGGGACAGCAGCGACGAACCCGAGGTAGCTGCCCCCAGGTCGGCGCCCGACAGGGTCCGGCCCAGTGCGGCAAGGTGGGTATGGGATTCGACGAAGGCGGGGGTGACCAGGCCGCCCTTCAGGTCGATCACTTCGTCGACGGCCGCCGCGTGGCGTTCAGCCGCGTCCTCGCCGCCCAACCAAGAAATGGTGTCGCCGTCCACCACCATGGCGGTCGCGAATGGATCGGCCGCCGAATAGATGGACCCGTTTCGGTAGAGTGATTTTGCCATCAGCGTCTCCCTTTTCTCCTGCACTGGCTAATAAGTATTCGACTGGACGACCTGGCTAGTCCAGCACATTCGAGTAGGCCACGACGCCGCGCTTGATCTGGTCCACTGCCTTGTAGGCGTTGCGCACCAGCAAGGGCGGAAGGTCGGAATTCTTGGCGAACTGGTCCAGCGTATCGATGACCTGCTTGGCCCAGCGCACGAAGTCGCCCGGTGCCAGATCGGTACCGCGCAACGCGCTGTTCAGGCTCGAGCCCCGCGCCCACTTGTATATCGGCCAGATCAAGCCGGATTCCGGCGGAGCGGTCGGGTCGAGGTTCAACGCCTCTTCAGCATCCGAGAGTTCGCCCCAGATCTTGATGGTGGTGTTCCAGATGTCATCAATCTTGCCCGTGGGCATTTTCGGATCGGCACGATCCATGTCCCGGCGCGCCTGGTAGACCAGGCTGGCCACCACTGCGCAAAGTTCTTCGGACTTGAGCTGGGTCAATTTTCCGGTCTCCAGGATCTGGCTGGTGAGCAGGTCGCGGTCGCCATAAATCCGGCGCAACCGGCGGCCCGAGTCGGTCAGCACGAAATCTTCGCCGCCGTCGGATGGAACAAGGTATTCGAACTGCTCCAGCACCTTGCAGACCTTGTCGAACTGTGTGGCAATGGTATTGGTCCGTCCGCGGATGGCGCGACGGGCCTTGTCCGTATCCTTCTTCAGCTTCCAGTACCTGTCGGCCCAGCGCATGTGCTGGTCCTTCTCCGAGCAGGCGTGGCAAGGATGGTCCTTGAGCTCAAGGCGCAGCGCATTGATTTCACGTTCGAAAGAATCCGATCCTTCGAAATCGAAGCTCTGGGCATCCTGGCGCGGAGGACGCGACTCGTAGATCGCGTTGCGCAGGGACGAAGCGAGGTCCCGGCGCTCCTTCGGCGTACGCCCGCTGAAGCCCTTGGGAATCTTGATCCTCGAGATGATCTGGACTGGTCCGTTGAGGTCTTCTACCGAGAGCCGGCGAAGCTGCGCTTCTTCGGTCAGGACCGTATGGCGGGGGTTGTACATTGCCTTATCAAGCTCGACGACCACGGCACGGCCAAAGCGGCGTCCGCCGGGCAAGTCAACCACATCTCCGCGGATCACTGCCTGCAAGGACTGCTCTGCTGCCGAACGGCGCTGGTGGCGGCGGTCCTTGGCAGCATTCTTCTCTACTTGCGCCAGATTCCGCTGCAGTTTCAGGTACTCCGTGAAATCACCGAGATGGCATTCCATCGACTTCGCGTAGCCAGCCAGGGATTCCTCCTTGGAACGAACCTGGCGGGCCATCCCCACCACGGAACGGTCCGCCTGGTACTGGGCAAAGGACGACTCGAGAATCTGCCGGGTCTGCTCACGGCCAAACTGCGCCAGCAAATTGGTCGACATGTTGTAGGTCGGGCGGAACGAAGAATTCAGCGGATAGGTGCGCTTCGAAGCGAGGCCTGCCAAGGACTCCGGCTCCAGATCAGGGTTCCAGAGGACAATTGAATGGCCCTCAACGTCAATGCCACGTCGCCCCGCACGCCCGGTGAGCTGGGTGTACTCCCCCGAGGAGATCTGCACATGGGATTCGCCGTTGAATTTCACCAGCTTCTCCAGCACAACCGAACGAGCCGGCATGTTCACGCCCAGCGCGAGGGTTTCTGTCGCGAACACCACCTTGATCAGGTTCCGCGCAAAGAGGTCCTCGACGATTTCCTTGAAGATCGGCAGCAGGCCTGCGTGGTGCGAGGCAAATCCGCGAACCAGTCCATCGCGCCAAGACCAGAATTCGAGAACGTCCAGGTCTTCGCTGGGGATCCGGTAGGCAACTTCATCCAGAGCCTGGGCAATCTCGGCCGCTTCTTCATTGGTCGTCAGGCGCAGGTCCGCCATGGCGCACTGCTGGACCGCCATATCGCAGCCCTTGCGCGAAAAAATGAAGAAAATCGCTGGAAGCAAAGCGGCACGGTCGAGCTTGCCGATCACCGCAGGGCGGCTGATGCGATGCCCCATCCCGGATCCACGCTGGGGTCCGCGGCCGCCACGGCCTCGGCCGCCGTTTCCGCGGCCGCGCTGCACGCGTCCTCCAGGACTGTGCGAGCGGACGAGCTTGCGCAGTTCGGGGTTGACCGAGGCTTTTGATTCGTCTTCGGCGACCTTGTCGAAGGCCACATCCTCGGCAAACAAGTCCACCACATTGGGGCCGACCATGACATGCTGGAACAGCGGCACCGGACGATGCTCGGAAACGATGATGTCGGTCTGGCCACGGACGGTATCCAGCCAGCCGCCGAATTCTTCGGCGTTGGATACGGTAGCCGAGAGCGAAATGATCTGCACGTTGGACGGCAGATGGATGATGACTTCTTCCCAGACGGCGCCGCGGAATTTATCCGCAAGGTAGTGGACCTCGTCCATGATCACGTAACCCAAGCCGTCGAGGGTCTGGGAATCCGCATAGAGCATGTTGCGCAGCACTTCGGTAGTCATCACGACGATCTGCGCCTCGGAGTTGATCGACGTGTCGCCGGTCAGCAATCCGACCTTCTGGGCACCGTAGCGGTTGACCAGTTCCGAATACTTCTGGTTGCTCAACGCCTTGATCGGCGTGGTATAGAAAGCTTTGCGGTTCTCAGCCAGCGCCTGGTAGATGGCGTATTCGCCAACTACGGTCTTGCCGGCGCCGGTGGGTGCGGCGACCAGGACGCTGTGCCCTTCTGCGACCTTCTGGCAGGCTTCGGCCTGGAACGGATCCAGGTCGAAGGAGATGCTGGCTCGGAATTCCGGAAGTGCAGTGCCGTTTTCGACCTGCCGTGCCTTGGAAATCGCGTAGCGTTCCGCGGGTGAAGTCACTTGTGGTCGTTCACTTTCTCGCCCTGGATCAGAGCTGGGATTTCGGTTCGTCAATCGGGCTTGGGGTATCAATGCCAGAAGTTTCGCCACTGGCCAAGCGCTCATTCTCGGCTTCCTGCGCCGCCAGCTTCTTCGCGCGCTTCTTGTCATTGAAGTGGCAGATCAAGGTAGCCACCGCGAAGGTGATGAACAATGGCCCAGCCAACGCGAACATCGTGATCGCATCGCCACCCGGTGCAGCCATGGCGGCCACCAGCGCAATAAGGAAGACGGTGATGCGCCAGTGCTTCAAGATGAGCTTGGCTGGCAGGATGCCCACCATGTTCAGGCCGACCATCAGCACGGGCACCAGCATGGCAAGGCCGAATGCCAGCAGCAGGCGGAAGATGAAGGGCAGGTACTCTGAAATGTTCAGCAGGTTATCGGAGTTCTCCGGCGACAGGCTGATGAAGAATTCCAGTGCGAAAGGCAGAACGAAGTACGCCATCGCGACGCCGCCAAGGAACAGCGGCACCGCAGCGGCGACGAAACTGTAGCTCAACCGGCGCTCGTTCTTCTTCAGCCCCGGGACGATAAATGCCCACAACTGGTAGAGCCATACCGGGGAGGAAACGATGAGGCCAACGAAGAGCGCTACCTTGATCATGATGTCGAAGGGCGACATCACTGCGGTGAATACTACCGAGCCGCCTGCATCTTTCACAGGTGCAATCAGCAAGGCAAGCAGCCAGTCGTAAACGAAGAAGCCGGCAACCGTACCCAAGGTCAGCGCAATGAGCGACTTGAATAACCGGTTGCGCGCTTCAATCAGATGCTCTTTAAGAGCCATCCGACCTTCGTCGTTCTTGACCCGCTTCTTCTTGCCGCGCGGGTTCTTGTCTTTATTTGTTGCCACTGAAGAGGTCTACGAGTTGTTCTTTTCGTTGGGGTTCGGTTCATTGACGGTGCCATCAACGGTTTCCGATTTAGGATCGTCGTCCTTCATCTGGCGAACCTCGGACTTGAAAATGCGCAACGACTGACCCATCGAGCGAGCCAAGCCTGGAAGCTTTGGAGCGCCGAACAGCAGAAGCGCCAGCACGATAATGATGACCAGATGCCATCCCTGTAAGCCACCCATGTGGATTCCCTTCTCTTTCTTTAAGTCTACGTCAGAACAGGCGCAGATCACGCATGTTCTGAGCTTGGCCGCGCTGTGCGCGACGTGCGACACGTCGTACTCGACGCGCCTCGATTCTTTCGGCTCTCCCCTGATCGCGAAGCGCTTTGATCATCTCCGGATCCCCATGCGTCGCATCGGTTCCGTGCGGGTAGCGACGCGGGTTCGCAGCGTATTCGACGACGCTGCCTTCTTGGCTTAAACCGGCACTGATGTGATCAGCCGCGTCGCCAAGGCCCTCAACGACCGCCATGCCTCGTTTGAATAAACGGAAGCCGGCAATCACTGCTGCAAGTACTGTTGCCAAAACGAGTACAGTCCACAAAAGGACCCAGAACCACCAAGGAAGCATCTACTTATCCTCATACATTGCGATAGCCTCGTCCAACCAACCCACTACATGTTCGCGCGTAGCGTCAGGAGAGACCACAGTCAGTTTACCGCTATGGCGAGCCACCAGCGGCGCAGCTACTTGGTGATCCGAGAACTGGACCTTGGCCAAATATCCCGCACCGATCCTTCCCGTAGACCAGGATGACGGATGGAATGCTTCGATAACCGGCAAGATTTCCGCGTCAACATGGACAATGACCTGTAGATCCTCGTCGCTGGACTCGTAGCGGATCTGGACATCCTGCTGGTCTTCATGCCGGGATTCCAGCTCGAAGTGTTCACCGATAGTTTCCACGCTTAACATCCGGTCCACCCTGAAAGTTAATACGCTGTGTCGTTTTCGGCACCATGCGCGCAGATACTGCACTGCGCCATCTTCAATGAGCCGGATCGGTTCCACATCGCGAAGCTGGTGCGTGCGCGAACTGGCCGAGTAGTAGTCGATGCGCACGACGTCCTGGGACCGTATTGCCTGGACCAGCTGCTGCGGAATGTCGTTCTCCCGCGCCTTGGAGAGCGCGAAGCCCAGCGCCCCGCTCCAGCCGTCAAAGCGGGCCACGGCGGAGTTGACCTTGGCCAGCGCGGCATCGAGCACCTGCTGGTGCTCGAACTCGGGAATGCTCGCCAGGGCATTGAGCCCGCCGAGCACGGCCACTGCCTCCAGCGGTGCCAGCTTCTGCGGCTCGGCGAGCAGTGCCGCATTGGAGATCGTCACGGTATCGGACTCGACGTCTCCGTCGTTGACGTTGATCAGCTCATCGTGCTGGCCGTTTGGCACGCCGCACATCATGATCATGGCCAATTCTTCGCGCACCTTGGCAACGCTCATGGCGTAGCGTTCGGCCAGCTCCCCGATTTCCACTACACCGTGGGCGTGCACATATTGGATCATGTCGATATTCCGCATGACCTGGGTCGTGGTGGTGCCACGGCCGGTGGCGCGATGCGGACGGAATTTCACGTCTGCAAAGTCGCCCTCGGTGCCCTGGCTGCTCTGGGCGGTGCGTGCGTCGCGCAGAATCTGCTGCACCTGCGTTACGAGTTCGGCCGGCGCCAGGACTTTGGCTGCCGGACCGTAGGCGGCCAGCTGCCGGGCAAATGAATGCGGATCCGCATAGCCGATCTGCAGCTCATCCTGGTCGCTGCGTCCATTCACTGCTTGGGCACGCAGCGGAATGGCGTCATCGCCCAGGAGCAGCACCGTTGCCATCAGCCCCGGATGCTGCAGGTCGAAGTCCTGCAGCACCCGGGTCATGTCGAAATCTGCCGGGCGGGCACGATACTGCCCGTTGGACCCAGCACCGCCATGCCGGAAGTTGGCGAACTTGCCCTGCACCCGCGAAAGGCGGAAGACGCGGGTGTCGTCCCGCGTATGGTCGTAGCCGGTGAAGTACCAGTTACCGTAGCGCTGGCCGATCCCCCACACATCGACGATGCGGTCGCTGCGCGTTCCGTTGGAGGACGTGTAAGCGAACTTCAACGTGTTGCGGTTGAAGACGGCCAGGGCGCATTCCCGGAAGTTCGGTTCATCCATGGACAGGCGCAGAACCAGTGAGCCGGCCAACGGGGCGACCGGAGCGGCATCGCCTTCAAGCCCGGTGACCCGGGCGGCTGCGTTGAGCCCGAGCGTCTGCAGCTTGGTGTCTTTCCAGAGGCTCGCGGCCAAGGCGACGAGGCCGGCTTCCGCGGGGCTGAATTCCACCGGCGGCAAGAACCAATCGGTCGTATCGATGCTGTAGTACGTGACATCGTCGATCACTTCCTTGTCCAGCTGCAGCCCGAAGTCATTTCGGATGTCATCCTTGAGGCGATCCAGTGCCTTCTCGCGGGTTTCCTTGCTGCCTTCCGGCACCAGGTATGATCCAATGCGCTCGGCGTTGAACTTCCGTGATTTGGTAGCCAGCGCATAGATGAGGCTGGTCAGGCGTTCTGCCTTGCTGGGTCCAGGAGTTTGCTTTGTGCTCACGTGCCTACAGTAACCAATTTTCACTTGCAAAGATGACTTTTAAGACAGCAACGGCCCCGATTCGTGAATCGGGGCCGTTGCCAGCACATGGAATTACTTCGTGCCCATCAAATCGACAACGAAGATCAGCGCTTCATTAGGACCGATGGCACCCGGGGCGCCACGCTCGCCGTAGGCCAGGTGCGATGGGATGTCCAGGCGGCGGCGGCCTCCGACCTTCATGCCCAGCAGGCCCTGGTCCCAGCCCTGGATGACCATTCCGACGCCCACTGGGAAGTCGAGGGTCTGCCCGCGGCCCCAGGAGGAGTCGAATTCCTCGCCGGTTGACCAGGCGACGCCTACGTAGTGCGCCTGGACGGTGGTGCCTGGGGTGACCTCAGCGCCGGTTCCCTCGATCAGGTCGGTGATGACCAGTTCTTCAGGAGCGTCGGTGCCCGGGAAATCGATCTCCGGCTTGGTGCGGTCGTAGTTGCGTTCTCCGAACGACATGCTCACGGCCTTTCTGTTACTTGCTTTCGCTTACCTTGTCTAATTCTACGTAGAAGACCAGTGGGCCTGCAGGCCGGCCCTGGGCTTCAGCGTTTTCGCCGTAGGCCAAGTCGGTCGGGATGGTCAGCAAGACCTTGCTGCCTTCCTTCAGGCCCTGGAAGCCCTGCAGCCAGCCCTCGATCACGCCTCCGGCCATATCGGCCTCGAAGCCTTCTTCGCTGTCGAAGTTGCCGTCGAACTTCTTGCCGTCTTCCCAGCGCACGCCGTGGTAGTGGGCGGTGACCTTCGAGGTTTCGCCAACGGCTGGCCCGTCTCCTTCTTCAAGGACGTCCACGGCCAGCCCTTCAGGAGCCTCGGTGTCCTTCGGGATGGTGATCTGCGGATCGCCCTTGCCGGTCTTCACGGTGGGGAGCTTGCCCTCGTCCTTGAGCTTCTTGACCTCGTCCTGGCCCAGGGTCTGGCTAGGGCTCTTGGAATCGGCGATCTTGATCACGATCAGCCGTTCGGCACGCGAGCCCTCGGCCGGTTCGGCCACGGAACCATCTGCCTGCTGCACGCCTTCAATCGCCGCATAGGCGATCCAGTCGCCAATCTGGGACTTCAACAGGGTGTCGTACAGCTCGGGCATCTGCTCCTTGAGCGTCTCGTCAACCTTCATCGGCGACGGATCGGCGGTGAAGTTCTCATTGGTCAGCAGGCCGTCAATGGTCTTGTAGAGGCCCGACTGGATCTGGATGGTGTCGCCTTCCTTGACGTCCGCTCCCTCGCCCTCCACCACGGTGACAGCTTCTGCCTTCTCGGTCAGCAACGGGGCATCGAACTTGACCTCCGGTGCGGTCTTGTCATCTGCTGCTGGCTTGACGTCGATGTCGCTCAGGGCTGACGAACCCGAACCGCAGGACGCCAGGGCAAGGATGGACGCGGTGGCGCATACTGCCAAAACTTTTCGCACGAATCTTCTTTCCGGTTGGATTAGCTGGTCTTGCATTGCGGGCTTGCCTGAAGGGCATGGCTCGAAATGGCCTGCGTCCAGCATAGATGTTTTTGCTGTGTAAATACTTGTTTCCAGCTTGCTATTGCTGCTGGCCCATCAGCTCGATGAGCTCGTCGATCTGCGGATTGCTGGCAGCGAACGGGTCCTTGCACAGCACGATGCCGCCCGGACCGTCCTCGTACTTCATGTGCACCCAGTCCGCGCTGTAGCGCCGTCCGTTGGCCCGTGCGGCACGAATGAATTTGCTGCGCAGCGCCGCGCGTGTCGTGGCCGGCGGGTTGTTCACCGCCTGCAGGATTTCGGCATCGGAGACCACCGAGCTGGCCAGGCCGCGGCGCTTGAGCAGGTGGAACAGCCCGCGCTGCGGATCGATGTCGTGATAGGTCAGGTTCAGCTGCGCGAGCCGTGGCGCCGAGAGCTTCAGCGAGTTCTTCTGCGCATAACCCATCAGCAGCTTGTGCTTGATGGCCCAGTCGATGTCCTTGTCGATCAGCGAGAAGTCCTGGCTCTCTACGGCGTTCAGGGTGCGTTCCCATAATTCCAGGACGGTGTCGACCTGGTCGTGGTGCGCGCCGTGGCGGGCGATGAATTCCTTGACCGATTCGAAGAGGATCCATTGGATCTGCAGTGCGGTGGGCTCGTCGCCTCCCATCAGCCGCACCACGGTCTGGCCGGTGAAGTCATGGGAGATCTGGCGGATCGAGCGGATCGGGTTTTCCAGCCGCAAATCGTGGTAGATCTCCCCCGATTCGATCAGCCGCAGCACCAGGTCGGTGGCGCCGATCTTGAGCAGCTGGGTGGTTTCGCTCATTGTCGAATCGCCCACGATGACATGCAGCCGGCGGTGGTACTCGGCATCCGCATGCGGCTCGTCGCGGGTGTTGATGATCGGCCTCGAGCGCGTCGTGGCCGAGGAGACCCCTTCCCACATGTGGTCGGCGCGCTGGGAGAAGACGTACTTGGTTTCCCCCTCATCGGTGATCAGATGCCCTGCACCGCACAAGAGTTGGCGGGTGACGAGGAAGGGGATGAGCATGTCGGCCAGGCGCTTGAACTCGATCTTGCGCGGGATGAGGTAATTCTCGTGGCACCCGTAGGAGTTGCCGGCGGAGTCCACATTGTTCTTGAACATGTAGATCCGGCCTTCGTGGCCTTCTTCGGCCAGCTGGTCTTCGGCCTGGTCGACGAGGTCGAGCATGAAGACTTCGCCTGCGCGGTCATGGGCGATCAACTGCTTGAGCTGGTCGCATTCGGCGGTGGCGTACTCGGGGTGCGAGCCGACATCCAGGTAGAGGCGCGAGCCGTTCTCCAGGAAGACATTCGAGCTGCGCCCCCAGCTGACCACCGGCTTGAACAGGTGCCGTGCGGCATCTTCCGGGGTGAGCCGCCGCCCATCGGACGGGACATAATTCAGTCCGAACTCAGTTTCCAGACCAAAAATTCTGCGATCCACGCGAAGCTACTTCCCCTCAACTGCGGTTCTGCGCCGGGTGGCAGAACACGACGTCCAAAGCCGAAAGCCCGCGGGGGCTTACTGGCCGCCCTTTTGCACGAATCCGCGCACGAACTCCTCGGCGTTGGATTCAAGCACCGAGTCGATCTCGTCCAGCAGGTCGTCCACGCCGGCGGACTGGCCGGTGGTGTTCACCTGGACCTGCTCGGCTTCGGCCTGCTGGTCATGGGTGTTGCGGCGGGACGAGAAGCTTTCCTGTGTCATCGTTTTCTCCTGACATAGTCGCGAATCCCGGAATTACGCACCGGGACTCATACCTATTCTGCGCCGATTAGCGGCGCCGCGCCAATTCGTCGATAAATTCCGCAATCTCCAACTCGGCCTCGAACAGCTCGCCCACCTGCGCCCGGGTTCCGGCCAGCGGCTCGGGCATGTGGAAACGGCTGATCTTGCGCGCCCCGGGCACGGCGAAGGACAGCGCATCCCAGTTCGCCGCGACCACATACGGCGCATAGCGCTGCAGGGTCATGCCACGCAGGTAGGCGCGGGTATTCTCGGGCGGCGCGCTGACCGCCTGGTTGATCTCCTGCTGGCTGAACAGCGTCTGGATGGCTCCGCGTTCGGCCAGCCGGTAGTACAGCCCCTTGTTTGTGCGCAGATCCGCCCATTGCAGATCTAGCATCGCCACGCGCGGATCCGACAGCTCCACTCCGTGGCGCTGGGCAAACCCGTTGACCAGCTGGTATTTGGCGATCCAGTCGATCTGATCGGCAGCGTCCATCGGGTCGCGCTCGAGCAGATCCAGCATCTGCGCCCAACGGGTGAGGATCTCGGTGGTATCCGGATCCGCAATCCCCCGTGCCGCGCAGTAGCTTAACGCCGCGTGCAGGTAATGGCGCTGGATCTCGATGGCGGTCAGCTGCACCCCGCCGCGCAATCCCACCTTGGCCTTCAGCGTCGGATCGTGGCTGATCTGCTGCAAGGCCAGGACCGGCTCGGCCAGTTCCAGCTGCGGGGCCATGCCCGCTTCGATCAGCGAGAGCACCAGGTTGGTGGTGCCCACGCGCAGCAGGGTGGAGATCTGTCCGAGGTTCGCATCCCCGATGATCACGTGCAGCCGCCGGTACTTGTCCCAGTTCGCGTGCGGTTCATCGCGGGTGTTGATGATCGGGCGGTTGATCGTGGTTTCCAGCCCCACTTCGGCTTCGAAGAAGTCGGCGCGCTGGGAGATCTGGAAGGCGGCCCGTTCGTTGAGCATGCCCTGGCCTACCCGCCCGGCACCGCAGAAGATCTGGCGGCTGGCGAAGAACGGGGTGAGCCCGCTGGCAATGGCGGAGAACTCGATGCCGCGCGGCATCAGGTAGTTCTCATGAGAACCGTAGGAGACCGACTTGTTGTCGGTGTTGTTCTTGTAGAGCAGCAGTTCCCCGCTGCCCAGGCGCGCGGCGGCCTGGGCGGCGCGGCGCATCACCTCATCGCCGGCCTGATCCCAGAGCACCGCGTCGCGCGGCGTCATCGTTTCCGGGCTGGAGTATTCCGGGTGGGCGTGGTCCACGTACAGGCGTGCGCCGTTGCCCAGCACCATATTCATCACTACATCTGTGGAGTCCTTCTCCTGGTAGAGCGTGGATCCCACATGCGCGTCATTGCCATCGAGCGCAATGGACTCGGCGGTCCAGATGCCCTCGTCCTCCAGCCCCGGTTCCACGTCGGTCAGCTGGCTCGGGTGCGCCTGCGCGCGGTCCATGGCGAAGCCGCGCGCATCCTGCAGCGGGGATTCGTCGGAATAGTCCCAGCGCGCGGCCTTGGCCGCCGAGTCCTGCTCGGCCACCAGTTGCGCGTAGGCGTCGACGATCTGCGCCGAGAGCACCGTCGCGTTGGCCTTGGGCATGTTCGGGCGGATGATCCCGTATTCGGTTTCCAGGCCGACCAGCCGACGGGCGCTCATTTGCCGGCCTGCTGGTTGACCAGGGAACGGATGTTGCTGATCCGCTCGCCCTTGCGCCCGGAAATCCGCGCCCAGTCATCGGGGTTGGTGGTGTTGGGCATGTCTTCGTGCTCGGCGAATTCCTCGCGGACCGCGCGCAGCAGGTACTCGGTTTTCAGGCCGCGTTCGTTGTCCGTGATCAGCGCCTTGATGGCGTGCTTCTTGGCGCGGTCCACGATGTTGTGGATGACCGCGCCGGAGGCGAAGTCCTTGAAATACAGCACCTCGGTATCGCCGGTGACATAGGTGACTTCGAGGAATTCGTTGATCCGTTCGGTGGAGTACATGGCCTTCACCGCCTCGCGGATCATCCGGGCGATGGTGGCGGAGGCATCGCCGGCATCGGCCGCGAGCTCATCGGCGTGCAGCGGCAGCTGCGTGGTCAGGTACTTGCTGAAGATTTCCGCGGCGCCCTCGGCGTCGGGACGGCGGATCTTGATCTTGACATCCAGGCGTCCGGGCCGCAGGATCGCCGGGTCGATCATGTCCTCGCGGTTCGAGGCACCGATGACGATCACGTTGTCCAGCCGCTCCACGCCATCGATTTCGGCCAGCAGCTGCGGCACGATGGTGGTTTCGACATCCGAGGAGACGCCGGTGCCGCGGGTGCGGAACAGCGCTTCCATCTCGTCGAAGAACACCACGACCGGATCGCCGTGCAGCGCCTTTTCGCGGGCGCGGGCGAAGATCAGCCGGATGTGGCGTTCGGTTTCGCCCACGTACTTGTCCAGCAGCTCCGGGCCCTTGATGTTCAGGAAATAGCTGCGGTTGCTGGTGCCTTCCTTGCGCTCGGCGACCCGCTGGGCCAGCGAGTGGGCCACGGCCTTGGCGATCAGCGTCTTGCCGCAGCCCGGAGGGCCGTAGAGCAGGATCCCCTTGGGCGCGCTCAGCCCGTGCTCGCGGTACAGTTCCGGATGGGTGAAGGGCAGTTCCACCGAATCCTTGATGGCTTCGATCTGCGAGTTCAGCCCGCCGATATCTGAGTAGGCGATGTCCGGCACTTCTTCGAGCACCAGGGATTGCATGTCGGTGAGCTGGACGCGGGAGACCGCCATGCCCGAGCGGGAATCAATGGACAGCTGGTCGCCGACGCGCAGGTGCATCTCGCGCAGCGGTCCGGCCAGCTCGATCACGCGCTGGTCATCGGCCCGGGCCATGACCACTGCGTGGTGGTTTTCCAGCAGTTCCTTGACCGTGACCAGTTCCCCGGTTTCCTCGAAGCCCAGGGCGGCAACGATCACCAGTGCTTCGTTGAGCAGCACCTGCTGGCCGATGACCAGCTTCTCGAAGTCCAGCAGCGGGCTGACCGCCACGCGCATCTTGCGCCCGGAGTAGATCACGTCGGCCGCCTGCGCGCCGGTGGATTCGATGCCCAGGCCCGGTTCGGGATGCTTGCGCGGGTGCTTGGCCACGATGGTGCCGTGGCTGAAGGGGGTGTCGCCGTCTTTTTCCAGCGCGGCCTTCAGGTTGATGATCTGCTCGCGCGTGGTTTCCAGCAGGGCGACCAGCCGCTTGTTGTTCCCGCTGATTCCTGCCAGCTGCTTGTCGAGGTTGCGGTTCTTGTCGCGCAGCACGTTGACCTGGCGTTCGGTCATCTGCAGCCGCTCGGCCAATTGTTCTGCTTCGCGATTATCGTTCACGTTCCAACCTCCAACATCCAACGCCATCCGGGCCCGTTCTGGGAGCCTGATGAAGTTTTTCCAGTGCATGGCGCACCGGCTTGCTTCCATCCTAGGAACTGAAGGCCCCGAGTGCAGAACACCCGGGGCCTGAATCCGCATAATGAGACGTTGTGTCTCAGTATGCGGATGCTGCTCAGGCGCCGCCGGCGCCTTCGGCGTTTTCCTCAGCTGCGCGCACGCGCACCGACTGGTTGGCGTCGCGCGCGGCACGGCGCAGCTTCTTGTCCGACAGGCCGCGCTCGCCCAGGGCTTCTGCCGTCCATTCGTCCTCAGCGTGATCGCGGGTCCAGGCGCTGAGGTCCTCGTCCGAGTAGGAGTGCTCCTTGATCCGCTTGGCCTTCGGGATGCCGTCAGCCGAGTCGGCCAGCCGGCGGCAGGTGATCAGGAAGGCGGTATGCGCGACCATGCGGTGGTCCGGGCGCACCGCGAGGCCGTCGACGTGCCAGCCGCGGACCAGGGTTTCGAAGCATTCGGGCTCGGTGAACTGGCCGGAGGCGCGAATCGCCTCGACCACCCGGGACATCTGGGTCACTGAGGAGACGTAGTTGGTCCACACCCCGCCCGGCGCTAGCACGGTGGCTACCGCGTCAAGGCATTCCCAGGGGCTGAGCATGTCCAGCACCACGCGGTCGATGCTGCCTGGCTCTTCGAGCTCCACAACCTTGTCCTGGAAGTCGCCGATGGAGATCTGCCAGGACGGGTGGTCTCCGCCGAAGACGGTAGAGACGTTGCCGCGGGCGATGTCGGCGAATTCCTCGCGGCGCTCGAAGGAGTGCAGGAAGCCCTCGTCGCCCACCGCGCGCAGCAGCGAGATGGACAGCGCGCCGGAGCCGACGCCTGCCTCGACCACGCGGGCACCGGGGAAGATGTCGCCGAACTGCACGATCTGCGCCGCGTCCTTCGGGTAGACCACGGTAGCTCCGCGCGGCATGGAGAGCACGAAGTCCTTGGCCAGCGGGCGCAGGGCCTGGTAGCGGAAGCCGTCGGCATTCTCGATGACCGAGCCCTCGGGCAACCCGATGATGTCCTCGTGCGGCAGCACGCCCTTGTGCGTGTGGAATTCGCCACCGCGCTGCAGGGTGATGGTGTTGATCCGGCGCTTCTCGTCGGTCAGCTGCACGCGGTCCCCGACCCGGAAGGGGCCGCGGCGGGCTGCCGCTCCGTGGGGGGCCTGGCTGATGGCTTCGCTCACTGATGTGATCCTTTTCTTGGTGCTTTCAGTCTGTCTAGAAGTCTACTTGCGGCGTCCGGTGACGGCGTTGACGATCTGCCGCTGGTGCAGCAGGCCCACCACGTTTCCGGTGGAGCTGATCACCGCGTATTCGGCGCTCTCCACGCTGGCCAGGTAGTCGATCAGCGCGCGCCCGTCCGAATCCTCGGCGACGATCGCGCCTTGGCCCAGGGCGCGGGAGACCGCCAGCGCCGGAACCTGCGCCGCCTGGCTTCGATCCACCCGGGACAGTGCCTGCGCGTCGATGACCCCGACGGGCATCCCCTTCGGGTCGACCAGGATGATCTCTCCCCCGCGTGCCGCCTGGCGCGCCAGCACGTCGGCAACGCTGGCGTGCGAGACCATGGCCGAGGCCGGGCGCATCAGGTCGGTGGCGATTACCGTGGGCAGGTTCAGCATCATCTTGGAGTGCGCGATCAGCTGCGTGGTGGCCTGCCACATGAACATCGCCACCATGATGCCGACCACCACGGTGATGATCTGCGGCTGCTCGCCGCGAATGAGTGGATAGATGACGAAGTAGCCGATGAGGCCCACGGCGATCGCCCGGCCCACCCAGGACGAGGCGATGGTGCCCTTGAACTGGGACCCGGTGGCCTTCCAGACGATGGACTCGACCAGCCGCCCGCCATCGAGCGGAAGCCCGGGCAGGGCGTTGAACGCGCCGAGCAGCAGGTTGGCATAGACGAAGAAGTCAAGCAGCAGGTTCGGGTACACGCCCAGGGTGGCGTTTTGGATCACCAGCCAGCCCAATCCGGCCAGCACGAAGTTGGACAGCGGCCCGGAAAGCGCCACCCAGAGCGACGCGCCGGGCTTGGCCTTGAAGGAGCCGAACTGGGTGTGCCCGCCCATCAGGGTCAGCACAATGTGCGCATCGGGCCATTTGAAGGCGCGCGCGGTCATCGCGTGGGCCACCTCGTGGACCAGCACCGCCACGGCGATGGCCACGGCGCAGGCCAGGCCCATCAGGTAGGCGCTCAGCGGCGGGATAATGCCGCCGCGCGCCAGCTGGATGCCCACGCTGAAGGTGATCACCGCGGTGATGATGAACCACGAGCTGGAGAGGTAGACCGGGACGCCGCCGATGCGGCCCAGCTTGATTCCGGGGGACTTTTCCTGGGTATCGCTCACGCGCTGACCTGCACCAGCCAGCGGGACATTGCGGCCACATCCACTAAGGCCAGGGAGTCGATCCGGCGCCACTTGCCCTCGCCGGGGTCGGTGGCGTTGGGAACCAGCACCGCATGCAGCCCGGCCGCGGACGCCGAGGCGATGCCCGGCACCGAATCCTCGAAGCCGATGCACTGGGAGGCGGACAGCTGCTGGCCGGTGGCTTCGCCCAGCAGCCGCAGTCCGCGCAGGTAGGGCTCGGGGTGCGGCTTGCCCTGGGCCACCTCTTCGCCGGTCACGCTGGCCTGGAAGGTGCCTTCGGGGATGGCGAGCATCAGCTCGTCGACGATGCTGCGCTCGGACATGGTCACCAAGGCCTGCGGGATCCCTGCCTGCTTGCAGGCGGCCAGCAGCTCGCGCGCTCCAGGGCGCCAGGGGATTTCGCGGCGGATGCCGGCAACCACCCGGGCCGAGAGCCAGTCGATGATCTCGCGGATTTCCAGCTGCACCCCGGCCAGCTGCAGGGCGCGGGCGCCATCGGGCAACGCGTTGCCGACCAGGGCCAGGCCCTGCTCATGGCTCCAGGTTCCGCCATGGGAGACCACCAGCTCGGCTTCGGCAGCCAGCCAATAGGGCTCGGTGTCGATCAGCGTGCCGTCCATATCCCACAACACGGCTTGCGGGGTTGCGGGCTTGGTTCCGGCGGCAAAGTCAAAACTGGTGCTTGGCATGAGTCCATTCTAGATGGAAGAGTGGGGCTAAGCCGCCTCGGCGAGCCACGCCGGGTACATCGAGTGCTGCCAAGGAGTCGTCAATGAACGAGGAATACCACGCCCCGACGCTGGACAGCTATATCGCCAAGACCCAGCATGAGATTCGCCCCACCATTGTCCTGGCCGCCTTCGAGGGGTGGAACGACGCCGGCTCGGCGGCGACGGATGCCGTCCGCCTGCTGCTCGAATCCCACGAGTACGAGCATCTGGCCACGGTGGGCGAGGACGACTTCTACGACTACCAGTTCACCAGGCCCAAGACCCGGCGCACCGAGAGTGGACGCGTGGTGGAATGGCCGCGCACCGAGCTGTTCAAGATCGCGCTGCCGCAGGCGGCCGCCGACCTGCTGGTGGTCCTCGGGGTCGAGCCGACGTTCAAGTGGCAGGCGTTCTGCTCCCGGATCATCAAGGTGGCGCAGGAGCACAATGCCCATGCGGTGCTGAGCGTGGGCGCGTTGCTGGCCGACGTGCCGCATACCCGCCCGGTGCCGACCTCGCTGGCCAGCGACGATGCGCGCTTGCAGGAGCATCTGAAGATCAGCGCCTCCAGCTATGAGGGGCCCACCGGAATCCCCTCGGTGCTCGGTGTGGAGTTCGAACGCTACGGAGTCCCGAGCCTCTCGCTCTGGGCGCAGCTTTCCCACTATGTCGCCCAGTCCCCCAGCCCGCGGGTCCAGCTGGCCATCATCGAGCTGCTGGAGGAGATCCTCCCGGTCTCCGTGCGCGACCAGAAGCTGCGCGAGGATGCGCTGGCCTGGAAGCATGGGGTGGACGAGCTGGCCGCGGCGGATCCGGATGTCGCCAAGTATGTCGAGCAGCTGGAGCAGGCCACCGACACCAGCGAACTGCCCGAGGCCAGCGGCGAATCCATTGCCCGGGAGTTCGAGCGCTACCTGCGCCGCCGCGGAAAGTACCGCACGGACGGCCCGGGGTCCGACTACGATATCTGAGGCGGACCCCGGGTTGCGTGCGAAGCAGCGTGCTAGAGCTTGAGCCCGAGCAGCGCGTCGATGCCGTCGCGCAAGGCGTTGGCGCCCTCGCCATTCGAGCTGGCAGGCTGTGCGGCCCACCGGTCGATGGCATCCAGCGCGGAGGGCGCATCAAGGTCATTGGCCAGGTGCTTGCGGATCTGGGCCATCACGCTGGCCGCATCCTCGAGGCTGGCGCTGGCCAGCGCCTCACGCCAGGCCGCCACGCGCTGCTGCGCGGTGGCCAGCAGTTCATCGGTCCAGAACCAGTCGCTGCGGTAGTGCTGGGAGAGCAGCACGGCGCGGATCGCCACCGGCTCGACGCCGGCAGCGCGCAGCTTGGAGACCAGCACCAGGTTGCCCAGGGACTTGCTCATCTTCTCGCCGTCCAGGCCCACCATGCCGGTGTGCACGTAGGCCTGCGCGAGTTCGGCATGGTCGCCGGCGGCCGCGTGGGCCGCGGAGAATTCGTGGTGCGGGAAGATCAGGTCCGAGCCGCCGCCCTGGACGGTGAACGGAGCCGGCAGGGTCTTGCGGGCAATCACCGAGCATTCGATATGCCAGCCGGGGCGGCCTTCGCCCAGCGTGCCGCCATCCCACCGGGGCTCGCCCTCGCGGGCGGCACGCCACAACAGCGGATCCAGCGCGTCGCGCTTGCCTGCGCGGTCCGGGTCGCCGCCGCGTTCGGCGAAGAAGCCGAGCATGGTCTCGCGGTCGTAGTTGGAGACCGATCCCAGCGTCCAGGCATCGTTCTGCGCGGCCATGGTGTCGAAGTACACGTCGCCTTCGACCTCATCGGCACCGGCCGGCACGCGGTAGGCCAGGTCCGCGTCTAGCAGCTGCTCGACCACGGGGACCAGCCAGCCGATGGATTCCACGGCGCCGATGTAGTTCTGCGGCGGGATGACATTCAGCGCTTCCATGTCGTCGCGGAAGAGCTGGATCTGCGACTCGGCCAGTTCCCGCCAGTCGACGCCCGTAGCCGTTGCACGCTCCAGCAGCGGATCGTCCACGTCGGTGATGTTCTGGGTGTAGGCCACGGTTCGCCCGGCGTCGAGCCAGGTGCGCTGCACCAGGTCGAAGGTGACATATGTGGCGGCGTGGCCCATATGGGTGGCGTCATACGGGGTGATTCCGCAAACGTACATGCTTGCCGGCGCAAGAGCCTCATCCGCTGGCGCAGTGGCCTGCTGGGTACCGGTGGCGGTGTTGAAAAGTTCCAGTGTCGGTGCTGAACCAGCCACCTGAGGTACCTCAGGGTTTTTCCACGCGTGCACTTATGAACGTCCTTTCGCAGATGCGACGTATTTCTTCCTTTAAGTCCAAGTGAAGCAGGACAAGGTTTATTCCCGTTAACTGCAAGATGTCCGTGAAGCAGTCCACGGACATCTTTCATGGGATGAATCAGGCGGCCATCCAGCCCAATCCGAGAGCGACGAACAGCGCCAGGCCCAGCAGGATGCGGTACCAGACGAAGAAGCGGTAGGAGTGGGTGGAAACGAACTTCAGGAACCAGCCCACGATCAGGAAGCCGACGATGAAGGCGACGACGGTGGCGACACCAGTCTGCGCCAGGGTGTAGACCCCCGGCTCATCGAAGGACTTGGCCAGCTTGTAGAGTCCCGAGGCGAACACCGCAGGGATGGCCAGCAGGAACGAGTAGCGGGCCGCCGCCTCGCGGGTGTAGCCCATGAGCAGGCCCGCGGTGATGGTGCCGCCGGAGCGCGAGACACCCGGAATCAGGGCCATGGCCTGCGCGAAGCCGTAGAAGATGCCGTGCTTGACGGTCAGCTTCTCCAAGGTGCGCTGCTGCTTGCCGTAGTGGTCGGCGATGGCCAGGATCAGGCCGAAGACCACCAGGGTTGTCGCCACGATCCACAGCGAACGGAAGTTCGTATCGATGTAGTCTTCCAGCAGCAGGCCCAGGATCGCGATGGGCAGGGAGCCGACGATGATCAGCCAGCCCATCTTGGCATCCGGATCCGAATGCGGGATCTTGCCGGCCAAGGCCTTGCACCACGCACCGATGATGCGCACGATGTCACGCCAGAAGAAGACGATCACCGCGGTTTCGGTACCCAGCTGGGTAATGGCGGTAAAAGCCGCCCCGGGGTCTTGGGCGTTAGGCAAAAGTTCGCCAACGATGCGCAAGTGGGCGGAGGACGAGATCGGGAGGAACTCGGTCAGGCCCTGGATCAATCCTAGGAAAGCTGCTTCAAACCAATTCACCCCTCGACATTACTTCACGGATTGCGAGTATCCGGACTCAGAAACACGTAATGCGAAAAATTCACCCCGTGGTCGTACTCACGCATCATCCGAGGGTATGGTGAAGGGCAAAAGCTCGGAATACTGTTCATAGAGGGCGTCCTCATAGTCTTCGAAGGCATCGGCCAACGCGCCAAAGGCGGCGTCGACGGAAGCCTCGGCGGCACCGCGGCTCTGCGACACAATTGCCAGATGCTGCTCCAGGCGGGCAATAAGTGTTTGCAGTGCAAAACTCGGATCAGTACTCATAGCATGAGGCTACAACGCATGGCGTTCTTTAGATAGGGGGCAGGATGCTCGAAGAAAGAATTAAGCCGCCGCTGCATCATCCCGATGACCAGCGCTTCGAATACCTGGTCATCACCTCTTTCCCCGGCGAGCCGAAGAATGTAGCCCGGGCAGCCCTTCGCGAGCATGCGGATAACGGCAAATGGGAGCTGATGCGCACCTGCCGCTACGAGGGCGGCGCCTACAAGTATTGGCTGCGGCGCCGCGTGATGCGCATTCGCAGCACGCTGGCCCCCTGAACCGCCGCTAGGCAGGCTGCGCCGGGCCTCGGCCTAGCTGTCGAGCGGGCCGACCAGCCAGGAGGCCACCGTGTTGGCAGCCGAGGCCGCATTGGACGGGTGGTACCAGCTGGCCTGCACGTCGCGGTATAGCCGTTCGAATTCCGAGCCGCGGAAATACCCGCCGCCGCCCAGCAGCTGGCCGGCAACCTGGACGTTTTCCCGTGCGGTGTCCCCTGCAATGGTCCGCAGCGTCACCAGCTTCGGGAACCAGGCGCCCTGGTGGTCCGCCTTGGCTTCCAGGTCGCCGGCCACCGAGCGCTGGAGGGCATCCAGGGACAGCAGGCGCATGGCCGCCTCCGCCAGCAGGCCGCGGGCGCGGACATCCTGCGAATACTTGGTCCCGTCCTGGTGCACTCGATCAGTCAGCGCCTCCTGCGCCAGGGTCACCGCACGATCGGCGATGCCCACGTAGACGCTCGCGGTCAGGGTGAGGAAGGACGCGAAGATGCCGAAGATCAGCGGGTCCGCGTTCGGGCCGACCGGCAGCCGGCTATGCACCCAATCGCTGGGAGCCACCGCATCCTCCAGCTTCGTGGTGTGCGACTGGCTGGCCCGCATGCCCAGGGTGTTCCAGTCGTCCATCGACTGCACGCCTTCGCCGCGGGCGACGAAGCCGTGGACGAGCTCCCCGGAGTCCTGGTCCTTGCCGAACACCCCCAGACGGGTGAACGCCGGGGAAAGCGAGGTGAAGATCTTCACGCCGGTGAATGCCACCGAACCATCGGCAGCGGTGGCCGCACTGGTCTTGGAGTCGAAGAGCACCGCATCGTTGCCCGGTTCCGAAATCCCGAAGGCCATCACTTCGCCCTCGGCAATCCAATCGGCAACCATGTCCAAGCGCCGGTCCCCGCGGGCCTGCAGCAGATAGGCGACTCCTGCCCAGACCTGGTGCATGTTGATCGCCAGCGCCGTACCCGGCGCGGCAGTGGCAAGGCGGCGCTGCGCCAGCGCCAGGGTGTCGAAACTCCACCCCAGTCCCCCGCGATCCACCGGCACCAGCGCCTTGAGGTAGCCGAGTTCCACCAGCTCGTTGAAGTCCTCGATGGCGAACGCGTTCGCCTCGTCATAGCCAGCGGCCCGGCCGCGGAAGCGTTCAAGCAGCTCGTTGGTCAGTACTGATTCGATGGACAAGGATTCTTCTCCTGGTTTCTCTTGTGCTCGCTGGGAGGAGGATGTTTCTAGTAGTCCTGCAAGAGCTTCTGCAGGACCCGGACGCCGAATTTGACGGAGTCCACCGGCACCCGTTCATCGACGCCGTGGAACATTCCGGTGAAGTCCAGTTCGGCGGGAAGCTGCAGCGGCGCGAATCCGTAGCCGGTGATCCCCAGCTTGGCCAGCCATTTGTTATCGGTGCCGCCGGAGAGCATATAGGGCAGGACCACCGCATCCGGGTCCTCGGACAGCAGCGATTCGATCATCGAATCCACCAGCGCCCCGGCGAACGGCACCTCAAGGGAATCCTGCTCATGCACCATGGACAGCTCGACATGTTCCCCGGCCAATTCGCGCAGGGTCTGCACGGTGGCTTCGTGCTGCTCGGGCAAGGTGCGGCAGTCGATCAGGGCTTCAGCCTGGCCGGGAATGACGTTGTGCTTGTAGCCGGCGTCCAAGGCGGAAGGGTTCGCGGTATTCTGCAAGGTCGCGCCGACGAACCTCGAGACGTTGCCCATGGCCGAGAGCAGCGGGGCGGGATCTGCTTCATTGAAGTCCAGCCCGGACAGCTCGGCTACCTGTTCCAGCAGGGCGCGCGTGGTCTTGGTATAGGACAGCGGCCATTGATGCTCGCCGATGCGGTGCACGGCTCCTGCCAGATGGGTGACCGCATTGTCGCCGTTCAGCTGCGAACCGTGCCCGGCCATGCCCTGGGCGGTCAGCTTCAGCCAGGCGATGCCCTTTTCCGCGGTCTGCAGCATGTAGGCACGGCGGCCGTTGATCTCGACCGAGAACCCGCCGACTTCGCTGATCGCCTCGGTGGCGCCGGCAAAGAGCTCGGGATGGTTCTGCACCATCCAGCCTGCGCCATAGTCCCCGCCGGCTTCCTCATCGGCAAAGAAGGCGATGACCAGGTCGCGCCGTGGGATGATCTTTTCGCGCTGCAGATGGCGGATGGCGGCGATGATCATCGCATCCATGTTCTTCATGTCTACCGCGCCGCGTCCCCAGATCATCGAGTCGATGATCTCCGCACCGAAGGGATCCACGCTCCAGTCTTCGGCGATGGCCGGCACGACATCCAAATGGCCGTGCACCACCAGGGCCGGCAGCGCCGGGTCGGCACCCGGAATACGGGTGAGCACATTGGCCCGCCCGGGAGCAGATTCGTAGATCTTGGCGTCCAAGCCAACTTCCTGGAGCAAACCGGCAACATATTCGGCGGCCTCCAGCTCACCTGCACCCTTGTTGCCGCCGTAGTTCGTCGTGTCGACCTGGATCAGTTTCCGGCAAATCTCGACGGCTTCATTTTCCATGCGTGCAATGGCGTCGGCAGTGGGCATCGCAATTGATCCTCTCGTAGCAGTGCTCTGCCATACACACTAGTCGGCCAAGCCCCCGGCCGTCTCGTACCGGCGTGCGCGAGCTTATCCGTGCAGTTCCCGGTAGGCGGTGCGCGCACCCGGGTGCAACGGCAGGCCACCGGTGCTGATCAAGGTTTCAGTGGTCAGGAATTGTATGCCGGCGCTGGAGTCCGGGACCAGCTGGTCAGCGTGGTCGACCAGGAGCTTGACGATGGCTCCGGCCAGGTCATCAGCCATATCCGCGCGCGCCATCAACAAGTTGCCCACCCCGATTGTCTGGACGGACTTGACGCCGTGGTAGGTTCCCTCCGGGACGACAACCGCGTCGTACAGGTCCGGGTACCGCTCACGCAGCTGCGGCAGGACCCCCGACACGTCGAGCAGTTCCAGATCCATGCTGGACGCGAGTTCGCTCAGCGGCATCACCGGCAGGCCGCCGAAAAGGAAGAGCGCGTCAATGCTTCCGCGGCTCAGCGCGTCCAACCCTGCCGCGTACCCGAACTGCAGCTCCGTGGGCGCATTCGCGCTGTTCTTGAGCTTCGCCGCTTCAAGGATCCGCTGGCCGGTAACCCACGTACCGGATTCCGGGGCGCCGGTTCCGATGGTGCGTCCTGCCAGATCGTGCAGCGATTCAATGCCGGTTCCAGGACGGAGGATGCAATGGAAGTAGTTCTGGTAGACGCGGCCCAGGGCCAGCGGCTGGGTCTGCGAGCCATGATCCTTCCGATACTGGTCCGCCGTATCGGCCAGCGCCAGGGCCAGCTCGGCCTCGTTGCCTGCGAGCATCGCCAGGTTCTGGGCGCTAGCTTGGGTATTCAAGGCGTGCGACTGCTCGGCGACGCCGTTGGCCACCAACGCCTTGGAGAGCAAGGAGGCAAATTGGAAGTACATTCCCCCATCTTCACCTGACGCGATATCCAATCGGCCTGCACTGGCCCGCGAAGTGCAAGAACCCAAGGCCGGGATCGTGGCAGCCACCGGAAGCGCAAGCAGGTATTTGAGCAGTTTCCGCCGCGATGGCAATGGCTCAGGATTCATCGTGGACCTCTGATTCCTTGGTGTGCCGGGGGAGGCTTATTGTGGCTTTCAGCCCTTGGCCCGGAGAAGATTCCAGCGTGAGTCCACCGGCATTGACGCGTGCCAGGCGATCGACGATCGCCAGTCCCAACCCTGTTCCCGGGCGGTGCAGCACCTGTTCTGCACGCCAGAACCGATCTGCGGCGTTCTCCAGTTCAGCTGCGCTCATGCCGGGACCATGGTCTTGGATTTGAATCTCTATTGTTCGCTGGTGGAGCTCGAGGCCCATCACGATGCTGCTGCCGGGTGCGTATTTGAAGGCGTTCTCAACCAGTTCTGCGAGCATCTGCTGCAAATCGAAGCCGTTGCACCACGCGATGGCTTCCGGTTCCGAGGTGGCACTGGCATCGAGCACCAGCTGGTTGCCTAGCAGCCGGGCAGCTTCGGATTGCCGTTCGACTTCTTCGGCAAGCATCTGCCCGACGTCGATTTGCTGGCCGCGCACAGCTGCGTCGGGCAGCGCGTCCCCGGCCCTTTGCTCGGTCAGCCGATGCTCGGCGCTGGCCAAGCGCATGACGCCATCCAGCAGGGTCTCGACCCGATCCAGTTCGCTTTCCACGGCGTGCACTCCGGCGGGATCCGCCTGCTCGCCCAGGCGCATCTTCAGCAGATCCACGCGAAGCCTCAAGGCTGCTACCGGGTTGCGCAGCTGATGGGATGTCTCGGCGATGAGCTCTTGCTGCTGATCCAGGCTCTCGGCCATCGTTTGGGCCATGCGGCTCAGTGACCGGGACAGCTGGCGCAGCTCGGGAGGGCCTTGCTCTTCCAGATGCACCGGTGCCTGGTGCTGCGCAATGTCGTTGACCGCATCGTTGAGCCGGTGCACCGGGCGAAGCACCCAAGAGGTGAGGCGGTCGGCCAAGAGCAGCAGTCCGGCACCAAGGGAGATGACCATGAGCCAGAGCACGCTGGACTTTTCCAGCACCTTTGTGCGTGCAGTTTCCAGGTTCACTTGCATCGTGACCGAGCCGAGCACCTGGGCAGAATTACCGAAAGGCTGCGAAAGCAATGCAGTGGCATCGGAGAAGGGATCGATGGGCGGAAGCTGGAGGAGCCCGAGGTTCAGTTCGGCATTGCGCACGGCCTGCGCAACCTCGGGATCCTGCGGGTCGATGCTCCCCGAGACCAATTGCCGCTGGCCGAGATTGATCAGCAGTCCCTCGCCATACAGATCGCTATAGGTATCCATCTCCAGCTGGAGCAGCGACATGTCGCTGTTCAGGTCGGCATGGGTGGCAAGCTGGACAAAGCGGTTCAATGCCGAAATCCGGTTCAGCTGCAGGTCCGCGGTGGCATCGCGGCTCACGCTCTGCAACAGCATCGCGCTGGCGATGGCGACGATCGCCAGCAGCAGAGTGCCCAGGATTCCCAGTACGCGCAGCCTCACGGGTTTGGCGTTTCCAGCCGGTAGCCGACCCCGCGAACGTTCACGATCATCCCCGGCGCCGCGAGCTTGGAACGCAAGCCGGTGAGGTGGACATCCAAGGAACGCGAAACCGCAATGAATGCGTCGCCCCACAGGCGGTCAAGGATCCGCTCCCGGGTGACTACCGATCCGGCGTGCTGGGCCAGCAACGCCAGCAAGTCGAATTCCTTGGCGGTCAAATGCAGCGCCCGCCCGTCGAGTACCGCTTCGTGCTTGCCGGTATCCACGCGCAGCCCGCCGGCGATGAGCACGCCGTCGTTGTCGTCGGCAAGCACCTTGGCCCGGCGCGCCACCGCGTCAATACGGGCAAGGAGAACTGCCAGGCCGATGGGCTTGACCAGGAAATCGTCTGCGCCCTGGCGCAGCCCCCGGACCACGCTGCGCTCGTCATTGCGAGCCGAGAGGATGACGACGGGAACGTCGCTGATTTGGCGCAGCTTGCGCAGGACCTCAAGTCCGTCCATGTCCGGCAGGCCCAGGTCCAGCAGGATCATTTGTGCGTTGCGATGCTTCAACAGCGCGTCGGCACCGCGGCTGACATGCTCTGCCAGGTGGCCGGCCGCGCTCACCGCATCAATCAGGGCGCGGGCGACGGCCTCGTCGTCTTCGACGATCAACAGCTGCACGGCATCATCCTCGGTGATCAGATCCGGGCGCGAAGCCCGCAGGTAACTGGTCAATTCTAGCAATTCGGGTACGCAGTGTTTCTCACGTCACCCTCAAACTTAAGAAAGTGTTAGTAGTTGACTGTGAGTTTGCCAGTAAGAAAGATCACTACCAAGATTGAATACGATCTCACACCCCCGTGGTCCGCATCACCGTAGATGCGCTGCCGCGGCGGCATCGCATTGCGGCAAAGGAAAATCAAATGAGTGAAAACATCGAGGCGCAACGCGCCGATCTGGACGGTGGCGGCCCACCGCGCTGGAAGGTCATTGGCCCGGGCCTGGTCGTTGCGGCGACCGGCGTTGGCGCAGCCGACATGGTAGCCACCCTGGTAGCAGGCAGCCAGTATGGCTATGCCCTGCTGTGGGCAGTGATTGTCGGCGTGATCCTGAAAATTGTTCTGGTTGAAGGCGCCGGCCGCTACACCCTGGCCACCGGAAAGACCATTTTCGAAGGCTGGAGCACCCTGGGCAAGTGGACCACCTGGTACTTCGGTCCCTACATCATCCTCTGGGGCTTCGTCTACGGCGCTACCGCGATGAGCTCTGCCGCGTTGCCGCTGGCAGCCTTGATGCCGGCAGTGGACCTGAAAATCTGGGCAGTGCTCATGGGCCTGCTGGGCTTCGTGATGGTCTGGTTCGGCAAGTACAACTTCTTCGAGAAGATCACCGCCGTGCTGGTAGGCATCATGTTCGTGACCGTGGTGGGCTTGGCTTTCATCGCTGTGCCGAACATTCCGGAGATGCTCAAGGGCCTGATCCCGATGATCCCGCAGGGCGGCGTGGTCTACACCCTGGCCTTGGCCGGCGGCGTCGGCGGCACCATCACCTTGGCCGCCTACGGCTACTGGCTGCGCGAAAAGGGCTGGTACACCCCTAAGTGGATGCGCGTGATGCGCATCGACAACACCATGGCCTACGTCATGACCGGCATTTTCGTGCTCGCGATGCTGATCGTCGGCGCAGAAGTTGTTCGCGCCGCTGGCGTCACCATTTCCGGTGGCGACAAGGGACTGCTGGAACTGGGCGATGTGCTGAAGGCCGAGTACGGCGATGTTGTCGGCAACGGCTTCCTGGTAGGCTTCTGGGCCGCGTCCTTCTCGTCGATCATCGGCGTGTGGAACGGCGTTTCGCTGATGTTCGCTGACTTCTGGGGCCACATGCGCAAGAAGCCTGCAAACCACCCGGACACCATGACCGGCGGCAAGTACTTCAAGTTCTACGTCCTGTGGCTGACCTTCCCGCCAATGGTGCTGTTCCTGCTGGACAAGCCGATCGCCCTGATCCTGGCCTACGGCGTCCTCGGCGCACTGTTCATGCCGTTCCTGGCAGTCACCCTCTTGGGCCTGCTCAACGGCAAGCGCATCCCGAAGGAATGGGCGAACCGCTGGCACACCAATACGGCGCTGGCGATTACCGCGGTGCTGTTCATCATCTTGGGCGTGCAGCAGCTGATCAAGTCCCTGGCTCCGCTTTGGAGCTGACAAGCTTCCGCTAAGTTGAAGGCCGTGGTGGCATGCAATGAATTGCATGCCACTACGGCCTTCGCGTCTAGGCTGGAGCTATGAGCATCAAGCGGATTGGAATCCTGGGCGCAGGACGAGCTGGCACGGCATTGGCCCGGGCAGCGGCAGCTGCCGGCATCGAGGTACGCATCGCGGGCTCGCGGCCCCCGCGGATGATGAAATACCACTTGGCGCAGTATGCATCCCGGGCCACCGGCGTGCTGGCCGAGGAGATCGCCGAGGATGTCGACTTGGTGGTGCTCATGGTGCCGCAGGAAGAACTCGGCGACATCGATGTCTCCTCCTTAGCTGGCACCCTGCTGGTGGATGCGACCAACCGCTGGGAAGACGAGCCGCTTCCCGATTGGCTGGAAGCCTCGCTGGATGCCGGTCTGTCCAGTTCCGAGGGCATCGCGGCCCGCTTCAAGAGCTCGCGCGTAGTCAAGGCACTGAATCACATCAGCCATTGGGATATGGATGCGGATCGGGCAACTAAGCAATCTGCGCAGCGTGCCCTGGGCGTCGCCGCGGATAACGCGCAGGATGCCCAGATGGTTTCGGAACTCACCAAGGCATTGGGTTTCTCCCCGGTGCAGCTGCCCAGCTTGGCCGCCGGCCGGGTGCTGGAACCGCAGGGACCGGTCTTCAACCAGGTGCTGGATGCCGAGAGCCTGCGCCGGCTCAGCAGAACCCAAGGGTAGCTGGGCTCAAGGCACGACGGTTCCATCCAGTGGGACTGCTTCGCAGTGAATCGGCAGTGGACAGCTAATCTTCTGGATACTTTTTAGCCTATTTCGAGAGGATGCGCGCACATGTCCGAAAGCAGCTCGTTCAACATTTCAGCCAGCAGCATCAGCAACTGGGATTACGAGGCCGATGTGGTGGTTGCCGGCTACGGCATCGCCGGGGTGAGCGCCGCCATCGAGACTGCACGCGCCGGAGCCGAGGTGCTAGTGCTCGAACGTTCCGGAGGCTAGGGCGGCGCCGCCTCCATGGCCGGCGGCTTCGTCTATCTCGGCGGCGGCACTCCGCTGCAGCGGGCCCTGGGCTTCGAAGACACCGTCGAGAACATGAAGGCCGCCCTCGGCCCGGGGACCGACGATGCGAAGATCGATGCCTACTGCGAAGGCAGCGTGGATCATTACAACTAGCTGGTGGACGCGGGTGTCGTCTTCAAGGAATCGTTCTGGGGCCAGCCAGGCTGGGAACCTCCCCATGATGACGGGCTGATGTACTCCGGCGGCGAGAACGCAGCCCCGTTCAGCACCTCGATTTCCCCGGCTCCGCGCGGGCACGTTCCGCAGATGTCCGGCAAGAATACCGGCAAGCAGGGCGGCGGCTACATGCTCATGAAACCGCTGGTCGAGACCACGCAAGCCCTGGGCGTGCGCGCCGAATACGACCTGCGGGTGCAATCGTTGGTCGTCGAGTCCGATGGACGCGTGGTGGGCATCGACGCCACGCGCTATGGCAAGGATGTCTACGTAAAGGCACGTCGTGGCGTGGTCCTGGCCATGGGCAGCTTCGCTTTCAACGAAGAAATGGTCCGTGCCAATGCGCCGCGCATCCTGGGCCGCCCGGCGGCATCCATTGAGGCGCACGACGGGCGCGCCATCCAAATGGGCCAGTCGATTGGCGCCGCGACCGCCCACATGGACGCCACCGAGGACGCATTCTTCTGCGATCCGCAGTTGCTGGTGCGCGGCCTCCTGGTCAACGGCCGCGGCCAGCGCTACATTAATGAAGACACCTACCCGGGCCGGCTCGGCCAGGCGACGTTGTTCCACCAGGAGAACCAGGCATTCCTGGTCATCGACGAGGCTGCATTCGAAGAAGGCTCGGCCAGCGAAACCTCCAGTCCGGAACTGCTGATGCAGCCTACCTGGGTTGCCGACAACGCCGCCGAGCTGGAAGCCGAGATGGGACTGTCTGCAGGCAGCCTCCAGGCCACCATCGAGCAGTACAACCGCTTCGCGGCCGAGGGCACCGATCCCCTGCTGGGCAAGAACCCCAAGTGGGTCAAGCCACTGCACGGTGCGCTGGCGGCAATCGACCTGCGTGGCCGCACCGGAGGATTCACCCTGGGCGGGCCGAAGACCGATGCCGACTCACGGGTACTGCATGTTTCGGGCGCACCGATCCCGGGCTTGTTCGCGGCGGGACTCTGCACTTCGGGGGTCTGCGCCGGCGGCTACGCCAGCGGTACCAGCCTGGGCGATGGAAGCTTCTTTGGCCGCCGCGCCGGAATCAGCGCGGCACAGCAAGCAAAGTCCCCGGATGGCATCGCGATGGCGCAGGGAGCCGCGGCTCATTGAATCCGTCCCCAGCGGGCCAAGATTTCTGGCAGATGTGAAAAATCCCCGGTTGACCGAAGTCAACCGGGGATTTACCTGTGCGCGAAAGGGGACTTGAACCCCTACCCTCTATTCGAGGACCAGCACCTCAAGCTGGCGCGTCTACCTATTCCGCCACCCGCGCAGGTTGTTCGTTGTTCGCGTTGTTATCGCTGGCAACGAAGTAAAACTCTACCACCGCTTTCGCGTGAATTCCAATCGGCCACCAACTGCCCCGAAGTCGTCGAAACGCCCGTAAATTCGCGGAATATTCGGCCTTGAGTAGGAGGTTTCAGCATTTTCACTGCAATTTCGTGTCAAGGGTCACAAGATTTTCGGCAGAATTGCAAGTTTTCGGCGACCGTGATGCCAGTTGCCAGCGATTCGAGCAATCAACTGTACTCGCGCAGGCGTGCGAATGACGCGGGTGCCCACTGTCCTTCGTTGATCAATTAGGCGAAGCGACGGCTCACTGTCCTCGTGGCTTCGATCAGCGCCTGATCTCCCTACGACATTCCGGAACGAAAACTGATTGAAAATGAACATCGCTCGCCACGTGGAATCGAATTGGCAGCATGCCAGCGCTCAGATAGTCCATAGCGATTCGTCGCGCTTTGAGAAGTAAGCTCAGATCATCGTTAATGCTTGTCAAACAATGAAGAAAGTACAGCGGGCCATGAACCATCCGGAATCAGCACCAGGACAAGGCAAGCGCCGCAGATTGCTAGACCGAACTTTTTACGTGGGCCTGATCCTCAAGGGCATCACGGGCGTTTCGGAACTCGTGGCCGGCACCATATTTCTCTTTGCCGGGCCATCTCAGATCATGGTGTTCGTAAGTGCAGTGACTCACCACGAACTTTCCGAAGATCCGCAGGATTTCATCGCCCGCTTTCTGGTCAGTTTGGCTGAACGCCTAGATGTTTCTGCAACACTCTTTGCAGCGGCTTACCTGCTATTCCATGGGATAGTAAAGGTGGTGCTGGTGTGGGCAGTGCTGAGAAACCAATTGTGGGCTTATCCGTGGCTCATTGGATTCCTGATTGCATTCATCGTGTACCAGATCTACGAGCTGTTTATCAGCTTCAGCTGGGGACTCATCGGGCTCACAGTTTTCGACGCATTCATCGTTGTACTGACATGGCGCGAGTATCAACTTCATCGACGGACAGCTTGAACTCTCCAGCCGAGCTCCCCGCATTTTCAATGATGGCCGGCCAAGGAGATCCAGAAGAGCTGAAGCAACTTTCGATGAAGCCCTCGTTGGCCCGCTTTCCCGTAAAGTGCGTACATGACTGATTTTTCCCTCGGCAGCAATCCCATCCATCACGGGCTGATGCCGACCGACGATGGCCACCAGCTGTACTGGGAAGAGTTCGGACGCCGCGACGGAATCCCGGCACTGCATCTGCACGGCGGCCCGGGAGGAACGCTCGGCGCCAGCGGCTATCGAAACCGCTGGGACCTGTCCCGTACGCGCCTCGTCGGTTTCGAGCAGCGCGGTTGCGGCCGTTCCCTCCCCTCGGCTGCAGATGCAAACGTGGAGATGGAATCATTCACTACCCAGCGGCTCATTGCCGACATCGAAACGTTGCGCATCAGGCTGGGAATCGAGAAATGGATCCTCAATGGCGTGTCCTGGGGCTCGACCTTGGCGCTCGCCTACGCGCAGGCGCATCCCGAACGTGTTATCGGCATCGTGCTGTTCGCGGTGACGACAACCAGCCGTGAAGAAGTCCAATGGATCACCGAAACCGTCGGAGCGCTCTTTCCCGAGGCATGGGACCGGCTCGCGGGATTCGCCAGCAGGCATGTTCCTGCCTATGCGTCCGGAGAGTTGCGGCTGGTCGAGGCCTACGCGCAACTGCTCAGCTCCAGCGATCTTGAACTTCGCGACGCGGCCTCCCGCGAATGGGCTCTGTGGGAGGACACCCACATTTCCCTCGGCTCCGAGCAGGTGGTTCGGGATCCGCGCTGGGAAGGGCGCAGTTTTCGGCATTCGATGACCCGGATGACGACGCATTTCTGGGCCCACGACGGCTTCTGCCAGCCACCGATCCTCGAGAACATGGCCAAGATCCAGCATCTTCCGGCCGTCCTGATCCACGGACGCGCCGATGTTTCCGGCCCTGCAAGAACCGCATGGAAGCTGCACCAGCTCTGGCCGGCTTCCTCGCTGGTCATCTGCGAAAAAGACGGCCACGGAGGAGCGGACATGGTGGATCACTGGACATCCGCAAACGCGAAGATGCTCGACTTGGCTTATTGGTAGCATCAGAGGCGGAGTTTCGAACGAAAAATTCCGTCACCAGCACAGCACCTTGGGAGCACCGATCATGCGCATAGCCATGCTTTCCCTGCATACCTCGCCAATGCAGCAACCCGGCTCCGGCGATGCAGGCGGCATGAACGTGTATATCCAGAACCTTTCCTATGCGTTGGGCGCGCTGGGCCACGAAGTGCATATGCTCACGCGCACCGCCGGGGATTCAGAGTCGCTGCAGGTCAGTGAGGGCGTATGGATGCACCAGGTGCAGGTAGCCGCGAACCGGACCCTGGCCAAGGAGCAGCTGCCCGAAATCATCGACGAAGCCGCGGAAGAAATAGCCACCCACCTGCACGGCGTGAAGATCGATGTAATCCATGGCCACTATTGGCTCTCGGGAATGGTGGGGCTGCAGCTGGCCGCACGGTGGGACGCTCCCCTGCTGGTGTCGATGCACACCTCGGCCGCGGCCAAGGAGCACGAATCGGGCATCCCCGAGCCCGGGTACCGCAAGGAAGCCGAGCAGCAGCTGCTTGCCGAATGCGCGCGCATCATCGCCAACACCCCGGTGGAAGCGAAGCAGCTCGGGCACTTCTACGCCGTGGAATCGAAAAAACTCGACATCGTGCTGCCCGGCGTCAACCACCGAATCTTCCATCCGGACCAGGACAAGGTGCGCCGCCCGCTGGGCGAGGATGACCTGCATCTGGTCTATGCCGGACGGATGCAACCGCTGAAGGGAGCGCATCTGCTGCTCGAAGCCATGGGCATCGCGCGCCGCGAGGACCCCAGCCTGCGCATCACCGCATCACTCTTCGGCGCCCTGTCCGGGCAAACCAACTACGACCTGCCATCGCTCGTGCAACGCCACGGCCTTCAGGACGTCGTCCGCTTCTTCGATCCGCTCTCCCCCGAGAAATTGGCACTCGTCTTCGCCAACGCCGACGTGGTTGCAGTCCCTTCGCTCTCCGAGACCTTCGGCCTGGTAGCTGCCGAAGCGCAGGCCTGCGGCACTCCGGTTCTGGCCAATGCCGTGGGCGGTTTGGCGTACGCCGTGAACGACGGCGAATCAGGGTGGCTCATGGACGAGCCCGATGCCCAGCTGTGGGCCGAAAAATTGCTTGAGCTTGCCCGGGATCCTGAACAGATTACCGCCGCCGGCCATGGCGCACTGGAGCATTCGGGACTATTCACCTGGGAGCGCGCCGCTGTCGCTACATTGGCCAGCTATCGCATGGCCCAGTCCGAGCGCCACCGAGCCTAGTCAAGGACGCTGGCACCACAGTGCCCTGGCCGTCAACGCTACTGCGTCGATGACCAGGGCACTGGTGACTTCACCTAGCCGCGCACCAGCTCCATTTCGAAGTGGGGCTTGGATTTGCGCGCATTCCACGCCTGGATGGTGTAACCGTCGGCGTTCGGCTGGAAGGCCAGGTCTACCGAAGCCGGAAGCACCACCGGAGTCTTGAACTCGATGCTCCAGCGGTAGCTTCCGCCAGCAGGCTCGATCCCAGCCAGCGCACGTGCCGCCAGGTAGATGCCGTGGGCGATGGCCGCCGGCATGCCCAATGCCTTGGCGCTGAGCGCAGCCAGGTGGATCGGGTTGTAGTCCCCGGCGACCGCGGCCCAGCGGCGTCCGGTTCCAGCATCCAGTTTCCAGCTTGCGGTGCGCTGCGGTGCGGCAAAGTCAGGGCGCGCGCTTTTCTCCGGCGTGGTCCCATCGAGCCGCACGCCTTTGGCCAAGAACGTGCTGCGCAGCAGCATCCGGTCCTGCCCATCCACCACAATGCGCATCACCAGGTCGGCGGTCACCCCGTGCGGATGGGCCGCGAGGTTCTCGCTGTGCACCTCGATGTCGAATGCCTCGTCCTCCCCCAGCGGCTGCTGGACCTCCACCTGATTGACCAGGTGGATCATTCCCAGAAGCGGCAACGGGAAATCGTCGCGCACCATCAAGGACATCGCCAGCGGGAACGCCAAGGAGTGCACGTAGAGACTCGGCAGCACGCCGTTCATCGGTGCGTCCACGGCCTTGCGGAACTCGGCAAGCTTCGCCGGATCGGCCTTCGCGCCCTGGAACACCAGCACGGTTTCGGGCAGCACCGGGTTCTTCGGCTTGCGCTTCAGGGTCTTGACGGACTGGGCATAGACCGAGGCCATCGACGGAATTCCGGTAACGATCTGCGCACCCATCTCAGGCACCTACCAGCGATTGGCCGCAGACGCGCAGCACCTGGCCGTTCAGCCCGGCCGCGGCATCCGAGCCGAGGAAGCTGATGGCTTCGGCAACATCCACCGGCAGGCCGCCCTGCATCAGCGAGGGCAGGACCATGCGGGCCACGGTGCGGGTGCCCAGCGGGATCTTTGCGGTCATCTCGGTCTCGATGAATCCCGGGGCCACCGCGGCAATGGAGCCGCCATTCTCGGCGAACAGCTTGGCGCTGGCGTGCACCATGCCGATCACCCCGCCCTTGGAAGCCGCATAATTGGTCTGCCCGCGGTTCCCGGCGATCCCGGAGGTGGACGCCAGCGACACGATGCGCAGGCCCGGCAGCTTGGCCGCCAGGAAGGCCTCGTTCATGCGCAGCTGCGAGGCGATGTTCACGGCAATCACCGAATCCCAGCGGCCGGCATCCATGTTGGCCAACAGCTTGTCGCGGGTGATTCCGGCATTGTGGATCACCAGATCCAGCGAGCCATGCCGGCCGATCGCGTGATCCATGATCTGCTGCGCTGCATCTTCCGCGGTGACATCCAGCTGCAAGGTGGTGGCGCCGATGGAATTGGCCACCTTGGCCAGCGCTTCGCCGGCGGCCGGCATGTCCACCACGACCACCTGCGCCCCATCGCGGGACAGCGTTTTGGCGATGGCCGCGCCGATGCCGCGGGCGGCCCCGGTCACCACTGCCACCTTGCCGGCCAGCGGCTTGGCGAAGTCAGCCGGAAGCACGCCATCGTTGGTGCGCACGGTCAGGAATTGGCCGTCCACATAGGCGCTGCGCCCGGAGAAGAAGAAGCGCAAGGCGGCCAGCGCACTCGGGCTGGCCACGGTAGTGCCAGCTTCGAGCACGATGCCATTGGCGGTCGCGCCAGCGCGCATTTCGCGGCCCATCGAGCGCACCACGCCATCGATGCCCTGGCGCACAGCTGACAGCTGGGGCGCATCATCATCCCCGGCAGGCCGGGAGAAAGCGACCACGCGGCCGCCGGGAAGCAGCTTGCGCAGCGCCTGGCCGGCCGCCAGCATCAGCGGCGAAAGGTCCGTGGGACGCTCGAGCTCGTCGAGCAGCAGCACCAGGCCGCCGAGCTTGGCTTCCCCTGCGTCGTGGCGGCGCACATCCAGGCCCCAGGAGACCAAGGTGTCGCTCAATTCCTGCGCTTTGGCCGAAGCGCCGAGGATCAATACCGGGCCGGGCAGCAGCGCGGCATCCGGGCTGTAGCGGCGCAGCCGCGGCGGACGCGGCAGGCCCAGCATGGTGGCCAGCTTCTTGGTCAGGCCGGTGTTGACCAGTTCCATGTACTTGTCTGCCATTAGCTGCGAGCCTCCAGAATAGCGACGACGCCCTGGCCGCCTGCTGCGCAGACCGAAATCAGTGCGCGGCCCGAACCCTTTTCGTGCAGCATCTTCGCAGTGCTGGCGATAATGCGGCCGCCGGTGGCGGCAAATGGGTGTCCCGCTGCGAGCGAGGAGCCATTCACGTTAAGCTTCGACCGGTCGATGGCGCCCAACGGCGCATCCAGGCCAAGCTTCTCGCGGCAGAAGTCCTCGTCTTCCCACGCCTTGAGCGTGGAGAGCACGGTGCCGGCGAAGGCTTCGTGGATCTCGTAGAAATCAAAGTCCTGCAAGGTGAGGTTGTTGCGCTTGAGCATGCGGGCGGTGGCGTAGGCCGGGGCCATCAGCAGGCCTTCACCGCCGTGCACGAAGTCCACCGCGGCGGCTTCGAAGTCGACGAAGTTCGCCAGCATCGGCAGGTCGTTGGCTTGGGCGTACTCTTCGCTGCCCAGCAGCACCGTCGAGGCGCCGTCGGTCAGCGGGGTGGAGTTGCCAGCGGTCATGGTCGCTTCCTCGCCCAGGTTCTTGCCGAAGGCCGGCTTGAGCTTGGCGAGCTTTTCCATGCTGGAGTCGGCGCGCAGGTTGTTGTCCTTGGCCAGGCCGTTGAATGGGGTAATCAGGTCGTTGAAGAAACCGCGGTCATAGGCTGCAGCCAGGTTCTTGTGGCTGGCCAAGGCCAGTTCATCCTGTGCTTCGCGGGTGATGCCCCACTTCTTGGTGGTGATCGCCTGGTGGTCGCCCATGGACAGTCCGGTGCGTGGTTCGCCGGTACCTGGAGCCGCTGGGGCCAGGTGGCCTGGGCGCAGCTTGGACAACGCGGCCAACTTGGCCTTGGTGGTGCGGGCCCGGGACAGTTCCATCAGGATGCCGCGCAGCGAATCGGATACGGCGATGGGCGCGTCGGAGGTGGTGTCCACACCGCCGCCGATGGCCGAGTCGAGCTGGCCGAGCTTGATCTTGTTGGCCAGCGAGCCGATGGCTTCCATGCCGGTGGCGCACGCCATCTGCACATCGTAGGCCGGGGTGGCGTGATCCAGCGAGGAGCCGAGCACCGCTTCGCGGATCAGGTTGAAGTTCTTGGAGTGCTTGAGCACCGCACCGCCGGAGACTGCACCGATGCGCTGTCCCTGCAGTCCGTAGCGGGCAACCAGGCCCTCGAGTGCGGCGGTGAACATGTCCTGGTTGGACGCATTCACATAGGCGGTGTTGGAACGGGCGAAGGGAATGCGGTTGCCACCGATGATCACGGCGTTGCGCACAGAAGGCTGGCTCATTTTCGTTGAACTCCTGTAAATATTCTGGTGTGAGAAGTATTACTGTAACCAAGAGTACATGATACTCTGAGTTACGTGAACAAGATCACCGAAGAATTCGACCGCGAGACCGACGGCCGGGCAGCCCGCTGGGAAGCGCATCGCACCGCGCGCCACGAGGAGCTGCTCAAGCTGGCACGCAAGGCAGTGCACGAGCTCGGCCCGCAGGTCTCGATGGAAGACATCGCCGGGCACGCACGCACCTCCAAGCCCGTCTACTACCGGTACTTCGGAGACAAGGAAGGACTGCGCCAGGCGCTGAGCGCCATGGTGATCAACGACTTCCGCGAACGCGTCATCGCCGCGGGTCTGGCCAAGGAAGACGAAATCAGCGCGCTGCACGCGATGGTCTCCTCCTATCTGGGACTGGCCGACAACAGCCCCAACCTGTACTTCTTCGTGACCTCCGCCCCGCGCTCGGCCGATGACGAGTCGGCCGGGGCTCTGAACACCTTCTTCGAGGAGGCCTCCAGCTTGATGAGCGAACGCCTGCTCAAGCTCTACGACCAGCGCGCCACCGCCGCCACCCTCGATTTGTGGCCGCGTGCGGCCCTGGGCATGGTCCGCGCCGCCGGCGAGCAATGGCTGAGCCAGCCGCCCGGCGCCAACAAGCCGTCGCTGCAGTCGCTGGCCACCGAACTGACCAACTGGCTGGCCTACGGCATCGCCTCCACCCGGACACCGACAACCCGCTGAAGCACCTTGAGTGCATCCCAAACCCGACACCACCGAAATGAAAGGCACGCCATGAGCGAGAACCGCATCAACGTCACCGCCCTCTCCGAGCAGCTGCTCGGCCCCTACGCCGAAATCCGCAAGGCCTCGCGCGCCCGCGCCGCCAATCCGCAGCTGCAGCGCGACCCGCTGCTGGGCATGGACGAGCACCGCGAACGGGTGCTCGGCCAGCTGGGCATCCTCGTCGAGCAGGAGGCCGTGCAGCGTGCCTTCCCCAAGGAATTCGGCGGCTTCGATGACCACGGCGGCTCGCTGGCCGCCTTCGAGGAACTGGTGGCAGCCGACCCATCGCTGCAGATCAAGGCAGGGGTGCAGTGGGGCCTGTTCGCTGGAGCGATCCTGCACCTGGGCAGCGAAGAGCACCACGCCAAGTGGCTGCCGGATGCCATGAGCCTGAAGACCCCGGGCGCCTTCGCCATGACCGAGATCGGCCACGGCTCGGACGTCGCCTCCGTCGCCACCACTGCCACCTACGACGAAGCCACGGAGGAATTCGTCATCCACACCCCGTTCAAGGCCGCCTGGAAGGACTATCTGGGCAACGCCGCGCTGCACGGCAAGGCAGCCACCGTCTTCGCCCAGCTGGTCACCAAGGGCGTGAACCATGGCGTGCACTGCTTCTACGTGCCGATCCGCGACGAGGACGGCAACTTCCTGGAAGGCGTCGGCGGCGAGGACGACGGGCTCAAGGGCGGGCTGAACGGCATCGACAACGGCCGGCTGCACTTCACCAACGTGCGTGTTCCGCGCACCAACCTGCTCAACCGCTACGGCAACGTGGACGCCGACGGCACCTACTCCTCGCCGATCCCCTCGCCGGGCCGCCGCTTCTTCACCATGCTCGGCACCCTGGTCCAGGGCCGCGTCTCGCTGGATGGCGCCGCCACCAACGCCTCGAAGATCGCCCTGCAGATCGCCGTGACCTACGGCAACCAGCGCCGCCAGTTCAACTCCACCTCGGACACCGAGGAAACCACCCTGCTGGACTACCAGCGCCACCAGCGCCGGCTGATCGCCCGGCTGGCCCGCACCTATGCCTCCTCCTTCGCCCACGACGGCCTGCTGGACAAGTTCGATGCGGTGTTCTCCGGCCGCGCCGACAGCGACGACGACCGCCAGGACCTGGAAACCCTCGCCGCCGCGCTGAAGCCGCTGAGCACTTGGGACGCACTGGACACCATCCAGGAATGCCGCGAAGCCTGTGGCGGCGCCGGCTTCATCGCCAAGAACCGCTTCACCCAGCTCTACGCGGACCTGGATGTCTACGTGACCTTCGAGGGCGACAACAATGTGCTGCTGCAGCTGGTGGGCAAGCGCCTGCTCACCGACTATGCGGCCGAGTTCCGCAAGCTCGACACCGGCGCGATGGCGCTGTACGCGGCCAAGCAGGCAGGCACCACCGCACTGCACCGCTCCGGGCTGCGCAGCGTGGGCCAGGCCTTCGCGGACATCTCCGATGAGCGCAAGAGCGCCAACTTCTTCAAGGACCCGGAGAACCAGCGAGCCTTGCTTGCCGACCGCATCAATGCCAAGGTCGCCTCGGTGGCCAACGCCCTGCGCGCCGCCGGGAAGGACAAGGCCAAGGGCGCCGCCGCGTTCAACGAGAACCAGGACCTGCTGATCTCCGCGGCCCGCGATCACGGCCAGCTGCTGCGCTGGGAGGCATTCACCGCGGCCATCGAGAAGACCGGCGATCCGGCCACCACCGAGGTGCTGACCTGGCTGCGCGATGTCTTCGCGCTGTCGTTGATCGAGGACGACCTGGGCTGGTACCTGGCCAACGGCCTGCTCTCGATGCAGCGTGCCCGCACCCTGCCCGGCTACATCAACCGCCTGCTTGCCCGCCTGCGCCCGCACGCCCAGGACCTGGTGGACGCCTTCGGCTACACCCAGGACCACCTGCGTGCAGACATCTCCTCGGGCGGCGAAGCCGAACGCCAGGATGAGGCCATGGAGTACTTCCGCAAGCTGCGCGCCAGCGACAATGCGCCGATCAGCGAGAAGTCCTTGCAGAAGGCCAAGCGCTAGTACCTGCCTGAGGCCAGGTCACCGGTGCCCGGCCCCGGGGAAATTCCGCGGGGCCGAGCTCCGGCCGTTTAACAGTAGTCGCGGCTGCTGGGATTAATTGTCCAGCCGCTGGGCCAGCGCCACGGTCAGCCCTTCGGGACCGCGCACGTAGGCCATCTTCCACATGCCCTCGTATTCGCCTACCCCGCCGATCAGCCCATAGCCCTGGGTTTCAAGGCCGGTGAGCATCTCCTGGAGATCGTCGACCTCGAACGCGATCGAGCGCAGCCCGAGTTCATTGGCCATGGCGTGCGGGTTGCCCGGTTCGTGCGCGGGCTTCTCGAAGCTGGACAGCTCGATGCCGACGGAGGAATCCTCGGATTTGAGCATCACGATGTTCGTGCGCGAGTCCTTGACCCCGCACACGGTTTCCAGGAACTCGCCTTCCATCCCGTCGGCTCTCCCCTCGACATGCAGGCCCAGGCCAATGAAGAAGGCGGTCACCAGATCGAGGTCTGCAACGGTGATGCCGATATGGTCAAAACGGATTATTCGTGGCATGGTGGTGGGCACGCTTTCCTTGATCGACATCCAGTTAGCCACAGGGTACGCCCCACAGGCGCCCGGACCCAGTCCCCGAAGAAGACTTGATGGAACTAGAAATCTTGCCTGCAGATGCCTCGCGCTGGGATGGCCTGGCACTCATCTTCGGTGTGCGGGGCGATCCCTCGTGGTGCAAATGCCAGTACTTCATCGATGAGCAATGGAACCGCGGCGCGGCCAGCAATGATACTGCCCTGCGCGAACAGGTCAGCGGCCCCGGCATTCCCGCCGGCCTGCTCGCCTATGCCGATGGCCAGCCGGCAGGCTGGGTGCAGGTCGGGCCCAGCGGGCGGTACCCGCGCTTCCGCCCCCGCGGGCACCAGGCCGGCGAATCCATCTGGGTGCTGACTTGTTTCGTTATCCGCCCCGAATTCCGCCGCCAAGGCATTTCGGCCCAGCTGCTGGCCGCCGCAATCGAGCATGCCCGCGCGAACGGCGCAAGCGTGCTGCGCGCCCGCCCCACCGATACCAGCATCAATGCCAAGGACAGTGCCGGACTGTTTACCGGTGTCCTGGCAACTTTCGAAGCCGCCGGCTTCACTGTCATCAACCGCAACAGGAGCCTGGCCCTGGTGGAATTGGACCTGGCGGAACTGGATCTGGCTCCGACTCGCTAGAGACTTGCCAGCCCCAACCGGTCGAGCATCAGCGCTAGCTGGGCGCGCTGATCCGGTTTCAGCCCCTGGACCGGCAACGGCAGGCAATCGGGCGCAGCCAATCCCTGACGCTCGGCGATGGCGGCGCTGACGCGCAGGCTGCCGCACTGCACGATCAGCTCCCACAGAGGTTGCAGGTCTTCATTGAGAGCCAGCGCCTTCGCGGGCTCACCCGCCTGCACCGCACGGGTGATCCCAAGCATCGGTACCGGGATCGTCCCGCCCACCGCGGTAAACCATGTATCGCACCCGGCGATCAGCCCGGCTGCCCCGAACGCATCGCCGGAGACGCCAATGCCGACGTGCTCGGGAAGAACCGCCCTGATCGCGGCGACATGCGCCCGCGCTTCTTCCGGATCTGCCGGAACCCCGGGAATCTTGATGGAAATGATCCCGGGCAACTGCGCGATCCGCCCGTAGAGCTGGTTGCTGAAGGTGAAATGGGTGGTTGACGGATTATCGTAGACGACCACTGGCAGCTCGCTGCGCCCGGTGGCTGCCCGGAACAGCTCGAAGACCTCGTCATCATCCAGCCGCTGGTAGCCCACCGGGGCGAGCAGCACTCCGGCCGCGCCGGCGCCCCGGCATCATCAATATGCGCCAGCACGTGCTCTGTGCGCATGGCGCCGACGCCGGCCAGCACCGGTATCCCGGCAGCGTGCTGCACTGCCAATCGGATGACGCGCTCGCGCTCTGCACGATCAAGGTACATGTACGAACCGGTCGAGCCCAGTACGGTGATCGAATCCACCCCGGCGGCAACCAGGCGCTGCACCAGTCCGATGAAGGCGGTCTGATCGAGCTGGCCGTCTTTCAACGGGGTGAGCGGGAAAGCGCTGAGCCCGCTCAAGGCGGTCAATGGCCGCTTGCCGGTGCTATCTGGCGAAGTCATCATGGGAAGTCCTTTTCGCTATGCTGGTTCCTTGATCCTACGTCCAGAAGGGTCCAGTCGGTGGAGTACGCGATCGACGATGCCTCACGTGGCTGGCGCCCGCGCTGTCGTCAAAGCACAGGGATGTCCTTTGCCATAAAAATCTTCGCAAGATTATGAGTAATTGGGTTGCTCATGATTATTCGACTGTCTTCCGGCGGATTGCGAGGCAGTGCTCGCGCTAAAAAAGAACGGCGGCTGCGGTGTTGGGCAGAATCTCCCAAACACCGCAGCCGCCAGAATTCTTCGCCGGCTACAGCCCGTCGACCTCGACCAGGCCGCGACGCGTAGGCACCGGGGCCACGTGCGTGCCGTTGGCCGCCACCCGCTGCACCGACAGCAAGCGTGGTGCTGGTCCATCCGCGGTCTGCAGGATCCACGGGCCGACCATCAGGTAGCCGCGGTCCTTCTCGGCTTCGGTGACCACCCCGGTCACCACGAAATCGCCGTATGGTTCCTGGCTGAAGGAAGCCACCACCAGATCGCCATGCGACAGCTCGGAAACCTCGATGTCTTCCGGAGCGAAATCGCCTTCGAAGACAGCAGGGAAGGCGCGCACGTCCTTGTCAGGCTGGCGCTGCATGATCTCGCCGCCCTCGGCGTCCTTGGCTTTCTTCTTCGCCGCGGCCGCGTTCAACCCGCCGACCATCACGTCATCGAGCACGGTCGCGTGCGCGGCCCCGGTAATCAAGAAGTTGCCGAAACGTTCGGTCTTGTAGAGCACCGATAGGACATCGCCGCCCTGGACCTCGCCGAAGGCCGCTTTCATGCCAGCTACGTCGCGCTTGGAAGGGCCTTTGATAAAGACGTCCACGGTTTTCTCCATCCTCACAGGTGTTTGCACAGACCCATCAAGCCTAGCGCAGGAAGGCCTGGCGCCGGAGAACCGTGGAAATCCAGTAAAAAAACCCTAAAGCATTCGTTTCACAGCTAAGCTGGGATGGTGGACACACTTCAACGCTATGCACCCAATGAAAACCTCAGGCGCGACGAAGCGGCCTGGCGCGCACGGAATATCGAATGGCACTTCGCCGAAGTCCAGCTCGACCTGGCCAATGCCGCCGACCGCAACGCCACCAGCTTCACCTCGATCACCACGCTGAACTTCAGCTCCAGGGAACCGGCGACCTTCATCGACTTCATCCACGAATCGGTGGCCGAGGTGCTGGTCAACGGCACCGCGATCGACCTGGACACAGCCGTGCTCGATGCGCGCATCTACCTCGATAACCTGCGCACCGATGCGCCGAACACCGTGAAGATCACCGGCCAGGCCATCTACTCGCGCTCCGGCGAGGGCCTGCACCGCTTCGTGGACCCGCAGGACGGCGAAACCTACCTCTACACCCAGTTCGAGCCTTCCGAGGCGCGCCGCGTCTTCGCCTGCTTCGAGCAGCCGGATCTGAAGACCAGCTACCGCTTCACGCTCACCGGTCCGGCCGACTGGCACCTGGCCAGCAACCAGCCGATCGTCGATGAGGTCGTGAACGGGGACGGCACCAAGACCGTCGCCTGCTCCCCCACACCTAAGATCTCCTCCTACATCACCGCGGTGCTGGCCGGCCCGTACCACGTGGTGCGCGGCGAGCACGTGCAGAAGCTGGCCGACGGCGAAGAGCTGTCCATTCAGATGGCCGCCACCTGCCGCGCGTCACTGGCCGAGCACTTCGACGGCGAGGAAATCATCAAGCTGACCAGCCAGGGCCTTGACTACTACCACGAGCTGTTCGACTACCCCTACCCGTGGGGCAAGTACGACTCGGCGTTCGTCCCCGAGTACAACCTCGGCGCCATGGAGAACCCGGGCCTGGTCACCTTCACCGAACGCTACGTGTTCACCTCGCACGCCACCGAAGGCCAGTACGAGCAGCGCGGCAACACCCTGATGCACGAGATGGCGCACATGTGGTTCGGCGACCTGGTCACCATGAAGTGGTGGGACGACCTGTGGCTCAAGGAATCCTTCGCCGACTACATCGGCACCCTAGCCAACGACGAGGCCACCGACTTCACCACCGCCTGGACCACCTTCGCCGCGCGCCGCAAGGCCTGGGCCTACGTCGCGGACCAGATGCCCACCACTCACCCGATCGTCGCCGACATCCCCGATTTGCTGGCAGCGGACCAGAACTTCGACGGCATCACCTACGCCAAGGGCGCGTCCGTGCTCAAGCAGCTGGCTGCCTTCGTCGGCGCCGATGCCTTCCGCGACGCCGCCCGCGCCTACTTCCGCAAGCACGCTTACGGCAACACCTCGCTGGATGACTTCCTCGAAGCGCTGGAAGCCGCCAGCGGCCGCGACATGGGCCAGTGGGCCGACGCCTGGCTGAAGACCAGCGGCGTGCCGAAGCTGCACGTCCAGTACGACACCGACGAGTCGGGCACCATCACCTCGGCCTTGCTGATCCAGTCGGGCACCGACCCGGTTACCGCAGCGCCGATCGCCCGCCCTCATGTGCTCTCCGTGGGCGCCTATGAGCTGAAGGAGGGCAAGCTGCGGCGCACCGATTCGGTGCAGGTGGAGCTGGCAGGCGAACAGGTGGCCCTGGACTTCCTCATCGGACGCAAGGTCCCTGACCTGCTGCTGCCCAATGACGGGGACGAGACCTACGCGCTGATCGAATTCGATCCGGTCTCGCGCGCCACCTTGCTTGGCCACCTTTCGGGGCTGACCGACTCGCTGCCGCGCGCCACCTGCTGGGCATCGCTGTGGGATGCGGTGCGCTCGGCCACGCTCGACGCGCAGAGCTATGTGCAGGCCATCCTGGATCACGCGCACACCGTCACCGATGCCGGCGTCTTCGGGGTGCTCACCGACCAGCTGGCCACCTCGATCGCCAAGTACGTGGCTCCCGAGCTGCGCGCCGGGCTGCGCCAGCAGGCAGCCGCAACGCTCACCGGATGGCTGACCGAATTCGAGGCCGGCAGCGACCAGCAGACCACCACCGCGCGCACCCTGGTCCGCCTGGCCCGCTCCGGCGTGGCCCCCGAGGTGCTCGATGCGTTCCTCGGCGAGCAGCCCAACGCCTACCAGGTCACCGTCGACGAGCAGCTGCTCTGGGGTTCCTACATCGCGCTGTCCGCCGCCGGCCGGCTCGATGAAGCCGCCGAAGCACGCATGCACGAGGCCGCCAAGGCCAACCCCACCAGCGTCGCGCAGAACTCGGTACGCACCGCACTGGCCGCCCGCCCGGACCCGCAGGCCAAGGACACCGCCTTCGATACCGTGCTGATGGCCCGCGATGAGCAGGGCGAACTGTCCAACGACGCCCTCTCGGCTACCGCGCTGGGCTTCACCCTGGGTTCGGCCGCACTGCTGGCCCCATTCGAGGAGCGCTACTGGGCCGCGATCCTGCCGGTCTTCGAGACCATGGGCATGGAATTCGCCACCCGCGTGATCGAGGGACTGTATCCAGGCCACCAGGATCTTCAGGGCTCCATCGAGCAGAACAAGGCGCTGGCCACAGCCACCACCTGGCTCGAACGCCACGAGGGCGCCCCGGCCGCACTCAAGCGCATCCTGCTGGAGGAACGCGCCGAGCTGCAGCGCTCGCTGCGGGCCCAGGCCTACAGCCGCGCCAGCCGCTAGCCGATAGCCGCTGGCGCTCCAAGCCGGCCCGCTGCTTCATCAAGCAGAGGGCCGGCTTTTTGCCGCCTGAAACGAAGCAAGGGCCCGTTCTCGATGCGGAATCGAGAACGGGCCCTTGGATCCTGCCGTCTTATGGAACGCGTGCGGTCCACTGCTCGGTGGCGAATTTGGCGGCCGCCAGCTCCTGCGCCGCTTGGCAGGATTCGGCATCCAGCTGTGCCGGCTTGGCACCGGTGCGCTTGGCGAAGGTGTCCATCATGACCTTGATGATCTCCATGCGTTCCAGCTGGGTCTGCGACTTCAGCGGATCAACGCGCTTGACCGCCGAGGCGATGCCCTTGTCGGAAATCTTCTCGCGGCCGATCCGCAGCACCTCGGTCATCTTCTGCGCATCGATGTCGTAGCTCATCGTGACGTGGTGCAGCATCGCGCCATTGGCCAGGCGCTTCTGCGCGGCCCCGCCGATCTTTCCGGCCGGGGTGGCGATGTCGTTCAGCGGCTTGTAGTGCGCCTTCAGCCCGATGCTTTCCAGCGCTTCCATCACCCATGCGTCCAGGAACGGGTAGGAGTCGGCAAAACTCATGCCGTCGACCAGGGACTCGGGCGCGTACAGCGAGTAGGTGATGCAGTTGCCGGCTTCCATGAACATCGCCCCGCCACCGGAAATCCGCCGCACCACCTGGATGCCGTGCTTTTCGGCCTGCTCGATGTCCACTTCGTTCTTGAGCGACTGGAAGGAACCAATGACCACGGCGCCTTCGCTCCAATCCCAGAAGCGGATCGTCGGCTTGCGCGTGCCCTTGGCGATTTGCCGGGTCAGCACCTCATCCAGCGCCACCTGCTCGGTGATGGGGATGATCTCCGGACCTAGGATTTCCCATTCGTGGTCTTCCCACTTGGTGGCATGGCCCAGCGCACGACGTACTACGCGCGCAACGGCGTCCTCGTCGAATCCGAACATCACGGCGTCTTCACGCAGGTTCTCGATCACCGCCGTGCGAATGGTGCTGTGGCTGGCATCGGTTGGCAGGCCGCGGATCGCATCGTTCAGGTCGTCGAGCGCGTCGTCCGGCTCCAGGAAGAAGTCGCCATTCAAGGACACTTCGGTGATCACGCCGTCGGCGGTATCCAAATCTACAACGACTAATTTGCCACCGACTACCTTGTATTCACCATGATGCATCATGTTTTCATTCTATCCCCGGCCACCCGCGAGTCGAATCCGGGCAGCGGTGGACTCGACGGTTCCCGGTCGACGAACACCCCAACGATAACAATCGAATAAATTTTCGAAAAGGCGTCCACAATCCGCGGATTTCCGGGCCAAAATGTCCGACCCCAGCCAGAGAATTAACTATGGCTATACCCGACTTCATCCAAGACGACGATGATGAGCATCGTCTGCCGCTGCTCCCGGCCGGCACCCGCACAGAATCCCACAAGGATTCTTTCTTCAGCGATCGCATCGAACATCAATTGTTCTATGGTCCTGTGAAACGCATGGCCGATGAGCTTTACGACGCGGGGCCGCTCAATGGCCCTCGCGACGCCCTTGAACGGCTGACAATGATCCAGCGCCTGCAGAGCAGCCTTGATGCGCTGACCTCAGTGCTGCTGGCCGACTCAGCCGAACAAGTCAGTGAATCTTTGGCCGATACCATTGCCACGCAGGACTCGAACACCGAGGAGGAGGAACGCGAAGCGCGACGAAGCGCAGAATACTACGGCATCGACCGTGGCAGCGATCAGGTGATCAACTCCAACCTCATCGCGGAAGCGTCCGTCGCCCTGCGCGAGAGCCCGCGCAAGGTAGCCAAACGCATGTTCCATGCCAAGGGACTCCGCTACGTTTGCAAGGACACTCTCATGGCCCTGGCCGCAGGCGAGATCACCGTTAAGGCTGCTCACGACATTGTGAAGTACGCACAAGACTTGCTCCCAGAGCAGATCAGCCAGATGCAACACCTCTTATTGCCCATGGCCAAGACAGCGTCGGATGACGCTATATACCAACGCGCGCGCCGATTCCATGACCGGATGCGCCCCGAGTCTGCCGAGCAAAGGCGCAAGAAGTCCGAGGAGCATCGCAGGCTTACGTTGCAGGATGACGAGAACGGAATGTCCACGCTCAAGTACTGCAACAGCGCCGCTGTGGTTCATTCAATCAAGAACTCCGTGAAATGGGTGGCTGACCAGCACAACGATCCGGAGGATCCCCGTACCCGGGAGCAAATAGAAGCCGATGCCTTTGCCGACATCATCCTCAATGGCTGGCCAGGCCATGAAGGCACACCCCTGAAACCTCGCGTATCCATTACTATTCCCGCGGTCGAGATGCTGGCAGATCCTTCCAGGACCGTGGCCGATCTGGAAGGCTACGGTCCCATTCCGCTGGGCGCCGCGCTGCAGTTGGCCAAGGATGCGCCTTCGTTCCAGCGAGTATTGACCGACCCGTGGACTGGCGCCGCAATAGATGTAGAGCGCAGGAGCTACCGCCCGTCCCAGGGCCTCAAGGATCTGCTGAGGAATCGAGATGAGCATTGCTGCTTCCCTGCCTGCCGCCGTCCAGCAGATCGCTCCGAGATTGACCATATTGACGACTGGGCCCATGGAGGGCACACGATCAGGGAGAATACCCAACTCCTGTGCAAGCAGCATCAAATGTTCAAACACGCATTGGGCTGGAAAGTTGTTGCTCGGCCCGATGGGTCAAAAATGTGGGTGACACCGCATGGCCTGAATTCCATTGTGGTTCCGGGCAGCGTAAAGCGCGTAGATCAGTTCGATCATGTGAGCGATCATTGCCCGGAGCGTCCCAGGGTCATCCCCTTGCCTCATGTCCGATTGACGCCCGAAGTGCGCAGGGTACTCGGGCTCAAGCCGCACATCGACATTCCGGAAAAGAGTCCAGTCACCGAACCCCCGCACATGGGCGGACAACGGGAAACAGGCTGAGTGCCCTAGCCCGGATGATCGATCTTGGGTGACAAACTTTTTCAGTCACCAGCAGCACCACACCACCCATGAACACCCTTCAGGCAGCCGCAATGGAGCCGGTTGCCCAGCTCGATGCGGCCAAAATCGATTCTTCGAGAGGCCAGCGCACACTTTTGCTGTCGCAGCCAGTAGACCTCTACGGCCTTCGCCTCATGAAGCGCCCTGCCTTCGCCACTGACAGAATTCTTCAGTCAGTCGCGTCTTCACCTGGCGATCAAGACACCTGGCGCGTCGCACGTTGCGTTCAACGGAGTCCCGCCGATTTTTCAGTGAGAACTTTTTTCAGTCATTGCAGGTCCGGCATCCGGTGATGGCCAGTCCGTTAAAGCAGCGACGGCGTGTTTCCAGAAACTGGAAACACGCCGCGAAAGCTTGCTAGGGGCGAAGTATTACTTCTTGCCGCCGAAGCCCTTGAAGCGGGCGTTGAAGCGCTCGACACGACCAGCGGTGTCCATGATGCGCTGCTTGCCGGTGTAGAACGGGTGCGAAGCTGCCGAGATTTCGACGTCGATTACTGGGTAGGTGTTGCCATCTTCCCATTCGATGGTCTTGTCCGACTTAGCGGTCGAACGGGTCAGGAACTTTTCGCCGGATGCCAGGTCGTTGAAGACAACTGGGCCGTACTGCGGATGGATATCAGCCTTCATAGCTATACACCTTTTTGTTTATGGCCACTGGATTTTGCCAGCAGCTACTTACTCGGAAATTGTGTCCCGCATTCAGGGCTCCACGTAGAAACCTCAAAGCACAGACAGTCCATCCTATCGCAAAATCGATGACTGCAGAAACGTTCTCAGCGTGGCGCGGAGCACAAATGCCAGAACGCAATTGCGCTTGCGGCACCAACATTCAGTGAATCCACATCACGGTGCATCGGGATGATGACGGCCCGGTCAACGGCGGCGAGAGCTTCATCGGTGACTCCCCTGCCTTCATTGCCCAATATCATCGCGACCTTCTGCCCAGCCTTGATCTCCACTTCGTTCAACGGGATCGCGTCATCGGTCAGTTCCATGGCGAGCATCTCATAGCCATGGTTCTTCAGCGTCTGGAGATCTTCTGGCCAGGACTGCATTCGTACCCAAGGAAGGTCGAAGACCGTACCCATCGAGACACGCGCGCTGCGCCGGTACCAAGGGTCAACGCATTTAGGGGTGAGCAGCACTGCGTCTACCCCGAGGCCTGAGGCCGAGCGGATAATTGCGCCGAGATTGGCGATGGTCATGAACCCTTCCGCACTAATCCACACCTATTGAGTGGGCCCACCATCATCCGCGCATCACCACGAGCACTAAATGTTTTCACAGGTCACACTGCATTGCAGTTCCCAAACAGTGGCCGACGCGGCCTATATGGTGTTCAATGAACCCATGCGCCACACCGCTCTTCCGTCGGACCTTGTTATCGGCAGGGGAGCTACTGAGAATGGCTCGTATCGGTCTCCTCCGCATTGGCGATGACCCCCACGATGTTCGATTACAGAAGGAAGCACTCGCTCCCCTTTGTTCAGACATCGTCGAGGAACCGGCATCCCGCCGACGACTCGTGCAGAATCGACCCGAGCTCCTCGCCGCACTGGCCAAGGTCGGCTCCGACGACATGCTCGTCGTCACCCGCACCCACAGCCTCGCCCAGCACACCGATGATGGCCTCGCAGTCCTCATCGACATCGTAGACCGCGGAATCACCGTCAAGGTCCTCACCGGCATCGCCGCCGGAGAATACACACGGGACTCCCTCGCCCTCGACTTATTCCGTGAACTCACCCTACTTCGCCGAGAGTTCCGGAGCCAACGCGTTAAAGCTGGCATCACGTCAGCCCGAAAACGGGGAAAGCACCATGGTCGGCCACGCACGATCAGTGATGAGAGTAGGCTTGAGATCAAGAGGCGACATGAACATGGCGAATCGATTCGCGCCATCGCTAAAGACGTCGGTGCGTCAATCGGAACCGTCCATAAGGTGCTGTCACATAGAATTAATCGCGGCAACCGTATCTACTCAGCCAAGAGCTGAGCGAAAATGGTTTCCGCGGCGCACTAGAACAATAATTGAGGAGACAGATGACCGAGGAAGAGGCGCGCGCAGCGGCGCTAGCGATGATGCCGCAGGGCGACCCCTTGACCCTTGCTGAGCTGGAGCAGTACCTCGCCGCTGCCGCCGACCTACTGCGCGGCAGCATCGACCAGGCCGACTTCAAGGCATACATCTTCCCACTCATGTTCTTCAAGCGAATCAGTGATGTCTACCTCGAGGAGTATGCCCAAGCGCTTGACGAGTCCGGTGGCGACCACGAGTTTGCCCTGTTCGCGGAGAATCACCGCTTCACAATCCCGCCAGGGAGCCTCTGGGACGACGTACGCGCCCACACCGCGAACATCGGCACGGCCCTTCAGACTGCCTTCCGCGAGATTGAGAAGGCCAACTCCGAGACGCTGTACGGCATCTTCGGCAACGCAAGCTGGACCAACAAGGATAAGCTGCCCGATCGCAAGCTCGCCGATCTCATTGAGCACTTCTCGAGTAAGGCGCTGACCAACGCCACTGTGCCGCCCGACGTGTTTGGCAACGCATACGAGTACCTCATAAAGAGGTTCGCCGACCAGTCGAACAAGAAGGCAGGTGAGTACTACACCCCTCGCTCGGTGGTCGGTCTACTCGTCAACATCCTCGACCCCACAGAGAGCGAAACCGTCTACGACCCGGCCTGCGGCACCGGTGGCATGCTGATCGAAGTAATCGAGCATGTGAAGGCCAACGGCGGCAGCCCCAAGACCCTGTGGGGCAAGCTCTACGGCCAGGAGAAGGTGCTCGCCACCTCTGCGATCGCACGGATGAACCTGCTGCTCCACGGCGTCGAAGACTTCAAGATCGTCCGCGAGGACACATTGCGCAGCCCCGCCTATTACACGGGAAACAACCTCGCGCAGTTCGACTGCGTGGTCGCGAATCCACCATTCTCGCTCAAGAACTGGGGCGAAGCTGAGTGGGTGTCCGACAAGTGGGGTCGGCACACGCTTGGTGGTGTCCCGCCTAAGGGGTATGCAGACTGGGCCTGGGTGCAGCACATGCTCACCTCGGCGAAGCCAAAGACGGGCCGTGTCGCGGTCGTTCTACCGCAGGGCGCGCTCTTCCGGCAAGGCGCTGAGGGAAGGATCCGCACCCACGTGCTGAAGGCGGACCTCGTCGACGCCGTCATTGGACTGGCACCTAATCTCTTCTACGGCACGGGCCTCGCCGCCTGCTTCCTGGTCCTTCGACAGGAGAAGCCCACGAACGAAAAGGGCAAAGTGCTCTTCATCAACGGCGAGGACCTGTTCAAGCGCGGACGCAACCAGAACACCCTCGAGCCCGAACACGCCCAGCAGATCCTCGAAGCCTATGAGCTCTACTCCGAGGTCGAGGGTCGCTCCCGTGTCGTCGACATGGCCGAGATCGAGAGCAACGACTACAACCTGAACATCCCGCTCTACGTGGCCCCACCCGACACCGGTAAGAAGCTCACGCTCACGGACGCTCTCACAAATCTCGAAACTGCTCACTACGAGTCGACTAAAACGCGTGCTGCGCTGGAGGCCGAGTTATCGAAATGGGGGCTGTCTGTATGAGCACCCGAATCACGCAGCGCGAGTTGGAGAATTACCTGTGGGGCGCAGCGATCGTACTCCGTGGTCTGATCGACGCCGGCGACTACAAGCAGTACATCTTCCCGCTTGTCTTCTTGAAGCGAATCTCCGACGTCTACGACGAGGAGCACGCCGCCGCAATGGAGGTGTACGACGACGAGGAGCTCGCCGGCCTGCCGGAGAACCACCGTTTCGCCATCCCTGACGGCTGCCACTGGGACGACATCCGCGGCGTGACGCAGAACATCGGCGCGGCACTCCTGCACGCCATGCGGGCCATCGAGAAGGCCAACCCCGACACTTTGCCCGGCGTCTTTGGCGACGGAGACTGGGGCAACAAGGACCTGCTCCCGGACTCGACGCTGGCCGACCTCATCGAGCACTTCTCCACCAAGACGCTCTCGATCGCCAACCTGCCCGAGGACGAGCTCGGCAACGGTTACGAATACCTGATCAAGAAATTCGCGGACGACTCCGGTCACACCGCGCAGGAGTTCTACACCAACCGCACACTCGTGCACCTGATGACGATGATGCTCGAGCCCCAGCCGGGTGAGTCGGTCTACGACCCCACATGCGGCACAGGCGGCATGCTCATCTCCACCGCCGCCGAGCTGAAGCGGCAGGGCAAGGAGTGGCGGAATTTGCGCCTCTACGGCCAGGAGCTCAATTACGGGACCTCGGCCATCGCGCGGATGAACCTGTTCCTGCACGGCATCACAGACGGCCACATCGCCCACGGTGACACCCTCAGCCGGCCGGCGTTCCTCGACGGCGCGGGCCATCTGCAGACGTTCGACGTCGTGCTGGCAAACCCGCCCTACTCCATCAAGGCCTGGAACCGTGCTGCATTCGCCAAGGACCGCTATGGCCGGAACGTCTGGGGCGTCCCGCCACAGGGACGTGCCGACTACGCGTTCTTCCAGCACATCGCCAAGAGTCTCGACCCCGATACGGGCCGCGCCGCGATCCTCTTCCCCCACGGGGTGCTCTTCCGGCGTGAGGAGTCAGCCCTGCGTGAAGCACTGGTGAAGTCCGACCTGATCGAATGCGTTCTCGGGCTCGGTGCCGGGCTGTTCTACAACAGCCCTATGGAGGCCGTGGTCGTCACGCTCCGCGCCACCAAACCCACCGAGCACCAGGGCAAGGTGCTGTTCATTAACGCCGTCAACGAGGTCGCTCGCGAACAGGCGCAATCGTTCCTCCGTGAGTCGCACCAACAGAAGATCCTGGACGCCTATCGCGCTTTCGGGCTACAGGACGGGTTCGCAGCAGTCGCCACTCTCGACCAGATCGCTGAGAAAAGCTACAGTCTCGCGCTTCCGTTGTACGTCGCCGGCGAATCCGCCAAGGAAGCAGACGGGCAATTTGACGTCAACGATGCGGTGACGCAGTGGCGAGCTGCCGCGCAGGTGTCGGATGAGGCAGTCGCTGACGTTCTCGCGCTGTTGCGATCGGAGGTGACCGCGTGAGGCTCAACCTCGACAAATCGCATTGGAAGCGGGTCGCCTTCGGCGACGTTGTTCGCAACGTCAGTGAGACCGTCCGTGATCTCGAAGCGGCCGGCATCGACCGCGTCATCGCGATGGAGCACATGGGCCCAGGCGAGCTGAAAATCAGCCGCTGGGGTTCAACAGAGGACGGCACCACCTTCACACGACGGGTGAAGCCCGGCCAAACGCTCTTCGGCAAGCGCCGCGCATACCAGCGCAAGGTCGCCTACGCCGAGTTCGACGCCATCTGCTCTGGTGACATCTACACCTTCGAGGCGGATGAGGCGCAGCTTCGCGGAGACCTGCTTCCGTTCCTAGTACAGTCGGACGGCTTCTTCGAGCATGCACTCGGCACATCAGCCGGCTCGCTGTCACCGCGTACGAACTGGCGTGACCTGAAGGACTTCGAGTTCGATCTCCCAGCACTCGACGAGCAGAAGCGTATCGCCGACCTCCTGTGGGCTGTCGAGCGAGCGGCGAACGCGCAGGTTGAACGGCGCGTCGCACTGAGCGGCGCACGACAGGCGTGGCTTGACCGCCAGATCGCTCAATTCGTGGCGTCCAGGACAGTCAATTTCGCCGAGGCATGGGCCCGGTCGCCTGAGAGCGGATACTCGTCGGCCCCGGTCGGCGAGGTCACCGGGCGCTATGTCCTTTCACTCTCCGCGCTCGGGCCCGAGGGCTACCGACCGGGGAACCTGAAGAACGTCCCGGACAGCGAGAGGGGCCGGGCTGCAGTACTTCGGCGCGGCGACCTCCTTGTGTCCCGAGCGAACACTGTGGATGCCGTCGGTAGGGTCGGCATCTACTCCGAGCATCGAGATGACGTTTCGTTCCCCGACACAATGATGCGACTGAGTCTTCGGGACGACGTCGCACCAGAGTTCGCTGCCGCCGTCATCGGTAGTACCCATGGACGGGCTCACATGCGTCGCTCAGCAGCAGGGAGCGCGACCAGCATGGTGAAGATCAACAGGACATCGCTTGGCCGCTTGCCGTTCCCCATCGTGGCAGTCGGGGAGCAAAGGATATTGCTAGAGCGCTTGTCCGTACTCGATAGAGGGATCGACACGGTGGACTCAGAAGTCCACCGGCTTTCGAACTTGAAGGCTGCGCTCCTCGCCGACGTATTCGGAGGCAACTAATGGCACAATTCAACGAAGCGAACTCGGTCCGCGACTTCATCCGCGACTTAGTCCAGTCTGTCGATGTCCCGTTCGTGCCGGGAAACGAGCTGCCGCGTCGTACCGACGAGGTGTTGCTGGAAGGCATGCTCAAGGGTGCGTTGATCCGCCTCAACCCGGAAATCGAGGCGGATCCGGCGAAAGCAGACGAAGTCATTTACAACCTCCGCGCGATCCTGATTGCGGCCCGCAACAGCCCGCATCCGGTGGTTGCCAACGAGGAGTTTATGACGTGGCTGACCGGGCAGAAGTCGATGCCGTTCGGTTCGAACGGTGAACACACCACGGTTCGGCTTATCGACTTCGACCATCCCGATGAGGACTCGTCGAACCAGTGGATCGTCTCGACCGAAGTGACGTTCAAGCAGGGGCGGCTGGAGAAACGGTTCGATCTGGTGCTGTGGTGCAACGGGCTGCCGCTGGTGGTTGGTGAGGCGAAGACGCCGATCCGGCCGGCGTACACCTGGATCGACGCGGCCGCGCAGATCCACGACGACTACGAGCAGAGCGTCCCGCAGTTCTTCGTGCCCAACGTGTTCTCGTTCGCGACCGAGGGTAAGGACTTCCGATACGGAACCATCGGTATGCCGATCGAACTATGGGGTCCCTGGAGGGAAGACCCAACAGCTGAAGATGCGCCGGCAAAGATCGGACTCGTCGCCGTCCAGGAGGCTGTCGAAGGTGTCCTCACTCCCCGAGCGGTGCTGGACTTCCTGCGGTTCTTCACGCTCTACGCGACAGACAAGAAGCACCGCAAGATCAAGATCATCGCGCGCTTCCAGCAGTTCCAGGCGACCAATCTGATCGTCGACCGAGTACTGCTCGGCAAGGTTAAACAGGGTCTGATCTGGCACTTCCAGGGATCGGGCAAGTCGCTCTTGATGGTCTTCACTGCGCTCAAGTTGCGTTCAATGGCCGAACTGACGAACCCGACAATCCTGATCGTGGTCGACCGCATCGACCTCGACACCCAGATCACGGGCACATTCAACGCCTCCGACGTTCCCGGACTGGTGTCCACGGACTCTCGTGCTCAGCTCCAGACGTTGCTGAGCCAGGGAGCACGGAAGATAATCATCACCACGATCCATAAATTCGGCGAGGCACCCGGTGTTCTCGACGCTCGGCAGAACATCATCGCGATGGTCGACGAAGCCCATCGCTCGCAGGAAGGCGACTACGGGCAGAAGATGCGTGAGGCCCTTCCGAACGCATACCTGTTCGGTCTGACCGGTACGCCGATCAACCGGCGCGACCGCAACACCTTCAAGTGGTTCGGCTCGCCTGAGGACGAGGGCGGCTACCTGTCTCGGTACTCCTTCCACGATTCGATCCGTGACGGCGCGACTCTCCCCCTGCACTTCGAACCCCGACTGTCGGAGATCCACATCGACCAGGAAGCGATCGACGCAGCCTTTGAGGAGCTCGCTGCCGACCGTGATCTGACCGAAAGCGACAAGATCACGCTGTCGAAGAAGGCTGCCTCAATCGAGGTACTGATCAAAACGCCCTCACGCATCGCGAAGATCGCCGCCGATATCGCCACGCACTTCCAGGAGAAGGTCGAACCGCAGGGTTTCAAAGCCCAGGTCGTCGCCTACGACAAGGCATCCTGCGTCGCCTACAAGAACGAGCTCGACAAGCACCTCGGGCCCGAGGCATCGACCATCGTCATGTCGAAATCCCGGGCGGACTCCCCGGACTGGGCTCAGTGGACTCCGGACGCCGACGAGGTGGAGCGGATCGTCGCGCGGTTCAATGACCCGACCGACCCACTCAAGATCATCATCGTGACGGCGAAGCTGCTGACCGGGTTCGATGCGCCGATCCTGTACTGTCAGTACCTCGACAAGCCGCTGAAGGAGCACACGCTGCTCCAAGCGATCACTCGCACGAACCGCGTGTATCCGCCCAACAAAACCCACGGGCTGATCGTCGATTACCTCGGCATATTCGACGACGTCGCCAAGTCGCTTACGTTCGACGAGCACAACGTGCAGCAGGTCGTCTCCAACATCGAGGACCTCAAGAAGCAGCTCGCCCCCGCGATGGCCACCGCAATCGCCTTCTTCCCCGGCGTCGACCGCACCGTTGGCGGGTACGAAGGCCTCGTCCAGGCACAGTCGGCCATCGCCGACGATGTTACTAAGGACGCGTTCGGAACGGCGTACAGCGTGGTGTCTCAGCTGTGGGAGGCCCTCAGCCCCGACCCGATGCTGGGCGAGTATCGCGATGACTACCGCTGGCTATCGGATGTCTACGAGTCGGTGCGCCCCTCGGATATCACGGGACGACTCGTGTGGCACTCGCTCGGAGCCAAGACGATCGATCTGATCAACGAGCACGTCGCCGTCGAGATCCCGCAGGGTGCCGACACTATTGTTCTCGATGCGCAGACGATCGAGGACCTGATGACAGGTAAGCGGAAGGACATCCCGGTCGAGGAGATCGAGAAGCAGATCACTACTCGCATCGCGCGGCACCTTAACAATCCCGTCTTCATCGAGCTCGGCCAACGGCTCAACGATCTGCGTGAGCGCTACGCCGACATCCAGCAGTCCAGCCTTGAGTTCCTACGCGAGCTGCTCGATCTCGCCCGAGACACCGTCGCGGCGGAAAAAGCAGCCGACGAGGTGCCCCGCGAAGAACAGGGCAAAGCAGCTCTCACCGAACTGTTCGATGCGCTTAGGGGCGACGAGACCCCGATCATCGTTGCGAACGTCGTCAACCGGGTTGACGAAGTCGTCTGTGGGGTTCGTTTTGAGGGCTGGCAGTCCACGATCCGCGGCGACCAAGAGGTCCGCAAGGCGCTTCGTAAGACTCTCTATGTCCAGTTCAAGATTCGCGACAACGACGTCTTCGAGAAGGCCCTCGGCTACGTCCGAGAGTACTACTGATGTTTGAACCTCCAGCATGCTCATCAAGCACGGACAGCCGGCGCTAATAGTTAATGTCCGTGAGCAACAGATGGGCCATCGCGAGCTCTATATGGTGCGAGCTGAATCTTCTCAATTCTGCAATGAAATGGAGTCTTAATCGTGAGTAACATTTCCGGTGCGAAGACAAGCCGCGAAGAAGAGATCGCGTTCTTAGCGATGGAGCAGGTTCTTGGCGTCGAAATCACCCTTGCGGATGCTGGCGGCGGCAGCAAGATGCCCGACGGTTCTTGGGAAACCCATACGGGAAGATGCATCGTGGAGGTGACCTCACCTCCTGCCACAGCTCTGATGGCTGAGTGGGCGCGAGCCAAGAAAGAGGGCAGGCCCCAGATAGAAAACGGGTCCATGCCAGTTCGCATGAACGATCTCGCTGCAGTCTGTAATGAACTGCTGGAATCCACATGGGCAATTGAGAACATCACGAAGCTCAGGGCCCAGCCAGCGAAGGAGCGGCACCTCTTCCTGTTCGCACGGAGCTACGACGTGGGCGACTACTTCTACCGTCTCTCCAACTCATATGAGGATGGGGCGATGGAGCAGGTTGAGGACATCACCCTCCCTGAGGGCATCTCAGACGTCTGGTTCCGTGGCCAGGCTCGTCGCGGCTCGGCCCAACAGCCGCATGCGACCTCTCTGTGGATAGCGCGGTTTCAAGCCGGGGTCGGATGGCATCGACATGTAGTAGTCATCGACGAGTTAGATCTGCCGTCTCCGGCTCCTGGAATAGCCGATGACCCCGTGCCAGCTGAGTTGCGGCATCCGAAAGACCGCACATAATCGCCGGTCGTTGTGGCGCGAGACAATTCGGTGTCTACGTGCGGTGACGACTCACCCGTCCCCTCGGTTCCGAGGATCAACACCAGGAGCTCATGTTCCTTGAGTTCGACGTCGTCAACGGATCTGGCCTCACTTGTCGCATTAAGCGCCGCAAAAGTGAATCCGGCCTCGCACAGGGCTGCAACAGCAGCGTCCCACTGGCCCAGCGGAATCCACCGCACCACGTTGAAGCGAATAAATGCGGCTCGTTTCAGACCGGACGACCTAAATGGAACCGACATGTTTCGTCATCAACGAGTTCCACTTCGGGACCATCGACACGAGCTTCACAAATGGGCCAGTAAGTCGATGATGCTGGGCAGGTACTTGCGCACTTGCTCCCGGTCGCTCTCTTTCTCCTGCTCGGACAATTCGTCATACGGCGTCTCGATCTGAGATTCCCACCGCGCTACCAGTTCCGCGGGTACGATTAGTGATCCGTCTTCCCGCCGCTCGCACTGCTGATGCACGTACCTTTGCCAGTGTGCCCACCGCTCGTGCTCGATCTCAGAAAGCCTATCCACCGCATGTTTACTCTCGAGGACCTCTCGGATCCGGATAAGTGAGCACATCAGATCAGGCCCTGCTTCACGAGGGACCAGTAGTGCTGGCCGAGGACGGTCAGCTCGCACTCCTTTGATTCCATCGCTGCGTGCCACATGTGAGGCGCTCCGACCGGGCGAACAAGGTTCACCTTCACCAACGCCTGCAGCACCGAGAAGTCCGCGGTCTTGGCAGGGTCAGGTGGTGGAGTTGAGGCTGGTTCCTTGCCCGACCGTTCGGGCTCATAGCCGGGATCGAGATGAAGCCGCGTGATGGGATCCTCGAACAGTACCGTGAGCTTCTGCAAGTGCGCTAGCTCGATCGGTGAGTCAGCCGTCCTGAGCGAGACGAACTTCTTAACGTTCGTCTTGAACACCGGCCGCTGCGCCCAGGGTCCAAGCGACTGGTCGATGTGCGCGTAGATGCTTCCGGGCGTCACCTCGCCAACGAGGTTGGCTGCCGCGCCGTTGAGTGCATCCACGAGCAAACTCGTAAATACGCCCGAACCGCCCGTCTCCATGGCATATTGATCAGCCGTGGACGCAGTCAGAATTGTGACGCCTTCCTGGATCTCTGCAACCTGCGCGTCGATGGGGTTGCTACCGGCGATTCCGCTATGGCAACTGTCAAGGATAATCACCTTGTTCTTCGCAGGCGACCTGTTGGCGTACGTCATCACGTCTGACAGCGACAGCCCGTCATGCCCGTCCGCGCAGTCGCTTGCGCACAGGTAACCGCCGGCCCCGTCGACGTAGCCGTGCCCGGAGAAGTAGAACATCGAGATCTCCGCGTCATCTTTGAACAGCTCTTCGACGGCATCACGCAGCTGGGTGCGTTTGACCGTCGCTCCTGGGCCAGTGCCGGTCAGCAGCAGCGGCTGCGTGAAATTGAGCGTGCCATCCGCATGACGATCCAGTACGTTCTTGACGCTGTGGGCGTCGTTCACCGCGCCTCTGAGCGAATCGATCTGGTCGTAGTGGTCGATCCCGACGATAAGTGCCTTACGCATGTAGGTACACCTCAGAGAGAGTCGATGAAACCGGAGATGTTCGCGTCGCTCCACACGACCGTGCGCACCCCGGCTAGGGAAGTACGGTCGTTCGAATAGGCCCATACGCCAAGGAGTGGCTTGCCCTCCTCCTTAGCGCACTGGATCTCCCACTTCTCTCCGGACGAAGTGAGCGAGTTCTTGCTCAGGAGAGCGATCACGCCATGGGAGCGACGGATGCGGGTGCGGACTTTGTCCTTCCAACCATAGTCATATGGTTGCTTCACCGACATGTCCGTGAACTCGTACGGTGAACGCGGACCCAAGGACTGGCCCTTGAGGAAATCTCTCTGCCGTTCGTCTTCGATTGCAAATGCAACGAATACGACTTTCTTCTCAGCCATGTCTGGCCCTCCTCATGCTTTCGAGCCGCGACACAGATTAGTTCGCATCTAAACTCACCATGATGCTACCGAAAGGCACCGACACTTACTTCCCAGCACAGTACGCCGATCATTCGAGAAGCGCGGCCTGCAAGTCAGTCATTCGGTGCGCCAACCATTGTTTTAGTTTCGAGGTACTCAAGTAATATATTTCTGAGCTTCGCCCATCATCATTTCGTAGTGGCCCATATGCGCTCCATCCGACGTCCGCTCGAAGATCCGTTCGAAGGCGTCGAGCCAGTGATCATTTTGAGATAACGGTTGAGCAAATACTTCTGCGTCCACGATAGTGTGTGAGCCACTGTGCGACCATGCGATGAGCGCATCATGCAGAGCCTTCTCGGTGGGGTTCAGGTCCCGGCCGATTTCGTACAGGTTACCCTGCCCGCCAAGGGTCGAGAAGTAACTTTCGAGAATTCTCCGCAGGACATTGGGGAGCCAAGGCATCGGAGAACCAGGGCGCGTTCGCGCTGTGGCGACCTCGTCCCATAGTTCCTGATATGCGGAGCGAATCGGATTCTTTTGGCTACAATCGTCGACCTCATTGGGCTCCGGCGAGAACTTTCTGATGCGATAGAACTTCACCGATGGCGACTCCTCGCCCTTGTGTTCGTAGCTCACCTCGCTATGAAAGCGAGTATTGTGAGTCAACAGCACGATTTGGGATACTCGCCTATGTTCCTCTTTTCGGACACTCCGAATGAGATCGCGCGTCAACGCCGATACCACGAACATGATGTCGCCATCCAGACTAGAGATCGGATCATCGATCACCGCGCAGATCTTTTCGCTCTCCCCGTCCTGCCTGACTTCAGAGAGCGAGTGGTAAAAGTACAGGAACGTGATGAAGGTTCGCTCACCCTCGCTGAGCGTGTCGACATTCGCGGGCTGCCCATCGTCACGTATGATGCGGTATCCGCCCTTCGTCCGCTGTGCTTTCTCCAGTTTGAAGCTGTGGAATTGGCTCAGCTTCAGCATGTCGTTGATTGTCTGGATCGTAGCTTCGCTTGATGTGGTTTGCGCCCTCAGGTCCCGCAACTCAATTTCGCATTCCTGCAGGAAGCCTTTCTGCGACTCGATACCACGCCTCAGGCCATCAATCTTCTTGACAGTCAATTTTTCGTCTTTGAAGTAGGCGTTGATGAGATCATCCAGATGACCGCGAACAAACTCTCGCCAAGCGGCCTCCAGGATGGCCGGACGCTGCCCCTTCCGGTCGCGGACAATGGCGTTCGCGTCCTCGATGGATTGATTGGCTCGATCGACCACAGCCTTGAGTGCGGCATAGGACTCGACAGAAGCGACAGTATGCACGACGTCTGACGGCTTCAGCATTTTTTGCTCTGTGGATGTGATAGTTCCTTTGAGACCTACCTCGATCGCCGCGAACGCACGATCCACCTCGGTAGGCTCGACACAGCCCTTCAACACCTCGAGATTGCGCTCCTTATAGATTGCAATGGTTTCGGCAGCCCGTCTGATGGAACGCTGGAATGCTTCAATCGCCTCGCGCTTGGCCTGATAAATGTCGTCGAAGATGTTCGCGAGTTGATCCGCAAGTCCTTCTGGTGCGATCTGTTGACAGAACGGGCAGAGCACTGGCTCGGACTCCTGCCGATGGAGGTGCTCCGCGCCCTGCTGCACCCAATCCGAGATGTCCAGGCGTTCAATCATTTCGGACAGGGCGACGTCCGCGCTTCCGACGATCGGGGACATCAAAGCCGCCTGTAGGGCCGCGTCATCCCACGGGATCTCAGGAGCTTGCGGTACAGGGTCCGCTTCGCTGGTAGCTTTGGAGAACGCCACCTCGGCCTTCGGGATCAAAACTTCGAACGAGTCGTCACCCCTTTCAGGGAATGCGCGCGCCTTTTGTAGCGTGAGCTCGAGGCACTGGGTCTTCCCGCCGTTGAGCCCGGTCATCTCGCGCCTGATCACTTCAGGTATGACGCTCCGACGGTCCCAGACGGCTGCCGCGAGTACTTCCCTTTTGCCCACAAGCGATGATTCAGCCTCGATAATGAGTCTCTCGCGATCCTCGATTCTCTCTTTGGTCTTTTCGAGGTGCTTTTCTAGCTCCTTGATCCTTTCGAAAGTCTCGCGGCTGTCCTCGCCGAGGAGAAAGACGCCCCGCTCTTCACCATCGGCGTTAGTGAAGGCTTTGCGAACGTACCCTCGGTTATATACCTTCACTGTTTGTGGCTCGAACGTCCATGCGATGTGCGAATCATCTACGTCTAATGTCGCAAGGCTCTGGCTGATCGTCGTCTTACCGGACCCGTTCGGCCCGAAAACGTAGTTCACTGGGGCGAGGTCACCCAACGCCGCTTCCCCGCTGAAACATGGATAACCAGAGAGAAGAATCTTCTTGATCAAAACATCCTCCTTGACGTTCTCGCGACCAGCGCAGCGGTCGTCCCTTCGGTTTCCTTCGTGCATTCGAACTCGGACCCGCAAGCGATTCGGTTAGCGCATATAGACGCATGCCCGCCCCTACCCGCCGGTAGGTCTTTGACTAAGTATGCACGCATGGTTACCTGGTCGCGTACAGGGCAACAGCCGCAGAGGTCGCCACATTCAGGGAGTCCACGCCGCCCATCATCGGAATAGTGACGCGTCGATCGACCAGCGCTTCAGTTTCAGCAGTCAGTCCGTAACCTTCGTTACCGAACACCAGCGCGAGGTTCTGGTGGTCCTCGGCAACCAGTTCGTCGAGCGTGATCGCTCCCTCCCCCAGCGTCATGCCAGCGACGACGTAGCCACCATCTTTGAGTTGATCGATGCCCTCCGGCCATGATTCGACTCGGACCCATGGAACCTGGAAGACCGCCCCCATGGAAACCCGGACGGCACGCCGGTACAGCGGATCCACACACTGGGGCGTAATCAACACAGCATCGACGCCGATGGCCGCTGCACTACGGAACGCCGCACCAAGATTAGTATGATCTTGAATGTTCTCAAACACGGCGATGCGCGAGCGTTTCGGCTCGGCGTGAGCCTCAGACACGCCGGATATTTTGGAACACCTGACATTCGTATGGTCTGCGATGTCTTCCAAGATGGCAATCCGGGAACTGGCCTCAAGCACTTCGTCCAGATCCAGCGGTTCGGGACGATTCATCGCGGCCATGGCGCCGCGGTGCAGATGGAAGCCGACCAAGTCCTGAAGCTGCCGGTCGTCCCCGATGAATATCGGCGCGTCCGGGAAGCGGTTGAATTCCTCGGCCAGCTGATCCAGATGCTTTTCAGCGAGCAGGAAGCTGCGTGGCACATGGCCTGCATTGATCGCACGCTGGACAACTTTGGTGCTCTCGGCGATGTAGAGGCCATTTTCCACATCGGTGCGCATGCGCAGATGCGCCTCCGAGAGCCTGAGGTACTCATCGAGACGGGGATCCTCCAGATCCGCCACCTGCAAGATGCGTTCAGGATTAAGAATTTCTGCCACGAAGCTACACCAGCTTGTAGAGCATGTTGCCCAAGGCAATCAGCCCCAGAATGACGATGACGGCGCGCAGCCATCCCGGCGAGAGCTTGCGTCCCACCTTGGCACCGATGAAACCGCCGATCAGCGAGCCGACAGCAATCAGCAGCACGATGAGCCAGTGGATGCGCTCGGGCGCGATGATCAGGTACATCGCGGCCGCCACAAGGTTCACGATCAAGGAAAGGATCACCTTGATGGCGTTGGACTGCTGCAGCGAAGCGTGCAGGAAAACACCGAATACGGCCATCAGCAGCACGCCCTGCGCCGCGGTGAAGTAGCCGCCGTAGACACCGATCAGGAACACGAGGATATACAGCACCAATGGAATCGGCGCGCGGTCGGCATCATCCGGGTCGGTGCCGCCGGAGGCGGCCTGGCGGGTCTTCGCCCACTTGGAAAGCCGAGGCTGGAAGATCACCAAGACTAGCGCGCACACGAGCAGCACCGGCGCTACGATGCCGAAGACCGACTCCGGCAAATTCAAGAGCAGCAATGACCCGATCAACCCGCCGACCAGCGATACCGGCACGAGCTTGAGCAGAGTTTTCTTGACGCTGGCAGCTTCCCGACGGTACCCCCAGGCACCAGAGAATCCGCCGGCGACCAGGCCCATGGCGTTGGATACAACGGCATTCACCGGTGCCGTGCCCAACGCCACGAGAATGGGGAAAGTGACCAAGGTGCCCGACCCGACGACGGTGTTGATAGTTCCGGCCCAGAGTCCTCCAAGAAAGATCAGGGCTTCACGCCAAAATTCGATCACGTGGTGCTTTCCCCTTTAGTTGTTGCTGTTAGCTGCGTGCGAAAGCCGAATAGCGTCCACCTTCACGGCGCAGGCTCAGCGGCACGCCGTAGGTTGCTTCCAGGTTTTCTTCGTTGAGCGTGGAGTCGATCTCGCCAGCGGCGACCACTTCGCCGTCACTCATCATCAAGATGTGGGTGAATCCCGCTGGCACCTCTTCAAGGTGGTGGGTCACCAGAACCAGTGCTGGAGCATCCTCGTCGGCTGCCAGTTCAGCCAGTTTGCCAACCAGGTCTTCGCGACCGGCAAGATCCAGGCCAGCTGCCGGCTCATCGAGGATCAGCAGCTCGGGATCGGTCATCAAGGCACGGGCGATCAGCACGCGCTTGCGTTCGCCTTCGGAAAGCTTGCCGAAAGGGTGGTTCATGAAGGTCGACATGCCCCAGTTGTGCAGCAGGTGGAAAGCACGGCGCTCATCGAGCTTCTCGTACTTCTCGCGCCAGCGGCCGGTCATGCCGTAGGCGGCAGTGAGCACCACGTTCAACGCGGTTTCGTTGGCTGGAATGGAGTTGGCAACCAGGGCCGAGCTCAGGCCGATCAGCGGACGCAGATCGAAGACCGAAACCTTGCCCAAGCGTTCACCAAGAATATCCGCGGTACCGCGGGTGGGGTGCAGCCGAGTAGCTGCGATGTTCATCAAGGTCGACTTGCCGGCGCCATTGGGGCCGATCACAATCCACCGCTGTCCTTCTTTGACTTCCCAGGACACGTCCTTGAGCAGTTCTTTTCGCCCGCGTACAACGCTGACATCTTTGAAAGTTAGCACTTCGCTCATGGTATTCAAGATTAGACTTTCCACCCCTGTTTCACTAATCGGAAATGCCGTGCAAGACTCAAAAATCGGCGGATTGACCTGCATCGCCTCCTGTTGCAATGCCAGTTCACGCCCATCGGACCGGTGCCTGCGCCCGGGGCCAACACGTCATGTTTGGTCGTAATCACCGGGGCAATGAAAAATGGTTGCATGGCTTCATCATTGGTTTTCGCATCCCGCCCATCCCTTTCACGCACCGACTTCGCCGCTGTCCTGCAGCGGGCAACGGGAGCCGGACTGATTCCGGACGCCGACGAAAGCCGGATCAAAACCAAGGATGAGCGTTTGGTTGCCAAATTCCGCATCGAGCAGGCCGATCACGCTCAGTTGCAGCAGGCTGCCAAGCAATTCGTCGATATCCTGGTCGCCGAGGGGGCACTGGATTATGCGGACTTGTGCGTAGCTGCGGTTCCTGCCGGGCTTACCGAGGCGCCACAGCTCCTGCTGCTGATGGATGTCGATTCCACCTTGATCAAGCAGGAAGTCATCGAATTGCTCGCCGCCCACGCTGGTCGGGAAGAAGAAGTGGCTGCGGTGACCGAGGCCGCGATGCGCGGCGAATTGGACTTCGCCCAATCCTTGATCCAGCGCGTAGCTACTTTGAAGGATCTGCCAGTTGATGTCCTCGCCGAGGTTGGCCAGCGCATTATCTTCTCCGACGGCGCCGAATCCCTGGTCAAGCGGTTCCATGCGGCCGGGCACAAGGTCGGCGTAGTTTCCGGCGGGTTCCAGCAGATTCTGGATCCGCTGGCCGCCCACCTCGGACTGGACCATGCGCTGGCCAACACCTTGGGGATCACCGGAGGAATTCTTGACGGTACCGTTCACGGCCAGATTGTCGACCGTGAAATGAAGGAAACAATGCTGCGCGCTTGGGCGCAGGAGCACCAGATCCCGATGGCTGCAACGATCGCCGCCGGAGATGGCGCCAACGACCTCGCCATGGTTGCCGCCGCAGGGTTGGGGGTTGCTTTCAACGCGAAGCCCGCCCTGCGCGACGAAGCGGACGTGCGTCTGGACTTCTCGCGCTTGGATGCCATCGCCGACCTGGTTCTCGATGATTTGGCTTAGTGGAATCCAACAACTGCATAACGATTATGCGCTCACGGGCTATTGATATCTGGATCGGTTGTTCCAGCAGTTAGTATTTCTATTGATGCGTGCAACGGCTTGAGGCATTAGCCTTGGCCGCGCGCCGAGCCCCCATCGCTTTCGAAAGAGCTACTAGACCAGTGCAGACCCCCTCCCCGGACAGTTCCTCATCTACGCCTACTCACTCTCAGCAAGACAAGAAAATGCAGAAGGGCAAGGCCAAGCCTTGGATCATTGCCGGTTCTTGCGTGGCAGCCGTAGCCGCAGCATATTTCGGCGGAGCAGCCTTTGTCAGCTCCCAGGTCCCGGCCAACGCCTCCATTGCGGGTGTGAATATCGGTTCCATGAATAAGGACCAGGCTCGCGCCGAGCTGGAACGCGAGGTTCTCCCCCTGGCTGAGAAGCCAGTGGATGTCACTGTCAACGGTGAAAAGTACACACTGGATCCTGCCAAGGCCGGTCTGGAACTGAACGTTGAAGACACCGTCAATGAACTGACATCCTACGAAATCAACCCGGTCAAGCTCTACGAACGCCTCACCGGCGAGTTCCACGTCACCCCGGCTGTCGACGTGGACGAGGACAAGCTGGCCGCGCAGCTCGATGCACTGGCCCAGAAGGCCAACGCCGAGGTTGCCGAAGGAACCGTTGAATTCGGCGATGGCACCTCCAAGCTGACCAAGCCCGTTGACGGCGTCGCGCTGAAGACCGAGGAAGCCGCCGACTTGATCAGCGACGACTGGGAAATTGCCGGCCCTGCGATCGCCCTGCCAGCCGATGTCATCAAGCCGCAGATTTCTGCCGACACCCTGCAGGCCTTCTACGACAAGGACGTCAAGGCGCTGCTGAAGGACGAAGTCACCCTGGCCTCGGGCAAGAAGAAAGCAACCATCTCGGTCGCATCCATTGCCGCGGCAGCCAGCTACGCGCCCAAGGACGGTGCTCCGGCGATCGCCTTGGACGACAAGAAGCTCTACAAGGCGGCAACGAAGAACTCCGATCTTTCCAGCACCGCCAAGGATGCGCAGATCGTCTTGAAGGACGGCAAGCCTTCGATCATCAAGTCCTCCAAGGGCATCTCGCTGGAGACCAAGGGCCTGGGTGCCAAGGTCTTGGCCGCGACGGCCGCCAAGAACCGTACTGCCGAAGTCGAGATGACCGAGAAGGAAGCGGACTTCACCACCGCAGATGCGAAGAAGCTTGGCATCAAGGAACCGATCGTCACCTTCTCCACCCCGTACCCTGCCTCAGACACCGTGCGCACCAAGAACCTGCGTGCCGGTTCGGCTCGCGTCAACGGGGACATCATCAAGCCGGGCGAACGCTTCTCGCTGCTCGAAGCCCTGGGCCCGATCACCGTGGCCAACGGCTACTACAGCTCCGGGGTTGTGGAAAGCGGCTTCAGTACCGAAGCCGTTGGCGGCGGGCTCTCGCAGATCTCCACCCAGATGTACAACGTCGGCTTCCTGGCCGGCTACGACGACATCACCCACAAGCCGCATTCGCGCTGGTTCGAACGCTACCCTGCAGGACGCGAAGCTACCCTGTGGGAAGGCCAGATCGACATGATCTGGGAGAACAACACCCCCTACGGCGTGATGATCCAGGCATGGGTTTCGGGCGACAAGGTCAATACCCGCCTGTGGTCCACCAAGTACTGGGATGTCTCGCAGAAGAGCTCGGGGAAGTACAACCTGACCAACCCGGAAACCAAGTACAACCCGGCCGAGAAGTGCGTCTCGGAATCCGGTGGCAAAAAGGGCTTCAGCATCGATATCACCCGTTACCGGGAGACCATCGACGGCTCCAAGAAGCTGCCGGCCGAAACCAAGAGCTGGACCTACAGCCCATGGCATAAGATCGTCTGCGGCGAAAAGCCGAAGGACTAGATCACCGATTAGATCCAGCCGAATCGCCGGGCACCTCCTTTATGAGAGGTACCCGGCGATTTTTCGTGCCGGCTGTTGCGTCCACGGCACGAAAAAGCTGGAGGCCGGAACCCTGAAACAGGGTCCCGGCCGCCAGCTGCTGCAGGTTGCTGCGGGGCCTACTTGCCCGACTGCGTCAGGAAGTCGCCTGCGCCGCCAACCAGCTCGGTGTGGCCGGTCTCGACGTCGGCGAAGACCATCTTGGCTACCTCGGCACCGAACTCCTCAACGGAGTACAGCTTGCCGGCAGCTTCGCGGCGGGCGTCGATGGCACCTGGCTCCATGCGGTTGAGCAGGGTTGCGGTGATCGTGCCTTCGATCATGTCGCCGGAAACCACCACGAAGGTGATGTTCTTCTCGGCGAGCTCCGGGATCATTTCACGCAATGCATCTTCGCCGGCACGCTTCGACTTCGCTACGGCGTCGTAGGCATCCATGGTGCTGACTTCGTTGATGAAGTGCGCCTGGTGGCTGGTCACGAAGACCACACGGCCGCCCTCGCTGAGCTTGGGCAGCGCAGCCTGGAGCATCGCGACCTGCGCGTCGCGGTTCAGGCGCAGCGCGTAGTTCTCGCCCATGGAGGTTTCCATGCCGCCCGAAGCGTTCAGCACGACGACGTCCAGCGAACCGAAATTCTCCACGGCGGCGTCGACCAGAGCCTGCGGGCCCTCGGCCGAGGTCAGGTCTGCGCCGACGGCCACTGCCTTGCCGCCCTTTTCCTCAATGGCGGCGACAATCTTGTTGGCGCGTGGGGCCTTGGCGCGGTAGTTGACCACGACGCCAATGCCCTGCTCGGCCAGCAGCTGAGCGGTGACTGCACCGATGCCGCGGGAGGAACCGGTAACAACGGCACCCTTGAATTCACTCATGGTGATACTCCTTTAGATCTCTTGCTTAAAACTTCTAGTGGCCCATGCCCAGGCCGCCGTCAACCGGGATTACGGCACCGGAGATGTACGCTGCTTCATCGCTGGCGATCCAGCGGACGACGTTGGCAACTTCCTCTGGTTCAGCAAAGCGGTTGGCCGGAATGCTTTCGAGGTATCCCTTCTGGGTTTCCTCTGGCAAGACGGCGGTCATCTCGGTGTTGATGAAACCCGGAGCCACGACGTTGGCGGTGATTCCGCGCGAACCCAGTTCGCGGGTCAGCGAGCGGGCGATGCCGACCAGACCGGACTTCGAGGCCGCGTAGTTGATCTGGCCTGGCGAACCGTAGAGGCCCACGACCGAGGAAATCAGCACGACGCGGCCGCGCTTGAGCCGGATCATGCCCTTGGATGCGCGCTTGATAACGCGGAAGGCGCCGGTGAGGTTGGTGTCGATGACCGATGTGAAGTCGTCTTCGCTCATGCGCAGCAGCAAGGTGTCCTTGGTGACTCCTGCATTGGCGACAAGAACTTCCACTGGACCGTGCGCAGCTTCAACTTCCTTGAAGGCTGCGTCGATGGACTCGCTGTCGGTGACATCTGCCTTGACACCCAGCAGTCCGGCGGGAACCTCGCCGCTGCGGTAGGTGATGGCCACCTTGTCGCCGTTGGCTTCGAATGCGCGTGCAATAGCAAGTCCGATTCCGCGGTTGCCGCCGGTCACGAGGACGCTGCGGCCAGTGGTTGGTTCCGTAGTCAATGTATTTCTCCGTTCATGCGCTTGCGTTCCTGGCATGGAAAACCCTCCATGGGCCAGTCGAAAGCGCACTTTGCCTAGTTAAGTAGCTACTCCGTGAACAATCCTATTAGTTACTCACCAGTTTTACCGCTTCGACAGCGCGTAGAAATTACCCTCTGGGTGATACAAGTGCGACAATGGGAGCAGATCCCGTATTGCAAAGCGAAGTCTTTTACATGTCCTCACAGCCAATGAACCACGGTTCCGGCCAACCCGAAGTTCACCGCATTACCGAAGCGCGCCAGTCGCATACCGCCGAGCGCGATACCCGTGTGCGCAAATACACGATTTCAATGACCGTGCGCCTGGTCTGCTTCGTTCTCGCCTTCTTTTTCGACGGCTGGCTTCGCTGGGTCCTGCTGGTTGGCGCGGTGGTCCTGCCCTACATCGCTGTGGTGATCGCCAATGGAGGTGCGGATCTGACCAAGCGTGAACCGCCAGCCGAGTTCTACAGGGCGCCCGATGCCCATCAACTCGACGCGCCGAAGGACACCGCACAGCAGCAGGAGCGGGAACCAGAGGTGATTGACGGCAACTTTGCCGATGACGAGGAACCAGTGCAACACCCGACAACTTCCCCCAAGGAGGACTAGTGGATCTGCTAGGTTCGCTAGGCGGCCTCCCCGCTGCCGCCGAAATCCAGTGCTCGCGAAAGGGCTGCCGGCAAGGCGCCGACTACCAGTTGCTGTGGAACAATCCGAAAATCCATACCCCGGACCGGCGCAAAATCTGGCTGGCCTGCGAAGAGCATCGCGACTGGCTCGAAAATTACCTCAAGGAACGGCTGCTCTACAAGGAAACGCTGCCAATGCAGGGCAACGAAGGAGAAGGCAAGTAGATGTATCGTTTTCTGGCGAGCACCCGCTGGGTCGGGTGGCTGATACTGGTCGCCATCTTCGCCTCCGCGTGCATTGCCTTGGGCAATTGGCAGAATGACCGCCGCGATGCCGTCCTGGAAGGCATCGAACGGGTCAACCGCAACTACTTCGCTGAGCCGGCGACCGGCAAGCAGGCTCTGGAGAACTTCCACAACCTCGACGAAGACAAGACCTGGATGACCGCCGAGCTGACCGGCGAATACGTCGCCGAGGACACCATGATCGTGCGCAACCGGATCAAGGCCGGCCGGCCCGGCTACGAGGTACTGGTGCCGTTCAAGACCAGCGAGGGCGAAACTGTCATCGTCGACCGCGGCTACCTGCCGATCGGCAACGAGGAAAGCGGCCACCCGGATTCGGTTCCGGCACCGCCAGAGGGCAAGGTAACCGTGGATGTGCGCTTGAAGCCATCGGAAATCCGCTTGGACCGCGGTGCCCCGGACGGCCAGTTGGCCTCCATCCAGCTCGAAGACTACGCCAAGCAGCTGGATTATGAGATCGCACAGGGCGCCTACGGCCTGATGTATGGAGAGGACCCGGCTCCGGCCGAGGCACCTCAGCAGCTGGATCCACCGGACATGGACGAAGGCCCTCACCTCTCCTACGAGATCCAGTGGTACATCTTCGGCGTGCTGGCCTTCGTCGGCTTCTGGTACGCGGCCCGGCAGCAGAAGAAGCTGAACGCCGAGGAAGCCGCAGAGCGGGCCGAAGCCGAGGCATTGGGTTTGGAAGAGCCGATGCACAAGGTGCGCAAGATCCGGGCGAAGCAGGAGAAGAAGTTCCGCCGCGACGGCACGCTGACCGACGAGGCCATCGAGGATGCAATGCTCGATGAGGCGGAGAATACGCCAGGGGGCACCGCGAAGTAGCAGTGCGCAGCAAACGCAGACCGCGCGGCACGTGGGCATAGTCCAGGTGCCGCGCGGTTTCGCGTTCCATGGCGTTTAGCTTGGCGTGGCTGGCGGGCTCCAGCGGATTCCGCCGTCGCTGCAGTTGGGGGCCTGCTGTTCTGCCCGGTCGTGGCAGGAGGCATCAATCAGGACGCGGTCCCCCACCGGCTCGCCAAGCTCAAGCGTGTACGGCACCGTCTCGTTGCCCTGGCAGTTCTGCGCCTCGCCTTCCAGCGGTTCAACTGCAATGCCGATAGCGATCTTGCCATCTTCAAGGTCCACATGTGTGGCGGTGACGTCCCCGGTCTTGCCTGAAGCGCAGGCAAGGCCCATCACGCCGAGTTCCAGGCTGGTGCTCGACGCATTCACTCCAGCCGGGTCGATCAGCGCCCATTGGGCGTTGACTTCGTCGGGCACCTGGACTGCGCAACCGGCCAGCGTACTGGCAAGCAGCGTTGCGGCGCCTGCGAGCACCGGCAATCTGCGTCTTAAAACACTCATGGCTTGGCACATCCCCTTCACGGTGGTGATCTGCCAAGCCTACGAGAGTTCTTTGGTGTTGGTAAGGATCTAGGTCAGCGAGACCAATTCCAGGTAGTCCTCGCTGAACAGGTCCTCGTCGCCATCGGGCAGGATGACCACGCGCTCGGGCTTCAGCGCCATGACCGCGCCTTCATCGTGGGACACCATGACCACGGCACCCGGGAAGGTGGACAGCGCGCCGAGCACCTCGGCGCGCGAGGCAGGGTCCAGGTTGTTGGTCGGCTCATCGAGCAGCAGCACGTTGGCGCTGGAGGCCACGATGGTGGCCAGGGCCAGACGGGTCTTCTCGCCGCCGGACAGCACACCGGCCGGCTTGGTGACGTCGTCGCCGACGAACAGGAAGGAGCCGAGGATGGAACGCACGTCAGCATCGTTCAGGTGCTCCGGCGCGTTGCGGCGCATGTTCTCCAGCACGCTGGCATTCGGATCCAGGGTGTCATGCTCCTGGGCGAAGTAGCCGATCTTCAGGCCGTGGCCCGGAACGATTTTCCCGGTATCCGGTTCGGAGACGCCGGCGAGCATGCGCAGCAGGGTGGTCTTGCCGGCACCGTTCAGGCCCAGGATGACCACCTTCGAGCCGCGGTCGATGGCCAGCGAGACGTCGTTGAAGATTTCCAGCGAGCCATAGGCCTTGGACAGGCCTTCGGCCATGAGCGGGGTCTTGCCGCAGGGGGCAGGATCCGGGAAGCGCAGGGCCGCGACCTTGTCGGAGGCGCGCTCTTCCTGCAATCCCGCGAGCATGCGGTCCACGCGCTTGAGCATGGATTGCGCGGCCGAGGCGCCGGAGGCGCGGGCCTTCATCCTGTTCGCCTGGGTCAAGAGGACCGAAGCCTTCTTCTCGATGTTGGCGCGCTCGCGCTTGCGGGCGCGCTCATCGGTTTCGCGCTGGACCTTGTAGCGCTTCCAGTTCATGTTGTAGACATCGACCACGCCGCGGTTCGCGTCGAGGTTCAGCACCTTGTTCACGGTGGCTTCCATCAGCCCGGTGTCGTGGCTGATCATCAGCACGCCGCCGGGGTAGTTCTTGATGAAGTCGCGCAGCCACATGATCGAGTCGACGTCCAGGTGGTTGGTGGGCTCGTCGAGCAGCAGCGTCTCGGCATCCGAGTAGAGGATGCGGGCTAATTCCACGCGGCGGCGCTGGCCGCCAGAGAGGGTGCGCAGCGGCTGGTCCAGGATCCGGTCGGGCAGATCCAGGTTGGCGCAGATGGCCGCGGCCTCGGATTCGGCGGCGTAGCCGCCGGCGGCGATGAATTCAGCTTCCAGGCGGTCGTACTGGCGCAGGGCCTTGGCGGAGACCGCAGGATCCTCGCTGGCCATGTCCTCGCGGTTCTGGGCCAGCTTGGTGACTACCACATCCAGGCCACGGGCGCCGAGGATGCGGTTGCGCGCGAGCTGCTCCATGTCAGGGGTCTTGGGATCCTGCGGCAGGTAGCCGATGGATCCCTTGTGCGTGACTTCGCCAGCAGTTGGCTGGGTCTCTCCAGCGAGGACCTTGGTCATCGTGGTCTTTCCGGCACCGTTACGACCCACCAGTCCGATCTTGTCGCCCTTGTCGATGCGGAAGTTCACTTCGTCCATCAGCAGGCGGGCGCCGACGCGTAGCTCAAGGTTGGCTACGGAAATCATATGGTGTGGCCCTTTCACGCGGGTAATAAAGCTGTGCGGCCCAGAAATTGGGCAACTTGACTAGTCTACCGGCCAACGGCTCCGCGGCTGGCCGAACGTGCACAAACTAACAGTTCCGGGGTTGAGCTGGTTAAAGAATTCGATGCCCGGTCAGTTCCTGGCGCCCAGCTGCGAGCGGTAGTCCATCATCTGGATCAGGCGGCGGCGCAACGAGGCTTCGCGGCGCAGGTCTCCCCCGCTGGTCTTCTCAATGTGGTCCTTGCCGAAGCGCCAGAGCAGCACGTCGTCCAGCAGCCGGTCCGGGCCCGGCGAATAGCGGTGGTCCAGCGCGGCACGCACGTCCGTGACCACATTCGCGTCCAGCAGCTGCGCCAGCTGCCAGGTTTGGCCGATGCCGTGGGCGCCGAGCAGCTCCGCGGCCCAGGACCAGTCGTCATCGCGCTTGCGGTCAACATGCGGCAGCAGCGTCTGCCAGATTTCGCCGATCTTCTCCCCGGTCAGCGGCTCCGATCCGGCGCCCTGCTGATCGTGGTAGCCGTTGAGCCGGTGGTACAGCTCGTCGATGTCGGTGAAGTAGTCCTCGACCGTCTCCAGCATCGCCGCGGTCGCGGTGAAGTGGCGGTCGATCTGCGGATTCCAGGCGGCTTCGCCGGGATGCTTGAAGCGGATGTCATGTTCCATTTCGGACCAGGCATGCTGCAGCACAGTGCGGATCTGCACCTCGAAGACGAAGTTGCCGCTGGCCACCACCGGCTTGCCGAGGGCTTCCTGGAATTTGCGCACGACCGGCTCGCTGCGGGTCTTGAGCAGCAGGTGGCGCGAGGAGTAGCCGTAGGTTCCGGACTCCACCGAGCCGATGTCCTTCTCGCGGTCGCTGCGGCAGTCGAAGGAGTCGCGGTGCGACTTGATCAGGCTGGCTACCTGCTGGATCTCATGGGGCAGCATCACTATGATGCGGATGCCGACCATGTCGTGGATTTCGCGCAGCGGGTTGGGGAATTCGAGCACCGGGGCGGTCTCGGAATTCTCCTGCAGGCGGCGCGATGCCTTGGCCGCAAAGGATTGCGGCGATTTCACCCGGCCGGTGATGAACAGCGGCTGCACCTCGGAATTGGCGAAGAGCCGGCGGATCTTCGCCTTCATGGCAGACATGACGGTATTCAGTTCGCCGGTCACCGACTTGTACTGCTCAACGGCGGCCGCAATCTGCTCGGAGAACTCGTCGTGCCCCTGGCCCTGCGCCGGATCCATCATTGATGCCTCCTGGATGCTTCAGCTTCTGTTGAAATGCTGTCCTTCAGTTCGTGTTCACGCGCCAACCGGGTGCGGCTGGGTCCTATGGACGGGACAGGCGCTTGGCCATGTCGTCGAACAATGGAGCCTTGTCCTCGCCGTTCTTCTGCGCGGCGGCCTTGGTCTCCTTGGCTGGCTGCGCATTCTGCTTGATCGGGGTGACCTTCGAGTCCGATCGGCCTGCGGCGATGCCTTCGGCGCGGGCCCGGGCCAGCGCGTCCTGGTGCTCCTGCTCCAGGGCGGCCAGGCGTTCTTCCTCGGCGGTCTTGGTGTCGGCCAAGGCCGCGTTGTAGCCATCGTCATAGGCCACGCCGTACTTCTCGGCGTTTTCCTTTTCCTCGTCGTACTCCAGTTCGGCACGCAGCTTCGCGGCTTCGGACTTCTTCTGGTACATGTGCACGGTCAGGTGGGTGATGGCCAGCAGGACGATTGGCGGCATGGCGGCGACCAGCGCGGACACCAGCGGCGGCACGCCGTTCTCGATGGAGTCCACGGTCAGGATTGCATGGGTGGAGTTCGCCGCGGTGGAAACAATCGCGCCGAAGAACAGCAGCGACCACGGGTAGATCATGGCCTTGCGGTTGAAGCCGTTCAGGGCCACGATGGCCACGGTGGCGGCAACGATCATGCCGTCGATGATGATTGGCCAGATCCATGCCAGGCGCGGGCTGATGCCCGAGCGTTCTGCCAGGTCGGTCAACGCCGCGAATGAGAGCACGAATGCACCGACGGCAATGAGGACCGTCGCGCCTACGGCCGTGCCTAGGACGGCGCGGTGCGGTTCGGCCGGGACCTCTGGTTTGTTATCTTCCATGCTGCTGAGCAGACCTATCTTTTGAGATTAACGGTATGTCTTCAAACGCGAGTTGTGCTGGACCGCGCCGAAAGGCGCAGACCACCGCGTTCCATTTTAGCTTGCGCCCGGCATTGCCGGGGTGCCATGGGTCAAAGTGCGCGGCGGTCGATGAATCCGGTTCCGCTGATTTTTCCGGCCAGCCCCCGGTGATCTGCGTCGAAGATGAAGTAGAAGGCGCTGATCGCGATATAGATCACAGCAAGCATGTTCAGCAGCGGGTAGACGCTGATCTCGTCCATGCTGGTGGAAATCTGGAAAAGGAAGTTGATCCCGCCAAACCCGAGCAGGCTGCGCAGCAACGCCCTGCCTGCCGGGGACGGCCCGCCCTGCTTGCTGGCGACCATCAGCCAGGCGCAGCGCTGGCCGAGGGTGGCCCGCCCCGGGGCCAGGCTCGGCAGCCAGAAGACGAAGAAGACCACGATCAGCGGCAGCCAGAAGTTCATCCACTGTTTGCCGAATTCCATGCCGCCCAGTCGCTCCAGGAGTTCCAGCGCGGCGCTGATGACGAACAGCGCACCGGAGGTGAAGCCCGCATCGAAGACGTTGGCCAGTGCCCGGCGTGCCCGGGTGACCGGCCGCACCGGCGCCTGGGCGGCGTCGGCTTCTACGGGGCCCGAGAGGAAACGGAACATCGGCAGGTAGGCGATGACCGCGCCGAGCAGCGCGCCGGCGGTGTTGGTGATCAGGTCATCGACATCGGCCACGCGGTAGGCGCAGGTGTACAGCCCCCAGATGCCGGTGTATTGGGTCAGCTCGATGGCCAGCGAGGCGGCGAAGCCCAGCAGCACCCCGGTGATGATGTTGCCGCGCAGCCAGCGCACGGCCAAGATCCCCAGTGGCATGAACAGGATGATGTTGAACAGCACCTGCCACAGCGTGAAGCTGGTTGCGAATCCGCTGAGCCCGCGTTCCACGATAACCAGCTTGAAGTCGTCGAAGAACCGTCCTGGAACCAGCTGCGGGATGGCCACGCCCGGCCGGCAGAATTCGTCGCGCGAGGAGGGCAGCGGGAGCATGGTGTAGCTGAACAGCCCGAAGCCGTAGATCGCCGCGGTGGCTGTCGTTATGGTGCGGCGCCAGGACAGCCGTCCGTGGCGGCGGTATTGCACGGCCAGCAGGAAGATGCCGGCGGAGGCCAGGAAGAAGGCGCCGCCGAGGATCGCGATAGTCGCTGGCCAGAACATCGTTTGCATATTTCCATCTAAGCGGAATAATCCGTGAGGAAGCTGAGCTGCGGACTGTGAGCTTGGCTATGCTTCCGGCCCGCGCAGCACCCGCTTGGTGGCGGCATCGGCGGTGAAGAGCGCGGCGAACAGGCCCAGGACCACCACGCCGGCCAGCGACTTCATCAGCCAAGCCGAATGCCACTGCTCGATGGAAAGCTGGTCGACGAAGACCGCCACCAGGATGATGCTCGATGCGTGGATCATCAGCTTTTCCGATCCCCAGGCAACCCTGTGCGAAATGGCGAACAGCGCAATCAGCCACAGGATGTACCAGGGCTGGATGATCGGAGCGAGCAGCACCACCGCGGAAAGCGCCCAGGCCGCCAGGCGCACCGGACTGGAGGCGTCCTTGGCCAGCGCCAAGCGCGCGACGATCACCAGGGACAGCAGCTGGAAGATGGCCACCACGATGGTATTCACCAGCGAAATATCGGCACCGAACAGGCCTGCGAGGTTGCTCACCGACCAGCCAATCAGTCCGACCGGAGCATACGGGAACGCCGCGTCTCCCGCGGTGAACATGGCAGGCAGCCAGCCGAACCAGAGGTTGGTGACGGCGCCGATCAGCAGCAGCCAGGTCAGAGACATGGCCGCGACCTTGACCCAGATCTTCCAGCGTGCGCGCATCGTGCGGGTGCGGCCAAGCAGCACCAGTCCGATGAATGGCAGCACCAGCAGCACGATGGGCTTGACCGATACGGCGATGGCCAGGGCCATGGTGGCCGCCATCGGGCGGCGGTCATAGGCGTAGGCGAAGGCGCTGAAGACGCCGGCAATCATCAGCGCGTCGTTGTGGACTCCGCCGATCATGGTCAGCAGGAACAGCGGATTGCCCACGATCGCCCAGTTGGCCCAGTTGGGGCTCTGCCCCATTTTCGCTGCCAGCTTCGCGGTGTAGTGGTAGCAGCCCCAGACGCCGAGCACGGCGATGATGCGCAGCAGGCCCACGCCGACTTCGGGGATGCCGTTCGAGACGAAGTAGATGATGCGCGAGAGCACCAGGAAGAACGGCCCGTAGGGCGAGGGCGACTGCGCCCAGAGGCCGTCGGATCCCCCGTCGAACCAGCCGGGCAGCGCGGAGATGCCTTCGGCGTACGGGGACTTGTCGGCGTGCAGCATCCGGCCCTGCGCCAGATAGGAGTAGACATCGCGGCTGAGGATCGGGAAGCTGAGCATCAGCGGGGCGGACCACATGGCCAGCAGGCGGCTCAGTTCTTTCCGGGAGATCTCGCCTGCGCTCTGCACCCATGGCCGGGCGAGAATCCAGGTCCGGGTCAGCCAGACGATGCCCACGGCCATCAGCACGATGCAGATGATGACCCCCGGCGCATCGGTGCGGAACTCGATGAAGAAGCCGGTGCGGGCCAGCGGGGAAAGCTGGTTGCGCGGGAACCAGCCGATTCCCCAGGAGGCAACGGTGATCAGCGCCGAGGCGATGAACCCTTGCCAGGACAATGACCGCAGGCTTGCGCGTTGCGGTTCCAGCTTTCGCTCCTGCACTGCCACTAGGCCTTCTTGAGTTTCTTGAGCCAGTTCGTCGAGCTGAGCAGATCGGCGCAGATGTTCTTGGTCTTCGGATCGAAGAAGACCAGGTACACGGCGCAGGCAATCGAGATGCCCCAGGAAATCAGCTGGACGCGCGGAACCAGCGACTCCTGCAGGAACTGCCAGACGAAGATCTGGTCAGCGGCCTGGTAGGCGAGGAAGAAGATGGTGGTCAGGTGCAGCCACAGCATCTGCCAGTCGTCGCGCAGCCCGGTGACGGCGAAGAACGGCAGCAGCCACAGCAGGTACCACGGCTGGATCACCGGGGAGAGCACGACAATCGCGGTGAACGCAATGGCCATGCGCTGCACCAGGTGCGAATACTTGCCGCGGAACATCAGCACGAAGGCGATCACCACGCCGATCAAGCGTCCAGCGGTCTTGACCACATCGAGCACGCCGCCGGGATCCAGGCCGAAGGAATGGAAGATGTTCTGGATGCCCACGGTCGCCAGGCCCAGCGGAGCGTAGATCGAGAATCCGGCGCCGGTGTAGTTGAGCATGACCGAGAGCCAGCCGAACCAGTAGCCGTTGAGCCAGCCCACCAGGGTCATCAGCGCGAGGAACAGCATGCCGGTGTAGAACCAGTACAGGATGCGGCGCGGCCATCTGGCGTCCGGGCCTGCCCAGAGCAGGCCGATGAACGGCAGCAGCACCAGGGTGATCGGCTTGACGCCAACCGAGGCGGCGAGCACGACCACCGCCCAGAATCCGTGGCGCTTGCAGGCCAGGTAGACGGCCCATACGGCCAGGCCGGTCATCAGCGAGTCGTTATGCGCGCTGGCCACGAAGTTGACGAGGAACAGCGGGTTGGCCACGGTCATCCAGGTGGCCTTGGCTCCGGACACCGCGTGCAGTTCGGCCAGCTTCGGCACGAAGTGCAGGCACAGCAGCACGCCGATGAACGCGATGGCGCGGAAAGCCAGGATGGCCACGTCGGTGGAGCCGCCGACAATGTTGACCACAAGCCATTCGATGCTCAGGTACAGCGGGCCGTAGGGTGTTCCGTCCTGGGCCCACATCGTGTCGGTTCCCAGCTGGAACCAGTTGTTCAGCGAGGAAATGCCGTCAACGTAGGGATCCTGCCCGGCGTCGACCAAACGGCCCTGGCCGATGTAGGCGAACACGTCGCGGCTCATGATCGGCAGGGTGACGAGCATCGGGATGCTCCACAGCCAGACGGCGCGGCGGACCACCTTCAGCGACCCTTCGCCCCAGCCCTTGAGCTTCTGTCCCAGCCGCCACCACGAGCGGAAGAGCAGCCAGCAGCCCAGGGCCAGCAGGATCACGCACGCAATCACGCCGGCCGGTTCGGTGCGCAGCATGATGAAGAACGGGTCGCGGTTCAGCGGGGAGACGCTGGCCAGCCAGCCGGTGCCGAAGGATCCGAAGAGGATCAGGGAGGAACCGATGACGCCGCTGAGAAGGGTCCTGTTCACTCCAGCGTAGGGCGGGGAGCTCACTGCGGCTGGGTTGCTGGCTGACACGTTGGCACCTCGGGCTGTAACGGACATGAGTTCGAGAGTAATTAGGCCAGCGTCGCCTGCGCTTTGCCCTTGCGGGCGTGGCACGTCAACAGCCGGAAATCTCAGACGATTTTAGCATTCACCATGCCTTCGGTCCGGTTGGGACACTGTTCTTCCGCGCCGTTAAGAGGGTGCGCTCCCCCACAGCGTTCGCTGAAGTGTAGATTGGTTGCGTGGCTAGTAATTCAGAAAAAATTGTATGGATCGATTGCGAGATGACCGGATTGGATCTGGTTAATGACGCATTGATCGAAGTAGCGGTGCTCATTACCGACTCGGATCTGGAGATCGTCGATGAGGGCATCCAGGTTGTCATCAAGCCCGAGCCGGCGGCTCTGGCGCAGATGGATGACTTCGTGCGCAATATGCATGTGGCCAGCGGCCTGCTGCCCGAGCTGGAGAACGGCATTTCCATGGCCGAAGCCCAGCGCCTGGTGGTCGACTACATCAAGAAGCACGTTCCGGAGCCGAAGAAGGCGCTGCTCGGCGGCAACTCGGTGGGAACCGACAAGAACTTCTTGGCCCGCGATATGCCCGAGGTCATCGAGCACCTGCACTACCGCATTATCGATGTGTCGACCCTGAAGGAACTGAGCCGCCGCTGGTTCCCGAAGGCCCACTATGGCGCTCCGGCCAAGACCGGCAACCACCGGGCGCTGGGCGACATCCAGGACTCGATCAATGAGCTTCGCTACTACCGCCAAGCCATCATGGTTCCGGCTCCAGGCCCAACCTCCGACGAGGCCCGGAAGATCGCCACGGGGATCAGCCAGAGCGCCGGCTAGCTGCCAGGGATGAGCCCCTGGGGCATGGGTGATGCACTGCACAGTGGCCCAGGGGCTTTCCGATTGGCGTCCAAGCGGAAAATACGTGTATAGTATTTCTCGTTGCCCGATACGGAATCGATTCGCAAAAGCGTTCTGACTAGTATCGAAGCGAATATGGTGGGTATAGCTCAGTCGGTAGAGCGTCTGGTTGTGGTCCAGAAGGTCGCGGGTTCAAACCCCGTTACTCACCCCAGCAGTAAAGGCTCGATTCGGAATGGAAATTCCGAGTCGAGTCTTTTGCTTTCCCCGCACGCCAGATTGCACCGCCGCGCAGAATCAGACCGTGCGCACCACCCTGGCTGGCGATCCGACCACCACTGCACCAGCAGGAACATCCTTGGTTACCACCGAGGCAGCAGCAACCACAGCATTGTCGCCGATCGTCACGCCGGAAAGTATCGTCGCATTCGCGCCAACCCAGACATTGCGCCCAATGCTCACCGGGGCCGGAAGCATGTCAGCTCGACGGGCAGGATCGAGATCATGGTTGAGCGTAGCCACGACGACGTTATGGCCGACCAAGCACTCGTCCCCGATGCTGATGCCGCCCTGGTCCTGGAACTTGCACCCGGCATTGATGAAGACGCGCTTGCCCAGTTTGATATTGCGTCCAAAGTCCGAGTTGAACGGCGGGAACAACACCACCGAATCGTCAACATGCCTGCCGGTCAATTGCCGGAGGAGCTCGTGCACTTCATGTGGACTGCGGTAGCCGCTATTCAATTCCGCGCAGATGCGCAACGCGTCCTGGCTCGCGCTATGCATGAGAGCATGCAGCTCAGAACCGGCGGCAATTCGCTGGCCGGAATCCAGCACTTCCAAAAGATCATCAACGTCCACGACTCCCCCATCAGCGATTCGTGCCGTTAGGTCGAACTAGAGCGGCTTTCGTCCATCCTCATGGAGCCAGGTTATCCGCCTCACTTGCCATACCACTGTGGCACCAGGCGCCGCAGGCAAGGGCAACAGCATGGCACTGAACATCACCCGTTATGCCAGATCAGCAGCGCACGACAGGTTCCCAATCACGAATCATGAGCATCGCGTCACAATCCCATTGGCAGCACTGGGCGAATTGGTATTTCTGGCTCGAATGCGTGTATAGTAATTTTCGTTGCCCGGTACGAAATCTTGAGCGCTATTGCTTCTGACTAGTATCGAAGTAGACATGGTGGGTATAGCTCAGTCGGTAGAGCGTCTGGTTGTGGTCCAGAAGGTCGCGGGTTCAAACCCCGTTACTCACCCCAGTTCGAAAGATCTGGTTTGGAATGGAAATTCTGAACCAGATCTTTTTTGCTTCCAGCACTGTGGAGCTCCATGACCACGGCGGCACATTTCCTGGCTCAGTGTTCGACTTCATACCGCCGACAGCCATCGCATGAACCCGTGAGATACAAGGTCATGCCCAAGACGGGCAAAACGGTTTCACTGAACAGACGAGCTCCTCGTCACGCTGCCTCGCTGCTCCCCGCCCAGAGCGACCTGCAATCCGCCTATCAACCGTCCAAATGGAGCGTCAACCACACGGGGCACCCAGACGCATCGGGCTGCGCGCCACGCAAAGTCACGAGTCCAGGCACGGGCAAGACCGGCAAGCCCAGTCCATTACCGAGGCCAGCTGCAAGCACGATACGGAAGCGCCTAGATGAACAGGAAACTCGGCCCTACCGGCGAGCGCAACGCCGCCCAAATGAGGCATTAAGTCATATTTCGGCAGGTTGAAACACTGATTCGAAAGTATGTTCGAATGCTCGGCGTTTCGAGGTCTAACCCCGTGTTTTTCGAGACTTTTTGCGTTATTTGGTGACTTGAATCGTTGTTTGCCCTGGCGAATAGGCATGAATTGGCCTGAGCAACCATAATGGATCATGTACTTCGGCAAGCCAGTGAGCTACATGCCTTCGTTCTACCCACCGAAAGGTACTCCCCTGTGAAACGCGCGCTCTTTGAAGAGGACCACGAGCAGTTCCGTGAACTGGCTATGGAGTTCAATGCCCGGGAGATTTCCGGCAAATACGCCCAGTGGGAGAAGGAGCACCAGATCCCTCGTGAGGTGTGGCAGGCCGCCGGCGAAAACGGCCTGCTGGGTCTTGCCGTGCCCGAGGAGTTCGGTGGCATGGGGATCGATGACTACCGCTTCCGTGTAGTGCTTGACGAGGAGTTCGTGCGTGCCGGGCATCTGGCCGTGGCATTGGCATTCCACCTGCATGACGATCTGGTTCTGCCTTATCTGCTGTCCTACGGTTCTGCCGAGCTCAAGGACAAGTGGCTGCCGCGCATGGTCGATGGCTCCACCATTACCTCCTGCGCGTTTACCGAGCCTGGCGCGGGGTCCGACCTGCGTGCCGTACGCACCAAGGCGGTCCGAGATGGAGATGACTGGCTGATCAGCGGGCAGAAGACTTTCATCGGCAATGCGGCCTTCGGAGATGCCGCGCTGGTGCTGGCGCGTACCGATGGCGAAAGCGGACGGGCCACCGAGCAGTCCTTCTCGTTGTTCATGGTCGAGCGTTCCGAGGGGTACACCAATGGCAGCCCCTTCGACAAGATCGGGTTGCGCGCTTCTGATACCGCGGAGCTGTTCTTCGACGATGTCCGCGTTACGGCTGCCGATCTGGTTGGCGAAGTCGGCCAGGGCCTGTCCTACGTCAAGGCGCACCTCCCCCAGGCCCGCTTGGCCATTGCCGTAGCAGCGTCGGCGATCTGCACCGCGTCCTTCGAGCAGGCGCTGGAGCATGCGCAGAACCGCTCCACTTTCGGCCAGGCGCTGACCGAGTACCAGAACACCCGTTTCGAGCTGGCCAACCTGAAGACTGAGGCGCATGTCACCCAGAGCTTCGTGGATCGGGCTGTGCTGGCGTTCAACGATGGCGAGCTGGATCCTGCAGAGGCCGCGGAGGTCAAGCTTTGGGCTAGTGAGAGCGCCAAGAAGCTTTCCGACAAGGCGTTGCAGATCCATGGCGGCTACGGCTACATCATGGAGTACCCGATCGCCCAGTCGTTCACCGCCTCGCGCTTGCTGACCATTTTCGGTGGCACAAGTGAGATCATGCGTGAAACTATTGGACGAGCACTCTAAGCACTTTTGAAAGGAACTGATCACGTGCCTATTCGGCAGATCACTGTTTACGGAGAACCCGTACTTCACCAGCGTGCGGTGGAGGTCACCGAGTTCGACGACGCCTTGCGCGAGCTCGTTGCCGATATGCACGTCACCATGGATGAGGCGCACGGTGTCGGCTTGGCCGCTCCGCAGATCGGTTTGGGCCTGCGCATATTCACCTACGTCTTCGCGGACCAGGACGATGCTCCCGAGCGCGGTGTGGTGATCAATCCCAAGCTGACCCTTTCGAAGGTTTCGCAGGCTCCTGCCCATCCCGATGACCATTCGGAGGGCTGCTTGTCCGTACCGGGCTTGAACTACCCGCTGCAGCGCGCCGACTATGCGAAGGTGGAGGGTTTCGATGAGTTCGGCAAGCCGGTCGCCTTCGAGGCCCATGGCTGGTTCGCCCGCATCATGCAGCACGAGTACGACCATCTGGATGGCCTGCTGTACGTGGACAAGCTGCAGCCGCGCTGGGAAAAGAAGTGGAAGAAGGCCAAGAAGGCTCTTGGCTGGGGCGTACCGGGCAATACCTGGTTGCCGGGTACCGATGAGGATCCCTTCGGCCACTAGGCCAGTGTCGATTGCCAGGCAGCCGCCTACCGGGCGGTCTTGAAGTCCAGATACCGCTGATGCAGCGCCGCACCGAGTCGATCGGTCGGCGCTGCTTCTGCATTCCAGAGCCTTGCCGCCCTGCCTTGTTCAAGCCAGAAGGGCAGGAACATGCCATTCTTTCCCGGCAGGATCTGCTGGGCCATCTGCTCATCGGCTGCCAGCGCCCGATCCGCATAGCCCAGGTAGTACTCGTCAAAGGGACCCAGCAGGCGCAGCGGCAACCGGGTGGACTGCGGCGTTTCAAGCTCGCGGTGGGCCAGGCTTCCGGCAATGACCCAATAGTCTTCTCCTCGCTCATCGTTGCCTGCGCTGACCAGCACGTCACCAAGGGCTTGGGCAGCAGTTCTCATGGCAGAAAGCGTCTGCCCCGCGTACCAGGCTGCGTCGCGGATGGTGGCTGGCCCATGGGAGCTGAGATAGCGGCGCAATATTTCCGCCAGCGGATCCGCTGGTTCCCGGTGCCGTGCGATCCATTGATCGACGAGCACGAAGTCCTGGGCGATGAGCTTAGCAGCATCCGGTATGGGCCCGAGGCAGATCAAACCGTCCAGGGCAAGGACCTGCAGCAGGTGCAAGCCGCGTTGCTTGTCCGTCTCGATTCCGTGCCGGTTCAGCACGTTGAAGAGCCCGGTTCGGCTGGCCTGTCCGGACTCCTGCAAATGCGAGCTGATGACGCCGGCAGCCTGGTCAATGACCTGTGCGTCGATCTGCAGTCCGCGCAGGCGTGCGGCCGCTGAGCGCATGGTGCATTCACGGCTAGCCCGCACCAGCCACCGCGCGTCTTCGGCCACGCAGATGTGCAGCGTGCCTCGCATGGTCCATGACCGGACCAGTTGACCTTCGGCGAACAGCGCGTCGACTTGCTGGCGGGATTCTTGCGCTGCGGAGCGCTGGGCCAGCCCGTAGCGTCCTGCAGCGAAGTCCTGGGACTGGAAGGCGAGCATGTGCTCTGAGGCTTGCAGCGTGGATTCTGCCGGTTCCAGCAGAAGCTGGCTGGCCATGCGTGCTGCCAGTACCCTGGTCCTGTCCATCGGTCCACCTCGATCCCATCCCCGATGGCGTAGAGCCTAGCAGTCCGGCGCAGCGGATGCGCCTCCGGATCCGCAGCCTCCATGCCTCGCCTTGATGTGCAGATGGTCGTTGACGGAAGACCGCCGCAGCAACTGGCGACGCCTCACGTCAGCGGCGCGCGACTCCACTCTGCGAGCGCCTGCCTGAGCAGGGACCAGTTGGCGGCGGTTTCGAAGGAGGTTGCCAGGTGCGAATCGCCTAGCCGGTGCATGCAGTACCCAGCCCACGGCACCACGATGAGATCCGTCAACCCGCGCTCCCAGGCGGCGACCAGCACCGGCTGGACCTCCGTACTGCGCAGCACCGGTTCTGGATTCAATCCCAACCACGGATCGAACACCTGTTCCCATTGCTCGAACACGATGAGGTCGATCCCCTCGTCGCCGTACTGCTGGGTCCAGAAATCATTGCCGGTGGCTGAACCGGTTGCCGCGGTAGTTGCCGCCAGCCCGGGGATACGGTGGGCACCCTGCGCCTTTCCCACCCACGCGTTCGACCAGGTCTGGATCCACCGTTGCTCCCACAGGTCCCGGTCGGCTTCGTCCGGCAGGGCCGAGGATCCCGTCTCGGGAACCGGGCTGAGCTGGGGCAGCGCGAGATCTTCGGCTAGACCCCAGGCCTGCCGGATGAACAACAGCATCTGGATTGGCTGCGCGTGATCATCCATGGACAGCGACATGTCCGCGGGCCACCCGCCGTGGTTCAGGGCCGGATTCGTTGATCGCATCATGCCCCGAGCCTTGCACAGGGCACTTCCTCTGGCAATAGGTTCTGAGCGCAGGAAACAGGATAGCGACCCCCGGGAATACTGGACCCCCGTCCGGTCCTGCCCACGACGCGGAAAAGCGTGCATCAGGAAAACCCGGCAAGACCGTTCCTATCGCAGGCACAGAACCGAAGAAGGGACCATCCCAACGCGCAATGCGTTGGGATGGCCCCTTCAGCTGAAACCCTTGAGGTCCTAGACGGTGACGGCTTCTGCCTTCACTGAAGGCACTGCGGCTGGGTGGGTGCCGGCCATGGTTTCGATGACGCGGACTACCTGGCAGGAGTAGCCGAATTCGTTGTCGTACCAAACGTAGACGACAGCGTTCTTGCCGGACACGATGGTGGCCAGGCCGTCAACGATGCCAGCGCGGCGCGAGCCGACGAAGTCGGTGGAAACAACCTCAGGCGAATCGATGTAGTCGATCTGCTTGTGCAGGTTCGAGGTCAGCGAGGTCTCGCGCAGGTAGGCGTTCAGCTCTTCCTTGGTGGTCTCGTTCTCAAGGTTGAGGTTCAAGATCGCCATGGAGACATCCGGGGTAGGAACGCGGATGGCGTTGCCAGTCAGCTTGCCTTCGAACTCCGGCAGGGCCTTGGCAACAGCCTTGGCGGCACCGGTTTCGGTGATCACCATGTTCAGCGCTGCCGAGCGGCCGCGGCGTTCGCCCTTGTGGAAGTTGTCGATCAGGTTCTGGTCGTTGGTGAACGAGTGAACGGTCTCGACGTGTCCGTGGGTAACACCGAACTTCTCGTTCAGCGCCTTGAGCACAGGGGTGATGGCGTTGGTGGTGCACGATGCAGCGGTGACAATCTTGTCTTCTGCGGTGATCCACGAATCGTTGATGCCGTGAACGATGTTCTTCAGATCGCCCTTGCCGGGTGCGGTCAGCAGGACACGGGAAACGCCCTTGGCCTGCAGGTGCTGGGACAGGCCGGCCTCGTCGCGCCAGCGGCCGGTGTTGTCGACGACGATGGCGTTGTCGATGCCGTGCTCGGTGTAGTCAATGGTGGTCGGGTCATTCGAGTAGATGACCTTGATCAGGGTGCCGTTGGCGAGGATGGTGTTGTTTTCCTCGTCAACGGTGATCGAGCCGTCGAAGCGGCCGTGCACCGAGTCGCGGCGCAGCAGCGAGGCGCGCTTGACCAAGTCGTTCTCCGCGCCCTTGCGGACTACGATGGCACGCAGGCGCAGGCCGTAGCCGCCGCGCTCGATGAGGATGCGGGCCAGTAGGCGGCCGATGCGGCCGAAGCCGTACAGCACGACATCCTGCGGTTCTGCGTCGGTTGCGCCAGCCTGGCCAACCTTCTCGCCCAATTCATCAGCCAGGAAGGCGTTCAGATCAGCGGAACCGGACTCCTTGAACTTCTTGTTCATACGGCCGAGATCAACGGAGACCGAGCCGACATTCAGGGACTCGATGGCATCGAGGATCGCCTTGGTGTCGTTCAGGTCGAGCTCTTCGCCATCGATGCGGCGCACGACGCGGTGGGCCTTGATGATGTCGATGGCGGACTGGTTGATCAGCTTGCGGCCGTAGACGGAGGTCACCACATTGTTCTTGCGGTACAGACGTCCGATCAGTGGAATCATGGCCTCGGCGAGCTCTTCGCGCCCGCTCCATTCTTGCTGGGCAACGACAGACTGCTGGGTCACAGAAAATCCTTCCAATTCAGCCGACTCGCAGATCCATGAAGTCGGTTGGCACCGTGGGAAGCACCATTGCTTTTGCGGTGGCACGAGGTAACAGGATCATCCTCGTAAGTACATGATCCATTCTAGACCGTGCGCTGAAAAAGCGCGGATCGGGAACTGTGAATCATCTCACGAGCGGGCAAGGGCCGGGCGATGCGATCAGGAATGAAGGGCTGGATGCAGCGAAGGAATTAATGAATGGGATGGCCGATACGCCGGGTTTTGTCGCGCCGAAGCGGGACGGTCATCTATCTACGACTGCCGTTGCCGGCAGCCTCTAGCGGTCCACCCGACTGCATGGGGCGAACAGCCCTCATAACGCAGTCTGTCTGACCTTGCTCCGAGTGGGGTTTACCTAGCCACCCCAATCACTTGGGGTGCTGGTGGTCTCTTACACCACCGTTTCACCCTTACCAGGAAAACCTGGCGGTCTATTTTCTGTGGCACTAGCCTGCGGGTTACCCCGAGTGGGCGTTACCCACCACCCTGTTCTGTGGAGCCCGGACGTTCCTCGGGACAATTGCTTGCCACGCGACCGTCTGGCCATCCCATTCACTACCAGTCTAATCGGTTCAGGACAGCCTTCGGACCACTTTCGAACACTGGATCGCTCACAGCCGGAGTCGCCACGGCGGGGACATGGCCGGCGCAGAGCAGCAGGTGGACTCCGATAAGCTGGAGAGCGTGCTTATTTTGTTGCCGCCTTCCGAAGGCAAGACCGCCCACGCCGAAGGAGCTCCCTTCGAAATCGAAGATCTCTCTTTTCCGGAGCTCTCTGCCGAACGCCGCCTGGTGCTAGACGCCCTTGCAGAAGTCTCGGCAAGGGACGATGCCATGGACCTGCTGGGGGTCGGAGCTTCGCTGGCCAATGAGGTAGCACGGAATATCAACCTGCACACCGAGCCGGCCGCCAAGGCGCACGATATCTACTCGGGAGTGCTCTTCGAAGCCCTGGGCTACGCGAGCCTGGAAGAAGCCGCGCGGCGGCGTGCCGACGAATCCATCATCGTGATCTCCGCACTGTGGGGTGCCGTGCGATTTGGCGATCGCATTCCGCCCTACCGCTTGTCCATGTCGGTCAAGCTCGAGCCGCTGGGCAAGCTGGCCACCTGGTGGAAGAAGCGGCTGGCCCCGGTGCTCGATGAGGCGGCCGGCAGCCAGCTGATCGTTGACGCCCGGTCGAGCACCTACGCAGCCGCCTACAAGCCAGCCAGTGGCAACACCGTTGCGGTCAACGTCTTCCAGATGCGCAACGGAACGCCGAAAGTGGTCTCGCATTTCGCCAAGCACACCCGGGGCGAGGTCGCGCGCTTCCTGGTCGAGCAGCCGGTCGAACCAAAGAATCCTGGAGAATTGCTCGACCTGGTCCAAACCAAGTGGGAAGCGTCGCTGGTGGAAGACAAGAAAGGCCTGGCCCTGAACATCCTGCTGCCAGAAGACCACCAGTTCACCACCGTGAAGCACGCAGCCTGAGAGCGTTGCGAAGGAGAATGATGCCGTGCCAGCCGAGCAATTCCGCTAGGCCTGCATGGCATCATCGCTGCATTGCAACCAGTTCGACTTCGAATCCGGAAGCATCCTCCAAATAGGCCGCATAGTGCTGCGCTCCCCCGGCGTATGGGTGCAGATGCGCGAACATGAGGCTGAAACCGCGCTCCAGCGCTTCGGCGGCCAACGTGTCGACGGCCTGCCTGGTGCCGGCTTGGAAGGCCAAATGGTTCAGCCCTGGAGCCAGCCGGTCATGACGTTGCTTCTTCGCATCCGGACCTGATTCCAGGACGATATAGAAATCGCCGCAGGAATAGCTGATGCCGTTGGCCCATTGCGAATTGGCCGTGTAGCCCAGACGGGTCAGCAGCCAGCCCAGCGATGCTGTGCTGGCTGCCAAATCCTCCACCCAGATCTCTACGTGGTGCAGCATGCCAAACTCCGGCTATGGAGTCAGGACAAAGTCCCAAGGATCGGAATTCACCTGGGATACCTCGATTTCCACCGCATGTCCCAGATCGTTCAGCACATTGCCCAAGGCGCGGGCACCGGCCGAGAGCCAGACCCATTCCGAAGCGAAGTGGGAAACGTCGATCAGGTAAGGGAAGCCGCCATTGGCAGCTTCGCGCGCTTCGCTTGCCGGGTGATGGCGCAGGTCGGCGGTTACGTACACATCGGCCTGGTGCGAGCGCACCGCATCGAACAGGGAATCGCCGGCGCCGCCGCACAGGGCAACCTTCCGGATGATTCCGTTGCGGTCTCCGGCGACGCGCACTCCGCCGGCGACGGCCGGCAGCACGGTGTAGACGCGTTCCGCGAAATCGTCGAGCTTCATCGGCTTCTCCAAGAAGCCCACCCGGCCCAGGCCTTCCTCGGGCAGCCCGTCCTTGGACTCCACCAACGGCACGCAGTCCTTCAGCCCGAAGGCATCGGCCAGCGCGTCGTTGACGCCCCCGATGGCACTGTCGGCATTGGTGTGCGCGGTCAGCAATGCGGTACCGGATTCAATCAGGCGGTGGATGGCCTCACCCTTGAATGTCGTGCCGGCAACCTGGGTGACTCCGCGCAACAGCAGCGGGTGGTGAGTGATCAGCAGATCGGCCCCACGCTCGATTGCGTCCTCGATCACCTCCAGCGTTGGATCAACAGCCATCACGATCTTGGAAATCTGCTGGCCGGTTCGCCCGGTGACCAGCCCAACGGCATCCCAATCTTCGGCCAATGACTTTGGCCAAAGTTCCTCGGCGGCTTCAAGGACGTTACCCAGGGTGGTCTGCGCAGCCGAGGTGTCTTCCACCGGCTGCTCTGGCTTTTCTTCGGTAACGGGCTTGAGCGTCGAGGCCTCCGGGGAAACGTTGCTCTTCCCCAGGTCTTGCGAGTTATTTGCCTTGCTCTGCATACCAACCAGACTACGCGGTGCAAATGAGGATGGAACAGAATGCAACGCCGCAACGTTGTGAACTGTGTGAGTATTCTCAGCCTTCAGTCACCTCATCAATTCACCCCGACCCTGGATGTCCAGGACACCAAGTTGAGCACCTTCGTGCTAGCTGGCGGTTGCTTCTGGTGCTTGGATGCCGTGTACCAGCGAACGCGTGGCGTCTACGCGGTAATTTCCGGATATATCGGCGGCCACACCAAGGATCCGAACTACCGCGAAGTCTGCAGCGGCACCACCGGTCATGCCGAAGGTGTCGCGGTGATCTTCGATCCGCAAGTGGTTCCGGCCGACGTCATCCTGGACATGTTCTTCACCGTGCACGACCCGACCACGCTGAACCGCCAGGGCTACGATGTTGGAACCCAGTACCGCTCGGCGATGTTCCCGCTCGACGATGCACAGCGCGAACTTTTCGAGGCCGCCATCGACAAGTTCTCGCGTGTATACCCCAATCCGATCGTCACCACGCTGGAAGAGTCGAAAGATTTCTATCCTGCCGAGCAAATTCACCAGGATTATTACTCCGAAAACCAAGAAGTCGGATATTGCCGGGTGATTATCGATCCAAAGCTCGCAAAAGTCAGGAAATATTACGCTCAATGGCTAAACGAAGCCTAGTCGCGCTTTAGGCCTATTAGGGTTAGTTGTGAACCCGATGGGTGTCCGGCGGTTACGCCAGATTCCAGCAGTTATTTCGCCGCAACTATCTGCGGCTGCATAAAGTACACGTAAGGATTGCATACAAGATGGGCAAGATCTACAACAACGTCACCGAAGTCGTCGGCAACACTCCGCTGGTGAACCTGAATCGCGTCGGCGAGGGCCTGCCAGGCAACATTGCCGTGAAGCTGGAATTCTACAACCCGGCCAACTCCGTCAAGGACCGCATCGGCGTGGCCATCGTTGATGCAGCCGAGGCATCGGGCGCGTTGAAGCCAGGTGGCACCATTGTCGAGGGCACGTCCGGCAACACCGGCATCGCGCTGGCCATGGTTGGCGCGGCTCGCGGCTACAAGGTCGTGTTGACCATGCCTGAGACCATGTCCACCGAGCGCCGCGTCATGCTGCGCGCTTTCGGTGCCGAGATCGTGCTGACTCCGGGCGCCGATGGCATGCGCGGCGCCGTGGAGAAGGCCAAGGAGATCGTTGCGACCTCCGATAACGCCATCTGGGCGCAGCAGTTCGCCAACACCGCGAACCCGCAGGTGCACGCAGACACTACCGGTCCGGAAATCTGGGCCGATACCGAAGGCAAGGTCGATATCCTGGTTGCCGGCATCGGTACCGGTGGAACGATCACCGGCGCAGGCCGCTACCTGAAGGAAAAGAATCCGAACCTGAAGATCGTGGCAGTGGAGCCGAAGGATTCCCCAATCCTCAATGGCGGAAAGCCGGGCCCGCACAAGATCCAGGGCTTGGGCGCGAACTTCATCCCAGAGGTGCTCGATACCGAACTGTACGACGAAGTCCTGGATGCCAGCATCGAGGATTCGGTGTCGACCGCTCGCGCGCTGGGCGTCAAGGAAGGCATCCTCGGCGGCATCTCCGCTGGTGCAGCCGTATGGGGCGCCGTGCAGGTCGCCGCACGCGAGGAAAATGCAGGCAAGCAGATCGTTGCGATCATCCCCGACTTCGGTGAGCGCTACATCTCCACGCTGCTCTTCGATGACATCCGCGGCTAAGTAGATTTGCAGAAGCAGAATAAATCGGCGTGAGCCACCGTTGGGTCTATTGAGAGACCTTTATCGGTGCAGCTCGCGCCGATTTGCTGTGTGACATCTGCGGATTGTCCCGCGGCGAACCGCAACCACTAAGGTAGTATTCATGAGTTTTATCTCCCGCCTGCGTGAGGATTTGGCTAACGCACGCCAGCACGATCCGGCAGCGCGAAGCGATCCCGAAAACTTCTTCGTGTATTCCGGGCTGCACGCCATCTGGATGCACCGGCTGGCCCACAAGATGTGGCAGAACCCGGCACTGAAATGGCCAGCCCGTTTGCTATCCCAGGCGAACCGCGCACTGACCGGCATCGAGATCCATCCCGGCGCGACCATCGGCCGCCGCTTCTTCATCGACCACGGCATGGGCATCGTCATTGGCGAGACGGCCGAAATCGGCGACGACGTGATGCTGTACCACGGGGTGACCCTCGGCGGCCGGTCGCTGGCCAAGGTCAAGCGCCACCCGACCATCGGGGACCGCGTGGTCATCGGCGCAGGGGCCAAGGTCCTGGGGCCGATCGTGATCGGTGCCGACTCGGCAATCGGCGCGAACGCCGTCGTCGTCAAGGATGCACCGGCAGGGTCGATCGTCACCGGAATCCCTGCGCAGAACCGTCCGCGCCGGCCCGAGGAGCACAAGCCGGCGGTGGACCCGGCCGAGTACATCGACCCGGCCATGTGGATCTAGGGCTTCTGCTTCCACTGCAGCGATAAACCCGCCCAGCGTCCGAACCGTTCAGGTTCGGCCGCTGGGCGGGTTTCTTCGTGGGCCGGCTTGCTTGCCGGCAGAACAAAGCATCGATGCCCGGTACCTGCAAGTCTGGTACCGGGCATCGATGCTCATGCTTGTGTGGCAAGCGGGTTAGGCCAGCTTGTGCTCCCCCGATTCGGTGCCATCTGCGAGTTCGACGATTTCGTCCTCGGGATCCTGCGGCTGGGTGCCGAGCTTGCCTCGGGTCAGCTTGTGCATGATCATGGCCAGCGCGCCGTCACCGGTCACGTTGGTTGCGGTGCCGAAGCTATCCAGTGCAATGTAGGCCGCGAACATCAGGCCGACCTCGACCTCGCCGAAGCCGAGCATCTGGGAGAGCAGGCCAGCAGCGGCCGCAATAGCGCCGCCGGGCACGCCTGGGGCGGCGATCATCATGACGCCCAGCATCAGAATGAACGGGAGGTAGGCGCCGAAGGACACGTCGCCGCCGGTCAGCAAGAGCACGGCGATGGAGAAGCAGGTGATCTTGACCATCGAGCCGGACAAATGGATCGTGGCGCACAGCGGGATCACGAAGCCGGCCACGGCGTCGGCCACGCCATTCTTCTTGGCCGATTCCAGCGTCACCGGAATGGTTGCGGCCGACGACGAGGTGCCCAATGCGGTGAAGTACGCATTGCGCATGCCCCACAGGGCGGCCAGCGGGTTGCGCTTGTTCATCGCGCCAGCGATCGTGTACTGCACCAGCAGGACCACCAGGGTGAGCACGAAGGAAATCACTGCAACGAAGAGGAACTTCTGCACCACGATAACGGCGTCACCGGCAGCGGACAGGTCCAGGAAGATGCCGAAGATGAACAGCGGCAGCGCCGGAACGATCACGCGGCGGATGACCATTTCGATGATGCTGCGGAATTCCACCGCACCACGGAAGATCACGGTGGAGCGGAAGGCAGTCAGCCCCAGGCCCAGCATGAATGCCAGCACCAGTGCGGTCATGACGCCCATCAGCGGAGTCAGCACGATTTCAGTTGCGGAATCCCCTGCCTCGCCGACCAGGGAGAAGTACGGCTCGAAACCGGATCCTTCGCCCGTGCCAACTTCTTCGACACCGCCGCCGGACAGCGACTTGGTGAACAGCCAGCGGCTGACGAAGTAGGCAAGCAGGCCTGCGGCCAAGGTCGAGGCGTAGGCGATGACTGCGGTGATGCCCAACCACTTGCCGGCGCCCTTGCCAAGCTCAGCGATTGCCGGTGCGACCAAGCCGAAGATGATCAAAGGCACGATGAAGCCAAGGAATCCGGAGAAGATCGAGTTGTAGGTCAGGAATACGCTTCCCAACCAGACCGGCATGACCGGGCCAAGCAGGATGCCCAGCACGATGGCAACGAGCACCCAGCCAAGCAGTGGGATAGATTTCAGCAGCTTCATGAAAGTCCTTATAAACGGTTAGGGATCGGAGCGCCCTGCGCGACGGCCACAGGTGTGTCGTGGCGCACGCCTCAATCATGATAGACGTAATTTCCATTACACCGAAATCCTGTGATTGGCTTAAGTGTTACGGAAATTCGCGCTTCTGCCGAATAATTCCCGCCTGAAATCGCAAGGACTCCCATTGAATTCGATTGCTGGGGTATCGACCGTTCCCCAGATGAATATTCAGCGATTCAGCGGCTGAGGGCGTCTGGCCACAATTAAGCGGCATGGTGCTGGTGTGACGTCGTGGACTACTCGAAGCTTGCTTCAACCACGCCTTGTTCATGGCCCTGCCCGACAACCTGGTTTTGCACCCGCAGGTTCAGCACGGTCCCGTCTTCGGCATTTTCATAGCTCACGAACACCGACCCTGCTCCGGCGTCGTTGCTGGTTTGCGACCAATTTGGTCCACCTGCCGCCGAATGCTCGGTCAGGGACGCGACCACTTGGGCGGTGGCCAGCTGTTTCATTTGGGCTTCATTCCCGTTGCCCCAGGCAACGACCAGCGCGTCGGCATACTCGGTGGCGTTTGACGGCAGCTTGCCCAGCTCCTGTCCCCCGATCGTTTCCGTTTGCTCCGATTCCTCATCGGCCGGCGTGCTTGAAGCTGCAGGCTCTGTCGGCTCGGACGAGGTCGCGGTTGGGGATGCGGTTGCGGAGGAAGTTTGCGTCGAGCTGGCTCCAGGATCCGTGGACGCTTCGCTTGGTGCGCCGCCGGAGGTGCTGCCGCAACCGGCGAGCGCGAGGCAGCCGGCCAGTGCTGCCGCCGAGCTGAGCTTGAGTAGTTTCCGAGGTGCATCCGGCATGGCATTCTCCGCTCTCGACGAGGAATCGGCGATTCCCTGGTAATTCGATCCTCCACCGGAGGGGGCAGCAATTGCAAGCAGGCAAGCCCGGGCGAGGTGCTGGCGGGTCCAATAGTCAGTAGGCTTGGGACATGAGCCAGCACCCTGCCGATAGCCATGACACGATCCGAGTACGCCAAGCACGGGAAAACAACCTGCGGGGCGTCGACGTCGATATTCCCAAACGGCGCATCACCGCCTTTACCGGCGTATCGGGATCAGGCAAGTCCTCGCTGGTGTTCGGCACGATTGCCGCCGAGTCCCAGCGGCTGATCAACGAAACGTACACGACCTTCATCCAGAGCTTCATGCCATCGATGCCCCGGCCTGATGTGGAGGTGCTGGAGAATCTGTCCACGGCCATCGTGGTCGACCAGGAACGCATGGGCGCGAATTCGCGTTCTACGGTGGGCACGGCTACCGATGCCTATTCGCTTTTGCGCGTCCTGTATTCGCGGTACTCCACCCCGAGCGCCGGCGGCGCGGGCGCGTATTCGTTTAATCTCGGCCAGGGCGCATGCCCGGTATGCGAGGGTTTCGGCACCGAGGCGAGCATCGACCTTGATGAACTGCTGGATTGGGACAAGACCCTGAACGAGGGAGCCATCAAGGCGCCCAACTTCGCCCCGGGCGCCTGGCTGTGGCAGACGCTGACCGCCGGCACGCAGCCGGACCTGGACGTGAAGCTCAGGGACATGCCCAAGGCCATGCTGGACCGCATGCTCTATGAGGAAGCGGGCAAGGTCAAGCTCAACGGCGCAAACATGAGCTACTCCGGGTTGATCACGCGCATCAAGTCCAATTACATCCATTCGGGCCGGGAAATCAAGCAAGCCCATATCCGCGAGTGGATCGAGCGGATCTCCACGACCGCCCCATGCTCCGCCTGCGAAGGTTCCCGGCTCGGGCCGGCGGCCCGCGCGTCGAAGATCAATTCCCTGGGGATAGCGGACATGACCGCAATGCAGGTATCCGAGCTGCTCGACGCGCTGGATCAGATCCAGATCCCGGATGCGGCGCCGCTGATCACCAATTTGAAGGCAGTGCTCGAATCCATAGTGGATCTGGGGTTGGGCTACCTTTCGCTTGACCGCCCGGCCGGCACGCTCTCCGGCGGCGAAGCCCAGCGCGTGAAGATGATCCGGCATCTTGGATCAGCGCTCAGCGATGTCACCTACGTCTTCGACGAGCCCACCGTGGGGTTGCATCCCCATGACATCCAGCGGATGAACGGGTTGCTGGCCGGCCTGCGCGACAAGGGCAATACCGTGCTGGTAGTGGAGCACAAGCCAGAGGTCATCGGCATCGCCGACCACGTAATCGATCTGGGCCCCGGTGCCGGCACCCATGGCGGCACCATTTGCTACAACGGGGCCGTCGATGGCTTGCTCGCCAGCGATACGCTCACCGGGAAGCATTTCACGACGCGTGCCGCCCTCAATACCACCCCGCGCAAGGCCACTGGTGCGATGGAAGTGCGTGGCGCCTCCCTGCACAACCTGAAGAATCTTTCCGTGGATATTCCCACCGGCGTGATGTGCGCGATCACCGGCGTTGCGGGTTCGGGCAAGTCCACGCTGATCCACTCGACGATCGCCAAGCGCGAGGATGTTGCCGTGGTGGACCAAACGGCGATCCGCGGATCGCGGCGTTCGAACCCGGCCACCTATACCGGGATCATGGATCCGATCCGTGCCGCCTTCGCGAAGGCCAACGGTGTGAAGCCTGCCCTGTTCAGCGCCAATTCGGCCGGCGCCTGCCCTGCTTGCAGCGGCGTCGGGTTCACCTACACGGATTTGGCGTCCATGGCCGGAGTCGCCCTGCCGTGCGAACAGTGCCGCGGCAAGCGGTATACAGCTGAAGTGCTGGAATACACCTTGGACGGCTTGAACATCGCCGACGTCCTGGACTTGAGCATGGAAGAAGCCTTGGAGCAGCTCAAGGTGCCCAAGGCCAAGGCCATGCTGGAACGACTGAACCAGGTGGGCCTGGGCTACCTGAAACTGGGCCAGCGTCTGAATACGCTCTCCGGCGGCGAACGGCAGCGCATCAAGCTGGCCATCAACCTGGGCCAGGGCGCCGGCACCTACATCCTGGATGAGCCAACCACCGGGTTGCATATTGCCGACGTGCAGAACCTGTTGCGGCTGCTCGACGAGATGGTCGACGAAGGCAATACCGTCATTGTCATCGAGCATCACCTGGCAGTCGTCGCGCACAGCGACTGGGCCATCGATCTGGGCCCCGGGGCAGGCCACGAAGGCGGAAGCATCGTCTTCGAAGGGACCCCGGCGGATCTTGCCGCCTCGGGCACGCTGACCGGCGAACACCTCGCCGCCTACGTCAAGGGCTAGGCGTGGTGCAGAAACTCAGGAAACCTCTGCCGGCCGACGCGCAGGAGCTGGCCCGGCTGCATGTCGAGTGCTGGAAGGAAACCTACACGCATCTGCTGCCCGAAGGGTTCTTCGACTCCGCGCACGATGAGCAGCGCATGGCCATGTGGACCAGGGTGCTGGATGATCCGAAACCGCTGTTCCGGATCTGCGTGGCGGAGAACGAGGACGGGAAGCTTGTCGGCTTCGCACTTTCGGCTCCGCCCACGGGAAATACCGAAGGCCTGCGCGAAGACGAGGCTCGGCAGCTGTACAACCTGTATGTGCTGCAGGCCTTCCATGGGGATGGCACAGGGCAGGCGCTGCTGGATGCAGTGCTGGGCGATGAACCGGCGGTGCTCTGGGTGGCTGCCCAGAATCCGCGGGCCATCAGGTTCTATGAACGCAACGGCTTCGCCTTCGACGGCACCACCGAGGATGACCCGTCCGCCCCGGAAATCACCGACGCGAGGATGCTGCGGTAGCTAGCCGTCGGCAAGAATCCTCAGGATGTCCGGGTCCGTTCGGGTGCCCAGTTTCGCATCGATCTTCGAGACCAACTGCGCTTGGCGACGCAGCGAGTCGAATTCGGCATGCGAATCGGCGTCCTTCCGAATTCCTGTGGAGTCTCGCGCACGGAATTTATCCAGTGCCAGCTGCTTTACCGCATCACGGATCAGGGCCAAGTCCTCGGGCTGCACCGTCCAGCTATCCTTGTGCTCGCGCATCCAGGATCTGCGCTGCGCGTCGTCCAGGCCTTCGGGAGGCTGGCCTGCGCCCTGCAGATGCTCGAGCATCGACGTGCCGACGTTCTGCTCGGCGATGTCCTGGGACAAGCACCGGTCAATGGCGTATTGGACGCGAAGCCACCATTGACCGGCGGTATCCACTTTCGAGCGCAGCCGCAGCGTTCGCATGGCCAGGACTACGCCTGCGCCCGCGATGAGTACAGTTAGCAGCGGGACGAGCGCGAGCACGATTCCCAGCCCAGTGCCCCAGCCGCCACCATATCCGTTCATGCTCCGATCCTAGATTGGGCTTCGGACCGGAGCAATCGTCAGGTGGCCGAGGCTAGATGCGCACGAGCATCTTGCCGGTATTTGCGCCGCGCATCATGCCCAGGAAGGCGTCCACGGTATTCTCGATGCCGTCAACAATTGTCTCGTCGTAGGCGATCTTGCCTTCGGAGAACCATTGGCCCATGCGCTCGCCGAATTCCGGGGCGAGATCAAGGTAGCTGGAGAGGGTGAATCCCTGCAGTTTCAGTCCGCGGGTGATCAGGTTGGACATGTTCTGCGGTCCCGGTGCCGGCTCGGTGGTGTTGTAGCTGGCGATGGCGCCGCACAGGGCTGCGCGTCCGCCATCGTTGAAAGCTGCCAGGGCAGCTTCGAGGTGATCCCCGCCCACGTTGTCGAAGAAGACATCGATGCCTTCCGGTGCTGCTGCCGCCAGCTGGCCGTGCACGTCGCCATCCTTGTAGTTGAAGGCTGCATCGTAGCCGTACTTGCTGGTCAGCAGTTCAACCTTCTCGGCGCTGCCGGCCGAACCGATGACGCGCTTGGCTCCCATGAGCTTGGCGATCTGCCCGGCAGCAGTGCCCACTGCACCTGCGGCGCCGGAGACGAAGACGGTCTCCCCCTCGGCAAGATTCGCGACGGCGCTCAGCCCCACATAGGCGGTCAGACCCGTCATGCCCAGGATGTGCAGGCGCAGAGATGACGATACCCCGGGCAGATCAGGCGCCGGCTTGAAGCTGGACGAATCGGCTTGCACGGTGTCCGACCAGCCCAGCTGGTGCTGGACCAGGGTGCCTGCCGGGAAGGCCGCGTCAGCGGTCTCGATGACCCGGCCGATCGCTCCGCCGAGGATCTGCTCGCCGATCTGGTATGGAGGGATGTAGGAGCGGGTGTCGTTCATGCGTCCGCGCATGTACGGGTCCACGGAAATGAACTCGTTGCGCACCCGGATTTCCCCGGTTTCCAGCTCCGGCAGCTCAACGGTCTGCACGGAGAAGTTCTCCTGGGTCGGCCAACCGGAGGGGCGGGAAGCGAGCAGGATCTGCGTGCTGGTTGCTTTGGTCATGGTTACCAGTTCTTTCAAGTCTCGGTAGCGTGTGGAATTCTCGGTGTCTTGCTAGTTGCCCAGCATCAGGCCAAGGATCAGCAGCGCGATGGCCAGCAATGGCAAAATCCCTTGCTTGATGGCGAGCTTCGCTTTGCCGGGGCTGCCCAGTGCCAGGACCAGAGCGGCGGCCAGCATCGAGCCGGTTCCGGCGAAGACCAAGGTAGCGCCCACTGCCATGTGTCCCAGGCCCGAGGCGATCACGCCTGCAATTGAGGCTACGGCCAGGAAGAGGTTGTAGAACCCCTGGTTGAAGGCCATCTCCCGCGTCGCTTCGGCTTCGGCCTCGCTGGTCTTGAACACCGAACGGGTCTTCGCGGTGGTCCACGTCAGGGACTCCATCGAGAAGATGTAGATGTGCAGCAGGGCAGCTGCGGTTGCGAGGATCTGCGCGGCGATGATCATGATGCGTCCTGGGTGTGCGGGGAACAACTATTCTGTAACGACCATTTCAATATATACTGGAATGGTCGTTACGAAAAGAGGAGATGGGTGTGATGGCGCGAACATCCGCATTCGATAAGGAAAAAGTCATCCAGAGTGCCCGATCGGTCTTCTGGTCACGGGGCTTCGAGGCCACGTCCATTCCCGAGCTTGAAAACGCTACCGGCCTGAGCCGCTCCAGCATCTACAACTCGTTCGGCTCCAAGCGCGGCCTCTTCGACGCAGCGGTGGACAGCTACCTCAATGAGATCGTGCGCCCGCGATTGCGTCCACTGCTCCAGGATCCCGTACCGGCCCACGCGCTGGAAGACTACCTGCGCGGACTTGCCGCCGCCTTCGCGAAACCCGAATCCCTGCCGGCAGCCCACGGCTGCCTGCTGATCAACACCGCCAGCGCACCGATTGCCGCCGAAAACGACGTCGCTGCCATCATTTCCGCCTACCGCGAAGAACTCGATGGCGCCGTGGGCCGCGGATTGAAGGCAGTTCGCCCTGAGCTCTCCTCCGAACGCCATGCCCTGCTCAGCGATACCATTACCGGGCTCGTGGTGGCGGCCTTCGCCCTGGTGCGCATCTCCCCCGGCGAAGCAGTCCGCTTGCTGCAGTGCGCGGAGAACCTGCTGGAGGACTAGCAGCACATCTTCCTAGACGGTGCCGCTGCGCGAAGACGGGTATACCATGGAATCCCGGCAACGGGCTCGGGACTTCCTTGCGCGGAGCGATGACCGATGGACCAGGTTCGAGAACAAATTGCCGCCAGCTACCGGCGTGATGCCGCTGCCTTGGCTGGCTTCTTGTCTGGCGCCGATCGCAGCTCGTTGGCCAAGCACAGCGCAGGCACCCGCTGGAGCAACGAGCAGCTGCTCTTCCACATGGTCTTCGGCTACATGGTGGTCCGCGCGCTCATCCCGCTGGTGCACCTGCTGATCAAATGCCCGCCGTGGATCCGTTCGGCCTTCTGCGCGGTGCTCAATTCCGGCACGCGGCTGTTCCACCCGGTGAATTACCTCGGATCCTGCGCGGCGGCTACGGTCTACAACCATCGCCGCATGCGCACACGGCTGGAGCGGGCCCAAGCAGCGATCCTGGCCAAGCTGGCAACAGAAGACATCGCGGACCTGCAGCGCTGCGTCGACTTCCCGCGCCGGTGGGATCCGTTTTTCCATGAGCGCATGAGCTTGGCCGACGTCTACGCCTACCCCAGCTTGCACTTCGCTTTCCATGCCAGACAGCTGTCGCTGCCCTGAAGCCGAACCGGTACGCGACGGACAAGTGCCCGCACTACGTCGCGATCAGCGCCTGTGTGGAATACATTCCGGTGATCCATGATCATTCGAGCGCAAAAATGGCCTGCCCGAACTCCAGCGAGCTCGGGCAGGCCATTGAAGGGCATCCCGGTATTAGTGGGTATCCTCGGCTGCGATTTCGGTACGGTCACCGCTCCACTGCGTGTGGAAGGTGCCTTCCTTATCGGTGCGGCGGTAGGTATGCGCACCGAAGTAGTCGCGCAGGCCCTGGGTCAGGGCTGCTGGCAGGCGGTCGCGGCGCAAGCCATCGTAGTAGGCCAGCGACGAGGAGAACACCGGCGCAGGGATGCCCAGCTGGACAGCAACGGAAACCACGCGGCGCCATGCTGGAACAGCCTTGTTGATGGCTTCGGCGAATGCCGGAGCGAACAGCAGGTTCGAAGGCTTCTCGCCGGCCGAGTAGGCAGCGGTGATGTCCTTGAGCAGGGCCGCACGGATGATGCAGCCCTCGCGCCACAGGCCGGCGATCTCATCGAGCTTCAGCTCCCAGTTGTATTCACCGGCAGCCGAGGTGAGCATGTCGATGCCCTGGGCGTAGGAAACCAGCTTCGAGGCGAACAGCGCCTGTCGCACATCCTCGACGAAGTTCTCCGGCAGTGCGACCTCGGCGGTTTCGCCGGTCAGCACCTGCTGGCCCACAGCGCGGATATCGCGCTGCGAGGACAGCGAGCGGGCGAAGACCGATTCGGCAATGGCCGAAACTGGCGAGCCCATGTCCAGGCCGGACTGCACGGTCCAGCGGCCGGTGCCCTTCTGCCCTGCGGAGTCCTGGATGACATCGACCAGCGGCTTGCCGGTGGAAGCATCGACGTGGCCCAATACTTCGGCGGTGATCTCGATCAGGAAGCTGGACAGCTCGCCCTGGTTCCACTCGTTGAAGATCTCTGCCTGCTTGGCCGGCTCGATGCCTGCGGCGTTGCGCATCAGGTCGTAGGCTTCGCCGATGACCTGCATGTCGGCGTATTCGATGCCGTTGTGGACCATCTTCACGAAGTGGCCGGCACCGTCGGTGGAGATCCAGGCGCAGCACGGTGCGCCGTCGTCGGCCTTCGCGGAGATCTTCTCCAGCATTGGGCCCAGCGACTTGTATGATTCGGCGGAACCGCCTGGCATGATCGATGGGCCCAGCAGCGCGCCCTCCTCGCCGCCGGAAACGCCGATGCCCACGAAGTGCAGGCCTTTCTCGGCCAGGGAGGCTTCGCGGCGGCGGGTGTCGGTATAGTGCGAGTTGCCGGCGTCGATGACCACGTCGCCCTCTTCAAGCAGCGGCACCAGCTGGTCGATGACCGAGTCCACCGGAGAGCCGGCCTTGACCATGATCAGCACGCGGCGCGGGGTTTCGAGGTTTGCGACCAGTTCTTCCAGGCTTTCGGTGCGAATGAAATCGCCTTCATCGCCATGCGCTTCGAGCAGCGCGTCGGTCTTGCCGACCGAGCGGTTGTGCAGGGCGACGGTGTATCCGTTGCGAGCGAAGTTGCGGGCCAGGTTTGCGCCCATGACGGCCAGACCTGTGACACCAATCTGTGCAGGCATAAAAATAAGTCTCCATCGATTACGGGGAGTTGAACCGCCAAGCAGAGACCGGATGAGTCACGATCCCTGTTCACGGCCACGTGACCATTCCATCCTACAAGGGCGAGGGCCGTGATTTACAGCGGATCGCAAAAGTTAAAGCATATATATTTCGGCGGTCGACTCGCCTTAGTCTGATTTGACGCAGGCCATTGGCTAAACTGAACCCCATGGCAACAAGTCTGCACGCTCATGTGGTTGAGCACCTCGGCTCCCGCATTATCAGCGGGCAAATTCCGCGCGGCTCCATTATCCTCGCCGCCGACCTGGAACAGAAGCTGCAGGTCTCGCGCTCGGTGATCCGTGAAGCCATCCGGGTCCTGGCTCAATGCGGCCTAGTCAACAGCACCAAGCGGGTAGGTATTCGAGTGCTCGGCGCCGAGAGCTGGAACCCCTACGACGATCATGTCATCCGCTGGCGGCTGGCCAGCGACCAGAAGGGCGCGCAGCTGCGCTCGCTGACCGAACTGCGCATTTCCGTCGAGCCGATGGCCGCGGAACTGGCGGCCGAGTTCGCCCCCGAAGCGATGCGCAAGGAGCTGATGATGCTCTCCGCGCAGATGAACCATTACGGACGCCAAGGCGATTTGCGGCGATTCCTGGAGCTGGATATCCGATTCCATGCGGTGGTGCTGGCCGCCTCGGGCAACGAGATGTTCGCGAACCTCTCCACCCCGATCGGCGCGATCCTGCGTGGCCGCACCGAACTGGGCCTGATGCCCGAGCGCCCCCACGAAGAAGCACTGCTCTGGCACCAGTCAGTCGCCGATGCGATCTCCAATTCGGATGCCGCCAGCGCGCGGAAGAACATGGAAAGCATCATGCGCCGGACGCACAACGAAATCTGCGGCCTCTGGGACGGAGCACCGCGCTTGTTCGTGGATCCGGCCAAGAGCTCCCAGTAGCCGGGTTCCCCCGCATCGCACGAAGAATCTGCCGGGGCAGCGATCTGCATCGCTGCCCCGGCAGATTCTTGGCGTAGCCTGGGCTCGCTTTAGGCCAGTGCGGTCGCCAGGCCGTAGAGCACCATGACGCAGGCGAAGCCGACCACCGAAACCAGCGCCTGGCCAACAGTCCACACCTTCAAGGTCGTGGGCACATCGAGATCCAGGAAGCGCGAGATCAGCCAGAAGCCCGAATCGTTGACGTGACCGGCGAAGACCGAGCCCGCGGCCAGGGCCAGCACCATGGCAGCGATCTGGAAGGCGCTCAGCGAGGAATCGGCCAGCACCGCAGGCTGGACGATGGCGGCCGCCGTAGTCAGCGCCACCGTGGCCGAACCCTGGGCCAGGCGGACGATGGCAGCAATCAGGAAGCCGGCGACGATCAGCGGCATGCCCACCGATTCAAGCGAGCTGGCGATGGCGTTGCCGATGCCGCTGGCCCGCAGCACGCCGCCGAACATGCCGCCTGCACCGGTGATCAGGATAATCGAGCAGACCGGACCCAAGGCCGAGTCCACGACGGTTTCGGTCAGCGTCTTGTCCTTGCCCTTGAGGAATCCCAGCAGGAAGATGCCCAGCAGCACCGTAATAAGCAGGGCCACCGGGGTCTCGCCGAGCAGGCGCAGCCAGCGCACCCAGGCGGATTCCGCATCCACGACGCCTGCGGAGCCGAGCATGTTCAAGCCGGTATTCATGAAGATCAGCAGCAGCGGGAGCAGCAGCAGGCTGAATACCGTGCCCACCGACGGCAAGGACTTGAACTCGTCCTTCGATGCCCCATTGCCCAGAGCCGCATCCAGGATATTCGGGACCGGGATGTCGAACCTCTTGCCGACAAACTTTCCGAACAGATGCCCGGCAACGAACCAGGTCGGGATCGCGACGACCAGGCCGAGCACCAGCACGAGCCCGACGTTGGCTTCCAGAAGGCCGGACGCGGCCACCGGTCCAGGGTGGGGCGGCACGAATACGTGCATCACCGAGAATGCGGTGGCCGAGGGGATTGCGTAGAGCAGCAGCGAACCGCCCAGGCGGCGGGCCACAGTGAAGATGATCGGCAGCATGACTACCAGTCCGGCATCGAAGAAGATCGGGAAGCCGAAGAGCAGAGTGGCTACCGACAAGGCCAGTGGCGCGCGCTTCTCGCCGAACTTGGAGATCAGCCAGCTGGTCATCACATCGGCACCGCCGCTGGTTTCCAGCATGCGTCCGAGCATCGCACCCAGGCCGACCAGCAGTGCCACGCTGGCCAAAGTGGATCCGAAGCCGCCGGTCAGTGTCGTAATGACCGATTCAGCGGGGATGCCCGACGCTACGGCGGTCAGCAAGCTGGTGAGTACCAGTGCGAGGAACGCATGGACACGGAAGCGGATGATCAGCAGCAGCAGCAGCGCTACCGCGGCGACCGCCAGTAGCAGCAGGCCGGGCGTGCCCAGCGTCCAGTTCAGTTCAAGTTCGCTTGTCATTGTCTTCCTTGATCAATGGGAGGCCTTTGCCTTGGGGGTTTGCGGATTGATGTCAGTGCGCCGCACGAGGAGCGTTCGGCGAAGTGAGCTTTGCGGCCAATTGGCTGACGATCTCCTCTGGGCTGTCGGCAATATCGGCACTGAGCACCGGTTCGTCCGGGTCCGGTACTTCGAGTGTGGCCAGCTGGCTGTTGAGCAGGCTGGCCGGCATGTACTCGTGCGAACGCGCAGTCATCCGATCCCGAATCAAGTTCGGGCCACCGGCAAGGTGGATGAAAACCGTCGCCGGTGCCAGACGCCTGATGAGATCCCGGTAGCTTCGCTTGAGCGCGGAGCAGGCGATCACCGGCGGCGCCTGGCGCTGATTGCTTTCGGCCAACTTCGTTCCAATCAGTTCCAGCCATGGCTCGCGATCTGCGTCATCCAGCGCCTGGCCGGCAGCCATTTTTTCCTTGTTGGCCTTGGGATGCAAGCTGTCGCCATCGATGAATTCATGCTCCAGCCGGTCGGCGAGCAGTTGGCCGATGGTGGTTTTGCCGCTGCCCGAAACACCCATCACCACAATTGGCGGGACTTGCTGATTCATGCATTCACTCCGTTGCGTGCAAACTAATATATGACTTATGGATTCTCGTGTTCCATAAAATATGATTTAACTAGACTAGAAGTGAGCTGGGCTACTGTCAACAAATGTCGCGGAGAATTTGCTTGGTCCACGCAAACGCACTGGTCAGCCAGTATATTTGCAGGAAATCATGCCAATCCTTCAATCGATGCTTGAACCAAGTCTATGAAAACCCTGAATTTCGATGCGATTTTCGTAGATCACCTGCTCAAACCCATGTATTGTCTCGTTTTAAGTGGATCGAACCCGACCACTACACAGTCTGACCATTGGAGCGAATCATGGGATTCATTGGATGGATCGTATTGGGCTTGATTGCCGGAGCGATCGCAAAGGCCATTCTGCCCGGCAAGCAAGGTGGCGGCTGGATCGCTACCCTCATTCTCGGCGTCGTAGGCGCTCTGCTAGGCGGATGGATCGGAAGCGCAGTCTTCGGCGAGGGCGTGGATGAGTTCTTCTCCATCTCAAGCTGGCTTCTTGCCATTGGTGGCGCCCTCATCGTGCTAGTCATTTGGGGCTTCATCACCAAGCGACGGGCTTAACGCACTTTCCGCGGGGCATATGTCCTACCGATATAGATTTCCCGCCGGGTAACAGTTCTCGCTATTACCCGGCGGGATTTCTTTTGTCTTCGCTATTTCACCCGCACTAACAGAGCCCCAACGGATTCTCTGCGCAATTCGAGACGCAAGATACACCCATCCGAGTCCATTGCCGCTTCAGGTGCCGTATGGAACACCTTATAGCTGAGTACCGATGGGCAGTTCCGCGCGAATATCTGGGCAACGACGGCTGGCCGGGATCGATGGCCCGGAGCGTCGAAAACCATCTCGGTGAATTCTTCGGGGACCCAGCGCGCACCAAGGTAGTCGTCGCCGTCCAGGGAAGTTTCCTGTTGCTTCTGCCAACGTTCAACAATCCGTTCTTCTGAGACATCCTGCGGCGCGTAAGCCTCTACGACTTGAATTTCGTATCCGGCTTCCTGCAGTTGGGCAGCCAGCTTCTGCGCTGACGCTTCAGATGCGAGGACCTTGTCAATGACGACGTTCAGTCCTCGCGCTAGGCATGCAGCACGTAGTTTTTCACTAAGCATGGATGATTCCTCATGCACCAGGCTCGCCATGTCCATAGGGAAGAACTGCTCACCGAGTTCTTCTCGCTTCCTCACTTCTAAAGGCTTGAAAAAGCTATCGTAGGTGCCATCTTCTAGCGCTTCCCGCATCAACTTCTTCTTGAACTTGTCCGCATCGATTACTACATAGTCGTTTTCATGCCCTTCCAGCAGGTCTCGCAACAGACTGCTCTTGCCGGCACCCGGAGCCCCTGCAAGCACGAAGGCTCGACGCTCGGCTTTGGCGTTGCCCGATACACGCAGTTCTTCGTCGACCAGCCGCCGATGCAACAGATCACGCTCCCCGATGGCCTTCCACGTGTCCGGAGCCACTTCTTCGAACCAGTCAGTATTGCGCACGGAGATGAACGGTGAATCGTTAGCCAGCACTTCGCCTGGCTCATTGAGCTGAGCGATAGTCTTCAGGTGGTCGGTGATTTCGAGCTTATCTGCCATATTCGAATCCTAATCGGGAATAAGCGCGACGCCCGTCCAGCGCGCGGGCAGCCAAGTACCGTATAGTTCGATGACGGGCCCAGCGTCCCGCGCACAATACAAAGGAGACTCATGGCTACCGCACCACTCCCCGCTCCAAGCACAGTCCGGGCAGCGCGCACTTTCGCGCACATCGGCACCGAACGCACGCGCTGGCGCGGGCTCATCCACGCCTGGTCCACCCCGGGCATCATCATCATGAACCTGGTGCTGATCGTGCTGGCCGACGGGCGCTTGGCCGAATGGACCACCGCCGTCTTCGCCCTCTGCTCAATCCTGCTCTTTGGCACCTCGGCGCTATATCACCGCGGGAACTGGACGGACAAGGTTATGGGCCTCTTCCGCCGCGCCGACCATGCGAACATTTTCCTGCTCATCGCCGGCACCTATACCCCGGTCGCAGCGCTGACCTTGCCGGGCCGGCAGGCGATCATCGTCCTGTCGATCATCTGGGCCGGAGCATTGGCCGGGATCGCCATCAAGTCCTTCTGGCCAGCTGCACCGCGCTGGGTAGGGGTCAGCCTCTACATCCTGCTCGGTTGGGGCGCGTTGATGCAGCTGCCAGCTTTCTGGGCCGCGAATCCCGCGGTGATGATCCTGATTCTTGCAGGCGGCGTGGCTTATACGGTTGGGGCGGTGTTCTACGCCACCAAGCGGCCTAATCCCCTGCCGAAAATCTTCGGATTCCATGAGCTCTTCCATGCTTGCACCGTCATGGCCTTCCTCTGCCATTGGACGGCAGTGCTTCTCGTGGCCCTGTAACCGTGCCGGCCAGTTGTTAAAAGCGATCGCCGCAAGCTTCTTCAAGAAGCTTGCGGCGATCGCTTTTATGCATCCGCTACTATGCTGGCTAGCGCTGGCCGTAGCGCTTGCGCACGACAACCAGTCCGAGCAGCGAGATCACGGCAATCGCCATGTAGTACAGGCTGGGCGCATCCAGCGACCCGGTCACGTCAAGCAGCCAGGTCAGCACCAGCGGGGCGATGCCGCCCAAGAGGGTCACTCCCACGTTGTACGCCACCGAAAGGCCCGAACCGCGGATCGCAGCCGGGAAGAGGTTTGAGAGCAACGCCGGCAGCGGGCCGAAGTAGAAGGACATGATCACACCAAGCACCGCAATCACGATCACCATCACGATGACGCTCGGCTTCGAAGTCATCAGCTTGAACAACGGGTAGGCCAGCACGAACGCTGCCACTGCCGCATAGGTCATCACCCTTGCCGGGCCGATCCGGTCGGCCAGATGGCCCACCAGCGGAACACCGCACAGCGTGATGATGCCCGCCGAGATTCCACCCAGGAAGGCTGCATCGGCGGGGATCTTCAGGTTCGTGACGGCGAAGGTCGGCATGTACAGGATCATGTACACCGAAATCGTGGCCACGCCAATGGTTGCCACCGCGGCGAGAACGCGTCCGTAGTGCTGGGCAAACAGCGTGCCCAGCGGCGATTTCTCCTTGGCCGTGGAAATGAACTCCTCGGTTTCCTCCAGCTTTGCGCGAATGTACAGGCCGACCGGCCCGATCAGCAGGCCAACGAAGAACGGCACGCGCCAGCCCCAGCTCTCCAGGGCTTCCTGGCTCAAGCCCGTGGTCAGGAAATAGCCGAAGGCCGAGGCCAGCAGCATGGACGCACCCTGGCTGGCGACTTGCCACGAAGAGTAGAACGCTTTCTTATGCGGTGCCGTTTCAATCAGGAACGCCGTGGCCGTGCCGAACTCGCCACCGGCGGAGAATCCTTGGATCAATCGCGAGAGCAGGATGATCAAGGCACCCGCCACGCCCGCCACTTCATAGGGCGGCGCCACGGCCATGATCAGCGTTCCGAGCATCATCAACCCCAGCGTCAGGGTCAGTGCGCTCTTGCGCCCCTTGCGGTCGGCATAGCTGCCCAGCACCATGCCGCCCAAGGGCCTGATCACGTAGGAAATCGCGAAGGTGGCGAAGGTGAGAATCAGCGCGAACGTGCCATCGGATTCCGGATAGAACACCTTGGCGATCGTGGTTGCAAAGGTGGCATAGACAATGATGTCGAACCATTCAAGGGCCGCACCGATGGAACTGGAGATGACGGCCTTGCGCGCCTTGGCGATCTGTTCTGGCGTAGCCACGGCTCCGGTGCTCATGAGCTGGCCTTTGCAATCAGCGAATCAATGAAGTTCTCGCAGGCTACGATCTGCTCCAGCTCGATGTACTCGTCCGGAGCGTGTGCCTGGGCGATATCGCCGGGACCGCACACCACGGTGGGAATGCCTGCCGCCGCGAACAGCCCGGCTTCGGTGCCATAGGTGACCTTTTCATCGGTGGCAATGGCTCCGCAGGAGGCGGCGAAGGACACGATTTCTTCATCGGGTGCGGTATCCAGGCCCGGAGCTCCTGCCTGCTGGGCGAACTTCACTGAGCAGGCGGGGTTCTGCTCGCGCATTTCGGCCTCCAGCTTGGCCGCTTCGTCGCGGAAGCGTCCGGTGAGCGCCTCGCGGTCCACTACCGCCAGCGAGCGGTATTCGAAGTGGACCACTGCCTGCGAGGGAATGGTGTTCACGGCGATGCCGCCGTCGAACTTGTTCACGTTCATGGTAGTGGTCGGTTCGATGAAGGATTGATCGCGCGGACCATCGCTGCGCAGCTCGGCTGATACTTCTTCGACGAAATTCGCGAAGCGCAGCGCGTAGGAAATGGCGTTGACGCCTTCGGATGGCAGCGAGGAGTGGGCGGCGACACCGTTGAACTCGGCACGGAAAACGTTCATCGACTTGTGCCCTCGGATGGCCCTCATGCTCGATGGCTCCCCCACGAAGCATCCGCGCGGTGCCAGGTTCTGGTCAACGATCTTCTGCACCAGCGACACCGCGCCGACGCAGCCGACTTCTTCGTCGTAGGACAGCGCCAGGTGGATTGGCTCGGCAAGCTTGGCACCGGTGAGCTGGTCCAGCTTGGCGAGGATCACCCCGAGGTAGCCCTTCATGTCGCAGGTGCCGCGGCCATAGAGCTTGCCGTCGCGCACCTGTGCATCGAACGGATCACTGCTCCAGTCCTGGCCGTCCACCGGCACCACGTCGGTGTGCCCGGAGAGCACGATGCCGCCGGTGCGCGTCCCATCGGCCGCGGGGATGGTGGCCAGCAGGTTGGCTTTGGTGCCTTCGTCGTTGTGGATCAGCTGGGAGCTGATGCCGTAGGCGTCCAGCTTCTTCACCACATTCTCGATCAGTGGGAGGTTGCTGTCGCGGCTCGTGGTGTCCACGGCGATGAGCTCGTGGATTTCCTTCATGCTTGCTTCGCTGGGCGCGGTCATCTCGGCTCCTGGTTCTAGGCAACAACGCTATGGACTCATAGTTCCACAGTGGCCCTGCTCCGCCTAGAAAAATTTCGCAGAATGGCTTTCTGGCTAGTTGCGAATAATGCCGGCGCCACGCAGATAGTTCATGATCGCAGCCTCGAGGGCTGCTCGCTGGTTCACGGGCGTTGCCGCTTGGGCCAGCGCAGCTGACAGGTGCGGGTAGCTGCCGTTTCCAATTGCGTGAACAGTGCCGCTGAATCCTGGGGCTGCTGCTGTTCCTGCTCATTCAGCGCAAATGCCATAGTCATGGCGTTGAGCATGGCCAGGCAGTGCAGTTTGGCACCCGCATCCAGCCCGCTGCCATCCAGGGCAGTTAATCCGCGCTCCAGGTAGGCCAAAGTGTTCGGGCCCGTGGCATGCTTGCCCATGGCCAGCCCCGGGGGTCCACGGATGCCGGCGCATGATCCGCAACCCCTGGGTGGCCAGGCCCAGAAGCTGGTGGGCCGCGGAACCGGTGTGAGACTCGAGTTCATATTCAGCGCTGATCTGCTCCACCATGAGACCGCTGAGTTCCTCGTGGGGGTCCAGATAGCGGTAGAGCGATGCAGGGGCAGCTCCGATCTTGGCAGCTACGGCCCTGATTGATACCGACGCCATGCCTTCGGCATCGGCCAGTGCAATCGCCGTCAGGGCGATCTTAGTCTTAGAGTGCCGGGGCTTGGGTCCGGCGCGAGGCTGGATTCCTGGCATTGCTGCTTCTTTACCGCATGGCGCACTGTGCGCCAATCTCCGGTGTGTAGTTAATTGCGAACATCGTTCGCAATTAGTGCTACAGGCGAATCCATACGCTTGCTGATGATCGGACCAGGAACACGCGGCGACGTCGCGCCGATGGCTGGCCATGGCCAGAGCCTGGCGGCCCACGGCATCGATGTCTCCATTGCGGCAAACCCTGCTTACAAGGACCTGGTCGTTACCGCAGGCTGCCGCTTCCGGGAGCCGTCCGGGGACATGAGTGCATTGGTCAAGCCGGCACCCCGGCGCCAAAGCCAGCACCAAGGATCTGCGCTACTGCATGCGGGCGCTCAAAGATTATTTCGAACTGGCAGCTGCCGGAACGATCGCCGCGGCCGAACACGGTGCCGACATCATCATGGCCTATGCGGTAGCACTCTACGCCTATGACATAGCCGAGGCCATGGCGATCCCTGCGATCGGCGCGCACCTGCAGCCCAACGAACCTAGTAAGGCGTACGCGCCCATGGCGTTGGGGTCAGCGCGCAGCTTCGGGTCCCCATCCTCCACGGCTTCAGTTCACTAGTCGTTCCGCGTCCCGCTGACTGGCATGAAGGGATCATCAATTGCGGGTACTGGCAACCGCCGGCCGATCCGACATGGACCCCATCGCAGCGACTGCTCGACTTCCTCAACGATGGCCCACCTCCGGTCTTCATTGGCTTCGGCAGCACGCAGGCACTGGAACCGGCCTCATCATGGATGTTGCCCAGCGCGCTGGAAGACGCATCATCGTGCAAGGGGAACCGGAAATCGACGAACCCTCAGTCCTGGGCATTGGCGCAGTTCCGCACCATTGGCTGTTTCCGCAGATGGCGGCCGTCGTGCACCATGCCGGGGCAGGCACCACGGTAGCAGGGCTGCTGGCTGGTGTCCCAGCAGTTCCAGTACCGATCTTCACCGACCAGCCGTTCTGGGCCCAGCGCATCCACCAGCTCGACGCTGCCGCTCAGCCCATTGACTACAAGCAATTGACCGCACGGCGCCTCGCGGCCTCGATTGCTGAGGTCCTGGCCAACGAGGATCTGGCTAGCGGCGCCCAGCGAATTGCCCGGCGCCTGGTCGCCGAACCTGACAGCTCGATTCCGGTGGCAAGGGCCCTCGAACAGCTCTGCAACTAGTATCGCCCCTGCAGGCCTGGCAGGGGTCGGCAGATCTGGCAATCCGGACAGTCGCAGCGGTATTGCTCACGCGCGGTTCCCATGCCGCCCGGCAACGGAGCTCGTGGTTGCGGCCTTTGGTCACGATCCCCGAAGCATTCCGATAATCGCGGCTCAGGTATACGGTCACACCGAGTTCAGCAAGGAGCGAAGCTGTTCCTTGTAGTCCTCAAAGGCAGTTCGCCCAGCACGCGTCAGAGCGATGTAGGTCACCGGATTCCGCCCTTCCAGGACCTTGTCCACCGCCACATACCCTGCTTCTTCCAGTTTTCGCAGGTGCGTTGCCAGATTTCCTGATGTCATCGACAGCAGGCCCTGCAGCTTGGGAAACGAGATGCTGTCCCCTGCACCCAAGGTATCCAGAACCGTTACGGTCCTCAGCCGCGCTTGGGCGTGGATGACCGGGTCAAGCTCCTGCATGCCCGCCTCGGATCAACGAACCTGAAACCAGCTCCGGCTTGCTGCCGTGTAGCAGGCCCAGCACAATGAACCCCAAGCCGCCCAGCACTCCAGCCAGGAGATTCAATGGCGCCGGTGCAGCCAGCGACAACAGCGCAATGGCCAGGATCCAGGCTCCGAAAATCAGCTGGGTCCGGTCATTGAAGAGCAGCGAGCCGGCAACCACCAATACGCCGATGACCAGGCACAAGCTGCTGAGAGCAAAAGTGACCATGCCCATGGAGCTCAGCCCTTCGGCATGCAGCCGCCACCCCAGCAGGGCGGTGATGATCATGCCGAGGCTGAAGGTGTTGCCATAAATAGCGCCTTGAGCCATCGATGGCCCCTTGGTCCCCGAGCCGCGCTTGGCCGAATGCACTGCGGATATCACGATGGCGATGAGAAATGCGGCAGCCGCGATGCCGATACCAACCGCTGCAGGCAGCAGTGGCGAACCTTGCGGCGCCAGCGCGAAGTAGAGGCCGAGGAAGGCAATGATCCATGCGCCGCCCCAGATTGAAAACAGCAGATGCTGGTTCGGGCTCATGCCCTCACGGGCTTGCTGTGCGTCCGCCTCGATTCCCTGCAGAATGCGAGCCGGGTCGATTTCCTTGCTATTCCCGCTGTCCATGGCGGTCTGCCTCCTCCGGCGTGTGCCGTTTCCGAGACGCAAAGCGATACGTGATGAAAACCACTTTGCATTGCAAAGTCTAAGATAGCCCTGCCGCCCACTAGCCGCAAGAGGCGCGTTCTGGCCGCGGGACAGAATTAAGTCCCGGGAAATTCCATACAACAGCAGAAGGCACAGGCCAGAGGTAGTTCACGAGGCTTTGCACCATGCCATGAACCGCAAATAATTTTTCCTGCAGGGCGGCTAACTGCTTGCAGCTATTCGCGTCCGAGCACGGCCACCAGGAAATCGTCGGCAGGCAAATGGAAGTTCCATGTCGAATAGCGTTGCTGAATTACCAACCCCGCCTCTATGGCATCGGATTCGAAGTCAACGAACTCGTACCCACGTCCGGAACCGAAGCCGATGATCATGCGTCCGTCCGACGCCAAGTGCTCGCGCAGCTGCTGCAGTGATGGCAGGCGTTCGGACTCGGATAGGAAAGTGACAACATTGCCGGCGGAGACAATCAGATCGAATTCCTGCTTCTCCCCCGCTTCATCAGCAACTGTGAATTCAGCGAGGTTCCCGACCTGCCATTGGGCATTGGGGTACTCCGTTCGCGCAACTTCGATGAGGTGCGGGTCGAGGTCGACGCCCACGACGTGGTGTCCTTGCTCGGAAAGCCAGCCGCCGATGCGCCCGGTTCCGCATCCGGCATCCAGGATCCTGCTGCCGCGGGCAACCATTGCGTCAACGGCGCGTGCTTCTCCGAAAATATCCTGGCCTTCGGCGGCGAGCGTGCGCCAGCGCTGGGCGAAGTTCTGCGAGTGGTCCGGGTTCTTGCGCACGGTGGCGAGCCAAAAGTTTTCTTCTGATGCAGTCATGAATCCAGTTTCGCACCTTCAGCGGACTTCGGCGATTCGACGGCCACGTCCAGAAAACGAGAAGAGACCGTTTCAATCACTGTGAAAAGTGATTGAAACGGTCTTCGTTGTGGTGGGCCCTACCGGGATCGAACCGATGACATTCACGGTGTAAACGTGACGCTCTACCAGCTGAGCTAAAGGCCCTCCTGCAATGGGTGAACTCGGAAATTGCTTTCCTTCATCCCTCCGCTGCAACAAGTAATAATCTAATGCATCCCGAACTGACTTGGCAACTTGATATGGGGGTTTTCGCTAAAGAGTGCCGAGCGTCACCCGTTAGGCAGCTTCCGTACCAACATTCCCATTCTGTTTCAGGGACACGAGTGAACGAGTGCGTGAACAGAAAACTCGCAACTGCCGGCCTTGCCCTATGCCTGATCCTTTCAGGCTGCGCCTCCGGGAATATCTACACCGATGCACCACCACGGCCGTCAGCAATTGACGATATGGCAGCTGAACCTGTAGACCTGACCGGCCTTGGGAGGCAAAGCAACTCAAGGGGTGATGATTTCTACCAGGAAGCGGTGACCGAAGACTGCGTCGTAACCATTAATTGGGTCACGAATAATGGCGACACCAAGTCGGTGTACCGGGTTGGCCGATTCCAAGCACCCAAAGATGCGGCGCAACCATCCATCAGATAACCCATGGCGTTTTTGCCAGCTATGCCACCAGAGTCACTTATTGGCCAAGCCTGGCCATGAATGCTGTTATCCAAAAGAAACCGGCTGGATGATTGTGTGGTCCGAACCATCAAGCGCAACATCTTTCCGGTAGAGGTGATCATCTTCCGGAGGAGTTCCAGGAGAGACTCGGTTATCTTAGCCGGATGATCTGAATTTCGACTCGATTCACCGGGCTACGCCTGTTTCCGTTCCCTGCATTTGGGGCGAATAGGACTCTAATCACGAAATTCGTTATCAAACTTTAATCTTAAATAATAGGTGGTCAACTGACAGTCAGTAAATCCTACTGCTAGGTTTTAACTGCAATGGCAACCGACTGAAATCAAAGAAAAGGACGCACGGTTGCGGAATTTCCGAAAGTTTGTGGCGGTCGCCTGAACAGGTGCTCTAACGCTGAGTCTGCTCGTGGCTGGCGCACTGCCGAGCTCGGCAGCAAGCAGAACAACCGAGCAGGAGGTGGCAAACGCCGCGACGCTCGAAATGAGCGTGCCGGAATATAAGTCAATGCGAGAGCTGGCCGAAACGGGCCAGGTTGAGCTTTGGGCTAATGGGAAAAAGTTTTTGCCTAACAGTGAGGACAGCTGGCCGCAATCAATCCGCAACCTGCCAATCGGCAAGACATCTTTATACCAGGCGAAAACGTGGGGCGCCTGCGGTGTCAAAACCGCCAATAATAAGCATGTTCGAACCTGGTATGTAAACAAAACGCCGTATGCGCGACTCGCTGCGGTTTTGAATTGTGGAACCTGGACTCCGAAGAACCCCAATGGAGGCTGGGGCTACCGTCATATCGCCGGGAAACATGGCGGGGAGTGGAAGCAACTGGCCGCGCAAGTGGCATTTGACACGAACTGGCGGGATATTGGAGACTTCGCGATCAATGACGGTTTGACTAACATCTACTCGGGTACAAGAAATCCTGCCAACAGCACCTTCCGCTACAAAGGTAAAATCGAACTAAAACGGTATGACCGACGAACTATAAAGACGTACTACACCACCGTCGCTGTCGACCAAAGAGATCGCCGCATAATTACCGCTTACTACCGGAGCAAAAAATAGGGGTCTAAGTGCGTGACTTTTCAGGCAAAGTGGAGCAATTCAAGTACCAACTTTCGGGGCTTGGTGAGGTATCAATAGTTCCTCTGGTTCAAGAGGGATACGTATTTTTGCGATATAAGGACTCCCAAGAGCTATACGCATTCGACTGCCCTTTTGAAGAAGTCCTGAAACACGCAGTTCAATCCGGTGGAGAAGATCTCTGGCCTGATATGGATCCGCTTGAAGCGCAATTGGCTCTTTTCTCAGTGCATGTCATGGAAACGATCGATACAGCTCCGGATGAGGCGCACATTTTGAGCTTTGGCGACCGGGGGCTTAAGGCCGTTAAGGGCAAGTTACCGGCGGCAGCAATTGGTGAAGATTAGAAAAATGAGTGACCATGATGCAGATCTCTGGGTAGTCCCCATAGGCATGTGTCGTCTTTACTAGGCCTGAAATGCCCGGTTCCCGCACGGGAGCCGGGCTTTCCCGCATCCTGCGGGTATGACTGAGACCTAATTACTAAACGGGAACAGTCTCACCTAGATCTTGCAAATCCTCACCAGACTCGCGTTCCGATCCGTCAGAATACCCTGACCCAAGGGCTCTCAGGGTTGTTCGATCCGGATTTGAATGACCTGGGTTTGCCTGTGGAGTTGATGATCCGACCTGCGCCGATTGCTGATGCGGCGTGGCCTTACGTATTTCTTACGTTTGGCTTACGTTTCGCTTACGTGCTTAGAACGGAGAAAGAGCGCGCAAGAGATTCAAATACGCCTAAGTGTGTGATCCTAGAAACAGCGTGTAAACGCAAGAAAACCCGCCCTAGCCAGCCTGTTTAGGCTAGTCGGAGCGGGTTTTATTTTGGTGGGCCCTACCGGGATCGAACCGATGACATTCACGGTGTAAACGTGACGCTCTACCAGCTGAGCTAAAGGCCCTTACCATGTTCGCTTTTGCAAGCCAACGAGGAATAACTCTACACAGGTATCTGCACACAGGCAAATCGAGGAGCCTGTTTTTCCAGTGAACCAGAACACAGTTACCATCGGCAGGCTAAGAGCTGCGCTCCACCGCCGCCTTATAGTCTTCGACGCTTCTTGGCTGGGTCATCTCGCTGCGGAAAATATCGCGCACCTCACCGTCGACCAGGTACAGCGACAGCCTCGTTGCGACCCCGCGTTCGTGATCGAAGGCGTCGGCCTGTTGGGCCACTGCCCCGTGTGGCCAGAAGTCGGCCAGCAGCTCGAATTGAAGGTCGAGGGACTGCGCGTAATTGCGCAGGGTGAACTTATGGTCCACGGAAATGGCAACGATGCGCACCTGGTGCCGCTCGAAGAATTCGTAGTGCTCTTGGAGTGTCGCCAGTTCCGACCCGCATACCCGTGAAAACGCCCAGGGATAAAAGACAACCAGCACCCGGCCTTTGGACAGCCCGGTACTGGTTATCGTTTCGCCGTACTGATTTTCCAGCGAGAAGTCGAACAGGCGTGAACCTGCTTGGATCATTAGTTCTTCTTACGCGGGGCGAGGCGGATTGCGGACCAATCCTCCGAGACACCTTCACTAGTAGTTACGTGCAGGCCGGCCGATGGGGCCTCCTGCTGGATCAGCGATGGCGATACATGTCCCTCGCGGCCCTGCTTCGGGGTGAGCAGCCAAACGACGCCCTTCTCATCCAAGCAGTTCAGCGCGTCCATCAATGCGTCAACAAGGTCTCCATCGCCGTCGCGCCACCAGTAGATGACTGCGTCGACAACGTCATGGTCCTCTTCGGTGAGCAGCTCTGAACCAATCAGGTCCTCGATCGAATCGCGCAGATCGTAGTCCACGTCATCGTCATAACCCAGTTCCTGAATAAGGTCTTCATTAGCGAAGCCCAATTTTTTGGCGGGCTCCAAGTTTGCCGATACGGCGTCGCTCACTTCATTCCTCCTGCTGGTGCAAAGCGTTACTACCAACGAAACACGGTTTTGCTGTTCCATTCAAGCGCTGCAGCGATAACACGCCGAACAAATATAACCCAGATTCCAGTGACCCACACCATAACGACATGAGCATAAAGAAGATAGACACCATACACAGTTGCGTAAGTCACTTTAAATATCTGCTTTAAACCGGTTTTTGCTCGAAATCTCGACTCCAAAGATGATCTTTTGACACTAGAGTTGCATATGAACCGGCAGTGCACATCATTCCAGTGTTACTGCACCCGTTGTCCCAATACCGGTGCACCGCAGCGCAAAACTGCACAGCGTCGGAGCCGCAATTCAATCAAGGAGCTTCAGTGGCTGTAGAGGAACACATCTCCCAGATCCGTAGCGGGTTGACTTACCAGCTGTCCGATCGGGATCCTGAGGAAACTCAGGAATGGATGGACTCGTTTGACTCCCTCGTAGAAACCCAGGGCACCGAGCGTGCCCAGTTCATTATCCGTTCGCTGCTGCAGCGCGCAGGTGCCAAGTCCGTGGGCGTGCCGCACGTGACCACCACCGACTACGTGAACACCATTCCTGTAGACCAGGAACCAGAATTCCCAGGCGATGAGGCCATCGAGCGCCGCTACCGCGCCTTCATGCGCTGGAATGCCGCCATCATGGTGCACCGCGCGCAGAACCCTAATATCGGCGTTGGCGGACACATCTCCACCTACGCTGGTGCAGCGACCCTGTATGAAGTAGGTTTCAACCACTTCTTCCGCGGCAAGGACCACCCAGGCGGCGGCGACCAGGTCTTCTTCCAGGGCCACGCTTCGCCGGGCATGTACGCCCGCGCCTTCCTCGAAGGCCGCCTGTCCGAGGAGGACATGGACGGGTTCCGCCAGGAGAAGTCGAAGGAAGGCCACGCGCTTCCTTCCTACCCGCACCCGCGCTCCCTGCCTGACTTCTGGGAATTCCCGACCGTGTCGATGGGCATCGGCCCGGCCAACGCCATCTACCAGGCGCAGCTGAACCGCTACCTGCACAACCGCGGCATCAAGGACACCTCGGACCAGCAGGTCTGGGCCTTCCTGGGTGATGGCGAAATGGACGAGCCGGAGTCGCGCGGCTTCCTGCAGCTGGCCGCCAACGAGAAGCTGGACAACCTGAACTTCGTCATCAACTGCAACCTGCAGCGCCTCGATGGCCCGGTTCGCGGCAACGGCAAGATCATGCAGGAACTGGAAGCCTTCTTCCGCGGTGCCGGCTGGAATGTCATCAAGGTCGCTTGGGGCCGCGAGTGGGATGCCCTGCTCGAAGCAGACAAGACCAACGCCCTGGTTGACATCATGAACCAGACCCCGGATGGCGACTACCAGACCTACAAGGCCGAGTCCGGCGCGTTCGTCCGCGAGCACTTCTTCGGCCAGCGTCCGGAAACCAAGGAATTGGTTGCCGACATGACCGACGACGAGATCTGGAACCTGAAGCGCGGCGGCCACGACTACCACAAGGTCTACGCCGCCTACAAGGCTGCCGTGGAGTTCAAGGGCAAGCCGACCGTCATCCTGGCGAAGACCGTCAAGGGCTACGGCCTGGGTTCGCACTTCGAGGCTCGCAACGCGACCCACCAGATGAAGAAGCTGACCATGGAAGACTTGAAGAAGTTCCGTGATCACCTGCGCATCCCGATCACCGACGAGCAGCTCGAAGCCGACCTGTACACTCCTCCGTACTACCGCCCAGCCGAGGATTCGGCCGAGTACAAGTACATGATGGAGCGCCGTGCGGCCCTGGGCGGTTCGGTGCCTACCCGCCGCCAGGAAACCTCGAAGAAGCTGGCCCTGCCAGGCGAAAAGACCTACGCGATCGCCAAGCGCGGCTCGGGCAAGCAGCAGGCGGCCACCACCATGGCCTTCGTTCGCCTGCTCAAGGACCTGATGCGCGACAAGGAATTCGGCCACCGCATCGTGCCGATCGTTCCGGATGAGTCCCGCACCTTCGGCATGGACTCGTTCTTCCCGACCGCGAAGATCTACAACCCAGGTGGCCAGAACTACCTGTCCGTGGACCGCGACCTGGTGCTGGCCTACAAGGAATCCCCTCAGGGCCAGCTGATCCACCCGGGCATCAACGAGGCCGGCGCCGTCGCCGCGTTCACCGCTGCCGGCACCAGCTACTCGACCCACGACGAGCCGCTGATCCCGATCTACGTGTTCTACTCGATGTTCGGCTTCCAGCGCACCGGCGACCAGTTCTGGGCCGCCGGGGACCAGATGACCCGTGGCTTCATCATCGGCGCCACCGCCGGCCGTACCACCCTGACCGGTGAGGGCCTGCAGCACGCCGACGGCCACTCGCCGATCCTGGCGTCGACCAACCCGTCGGTGATCACCTACGATCCGGCGTACGGCTACGAAATCGGCCACATCATGCGTTCCGGCCTGGAGCGCATGTACGGCGGAACCCACGCCGATCCGAACGTGATGTACTACCTGACTGTGTACAACGAGCCGATCAGCCAGCCAGCTGAGCCGGAGAACGTCGACGTCGAAGGCATCATCAAGGGCATCCACCTGCTCAAGGAAGCTACCACCGACGGCCCGCGCGCACAGCTTCTGGCTTCGGGCGTGGCCGTGCCATGGGCACTGGAAGCGCAGTCCATCCTGGCCGAGGAGTGGGGTGTCTCCGCCGATGTCTGGTCGGTCACCTCGTGGAACGAACTGGCCCGCGACGGCCAGCGCGCCGACGCCGAGGTGCTCGTGGATCCGTCGAAGCCGCGCCGCACCCCGTACGTGACCTCGAAGCTGGAGTCCACCCCGGGCCCGGTCATCGCGACCACCGACTACATGCGCGCCGTTCCTGAGCAGCTGCGCCCATACGTGCCAGGCGAGTTCCACACCCTGGGCGCTGACGGCTTCGGCTTCTCGGACACCCGTGCGGCAGCCCGCCGCTTCTTCAAGATCGATGCGCACTCGCTGATCGTGCAGACCTTGCAGTCGCTGGTTGAGCGTGGCGAAATCCCTGCGGACACCGCAGTGAAGGCGCACGCAAAGTACGATCTGAACAACCCGAATGCCGGCAAGTCCGGCAACGCTGGCGGCGACGCCTAGCATCCGGGTTCCCGGCGCTGGACTAGCATCTGGCACCGGCCCGGCCGGCCGCCCGGCAACGAGGATTCTTCGTTGCCGGGCGGCCGGTTCATTTAACCCCGGCTTCACTTGCAGTGCCGGGCACGGGAGCGGAAAAGAAACTAAGCTGGAAACCATGAGTCCTGACATGGATGCCGCCGCAACTCCGAAGAACCGTCCCAGCCGATCCCAGGCGCCCAGCAGTGAAACGCTCAAGCGACTCAAGAGCCATATCGGCGTGCTGTCCACCGCAGCGCTGAAATACCTGGATCAGCAGCTGCCCTGGTACCGCTCGCTGGCGCCCAACGAGCGCGCCGCCCTGGGACTCATCGCCCAGAAGGGCATCTCCACGTTCGTGACCTGGTACGAAGACCCTTCCTCCACCCCTTCCTGGGTGGTCACCGATGTCTTTGGCGCCGCCCCCACGGAGCTGACCAGGTCCATCTCCCTGCAGAAGGCCCTGGGCCTGCTGCGCACCATTGTGGAAGTGGTCGAATCCCAGGTGCCGGACATCGCCGCCGAACACGAGCAGGCAGCCCTCCGCGAAGCCGTGCTGCGCTATTCTCGCGAGGTCGCCTTTGCCGCCGCCGATGTCTACGCCCGCGCCGCGGAAACCCGCGGGGCATGGGACTCGCGCCTGGAGGCGCATGTGGTCGACGCGGTGCTGCACGGCGAAGCCCACGACTCGCTCTCCTCGCGCATTGCCGCCATCGGCTGGAAGTCGCAGAAGAACATCCGCATCCTGGTCGGAACCACCCCTTCGTCCAACCCGGCAACCTTCGTCTCGGCGCTGCGCCGCATGGCCATCCGCTACTCGCGCGACTCCCTGGTGGGCGTGCTTGGCGACCGCTCGGTGCTGATGCTCTCGGACACCAAATTCGAGGAAGCCGACCTGAGCCGGCTGACCCGGTTCTTCGGTCCCGGCCCGCTGGTCTACTCCCCTCTGGCCCCGACGGTCAAGGAAATGCACCACGCCGCGGCCGCGGCCGTGGCCGGATTCAGTGCCGCCAGGGCTTGGCCGCAGGCACCGAATCCAGTCAGTGCCGATGACCTGTGGCCAGAACGCGCCTGCAACGGCGACGAGCTGGCCCGCACGGCACTGGTGGAGCAGGTCTATCTGCCGCTGCAGCAGGCATCCAACGGCCTGGCCGAAACGCTCTCCAGCTACTTGGCCCTCGGCCACTCGCTGGAAGGCACCGCCCGCGAGCTGTTCGTCCATGCGAACACGGTGCGCTACCGGCTCAAGCGGGTCAGCGAAGTCACCGGCTGGGATCCGCTGGTTCCCCGCGATGCCTTCGTGCTGCAAACCGCATTGCTTTTCGGCCGGCTCCACGAATCGAACTTGTAGGCTTCAGCCAAAGAACGCCGGGCAGCCATGACGGATATTTCCGTGTTGATCGCGCATTACCGCGGAATTCAGCTTCTGGATACGTTAGGCTTTTGTGGAGATCCTACAAACAGTCACCTCGAGCTTGGTACTCAAAAGAAGCGCCAAAAGCTCCCAACATTTGGAAAGCTGTAAGAGTGTTAGCAATCGTTTGCCCCGGACAGGGCTCCCAGACCCCAGGTTTCCTTACCGAATGGCTCGACGTCGATGGCGTTGCCGAGCATCTGCAGGCGCTCAGCTCGATCACCGAGCGCGACCTCACCGCCCACGGCACCACCTCCGATGAAGAGACCATCAAGGACACTGCCGTCGCCCAGCCCCTGATCGTCGCCGCTGGCCTGGTCACCGCGCGTGCGCTCTTCGGCGAATCGCTTCCAGCCGGTGCCATCGTTGCCGGTCACTCCGTTGGCGAGATCACCGCTTCGGCGTTGGCCGGCGCGCTCGACGAGGCTGACGCCATGAATTTCGTGAAGGTGCGCGCCAACGCCATGGCCGAGGCCGCAGCCGCCACCCCGACCGGCATGGCCGCCGTGCTCGGCGGAGATCCCGAGGAAGTCCTGGCCAAGCTCGACGAGCTGGGACTGACCCCTGCCAATGCCAACGGCGGCGGCCAGACCGTGGCCGCAGGCACCCTGGAGCAGCTCGCTGCCCTGGGCGAGAACCCGCCAGCCAAGGCGCGCGTGATCCCGCTGAAGGTTGCCGGCGCATTCCACACCGCGCACATGCAGCCAGCAGTCGGCACCCTGCAGGAACTGGCCGATACAATCACCCCGAAGAACCCTTCGGCATCGCTGCTCTCGAACTTCGATGGCCAGGCCGTAGCCGATGGCCAGGCAAATCTCGATTCGCTGGTCGCCCAGGTCTCCCGCCCGGTCCGCTGGGACCTGTGCATGCAGACCCTGGCCGAGGCTGGCGTGACCGGCGTGCTGGAACTGGCACCGGCCGGAACCCTGGTGGGCTTGGCCCGCCGCGGCCTGAAGGGCGTGAAGACCCTGGCAGTGAAGAGCCCCGCGGATCTGGAAGCAGCCAAGGCGTTTATCGCCGAGCACACCGCCAACTAGGCTGGTGCGCCATTCGAAGATTGTGCTCGCCGGTAACGTCATGTTGCCTGCCCCGAGCGCATCTCTGGCCTAAGCTTTAAACCGACGAAACCTGCCACGCATCGCTGATGCACCAGCAAAGTTTCATTAAGCCGGCTGGAACCGGCTCCTGGAAACAGGATCCGGACCCAGCCACAAAAATGACCGGAGTCCTCCGGCTAAGAAGAAAAGGAGCCATCCATGGCTAGCAACGAAGAAATCCTGGCGGGCCTCGCCGAAATCGTCAACTCCGAGACCGGCCTGGACGAAGCAGACGTGCAGCTGGACAAGTCCTTCACCGAGGACCTGGACATCGACTCGATCTCGATGATGACCATCGTCGTTGAGGCCGAGGAAAAGTTCGAGGTCAAGATCCCTGACGAAGAGGTCAAGAACCTGAAGACCGTCGGCGACGCCGTCAACTTCATCGCTGCGGCACAGGCCTAAGCTTCCTGGCGTTCATCGCCACACCGTTGCGCGGGCAAGCCGCGCACGCGGGCCGGTACGTCAAGCCGGCCCCCTGAATTTCCAAGCACAGTTCTTATTCGCACAGTAGAGAGTTTGATGATGGCGCGCAAAGTAGTGATCACCGGTCTCGGAGCCACCACCCCAATCGGCGGCGATGTCCCCACCCTATGGGAAAACGCCCTGAAGGGCGTCTCCGGTGCCGCACCCCTGGAAGACGACTGGGTCAAGGAATACGACCTGCCGGTCACCTTCGCCGCCCGCGCTGCTGTGCAGCCGACCGAGGTGCTGACCCGCCCGGAGACCAAGCGCATGGACCCATCGACCCAGTTCGCTGTAGTCGCGGCCCGCGAAGCCTGGGCCGATTCCGGCCTGGTCAAGGAAGAAATGGACCAGAACAAGCTGGCCGTAGCCTTCGCTACGGGCATCGGCGGTGTCTGGACCCTGCTCAACGCCTGGGACACCCTGCGTGAAAAGGGCCCGCGCCGCGTGCTGCCGATGACCGTGCCAATGCTGATGCCCAATGGCCCTGCCGCTGCCGTCTCGCTGGATCTCGGTGCTGCCGGTGGCGCGCACACCCCGGTGTCGGCGTGCGCTTCGGGTACCGAGGCGATGCACGTAGGCCTGGATCTGATCCGATCGGGCAAGGCCGATGTGGTCATGGTCGGTGGCGCAGAAGCCGCGATCCATCCGATGCCGCTGGCCGCCTTCTCGTCCATGCACGCGCTCTCCCGCCGCAACGACGATCCAGCCAAGGCTTCGCGCCCCTATGATGTCGACCGCGATGGCTTCGTCATGGGCGAAGGCGCCGGTGCACTGGTGCTGGAGGCCGAAGAGCATGCCATCGCCCGCGGCGCCCGCATCTACGCCGAACTGGCAGGTTCCTCGGTGACCTCCGATGCGCACCACATCACCGCTCCGGATCCGGATGGCCTGGGCGCGACCCGTGCGCTGAAGGCCGCCATGTTCGACGGCCGCATCCAGCCAGAGGACGTCGTTCACGTCAACGCCCACGCAACCTCCACTCCGGTCGGCGACAAGCCGGAATACACTGCGCTGAAGAGCGCCCTGGGTGATCAGCTCGACAACGTCTGGGTTTCGGCGACCAAGTCGCAGATGGGCCACCTGCTGGGTGCCTCGGGCGCTGTGGAGTCCGTGCTGTGCGCACTGGCCGTCTATTACCGCAAGGCCCCGGTGACCATCAACCTGGACAATCAGGATCCGGAGATCCCCTTGAAGGTCGTCACCGGGGAGCCAGCGCAGCTGCCAGCCGAAGGCACCATCGTTGCTCTGAACAACTCGTTCGGCTTCGGCGGCCACAACGCTGTCGTAGCCATCCGCAGCGTCTAATCGCTTCGGCAGTAACACGAACGCACACCACTGGGTTGGCTGGAGGAAATCCTTCAGCCAACCCAGCGGCTTTTAACCTGGGAGCAATTGGCGGGCAGCCATTGCTTCGGTCCTGACATGTTGGTTAGGCTCAAGTACCGCCTCGAATCGGAGGCACCTGACGGTACTTGGCCTAGAGCAAAGGATCCTTTCCCATGCGCACCCTGATTGCCACTTCTTTCGTATCCCTGGATGGCGTCGTCGAGGCGCCGGGCGGTGAACCGGGCTACCGCAATTCAGGCTGGACGGTGGATTCGGTCGACTTCGACCCGGCCGCCTATGAGCTGAAGGGCACCGAGCAGGCCGAGGCCAGCGCGATGCTCTTGGGCCGGCACAGTTACGAGTCGTTCTCTGCGGTATGGCCGTCAATGACCGAGGAATTTCCGCAGTACAACGCGATGCCCAAGTTCGTGCTGTCCACGACCTTGCGGGAGAAGGACCTGGCCACGAACTGGGGCGAGACCACCATCTTGCGTTCGGTAGCCGATGTAGCGCGGCTTCGAGCCGGCGACGGCGGACCAATCAGCATCCACGGTTCCGCGACGATGGTCCACTCCCTGCAGGAGCATCAGCTCATCGACCAATACAACCTGCTGGTCTTCCCAGTCTTGCTCGGTGCCGGCAAGCGCCTGTTCAGCGACACAAGCCTGGATGCGCAGAAGCTGAAGCTCGTCGATTCCCAGGTGTACTCCAACGGGATCCAGAAGAACATATTCAAGGTCCAGCGCTAGAGGATCCTAGCCAGCCACTGGCAGATAGGGCCGGGTAATTAATTCCAGGTAGTGCCCGGAAGGGTCAAGCAGATAGACGCCCCTGCCACCATGGTCCCGATTGATCCGCCCTGCCAGCTGCCGTTGCGGGTCTGCCCAGTGCTCGATTTCCCGCTTGCAGACCGTGGCGTACGCACGATCGAAATGCTCATCATCAAGCAGGTAGGCGTAATGCTGCGGCGGGAAGTCGATCGGTGGTGCGGCGAACTGCAGCAGGACGCCATGAGCCAGGCTGATGTTGGCAAATGGTCCCCAGCCCGGTTCCTCGCGTGCTTCGAGCAGATCCAGGTAGAACTTCGCCATGCGCTACGGGTCCAGTGAAGCGATGATGGTGTGGTTGAACTGTGCGGTCATTCTCTCCCTTTCGTGTATCAGATGTGCTGTTCATCGGTTGAATGCATCTGGCACGGGAGGTCCGCGAATCAGGGAACGACCAGATAGCCGTTCCGGGAGTGGCCTGCAACGGCCTGGCTGGTCTTCATCGCCACCGAGCATAGCACTGGCAAGCGACGCGACGCCACAATCGCAGTTCTAATGGCAAGAAGTGGGATCCCCGGCATGGGATCCCACTTCTTTGTTGGTAACAACCCCGCACCAACGGGGTCATTTCTGGGTGAGCTACGAAAAGTCACCCAGAGACTAATTAACCAGTCGTTATACCACCTGGTTGAGCCATCGTACAGGCGCATCTTCGCCCGCGTGACGGAAAGGTTCAAGTTCTTCATCCCAGGGCTCGCCAAGGGCGATGGACATTTCCTGGTAGAACACCGACGGGTTGCCGTCGCCTTTTTCATAGGCCCAGCGGATGCGTTCTTCACTGACCATGACATTGCCAGCGCAATCGACAGTGGCGTGGAAGATACCGAGGTCAGGGGTCACGGACCAGCGGCTTCCGTCAGCCCCAGGGCTCGGGTCTTCGGTGATTTCGAATCGAAGGTGCTGCCAGCCGTGCATTTCGCTGGTCAGCAAGGCGCCGGTACCTTGGGTACCAACCCACTCGATTTCGGCGCGACAAAATCCGGGTGCGACGTGCTGTTCGGTCCACTCCATCTTTACTGGAGTGCCGAGCACGGACCCGATTGCCCATTCCAGATGTGGGCATAGCGCTGCAGGGGCGGAATGAATATAAATCACGCCTCTGGTCATCGGTGCAGACATGCCATCCTCCGTTGCGGTGTTGATCGTCTTCCCCTACGTCAACATCGTTCCGGTGCCATCGCCGCCGATACTTCCATTTTGCCTGATGATGAGGGCTTTCGCCACCCAGAAAGGCCATTTTCGCGGATTCATGCCAAATAGTCAGGCTCGCGGATGGGCTTGGCGATAGCTTTGCCTCAGCCGATCGACCGAAACATGCGTATAGAGCTGGGTCGTTGCCAGTGAAGCGTGTCCGAGGAACTCCTGGACAGCACGCAAATCAGCCCCGCCATCAAGCAGATGGGTGGCCACGGTGTGGCGTAACGCGTGCGGACCGCTAGCAGCGGTATCCCCCAGCGATTCCAGCGCCTTGGAAATGACTTCTCGCGCTTGGCGCACGTTCAAGCGCGCACCGCGCACGCCGACAAGCAATGCCCCCTTGGCCTCCTGCCGGGCCAAGACCTTGCGATGCGAGCGGATCCACGCGATGATCACGCGCTCTGCAGGCTTGCCGAAAGGAACAACCCGTTCCTTATTTCCCTTGCCAAGAACCTTCAGGGTACGTCGTTCGAAGTCGATGTCGTCCACGTCCAGGGCCACGAGCTCGCTGATGCGCAATCCGGACGCGTATAGCAGCTCCGCGATGACCTTGTCGCGTGCCGCTACCGCCTGGCTCCTGGCATCCGGGCCTGATTCCGCTGCGCTTTCGCTATCGCCTGCGCCGGCAGTCACCTCAGTTTTTTCGGAGAGCAGGCGATCGATCTGGCTTGGCTGCAAAACGTGCGGAAGCCGCCGCTCCTTCTTGGGCGCGGCCAGCCGCAGGGCGGGGTCGGTGTCGATCAATTGGTGCTTCAGCGCCCATGCGAAGAAATTCTTCACCGCAGAGATCCGCCGGGCCAAGGTAGTTCGGGAAACCTGCGCTTCGTGAAGCTGGGCCAACCAGTCGCGGAGCATCTCGACCGTAATCTGCTTGAGGCTCGGATCCTGGGACTGGTGCTGCAGGAACTGGCCAAGGTTGCGCAAGTCCACGTCGTAGGCTCGCAGAGTATTAGCGCTTCGGCCGCGTTCGCGTTGCAGGTACTCCAGGTAATCCGCAACCGGCTCGGCGAACTTTGCCGACAGCGCAGTGCTGGTGTGCGTCGTTGGTTCTTGCTTCATCACTATTGAGAATACCCTCAGCTGCTTCTCCGGCTAGTTCTGGCGCACCAGCTTCCAGGTCAAGCCATCGGTAGCGGCCATGTCCAGCGACTCCAACCGGTTGATGGCCCGGAGCGTCTTGATCAGTGGCACGCCACTGCGCGCCGAGATTTCATCGACCAGCATCCCTTTGGCGAAGGACATCGTGTCGTACACCATGCCTTCATCTCTGCTCAGGTTGTCAGTAAGGCGCTGCTGGGCTTTGGAACTGGGCGACTCTGTTTGGCGATGCTGGCCCAGCAGCCCCAGTGCGTCTTGCGGACTGGCAAGCAACGCCGCACTGCCCTCCGCGATCAAGCGATGGCATCCTGCCGAGTTGGGAGCGAAAACACTGCCTGGAACAGCTGCAACATCGCGTCCGAGCTCGACCGCATGGCTGGCGGTGTTCAGCGCACCGGAACGGTGGCGCGCTTCGCTGATGATGACTAGCCTGCTCAATGCGGCGATCAGCCGGTTGCGGTTCAGGAAGCGGAAGCGAGCGGATGTGGTCCCGGGCGGCACCTCGGATATCAGCACGCCGCGGGCAATAATCTGGTTCAGGAGATTGCTGTTGCCCGAAGGGTAAAGCCGATCGATGCCACCAGCCATAACGGTGATCGTTGGCGGACCCGGGTACTGCCAATCCTCCACGCTCAGCGCTGCACGGTGCGCGCTGGCATCAATGCCGTAGGCGCCGCCCGAGACGACGGTATACCCACTCAATGCCAATGTCCGGCCAAGATCAAAGGCGACTTGATCACCGTAGTCGCTGGCGTCGCGTGAGCCGACGATGGAAACGTTGCTGGCCAGCTCTTGGCCTTCAAGCAGCTGGGGGTTTGCCGATCGCCACCATAGGCACAGCGGACGACCGAGATTCAGGTCGGCTAGCTGACGTGGCCAGGCGGCATCAGTGGGGATCAGCAGTCCTCCACCAACCCGAGCGGCGGCATCCAGGGCCCCCACCGGGTTGCTCAGCGGCAGGCGTTTCCGCCATCGGGTCAGCGCCACTTTCAGGTCTTGCGCGGAATCCCCGGAAGGGTGGAATCCCAGGATTCCGTCCACTGGAAGCTTGAGCGCAGACGGATAGAAATCCTCTCGCTGGATCAAGCGCAGCAACTCCTGTGTGCTCATGAGTTCCAGCAAGGCCGTGGCCACGTAGTCGTTGGGCTCTATGAGCTGGTTCAAGTGAGCATAGACCCGACGCTCCTGGGAGCTTGGGGTCACCCGTCCCCCGGCAGCGTTCGTATTACTGGAAGTCATGACCTTACCTAGCTGCTTTCCAAGTTCTGGCGGAGATGACCGGCGATGGCCAAATCGTCCGCGGTCGGTGCTGTGTGTTCCTGCTGATCTGCCACAGTCCACGCGACCCTCAAGAGGCGGTGGATTGCCCGGGCAGAGAGCCCGCGCCGCGTGGCAAGCTGCTCAAGCGCCGCCCGCGTCCTGGCCGGGTAGTCCAGCTCATTCTTGAGGATTTGCGTTGGAATCTGCGCGTTGCAGGCAATTGAGAACTTTCCCAGCCGAGCCTGGCTGCGTGCTCGGGTGGCCACGACTCGTTCACGAACCTGAGCACTGGATTCGTTCGGTGCCGAGTTCAGCAGCTGGGCTTGCGGAACCGGGTTGACCCTGACCTGCAGATCGACACGGTCGAGAATCGGTCCCGAGAGCCGGGCGAAGTAGCGCCGGCGAGCCATGGGAGTGCAGGTGCATCCGGTACCGGTTCCGAAATTCTTTCCGCAGGGACACGGGTTGGAGGCCATGATGAGTTGGAAACGGGCCGGCAGACGCTGGTGCCCTCGGATCCGCGCAAGGTTGATATACCCTTCTTCGATCGGTTGGCGCAGCGCATCGAGTACGCCTGTATGGAATTGCGCTGCCTCATCGAGGAACAGGATGCCGTGGTGGGCGCGCGTAATGGCGCCGGGAATCAGTTGTGCTGTTCCACCGCCAATCAGCGCTGATCGGGATGCGGTGTGGTGCGGTGCGACAAAAGGCGGCGTGCGTTGCAACTGGTCCAGTTCACCGGCACCTCCCCGGGTAATGGAATGCACCGCTGTGGCTTCGAGAGCCTGGAGATCATCCAACGGCGGCATGATTGTCGGCAGGCATTTGGCCAGCATGGTTTTTCCGGCGCCGGCCGGCCCAACCATGATCAGGTGGTGTCCCCCGGCCGCTGCCAATTCCAGTGCGAGCCGTGCTTCCTGTTGCCCGTTGACCAGGCCCAGATCCACCTCGTCGGCAGCGGCTCCGAGGACGTGCCCACCAGTTTGGTTAGCTGATTGCGGTGGCCGGTGGCGCAGGTAGGTAGTAATTTGATCCTTTGCCGCTCCACAGAAGGCCATGACCTGCCCGAGGTGGCGCAGCGCAATGACCTCTACGCCACCCACCAGCCGGGCTTCTGCTCCGTTCTCTTCGGCCACGATCACCTGGTCAAGTCCATGGGCGCGAGCCAGTTGCACGGCTGGCAGCACCCCAGGTACCGGCCTCAAGGTGCCATCCAGGCCGAGTTCTGCCATGTACAGGGTGCTTGCTGAAGCGAACAGTTGCTGATCAGCGGCCAAGGCGGCAATGACGATGGCAAGGTCAAAAGCTGACCCGTATTTCGGCAGCGTGGCCGGGGATAAATTGACCGTCAGCTTTCGGTTGGCTAGCGGGATTCCTGAATTCCGTGCCGCTGCCTTGATCCGTTCGCGGGCCTCGCTCAAGGATGCGTCGGGCAAACCCAGCAGGACGAATCCCGGGATGCCGTTGCCTAGGTCGGCTTCGACTTCCACCAAGGAAGCGCTGACCCCGTGCAGGGCCACGGCACTGGTTCGAGCGGTACTCATGAGTGCACATTTTCATGCAGGTTGCAGTCGAATCCGGTCGCCGTCGCGTAGACCTCGACGACATCCACGCGAAGTTCGGGCAGAAACAGGCGATGGGATCGGGCCCAGAAGAGAAGCAGCTTGTTGAGCCGGCGAAACTTGGCCGGGGTGATCGCGTCGAAGCCGGAACCGAAGCGTTGCGACGACCGCGTTTTAACCTCGACAGCCACGATCTGGCCATTTCCAGCCCGCGCTACCAGGTCCAGCTCCCCTGCCGGGCATCGCCAATTGCGATCGAGGATTTCGTAGTGCTGTCCTGCGAGAAATGCGGCGGCGGCTCGTTCCCCGTCGGCACCTAGCCGTTGTTTCTCGGTCTGCATGCTTGCTCCTCGATGTCTATGATCCGTTATGGAAACATCGTCGGAGATTCATAAGCCACGGCAGCAGCACGGGCCGCGGAATGTGGATATCTCGTTGCCAACGAGAAAGCCAGCCCTGTTCTGGAAACAGAGCCGGCTCTCGAATACCTATGCAGCTTGAGCTAGTTGCCCAGTCCGTCCTTCGGAATCTGGAATTCGTCGGGGTTGAGTTCTTCGACGTTAACATCCTTGAACGTCAGCACCTTGACGGACTTCACGAAGCGGCCCTGGCGGTAGATGTCCCAAACCCACGCGTCGGTGAGGTTCAGCTCGAAGTACACTTCCCCGGCATTGGACAGGGTCTTCACGTCCACCTGGTTGGCCAGGTAGAAGCGGCGTTCGGTCTCGACCACGTAATTGAACAGCCCCACCACGGTCTTATACTCGCGGTACAGCTGCAGTTCCATGTCGGACTCGTAGTTTTCCAGGTCGTCGGCAGCCATCACTTTGCTTTCTTTGTCGTGGCTTCACCTTGGGCCTGATCAGCGCCCGAAGTCAAGTTCCAGCTCTTTCGGTGGTAGTCGCAGGGACCCTGTACGACAATCGCGGCACGATGCGCTGCGGTGGCATAGCCCTTGTTGATCTCCCAACCGAAGTACGGATGCTCCGTGGCCAGGCCTACCATGATGCCGTCGCGTTCGACCTTGGCCAGTATGGATGCACCGGCGATAGCCTGGCAGGTCATGTCCCCCTTCACGATGGTAGCCACGGGGATATGCAGGCCAACGGGCTCGCGGTCATCGGCCAGGATATCGAACAGGTCCGGTTCGGGCGCGGTCAGCCAGTCGTAGCTGCCATCCAGAAGCGCCGCTTCAGGCTGGACGGCGCACTGCGCCATGGCCCGTGATCCGGCCAGGCGCAGGGCTCCAGTGACACCGAGCGCGTCGATTTCAGCTGCCGAGGCATGCCCCACGCCGTAGCCGACGGCCCATTGGCGCACTGGGTCGACCAGTGCCATCCGGGTGTCCGGGCTCAGGAGCTTGGAATCGCGCAGTTCAGGGAATTCGGTGACTTGCTGGATATCGATCACTGTCATTCCGACGGTAATCGGACCAGCCAGCGCGCCGCGTCCCACCTCATCGACTGCGGCGATGTAGCGGACGCCATGTCTGGCGGCCAGGGCGCGCTCGTGTTCGAGTGTGGTTGCCTTGCTCTTGGAATCAGCCATGTGCAGGTACGCTACTCAGCCACTGGGTGCGGGACATCGGAGAAGACTTCTTCATGGGAGTCGATGGTGCCCCAGCGCGAAGTAGGCCACGAGATCACCGAAGCTCGGCCCTGGACGGATTCAATGTCGACGAAGCCGCCTTGGCGGTCGGCGTGGAAGCGGGAATCCGCGCTGGCTGCACGGTGATCGCCCATCACCCAGAGCTTTCCTTCTGGGACGGTCACCTTGAATTCCATGTCCGATGGGCTGTCTCCGTCGTAGATGTACGGCTCGTCGATGGGCTCGCCGTTGATGGTGATGGCGCCTTCTGCGGTGCAGCATTCCACGGTGTCACCGGGCATGCCGATGATGCGCTTGACCAGGTACTGCTCGTCGGCCGCGGGAAGCACGCCGACAAAGGAAAGCACGTTCTGGAATGCGGTGGGGTACTCGGTCAGCGGCGGCAGCCACTCCTGGTCATCTCGGAATACGACGACATCTCCGCGTTCCAGGTCGAAAGGACCGGGAACCATGAGGTTGGCGAAAATCCTGTCGTCGACCTCGAGAGTATGCTCCATGGAGCCGGATGGAATGTAGTAGGCACGGAAGAAGAAGGTCTTGATCACGAATGAGAGCAACAGCGCGATCGCGATAATGATGACAATCTCGCGAACGAAGCGCCATAGTTTGTAAAGTGGTCCCCGGCTTCGAGGAGTCTCTGCTGATGCTGCACTCACGATTCGATTAGTGCCTTCCATTGTCGCGTGTTATCCCCATCTTACGTGCCGTATCAGGCGCAACGTGTCATTGCACGGCTACGGCCAGTTGCTCCGGAACGCGCCAACGGCCAGTCCCGGCGAAGGGACTGGCCGTTGGCGCGACCGTGAAAGCGGAGTCTGGGCTACTGGGTGGCTGCTGGCGTCATGATGCCGCCGCTCTCCTTGTAGTCCACAGGGATTTCGCCGATGGGCTTCTCATCGTCGATCAGCTTTTCGACAGCTTCGAGCTGGCTCTTGTCCACCGACAAGGTGATGCCTCCGGTCTCAGGATTCAGCGTGTAGGCATGGATGGCGTTGCGCACAGGGTTTTCCTGCTTGCTTTGCCACTTCATGATTTCGGAGATTGCCGAGCGGAGTTCTTCGCTGCTGAATTGGACCAGGTGCCCGACGGCACCGGCTTCTTCAATGGTGGATAGCTGTTCTTCGCTGGTCGTTGAAACGTTCAGCTTCCCGTCCTTGATCCAGCCTTGGACGTAGTCGTCGCCCAATGCTTCGGAAAGCTGGTCATTGGTTTGGAGCAGTGCATCTTGATCCACGGCATTCTCACTTGAATTGTCTGTTTGCTGCGAGGATTCCGATGCCGTAGTGCTGGCGGAAGGCTGCGTGCCTGGATCGGTTCCCTGGCCGCAGCCGGTAAGCAAAAGTGCAGCCATGGCGGCGGTAGATGCCAGCATGATTGGCGTGCGTGAAGTTCTAGCGTTCGAATTCATAAATTACACCTCGGTGGTATTCACGTTGCCGCAACGATCTTAGCTTTCAGGCTAGTGCCAGATTCGTAGAGCAACCAAGGAGCTACATGTGTGCCAAGTAAAAATGCCCCGCTACTTGTTCCAAAGTAGCGGGGCACTTTCAGCAGGATCTATTCCCTTGGGTCAAGAATCCCTTAGCCGTGACGGCGTGCGCTGCGGCGGAACAGCAGGAATGCTGCACCGGCCAGAGCCATTGCACCACCAGCGGCGATCAGCGGAACGCTGCTCGATCCGGTATCTGCCAATGGATCTTCCTTCTTAGGAGTTTCCTTTGGAGTTGCAGACTTGCTTGGCTCGTCGTCCTTAGGAGCTTCCGACTGCTCCTCATCTTCCGAAGCGGAAGGCGAGGTCGATGGCTCGTCGGATTCATCCTCGGACGGCGATGGCGAGCTGCTCTCGGAAGGCGAGGTCGATGGCGACTCCGAAGGCTCTTCGGTTGGCTCGTCAGTCGGAGTCTCGGTTGGCTCGTCAGTCGGAGTCTCGGTTGGAGTCGGCGTTGGGGTTGGGGTAGGAGTCGGCGTCGGAGTTGGAGTTGGCGTCGGAGTTGGAGTTGGCGCAGCAACGATCACGACGTTGGCGTTGACCCGCTCAGAGGTGTTGAAGCCGTTCTTGGCCTGCAGGGTGAACGAGTACTTGCCCAGCTTCTCCGGTGCGGTGAAGCTGAACTCGCCGCTGGAATCCACAGTCACGGTCTCGACAACCTTGCCGTCCACGATGATGTCCACCTTGGTGCCGCTGGAGGCAGACTTGACGGTACCGGTGATGGTATCGCCGGCTTCGACCTCGGTGCCGTTCTCCACCGACAGTGCAGGGGCGTTCACGAAGAACTTCACCTGGTAGCCGTCGATGTAGCCCTTCTTGAAGACATCGTCCAGCGAGGTGTACATCGCAACGTCGTCCGCGTTGTTCTCGATTCCGTCCTCGCCGCCGGAGTTGGCGGAGTTGATGCCCACGGCCTTGCTGCCGACGAGCACTGGTCCACCGGAGTCGCCCTGGTCCAGCACGGTCTGGCCCGGGTTCTCTGCGGAGTAGCCCCAGACCGAACGCACGGTGTCGTTCTGGCCGTAGACGAAGAAGACGCCTTCGCCGTAAATTATCGAGCAGCTCCAGCCGGTGGTGCGGCCAGCCGAGCAGGCCTCGGACCCGACGACTGCCTTGGACACGCCGGTCACGTTCAGGACCTGGTCGCGCTCGTCCTGGCCTTCTGGCCACTGCGAGACCGCAGCGTGCAGGTTCAGTTCAGGGTTGATGTCGTCGATCACCGAGATATCGGTACCCGGCTCCAGGCTGTCGAATTCCTCATCAGTCATCGAGTTCAGCTCTTCCAAGGTCCAACCCGAATTGTCCGGGCCACCGAACTGATTGAATCCAAAGGTGCCCAGTTCCGCACTGATACCTTCGATCTTATTGGGGGCCGAATGCTCCAACAGACCGAGGATAGTAGTGGTGCCATCCACGGAGCAGTGGCCTGCGGAGATAACTGCATCCTCGCCGGATGGGTTCCAGGCGTTGAAGCCAAGCGAGCAAACAGTGGACTTATCGGTAGGCTGGCCCGATGGGTCCATGGCATAGCCCATCGCTCCGTAGACATCTTCCAGCGCGGAAGTCTCGGCAACGCCGGAGCCTTCCTCACCCTCGACGTACTTGGCCTGGCTGACGAATTCCTCGATGGTCAGGTCCTCGGCCGAGAGCTCGGCAGACTTGGATTCGAGAGCCTTGGCTTCCTTCTTCTCGAAGCCTTCAGCATAGATCTTCAGGCCTTCGGCGGTGTTCAGAATCGCGGTAATGCGCTTCATTTCCTTCGGCGCAACGGTCTTCGCAAGTTCCTTGTAAACCTGTCCTGGAGTCCTGACCTCGGCGTCGAGGACCTTCATTTCCAACGTGGTAGGTGCTGGAGTAGCGGTCTCGGCGATGATCTTCTTCGCCTTGTCTGCGTCGTCCTTGCCAACGGTGATTTCGGCCTTGCCGTCCTTCACCGAGGCAGTGGCTTCCACGCCCTTTTCGTTCAGTTCGTCGCGAACCTTGGAAACAGCGTCGCTAGTTTCCCCGTCCTCGACGTACTCTTCAACCGACTTGTCGAGGTCTCGCTCGATAGCCTTGTCGAGACCTTCGGTATCGACAGCGCTTGCGCTCGGCGACGGCTTCTCGCTAGCCGGAGTGGAAGCAGTCGGCGATTCGGAAACCGTCGGCGCTGCCGCTGCAGGCATGAAGCTCGAACCGACCACCAAAGCGGTCGCGGCTGCTGCAACGATGCCGCGCTGCGCAGTCTTCTTTTTTGGATGTGGCATTAACGCTTCTCCCAGATTTATGGTGCGAGTGCTTGCGTTTCCCCTTACCTAAGGGCGCACGCGTAAGCACAGGTGTTGTTACCAAAATGAAACAATACTTCGTTCCCGCACAGCTTTTCAAGCATCGAATCCAACAGAAATATAAACTCCGAACTTTGTTTCACCTAGTCAAATAGGCCTGCCCAAATCGACTCAGGTCACAAATTACGAGCCAGTAGCGTTGGTTTAAGATTGGACTACTCTTTCTCATCCCAAGTCAGCTTGGTAGATCCTGAGCGTTATCGCAATATTGGCACACCAACTGCACAGCAACACGGGCCCCGTGAAAATCCATCCAAATTAAGTACATGAGGATAGAAAAATGGTGCCGGATGGGTAGTTCTACCCATCCGGCACCAGCAAATTCGTTGCTTGTGACGGCGTGTCACCTGATATCTGAGCGCTGATCGAGAGGCCAAATTACCTCTGCGGCCTTACCAGTAACCCGTTCAACACTGATCATCCCGCCGCCGCTGGCACCCAGCAACGAGCGCGAATCCTTGGAAGTGGACCGGTGATCGCCCATGACCCACAAACGGCCTTCCGGCACTTCTACGGAAAATTCCTGTTCGCTTGGAGCATCCCCGGGGTAGATGTACTGCTCATCTACAGGCTCTCCGTTAACGAGAAGCAGCCCATCAGCACCGCAGCATTCCACGGTGTCTCCCCCAACGCCGATGACGCGCTTGACGTACTTGTTGTTGCTTCCCGTGAGACTGAACGCCGAGAGCAGGTCTTCAGCGAAGCTGGCCTTGGCGTAAGGCAGGAACGAGCCGCGGCCATCGAAAACGATGATGTCTCCGCGCTGCGGTTCGGAATCCAAGTAGGCGCGGCGGTCCACGGAGATGCTTTGGCCAGGGTTGAGCGTGGGCTCCATCGAGTTGGAATCGATACGGAAGACATCGATCACCGTGGCGCGAAGAAGAATGGTGGCCAGCAGGCCGAGAATAACCGCGAGTACAGCGAAGCGCCAGACCCATGAAAAGGCCTGGCGCTTCATTGTTGCCCGCTCGGTGCGTGCAATCCGGTTCATGGAAGAACGCAGATTACTTCTTTGCGCCGAAGTCGCGCTTCTCGCGGATGCGAGCAGCCTTGCCGTGGCGATCGCGCATGTAGTACAGCTTTGCACGACGCACGTCGCCCTTGGTCACGACCTCAATCTTTTCGATGATTGGGGAGTGAACTGGGAAGGTACGCTCAACACCGGTACCGAAGGAAACCTTGCGAACGGTGAAGGTCTCGCCGATGCCGCGGCCCTGGCGGCCAAGGACGTAGCCCTGGAAGACCTGAACACGGGAGTTCTTGCCTTCGATGATGTTGACGTGCACCTTCAAGGTGTCGCCTGGGCCGAAGGCTGGAACGTCGGAGCGCAGCGAGGCTGCGTCAACAGAGTCAAGAATATGCATGGTGCATCTCCTAGGATCAATGCCGCAGGTCACCGAATCCTCGTAGCGGGGCCCGACACCGGTTGAAACCAGTGAAATCCCCGGAACGTTGTACCATCGATTGCCCCTAGCAATCGATGCGGCGGTCTTCTATGGATCGAACTTCCCCCTGCGGCAGGAGTCGAACAAAAACACACCAAGAAACAATTATGCCGTATCAGCGAAGCCGACGCGAGTCTGCCCGAAATGGCTTCGAGTGATTTTCCCCTCTTAGCCGTTCTCGGTTCCGGCGCCGGTGGCCCAGTCCAGTTCGGCCTTGGGGGTAATGGCACCGTCAACGAGCGCAAATCCGTTGTGCCACAGGGCATCGCGGTCTTTCCGGTTCAGGCTCTCGGGATCCAGCTGCATGATCAGATCGGGGCGGCGCGCAGCGGTGCGCTTGATCTGCTCATCTCGGCGGAACCGTCCCACACGCTGGTGGTTGCCGCCGAGCAGCACCTCCGGGACATCGCGGCCTCGCCAGGATGCCGGCTTGGTGTAGACCGGGTATTCCAGCAGGACATCCGAGTGGGATTCTTCGACCAGGGATTCAGGGTTGCCGATCACCCCGGGGATCAGCCGGGCGATGGCTTCCACCATTACCATCACAGCGACCTCTCCCCCGTTGAGCACGTAATCGCCGATGGATACCGGGATGACATTGAAGTTCTCGTGCGCATACTCGATGACGCGCTCGTCAATGCCCTCATAGCGGCCGCAGGCGAAGACCAGATGCTCTTCTTCGGCAAGGTCGTAGGCCATTTGCTGGTTGAAGACGGTGCCTGCAGGCGACGGGACGATCAACGTCGGCTTAGGGCCTTGAGCGTCGGAGGGGCGCACCGAGTCAAGTGCCTGACCCCACGGCTCGGGCATCATCACCATGCCGGCTCCACCACCGTAGGGGGTGTCGTCGACCTTTCGGTGCTTGTCGGTGGTGAACTCGCGCAGGTTGGTGACATTCAGATCCAGGATGCCGTCTTGCGCGGCGCGTCCGATCAGCGACAGCGAGAGCGGCTGCAGGTACTCAGGGAAAATCGAGATGACGTCTAGACGCATGGCTTACTTTGTTCCCTCTTCTTCGCTGCCTTCTTCACCGCTGTTCAAGGTCAGCAGTCCTGCCGGCGGGGTGATGACCACGATGCCGGCTTCCGGATCGATCTCCGGCACGAACTCGTCGACGAACGGCAGGTAGATTTCCTCGCCGTCAGCGTCTTCGAAGACCAGCAGATCCTGGGCTGGATTGGTGCGCAGTGCGGTGATGACGCCGACCTGCTCGCCATCGAGCATGACCTTCAGATCCAGCAATTCGTGCTCGTACCATTCGTCCGAGTCGTCTTCCGGCTCGTCCGAGACCTCGATTTCCAGGCGTGCGCCACGCAGGGTTTCCGCCTGGTTGCGGTCGGCAATTTCCTTGAAAGCGAGCAGCAGGATGGTCTTGTTCCAGCGGGCGTTCTTGATGGTCAGGGTTTTGACCGGGCCGTCGACGACGATGAATTCTTCGCCAGCGGTGAAGCGCTCTTCCGGGTTGTCGGTCATGACCTGGACGGTGACTTCACCACGGATGCCGTGGGGCTTGCCGATGCGGGCAACCTGCAATCGCATAGTCTGCTGCTCTTTCTGCACTAAGTTCCGTGGCGTGCGCCGGGAGACTGGTTTGGAAATTCTAGGGTAAACACGAAAAGGAGTTCCCGTCACTTCTCAGGACGGAAACTCCTTTCGTTTCGAAGCCAACTTACAAGTCAGACTTCTAAGTTGTTCAGCCTCGGCGACGGTCGGTGTCGATTACATCAACACGTACCGGCTCCTTGGCCAACGCTGCCATCACGGTGCGCAGTGCTCGCGCGGTGCGTCCCTGGCGTCCGATCACACGACCGAGATCCTCAGGATTCACTCGAACTTCGAGCAGGTCGCCGCGACGGGTTGACTTCAAGGCAACCTTGACGTCTTCCGGTTCCTCGACAACCCCGCGTACCAGATGGTCTAGCGCGTCAACGAGCACTGTTACTCAGCCTCGGTAGCTTCGGCCTCTGCCTCTTCAGCAGCTGGCTTCTCAGCCTTCTTGGTGATTGCCTCTGGGAGGATCACGGAACCCTTTTCAGGAGCAACGAATGCTGGCTTAGGCTCGGCAACCTTGTAGGTGCCTTCCTGGCCATCGATGCCCTTGAACTTCTGCCAGTCACCGGTGACCTTCAGCAGTGCGTGTACCTGCTCGGTTGGCTGTGCGCCAACGGACAGCCAGTACTGTGCACGATCCGAATCGATCTCGATAACCGATGGGTTCTCGGTTGGGTGGTACTTGCCGATCTCCTCGATGGCACGGCCATCGCGCTTGGCGCGCGAGTCCATGACGACAACGCGGTAGAAAGGTGCGCGCATCTTGCCGAAGCGCTTCAGACGAATCTTTACGGCCACTTTTGTGGTCTCCTGTTTCTCAACATGGTCGAATCCAATTTTTGGCACCTGTGGGGCAGGCCTTACTGGTTGGACTCTAAAAGGACAGGATTCGTAGCGGAGAGAGGGGCCACTGCGAATCGAGTACCCTGCAATTATGCCAGAGAGCAGGCTGGCTGGCCAACTCCATCTGGCGCAACGTGTCGGGCAATGATCATGAGCTTGCTCACCCCGGAGGCCATGCTGATTTGCAGTTCGTAGTATTTATTCTATGACCGTCACTTCCGCTTTGCTGGCCTTCAGCGCCGTTGCCGCCTTGATGACCCTGATTCCGGGTGTCGATACTGCGTTGATCCTTCGTTCGGCGATCACCCGTGGGCGCGGCGAGGCCATGCTGGCCGGGCTGGGGATTTGCACTGGTGTCTTCGTCTGGGGCGTGGCCGCGGCCGCCGGAGCATCGGCAATTCTGGCCGCGTCGGCGCTGGCGTACCAGATCCTCACTTACGCCGGCGCTGCCTACCTGGTCTTCCTGGGCGGGCAGATGATCTACCGGAGCCTGCGCAAGAAGCAGCTGCCGAGCACCGAAATCCCGGTGCCGCAAAGCGGCATTCGAACCTACCTGACCGGCCTGGTCACCAACGTGCTGAACCCGAAGATCGGCGTTTTCTATATCGCGGCCATCCCGCAATTCACCCCTGCCGGCAGCAATGCCCTGCTCATGGGCGTCGGCCTGTCCGCCGTGCATGTTGCCCTCACCCTGATGTGGGCCGCCATTCTGGTATTCGGAGTACGGATCGCTGGACGCTGGCTGAGCTCAGCCAAGGCGGTGTCTTGGATGGATCGGATCACCGGGACGGTACTGATCGGCTTCGGGCTGAAGGTCGCGCTCTCGCGGCCGTAACCTCGTGCACCAGCCGCCGTGGCGGCGCAGCTGGGCATTCGGCGTGCTCAGGCAGCTACCGGGACACAGTTTCTTCGCGGCATTTGCAGCGGATCCAGGTGCTTGGGCAGCAGGATGTGTGCCAGTCCCCCGACCGTAACCACGGAGAGCAACCCGGCATGGACGGCATGGTGGTGCCGCCGGCACAGGCAGCTGCCGTTGCGCGTCGAGGTGCACCCGCCTCGCTCCCACCAATTGTCGTGGTGGTATTCGATCATTTCCGGTGGTGCGCTGCATCCCGGGACAATGCATCCACGGTCTCGGGCGAAGATCGCCCGTTTCATCGCTTCCGTGAAGAAGCGTTCCTTGCGCCCCACATCCAGCGGCTGGCCATCGGGCCCGAACACCACCCGGTAGATTTCACCCTGGCAGATCAGCTGGGCGGTATCCACGGAATCGAGTTTCAACCCATGATCTGTGGTGGCTCCCAGCTTGCCTGGATCACCCAGATCCTGCAGGTCGTTCAATTGGATGTGGATGCCGATCCTTGGCGTGATGCCCTTGGCTGGCGACCCTGTCGAACGCTGCTTCAGTGCGGCCAATAGTGCATTGAGCCGACGCTGAGGCACGGGCACGTCCCCATCGCCAAGCAAGGCGGAATCCTTAGAGCCTTTAGTGCCATCAGTGCCTTGAGCATCTTGGGTGCCTGGCTGCCACTCGGAGGACCTGGACTCTGCGTCCTCCTGGTCCTCAGACTCGCAGTGCTCTTCGTGTTCTTCGTGTTCTGCTTGTTCTGCTTGGGCCCACGGTGGCGGAGGTTCGCTGCTGCTGAACAAGTCGTCGCTGGCTGGCTCGTCCGCGGCGTTAGCCTGTTGGCGTGGCGCCGCGTCTGGGGCGGCTCCGGCCGCACGGGCGGCCTTGCCTGCGGTGGTGCGCGGATTGTCCGCCTGGGCCAGGGCGGAGCGGAATTCCTCGCGCTGGGTTCCGCCGATCAGCAGCTCGTACTTGTCGCAGTCCCCGACGGTGCCCCGCGGATAGATGCCCGGTTGCGAAGTCCGTGTCTGCGTGCGGGCCTTGCGTTCAGCGCTCAGCAGGGCCGACAGCTTGGTTTCGCGGGTGGCGCGATCGGGTTCCTGCAGCAGCTCGGCGGCTTGTTCTTCGAGCAGCTGGCCCTGGGCATTGCAGGCGGTGGGTTGCAGCGGCTGGCCCTGGAAGCTGGTGTCTGCCGGCTCGAACTTGTCCAGGGCACGGGCCGCGCGGGCCACCATCCGCGGATCCAATGCAGGAGCCTCGGCGTAGAGCTTGGCCAGCTGGGCGAAGCGCGGTGCGGCGGTGCTGCCATCCATCAGCCGGCGGGCGATGAGCAGGTGGGCGTCGCTGACCCGATGCTGCCCTTCGTGGGCGTTGATTCCCAGCCACCCGGCCAGGAAGTCGCCGGTGTTCTGGTAGTGGGCGCGTCCCGAATGCTGGCGGGCTGGCCGGGCCAAATTGACTGTTGAATCCGCGACGGCCGCCAGCTCATCGTCTTCCAGCAGGTGGGCGCCGGTTGATTCGAGGTGGATGGCGCTGCGCAGCTGCTCGCGCAGGGTGTAGCGGTAGAGCAGTTCAACCAGCCGGGCATGGGCGGCCGCCACCCGCGGGTCATCGCTCTCGCGCAGGGCTTCAGAAAGCTTGGCCAGCAGCGCGAGGCAGGACGCCATCAGCTCCAGGAGCACGCCGGCCGCTTGGCGCGGCAGGGCCCCGGTGATGGCTTCGCGCAGGATCTGCGTCGCTGCGGCTAGCTGGTGAATTCCCATGCACCGATCATCGCCCCGGCCCATTGCGCTGGCCGGGCCGATGCCGCGAAATGTGGATAAGCGGTTATCCGCGCTGGCGGACCTTGGACTGGCGGATCACCAGGAAGATCAGGTACGGGGCGCCAATCACCGCGGTGGCCACCCCGGCGGGCAGGATCACCGGGAAGGCGCGGGCCGCGAGCAGGTCGGCCAGCAGCACGAAGATCGCCCCGATCAGTGCCGCATGCGGCACCGGCGGGATGGTGCCGCGGGCCACCAGCCGGGCGGCGTGCCCGCTGGCCAGCGCGACGAAGGCCAATGGCCCGGCGATCACCGTCGCGGCGATCGCCAGCAGCGAGGCGATCCCTAGCATCAGCACCCGGTCGCGGCCCAGGTGCATGCCCAGGGCGCGGGAGGTGTCCGAATCCAGGGCCAGCACCTCGCGCTGGTTGCGCAGCAGCGCCGCGGCCACCAGTCCCAGCACGATTACCGCCGGGGCGATGGCGAGGTCGGCCCAGGAGATCGCGTTGATCGTCCCGGCCAGCCAGGTCAGCGCCTGCTGCGCGTTGTAGATCTCGCCCAGGGTGAGCATCCAGGAGGTCAGCGCCGCGCACAGCCCGGAGAACCCCAGGCCGACCAGCACCAGCCGGTTGCTTTCCAGCGAACTGCGCCAGACCAGCGCGAAAACCAGTGCGGAGACCAGCAGTCCGCCGACGGTGGCGGCGATCGGCAGCCCGTAGAGCACCAGCAGTTCGGATCGGCCGGCGGTGTGCGCGCTGATCGCCAGCACGCAGACCGCGCCCAGGGCCGCGCCGTTGGTCACCCCGAGGATGTCGGGGCTGGCCAGCGGGTTGCGCGCCACGTTCTGGGTCAGCGCCCCGGCCACGCCGAACCCGGCTCCGGCCAGCACCGCGGCCACGCTGCGCGGCAGGCGGAATTCGGTGATCGCCAGTTCGGTGCGCGCATCCGGGGCCGCGCCGAAGAGCGTGGCCAGCACATCGCCGATGGCGATCGGGGTGCCGCCGATGGCCAGGTGCAGGCAGAAGGCGGCGAAGGCCACGGCCAGCAGCAGCAGCCCGGTAGCCGCCGCGCGCCGGGCGCGCAGCACCTGGGCCGGCTTGGGAATCGCCCGGGTGCTCATACGGCCACCGCCTTGCGCCGGCGGGCCACGTAGATGAAGAAGGGTGCGCCGAGCAGCGCGATGACCACGCCCACCGGCAGTTCCCCGGGCCGCGCGAGCATCCGGCCGAGCACATCGGCCACGCACAGCATCAGCGCCCCGCACAGCGCGGAGCCGGGGATCACCCAGCGGTAGTCGGCGCCGAAGATGCGCCGGGCAATGTGCGGCACCAGCAGGCCGAGGAAGGCGATCGGCCCGGCCAGGGTGACCGCCAGCCCGGACAGCGCCACGATCGCGGCCAATCCCAGGCCGCGGGCGTGCAGGGCGGTGATCCCGAGGCCGCGTGCCGAATCCTCGCCCAGGGTCAGCGCGTTCAGCCCGCGGGCATTGGCCAGCGCCAGCACGGTGCCGGCGATCAGCAGCGGCCACAGCGACAGGAAGGACTCGTAGCCCTGGACCACGGAGCCGACCTGCCAGAAGCGCAGGGTTTCCAGCGCGGCCTCGCTGAGCAGCACGATCGCCGAGACCACCCCGGCGCACAGCGAGGTGACCGCGGCACCGACCAGCAGCAGGGTGATCGGCGATCCGCCGCGCCCGTCGATGCGCCCGATGCCGAAGACCACCAGGGCCGCGAGCAGCGCCCCGCCCAGCGCCAGCAGCGCCTGGGTCCATGCCGGCTGCGGGCCAGTGAAGGCGGCCACCGAGACGATGGCCAACGCCGCGCCCTGGTTGATGCCCAGCAGGCCGGGTTCGGCGATCGGGTTGCGGGTGTGCCCCTGGATCAGCGTGCCGGCCATGCCCAAGGCGGCGCCGGCGGCCAGTGCGGTGACGGTGCGCGGCCAGCGGATCTCCCGGATGGCGATGTCGCTGACTTGCCCGTCGGGTGCCAGCAGTGCGTGGCGCAGCTCGGCGAAGCTGGAGGTGGTGCTGCCGATCCACAGGCTGAGCCCGATAGCGGCGCCCACCGCGGCGGCCAGGACCAGCAGTGAGCTGATGCGCGGTGTGGTGCGGTTGATGGTCGGTGGCCTTTCTCGGGCCGCGAGGTGCGCGGCGGGTGCGAACGGGGGTTGCGATCGATTATGTCGCAGGATGTTGACCGGTGCGGCCGGAATCGTGCTACTGTTCATCTCGCGCATTGAGCTTACCCTTACCTAAATAGGGCTGGCAAAAATACATCATGCGTCATTTAGTAAATCGTCTTCACGGAAAGCACTCGCATGCATACTCCCCGCATCCTCGCACTGGCCGCGGCCTTGGCGGCGGCCTCGCTGGCCCTGTCCTCCTGCGCAAGCTCGGCGCCGAGCACCGAACCTGCTGAAACCGCCGCCACCGCGCAGGCCGATGCCAGCTTCCCGGCGAGCATCAAGCATTTCCGCGGCACCACCGAATTGGCGCAGCGCCCGCTGCGCGTGGCCGCGCTGGATCCTTCCTATGTGGATGCAACCATGCTGCTGGGCGCCGAGCTGGTGGCCTACACCGAGTACCGCCAGGGCGACAATCCCTTCCCGGAGTACCTCGGCGACATCTCGGATTTGACCGATGAGGCAGTGAACGTCGGCACCATCGCCGAACCGGATTTGGAGAAGCTGCTGGCCACCGCGCCGGATGTGATCATCTCCGCCGACGTGCGCCAGGGCGCCATGTACGACCAGCTGAACAAGATCGCCCCGACCATCTTCTCCGAGTCCACCGGTCCGACCTGGAAGGAGAATGTGGTGCTGCTGGGCGAGGCCCTGGGCAAGAAGGAGCAGGCCGAGCAGGCCGTCGCCGACTACGAGGCCCGTGCCGCCGCGGTGGGCAAGGAAATCCTGGCGAAGAAGCCGGAAACCACCTATTCGCTGGTGCGCTTCGCCGGCGAGGACACCGCCCGCCTGTACGCCACCGATTCGTTCATCGGCGAGATCATGGTCGACATGGGCATCCCGCGCCCGAAGGACGCGCCGGACACCACCGAATCGATTTTTGTTCCGCTCTCGCCGGAAGAAATCCTGAAGGCCGACGCCGAAGTGATCTTCCAGTCCACCTGGGCGCCGGAAGGTGCCGAGGGTGACGCATCGCGCGCCGAGGAGAAGAAGTTCACCTCCAACCCGCTGTGGGAGAAGCTGGAGGGCGAGGTCGTGCCGGTTGACGACTCGATCTTCCTCTCCTCGGTTTCGCTGCAGGGCGCCGGTGAGGTCATCACCCAGGTGGCCGAGCACTTCGAGGTCGACCCGCAGCTGCCATAGCGGCCGCGAGCAGCTCCAACCATTAAAGAGCATCGAGTCCCTGCCCGGCGTCATTCGCCGTAGGCAGGGACTCGATGCTGTTAACTAGCGGCCCCGAAAGGTGCCGCGCTCAATCAGTGGTTATCTGGCGGCCTTGCGCACCGGATCGACAGCGCTCTCCGCGTGCTTCAGCCGCTTCTCAGCGCGCTTCTCCTTGATGCTCTTGCCTGGTTTTTTCGCTTCGCCCTTGCGCGGGGATTTGCTCGACATGACGTGCCGTCCTTTACCGGAGACGCACTGCGCCTCCAACAAATGCGGGGAGAGTACCCCATGACCACGACCATAGGAAGTTTCGCCCAGAAGGGCAAGGGATACTGCCAACTGGGCGATTCTTCCCATGATTCCAGCGCATCCGGCGAGCACCTTGGCGGATGGGCAGATGACGCGGTGTGACCGGCACAACGGCGCATTCCCAGCGCCCGCCTAGCTTCACCGCGTAGGCTGAAATCTGGCGCGGGGTACTGCCTATCCTCGTGTGAAATTAACTTTCCTGTGGTCAACCTAAGGATCCTTCACCGTGGTATTCAAGGAACAGCATGTGGACGCCTATATGGTGACGTGGAAGCTGGAGCGCGAATTCGGCGGGATGACCACCGTCTGCACCCAGCGCGCGGCGGCTTTCGCCGAGCGCCATGGCTCGGCCGCTGTGATCACCTTCGCCCCGAATGCGCAGATTCCGCAGATCGCCGAAGAGCTCGTGGAACGCGGCAAGCTCTCGCCGAAGGTCAAGGTGCTCAACCCCTATCTCTACCTGGCGGAGCATGACCTGCAGCCGCAGGAGCGCATCCCGGACAGGAAAGCGGAACCCGCGCACCAGGACTTCACCCTCAGTGATTCCGTTCGCCATCCCGGCGGGACCGGCCTGTTCTGCGAGCACAGCGTGGCCGGTCCGGAGGGCGAGGTCAGGCAGACCGCCTACTTCCGCAACGACGGCACGGTCTTCCTGACCGATACGAAGTTCCACGACGGCAAGCACCGCCGCGTCGTCGAGGCATTCGACCGCACCGGAATGCTGGTGGCGCGTTTCAACAGCGCTGCATCGTTCTACCGCTATTGGCTTTCGCAGATCGTCGACCACCCGAACTCCCTGGTGGTCATCGACAGCAAATTCACCGCGGCCATGCTCGCCTCCTGGAAAACCGTGCATGTGCCCAAGGTGTTCGCCTTCCACAGCATTCATGTGGCCAAGGGGCAGGATTTGGCCACCGGCAAGCTTTCCAAGGGCCACGGCCCGATCATCGAGGAACGCGCCAACTGGGATGCGTTCGTCTTCCTGACCCGCGCGCAGCGCCAGGCCTATGTCGAGCGCTTCGGGAATCCGGACTCGGCATTCGTGATTCCCAATCCGCTGAAGCCTTCGGTTCTCCAGCCGCCAGAACCGGAGCGCGGCGCCACGGATTTGATCGTCGCCGGTTCGCTGACCCCCAACAAGAATGTGGCCGCCGCACTGGATGCCGTCCATGAGCTGTCGCGCCGCGGCAAGCATCCCACCTTGCACATCGTGGGCGAGGGCAGCGAGCGCGACGCGCTGGAAGTGCGGGCCGCCGAGCTGGGCTTGGGCGAGCAGGTGGTCTTCCACGGCTTCTCCGATCAGCTCCCCCGCCGCTTCGCCTCCTGCCTGGCCCAGCTGTTCACCTCGACCAACGAGGGCCAGGCCCTGGTGATCCTCGAAGCCCAGGCGCAGGGATGCATTCCGGTGTCCTTCGACATCAACTTCGGCCCCGCCGACAGCATCACCGATGGGAGCAACGGCTTCCTGGTCCCCCATGGGGACATCCAGCTGATGGCGGACCGCGTCGAGCAGCTCATGGATGACCCCGCGCTGGCCGCGAGGATGTCGCAGCAAGCCCGCACTTTTGCCCGCGAGTACCAGTCTCGCGATCTCGTCTCGCTCTGGGAGGAAACCGTGTCCATCGCCAAGCTGTTCAAGAAGAAGGCCGCAACCAGCGACGTCCCGCATTTCGATGCGCGGCTGCGCGGCGTGGAATTCCCCGAGGGCCAGGGACTGCAGGTGAAGGTAGAGCATCATGCGGACCTCGATGCCCTGCCCGCCGATGCCGTTTTCGAGCTGGTCTTCGTCAACCGCGGCAGCAAGGAAGAGCTCGCCTCGGTGCCCAGCACCGGCGTGGAGGGAGAACTGGTCTTCTTCGATGTGGATCCCCAGCTGCTGGGCGAGATCCCGGAGCAGGACACGGCAGTGGACGTGAACCTGCGCCTGCGGGTGGGCAAGGATGTTGAAGACAAGCGCCTGGGCCTGCCCGAATCGATGATCCTGCCCTACTTCACGACGCAGAAGAACCTCTCCTTCCGCCCCGAGCAGTAGCCGGCATCCAGCGCGTGCTCCGCGCCCATGGACAATTCTCCAAGCCCGCTTCGATAAACTCGATCGCATGCGAATCAAGATGTCCCAGCTGCGGCCGCTGCTCAAGAGCCACCGGATCCTCATGACGGTTCCTGGCATGAAGGATTTCGAGGACACCGGAAGCACCTACAACCCCGGTGCCTGGGTCAGCTACGAGGAAGACCTCGCCTTGGATCCCTACACCACCTTCTGGGGCACCAGCGGAACAGCACTGCCGCGCATGGGAGCGTTCTCCTATACGCATTCGAAGCTCAACAAGGCCATCAGCGTCGGACGCTTCACCTCGATCGCCAAGGGCCTGTCGGTCATGGGTGCCAAGCACCCTTTGGAGTGGGCTTCGACCAGCCCGGTGTTCTACAACCAGCGGCTGCTGATGCAGACCTACTGCGCCGATCGCGGCGTGGAACTGGGCACGACAAAGTACAGCTACACGCCGGGGAAGATCACCATCGGCAACGATGTGTGGATCGGCGAGAAGGTCACCCTGGGCCATGGGGTATCGATTGGCGATGGAGCGGCCATCGCCTCGAATTCGGTGATCACCAAGGACGTGGCGCCATTCACCGTGGTGGGCGGGCTGCCGGCGAAGAAGATCCGCGACCGCTTTGATGCCCAGACCACCGAAGCGCTGAAGGCCTCCCAATGGTGGCGGTACGCCCCGGAGGATCTCACGCCGCTGCAGGTGTCGGACCCTGCGGCCTTTGCCGAGCAGGTGCTTGAACGGGCAGCGGCCGGCACGCTGAAGCCCTTAGAAACCCAGCCGCTGACCGCCCGGCATATCGCCGAACACCTGGAGTCCCTGCAGTCCGCAAGCAACTGAACATGGGAATGCCCCGGGCGCTCGCCGAATTGGCGGGCGCCCGGGGCAATTAAGCTGTCGGGCCAGAGTCTGGATCAGCCCACTGCCACGCGCAGCTCGTTGTTCCATGGGTCCTTGAAACGCAGCTCGGCGCCGGTGTGGTGGTTCTCCACCTTGGCGAAGGCCAGCCGTTCGGCCAGCTTGCCCACCTCGTCTTCGGTCGGGACGTTGATCAGCACCTCGCCCAGGCCCAGGGTGTCCTTGCGCGGTCCGGCGCCGCGCGAGTTCCATACATTCATCGCCATGTGGTGGTGGTATCCACCAGCGGAGACGAACAGCGCCTGGTTGCCCAGCGTGGCAGTCTCGTCGAAGCCCAGGGTGTTGACGTAGAACTGGCGGGCGGTGGCGACGTCGCCAACCTGCAGGTGCACGTGCCCGATATCGGCGGCGGCCTGGCGCTGTCCCGTGATGGCCTGCTCATTCAGGTGCTCATTGAGGAACTTGTTCGGATCCAGGTAGATGGTATCCATGGCTACCTCGCCGCCGCTCCAGCTCCAGGTATCGCGCGGACGGTCCCAGTACAGCTCGATGCCGTTGCCTTCCGGGTCGGTGAAGTAGAAGGCCTCGGAGACCAGGTGGTCCGAGCTGCCCACGAAGCGGCTCTGGTCGAACTGGGCCGCCGAGAGCACGGTGGCTGCCAGATCGGCCTTGGTGTCGAAGAGCAGCGCGGTATGGAAGAGCCCCGCTTCGTTGCGCGACGGCAGCTGCAGGCCCGGCGCGTTCTGCAGGTTGACCAGTTCCTGGGTGCCGCGGCCCAGGCGGGTGCCTTCCGCGGTTTCATCCAAAACAGCCAGTCCCAATGCCTGCTGGTAGTACTCGCTCACGACCTTCATGTCGCCGACCTTCAGTTGCACGGCGTTCATGTGGGTGGTTGCGGCGAGCTTGTCTTCTTTGAGCATGGTCATCTCCCGCGCCTTCTTTCCGATCAGGACTTCCTGTTGGCTATCACCCTACTCCAATTTACTTGATGCTTCAAGTACATTCTGGTGTTCCGGTGATCACGCCATTGAACGCATCGGGTGCACCGCTCCGCTAGGCTGGCAACTGGGCGAGCTTCGGGTGCAGATGCCTGCTCGATAGCGCTGCCGCCGCACTGCTGGCAGCCGCCTCCATCGACGCCTGCACTGGCGCGCCGCGCAGCCGGGCCGCCAAGAATCCCGCCATGAAGGCATCTCCGGCACCATTGGTATCGACCACCTCGACCTTTGGCGCGGCCACTTCCCAACGCCGGCCCTGGCGATCCATGGCCACCGCGCCCTGCTCCCCCAGCGTGCAAATGCCCAGAACGGGGCCGCGGCGCAGGCAACCGGCCAGCAGCTCCCACGGGTCACTGGTGGCATCATCGTTCATGAAAACCACAGAAGCCGCGCCCAGGAATGGCTGATGGAACGAGGTAAAGCCATCAAAGTCATGCAGGTCGACCCACAGCGGCACGGCCGGCCCACGCAATCGCTCAATGACCCGCAACCCCAACTCGCTCAGATCAATCACCGCCAGATCGGCTTCGCGCACCGCGGCGCAAACGGCTTCGACATCCGCATCCGCGGGAGTGGACGGCGTGGCAAGATAGACCGAGACCCGCTGGCCGCCAGCCATGAGGTTAACGTGCTGCTCGGTGCTCGCGCTGGGCACCACCTGCAGGTTGATGCCAGCGCCCAAGAGCGCACGCCGCAGCGCACGCCCGGATTCATCGTCGCCTACCTGGGTAAAGAGCTCGGTGGCGACATCCAGCGAACTCAAGTGCAGTGCCTTGCCCGCAGAAATGCCACCGACGGTACGCCATGCGCTGTTCGCGAGGAGTTGCTGGGGGCGGGGTTCGGGCAGGTGGTCAAGCTCAACCAGCTGATTCCAGCTGGATGGACCACAGACAAGCACCTTGGGCTGCTGGCTCATGCACTAATTAAATACCCCCAGCCTCAGGTGATTCAAGGCTTCGGTCGGCAACAACGCTTTCAAACCCTTGGACTTCCAAGTATATTGGCCAGTGATCCGCCTCACTCTATCGACGGGGCGCCATTGTCCACGCGAGGGAAGGTTAGTTGTGAGCGTTACCGATGAATTCAGAGCTGCCCGAGATCGGCTCCTGGAATTGCGCAACGATTACCGGAAGGCACGGGCCGAGTTCAGCTGGCCTCAGTTCAGTGAGTTCAATTTCGGCTTTGACTGGTTTGACCGGGTTGCCAAGGATCCGCAGCGGGCGGATCAGCCGGCGCTGATCATCACCGAACGAGACGGCAGCTCCATCAGGCGCACCTGGGCCGAGCTCTCCGAGCGCTCCACCCAAGTGGCCCGCTGGCTCGCCGACCAGGGCGTGAACCGCTCGGACTCCATTGCCATCATGCTCGGCAACCAGGTTGAGCTCTGGGAGTCGATGCTCGCCGGAATCAAGCTCGGCGCCATCCTGATCCCGTGCACCACGCAGCTGACGCCCACGGACCTGGCCGACCGGATCGATCGCGGCCGCATCCAATGGGTGATCACCAACGAGGCCGAGATCCAGAAGTTCGACACCGTGCCCGGGGACTACACGCTGATCCAGATCGGCGGCAGCGTGCCAGAAGAAAATCTCGACTACGCGAAGTCCCACCAGGCCGAGGCCAGTTTCCAGCTCGATTCCCCCACGCGCGCCGATGAAACGCTCTTGCGCTACTTCACCTCTGGCACCACATCCAAGGCCAAGCTGGTTGAGCACACCCATACGTCCTACCCGGTGGGCCACTTGAGCACCATGTTCTGGATCGGCCTGGAACCTGGTGATGTGCACCTGAATGTCGCTTCGCCGGGCTGGGCAAAACATGCGTGGTCCAACCTGTTTGCGCCATGGATCGCCGAGGCGACTGTTTTCCTCTATAACTATGACCGCTTTGACCCGATCGCGCTGATGAACCAGATGGACGCCGAAAAGGTGACCAGCTTCTGCGCGCCGCCCACCGTGTGGCGCCTGCTTATCCAAGCCGATTTGGGCGCGCTGGCCAATCCCCCGCAGAAACTGGTCTCCGCTGGCGAGCCGCTCAATGCCGAAGTCATCGACCAGGTCAACAAGGCCTGGGGCCAGGTGATCCGCGACGGGTTCGGGCAGACCGAGACCACGGTGCAGATCGCGAATCCGCCAGGCGAGCCGATCACCATCGGCGCGATGGGCCGGCCGATGCCCGGCTACGAGGTGGTGCTGCGCGATCCGGCCACCGGCGAGGAAGGCGAAGTGGGAGAAATCTGCCTGGTCACCACCCCGCGTCCGCTGGGCCTGATGAAGGGCTACTTCGAGAACGAGGAGAAGACCAATGAGGTCTTCCGGGACGGCGTGTACCACACCGGGGATATCGCCGAGCGGGACGAGCGCGGCGTGCTGACCTACGTCGGGCGTGCCGATGATGTGTTCAAGTCCAGCGACTACAAGATCAGCCCCTTCGAGCTGGAATCGGTGCTGATCGAGCACCCCGGCGTGGCCGAAGCGGCGGTGGTGCCGGCACCCGATGAGCTGCGGCTGACCGTGCCCAAGGCCTACATCGTCGCCTCCGGCGGGCATGAGCCGGGCCCGGAATTGGCCGAATCGATCCTCGCCTACTGCCGCGAGCACCTCTCGGCCTTCAAGCGCATCCGCCGGCTGGAATTCGCCGATCTGCCCAAGACGATCTCGGGCAAGATCCGCCGCGTGGAACTGCGCCAGGCAGAAGAACGGCGGCACACCGGCGATACCCCAGCTGGCACCGAATACCGGGATACCGACTTCCCGAAGCTCAAGGGGTAATCACTTCTGGCACCAGGGCGCTTTCCGGAGATGGGTTCGGCAGGCGCCCTGGTTTTTTCTTTGCCGCCCATCCTGAGTCGCTCCGGGCGCATCTCGCCGCGGATGAAGCTCGCGGGGAAGCGCTACGTACCTGTTTCACGATGCGCACGTCCAGGGTTTATTTCCAGAGGTTTCTAGCTTAAGAAGCTACCGGTTTACATTGTGAGCCAAGACTCATACTATGGGTTTTCATGCCGTGGCTTCGGTCACACCCCTCCCCTGATTCCTCATGAACGGATCCAAGATGTCCGATATCGCGATTCTGATAAATACCGCGGTCGCAGTGCTTGCCGCCGTGCTGCTTATCGTCAGATTCAAGGTCAACCCCGTCATTGCCCTGGTCATCGGCTCGCTGTATCTGGGTCTTTCCACCGGCCTGGGGGCCACCAAGACCATCGAGACCATCACCCAGGGTTTCGGCGACATCATGGTCGAAGTCGGGCTCCTGGTAGCTTTCGGCGTGCTGATGGGCTCCATCCTCAATGAGACCGGAGCCATCCGCCGCCTGGTGGAACACCTGCTCAATACCTTTGGCCCCAAGCGGCTGCCGTATTCCATGGCCTTGGCCGTCAGCACCGCGCTGCAGACCATCTTCCTTGACGTGCTGCTGGTCATCGCGGCCCCCTTGGCCCGGCGCATGGCGCCGAAGATCGGCAAGCACGGTACCGCTCGCATCGCCACCGCTATGGCCATCGCCGGCGAGGTCGGCATCGTGCTCATGGTCCCCGGCGTGGGCGCTGTCGCCCTGGCCGGCATGCTCGAAGTTCCGCTCGGCAAGATGCTGATTTTCGGCCTGCTGGTCGTCTTGCCGACGGTGCTGATTTCCGTCGCCATCATGACCTTCTTCTTCGACCGCGGTTTCTGGAAAGCGCAGAGCGACGAGCAGCTGCTCGCCGCCGATGAGCCACACCAGGGAGCAGGCACGACGAACAACGCCGGAGGATCCGGCGAGGTGCAGGCAGGGACCGGCGCAGCCGGAACTGCTTCCGCTGCCACCACAGTGCAGACCGCGCAACGGCGCGAAACCCACCTGTTCCTGCTCTTCCTGCCGCTGCTCGCTTCCCTACTGCTCATTGCCGGCGGCGCGCTGGCCGAAATCCTCGGCTACGAAGCCAGCTGGATTCAGCTGGTCGGCAATCCGGTCGTCGCGCTGCTCATCGGCCTGGTCGGCACGATCACCGTCGCGCGCTTCACCGTCGGCCAGAAGGCTATTGACCGCGGCGTGTCCAACGGCTTCAAGGAAAGCGGGCAGATCCTGCTGCTCACCGGTGTCGGCGGCTCCTTGGCGGCCACTGTTTCCACGGCCGGGCTGGGAGACATCATGGGCCAGTTCTTCTCCGCCAGCACCGTCGCCCCGCTGGTGGTCGTGTGGGGCATCGCCGCTCTGCTGCACATCGCGGTAGGCTCGGTGACCCTGTCCGGAATCACGGCTGCCAGCCTGCTGGCCCCGATCGCCCCGAGCCTGGGCATCGACCCGGTGCTCATCGCATTGGCGGCAGGTTCCGGAGCGTTGTTCATGGTCCATGTCACCTCGAACACATTCTGGCTGCTGCAGTCACTGTTCGGGCAGACCGTCCGCGGCGCCCTGAAGACCGTCAGCGTGGGCGTGTCGGTAGCCTCTATCGTGGCCCTTGGCATGGTCATGATCCTCAACATCTTCATCTAGCGCCACAGCACAGGAAGGACAGCGCATGCCAGAGCACATCACCCCATTGGAGGGTGTCCGCGTTCTCGAATTGGGCAACTACATTGCCGCACCCACTGCGGGCCGGCTCCTTGCCGACTTCGGCGCGGAGGTGATCAAGGTGGAGCGTCCCGGCACCGGAGACGAGCTGCGCAACTGGCGGCTGAAAAAGGGCAGTGTCTCGATGCTCTACAGGACTATCAACCGCAACAAGAAGTCCATCGTCCTGGACCTGCGCAGCGACGCCGGCCGGGCCGCCGTCCTGGATCTGGTCAAGCACTGCGATGTGCTGCTGGAGAACTTCCGCCCGGGCACGCTGGAAAAATGGGGACTAGGTCCCGAAGAGCTCAGCGCTGCGAATCCCGATCTGGTGATCACCCGCATCTCGGCCTTCGGCCAAACCGGCCCCCTAGCAGAACGCCCCGGCTTCGCCGCCGTGGCCGAAGCCTTCAGCGGCTTCCGCAACCTGGTGGGCGATCCGGACCGCGCACCGGTGCGCGTTGGCGTATCAATTGGCGATTCCATTGCCGGACTGTACGCCGCCTTCGGTGCGGTGATGGCGCTGTTCCAGCGGGAACAAGCGCGCGGCGGCAAAGCAAGTCTCGGGCTGGATCATCGGGTGATCGACGTGGCGCTGCACGAGGCCATGTTCTCCATGATGGAATCGCTGATCCCTGACCACGGCGCCTACGGCGAAACCCGGAGCCGCACCGGCGGGCGCATGGAAGGCATTGCCCCTTCCAATGCGTACATCTGCGCCGACGGGGCGAGCATTGTCGTGGCCGGCAATGGCGACGGGATCTTCCGCCGCTACATGGAAGCGATCGGCAGGCCGGAACTCGGCACCGATCCGCACCTGCAGAGCAATGCCCAGCGCTGGGAAGCCAGGGAGATGCTGGATGCCGCCATCGGCCAATGGGCGGCAAGCCTCGACTCGCGCGCGGCCCTGGCCATCCTCGATGCGGCCGAAGTTCCCGCAGGCCCGATCTACACCGCACAGGACATTGCCAGCGAGCCGCAGTACAGCGCCCGGAAGATGATCCAGCACCTCGATGTCTCCACCGGGGAAGAGACCTTGCATAATGTCGGTTTCCCCGGCATCGTCCCGGTCATGGGCGGTGCCTCGCTGCCCATCAGGAACCTGGGCCCGGATCTTGGAGAGCACACCGCCCAAGTACTCGCAGGACTATTGGGAATGACCGATGCGCAAATCGCGCAGGCCTCGGCCGGAGAAAGGAATATGGCGTGAGCTACGCATTCACCCCTGCCGCCGCGTTGCGGGATGTCACGCTGCGAGACGGACTGCAACTGACCGGCAAGCTGTTGAGCACAGAAGAGAAGATCCGCACCGTGCGCGAGCTGATCCGGCTCGGCGTCGAGGAAATCGAGCTGGGATCGATGGCCCGCGCCGACCTGGTGCCGCCCATGGCCAACACCCTCGACGTCGCTGAAGGCCTGCGCCCCGAGGAACTGGAACGCTGCTGGATCTGGGTGGCCACCCCCGGCCATGTAGCCAAGGCGGCCAAGGCAGGCATCCGCAACTTCCAGTACTGCCTTTCCGTATCCGATGCGCACAACAAGGCGAATATCGGGCGCAGCACCGAGGCGAGTCTCGATGCCCTGCCAGAAGCCGTGCACTACGCCCGTGAAGCCGGCGGACGGATCCAGCTATGCCTGGCCACCTCATTCACCTGCCCCTTCGAAGGGCAGGTCCCGCCCGAACGGGTGCTGGAGATCGCCAATGATGCCCGGGCCGAGGGCACCTGCGATATCGTCATCTGCGACACCCTGGGCCAGGCAGTGCCCGCACAGGTTGCGGCGCTGATTTCCAAGGTCCGCGACGAATCCCCGCAGCGGCGCATCGTCTTCCACGGGCACGACACCTGGGGGCTGGGTGTTGCCAATACCCTGGCTGCGATCTCGGCAGGAGCCAGCCTGGTTGATGGCGCGCTAGGCGGATTGGGCGGATGCCCCTTCGCTCCCGGAGCCAGCGGGAATACCTCCAGCGAAGACATCCTGTTTGCCACGCGGCCATCATGGCTCACCCCGCAGAGCTTTGCCGGGTTCGTCGAACTCTCCGAATCCCTGCTGCAGGAATTGGGCGAGCCGAATCGTTCAAAGTCGGCCCAGGGAGCGCGTTCCAAGGCGGCTGCCTTCGACTGGGTGATCTCCTCGGATCAAGCACCAGATTGCTCCAACAGCCTCTAGTTCCAGACTGCCCACCAGGCTGCGTGCCGCTAAACGTGCGGCGCTACACGGCGGGCCGGTGGGTTTCGCCGGGGAAGCGCCCGCCGATCAGCCGTGTCATCCGCTCAGCGGTATCCAGCAGCGGCTCGATCCAGCTCTCGCACTGTTCGCGCGGCATGCGCATGGTGGGTCCGCTGATGGTCACTGCCGCCACCAGGCCGGCCGCGGAATCGAACACCGGCGCGGACAGCCCCGATGCCCCGTTTTCGCGTTCGCCGGTGGTGATAGCGAAACCATCGGCACGAGTCTGCGCAACCGCTTGCTCCAGGCTGGCCATGCCGGTAATCGTCGCATCGGTCAGCGGTTCCAATCGCGTATCCTGCAGCCGCTGCATCAGCTCGGGCTTCCAGGCCAGCAGCACGCGTCCGGCAGATCCGGCATGCAACGGTGCGAGCTCGCCCAGGTGCATTTCCCGGCGCAGCGCATGGCGTGTTTCGGCGATGCCGACACACACTCGGTAGTGCTGCTCTGCACGGAACAGGCAGGCTGTTTCCCCGGTGAAGTCGCGCAGCTCGCGCAAGGACGGGATGATGACATCCAGCACTTCACGGCCGCGGGTGGCTGGCGCGGCCCAGTAGGCCATCTTCATTCCTATGCGGTAGCCGTCATCCTCGCGGTCCAAAAAGCCTTGCCCCACCAGATTCGCGACCAGCCGCTGCACCGTCGAGGCCGGCAGATTCGTTGCCTCGCGGATATCAGCCAAGGACATCACCGGCTGGCGCAGTGAAAAGGAATCGAGGATGGCGCTGATTTTCCCCAGGACCAAGAGGGGGTTCTGCTGCTTGGCTGGTGTCTCGTCCTTTGGCATAGTCCAGACGCTAGACCATCGGCATCGGCGAGTCCAGTTCCACGGTTCTCAGAGGTAGTGGCACAACGCAACAAGAAACCAAAGATTCGACAAGGGCCGATCTTGCACAGACTGACTTAGGCAGTGAAGCGGAGGCGCCTGTCACAACAATTAGCCAACGCGGAAATTGAACCGTTGAGAGACGTTTAGCAGATCTGGATCATCCGCAAGTATCTGCTGGCCTTCAGTGGCGACGACCAGATCGTTGTCGAGCCCGTCGTCGGTACGTCTCATCCACAAGGCCCAACACATGCCGACGCCATGCCGGGATGTGAAGCGGATTCCGTCAGCGAAACTGCCATCGTGAAGCCTCAGGTTGCGTAGGCTCGTGGAAATCAAAGTGGTCAGCTTGCGATTTGCCCCGAACAGGTGGAATAGGTCAACGGCGTTCACATCACAGGATTTGGAGATTTCGGGGCCAAAGTTCCGGTCGATATATTCCAGCGAATGCGCTGAGCTTAGGTCAAACCAGACGAGGTCTTCTTTGCTGGCCAGTTCGTAGAGTCGACGTCCTTCGCACCAGTTTTTGGGGAACGTTCCGAGTTCATCGTGTCCAAGCCGTTGCTGTTCCTCGATGTAGAGGGCGTGGGCTTCCTCCTGGCTGATGCCGAACTGTTCTGCCATGAAGTCGATAGCGGTCCGCGCTTTATGGTCTAGCCGGTATCCGTAGAGGCATTCAGTAAAAGCGCCTTGGCGCGTAGATGCCGCCTAGAGAGTGCGCCCAGTGGTGTCAAACCTGTTCCACACGCCGACTTCGTCGGGGAAGAAGTAACCCCGTTCCGGGGGATTAAGTGCACCGTAGCTTTCAGCTGCGATGCGAAAGCCAGCCAACGGTTCACGCGCTATGCTTGGCCGGCCATCCACTTCTTCCAATGTACCGTTCATTAGCCGTTGCATCCCCCTGAGGACATCGCCTCGGCTGCATCAATCACAGCCTTGAACCGATCTTGGCGGATCGCTTCGACAGGTGAAATTTCGTCAAGCCAGGGATTAGCTCCAAGGAACCATTGGCGAGCCACCTGTTCTCCATCAACATCCGAGACCATCTTCCAAGCACGGTGAGCCAGCATAATACGAGTCTGGGACGCATTCGAAGGGACCGTTCCGTTCTCCCTTTGCCAGCGGTAGCTTGCCTTAGGATCCTTTGCTCCCGCCATCGCGGAAACCATTGCAGCCCCAAGGGATGCATTCAGCCTCCGCACAATCTCGCGGAAGTCCATGCGAGAAGTTTCCGCATGGGCCGCTCCAGTCGTCGGTGTGATTCCCATCTGCAGGCCTTTTCCTTATACCTATGTCATCCTGAGTGCAGGCTTCTAGCCTTTCTCGCCGAGATTTCCTCGATGACGCAACTTTGCCACCGATTTACCACTAAAATAAGTATCGTCCTTACACTTCAAAGCGCCTACAACGGAATATGAGTTCGAGTTCTGATTGATTGGCAGCCGGCACCCCGTCGGCCCGAGTTCTGCTCCAGAAAGCACCTGGCCAAAACGACATGGCGGCAGGCGGACCTCGACCGTGACGGACAAGGCACCAGATGGTCGAGCATTTCTCCGGCATACAGCATTCAGGCACTATGTATGCCTGCAGTGGAATTTGTTGGGCAGAATTTGCGAACTTCAACACTCTTACCGCGCATGATGTCGCAACAATTCGTCAGAACTGGGCACTGAAGTATATTGATTCCAGAAGACCGAAGAATTCTCTTGGGCGCTGGCGCCCATCATGCAAAGGACTCTGATGAGCAATACCGGCAAGTTCCGGGCAGCACGCGATCTGCTGCTGGCAGCACGCGATGACTACGACCGGGCCCGGGCCGAGTTCTCCTGGCCGGAATTCAACGATTTCAACTTCGCCTACGACTGGTTCGATCAGGTGGCCAAGGACCCGGCGCGGGCCAATGAACCGGCACTGATCCTCACCGAACCCGATGGCAGCTCCGCACGCTACAGCTGGGCCGAGCTCTCGCGCCGCTCCACCCAGGTGGCCCGCTGGCTCTCGGATGAGGGCCTGCAGCGCGGCGACACCATCATCGTCATGCTGGGCAACGAGGTGGCCCTGTGGGAGGTGATGCTGGCGGGCATGAAGCTCGGTGCAGTGATCATCCCGTCGACCACGCAGCTGGTCAGCGCGGATCTGGCCGACCGCATCGAGCGCGGCAACGCGAACTGGGTGATCACCAGCCATGACCAGGTCGCCAAATTCGACACGGTCCCCGGGGACTACCGGATTGTCCAGGTGCGCGGCGAGGCCAGCGAAGGCACCTTGCACTACGGCAAGTCCCACGAGGCGCCGGCCGAATTCAGCCTGGACTCCCCGACGCTGGCCGATGAGAACATGCTGCTCTACTTCACCTCGGGAACCACCTCGCTGGCCAAGCTGGTCCAGCACACCCACACCTCGTACACGGTGGGCCACCTGGCAACGATGTTCTGGATCGGCCTGGAACCAGGCGACGTGCACCTGAATGTGGCATCCCCCGGGTGGGGCAAGCACGCCTGGTCGAACTTCTTCGGCCCGTGGATCGCCGAGGCGACGGTGTTCGTCTACAACTACGAGCGCTTTGATCCGCTGGCGCTGATGAACCAGATGGCGGTGGAGAAAGTCACCAGCTTCTGCGCGCCGCCCACCGTCTGGCGCTATTTGATCCAGGCGGACCTGGGCACCCTGAAGACTCCCCCGCGCAAGCTGGTCTCCGCCGGCGAGCCGTTGAATGCAGAGGTCATCGACCAGGTGCGCAAGGCCTGGGGCCAGGTGATCCGCGATGGCTACGGGCAGACCGAAACCACGGTGCAGATCGCCAATTCGCCGGGCACCGAGGTGAAGGTCGGCGCGATGGGCCGCCCGATGCCGGGCTACGCGGTGGAACTGCGCAACCCGACCACCGGGCAGCTGGCTGAAATCGGGGAAATCTGCCTGCGCCTCGATCCGGCTCCGGCAGGCTTGATGAAGGGCTACTTCGCCGATGAGGAGAAGACTGCCGAAGCGATGCAGGGCGGCGTCTACCACACCGGCGATATCGCCGAACGCGATGAGGAAGGCGTGCTGACCTATGTGGGCCGCGCCGATGATATCTTCAAGTCCAGCGACTACAAGCTCAGCCCGTTCGAGCTGGAGTCGGTGCTGCTGGAGCATCCTGCGGTGGCCGAGGCGGCCGTGGTGCCCTCTCCTGATCCGCTGAAGCTCTCGGTGCCCAAGGCCTTCGTGGTGCTGGCCGGCAACCTGGAGCCATCCGCCGAGGTGGCCAAGGACATCCTCGGCTTCTGCCGCGAGCAGCTGGCCCCCTACAAGCGGATCCGCCGGCTGGAATTCACCAACCTGCCCAAGACCATCTCGGGCAAGATCCGCCGCGTGGAGCTGCGCCTGGCCGAGGAGGAACGGCATGCGGCCGGCACCATCGTCAGCGGAGAGTACCGGGATACCGATTTCCCTGAACTGAAGGACCGAGGCTAGGACTTTGCGGCAAAGGCCAGCCCGGCAGGAAGCATTCTCGCTACCTGCCGGGCTGGCCTTTGGTTTGCTGCGATTGGCTAGCGGCTGCGCTTGGCTTTCAGCACGTCGACGAGGCCCTTGCCCAGGTAGAAGGCGCCGTCGGCGTACCAGGCCAGCATCAGCAGCTGGCGCGCCGGCTTGGGCAGCCACCCGAAGCGTTCGCTCTTGGCCAGCACCAGGTGCACTGCCGCACCGGATGCCAGCACCGCTGCGCCTGAACCGATCAGCGCCTTGGGGTTCCAGTTGTGCCGGTAGAGCAGCCGTTCCAGGCCCTTGGCTTCGCGCTCCTGCTCTGCCAGGGCCGACTTGATGGTCTTGTACGGGCCGCCGGTGGTGATCACCCGGCGTTCCTCGGGCAGCGGACGGCCGGTGAGGTAGTCGACGCTGCGCGCATCGAAGCCCAGCAGCGTCAGCAGGCGCTTGAGATCCTTCAAATCCCTGCTGCCGCGAGCCAGCTGCTGCGCCTCCGCGCGGTGGGCAGGATCCTCGACCAGCTGCTCGACGAGCTCCAGTTCCGTCTCGTCCCAGCCATGGAGCAGGTGATCCAGCTCTTCGAGGCGCACCGCTGCCGGGCTGCCCGCTTCCGGCTCCAGGATGACGGTGCGTTCCAGGTCCACCGTCATGGACATCGAAGAGCCGAACAGCTCCAGCCGCGGCCCCTTGGCTTCGATGGTTGCGGTGATGACATTGCCGGTACGGTCCAGGGACAGGTACGGGCGGTTTGAACGCCCGATGCTCGGGGCATAGACCGGTTCCTTGGGCATGGCCATCAGCCCGGCGCCGGTCTCCCACACGGTGATCTCGTTCGTCTCGAAGCCTGCCGCGAGCACCAGCTCGGAGCCCTTGAGCTTCGGACCGTGCAGCAGCTCGCTGGAAGTGCCGTAGTCGCCGAGCAGCTCCTCATCCGGGTTGGGCCCGTCGATCTCGTCCCCGTCCACCAGCACGTAGTCGGCACCGGTGGAGTTCTTCAGCTCGTGGACCAGCTTGGTCACGCGCGAGCCTTCGCGCAGCTTGCCCTTGGCATCGATGCGGTAGAGCACCGCATCGCGGGCTTCGCTCACCGTGGCCACCTCGGCCATCACTTCGGTGGAATGCTCGCGTTCAACTGCCCCGCCGATGAATCCCAGCAGGCGCCGGTCGGCCAGCGCGGTGCGGATCAGCGCCGCCGCATCAGGCTTGTCGCCCATGAAGATGAACTCCAGGTTGAGGTAGTTGAACTCGGTTGAATCCACGGAGGCGGACCCCTTTCGCGGGTGGGATTGTCGTTATCTATCAATCATAGGTGGCGCTGTGGTCCGCAAAGGAAAACCGCGCCTTGGGAACTGGTTCCAGTTCCCATGGCGCGGTCACTTCCCGGTACAGGGAATCAGGGCCTACTTCTTGCCCAGGTACTTCTCGAAGCCGGATGGCAGGTTCAGGCTCGACGGATCGAAGTCCTGGTTGGCGCCTGCGCCGAAGGCGGCGCCGCTCGGGGCTGCGGCCTTCTTGTTCTTGGCTTCCAGCTCGGCCTGCGCGGCCTTGGCCGGGTTGCCGTACTTCTGCTTCTTGCCCTTGCCCTTGGCCTTCGCCTTGCGGGCTGCGCCCTTGCCGGCACCCGGCATGCCCGGGATGCCGCCGCCGGCAGCCATCTTCTTCATCATCTTCTGCGCTTCGCCGAAACGCTCCAGCATCTGGTTGACCTCGGAGACCGAGACGCCCGAGCCCTTGGCGATACGTGCGCGGCGAGAGCCGTTGATGATCTTCGGGGCCACGCGCTCGTGCGGGGTCATCGAACGGACGATGGCCTCCACGCGGTCGATCTGGCGCTCGTCGAACTGCTCGAGCTGCTGGCGGGAGATCTGCGCGCCGGGCATCATGCCCAGCAGCTTCTTCATCGAGCCCATCTTCTTGATCTGGGCCATCTGGGCGAGGAAGTCGTCCAGGGTGAAGTCTTCCTGGTCGGCGAACTTCTTCGCCATGCGCTCGGCTTCGCCCTTGTCCCAGTTCTTCTCGGCCTGCTCGATCAGGGTGAGCACATCGCCCATGTCCAGGATGCGCGACGCCATGCGGTCCGGGTGGAAGATCTCGAAGTCGTCCAGGTTCTCGCCGGTGGAGGCGAACATGACCGGCTTGCCGGTCACCGAGGCCACCGACAGGGCGGCACCGCCGCGGGCGTCGCCGTCCAGCTTGGACAGGACCACGCCGGTGAAGTCCACGCCCTCATGGAAGGCCTGGGCGGTGTTGACCGCGTCCTGGCCGATCATCGCGTCGATGACGAAGAGCACTTCGTCCGGGTTGATGGCGGCGCGGATGTTCGCTGCCTGGGCCATCATCTCGGTGTCCACGCCCAAGCGGCCGGCGGTATCGACAATCACGATGTCGTGCAGCTTGGCCTTGGCCTCGGCCACGCCGTCGCGGGCCACTGCTACCGGATCGCCGGTCGGGGTGTCGAATTCGGAGGAGACGCCCGGGTGCGGTGCGTAGACCGGCACGCCGGCGCGTTCGCCGTTGATCTGCAGCTGCTTGACCGCGTTGGGGCGCTGCAGGTCGCAGGCCACCAGCATCGGGGTGTGGCCTTCGGCCTTCAGGTGCTTGGCCAGCTTGCCGGCCAGGGTGGTCTTGCCGGCACCCTGCAGGCCGGCGAGCATGATCACCGTCGGAGGGTTCTTGGCCAGGTTCAGCCGGCGGGTTTCGCCGCCCAGGATGCCCACGAGCTCCTCGTTGACGATCTTGACGACCTGCTGGCCCGGGTTCAGCGACTCGGAGACCTCGGCACCCAGGGCACGTTCCTTCACCTGGGCCACGAAGCCGCGAACCACCGGCACGGCGACGTCGGCGTCAAGCAGGGCGCGGCGGATCTCGCGTACGGTACCGTCGATATCCGCTTCGCTCAGGCGGCCCTTGCCGCGCAGGTTCTTGAAGGTTTCTGTCAGGCGATCGGAAAGTGAATTAAACACGTGCCGGGCACTTCTTTCGATAGGTCTTGTGGTGCGCATTGGAAAATCGCACAGGACTCAACTCCCAAGAATATCAATAATCGGGCGCCGGACTAACCAGCTGTGCAGCGTTTCACGAGCAGCCTATGGCGCAACGCCGAAGCTGCTCCCCTCCGAAAGGACGGGAGCAGCTTCGGGTGCCGGCAGCCAAGGGCTACGGCTTGGCCTCGCTGGCAGCAGGCGCGGTGCCTGCCGGCGGAACCGGCACCTTGGCCGGGGCCGCAGCTTCAGCCGGTGCAGGAACAGTGGCCTTCGGCTTCGGCTTGGCCGCTGCCGGGGCGGCTTTCTGCACGGCCGGCGCCGCAACTGGAGGCTTTGGTTTCGGCTGCAGCTTTGGCTTCGGCTTCGGCTGAGGTTGCGGAACCGTTGCGGCCGGCGCCTTCGCAAGCTTCTTCGCTGCAGGCGCAGCCGCCTTGGCCGGAGCTGCCGGCTTGGGTTTGGCCACTGGCGCCTTGGGTTTGGCCGGGACTGCCGGCTTGGGCTTGGCCGGTGCTGGCGCCTTCTTCTTCGCCGGAACAGCCGCCTTCGGCTTGTCCGCGACTGCCGGCTTGGGCTTGTCAGCCGCTGGCTTCTTTGCGCCCTTCTTCTCTGGAGCAGCAGGCTTGGCCGGCGCCAGCTCCTTGGCTACAGGTGAAGCCTTCTGGTCCTTCTCTGCCTGCATGTCCACGATCTTCGGCTGGGCTACGCCGATGATCTTCTCTGTCCCGGCCGTGGGCTCGGTTTGCTCCTCATGTTCCGAGATGTCCGGGTTTCCCGTTTCTTTCTCCTGCTGCGGTTCGATACCCGAGTCCGGGCTCGGTTCAGGAGCTAGGGTCGGCTCGGCCGATGGAGGCGCCTTGGAGGATTCCACCTCCTCTGTTGGATTCTCCGGGGCTGGAGACTCCGAGGCGCTCGGTGATGCCGAAGGCATCGTCGACTCGGTGGGTGACGCGGTAGGTGATGCGGAAGCGCTGGGTTGCTCCACTGGTCCAGTGCTTGGCGTTGGTGCTGCAGTCGGCGCACTTGGAGTCGGTGCTGCCGTTGGCGCGCTTGGAGTCGGCGCGCTTGGCTCAGCTGGAACAGGAGTTTGCGTTGGCGAAGGCGTTGGCTGGGCCTTCGGGCGTTCGGTTTCCAGCTTCTTCGGCGGCTTAGGCGCCTTGCTCGGCTGCGGTGCCGCCTGCGTGGTTCTTGGAGACGGGCTGGTTTTCGAGTGATCCTTTTTCGGCTGGGTCTTAGGCTTGGCCGCCTTGGCCTCTTTCTGGTTGCCGTCGGCAGATGGCTGCACCGGGTCAGCCTGGTAATGCTTCGCACGGGTTGGGCGTTCTTCGCCTGCTGAGCCGCGGTTGCTTGAGGTCCCGGAGGAATGCCCAAATGCTCCAGCAACCGATTGCTGGCGCAGGGCACTGCCGGCGTCCACCGCAAATGACCCGGCTGCAAGTACCGCTCGCCGTTGCCCGCCGGCCATCGGCAGGTAGTTGCTCGGATTCTGCCACTGCCCATTGACGATGACTTCGAAATGCACATGGCAGCCAGTGGAATTGCCTGTTGTCCCGGACAACGCAATGACTTGGCCTTGGACCACGAATTCGCCAACGCTTACCAGCAGCAGCGAATTGTGGCTGTATCCGGTCTGCACCCGATTCCCGTGGTCAATGGTGACCCGTTGGCCGGAATGGCCCGCCCAGCCGGCGACAATCACCCTGCCGGTCTCGCTGGCCCGAACGGGCGAGCCGCAGGCAATGGGATAATCCTGGCCGATGTGGATTTGGTGCCCGGCACCTGTCGGGTTGGCTCTCCAGCCGAACGCACTGGAGATTTGCCGGGTGGCCACCGGGTGCTCCAGCAGCAGGCCGGTGCGCAGCATGGCCGGCCGGATCTCCTGGGACGCGGCAATCGGTGCGGGCGGCACGGTTATCCCCGTACTCGACGTTGCCGTCATGGCCGCTCGATGTTCGGCCACCTGTGCCACCGGGCCAGGCTCGGACCCGCCGAGCCTCTCAGTGCCAGATTTCAGGCCGGTGATTTCTATGCCGGCCACTTCGGACATGTCCGGTACGGTGACGACGTCGCTACCGAGTGGCGGCTGGGATTGCGCACTGAAGGCCACGGTGCTTGATTCGGCCCTGGCAGGCATTGCACCGGCTGCACCGGGCCACGCCAATGCACTGCTCAGGCCAAATGCCGCAGCAATAGCCAGTGCGCCATACGGCAGTCGGCGCCTGGTCCCCAAGACTCCGCGCGGCATAGAACTGCTTAAACCATGATGTTGTCGTTTCATAACTTGCCAGTCCCCCAAAACTGCAATTACTCAACAGAACCTCAGAATAGTCCTAGCCCGAAGAATAATCCATGGCTAGTTGAGGGCTTTTGCAACGGCGGGGATGATTCGGCGGAACACCGTTCTCCCGCGGCACCATCCCAGTCGTGCCGAGACCCCGGAAATCCGGCATCAAATCGTTGCAATTCCGACGCCTGCCCGTCTTCCGGCGAGCGCCGATTCCACCTGGGATTCCCGCCTCGATTCGGCGCGTTGCCGACAACTGGCCGGCCGACGGAAACCCGGAAATCCCTGGGCGGGCAATGTCGCTTCCTGCCTGAACCGTGCTGATGTGCTGATAATGCTGTGAGGAGGGACCCCGGAGCAACCGGTCCCCGCAGCGCGGTGAAAAACGGAGGATCCATGGTGGAGACCAGCACCCTGGCCGGCAGGCTTTTCCGGTGGGCCGTGCTGTCCTGCGCATGGCTGCAAGATTATCTCTATGCCGGCACCTGGCAGCTTCGTTCACTGCTGCCAGGCACGCCGGCCGACCAGCTGCGCACGGGCAGCGACCCGGCGGCCGAACCGGTGGTCCTGATTCCGGGAATCTGGGAATCCTGGAAATTCATGCTCTCGGTCGCCAAGGCGCTGCACCAAGCCGGCCACCCGGTGCATGTGATCCCCCAGCTCGGCTTCAACCACGGCACCGTGCCGGAGATGTCCGAGGCAGTTTCCCGCTACCTGGCCAAGGAGCAGCTCGACGGTGCGGTGCTGGTGGCGCACAGCAAGGGCGGACTGATCGGCAAGTACCTCATGGCCGCCTCGCTGCAGGGCTACCGGGTCAACCGGATGATCGCCATCGGCACCCCCTTCTCCGGTTCGCGCTATGCACGCTATGCTCCGATCCGCTCCCTGCGGGCCCTGTCCCCCAATGACCAGGGGCTGCTCAAGCTCTCGGCCAACTTGAGCGTGAATTCGCGGATCATCTCCATCTACAGCAGCTTCGACCCGCACATCCCCGGCGGCTGCGACTTGGCCGGAGCCACCAATATCAAGCTGCCCACGCTGGGGCATTTCCGGTTGCTGTCCGATGCGCGCCTGCACGCAGCAGTGCTCAAGCACCTGGGGCATGAATCGCCTTCGGCCGGCTGATCCCCGGCAGGCAACGCACCGCAATCCGAGCGTTCGGTGTGAATTGCTCCATGCGGTTGAACCGGCCGCTGAGCGCTGTCTAGCGTGAGCGGACACGGGCTGGACTCTCACCTCCAGCAATCATGCAGACAGGAGCACCCGATGGACCCGCAGGAATTCTCCGCGCCGCAGGACGATGGCGAACGCGACGATGCACACGACGATGCACAATCAGCCAACCGCGAGGCCGCGGCCACATCCAACCCCGATCCAGAAGAGCAACTGATTACCGGGCTGGAACCGGGCGGTTCGGTGCCGCCGGGTGAAACCCCGCCCGGTGAAGGTTCGATGAGCCAAGACCAGGGGCATGGCGAATAGCCTGGCGCAGCGTCCAATCAGCGATGCACGCATTGGACGCTGGCTGGAGGAGCTGGCTGAATCGGACGGGAACCCGGGCGGCGGAGCCGCGGCGGCGCTGATGCTCGCAGCCGCCGCCGCGCTGATGTCAATGTCCGGCGGCTACGTATCGGCTTCGGGGACCGCACAGCCCGAACTCACCGGCCTGCTGGCACGGGCCAAGCAGCTGCGGCTCGACGCGCTGGCCATGGCAGACCGTGATGCGCGGGCTTCCGCGGAGTTCGGGGTAGCCTACGCGCAACCGGCCTCGGAGCAGCGCGACCGCCACCTTGCACAGGCCTGCTTGCAGGCCGCGAAATCCTCTGCCGCACTCGGCGCGCTGGCCATGACCGCTCTGGATGACCTGCGCTGGCTCTCGCAGCATGCCAAGCCGCAACTGGTGGCCGATGTCGCCACTACCCTGGGCATGCTGAGCGCAGTGCTGAAGGCTGCCAGCAGCAATCTGCGCTATGACCTTTCCCAGTTGGCTTCCGGCCCGGCGCAGGTCAAGCACGCCGGGTTATGGGATACCGCAGCATCGCTGGACCGGGCGATGCAAAATGCAGGAGAGCTGGCCGCGCGCATCGATGCGCGCATCAAGCGCTGATCCGGCTGCACGCACTGCCGAAGGCAAAGGCATCGATGACAAGGAATGATGACTATGACCCAGACGCCTATTAATGCATTGATCCTGGTATGCACCCTCTCCCCCTCGCCCAAGGCCTCCAGCAGCGATTTGCTGGCCCGGCAGGTGGCGGCCGAATTCAAGGAGCACCAGGTGTCTTCCGAGATCCTGCGCAATGCCGATTTCAATGTGGAGCCCGGAGTGCTCAAGGACATGGGAGGCGGAGACCAGTGGCCACAGATCCGGCAGAAGCTGCTGGCCGCGGACATCCTGGTGCTGGCCACCCCGATCTGGGTGGGCCACCCCTCCAGCCTGGCCCAGCGGGTGCTGGAACGGCTCGATGCCGAGCTGTCGGAAACCGACGAGCAGGGCCGCCCGATCCTCTTCGGCAAGGTCGGCCTGGTGGCAGTGGTGGGCAATGAGGATGGCGCGCACCACGTGATCGCGGCTCTGGGCCAGGGCCTGGCCGATGTCGGGTTCACCCTGGCGGCCCAGGGCTCGACCTACTGGGTGGGGCAGGCCATGCACACCACCGGCTACCAGGATCTGCAGCAGACCCCTGAGGCCACGGCCAATGCCACGGGCATTGCCACCCGCCACGCGGCCCATCTGGCGCGGCTGCTCAAGGCCAGTACCTGCCCTGCCGGCTAGCCTCCGAAGACTGGGTGCAGCCTGCAGATCAGCGGTGCGCCATTGGCCTGCGGCGGCCGGTGCCCTAGCGTTCGAGCCAGCAGAAGACTGCAACCGCTTTCGAGAACTAAGGACGGGCACGATGTCGCACAACACCATCGACCAGCTGACCCTGCACAGGTACTTGGGAGAGCACCTGCTGGGTTCGGAATCGGGGCTGAACCATTTCAAGGCGGCGCACCACACCTGGGCGGGCACGGCGTACGCCGACCGCTTCGAGTCGCTGCACCGGCAGGTCAAGGACGACCAGGCGGATCTGAAGCGGATCATGGACCGGCTGGGATGCCGGCAGCGTCCGCTGGCCCGCCTCCTGGCACCGGTGGCCAAGCTCGCCGGGCACGCCAATCCGTTCAATCCGCTGCGGATGCGCAAGCTGGCCGCCGCGCAGGTGCAGCTCGATGTGCTCACCGGACTGCTCAATGCCAAATTGCGCATGTGGCAGACGCTGCTGCTGATGCTGCCCCACGATCCGCGCCTGGACCAGGCGCTGCTGCAAGACCTGTCGCATCGCGCCGAGTCGCAGATCAGCCAGCTCAAGGCGCTCAGCGATGAGACCTGGCCCGAGCGCTTCGCCCCGCAAGAACACGAAAACCGGGAGGAACGCCGCCGATGAGCAATGGGAAGGCGAATGTCGTCGGGGCCGGCCCCAATGGGCTGGTCGCCGCGGCGGTGCTTGCGCAGAACGGTTTCGATGTCCAGGTCTTCGAGCGCAATGCCCATCCGGGCGGCGCCGCGGCCTCCGGCAGCACGCTGGGCGAGGGCACCGTCGTGGATTTGGGAGCTGCCGCCCACCCCTTCGCCTATGGCAGCCCGGCATTCGCGCATTTCGACCTGGCCGGCCACGGCCTGCAATGGGATTTCCACGATTATCCGCTGGCCCACCCGCTGGAAGGCGCCGAGTCGGTCTTCCTGCACCAGAGCCTGGACGCCACCAGCGGGCAATTCCCCGCCGACCGGAAGATCTGGCGGCTGCTGCATGGGCCGCTGGTGCGCAATCCGCAAGCGATCCTGGAGAACGCCACCAGCCCGCTGCTGGGCATCCCGCCGCATCCGGTGCTGATGGCGCGCTTCGGGCTGCGCTCGCTGCCGCCGGCGAAGCTCCTCGCCTCAACGGCATTCCGCACCCGGCAGGCCGCGGCGCTCTTCGCCGGCTCCAGCGCGCATTCCATGCTGCCGCTCGCCCACCCGTTCACCTCGGGATTCGGCGTGCTTTTCGGGTCCCTGGGCCAGTCCTGGGGATGGCCGGTGGCGCACGGCGGCACCGGCAGCATCATCGACGCGCTGCTGCGGGTGCTCGATGGGCTCAGGGTGCAGATCCACGCCGGGCACCAGATCACCAGCCACGCCCAGCTTCCCGCTGCCGAACTCACTTTCCTGGATGCCACGCCCCGCCAGGTGGTGCAGATCGCCGGCGGCCAGCTTCCGCCACGCCTGCGCCGCCGGTTCGAACGCTGGCGCTACGGCACCGCTGCCTTCAAGGTGGACTACCTGCTCGATGGCCCGATCCCCTGGCAGGATGCGCGGACCGCGCGGGCCGGCACCGTGCATGTGATCGGCGATGCCGCCGAGCTGACCCGAGCCGAGCACCAGGTCTCCTCCGGGAAAATGCCCGACCGCCCCTTCGTGATGGTGGTCCAGCCTTCGAGCGCCGATGCCTCCCGCGCCCCGGCCGGCCGCCATGTCATCTGGTCCTACGCCCATGTTCCCCAAGGCTATGCCGGGGATGCCGGTGCGCTCATCGATGCGCAGATCGAGCGGTTCGCGCCGGGTTTCAGGGACCGGATCGTGCACCGCGTGGACACCTCCCCGGCGCAGCTGCAGGCCTGGGATCCCAACCTGGTCGGTGGCGATATCGGCGGCGGATCACTGTCCGGCACCCAGCAGTTCTTCCGCCCCTCCGCTTCGCTCAATCCCTATTCGCTGGGCGTGCCGGGACTGTACCTGTGCTCCTCTTCCACTCCTCCGGGCGGCGGGGTGCATGGGATGGCCGGCTGGCATGCGGCGCATCGGGCCCTGCGAGAACTGGGGCGCAACTGAGCCGATGATCAGCGCCCTTGGTTGCCGGCGATGGATCAGCGGCATGCAACTACATAGGCGAACCGAGCCCGCGCAGCCCAAGCCAATTCCTGCAATAAGGCTTTTGACTAGTAAAAAATAAAGTCTGGGAATTTCCTCAGAATCGGGACGGGTGCACAAGAACTTGGTGGACCAATGATAATTTCATACCAAGTCCCCCACCGCTTGGCGTATGGTCGACAGCGTCACTGAAGGCCATGCCGCCGCCTCAGGGGCCGGAAAACTGCATAGTTGAAGTGAGAAGTATCGTCTAGAAGTGGAGGGTAGTTCACATGCCAGGAAGGCTAGTCAGATCCCAGACTGCGGTGCGCGTTGCTGAGTTGCTGGGATCACGCGAGGGCAGAAGACATTTGGGCAATTATGGCTGGACCCAGGGAATGCCAGTGGTCATGACGCAGCCTGAGGAATCGCTCGACGATGTCATGGGCCTCGTGTCAGTGCACAAGCGGCCGGTACTGGTCGCGATGCTTGGAAAGCAGACCGGGGAGCTGAAATTCTTGCACATTTCCGAGCCTTCTCCAGTCTTGGAAGTGGTTCCGGCCAGCGCGCCGCGCAGCACGATCAAGGATTTGTTCGCGCAGGCCGAGCACAGCGGCATGGCAGCATTCCGCGTGAAGTATTGGCAGTACAGCGCGGTCGCCCACGCGGTGCCCCATTTCGACGCGAATGTGCCAGGACACAGGTACGCCGCCCAGGAGTCCGGCAGCAGCTCATGACAGCTGGCAACGCTGCCACTGGCACAGCCCCCTGGTAATCTGCGCACCGCGCAGGTCACCAGGGGGCTGTTTCCATGCCAGGGACCAGGTCTGGTTGCTGCATGCTAGCCGGTGTTGAGCATCGGGTGTTCCAGCGCTGCCAGATAGTCCGCGAAGCCTTCGTCCAGCCGGCCGCGCAGGCGCCCAGAGGTGGTTGCCTGCAGCCGGGCCGTGGCCTGGACCCGGTAGCCGGCATGGCGCAAGGCTTCCACCAGTGCCACATCCTCCCGGGCCGCCAGCGGCTCGAAGCCTCCGACAGCCAGATAGGCGGCAGCGCACACGCCGAAGTTCGCGCCGTGGATATGGCCATGCCCCTCCACCGGCTGGTATTCCTGCTGCCATAGGGCGAAGATGTGCTCATCGAGTTCGCTGCGGTCCGGTTCCACGGTTCCCGCTACCGCATCTGCCCCGCGGCTATGCAGGCGGGCAAAGCCCTGAAGCCAATGCTCTGGGACGCAGGTATCCGCGTCGGTGCTAGCCAGCCAGATGGCGCCCGGGTCGCTGGCCGTTGCGAGGAGATCAAGGGCATGGCGTGCTCCGGCGGCACGGCTCGCACCGACATTGCCGAAGCCCACCTGCTGCACGCTGATCCGCCAATCCTCGCTGGCATGCCGCCCGGCGATCTGCGCCGTGCCGTCCGTGCAGCTGTCGGCAACCACGATGGCCCTGGCCTGGATCTGCGGGCGGGCACGCGCCAGTCGGTCCATGGCCGCGCGCACCGAATCCAGGCAACGGCCCAGGCGTTCTTCCTCGTCGCGGGCCGGGATGATGACCGCCATGGCCGCCAGCTGCCTACACATGGGCACCAGCTGGCTTGCGCAGTACTTCAAGCAGGAAATCGGCTTCGCGATGCTCCACGATGCGCTCCCACCGCAGCTGGCCCGCCATGCGGTGCACTTCTTCCCCGTCCAGCGGCCAGCCGTCGATGGGATGCAGCCAATGGCAGAGCACCAGCTCTCCGCCGGCTTGGAGTGCCGCAGCGCTGGCGGCGAGCACCTGCTCCAGTTCGTCGGCAGCCAGGAAGTAGCCCATCTCGCTGAGCACCACCAGCTGCAAGCTGCCCGGCTCCAGCTGCGGAAATTGCCGGGGCACAGTGGCCTGCAGCAAGTCGACGTGGTCCATTCCGGCCACGGCACGCCTCGCCTGGGCTAACGCGGTGGCGCTGGCATCGACCGCCAGCAGACGCGTGCTGCGGCGGGCCAGTTCGGCGCTCTGCACCCCGATGGAGCAGCCCAGCTCCAGCACCGCCGCATACCGTTCCTGGGGCAGGCAGGCGAGCAGGATCTGCTGCTTGCGCCGCTCATAGCGGCTGCTGCGGTATTCCCACGGATCCTCGCGTTCCCCGTAGAGCTCGTCGAATACTGCCGGAGCGGACGCGGCGTCCCTGTGGCCGGGCCAGGTGGCGCGGAAGATCTCTGCGCCCTGGGAAAAGTGCTGCAGGAAGCTTTCCCCGAGCAGGACTTCGTCCCCCGGCTGTGCGGACAGCGGACGGGTTTGGGATCGGTGGGCGTCCAAGGCGCGGGCCTTGGCCTGGGCGCTGGATTCGTCAAGGTCCAACCTGTGCCAGTGCTTCCAGCTGCGCTGGCTGTCCGGTTGCGCCCAATGCCAGAACCAGATGGGGAATTCCAGGTGGCATGCATTGTGCGCCAGGGCGCAGTCCGCGGCGATCAGGGACAGGATTTCGTGATCGGGGTGCCCGTCTGCGCGGTAGGTGCTGGCGATCAGGCAGCCTTGGCCGGCGTGCTGCTCCAGGGCCGCGCGGATCCGTGCTTGCTGAGTTTCAAGTTTCCCGTCGCCCAAGCCCAGGCAGTGCAGGTGCAGCGTCCCGGCCTGCGGTCCCTGCACGCGCAGTGTGCCCATCGCCTCGGCCAGCTCCTCCTTGCGCAGCGAGGCCAGCTGGGCGGCGGTGTGCGTTGCAGAGTGCGGGTGCGAGGCTTCGCCGAAGCTGCAGACAATCACGTGGACATCGATCCCCCGGCAGAGCGCCAGGCGGATCAGCCCTCCGGCTCCCAGCGTCTCGTCGTCCGGGTGGGCGGCCAGGACAATCACCGATGATATTTCGCGGAAGAGGTCCTCCGGGTCCAGTCCGGCGATTCGCCCAAGCCCGGCCTGCTGCCAGCAGCTTGCAGATGTTCCCTGGTCCTGATGCGTGAAGCTCACCATGCGCTCCTGCCTTCCTTCCCGGCGCGGTCCGCAAGCAGCTGGCCCAGGGACGCGTCATCGCGGGCAGCGTGGTGCTGGCGAAGGTAGATGCCCAGGTCTGCTGCGCGCCGCGCATGCTCCTCATCGGCGGTCAGCGGTCCCGGTCCGGTGGACTCGCCGCTGAGCTGCAAGATGCGGGTGCAGGCCCACGCCACCTGGCCGCGGATCCGGTAGGCGGCAATGGCATCCAATTCTCCGTCATCCGCCAGCCCGGCGGCATGTTCCAACAGCGCGGCGGAACCGGCGAGCAAGCGGTCCGCTTCGCCGAGCCAGGCGAGGGCCAGCTGATCCGGGGTACGCGCTTGGGCGCTGCGCTGCAGATGGCGGTAGATTCCCACCGCTCCCCCGAACCAGCAGGCGGCAACACCGACGCCGCCAACGGCGAACCCCGGGCGGGACAGGTACCAGCCGGCGTCTTGCACCGGTTGGGCCGGCACTCCGGTGAAGTCCACGGAACCGCTGGGCAGCTGGGCCATGCCTCGGCTGATCCAGCCACCTGTTGCCGGTTCAACGCCGGGGTGGCGCAGGGAAACCATGAACAGCCGGTTCCCCTCCGGTGTTCGGGCGGTGACCAATGCATGCGTCAGCGCGGCGGCCAAGGAGCACCAGGGCTTGGTGCCGTTCAGCACCCAGCCTCCGCCAGACTCGCGGACAGCTTCCAGCGCGGTGGTGGGCGACTGCGCGGCAAAAACGCCCCACGAGGTACCTGCTTGCCACGGCATGCCCGCCTGGCTCAGGATTCCCGCTGCATCCAAATGCGGTTCCAGCGTCCTGGCCGCAACCAGGTCGGTGGCGGCCACGGACGCCAGCAGCTCCCAGAGCCGCTGCGTCTGGCCAGCGGCTGGGACCGGAGGATCTTCCCCCGAGCCTTCCAGCACGCGCAGCATCGCGTCCGGGTTGCCCTCGCAGCGCACGGCGGCATCACGCACCGCTTGCTCGGCACCCCACCACGGCTCTCCATTACGGGTTGCAAATCGTGGTTCGCCCGTACTGAATGACACCGGCTTCTGGTCCATCAGCCCTCTTTCCTTGGTCGGAACTTTTGACCAGTCTAGGTTCCGGGCAATTCGTGCCTCGCCCACCTGAATGGCACCTGAAAACCGCAAATAACCACAGACCCACCCCTGAAGTGTCCCGCGGGAAGAATCCGGGGATGCTGCGGATCAGCCGGCCAACCTGGCAACGCAACGCGCATGGTTCAGGGACGCACCGGCAATCGCACCGAGGGCCCGAGGCACAACATCGAGTAAGCTTGCGGAATTCGCCGCGCTGAAGGCGGCTCTGTGATGATCTGCAAAGTACGCCACAAGGAAATTCCCAGCTTCAGGTCCCCGATTTGCAATCTGCCCTAGAGTTCAAATTGTCAGTACACCAGATCCACACAGGAGGTAAGAATCATGGGAATTGGAGACAAGATCCAGAACAAGGCTCAGGAAGCATCTGGCAAGGCCAAGGAAGCCATCGGCGATGCCACTAACAATGAGCAGCTGCAGGCCGAAGGCGTGAAGGACCAGGCCGCTGCCAAGGCCAAGCAGGCAGGCGAACACGTCAAGGACGCCGCCAAGGATGTCAAGGACGACCTGTCCTAAGCAGCGCAACCAGCTGTGCCCCATGAATGCCAATTCATGGGGCACAGCTTTGTGCCAGATAACTTGAATAGCGCTACGGCCGCTGCTCCGAAATCCAGGAACAGCGGCCGTAGAGCCATCCATAAGGTCCTGCAAGCCGACACTGTTCGATCCGCCAGGCTCCGCCGGCTTCCCGGTGAGCTCCTGCTTGGCCCAACCGGCCACCAGGCTTGCTGCCCCGCCGGGGTTCTCCCGGTATTCGGCGAAGGTTTCCACGGGGGCATTCCACAGGACCTGCTGCTTGGCCACATCGAGCACCACCTCGGCGAACCCGCTAACCGGCACCCACCTGATGGACACCTTTGCCTTTGGGATGATCCGGCCGTTGTACACGCTAGTGGTGTGCGGCCCGTGCTCAGCTTCCCGGGTTCCGCCTGGACTGAGGATCCGATTGCTCCTCGGCGCGCAGCTCGCTGGCGAAACGCAACTGCCGTCCGTCGCTGATGTCCTGCTCTTCTTTTTCCTCCTGCTTCACGCTGGCCTTGGTATCCCGTGGCGGAAGCTGCACCGAGCGCTCAGCGGCAATCCCCGCCTGCAGCTGGCGCCCGCGCTCGGCTTCCGCGTCGAAGACCGCGCCGAACAGCAGCGCGAGGTTGGCAATCCACAGCCACAGCAGCAGCACGATGACCCCGCCAATGGCGCCGTAGGTCTTGTTGTAGTTCCCGAAGTTCGAAACATAGAAGAAGAAGCCCACGGTCGCCACCGCCAGCACGAACAGCGCAATGGCCGAACCGAGGCTGATCCAGCGGAACTTCGGCTGCTTCACATTGGGAGCCCCGTAGTACAGCACGGCAACCAGCACAATCGCGCACAGCACGATCACCGGCCATTTGGCGATGTTCCAGACCAGTACTGCGCGCTCGCCGAGCCCGAAGACGTCGCCAATCGCCTGCGCCAGCGGACCGGAGACAATCAGCAGCAGCCCCAGCACGCTGGCCGCAGCAAGAAGCACCAGTGTCAGCAGCAGCATCAGCGGGCGCAGCTTGTAGAACGGCCGGCCTTCGGCCACCTCGTAGATCTGGTTCATGGCGCGGCCGAACGCCCCGACGTAGCCCGAGGCGCTCCACAACGCACCGAGCAGGCCGGCAAACAAGGCGAGGCCTGCCGACGGGGCCGAAGCCAGCTGCTCGATGGGTTGCCTCAGGGTTTCCACGACTTCCGGGCTGGCCAGTTCCCCGAGCAGCGAGAGGATGTTGCGGGTCATGTTTTCCGCCTGGCCGGCGACTCCGAGCAGGGAGACCACCGCGAGCAGCGCCGGGAACAGTGAGAGCATCGCGAAGTAGGTCAGCGACGCCGCCATATCCGTGCATCTCTTCCGGGAGAATTCGCTGATGGAGCGCTTGGCCGCGTATTTCCACGACTGCGCGTGCATGTCCGGCGGGGATTCGGGCTTGGACTCGGCATCCGGTCCAGGTGCGTGCCGGGCTTTGGCAGCGGTATCGGCCACGTGCCCCTTCTCGTCATTGCTATCGGTTCCTGAAGGCATCTTGCTGCTCTCCTCATCAGATCTCTGTGCCAGTTGGTTGCCACCGGCCAAGCGGCAAGGCAGGCGCGGCAGGCGCGGCGAACCCTGAGCCTGCCGCGCCGCACGCCGTTGCAGCTTGGCCGCGCTGCTACTCGGCGACCGGGAATCGCTCCCACGCGCGGTGGGTGGAAAGCAGCTGCTCCGCGCTGTCTGCGACCGCTGAAATCTCGACCAGGGCAATGCCCGGCGCGTCATCCTCCAGTCCCATTGCTGGCAGCAGGCCGTCGGAGAGCCCGGACAAGGTGATGATGGCCTTGTTGTGCCGGTAGGCTTCCGCGACCAGCAACGCCACCCGCGGATCGATGGGAACCCCGCCGGTTCCCGAGGCGCCGGCCTTGGCATCCAGGGAAACCGCGGCATCCGGGGCTGGCGGCAGCGGGCCGATCAGCACCAGCGCATCGAATTCGATGGAGCGCGCCGTCAGGTAGGTGCGGTCAATGGGCAGGCCCGGGGCCGCCTCGCCGCCGGAGGCCGAAACAAGCAACGGGGACATCCCCCGCTCTTTGAGCGCTTTGGCAATTGCCGGCACGTGCTGGTGGTTGCCGCTGTTGAACACCACCCCGACCTTGCGCCCGTCCACCGGCCAGGTGTTGCCGATCTGAGACAGCGCCGGGCTGGCCACCGGCTGGCCCAGCGGCTGCACCGCCGGCGCCGGCAGTCCCAGTGCCTGGGCGACACCGGATGCCAGCTCGGTATCGATCTTGGCCAGGCATTCCACCTGCCGCTGGCGCACCGCCGCATCGGTGCACTTGCCCAGCTCGAAGGAGTAGGCCTGCTGCACATGGGCGCGCTCAACGGCCGAAAGGCTGATGTAGAACAAGCGGGCCTGGCTGTAATGGTCCGAGAAGCTGGCAGGCTCCGAACGCACCTTCTTCCCGGAATCAATTGGCTGCGGGAAGTCCAGCGGCGGCTGCTGTCCGGAAACCACCTGGGACATGTAGGGGCAGCCGCCATCGAGTGAATTCGGCTTGTACGGGGCGATGCCCTCGGGCACGCGGTGCTGGTGGAAGCCGTCGCGGAACATGTCATTGACCGGCGAGTCCGGCGAGTTGATCGGGATCTGCGCGAAGTTCGGTCCGCCCAAGCGGGTGAGCTGGGTGTCCAGGTAGGAGAAGAGTCGTGCCTGCAGCAGCGGGTCGTCGCTAATGTCTATGCCGGGAACCAGATGCCCGGGATGGAACGCCACCTGCTCGGTCTGCGCGAAATAGTTCTCCGGGTTGCGTTCCAGCACCATCTTGCCCAGCGGCTGCACCGGGGCCAGCTCTTCGGGGACGAATTTTGTCGGATCGAGCAAATCGATTCCTTCGAATTCCGCCGAACCGTCGTCGGGGAAGATCTGCACGCCCAGTTCCCATTCCGGCAAGGCCCCGGCGTCAATGGCTTCGGCCAGATCGCGGCGGTGGAAGTCAGGATCCGCGCCGGCGGCCAGCTGGGATTCCTCCCAGACCAGCGAGTGGACCCCGAGCTTGGGCTTCCAATGGAACTTCACCAGGGTGGAAGCGCCTTCCTCGTTGACCATGCGGAAGGTGTGCACGCCGAAGCCTTCCATCATGCGCAGCGAACGTGGTATCGCCCGGTCGCTCATCTGCCACATCACATGGGCTTGGGCAGGGGTGTGCAGGGAGACGAAATCCCAGAAGGTGTCGTGGGCGGATTGCGCCTGCGGGATCTCCGTATCGGGATGCGGCTTCGCGGCGTGGACGAGGTCCGGGAACTTGATCCCGTCCTGGATGAAGAACACCGGGATGTTGTTGCCCACCAGATCGAAGATGCCTTCGTTGGTGTAGAACTTCGTGGCGAAGCCACGGGTATCGCGGGCCGTGTCCATGGAACCGCGGGATCCCACCACGGTGGAGAAGCGAACGAAGACCCGGGTCTGGCGTCCCGGCTTGAGGAAGTCTGCACGGCACAGCTTGCCAGCATTGCCGTAGCTGGTGAACGTGCCGTGGGCGCCGGCACCGCGCGCATGGACAACGCGCTCGGGAATCCGCTCGTGATCGAAATGCATGATCTTCTCGCGCAGGTGGTGGTCCTGCAGCAGGGTGGGGCCCCGCTCGCCGGCTTTCAGCGAGTGATCGGTGTCGTTGACTTCAGCGCCCTGGGTCGTGGTCAGGTACTCGCTGTCCTGTCCGGGGCCGGACAGCACCGGCTTTTGCCCGTGAGTTGATGGCTGTTGTGGTTCGCTGGTCATGGCACTCTCCTTATTCGCAGGAATGAACGGCTGGTCAGTGCCACGCTAAGGTCCTTCGCGGTGCCGATGCCACCGGGCAAGCTGATTCCCATGGTTTGCACATGTGCCAGCTGGCGCACCGGCAAATGCCAAGACCGCCGGTGGCTGCATGGCCCACCGGCGGTCTTGTCGGACGTTTCAGAAACGTCCTGCCCCTCGTGCTTGTACTGCGTTATTTTTCAGATTCCACTCCTTACTTGGAAACCAGCTGGTATCCATTTTCGTTGTGTTCGGCCTCGTCGATCCCGGCAATCTCGATGTCTGCCGTGACACGCCATGGGCTGAACTTTCCAATAACCGTTGCGATGACCCAGGTCATCACCGCGGAGAATGCCATGACCACGATCAGGGTGGCAGTCTGGGCGATCAGCTGGGCTACGCCGCCGCCGTAGAACAGGCCGCCGGCGCTTTCCCCGGTTGGCAGTGCGAAGAAGCCGAGGAACAGGGTGCCGATCAGGCCGGCGACCAGGTGCACGCCGACAACATCCAGCGAGTCGTCGTAGCCGAGCTTCCACTTCAGGTTCACGGCCCAGGCGGCACCGGCTCCGGCCAGCACGCCCAGCAGCATGGCGGCCCATGGGGCAACGTCGGCGCAGGATGGGGTGATGGCTACCAGGCCGGCCACCAGGCCGGAGGCAACGCCCACCGAGCTGGGGCGGGAGCCGCGCAGCTTCTCGACCAGGATCCAGCCGAGGACTGCGGCACCCGGAGCTGCCAAGGTGTTGACCCAGATGAGTCCTGCCTGCTCGACGGTGGTTGCCGCCCCGGCATTGAAGCCGAACCAGCCGAACCACAGCAGGCCTGCACCGAGCATCACCAGCGGGGTGTTGTGCGGCTGCGGACGGTCGTGGAAGTTGTGGCGCTGGCCGAGCTTCAGGGCCAGGACCAGGGCCGCGATACCTGCGTTGGTGTGGACCACTGCGCCGCCGGCGAAGTCGATGGCCTCGCCGAAAATGCTGCCCAGGAAGCCGTCGGCGGAGAGCAGGCCGCCGCCCCAGACCCAGAAGGCCACCGGTGCGTAGACCAGGGTGACCCACAGCGGCACGAAGAACAGCCATGGTGCGAAGCGCGCACGGTCGGCGATGGCTCCGGAAATGATGGCCACCGAGATCATGGCGAAGGTTCCGGCGAATCCGGCGGCGAGCAGCTCAGACTGCTCGGTGTTGTGCATGGCGAAGTCGCTGATCGGGTTGCCGACAATCCCGGCGATAGCTGGTTCTCCGGCGGAGAACGAGTAGCCCCACAGCACCCAGACGACTGCGGTGATCGCCGCGGCGGAGAAGCTCATCAGCATCATGTTCACGACGCCGGTGGCGCGAGTCATGCCGCCGTAGAAAAGTCCCAGTGCTGGTGTCATCAGCAGCACGAGCGCGGCAGCTATCAGGATCCATAAGCTGGCAACATCCAACTCCATCTGGATCACGTCCCCTCAAGTTATTCGGTGTATCGGTGGTGATATGACTATTGAACTAACCCGATGTTTCCGAACGCTCGCTGCTTCGTTTCGGCCGTGTATCAAGTTCTTGCCGGGGGTAACGGTTGCTTCTCGGCAATGTTTCGCGGCCGTTTCGAACAGTTCACGCTGCTGCTGGCGGCCGGTTAAAACGGGCAGCCCGGCATCGGCAGAAAGTATTTTCTGCCGATACCGGGCTGATTGCGCTGACGCCGCGTGCGGCTACAGGCGCTTGATTTTCACGACCTGGAACTGCGGCACCGTGGTTGAGCCGCCGATGGTCGTGTCGTAGCTCAGCGAACCGGTAACCGTGGCGGTGATTTGCACGATGTCCTCGGCCACGATGTCATCAAGCACCTTGCAATCCACCAGGCCGTCGCCGGCGGTGAACATCGAATTGTGCTCGTAGTCGTATTTGCCGACGTGCGCGTGGCTGAGATCAGCGCGGAAGGTGCAGGGACCGGTCGCCGAGTCGAACTGCGTGACCCGCCCGTAGACGATCACGTTCTCGTCGATATGCGAGTCCGGCTTCTTCACGATCTGCGCCAATTCGCGCTTGGTGATTTTCCGGGCCTTGTTGGCCTTGGCTTTCTCAGCCTTGGCCGCGGCTTCCTTCTCCTTCTTCTCCTTCGCCTTGCGGGCTTTCTCGGCTTCTTCGGCAGCAACGCGTTCTTCTTCGGCCGCACGAAGCTCTGCAGCTTCGTCCTGGGCCAGGGCCAATTGCGATTCCGTTTCGGTCAGCTGCGCCTGAAGCGTTTCTACCTCAGCGGCCATGGCCGAGCTTGAGGCCTGCGCGGCCTCGAAATCTTCCGTGGAGACGCCGCAAGCGGCCAGCGAGAGAATTCCGGCAAGTGCAAATGCCGTCAGAATGGACTTTTTCATGGTCCACCTCCATTTCACGAGTGCGAGTTACTTGAACCCCCAAGTTCCAAGTAAAAAGAATCGTGACATGCGCCAGGGACAATTTGGCTTCAGCAGGCACACTGGAGACATGGACCGCACTTTCTTCTTGCCCGATGCGCTGAGCGTTGCTCCACAGTTGCTCGGGGCCGTGCTCACCGTGGATTCCGCCGAAGGACCGGTCAGCGTGCGCATCACAGAAACCGAAGCGTACATGGGGTTGGGCACCAGAGGCCCCTACGATCCCGGCAGCCACTCGAAAGACAGGAAAACCGAGCGCAACGCGTCCATGTTCCTGGACCCCGGACATTCATATGTTTATTTCAGCTACGGCATGCACTATGCCCTGAATTTCGTTTGCTCGCCGCCGGGCATTGCGTCCGGGGTGCTGATACGCTCAGGCGCAATTACGTCTGGGACGGAACTGGCAATGGCCCGCCGGCTGGAAAAACGCCCAGCCCGCTACGCGCGCAGTCCCATCCCGGAAGTCCAGCTAGCCCGCGGACCGGGGAACTTGGCAGCTGCGCTGGGACTCACCAGATTGACGCACGATGGATTGGACCTGTTCTCTCCCCCATTTGCCATCCACGCCGAGCCCAGCGCTCCGGCAGCGATCCGCACCGGGCCGCGCGTTGGGGTAGCCGGGATAGCAGGCGGGCCGCAGTTCCCGTGGCGATTTTGGCTGCCCGGAGAACCAAGCGTTTCCACCTATCGTCCAGGCCGAGATGCTCCTGCATCAGGGAGAAGCACTGCAGAATGACAATGGGCCCCGGCCGCGACGCATTGAATGCGTCGTAACCGGGGCCCACCAGGCGATGCCCGTCCGATGCCTATGCGGCTCGGAACAGCTCCTTGGAATCCAGTGCCTTCTTCAGGCGCGATTCCAGGGTCGGCGACAAGGAACCTGCAAAAGTTTCGCTCAGGTGCGAGTGGTCCCAGTACGCCACGATGCCGCCTACCACCGAATAGCAGCGGTCTTCCTCGCACAGCTGGTCATTCATGTCGATCTGCACTACCGACGGATCTTCAAGGGCCTTTACGGCATCCGCTTGCGGATCCATCGGGATCCAATCGTCCGCATCACCGGTGCACTCATCAGGGTCATTCGGATTCGATGCGACGCAGTCTGGAACATTGTCCAAGGTTTCCCCGGGCCATGAGGTATCACGGATCACCGCGACGTCCGCCCCCGTATCCGACCACTCTTCCAGGATTTCCTCGTAGGCCTTCTGTGCCGGCTCTTCCGTATCCTTCATGCTGTAGCCGCTGACCGGCACGGATTGGCGATTCGAGCTGATCACCAGGTCGTAGTCTTCTTTCTCAATCTGCTCGCTCACCCAGGTACCCAGTTCAGCACACCCGGCTGTCTTCGACTCCGAATCAAATTTCTGTGGTTCAGCCATGATGGCACAGCGGTTGGCAACGTAAGTGTCCAAAGTCCAGCCATGTTCCTCTACCAGCGGTTCCAAAGCGGGGAACCATTGGGCGGCATGCGAGTTGCCGACCAGCGCGACCTTAATGTCTCCGTCGCCGTAGCTGCATACGGGACGTTCTTTGAAGTCGGTGCTCTGGCTTGCAAAGCAATCGTCCTTGTAGACAACTGGCTTGTCCGTTTTAGCCGCGATCGGCGCAGGGGCAACTACGTCGTAATTGCCTATCGCTTCTTGTTGCTGATCGCAATCTTCGGCCAGGGCGGCTGCTCCGAAGCACTCTGGACCCACGGATTTCTCCACTTGGGCCAGTGCCTTATCCACGTCCCGCGCATCGTTCATGACCCGGGCCGTATTCATATAGAAAGCGCCGGAAAGCAAGGCAAGAATCAGGCTTCCGGAGACCAGGAAGCGCGGTGCCGAAAGCACAACAGAAGAATCAATGAATTTGCGGAACCGAACTTCGACAAGCTTCTGGGTCAGCACTGCCAAAGACAAGGTCAGGACGAGAGCCAGGATCTTCTGCGGCCATTTGAAATCATCAACCATGAACGGCATCAAGACCAGCAGCGGCCAGTGCCACAGGTAAATGGCATAGGAATTATCCCCAAAGAACTGGAACAGCTTGGAGTTCAGCAGGACATTCGGAGAATACCTGTGGGTGGAGTGGGACAACAGAAGCAAGGCTGTGCCGAATACCGGGATGACGGCAATGTAGCCAGGGAATGGCATGTCTCCAGTGAAAGCCAACGCACTGAAAGCAATGGCTAGTAGACCGCCCCAAGCGCCAATCAGACTGACAAGGTCGCGCTTTGCCGCATGCAAACGTGGCCCCAATGCTGCGACGAGTGCGCCAGCGGCGAATTCCCATACGCGGGTGAACGTGGAGAAGTAGGCACTTCCCGGCTCGACTGCCGTCGCATAGATCGAGTAGCCAAAGGACAGAACAAACACGGCACTGATTCCTGCCAGCGCCACGGTCGCTGGCTTAAGCCCAAACTTGACTGCGGCAAAGATCAGCAAACCAATCAGCACCGGCCAAACGAAGTAGAACTGCTCTTCAGCAGATAATGACCAGAAATGCTGGAAAGGACTTGGCGCATCGCCTTCGGCTAGGTAATCGACTTTAGTCAAGGCCAAGAACCAGTTTTGGAAGTAGAACGTTGCAGCCACTGCCTGCAACCCCCAGTCCTGCCAGACCGTGGTCGGCGCAAACATCCAGATAGCCAGAACGCTGGCGAAGATCACCAAGAAGGATGCAGGGATCAGGCGTTTCACTCGCCGCATCCAGAAATGCGCAACGTCCGCGAGATTCTTAGGTGGTTTGGAGATCAGGTGCGAGGTAATCAAGAAACCAGAAATCACGAAGAATACATCGACGCCGACAAAGCCCCCAGGGAGATAGTGTCCCCAGAAGTGATACAGCACCACGATGCCAACGGCTATGGCACGAAGCCCCTGAATATCGGCGCGGAATGCCTTGGTTCGCGAATCCCGGTTCACGGGAATCGGCAGGTCTTGATTCGACGACACGTCGGTGTGAGTCCTTTGCCAGATCGATCTTTCTTGCAAGATTTTTGGATCCATTGAGCAGAACCCCGAATGCCTCGCATGGCAGTGGAGATGCTCAATGCCCCAGAACATCTTTATCGAAGTTACCTGACCGCTTTCTGCAAATTATTGTGCAATTCCCGGACAAAGCAGCACGAGATCACTTGTATCAAATGAAACTTCTCCTCGCTGACAAGTAGTTTTAGCTACATGTACGAAACCCGCGCATATGAGTTCGGCTCCTCGGCCGCATGAAAAGCATCACGGCGTGTCGCGATGCAGTGTGTCTGCTGAATTCAGCACTAGTGATCTATCAACGTGCACCAGCAGGCAGCTTGCACCACCGCGACCTTGTCGCGGCAGGTTTTCGGAGCCCACGCTCCCGGGCGTATGTTGGCACCGCGCCTCATGATGCTTGCATTATTCGAAACGCACGCGCTTGCTCCGATCTCAATCCACGCGAATAGATCCATATTGAGTGCCAGCCGCGTTGCGAATAATTTGCCATTGAGTGGCACACCAGCGCCCCTGCAGTAAGCGAATGCGTCGTAGCACGCAGGATCCGGCAGCACCACGCACAGAGGCCTCAATGCCCAGTGGGTCGCACGTAGTACCGACGGTAGATCAGACCACCACCGGAAGTCCTTTTAATCAAAGGTCTCCCCGCTATTTCAAGCAGCGGGGAGACCTGGAAGATATGGAATTTTCGTTTAGGCGATTACCCTTCGAGCAGTGCGTCCACGAAATCTTCGGGGTTGAATGGAGCAAGGTCGTCCGGGCCTTCGCCCAAGCCGACGAGCTTTACGGGAACGCCGAGCTGGCGCTGGATCGCCACGACGATGCCGCCCTTTGCGGTGCCATCGAGTTTGGTCAGCACGATGCCCGAAACGTTGACGACTTCGGAGAAGACCTTGGCCTGCTGCAGGCCGTTCTGGCCGGTGGTCGCATCGAGGACCAGCAGGACTTCGTCAATGGTGGCCTTCTTCTCGACCACGCGCTTGATCTTGCCCAGCTCGTCCATCAGGCCGACCTTGTTCTGCAGGCGGCCGGCGGTGTCGATCATGACAATGTCGACTTCCTGGTCAATGCCGGCGGAAACAGCTTCAAAGGCAACGGATGCCGGGTCGGCACCGTCAATCTCCGAGCGAACGGTTGGCACGCCCACGCGGTCACCCCAGGTGGCAAGCTGCTCTGCAGCGGCAGCGCGGAAGGTGTCGGCCGCGCCCAGCAGGACGTCCTTGTCTTCAGCAACGAGAACCCGGGCCATCTTGCCGATGGTGGTGGTCTTGCCTACGCCGTTGACACCGACAACCATGATGACGCTCGGACGGTCCGGGTGCGGTTCAGGCAGGTAGCTGCGGTCCAGGCTCGGGTCGACCAGCTTGAGCAGTTCCTCGCGGAGCATGGCCTTGACCCGGGCTGGGTCCTTGCTGCCTTCAATCTTCACACGTTCGCGCAGCGCGTCGACAAGCTCAAGGGCAGGTTCGGTACCCAGGTCTGCCATCAGCAGGTTCTCTTCAATCTCTTCCCAGACATCCTCGTCAATCGAGTCTTGGCTGAGCAGGGCCAGCAGGCCCTTGGAGAACATGTTGTTGGACTTGGTCAGTCGCGCACGCAGGCGGGCCAGGCGGCCCTGCACTGGTTCAGGAACATCGAGCTGTGGTGCAGCCGGTGCGGCAGGCTCCTGGACTGCGATGGGCGCATCGCTTGCTCCGGCAGTGTCCGCTGCGGCATCAGTATCGCCCTCAGCGCTCTGGCCGGTTGGCAAGTCGTCTGCATCGCGCTCTGACGTATACGGGGTCTTGGGCTTGCGGCCCTTGGTGACGAAGGCAATGACGCCAATGGCCACCACGGCAACAACCGCGACAATGATGATGGTTAATATTAGCGAATCAGACACGCTTTAAATCGTCTCATATCTCCAACGATTTAGGGATCATGTGGCGCTCAGCACCAGCGAAAGCGTATTTGGCATCCGGGGCTAGACTGGCTGGTGGGCTGATTTGCCCGACACGTCGTTCCAGAAAGGCTGACGGTTGCTGCCCGCTTGGCGGCAGAACCATCTCTCCAATAGATATGGCATTGAAAACCACCCGTGCTTCCAGGCCGCCGATCCCCCAGGAAATTGGCGTGCTGCTGGTAGCAGCTTTCATCATCGCCTTGGGTTTCGGGCTCATCGCCCCGATCCTGCCCCAGTATGCGGTGAGCTTTGATGTCGGCAATGCGGCTGCCACGATCATCGTCAGCATCTTTGCCTTTACCCGCTTGATTTTCGCACCGGTAGCCGGAGTGCTGGTAGGCAAGCTGGGCGAGCCAAGAATTTACGTCACCGGTGTGCTGCTGGTGGCGGTATCCACGTTGCTCTGCGCGGTGGTGCAGGACTACACCCAGCTGTTGATTGCCCGCGGATTGGGCGGATTCGGCTCAACCATGTTCACCATTTCGGCCATGGCGCTGATTGCACGCCTGGCTCCGGAAAAATCCCGCGGACGCATCTCCGGCTTGTACGCCGGCTCCTTCCTCTTGGGCAATGTCTTTGGCCCGGTTCTTGGAACCCTCCTCGCCCCGCTGGGCATGCGAGTTCCCTTCCTGATCTATGGAACCGCCTTGGTGATTGCCGCGGGCGTGGTCTACATGGCGTTGGGCCGCCGCCGTGAACTGGATGCCGAAGCCGCCAATCCGCGTTCAAGGAAAACAGACATCGAGGTAGTGACCACACGCGAGGCGCTGGGCTCCCCTGCCTACCGCGCGGCGTTGTTTTCCGGATTCAGCTACGGCTGGTTGGCGTTCGGCGTACGCAACAGCATGATCCCGCTCTTCGCCTTGGCCGTCTTCGGCCAAGGAATGGGCGCCACGGCGGCCGGGATTTCCATGACGGTATTTGCCATCGGCAATGGTTGCGCACTGATGTTCTCCGGCCGGCTAACCGATAGCATTGGCCGCAAGATTCCGATTGTCCTCGGGATGAGCATCCTGCTCTTGTCCATTGGTGCCATGGGCTATTCGACGTCCCTGGTTGGCTTCATCGTCTTCTCGGTGCTGGCCGGTCTTGGCGGTGGGCTGCTTGGACCAGCGCAGCAGGCGTCCGTGGCTGACGTGATTGGTTCCGGACGCAACGGCGGCAAGGCCCTGGCCGGTTTCCAGATGTGCACGGATCTCGGCTCCATTATCGGTCCGCTATTGGCCGGCGCCATGGCGGATATGATCAGCTTCCAATTGGCATTCAATATTTCGGCCGTAGTTGGCTTGGTCGGGGTGATTGCGTGGCTTCTGGTTCCGAAAACCATAAAGCCGGTGAAATTGGCTGAATAGGGAACTTGGTTTCCACTGTTTTTCACCCTGATATTAATTCCCGGAATCTTGCCGGAAAACATCGGGTAGATATACTGGCAAAGGCTTTTGCCATGTCACTTGCACTCAATTTTTCAGGGGAATCCATGCCGGCACTCCGGACACGACGATCCAAAGCCCTATCCATTGCGGTCGTAGCCGCACTTTCCATCCCGCTCTCTGCGGGTCCGGGTTTCGCTGCGCCAGCGGAAGAACCCTCCGCTCAATCAAGCCAGTCTCCTACTGCCGCGGCTACCGCGACAGACACGCCGGAACCGTCTTCGACGCCATCTGAAGCGCCGGAGCTGACCAGGACCGGGGACAAGGTTGCTGATTCCACGGCGCCAACGCAGAGCACATCTGCAGTGGCGGCCACGCCAGTTGCTGAGGAAATCTCCACCGCACTGTCCAAGGGTGAAGATCTTTCCAACAAAGAGCGTGTGAAGCTGGCCGACAAGGCGCTGAACGAACTGGAGATGGAGCACCTCGATGCCCAACTGGGGCAGGGTGCCAAACGAATCGCGGAAACCGGAGACGCCACCGTCCCCACCGTGGCCGAGCTGGCGGATCTCGCGCAGCTGGCCTCGGATGATGCTGCCGCTTCCATTCCCTTCGATGTCGGTGCGCCCGCTTCCCTGGATGAGCTGCGCACTTGGCGTCCGCCGGGCACCCTCGGAATCGATGTTTCCCGCCATCAAGGCACCGTGAACTGGTCCACCGCCAAGGCAAACGGAGCACGCTTCGCCTACATCAAGGCCACCCAGTCATGGCCTTCTTCTTTGTACAAGGACCCGAAGTTCAGCCAGAACTACACCAACTCGCGCAATGCCGGCCTGATCCGCGGTGCGTACCATTTCGCCATGCCTGCCCATTCGTCCGGCGCTGCACAGGCCAAGGAATTCATGGCCAACGGCGGGGGCTGGACCAACGACGGGTACACCATGCCGCCGTTGCTGGATATCGAGTGGAACCCGTACAGCAAGACCGCTTACCCGCAGGGCAAGGGCGATAAGTGCTACGGCATGTCCCCATCGGCAATGGTCGCGTGGATCAAGGACTTCGGCAATACAGTCAAGGCCAAGACCGGCCGCCTGCCGATGATCTACACTGCCCAGTCTTGGTGGGATGAGTGCACCGGTGATTCCGTAGCGTTCAAGTCCTGGCCACTGCATGTGTCCATTTTCCCGACCGCTGACGTCGCAAAGAACCCCCGGGAGCTTCCCGAAGGCTGGACCACGTTCAACGTCTGGCAGTATTCTTCCAACTCCAATATGCTGGGCTCGACCAAAAACGTGGATGCCAACGTGTGGAACGGCGACCTGACCTCATTGCGCGACTTCGCAAAGAACCGCCGCAGCACCGCTTACAAGTTGACCACCAGCTACTTCGGCAATGCGGATGTGTGGCCGACCCGCTTAGGCCCAACGCGGATGTCTGGTGCCAACCGCTACGGAACTCCTGTTGCGATCTCCAAGCGCACCTTCCCCTATGGCGCGAAGACTGTTGTTGTCGCTTCCGGCGAGCACTTCGCCGATGCGCTGTCGGTCACCTCGCTGGCCAACCGCCACAATGCTCCTTTGCTGTTGACCAAGCAGGCGTACCTGCCCAGCGAGGTAGCTGCGGAAATCAAACGCCTGAATCCTTCGCGCATCATTATTGCAGGTGGCCCGACCGCAGTCAGCAGCAAGACGTTCACTCAATTGAAGAAGTACGCACCGGTATCGCGTGAAGCGGGAAGCACCCGTTACGGAACCAGCGCCGAGATCGCTACGAATTGGTCCTCTGCGAAGAACGTGTTTGTTGCCTCGGGACGTTCGTTCCCTGATGCCCTGTCCATGGCGGCAGTCGCGGCGGACCGCGAGGCTCCGTTGCTGTTGAGCAGCAAGAAGTACGTCCCGAGCGCCATCCTGAAGCAGCTGAAGCGCTTGAATCCTTCCACCGTGTATTTGGCCGGCGGACCACTGGCGGTTTCCAAGACTGCGGAAAACCAGATCCGCAAGGCGGTTCCGAATGCCCGCATCGCCCGCTATGGCGGCGCAACGCGATATGACACCAGTGCTGTCATCGCCAAGGCCTTCTGGCCCAATGGTTCACAGCGACAGTTCATTGCCAACGGCAAGAACTTCCCAGACGGGCTCAGCGGTGCTGTTGCGGCAGGCTATAACGGAGCGCCAATGCTGCTGGCCAAGAAGACCTGCCTGCCTAAATCAATCGGCTCTGCCCTGACCAGCATGGAAGGCTGGACCAACGTCCTCATTGGCGGACCGCTGGCTCTGGATTCAACAGTTGCTTACCGGAATGACGGAAAGCTAAATACGTGCTCGTAGGCATGGCGAATTAGCCGTCGCACAGTAAGGAAGCTCGTAGTTGCCGCTAGTGGCAACTACGAGCTTCTTTGCTTTGTATGATGTCGTCGAGCGGATCGAAGCCAGCCGGGCGGTTCCGTGAGCCGACGTACCGCCTCGCTTGGCGAGCATCTTTGCTGATAAATCCGGTGGCCGCTGCATGATTGATGCAAACCTGAAGATTCGGGCTCTGCTACACCTTCACCCATTTTGATTCGTTTGCCTGGCGTATCCCCGCCCTGCCGCACGAGCTACGAAGTCACAACGCGATCCATCTTCTGGCTGATGACCGTGGAAACTCCGTCTCCGCGCATGGTGACACCGTACAGCGCATCAGCCACTTCCATGGTCTTTTTCTGGTGGGTAATCACAATCAGCTGGGAGGACTCGCGTAGTTCTTCAAAGATCGTGATCAGGCGACCCAAGTTCATATCGTCCAAGGCCGCCTCAACTTCATCCATCACATAGAACGGCGAAGGGCGCGCCTTGAAGATGGCGACCAGCAAGGCGACGGCAGTCAGCGAACGCTCGCCACCGGAGAGCAACGAGAGCCGCTTGATCTTCTTGCCGGCCGGACGCGCTTCCACCTCGATACCGGTGGTGAGCATATTCTCCGGATCAGTAAGCACGAGCTGTCCCTCACCGCCTGGGAACAGGCGATCGAAGATCCGTTTGAACTGCACGGCTGTGTCGTTGTAGGCCTCGGTGAACACTCGCTCAACGTGGGAATCAACGTCAGCAATGATCTGCTGCAAATCCCCGCGGGACTTCTTCAAATCCTCGAGCTGGCCTGACAGGAACTTATGGCGCTCCTCCAAGGCGGCGAATTCTTCAAGTGCCAGCGGGTTGACCTTGCCCAGGGCCGCTAAGTCGCGTTCTGCTTTCTTCAGCCGCTTTTCCTGCTCCACGCGATCATAGGCTCGGGTACCGACAGGGTTCCCGTCTTCGTCAACGCTCTGCCGCAGCGCACCCCACTTGTCTTCTTCATCTACAGCTTCCGGAATCAGCTGGTCTGGACCATAGTTGGCAATCAGATGATCGGGGGTGAATCCCAGTTCTTCCAGTGCCTTGGTCTCAAGGTTCTCAATACGCATCCGCAGTTCTGCACGGGCCATCTCGTCGCGATGCACGGCATCCGCAAGCCGAGCGAGCTCTGCGGAGAGCTGTTCCGCTTCCCTGCGCTGGCTACCCAGCATGGATTCGAGTTCGGTTTTCTTGCCGTCGAGCTCTTCGCGTTCTTGGCCAGCCATGGATACCGATACTTCAATGAAACGCAGAACGCGTTCAGCGGCTTGCTCAATGCGGTTCGCATTGGCGGCCTGGGCCTTGCGCTGTTCAGCGCGTCGGGCGGCGACTTCACGGTGATTTCGCTCGGCGGCCGCAGTGCGGCGCAACCCCTCGATGCGTGAGCGCAACGCAGAAACGCGCTCTTCGCTGCTGCGCAAGGCCAAACGGGCTTCCAATTCCTGCTGGCGGGCGGCGGCCGCGGCATCGGCCAGTGCTGCCCGGGCCGCGTCATCCACGGTTTCTTCGTCTTGATCGGTCGAAGCAAGTTCCATGCGCTCGGTAATCTCTTCCAGGGATTCCTGCTCAATTTCCAGCTTCTCAAGCGTTGCTTCGAGTTTTCCTTCCAACGCGGCTTTATCCGATTGCGCGCTGCGCAGCTTCTGCCCGAGGCGTGCCAGATATGACGACAGTTCATCAATGGTCGCGTCTGATTCCGTTAAAGCGGACAAGGCGTCTTCGCGCTGTTGCTGGGCGACGGAAAGCTCTGGACCTCGTTGGGCCAGTCTTTGTTCAACTGATGAAAGTTCTTCTTGGCACTGGGATAGTTCGGTTTCCGTCTGTTCTACCAATGCCTGTTGAGCGATCAAGGAAGCGCCCGCTGAATCCCCCACAGAGCTGCGCAACGCGGAAACAGTTATGCCGTCCAAGGTGGTGAGCAAAACCGACGGGTGCTGCGCCAATACTGCCGGCGCTTGGCTCATCTCCTCAATGATGTAGTGGCCAGCAAAAAGCTGATCAAGCAAACTGTCCAGGGCACTATCGGCAGCGACAACTTCACGAGCGCTCACGGCGTTAGCCACGCCAGCCGCAGTAGCAACCTGTGAAGACAGCTCTGCGTGCAGGAAAACCTGACTGGCCTCTTGCTGTTGCAGCTCTTCGATGAGCTCCAGCGCGTTGCCAAGGTTCTTGGCTACCAATGCTTCGGCGTTCTCACGCAATATCGCGGCGATGGCCTGTTCGTATCCGGGGTTGACCGTAATCAGCTCGCCCAAACGCCCCAGGAGCTTGCCAGCAGCCGAACGAAGAAGCTGAGCGGACTGATCATCTGGTTTTGAGTTCAGCTTCAGGGCATCAAGGCGTGCGCGCAGTCCGGAAACATGCACAGATAACTCGCGTTCCCGCTGGCTATCGACGTTGTGTGCTTCTGACAATGCCGAATGTTCTTGATCTGCACTCTCGAAATCCAGATTCAGCTGCGCTTCTCCAGCTAGCTGTTTTACAAGATCGGTGGCGACTTCGGCGTGAGAGCGCGAATCCAATTCAAGATCCGAGTCGAAGGAACGGACACTTTCCTGAAGGCGAGATATCTCAGCCCGAGTTACGTCGACACGGCTACGTGCGGAAGCCACCTGGGAGGCTAGCCGGGACATCCCCTCGCGGCGATCCGCTGCAGCACGAAGCATGGCAGCCATTCGTTGTTGTTCAGCCCGCGAAGCTTCCTCTGCCTGCTCCTTAGCTTCAACGGCTTCAGCCAGGATCTCATGGCGGTCTTCAAGAGCTTCTTCTAGTTCCTCAAGTTCTGTGCTCATTCGCTCAGCTTGGGCTTCCAACCGCTCAGGATCTCGGCTGGAATCGAAATGAGTTTCGTTACTTTCCAGCAATTTCGCTCGTTCACGAGCCAACGCGGCCAGCGAGCGGTACCTTTCTGCCTGGGTGCTCAGCGCAACCCATGTTTCCTGAATCTGCCCAAGACGCGGGGTTATGGTTTCCATCTGGGAAGCGAGTTCTTCGATATGCTTCTTGACGCGTTCCAGGCGCGCAGTAGCCTCTTCTTGCTGAGCTTGGATCTTTGATTCGTCATCGATGTCTTGTGCAAGCTTGTTATTCAGCGTGACCAAATCATCAGCGAGCAAGCGGGACTTTGCGTCCCTGACGTCGAGCTGAACCGTCTGCGCGCGGCGAGCAATTTTCGCCTGCCGTCCCAACGGGGCCAATTGGCGCCGCACCTCAGCGCTCAAATCCTCAAGGCGATCCAGGTTTCCCTGCATTGCCTGCAGTTTACGCAGAGTTTTCTCTTTGCGCCGACGGTGCTTGAGCACGCCGGCCGCCTCTTCAATGAAGCCACGCCGGTCTTCGGCTGTTGCGTGCAGAATGCGGTCCAGCTGCCCCTGCCCGACAATCACATGCATTTCCCGCCCCAGGCCGGAGTCCGAGAGCAGCTCTTGAATGTCCAGTAGACGGCACGAGCTTCCATTAATCGCATACTCGGATCCGCCGGTACGGAATAAGGTGCGGGAGATAGTGACTTCTGCATAGTCGATGGGCAGCTGGCCATCTGCGTTATCGATGGTCAAGGAAACGTGGGCACGTCCAAGCGGTGGGCGACCCGACGTGCCAGCAAAGATCACGTCTTCCATCTTGCCGCCGCGAAGTGTCTTGGCACCCTGCTCCCCCATGACCCAAGACAGCGCATCCACCACATTGGATTTGCCCGAGCCGTTAGGCCCGACAACAGCAGTGACACCGGGTTCGAATTCAAAGCTGGTCGCCGACGCAAAAGACTTGAATCCGCGAACGGTGAGAGTCTTCAGATGCACGGCGTGAAGTTCCTAAGTTTGGGTCGAATGGCTAAAGTTGGGTTGGGCATCCAAACCCAATCCTTGTGGCAATTCTAGCGAAGCGCAGTGGGGATTTTCTGGTTGTGCTCGCAAAATCCAAGGACGAAATTCGAGGGATAGATCATTCTATGAGCATTCTGACGCAGATTGACCAGTGGCCAAGTGACAATGCGGTTTCCGTGGTAGTCAACGGCAACGGGGCAATCATTGACCAGCACGGTGATACTGCACGCGTTTATCCCTTGGCCTCGGTGACGAAATTGCTCAGTGCCTATACGTTCTTGGTAGCGCTGGAAGAAGAAGCCATAACCCTCGAAGATCCTGCAGGGCCAGAGGGTTCCACGGTGCACCACCTCTTGGCGCATACAGCCGGCTATGACTTCGATTCCGAAGCGATCCGCTTTGCCGTAGGGACCAAACGCGGCTACTCGAATTTCGGATTCGAGAAGCTCGCAGAGCATTTGGAGCAACAGACTGGAATCAGCATGTCCCAGTACGCACAAGAGGCTGTCTTCGCTCCCCTGGCCATGGCTAGCACTGAGATTGCCGGCAGCTGCGCGAAGGATGGGCGTTCCACGGCCGCGGACTTGGCAAAATTCGCAGCTGAGCTGTTGAACCCAACTATCGTGGCGCAAGAAACATTGCGTGACGCAACGCGTGTTCATTTTGAGAACGTTGCTGGAATTCTGCCTGGCTATGGGCGTCAGAACCCTAACGATTGGGGCCTCGGGTTTGAAATCCGTTCGTCCAAATCGCCACACTGGACAGGAGCAAACCATCCGCCGTCGACTTTCGGACATTTTGGGCAGTCCGGCACATTCCTCTGGGTGGATCCAGAGCATCGTCTGGCCTGTGTGACGCTCACTGATAAGAACTTTGGACAGTGGGCCGTTGACGCTTGGGCACCTTTCAATGAACAGGTGCTCAATTCTCGCATTGCATAGCCTGCGACAAGTTCTCGATGTGCCAGCTAGCGTCGTGTGCGACGTGGACGTGGCTGGCACACGGGACAGCTGTATGAGGAACGGCCCATAAACGGATCGCGCCGAATCAACGATTCTCGTCCGTTCTCCTCGCACCGCAAACAGACCTTGCCTTCACGCCCATAGGCGTTCAATGATCTGGCGAAATAACCGCTGGCACCGTTCACATTTACATAGAGGGAATCAAAGCTGGTACCGCCAGCTGCAAGGGCGCGCGTCATCACATCAACCAAGGCATCGTTGAGGCGTTGAACCTCAGTACGCCTAATTGTTGCGGTACTGCGCAATCCGGACAGGCCTGCTTGCCACAGTGCCTCATCCGCATAGATGTTGCCGACGCCTGAAATGATCCCCTGGTCCAGAATGGCCCGCTTCAATTCTGTATTCTTCTTGCGAAGCGCGATGTACAGGTCATCGGGATTGCGGTGAGGATCCATGACGTCCCTGGCGATGTGTGCAGCCGCTAATGGGATCGATGCCTGTAGCGAACCTGCGCCGGCAGGCAACCCATCTGGTGTTGCTATGACAGGCGACAGGAACATTCCGCCGAAGATTCTCTGGTCAACGAAGCGCAGTTCGCTTGGGAAGCCAGATTTATTGCTCAATGATAGGCGTACTTTTAGATGCTTCTCATCGGGAGCGTCAGGTTCTTCAACAAGGAGTTGCCCGCTCATCCCCAGGTGCGCTACCAAGGCCGCCGGGGCAGGCAAGCCGTCCAAGTCCATCCAGAGGAACTTGCCCCTGCGAACTACAGAAGCAATTGAACAGCCGCTCAGGGTCTGTTCGAAATCTTCAACACCGTCGGTATGGCGGCGGACAGAACGAGGATCCAGCACCTGAACGGTATGCACCGTTCGAGTGCGAACCCACTTGTCCAGGCCTTCGCGGACGACTTCAACTTCTGGCAATTCTGGCATGCGCTAAATGCTACCCCTTGGGTAGCTGCTCACCAGGATGCAGCATGAGCCAAGTCTTGTGTGCCGCTTCCTGCTCGGCTTCCTTCTTGGACGGCCCATGCCCCTCGCCGTACGTCTTGTCACCGATGAGGAGCTCCGCGAGGTAGGTACGTGCATGGTCAGGACCGGAACCAGTGACCCGGTAGTGCATCTCGCCTAGCTTTTGGGAGGCTACTTCCTCCTGGATTACAGTCTTCCAGTCAGTTGTCGCGCCCAGCAGTCGAGGATCCTCCAGCAGCGGAGTGACGAAACGAAGCACAAACGAGCGTGCTGCTTCCATGCCTTGAACCAGGTAGGTAGCTCCAAGGATGGCTTCCATGGTGTCTGCCAGAATGGATGACTTGTTTGAGCCATTGGACTGGGCTTCACCACGCCCCAGGAGCAAGTGCTCTCCCACTTCCAGATCGCGGGCAATCATTGCCAAGGCACGGGTGCTGACGATAGCCGCGCGACGTTTCGCGAGATCGCCTTCCGGCAGAAGCGGGAAAGTTGCGTAAAGGTATTCTGCAACGCAGAAGCCAAGAATTGAATCACCCAGGAATTCAAGACGTTCATTTGTTGGAATGCCACCGTTCTCATATGAATATGAGCGGTGGGTAAATGCAAGACGAAACGTCTCGGAATCAATGTTGATTCCGAGACGCTTCATAAGTTCTTCTTTAGAAGACATGTCTTAGACGTCTGCGACCTTGCGACCCTTGTACTCAAGGAACAATTCGGTACCAGCCGAGTCGGTGACAACCTTAGCCTGGTGAGGCAGGCTGTAGGTTACGCGACCGTTTTCAACGGTCTTCACCAGGTTCGGTGCGGTAGCCTTCCACTGAGAACGGCGGGCACGAGTATTCGCACGGGACATCTTCCGCTTTGGAACAGCCACGACTACTTCTCTTCTCTCTTGTCTGACGTTTTATCGATTGCCGCATCCTCTGCGACAATGTCGGACAGCTGCGCTAGCGCTGCCCAACGTGGATCCAGGATCTCATGATCATGCTGGGGGTCATCGTTGAGGCTGATTCCGCATTCACTGCAGAGCCCCAAGCAATCTTCCCGGCAAACCGGCTGGAACGGCAGGGCGGTAACCACTGCGCTCCGTAGTACCGGATCGATGTCAATCAAGTCACCGACCACCCAATACTGATCCACATCATCATCGTCTTCGAATTCTTCGCTCTCTTCATAGTAGAAGAGCTCTTGAATATCAGCCTCGAAGTCGTACTCGATGGGCTCCAGGCATCGTCCACATTCCCCAGCAATCTGCGCTGTAGCGGTACCCGATACCAGAATTCCCTCATGCACGGCTTCAAAGCGAAGATCTAAGTCAAGCTCAGATCCTCCACGAATACCGATGAGTGCATTTCCCACATCCGTGGGCGCCGGAACCTGCTCTTTGAGAGTTTTCATCGAGCCAGGCGAACGGCCGAGCTCCCTGGTTGAAAAAACCAGAGGCGAGTTGCGATCGAGTTCACCGTGTGGCGATCGATCAGAACGCTTTTCGCTAATGATGACTCCTATAGAAACATAGTCCGACATTTCATCTTAGCTTGCTGTAGGCCAAGTTCCCAAACTCAAACCAGTTCTGGGCCGCGATTTGGAAGTTGCACTCATCACATCTTATCTCAACTTCTATCTTGGTCCGCATTGGCAACACGGCCCACTATGACGGCAAGCTTTACGGTCGTAGATGCGTACCCTACCTGAATATATTTTGATCGTTAACTAAAAGTTTCCTAGGTTCAAAGGCTTCGTTAAGCATGTCGACAGCCTCCTACGAAGTCCACGCCATATGCTTGTTCTTAGATCCAAAAATCAGTGGCAAAGGAACTTCCATGAAGGTACTCAAGACCTTGAACAATGCGGCGACGTACGCCGGTCGACGCCTTGTTGCACGTCAGCACCGCAAGTTCATCAACCGTCATGCCACCGAGCTCTTCTATGCGCCTAGCGGCGACGACCGTTACCAGGTTGCCCTCTACTTTGCGGATCCCATGGTTAACGCTTATCAAATCCGCCAGTGGTACGAACCCATGAAGCAATTGGCCAAATACGTACCAGTGGTCATCATTGCACGCCTTCCTGAGTCGGCTTTGGCGTTACGTGAGGAATGCGCCCTTCCAGTCCATTACGCGCCGACAATCGAAGACGTTGAAAAACTCGTTAATTCCCAAGCTTTGCGTGTTGTGTTTTACGTCAACCAGAATATTCGCAATTTCCAGATGATGCGCTTCAACGCACCGGATCACGTCTTCATCAGTCATGGTGAGAGCGAAAAGGCCTACATGTGGTCAAACCAGCTCAAAGCCTACGACTACGTTTTTTCCGCTGGACAGGCTGCGCGTGATCGCTTAGGCATTCATCTGCACAACTTCGATTCAGAGCATCGCACCCGATTGATCGGTCGACCGCAGATCGACGTAGATTATTTGGCGCCGTACTCGATCAACCACTCATTGCCCACCGTACTTTACGCTCCAACGTGGGAAGGCGATCGGCCTTCTATGAATTACGGTTCCCTCTTATCGCACGGGGAAGGGCTCATTGACGCGCTGATCAAAGACGGCGGATTCAACATAATCTTCCGCCCACATCCGCGTTCTGGCATCAATTCTGCGCAATATGGACAAGCTGTGGAACGAGTTCGAGATAAGCTCAATTCAGCAAATTCGACAGCAACTGGTCGACTCCTGTTTGACGACACCACCCATTGGGGCTGGCAGTGGGCCCAATCTGATATTTGCATTACGGATATTTCTGCAGTTGCCTACGATTTCCTTGCAACCGGTAAACCGATGTTCGTTACCACTCCGGTTTCTGAGGAGGCGACTATCTCTGATTCCCCGGCTCTGAGCAAGGTGCCGTCCCTAGCAGCTGCACAGTCCGCTGATAGCCCTGCGTTGATTCGTTCAGCACTATTGGAAGAAAATGCTGGGTTCAAAGAAGTTGTCGAGTACTATTTCGGTGACGTTGCCAAGGGCGCCAGCATGCAGCGCTTTATTGATGAATCTCTGAACTTGGTCAACGGCCATGCGGAGGTTTCGCACTTCCCGGGCCGGCGCGCAGCCTAGGTGTTCGAATCCAACGAAGAGGTGTGTTGAAGAATCAATGATTCTTCAACACACCTCTTTCCAGTTTGGCAGTCTTTGACGACTAGGAATTCACCAAGCTAAGCAGCTCCTCAAATTGTGCAAGCGCGTTGTCTTGGTACAACTGCGCGTCAAAAACCTTCTCGGCTTGGTAGCCGTCCAAGAAGGCCTGCATGCCCTTGACCAATCCTTCGGCCGAATTTTCGACAAGTTGCCCGAAACCGCCGACGAGCACGCTATGCGATCCAACAACATCGGTTGAGATTGCAGGTAGGCCAAGCATCATCGCTTCTATCATTGCCAGTCCCTGACCTTCATAGTCAGAAGAGAACACGAAACAGTCAGCGGTCTTCAGTGTTGGGAAGGGGTTGGCCAACAAACCGGTTATGACCACGCGCCCGGTCAGTCCTCGTACCTTGATCTCCGTTTCCAGGTCACTGCGAAGCGGGCCATCACCAATCATCAACAACCGAGTTCCTGGATGATCCGCGTTAATCTTCGCGAACGCTTCAAGCAACTTCATTTGTCCCTTTTCAGGAGACAACCGCGCCATGTTGGCAAAAACGGTTAGCCCATCGCCCTCGAAACGATGCACCGGATCCGATGCCTCAGACCATTCCAAAGGCTTGCGCAGATCCAGCAAGTTCTCCGACACGGTGAACTTGCCAGGATCAAGCCCAAATAGCTCGCTCAGTTGCTGCTCGTTCTGCTGACCAACACTTTCAGTTACAGAAACCAACCGGTCATAGTGACGGTAGGTGGCGAATAGTCCCGGCATCGTGCCGAAGCGCAGTTTCCACTCCCCTACCATGTCGTTGTGCAGGTAAATGTAGTTGCGCTTCGCATGAGTATGAGACGCGGCAAATAACATAGCCCAAAATCGCGAGTATCCTTCGAAATCGACAGCAACGTCAAAGCGTGCATCACCGAAGGAACGCTGCATTTCGCGTTCCATCGTGTTCAGGTGGATCTGTTCAGCTACAGGAGAGTCGAAACCACGATGTGCGTGATAACCATCGGAAACCCAACGTTCTTCGGCGGACATGATCGTTGCGCCGGCGCGTGGAAGAATCTTGACATGTTCAGGAAGCCCGTTAAGAATCTCCAATGAATCCGGATTGCTTCCAACGGCGCCCATGTCAACAGCAACAGACACCAAGTACTTCTCTGGATCCAGCGAGCCGATCAAATTGGTGAATGCTGTGGCGATGCCATTGGGCTTAAAAGGACCTTGGTAGAACAGCAGCTTGATCCGCTCGTCTTTCGGTGTCTCAAGCAGGTAGCTTTCGTCATCCAGGAAGAAGAAATCGATGACTCGCTGAGTGGCATTCCCATCTTCCATCGACGCAAACTCAGCCACGTTCTTCTCGAGGTTCTCGTGTACACCGAGATCCCCATCGCCAAGTTGGCGATGAAGCTCCAAGCATACTTCTTCGATTGAGTCCAAGACGTTGCCAGGCCATGTAGAGCGTTCGAAGTACAGACCACGTTCATCCTCATAAGCGTCGAAGTCCGGCGTGTAGAAAATGATTGGCTTCTTAGTTGGCAAGAAGTCGTAGAAGATTGAAGAGTAGTCGGTGATTAACACATCGACAACTGCCAAAAGCTCGTTAGTGTCGATGGATGCAGGCACGACGGTTGCATCCAGGGCTGCATCACCAATTAGTTGTTCAGCGAAACGGTGTGCACGGAACAGCATGTGGTGCTCGCCTTGCGACATTGCAGCCAGGTCCTCGACTAGGCCATTGACATCATAAGACCGATCTTTGAGCTGGCCTCGCCAAGTCGGCGCAAACAACACGATTTTCTTGTCGTTGTTTGGATCAACACCAAGAATTTCTAGGATTTCGATCCGACGTGCTTCGCTCATATTGATCATCTGGTCTATTCGAGGGCTGCCGGTCAGGGCAACCTTCGCCGGGAACAGGCCATCAAGGTCATGGTCAGTACTTAGGGTTTTCAGCGTGTGCGCATTGGGGACCATCATGTGAGTTGTTTGAAGGAAGTTGCGCTGAACGTTTCGGTGCTCGGCAACACCGTCTTTGACGAGCTTACCCATGAACTTCAAGGGCGTACCGTGCCATGTGTTTAATACTCGTTGCCCCTCGCGACGGGCAAAATAGGTTGGGAAGGTCGCGTTATTCACCAGGTACTTGGCGGTTCCCAGCAAACGAATGTATTTGTCGGAATGCTGCTTTATGATCGCAACATCCGGTTCTTCACTCAGCTGGGCTGGGACCTCTGAATAATCGTTATAGACCCACGCGAAACAGAAGTTGTCAAAACGTGGATCCTTACGCATCTGACGGAAGATTGCCAGTGGATGGCAATGGACATTCTTGCCATGTGACGACTCGAATAGGACTAGATTCTCGTCTAGCGGCTCTACTTCTCGCGCATGAATGGCCAGAGCCCCGCGCCGACGACCCACGCCCTTCATGGCGTTGCCCAGTCCGGCCACCGAGATCTCAGTGAAAAGCAACATGCCGGCATAGTATTCACACGCTGATTCGAACCTTCCTAGATGGGCGAAGGCCTGCCCAGCTTTCGCTTGCCACTGACGTTCGGTAGAGGACGAATGCCACAAAGCTGACGCATATGCAGAAGCGGCAGTTTCCCAATCCCCTCCAGCAGCTGCGATCGCACCTCGCTGGCGATGGTAATTGGCACGTGCGCCAGCGGATTTGGATCCTTTGAAGCTGCTGCCAAGATACCCCCAGGCTTCAGCCGCCTCGCTGAATCGGTTACTGGCTTCCTCAAATTGGCCAAGTTGCATCAGTCCGTGGGCATAACGGAACAACGCAACGGCTGGTTCAATTCTTTTCTGCTCTGGCAATAGGTCAACAAATTTAGAGAAACAGGCTACCGATTCTGCGTGTTCTCCCGCGCGAGCGAGTAGTCGACCGCGGGCATAACCAGCCAATACACGCTCTTCAACTGTGTCCGCGAAGTTCTCGGCTCGTTGGAAGTATTCGTTGGCTTGGCGGAATTCGAAGAGTCTCGCCGCCGTTTCGCCGGCACGGTAATTCAGCAGATATAAATTCGTATTGCTGGAAGTATTTTGCAGTTCGAGCTCGTAGGCGTCTAGTGCACGATTCCAGTCTTCTTCATTTTCATGAATTTTGCCTACGCCAACGTTCAGTACGGTCTGTTCGGTTGAACTCAACACAGCGTTAGAGTAAGCGTTCTGGGCTTCCGTGGATTGCCCCAATTCTTCTAAACAACGACCAAGCCCGTACCAGTACTTGGGTTGCTGGTCATCGAGGTCCAACGCCTTTTGGAAGTACTCTTCAGCCAACCCAAAACGGGACATGAAGGAGGCTGCCTGGCCGGTCAGGAACATCCAATTTGCGTCGTCGACATGCTGGCTTTCATATTGCAGCCGAACATCCAATTCACGCCAGCGTTGCCCGGTCTCCAGCAGGAACTTAGCGATAGCTGCCGAAGCTGCTGGATCGCTCGGGAAATCTGCCACCAAACCGTCCAGGATGGCAGAGGCGAGATCTGATTTTCGGGCCAAACGAGCGCAACGTGCCCAACGAATCCGCCAAGTGATTTTGCTTGGGTCGCCTTCGCAAGCAGCTGCAAAAAGTTCTAGCGAGCGCTCGTACTTTTTCATTCGCTGCATGTTCAATGCGAGCGTTTGGATCCACCCGTAACGATGCGGCTGACGAGCAATGGCAGATTCAAGCTCATTCATGGCAGCCTGGTACTGCTTGCACTTGTACAAGCTGAATCCGTAGCGGAATTGCACTTCAGCAGACTTAGTGAGGCCTGTGTTAAGTGCCTGACCGTAGTAGATAGCCGCGATACGGTATCTACCTAGTCGTTCGATTCGACGGCCTACGCCGAGAGCTACACGCGTACGAAAAATATCCACCGGGGTCCTTCAGAAGGGGGTCTAACCAATAGGCGCCAATAATACGGAGCCTATCTATCATCCGATTCTCTCTCACAGCATGTCAGAATTGCCTAATTAAGGACCGAGTGTTGTTAGTGTGAAAACACATCTGCAATAAAGACGACCCCAAATCCACAGGTATTGTGATTTGGGGTCGTACCAATGGCAACAGTGATTAACTGTGCCAACCACGGAAGTTTTGCAGTTTGCTCTGGCGTTCGTCGATGAGCCTCTCGATTACTTGCTGGAAGCGCTTGGTGGAATCGCCTCGGCTTAATTCACCAAAGTAGAACTTGCGCATTTCTAGGCGCTGTTCTTTATGCCGGTCGTGGACCAGCGCATCATTAAGAACTTCACGCACGTTGAGCACGGAGTCACGATCAATAACGTGACAAGCCTTAGCAATCGGGGCGTCCCTATGCAGAATTTCACGATTCGTACGACGATCTGAAATCACCAGTGGGTTGGCAGGATGCAGGTACAAATAGTCCAGCCCGACACTTGAAACGTCTGTTATCAGTGCATCGGTGGATTCGAACATCGCCAAAATATTGCCCTGTTCGGAAATGACGTGATCGGCCCCCGATTCATTGGCGATCGCGATGAGTTCCATGATACGCGAGTGCGCTTGGGCAACACCATGATTCTTGCTTGTCTGGATCCGCGGATGGGGCTTGTAGATAACCCGCCAATTGGGATTCGCCAGCAATGCTTCGACGATGGAAACACCGTACTTATCCAACGAGGTGTAGTTGTTATCCTCGTTTTCGCCTTCCCACGTTGGCGCGTACATGACATCCAGCTTGTCACTGGGATCCAGTTCAGGCTTAAAATCAATGTCCAGTTGCGGACGACCGGTGACCTCAAGCTTGCTGTGGTCAAAGTCGATCAGCATGGCCTCATGGCGTTTGATAGCTGCTGGACCCGCAACAAAGACTTTGTCGTAGGCCTTTGCCTTGTTTGAAACCATCGACAGCTTGTCGCTTTCGCCGTGATTCACGTGGACATGCACCAAACGAGGGTGGTCAAGGGACTGGAAGTTGGTACGCGAGTTATTCGTATAGATGACCAACTTCAACTCGTTGTCGTCATACAAATCCATGAGATCTGAAAAACGGCGGATGTAGATCTTCGGAAGATCCGTGAATTTCTCAGCAGCTTTGAAAGCGCTCAGGGTACGGAAGACCAGCAGAACTTCTTGCTTTGCATGAAGTTCTTCGAGCACTGGTAACCACTGAGTTACTTGGTAGATCTTATCCGCACCATCGCCGAAGTACACCGCAACGGTTCCAGGTACAGGAATATCGGAAACACCAACGTTGAGGCTGCCAGGGCGGGCGGTGAGACCCATGACCCTTGATAGTCGTCTTGCCTCTGGCCTGCGCCCCACTTTCCGAAGCGCGTTCTTGACGCTGGACTTAATGGTGGCTGAAATATGGTCGCTAGACATGGGAACTTTCAAAAATCTAGAAAAGCAGGAGTGCAAACGGGCTAACTAGCTCAGTTCTTTAACGATCTGGCTCAGGGTGTCTAGCGTGTCCTTCAAGGAATCCACGTGGCGTTCATCAAATTGGCTCAGGACACGTTTCATCTCGGTAGTTGAGATTCCCGAGGTACGAGGAAGGTAAACAACCTCGACTTCATCACCAAGGTCGTCGAACTTTCCCTTCCAGTCCTCACCAATGCCAAACACCTTGGCATCATACTTCTTGATATCCAGGCGCTTCTGTTCCCAATTTTCTTCTGGGATCGCAAGATCAACGTACTTGATGGCCTGCACGATTTCACGGCGCTGTTCGAACGGTACAACGGGCTTCTTACCCTTGATTGCATTGAACTCGTCCGTGGATACGCCAACTACCAATCGGTCGCCCTTTTCTTTCAGACGCTTCAAGATGTTGAGATGGCCAATATGGAAAAGGTCGAATGTTCCATAAGTCAGTACCGTCTTGGTCATTGGTTGCCTCCTGCTGTTATTACCGGTAGCACTAATTCTGTAGGACTACCGCACCCGTCGCTGCAACGCAGCACCTGGCACTTTTGTTACTTGAACGATAAATAATGCTTCACAAGTTTGTCACGCCCAACTTGATGAAACCTGAGTGCTTCCGGACTACTTCTCGAAAGAAGACTTGTACGGGAACAGCGTGTCGAGAACGCTCTTTGCCATCTGTCCACGTTTTTCGGTTCCGCTGACGCTCGACACTTCATTGAAGCAGAACATCTGTTTGCCACGCCCGCGCACCAGCCGAAAGAGATTCATTGGCAAATGTTCGCCGCCGAGATCAACGTAGGAATAATCGATATCCACAGGAACGCCGATGCCTTCAGCTGCTGCCACGTAATGTGCCAGTGAGGACGGTAATGAAATATCTTCTACGTGCCTAAATTTATGCTTTGCGGTGGCATCAACTTCTTCGGTAAACGAACGCCTGATTATTTCATGGACGCTCTTCCGCTGCGGGTGCGCAACGTGGCGGAACTTCAGGGCAGTGGTCTTCCCATACTTATCCTGAATCAGATCGGCATTAAGCTGGGCTGCTAGATTTACCGCAAGCCGGGGGTTCGATGCTTCGGCATAATGCGCCTTGGCCAACGAATACTTGACCGAACCGCTGCCGGTATAGAACACGTTGGGTGACATCGGACGCCCAAAAAAGATGTCGTCATTCACATAAATGAAATACTCCGACAGGCCCTCGATATTAGAAATTTGCGTTTCAATCGCATGCGAGTTGAAAGTCGGTAAGCATTCAAGCGGCGAATCAAAAATCTCGCTGTGACTCACCAGCTTGATCTTGGAATTCTCTGTATTGAGCCAATCAGGGGCTTGACCTGCCGTCACTAAATAGATATTGCGAATCCATGGCATATTCATTTCCAGGGAACGCAAGGAGTACTTCAATTCGTCGCGAGACGTGTATCGTGCCAAATCGCGGCTACTCGGATGAGATGCGCCGGCTGGGATTGACTGCTTGAATTCTCGATATGCTTCTTGCCAAACCGGATCTGCCGAATCAACCCACGTGTATACAACATCGACCGGCTCAGTGAAATCCTGGATATCTGGCATTAGTGACTTGCCATCTGAATAAACCGCCCATATCGCCCCTAGACCCGAATGGCGTCCTACTGGCGTGCGTCGCCCAGGCATCTGACCGTGAACTGCCCATACGCTTAATGCACCATAGCTAGCTGCGTCCAAACTCACTCTAGTCAGCTTGTAGCCAGCGCCCTGCAGTGCTGTGGAAAGCTTTTGCCAGCCCGACTTCGCAACCGTCGAAACGCCACGTAGCGTGTCATCCAGGTACGCGACCCCTAACGAGGTCGCCATTGCGCGGGAAGCATCCACATTGGCCGAACGGATTTGTTCGATATCAAGATCTGCTGAACTTTGATCTCTGGTAGACCATGCAAGTACTTTCTCCCAGAAGGCATCGGGTAGCTTACGACCAAGCTGGCCCCTCCATCCACGGAAACTCAAATCTCACACCATCCAGCACTTGTTGTTAGATCACGATTAGCCAATTCGATTCGCTAGATTCATGAACATTTTACAGGTTGTTCACTTCGGACTTGAACGACCAAATAACCATATTAGTCCAAATCAGTTAACTCGTTACAAGATGCAACGACATCCGCCAACATAACTAGCTAAGACAATTCAGAACAGTCTTCACGGGAGCAAGGTTCGAATATGCCTAGATAATAGGTGGACGACCAGAAAGCGTCATTCGCAACAAGGTACTCCACCGAAGCTTGGCACGCGGTTCGCGGTACCAGGGGCTGCCCTCCCAGCCGGCTTTCCAGCCTGCTAGATACTGTCTTACCGCAGATCGATTTTTCCGTAATCGCAGACACTCGATCAGCGCCCATGAAGTTGGATAGATCCACGCAAATGGGACTGGCAAATTACGACGAGCAAGCCAAACACGATTGCGTGCATTCAACCTATAGAACTCATCGTGACGCCGTGGATCAACCACGGGATGGCCGATTCGCATATCACCTGCGTACCAGACGTAGGTGCCGGTATCCCAGATCCGCCAGGCAAGTTCAATACCTTCATGGGCATACCAGAAGCCGCCAGCCCAGCCACCCGTGGCATCGAAAAGAGCTCGTTTAGTAACTAGGCACGTCTCCCCAACATGGAAAACCTTGCTTGGCTCGGCGGCAGTTCGTTTCTTCAGGCGAGGGATCCAACGAGTGGGATCCAGATCGCTATGTTCAGGATCTGTGATTCGCGGCTGCAATAAACCTAGCTGTGGGTAATGCCTAAAGCGCTCTATTGCGGAAATCAGGAAATCATCGTCAAGGAACCAAGAATCATCATCCAGGAAACAAAGATACTCACCCGAAACTTGGGAAACTCCAGCATTTCGCCCAGCTGGGATCCCAAGGTTTTCCGGCAAGTAGTGTGTTTTGATGCTCTCGGGAATCTCCGTCGGGTCCCACCCGTTGCCGACAACTACTGCATCGATTTCTACGCCGCGTTGGGATAGCAATGAGTCCAAAGCTCGGCGAAGCTCCACAGGACGGTTGCCCATCGTTAGAACGACCACGCCGATCTGCGGTGCGAGTTGCTGACTCATGCGCTACCCTTTCGATTCAAATTCAATGGCGTTATTCCTTAGGCCTTCAACCGCGCAGAAACCATGTTCGACAGAAAATGACCAACATTAACTAGAACGCACGCTGGAAGCAGAATCCAGATCAGCCACTTCTCCGCGAGTCCAGGGGAACCGCTGACGGCAGAAATGATTGAGCAAGCCAAAATGATCAAACTCAGTTCGACCGCATGCAACAACTTGTGGAACGGGAGGAACTTCGCGAGGGAACGCAACCGACCGATGATCGTCGTAGTGGGCACTGCGCGGGCAGCTGCAGTGTCCGGCAGCTTTGGCAGCCCAGCCATACCGCGGGCAGCATGCACCATCAGTGATTGCGAACGATTCAGCACTAGAACCACAGCCAAACAGGCACCCATGAATAGTGTCGGCCAAGCCTGCGCTGCAGTCGCACCATCAGTTGAGAGTTCCTTGAACACTCGATAGCCGAGAGCAATCGGAATCAAAGCCTCAGTCGTGTGGTGCCCGACCATATCAATGAAAATGCCACGAGGAGATTGGGACGCACGCCAACGTGCCACTTCCCCATCCGAGCAATCGAAATACAACTGCACCTGGGACAACACCACGGCCAAGACCGGCCCCCAAATGCCGGGGATAAGCAGTGCCAACGACATGCACCAACCGGCCAAGATCATCAATCCCGTAACCCCGTTCGCACTGATCCTTGTACGAACCAATACTGCGGTCAGATAAATCGAGATATGACGCAGGTAAAGTTCAGCAGTCCAGTGTTCAGCATTCTTTCGCGCTTTGACTTCTGGAGGCTGGCATACCTCGCGCAGTTGATCCAGCGTAGGATTTTTCGGTCGTTCTACGCTCATTTAACGCGTCCTTTATCCACTGTGCCAGCGGCACCGAACAATCGCCCCTTAATGTAACCGGCTGCCCAGGGCAGGTGAATCGCTTGGAACGCGCCGGCGGTTAGCACCTTTTCTTTAACACCCTGCGCGTTGGATTTGAGGCCTGCAGCAAGAGTGGCGGCTGAATACACTACGGGTGCTAGACGAGCTGTGTCGACCACGAACTGCACTGATCGTGATACGTGTCCCCTGATCAGAGGGGATACCGCCATTGCGATTAATCCCGCTCCTACCCCGACAAGCAGAACGGGAGGCATGTCGTGGCGGATCGATTTTCCTTCTGGGAATCGCCGTGCAATCTCGCCCCGCCACGTTCCCGAAGCGTAGGACTGGCGCGCCAATGACTTGAAATTATCACGCGGGTAATAGCCCACCTTTAATTCTGGATCGAACCATACCTTGTGGCCTGCCTGACGAATTCGCAGGCAAAGCTCCCAATCTTGCGCGCGCCACATGTCTTCATCGTAAAAACCGACTTCGTCGAAGACCTCGCGTCGGAAAATCCCAAGATAAGCGGACTCAGCTTCGCCTTCTGGAGCGCCCGAATGATAAGCCGGGCCGCCGAAACCGAATTTTGAGTGGTATGCAGCAGCGATAGCACGTTGTTTCGGCGTACGTCCTCGTGCATCCATGAGCCCGCCCACGTCATGGGCGCCAACTCGGAATAGCGTTTCCACGCCACGGCGAGTGTAGTTTGCTGGTAGCTCACTATGAGCATCTACCCGCATGACAATGGGGTGGGATGACTTTTTGACAGCTAGATTCAGAGCAATTGGAGTACGACCTTTAGGATTGTCCACGAGGACAATACGCGGATCTGACTCAGCCAAGCGGGCAGCAACTGAATTCGTACCATCGTCACTCGGCCCCAAGGCTATAACTAACTCTTTTTCGCCATCATAGTCTTGAGACAAAATCGAACGAACGGCCTCTTCGAGATAATCAGCTTCATTCAACACAGGCATGACGTAAGATACGCCAGGGTTTTCAGTCATTCGTCACTTACTTTTTATGCTGTTGATAGGCCTTAATGACCGTGTCAGGATCGCCGTCCATTTTCTGGACGCCCTTTTCTATCCAAATACAACGGCTACAGGTTTCCTTGATTGAATTCATAGAATGAGAAACAAGAAAAACAGTGCCGGCGTTCTCACGGATTTCGCGAATCTTCGCTTCACTTCGCTTACGGAACTTCGCATCACCAACGGCCAAGGCTTCATCGACAATCAAAATGTCATGCTGCTTTGACGCAGCGATGGCGAATTTCAGACGTGCTGCCATGCCAGAAGAATAAGTTCTCATCGGGAGATCAATGAATTCTTCCAATTCAGCAAACTTTGTGATTTCCTCTCTCATCTTTTCAACCTGATCACGGTTGTAGCCTAGAGCCAATCCGCCCAAGGTAATGTTCTTATCCCCAGATAGGTCCGGGATCAAAGCAGCGCCGACGCCCAAAAGACTGGGGCGGGAGCGCGCGTAGACGGAACCCGAGGCCGGCGGAGTAAGCCCAGTGATGGCACGTAACAGTGTCGACTTTCCGGAACCGTTTGAACCAATGATTCCGATGGATTCGTTTTCGTAGGCGACAAACGAGATGCCTTGAAGCGCATGAACGGTTCTCACTCCACGCATCTTAGGTTGTAAGAGCCTGCGAGCACCAGCGTTGCCGACAGCTTTACCGCTAGAAAACACTTGGTACTTCACGTGCAAATTATCAACCATAACAACAGGCTGACGACTATCGTCGATCTCTAAAGAGGATTGTTTGACTTGATCTGGCTGAACAACATCTATAAATGATGTGTCATCGGAAAAAATAGGGGCTGGCTCATACTCAGGATGCAGTCCTGGGTTGATCAGGTCATCAAAACTAATTGGCACGACCGTAACGCTCCTCAGCCTTCCAGAAGAAAATAAGTCCAAAGACAAGCGCGGCGATCGCCCACGCTCCGATTACCAACCATCCAAACGGATTATATTCAGCGTTATCCATAATCATGGCGCGAGCCAACTGAAGGGTTTGATAAAGCGGATGGTAGTCAAAGACTGTTACGAGCCAAGGCCAACTAGCGAGGATGCGGTCAACGCTAAACAATACGCCAGAAGTATAGAAAAGCATTCGAGTCACCAACGGCAAAATTTGGGTGAAGTCCCGTACATGGACCGTTATTCTTGCACAAATGAGTGCTACGCCCATATTGAATACAGTGAAGATGGCGATGATCGGAATAATGCCAAACCAAGTCCATTTAGGGACAGTGCCGAGTATGACTGAGTAGAGGAACATGACGATAAGCATCGGCATCAGAGTTAACAAATTCTGAGTTATCTGTGCGACAGGAAGGCTTAATCGTGGGAATGATAAAGATTGCACTAGCGCCTGGTTACCGGTAATCGATTTCGCGCCGCCATTCATTGAACTAGTGAAAAACTCGAATAAAAAGACACCAATCACCACGAAGACAGGGAAATCAGCGGTTTTCCTATCGCCCTGCAGGATACCGAAAATCACGCCGTACATGACGGCGTTGAGCGTCGGCTTAAGAATTACCCAAATCATTCCCAGCCGATTCTGCTGGTTCTGTTTTTGCACCCGAGCCTTAGCTAGCTCATATATGAATTCACGGCGTTCCCAGGTCTGCCTCAGATAGTTAGCCAACGATGGCCGCGCACCAACACGGTGCAAGCCATACTTGTCGGCCTCCTCTGCAACTGTCATGCCCAAAAGTCCTCATTTTCTTATGCAAACTACTGCTCGGTTCGTGAGCAAAGATGTTCAAAGTCTAGTAGATAGCTCGCGTGAACCCCGCACTTTAGGATACGCAACACACGAATTGTCATGTCAGTCACGTTGATCAGTTCGATTCTGGTGGGTTTTCAGCCAAGTACTCCCGCATGGAATCGGTACGAAGTGCTTCGCCAATTTGTTCGATGGCGGTAACACTGGCTAACTCAATCGACTGGCCATCGACGCTAGTTGCCGAGCCCGCAGTCGGCATCGTAAACATGGCCATGTTCTTTGTATCGACATTTTTCAACTGCAGACCAAGCCCAACAAGGGTGGCAGCATCAAAATTCTCGTCCAAAGTCAGGTATGGAGAAACCTTATCGACGATTTCGTATAACTTTGCAGGATTCGTGAGTGTTCCAGAAGACAACAATTGGTTAGCGGCTGCAGCAATGAATATTCGTTGATTCGCCACTCGTTGATAATCGCCGTTCGAGAAGGACTTTCGTTCTCTCACGAATCGAAGTGCGCGGTCGCCTTCCAACGTGATTTCACCAGTTGGGTAAAAATAGTCAGTGTCGTTCGCAGTAAATTCTATTTCGTTGTTGACCGTCACTCCCCCAAGAGCTGTTGACAGCTCCTTGAAACCTTCAAAGTCGATCATGGCAACATGATCAATCTTGGTTTCGAAGAGCCCCTCAACGGTTCTCAAAAGCAGTGGAACCCCGCCAAACGAAATGGCCGCGTTCAGTTTGTTTTGGCCGTACCCGGGGATGTCAACGTACATATCTCGAACCATTGACATCACGTAAATCTGGGAACGATCTTCGGGGATATGCACCAACATCATTGAATCGCTTCGCTGCGAAACCGGGCCCTGTAAGGCTGCCGAATTCTCCGTGTCATCATCAGCATGATCGACACCCAGCATCAAAACGTTCATGGACTTATCATCTGGATCTTTGACGGGTCGCGCTAGCTGTTCGGCTTTAGAGAATTCCAAAGCCACCGTATTAGTTTTCGTATTGAACTGGCGTTGCAGGTCAAACAAGATGTATCCAAGACCCAGCATGGCGACGAGCACGATGGGCATCACTAGGACTATGATGCCCTGTGTTCGTTTTTTCTTCTGTCGGATTGCTCGGTTCTTCGCACTACGTGTTAGGAGTAGCGAGTTCCCATCTTCTTGTGTTTTCAATCAATCTCCACCGGACCGTGATCCCCCAATGTCAACGCAGTATGGGGCGACTTTGCGCAATCAAAAAGACTACCCAAGATAATTGTGATTATCCTGAGTAGTCTTAGTCAGGTTCAAACGTCGAGATCCTGCACGAAGGATTTCAGCCACGTCTTCAATCCCGGTCCAAGATCCTCATTTTCAACAGCTAGGCTGATATTCGCTTGGAGATAGCTCAGTTTGTCCCCAGTGTCGTAGCGACGGCCTCTAAAGACAACAGCATGCACTCCTGAACCTTCGCCTTCGGAAGTTGCAAGCTCTTCTAGGGCATCGGTTAATTGGATCTCGTTTCCGCGTCCAGGAGCAGTGTGCTCCAGAATCTGGAATACCCGAGGATGCAACAAATACCGTCCAATTACTGCGAGGTTACTGGGGGCTTCTTCAACACTTGGTTTTTCTACAAGTCCTCGTACGCAAACGAAATCTTCGTCTTCGACAGGAGCTACATCAGCACAGCCATAGGAACTTATTTGATCCGGTTCGACTTCCATCAGAGCGATGACTGACCCGCCGGTCTTTTCTTGTACCGCGATCATCGTGCTCAGTAGGTCATCGTTCTCATGGATTAAGTCATCGCCGAGCAGCACGGCGAAGGGCTCATCGCCTACGTGCTGCTTCGCGCACAATACTGCGTGCCCCAATCCTCGCGGATCGCGCTGGCGGATGTAATGAATATCGCCTAGGGCGGTGGCTTCCTCCACCAACGAGAGCTTTTTCTGGTCATCTTTAGCCGCCAGAGAAGCTTCTAGAGAAGGAACACGATCAAAGTGGTCTTCTAGAGCACGTTTATTTCGCCCTGTGATCATCAGTACGTCGCTGAGACCAGCACGAGCCGCTTCAGCAACAACGTATTGGATCGCCGGCTTGTCAACGACAGGGAGCATTTCTTTGGGCATTGCTTTCGTCGCCGGCAAAAAACGAGTACCGAGCCCTGCGGCGGGAACTACGGCTTTGGTTATCGGACGCGATATAGACATGATTTTAGTTTTCCTACCTATTGTTCGGCTGATGCCCAACGTTGCTTCGAATGTGCTCAGTGCGTTGCTAGTCGTTTGATAACAGCCCGCGGGAAGTACTCATCAACGTCTCCACCAAGTGCCTGTACTTCCTTGAGCAACGAAGATGACAAATGAGTGTAGCGCGTATCGGCCTGAAGGAAAACAGTTTCAACACCAGTCAGATGCCGATTCATTGTGGCCATGGGAATCTCGTATGCGTAGTCAACCGTGCTGCGTAGTCCCTTGACAATTGCCTCGGCGCCCTGCTCCTTGCAGAAATCGGCCAGCAGGCCTTGGCCCATGGGCACAGCGGAAACCCCACGCAGTCCCCCGACAGTCTCCTCAACCATCGCTACGCGCTCATCTTCGCTGAAGCGGTACTTCTTGGAGTAATTAGTGGACACAGCGACGATCACCTCATCAAACAGGCTCGCTGCGCGCGCAATGATCTCGACGTGTCCGTTGTGAATTGGGTCAAAAGAACCCGGGCATACCGCTCTTCGCATGATCTGAATCTATCAAGAACTCTCGCCAATTCAGCGAACTCGTATGAATGTCTCGTAAAGATTCAATGACTTAATGCGTATGCTCCCCTATACACGGGACGATAATGGAAACATGAGCATTGAATTCACTCCATGGCAGCGGACCGCCCACGGTGCCAACCTACTAGATTCCACTGGCCGCCCGGGAGTGACCATCTTCGAAGAAATCACGGGACTGGCGAACCTTCATCAGGCAATTAACCTTGGGCAAGGATTCCCGGATTCCGAAGGCCCGGAAGAAATCAGGAAAATTGCTATCGATGCGATCCAGAATGGCGCTAACCAGTATGCGCCCGGGTCAGGGACTCCTTTGCTCCGCGAAGCCATCGTTGCCCACCAGGAGCGCTTCTATTCATTGAAGCTCGACCCCGAATCCGAGGTAGTTGTTTCGACCGGGGCTACCGAAGCTATCGCTGCTTCCTTGCTTGCTTTCCTGGAACCTGGCGATGAAGTTGTGACCTTTGAACCGTATTACGATTCCTATGCGGCCATGATCGGGTTGGCCAATGCAGTGCATAAGGTCGTTCAGCTCAAGGCTCCGAAATTCGAACCGGATATGGATGACCTCCGACGTGCGGTCACCGATAAGACCCGAGTAATCGTAGTGAACAATCCCCACAATCCAACGGGCACAGTACTAGATATTTCAGTACTCCAGGAAATCATTGCTCTGGCACATCAGCACAACTGCATCATCATCGCTGACGAGGTCTATGAACACCTCACTTTTGGCATACAGCATGTTCCGATCGCGAGCTTGCCAGGTGGATTCGAACGAACCATCACCATTTCTTCGGCAGGCAAGTCCTTCTCATTTACCGGCTGGAAAGTTGGATGGGCAACCGGACCCCGCGAGCTGATCACTGCCGTCCGTACGGTGAAACAGTTCCTTACCTATTCCTCGGGCCCTGCGTTCCAACCTGCTGTCGCACAAGCGTTGAATCTTCCTGATGCCTTTTTCGAACGCTTCGCTGCTGATTTAGGACAGCAGGGAGAAATTCTCGCATCAGGTCTGGAACAAGCTAGGATCCCGGTTATACGTCCAAAGGGAACCTACTTCTTGGTTGCTGACGTACGCAGCTTTGATCTGAACGACGCTGCTGAAGTAGCGCGCATGATGCCCGAGCGCGTAGGCGTCGCGGCGATTCCAATGTCTGCATTTGTCCATCCCGACAATCAGCAAGACTACCAAGGACTGTTGCGTTTCGCTTTCTGCAAAAAGCGTGAAGTCATTTCCGATGCCGTCGAGCGCTTGCAGCTGCTGCCAAAGGTGCTCTCCCGATGACGCGCAAGCCTGCTAAACGGTGGCTCGGTTTCATCCAGGAACACGCCACTATTTACGACGATTATTTAATCCCCGGGTCGAAAATACTAGCGATCGGTGATGCGCCTCAATCCCATGTGAATCTTGCCCATCCGGAAGAAGTGTTCTACGAGTATCTCGCACGCATAGCTAATCATTTGGAGGTCTTGCGCCCAGAAAAGCACCCATTGAGGATGCTTCATCTAGGTGCAGGTGCATTGACCTTGGCCCGTTGGGCGAGTGTGGTTTACCCATCGAGTACCCACATGGCTGTAGACATCGAGCGCGAACTTCTTGATTTCGTTCTCACGCATCTTCCGTTGCCGGACGGCTGCCACTTGTCACCGATCGTCGCCGATGCGCGGAGTGTACTTGCCGAACAACTAGCCGGTGAGAAGTTTGACATCATCGTCTTGGATATTTTCTCTGGCCCGGAAGCACCAGAACACCTGACTACAGCGGACTATTACGCGGAACTCAAGAACTCTTTGGCCAATGACGGATTGCTCTTCGTGAATATCGGCGATGATCCGCCCTTGAATTTCACTTGCACCCAAGTCGAGGCGGCAAACTCCAGCTTTGAGTTTGTGATGTTGAGTTCAAGTCCGGAAATGTTTACCAAGCGCTTCCCCGGGAACTTGATTCTCACAGCGTCGCGCCAACACTTCACCGAAGACCAAATACTCCAGTGCCAGGAAGCGGGACCGTACCCGTCAGAAGTTCGCCACTCAATGGATCTAGATGGGTTCTGCAAACCATAGCTGCGTTTCGCCGTATTTCTTGTCGGCAAACTTCTCCATGGTGCTTGGCCATGTAGGTTCCGGTGAGCGTCCGGAACGCTCCACAATGACTGTGGCATCCTCAGCCAGGATTCTGGATATTTTCTCGAGGGTGACAGCCAGTTCTTCTTCAGTCAGCGGGTAGGGGGGATCCAGCAAGACTATGTCAAAGGTCTTGCTGGGCACGCCCGAAATTGCGTTGTAATAGCCGTCTAGGACGCTATCAACGGTTCCCCGCTGTACCGTCACCGTATTGGCCTTCAACACCTTGTTCACCAGTGACGCGTTTTGCTGGCAAACAGAAACCGCTTTAGGGGCTTTTTCTACCAGAACAACCTGCCGCGCACCGCGACTGGCCGTCTCGATTCCCAGCGAACCCGAACCTGCGAAGAGATCCAGCACTCGGGCACCGGCAAGAATATCCCAGCTATCCAAGCGGGAGAAGAGAGCCTCCTTGACACGATCCGTTGTCGGGCGCGTTGCATCACCTGGTACAGACTTCAGTGGATGCCCGCCTGCAGCTCCAGCGATAATACGGCTCATTGCCTAGCAATACCTTCAATCAGTTCTTATTCAAAAATTCTTTAGTGGACTCATCAAGCCAATTCCCGGCTGCGCTCAGAAGCCCCGGGTAGTTGCTTCCCCAGTTGGCATCGGCAAGAAGCCTGCCCACATCGGTTCTCGCGTGCTCAATGAGCGAGCGATCCTTGATGATGCTCAGTTCTCGCAACGTCGACCGGCTGCCTGATTGCTGAACACCCAAGATATTTCCTTCTTTGCGTTCAGCCAAGTCTGCCTCGGCTAGGTCAAAACCGTCGATAGTTGACTCGATGGTCTTCAAGCGTCCAACCGACGGATGGTCCGCGTCCAGCCATGTCGTCATGAGGCACGTACCAGGCAGTCCGCCACGGCCTACTCGACCGCGCAGCTGATGGAGCTGCGAGATGCCGAAGCGCTCAGCATCCATGATCACCATCAATGTCGCATTATGGACGTCAACGCCAACCTCAATGACTGTCGTGGAAATCAGCACGTCAATTTCACCACGGGCAAAGGAATCCATGGTTGCCTGCTTGTCTGCCACATCTAATTGCGAGTGCAACGTCTCGGTGCGTATCCCAGCGAATTCAGGCATCCCACCAAGCATTTCTTGCATGGATTCTACGCTCATGGGCTGACCGGACGATTCTTCATAGGACGCCAGCAGAACGCCTTGTTCCGCCGCTGTGTCCGAAATTCTTGGGCACACCACATATGCTTGGTGGCCCTTCTCCACTTCTTCAACAATTCTGGTGAATAGCCTGTCGCGGAAACCGGTCAGCTGCATTGGCACGATATGCGTGTGGATCGGGGCGCGGCCGGCGGGCAAGCGTTTAATTGTGGAGGTGTCCAAATCACCAAAGACGGTCATGGCGACGGTTCTCGGTATCGGAGTAGCAGTCATGACCAGGGTATGAGGAACCGAGTCGACTGCTTTAGACCTCAAGGCGTCGCGCTGCTCGACACCAAATCGATGTTGTTCGTCCACGACGACGAGGCCGAGATCTGCGAACTGCACATGGTCGCTCAAGAGGGCATGCGTACCAATAATCAGTCCAGTCTCACCGCTGGCAATACCCAGCAATGCTTCACGGCGATGGGCACTTTTTGCCGCCCCGGTTAGAAGCGCGACGCCTGTTCCTTCGCCTTCGCCGAAAAGCCCAGGTTCGGCGAGCTTGCCAAGCATCTTCTTGATCGAAGCGTAGTGCTGTGCGGCCAGGACTTCTGTTGGCGCTAGGAGTGCAGCTTGTCCTCCGGCATCAATCACCTGCAAGATGGCTCGTAGCGCGACAACGGTCTTGCCGGAGCCGACTTCGCCCTGCAGCAAGCGATGCATTGGATGCGACTGGTCCAGGTCCTTGGAAATTTGTTCTCCGACGACAAGCTGGTCTTCGGTCAAGCTGAACGGCAGCTGGGCATCGAATTTGTCAGCTAGGCGGCCCGGCACCGGTGGGCGTGCAATTGCTTTCTGCGCGCCCAGCTGGCGCCCGCGTTCGCCTAACGCCAACTGCAGCATAAATGCTTCTTCAAAGGCAAAGCGCTGTCGAGCGACGTAGGCGTGCTTGATTTCCTTGGGGAAATGGCGATCCAAGAACGCTTGATGGCGTTGTGGATAATGATGCGTGCGAAGAAGTTCCCCTGGAAGAAACTCAGGAAGCTTCTGATCTGTGAAGTGCTCCAGCAACAGCCCCATCAGATCACGGATGCGCTTGTTGGGCATCTTTGCCGAAGCAGGATAGATCGGAATTGGACGCGGATCTGCCTGGGATGCCTCATCCAGGATTGCGTATTCAGGCTGGCTCAACTGCAGGTGGTCCTGGTACCAACCGACCTTGCCGCTGAACATCGCGATAGTTCCAATGTGCAGATCTGTCCGTGCTTGATAGCCATTGAAGAAGGTCATCTTCAGCTCTTGGCCGCCTGCGCTAAGCTCATCGCTGACGGTCACTTCGAAAATGAAACCGCGCCGCGAGTGCATCTGCCGCTGGCTGACGTTGACAACCTGGGCGACAACTGTAACGTGCTCATCGAAGGGAAGCTCTGAAATTGGGGTGAGCTCGCCTACTTCAACATATCGACGCGGAAAATGCCATAAGAACTCCCCCACCGTCGTATAGCCGAATGCCTTTTCCAGCGCGGTGGAGTTCTTTTTTCCCAGAAATGCTGAGAGCTCTGCACTCTCAAACGAAGTAAGCGTTGTTTCAGCCATCGTGGGTGCACAGGTCAGTGACGCTGATATTCACCGGGTCACCGTGTTTTCTTATGAGTTCCAGTGCCGGTTCGGCATCAGGAACGTGGACGTGAACGCGCCACCTGTAGGTGTCTTCCTGCAGCTGATTCACGGGCGACATGATTACTGAATTGCCCATTGAGTCCAGTTGCCCGCGCAGAGTAGCGGCACCCAACGCGTCCAAGGAAACAGTGCACATTACCTCAACACCTGACTCTGTTTCTTCAGTCAGGTGAATGTGCGGGTCTTGTGAACGGTAACCGTGGAAGTCGTCGTAGGAATCGAATTCGGTGGATTCGCTCCGAATCGCGGCGCATAGCTCGTCAATTATGATGAGCATCCCTACAGCTCCTGCGTCGACAACGCCAGCTTTAACGAGACTCGGAAGTTCAGCTTCGGTGCCCCTGACTGCGAGTTGAGCTGCTTGACTCATTTGCGTGAGAACTGCATCAAGTGCTGCACGACTATCCGGATCCGTCTTCAAGTGCGCAAGTGTTGAGCCTGCGGCCAAAGATATTGCATTGATCACGGACAGCATGGTGCCTTCGACAGGTTCGCTCAGCGCTGACCAAGACCGCACTTTAGCTCGTTCAAGCCCGAGCGCAAGCAAGGGCGCAGTTAGACGTTCGTGTCCGCTCCAAGGCTCGCTCAGGCCGCTCAAGAAGACTGCTAGCAATGTGCCTGAGTTGCCGCGCGCAGATTCCATGGAAGCCCGCGCGGCAACTTCAAGAAACCCACCAATATCGTCGCTTTCCAGTTTGCTGATAGCGTCATGCCCCGCTCTCGCGGTCAGATACAGGTTGCTACCGGTATCGCCGTCTGCCACTGGGAACACATTGATTGCATTCAACCTGTCAGAGTGGTTCCCGAGACTCTTGACGCTTCGAGCGAGCCATTCTCGGATGGCACGCACGGAGGTATCGAGTTTGTGGGGCGTCATGGAAAGTCGTTCCTTAGGTGGTCTTACTGCGACAAGTCAGTTGATGCTACGAATTCATCAACCGTGTCATTCTGCAATGCTTCGCCAAACTTGGCAATCGTATCCATGTCAGGAACGACAATTGATTGCCCGTCGGCTGAACGCCCAGGACCATTGTTTGGCAGGGTGAAGAACTCCATATCACTGGAACGGATGCTAATCATCGAAGACGCCAACGATGCGATTTTTCCTGCGTCCAGGGATTCGTCGACTGCTACGTATGGTGCGATTTCCTCAACGACAGACTGGATCTTCGTGGGGCTGGTCAGAGTTTCCTTGGATAGGATTTGGCCAATCAAAGCCTTGACGAAGAGCTGCTGGTTCTTGACACGGCGGTAATCGCTACCGCCTGGACCCGTAAACGCCTTGCGCTCACGAACAAAAGCAAGTGCTTCGTCTCCATCGAGCGTCTGCACACCCTCTGGGAAGAAGTAGCCCTTGACATGTACCGGGCTGAAAGCGATCGGGTTGTCGACGGTTACGCCGCCGACGGCATTAGTCAGGCCCTTGAAGCCTTCGAAGTCAATCGATGCCACATGGTTGATCCGGATGCCGAAGAGTCCTTCGAGAGTTTCGACAGCTTTGGGAACACCGCCGCTGGCGAATGCGCGGTTAATCTTCGCGGTGCCGACGCCGGGAATGTCCAGCCAAGTATCACGCATGATCGACGTGACGAAGACGTTCTTCCTGTCCGAAGGAATGTGCACCAGCATCATGGTGTCGGATCGTCCGCCACCCGGTAGCGTGGCGAACTCATCATCCTGTGCATCGTCACTACGCACGGCACGGGTATCAGTACCCAGCAGGAGTACGTTAACTGCGTCCTTAGACTCCTCTTTCACCTCCGGTCGCGTCTCTTCCGCAGGGAAAGCGTTGGTGATTTTGGTGCTGTTGTCATTGAACGTTCTGCCGAGGTTCCATGCGTAACCACCAGCGACAAGTCCAGCGATAACCACCAGGGCAAGGACACTCAGGATAATAGCTCGACCCGTGCGTTTCTTTTTCTGGCGTGGTCTCACCGAATGCTCTTCAAAGGACATATGCTACCTTTCACAGTTTCAACTGACTACATCTTATCTTTCAGATTGCCGATGTAGGCTTATAACGTGTTTAAAATCAGTGTCTCCGCACGACTGTCACCAAAACTTAACCGAATATTGGGTCGTGGTTCAGTAGTCGCCGGAATCGGGCTCATTTCCATAACTGGCCTCGCCGGTTGCGCATCAGTAGCTTCCGTGGATGCTGCCCCAGACGCAGCCAACCCGCTGTGCGCAGAAATGATGGTTGTCCTGCCCGAAGCCATCGATGATGCGGAACGCCGTACCACGACGTCCCAATCAACAGCAGCCTGGGGCGACCCGTCCAAAGTTGTCCTGCGCTGCGGTGTAGAAGTCCCCGGGCCGACCACAGATCCTTGCGTATCGGTGAATGATGTTGATTGGGTGGCTCATGAGGACGAAGCAACGAGCATATGGACCTTGACCACATATGGCCGGACCCCGGCAACCGAAGTTATCCTCGACCCTAACGTCATCCCGTCGAGCACAGTCTTGGCGACACTTTCAGATGCTGCACAGAAAATCCCAGCTTCCAAGAAGTGCGTCAGCGTTGACAAGTCAGTGAACTTGTAACCAACCCTTCGACAAAAGCTTTGGGGTGTGTTGAATTTTCAACACACCCCTAAGTTTCACCAACGTTCCTTGCCCTAGCGCAAACCGATGTTCCGCTCGGTCGCCAGGGCAATCAGCTCATCAATAAGTTCACGGTATTCAATTCCCGTCGTGGCCCACATTTGCGGATACATGCTGGACGGCGTAAAGCCGGGCATGGTGTTGATTTCATTGATGATCCAGTCGCCTTCGGGAGTGTAGAAGAAATCAACTCGGGATAGGCCTTCTGCGTCGATGGCGTCAAAGGCCTTGACTGCCAGCTCGCGAATTTCGAGCGTGGCTTCGTCGCTCAAGTTTGCTGGGCAGCTGAGCTCAGCTGCGGCTCCATCAACGTACTTGGCTTCGAAATCATAGAAGGTGTGCTGGTTGTCCGCCACCGCAATTTCTCCTGGCAATGAAGCGCGCGATGGTCCGCTGCCGCGGCCTTCAAGAACGCCGCATTCGATTTCCCGCCCGACGATCCCCTGCTCGATGATCACCTTTGGATCTTCGGCCCGGGCGATTTCAATAGCAGCACGCAGCTCGGACGGATCATCAACCTTCGTGATGCCTACCGAAGACCCTGCGCGGGCCGGCTTGACGAACAACGGGTACTGCAAGTTTTCGCAACGCTTCATGGCAGCTTCGCTATCACGCAGCCACTGCTTGTTGGTGATGACTTCGTAAGGGCCTACATTGAAGCCGGCCCCTTCAAAAACGACCTTCATATAGTGCTTATCCATGCCCATCGCACTGGCTGCGATACCCGAGCCTACATAGGACACGCCGGCCATTTCAAGCATGCCCTGGATTGACCCGTCTTCACCGAATGGACCATGAAGCAACGGGAAGACTACGTCAATCTCGCCCAGGTCCGCCACAGCGGAATCCGAGTAGGACAGCAATGATGTCTTCTGCGCATCGGTAGACAGGTGCACCGGATGATCCACCGAGGAAATCTCCGGCAGCTTGCCGGTGTTCAGAGCCCAGCCTTCCGGATCTTCATCCAGCAGGGTCCAGCCTCCGTCGCGGGTGATACCCACCGGAACGATTTCAAAGCGTTCACGGTCGATGGCGTGCATGACGCCGGCAGCGGTCACGCAGGAAACGGAGTGCTCTGAGGAACGGCCGCCGAAGAGCAAGAGGACGCGTAGCTTGCGTTCAGTCATTAGTGGCGTTCTCCTTCGGATTTCAATTCACGCGACAACAGGCGTGCGGCCATGTTCTCAACGCTTAAGGTGCCTTCCAGGACCATCACCACTGCTTCGGTAATCGGCATTTCCACGTTATGGGCTCGGGAAAGGTCGAATACGGCACGTGCTGATTTGATGCCTTCCGCGGTCTGCGACATGCGGTCATTGACCTCTTCCAGGAAGAGCCCCTGGCCGAGCAGTCGTCCGGCGGTGTTGTTGCGCGAGAGCGAGGAAGAACAGGTAGCGACAAGGTCGCCCAGACCAGAAAGGCCCGCCAAGGTATCCAAGCGGCCGCCAAGGGCGAGGACCAAGCGAGTGGTCTCGGCCAGACCGCGAGTGATCACTGTGGACTTGGTGTTATCGCCCATCCCCATGCCGTCGCACATGCCCACGGCAAGCGCGATGATGTTCTTGACGATACCGCCAAGCTCCACGCCCAGTACATCATCATTCGTGTAGGGACGGAAGTACGGAGCGGAGCACAGTTCAGCGATCCACTGCGCGATATCGGAATCTGTGCAGGCAACAACAGAGGCGGTGGGCTGCTCGCGCGCAATCTCCATGGCCAGGTTCGGCCCGGACAGCACGGCAATCTGCTTGGCTGGCAGCCCGGTCACTTCCGCGATCACTTGGCTCATGCGCAGGTCGGTTCCGCGTTCAAGGCCCTTCATCAGGGAAAGCAGCACGGCGCCTGGTTCAAAGAATTCCTTGAATTTCCCCAATTCCTGGCGCAAGGACTGCGACGGAATTGCCAAGACCACAAAGTCGGCGCCGGTTAGCACGGTCTGCGGATCCGATGATGCCGTGACGTTGGCGGGAAGCTTGGTTTCGCGCAGGTAGCGTGAATTGGTATGGCGTTCGTTGATTTCATTGGCTGCGTCTTCGCGACGTGCCCAAATCTGAACCGCGATTCCCTTGTCTGCAACTGAATCGGCAAGCACCTTGGCGAAGGTGGTCCCCCAGCTGCCAGCGCCCATGACGGCGATTTTGCGTGGTAGCGGCTTAGTCAAAGTCAGTCCTCTGGAAGGTGATGATGAAAGTAATTAGTTTTCCGGGGTATCGAAATTGCGTCCAGTCTTCGACTGTCCATGCTTGCTGGGATCCCAACGCACAGCCGGTGCTTCTTCTTGGCGCAGCTCCGCGGTCAGTGCAGTGATCCCGTCCATGATGCGATCTGTGGCTTCCTGCAGCACTGCACGAGTGCGCGGGCCTCCACGCAGATCGTCGAGATCCACCGGCTGCCCGACGGACACGGTGACGTGCTTCCGCGGGAACAGGTACATCTTCTTGGAATAGCGAGGCAGCATTTCCTGGTCGCCCCAGTGAGCCATCGGCACCACTGGTGCACCGGTTTGCAAGGCCAACCGTGCGGCGCCAGTCCGTCCAACCATTGGCCACAAATTGGGGTCGCGGGTCAGTGTGCCCTCCGGGTAAATGACAATGACACCGCCGGCATCGAGCACTTTCTTGGCCGCGGCCAACGATTCGCCGGCGTTGGATGCGCTGCGTGAGACCGGTACCTGGCCGGTCTCGCGCAGCAACCAGCCAAGCACTGGAATCTTGAACAAGGACTCCTTGGCCAGCCAGCGTGGCAGCCGGCCATTGCTGTAGATAGCGTGGCCGACAACCAGCGGATCAATTTCGGTGAGGTGATTGGGGCAGAGGATGTACCCGCCCTGCGGAAGCGTCTCGAAACCCTTCCACGTCTTGCCAATCAAAGCGTTCATGGAAGTACGGACAACGCCCGCCAATACTGAGAAAACCCGCTTGGTCCTCGCAGATTCACCAGGGGCCAGAATCTTTACCACGAATCTGATCCCCTTTAGTTGCTCAGCTCGACGTTTGCGCCCAGGGCCTGCAGCTTCTCCATGAAGTGCTCGTAGCCGCGGTTGATGATCTCGATTCCGGTGACCTTGCTGGTGCCTTCGGCAGCCAGTGCGGCAATCAGGTGGGAGAAACCACCACGAAGATCCGGAACATCGATGTCGGCACCGGTGAGCTTGGCGGGGCCCACCACAACAGCTGAATGCTTGAAGTTGCGCTGCCCGAAACGGCAAGGGGTGGATCCGAGGCAGTCGGTGTGCACCTGGACAGTGGAGCCCATTCGGACCAGTGCATCGGTGAATCCGAAGCGATTCTCATACACGGTTTCGTGAATGACCGAGACGCCCTTGGCCTGGGTCAAGGCAACCACCAGCGGCTGCTGCCAGTCGGTCATGAAGCCCGGGTGCACATCGGTTTCGAGGATCAGCGGATTAAGATCTCCACCTGGGTGGTAGAAGCGGATGCCATCGCTCTTGACTTCGAATTCGCCGCCAATCTGGCGGTAGACATGCAGGAAAGCAGTCAAGTCACGCTGGGTGGCGTCCTGGACGAAGATATCGCCCTTGGTGACCAGAGCGGCAGAGGCCCAAGATGCGGCTTCATTGCGGTCTGGCAGAGCCGAGTGGTCGAAGCCCGAAAGCTTCTCAACACCCTGGATACGGATCACGCGGTCGCGGTGCACCGAGATGATGGCGCCCATCTTCTGCAGCAGCGAGATGAGGTCCAGGATTTCCGGCTCAATGGCCGCATTGCTGACTTCGGTGACACCCTTGGCGCGGACGGCCGAGAGCAGCACCTGCTCGGTGGTGCCAACGCTTGGGTACTGCAGTTCGAGTTTGGCTCCGGTCAGCCCGTTTGGGGCAGAAATGCGGATGCCATCGGCTGCCTTGTCCACGATGGCGCCAAAGTCGCGCAATACTTCCAGGTGGAAATCGATCGGGCGGTCGCCGATGCGGCAGCCACCCAGGTCCGGGATGAAGGCTTCGCCCAGCGAATGGATCAGTGGTCCACAGAAAAGAATAGGGATACGCGAGTCGCCGGCGTGGGCATCGATGGCCTGGTTCGAGGCGGTCTTGACCTGGGTAGGGTCCATGGTGAGATCGCCGGTCTCGGGATCCTGGTCCACCTTGACGCCGTGGATTTCAAGCAGGCTGCGGACAACAGCTACGTCCTTGATCTCCGGTACGTTGCGCAATACCGAAGGGCTGTCGCCCAGCAGAGCCGCGACCATGGCTTTTGGCACTAGGTTCTTCGCTCCGCCGACTCGTACGGTGCCCTTTAGCGGAACACCACCATGGATCGTCAGGATCTTACCCATGTATGAATTACCTCATCGCGTAGTCGTTATCGCCCGCCGAAGCATCAAGGCTTTCGAACTGGCAGGACTAAGTAAGCATACCGCCTCTATACCTGCCAGTATGCCCAGATCATCTCGTGGCGCACACATTGTGAGCATGCTTTCAGACAGAGCCATGATGCCCTGCAGAAAAATATTGCGTTGGGAACGCAATGATCCGCTCACCCCTAACAACGCCAGGGATGAGCGGACCATTCCATTTACCTTGAACTCGGTGCTAGCCCGCAGTACGTGCGGGCAAAGTTCTCGGCTTGTGCGCAGGGCGCTTGGCCTCGTATGCGGTGATATCTTCTTCGTGCTGCAGGGTCAGGCCGATGTCATCCAGGCCTTCCATCAAGCGCCAGCGGGTGTAGTCGTCAATCTGGAACGGGGCCGAGATGGAACCGCAGTGAACCGTACGCGATTCAAGGTCCACGGTCACCGTGGTGCCTGGATTGTTTTCCAGTTCCTTCCAGATCAGTTCGATGTCACTCTGGGCTACTTCGGCGGCGACCAGTCCCTGCTTGCCCGAGTTGCCACGGAAGATATCGGCAAAACGGGAGGAGATCACGGCCTTGAATCCATAATCCTTCAACGCCCAGACAGCGTGCTCACGCGAAGAGCCGGTGCCGAAGTCGGGGCCCGCCACCAGTACGGAGCCGGTGTTGAATGGTTCCTGATTGAGGATGAAGTTCTCATCCCGTCGCCACCCCGCAAACAACGCGTCCTCAAAACCGGTGCGGGTGATGCGCTTGAGGTATACGGCAGGAATGATCTGGTCCGTATCCACATTGCTCTGCCGCAGTGGAACACCAATGCCGGTGTGGCTGACAATCTTTTCCATGACGGTGATCCTTCCTAGACCGAAACCGGTGCGTTGACGAGGTCGCTAGGCGACGAGAGGGTTCCACGGATTGCGGTAGCCGCGGCAACCAGTGGCGAGACCAGGTGGGTGCGTCCGCCCTTGCCCTGGCGTCCTTCGAAGTTGCGGTTCGAGGTGGACGCGCAGCGCTCCCCCTCGGCCAGCTGGTCCGGGTTCATGCCCAGGCACATGGAACAGCCCGCGAAGCGCCATTCAGCACCGAAATCCTTGAAAATCTGGTCCAGTCCTTCTGCTTCGGCTTCCAAGCGAACTCGCGCCGAGCCCGGGACCACGATCATGCGGACATTGGGGTCTTTTTCCTTGCCTTTGATGACCTGGGCAGCCGCACGCAGGTCTTCCATGCGGGAGTTGGTGCAGGATCCCAGGAACACGGTATCCACCCGGATATCCTTCATTGGGGTACCGCCCTCAAGTCCCATGTAAGTCAATGCTCGCTCGCAGGCCTTGCGATCATTCTCGTCTTCGAAGTCTTCTGGCGATGGCACATTCTCGGACAGCGAGACGCCCTGGCCAGGGTTGGTGCCCCAGGTGACGAATGGTTCGAGTTCATCAGCGTTCAGGAAGACTTCAGCATCGAAAAGTGCACCCTCATCGGTGTGCAGCTGCTTCCAATCAGCAACCGCTGCATCCCAGGCTTCGCCTTCCGGAGCGTGCGGGCGGCCCTTGACGTATTCGAACGTCGTTTCGTCCGGAGCAATCATGCCAGCGCGAGCACCGGCCTCGATGGACATGTTGCAGATGGTCATACGCGCATCCATGGACAGCGAACGAATCGCTGAGCCGCGGTATTCCAACACGTACCCCTGGCCGCCACCGGTACCGATCTTGGCAATCACTGCCAGGATGATGTCCTTGGAGGTTACGCCTGGCTTCAAGGTGCCCTCGACGTTGATGGCCATCGTCTTGAACGGCTTCAGGCTCAACGATTGGGTGGCCATGACATGTTCGACTTCCGAGGTGCCGATGCCAAAAGCCAGGGCGCCGAAGGCGCCATGGGTCGAAGTGTGCGAGTCGCCGCAGACAACGGTCATGCCTGGCTGAGTCAATCCCAGCTGCGGACCCACGACGTGGACAATGCCCTGTTCCTTGTCGCCCAGGGAGTGCAAGCGGACGCCGAATTCCTTGCAGTTGTCGCGCAGGGTGTGGATCTGGGTGCGGCTGGTCAAGTCGGCAATGGGCTTATCGATGTCCAGCGTCGGAGTGTTGTGGTCCTCTGTCGCAATGGTCAGATCCGGACGACGCAGCGGACGGCCAGCGAGACGCAGGCCTTCGAAGGCCTGCGGAGAGGTCACCTCATGCAGCAGGTGGAGATCAATGTAAATCAAGTCCGGCTGGCGGGCTTCACCGTCGCCTTCTCCTCGACGCACAACATGTGCATTCCAGACTTTTTCTGCCAACGTCTGGGGCGACTGCATGGCGGACATGCGACACACTCCTCAAGCTACGAACAATTGATACTCCAACTTTGACACTTCATAGAGAGACTTTTCCAGTATGCGGACTTGAATCTCAAATACTGAGACGTGATACTTGGACTATGACAACAGGCAGCGGCGTAGGCGTACTGGATAAGGCAGCAGCCATTCTCAATGCATTGGAGAATGGCCCCACTTCCCTTTCCCAGTTGGTGGAACTCACCGAAATTTCCCGCCCCACGGTGCACCGCATTGCCCAGTCTTTGGTCCATCATGGATTAGTTGGGCGCGACATGCATGGCCGCTTTGAGCTGGGAAACCGTCTGGTGGAACTCGCCAGCGCGGCCGGTGAAGACCGGCTGGTCAGCGCAGCCGGGCCGGTGCTTATCAAGCTTCGCGACCTCACCGGTGAAAGCACGCAGATTTTCCGCAAGCAAGGCGATTACCGCGTGTGCATCGCCAGCGCCGAGCGCCCAATCGGCCTGCGCGACACCATTCCGGTGGGAACCCAGCTGTCAATGAAGGCCGGTTCGGCAGCCCAGGTCCTGCTCGCGTGGGAAGACAATGAGCGCATGGTGGAAGGATTGCATCACGCGCGCTTCACTCCGACAATCCTGGCCGGCGTCCGCCGGCGCGGTTGGGCCCAGTCGCTGGGAGAACGCGAGCCGGGTGTTGCTTCCGTTTCCGCACCAGTACGCGGGCAGTCCGGACGAGTCATCGCGGCCCTGTCCCTATCCGGCCCAATTGAACGGCTTACCCGCCAACCGGGCAAGATCCACCACGAGGCCGTGACAAGCGCAGCCCATGAGCTTTCTGAACTTCTGCGCGTTCAGAATGACCGTGCGTAGGATTCTCACGAATCAGGTGCCAAGCAGCTAGGCGAAGTGGTCAAAGCCCGTCTCGGGCTTTGCGACCTTGCCGTCGACTTTCACCACTGCGCGTCGCCCATTGGCAGGCTTGGCAACACCGATGACGGTGAATTCTCCGGGGATTTCAGCGCTTTCGGGGAAGGCAGCCAGGAGCCCGAAATCCTCACCGCCATAGAGTACCCACGACATCGGATCGATGCCTGTCAGTTCTGAGGCAACCTCCAGTCGAACCGCGAAATGCTGGAGGGCGGAAGATTCCAGCTCGAGATTCACGTGGCTGGCTTTGGCTATGCGCCCGGCGTCACGGATCAGTCCATCGGATAGGTCCATCATGGCTGTTGCGCCCGCTTCCGCAGCGCGGGGACCGGATTCCAACGGCGGCACGGGACGGCACTGCGCCTGGACCAGGCGGCGCACCGCCCTGCTCCAGCGTTCATTGCCATGTTCGTGTTCAAGCACGGCAAGCCCCGCGCCGGCGGCGCCAACACGTCCGGCCACCGCTATGCGATCTCCGGCTCGGACTCCGCTCCGCAGCACCTTCCCATGTTCGCATTCGCCGAGAACGGTAGTGGTAACCGAAATTTCTTGCGACTTCCCGAGGTCTCCCCCGAGAATCGTCAGTTCCTTGGCGCCAAGTTCCCCGATGGCCTCGGCAACGCCACGGCTGAAGTCCCTCACCCATTCCAGGGCAGTTGACTTCGGCAGGGACAAGGAAATCACAGCGCCAGTGGCGTGACCACCCATCGCATTAATGTCTGACACATTTTGCGCGATGGACTTCCATCCGATGTCATAAGCGCTATGTTCCAACCCGCTGGGCCAGAGCAGCCGAAAATCCTGGTTTTCCACTAGGGTGTCCACCGAGACGAGAACCTCGTTCCCGTTCACCCGCAGTGCACCTGCGTCGTCTCCGGGCCCGAGACTTGCCCGTTCTGAATCAAGCAGCGGCAACATCGCGTCCAGGATGCCTTGCTCGCCCAGGTCACCCACTGTTGCATCGACGTTTGGTTGATTTTTAGTCACAGAGTTCTAATCGGCTTTCTTGGCTGCTGAGGTGATCAATGCTGAGTAGCTGTTGTAGGTGTCCAGGTGCTGGTCAACGGGCTCGATGACTGCCTGTCTCACCAGCTGGGATACCGAGCGTTCAATGTTTTTCAACGCTTTCCTTCGCTTAACTTTAGCGACTATTCGGTTGACAAACGAGCAAGCCAAACCCAGGACAATGCCCAGCAGTATTCCGATGAATACCAGCAACGTTGGGACAGCGATTCCTTCAACCCGCGGAGCCTCCGGCAGTTCGAATTGGAAGTATCCGGCAACCGGATATCCAGCGAGCCACAAAGCTCCACCCAATGCCGCAACAAGAGCAACCCATTGGATGACCTTGACTACGGGCCACCACCACGATGACCGCTCAACACCCAACGGAGTGCCGGCAATCGCCGCATCAATGCCGTCATCCAGCACCGCCGTATTTGTGTGCACTTTCTCCCGCAACGGCTCTTTCCAGCTTTCCGGAAGATCTGCAGAAGCTTCAGAGACATACTGGTTGATGCCATGTTCTATAGCCGCGGTTTCTGCGATGGAAAGCTCTGGGCGGGAAGTCAAAGACAATTCCGGGTCTTCATGCTGCCGGCCAAGATTCATCCTTTTGAGCGGATCGTTGCGCAACTTGACCAGCCATGTGGTTAACAGCCATCCGGTGCGCGAAGCGCCGCGAAGCAAGTAGGAGGTCTCCACTGCGTCTGCAATGTAATGGGCACCGTGCGCTTTGGCGATCACACGCTCAAGTTCAGCTTGGTGCAGCTGGCTGGGCAAACGCACCTTCTCCACTTGGAGTTCCTCGCTCAAGCGTTGGATGACTTGATCAACATCTGCGCGCAGTCGACGCGTGGATAGTGCTTTGTTCTTGGCTGCGGCCGCAATCTTGGCCTGCACGTCTGAGACTCCTTCGCCTGTAACGGCCGAGGCGCAGACGATGGGCAAATTCTCCAATCCAGACGTGGCCAAGATGTTGCGCAAGGAAGCGACGACTTGCTTTCTTTCTCGCTCGGCGATCTTGTCTATCTGGTTCAAGACGATCAGCAGGTTGCCCTGCTGGCTGCGCAGCGAATTCAGATATCCGTGGTGAATTGAAGCATCGGCGTATTTCTGGGGGTCAAGCACCCACACTAGATAGTCCACCTGGCCTACCAACCGGGCGGCAATCTTGTGGTGATCAATCGCTGTGGAATCCATGTCAGGAAGATCCAGCAGCAACAGTCCGGCGTCGAACTTCCTCTTCTTGGCGGGTTCTGCCCGGCCGTTCTGGTCTTCCATGACGTGGCGAGTAGTCACTTCCAACCAGTCCAGCAGTTCGCCAGCGCCTTCTGGTTCCCAAATGGCAGCTACAGTGTCCGTCGTCGTCGGGCGGATGACTCCCGTGGCGGCAAGTTCGTGGCCCACCAGTGCGTTGAACATCGTCGACTTTCCACTACCAGTGGCACCGAAAAGACCCACGACAACATGCTCCGCAGAAAGTTGGCGGCGAGATTCAGCCCGGGCAATAACGTCTGCGGCCAAATCGATGGTCTCTGGTTCCAGATATGGTTCTGCAAGCTGCATCGCTTCCACGATGCTGTTGATTTGCGAGTTGAGACCGCTGACGGCCCGCAAGATCTTGCGTTCAGACATCAGCGGGCCCCCTTGCCGCTCAAGTCTGCGGTCATCTTGCCCAGTTGTTCGGCAAGCTCCGGCTGCGAATTGGCAGCGAGCTCATCCAGATAGATTGAGGAGCTCTTCGCCAGGAGATCACGTGCCCGGGAATCTAGCATCTTGCGCGCCTTCGTAGCCATGCGGCGTACCGCGTCCTCTCCGAATATTGCTTCCAGCAGTTTCTGCCCCACTAGGGCAGAGCCCCCGGCAATACCGATTTCCAATCCAGTGAGACCCGCCGTTGATGCGAAGACCACAACCATTAAGATCACCGCAACTCCGTTGACGCCGAATGCGGCCATCCGGGCGGTCTTGCGCTTTCCGGCGCCTTCCTGGCGGATCATGTCCAGGACATCTTTTTGCCAGAGCCGGATGCTTTCTGATGCTTGCTCATTGAGATCCTGTGACGGACGCGGCGTTGGCAGATTAGCTTGCAGCGCCAGGCCGAATGGGGTGTTCTTCCACGACCTGTCAATGTCATGGCAGGCCTTGGTGATCTCGGCAATGAAGACTGTATGCAAGCCTGATTCAATGGCTTGTTCAACCCGGTGGGTGGCTGGCGGCTTGCCCGTGAGGAATGCGCCAACACGATCCCTCAGCCGTCCGATGGCGCCTTCGATTCCGCGCAGGAGCTCGCCCGCTCCGACGAAGTCCTGCCACCGTGCCAGGATTTCGCCACGCAGCAACGAGCCATCGTGGAGCGAATCGTTGATCCTGGCCAAGGATTGCGCGAAGCGTTCATCGGTCAGCGTGCGCAGTTCACCGAGCTGGTTTTCCTGCTCTTGCAGTTCAGCGATTAGTTCACTGACGTCGGCTGCGGTGCGACGCAACGCGCCTTCGAGGGTTTGGGCCGCAATTCGCTGCCGCTGGGCGGAATCCGCTGCCAATGAGTTCAGCCACGCCAGCAAAGGTTCCACGTGCTCACTGGGAATCAGTTTTTCTTCGCCGAGTTGCGTCTCGTTGAGCACATGCAGCAGGGTGGGATCCAGGTCCTTTTCACTTAATAGGCGCTTCAGATCCGGAACGATGTCGCTTTCGGCTCCAGGAGGCACCCTGTTCAATACGACGCAGACGGTAATTTTACGTGCACCAGCCTCGGTGAGCAGATCCCAGGGAAGAGCGTCAGCGTACCTATTGGCCGTCGTGACGAAAATCCAGAGGTCCGCTGCATTTAGAAGCTGGCCAGCTAATTCCCGGTTCTCATCGGAAACCGAGTCGATATCCGGGGCATCAAGTATTGCCAACCCTTGAGGTACTTGTTGGCGCGGTGTCATCAGTAGTGCTTGGTTACTGGATGCTCCGCCCTGCGCATTGAATCCACCACCAGCTACACGTTTAAGTTCGGGAAGAATCCGGTCAGATTCAAAGAAGAGTTGGTCAACCGGGTTGAACGCCAAAACCGGAGTTCGCGTCGTCGGGCGTACCGCACCGGAAAGGCTTACCTGTTCCCCCAGCAGGGAATTTACAAGAGTCGATTTTCCTGAGCCCGTGGATCCTCCGACAACCACCAATAGCGGTGCGCCTAGGTTCGAAATTCGAGGTATCAGGTAGTCCGAAATTTGGTGCAACACCTTGTTGCGCAGCACTTCGAATCCGGATGCATCTCGTGGCTGAGGGTTAACAAAGGAAAGCTCACTGAGCAGATCCTGAAGCTCGTTCAAATGCTTCACGGCTTCGCTGCCGGTTCCGGCTGGCGAAGCGGTTTCCTGCCCTGAGCTCTTATCCAGATCTGAATTCGACTCCATGAGAACTATCTTGCCTCATGCCAACAGGTAATTTCGCTAGCCCAGTACTGATTTTGTCCGGGAAAACACGAAAACCGCGGATTTCTCCGCGGTTTCCATTGGTGACCCCAACGGGATTCGAACCCGTGTTGCTGCCGTGAGAGGGCAGAGTACTAGGCCGCTATACGATGGGGCCGTATATTGAAGAGTTACCTTCAACTCATCAAATTTCTTTGATGAAGCGCTGGGATACCAGGACTCGAACCTAGAATGACGGAACCAGAAACCGTTGTGTTGCCAATTACACCATATCCCATTGTGACTTGGCGTTTTAGGAATTCAGCTAATTATCATTCCGGCCACTGCCGTAGCACGAGATAAAACTATACCGGCCAAATGACCAGCGCACAAATCGAGCACCGCTGCCAGTTTTCCACCAGCGATCCGCGGAAAATCAGGACAGAACAGTCGTGAGCGACGCCAAATCCTTCACCCGCCATCCAGGAAAATTCTTGTGAAATGAAGCACGGTCCAGGAGCACTGATTGGAGTCCAGCGTCAATGGCCCCTTGATAGTCATTAATTGGGTTATCCCCTATGTACAGCGTGTGGGCCGGCAGGCTCTTCAATGCAGAACACCCGGCCAGGAACGGGGCCGAGTGTGGTTTTGGTGCCCCAGCGGAATCGGAACCAATGACGCATTGGAATCCGGCGAGCCCTGCGGCCTGCAGTTTGTCCCGTTGGTATGACTCGGCATTGTTGCTAACCGCGCCATATGGGATCCCCAGAGACTCCAGATGGTCCAAGAATGCCGGCACGTCACCAAAGGGCTTCCACGACTCGCGAACTTTCGTCTCATATTCATGAGCCCAACGTGCATATGCTTGGCCGCTGGGGGCGGTGGCCCCAGCCAACCTGTATGCGCGCTGCAGCCGCACTTCTCGCTGGCCAAGGAAAGTCAGCTCGCCTGCCATGTACCTGTCGTAGGCCTGCGCGCCGTCGTCTGCGAAATCAGCTGCGATCGCAGCTACTTGTTCGGGATTCAGATGTGCCAGCGCCGGAGCAGACAAGGATGAGAAGCCTTGGATAGCTGCGGAGCGCAAATCCACGAGGGTCTCATCGATATCAAAGAGAACGCCTCGGGCTGGAACAACTGCAGGGCTGATTCCATCCGAGGCGTTCAAAGTGCTTCTCGTAGAGCTGTCGGCGATTCGCTAGCGGGATTCACCGAATGCGCGCAAACGCTTGAGGCTCGACTCGCGTCCAAGAATTTCCATGGACTCAAAGAGCGGCGGCGAAACGCGCTTTCCGGAGATTGCAACGCGGGCTGGTCCGAATGCCTGGCGAGGCTTCAAACCCAGTTCGTCCACAAGCTTCGTGCGCAGGGCGGCCTGGATGGATTCGGCATTCCATTCGGAAAGGCCTTGAAGACCGTGGACAGTAGCGTCGACAACCTCAACAAGGTTAGCTGGCATTCCCTTCAGTGCTTTCTCATCGATGGCAATTTCGTCATCAGACTTGAAGAGGAATTCAAGCATGTCGGTCGCTTCGCCCAACAGCGCAATGCGTTCCTGAACCAATGGCGCAGCCTGATCCAAGATTTCGTTTTCGCGTTCGGTCAGCGCTTCCCCGACAAGGCCAGCCGCCTTCAGGTAAGGAACCAAACGATCCCGGAAATCCTGTGGCTCCAGCATGCGCACGTGAGTGCCGTTGATTGCTTCTGCCTTCTTCACATCGAAGCGGGCAGGGTTGGACAGCACGTCCTTTACGTCGAAGGCTTCAACCAGCTGTTCACGCGAGAAGATATCTTCATCAGCGCTCAGCGACCAACCCAGCAGGGCCAGATAGTTCAGCAGGCCTTCCGGGATGAAACCGTTGTCGCGGTGGAGGAACAGGCTAGATTCCGGATCACGCTTGGAAAGCTTCTTGTTGCCCTGGCCCATGACGTACGGGAGGTGGCCGAAGCGTGGCATGTACTGGGCAACTCCGATGTCATGCAGCAGTGCGTACAAGACGACCTGGCGCGGAGTTGAGGACAACAGGTCCTCGCCACGAAGGACGTGGGTAATCCCCATCAGCGCATCATCAATTGGGTTGACCAGGGTGTACAGCGGCTTGCCGTTGGCGCGCACGACAACGTAGTCGGGCACGGATCCCGCCTTGAAGGTGATCTCGCCACGCACCAAGTCATTGAAGGTGATGTCGTGATCTGGCATGCGAACACGCAGGACAGGTTCGCGGCCTTCGGCCTTGAACGCGGCTTTCTGCTCATCGGTCAGCTCGCGGTCGAAGTTGTCGTAGCCAAGCTTTGGATCGCGTCCAGCTGCCTTATGGCGTGCCTCGACTTCTTCTGGCGTCGAGTAGGACTCGTAGAGATGGCCAGCAGCACGAAGCTTTGAAATGACGTCCTGGTAGATTTCACCACGCTGCGACTGGCGGTAAGGCTCATGAGGACCGCCCGCGTTGACACCCTCGTCCCAATCGATGCCCAGCCATGCCAGGGCGTCCAGAAGCTGGTTGTAGCTTTCCTCGGAGTCGCGCTTGGCATCGGTGTCTTCAATGCGGAAGATCATCTTGCCGCCGGTGTGACGCGCGTAGGCCCAGTTGAACAGGGCAGTACGGATCAAGCCTACGTGGGGGGTTCCGGTTGGGGATGGGCAAAAGCGAACGCGTACCGGGGTATCTTCGGTAACAAGGGGAATCAACGATAGATCAGTCATGATGCTTTCATTCTATGCCCTCAACACGGAAACAGGCACTTTAAAGCGCAAGGCTCCCGATCACATTAGTGATCGAGAGCCAGTGCGGTTTCACCAAGTTGATGATGGCAAGTTGGTGACAACATCAACTTTACCTATGAACCGAGTTCGCGAACTATATCTAGCGACGGAAAACTGTCCGCAGCGTTCCAATACCTTCTACTTCCACTTCGACGACGTCGCCGGCATCGACCAGGCCGACACCCGCTGGGGTGCCGGTCATGATGACGTCGCCTGGCAGCAAGGTAAAAGCTTCGGAAGCACGAGCAACTAGCTCGTTGACCGGCCAGATCATGTCGTTGGTAGTTCCGTCTTGGCGAACTTCGCCATTGACGCGGCTGACGATCGTTAGGTCGTCAGCGTCTTCGATTTCGGTTTCAATCCACGGACCAAGGGGGCAAGAACCGTCGAAACCTTTGGCACGAGCCCATTGCGGATCAGTGCGCTGGGCATCGCGTGCGGTCAGGTCGTTTGCTACCGTGTAGCCGAAGATCACGTCCTGCGCCTTATCGGCTGGAACGTCCTTGCAAATGCGCCCAATAACTACGGCCAGTTCGCCTTCGAAGGATACTTCGTTAGAGAAAGAAGGCAAGGTGACCGGATCTCCATGGCCCACTACCGAAGTATTTGGCTTCAAGAACATCAACGGCTCGGCTGGAACTTCATTGCCCAGCTCTTTGGCATGCTCTCGGTAAGTGCGGCCGAAGCCAACGACCTTCGAACGAGGGATGATCGGGGCTACCAGCCGGACGTCATCCAAGGAGTGCGTAGCACCAGTGGTTTTGATCCCCTGGAAAAATGGGTCTCCGGCCAAAACATGAATACCGTTACCGTCGACAACGCCGTACAGCGGGTCGCTATCTACTACAAATCGTGCAATACGCATACTTACCCGTATACTTTCCCTCGAAATGGTTCCATTTGCTGCTATAACCGATTAACGGTTTAAGAATATTTCTAGCTCTTCGTCGGTCATTTCAAAAGCATCAATCGGGCCAAACCCAGTTGGGTGACCTTTTTGCCACCGCCACATATCTTCTACCATCTGTTCCAGCCCGTGTTCGGCTTTCCATCCTAGCTCCAGACGCGCCTTCTCGGCATTGGCATAGTTTTCTGCAACGTCGCCAGAACGTCGCTCCACGATTTCGTATGGAACTTCTTTACCTGAAACACGTGCAAAGGCCTCTATAACCTCTAAGACACTTGAACCAGTCCCTGTTCCGAGGTTCCATGTATGGGCTCCGGCTGATTCACGCAAATATTTCAATGCTGCCAAATGTCCTGCGGCCAAGTCTAAGACGTGAATGTAGTCCCGGACCCCTGTACCGTCTGCCGTGGGGTAGTCGCCGCCGAATACGTGAACTTTCTCGCGTCGGCCGATTGCAACCTGTGCAACATACGGCATGAGATTATTCGGAGTTCCTTGCGGATCTTCTCCGATGAGACCAGAAGTGTGAGCCCCAACCGGGTTGAAGTAACGAAGGTTAGCAATCGACCAACGCGGGTCTGACGCGGCTAGTTCCTCCAACATTTCTTCAATGTGGAGCTTGGTTCGGCCATAAGGATTCGTTGCACTTCTGGGGGTTGATTCAATCAGCGGAAGCGCCGTCGACTCGCCGTAAACAGTTGCCGAAGAACTAAAAACAAGTGTACGGCAGTCAACCGATTCCATCGCATCCAGAAGATTGAGTGTACCCGTAACGTTATTACGATAATACTTTAGCGGCTCGGAAACAGATTCTCCTACAGCTTTAAGTCCGGCGAAATGTATTACTGCTTCTGGTTGAGTGTCAGCGAACATTTTCGTCAGTTCTTGCTGGTTTAGCAGATCAACACGCCGCAAGTGTGCTGAACGCCCCGCCAATGAATTGACTCGTCGGATTGATTCAGGTGATGAATTGCTGAAATTGTCGACTATGGATACTTCATGGCCTTCTTCAAGCAGCTGAAGAACGGTGTGGGAACCGATATACCCAGCACCACCTGTAACTAGAACATGCATATTTTGAATCTACCAACTTAAAAACGAATGATCCGCGATTTGCTTCGCGGACCATTCTATCAACTTTCAAGAATAACTAAGCTAGTCGCTCCAGCCAACCATGACGGTCTTCCACGGTGCCCAGCTGGATTCCCAGCAGTTCTTCGCGGATGGACATGGTAACTTCACCGGCGGCAGCGTTCTCATCTCCGATGAGCTCTTCACCGTTCTTCAGCACACCAATTGGGGTGATCACGGCTGCTGTACCGCACGCGAAAACCTCAGCGATATCGCCCGAGGCAATCCCTTCGCGCCATTCGTCCAGGGTGATTTTGCGTTCTTCAACTTCCATGCCTCGGTCCTTCGCGAGCTGGATGACCGATGAACGAGTCACGCCTTCCAGGATGGTTCCGGTCAACGCCGGGGTCACCAGTTTGTTGCCCTTGGTGACGAAGAAGACATTCATGCCGCCGAGTTCTTCGACAGCATTGTCGTTGAAGGCGTCGAGGAACAGGACCTGCTTGCAGCCGTTTTCCTCGGCTTCCAACTGGGCAACGAGCGAAGCAGCATAGTTGCCGCCGCACTTGGCCGAACCGGTACCACCTCGGCCTGCTCGCGCATAGTTCTTCGAAACCCAGATGGCGACCGGCCTGAGCTCGCCGCCAAAGTAGTTGCCTGCAGGCGATGCGATGACACGGTAGGAAACCTCACGCGCTGCGCGTACCCCCAGGAAGGCTTCGGTAGCAATCATGAACGGACGCAGGTACAGGGCTTCACCGTCACCGGTCGGTACCCAATCGATATCGGTCGCCACCAGCTTGCGCAGCGACTCGACGAAAACTTCTTCATCCAGCTGCGGGAGCGCAAGGCGCTGAGCGGACTTGTTCAAGCGGGCAGCGTTGGCGTGCGGACGGAAAGTCCAGACTGAACCGTCTGCATGGCGGTATGCCTTGAGTCCTTCGAAAATTTCCTGGCCATAATGCAGTACCGAAGCCGCTGGATCCATGGCGATAGGGCCATATGGCTCTATTCGAGCGTCATGCCATCCACCGTTAGGTCCGCTATCGTCTGCCGACCAGTCAATGACCGCGGTGTGATCAGTGAAGAAGTCTCCGAACCCAGGATTAGCCAAGACATCGGCTCGCTCCTGCTCGCTCTTGCGATTCGTTGAGAGATTTTCGGTGAATTCCATCTACCCTGGACTTCCTAGTTCAATAAACAAAGAACGGATGCTCCACGCCTGTGCGGAACATCCGTTCGTGGATTTGCTACTGGTTAGTGGCTAACCAGAAACGTCACTTTCAGCTTATGCCAGTAACGCGACAATTGCATCGCCAATTTCACTGGTGGTGCGATTATCGGTCAATTCTTGACGTGAAGTGATCTCTTTTTCAACAGCTTGCTCAACTGTCCGCGCCTCTTCGACCAAACCGAGGTGGTCAAGCATCAGTGCCACCGACAGGATCGCCGCAGTTGGGTCCGCCTTCTGCTGACCGGCAATATCTGGAGCGGAACCATGAACCGGTTCGAACATCGAAGGGTAGGTGCGGTCCATGTTGATATTGCCGCTTGCGGCCAAGCCGATACCACCGGTAATGGCGCCGGCCTGGTCGGTGAGGATGTCGCCGAAGAGGTTATCCGTGACAATCACATCAAAACGCGATGGATCCGTCGTCAGGAAGATGGTGGCCGCATCCACGTGCAGGTAGTCGTGGGTAACCTCAGGGAATTCCTGCGCGACCATTTCAACGGTGCGCTTCCACAGGTGTCCAGCGTGCACCAGCACGTTGTGCTTATGAACCAGGGTGACATGCTTGCGTTCACGCTCTGCAGCGCGGCGGAATGCGTCGCGGACAACACGTTCTACGCCATATGCCGTATTCACAGATACTTCGGTAGCGATTTCATGCGTGGTGCCCGTGCGAACCGACCCGCCATTGCCAACATAAGGGCCTTCGGTACCTTCCCTAACTACCACGAAGTCGACTTCACCCGGGTTGGCCAGAGGGCTCTCAATTCCTGGATACAGCTTCGCTGGGCGCAGGTTCACGAAATGGTCCAGCGAGAAGCGGAGCTTCAATAGCATCTCGCGTTCGATGATGCCGGACGGAATTCTGGTATCCCCAGGAGCTGCACCAACAGCACCGAAGAGAATTGCATCATGCTTCTTGATAGCTTCCAAGGTCTCTTCCGGAAGGGTTTCCCCGGTCTCCAACCAATGCTCCGCGCCAAGCTTGTAATCAGTCAGCTTGAGCTCTGCCTTGCCGCCATTAGTGACAAATTTCAGAACCTTGACAGCTTCGGCAACTACTTCTGGGCCAATACCGTCACCCGGAATGACCGCAATATCAATTACATTTCCCATGGCAGAGATTCTATCGATAAGAGTCCGCTATTTGAGAGTTCGTCTCAAATAATGAGATCAGTTTAGCTTCGTGGGGCATAGTTCCTCCCTAGGCATGAGGCCTCGCGGTCCTTGCCTCCGATAACCTTGGATGGATAGGTCCTTGGCTTCGCCACAAGGATCGACAGTTGCTCACACGTTGAATTGCAGGAACACTTGATCTTTGCCAACCCCCACCGTCGTATCGACGGTTGGATCCGCGCGAATCCCGGACGAGTCGATTTCATCACTGGCCTGCTATACACGCTTCTTTGCATGCCAGCAGCCCTCGGCTTGGCTTCTTCAACGTCGTCGCCTGTGTCCTTTGCAGCCGTACTGATGCTCTCGGTCATCCAATCTGCACCACTGATGTTGCGGCGTCGATATCCATGGGCCGTCACCCTTGTCGTGGCCGCTGGGCATCTACTGCAACTCGCTTTTGATGGGCTCATACTGTTCTCACAAGTCTCTGTCCCGATCCTGGTCTACACCATGGCCGTATACGGGAAACGCTGGCAGTCCTTCAGCACCCTGGGGCTGGGTCTGTTAGGCGCGTTACTAGCAACGTTCAGCATGTTCGGCGCGTCAAGGTATTCACCTGATCCAACGCCAGCTTTTACTTTCGACATGATGATTTCTTTCGTGGGCCTTGCGTTGGTTGTCACCCTGTCTTGGACCTTCGGTGACCTGGCCCGCACTAGACGGCTGGGAATGAAGTCGCTAAGAGAGCATGCCGATCGGCTGGAGAAAGAACGCCTCATCGAGCGCGCTCTAGCGGCTGCAGACGAGAGGAACCATATTGCCCGCGAGATGCATGACATCGTCGCGCATTCGCTCTCCGTCATCATCACCCAGGCAAACGGGGCGCGATATGCGGCAGCGAAAGACCCGGAGATCGCCATCGAGACCCTTAAGACAGTTTCAGATACTGGCCGCGCGTCGCTGAAAGAGATGCGCAGGCTCCTGGGCGTCCTGCGAAAAGACGAGGAATTGGAGAACCGCCCTCTTCCGTCGCTGGCAAACGTGCCTGACCTTGTAGAAAGCGTTGCCGTGTCCGGGCTGGATGTCCATCTGGAAACTTCGGGAAGCCCAAGGAAGGAGTTGCCTGCAGGTGCGGAACTCACTATTTATCGATGCATTCAGGAATCACTGACGAACGTCATCAAGCATGCTGGCCCGGACACTCAAACCCAAGTCCATATCGAATGGACTTCCTGGGGCTTGAATCTGACCGTCAGCGACGACGGTCGAGGTGCCGGCTCCATCGTCCTTGAAGGCACGGGCCACGGCCTCCAGGGCATGAAAGAACGCGTAGCCTTATATGAAGGTACCTGTACTGCGCTCCCCCGGGCTGGGGGCGGTTTCGCCGTTAATGTTTCCATCCCATACACCGAGGACTAATTTTCAAATGCCTAAACCAGAAACCATCAAGGTTGCCTTGGTCGATGATCAACTGCTGGTTCGCAGTGGTTTCAGAATGCTGATCAATTCCCAAGATGATATGGAAGTCATTGTCGAAGCCGGCAATGGGCGCGAAGCACTCGCTGCACCATTGATGTCCCAGGCGGACGTCATCTTGATGGACGTTAGGATGCCGGAAATGGACGGCATCGAAGCCACCGAACGACTGCTGGATCCGGACCTGAAAGCAGCAGATGGTCCAAAGATCATCGTGCTGACGACTTTCGACATGGATGAGTATGCGCTGAGGGCGATTCAGGCCGGCGCCAGTGGATTCCTTCTCAAGGACGCTCCCCCAGAAGAACTCCTGGAGTCCGTTCGCACTGTGAATCGGGGCGATGCCGTAATAGCCCCGTCGACCACTCGACGCTTGTTGGACCACATGGCACCGATGCTGAAGAAGAATTCGTCACAGCATAATGCTCACCTTGTTGCCGCTGTCGAATCGCTGACACCCCGGGAGCGGGAAGTTTTCGGATTGATTGCAGAAGGCTTTTCCAACCCTGAGATTGCCGATAAGTTATTCCTATCAGAAGCGACAGTCAAAACCCACGTAGGCCACATCTTGGCAAAATTGGAAGCTCGAGACCGGGTTCAGGCCGTTGTCATCGCCTACCAGACGGGGGTCGTCACTCCCTGATTGACTGCAAAAAATTGAGGTGTTCTGCCCAAATTTCAATTTGGGCAGAACACCTCAATGTTCATTCTGGTACTTCTTACTTTTCTTCTTCGTAGCGTGGAAACACTGGTGAAGGGGCTGGCAGTTCAGTTCCAGGAACCAAAGCACCCTCGAAGGACTCGAAGGTTCGCGCCGAGCCTTCTCCAACTGCCAACGCGTTGAGCATCGAAGTCATGGCCTGCGGCAAGACTGGCTGAAGAAGCAACGCTACCTTGCGGACAATTTCAATTGTCACGTACAAGACAGTAGACATGCGCTCAGGATCGGTCTTCTTCAGCTTCCAAGGCTCCTGCTCGGCAAAGTAAGCGTTGGTATCGCCCAGAACGTGCCAGACGGCTTCAAGTGCCTTGCTGAACTCCTGACGGGAGTATGCGTCGCGGTTGATTTCCAACAGCTTGCCGGCTGCATCCATTATTTGCTGATCAGCTTCCAGCAATTCGCCCGGCGTCGGGACGACTCCCCCGCAGTTCTTCGCAACCATAGACAGTGATCGCTGTGCAAGGTTGCCGAAGTTATTTGCCAAGTCACCATTTATACGGGCAACGATGGTCTCATGGTTGTAACTTCCGTCGGCGCCGAAAGGAACCTCGCGCAGGAAGAAGTAGCGTACCTGATCCAGACCGTAACGGTTCACAAAATCGTCAGGGGAAACGGTGTTGCCCAGCGACTTGGACATCTTCACACCGTTGTTGTGCAGGAAGCCGTGGATCATGACACGCTTAGGCAACGGCAATTTAGCGGACATGAGGAATGCTGGCCAGTAGATCGCGTGGAATCGCGAGATGTCCTTGCCGATGACGTGGACATCTGCCGGCCAGTATTTGCGGAAGGAAGCGGAATCGACGTCTGGGAATCCAACTCCAGTCAGGTAGTTGGTGAGTGCGTCGACCCACACGTACATGACATGCTTCTCATTGCCCGGTACTGGGATGCCCCAGTCAAAGGTTGTACGGGAAATGGAAAGGTCGGTCAGACCGCCTTCGACGAAACGTACTACTTCATTGAAGCGGGAACGCGGCGCGCCGAATTCAGGGTTGTTTTGGTAGTAGTCCAGCAACTTGTCCTGGTACTTGGACAGTCGGAAGAAGTATGACTCTTCTTCTGTCCAGGTAACCTCGGTGTCAGTTTCGATGGCATAGCGGATGCCATCTTCACGAACTTCCGTCTGTTCCTCAGTGTAGAAAGCTTCATCGCGTACCGAGTACCAACCAGCGTACTTATCCAAGTAAATGTCGTCATTGGCTTCCATGCGGCGCCACAGTTCCTGTGCAGCCGCATGATGGTCCGCATCAGTAGTACGGATGAAGCGATCGTAGCTCGTTCCCAGCTCATCATTCATGGCTTGGAATGCATCCGAGTTTCGCTGCGCCAGCTGAGCCGGCGTGATACCAAGATTCTCTGCGGTTTGCATCATCTTCTGGCCATGTTCGTCGGTCCCGGTCATGAAGAAAACGTCAAAACCGTCGAGTCGCTTGAAACGAGCCATAACGTCGGTAGCGACTACCTCATAGGCGTGCCCAATGTGAGGGGTGCCGTTCGGGTAGGAAATAGCCGTGGTGATGTAGAAAGGTTTTTGCTGAGAAGTCACGATTATAAATTTACCTTAGCTTGCGTCTGAAAGCGGATTTCCGGACAGTGCTGACTCGTCACATGATCTTGTCCAGATACTCCCAGAAGGCGCCTCGCAGCGTGCGCCGGATGGTCTGCTGATCGGTTTTCCATTCTCCTAGCACCTGGGCGCAATCCTTGAGCAAAGTCCTGTCAATTTCGGGTGGCAACTGAGGCTTGTCGGCAATCAGTTCTACTACGTCGTGCTGTGTAGTAAAGGCCAGCCACGATTCAGCGACTTTTGCGCCAATCTCTTCTGCAACCTTCAATTCTTTTTGCTCGTAAGCCGCAGAGCCCTGATAACCAGAGCTTTCGCCGCCGCTGGAGTAGACCACCTCTGGTTCAGCTTGCCGTTCCGTTGCTGGCCTGATGGCAATCTTCTGGGCCATGACTGCAGGTGTGGGTATCGCCGGCCTTGCTGCTGGCTTTGGTTCTGCTTCCGTAGCTGCACGAGCAATCAGAGAGGTTTTTTCCGAGTGATTCTTGTCCCACTCAAGAACCTTGGTGAAAGCGCTATCCAATAATTGATTTGGAACGGTTTCAATATAGTCAGCGGTTAACGCCAGGTGTTCGGCGACGGAAGCTACGCCAAGCCTGCTATCGGATTTCGCTACGCCCAGTAGCACGACTTTCATCCCTAAGTCCTGCGCTTCCTCAACAGCTTCGGCAAGGTCGTCATCACCGGAAACCAAGTACGCAATAGAAGCCGAGCCGTTGCGAGCCACTCCAACCAAGTCCAGCGCCAGTCTCAGGTCCACGCCTTTTTGCTCACCGTTATAGGAGATGCGTCCTAGGCGGACTTTAACGCCTGGTATCAGGCCAATACGCTTATGCTGTTCAGTAAATAGGCCGTCTCTCGAAGCGTCGTACCAATAGACGCGTAGATTATTTAGTCCTGTGCTCTTCTTGACCGTTTGCACGATTCCACGTATTAACGCTTCGTAATGCGTTGTGAAGGCCGAGCGTAAAGTAGTCCCGGCGGCGCGATGACCGCCAAGGGAGAGCAAAAATCCGGCATCGATAAATATTGCTGTTTGGTTCATCATGTTTCGATCCTACCCACCGGCCCTTGAATGACAGCCAACGTCAATAATCACTTCGTCAGACATTTGATTAATTCGGCTCAATTATTTAACAGACGTTTTCGGTAGAGCCTCTGGATCGAATACCTCTGTTGCAGAGAGCCTGCGGCTCTGATGCGCATCTGCACTACGCTTAATGTGTGAGCGCCAACATAGTCTCGATGAATCTCACCGTGGTAGGTGGCAGCTATCCTCTCAGCAAGCACCAGACCTTCCGATACACATTAAAGAAGTCATGAGATTTCACATCCGGCCCAAGGGCGATTGTTACCAATTTTCTACATAGACGCTCCCAGATACTCGCGCATTCAATACAGAGTTGGTCATGAGTAAACACTCAGGTGTGCATAGCAGACGTATTTGGAAGCACCTGTGCGCGTTTCGGATAGCGTCAAAGTAGCGACCGGATAGCATGTTGCGGCATTCTGCCGACACCAGGATGATTCCGACAGCCACGACACCGATGTCATGGCCATCAAAATGAATCATCCGGCACGGATAATTAGCGCTATCAAGAGCCTGTCTGATCCTTAAAGGATCCGTGCCAGTCGCTGCATGACGCGGTGACTGCTGGGGCGAGCATGAACCAGACGGATACCAATAACCAGATGCTCGGCCTTGCCGGGCCGAACATGCGCCGGTATGATTACCGCTCAACGCGTGAAACCAGCGCAGTCAAATAATAGTTACCGTTGACGCGTAGGTCGAAAGCAGTCCGTGGTGTGATCCGATCGACGAGCTACTGCTACCGTTTCGATACACAGGCGCTTCCAAATACCTAAACTCAACCCAGGTACTCAGGCCCGAAGACAGAAAGTCAACATAGTCCTAAAATCCTGTCGATTCTAAATGCCTCACGGAACACAAACAACGTTCTGGGCTCTGGCACCAGAACCCAGAACTATGATTGCCCGTTGGTTACGGCCGCAACTCCCCTGAATGAGAGTAAAAATAGCTCTCACCTGACAGCTGGCTTCCGGAACAAATCCAATACCAGCCTCGCTCCAGCCTGCGATCTGAACCAAGAGCGCAGCGTAGAATTACGACTACTTGCGCACAGCTAACAACCGAGAAGTAACAGGATTTTCCTTACCGTATTTTGAATAATTATCAGATTTCTGAGAATCAACGATCTTAAACCCAATTTGTTGCAACTTGTCTTCAATTTCAGAACTATCAATGAAGTTCCTAAATGAACGGTTGTATCGCTTTTTCAACTTTCTGTCTTCCAATGTGCGGAATTCGAGCGCCAGAGAGTCACCAGCAATTACAACTTGGGACAACAATGCGAAAAGTTTCGATAATTCGCTCTGAGTCAGCGAATGCAACAGGAAACGAGCATAGAACAGGATTGGTCCAGGATTATTCAAACGATGCCTGGCAACAATCTTAGAAAGCACACCAGAATCTAGAATGTCAGCACGCGTAAAGCTAACATTCCTTGGCACGCCTCTATGACTATTATTACTGCTTCGAATTGAATAAATGCTTCGGTCAATCCCCAGAACGGCGTCCATGGACTTACCGAAGAGTATGGAGTCTTCGCCGTCACCAGATCCAAGATCAATCACTGATTTAGAAGCCTTAAACACGTCGTGCTGTAATACGTAAGCCGCAAATCTGGAAGGATTAGCACGACGAGAATGCGAATAAAAGTCGTCTGCGGCCAGCTGAGAGCGAGCTGAATACGACAATAAAGCTTCCGGGTCACGCCTCCGGCGCTCATTCACCCATGAAAAGTTAGGGTTTGGCACCCTCCAAGACTTACCATACACCTGTTCCAAGAGCAGCTCAGGACTCTTTGGAACTCGAACTTGATGCCCCATAAACTCAGATTGCACAGTTGGCTCAATTACACCCGGATCTACACGATCCTGACCAACTGTACCGAAAGGAAAACCTATCGCACCATCTTCTTTACGGAAGAGATGAGCAATGTCGACCATTACGATTGATCCGGAAATCCTGCGCACAGAAATACAGGAAGCTTTGGCGTTTACTGAATATCCAGCCTTCAATAGCGCCCTGCCTAGTAAAGCAAATTCTGCTGCAGCTTCCGCAGCATTTCCCCGCTTAGACAGATAAGCACAATCCATGTCCTTATCAAAAGAAATGAATCCATTTTCTCTTACATACCCTAGAAGAGTGCCACTGTAGATGAATGCATGCGACCCTGTAACTTGATAAATGACCTCCGAGACCTCTTTGAAAAGTTCAAGAACACCCTCTTGCCAGGCCATATCCTCGGCTTTGGCTAGTACCCGGATTCTTCCTTTGTCATCGAATTTCTGACCGCGGGCAAAACGATCCAGTAGATCTTGTTTTGACTCCTTGCCTATTTTGATTGGTGAGTAGGAATCCAAACCATCGGGGAAGGCTAGTCGCTTCCCATCTTGCATGACACACAATTGGTTGTCAGGAGAAGCAAATCTCCATTGGTCATATAAAACAATCTCGAAAGAGTTGGTGCCATCTTCAAGTCGCTTAGGACGTACACTTTGAATCAAAAAATCATCAATATACAATTCCAATAAAGACTCAGAACTTGTTACACCATAAATTCGATTCTCTGATATTTCAAGCACTTGGTTCACAAGAAGTCACCTTTTCAAATTTGGATTTAACAGCAAAATATTTCTTCAAGAAATTTGCGACTTCTTCTTCAGCAATTGGAGTAGCACCTTGAACTGGTGCCTCATTAATACACATTGCTTGTCTGTGTCGACGCTTTAAAGTTTCGTGCATAACAGCAGCATACCGGTCATCGAGAATATTAATGTAGTTGTACGTTAAGGAACCCGGGACAGCTTTACCGATAATTTGAGCGTAATAATGATGCAGCTGATCGGCAACGATATCTTCATGATGCCGGAAGCGGCTAGACCACGTGCTTTCAAACGTATTCTGGAACTTCATTTCCATTTCAAACATGACGCTCTTAATGAGGGGGTGGGGCGTATGTTTTATCGCACGAGACACAGTAACCCCAAACTCACGTTCCAGTAATGTACGAATATTTCGCGTGAGATTGATGTGTGGTTCGTCTGCAATAGAAGGGCTACCGAATGGACGACGATTATTAGACGTAGAAACCCGAGCTATTCCCGAAGGAGTAAAAAAGTCATTAGGAGATAGAGGTTGTCCGAGCATGACATCGTCATTCATGTAAATGAAATGTTCACTCAGACCTGGGATGTGGTGCAGTCGGGAAATAATGGCGTTGCTGTTAAAGGTCGGCAGATCCTTCGGGTCGAAGATTTCCTTGTGATCAACGACCGTCATTTTTTCGGTGTCCGATAGCCAGTCGGGCCTTTGCCCATCAGTAACCAGGAAAACATGGTTTACCCAAGGGGCATATGCTTCCAAGGATCGTAAGGAATATAGTAGTTCGTCTCTTGACGTGAATCTAGCAGAATGAATCGCTTCAGCATGATACTCAACTCCATCAATTTCAGCCTGAAGTCTAGTTCTTTTTTCCTGCCAGGAAGGATCCTCTCCATCGACCCACGTGTATACAACATCGATGGGGAATTGAACATCATCAATCATAATTCGATTGAAAACTTCAGGGCGCAATACCTCGCGACCGTCGAAAAAAGTTTTGGTTAGTTCAAATTCTGCGTCGGAAAGCACTGCAGCCGCACGATTTTCACGAGGAGCAGTGACTTTCGTCCTTTGACCAGTCTCCTCGAAGTTCCAAAATTCAATATCGCATCCATACGCAAATCCGAACCGCATCCCACTAGCTTGGTCGGAAAGCGGCGAGCAAAGTCGTAATATGCGTGAATCTAGCAAACTGGATTCGGCAGGTATACGTGAAACAGAAAGTTGAAGCCGGCTACGTTCAACGTCCAGGACATAGCTCGACTCGTCAAGATCCCAATGAATGAGTGTTAACGCACGTAAAACATCTGTTCTATCCGTATCTCGAACACCGATAACACGCCTTCCCCTGTGCAACCCATCAATCAGCCACCATTCAACGTCAGCCTTATTCAGAGCATCCGCCACGATATGGAAATTTCTTGAGTAAGCTTCTTGGGGCATGATTGCATCGCCAGAATTCCAAACAATACCTGCGGCCTTGCTTTGTTTTCGACTCTTGGCAGATACAGTGCGATTCTTAGAAACCGTCTCGATCTTTCCGGACGCAGAGTCAAAAAACTTAGCTACCATCATCAGTGTTGGTCGAAGCTTCAGATAGTTCTTCTCACCAATAATATTCTTAAAAAGATCTTTAGTTTTATTCAAATATTTACGCATCATGATTATCTCAATTTATTTCTTAATCGCACTTACAATGATTTCCGTTGGTGAAATCCTCGAATTTAAAAATTGTTTCTCAATTCGCTTCTTATATAACTCCGGCACTTCGAAATCAGAAGAAAGGGTCTTCTCGATAGTCGCTATAAGAGCATCGAGTGTTTGAACTACGGGGCCAAAACCATCTCGTTCAAAATCAAAGTATCCTTTCGGCGAATGATACGTATTGAAATCATTCTCGTCGAATGTGAAATAAATGCTGGGTTTACGCATATAAGCAGCATCGAATAATATTGAAGAATAATCAGTTATGAATAAAGAGCAACGGCTAATTGAAGAGGCGTAATCGATTTCATCGTCAGAGGAAAACAGAATCCGATCATTGATACCCGTGATCGATTCGAAACCTCCCCGCACTTCTGGGTGCGGCAAAAAGTCCAAAACGCAGTTGTGCCTCACAAGTACCTCCTCAAGTTTCTTGGATGAAAGTACCTCAGTTATGGTCTGATAATAGCTCGATTCCTTAAAAGACTCTCCGATTCTCGGATTTCCGAATGTTTTATATGACGGAGTAACGAGATAGCTCCTCCAGGTAGGGGCAAAAAGGATACGTTTTGGAGACAAATCGCTATTGGCATCTAACTTCTCGAACCGAGGCAGACCCGACTCTACAACTCGTCGACTTCCATAGTCTAAATGTTTGGTGACGTATTTGGATTCATCGTTCGTTGAGGTTACAAAATAGTCATATCCCTGTACCAATCGATGCAGTCCTGCAGCAGTATCCCGATAAATAACACCATGCTGCAAGAACATTCTGCGCGTACGAGTACGGGGTCGCAAATACTCTAGATATTCCATCTTGTCCCATTGCTTTGGCAACGTGTACGTATCCACGTCATAGGCATTGGCAATAAGATCAGCGTGCAACATTAAGAACTTATGCTTCCATGATGAGTGCTTGACTTTCCTGGCGAAAACCGATTCCACCGAGGACAGCGAACCCTCTGGATCGGTCAAATAATACGCTTTTACCCCAGGAACAGTATTCAGAATACGCTCAAAGAATGCAATTCCATTGTCATTTTGCTGTCCCCAACGTTCACCAATAATGACAATTTGTTTCCGAATTAGTGGCTTAGTAATACTTCTGATTAAAAGTTCCGCGGAAAAAGGTAGTCGTTTTTTGTAGTTTTGGTAATCGCCATATAACCTTGCGGCTATAGACTTCGTATTCCGTTCAACATTTCTAATCAAAACCCTGTTTTTTGCATCGGAAAAGATTGAAATTATCGTATTTTTGTACGACAAAGGTAAAGAGTTCCTGAACAACGCCATTGTTTTATGGCTGGTGGCCCCGTATTGACCGTGTTCACTAATTAAAAAGATATGGAACAAAAATTCACCAGAGGGCAAGTCCTCCAATGGAATTTCGAAACGAAAACCCGAATATAATCCTGCCGAATGCGCCCGGTCCGGTCGTTTGCGCCATGTCCCCTCGAAACGTTTGCCTGCTAGCCTGAGTTGCAGGCGCGCTAGAGGTAAGGTATCCATGCGGGCGTGCTTCGCCGTGATTCTGCCTTCGAAAACGAGTTTCCCCTGTTTCCTAATCAGTGATTCAGCACCAATAACGAGATTTCCTACCTGACGAAGAAAGCGAAGGTTCTGGTTTCTCTCTGCTTCGTACCCAACGAATGCCTTTGTTCCGACGATGCTGAGTGGCTCTTTGCGGACATCTGCAGCGCTAAATGTCGTAGCGTCCGTTCCGAGTAGTCGCGCGTATGCGAGACGTATACCAGGGTGAGCGGTCGATTTTTTGATTGCGCTTACACTTACGGTTTCAAAAATATTCTGAATTCGTAACTGGTACCTATATAGTTCATCATCGTCAAAGACATCAAAGGAGCGAAAAACAAAACCTTGAAGCCCCCTGATGATGAACTCATCCAACAGTGCATTCTTACTTGCGTCAAGACGCGAGTATAAGCCTAGAAGATTATCGCACAGCTCAAGGTAATCCCAATAGTTTTCTTTACGATTGAATAACGAATCCATGACGGATGTATTGTTGTCACGTTTTCGATATAAGTAAGAAACTGCATTCTGAATCCCGATCCCGTTGCAGCTCAATAAATAAGGGACAACGAAGTGGGCATCCTCGAAGTGAACGCCAATTCCGAATTTGAAATCATTTTCACGAATTTTTGACATTCTATAAATCTTATTGCAAGGACCCGCTCCGTGAATAAGTTCTGGAACGCTCGTGATTGTCGGTTCAATCCTTGTTCCGTGATCAAAAACCTTGTCCCATACAAATTTCTGCGCTATGGGGAACCGTTCCATACGGCCGATGCTAATATCTGTGTCGGGGTGACTGAACTGACGCAGCATCCATACGTAGGCGTTTTCTGGGAGCAGGTCGTCAGAATCTACGAATGTGACGTATTCGGCACTTACTTTCGTCAGTGCAAAATTCCTAGCTACGCCCGCGCCGGCGTTTTTCTGCTGGTAAAACCACACGTTTGGATATTTTTCCGCGAACTGCTGAGCGATTAGAGGGCTCTTATCTGAGCTTCCATCATCGACTAATATAACCTCGTAATGTTCGAAATCCTTTTGAGTGACAATAGAGGTCAACGTATCAAAAAGGTAATCTTCTACATTGTAAATTGGTACGATTATGGCGAGCCTAGGATTCGTCAATTTCTTAAGATACTTGGCATCTAACTTCCGAGTGACAGTTCCATGCTTGACGCTCATGTATCGTATACTTCCCATTGACCAGTTTGATTTTAATGAAATAGTGGCACGGGCCAGGTTGACACCGCCTGAATCGGACGTTCGGCCTAATCCAAATTCTTATGTCGCGCGCCTCGATCGGGACACCGCGCGCCTCGATCGGCACACCTCATTGTACAGTAATTTCACTTACTGTTCATCTTGTGCTTAGGTTTAGGTAAATTCGATGCACTATCCGAGTGTTCCAAAGCATTCTCGCATTGCACCATTACTCCAGGACGTCTGCAAAGTCGTATCACCAGATAAATTTCGTAAAGTTCAACGCAATCGTCGAACCTCTTAAGTTATCGGAACTCTGATAAACATGCGAATGACCACACCCATGTGATAGCCCTAGTTGGGTGTGTCTTGGCCGCATTTGCCTGGTTTCAACGACGAATATGTATGGGCCTCGTAAGTACTTCATGGTTTCAGGACAAATCGATAAAGGTCCGATTGAAGCTTGGAAACGACGGTAATTTGCATTTGCCGGAAACTCATTATAGTTGGTTTGTGATCTGGTTCCGGACGCCATGTCACGGATGAACTCAAGTAACGAAACAACGTGAATGGCCGACGGCAGTTCTTGGAGCTTCCCGCGCTAAATCTCCCGCAGGATCCTCCAATTCTTCAAATGCGCGTTGTCCTGTTCCACCGCTGCATCACTCTTTGCCAGATCTTTGTCGAACGGTTCGAATTGCTCGATCAGCTCTCCACGTCCCGGCCGATGTTCCTCTCTTGGAGCGGAACATCCGGTTGTTCCTTGATACGAAGATCTGCCAGATATAATGAGCCATTCAGTAGCTGTACCACCCCGATGTCGGCGAATGCCAGTCCGGCGTGCATTCGCCTGGGGACCGGCTGGCGACGTAAACGGGAAGGTGAACGACTCTGTGTACGTCGTTGCCAAGGACAAATGATCTCAAGACCAAGGACGAAAGTGTATGTGGTGAAACGTAACGCCGAGGACCTGAGTAACTAGGAGGTTAAGCGACGATTAACCCAGAATTTTCGTCAGAGCTCCGGAGGCCACCGGAATCCCGTACCAAGTATTCCCGGTGGCAGTTCCTGATTCTGTCCACGCCAAAGAGCGCCGAAGCCACCGGCGCTGGCTGCCAGACTCCACTTGCCTGGATTGTAAGGACCTTTCGAAACCAAAGAAACAACAGGACAACCACCAGATCAGGCAGCCCGCTCGCCGTGGCGCCATCGCTGGAACAACGAGTCGATGCCCTCATTCAATTGGCATAACAGCCGCGCTGCAGGCGCTTTGCCTGGAATCAGCAGCCGGCGTTGCCGGCCGCCAGAGACAGTTTTCCCTGCCATCGAGAACAGCCGGTATCGCCACCGCTTCATATCCCAGCAGCCTGCCGCATGGCCACCAGGCAGCGCAGCAAGTTGCAGCCACGACACCAAATTCAGCGCGAACATCGCCAGATCAGCCCACGCCTGGTTCGCGGCAAAAGACCAATACGGCAGCTTGCCCAACCCCGTGCTCTTCAGCGTCTTGATCCGGTTTTCGCACCGGCCACGGGCTCGGTGCCGGGCATCGATGAACGCCACGTTGAACCGCGGGCTGTTGGTCAAGAATGCAGTCACCCTATTCCCGTCGGTATCGAACAAGGTCGCTTTCGCTCCGGGGTCTTGGAGGGTAGTCCTTCAGCTCGATCACCTTGGATGCGTCGATCACCCACGCATCATCCCGCTGATCCCCGTCAGCGCTCAGCGCTGGTTCCCAGTATTTCTTCTCATCGATCCACCGGATGAACCGCTCCTTGATGACCGGTAGCGAATACGGGGTGGAGAATTGGATCCCCAGCGAATCCAGGTAGTGCAAGAACTCGCGGGAAGAGCCTGCGCTATCGGTGCGGACCAGGATCTTCTCTCCATACAGGTTTCCGTGCTCGTCGTAGAAATCATCAGGCAGCTGGACCAGCGCTTGGTTGAGCACCTCGATATGGGATTTGGCTGAGTTCGCGCCCCGGTTTCCCGGGCGCAGGTGCACGGCGAGGACTTCTCCGGTTCCATTCGTCTTGCCGTTGTCAGCCATCGCGATCATGGGCGCGAAACCGTATCCGCCTTTATACGTACCAGCACTGTTCTCTTTGTCGGAGTGGACGTGCACCAAGGAGGCAGGGTCTGCTGAAGGTTTGGTTGACACTTTGACCGCATAACCCAGCTATGGTTATGCTCAAACGAAGGAATATAAACCATGCCAAGAATCTTCACCGAAGAATTCAAGAAGGACGCAGTCGCTCTCGCCGAATCGGGAATGTCCCAGAAGCAAGTCTCCGCGGATCTGGGAGTCTCAAAGACAGCCCTGCAAACTTGGGTCCGCGATGCCCGCTACCAATCCCACGGAATGACCCCAGCCTCTGATGCTGACGAACGCAAGGAAATGTCCCAAGCGCTCAAACGCATCCGCGAATTAGAAATGGAGAACGAGGTGCTGCGCAAGGCCGCAGCCTACCTTTCCCAGTCGCATATTCGTTCCCCAAAATAATGGGCCCGCTCGTCCAAGAATTAGCCGCTCGAACAGGCAGGAAACATATTCCTGTGGCGGTGACGTGCCGGGTTTGGGGTTCAGCACCCAGGCGTACTACAAGTGGCTGAAGAACCCTGTCTCTGCCCGGGAAATCGAAGAGCAGGAGCTGATCGGCAAGCTGCATGAGCTTCACGAGGAAGATCCAGAAGGCGGGTACCGTGTGCTGGCCGATGATCTGGAAGACGCCGGATACCAAGTTTCCGAGCGCAGGGTCTGGCGGTTATGTCGCAAGGCAGGGATCCGTTCAGTGATCAGCAAACGCCAGCGTAAGTACTCACCAGCTGGTCCACCGGTGCATGATGACCTGGTGCAGCGGAACTTCACCGCCGAGCAGCCTAACCAGCTGTGGCTGACCGATAACACCCTCGCACCACACGAGCGAAGGAAAGCTGTACCTGTGTGCGATCAAAGACGTGTTCAGTAACCGGATCATTGGCTATTCAATGGATTCGCGGATGAAGGCCCATCTGGCCGTCAATGTCGTGGAAATGGCAGTTGCGCACCGTGGCTACCCACGTGGAGTCAAGGTCCACAGTGACCGCGGCAGCCAGGGCGAATTCTATCGGTCGTCGCAACACCCTAACCATGGAGGTGTTCAGCAATGGCGACAGGGGACTGGAGTAGGAAGACCAGTGACGTTCCGGCGGGTATGCGGCGGCAGTGGCGCGCAGATCGTGCGCTTCGACCGGCAATGCGTTCTCCGGGGAGGCCGGATCCCTCTCGGGTGGTGCAGCGCCAGTTCTGGCGGACGATCGCGACGGGTCTTACGACAGCGGAAGCGTCGTTAGCGGTCGGCGTGTCGGTTCCTGTGGGGACGCGCTGGTTTCGTCATGCTGGCGGCATGGCACCGATCAATATGGCAGAACCGTCTGGACGCTACCTGTCTTTCGAGGAGCGAGAGCAGATCGCGATCCTGCGCGCCAAAGAAACCGGAGTCCGGCAGATCGCCCGCACTCTGGGGCGGGATCCGGGGACGATTTCACGAGAGTTGCGTCGGAACGCTGCCTCTCGTGCCGGCACACTCGAGTACCGTGCCACGGTCGCTCAGTGGAAGGCGCAGCAGTCGGCCAAGCGACCGAAAGTCGCCAAGCTCGTCGCCAACGATCGACTTCGTGAGTACGTCCAAGAACGCCTCGATGGATCAGTGACCCGCGCAGACGGAACCGTCGTCGCTGGGCCGGCGACGACGCACTGGAAGGGCCGCAACAAGCCGCACCGGCAGGATCGTCGATGGACTACGGCGTGGAGTCCGGAGCAGATCTCTCACCGGCTGCGGATCGACTTCCCCGATGATCAGTCCATGCGCATCAGTCACGAAGCGATCTACCAGTCATTGTTCATTGAGGGCCGTGGCGCGCTCAAGCGCGAGCTGGTCGCTTGTCTGCGCACCGGACGCGCATTGCGCAAGCCGCGGGCGCGGTCGCAGAACAAGCCGCAGGGGCATGTCACCGCCGATGTCGTCCTCAGCCAGCGTCCGGCAGAAGCCGCCGACCGCACGGTTCCCGGTCACTGGGAGGGTGACCTGATCATCGGCACAGGCCGATCAGCGATCGGCACGGTCATCGAACGCCACAGTCGATCCACCCTGCTGGTGCACCTGCCGCGGCTCGAAGGGTGGGGCATGAGCCCACCAGTGAAGCACGGCCCATCGCTGGGAGGATACGGTGCCGATGCGATGAACCTCGCCCTGACCACATCGATGACGCGCCTACCCGAACAGCTCCGCAAAACACTGACCTGGGATCGAGGCAAGGAGCTCTCCGGACATGCCCAGTTCACGATCGACACTGGAACGAAAGTCTTCTTCGCTGACCCGCACTCACCCTGGCAGAGGCCCACGAACGAGAACACCAACGGGTTGCTGCGCCAATACTTCCCGAAAGGCACAGACCTCGCTCGCTGGACAGCTGCGGACCTCGAAGCCGTCGCCCTCGCACTCAACAACAGGCCCCGAAAAGTACTTGGCTGGCGTACTCCTGCCGAGGTGTTCGAAGAGCAGCTACACTCAATTCAACAGCTCGGTGTTGCAACGACTGGTTGAACTCGCCCAGTTCCGGTCTAAGAAATTCACCCAGGCTCTCGAACGTCACGGGCTGGTCGGTTCGATGGGCCGGGTCGGGGCAGCCGGTGACAATGCAGCTATGGAGTCGTTTTTCAGTCTGTTGCAGAAGAATGTGCTGGACCGGCGCTGGTGGACGACCTGTCAGGAGCTGAGATTGGCGATCATGACCTGGTTGGAGGGGAAGTATCACCGCAAGCGTGAGCAACGACGTTTGGGGAAACTGACCCCGGTTCAGTTCGAGGCTAGAATGATCGAGTCTGTCGCTCTGGCAGCATAAACCTTGGTGTCAACCAAACCTTCAGCAGACCCATCCGTGCCAACACGGCGACCGACGGGGCTTGCATGCCGAGTTTGACCATCTTGTCGTGCACGCTGATCGGGCCGTGATCCCAGCCGGACTTTTCCAGGGATTCGCGCATAGCCACGGCTTGATCCTTCAGGGCTTCGGTGGTGGCGTTGGGTGAGGTTTTCGGGCGTCGGGACCGCGGTTCCAACGCCGCGGCTTGCCCTTCGGTGCGGGCTCGTTTCAGGATCTGGCAGAACGTTTTGCGGCTGATTTCGTGTTCGGTGCAGAACGCGGAGACAGCTCCTCTGGGTGCGTCGTCTGGCCATCGAGCGATGGCAAGGCGTATCGTCGGGTCAACTGGATCATTTTTCACGAATACCAGTTCACCAGCCCGCCCCATGGCTTGATGCCATGGGGCGGGCTGTGTGGTTTCTTCGGTTAAGGATTTGGGTGAAGTGTTACCACTTTAATCGTGGAAGTGTCACCGATGTGTTGATGCAGAACTGTCACCGAAGTCCCGATACAAAACATTTGAGATTTAACAACGCCGTATCACAGTGTTCGGTGATGAAGCGATTGCGTATCTAAAGATGCCACGGTCAATCAGGCACATAAAGTGCTGCGTGTGCTTGTGGAGCTGCTCCCTGGATGTAGTTCTGCTTACTCAGTCCAACTTCTGGGGAGCGGTGCAACGGCCCGCAAGGGAAGCCTTTTATTAATCAAAAGATACACTATTTAATGAACCATAAAATAGTGCCACTTCATTCGAAAAACGTAATTCAACCGATGGGTAGGCCGGAGACGAAATGGATCTCTATGCCGTACTCAAGGGATTGATTAGTCGAAGTTTAGCTTAGTTGTGACAACTTGTTGAGTCGTTTTGCTTTACTTTGACAAGTCGCAACAGAAATAATCCAATTACAAGTCTTTCAGCGAGAAAGATTTATAATCAAATTTACGAATCTGACGACTTTTTATCTTATTAAATAGTCCAGAAAAGTCTTTCGAGACGGAGGAGAAGACATCTTGGGGATGGTAATCCCACCATTCGCTAGCCAATAAATTATCGATTGTTTTCTCATCGAAACGGTATTTTATGATCTTAGCTGGATTACCTCCAACTATTGCATAAGCTGGAACATCTCTAGTCACAGTGGCATTAGCGGCTAAAACTGCACCTGTCCCAACGGAAATTTTGGGAGACATTGTAACGTTGGAACCGATCCAAACGTCATGGCCGATTTTTGGGTAACTTAGAGTTGCCGCCGAGTAACTCTTTGCATATTCATGTAAGGCGTCGGTGAAGAACTCGTTATAGAGATTATTTCTACGCCGAAACAACATAGCTGATGAAGAAAGAGCATCCAATGGGTGACTGGAATCGATGAAGCGGAGCCCGTTTGAAATGGAGCAGTACCGGCCAATTTGTATTCCTTCGGGGAGGGCAGAATAACTGTAGGTGAACGCTCCAACAGTGGCAAAGCCCGTACCTTTATAACCACCGATCATTGGCTTATATGGTCCGCCGAAGAGGCCGACGTTTTGCTCTATTGTTACAGGTACACGAAGTTTAAGCTCACTTCCTTCTTTGAGCCAGCCGTACAAACCATTTGCTGGCGCAGGGCTGTTATATTTTAATAGAATGGTATTTCTATATAGAGCATCGAGGAATGATGACGTGATTTTTACGCTCTCCATAAGAGCCAGTCTAGCGTGAGGAAATCTTGCTAGTAAACACCTCCTTAAGCCGACTAATGCTTGGGACCAGGTGTTTCAGAGTGGTCAGCGTCACAAACGGCTTATAGGTAACGCCTGGTGTCGCGTGACTCGATTTTGCCCGAATGCGCGGGCAGAAATAGGTCACTAATGAAAGATGCTCCCATAGGATTGAGATTTATGAGCCCGATTTAACCCGATTTAATGTGTTCCGTCCATGTGTAAACAGCTGCAACTCACTAAGAGGCTTGCGTAATATATACTAGTTAACCCGGGCATTTCATGAAGACAGCAGTCATTAACTGACTTAAAAGAAGAAAAGGTGACCTGAACTGGAAAAATAGGAGTTGCTGAAGCTCTAAATCACCAGATCGAAGGGTCACCTTTTCTGTGCACCATTCTACCCACGTTTTCGCTGCCATCCCGACCCAACTCACCAGCCAAACCCTCGTCTCCCACGCTGGGCTGTCGGTGCTCACCAGCTTTCTGAACGCCCTGGACTTCCGCCAGCTTTGCGAGGACCGGTTCAGCCAGTTCGTGCCAGCCACCGCAACCCACCGTCCAGGAAAGATCCTTGGCGCGCTGGCCCTGTCCTTGGCGGCTGGCGGCGAGCAAGCCACAGATGTTGACCAGCTTCGAGCCGCACCAGAACTCTTCGGACCCGTAGCGTCTGATGCCACAATCAGCCGATTCATGAGCCGGATCAAGGAACAACCAGACGCTTTCGCCTATGGCTTCGCCACCATGACCCGCTACCTTCGCTCCAAAGTTTGGGCTGCCGCCGGGCCACGGAATCCAGCGCAGGAACGTATAAAGAACGTATAAAGGCGGATACGGTTTCGCGCCCATGATCGCGATGGCTGACAACGGCAAGACGAATGGAACCGGAGAAGTCCTCGCCGTGCACCTGCGCCCGGGAAACCGGGGCGCGAACTCAGCCAAATCCCATATCGAGGTGCTCAACCAAGCGCTGGTCCAGCTGCCTGATGATTTCTACGACGAGCACGGAAACCTGTATGGAGAGAAGATCCTGGTCCGCACCGATAGCGCAGGCTCTTCCCGCGAGTTCTTGCACTACCTGGATTCGCTGGGGATCCAATTCTCCACCCCGTATTCGCTACCGGTCATCAAGGAGCGGTTCATCCGGTGGATCGATGAGAAGAAATACTGGGAACCAGCGCTGAGCGCTGACGGGGATCAGCGGGATGATGCGTGGGTGATCGACGCATCCAAGGTGATCGAGCTGAAGGACTACCCTCCAAGACCCCGGAGCGAAAGCGACCTTGTTCGATACCGACGGGAATAGGGTGACTGCATTCTTGACCAACAGCCCGCGGTTCAACGTGGCGTTCATCGATGCCCGGCACCGAGCCCGTGGCCGGTGCGAAAACCGGATCAAGACGCTGAAGAGCACGGGGTTGGGCAAGCTGCCGTATTGGTCTTTTGCCGCGAACCAGGCGTGGGCTGATCTGGCGATGTTCGCGCTGAATTTGGTGTCGTGGCTGCAACTTGCTGCGCTGCCTGGTGGCCATGCGGCAGGCTGCTGGGATATGAAGCGGTGGCGATACCGGCTGTTCTCGATGGCAGGGAAAATTGTCTCTGGCGGCCGGCAACGCCGGCTGCTGATTCCAGGCAAAGCGCCTGCAGCGCGGCTGTTATGCCAATTGAATGAGGGCATCGACTCGTTGTTCCAGCGATGGCGCCACGGCGAGCGGGCTGCCTGATCTGGTGGTTGTCCTGTTGTTTCTTTGGTTTCGAAAGGTCCTTACAATCCAGGCAAGTGGAGTCTGGCACCCAGCGCCGGTGCGTCAAGGCGTTATTTGGCGTGGGTAGAGTCAGGAACTGCCGCCGAGAACCGCTTGGTATCGGATCTTGGCGGCCGGCAGAGTCCTCATGAAAATTTGGGTTAACTGTTCATTTTTCGGGTTCCGAAAATGTTCAGTTTTCAACTTCCGCCGACAAGAGGCGGCGACGGCCACCGGGAATCTCTTGGGAATGGATTTCGGTGGCCGTCGGAGCCGTAATGAAAAACCTGGGCTAGTGACCTAATCATGTTTTTCCGTAAAGATATCCACGGCTGTGTACCCTTTTTACCGAGGTTTGTAATTGACTAGCACCGATCGGTAAAGAGCCCTCGGCAGGTGGATCTTTTTGATGCACGCACCTAGTGAAGCGTAGGTGATGGTCTTTTGAGCCAAGTTAAAAAGCAGTCCGACGGTATCTTCTGCCCCAACTGGCACGTCGAAATAATGTCACTTGGAATACTTCGAGGACAGAATTCCAGTGAATAAAATTGAGGTGACTCGAACTAACACTGCAGGGGAATCTCAGACTCGGCAATAACCAATAGAGATTTTTACGGACGCAGCCCGTCCACAGATCCAAAGAATCCGTAAACGGGCTACGAATAAAAGTGCGTACAATTATATGGCGGTTCGAATTGCACGTGAGAGTGTGTCCGTGGTCATTCGATTCCCCGAATAGCCAGGTAGTCCCTAGTCAGCGAGGTTGATCTCGCGGGCCACACTTGCACCGATGGCAGCACCAACAATGTCCAACACACCCTGCGGCAACGCGGAATCGATGTTGATAACAGCCAACGCTTCAGTCTTCTTCTCATCGCGCGACACCTGCATGCCGGCGATGTTGATGCCCTGCTCCCCCAGCACGTTGCCGAGCGCGCCGACAACACCTGGACGATCCGCGTAGCGAACGACGATCATGTGATCGGAAATCGGGATTTCGATCTCGTGGCCGTTGATGCCCACCAGCTTCTCAATCTGCTTAGGGCCAGTCAGAGTGCCAGCCACGGCAAGCTGGGTCCCTTCATTGGTGGATCCCTTGATGGTCAACTGGTTGCGGTACTCAGGCGAGTCTGGGGTGGTGATCAGACGGGTAGCAACTCCACGCTGCTCAGCCAGGACCGGTGCGTTCACGTAAGACACCTGATCCGAAACCACGTCCATGAAGACACCCTTGAGCGCCGAGAGCTCCAGAGCCTTGACATCGAGCGCAGCGATTTCGCCGGCGACTTCAACATCAATGCTGGTCAGCGAGCCGGAAGCCAAAGCGTTGAAGATGCGGCCCAGCTTCTCGATCAGCGGGATGCCAGGGCGGACGTTCTCATCGATGACGCCTCCTGCTACGTTCACAGCATCTGGAACCAATTCGCCGGCCAGTGCCAGACGGACCGACTTGGCAACCGAAACGCCAGCCTTCTCCTGTGCTTCGTCGGTCGAAGCGCCAAGGTGCGGGGTCACGGTGACATTGTCGAATTCAAAGAATGGAAGGTCGGTGCTTGGCTCCTTGACGAAGACGTCAATGCCAGCACCGGCAATTTCTTCATTCTTCAATGCTTCATACAGTGCGTCTTCGTCCACCAGGCCGCCGCGGGCCACGTTGACCACGTAGGCGGACTTCTTCATCTTGGTGAAGGCTTCCTTGCCCAGCATGCCCAGGGTTTCCGGGGTCTTCGGCATGTGGATGGTGATGAAGTCGGCTTCAGCCAGCAGTTCGTCCAGAGTCAGCAAGGTGACACCCAGCTGTGCGGCACGGGCCGGGGTGACGTATGGGTCATAGGCAACGATCTCCATGCCGAAGCCCTGCAGGCGCGCGGCAACGAGTGCACCGATGCGGCCCAGACCGATGATGCCGGCCTTCTTCTCGAAGAGCTCAACGCCGGTGAAGGAACTGCGCTTCCATGCGCCGCTCTTCAGCGATGCATTGGCTGCAGGAATGCGGCGTGCCAGGGACACAATGTGGCCCACGGTCAGTTCAGCAGCGGAGATGATGTTGGAGGTTGGGGCGTTGACTACCATGACGCCAGCCTGGGTGGCTGCCTTGATGTCCACATTGTCCAGGCCCACGCCGGCGCGAGCGATGACCTTCAGGTTCTTTGCCGCGGCGATTGCCTCTGCATCTACCTGGGTGGCGGAGCGCACGAGGATTGCGTCTACGTCGGCAATGGCTTCGAGCAGCTGGGAGCGGTCGGCTCCGTCGGTCTGACGAATTTCAAAGTCGGGGCCGAGGGCAGCAACGGTTGCTGGGGAGAGTTGTTCGGCCAGAAGTACGATTGGCTTGTTGTCAGACACGGGTGTGGCACCTTTGCGATTTCTTGGGCTGATGCTTGCATGAAAGCAGCTGTTAATCGCTGCTTTCATTTCAAGAGTAGCGCTATGCATCCCCCGTTTTCCCTTGAATTCACGCATGTTACGCAAGGAAAACCTGACTTTGTGAAAACTTTCACTTATTAGATAGACTGTGACGAGCACACAGATGCCTGCGTCAATTATTGCACCCGTTCGGCATTTCGTTAGCAGATTCTTCACGCTTGTTGAGCCTATGCGGAGGCCTGGTTTAAATCCTGTGCCGCTATTGATCGTTCTTCACTTTTAGGCCCAGGACGCCATCGCCTCGATTGCCGGGATTGTTGAATTGCCGCTAAGATCTTGCTAGCCAGTCTCGTTGCTTAATAGACAAAACACCGGCTGCCCCATTTGATGGGGTTTGCCGGTGTTCTGTGGAGCTTCAAGCTAAGTGCTATTGCAAGATCTAAGCTACCAAACGTCGCTTGGTTGCCCCTTTAGCTTCGGCCTCATCGTAATCGACGCTTCCGAATTCACCTATACGCGCACCAATTCCAAGAAGTTCTGCAATCGCGGCAACAGTACGCTCTGCGGCCAGCCCATCGCCATATGGGTTGACTGCGTTGGCCATTTCTGCGTAAACACTCGGGTCATTGAGCAGCTGGCTTACTGAATCCACGATGCGTTGTTCGTCCGTGCCGATGAGTCGCACGGTTCCCGCAGACACGGCTTCTGGTCGTTCCGTGTTTTCTCGCATGACCAGAACCGGCTTGCCCAGGCTTGGCGCTTCTTCTTGGACACCGCCGGAGTCCGTGAGCACGACATTAGCGGCATCCAGCATTCGAGTGAATTCACCGTAGCTCAGTGGTTCAGTCAACGTAATGTTCTGAATGCCATCGATGCTTGGAAGCAACGCCTCGCGGACTACCGGGTTCCGGTGTAGTGGCAAAACAAACTCCACGGTCGGCTCGGCCTGGGCGAGACTAGCCAGCGCCCGGGCTATACGCCGCATTGGCTCGCCCTGATTTTCGCGACGGTGCGTGGTCACCAGCACGATACGCTTGCCGCTGGCCACCAGCTCCTCTAGTTTCTGATCTTCAAAAGCTACACGCTTCGCCACTACAGTCAGCAACGCGTCAATCACAGTGTTACCGGTGATCACGATGTCTTCCGGATTCAGATTTTCGCGAACCAGATTGTTGCGACTGACACGTGTGGGCGCCAGATGCAATGCGGCCAGCTGACTCGTAAGTTTGCGGTTGGCCTCTTCCGGGAACGGCGAGTACAGGTCATGGCTTCGCAGACCTGCTTCGGCATGAATGACAGGGATGCCACGGTAGAACGCGGCCAATGCGCCTGCTGTTGACGTCGTGGTATCTCCCTGCACGATCACTGCATCCGGCTTTTCGCGTTCAAGTACATCGTCCAGGCCCTTGATCGTCTTGGTCAGCACGCCGTTCAGGGTTTGGCGAGGTTCAATGATATCCAAGTCGTAATCAGGAGTGATATCGAATAAGGCGTTTACCTGATCCAGCATTTCCCGGTGCTGTCCCGTTACCGTTACTACGCAGTCAAATTGGTCGCTATTCTTCAACGCGCTGACAATCGGCGCAACTTTGATTGCTTCTGGACGGGTGCCATAAATCGGCATGATCTTCTTAGGCATGGATGTTCTCCCGTACTTCATGCACATCGATATTTCCCTGATCGCAGAAACGCCACTGTCCACGGGTATCGATGACCTGTTTGCCTTTAAGTTGTGCCGGCTGGACGTCGGCGTACTCGTCATGGTCTACCAGCAGTACGACGGTTCCGGCCTGCTCGATAGCAGCATCCGGGTCTGCCAATTCAACATTCCCCATGACCGCGAATGTTGCCGGCAGCACCTCAACATTAGGCTCAGAGATGACAAATCGCGTTTCAGGATTCTTCTTAGCCAAGGCCAGCGCAATCTGCAGTGCCGGAGACTCGCGAAGGTCGTCAATATTCTTCTTGAATGCCAGTCCCAGGAGCGCAACGACTGGATTGCCAGCCTTGGACATCAATTCCTCAGTCTTACTGATCACCCAGTGCGGCTTTGCATCATTAGTGACACGTGCCTGGCGAATCAGTTGCGCCTCGTCTGGGGCTGCGGCAACGATGAACCACGGGTCGACTGCGATGCAGTGACCGCCAACTCCTGGGCCCGGCTGCAGAATATTAACTCGCGGGTGGTGGTTAGCCAACTCGATGAGTTCCCATACATTGATACCCAGCTTGTCAGAGATTGTGGACAGTTCATTTGCGAAGGCGATGTTGACGTCGCGGTAGGAGTTCTCGACGAGTTTCGACATCTCAGCAGTGATGGCATCTGTAGTAAGAATTTCTGCCTTGCAGAACGTCTCATAGAGTTTCTTGGCTAGCTCCGCGGCCCTTGGAGTCATGCCACCAACAATTCGGTCGTTGGTCACTAATTCCTTCATGACATACCCCGGCAAGACACGCTCAGGACAGTGGGCGACCAGAAGCTGATCCATGTCCAAATCTGGACGTGCGGCCGCTAGGTGGCGGGCCAGATGCTCGGTGGTACCCGGAGGTGACGTCGATTCGAGAATAACCAGTTCATCACCGGTCAGCAGTGGAGCGATGCCATCCGCTGCAGCTTCGATGTAGCTGAGATCAGCCGAGTAGTCATCATTGAAGGGAGTTGGCACGGCCAGAATGTATGCATCGGCAGCCTTGTTCTCCAAACTTGCGGACAGCATGCCAGCCTGCACGCCACGTGCCACGAAGTCACCGAGCTCCGGTTCTACAAACGGCACTTCACCATTGTTAACCGCGACAACGTTGCGTTCATTGACATCAACGCCATGAACCCGAATTCCATTAGCGGCGAGTATTGCGGCGGTCGGCAGCCCGATGTAGCCCAAGCCGATAACGGATACTTCTTTAATGCCAGTCACGTCGATGACTTCCTACTCATTAGAGGGAGCTAGTTGCAGATCGCCTACCGCTCCAGTTTGATTTTCCTGTAAATAGGAACAATCCCGTTGTTCCGTTTCACATCTTTAAACTTATGGAGCGATAGTTAATGGCACGTAAACAGGTGATTGACTATCGGGAATAAATTCTCTTAAGTTTGTGTGAACAAACTGCCCACGTTCGATCAGATAGAACTTTTTTCCTTCCTGACTGGCCTAGTTGTTGTCTGAACGATGGATCAACGAGCAGTTTTTCCAGGGATTCGCTCCACGCAATGACATCTCCAGGAGGGAGGAGAACCCCATCAACGCCATCTCGGATCAACTCTTCGAGTGCTGGCAATTTGGAGGCCATCACAGGAACGGCACTGGCCATTGCCTCGACCGGTTTCAACGGAGTGACATCACGTGTTACTGAAAGATTCCGGCGTGGAACTGCAAACACATCAAGAGCCGCATGGTACTTTGCCGCTTGCTGTCGCGACACGCGTCCTGTGAAAATGCAACGTTCACCCACGCCTAGTTCGCGGGCCAATCGCATGAGCACTTCGCGCTCCACTCCATCGCCCACAATCACTAAATACAGATCTGGCCGACGGTTCGCCAGCATCGCCATCACCTTGACGAGCGTATCCAAGCCTTCGTAGGCAACGAGCGAGCTGACTGTTCCGAAATACTCTGCATGCGGGTCCAGCCCCAACGCAGTTCTGACATCCACCGCGGATAATGGTTCATCAACAAATGGATGCCCGACACCGTTGGGAATAACCGTTATCTTCTCCGGGCTGACACCGAAGTGCTCTAGATTATCCCGCATTGCTTGGCCCAAAGTTAGTACTTCGTTCGCACTCGCGGCCAGTTCTGCTTCGCGCGCTTGGAAGAGTCGATATCGCTGTGAACCGCTTGCAGCAGCTGGCCGAGTCGATGCCCAGGTATCGGCCAGTTGCCCACGTACCTCGTAGACCCAAGGAAGATTATAGGATCTCGCAACAGCACGGACGGCAAGGGCATTAGTGAAGTCAGTTGTGGTATGCAAAACGGTTGGCTTCAGTTGCTCTACCAATGCTGACAGCATCTGCGTCTGCTGCTGGATTCTTCCCGCAGTGTCGAATTGCAAATGCGCCGGAAGTAGACGGTGATAGGAAATTCCGTCCACGATTGAAGTGCTTTCTGCCAAGGCGTGCCCAATCGATATGGGATATCCAACTCGCGTTACTGCTTGGACTTCGATATCTTCGTCCCGTAGTGCCAGAAGCAGAGAATGGGTTCGCTGGGTATAACCGCTTGCAGTAAATGGGAGAGAGTTGGTCGCTATATATAGAACGCGCGTCGATCCGTTTAATTCCCACTCGCGTTTCTTTGAATTAGCGACTGGATTCCAGGACTCAAGTACCCGGAGCTCACTGCGGTAGTGTTTCAGTTGCCGCGATTTGGAGTTGCCCATGCTAGAGAGTAGATTGATCGCTTCATCCAAGTTGCCCAGGGAGAATTCCAGACGCGCCTTCGATTTGGCAGTCGTTTTCGTTACCGGTGAGCTATCGAGAATCTCCGCAGCCAAGTCCCATAGTTGCGCTGCGATAGCGGTGTCCGCCAACCGTGCCGCCTTAGACGGCCGATTCCATTGCTTTTTCTGCGACGCTAAGTATTGCGCCACTGCTGTTCGATCTTCACTCAAGAGCGCAACCAGTCCGTCAAATTTACCTGAAACTAGAGGTGCACTTCTAAGTTTTTCCAAACGCTTCAACTGCGGTCTTTTCGCGAATTTCCGCACTGCTTGAAGACAGAAATACTGCGGATCATCTATAAGGTTCTCACCCATGAGCCGGAATACGTTTCGCATATTCTGTGCTTTGCTTCCAGGGAAATACCCCATCTTCGGATTCATCTCTTGCCTTCCGCTAGGGCGGTCAGCTCGCTCAAGTATCTGGCCCCAAGTTGATCCAGCGAAGCGTTTTCAAGTACCCATTGCGGCCCAATGCCTTTTCGAGTTCGTGACGCCGTGGATGCTCCCAAGGCATTCAAATGATCGACCAAGCTTTGCACGTTTTGCGGCACAATGTCTCCCGCATCCGATTCCTGGATAATTCTCGCTGCTTCGCCCCGGACCAAACCAGTAATATGCCGATTGAAGTAAAGAAGTTCATAGAGTTTCGAAGGAATCGTATGTTCAAAGCTCGGCCAGTCCGAACGGAGGCTGACAAGGCAAGTATCGGCCCATGCGTACTGTTCCAGAACCTTCTCGCCCCGTACGGGGTGCAGGAATTCAACAGGCGCGTCGAGGTAGGCTGCCAGCTGTTGCAGTCTCTCCCGTTCCGTTCCATCTCCAACGAAACGGACTCGCACAGCAGATCGTAGCTTAGCCGCAGCCTGAATCACCAGATCCAAGCCTTGGCTCAGTCCCAGGTTCCCCAAATAGAGAACGTGCAGGCGGGAGTCGTCATGACTGACTCGTGGAAGAGGCGACGTGTAATTCGACAGGTCAACTCCATTTGAAACGACGGAAACTCGTTGAGCACCCTGCATTCGCGCGACTTCGCCCAAACCGGGGGTTACAGTCACGACCAAATCAGCGCGGCTCAAGACGCGAAGGATCAGCTTGGTGGCGATAGGTTCCAATTTGGTTGACCGCAAGATATTGGACTCGCTGAGAAGGTTAGGCCAGGAATCTCGGAGATCCACGACGAGCTTGGAGCGAAATAGCCGGCTAACAATGTATCCGCTAAGCAAGGTGCTCAGCGCCGGGACGGTTGCAATCACGACGTCGGGCCGGCCTGCGAATAAGCAGGCAGGGATCGACGCCAGCGCCTGAAGTGCGCTGCGCAGGGCCTTGAACACCAATCGCTTTGGCTTGCCAAACGTTGGATACCGGACAATCCGGATGCCGGCATCTGTGATTTGAAAAAACTTTCCCCCCGTGTTGGGTGCAACGACACTGACTGAATTCCCATGATTAACAAAGACCTCGGTGAAGGCCTTCCAGCGCCGTTGCGGGGGCGTAAATTCCGGGGAAAAAGAATGGGTAATGAGCAGAACTTTTAAGCTCTTTGAATCAGAAGAAGACATGATGATCATTTCTGCCAAACCATTGGACGGTGCCACTTGCAGCGAGCTCGAGATCATTCGCCTTCCAAGTGTGGCCGGCCCCTGCAGAGCGCATCTGAACGAAATTGAACCGATCCGCCGAATAGATCCGCGCACCCGCTTGGCCTACACGGTTCAGGAAATCGGTGTCTTCCCCTCGACTACGATTCGCAAAGCGATGCTCCTCAAACAAAGTACGGGTACCTAATAACGTGGGCCCCATGACAATATCTGTAAAGCGATGTTCCCGGTCTGCCATACGAAGAAGCGTCCGGTTGCTTCCTTCGAGGTACATATAGTGTGCTTGTTTGCCCACAAGGTCTGCACCGCTATACCGCAAAGCATTGATTTGATCAGCCAGGTAATGGCAACCATAAAGGTCATCATCATCCATTTTGGCAACGAAGTCGCCACTGCTGCGATCAATACCTAAATTCAGGCACTCGCCAAGGCTTAAATTGCTATCTGCGCTAACCGTTACGATATCTCCAAAGATTCCATTTTCCAGCGCTTCACTAATCGTTTTCCGAGACGGCTCGAATCCGTGGGACACAAGTATTAATTGCAGTTCCACGCCGACCTGTCCACCAATCGCTGAGAGCATATGGGCAAGCTGTTCGGGTCGTCGTGTAGCTGCAATGACGCTCACATTTCGTTTCGCTGCCATAGAGAATTTGTTTGCCGATGCATTCGAGGACGAGGCATCTAAGCCTGCAAGCTTTAAAACGCTCTGGCTACGGTGGGCGTACGTATGGTTTGTCCAAATTCGACGTTGGGCCAAGTGTACGCTTCTGTCACGTTGTTCTCCGCTCCTCGCAAGCATCTTCAGGGTTTGAGAAGCCTGTTCCACGCTGGCTACCTCAAAGACTTCGTCAGCTGAAAAATATGAGGACAACGCTTCACTTGGAGCAGAAACCACTGGCGTGCCGCACGCCGAGATCTCGAAAATTCTCCGGGCACACATGCTTGGCGAATCAATGACCGAGTTGGCATTCAGGAAAGCAACGAAATCCTGGTAGGCGGGAACCATCTGATCATAGGATAAGGAGCCAATAACGAGCTGCTTGTACGGCTCCGGGAACTGGTAGTTCGGGTCTTTGCCCAGCTGGCGGGAGAAAATGGCTACTGGCTCTCCCCCGCGTCGAGCAGCATCGCGTGCACCATCAAGCAGAAGGTGCAATTGCTCACGACGTTCTGGATACTTGTGGGCGAAGTACATCCCGGCGAAGGCAATGCCTTTAGGGTCTACAGACCGTGCCCGAACAGGGTTGTGGATCTCAGGCTGGGCGGCAAAGGGCAGTACTGCGACACGGTCATGTCCAAGATCGTCACGGTAATTCTCAATCTTCTGCGAATCAGAAGTCAGAACCGAGTCGAATAGCTTCGCAGTCTCCAAGAAGTCGGCATAGTGCGGGGGGTCTTCCTTATTCCAAAATACTGTTGGGATTCCCATGACCTTGAATGACTGGATCATCTGCGCCAAGGCTTCTCGTGGTGCTGACGGTCCAGTGAGATGGTATTGCCATGCTCCGTTGTTTCCATTCCAGGCCGACTCCACGAACAACAATTCGAAATTCTCAGTTCGAATTTTTAGTTGCCAGTCCTCGGGAGTAACCAGGGAAAGGTTCCATTCAGCTCCCCACGCGGGCTGGCTGAAATCATCGAGAATTGCAGCTACACGTATAGGCGTCCGGGAACGCCCCTTGTTTGCAGCCTGACCGGCACGTCCGCTGCCGACATAGCTCTGGCCCCTTTTGCTCTTCGGAAGTGCAGGCGAATTGAGCCCCAATGCTTGGCGGCGCTGCCACTTCCTGAATTGCGGCAGCCCGCCCCTGCGCAGATGCCATATGCCTCTGCGCAGTGAATCGATGTCCATCTATTCCTAAACTCTCTCTTGCCCGACTCGTTCGTCTGCATTCTGCGAAATATCGCCTGCTGGCGCCTTGTTTGCCGCGAAGAACTCCTTGAGTTCTGGATCTTCCCATTGGTGGGCACCATAGAACTCAGCCAATTGGACAACCAATTGCTTGGATTCTTCCAGTTCTTCAGGTGCCACACGGTTCAATTTGTCGATATACCAGCCCTTGGTGAACTTCTCCATGCGGCGCTTGCGATATTCGCTAAGCAATCCGATGCTGTCCAGCCATTCAGCACGCGCGCTTTCCAACGGAATGTATTTTCGGTAGAACTTCGGACCGAGGCTGTTCACCGTGGAGTTGGATACTGCCGCGAAGTACATATGAATCGGTTCATTCAGCAGTGAAATCTGCTTAGCGTAATAGAGCATTTGCTGGAAGAAGTAGGAATCCTGGCCTACCGCGCCGACCGGCTGTTCAATTCCTAAGGATCGCAACCACTGCGTGTTGGCGACAAGAGCCTGAATGCTCATCGGCGTGAAATTAATCTTCCGCAGAACCGATCCATCTACCTTGTAGGTGTCTTCTGCCACTTCATCTTGGATGATCTGCTTGCGCAGGATACGAACATAGTTAACCAGCTTGCGGCCAACGGCGTTACGTGCCATGTTGCCAATTGCAAAGTCTGATCCATTATCCCGAGCGAGCTTCAGCAGCTTGGCGTAACCATCGTTGAGGGCTTCATTGTCTGGATCAAGGTAGGTAATCCAGTCCGCCGTCGCCATAGCCAGGCCATGATTGCGCGGACGAGAAGCACTGCCGGAACCACCAGTTTCGAAGAAGTAAGTCCTTACGTTCGAGAAGCGTTCAGCAAGGTTCTTGACTGTTCGAATGGTGTTCGGATCAGTCGATCCGTCATCAATTAGCAAGATTTCCATCTGGGCGAATAACGAGCTCCTTCGCAAGGACTCGAAGCACTTGAATTCCAGGTGTTCGCCATTGTTGTAGATCGGAATCACGACGCTGATCATTGCCGGCTCGTGGACAACGTGAAGAGTTTCCCGGCCGCGCTCCGCAACTTCGAAACCATCTAGACGGTAACTTTGCCCGTAAGTCGAAACGGCTGCACTGCTTGGGGTAAGCCAACGCAACGCCCCATGGTTGGGTTCAGCATCCTCGGTGAACGCGTGGTGCGACTTGTAGTCGTCGGTTTCTCCCGCTTTGAACACGACGTCGCTGGCAACGTACTTCGTCGCATTCAACAAGTCCTGCAGATAGTGCTGACCATAATCGAATCCACCTGCGACCGTGCAAGCCAAATCGAAGCCAGCTTCACGTGCTGCTTCTACCGAGTTAAAAACTGGTAGATCATCTTGGTACGACTGGCCGTCCACGAATTCTTGAGCTGTCGAGAGCGCTCCAACCACCGCCAGTTTTGGTTGCGGCGAGACTGCTTCTGCCAGTCCGCATACGCTTAGAAGCTGACGAATTCGATCAAAGTTCACATGATTGGTGAACACGTTGCGCAGGCCAGCCATCTGGTTACGGTACTGATGTTCGGGAGTCAGCGATTCGATGATGCTCCGGGTTTCCTGTGCGCTGTCTGGCATGAAAACGTTCGGGAATTGATCGTTGACACCGGCACTGTAGTTGGAAAGTACGGTACAGCCCATTGCCTGAAGCTCAACGACGCGATTCGCATACATGGTGGGGCTACCTACAACTGAGTTGAGGTTAATTACCAGATCGCTCGTGCGATGAATCTGCAACAGTTCATCATGCTTGATCGCTGGCTCTACGTACGGAAGGTAGCGCTCCGGGAACAGATACTTTTCGTTGTCCAGAGACCAGTTCCGGTCAATAATGCGGAGATTCCGTCCTGAATCAATGACCCCGTCGAAGATCTGCAAAGCCGAGCGTCGACGCTCGTGATATTTGTGGTTGTGCCACGAACCGGCGAATACAACATCATCAATTCGATTCTTTCGGCTTCCGATGGGGTTGTGGTGTCGGTAGTCAACGCTGAAAGACAATACATCAATTGCTTGGGCGCGTGGACATGCCTTTTCATAATCCGGGATCTTTTCCACCGCGCTGGTAAATACGAAATCGCACTTCTTAGCCGTCGAAAGGAATACTTCGAAGTTTGGTGGGTCTTCTTTCGAGTAAAAGGCCACTGGAGTGCCTGCATCCTGGTACAACGGTATCAGTTCATTTTCAATAAGTTTCCGAATTCGGCTTCGCTGCTGCGACGCGCCAACCCATTCGCCGGAAAGTCCTCGCCAGCTCGTGGTAACCAAGACCAGATCCAAATGGCCGACATAGTCGCGGAAGTTTTTTGGGGTCAGCGGGACGAAATTGGCAGTCGATACGAAAGATTTGTAGAGGAACTCATCGGCAATAATTCCAATTCTGGTGTTGAAGGGCACGTACCAGCGCTGGCCATTGGATTCTTCTCGATTGATGATTCCCTTGTACTGCTCAGCGAGTCCAGCGCGCAGAGAGTCAAAGTGGGCTCGGCGTTCAAAATAGTCTTCAGCGTTTCTTGCGGGTTCCAAAAATGGGTGATCCCCCAGCAGAGAATTACGGAAATAGGCTGATTCCAGGTGCTTCGCAATATGGAAACCCATAGGATACCCAAGGGGCGCTTCGAGCGTCTCTATGCGTCCTTCAATGGTATTGAGCCTCTTTTTCAGACTTGCTGCATCCATGGTTTAGTTTCCTGCTTTCTTGCGCCAGTACCAAAGTTGAAGCCTTCCGAGTTTGGAATTTTTCAAGGCCTCATAACGTTTTTGTAGGTATTCCAGGTCAGAATTGAGCCTGGCAATTTCCTTGCGATCCGCTGGACGCGACACCTGTTTCTTCTTGATGGGCAACTTGATTGACCTGCCGGAAGCTACCTGTGCAAGCTGCTCGTCGCGTTTATCAATGATCTTGAGGAGCTTCATTTCTCGCTTATAGAGATCAGCGAGCTCCTGCTTGAGCTGTTCGTTCTCGGCTTGATACTTCAAAGGGAGAAAACTTGCGCGTTCGCCCAGCGCTTTCAGATCTTCCGCATCCTGATGGATCATTTAGTTAGTTTCCCTTCAAGTTCTTCACTTCGCATGGCCAGTGTTGATGGAGTGCTCAATGCTCAGCGCCATCTTGGGCTAGTTCCATTTCAACCGGATGCAGGCCCGCTTCGCCCAATAGGCGCAGATACACTTCGGCATTCGGGCTTCGATGTCCGCTTCCCCATGATTCGGTGATCGTCCGTGCCGAAATGCCTGCAAGATCCTCAACCTTCTCCAAGAAAGGCTGGCGATGCTGGCTCGAATGATGTGAATCTCCGTCATTACAGATGAAGAGCACGTCAACTTTTGGTTTAAGTTCCTTGTATCGTTCTGCAACGTCCAGCCGCTGGCGAATCCCGTGGTCGTTGAAAACACCGTCCGGGAAGACCACATCCGTAGCCTTTTGAGCCAATCGCGCATGGTAGGCGGTAACGCAGGTCTGAGGATTAAACGCAATAACCTTGCTTTCTGGAAGGAAAGCAGCAACTTGGAGTGCAGCGAAACCACCGCCAGAGCTTCCAGAGAGCACCACTCGTTCTATTCCAAGAGCCCTCATTCGTTCTTCGATCAGCAAAGCCATCTCGCTATGCAGGTCCTGCGTTTCAGTGCCGAGGAACCATGCCAAGCTGACGCTGGGGTCAAGATCCAGAGTTGGGTCGGCAAATACCATCTGGTTGATTCCTAGTCCCGATAAGCTTTGACCCCGTTCAAAGCGAGGGAGAGAGTATTTGCCGCGATCCAACGCACCGTGGAATGAAACGTGCAAAGTTTCCCCTTGGCCTGGGATGGTGGCTATGGGCAAGGTCAGCCGGCCATAACGGTAGCTTTGGATGCCCCGATAGTCTGAATCTTGAGCAACGGCGCTCCTCGACGCATAGCTCCGGATCTTCCCGTTTCTGTTCGAAATCGGCTTCTTCGGGTTCCAGGAAATCAGCGGGGCACGCAACTTGGCCGCATCATTAAGTTCTTCAGGCAGCGCCAAGTCCGTACCGGCCAGATCAATGATTCCCGTGACCAGCCCTGATCGGTAGCCAGCTTTGATGCCGACACGTTTGATTTCTTCATAGGCAGAGTTCAGCGCCGTTTGGCGTTCGGCCACTGTGCTGATGCCTGGAATCAGAGAGTCGAAAAGGTCTTCGGCGAAAAGCGTGGATTTGGCCACTGTTTCAGCAGCAGTCGAAAAGTAGTCATTTATCCTTTCTTCACGAAAAGGATGATCAGAAATAACGGCGCCTTTTTTCCCGACAAGTACGTATTCAGTGCCGACTCGCCCATGAACGGTAAATTCTTGATATCCCGGAGCTATACGGCGCATGGTACTCAACGAACCGTCCGTTGCGGCGCTCGCGCCAACTACTGTGCGGAAAGTTAATTGAGTACCCTTTTGCACAGCGCTGATAACAGTAGTTTCTTTGTTCTTACGCCATCCAGTGCTGGTCCACCCGTTATATGGCTTTGTTTCACCCCTGGCAGTGGTAAGCCTCCCGTTACGTCCTACCCACTGCAATAGGCACTCGGCATTACCGTTGCTGAGAACGGCAGACGCTTTCGTCAAGCTTGCGGTAGCAGATTCATGAGCGTGCCACCGTTGCTCAATTTCTACTTCTTCCTTCGCTGATACCGCATCGATGATCAGCAAGTACTCGCCGCGCTTTGAGAAGATGACACGGCGTGTCATCAGAATGTCCTCGTAGCCCGCATCCCGGGTCACGGCTTCGAAGTGTCGAGCGGTTTCGTCTATGCGGAAAAGGGTTACATTTGTCGCGCGGTCGTACTTTCGGCCATTAGCAACAAGCAGATTATGTCCGGGGCGGTTGACTACGTAAGTTCGCATCGGATGGCGCCCATACAAGTACTTTCCCGTATCAATGAGCCATGGGTATCCGTTGGAGAAGAAGGTAATGGAGCCGCCGTCAGCCTGCCCGTGAATTTTGCGCTGTGGGCCGAAGCAAAGCGAAAAGAACGTTTCCTGCGCAAAGTCCCGTTCAGTTTCTCCCCAGCCGCTTCTCCCATACACATAACCAGCCTCGTAGACCTTGATCAGATCTCGTGGCGCGCTCCCCTTTGATCCGCCCGTGCTGACGTACTGCGTATATGGCGATTCGATCTTCGAAGGTCCACCGCTGTCCATGTCGCCGATGCGGACGTAGTTGCCGTTGGGCTGCGTGGCGTGAGCAAGCGATTCAGGTGCCGCATCGAGGACTGCCGCCCATGATGGCCTAGCAATCCCTTCGAGGTCCAGACGGCGAAGCGCTTCATGCCACCAACGATAATTTGCTTCCTGGTAAGAGATGCTGCCTTCTTCGTTTACACCTTGGACGTCGTAGGATCCGGAAACAAGTTCTCCCATGCGTTGAATAGCAAGGTCTACCAATGTTCGTTCTTCAAGAATGCTCGCGGCAACGAAAAGTGCCTGGTGCTGGTGCAATGCATGGTTGCCGTGCCCGAGATTGTTCTCGTCCGCTAGCCAGTGCATGTGCTGCTCCAGCGAGTCAGTAAGCCATTGCGGAGGGTCGACGTACATGTTCAAGCCAAAGGACAAGACGTAGGTACGCAAAGCATCACCCATGTCGATCCACGCCCATTTAGTCCGGCTGGTCCCTGGAGGATTTGTGGCAATCCAAGATTGAACGTAACGCTCCCAAACTTGGCGTGACTTGTCATCTCCAGACTCGGCTTCACGGCGCAAGGGATCGAGCCAACGCAAGGAGTGGTACTGGAACTGCCAGTTATCATCCTTCAACGGATTTTCGAGCCACGATGGATCTTCAGGCAACGTCCATTCTGGGTGCGGCGACATCGCGAGCCGGCCGTCCAGTACTCGTTTGGCAAGGATTTTATCCTTAGTAGTCCGCTCGTAACGAGCACCGAAGCTTTGGCGCTTTGCGCACTCAAGATTCATGGATTTTCCTCCAGTTATTGCTGAACGATCATCGCTCGCATCGCACTTTTCTGGATCCATGCTATTTGCTTTAATTAGCCAAAATGCCCATAAACAGGCTAGTCAACCGGATGTTCTCACGTTGTTCACCCGCGGTTCACTCTTGGCTATATCGGCTTGGTTGACAGAAAGTTATGTGACCCCAATTGGAGACGTGATCACGCCCATTCCGGAAGGCAGAACTAAAGTCAGTCAGCTGCAAAGTTGCAATTTTGGCTTGGCCGAAGTCAGCACGCATCTGGAGTCGGCAGGAACGGATCCACGCATCGAATAGCAAATGGCATCGCTTGCCCTCGATCATCACGTTAACCGACAAAAAGCACTAGCCATCATCTTCCACATGAAACAAACGAAAGTAATAGGCAGCCAAATTCCCGAATCGCTAGGGGTTTGCGGCCGGCTTTCATTGCCGATATTTTGTCGAAAGCCCCGTCAAATCCGCTAAAGTGTTCCTCTCGTACCAAGACGACTGCTCAGGAATCCCCGCCTCGTGCAATGCGTGTTGCGTTAGAGTACTCCAGAAACGTGGACAGGTGCTAACAGCTAAGCTCACCGTTTCAGATTTTTGGAATTTCACTGACTGCTTTGTTCGTGGATTTCCGAAAATTTCCTTGTACTCAAAACTTGTAGTTGAGCAATAGGATTTGCAGGTAAATATACGCGGGTCGCGCCATCACTCGTGCTGCCCCGGATTCACCGATCTGCCGTTACCTGAAGTATCGAATATGCACACCCGTGTATGTGTTCATGCAGTCCGGATACCATCAGTGAGCATCTGAATCCTCCGCTACACCAGGAGTTGCGGACTTACTTCTTGGGGTGCCATGGAAACACGTATCAGGATCACTGGCGGCGGGATCCTCGGGATTGCCTTGGCCCGCACACTGTCCACCACCGCGGGGCATCACGTCAAGGTGCAGGAAAAGGAAGCAACCCTGGCCAACCACCAGACCGGACGCAAATCAGGCGTGGTCGATGCCGGGTTGTACTACCAGCCTGGCTCGCTCAAGGCCCAGCGCCCTAAGCTCCCCAGCAGTTCCCTCATCCGCCAATCCATCAATCGTCTGCCGGGCATCCGGTCCGGCAGATGTCCATCTCCTGGCACGGAATCTGCCGGCGCCAAGAGGAGCAAACCCTACTTGGCCGACCGCAACTCGAAGAAGATGAAGCTCAGGAAAGCATCCCGCTCGCGTATCCTCTCGGGCACGATCTGCTCGGGCGCGTCCTTGGAATAAGGCGGTTCCCAGACTTTCTCGATGCTGAAACCGGCTTCCAGGAAGGCGGTCATGGTCTCATGCAGCGGCCGATGCCAATAGGTCAGCGACGCGGGCTGTCCGGCGAAGGACAGTTCGTCGGTGTACTGGATCCGCTGGAAATAGTCTTCGCCCGGATGATTCCACGGGTACAGGATCGGATGGTTCAGCGAGAGCAAGAGCCTGCCGCCAGGCTTGAGCACACGCCTGATTTCTGCCAGTGCCCGCGTCCAGTCCTCCAGGTAGTGCAGGACCAGCGAGGCGATGGCATCATCAAAGGAGTCCGCACCGTAGGGCAGCTGCTCCCCCAGATTGGCAACCTGAAGATCGGCCCCCTCCCCGAGCCGCGCACGCGCCAAGTCGATCATCCCTTGGCTCGCATCGAACCCGCTCACTAATGCGCCGCGCGCCATGAGCTCATGCGCGAGCGGTCCCGACCCGCACCCGATATCGAGGATCCTGCGCCCGGCGACCTCGCCGGCCATCTGCAGCATGGCCGGACGCTCGTAGAAGGCATTGAGCAAGCTCGACTCATTCTCATCCGCATAGGCCTGGGCGAAGTCATCGTAGTTGGTTCCAGCAGCCACAGCTCAGCTCCACTCAAGTTCATTTTTGTTACTTCTGAGATTTTCTAAGACCTCACAATATCCGTTTTTCAAGAAAACTCGCGCTTTCTCGGCTTTTCCAGCCAATAAATTTAGCGCCTGCATCGTTTTATTAATCTTCGATGTTGACGAAAAGGAAAATCATCCGATACGCTGTCGCCATATCACTCGCTCGGATGTTGGGGTTCCGGCAAAACTTGGGGAAAGCCAGTTGATCGTGGGGATCAAGTGGCTGAAATTTTGGCACCCGTTTTGGGAAACGAGCGCCAAATTCTACGCACCAATCTGCGTTCTCCAGGTCTAGCACCCCCAGTGTCCTCGGATATTGGGGAATTCTTTTGTTTGGCAATCCTGTTGGGGACAGAGTTGCGCGTCGGAAATTGAACCGCCGCCATCAATCCACGCCGTTTTTCTGGCGAACATCTTCGTTCAAGACGATTTCCGGTGCCTCCTTGGCCTTGGCGCTATCAGCGTCAGTTGCCTTGCCTGCGGTACCGCAGACGCTTACCGCGGCCACCGCAGCCCAGGCTGATACGGAACGAGCCGCTACCGTCGAACCGGCCCAGGACTCGAGCACCGAGATTTCACGCACGAGCGGCCCGGCCGGCGAAAGCTCAGCCAGCGCATCGGCAACCGCCAGTGCTGAGGAAGTTCTGAAGACCAACGAACCGGAGCTTCCATCGCCATCTGAAACGACAGCAGCTCCAACCGCTCAAAGTACCGCGAGCCCGGAACCGACGAGCTCACCGAACCCAAAGCCCTCCAGCGCGCCGAGCCAGTCCGCTTCGCCTGATCCAGCCCCCACGCTTGCTCCCTCACCAATTTTGATTCCAGAAGCCACGAAGGCTCCAAAGAACACTGATTCTTCGCCGAGCGCCAGTGCCAAGCCGAAAGAATCCGCTTCAGCGAGCCCCGAGATGAAGCTTCAAGAGCAGAACAAAGTCATGAATGCAATCACTTCGACCTGCACGGACACGCAGTTCCTCAACGCAGTCATTGCTGGCGTCGAAATCGATGGCAACCTCTGCTCCAATGGCGCAGAGGATTGGACCACGATACTGAATGGTCCTGTCGCAAATGACGGCAGCAACGACAGCACGCAGTTCACAGAGGGCGCTTCCGAAACCAACTGGCCTTGGACCGGCGACAAGATTACCGGTGTCAACACCGCCGGTGACAAATCCGACATCACCAACATCTACGCCACGCAGCGTTCTTTCGACGGAAACGTTTACGCCTTCTTCGGATTTGAGCGTGCCACCGCAAACGGCAGTACGCAATTCGTAGTTGAGTTGAACGCCAAACCGAACCCTTTGCCGAATTCCCCTTCACCGGATCGAAGCACCGGCGATTTGCGCCTGCTCATCGAACAGGGTGGAAACAACACCTTGACCCTGACTCGGGCCGATGAATGGAACTCAACCGGTGCCACCACCGGTTCATGGAACCAGCTGCCGAGCACCGCCGGCTTCACCGGCATCGCGAATGACAAGGCCATCGGAAACTTCGACCGTACCGGAAATCTGGTCAAGGGTGCCTTCGCCGAGATGAGCCTCAACCTGACGGCCCTGTTCGGCAATGCGGATTGCAGCGGCAACTACGGAACTCTCAATGTCCGCTCCAGCGCTTCGGGTGATACCTCTTCCCTGAAAGACTGGGTGAAGCCGATTGCCTTGAGCATTCCGAGCACCTGCTCAAGCGTCCAGGTCGATAAGATCTGGGAGATTGACGGCCAGAGCTACAGCCACGGGCAGCAGCCAGCCGGATTCACCGCCGCACTGAAGCTCGGTGGCCGAGACGATGCGGTCTTCGGCACCAGCTATGCCACCCGGAGCAACGGCTCCAGCTACGAGCAGGGACAGACTGTCACCATCGATGAAACCGTCGGCGCCTTGCCCGCAGGCTGCACCAACGTCGCTTCCGGAGATATCGGATCGCACACTCTGGGCGCCGGACACAATAGCTTCACCATCACCAACAAGGTGACCTGTACTGAACTGACCCTGATCAAGAAGGTCGTTGGCGATGCCTCCGCGGACAGCTGGACGCTCACCGCGACGGGCCCTACCCCGCTCAGCGGTGCCACCGGCTCGACTGCTGTCACCGATGCGGGCGTCAAGCCAGGCACCTACATTTTGGGTGAGACTTCGGGTATCGAGGGCTACCGCCTGACCAGCATCAGCTGCGGCGAGAACCACCCGGTGTCGCTGGACGAGAAGACGGTAAGCATTGCAGCTGGCGACAAGGTCACCTGCACGCTGACGAATACCGCCGAGGTGGCATTGACTGTCACCAAGACGTGGATTGTCAACGAGGTTGAATACCCGGACGGCGAGCAGCCTGTTGGTACCGCCAAGCTCACCGTGGACGGCGAGGAGGCCGCATTCGGCGACACCATCACCGGCTACGTGATCGGTGATGAGGTCGCGATCGCTGAAACTGTCGATGACCTGCCGGCATTGTGCACGCTGACCGGCACCACCATTGACGGCGTCGAGGGCCAGACAGCTGCCCATGCCATGACCGGTGATCCTGATCCAAACGTCGTCAAGGTCGTCAACACGGTTGACTGCGTCCAGCAGCTGACCCTCATCAAGAAGGTCGACAACGAGGAGTTTGCAGGCACCAGCACTCGCGACGACTGGACCCTGACTGCAACGGGCATCGACCACGAGTCCGTGTCAACCGGCAAGACCGGCGATGCTGCGGTGACAAAGGCCGAGGTGCCCGTCGGAAACTACACCTTGTCGGAGAACGGTCCGGCAGGCTATGCGGCCGGCGCATGGACTTGCGAGGGCACCGGCAGCTACGCGGACGGCAAGCTCAAATTGGAACTCGGCCAGGAAGCAACCTGCACCATCGTGAACACCGCGAATCCGGGCGCAGTCACCTGGACCAAGACCGATGCGCAGTCCCGGTTCCTGGCAGGATCCGAATGGGAACTGACCGGACCTGATGCCGGCACAGCCGTAGCCATCACCGACTGCACCGAGGAGGGATGCGCCGGGCCGGATCTGGATCCACGAGCTGGCCACTTCATGCTGGAAGACCTTAAGTGGGGCAACTACACCTTGACCGAAACCTTGGCACCTCCGGGCTACAAGCTCGGAGAAAATCCAAGCATCGATTTCACTGTGGCCGGTGATGAACTGCAGGTTGAACTTGCAGCAGTCGTCAACGAGCAACAGGAGGGACCGGCCCTGCCGCTGACCGGCGGCATCGGACGGGACCACGTATATCTTCTAGGCGGCACGCTCCTCACGCTGGGGCTTGGCGCGCTAGGGACCCGGTTCTGGACTACCCGGCGTAATCGCACGATTCGCTAGGTCCTCGAACCAACACATCACCACGCGCTGCCGGATTCATTTTGGGGGGCCGGCAGCGCACCATTCGCAAACACTTCACTAGGGAGAGAACGTGTTCACCGAACAGAAAATCGGCAAGCTTCTTGCCGGAGCCAGCGCATTGGCGCTGGCAGGCGTTGGATTCTTGGGGGCCACCGCCGCAAACGCCGCTGAAACCGGAAACATCGACGGCAGCAAGCTGGGGTCGATCACCATCCACAAGTCCGCTGCTGCCCCAGGCGAGGCCGGCGACGGCACCGCGCTGCCGGAGGATCCTCAGCCGACCCTGGAGGGTGTCACCTTCACCATCCAGCCGGTCTTGCATGACGGGGTCGAGCTGGATCTGAGCACCGCCGAAGGCTGGGAGCTCGCAGAGGCGCTGGGAACAATCCCAACCCTCCCGCTGACCGGGGATTACTCGCTGGGCACTAGCCAGGCAGTGACCACCGATGTCAACGGTGTCGCCACCCTGTCGGGCCTGAAGCTCGGCCTGTACCTGGTGACCGAGACTGATTCGGGCAACAACCTGATCAAGGACAAGAGCGCACCGTTCTATGTGTCCGTGCCGAACCCGCAGGATAACGGCCAGTGGAACTATGACGTGCATGTCTACCCGAAGAACACACTGAACGAGATCGACATCGTGAAGACCGTGGATGATGCGGCAAAGCTCATGGGCGATACCGTCACCTGGACGCTGGAAACTGCTGTTCCGGCTTCCCCACTGCCGTACAAGTCCTTCAAGCTGACCGATGTCCTGCCAACTGGGCTTGAATTCATTGCCTGGGAGTCCGTCTCGATCGGTGGCACGCCACTTGTGGCTGGCGACTACACCATCTCGGATGACAAGACGGAGATCACCCTCACCGCGGCCGGCTTGCTGGAGCTGGATGACGCCGGGGCCACCACCGTGACCGCAGTGCTGAAAACCAAGGTCACCGCCATTGCAGAGGATGGCAAGATCACCAACGATGCCACCGTGACCATCAACGGCACCAGCGACAACGACCCGGCCACCACCAACCTGGGTACGCTGAAGCTGATCAAGATGGACGAAGACCAGAAGATCCTGCCGGGCGCCGAGTTCGAGCTGTACGCAGAGGCTCCAGTTGATGGCCAGCCAACTGGCGAACCGCTGGCCACGGGCGTATCCAACGCCAACGGCGAGATCATCTGGCAGCTGCACCTTGGCATCGAGGGCGACGCCACTGAGAACTACTGGGTTCTGGAAACCAAGGCACCGGCCGGCTACGTGCTGCCAGCCAACCCATGGTCCGGGGAGCTGATCGTCAATGGTGGCGAAGTCACCACCAACGAGGTCACCAACCACAAGCCAGTGGGTCCTAACCTGCCCATGACCGGTGCACAGGGAACCATGCTGTTCTCGATTGCCGGTGTCGGCCTGATGGGTGTGGCCGCTGGCGGCGCCCTGCTGCAGCGCCGCCGGGCACGCCAAGGGAACTAGTTCCCTCAGCGGCGATCCCGCAACTCACTAAGTGGTGGGAGGCACCATGCCTCCCACCACTTAGCCGTTTCAGAACCACTATTCGCCAACTTCAACGGTCTAGAAACCAGGACGGCAAATGACCACCATGCACTCGGCTCATTCCCTAGCTTCCGGGAAGCCGCAAAGATGGAAGCTTCCGAAGGCAACTTTGGTGATAGCTCTCGTCTTTCTCCTTGGTAGCCTGACCCTGCTGTACCCGACTACGGCCAGCTGGTTTGCGCAATACAATCAATCCCAGACCATTGGAGTCATCAACTCCGACATTTCTGCCGAGGAGCCTGAGCTTCTGCACAAGGAAGTGGCAAGGGCGCAGGAGTACAACGAGAAGCTCGTGGGCGGGGCGTTGCTCTCCCCCAGCAGCAACGTGCCAACCAGTGACGGCCGCACGGCGTCAGGACTGCGGTACGACGATCTGCTGAACGTCAGCAGCGATGGACTGATGGGACGACTGCGCATCCCAGCCATCAACGTTGATCTGCCGATCTATCACGGCACCGATGCGGCGACGCTCGAACGCGGTGTAGGCCACCTGGAAGGCACCGCCTTGCCGGTGGGCGGCGTCTCTCGGCATACGGTGCTGACCGCGCACCGGGGACTGCCCGAAGCGACCCTGTTCAATGATTTGCCCAACCTGGAAATTGGAGACACCTTCACCATCGAAGTCTTCGGCGAGGTGTTGACCTACAAGGTTTTCGAAACCCAGACGGTGCTTCCTGACGAATCCAAGGCTCTCATCCCGCGTTTCGGCCAGGACTTGGCTACCCTCGTGACCTGCACTCCGCTGGGAATTAATTCACATCGCATGCTGGTGACAGCGGAGCGTATCCTGCCGACCCCCATCGCGGATATCGAGGCCAGCGGCAAGACCCCGGACATTCCGGGCTTCCCCTGGTGGGCAGTCTTTGCCGGTGCCGCTCTGGTCTTCTCGGCCCTGTGGGTTTACATGGCTGGCCGGGTGAAGCCAGCCGAGGAAGCTGGTCCCCTCAACTCGTAGGTGAGGCGTTCGCATCCCTGGCCAATATGGCTCGCAAATCCAAAACAATAGGCAACGGCGGCCCCTTCCCGAAGGAAGCGGCCGCCGTTGCCTATTCTGTTCCCAGTCGCAGGGCGACCAGGCCAGGCTGTGCCTGCAATTAGCGGGCTACGGAACCGTCAACGTAGTCATCCGAGGATGCATCCGAGATCCAGGAGAACAGCGAGCGCAGTTCGCGGCCGGTGGTCTCGATTGGGTGTGCTTCGCCCTTGGCACGCAGTTCCTTGAACTCAGGAGCGCCGGCCTTCTGGTCTTCCATGAAGCGGTTTGCGAAAGCGCCGGACTGGATGTCAGCCAGGACAGCCTTCATGTTTTCCTTCACCTCTGGGGTGATCACGCGTGGGCCGGAGACGTAGTCGCCATACTCAGCGGTGTCGGAGATCGACCAGCGCTGCTTGGCGATGCCGCCTTCCCACATCAGGTCGACGATCAACTTCAGCTCGTGGAGCACCTCGAAGTAGGCGATCTCCGGCTTGTAGCCAGCCTCGGTCAGGACCTCGAAGCCGTACTGCACCAGCTGGGAGGTGCCGCCGCAGAGCACAGCCTGCTCGCCGAACAGGTCGGTTTCGGTCTCTTCGGTGAAGGTGGTCTCGATGACGCCGGCGCGGGTGCCGCCGATGCCTGCTGCGTAGGACAGTGCCAGTTCCTTGGCGCCGCCGGTGAAGTTCTGCTCCACGGCGATCAGGTCAGGGATGCCGCGGCCGGCTTCGAATTCGCGGCGCACGGTGTGGCCTGGCGCCTTAGGGGCAACCAGGGCAACGTCAACGTTGGCTGGTGGCTGGATGAAGCCGAAGCGGATGTTGAAGCCGTGGCCGAAGAACAGGGCGTTGCCCTCTTCGAGGTGCTCGGCGATCGACTCGGTGTAGACCTGGGCCTGGACCTGGTCCGGGGTCAGGATCATGATGACATCTGCCCAGGCTGCTGCCTCGGCAACGGTGGCGACCTTCAGGCCTTCGGCCTCAGCCTTGGCGCGGGACTTCGAGCCCTCGGCCAGGCCCACGGTGATTTCGACACCCGAGTCGCGCAGGCTCAGTGCGTGGGCGTGGCCCTGGGAGCCGTAGCCAATGATGGCTACCTTCTTGCCCTGGATGATCGAGAGGTCTGCGTCGTCTTCGTAATACAGATCAGCCACTGTAATTCTCCTTATATGTGCTTCTGGTGAAGAAGTCTTTGCTGAGGCACTGTTGCTTACTTCCAAGCTAGGTGCCAAGTATCTAAATTTTGTAGTTCGTGTCTCTTGAAGTCGTTGCGCCTAGGCGGAAATCGTCTTCAAAGCGCGGTCGCTCATTGACTTGGATCCGCGGCCTACGGCCAGGGTTCCTGCCTGGACGATCTCGCGGATGCCGAAGGGCTCAAGCACTGCCAGCAGCGCATCGATCTTCGCGGCGTTGCCGGTGGCCTCCACGACCAGCGAGTCGGTGGATACGTCGATCACCGAAGCACGGAACAGTTCCGCGGCCTGGGTGACCTGCAGGCGGGTCGTTGCATCGGCGCGCACCTTGATCATGATGTGGTCGCGCTGCACCGAGGTTTCGGGCAGCAGTTCCACGATCTTGATGACGTTGACCAGCTTGTTCAACTGCTTGGTGACCTGCTCCAGGGAATCCCCCTCGGCGTCGACCACCACGGTCATGCGGCTGATGCCGGCAATTTCCGTCGGGCCCACAGCCAGCGAGTGGATGTTGAAGGCACGGCGGGCGAAGAGGCTGGCGACGCGGGTCAGCACGCCGGGAACGTCTTCAACCAGTACCGAAAGCGTATGCTTTGCCATGTTCTAGTCCTCCTCTTCCCATTCAGGGGTCATGCCGCGGGCAATCTGGATCTGGTCGTTGCTGACTCCCGATGGGACCATTGGCCACACCATGGAATCGGCTGAGACCACGAAGTCGATGACTACCGGGCGGTCATTGATTTCCAATGCCTTCTGGATGGTCGCATCGATGTCCTCGTCGCGTTCGCAGCGCAGGCCAACGCAGCCGTAGGCGTCTGCCAGCTTCACGAAATCGGGAATCCGGGCGGTTCCATGTCCGGTGTTCAAATCGGTGTTGGAGTAGCGGCCATCGTAGAACAGGGTCTGCCACTGGCGAACCATGCCCAGCGACGAGTTGTTGATCACCGCAACCTTGATCGGGATCTGGTTGATCACGCAGGTGGCCAGTTCCTGGTTGGTCATCTGGAAGCAGCCGTCGCCGTCAATGGCCCAGACCACGCGGTCCGGCTGCGCCACCTTGGCGCCCATCGCGGCAGGCACCGAGTAGCCCATGGTGCCCAGCCCTGCGGAGTTCAGCCACGAGCGCGGACGCTCGTACTTCACGAACTGCGCAGCCCACATCTGGTGCTGGCCCACGCCTGCCACGTACACGCCCTCAGGACCGGTCAGCTCGCCGATCCGCTGGATGACATTCTGCGGAGCCGAGAGGCCATCATGGGTTTCGGTGTAGCCGATCGGGTAGGTTTCGCGCAGGCGGTTGAGCAGTCCCCACCAGCCGGTCAGATCCTGCTGGGCTTCGTTCTCGAAGCGTGCGGCGCATGCTTCGTGCAGCTGCGGGATGATCTCATCCAGCGAACCCACGATCGGCACATCGGCCACGCGGTTCTTGGAGATTTCCGCGGGATCGATATCGGCGTGGATCACCTTCGCGTTCGGCGCGAAGGTGGAGAGCACGCCGGTGACGCGGTCATCGAAGCGGGCCCCGAGGGTGATCAACAGATCCGCCTGCTGCAGCGCGGTCACCGCGGACACGGCGCCGTGCATGCCCGGCATGCCCACATGCTGTTCATGCGAGTCCGGGAATGCGCCGCGGGCGGTCAGGGTGGTGACCACCGGTGCGTTGATGAATTCCGCGAATTCCTTCAGCTGCTCGTGCGCATTGGCCTTGATCACGCCGCCACCAACGTACAGCACCGGGCGGGTTGCCGAAGCGATGAGCTTGGCGGCTTCGCGCAGCTGCTTGTTGTGGCCACGGGTGACCACGCGGTAGCCGGGCAGGTCCACCTTGGGCGGCCAGGAGAAGGTCATCTCGGATGTCTGCGCATCCTTGGTGATATCCACCAGCACCGGACCGGGACGGCCGGTCTGCGCCAGGTAGAACGCGCTGGCCAGCGTGCGAGGAATGTCCTCTGCGTTGGTGACCAGGAAAGCGTGCTTGGTGATCGGCATCGTGATGCCGACAATGTCTGCTTCCTGGAATGCGTCAGAGCCAATGAAAGCGCTATTGACCTGACCGGTGATGGCCACCATTGGGACCGAGTCCATATTGGCATCGGCCAGTGCGGTGACGAGGTTGGTTGCGCCTGGACCGGAAGTGGCGATGCAGACGCCCACTTCCCCGCTCACCATGGCGTAACCCTGTGCGGCATGGCCTGCACCCTGTTCGTGGCGGACCAAGACGTGGTTAATCTTGGTCGAATCCATCAGTGGATCATAAGTGGGAAGGATGGCCCCACCTGGTAATCCGAAGACGTCTTTGACGCCCATTTCTTCCAGCGAGCGGACGATGGCTTGTGAGCCCGTCATCTGTGTGGGAGCAACGATATTATTCGGACCCTGGACCGGGTTCGAAGCTTCCACGACGGAAGAGACAGCGGCGGCGGCATCCTTGGTTCGATTGATTGACTTCGCAACCGACGCCGGATTGGCGGGTGTTGAGTTGCTCATCGGGATCCTTTCCATTTCTATCTCTTCGTTTACGCATAAAAAACGCCCCGCGGCCGTCACTGATGACGAAAGGGGGCTTGCGCGTTACCGGTGTACCGTCCGTGGTGTTGGACAGCGCCTCAGGCTCCGCGCCTGATAACTAGTAGTACATCGGTGTTTATTTGCATGCCTCTAGTTTTCTCCACCTCACGGCAAAGAGCAACTAGACACCCTGTTTATCTCATTATATGAGATGAATGTCCAAAGATTGGACGCGTCCCCACGTTCAGGCTTTGGCCATTTCGCTTGCCGGGCACTGAAAGCGCCTGTCGAAGCGGGTTTAGCTGGAGACAAGCACCAACTGCCAGGGATGCGAATAATCCAGCTCGCAGCCCTTGCCCCAAGGAAACCGCCTGCCCTGCAGATGGTTTCGCTTGCAGCTTTAAGCCAAGAAGGGCATGAATCGGGCCAGTGGCCACACGTGCGCATGGCGTCTAGACTCAATTAGCATCTTGGCTCATTAATCCCATTCTAGAAGTCAATATGACCAATCAGATAACCCATGACGTGTCGATGACATATTTCGATAAGTGTTGCGTCTGATCAAATTGTCCAAACTTATCGGTAGAGTAAGGGGTATGGACAAGCGCCCAGACGAAAATCCGACCCAGCAGGTCAAAGACCGCCTCCACGAGGCTTTTGACTCGCAGATCCCCAATTTCGCCAGCTACAATCTCGTGGCGGGCACCGGCATCGCCGGCTCCGGGGGGCTCAAGGTCATCGGATATCGACGCCAGCCGGCGGAGCTGATTATTGCGCCAATCAATGCAAGCAGCTTGGAAGCCTCCGAAGATGCCATCAACATCAACAACACGAACGTGAACCAGCTGGCCGAGCTGAGCGATGGCGGCTACGAGATTGCGATCTCTACCGGCCGGGTGTTCCGCTTCATCGTTCCTGAAGCACCGAGCATCGACTTGCATGTGGATGATGCGGTCAGCATTGGTGCCACGCTCGACCAGAAATCGGATGCCGAAGACTTTGCCGATTTCATGGATCACTTCATGAACACCATCGAAGGCACCGAGAACTTCGTATAAGCAGCAACAGCATCCCAAAACGAGAAGGCCATCTCGCCTGCCAGCTCCATCGCGAGCCCTGCGGCGAGGTGGCCTTTCGTTCACAGCGCCCCGGGGTGATTCCCGCGGTAGTCGGAAGCGAGCAACTCACCTTCTACGGTGATAATCTCGACCCGGTCCAATTCGCTGGATTCGTAGCCGACGGATGTGATGACCAGTTCGGCATAGCGGACGGCACTGCCATCGGCGATCCAGTCACTGCCCTCCACGACGATAGCGAGCACGCCCTGGACCGGAGAAAGCCAGCCGACGGTGGCGTATTGGATGGAATCCTTGGCGAATGAATGGAATCCCGCAGCGCCCTGGCCGTTGAGGTACTGGAAGATTTTCTGATCAGCCCATTCCTGCCGTCCTTCGACTTCCTCCAGGTTATCGGCATACTTCGGCAGCGCCGCGATCGTCGCGTTTGCACCCGGGATGCGGTCGGATGCTTCGAACTGCAGCGGCGTGCAGCCGGCCAGGCACGTTGCCAGCACCAGTCCGGCAGCTACGACGCAAGTTTTGCCCAAGGCATGCCTGGCCTTTGAGCGCCGCTTGATACCGGCAGCAATTACTTGAAGCACCATGCAATTGAGCCTAGCCCATGGCCAGGACATCTCTACAGGCCATTACCGAACCGGCGTTCATGCCGGCGCCGCGCTCGGGGTCAGCCTTGCGCGGCCTGGTACAGGGAAAGCTGCTCGGCCTGCATCACCAGCCACGGGCTGAAGGCCCACGGGGTTGCGCGCAGTGCTGCGCCCAGCTGCACCGGATCCACCCAGCAGTAGTCCATGACTTCATCCGGGTTCGCGGTGATCTCGCTGTCAATCACGGCAGTGAAGACCGGGCAGATTTCATTCTCCACAATGCCCGAGGCATCCACGGCGCGATAGCGGAAAACCGGCAGCGCCGATTCGATGCCGCTGACCTTGAAGCCGAGCTCATGGGCCGCATGGCGGGCAATCGCTTCCTGGAAGCTTTCACCGGGCTGTGGATGCCCGCAGAAGGAATTGGTCCATACCCCTGGCCAGGTCACCTTGGACAGTGCGCGGCGGGTCACTAGCACCTGGCCGGCGGCATTGCGCACATGGCACGAGAATGCCTGGTGCAGCACGGTATCCGTGGTGTGGACCAGTTCTTTCGGTCGCACGCCGATTGGCTGGCCATCCTCCGAAAGCAAAATGACATCCATTGAAATCCTTGATTCCCCATCCGGGTCTAGTTAGGTGAAAAGTGCCGAAAAGATCAGGAGCATGGTCAGCAGGAAACCGCACAGGTAGTTGATCCACAAGAATCTCTTCCATCCTCGATTAACCGTACCCGAGCTCGCGTCGCTGACCCCAAGATGCGGTAGGACGTTGAGCACATAGGGCAGGGCCAGCAGCGACTCCCAGCGGCCGATCCCCTGCACCCCGGCGACCACCAGCACTCCGGCCAGCACATAGCCGGCAAGGACCAGCCAGATGGTGGTGCGGGCGGACAAGGCGGTGGCAATCGAAGACAGGCCGCCCTGGCGATCGGGAATGATGTCCTGGATTGCGCCGAGGGCATGGCTGGCCATCCCCCACAGCAGGAATGCGCCAAAGACCAGCCACTGCCCGGGCTGCACACTGGCACCAGCGAGCACCCAGCCGTAGACCGCCGGCGAAACGAAATGCACCGCGCTGGTCAGCGAGTCCAACCCGGGCCGTTCCTTGAAGCGCAGCCGCGGTGCCGAATAGGCAAGCACAGCGAAGATGGACACGGCCAGCACGAGGTTGGCCACCAGGCTTCCCGCCGCTGCGAGCACCACGAGGAACGGAACGGCGCACGCAACGCAGGCGACGAGCAGCGCCTTGTGGCTCTGCCGGGACAGCAGCGCGCCCTCGATTCCGCCCTTGCGTGGATTGCGCAGATCCGATTCGTAGTCGAAGACATCGTTGATGCCGTACATCAGCAGATTGTAGGGAAACAGGAAGAACACCGTGCCCACGGCCAAGCGCCAATCAACTCCCCCGCCGGCCAGCAGATAGGCGGCGGCGAACGGGTAGGCGGTATTCACCCAGGAAATGGGCCGCGAGCTGGCAACGATTCCGCGGATCATGAAGCATCCTTTCTGCCTTCGCCGAGCAGCCACCACAGTCCGGGGAGAAGGAAGACCGCGCAGGCGGCATAGAAGAAGTCCTCGATCGGGGCCAGGCCGATATGCACCCCGGACAGCGTGCCGCTGCCGTAGCCGAACAGCCCGGCGTAGATCATCAGGTTGTCGAAAATCGCGGTGAGCACCAGCATCACGGCCAATGCGGCGCACAGCGGCTTGATCACCGTGCGCAGGCGCTGCTTGCTGGCGGCCAGCCCGGCGGCGAAGATGGCCATGGCCGCGGCAAGGAAGCAGAAGCTCAATTCAAGGAACATGCCGCTCACCTCGCAGCCCGCGGACCAGCATCGGCAGGCCGGCGAAGGCGATCATCGCGCAGTAGCACAGGAAGATGAGGAAGAAGACTTCTTCCAGCGGGAACTGCTCGCCCACCATGATCCCGGTCATGAGCTGCGATTCCTTGTGCAGGAAGATGCCCTGCCTGATGGCCAGCACATCCCAGAGCACGAAGAAACCGGTGCCCAGCGCGAGGGCCAGGATCCCGCGCACGGGGTGGCGGAAGAGAAACAGCTTCCCCTTGGCATCCAGCAGCACCATGCAGGCAAGCAGAAACAACAGGATGCCCAAATAGATCATGCTCCGGCCTCCTGCGCCAGCGTTGCAGCACCGCTTTCGGCCATCGGCCCGGCACCGGGGACACCGAGCACCGCCTTGGCTGCCAGCTCCCCGCTGATCAGGCACATCGGCACCCCGATTCCGGGGCGCACGGTGCTGCCGGCATAGTGCAGCCCGCGCACGGTGGCGCTGCGGTTGCCCGGACGCAGCATGGCGCTTTGCCCCAGGGTATGGGCCAAGCCCAGCGCACCGCCCTTGAAGGCGCCGTACTGGGCGGCGAAGTCCCCCGGGCCGATGCTCTGGCGCACCACGATCCGCGACCGCAAATCCTCGATGCCGGCCCAGGAAGCCAGCTGGTCGATGGCAGCGTCGGCCACCGCCTCGACCATCTCGGCTCCTGCGCCATCGGCGGCGCCCATCCCCCATCCGGGCACGGCCGGGGCTGGGACCAGGATGAACAGGTTCTCGCAGCCCTCCGGTGCCACGTCCGGGTCGGTGGCGCTGGGCTTGCAGACATAGATGCTGGTTTCTTCCTGCAGCGCCTGCCCATTGCGGATGCGCGAGAAGTTCTCGTCCCAGTCGGTGGTGAACAGCAGGTTGTGGTGTTCCAGCTGGGGCAGGTGGCCTTTGACCCCCAGGCAGAGCAGCACCGCGCTGGGGCCGGGATCCTTGCGCTGGAAGCTCTTGGCAGTATGGGTCTGCAGTTCTTCGGGCAGCAGCTCGCCGTCCAGGTGGCGCACGTCCGCGGCTCCGATGACATGCGTGGCCTCGGTGCGCTGCGCCTTGCCGTGCTCATCGATCCAGCGCACCGCGGTGACCCGCGGGTTCTTTCCCGGGCTGGTTTCGATGGCCGTTGCGGTGGCCGAGAGGTGGATGGATGCGCCGTGCTTCTGTGCCAGTGCGGCCATCGCATCGGCCACGGCGGCGAAGCCACCCATCGGGTATTTGACCCCGTCGGCCAGATCCAGGTGGCTCATCAGCTGGTAGAGCGCTGGGGTGCGCTTCGGGCTGGAGCCCAGGAACACCGCCGGGTAGCCGAGCAGCTGGCGGATCTCGGTGCTGGCAAAACGCCGGGCGGCATGGCCTGCCAGGCTGGTGGCCAGCAGCTTGGCCAGCTGCGGGGCGCGGCGCAGGATCTTCAGGTGCAGCAGCCCGGTCAGCGAGCTGAAATCATCGTAGAGGAAATGCTCCAGGGCCAGTTCGTAGCCTTCCTTCGCGGTGCGCAGGTAGCGTGCCAGGGCTGGAGCGCTGCCCGGTTCCAGGGCGTCGAACAGGGCGCTGGCCGCGGCGCCGGTGCCCACGTCCACGGGTGCGTCGCGGTGCTGGAAGAAGACGCGGTAGCCGGGATCCAGCTCGCGCAGCTGAAGCTGTTCGCTGGTGCTGGTGCCCATGAGCCGGAACCAGTGCTCGAAGACCTCGGGCATCAGGTACCAGGAGGGCCCGGTGTCGAAGCGGAACCCTTCGCGTTCCAGGCGCCCTGAGCGTCCGCCGGGATGCGGCTGCTGCTCGATGACGGTGACCTTGCAGCCCCGCGCGGCCAGCAGCCCGGCGCTGGCCAGGCCGGAGAAGCCTGCCCCGATGACGACGACGTCCGGGTTTTCGTTCTTCATCTGCGTGCTCTTTCCATGAGTTGCTTGCGGTGCGCGCTGCGGCTGGTTCCCAGCAGCACGCGGGCGGCGATCAGCGCCTTGCGCGGGGTGGAGACCGAGATGCGGGTGCGCAGCAGGTCGGCGGCGTCGGCCTTGCCCAGCTGGGAATTCAGTTCGCGGAACAGGTCATGGGCCAGGCGCACCGCCCGGGCCGCTGCTGGGGCCAGATACGGCATCCCGGCGCGGGCTTGGGCCAGGTCCTGCTCGATCTGCTCCACCAGCAGCGCCTTGGCCTGCTCGTCGAAGCGGGCCGGGTTGATCCCGGGAAAGTAGCTGCGTCCCAAGTCCTGGCTGTCTTCGGCCAGATCGCGCAGGAAGTTGACCTTCTGGAAGGCCGCGCCCAGGCTGCGGGCAGCCTGGCGGGCCTGCTGCTCCTCGGCCCGGTCCAGTTCAGGTGCGCCGGGCATCGCCTGGAAGACCTGCAGGCACATCAGCCCGATGACCTCGGCCGAGCCGTAGATGTAGTCCTCTAGGCTGCGCGCGTCGTGCTGCCCGGTGGAGAGGTCCGCGCGCATGGATGCGAAGAACGGGCCGGTGAGCTCGGCGTTGATGCCGGTGGCCCGGGCGGAGATGGCGAAGGCATGGACCACCATGTTGGTGCTGTAGCCGCGGTCCATCGCGCGCAGGGTTTCGGCTTCCAGCTCGTCGAGGCAGCCTCCGATGGCCTGGTTATCCAGGCCGGCCTGGCAGGCCACCCCGTCCACGATCTCATCGGCCAGGCGCACCAGCGCATAGATATTGGCAATGTGCCGGGCACTGCCGGCATCCAGCATCCTGCAGGCCAGCGAGAACGAGGTGGAGTATTCGCCCAGCACCACCCGTGCGCTGCGCTGGGCGGCGCGCGAGTAGTGCTCCAGGGCGGCGGTGCCGGCAGCGGGCTTCAGGGAAGTATCGCGTTTCATGGTGTTCAGCTGCTTCGATCCAGGATCAGGCTGGTGCATTCGAGCAGCAGCGTGCGGGCTTCTTCGGGCAAGTCCAGGAAGGCGGCGGAGCCGGTGGCCCGCGAGCACAGCTGCGCAGCCAGCTGGCGGGCGAAGCGCTCTGCTCCCTGCGCCGCCAGTTCCTGGCGGATCCTGCCGGCATCCACCGTTCCCTCGCGGAATCCGGTGAGCAGTGCGGAGAATTCTGGTTGCTCGCTGGCCAGGGACAGCAGGATGGTGCTCTTGAATTCGCGCAGATCAGATTCCACCGGCTTGCCGGTGCGCGCCGGATCACCGAAGGTGCCCAGCACGTCATCGATGATCTGGTAGGCCACGCCGAGCTGGCAGCCCACCGTGCCGAGGGCTTCGGCCTGCGCGGGGTGCGCCCCGGCCAGCAGGGCTCCTGCCTGCAGCGGCAGCTGGAAGGAGTAGGCGGCGGTTTTCATCTGCTCCATGCGCAGCACCTGGCTGGTGGTGGCAGGAGCCGGGCCCAGCGAGTAGAGCAGGTCTTCGAGTTCCCCGGCTCCTGCCTGCTCGATGGCTTGGAAGAAGGCTTGTTCCACGCCGGCTTCGGCATCGCTGCCGGCCGCGGCGCGGGCGGCGAGCTTGATCGCCTCGCTGATCAGCAGGTCCCCGGCGATGATGCCCACCGAATTGCCCGCATGCTCGGCATCGGCAGGATTCCGGCCGTTGGCCAGTGCGTGGTCGCGGTAGACCGCCGAGATGGTCGGCTCGCCGCGGCGCACGAAATCGCGGTCCACCACGTCGTCGTGGATCAAGAGGGCCGCGTGCAGCAGCTCGAAGGCGCAGCCCAGGTCGATGGCGCGGGCTTCGTTGCGTCCGCCGAACGCCCGGTATCCGAGCATCACCATCCCTGGCCGCATGAGCTTGCCGGTTCCCAGGCGTGCGCCGATGCGGGACCAGAGCAGCGCGGTCTGCTCCGAGTAGGCGGCGCTGCGCCGCTGGGCCTGGATGGCCAGAAGTTCCAGCCGGTCGCTGATAGCCTGCCGGGTGGCGTCATCGATGAGCCCGCGCGCGGCCGGTGCGGTTTGCGATAGCGCAGTGTGCGCTGGCGCTGTTGGGGCCGGCAGGGACTGGTGCGTGGTGGTGTGCGTTCTCATGATTCCCTGCTCCCAGGTTGTGGTGTGGTTGCTTGGTGTTCTTCACTGCTCCCGGTCTCCCGCTGGTCCAGTTCACGCCGGGAAGCTTCCAGCTCGGCGCGCAGCCGGACGCGATCCGGCTCGTCGAGTCGCGCACTAAAGGTGTGCAGATGCCGAAGCAGTACCTGTCCCGGTCCGGTGGACACAGGGAAATTGGGTCCCGGGACCACCAAGGTGCGCCGGCGGTCCGAGGCGTGATGCCGTCTTTCCACCACTCCGCGGGCCTCCAGCCGATCCAGGACCGAGGTGATTCCTGCCGATGAGACCCCGAGTTCGCGGGCCAGTTGCCCGGAGCTGGGTGTTTGCATGGAGCGCAGCAGGTTCACCGCGCGCAGGTCTGTATCGTTCAGGTCAAGCCGATGCCGCAAGCGTGCCTCGCACAGGGCGTAGGAGCGCGTCAGCCGCAACAGCTCCCGGAAGAGTTCCGAGGTCGTCAGCACTGCTGGACGTTCCATGATCACTTCTCTCGGCTTGTTGATATTCAGCTTATCTAGATACATCATGGTTTAACTATCTCGTTTTGTCGACCCGATACGGGAAATACTTTCCATCCACCTTTCAGGAGCGCACGATGAGCAGTCCAGCCAATTCCCCCGATTTCCCCCTGCCGGCCCGAACGGCCACGGCATCGTGGACGCTGCCGGTGACCACGGCGCTGGCACTGGTTCTTGCCATCGCCGTCTCGTTCATCGGCAGCGGGGCCCTGGGCGGGACACCGATCCAGCAGGCAGCCGGCGGCTATCTCAGCGCCGATGCGACTTTGCTGGCACCGGCCGGCCCGGCGTTCTCCATCTGGAGCGTGATCTATGCAGGGCTGGCCGTCTACGGTATTTTCCAGCTCACGCCCGCCGGGCGCCGCTCGGCCTGGGCGGCCCGGCTGCGGATGCCCGCGCTGCTTTCGGCTCTGCTGAACGCCGCCTGGATTACAGTCGTGCAGCTTGGCTGGCTGGGAGTAAGCGTCGCGGTGATCTTCGCGCTGGTTGCCTGCTTGGCCTGGATGCTGTCCATCATGATGGCCGGCACCCCTGGATCGCGCACCGAATACTGGATCATGTGGCTGACCTTCGGCATCTACCTGGGCTGGGTCTGCGTGGCCAGCATTGCCAACACCGCAGCGTGGCTGCTCTCGCTGGGCGTTGGCGAAGGCGCTTCCTGGACGCCGGGATTGGCTGTGGTGCTGCTGGTGGCGGCAGCGGGCATCGGTCTGGGCATCACCGCCTACTCGGGCAGGATTTTCACCGCGGTGGCCATCGCCTGGGGCCTTGCCTGGATCGGCGCGAGCCGGCTGGCCGGCAGCAACCAGTCCGAGCTGGTGGGCTACGCCGGCTTGGGCTGCGCTGCATTGCTGCTTCTCGGCTCGCTGGCCATCGCCTGGCGCCAGCGCGGGGTGACGGCGCCATGAGCTTGATCGCGGTAACCGGAGCCAGCGGATATATTGGCGGACGGCTGGTGCCGCTGCTGTTGAGCAATGGGCACCAGGTCAGGGTGTTCACCCGTGATGCTCAGCGCCTGCGCGATATACCCTGGCGCAGCCAGGTGGAAGTCGTCGAGGGCGACCTGCAGGACCGGGACGCCGTGGCCAGGCTCTGCAAGGACGTGGACCTGCTCTACTACCTGGTGCACTCGATGTCGGGAACCCGAGATTTCGCGGCCCAGGAGAAAGCCTGCGCACAGGTTGTGGCGCAGGCCGCGCGGGAGCAATCGGTCGGCCAGCTGGTCTATCTCTCGGGCCTGCATCCCGCCGGCGAACTCAGCGAGCATCTGGCATCACGGGTGGCCGTGGGAGAAATCCTGTCGGAGGCCGCCAGCACGCTGGTGCTCCAGGCGGGCCTGGTGATCGGCTCGGGCTCGGCCAGTTTCGAAATGGTCAGGCACCTGAGCGATGTGCTGCCGGTGATGCCGGCACCGCGCTGGGTGCTGAACCAGGTGCAACCCATCGCCATCCGCGACACCCTGCACTACCTTGCGGCCTGCGCCGAGCTGGCGGAACCCGTGCAGGGCACCTATGACATCGGCGGGCCAAGCACCTACAGCTACGCCCAGCTGATGAAGATCTATGCCCGGGTGGCCGGCCTGCGCGAGCCGAGCATCTGGCCGCTGCCGCTGCTGACCCCGCGGCTGGCCTCGCACTGGGTGAATCTGGTGACGCCGTTGCCGCACACCCTGGCATCGGCGCTGGTGCAGTCGCTGCAGCATGATTGCGTGATGGGCTCGCGGAAGATCGATGCGCTGATTGCCCCGCCAGCCGAAGGGCTGTGCGACTATCCGCGCGCGGTGCAGCTGGCGCTGGCGAAGATGGATGCTGACGCGGTGCAAACCAGCTGGGCTACCGCCCAGCCGATCGCTGCCCCGGCCGAACCGTTGCCTTCAGACCCGGACTGGGCAGGGCGCAAGGCCTACACGGACATCCGCCGGATCAGCACCAGCGCCACCGAGGCGCAGCTGTTCAGTGTGCTGCAACGGCTTGGCGGGGATTCGCACTATTTCGCCTTCCCCGCCCTGTGGAAGCTGCGCGGCCTGATGGACAAGCTGGCGGGAGGCGTAGGCTCACGGCGCGGCAGGCGCTCGCATAGCACCTTGGCGCTGGGAGATGTGCTGGATTGGTGGCGGGTGGAAGCCCTGGAAGAGAACAGCCTGCTGCGCCTGCGCGCGGAGATGCGCGCCCCGGGGCGGGCCTGGCTGGATTACCGCATCGGGAAGGACAGCGAGGGGCGAACGGAACTGATCCAGCGTGCGGTGTTCTTCCCGCGCGGCCTGGCAGGACGCTGCTATTGGTGGGCGGTATTCCCGTTCCATGGCGCCATTTTCCCGGCCACCATCAAGAACATCGTGCGCGCCGCGGAAGAGCAGGAGGAGGGCTGAGCAGCTCCTGCTGCTCCGGGGCTATCCGGTTTCGCCGGGGCCCGCTTCGTCGAGGCTGCTTTCCATGGCATCAGAGGTGCTGGCAAGGAACCGGATCACCACTTCCCGTTCTTCGGGGCTCAGCGATTTGGCGACTTCGAATCGCTTGGCATGATGCCGGCCGACCTGCTCGCGGGCGGCCAGATGGGTTTCCTCGGTCACTTCCACGCACTGCGAGCGACGGTCGGTTGGATGCTTGGTGCGCCGCACATGGCCATGGGCCTCCAACCGGTCAATCATCTTGGTGACCGACGCACTGGAAATTCCCAAATACTGGCTCAGGGCGCCAGGAGTGACCGATTGCCCGGCATGCTTGGCGGAGATCATCTTGCGGATGGCGCGCATGTCGGTTTCGTTCAGTTTCATGTACTGCTGCGAGCTGCGCATGATCCTGCGCTCGATCTGGCGCATCCGGCCCATTTCAGCCATGATCCGGTCGATTTGCTGCAGATCCGCATCCACGACGCCAGCCCGCTTGATCAGCTTCTGGCCAGGATCGGATTCAGCTAGCCCGTACATGGTGGGCAGGTCTTTGGCGGACATGGTGCCTCTCCTGATCGGATCTCGGTCGCGTGCCTAATTGGATCTTACGCCGTGCGTGATGGATGCATGCAGAAAACCCTGCGGCCGATGGAATCAGACCGCAGGGTTTTGTTGGTGCGAGTAGAGAGACTTGAACTCTCACGTCCGAAGACACTGGAACCTAAATCCAGCGCGTCTACCAATTCCGCCATACTCGCTAGCGCTACACCGGAAACACCGTTTCCCTGAAGGCGACCTCACTTAGTGTAGCGGAACTTGGGCCTGATATGAAATCAGTCAAGGGCAGCTGTTACTTCGGATCAATCCCCAAGTCACGGCGCAGCTTTGCCACATGTCCGGTGGCACGCACGTTGTACTGCGCGAGCGCAACATTACCCTCTTCATCGACCACGATCGTGGAGCGGATCAGGCCTTCGTAGACCTTGCCGTAATTCTTCTTTTCTCCCCAAGCACCATAGGCTTCAGCCACCGCGTGATCTTCATCGGAAAGCAGCGGGAAATTCAGTTCTTCGTTGGCAACGAACTTTTCAAGCTTTGCGGTCTTGTCCGGGGAGATGCCCAGAACTGCATAGCCCAGGCCCTTCAATGATTCGAGCGAATCACGGAAGTCGCACGCCTGCTTGGTGCAGCCAGGGGTGGATGCCGCTGGATAGAAGTACACAATGGTCTTCTTGCCACGGTAATCGGACAAGGAGACGGAATTGCCGGCAGCGTCCTGCAAGGTGAAATCAGGGGCCTGGTCGCCGACGGACAGGCGGTTAGCCGTTGCGGGGGTACTCATGAGCTGATCCTCTTTTCTTTGCGGTATACAAAAAATCCGACCTGATGAATCAGATCGGATCTACTGTGCGCCCTCCGGGACTCGAACCCGGAACCTAATGATTAAGAGTCATTTGCTCTACCAATTGAGCTAAAGGCGCTTCCTCGCTCTGACTAGTTCTTTTTCAGAACCCGTCATTGCGACGTAGACAATCATAGGCAGAAATGGCGCAAAAGCGAAAATCGCCCAGCATCCAGTCCGCAAAGATAAACATCCAAGTCAGGTTCATGTTATCACGACTACGCCGATGGCGAAGTAATCTAAAACACACACAAGTTTTCACTTCGGCAATGCCCATTGCCATCGCGCACCGTAGTTACATATTCCATAACGCCGACCACCCGCTAGAAGTTCGCCATCGCGGTCGCTGCGCCGCGAGCCGCAAATGGGCACGAGTCGAAACGCTGATCCGCCCCGGCATTGCCAGCGGACAAGCCCCGCGGCCGGTAAATTTCGGCCTGGCGCCATGACCGGAAGCGCAGAATCGCGCATGGTCACCAAAAAAGGCCAGACCGAAGCCTGACCTTTGTTTTGTGCGCCCTCCGGGACTCGAACCCGGAACCTAATGATTAAGAGTCATTTGCTCTACCAATTGAGCTAAAGGCGCGTATTGATTTATATAAACAAGTTGCCTGGTGAACCGAACAAATTGTTCGTGCGCCCCCCGGGACTTGAACCCGGAACCTAATGATTAAGAGTCATTTGCTCTGCCAATTGAGCTAGAGGCGCCCGCTGCGATGTTCTAGAAGCTTTTCGGGCTTCGCGCTTTCGCAACGAGATAAAACTTTACCAGCAATTTCCCTCAGCGCAAATTCGATTGCCAGCATTCCGCGGTGACCTTCATTACAGGAGATGACTAGGTGTTACTACCAAAGAGCGGAAGGGGTTTGTACAGTGATTCCATGAGCACCCAACGAAGGATTTCATTCCCCACCCAAGAACTGATTGATGCGGTCGGACCGATCCCGGAAAATCTCAAGGCAGTGCTCTGGGACTTGGAGAACGACCCCGAGACCCCGCTGGAGGACATCGACATTGCCATCCTTCCCTACATGGCGAATCCCCAGACGCTGAAGAACGTCCGCAAGGCGCCTAATGTCAAGGTGGTCCAGACGCAAACAACCGGTTTTGATGGAATGATCGACCTGATCGGCGACCGCGCCGATATCAATACAGCGGCCGGCGTCCACGCGGCGGCTACCGCCGAGATGGCACTGGGACTGGCCATCGCCTCCTTGCGAGGCTTTCCGCAATCGGTGCGCGATCAGCAGCAGGGCCGATGGAATCCCCAGCAATGGCCCGGGTTAGCTGACCGTACCGTGGGCTTGGTTGGCGTGGGCGGCATCGGCGAGGAGATCCGCAAGCGCCTGGAGCCTTTTGAAGTCGATCTCTTGCGCTTCGGATCGACCGCCCGCACCGATGAGCACGGCGAGGTCTTCGCAACCTCCGAGCTGGCGGCTCGGGCGCCGGAAATCGAGGTGCTGATCCTGATCGTGCCGCTCAATGATTCCACCCGCCACCTGGTGGATGCGCAATTGCTGGCCAAGCTTCCTGACGGCGCGACGGTCATCAACGTGGCCCGCGGTCCGGTGGTGGACACCGACGCCATCGTGGCGGAAGTCGCCTCGGGCCGCTTGAACATGGCATCAGATGTCTTCGACCCGGAACCGCTGCCTGCCGGCCATCCCCTGTGGCAGCACCCCAATGCGTTGGTCATTCCGCACAATGGCGGGAACACCAAGGCGTTCTTCCCGCGCATGGTGAAGCTGCTCAAGAAGCAGGTGCAGGCCTGGGCGGCGGGCAACGACGGCGAGAACCTCGTGCACCGCAGCTAACAATTTAGTGACAGTTGACGGCTCCGGGAGTTTTGGCTCCCGGAGCAGTGGATGTGGTGCGCTATCTTTGATAAATACCTTTGCGCATTGCTCCCTGCTTGTTCCCTGCGCAAAGCAGTACCGCCTGCCGAAGGAAGATGAGCCATCCCCGTGCCCGAATTGCCACCGAAACCCGTATCACGACGCGCATTGCTGACCGGTACATTGGCGACAACCGCACTGGCGCTGACCGCCTGCACCGGCAATTCCGGGCCCGCTGCCTCCGCTTCGCCCTCGGCCTCCGCCAGCGCGACGCCTGTTCCGCGGACCCTGCGCTTGGCGGCAGCCGCTCCCCCGGTCAAGCTCGATCCAGCCATCGTCGGCGATAACGAATCCTTCCGGATCACCCGCCAGGTTTACGAAACACTGGTCGACATCGATCCGGATACCGGCAGCACCGTAGCCGGCCTGGCCGAGTCCTGGACCGAAAGTCCCGACGGCCTGCGCTACACCTTTACCCTGCGCCAGGGCGTGCTCTTCCATGACGGCACCGAATTGACCGCAAAGGCAGTGGTCGCCAACTTCAACCGCTGGGAGAACTTGTCGCCGCAGCTGCGCACCGCCTCCAGCCAGGGTTTCGCGAACATCTTCCACATCGATAGCGACATCCCCAAGCTGCCCACCGCCAAGGAACTTGAGAAGACCTTCAAGAGCACTGGCGAGGCTACCGAAGAAGAGCTGGCCACCCAGCAGTCGCGCACCGAGCAGCTCGAAGAGTTGTCCAAGCAGTTCGAGACGAAGCTCTTTGACGGCAAATCCTCCGCGGGTTCGGCAAGCTATTTCGCGTCCGTCGAGGCCACCGGCGAGTACGTGGTCACCTTGAACCTGCGCCGCAGGCTGCCAGGGCTGGTCGACGCGCTCACCTTGCCGGGCATGGCCATCGCCGCACCCAGCGCGTTGACCGGCGGACCAAAGCAGAATCCTGCCCAGTCGCTGTCCACCCACCCGGTAGGTACCGGGCCCTACACCTTCGTCTCCAATGGCAACGGCGTGGTGCGCCTGGAGATCTTCAAGGACTACTGGAACCAGGCGCGCCTGGACAATAACACCGGGCATCCTGAAGTCGCGCTGATCTCCGCAGTTCCTTCGCCCTACAACCGCGAAGGCGCGCTGCTGGCCGATGAAATCGACGGCTTCGACATGGTGTCGGTGGACATCATGCGCACCCTGGTGCGCAATGCCAAGGTGGTCGTCCAGCGCGACCCCTTCTCGGTGCTCTACCTTGGCATGGACCAGCGCAACAAGTGGCTGGCCAAGCCGGATTTCCGCCTGGCCATCGCCCATGCGATCAACCGCAGCTCGCTGGCCGAGAAGCTGTTCCTGCAAGGATCCAAGCATGCTTCCACCCTGCTGCCTCCCGCGCTGAGCATTCCGGCTCCGGAAGAAACCCCCAACCACGACGCCACGAAGGCCAAGGCGTTGCTGGACGAGCTGGGCTACGACGGTGAAGAAATCGAATGCGCCTATCCGCTGCGGGTCTCGCGCAACTACCTGCCGTTGCCCGAACGCACCTTCGCGCAGATCGCCGACGACCTCGCCGCGGTGGGGATCCGCATCAAGCCCAAGCCGATCGCCTGGACCGACGGCTATGTGCAGACCGTGCAGTCCAAGGACTTCAATGGGCTGCACCTGCTGGGCTTCTCCGGCGGCTACCGTTCCGCCGACGACTTCCTTTCGGGCATCCTGGCTTCCAAGGAGAATGAGTTCGGCTACACCTCGGCGTTACTTGACTCACAGGTCATGCTGGCCCGTTCCGTCCCATTTGGCGAGGAGCGGACCGCCGCCTATGCCGATATCCTCAAGACCCTGAACACCGATCTGCCCGCGCTCCCCTTGGTCTTTCCGATCTCTGCGCTGGCGTTTAACGGGAACGTCACCTTCTATCCGCCATCGCCAATGCTCAATGAGTGCTACGCGGATGTGCAGATGACAAATTCACCGTCCATCTCAAGTTAGCGACCGTTAACCCAGTTAACGATTTCTGGCCCCCGGGGATATGGGTCTACTCTGGGAGAGAGCAAAGTATCACTGTCGATGGAGATCCTCGTGCCTTCTGAAACGTCAACCGAATCTTTTGACGTAGTACTAATCGGTGCCGGCATCATGAGTGCCACCCTTGGCACCATGATCAACCAGCTGGAGCCAACCTGGTCCATTGGTCTTTTCGAGAACCTGGACAAGGCCGGGCAGGAATCCTCCTCCCCTTGGAACAACGCAGGCACCGGCCACTCGGCACTGTGCGAGCTGAACTACACCGCTGCCAAGGCTGACGGCTCGGTCGATCCGGCCAAGGCCATCGGCATCAACGAGCAGTTCCAGGTGTCCCGCCAGTTCTTCTCGTGGGCCGTGGAGAACAAGCGCGTAGCTGACAACAGCTTCATCAACGCCCTGCCGCACATGTCCTTCGTCATCGGCGAGGAGCACTCCAAGTACCTGCAGACGCGCTACGAGGCGCTGAAGCCGAACGCCCTGTTCGACGAACTGGAAATCACCAACGACCTGGACACCATCAACGAGTGGACCCCGCTGGTTGCCCAGGGCCGCGACGCCTCGCAGAAGGTCGCCGCGTCCCGCGTCGTCTCCGGCACCGACGTCGATTTCGGCCGGCTGACCCGCGAGTTGACCGACTCGCTGAGCGCCGCCGGCGCCTCGGTGAACTACGGCCACAAGGTCAAGGGCCTCAAGCGTTCGGGCGCCGGCTGGGAGCTGACCGTCAAGGACAACGCTTCGGGCGCAGTGAAGAACGTCAAGGCCAAGTTCGTGTTCGTCGGCGCGGGCGGCGGAGCACTGCCACTGCTGCAGAAGGCAGGCATCGACGAGATCAAGGGCTTCGGCGGATTCCCGGTCTCCGGGCAGTTCCTGCGTTGCACCGACGAGACCGTCATCGACCAGCACCATGCCAAGGTCTACGGCCAGGCTTCCGTGGGCGCACCTCCAATGTCGGTGCCGCACCTGGACACCCGCTTTGTCGACGGCAAGCGCTCGCTGATGTTCGGCCCGTACGCCGGCTTCTCGATGAACTTCCTGAAGTCCACCGGCCAGCTGGATCTTCCACTGTCCCTGCGTCCGCACAACATCATCCCGATGCTGGCCGTGGGCAAGGACAACCTGGATCTGACCACCTACCTGATCAAGGAAGTTCTCAAGTCGCGCGCCAAGAAGGACGAGTCGCTGGCAGAGTACTTCCCTCAGGCGGATGGCTCCAAGTGGGAATTGATCACCGCTGGCCAGCGCGTCCAGGTCATCAAGAAGGATGCCAAGAAGGGCGGCGTGCTGCAGTTCGGCACCGAGGTCATCACCTCCTCGGACGGCTCGATCTCCGGCCTGCTCGGCGCTTCGCCAGGCGCTTCGACCGCTACCCCGATCATGATCGGCCTGCTCTCGCGCTGCTTCCCTAAGCAGTTCGCTGGCTGGGAGTCGAAGCTGAAGGACATGATTCCTTCCTACGGCCAGAAGCTGAACGAGAACCCGGCACTCTACGCAGAGGTCAAGGCAGCTACCGACAAGTCCCTGGGACTGTAGCCACTTGGCACCACGAGAACCGTCCACCAGCATTGGTGGGCGGTTCTTCGCATATCCGGGCTAAGCAGTACCGCGGGTTATTGCACCGACGCGGCGACCTCGATGTCCAGCGGGGATTCCAAGGTCTGGAGCACCACGCAATACTTTTCGGTGGCCTCGATCAGCTGCGCCACTTCCTGCTCGCTGGCCTCGGTCTGCAGCTCGAAGGACAGCTTGATCGAGCTGAACCCCACCGCGGCGTCGGGATCCAATCCCAAGGTGCCGCGCACATCCAGCACGCCGCTCGCATGGACGCTGCCGCTCACGCTCAGCGAGCGGTTGATCGCCACCGCGGCCAAGGTGACACCGGCACAGGCCACCAGCGCCTGCAGGAGCATGTCCCCCGAGCAGGCCAATGTCCCGTCCCCGCCGGTGGACGGGTGCAGGCCGGCGTCCACCAGGGCTTGGCCGGTGTGCACCGAGCAGGACAGCCCTTCTTCTCCGAGCGTTCCGCTGGCCTCCAGCACGATGCTTCCAGCATCCGGCTGCTCGCGGTACAGCTGCTTCAATGGCCGCTGCACGCGGCGTAGAGTATCCCGATCCATGGCTGCCCTGCCCCTCTGCGAAGTTCCGCGGGACTATCCCGTAGATCGAGTATGCGCGCGATTCCGCACAAAAGAGCCGGACGATCGGCAGGTTCTTCGCGCCGGGTTAGTTGCCTGAAGTACTCTGCTTCGCTCACAGTATGCATCGCCAAATCCAGTGGCATCGTAGGTTCGACGATCTAGCGCCTCGACATCAAGAGTCGATTCCGAAGTACGACTTGGATATCTACATTTAGTATGCGAACGGTGCCATAATGCAGGAATGGGAACGATTAGTACTGCACATGATCTGGGTCGAGCAATCCGTGGCGCCCGGATTCAAAACGGCTTGAGCCAACAGGAGCTCGCAAGCAAAACCGGGCAATCACGAAAGTTCATCGTAGATCTTGAATCAGGCAAAGAGACGGCTGAGCTCGGCGCTTCGTTGCGAGTTGCCAATGCCTTGGATATCCACTGGGCTGCCCCACTTCCGACTCCTCAGTTGATACTCGACGAGGCAGCCCGCGATATTGCCCACGAGCTGTCTTCCGGCGACAACGAATTCGCTCTAAGAATCGCAATGGATTCATTGAAGCAATTGAAAATGATGAAACCGGAGCACCTGAAGAAGCCCAAATCTACCGGGAGCGAACGATTCGATGCCTTGCTGGCAGCGGGCGCGCGGATTGCGCTTGATGGCGTTTCTGCGCGGAAGCCCCGGTGGGGAGTGAAACTGCAGAATCCGTGGTTTCCAGGTGCCGATACCCGGAGCATGAGCGAGGCGTTCAAGGAATTGACGATAAAGCGCACCCCGAAGGCGTTCGCTGATTTCAATATTTTCCTCAAGGATAATTCGCTGGTGATGGAGTGAGCAAAGACTGCACGTGAGATCAGATTCGCAAACTGCTCATCTAACTACCAGCCGCCACAGGCAGCTGCCGGGTAGTCCATTCGGATGATTTTTGCGTGCTTAACATCTCTCGGTGACCGTTGTGCAATGGCAACCAACTAAAGTTGGTTATAAGCCCTTCCCACTGCGACACAACGAGGACCGCACCCGCATGCAGCGCTTGGCCATCTTGTCATTGAAGAACCGGGCGCTCATTGCGCTCATCACGGTTTTCGCCGCCGTTTTCGGCGTGATTTCCATGGGATCACTCAAGCAGGAGCTGATCCCGGAACTGGAATTCCCGCAGATCTCGGTCATGGCAACCCAAATGGGTTCCAGCCCCGAGGTGATCGACGAACAGGTCGCCGAACCGCTGGAAACCGCGCTGCAGGCTGTCGAGGGCCTGGAATCCTCCACCGCCACCTCGCAGACCGGCTTCACCCGCATCGGCTTGACCTTCGAATACGGCACAGACATGGACCGCGCCCGCACCCAGGTGGAACGGGCCATTGCCAACTCCAAGTCCCAGCTGCCCGAGGATGTGGAGCCGACCGCCTTCGCCGGTTCCATCGCCGATTTCCCGGTGCTGGTCCTGGCGGTCTCCTCGGACCAGTCGCTGGAAGCGCTCAACGACGACGTGGAGCGCATCACCCTGCCCAAGCTGCAGAAGATCGACGGCGTGCGCGAGGCCTCGGTCTCCGGCGGCTCCTCCCAGCACATTGCGGTGATCCCGAAGGACAGCCAGATGCGCGAGGCCGGGCTGTCCGTCGCGGACCTGAAGGACGGCATCGAGAACGCCGGCTCCCCCATGCCCATCGGCAACATGGACGTCGACGGACTGGAGCTTCCGGTGATTGCCGGGTCCACCCCGGATACCCTGGACGCCATCAAGGACATCCCGCTGGTCACCGACAACGGTCCGGTGCTGCTCAAGGACGTCGCCGAGGTCTCGGTGCAGGCCGACGAGGCCACCAGCATCACCCGCACCAACGGCGAGGAAACCCTGTCCATCCAGGTCACCAAGACCCCGGATGGCGACACCGTAGCCATCTCGCATGCCATCACCGCGATGCTCGCCGAGCTGGAAGCGGAGCTGGGCCACAAGGCCACCATGACCACGATCTTCGACCAGGCGCCGTTCATCGAGGACTCGATCAAGCACCTGGCACTGGAAGGCGCGCTGGGCCTGGGCTTCGCCGTGATCATCATCCTGGTGTTCCTCTTCTCGGTACGCTCCACCCTGGTCACCGCAATCTCCATCCCGCTGTCGCTGATGGCGACCTTCATCGGGATGAACGTTTTCGGGTACACGCTGAACATGCTGACCCTGGGCGCTTTGACCATTTCCATCGGACGAGTGGTGGACGACTCGATTGTGGTCATCGAGAACATCAAGCGCCATCTGGCCCACGGAGAATCCAAGGCGCAGGCCATCTTGCTGGCGGTCAAGGAAGTTGCCGGCGCCATTACCGCGGCGACCCTGACCACCGTGGCGGTGTTCCTGCCGATCGCCCTGGTGGGCGGCATGGCCGGCGAGCTGTTCAGCCCGTTCGCGCTGACCATGACCATCGCGCTGCTGGCCTCGCTGCTGGTCTCGCTGACCATCGTCCCGGTGCTGGCGTACTGGTTCCTGCCGCACCGCCCGGGCAGCGGCGAAACCCACACCGTGCACGTGGCCGAAGACAAGTCCTGGCTGCAGCGCGCCTACATCCCGGTGCTGAAGAAGACCCAGAAGCACCCGGTCATCACGCTGCTCGCCTCCGTGCTGGTGCTTGCCGGCACCGTGGCGATGACCCCGCTGCTGAACACCAACCTGCTGGGTTCCACAGGCGAGAACTCGATCTCCATCACCGCCGAAATGCCGTCGGGCACGGCCATGGAAACCACCGAGAAGGAAGCGGCGAAGATCGAATCCAAGCTCGCGGACATCGACGGCATCGAAGATGTCCAGCTGACCGTGGGCACCGCCAGCGGCATGGCGGCCATGTTCTCCTCGGGCTCGGACACCGCCAGCTTCACCGTGATCACCGATCCCGATGCGGACCAGGAAGCGCTGAAGAACACGGTGCGCGAGCAGGTCGAGGCACTGGACCTGCCCAAGGACCTGGATCTGAGCTTCGGCTCGAACTCCTCGGCCATGATGTCCAGCGATGTCACCGTCGAGATCAAGGCCCCGGATGAGGGAATCCTTCGCGAGGCGACCACCGCGACGCGCGAGGCGCTGGAAGGCACCGCGCACGTCACCGAAATCTCCGATAACCTCTCGGCCGAACGCGAGCAGGTCTCCATCGATATCGATGCCACCAAGGCCGCCGAGGCCGGGTTGACCGAAACCCAGCTGGCGGGCATGGTCGCCTCCCAGGTCTCCCCTGTTCCTGCAGGTACGCTGCGCCTGGACTACACCGACATGACGGTGCAGATCGGCGAGGGCATGGACCTGGACAGCCTTGACAAGCTGCGCGAGCTGGAGATCCCGACCGCCGCCGGCGTCAAGGAACTGCAGGACCTGGCCACCGTGGAACGCGCCAAGGTGGTCCAGCAGGTCACCACCTCCAACGGCGAGCGGATCGCCACCGTCACCCTGGCCCCTGCGGAGAACATGCTCGGGGATGTGTCCAAGAACGTCACCGAGCGCCTGGAGTCGGTGCAGCTGCCCGAGGGCGCCACAGCCGAAATCGGCGGCGCGGCCACCGAGCAGGCCGAGTCCTTCAACCAGCTGTACCTGGCGTTGCTGGCGGCCATCGCGATTGTCTACGTGATCATGGTGGCCACGTTCAAGTCCCTGATCCAGCCGCTGATCCTGCTGGTCTCGATTCCCTTCGCCGCCACCGGCGCGATCGGCCTGCTGCTGATCTCCGGCATCCCGCTGGGCCTGCCGTCGCTGATCGGCATGCTGATGCTGGTGGGCATCGTGGTGACCAACGCGATTGTGCTGATCGACCTGATCAACCAGTACCGCGAGGATACGCCCGAGCGCCCTGCCATGGCGCTGGAAGATGCCATCATGCACGGCGCCCGCCAGCGCCTGCGCCCGATTTTGATGACCGCGCTGGCGACCATCTTCGCGCTGGTGCCGATGGGCCTGGGCCTGACCGGCCAGTCGGGCTTCATCTCCCAGCCGCTGGCTGTGGTGGTCATCGGCGGCCTGGTGTCCTCCACCTTGCTCACGCTGATCCTGGTGCCGGTGCTCTACCGCCTGGTCGAGTCCCGCAAGGAGAAGAACGCCAAGGCCCGCTCCGCGCGCAAGCATTCGGCGCAGCAGCACACCGCGGCCCAGGACCTGAGCCGTGCGATGGACAGCGCCAGCGCCAAGATCGCGCCGGAGGCTGCACCGGCAGCCGATGGCAAGTCAAAGTCTGAAGACAAGGCCGGAGACAAGGCCGGAGTCACGGACAAGGGCAAGGAACAGCCGAAACCAGCCGAGGCCGGCAGGAATGAGAAGCCGGCGGCGCCGGCCGATCAGGTCGTCAACCCGTTGACCGGACAGATTCCGGTCTCGCGCAAGGAACGCCGAGCGTTCGAAGAGATGATGAAGCAGACGCCGCCCAAGACTGACGGCTAGCTTTCAGCATCGATAGAAATCGGGCCTGCAACCACAACGGTGGTTGCAGGCCCGATGCCGTTATCGCGGAGCCAACGACAGCTGGTGCTACACAAGCTGCAGCTCGGTCAGGCAGGTCGCGTTCTCATCCCCGGCGGTGGATACCGTGGTTTGCGCGGTCTTTCCCTGGTACGTGAACTCCAGGTCCACCGTAATTCCCCGCGGAACCCACAGGCCGATAAATCCGTTGTCGAAGGATTCCATGTCCTTGTCCACCAATACTTCACCGGTATCCGAGTTGACTGCCTTGACCTTCATTTCCACGCCTTGCAGCTGCCCCACGCAGGTGGTGAGGCTATGGAAATGGCAGCTGTGCGTCTGGTCCACGTAGGGTGCGGCTGAGAGGTAGTACTGGTCTTCGGGCAGCGGCAGGTTCGCGGTGCGTCCCGATTCATCGGCCAGCACCAGCTGCGTTGGCTTCACCTGGGCGGTGAAGTTCTGAGGCCGTTGGTCCTTCGGCAAGCGATCGAGCTGGTCGATGACCTGCTTGGCGTCCAACCCCTCCAGTCCCAGTTCGGCAAGGAACTGCCCTGCGTGCTCGGCGTCGATCGCCGTCGTGGCAGACTGGCTTGCTGGCTGCCCGGCACTGCACCCTGCGAGGAGGGCCAGTGCCAGGACGGTTCCAGCGCCAGTTGCCGCCGCCTTCCAGCGTGCAGTGCAAGGGGGCGAAATTCGTTGAGTCAAGTGATATCCCATCTTCCTGGTTCGCAGCACCGTTTACAGGCCGGCCAGCAGCTGCTTCATCTCGTCGATTTCAGTGGTTTGCGAGTCGATGATCTGCCCAGCCAATTCCTTGGCCTCGGCATCCTGGCCGTCCTCCAGCTCCGACTCGGCCATGTCCACCGCACCTTCGTGATGCATGATCATCTGCTCGAGGAACAGCTGCGCCGCTTCCTTTCCGGAAGCTTCCTGCAGTGCCTTGATCCCGTCTTCCGGAACCATGCCATCGTGCTCCATGCTGCCGTGGTCCATGCCTTCTGGCATGTCCCACTCGTCCAGCCATCCATCCATTCGCTCGATCTCCGGCGCCTGGGCTGCCTTGATGCGCTCGGCCAAGGCTGTGACCTCCTGCGGGATGTCTTTCTTGCCCAAGATCATCTCGGACATCTCGATCGCCTGTTCATGGTGCACCTTCATGCCCGAAGCAAAAGCCATATCGGCATCGTTGGCTGACGCTGACTGGTCCATGGAATGGCCGGCATGCGAATCGGACGCTGAGGCGCTCGGCGCCGGGGTACTTGATGATTCCCCCGCGCATCCGGCGAGGGCGAGCGTTGCGCCCAGCACGAGGGCGCTGCAAATGAGGATCTGCTTGTTCATGGTAATTCTCCTGGTGGATATCGAACGTGAACGGCGCCCGCCTGCGGCGGCGCCGGAACCAGCCGGAGGCCGGTGCGTGGACCGGCCAAGCCCTCACGTTCGGCAGATCCCCAAGGCAACCAGATCAGGTTTTTCCGGCCCGATACCAGGCAGCGCCGATGCCGCGCGCAACGTCTGCGGGAACGCCGTCGGGAGCACGGCTACGGTATGCGGCGGCCGCAAGAACAGCAGCATGGCCAGCAGCGCCAACACGCAACCCGCGGCGGCCATGCCATGGTCCATCGGACAGTCGGCGCAGCCCTGCTCCGAGCCACCCGCGTCGGCTGGCGGCGCATGTGGCGTGGGCTCGGCGTCTGCCGGATGTGCATGGGCCACCGGGGCCAAGGACTGCGCCTGGGCTCCATGGTTCATCACATGCATCGAGAACAAGCCGAGAAGCACCGCGCTGATCAGGAACAGCGAGCGGACGACCGCCAGGCGGGGGCAGTTGCGCCCGCTGGCCTTCGCCGGGTGTTTTCCGATGCTCATGGATCCCAGCTTAGCGACGGCAGCTCACGGACGCGAAGCGCGTCCACGTCCGAATCCCCGTTCTGCGTTGATTGCAGCTCCAAGCTCGGATAAACCATTAATATTTAAGTTGTGCACAATTGAATTGTGTGCAATCATTATTCCATGGCAATAGTTGACGATATGGTGTGCTTCTCCCTCTACTCGGCAAGCCGGGCAACCACTCGCGCATATACCGAACTGCTCGCCCCGTGGCAGCTGACCTACACCCAGTACTTGGTGCTCGTTTCACTGTGGACCGAAGGCGATAAGCCGGTGCGCGAGATCGGCGAAATGCTCCAGCTGGACTCCGGGACCCTGTCTCCGCTACTTCGCCGGCTGGAGCAGAAGGGCTTTATTGAACGCCGCCGCGATGGCCAGGACAGCCGCGTCGTCAACGTCAGCTTGACTCCCGCTGGAACATCCTTGCGCAAGGACTTGGCGCACATACCGGCGCAGATTGCTTGCGGTACCGGACTGCCGGATATGCAAAGCGCCAAAGCGCTGCTGGCAACCCTGCACCGCATCACCACTTCCATGCAGGAAATCCCTGCTCCGGAGGGATCCTCCGGAAAATAGCTGCGAGCTTTTACCATCAACGAAAGGCAATTCCATGGAAACCCTGTACACCGCAGAGTCCCTGTCCACCGGCCAAGGCCGCGAAGGGCGCGTCCAGACCCCCGACGGCAAGCTCGACCTGGTTTTGGCCTCCCCGGCAGAACTAGGCGGTTCGGGCGCCGGGACCAACCCGGAACAGCTGTTCGCCGCTGGCTACGCCGCTTGCTTCCACTCGGCATTAAATCTGGTCGCGCGCGGCCGCAAGGTAAAAATTGACGACTCCAGCGTCGGCGGCCGTGTCCACCTGAACCGCGACGGGGAGAACGGATTCAAGTTGTCGGTAGAGCTGGAAGTCATCATTCCCGGCCTGGAACCCGCACTGGCCCAGGAACTGGCCGATGCGGCTCACCAAGTCTGCCCCTACTCCAATGCCACCCGCGGCAACATCGATGTCCTGGTCAGCGTCAGCGATGACTAGCTCCTGGGAGGGGAAGCCACTGGGCTTCGCCCGGCACGGAGCGCGGATAGCGCTCGGCTCATTTCTCGGCTTCGCCGGGGTCAGCCATCTGACCTTTGCCCGCGAGGAATTTCGCTCCCAGGTCCCGGACTTCGTCCCGCTGGATCCGGATCTGACGGTCATCCTTTCCGGTGTCGCCGAAATCGGCCTGGGACTTTCCTTGCTCGCGCTGCTCAGGAAGCGGGTAGCCGTGGGGTGGATCGCCGCGCTCTTCTTCGTCGCGGTGTTCCCCGGCAATTTAGCCCAGTGGCAGGAGGGACGCGATGCGTTCGGCTTGGACACCGACGCGAAACGACTGGCCCGGCTCTTCTTCCAGCCGGCGCTGATAGCGCTCGCACTGTGGAGCACCGCAGCATGGCGCGACCGGGCCCAGCTGCGGTCCAAGGCCTAGAAAAGCGGCGGCATGCGCACGGCGGGAGTTTCGGGCATCACGCCGGATGCCCCGCCGTGCACTGCCTGCGCAAATTCGCTGGCCGGCGGCCTGGCGCCCGCCCATGGCTAGGCATCCCGACGTTTCAAGCTGATTCATCCGGCGCCGAGCAAAGCAACGCTCCACGCAATCAGGACCATCAAGGCCACCAAAGGCCCGTACGGTTCGCTGGCTCCGGTCACCATGAACGTCGCCGCGTTGGTTGGCAAATACTGGATCACTTCTTGGATCCACTCAATGGGGATCAGCTGCAGAATCTGCGGCAACCCGATGACCAGCATGATGGCGCAGACGATGGTTCCCGCAGAATTGCGGCAGAGCAAACCCAATCCAAGAACCATCAAGCTCAGCAAGCCCAGGTAGGTTCCGGCTCCCAGTGCCGCGGACACCAGGTCCGAGAAACTGAATGTGCCGTACTCCCCTGCGCTCAGCGCTGTGGGAATGGTGACCAGCGAGATCATCACAACACCGGCCAAGAAATTCACCGCAATCAACAGCAGCGCTTTGGCCCCGAGGAATACGCCGCGTCGCGGGACAGCCTGCAAGGAGCTGGCGATGGTTCCACTGGAGTACTCGTTGGTGATGTGCAGCGCTGATGCCGCCGCGAAGAACAGCTGGCCGAATTGCAAGGTTGCAAAGGCCAGCAACGGGGCTGGCATCGCCGTGTCGAAGCCGTTGTCGCCGCTGGCTTTCGCGCTGATGCCCAGGACCCAGCTCAACGCGATGGTTGCCATGATTCCGGTCAGCAACAACCCGGTCAGGGATCGCAGGCCAAAGAACTTGGTGGTTTCCGCTCGGGTTGCGGCCATCAGCGCTGGGGCTGACAAACCGGACGTTGCTTGGTTGATTGCTGGCGAGCTCATTTGCCCATCACCGTTCCTGCCGTGCTTGAAGTGAATTCCACAGTGTCTCGTGTCAATTGGTCATAGGCCGATTCAAGTGATCCGCGTGCCTGGCTCAACTCGTGCAGTTCGAAACCGTTGCTGAACGCGATGGCGCCGACTTCCGCCAGGGAAAGCCCGGAAATTTCCAGACGGTTTCCGCCACCCTCAGTGACTTCAGCACCGTGGCCGGCCAAGGCTCCGGCGAGCGCCGAAGCTTGCGGCGAGCGGACTGTAACCACTTGCCGGGCGAAACCCCTGATGAGCTCCTCGGTAGGTGCCTGGGTGATCAGTTCTCCGCGTCCGATGAGGACCAGCTGGTCTGCAACCTGCTGCACTTCGCTCATGAGGTGGCTGGAAACGAAAACCGTTCCTCCCTGCGCGGCCCGGTTCTTCATGAGCTGGCGGATCCAGGCGATGCCTTCGGCATCCAGTCCGTTCATTGGCTCGTCCAGGATGAGGATCTGCGGGTCGCCGAGCAGAGCGGCGGCGATGCCCAGGCGTTGGCGCATGCCCAGCGAGAAACCGCCGATGCGTTGTGCCGCTACCGATTCAAGTCCGGCATGGGCCAGGACTTCATCGATGCGGCTGGCCGGGATCTGGTTGGATTGCGCGAGGGCTTTCAGGTGCGTACGAGGCGTATGTCCGGGGTGGCCGGCGGTACCTGTGATGTGCGCTCCCACGGTGCGCATGGGATAGTGCAGTTGTTCATAGCCCACCCCGTTGATCAGCGACCTCCCGCTGGTTGGCGCGTCCAGTCCGAGGATCATGCGCATGGTGGTGGATTTGCCGGCCCCGTTGGGTCCGAGGAACCCGGTGACGGTTCCGGGCTCTATGGTGAAGCTCAGTTCGTTGACGGCTCGGTTGTTCCCGTAGTCCTTGGTCAGCGATTGCAGGGTGATCATGGTGTGCTCCTTGGGTTGTGCTTCAACCCTAGGAATTCTGCTGTGCCGGCACATCGGAGGTTGGTCGGCAGTTCTGAGGGCGAAATGCACGACTTTCGTCGGTGTTCGCTGCGCTGCATCATGCGTAGCATGAGTTCCATGACTACTTCGTGGAAGCAGCTCGGGCTTCTGATTGCCCTGGCATTGTGCGCGTACTTGGTGCCGATTTCCACGAATGCCGCATGGATTCTTCTGGCGCCTTGTGCGGCTTGGATCAGCTTCCTGGCCGGGCGGCATGTGGCCTCGTTGCTCCATGGCGTGCTGGCCTTCGCCGCCGGCACGCTTGCCGCTGCGCTGACACTGGTTTTCTCTTCGCATGTCAGCTTGCTGACCTTTGCCTTGAATATCCTGACCGGTCTGGTGCTGTTCACGCTGTTGCCTTGGTGGATGGGGCGGTCCCGGCGCAATACGGTGCTGTTCCGGGCCCAGGAACGCGAGCATGCGGTGGTGCAAGCCGAGCTTCGCGAGAGAGCCCGCATCGCCGAAGCGATGCATGACCAGCTGGGGCATGATTTGGCGCTGCTGGCCCTGTCGGCCAGCGGGCTGCAGGTCACCGTGGCGAAAGACAGCGAAGCCTATGCGCAGGCTTCACGGATCCGCGAGCAGGCAGATGCTTCCATCGACCATCTGCACCAGATTATCGGCGTGCTGCATGATCCGGATCAGCAAGCTCCGTTGGATCCAGCAGTTGAGAGCATCGACCGCTTGCTCGAACGGGCACGTGCCAACGGCATGGGCATCAGCTATGAGCATGACGGCGGCAAGTCTTCTTCGCTTTCTGCCGATGGCGCGTCGGCGTTATTGAATCAGGTGGTGCAGGAAGCACTGACCAACGCTGCCAAGTATGCCCCCAACCAGCCGGTCAGCATCAAGCTGGATACGCGCACTAGTACCGCTGTGCTCCGCATTGCGAACTCGCTGGCCGGGGACTTCCCGGAGCCGCGGCCCGGGGCCACGGGATTGGCCTCGTTGCGCCGGGCCTTGGACGCCGCCGGCGGTTCGCTGCAGATCACCCAGGCAGCCGGCCGTTTCGAACTGCTGGCCCGCGTTCCCGTGGGCAAGCAACACCGTCCGTCACCGGTATCCCATGCGCCTGTTTTGAAAACCAGCAGGCGCCTGATGATTGCCGTGCCGATTCTTGCCGTCGCAGCCATCGCCGCCGGACTCTACTTGCTGCAGGACGCCACCTACAGGGCCACGGCCTTGAGCCCTGCAGACTTCCAGCAGCTGCAGCCTGGGATGAGCCGCGAGGAAGTTTCCCGCTTCGTGACCGCCAAGGGCCTGGACGAGCCTTTGCCGGTGATCAAGGAATCATCCCCGGCCGCCAACGCCGAATGCCGGTACTACGCCGCGAGAACCGGTGTACTCGACCTGGGCAGCGAGATGTTCAGGCTGTGCTTCACCGACGATATCCTCGTCTCCGCCGACCACCTGTACCCAGCTCCCTAGGATCGCTCCCGCCATGGACATTGACTCCCCCGTAACCGTTTTGCTCGTTGACGACGACCCGCTGATTCGTGCAGGCCTTGGCACCATCTTGGGCAGCGACCAGCGCATCACCATCATCGGCGAGGCTGAGAACGGCCACCGTGCCATCGAGCTGTCCCAGCGTCTGGAACCGCACGTCATCCTGATGGATATCCGCATGCCGCAACTGGACGGCCTGAGCGCAATGGAGGCCATCCTGGAGCAGAATCCGGAGGCCCGGGTACTGATCCTGACGACCTTCGGCGAAGAAGACTACATCAACCGCGCCATGTCCGGCGGCGCGGCTGGATTCCTGCTCAAGAGCTCCGGACCGGAGGAACTGGTCGGAGCCGTGCTGGCGGTCGCCGAGGGCGCCGCTGCCCTTTCGCCGCGCATCGCGAAGCGCGTCATCGACAAGCTGCGTGGCATTGACACCTCAGCCGCCTCCCGAGCGCAGTCGCGAATCAGCTCCCTGAGCAGTCGTGAGCATGATGTCATGGCGCTGGTTGGCGCGGGCATGTCCAACGCGGAAATTGCCGGCAGGCTGTTCTTGACCGAAGCAACCGTCAAGGGGCACATGACGAGCATCATGCACAAGGTCGGGGCGCGCAATCGCGTGGAGGCCGCACTCATTGCCTTTCAGGGCGGGATCGTCAGTCCGCAGAGTCCGTAGCCGCATCGTTGAATTTCGCGTCGAGTTTGCGGATCCAGCGCGACCCTTCGCCTTCCTTCGCGGCTTCGTCGCCGGGATTGACCAGCGAGCAGGTCTTGAATGACAGGCACCCGCAACCGACGCATCCATCCAGCGAATCCCGCAGCGATTCGAGCTGCAGCATGCGGCGATCGATGATCCGCTTCCAGTGCGTGCTCAGCTGTTCCCATTCGATCTGCCGAGGGGCCCGGTCCTCGGGCAGCTCGCTCAACGCGTCGGCAATTTCGGCCAAGGTCAGCCCCACACGCTGGCCCGCGGCAATAATGGCCAACCGGCGCAGCGTGTGCTTGGGAAAAAGGCGCATGTTCCCGCTGGTCCGGGTGGAGAAAATCAGGTTCCGCGATTCATAGAACCGGATCGTGGCAACTGATATTCCAGCACGGCGTGCAAGATCCCCGATGCCTAGCTGGCTTTTCCTGGTTGGCATTGCGGATTCGCTGGCGGTCATAAATCGAATTATTCAGCCCCTTTCCCTTGACCTCAAGTTAGCTAGAGCCTGTTGGCTGTCGTATGAACCACGACGAAAGGCCACGACATGAGCGCCACCAAGATCTACCCATGCAACACCCCGTTCTCGCCCCTGCCGGAACTGCAGCTTGATGCAGGGAATACGTCCCCGCTGAACGCGCGCCAGCTGCGTCGCCATTTGCGGCAGCTGCGCAAGCACCGGCGCCATTGCCAGTGCACGCCGCAGGGAACATCAATGGAATTGGCCCATGAGCACAGTTCCCTCTTCTGGGGTGGCGGCTTCATCCCCACGCATCGCTGATCCGCGTCAGGCAGCCGTAAGCCTGGTGCGAACGAGCAGAAGCAAGTGCAAGCAAGCGCACCACGCAGGGAACGGGAATATTTGACGCATCAACTTGTTATTACATGCATACGCATATAAATTGGTGGCAGGACAAAACGCTTGCACCGTGGTAACAGGAGTGGACATGCAATTCGGAGTATTCTCAGTCAGCGACATCACCCGCGACCCGACGACCGGCCGCATCCCTACCGAGAAAGAGCGCATCGACGCATCGGTGGCCATCGCCAAGAAGGTCGAAGAGATCGGCATGGATGTCTACGCCATCGGCGAGCACCACAACCGCCCGTTCTTCTCTTCCTCCCCCACCACCACGCTGGCCTACATTGCCGCGCAGACCGAGCGCATCATCCTGTCCACCGCGACTACGCTGATCACCACCAATGACCCGGTGAAGATCGCCGAGGACTTCGCGATGCTCCAGCATCTGGCCGACGGCCGCGTGGACCTTGTCCTGGGCCGCGGCAACACCGGCCCGGTCTACCCATGGTTCGGGAAGAACATGCAGGACTCGGTCAACTTGACCGTGGAGAACTACCACCTGCTGCGCCGCCTATGGGATGAGGATGTGGTGAACTGGGAAGGCAAGTTCCGCACCCCGCTGCAGAACTTCACCTCGACCCCGCGCCCGCTCGATGACGTGGCACCGTTCGTCTGGCATGGATCGATCCGCACCCCGCAGGTAGCTGAAATCGCCGCCTACTACGGCGACGGCTTCTTCGCCAACAACATCTTCTGGCCAAAGGAGCACTACCAGCAGCTGATCGGCCTGTACCGCGAGCGCTACGAACACTACGGCCACGGACGCGCAGACCAGGCAGTGGTGGGACTGGGCGGCCAGTTCTACATGGCCAAGGATTCCCAGCAGGCGGTCAAGGAATTCCGCCCCTACTTCGACAACGCCCCGGTCTACGGCCACGGCCCATCGCTGGAAGACTTCACCGCGCAGACCCCGTTGACCGTCGGCTCGCCGCAGCAGGTGCTGGAGAAGACCCTGTCCTTCCAGGAATACTTCGGCAGCTACCAGCGCCAGCTGTTCCTGATCGACCACGCGGGCCTTCCGCTGAAGACCGTGCTGAACCAGCTGGACATGTTCGGCGAGTACGTGCTGCCTGAACTGCGCAAGGAAATGGAGTCCCGCGCACCGAAGGACCTCACCCCGGCACCAACGCATGAAGGCCTGGTGGCCGCTCGCAACGCTAAACTGGTCGCTGAGCAAGCAACCACCAAGGAGCCAGTAGCAAGTGACCGGGACCAGTAATCCAGCAGCCTCATTGAAGGTCGCCACCGATGCCTGGGAAGCGCTTTTCCGCGCACAGGTGGCGGTCATGCGCCAGATCACCGCAATGCCGGAATTCGGCAAGCTCTCCATGCGCGAGTACGACGTGCTGTTCAACTTGCGCACCTGCCCCGGAGGCAAGAGCCGGCTGGTTGACCTGAATAAGCAGCTGCTGATCTCGCAACCCAGCCTGAGCCGCATGGTCACCCGATTGGAAGATCAGGGGCTGGTAGTTCGCGAACCCGACCCGGATGACCATCGCGCCATGCAGCTCTCGCTGACCGAGAAGGGACGCAAGCTGCAGCAGGAAATCGGGCGCGAGCACGTCAAGCACCTGCACAACCTGCTGGGCAGCGCGCTGAGCGAAGACGAATTCCATGAACTGCAGCGCCTGAGCACCAAGCTGCGAGATGCGGTGCAGTAGCGCATCCGCCAGGCCCGGAAGGACATGCCATGAGGCAGCTCCTTCCGGGCTCTTTGGCATTGCATGGGATTAAATTGATTCATCATCACCTGTTCATTCACGGCATGCAGAAGGCAGATCACTTTTGAAGGACGAGAAGCTATTCAGCTTGGAAGAAGCCGCCGGCACCCTTGGGGTAGACACCAAGCAGCTGCGCAGCTATCTGCGCCAGCATCGTCCCAAGGGCGCAATCCAGAAGCCGCCCCAGCCAGGCGGCACGTGGCATGTGTCCGCCTTCTTGCTGGCCCAGCTGCAGTTCGCCGGCGCACCGGGAATGGACATTGCCCTCAAGCCCATTGACGACCAGGTCATTGATTCGCTGGAATGGTCACCGTGGGAATCCTTTGAAGCCACGGCCGAATCGGCCCCCGTGGCTCCGGGGGTCTACATGTTCCGCCGCGCCAGCACCGGGGACCATGAGCCCATCTATGTGGGACAGGCCGGCGAGCGCAGCGGCAAGGGCCTGCGCGGACGGCTGAAGATCTATTCCAGCGGCAAGGGTGCGACCTCCGGCCTGGGCAAGTACGCCTTCGACGAAGCGTTGGCTGACCCGCAGTGGCTTCGGGATCTGGCAGCCGAGGCCGATCGCGGCGAGTCCCGGACCGTCCAGCAAGTCGCGCGCTTGGCCATTGACCGCTTGCATCTCGAAGGCCGGTGGGTGACCTGCATCCACCGCAAGGCTGCCCTGCTGCTGGAAGCCGCGTTGATCCGGAAATACCACGCTACGCTGTGGAATGTTGCCGGTGCGCCGAAGGATGCCAGGAACTGAGCCTCCTGCCGGCTTTCACCCGCTTGGGGTTGATTCTGCTTGCGTGCAGGTTCATTGTTGGAGTAACCACCCTCCCGCCAGCAAGTAGGTTGAATCGAGGCATTTGCCATGGGCCCGGTAGTTTGCGATGTCACCGTTTCCTTGGACGGATTCTGTGCTGGTCCCAATCAGAGCATGGAGCATCCCCTGGGTGTAGGAGCCGAAGCGCTGCACCGTTGGCAGTTCGAGAATCTTGAAGAAAACCAGGCCGAAATTTCTGCCATTACCGAAGCGTCGGCTTTCATCATGGGCAGCAAGATGTTCGGCCCTCCAGCCGGACAGGACGACGCCGGCTGGATCGGGTGGTGGGGCGAGAATCCTCCGTATCATGCCCCGGTCTTCGTGCTGAGCCATCATCCGAAGCCGATGATCTGCCTGCAGGGCGGGAACAGCTTCCAATTCATCTCGGAGGGGATCGAGGAAGCCCTTGCCGAGGCACGGGAAGCCGCTGGCGAAAATCCTGTGGCCATTGCCGGCGGTGCAAGTACCATCGTGCAATTCCTGCGAGCCGGCCTCATTGACGAGTTGCGCCTGCATATCGCACCGATCCGCCTGGGACGCGGCGAGCCGATCACGATTGAAGATATAGAAACGCATATGGATCGCGTTTCCCGCCGTGAAACTTCACTCGTGACGCACGTGTACTACCATCGGCGCCGCTAGCTCAGGCACCAACTATTTGTAGAAGCCTTCGCGCAGGTTGATCCCGTATTCCAGCCACGCTTTCATGGCGGCCAGCATTCCGGTCCATCCTTCGCAATTGCCGAAGGCGGCCTTGGCCCCTTCATCGGTGGCAATCCAGCTCGCTTCGCTGATGGTCACCTTGGTTCGGGTGCTGTCCTCCAGGGACTCGAAGTCGAATCTCACGGTATTCATGCCATCTTCAGCCGTGGATTGCTGGCCTCCCCATTGGAAGACAATGCGTTTTGGTTCTTCGACCTCCAAGACCTTGACCGGGAAAGCTCCGGGGAAATCATGGAAGTCCCAGCTAACGGTGGCACCGTTTTCCAAGTATCCTTCAGCTCCCCCGGTAGTGAAGTAATGGGAAAGCTGTTCCGGATCAGCCACAGCTTCGAATACTTGCCTGATCGACTTGGAAATGATGCCTGAGACGGAGAAGGACAGTTCGCGAAGCTCTTGATGTGTTTCCATACGTCAGGTTTACGCCCGAGGGGAACAGGAGACAATAGGAGCGAGAAAATTCCCAGCGAAAATTAGCGGCTAAACGCCGAACGGCTTGGCATAACGGTAGTCGCCGCTCGGCAGGCAGCTGTCATCGAAGACGCGCACCATGAAGTGCTCGCCCCACGACGGAACCGAAGGGTGGATACCTCGGGGCTGGGCAGCTTCGTAGCCGAAGCGGCTGTAATAGCCTGGGGCACCGAGCAGGACAATGCCGCTGATGCTTTCTTGCTCAGCCCTGTCATGAATTTCTTGCATCAGGATCGATCCGACACCCCGGTGCTGGTATTCCGGAGCGACAGCCAGCGGACCTAGCCCCAATAAGGGTTCCCCATTGACTGCGCCCCATGTCGCGATGACATGGCCGATAACCGTTGTGTCGTCCAGGGCAACGATTGAGAAGCGGTTGTCATATTGGTCGCACTCGAAGAGCTGCTGCAGCAGTCCGACTTCCTCAGGCTCAACCATCGGATCGATTCCGGCGAACGCAGCGTGCGTAATTGCATACACCGCAGCTCGGTCATCGAAGACTTCTGGACGGATACGCATGCACGCAAACCTACCAAATCTCGCCCAACTAGAAAAATTGACTCGTCGCAGCCTTCCATTTGCCAGAACGCCTGCCCAAGGCACCTCCGCGCCTGCTGGAGAAAAGATTGCAGCAACTTGCGGGCAAGTCTGGGACCGCGATTTCCCGCGCAACCGGCCTTGTAGAACTACGAGGCTGAATGGAATTCCCGATTGCTGCTGGGCAGGGGCCGTGGCTCCTGGAAATTTTGTGATTCCCCACGTGGGAAGGTGCTTCTCCTGTTGCAGGCAATGCATCGCAGATGATAGCACTTGCCTTCTTCAACGTGATAAGACAGTCCGCTTGCTTCCGCAGAAGGTCGGTCGCAATAGGCCCGTTTCATCTCCAACGTTTGCAGTAACACCTTGAATGGCTCATGGATAAGTGATGGAATGATGGTCGCATCGCTTGTCACCTCTACCGGAGAATTCCATGAAACAGCCTCGGGCGTTCAAGATTTCCATGGCTGCCGCGCTATCGGCTGCGCTGTTCGCAACAGTGCTGCCGGCAAATCCGGCACTAGCCACAGCTCCTGCCTCCGCCGTGTCAGTGCCCCAGGCACAAGTGCTCGCAGTTGACAGCGCACTGCAGATTGCTGCCAAGAAAATCCAGCGCAATCCAAGCAAGGATGATGTCTTCGTCAACAAGAAGTACCCGCTGAGTCCCGTGAAGTACGCTCCGAAGACGGTAGCCGTCAAAGGCACCAACGTCAGGCTGAGGTCCTCGGCCGCCAAGGCCTACACCAAGATGGTGAAGGCAGCGGCCAAGGATGGCGTCAAGATTCGCGCCGTCAGCGGATACCGTTCATACAACCGCCAGGCGGAGCTGTTCAACTACTACTCGCGCATCTACGGCAAGAGCTACGCTTCGCGCATTTCTGCTGTACCAGGCACCAGCGAGCACCAAACCGGTCTGGCCATTGACGTTGGAAACGCCAATGGCGCCTGCGGATTGCAGGCCTGCTTCGCCAACACTCCTGTGGGCAAATGGGTAGGCAAGAATGCGCACAAGTACGGCTTCATCATGCGCTATCAGAAGGGCCAGGAATCCGTTACTGGCTATGCCTACGAACCGTGGCACTTCCGCTATTTGGGCACCTCGTTGGCCAAGAGCGTCAAGAATTCCGGGGCCAAGAGCCTCGAAGCCTACTACGGGGTTTCCGGCAAGAAGTCTGACAGCGCTCCGAAGAAATCCAAGGGCACTGCCCAGACCACCGCGAATCTGAATATGCGCACCGGGGCGGGCACCGGCAATCGCGTGCTGCTGACCATTCCGAGGGGCAAGACCGTCCAGCTGACCGGTTCCAAGAAGTCCGGTTGGTACCAGGTTCGCTACAGCTCGAAGACCGGCTGGGTTTCAGGCAAGTATCTGAAGAACGTCTCGATGCCATCTGCGCCAAAGAAGGATACGAAAAAGAGCACACCGCAGAAGAACACCAGCAACGCCAAGTCGGCCAAGACCACGGCCAACTTGAACATGCGTACCGGGGCAGGCACTAGTAATCGCATCGTGCTGACCATCCCGCAGGGCAAGAAGGTAGCCATTCGCGGCGCCAAGAAGTCCGGCTGGTACCCGGTGAAGTACGCGGGAAAGAACGGCTGGGTCTCGGGTACCTACCTGAGCAGTTTCTCCTCGTCCGGTACCGCTCCGAAGACGACGAAGCCCAAGACTTCGAAATCTTCGTCAAAGAAGACCATCGCTAATTTGAACATGCGCACCGGTGTTGGGACGAGCAAGCGAGTCATCCTCACCATTCCAAAGGGCAAGACGGTGACGGTCCGCGGTGCCAAGAAGTCAGGCTGGTACCCGGTGAAGTACGCAGGGAAGAACGGCTGGGTCTCCGGCAAATACCTGCGCTAAATCTTTGAACTAGCGCACCAGTGTCCGCATTGTGAAAGATAGGCGATTCATTCTCAGATGAATCGCCTATCTTTTTGCTGTTGCACTTCCCCGAGGTACGGCGAAATTGCCACTTCATGGTCAATTACTTACTTCGACGGTCAATAGCAAGTTCGCAAGTCGCTAACTGGCAGATACAGGATTGGCCGCTTCATGGTTCCAAACGGATCCCGTTTCCTAGCACTTATTGGATAGGCTAAGAGCAACTTGCCTACAATTCGCGCAGCTGGTTTCCAGCACAAAACTTTGGGGGAAATACATTGCAGGAAAGCACGAACCAGAAATCTGATCTCCCCAGCCAGCAGGAGGAAGTACTAGGTGCTGTGGACCCGAACGCCACAAATCCGGATCAAGGAGCGGACGAGACCCTCTCCGATATGCTCAAGGATCAGAATGTCGATGCCGAGCAATTCGCTACTGCTTTCCTCAAGAAAGTAATTCGGCTCAGAGGCGTGAAAATCGATCGTGATCATTTCCTCACGGCAGAACTACACAAAAAGGGATACAACCGCGATCAGATAGATAGAGCAGTCTCTACCAACCCGGCCGCGGCAGGCATTGGGCCCAAGCTCTTGGATGAAATCGCTTCCGAATCCATTGATTTTGAAACCCGCAAATCCACTGCTTTGTCATTTGCCAGTGGATTACCTGGCGGTTTGTTCATGTTCGGAACCATCCCGGCGGATATCACGCAGTTCTATATCCATGCGTTCAGGGTCATGCAAAAAATTGCTTACACCTACGGTTGGCAATCTTTCCTCGACGACGTGGAGCATATCGATGATGAAACCTTGGGCAAGCTTGCTGGTTTTCTCGGCGTGATGATGGGAGTCAGCGGGGCATCGACCACGGTAGGCCGGTTCGCTGCCCAGGTAGCAGGACCGGCTATTCAGAAAAATATAGCCAAACAGGCTCTGACAAAAACCGCCTGGTATGGTCCGATGAAACAAACGCTGAAGTTGATTGGCGTCAATGTCACCAAGCAAAGCTTTGCGAAGAGCGTCAGCAAGATTGTTCCTGTCGTTGGCGGTGTGGTCTCGGGAGGGCTGACCTTCGTTACGCTCAAGGTGCAGTCCAATAGGCTGAAGCAGCACTTGCGCGAGCTTCCGCCACCGCTAGTTGACGCAGCGGAGTATTTGGCTGCCCTTCAGGATCTGGACAAGGCCGAAACCGAGAATGGCCTGTCGGCGACGCTGAGTTCAGCAGGAGCTTCTATCCGTGACAAGGCACACAAGGTTTCGGATTCCGTGCGCGACAGCAACTTGGTAAAAGGTGGCCTGTCTGGAGCTTCTGCCGGCGTATCAACGGCGAAAAATCTTGGGTCATCGCTGGCCGGTGCAGCTAGCGGGCGACTTCGCGGAAAGAAGCGAGCCGAACGCCAACAGGCACTCCCCGCTGCTCCGACCGATGAGCAACAGGAAGCCGACGACTGATAGCCAAGCGATCTCGAACGATTCCCCAAAAGCTGGAGCAGCCGATCACAGCTTTTGGGGAAATATTCGTACTAGGACATTGCAGGATGCTGCCATGTGTCAAGAAGTCCGTCGGAGCCACGGTCACCGAACTGAAAACATAACATTGGACAACCCAGGCTATAGCCTTGGCTATTTCAGAAGCCCGGAAACGCAGGAAACGACAGCCGACGCTACCTGGCTGATCTCGTTCTCTTTTGCCGTGCGAGTGAACGACAGCCTGACAGCCGTATGGGCCATTTCTTCTTCATAGCCCATTGCGGTGAGCACCGCGGAAGGATCGGTCGAACCTGCCGCGCACGCAGAACCTGAAGAGCAAAGGACTCCCCTGCGGGCCAACTCAATCAACACCGTTTCGCCAGCAGTCTTTGGGAAGACGAAAGAGGCGATGCCGCCAACGCGATGCTCCGGATCCCCCGTGAGCCTCACGCTTCCCGGATGCTTGGCATTGAGCTCCTTGAGGATCCGCTCTATCAGATACGGGCCGAAGTTTTCGCCAAGTCCGGCTTCGCGCTGTGCAGTAGCCGCTTGCAATGCCACGGCTATGCCCACCGCGGCGGCCGGGTTCTCCGTGCCCGAACGCAGTCCGCCCTGCTGCCCGCCACCGTGCATCAGCGGCACAAAGCGGTGCTTGGCTGACAGGTACATTGCTCCGCTGCCCTTGAGGCTGCCGATCTTATGCCCGGAGATGCTCAATGCGTCCACGGCGGCGCACAATGGCTTGAGGTCGATCCAGCCGGCGGCCTGCACGGCATCCGTATGCATGATCGCCCCAGCCGCATGTGCCAGTTGGGCCAACTGCTCTACCGGCTGGATGGTGCCGACTTCATTGTTCACCGCCATCACCGAAACCACGGCAACATCCGCATCAATCAGCTGGCCGGCCGCTTCCAGATCTACTAGACCTGTGGCCGAAACTGGGATGATGCGGTGTTCGAATCCGTGGAATTCAACAAGATATTTGCAGGCTTCCAGCACGGCTGGATGCTCAATGGCGCTGGAGACCACCACACGTCCGCGGGGCTTTGCCAAGGCCGCGCCGATGACGGCAGCGTTCGCTCCCTCGGTGCCGCCGGAAGTGAAATACACTTCTTCTGCCGCCACACCCAGCTGGCCGGCTACCTGCGCTCTTGCCCAGTCATTGGCGCGCTTGGCTTGCTGGCCGGCTTCATGCAAGGAAGCCGGATTGCCGAAATCCTTGGTCAGCAATGGGTTGAGCATGTCGAGAACGTCTTGGCGAGGTGGCGCAGTGGATGCGGCATCCATGTAGATCATGCAATAACCATATCCAGACCAAGGTCGATTGCTTTCACCGAGTGGGTAATGGCACCCGAAGAAATGACATCGACACCGGCCTCGGCGACTGCCGCAACGGTGGCCGCGTTAATGTTTCCGCTGGCTTCGACCACTGCTTGGCCGTTAATCAGTTCAATGGCTGCAGGAATGTCAGCCGGATCAAAGTTGTCCAGCATGATGATGTCCACTCCCGCGGCGAGCACCGGCGGAATCTGCTCAATGGAATCCACTTCAACTTCCATCGAGGTAGTGTGCCCCAGCCGCGCGCGCACGGAGTTCAGGGCTGCGGTCAGCTGCTCCCCGTTATCCAGCAAGGCCAGGTGGTTGTCCTTGGCCATGAAAGCATCGGACAGGTTGTCACGGTGGTTGACTCCCCCACCGCAACGGACAGCATAGCGTTCGAGGACGCGAAGTCCTGGCGTTGTCTTCCGGGTATCGGCAATGCGGGCTTTAGTGTGCGCAACCAGTCCTACCAGTTCGGCGGTTGCGGTCGCGATGGCACTCATGCGCTGCAAGAGGTTGAGTCCCACGCGTTCAGCGGTCAGCAAGCTCGCCGCCGGCCCGCTGATCCTGAGCAAGCTATCTCCGGCAGCAAACGCCTTTCCCTCGGCAACCAGCTGCTCGACCTCCAGCTGCGCATCGACCAGCTGCATGGTCCGGGCGAATACAGCACCTCCGGAGAGCACCCCAGGCTGGCGGGCCTGCACCACGGCAGTGGCTCTAGCCCCCTCGGGCACGACCGTCAGGGCGGTGATGTCGCCACGCGGATTGTCCTCGGCGAGCGCCATTTCGATGATGCGGTCCATGGCTGCGGTGGGTACCGGATGGATCAGAGTGTTCACGCGTTCAGTTCCTTGCTCAAGAAGTTCTCGTTATTCAGCTCGCTTGGGTGCAACGTCCAGCCATAGCGCACGCTCTGGCCTGGCCCGTTGCTGATGCTTTCGGTTGAATCAAGGCGATGGTGTGCACCCAGGCTTCCAGTGCGTGCCATGGCACCTGCGGCAATGATCCGTGCGGCGATCCACAGATTGCGCAGTTCTGCTTGCTCTCGCGCCGTGGCGGCTACCGGGGCACTCGTCGCCAGCATGTGTGCCATGTCCTCCAGCTGCCCGCCGGTGCGGTAGACGCCAAGGGAGTCGCTGGCAGCGGCTTGCAGCCGCTCAAGATCCAGCGGTGCTTCCGGGATGGACTCGGAGATCTGCCGGATGGCCAGTTCCTCGGTAGTGCAGCGGGCATCCGCCGCGTCGCTGCTCACTGCCACGATGGCATCCCGGGCGAAGACCATGGCTTCGAGCAAGGAGTTGCTGGCCAAACGGTTGGCACCGTGAACTGTCGTGTTGGCGCATTCACCGGCCGCATAGAGTCCGGGGACACTGGTTCGACCTGAGGTGTCAGTGTAGATCCCGCCCATGAAGTAATGCTGGGCAGCCACCACCGGAATCAGGTCATGAGCCATGTCCAATCCGGAACCGTCCTCGGTGCACGAGGCGAGCTTGGCCGTGATGGAAGGGAAACGGGTTGCGAGGAATCCCGCGCCACGGGCTGCTTCCACCGCCCGCGCATCAAGGAAAACCTGGTGCCCGGATTGGATTTGCCCATGGATGCCTCGGGCCACGACATCACGGGGCGCCAGTTCGGCGTCCGGGTGGAGTCCAAGCATGAAGCGGTGCCCGGCCTCGTTGACCAGGATGGCACCTTCGCCACGCACCGCTTCGGACACCATGCCGGCCTTCGGATATTTGGCAGGGTCAACCAGTGTTGGATGGAACTGGATGAATTCGGCATCAGCGATCACAGCACCGGCCCGGGCGGCCAAGCCAAGGCCGTCGGCGGTTGCCCCCTGGGGATTCGTGGTTGCCGAGTACAACTGCCCAATCCCGCCGGTCGCCAGCAGCACCGAGTCGGCTTCGAGCATTTGCTCCTCATTGTGGCGCAGATAGTGCACCCCGGAGACTCTTCCTTCCTGGAGTAGCAGGTCGGTGGCAAGCGCGTCCTCGATGATGCTGAGCTTGTTTTCTACCTCCAGCTGGCGCACGGCTCGAATCAGGGTTTTCACCAATGATGCACCGGTGGCATCCCCATTTATATGCAGAATTCGGTGGGCGCTGTGCGCTGCCTCAAGGCCGAGCTGGTGGGAACCGTCTGAATTGCGGTCAAACTTCACAGCGTAGGTTTCCAAGGCTTGCACCAGCTCTTCGCCAGAGGAGCACAGGTGTTCCACCGGTTCCAGACCGCAGTGTCCCGCGCCCGCCTTCAGCGTATCGGCAACATGCTTGGCCACCGAGTCGCCGTGGGCAATGGATGCTCCGGTAACAGCCGACAAGCCACCCTGGGCATGCTCGGAATTCGAGTCGCCGAGTTTGCCCTTGGTCAGCAGTACCGGCCGGATGCCCAGCTGCATGGCTTGCAGGGCAGCGCATAGGCCCGCCACGCCCGAGCCGATGATCACCAGCTTCTCTGGTGTTCGCGGATCCTGGCTCATGGCTTGGCAGCCAGCATGCGCTCCAGGGCGATCTTTGCATCTGCCTGCTGTTCCTTCGGCACCGAGATCTGGTTGACCACGCGTCCGGCAACCAGCTCTTCGAGCACCCAGGCAAGGTAGCCCGGGTGGATCCGGTACATGGTGGAACATGGGCAGATCACTGGATCAAGGCAGAAGATGTTGTGCTGCGGGTACTGGGCAGCCAAGCGGTTGACCATATTGATTTCGGTACCGATGGCGAAATCAGTCGGCTCGGTTGCGGCGGCAATGGCCTTTTGGATGTAGTCGGTGGAGCCGGCTTCATCCGCGGCATCCACAACTTCCATCGGGCATTCAGGATGCACGATGACACGCACGCCCGGGAAGTCCTCGCGCGCCTTGGCGATCTGCGCAGGGTTGAAGCGCTTGTGCACGGAGCAGAAGCCGTGCCACAAAATGACCTTGGCATCGAGCAGCGTGGCAGCTTCGTTGCCGCCCAGTTCCTTGCGCGGAGTCCACATTGGCATTTGCTCCAATGGAACGCCCATGGCCTTGGCGGTGTTGCGTCCGAGGTGCTGGTCCGGGAAGAACAGGACACGGCGTCCGCGCTCGAAAGCCCACTCCAAAACAGTTGCCGCGTTGGAAGAGGTGCATACCAGTCCACCATTGCGACCGACAAATGCCTTGAGCTCGGCGGAGCAGTTCATGTAGGTCACGGGAATCACCGGCATCCGCCCGTCATCGGCTTCATCCGCGTAGAGCGCGGTGAGCTCTTCCCAGCACTGCTGCACGCTCGGGCCGTCGGCCATATCCGCCATCGAGCAGCCTGCCGCAAGATTCGGCAGGATTACCGACTGGTCCTCGCGGCTGAGGATATCCGCGGTTTCGGCCATGAAGTGCACGCCGCAGAACACGATGGCTTCTGCCTTGTCGCGGGTCAGGGCCGCATTGGCCAGCTGGAAGGAGTCGCCTACGAAGTCCGCGTACTTCACCACTTCGTCGCGCTGGTAGAAGTGCCCGAGGATCACTGCCTTGTCCCCCAGGGTTTCCTTGGCAGCAATGATGCGAGCATCAAGCTCGGCGTCGCTGGCCTTGAGATATTCTTCCGGGATGGAACCCTGTACCGGGTAGCCTGCTGGCACCGAATCGCCTTGGGAGGCGCCGGGCCCGTAGCCTGCCGGCGTGTCCCACGGGTTGGACGCCAGGTCGGTGGAGCAGGTGGAGTCCGGTGCCAGCAGATTGAGTCGAGCGATGTTCTGGGCTACCGAGGCATTGGCGTTGTCAGTGATTTGGGTGCTCATGGGTTCGTCCGTTTCTTACAGGATGACGGTAAATAAGTGTGGATGATGCTTGCTAGCCGTGCAGCGGGTCGACTTCCAATGGGTCCGGCCCATGGCCCACGTAGCGGTAGAGCCGAGGAGGCCGGTGCTGTCCGCCAGCCAGATACTCATCGGTTTCCTCGATGGAAGCCGTGCTCTTGAGCGTGCGGCGGAAGTTCGCGGGATCCAGGCGCCGTCCGAGGATGGCCTCGTAGACTCCGCGCAGAGCCGCCAAGGTGAAGCGCTCTCCCAGCAGCCGATGCGCTATCTGCCCGTATTCGGTCTTGTTTCGCAGCCGCCACATGGCGTAGTCCAGGATCTTCCGATGGTCGAAAGCCATCTGCGCGATCCGCGGGTCATCGATATCGAACCAGGCCACATTGTCGTCTTGGACCGTGGCGCCGACTTGGTCAGCGTTCAGCAGCGCAAAGTAGGCGATGGTGACCAGCCGGTGAGTTGGCGAGCGGTCGATATCGCCGAAAGTGTAGAGCTGCTCCAGGTAGGAGGGGCGTAGACCTGTGGTCTCGGCCAAGTTGCGCCCGGCCGCTTGGCCGAGGGATTCGCGCGGATCAACTGGACCGCCCGGCAGCGCCCACATTCCGGCGTGGGGTTGGCGAACTCGACGGACCACGGGCAAGCAGAGTTTGTCAGGGCCACCGTCCTTGCCTTCGCGGATTCCCAGGATCACCGTGGAAACCGCAAGAGCGGGTGGCAGGTTGCGGCGTTCTTCGACGTTCGCCCAGCCAGGTACGGATGACATTTTTTCTTGCCTCGTTTTCAAAGCATTCGATTTCGTTAGAGTCATTCTGACATTAACACTCTTGGCACGCTAGCCCGGATCTCATTTCGCCGGCGGATAGCCTATGATCAATGGCATGACTTTGGATCTGAATCTTCGAGTGGTTCGCGCAAACGCTGAGGTGAAAAGCCTATCCGTGCTTTTCATCCATGGCTTCGCCTCATCCGGCGAATTGAATTGGGACCGCTCGCGTTGGCTGAAATATTTCACCGATGCGGGACGCGATGTCCTTCTGATTGACTTGCCCGGCCATGGAGAAGACCCTCGACGCAACGACGGCAGCTGGGCACCAAGCCAGATTCGCCAGGCACTGGCGGCCATTGTGATGGATCTGGATGAAGGTCCGGTAGATGTCATCGGCTACTCGCTGGGATCACGCCTTGCCTGGGAGTTCGCCGCATACAATCCAGACCTGGTGAATCACCTGGTCATTGGTGGCCCAGGGGCAGGCGATCCGCTGGCCGCCTTCGAATTGGATCAGGCCCGCGCCCATGTCGAGACGGGCGAAAAGATCCATGACGACTACACTGCCACCATCATGCAGATTGCCAAGGCTGAGCCGTCCAATGATCTCTCGGCGCTCTTTGAGCTGATCGAAGCCATCAAGTCCGAGCCGTATGACCCTGCCGCAAAGGTACCGTCAGTTCCAACCCTGCTGGTAGCTGGAGACCAGGATGATCTCGCCACGACCATGCCGCACCTGCGTCGGTTGCTGAAGAATGCGGGGACACCCAATGAAGTGCTGTGGCTAGCAGGACGCAATCACGCCAACGCGGTTACCAGCCGCGAGTTCAAGGAAAAGGCACTGGGGTTCTTGAATTCCTAGGCGTAATCCCACAACCAGTTGGCTGCCCTACGGATCTTTCCGTAGGGCAGTTTAGCTTTATATACTCCCGAATCAGATCGGACCAGCGCCGTAGTCCGAGACTACAGCGGCGTGTACATCAACAGGGTCAAGTCCGTGGCTTCGGTAGGAGTCAGGTTGTGCTGCTCGTAGCGGGTCAGCCCCAATTCAGGGTGCCGGAACACCCGTTCACCGGTGCGGAACCCTGCAACGTCCCGTTCATTCCAGATGGCGGCGAATTCCGGGGAAGCCGCCGAGACCCGGGCTACAATTCCACTCTCCCCCGAAGGGCTGAGCCACCCACGCGTTTCAGCACGGAAACTTCCAACGAATCCTCGGCTTTGCACCTCCCAGTCCGGCAGCATTTCGCGCAGCTGCGCATCGGTGAACACCAGCCACAAGAGATTCCGGTCCTCGCTCTCCAGCGACTCCACCCGCGGATACAGCTCCGCGTAGGCCCGGTTCCATCCCAGGATGGTCCAGTCCGCCGAAAGCAGGAAGGCAGGGAACTGCAACGCATCCAGCAATCGCTGCAGGGCCGGGGTCATGCCGCCGTTGCCAATTGGCTCCAGCTCGCCGTGCCCAGCCAGCGAAAACAAGTACGAGGATTCCACCGGGGTCAGCCGGTACAACCGCGCCAAGGACTGCAAGACCTGGCGGGAGGGATTAATATCCCGGGCCTGCTCCAGCCAGGTGTACCAGGTAACAGAAACACCAGCCAAGGTGGCGACTTCCTCACGGCGCAAACCTCGCACCCGGCTGCGCCCGATTTCCGGCAGTCCGTGCGATGCCCTGTCAGCCCGGGCTCTGCGGTCCTTGAGGAAGGCCGCGAGCTCTTCTCTGCGTCTCTGGCTTGGATTCACTGGGCCCACTCCTCTGCATGGTAGTAGTACTACTAGTATCGTCACCGTCTGGGTTTGACGGCAAATATATGGTGAGATTTTAGGTATGACCACACTTCGTTCACACACTGTCACCCATGGCCGCAATATGGCCGGCGCTCGCGCACTGTTCCGCGCAGCCGGCGTGAACGGCGCCGACCTCGGGCGCAAGCCGATCATCGCGGTTTCCAACAGCTTCACCGAATTCGTTCCCGGACACACCCACCTGCAGCCGGTTGGCCGCATCGTGTCCGAAGCCATCGAGGCAGCTGGCGGCATCCCCCGCGAATTCAACACCATCGCGGTGGATGACGGCATCGCCATGGGCCACGGCGGCATGCTCTACTCCCTGCCATCCCGCGACCTGATCGCGGACTCCGTGGAGTACATGGTCAACGCCCACTGCGCCGACGCGCTGATCTGCATCTCCAACTGCGACAAGATCACCCCCGGCATGCTCATGGCCGCCCTGCGCCTGAACATCCCGACCGTCTTCGTCTCCGGCGGACCCATGGAATCGGGCCGTGCCACCCTGGTTGACGGCACCGTGCGCACCCTGGACCTGGTGGATGCCATCTCCGAGGCAGTGAACGAGAACGTCTCCGATGCCGACCTGCTGCGCATCGAAGAGTCCGCCTGCCCTACCTGCGGCTCCTGCTCCGGCATGTTCACCGCCAACTCGATGAACTGCCTGACCGAGGCCATGGGCCTCTCGCTGCCAGGCAACGGCTCCACCTTGGCCACCCACACCGCGCGCAAAGACCTGTACCAGAACGCCGGCAAGCTGGTAGTCGATATCGCCAACCGCTACTACGGCGAAGACGACGAGACCGTGCTGCCACGCAGCATCGCCACCAAGAAGGCCTTCGGCAACGCCATGGCGCTTGATATCGCCATGGGCGGTTCCACCAACACCATCCTGCACCTGCTGGCCGCCGCCCGCGAGGCCGGCGTGGACTTCGGCCTGGACGAGATTGATGAAGTCTCCCGCCGCGTGCCATGCCTGGCCAAGGTGGCACCGAACGCTGCCGGCAACGGCACCATCTACTACATGGAAGATGTCCACCGCGCCGGCGGCATCCCTGCCATCCTCGGCGAATTGCGCCGTGGCGGCCTGCTGGATGAAACCGTGCACACCGTCCACTCGGCAACCCTGGGCGAATGGCTCGATAACTGGGATATCCGTGGCGGCAAGGCGACGCAGGAATCCTTCGACCTGTGGCACGCAGCCCCGGGCGGCAAGCGTTCCTCCACCGCATTCTCGCAGTCCGAGAAGTGGGCGGCCCTGGACACCGATGACGCCGAAGGCTGCATCCACTCGGTAGAGAACGCCTACTCCAAGGACGGCGGCCTGGCCGTGCTGCGCGGCAACATCGCCGTGGACGGCGCAGTGGTCAAGACCGCTGGTGTCGACCCATCGATCTGGACCTTCTCCGGCCCGGCTGTGGTCTGCGAATCCCAGGACGAGGCAGTGGAGAAGATCCTGAACAAGCAGGTGAAGGAAGGCGACGTAGTGGTCATCCGCTACGAAGGACCGAGGGGCGGTCCCGGCATGCAGGAAATGCTGTACCCGACCTCGTTCCTCAAGGGCCGAGGCCTGGGCAAGTCCTGCGCGCTGATCACCGATGGCCGCTTCTCCGGCGGCACCTCGGGCCTGTCCATCGGCCACGTCTCCCCCGAGGCGGCTTCCGGCGGCCTGATCGCGCTGGTGGAAGATGGCGATACGATCTCCATCGACATCCCGACCCGCGGGCTGACCCTGGACGTCTCCGACGAGGTGTTGGCTCAGCGCCGCGAGCGACTGATCGCCACCACCGGCTACCACCCGAAGAACCGCGAACGCGTGGTCTCCCCTGCACTGCGCGCCTACGCCGCCATGGCGTTGTCCGCAGACAAGGGTGCGGTCCGCGACGTCGACAGCGTGGAGCGCGCCATGCGCGAAGCCCATGAGCGTGAAGCTGCAGCCCAGAGCGCATCGCAGATCTAGCCTGAAGGCTTGACCGCGGCAGCAGGCCCGGACCTCTTATGCGTATAAGAGGTCCGGGCCTGCTCTGTTGATTCTGCATTTGCCCGGCACGCCGAATGCCGGCCCTGCCCCGAAAGGCAGGACCGGCATCCAGCTGGCGCACGGACTATGGGTTCCGGCGACGGTACCGAAGCAGGATCAATGCTCCGGCGATAATCACCATCCCTGCAGCCCCTGCCAGCCACAACGTGCCCTGGTCAAGGCCGGTTGCTGCGAGCGGTGCTGGCGGGGCAGGTGGTGCTGCCGGCGCTGGCGGTGCCGGAGGAGCTGGCGGTGCCGGTGGCGCAGCCTGCGGAGCCTCGGAGCAAACTTCCACGTCCGCCGAATCGGAATTGTTCGAGTCCTCGCCGGATGCTTCCGGGATTATCGCGGTATTCGTCATCGTCCGGCACTTGCCGGCAATGCCGTCCAAGACCAGTTCGTACGTGAACTTCTTGCTCCGCTCTTCGGCCTTGACCTTGCCCAGTTCCCGTGGATTCTCGGGATTCGTGTAGTCATCGAAGACCGTCACCATCTCATCGGTGGCCGATGCCGCTTCGAACTCCAGCGGAGCCTTGGCACTGACCGTCTGCGTGGTTCCTTCCACGTCGGTCCAGCTGGCGTTCACCGTGTTCTCGTGGCCGGTGTAATCGGCCTCGGCAACCGGGGATTCGAAGGAGCAGCTGTACTTCACGGTCCGGGTCTCCCCGGCCAGGAGCATCAGCTTCCCATCCGCCAATCCTTCGATGGAGCAGGTGGCCCCTTCGATGGACAGCTTGTCTTCGAGGAGCACTTGCGTGTCCTTGAAGTCATTCGGGTTGGCCACGGTGATCTCACCGGTGACGGTGAAGTCCTGGTCTTCGTAGCCCTCCAGGTTTGCCTCGACCGTGTACTCGGCCGTGGCTTGCCCATGCGGTTCAACCTCGAACTTCGTTTCCTTCGCATCCTTGCGGATCGACCAGTCGTAGTCCCTGGCGTACTGGGCGTCGGCGCTCTTGGCGATCATCAGTCCCTGTTCGATGCACAGTTGCAGATCCACCGAGGATTCGTCCTTGCCGTTGCCGTCAGTTTCCTCGTGCACTGCCGCGGTATTGATGTATACCGTGCAGGTACCCGCTTCGGGCTCCAATAGCTGTTCGTATTCGAACTGCATTGGCGCCTGCGGGACATGGACTACCCCGAGCACCTTCGGTTCGGCCTCAGGATCCATCATGTCATCGGTGACCGTCACCGATTCGTCCGTGACTGCATCGATCGTGAAGTCGATCGGTGCTTCGGCACGCACCTCGCGGTCATCGAAGGTGGCAATCACGGTGTTGACCGCTCCCTCGAAGGCATCGGTGGTGAGCCAGCTGGCCAGTTCGCATTCATACCGGGCCCCCAAGTTCTCCCCGGCATCGAGCACGACCTGCAATCCAGCTGCCGCTTCATCGGCATCCTCCGCATCGATCCGGCAGCTGGTGCCAGCGGTATCGATCCGGTCTTCCAAGGTGACGGTGATGGAACCGAACTCATTCGGGTTCTGCACCATCACTTCACCGGACAGCCGCAAATTCTGCTCGGCGACTGCGGTGTTGCGAGCTTCCACCCAGTAGTGCGCGGTGAACGTGCCATCCTCATTCTGCGTGAGCTTGCTCTGGTCGATCCGCTTCTCTACCTCCCATTCGTAATCCAAGTCCACCAGCCCCTGTGCGGTCTTCTGCAGGCCCAGGGCCTTCTGGCCGCAGAGGGTCACGGTGGTCGAGTCCTCGGCCCCGGTCTGCTTGATCACCGCGGTATTGGTGAACTCGGTGCAGGTGCCGGCTTCGGCCTGGTGGCGCAGGGTGTAGTCGAAGTCGATCGGGGTGCCTTCGGCATTCCAGATCGCTTCGCCCAGCACTACCGGCGACTCGGGGTTGGTCTTGTCATCGATGACGGTGACCTGCTTGTCGGTTTCGGCATCCAGCAGGTAGTCCACCGGCGCGGTGGCCGTGGCCATCGAGCCCTCGCCCCAAGTTGCCGTGACGGTGTTGCTGCCGCTGAGCTCATCTGGGGTGCCCGAGCAGCTGTAGGGCAGCTGCACCGTGGCGCCGACTCCGTCGCCGCCCACCGGGACCGCGACTTGCAGGCCCTCGGTTTGCGGATCGGCATCCTCGGCTTCGATGGTGCACGTCACCCCTTCGATGCTGATCTCGTCGGTGATGGTGGCCACCGTCGAGGCCGATGCGAAGCGGTTCGGATTCACCAGCACGATCATGCCGTGCACTTCATGCCCGGAATCCTCCGAACCATCCGGAATGGCCGATACCGTGTAGGAGAAGTCGGCGGTGCCGTCTTCGGCCACGGTGACCTCGGTGCGGTCGGCCTTCTTCTCAAGATCCCAGAAGTAGGTCCGGTCGAAGCTGGCTTCGGCGTCCTTGGTGAGCATCAGGTCGAGCAGGCCGCACAGCTGCACGGTCGCGTCATCCCGCGGATCCTCACCCGCATCGATATCAACCCAGGCGGTGTTCGTGTAGCTCATGCATTCGCCGGCGGGAGCATCATGCTCCAGCTGGTATTCGATGAGCACCGGCGAATCGTCGATGTCCACGGTGCCAAGCAGCACCGGCTCCTCGGGATTCGTCTGGTCATCCCAGATCTCGACCTCGCGGTCGATTTCCGTGTCAAGGGCGAACTCGATCGGCACCTGCGTGCTCGATGCCCGGTCATCGCCCCAGCTGACCGTCGCGGTGTTGGTGCCGCCGCTGTAGTAGCCGGGGTCGACTCCTGCCGAGACATCGCAGCTGTAGCCGACGATGATGGTCCCGTTGGCCGGGATGCTCACCAGCGATTCCGAGGTGGTGCAGGTGATGCCCTCCAGATCGACCACGTCCTGGATGGTGGCATCGATACCCGTGTACTGGTTCGGGTTGGTGATGGTGATCTTCCCTTCCAGCACCCATCCCGAATCCTCGTGCCCGGTGTTCTCGACCCTGACCACATAGTCCACCGGCTCGCTGGCCGCCGGGTCGGTGGTGATCTTCTCGTCCTGGCCTTCGGCCAGCGACTTCTCGATCTGCCACTGGTAGGTGCGGTCATAATTGGCGTCAACGGTCTTGCTGATTTCCAGGGCCGCCTCGCGGCAGGCCTCGGCGAGCGCATTGTCCGTCGCGGTGAAGCCGTCATCTCCGGTGAGCGTGGCGACGTTCTCGAAGACCTGGCAGGTGCCTGCCTCGTCCACGGTCCACGTCACCGAGTAGTCCCGGCTTTGCGGCCCATCGGAGACGTCCACGATCCATGGCGGATCGAACTCGTGGGCGCTGTCGGTGATGGTTACCGTGTCATTCAGCGGCGTCTGGGTCCAGTCGGCTTCCGAGATCTCCACGGTATCCGAGTCCTGGCTGTTGACCGTGCTCAGCGCCTGGGCATCCCAATCCACGGTGGCGGTATTGCTGCCGTCGTAGTCAGGCTGGGATTCGAAGGTGCACGAGTAGGTCATCACCCATTCGGCCCCTGCCGGGATCACCGTCTGGAAGCCGGCTTGCTCGGCGGACATGTCCGCCACCGCTTCACCGCGCACCCCGGTGATCGTGCAGGCCACGTCCCCGCCGACATCGGCGAAGTCCTGCACCGTAACCGGCGCATCCTGCCAGTCATTCGGGTTGCTGAGCGTGATTTCTCCGCTCATCGCCCAGTTGCCGTCCTCGTGGCCCTCGGGGGTCACGGTGATCCGGTAGTTCGCGGTGACCTCGCCGGTATTCGGGTTGGCTGCCAGCGGCTGGCCGGAGAGCAGTTCCTTGTCCAGCGACCAGAGGTAGGAGCGGTCGAAGGAGGTCACGACGTTCTTCGCGATATCAAGATCCGCGCCGGCGCACACCGTGGTGCTGGCCGAGTCCGTGTTCTCTTCGCCCTCGCCGGTGGCCTCGTCGAGCACCGCGGTGTTGGTGTACTCGGTGCAGGTTCCGGCGACGCCCTGCAGTTCCAGGTCGTATTCGAAGGCCTTCGGCGATTCCTCGGCGGTGGCGGTGCCGAGCACGACTTCCTGGCCCTCGACGGTCTGGTCATCGGTGATGGCGACTTCGCCGTCGGTCAGCTTCGATTGCTCGAAGCCGAAGCCGACTTCCGTTTCGGCCTGGCGTTCCTGGCCCCAGCTCACCGTTGCGGTATTCGTGTACTGCGCGGTGATGTCGGTGCCGGCTGGCACCTGGCAGTCGTAGTCGAGCGTGATGCTTTCCCCGTCCGCCAGCACGACCTGGAAACCGTCCGCATTCTCATCCGCGTCGGTGCCGCCGATGGTGCAGGTGGCTGAAGGGATGGAGAGCACGTCGGCGACCGTGGCCGTCAGTTCCCCGACTTGCGTATTCGGGTTGCTGATGGTGATGGTTCCTGACACCTGCTTCGCGCTGTCCTGCGCCGGGCCGGCGGTGGCCACGACCGTGTAGTGCGCGGTGACCGTGCCGTCGCCGGCGACGGTGAACTCGCTCTGGTCCACCTGCTTCTCCAGCGACCAGTCGTAGTCGCGTTCGTAGCTGGCGTCCACGTCCTTCGTGATGACCAGATTCTTCTGGTCGCAGATGGACACGTCCTGCGAGTCCTCGATGTCCTCGCCAGTCAGATCCACCCAGGCGGTGTTCGTGAAGACCAGGCATTCATCGCGTGGCACTTCATAGGTGATCTGGTAGCTGAAGCTCTTTGGAGCGTCGGCGTAGTTCACCGTGCCCAGCAGTACCGGGTCGCCGGATGGATCAGCCTGGTCATCCCAGACGTCAACGGTTGCATCGGTGGTCTCATCGAGGGTGAATTCGATGGGCACCGGCTGGCTTTCGGCCTGCAGCCCGTCGCCCCAGGTGACAATCGCCGTATTGGTGTGTCCGGTGTAGTCGGCCTCGGCAACGGCCGATGCATCGCAGGTGTAGTCCACGGTGATCGAGTCGCCGCGCGGCACCACTTGCTGCATGCCCGCCATGCCCGGATTCGAGTCCTCGGCCACGATGGTGCAGGCGGCCGAGAGGATGTTCTCGTCGCTGATCGTCACTTCGAGATCTTCGAAGTCGTTGGGATTATTCACGGTAATGGATCCGGAAAGCTGCTGCCCGGAATCCTCATAGCCGGTGTTGTCCACCAGCAACGTGTAATCGACGGTAGCTGTTCCGTCTTCCTCGACCACGACATCTGGACGCTGGCCTTCGGCCAGCTGCTTGTCGATGCTCCACAGGTAGGTGCGGTCATAACTGGCCGTCACGTCCTTGGTAACGGTCAGGCCTGCCTGGCGGCATGCCTCGACCTCGGCGTCATCGCTCTTGACCAGCTGGTTGCTGCCGGTGATCGTGGCGGTGTTCATGAAGCTCTGGCACGTGCCTGCTTCGTCCACGGTCCAGGTGTATGAATAGGTCCTGGTCTGCGGGCCATCGGAGTAGCTGATGGTCCAGGCCGGATCGAATTCATGCAGCGGATCGGTGACGGTCACGGTCTCGTTCAGCGGTGTCTGCGTCCAGTCGTCCGCATCGACGTCAACCACCTTGGTGGCGCTGGATGATGCGGTGGACGCTTCGCTGGCTGACCAGGTGACCTCGGCGGTATTGCTGCCTTCATAGTTCGGCTGCGATTCAAAGGTGCAGCTGTAGGTGAAGGTCAGCGTTTCGGAGGCATCCAGAGTCGCCTGGAAGCCCGGAGCGGCCGGATCGGCGTCCGTCGTGTCCGGGTCGTCGACAATGCCGACGACCTGGCAGGTGGCTCCCCCGCCCACATCGACCTGGTCGGTGACGGTCACGTCAACCGATTGCCAGTCGTTGGGGTTGGTTACGGTGATGGTTCCGCTCATGGCCCAGTCGCTGTCCGTGTAGCTTTCGGGAGTGACGGTGACCGAGTACTCGGCGGTGAATTCGCCGGTTTCAGGATCCGCGGTGAACGGCTGCTCGCCCAGGGCATTCTTGACGATGCTCCAGTCGTAGCTGCGGTTGAAGCTGGAGACGACCAGCTTCTCGATGCTCAGGTCCTGGCCGATACAGATTTCCACCGTGGCATCATCGGTCAGTGTTTCCCCGTCATCCGTGGCGAGGCTGGCGATGTTCTTGTAGTCGGTGCATTGGCCGAGCACGCCATCCCATTCGATGGTGTAGGCGAAGGTCTTCGGACTGTCAGCTACCGTGACCGTGTTGCCGCCCTCGATGCCCGACAGGTCGAATTCGCTATCGGTGACAGTTACTTCGTCATCCGTCACCGTTGGCGAAACCTCCGCGAAGTCGTAGCCGGCCGAGGCGCTGGCCTGGCCATCGGTGCCGTAGTAGTCCTCCGCGTCCCAGGTTGCCGTGACCGTGTTGGTGCCGGCGCTGCTAGCGCTGGTTCCCTCGGGCAGGTCGCATTCATAAGTGAAGGACGTCTCGCCTGGCTGCATGGTCAGCGGGTTGGTGATCGGCGATCCGCCAGCGGAAATGACGCAGTTGGCGCCGTCGAGCTGGTCGACCAGGGAAACCCCTGTCATCGCCGTATCATTCGGGTTGTTCACGGTGATGGTGCCGGACAACTCGAAGTTGCTGTCCTGGGCCTCGCTGGCGGTGGCGACCACGTTGTAGTCGACCTCCACTCCGGTGGCCGTCGCCTTTACCGTGGCTTCCTGGCCTTCGGCCAGGGACTTGACCAGATCCCAGTCGTAGTCGCGGTCATAGGAAGCCTGGACATCCTTTTGGAGCGTGAGCTCCTCATAGGTGGTCTTCGTATTGGTGAAAGTACAAGTGACTTCATCATTGTCGACCAACTCGAAGGTGATGGAAGTCCCGCTGCGAATTGCGGCGGCACCGGTGCAGGTGATATCAGACAGAGTCCATCCCGCTGGCAGGCTGTTCTCTGTAACGGTTACCGTGGACGGAGCCACGGTGTAGGTGACGCTGCTTGGCAGGTCCGCACCTGTATCTGAATCCGCGCTGTCATCGAGGTTGAATGACGTCGAGTCGCCGAAGCGGTCCTCAGCGAGCGTGAACGCGAAGTCCGTGCCGTCGGCAGGTACTGCGTCCTTGATGATGGTCACGAAGCCCGCTTGGACCGCACCTGCCTGAATCTGGTTGTCGCGTTGGCCAACGGACTTGCAATTCAGCGATGAAATCACGACGTGATACGGCGACCCGTTGATCGACGAAGCGCCAGTGCCCGGCCCGTGATCCAGTTCGGAGGCGATATGCGCATCGAAGAGCAGAGTGACGTCTGATTCTTCGCCTTCGGTTCCGTCGACCCACAGCGTGATATAGACGGTGTCGACGCGGTCATCCCCGCTCCCCTCGACAACGGTCCAGCCCGTGATCTCGGCCCCCGTAGCGGATTGGTTGAGCAGATAGTCGTAGGCCCACTTGCCGGCCTGCTTGACCTGGTACTTGATGACCAGCTCATTCTCGGCTGCTGGCAGGGTCATCTCCACGCGCTGGTGCACGACGCCGCCTTCATAGAGGCCGTCGTGCACGTTGCCGTTGGCATAGTCCGGCATCTCGTCTGACTTCTGCATGAAGGTGTCGACCGAACCCTCGCCTGCGTTGTACTCGCAGGTTACCGGTTCCCCTCGCTCTAGGGCCGCGGCAGCAAGCGGCTCGCGGGCCGCTGCCGAAGACTCGGCAGACTCTTCCGATTCCGAAACTTCGGCCTTCGGCTGCGCAAGTTGCGGCGAAGCCGTGTCCTTCAGCTTCTTTTCCTGCTTGGGTGCCACCGATTCCACACGTTCGGATTTAGGTGCTGGTTTCGTGGTTTCCGCTGATTTTGGCTGGTCTGGCTTCTCAGATTCTGGTGCAGGTGCCCGGGCCGGCTCGGGTTCGGCTACTGCATCTTTGTCAGGAGCCGATGCCTTGGTACGATTTTCTGCTTCAGCAGCTGGCGATTCCTCCGCCGTGGTTGCCTCTGAAGATTCCTCAGCTTCGATCGCTGCTTCCTCTGTGGACTTCGTGTCCACGGCGGATGCGGAGTCCTCCGATTCAGTTGCCGGCTGTGTGGCCGCGGTTTCTTCCCCAACAGAAGTTTCGGCGGCAACTGCCATGCCCGGAATGGTCATGACAAAACACAAGGAAATTGACGAAATTATCGCCAAAAATGGCTTTAAGGATCCTTTTAAAAAGGTTTTGCGGCGCGAATTTGGCACAAAAGTGCCACGCCTTTGATGCCTAGACATTTCTCCCCCATACAAGAATGTCCAGAGTGGATCGCGCGGCGTGTAAGTGCGATCCACCCGAAAAAGAGCGAGCGGTAGTAAGGCTCTGACCTCAGATAATAAAAGCCTGGCCTAAGATGCAGCCACCCCATGTGGCTCAACTGCTCAGGATAAGTTCCCCAATGCATCTAAAGATGCGAAATGAATGCGAGTGGTTCAATTCGTCTTTAAATCCCCCAATTCAAGACAACGATATGCCGACATCCTACGCCGGGATCCCGATTTTTACCAGCAGTTAGAGGGAAATAATTTTGGCACAGAATGAAGCAAATGATGCACTTCTTCCTCTGTGGATTAAACCGTCTTGTCATCCCCGCTATTCTCGATCCTGGCACTGTGCGAACACCGGAATCGCGCGGTCGGGACATCCAGATCGACCCCATTTAACGGTGCACGCCATACCGCGGGGCCACGTCCGGTTCCGCTGCGCGCAGGGCTCCCAGCGTCACCTGTTCCGTGATCCCTGCTGCGCCAGGAGGAAGGCTGGGAGTTCAGCGTGCCAATCGCCTTTGGAGGCCCCATGGCAATCGACGCCACGGCGCTCCGCACAGGGCGCCTCGCGCGCAACGAACTCAAATGCACCCTTCGATCAGTAACTTGACTAGCGAGTCTGACTAGCAAAGTAAAAATACATCTCAATCTGATAAAGGTTACGCGTTTCTCTTGATTAGGCTTGGAGGTTGCAGTTGGCTCGGGTAATTTTTGTATGGTGAAAAGAGCAACTCTATGAGCCAACGCCGCGCGTTCCGCCGCGTTTTCCTTCCCGCTGCCTGGCTGGTCATCGGCGCCTTGATCGCCGTCAGCCTCGTGAAGCTCGCGTTTGCCGGCGGTACTTCCGCCGCCGACGACGACCTGTTCCCCACCGGAGAAATCCCGGCCGAGACCGTTATTGCCGAAAAAGCAACGGTCGAGAACAAGCTGACCATCCCCGGAACCATCAAGCTCACCGATTCCAAAGAGCTGAACGCTCCCGTGGACGGCGTCGTCAACTGGGCCTTCGTCAAACCGGGTGACAATGTCTCCCTTGGCGACCGTATCTTCCAAGTCCGCACAGAGTCCCAGCCTGAAGTCGCTGAAGCCAGCGACTCGGACTCCGAAGGTTCCGAAGGCGAAGAGCTGCCCCTGGAAACTGCTCCCGTCGTGAAGTACCACGATGTCTACGCATCGGCCACTGGCAAGGTAGGCGCTTTCCAGATCGAGATTGGCGATGACGTCACCAAGGGCACGGGCCTCGGCTCCATCCAGCCGCAGGAATTCCTGGCGGCCGGTTCGATCGATCCGCTGGATCGCTACCGCCTGATGGACGAAACCCTCGAAGCAACGATCACTATTGACGGCGGGCCGGAGCCCTTCACGTGCAAGGATCTGTCTGTCGGGGACAGCGCGTCGAAGAAATCCAACGCCAGCACGCAGGACCAGGATATGGAATCGTCCATGGATCCAATGGCCACCGGGGAATCCCCGGAGAGCTCTTCAAGCAGCGAGATTTCTTGTGCTGTTCCAGCTGACGTCGTGGTCTTTGATGGGCTGAGCATGAACATGGAAATCGATGCTGGCACCGTTGAGGATGCAGTGACCGTACCGGTATCGGCAGTCCGCGGCTTGGTTGGCCAGGGCGCGGTGTGGAAGCTGGATGAGAACGGCAAGGAAATCCGCACCGAAGTAGAGCTGGGCGTGACCGATGGAAAGATCATCGAGGTGGTTTCCGGGCTGAAGGACGAGACCGAAATCCTTCGGTTCGTCCCGGGATCCACCCCGGCGCCAGGTGAAATGATGCAGATGGAGCCCTACCCAGATGAGTGGTGAGCCATTGCTGAAGCTCGAGGACGTCACGCGCAGCGTCCGGCTGCCCGATGACAGCGAGCTGCATATCCTCAACGGGATTGATCTCACCGTATCCGAGGGAGACCACATAGCAATCGTCGGACGTTCGGGCACCGGGAAGTCCACGTTGCTGAACATCCTGGGCCTGCTTGATCGTCCGACCAGCGGCAGCCTGCTGTGGCGCGGCAAGGATGCCGCCCGGCTGAGCGCCAAGCAGGCTGCTCATGCCCGCGGCCGCGACCTCGGGTTCGTCTTCCAGCAGTTCAACCTCCTGCCCGGACGCACTGCGCTGGAGAATGTCATGGCTCCGCTGATGTATGCCAGCGGCCGCGATTTCTGGAATCGGCGCAAGCTGGCCACCGAGGCACTGGAACGCGTGGGACTGGGCGGACGCCTGGATTCCATGCCGCAGACCCTCTCGGGTGGCGAGCAGCAGCGCGTGGCGATTGCCCGCGCGCTGGTGCGGCGCCCTCGCGTGGTGCTCGCCGATGAGCCCACCGGCGCATTGGACGTCAGCACTGGACGTGCCGTCATGGACTTGCTGGATTCCGCCACGGTTGATTCGGGCGCGGCCCTGATCACCATCACGCACGACAGCAACGTGGCAGCCCTGGCGCGCGAGCAGTTCCGCCTCGATTCAGGGCGGCTGCATCCGCTCAGTGAGGTGGTGGTGCCTTGAACGCCCTTGCACGCCTGGCCACCGGATTTGCCGCAGCATTGCTGGAGGCATGGCAGGAACTGCGCATCCACAAATTGCGGGTGCTGCTCTCCTTGATCGGCGTGACCGTTGCCGTGGCATCACTGACCACCGCCCTGGCCGGCGCCGGCATGGCCCGGCAGATGATGACCGAAACCCTTGAACGCGACGGCCGTCCCGCAATGATCACCACCTATGCCTTCGATGCACGCTCGGATGGGGGTCCGCAGGGCGATGATTCGGCGGCGCAGGCTTTCGAGAAGACCAGCGCGCGATTCAAGATCGACTACACCACGATGATCGGCCGCAGCTACGGCCAACAGGTTGTATCCCAGGGCGTTGCCCTGGACGCGGAAACCCTGGTTGTCGAACCGGACTACGCCCCGATGCACCGACTGGTCATGAGCCAGGGCCGCTGGCTGGAATCCGAGGATGCGCAAAATCTGTCACCCGCCGTGGTGGTTGACCAGAACATCATGAGGGAATTGGGATTGGAAGGCCAGCGCCTGCCGCTCGCCGTCGACTTGGTGAGCAACGGCAACGCCGTGTCTGTCACGGTCATCGGCACCGCCAGTTCCCGAACCTTCGGGATGTCCGGCCAGCTGTGGATGCTGCCGGCCACCTATGAGCACTGGTTTTCGGAGCGCGCCCCGCTGAATGAGGTGTCCTACAAGATGTGGGTGCCTATCGAGGGATCCGAGGAGCTGGCCATGCACTTTGGCCAGCAGATGCAGGCCGAGCTTCCGGGCTATACCGTCGATTCCCATCGCGAGGATTACCTGATGTGGGGTGCTGATGAAAGCCTGAAGCAGTTGACATTGGTGGTTTCCGGCATTGCTGTGATCATCTTGCTGCTTGGTTCGCTGAGCCTGCTGAATGTTTCCATGGTGACCATGAAGCAACGCATCCGCGAAGTTGGCATCCGCCGCAGCTTCGGCGCCACCACCGGCCGGGTTTTCTTCTCGGTCATGATGGAGAGCGTGGTAGCCACCGCGGTGGCCGGCGGCCTGGGCGTGCTGATCTCGGTAGCCCTGGTTTCCTATGAGAGCCTGCTGAACATGGTGCTCGCTACCGAGCTGGACCAGATGCCGCCCTTCCCGCTCGATGCCGCACTGCTGGGCATGGGAGTCTCCGTAGCGGTGGGTGCCCTCACCGGCGTGCTCCCAGCGCTGGTGGCAGCACGTGTGAAGATCGTGGATGCCATTCGTGTCTAGGCCACGGTCTGCACTGCCAGTTGAGTAACTGAATAGCACGAAGCGTTGGCCGGGGAATTCTCTCCGGCCAACGCCGTTTTTAACGCGGTTTTCAACCTATACGGGTCTCTAGCGGAATATCAGATCCGCCGGCTCCTGCCCTCCGCAAGGCATTCCCGTCGGCAATTGTGCGCTATCGTACATTCGATCTGATGCCCAGATTTCGACGATTCTGGAAAACTCTCGGCGCCGCCAAATTTCGCGTGATTCCGAGGAATTTCCGGCCTTCGATGCCATCTGGCTGAATGATTTCCGCTTCCGGCTTGACAGCGTTTGAGATTGCGAGCACACTAATCGTATACGATTTGATGTACGAGATGATGTTCGACGAAAGCAGGCCGATCAACGGTGAGCAATATTGTCCCAGTAACCGAAGAGACCTTCGCGCAGGCAGGCAAGATCCTGGCCGTACACCTGAGCTACTCCTCGCGTGCGGCGCAGCGTGGACGCACCCCGAAATTCCCCAGCTACTTCATGAAGGCCACCAGCTCGCTGGCCGCCAGCGGTTCCACCGTGGAACGCCCTGCCGGCACCGAGCTGCTCGCATTCGAGGGCGAAATCGCACTGATCATCGGCAAGGCCGCCCGCCGCGTCTCGGTTGAGGACGCCTGGAGCTACGTCGGACAGGTCACCGCATCGAACGACCTGGGCGTGCACGACATGAAGTACGCGGACAAGGGCTCGAACATCCGCTCGAAGTCCGGCGACGGCTACACCCCGGTCGGCCCCAACGCGCTGGATGCTTCCACCCTGGATCCTGCCAAGCTGCGCGTGCAGACCTGGGTCAACGGCCAGCTCGCCCAGGATGCCGACACCTCCGAACTGCTCTTCTCCCTCGCCACCATCGTCGCCGACCTGTCCCAGCAGATGACCCTGCAGCCAGGCGATATCATCCTCACCGGCACCCCGGCCGGCTCCACTGTCTTCTTCCCGGGCGACGTCGTCGAGGTCGAGGTCACCGACCTGGTTTCCGGAGCATCCACCGGCAAGCTGAAGACCACCGCCACCGAGGGCACCGAAGCCTTCGCCGCATTCGGCAACCAGCCAAAGGTCACCGACAAGGACAAGGAAGACGCCTACGGCGATCGCGAGAGCGCCGGCATGGAACCCCTGATTACCGGCAAGTCGGTGCTGACCGACAAGGTCCGCGAGCAGCTGGCCTCGGTCGCCACCGCCACCCTGTCCGCCACCCTGCGCAAGCGCGGGTTGAACAACGTGAACATCGAGGTTCCCGGTGCCACCAAGGGCATGCAGCGCGTGATCGGCACCGCCCGCACCCTGCGCTACATCCCGAACCGCGAGGACCTGTTCAAGGCCCACGGCGGCGGCTACAACATGCAGAAGCAGTCCATCGACTCGCTCAAGGACGGCGAAATCCTGGTCATGGAAGCCCGCGGCGAGACGGGTTCGGCCACCCTGGGCGACATCCTGGCCCTGCGTTCCCAGCAGCTCGGTGCCGCTGGCATCATCTCCGATGGCGGCGTGCGCGACCTGGACGCGGTATCCAACCTTCAGATCCCGGTCTTCTACAACGGCGCCCACCCGGCAGTGCTCGGCCGCAAGCACGTGGCCTGGGACAAGGACATCACCGTGGCCTGCGGCGGCGTGTCCGTGCAGCCGGGCGACGTGATCGTGGCCGACTCCGATGGCATCGTGGTCATCCCGCCAGCCATGGTGGCCGAGGTGGCCGCCGAGGCAGCGGTGACCGAGTCCAATGACGAATTCATCTTCGCCATGGTCAAGCGAGGCCACGGCATCGAGGGCTTGTTCCCGATGAACGCCGAGTGGAAGGCCAAGTACAACGCCTGGAAGGACGCAGGCAGCCCGGATCTGGACTCATGGTCGCTGTAATGACTGCTTCCAAGTCCGAGGCAGCCTACCAGCTGGTCTCCGAGCGCATCGTCAACGGGGCATACTCCCCCGGCTACCGGCTGGTGCTGGGCACCATTGCCGATGAGCTGGGCTGCTCCGTGGTTCCGGTGCGCGAGGCGATCCGCCGGCTGGAGGCCGAAGGGCTGGTCCACTTCACCCGAAACGTCGGGGCGACGGTGGCCCATGTGGATTCCACGCTCTACCTGCACACCATGCAGACGCTGATGGTCATCGAGCCGGCCGCCACCGCGCTGGCCGCCGATGCCATGGACGCCAAGTGGCTGGCCAAGGCGCGGGCGCTGAACGAGAAGATGCGCCAATGCCTGGAGGATTTCGACCCGGTGTCCTTCACCCGAATGAACACCGAATTCCACCAGCTGCTCTACGGCCAGTGCCCCAACCCGCACATCCTGGACCTGGTCCAGCGCGGATGGCGGCGGCTGGCGGCGATGCGTGCGAGCTCCTTCACACACATCCCGAACCGGGCCCGCGCCTCGGTTGAGGAACACGAGAAGCTGCTGGATCTGATTGCCGATCACGCCACCCCGGCGCAGATCGAGGCCGCGGCGCGCGAGCACCGCGCCCGCACCCTGAACGCCTACCTCAAGGCCGCCGGCATGGCACCGAGCGCCATCTAGCCGGCAGCCCCTGCACTACCCATAGTTTTGCCCAAAGCCATCCGGTGAAAACACCGGGACAACGCACGAAAGGAACTGCCATGAGCAAGCACTTCGTACCGGAAAATCTCCCAACCCACCTGCAGCACTACATCAACGGCGAATTCGTTGACTCCATCGGCGGAGCAACTTTCGACGTGCAGGAACCGGTCACCAACACCAACTACGCCACCGTCGCCTCGGCACAGCCAGAGGACGTGGACCTGGCCGTCGCCGCCGCAAGCAAGGCCTTCAAGGAAGGCCCATGGTCCAAGATGCTGCCGCGCGAGCGTTCCCGCGTGCTGCACAAGATCGCCGACATCGTCGAGTCCCGCGATGAGGAGCTCTCGCTGCTCGAGTCCTACGACTCAGGCCTGCCGATCACCCAGGCCAAGGGCCAGGCACGCCGCGCCGCCGAGAACTTCCGCTTCTTCGCCGACCTGATCGTCGCCCAGGTGGACAACACCTTCCGCGTCCCGGGCCGCCAGATGAACTACGTGAACCGCAAGCCGATCGGCGTCGCCGCGCTGATCACCCCATGGAACGTCCCGTTCATGCAGGAATCCTGGAAGCTGGCCCCGGCCATCGCCACCGGCAACTCCGTGGTCCTGAAGCCTGCCAGCTACACCCCGCTGTCCGCCACCCTGTGGCCAGAGATCTTCCGCGAAGCCGGCCTGCCAGAGGGCGTCTTCAACCTGATCTTCGGCTCCGGCGGCGTGGCCGGCGACTACCTGGTCAAGCACCCGGACGTCCCGCTGGTCTCCTTCACCGGCGACTCCTCGACCGGCGCCACCATCTCCACCGCGGCCGCCCCATTCTTCAAGGGCCTCTCGCTGGAGCTGGGCGGCAAGTCCCCGGCCGTCGTCTTCGCCGACGCCGACCTGGAAGCCGCATTGGACGCCACCGTCTTCGGCGTGTTCTCGCTGAACGGCGAGCGTTGCACCGCCGGTTCCCGCGTCCTGGTCCAGCGCGACATCTACGATGATTTCGTTGCCAAGTTTGCCGAGCGCGCCAAGAACATCCGCGTCGGCCTGCCGAGCGACCCGAAGACCGAGGTCGGATCGCTGGTCCACCCGAACCACTTCGACAAGGTCATGAGCTACATCGAGATCGGCAAGAACGAAGGCCGGCTGCTGGCCGGCGGCGGCCGCGCCGAAGGCTTCGAGAATGAGGGCAACTACGTCGCCCCGACCGTGTTCGCCGATGTCGCACCGGATGCGCAGATCTTCCAGGACGAGATCTTCGGCCCGGTCGTTGCCATCACCCCGTTCGACACCGACGAGGAAGCGCTGGAGCTGGCCAACAACACCAAGTACGGCCTGGCCGCCTACGTCTGGACCTCGAACCTGAAGCGCGCGCACAACTTCGCGCACCAGATCGACTCGGGCATGGTGTGGCTGAACTCGAACAACGTCCGCGACCTGCGCACCCCATTCGGCGGCGTGAAGGCTTCGGGCCTGGGCCGCGAGGGCGGCTACCGCTCGGTGGACTTCTACACCACCCAGCAGTCCATCCAGATCACCCTGAACGAAGCGCACTCCCCGAAGTTCGGCGTCTAGGAAGCACCAGCTTCCCACCACTAAATTTTTTGCTTGCAAAGGAGCACATCATGAGCAAAGAGATCGCAAACCCGATCCCAACCCCTTCGGTGCCAGCGCCGGATATCCTGCGCTGCGCTTACGCCGAACTGGTCGTCACCGACCTTGAGCGCTCGCGCAACTTCTACGTCGACGTGCTGGGCCTGCACGTGTCCTACGAGGACGAGAACCAGATCTACCTGCGTTCCTTCGAGGAATTCATCCACCACAACCTGGTGCTGACCAAGGGCCCAGTGGCCGCGCTGAAGGCGATGGCCTTCCGCGTGCGTTCCACCGAAGACGTGGACAAGGCCGAGGCCTACTACAAGGAACTGGGCTGCCGCACCGAGCGCCGCAAGGAAGGCTTCGTCAAGGGCATCGGCGATGCCGTGCGCGTCGAGGATCCACTGGGCTTCCCCTACGAGTTCTTCTTCGAGACCACCCACGTCGAGCGCCTGCACATGCGCTACGACCTGTACTCGGCCGGCGAGCTGGTCCGCCTGGACCACTTCAACCAGGTGACCCCGGACGTGCCGCGCGGCCGCAAGTACCTGGAGGACCTGGGCTTCCGCGTCACCGAGGACATCCAGGACGACGAAGGCACCACCTACGCAGCCTGGATGCACCGCAAGGGCACCGTGCATGACACCGCCCTGACCGGCGGCAACGGCCCGCGCCTGCACCACGTGGCCTTCTCCACCCACGAGAAGCACAACATCATCCAGATCTGCGACAAGATGGGCGCACTGCGCATCTCGGACCGCATCGAGCGCGGCCCAGGCCGCCACGGCGTGTCCAACGCGTTCTACCTGTACATCCTGGATCCAGATGACCACCGCATCGAGATCTACACCCAGGACTACTACACCGGTGATCCGGACAACCCGACCATCACCTGGAACGTGCACGACAACCAGCGCCGCGACTGGTGGGGCAACCCGGTTGTGCCTTCGTGGTACACCGAAGCCTCCAAAGTCCTGGACCTGGATGGCAACGTGCAGGAAATCGTCGAGCGCACCGACGACTCCGAACTGGAAGTCACGATCGGCGCCGACGGCTTCTCCTACACCCGTGCCGGTGACGAGGACGGCTCGTACCACGGCCAGGCATCCAAGGGCTTCAAGCTGGGCAACCAGCTCTAAGCCAGACCAGCTCTTCTAGACCCAGAGCTTGGCAGCTTCCCTGAGCTGCAGCACAAGAATCCCGGGGCATCAGCGATTTTCTTCACCGATGCCCCGGGATTCTTCTTTTTCTGGTTTCGTTCTTCCAAGGAATTCAGACCCGGGCAACGCGCCGTTCGCGCACCGCCTTGCGCCAGCCATCGGCGATGTCCCAACCGACCCCGATGGCGATCCCGAATCCGAGCAGCACCGCCAGGATCCGGAAGACTCCCCCGTTGCCTGCGGCATCCGCGTTCCCGGAAGCGAATTCCTCGCCTCCGGCCTGGGCGATGAACGAGAGGAACTCGGGGTTCACCAGCTCGCCGCCCAGCAGCAGGACCAGCACCCAGGCCGCGAAGAGCAGGGCAAGCACGGTGTTCAGCGCTGCCAGCGCGGTAGTCCAGCGGCGCTGGGCATAAAGCGCGAAAGCGAAGACTGCTTCAAGCACCATCAGGCCGAACAGCGCGCCGATCCACCACGGCCACAGTCCCGGATTGAGGATCGCGATCGGCTCGCCGCCGGTCGGGAAGAATCCGCGCACCGCATCCCACACGACCGCCACGGCGGCGATGGCCAGGAACACCAGCGAGGCGATCAGCTCGCTGCGTCCGGCGCCATCCTCCTGGACCTCAGGCAGCTGGTCGACATCCCACTTCATGCCGGTGTCCGCGCCGGTGCGCTCGAGCACGACGAAGACCAGCGTGGTCCAGAAGACCAGATGCACGGCCACCTGCAGCCCGATGGCCAGCGCCTGGACGAGGCTCTCGCCGACCTCAGCTCCGGAGAGCAGCTGGCCCAGCAGCACCGCGCCGACCACGCAGACCGGTACGATCCACAACAGCAGCTTCAGCAGCCGCCACCAGGTCAGGTAGTACTTCGGACCGATCAGGTGCAGCGGCCGGTCCGCGTAGCCGGCGGCAAGCAGGCCGGGATCGCCCAGCTCGGACAGGACTTCGCGTTCAGCCTCGTCCGCGGCCTCACCCTGGTCCGTGCGCGCCTCGATCGCGTCGGCAATCAAGGCTTCGAGCTCGGCGCGGACGTCGTCCTGCAGTTCGGGTTTCAGGCTCCGGATGGTGGCCGAGATGTAGCGTTCGGTCAAGGTGGCAGTCATGTCAGTGCTCCTCTTTGGTGAGCGAGGCGATCGCCGTGGTCAGGGATCGCCATTCGGTGGTCAACGCGTCAGCGAGACGGATGCCGTCGAGCGAGGTCCGGTAGAACTTGCGTGGCCGCGCCTCCTCGGTGTTCCACTCGCTGGTGAGGTACCCCTGCTTCTCCAAACGACGCAGCAGCGGATACAGGGTGTTGGCGTCAGTGTAGAAACCATGATCGCCAAGCTGCTCCAGCAGGCTGTAGCCATACCCGGCGCCGCGCAGCAGCTGCAGGCAGGCCAGTACTACGGTGCCGCGTCGCAGCTCTTGCAGCTGGGTCTCGAACTCTTCCATGTCCACTACATTACTGTGTGCCACACACTACAGTCAATGACACATTAGTGGATTCTGTGGAACGACGTGTTCAGTGTCGTAGCCTGGCAGGCCAAATCCTGCCAACCCGCCTCCCGCCACGCGTAAGCTGTAAATCAGCAACAGCCGATCAGTGAGGCGGAACATGGACGAGCAAAAATCGCTGGTTGAATTGGCCAAGGCGATCGCTGTCCGCGCCCACGAAGGCCAGGTCGATAAGCTTGGCGCTGCGTATATCGGGCATCCGGCACGAGTGGCCGGCCATGCCCGCGCTCTTGGCGGTTCGCCGGAGGCCATCGCGGCCGCGTGGCTGCATGACGTGATCGAGGATTGCGAGGTGAGCGCGGAGGATCTGCGCAACTCAGGCATTCCCGAAACAGTCATCGAGGCGGTCGAGCTGCTGAGCAAGCGTCCAGGGCAGAGCCTGGAAGAGTATTGCGCAAAAGTACGCGGCAACTCGCTGGCCTTGCTGGTCAAGCAGGCGGATCTGGCCGACAACACCGACCCTGAACGCACCAGCCAACTGGACCCGGTTACCCGGCAGCGGCTGGCCGAGAAATACCGGCGCACCAGGACACTTCTCGGCCTCCTGCAGCAGCCGGGGCCCTAAGGATCGCGTGGAACCCCAAATACTGCAGCTCCAGTGTCGGCCCGCAATGCCCCTTGCGTCGACTTTGCAAACTGTCGACTCAAGCACCTGATCACCGCACGGGACATTAAATGCTGGATGTTTCCACCGATGCCCTTGCAATCGAGCGCCATTGGGCAAGACTGGAACCATGGCTACAGGTAGAAGCACAGTGTTCGAAAACCGCAGCCATGCCGGCGCCGCGCTGGGCATGAAGCTGTCCACTCTGCTGCCCGCCGGAGAATACACGGTGCTGGGCCTGCTGCGCGGCGGGGTGCCCATTGCCTACGAAGTCGCCACGGCGCTCGGCGCCGACCTGAGCGCCGTGGCGGTGCGCAAGCTCGGGGTGCCCAGCAATCCAGAGCTGGCATTCGGCGCCATCGCCCGGTATGGGTCCAGCAGCTCCCGCCATATCAACGAGGCCATTTATCGCCGGGCGCTGCAGTATTTCGGCAAGGACGAGCTCGAATCCCTGGAACGAGGCACCGGTGCCGACCTGCTGGCCCTCGCCGACAGGTTCAAGGACTATTGCCCGGATCTGTCCGGGCGCGACTTGCTGCTCTGCGATGACGAGATGGCCACGGGCGCGACGATGAAGGCCGCGCTGGATCTCGTACAGGAGTTGTCCCCTGCCTCCGTCATGCTGGCAGTTCCGGTGGCTTCCCCCGAAACGGTTGCTGAATTGGCGCCCCATGTCGATGGCATCTGCGAACTTCTCACCCCGGATAACTTTACTGCCGTCGGAGCGTTTTACGAGGATTTTGGCCAAGTCAGCCAGGACCAAGTACTGGAGTTGCTTCGCTCGAAGCGGTGAAGATCCAGTACCGCGCAGTCAAGGGCCGGCGTTGAGGATTCCAGCATGAGTCCCCACTCCGCGCCGCGACTGCCGATCGCCGAGCAGGAGGTTGGCCAGCCACCGGCTTTCGACTAGGCCAGCGACCGTTCTGCCGAGCTCACCCAAGCTGGCTACGGCGATCCAAGACCGGGCACCATGAAGCAAGGGCCAGCACCGTGCCGATCGCGCCGATCCCGACCAAAACCACGGCGACGCCCCACAAGCCGATTGATGCGCCGAGGACACCGGCCACCGGGTAGGTCAGCACGAAGCAGGCATGGGACAAGGAAAAGTGCGCGGCGAAAACCCCCGGGCGCGTCTGCTCTGTACTATTGCGGCGCAATAGCCTGGACGAGGGCGTGAGGATGCTTGCAGTCGCCGCACCCAAAGCCATCCATAAGCCAAGAAGCCCGGCCCATTGCCCGGCTCCCTGTGCCCAGCCGATGACCGTAGCACCAATGAGCAGCAGCAGCGGCATCATTACGGCGCCGGCGAGCATCACAGTGCTGTCCTCGAATCGCTCCAGCAACCCGGGCATGCCCAGTGCCACCGCCATCGAACCTGCACCATAGGCTCCGAGCAGCAAGGCAACATCCACCTGCGAACGGCCCAGCTCCCCCTTCACCAGTACCACCGTGTTGACGATGACCATGGCGGAGACCGCGGCAACGACCAGATTCAGTGCCATCAGGCTGCGCAGTTCGCGTGCCGACCAGAACGCCCGGGTTCCGCCGGTGAGGCGATGGAAGAAGAGCGTCTTCTGCGGCGGCGGGATCAGCGGGAACCGGGTCGCGGCAACAAGCAGAGCCGATGCGGCAAAGCCGATCACGGTCCCGGCAAAGAGGTTGTGGTAGCTGGTGACAGTCAACAACGCGGCCGCCAGCATCGGACTGGCCAACGACTCCATGTCATGGGCCAGACGCGACAGGGACAGGGCCTTCGTATATTCCCGTTCTCCAGGCAGGATGGAGGGAATGACCGCCTGGAATGCGGGGGTAAAGGTCGCCGATGCCGATTGCAGGACAAATATCAGCACATAGATCTGCCACGCTTCACTGGCGAAGGGGAGGCAGAGCGCCACCAGTCCACGAATGACATTGGACCCGACAAGGACCGGTTTGCGCGGAATATGGGACACCAGGGCGTTGACCAATGGTGCAACCGCCACATAGGCGACCATCTTGACGGTCAAGGCCAGGCCGAGCACCAAGCCCGCATCGTTGCCGGCGATATCGAAAGCCAAAAGGCCCAGCGCTACGGTGAGCAAGCCAGTGCCCAGAAGCGCAATCATCTGCGCGCCGAAGAGCTTGGCGTACGCCTGGTCCCTGAGAACTGAAAGCATCTTGGCCGCCCCTGTCTTCTTTAGTCCTAGGTGTTTGGCGCTTCGTGATGCAGCGGCAATTGGCCGTTGGATACAGAATGCTCAGCCTGCTTGATCGCTTCGCTGACCAGGCGCGCCGGATGGTCATCGGCAAGGCTGTAGAGAACCTTGGTTCCGTCCTGGCGTGTGGTCACCATGCGCGCCATGCGCAGGCGAGCCAGGTGCTGGGAAACCCCCGAGGGACTCTTCTCGACGAGCTCTGCGAGCGCGTTGACAGAGAGCTCTCCGGCACGGCGCAGATGCAGCACAATCCGGATCCGCGTGGCATCGGAAAGCAAGCCGAAGACTTCCGCGGCAAGTTCCACGAATTCCGAGGAGGGCTCGGGGGCATAAATCTTATTATCTGCATGCATGCTAATAGACTAATACTCTTGCGACGTATCGCCTAGGGCACAGCGGAAATATTCCGCCTATGGCTGTAACTAGAATTGGAACCATGACTGCAACGCTCGTGGCCAAGGACCTATCTGGCGGCCACGCCCACCGGACCCTCTTCTCGAATCTGGACTTCACCGCCGCACCCGGCGATGTCTATGGCGTGGTGGGTGCAAACGGCGCTGGCAAGTCCACGTTGCTGTCGCTGCTAGCCGGGGCCGCAACCCCGCAGGCCGGAACCGTGAGCACTGCCCCGGATTCCGCGTTCATCGGCTGGATGCCGCAGGAGCACGATCGCATTCCAGGTGAAACCATTGCCGCGTATTTGGCCCGCCGGACCGGTTGCGCCGCGGCCACCACCGCCATGGAGACGACCGCCGAAGAACTGGGCAGCGGCAAGCCGGGCGCAGATGATGCCTACAGTGCCGCCTTCGATCACTGGATGGCCTCCGGCGCCATGGATCTTGAAGACCGCATCCCCGAGGTGCTGGCCAAGCTCGGCTTCGCCCTCCCGGTCGATACCGAGATGACTGCCCTGTCCGGCGGCCAAGTTGCCCGCGTTGCCCTGGCGGCCTTGCTGCTCTCCCGCTTCGATGTGGTGCTGCTCGATGAGCCGACCAATGATCTTGATCTTGAAGGTCTGGAGCATCTGGAGGACTTCATCAATTCCCTGCGCGCACCGGTGATCCTGGTGTCGCATGACCGCGAGTTCCTCGCCCGTTGCACCACCGGCATCATCGAATTGGACTTGGCCCAGAATCAGGTAGCCACCTATGAAGGCGGCTACGACTCGTATCTCGCCGAACGGACCATCAAGCGGACCCACGCGCGTGAAGCCTACGAGCAGTTCGAAAGCCAGAAGGCGGATCTCGTCTCCCGCGCCCGCACCCAGCGCGAGTGGTCCTCGCAAGGCGTGCGCAATGCCATGCGCAAGGCGCCGGACAACGACAAGATCCGCCGCCGTGCCAACACCGAATCCTCGGAGAAGCAGGCAGCCAAGGTGCGCCAAATGGAATCGCGCATCGCCCGTCTTGAGGAAGTGGCCGAACCGCGAAAGGAATGGGTTCTGCAGTTCTCCATCGCGTCGGCCCCGCGCGGATCCTCGGTGATGTGCACGCTCAACGAAGCCTCGGTGTCCCACGGCGATTACACGTTCGGGCCGGTGTCGGTTCAGGTCAATGCCGGGGACCGAATTGGCATCACCGGCCCAAATGGAGCAGGCAAGTCGACCTTGCTGAACCTGCTGCTGGGCAAGCTGGCTCCGCACAGCGGCACCGCTTCCCTGGGCAGCTCGGTGAGCATCGGCGAAATCGACCAGGCGCGCACCCAGCTTCCCGATGATCTGCCGTTGGGCGAAGCCTTCGAAAAGGAAGTTCCCGAGTACTCCGCTGCCGAGGTCCGCACCCTGCTGGCCAAGTTCGGCTTGAAGGCAGACCAGTCCTCTGCATTGGTCGATTCGCTGTCTCCCGGCGAGCGCACCCGCGCATCGATGGCATTGCTCCAAGCCCGTGGGGTGAACCTGCTGGTGCTCGACGAGCCGACCAATCACCTCGACGTGCCCGCCATTGAACAGCTCGAAGAAGCACTGGAAGCATACACTGGAGCGTTGCTGCTGGTCACCCATGATCGCCGGCTGCTGGAGAATGTCCGCCTATCCGCCCACTGGGAAGTTGCCGAAGGGCAACTAACTGCCCATTTCTAGGTGTGATGTCCAGGGACGTTGTTCTGGCCCCCGCCCGTAATGACACCGTGCCGATTCAAGAAGTATCTGTCCAGACCGCTTGCCATTGAAGGCATGGTAGAGTTTGGGGCATGTCGAGTCCCGAATCAGACAGGTCAGGGGTTGTCGGTCACACCGCCAGCCCCTTGAACCACTAGTTACGACGCCCACGATCTGTGTGGGCGTATGTCTGGCGTACCCGGGGCGCTGGCCGTGGTGACAAGAAGAACCATTTCTTGATCTCACACCTCGGAGTACTCGATGCCTTTTGCCCTCTACATGCTTGCCCTGGCGGTCTTCGTCATGGGCACTTCAGAATTCATGCTCGCGGGATTGCTCCCCGCGATCGCGACCGAACTTGACGTCTCGGTCGGCACTGCGGGCCTGCTGACCTCCGCATTCGCAGTCGGTATGGTCGTCGGCGCGCCAGTGATGGCGGCATTCGCTCGCCGTTGGCCACCGCGGCTCACATTGATCGTTTGCCTTCTCGTGTTCGCGGGAAGCCACGTCATCGGAGCGATGACACCAGTGTTCTCTCTCCTGCTCATCACCCGGGTGCTCAGCGCTCTCGCAAACGCAGGATTCCTCGCCGTAGCACTGAGCACGGCCACTACCCTCGTGCCAGCGAACCAGAAGGGGCGTGCACTGTCGATCCTGCTCTCCGGCACGACGATCGCAACCGTCGTGGGCGTCCCCGCCGGGGCACTGCTCGGCACAGCGCTGGGCTGGCGAACGACGTTCTGGGCGATCGCCATCCTCTGTATTCCCGCGGCCGTTGGAGTCATTCGTGGCGTCACGAACAATGTTGGTCGGAGCGAGACTAGCGCGACCTCACCAAGGCTCCGTGTCGAGCTCAGCCAGTTGGCGACGCCGCGGCTCATCCTGGCCATGGCACTCGGAGCGCTGATCAACGGAGGGACCTTTGCGGCATTCACCTTCCTGGCACCCATCGTGACCGAGACCGCGGGCTTGGCCGAAGCGTGGGTGTCCGTCGCGCTGGTGATGTTCGGCATCGGATCGTTCCTTGGCGTCACGATCGCAGGACGACTATCAGATCAACGACCTGGCCTCGTGCTCGCAGTCGGCGGACCGCTATTGCTGACAGGCTGGATCGTGTTGGCAGTGGTCGCATCTCATCCCGTTGCGCTTATCGTCCTCGTCCTCGTTCAGGGATTCCTGTCGTTCGGCGTCGGCAGTACTCTGATCACGCGTGTGCTGTATGCAGCATCGGGTGCGCCAACGATGGGCGGTTCGTACGCAACCGCAGCATTGAATATCGGAGCTGCAGCGGGGCCCGTGCTTGGTGCGCTCGGGCTCGCGACCGGGCTGGGGCTGCTCGCGCCGGTTTGGGTCGCTTCGGTGCTGACAGCGATCGCTCTCGTCATCATGCTTCTCACCAGACGCGCGCTTACGAAGACCGCGGCGGAGGCCAATTGATGACCCATCCGAACGCTCTTCTCACTCCTCGTGCCCGTCTCCGGTTAGCTCGGCTGATTGTCGAAGACGGCTATCCGGCCACGATCGCCGCAAAGATGTTCATGGTCTCCCCGATCACTGCCCGGAAATGGGCAGGCCGCTACCGGGAAGAGGGTGAGTTTGGGATGCAGGATCGCTCCAGCAAGCCGCACCGGATCCCAGGCAGGACGCCCGAGCATGTCAAGAAGAAGATCATCAACCTGCGCTGGCGGCTTCGACTGGGGCCAGCCCAGATCGCTGCGCGACTTGGTCTCTCGACGTCGACTGTTCACGCGGTCCTCGTCCGTTGCCGCGTGAACCGCCTCTCGCATATCGATCGTGTCACTGGCGAGCCATTGCGGCGATATGAGCATCCTCATCCGGGATCGTTGATTCATGTCGATGTCACGAAGTTCGGCAACATCCCCGACGGCGGTGGACATCGTTACGTAGGTCGGCAGCAAGGCGCACGGAACAAGCTCGCGACTCCGGGATTACCACGAGGAAAAGATCACAAGCCGCGCACCGGGACGGCGTTCGTTCACACAGTCATCGACGACCACTCCCGCGTCGCATACGCAGAAATCTGGTCGGATGAGCAGGCGAGCACAGCGGTGGGAGTTCTCGAACGCGCCGTGGCCTGGTTCGCCGAACGAGGCGTGACCGTCGAGCGAGTCCTATCCGACAACGGGTCGGCATACAGATCCCACGCATGGAGGGACTTCTGCGCTCGGCTCGGCATCCGACACAAGCGGACACGCCCCTACCGGCCGCAGACGAACGGGAAGATCGAGCGATTCCACCGCACGCTCGGGGACGGCTGGGCCTATGCCAGGTTTTACGGTTCAGAGGCCGAACGACGCCTGGCGCTGCCCGGCTGGCTCCACTTCTACAACCACCACCGACACCACTCTGCGATTGGCGGCGTACCCTTCGACCGACTCAACAACGTCCCTGGACATCACATCTAGGGTCTGGCTTGGGCACGTCTTACATAGGCAATTTCACAGCAATCCAACGTAGGATTGGCATCATGGGAGCCGAGTTTTTCAGTTCTTTCGACTGCGAGGTCGACGCCTAGTACCCAAGGATATTTTCTTGAGAAGCACTGCAACACTCCATTCCCAAGGGCCTACACTCAAGCCGGGCGACCCCAAGAGCTTCTTCCACGTCAAGAAGCTGGTCACCGAAGCCGGATTGATTGGCCGCCGACGCGGACACTATCTCGGCCTGGGCATCGTGCTGACGGTGCTGCTGGCTGGCACCGTTGCCGGATTCATCCTCCTTGGCGACAGCTGGTTCCAGTTGCTGATGGCAGGGGTCTTGGGCCTGCTGCTCACCCAGTTCGCTTTCCTGGCGCATGAGGCGGCACACCGCCAGATCCTCGCCTCGCACAAGCGCAATGACAAGCTGGGCCAGTTCCTGGCCAATATCGTCGTGGGCATCAGCTACCAGTGGTGGATGAACAAGCACAACAAGCATCATGCGACGCCCAATACCGTGGGCAAGGATCCTGATATCGAGTGGGACACCATTTCCTTTCAGACCGAGGATGCCAAGCGCCAGCGTGGACTTCTCAAGTGGATCACCAACCGCCAGGGCTACCTGTTCTTCCCGCTGCTCACCCTTGAGGGCTTGAATTTGCACATGCACTCGATCAAGTACTTGTTCAAGGCTGAGCGGGTCAAGAACCGCAAGCGCGAAATGACCGGTGTTGCACTGCGCATCGGAATCTACCTGGCCATCGTCTTCTACTTCCTGCCCGTGGGCATGGCTTTCGCTTTCCTGGGCGTGCAGCTGGCAGTTTTCGGCATCTACATGGGTGCATCCTTTGCCCCGAACCACAAGGGCATGCCGATGGTTCCCCAGGACGCCCGCATCGACTTCTTCTCCCGCCAAGTACTGACCGGACGCAACGTCATGGCCAAGTCCAGCTGGGGAAACCGCGTGCTATCCCACGTTTACGGCGGATTGAACTACCAGGTGGAGCACCACCTGTTCCCGTCCATGCCGCGCGCCAACCTGGCCGGCGTCTCGCGCATCGTGCGCCAGTACTGCGAAGAGCATCAGGTGCCCTACACCGTGGCCAGTGTCCGCGAATCCTACGCACAGGTGATCACCTACCTGAACAAGGTAGGGCTATCGGCCCGGGATCCTTTCGAGTGCCCGATGATCTCCGGTTACCGCGTTAGCGCATAGCGTCTGCGCCAGGCGCATGAGCTAGGAATTGCTGCCACCATAGGCAAGGGTTCCCAGCTCTTCGCCGTTGGCGTCAAGAACAAGCATCTTGTTGCCCTCCTCCAGCTTGGCGGTGGCGGCACGCGAAAGCCAGTCATCCACGCCTTCGCAGTACATCTTGGTCGAAGCCAACGCGCCGAATTCCAGCTCTTCGGATCCGCTCCATGTGCCGGTAATACGGTTGCAGCCATCACTGCCGGCGACCTTGCCGTCCGCTGAAAGTTCCAGCCACGGCTGGCCTTGTTCCTTGCTGCCCCACAAACCTGCCGGATCCTGCAGTATCACGCTGGTCTCGCTTTCGGTTGGCTGGCTGGCGCCAGACCCGCTCCCGGTAGATGCGCAGGCGGCAACGCCACAGGCCAGAGCTACTGCTGCGCTGCTCAGGAAGAATCGCTTCATGGTCCCAGCCTAGGTCCAGAATCCTCCGCTGACCAGCACCGAATTATGGCTGGGAGTCTACTGGCTGGGTTGGTTCCTTCGGCCCGGCGATCTCGATAGCCCCTGTCACCGTACGCTGCGCGCCGGTGCTGGCCGGAACTACTTCCTCAGCTTCCGGCTTGGCGTGCGCGGCATGGCCATGGCGCAGGTCGATGACGCCGACCACGAGGGTGGCCAAGACCAGCAACGAAATGGCAACAAAGGAGAGCGACATTGCCAGCGAATAGCCGGCAATATGATTCATGCCGTAGAAGACAGCGGTGATCACCGCAATGCCCACGGCGGTGCCTACGCGCTGGGAAGTCTGCATCAAGCCTCCGGCGCTGCCGGAGTTGGCCACGGGAACTTCCATCAGGGTCAGCGCCTGGTTAGGCGAAATGATGAAGCCCTGCGCCACTCCGATGAAGGCCAGCGAAAGCAGCATCCACCAGATGCCCAGCACCCCGCGCTCTTCCAAGAGCACCACGGCAATGGTGGCCAGCAGGCCGAACAGTGCACTGAGGATGCCGCCAATAACCAATTTCCGCCCCAAGGTCATCACGTAGCGTCCGGCAATATCGGAGCTGAAGGCCGACAGCAGTGCGGCCGGAAGGCAGATCAATCCTGCTTGAAGTGCGCTGAAGCCCTGGGATTGCTGGACATAGATTGCCACCAGCACCCAGACGCTGGAAACCCCCATGAAGTAAAGGCCTGCGATCAGCGTGCCATTGGTGAAGCTGCGGATCTTGAACAAAGCCAGTTCCACCATTGGTTCACGACCGCGCTTCTTGTACTTCTTCTCCCACTGGACCCAGAGCACCAGGAGCAGGAAGGCCAAGGCCAGAAGCGACCAGAGCCACGGGGTTTCGCGTCCCTGCACGAAGGGCAGCAGCAGGGCGAAAATGCCTACTGCCAGCAGCAAACCGCCAACTGGATCCAGATCCACCTTGCCCGTTGGCTTGCTGAACAGCGGCTTGGGCAGCCACAGCAAGGCAAGGACAATTGCCAGCACTCCTACCGGTACGTTGATCAGGAAGGTGGAACGCCAGCCGGCGTCTTCGCCAAACCAGTTGATCAGCAGTCCGCCCAGCACCGGTCCGATGGCGACCGAGAAGCCAACAGCTGTGCCCAGCAAGCCATAGGCCCGGCCACGGGCAGCGCCACGGAAATGCTGCTGGATCATGCCCATCACCTGCGGGTTGAGCAATCCGGAGCCGATGCCCATGATGAAGCGCGCAATGTTCAAGACCAATGGATCAGCTGCCAGGCCAGCCAGGACGCTGGCCGCGGTGAAGATCGCGACGCCTGCCACGAACATCACGCCGCGGCCCAGCAGGTCCCCGGCGCGTCCGGCGGCAACCAGCACCACGCCAAAGGTCAGCGCATATCCTGCCAGCACCCATTGCAGGTCGGCCTCGGTAGCGTGCAGGGTGGAACCGATAGCGGGGAGAACCACATTGACGATGCTGACCGATACCAGGGACATGAACATCGCGGCGAGCAGCACGCCGAGCAAACGCCACCGGGCCCCGGCCGAGAGTTCTTCAGCAACTGGTGCCGGATGCGGCTTGCTCTGGGACATGGGCCAACTTTCACACGAATTCCAGGCCGCAGATTCCTGCGGCCCTGCAACCTACAGCGCCAGCCGGTTGGCTATTATTCCCTGTCGACGTGCTTTTCACTGTTCGGGATTCTCGGCGGTGCGATTGAGCTCGAGCATCTGTGCAATGGCCAGCAACCTCAACTCGATAACTTCCTCGAAGAGGTCGTCGCTGTCTTGCTGAGGCAACTCGAGGGATTGGCGTGCCAGCGGCGTGGGAACTTCCGGGTAGGCGTCAAGCAATTGGAGCGGCACCAGCGAGCTCACATAGTCCGGTCTGTCTTTTGAGCGGCGGTCGTAGTAGTAATCCACATGCATCACGAAACCCAGGACGTCGCGTTCCAGTGCGCGGACCAGCGCTACAGCCTGTTTGAGCGTCAATCCGATATCCACGTAGAACGCTAGGATCCGTTCCATCAATTCGTTGCGGAATGGGCCGGGCTCGACCTTGAGCTTTTCGTCGAGCGCCATCTGCGATGCCCGGGGGTAGGCGCGGTAGGCCTTGCGCGTCGCATTGTAGGCTTCGGTCACGCCACGCTTCCAGTCGTTGCAGTCGAATTCGATCAGCGGATTGATCGATATGAAGCGCGATACGGCGAGGTTGATGACTTCTTGGCGGTCAGCCACATAGTTGTACAACGCCCGCGGGGTGACATTGAATTCGGTCGCAAGACGATGCATGGTCAGCGCGTCATAGCCCTCGGCACCGGCTATTTCCAATGCCTTCTGGGCAATCTGATCCTTGCTCAGGGTCTGGAACTCGGAGTCCTTGCGCGGGCGCCCGCGACCTCGTTTTATAGGTTCAGGAGAGGATTTTTCCTTGTTTTCGGCCATGCCAAGAGGATATACGCATTCCCTATGGAAAATCCCATAAAGCACCACAAGACCTGAAAACGCTAGAACAGGGCCAGCAACTTCCTGGCCCGCTCATGCCACATGCCCGCGGCTACCGCGAGATGGCCTACGGCGAAGCCCATCCCGCCAGCCAGCCATGGCCACGCTAGAACTGCGCCGTAGGTTCCGGGCAGCGCGGCGACGAATCCAGCAGCCATCACCAGCAGGCCGGCTGCCACCAGGGCAATATGGGCCAGCTTCCAGCGGAACGGCAGCAGCAGCGCCAGCACAGCCAGCAGCGCGGCCGGAGCCGCAATCAGCCACGGTGCACCGCTGAATCCAGCCAGCCCCTGGTAGCTGGCATACCCGACAACCAGGATCAGCAGCACGGCAGCGCAGATGAGCCAGGCTGGCCCTGGCCTGGCCATGGAACCACGCATCATCAGCAGCGGGGTGAATACCTGTGCCCAGAGCAGCACGGTGACCGGGACGAAGTAGAGAGCGAGCGTTCCGCCACCGGCCACGCAGATGGCGGTCATGATCACCGCCCCAAGGATCTGGATGATGGTGCCGGCAATATTCGGAAGCCACAACGGCACGAGGCTGAGGATGGCCGGAATGAAGGCCAGCCAAAGCAGCTGCGAGCCGATCAGCAATTCAAGTTTCCCCAGGAAGCCGCTTGCTCCCCCGGCAACGAATCCGAAGCCTTGCCCCTCGACCAAGGCGGTCTGGGGCGGGGCGAAGAGCACCACCATCAGGGTGAGCAAGGCAAGCGCGGAGATTGGCCATGCCAGGATGCGCGTCAGGAAGTGCTTGCCGCTGCTGACTTCCAGGGCTTCGGGCTCATGGCGTTCGAATTTGCGCGCACGGGATGCAGGCTCGCCAAGCAGGCGGACCAGATCGCGTTTGCGGCGTCCGCCGCCCGGCAGGCGGAGAATCTCCTGCTTGGTCGTTTCAATGACCTCGTTGCGTTCTTCCAGCGACAAGAAATCCAAGGCCCGGCGAAGTTGCTCCAAATAGTTGCGGGCGGCGCGCGGCAGGTAGGGCTTCATGCCATTTACTCTACGTGCTCCGAGCGCTTGGCCAGCACAGGAAAAGGGGGCAACGCCAGTGGCGTTGCCCCCTCTTCGAGCAGCGTAGAGGTGCTCGAGCGCTACTTGCCTGCGCCGGCGGTGAGCCCGCCGACAATGTACTTCTGCAGGAACAGGAACAGCGCCATCACCGGGATTGCTGCCAGCACCGCGCCGGCGGCGAAGACCGACCAGTTGGAAGTGAACTCCTCCGAAACGTAGGAGTACAGGCCCACGGCCAGCGTCTGGTTCTCCGGGGAGACCAGGATGACGGAGGCGATGACGAAGTCCGAGGTGCTGGAGATGAAGGACAGCAGGCCGACAACTGCCAGGATCGGCGCCACCAGGCGCAGGATCATGGTGAAGAAGATGCGGGCGTGGCCGGCACCATCGATCTTCGCCGCTTCATCGATTTCCACTGGAACGGTGTTGAAGAAGCCGTACATCAGGTAGGTGTTCACTCCCAGTGCGCCGCCCAGGTACACCATGATCAAGGCGATCTGGCTGTCGATGCCCAACACCGGGAAGACATCTCCCAGCGAGGTGAGCAGGATGAAGATCGCCACCACTGCCAGCAGCTGCGGGAAGATCTGCACGACCAGCAGGCTGACCAGGCCCACGCGGCGCCCGGTGAAACGCATCCGCGAGAAGCTGTAGGCGGCCAGCGCCCCGAGGAACACGGAGGCGGCGGCCGTGGTCAGGCCGATGAACAAGGTGTTCACGAACCAAGCACCGAAGGGACGCTGCTCGTTCTGGAACAGCTCCACATAGCTGTTGAAGCCGACGGTGGTGAAGAAGCCGTTGGAGGACAGCAGGGTGCCGTTGGGGTTCAGCGATGCCGAAAGCACATAGAGCAACGGGAACGCCGCATAGATGCACAGGGCTACGCCGATCAGGTGGCGCCAGCCGGTGGTGGCGAACCATTTGCCAAAGCCTCGCCGCGGTGCCCGTTCCCTGAGCGCGCGTGCCGCGGGACGGCCGGTGATTTGGGTGCTCATTAGTTCAGCTCCTCCAGTGCCTTTGTCTGCTTGAAACTGATAATCGAGATGATCGCGACGATCACGAAGATGATGATGGAGAAGGCGCTGGCCAGGCCATAGTCGCGTTGCGAGCCGACGAAGGCCACCTTGTAGACCATGGAGATCAGGATGTCGGTGGATCCCACGTTCAATCCTGCATCCTGCAGGCGCGGCCCGCCTTCGGTGAGCATGTAGATCACGTTGAAGTTGTTGAAGTTGAACGCGAAGGAGCTAATCAGCAGCGGAGCTACCGAGACCAGCAGCAGCGGAAGCTTGATCAAGCGGAAGATCTGAAATGGCTTCGCCCCATCGAGGGTGGCCGCTTCGGAGAGCTCATCCGGAATGGACTGCAGCGCGCCGGTGCAGACCAGGAACATGTACGGGAAGCCGAGCCACAGGTTCACCCAGAGCACCGAGAACTTCGCCAGCCACGGGTCGGTCAGCCACGGGATCTGCGCCCCGCCCAGCAGCACCTGGTTGATGAAACCGAAGTCGCGGTTGAGCATGCCGGCCCAGACCAGGCCGCCCAAGAACGCCGGGAAGGCGTACGGGAGGATCGAGATGACACGGTAGATCTTCCGCCCCTTCATGCGCATGTCGTTGAAGACGATTGCGAGGAACAGGCCCAGGAAGAAGGTGGTTGCCACCGACAAGAAGGCGAAGGCGAATGTCCACACGGTGACGGAGAACAGGGCGTTGCGGATCGAGGAGTCGGTGACCGCGCGGGTGAAGTTGTCGAAGCCCACGTTGATGGACCAGCCGGGCATCAGCTGTGTGCCATCTTCGGCGGTGTACGCGCCGACGCCGGTGTCCTTGTACACCACGCCGGTCTTCTGATCGGTCATGGTGTCGGCGGCTTCGTCGTATTTCAGGGACGAGGTGTACTGGTATGCGGTGCGCCCGTCGCTGGTGCGCAGGGTGCCATCGGCAGGGTTCTCGCTGACCGGAACGGTCAGCGAGGTGACCTCCTGCTGGCGACCCAGCAGATCGCCGAAGGCCAATTCGGAGTAGTCCCCCAGGGCTGCAGGATCGACCGGGGCGAACGGCTGATCCGCGTCGCCGAGCATTTGCTGGCCATCGCGCTCGATGAGCATCGCCAGCCCGTCCTGCCCGTCGAGGATGGACACCGGGTAGCCAGCGCTTCCCTCGACGCGGTTCTGGTTGGACTGCAGCAGCGCGGTGATCGCATCGTCCTTATCCGAGTTGTGTCCCGACCCGTAGTTGGTGAAGGCGATGTACCCCGTGTAGCCGATCACGAAGACCTGGAAGATCAGCAGGAAGATGGTGCCCGGCAGCAGGTACTTGGCCGGCAGCCAGCCGCGCTTGAAGTAGATCACGTTGATCAGCACGGTGATCACGGCGATCGCCGAGGCGATCACCCAGGCTTCGCGCCCCAGCGCTGTGAAAACCGCGAAGATGGCCGTCGCATCGACGATTGCCACCAGGATGATCTTGGCGAGCATGGCGCCAACGGAGGTGCTGGTGGCGTTGGCGAAGCGCCTGGCCGCCGGTGACAGCTTGGGCTTCGTCTCCTCGGTGCTTGATTGCGGCCCCTGGTGGGCAGTCTTTGTCATCTTCCAGATGTCCCTGTCGATCAAGTGCAGCTAATGCTGCTGGATTGCAGGCGCTGGGGCCAGAAGGATCGCCTTCCGTCCCCAGCGCCATCGGTGTGCCTGGTGGCAGGCGGTACTACTTGGAGATGGCCTTCTCGATGTCCGAGGTCATCTGCTTCCAGCGCTTGGCCGGATCAGCCTTGCCGGAGATGATCTCGGCCTCGGCCACACCCCAGAACTCCCATACGGCCGCCATTTCAGGGATGTTCGGCATCGGAACGCCGTTAGCGCCGACCTCGCCGAAGGAGGCGATGGTCTCATCGGACTTGGCAGCTTCGAAGGCCGCCTTGTTGGCTGGCGGTCGGTTGCCTACCTCGTACAGCTCGGTCTGAACTTCCTCGGTGCCGATGTAGTTGGTCAGGAATTCGGTTGCTGCCAGCAGGTTCTCGGTCTTCGAGGAAACGAAGAAGCCCTGGACTGCGACGAAAGGCTGGGCTGGCTCGCCACCAGCCGATGGAATCGGATCGATTTCCAGATTGATGCCAGCGTCTTCGACAGCGTCCACGTTCCATGGACCGGTCAGGAAGAATGGCGAGTCGCCGGAGACGAACTTCTCCTTGGCAATGTCTCCGTCGATGCTGGTCTTCAGGTTGCCTTCTTCGCCCTCTTCAGCCAGCCACTTGGCGAATTCGATGCCGCCTTCGTTGCCGATCTGCAGGTCGGCCGGATCGTAGGCGCCCTTTTCATCGGTGCCGAACACCGGTGCGCCGAAGGAGGTCTGGAATGGGTAGGCGTGGAATGGATCGCCAACATCAGAGACCTGCACCAGGAATGGGAATTCGGTGTCGGCCTTCTCGCCGGCGGCGATCATCTCATCGAACGTCGCAGGGGCTTCGTCGACCAGATCCGCGTTGCGCAGCAGGGCCAGGTTCTCGGTGGCGTACGGAACGCCGTAGGTGTTGCCCTCGTAGCTCATCGCGGTCACTGCCACATCCTGGAACTCGCCGGCCTTGCCGCCCAGTTCAACCGGCTGGACCACGCCGTTGTTGACCAGGTTGCCCAGCCAGTCGTGGGCACCGATGGTGATGTCCGGCCCCTTGCCGGTTGGCACCTGGCGCAGGAAGTCTTCCTGGATCTTGGAGAAGTCCTTGATCACCAGGTCCACCTTGACACCGGACTGCTTCTCGAAGTCTGCGGCGGCTTCCTTCAGCACTGGTTCGCGGTTGGCATCGACCCAGACGGTCAGCTTGCCGCCGGAAGCGGCTGCCGGGGAGGATTCCGCGGCGGCCGGGCTCGACGATGCTGCTGGTTCGCTGGTGGCGGACCCACCGCAAGCGGTGAGCGAGAGTGCGGCAATCGCCGTCAACGCTCCGCCAAGAAGCCAAGGGTGTTTGTTCACCTTCATGGGATGTCCTTTCGTGACAACTGTGTCATCAGGGACCGGGCTGGCCGCGATATCAGCTATGGCTACCGGTCGGGTCGTGAGTGGTGCGAGTAACACCATATTTGTAAGCGTTTACAGCGTGGCATAGATCATCAGCTTTGACAAGAGTAGCCATAAAATCAGTTTTAATCACCCTTACGTGGAATCACGGCAACTCAGGAGGCGTAATCCGTAGATCATAATTGCAAGCGTTTACATTCTGCGTTCGATCATTTATCGTTACCGTCATGACTTCAATTCGTTCAGCAGCTGATTTCCCTGTGCAGGCCGAAAACGCGCAGTGGTGGCGCTCCTCGGTGATCTACCAGATCTACCCGCGCTCCTTCGCCGATTCCAATGGCGATGGCATGGGCGACCTGCGCGGAATTACCCAACGCCTGGAAAGCATCGCGCAGCTTTCGGTCGACGCGATCTGGCTTTCGCCATTCTTCACTTCCCCGCAGAAGGACGCCGGATACGACGTCTCGAATTACTGCGACGTGGATCCGCTGTTCGGAACCCTGGAAGACTACGACGCGATGGTGGCCAGGGCCCATGAATTGGGTCTGAAGGTCATCATCGATCTGGTCCCGAACCACTGCTCGGACCAGCACCCATGGTTCCAGGAGGCGCTCCAGGCAGCTCCCGGCTCCCCCGAACGCGACCGCTTCATCTTCAAGGACACCCCGGAAACCGGACACCCGAACAACTGGGGTTCGGTCTTCGGCGGCCCGATGTGGACCGCAACCAGGAACCCGGATGGCAGCACCGGCCAGTCCTACCTGCACATCTTCGATTCCTCGCAGCCTGACTTCAACTGGCACAACGAGGAAGTCCGCGCGATGTTCCGCGACGTCCTGCGCTTCTGGCTGGATCGGGGCACCGACGGCTTCCGCGTCGACGTGGCCCACGGCTTGATCAAGGCCGAAGGCCTGCCCGATTTCACGCCGGACCCCATGGCAGCTTCGATGGGCGGCACCGAAGAACTGGCTCCGTGGTGGGGCCAGGACGGCGTTCATGAAATCTACCGCGACTGGCGCAAGGTCATGGACGAGTACGAGGGCGACCGCGTGCTCTGCGCCGAGGCATGGGTCAATCCCCTGTCGCTGATGGCGAAGTGGGTGCGCAACGACGAGATGCACCAGGCATTCAACTTCCCGTACCTCTCCTGCGATTTCGATGCCAAGCAGATCCGCAAGACCATCGACGAGTCCCTTCAGGAGTTCGGCAAGGTCGGCGCACCGAGCACCTGGGTGCTCTCCAACCACGACGTGGTGCGCCATGCGACCCGCCTGGCGCTGACCGATGAGAACCCGCAGGGCGAGGGCATTGGCCCGAACACCCCGAACCTGCCAGAGCCTGCCGTCGGATTGCGCCGCGCACGCGCTTCCAGCACGCTGATGCTGGCCCTGCCGGGCGGCGCCTACCTCTACCAGGGCGAGGAACTGGGCCTGCCGGAAGCAATCGACCTACCCGATGATGCGCGCCAGGATCCGACCTGGTTCCGCACCAATGGCGAACGCTATGGCCGCGATGGCTGCCGCGTCCCCTTGCCATGGGAGAGCGGCAAGCCGGCCTTCGGCTTCAGCTCGACCGGCGAAAGCTGGCTGCCGCAGCCAGCCGGCTGGGATTCCTACGCCCGCGATGCGCAGCTCGAAGACCAGTCCTCCACGCTGAACCTGTACCGCCGCCTGCTGCAGCTGCGCCAGGACCACGCGCTGGGCACCGGCACCCTTCAATGGATCGACGGCACCGAGGACGAGGTCCTGGCCTTCGCCAACGGCAACGTGCTGGTCGTGGCCAACTACGCCGCAACCCCCCTGCCATTGCCGGTGCAGGCGTACAGCGCCACCGAGCTGGTGCGCAGCCAAATGGAGCAGTCCGCGGAACCGGGAATGATCCCGGGCGAAACCGCCATCTGGTTCCAGCTGGCATAGGGAGCAATCAAGTTTCCGGCAGCAGCCGCACCGGGTAACGTTAGGCAGTAGCCGCGGCCATGGGAAAGAGATTTCCCCCAGCCGCGGCTACTGGCATGAAGGAAGGACATGAAGTGGCCGGAATCAAGGACGTCGCGCAAGCCGCTGGCGTATCCATTGCCACCGTCTCTCGCGCGCTATCTGGGCGGGGTTCGGTCTCTGCGGCCGCGCAGGAGGCGGTGCAGCGTGCCGCCGCGGAACTGGGCTACGTGGTCTCTTCCTCCGCGTCCGGGTTGGCATCGGGCCGCACTCGCAATATCGGTGTGCTCGTGCCGGTGATCAACCACTGGTTCTATGCCTGCGTGCTAGAAGGCATCTCCAGCCGCCTGATGGACGAGGGCTATGACACCACCCTCTACCAGCTGACCAAGGACCGCACCCAGCGCGAGAAGATCTTCTCCGATTTCCTGCTGCGCCAGCGGGTAGATGCGGTCATCGCGGTCAATGTCGAGTTGGCCGAGGACGAGGTCCAGGCGCTGCTGGCGGTGGACAAGCCCTTGGTTGGCGTGGGCGGCCCGTTGCCCGGCGTGCCCACGCTGTATGTCAACGACGAAGCGATCTCGGCCCTCGCGACCGGGCACCTGGTTTCCCTGGGCCATGAACGCATCGGCTTCATCGGCGGCAACGCGGAAACCGATGTGGACTTCCTGGTGCCCACGCACCGCCGCACCGGCTATGAGCGGGCCCTGGCCGAGGCTGGGCTTGAAGTGGATGAGTCGCTGATTGTGAGCGCCGACTTCACCCTGCCCCAGGGCTACGCAGTGGCCAAGCAGCTGCTGGGCAACCCGGCGTCCCGGCCCACCGCAATCTTCGCGGCCAGTGACGAAATGGCCATCGGCGCCATCCTGGCCGCGCGCGATCTCGGATTGCAGCTTCCGCAGGATCTCTCGGTGGTCGGCGTAGACAACCATGACCTTGCCGAACTTTTCGGCTTGACCACCGTCGAGCAGCGACCGCATGAGCAGGGTCAGCTGGCGGTCGCGATGCTGCTGCGGGCAATCCGCGGAGAGGAACCGGCACAGGCCCACGAATTGGAGCATCGGCTGGTCGTGCGCTCATCGACCACCCGACCGGCCTAGCAGCCTGGACAGGGATTCACCAGCCCGCTGATTCCACTGGCTGTCATCGATATCGCCGATCGCCGAACACGCAAATGCCCGCGCCGGCACCGGATCGCTTGATCCAGTGCCCGCGCGGGCATCGCGCTGCTGTGGAATTAGTGCACCACAGTCGAGTCGGCCTGTTCGCCCTCGACTTCTTCCAGATGCAGGTTGCGTCCGCGAGTCTCGCCCACCCAGAGCACGGCCGCCACGGAGATGACGGTCAGCACCATGATGTAGACGGCAATCGAGACCGAAGCGCCGGTGGTCTCCAGCAGGATCTGCGCCACGGTGGCAGCGAAGGCACCACCTAGGATAGCACCGAGCGCATAGCCGATGGAGATGCCCGAGTAGCGGATCTGTGCAGGGAACATTTCCGCGTACATTGCCGACTGCGGGCCATAGGACAGGCCCAGGCCAACGGTCAGCACGAAGATGGCGATGGTGTACAGCACGATGTTGCCGGTATCGACCAGCATGAACATCGGGATCATCCAGACGAAGACCAGCGCGTAGCCGATCACGAAGGTCGCGCGGCGCCCGATCTTATCCGAGAGCCAGCCGCCGACCAGGGTGAAGATCAGCCAGCCCACCGAACCAATGGTGGTGGCCAAGAGGATTGGCGCAACCGGCATTTCCAGCACCTTGGTGGTGTAGGAGATGAAGAACGCGATGACCAGGTAGCCGGCGGCGTTGTTCGAGATGAAGATCAGCGCAGCCTGCAGGACCTGCTTGGTGTGGCCGGTCATCAGTTCGCGCAACGGCGTGTGCTCGGCGGCCTTGCGCTGGGAGAGCTGCTTGAAGACCGGGGATTCCTCGACCGCACGGCGGATCATGTAGCCCACGAAGATCAGCGCAATGGAGAGCAGGAACGGGATGCGCCAGCCCCAGGCGATAAAGTCTTCCGGGCTCATGGCAACACGCAGGATGTACAGCAGGCCGGTAGCCAGGATCATGCCGATAGGCACACCGATCTGCGGGTAGGCGCCGAAGTAGCCGCGGCGGTGGTTCGGTGCATGCTCTACCGCCATCAAGGCGGCGCCGCCCCATTCGCCGCCGGCCGAGAAGCCCTGGATCACGCGCAGCAGCACGAGCAGGATTGGCGCGGCCACGCCGATGGATGCGTAGGTTGGCAGCAGGCCGATGGCAGCGGTGGCAATGCCCATGAGGATCAGGGTGAGCACCAGGATGCGCTTGCGTCCGTAGCGGTCGCCCAGGTGCCCGGCAACTACTGCGCCGAGCGGACGGAAGAAGAAGGAGATGCCGATCATTGCGAAGGAAAGGATCTGCGCGATGCCCGGGTTCGACTCGCCCAGGGGCTCGAGGAACAGCGGGGTCAGCAGCGTCGCGGTGAGCTGGGCGAAGATGAAGAAGTCGTACCACTCAATGGTGGTGCCCACGAGGGTGCCGGCAAGTACCCGGCGCTCCTCCTGGGTGCGAGAGACAGTCGATGACATGTGAAGACCTTTTGCGAGTAGTATACCGACCGTTCGGACGGTTATATGTCGCACACCATCATAAGCGCAGAGTGAAGCGGATCACAAGATCTGCCCCAAACGTGACCCCATGCAGGCAGGCAGGCACTTTGCGACCCGCCCCGACAGCGAATTCGGTGTTCTAATAGAGAACGACTAAAATCGAAGATAGATCACGGACCTTCCTGGTCCCCAGGCTCACTAAGCAGGCCTCGACGACGTTCCCGCAACGCCGCAGGCCGGATTGAAGATCAATGCCTACCTCCCAGACGCTTTCGCGTGGAATCCGCGTCCTTGAAATCGTCGCCAATTCCCCGGTGAACCTATCCATCGCGGAAATCGCCGCGAAGCTGGAAGTCCACCGATCCATCGCCTACCGGATCATCCGCACCCTGGAACAGCATCACCTGCTCAACCGCGATGAGGCCGGCCATATCCGCTCGGCCTCCGGCCTGGCCGTGCTTGCCCGCTCGGTCCAGCGCGATCTGCAGGCGGCCGCCGCTCCCGAGCTCAACGCACTGGCCAACGAACTGTCCATGACCACCTTCGTGGCCGTCTGGGAACATGACCTGTGCACCACCTTGCAGTCGGTCTCCCCGCTGAACTCCCAGCGCGCGATTGTCCACCGCCCGGGTTCGGTGCACGGCATGGACGTGGGAGCCGCCGGCATCGCAATCCAGTCGCGCTACACCAAGGCCGAGTGGGATGCGCTGGACACGGGCATCGAGTACCGTGACGCTGCCACCCAGGCACGGGTTGACGGCTATGCCACCAGCGAGAATGAAGTCATCCAGGGCGTGAAGTCCATTGCCGTTCCGATCCAGCATTCGGGGCAAACCCCGGCGGCGCTGGCCGTGGTCTTCGCGACCAGCACGGCCGGCAACTACGAGCGCATGATCGAGGAGCTCAAGCACGCGGCGGCACGCATCAGCGACAAGCTCGCGCACTAGGAATTCCCGGCACAGAACGAAATCCCGTGGCACTGCACCTTGATGGCTGCAGTGCCACGGGATTCTGCTCATCCGGCCATGGCGGCCGGATGCACGGTTCTTGGCGTTCGCTCCCTAGCGGACGCGGGCCAGCGACGGAGACTTCGCGACGATGAGCTTCATTGCCACAGCGGCCAGGAAGATCACCAGCGCGCCACCGGTGGAGACCCAGAAGGCGCCGAGATAGCCCAGGGTTTCGGCAAAAACGCCGGCCAGTCCGTTGCCGATCGCGGTTCCCACCACGATGCCGGCAGAGAGCATGGTCATCACGGTGGACAGGCGCTGCGGTGGAGCGACTTCACCGCCCAGGGTCATGACCGTGACAATCACTGGCCCCACGGCAAAGCCTGCGATGAACAGGGCCAGCAGCATCAGCGGCACATTGCCGGCCACGTGCATCCCGAAGCTGAGCACCGTCAGTGCCGCGCCGCACAGGATCCAGCGGTTGATCTGCTTGAAGGATTGCGGCCACGCTGCCACGGAGACTGCAGCAATCGCACTGGAGAAGCCCATGGCGCCATAAAGCAGGCCACCGGAGTTGGAGTCGCCCTGCGCGCCGGCAAAGGCCAGGGTACCGGCTGCCGAGGACCCGAAGACCGTGCCCAGCGCCACCATGCCGAGGATCAGGGCTCCGATCGAGGCAACCTGCGCGCCGCTGATCGAGACCTTCGGCGCGTGTTCGGTATTCTTCACCGGCTTCACGGCATGGCCTGTACGGTGCGAGGCGAAGACCGGCACCAGCACGAGGGTCAACAGCGCGGCGAGGTAGAGCGGCAACACCGGATCCACCAAGGAGGCCAGCAGGCCGACGGCCACCGGGCCGAAGACGAAGCCCAGTTCATCGAACATCGATTCAAGGCTCAGGGCCGCCGACAGCACCTTGTGATTCTTTTTCTGCTGGCGGGTGATGGAGATCCAGCGGACACGGGACATCGGACCGACCTGCGGGCCGGTGGCACCGGTGGCAAGGCACAGGATTGCGAGCAGCGCCGCGGACATGTCGGGGCCGGAATTGCCGAAGAGGGTCAGGGCCACCAGGAGGATCGTGTGGATGACGGCGACAGTGGTCAAGACCGGGCGCTGGCCGACGCGGTCGGCCAGATAGCCGATGCTGGGGCCGCCCACGGCGGATCCCAGGCCAACCATGGCCGCGGCCAGGCCGCCCATGGCATAGGAGCCGGTGGTTGCGGTCACCAGGGTCATGGACCCGATGGTGAGCATCGCGAGCGGGAGACGTGCAAGGAAAGTGAGTGGCAGGAACGGTGCTCCCACCAAAGGAACTAACGCGGAGTATCCGGACATTTTCTCGGATTCCTCACTGTTTTCCTTCGACAAAGTATGCTGAGTCAACAAAACTCCATGACGAAGCGTGCGTCGTCCCACACCCCCCGACGCACAAATTTCCCAAACATGCCTGATGGCACTACTTTCAAGATAGCTACTGCCCCAAGGCAAGTCCAATCTATCCAGCCAAGATCACAGCGCCTTCGCATTCAATGGTGGAACCATGCTGGGTCTTGACCACCGATATCCGGTTGGTGATCCGCTGCTTCATCTCTGCAACGTGCGAGACCAGGCCGATGGTCCGGCCCCCTGCACGCAGGTTTTCCAAGGCCAGCATGACTTCTTCCAGCGTCTCGGCATCCAGCGAACCGAAGCCTTCGTCCACGAAGAGCGTCTGCATGTCCACGGCGCCGGAGTGGTGGGAAATGACTTCCGCCAAGCCCAAGGCCAACGCCAGCGAGGCCATGAAGGTCTCGCCCCCGGAAAGCGTCTGGGTCTCGCGGCGCTTGCCGGTCCATGAATCGAGCACCTGCAGCCCCAGCCCGGATTTGGCGTTGCCTTGCTTGGAATCATCATGGTGCAGCGAGTAGCGTCCGCCGGACATCACGTCCAGGCGCTGCGTCGCGGCGATGGCCACTTCCTCAAGGCGAGCTGCCAGCACATAGGTGCTCAGCGTCATCTTGTAGAGGTTCTCTCCCCCGCCGCGCACCACTTCTGCCAGGGAGCGCAGCCGGCGATAGGCTTCGATCACCGGACCTGCCTCGGACCGCTGGCGTGCAAGGTCGCTGGTGGCCTGCTCATGGCGAGCCAGCTGGGTCTGGGCAAGTATTTCCTCTTCCCGTGCCGCCTCGAAGCGTTCTTCGGCCTGGGCTGCCAGCACCTGCGATTGGGCAAGATCTTCCTCGCTGGGTGCGGCGATGCCTTGCCCTGCAAGTTCCTGGGCCTTACGGCAGTCCTGGGACGCTTGGAGCGTGGCGATGGCGCTGGCCAAATCCGCATCCGCGCGCTGCAATTGGCGCAGGCGATCGCGTTCAGCGCCTTCCAGCAGGGCCGCCTCGAAGGCAGCCAGGTTCTCGAAACCGGCGGCGGTGCACTGGCTGTTCCAGGTGGCTTCCGCTTTCCGCACGGCCTCGGCGGCGTCGATCAGGCGGCGCAGGTGCTGCACTGCGCTGGCCAGCCCGTTGGACTTCTTTGCCAGTTCCTCCACCAGCTCGGCCAGGTTCTTCCGGCCTTGGCGCAGCTGCGCCAGCTTGGCATCCAGCTCAGCCAGCTGGGAATCCAAGGACTGCGCCTGCTGCTTCGCCGTCGCATGTTCCAGTGCGGCTTGGTTGGCCCGCGCAGCGTGCTTTTCAGTACGCTGGCGCACCGCATCCAGCTTGGCCACGCGGGCGGCGATCTCTGCCTGCTGCCTGCGCAGCTGTTCCAGTAGTCCCTGGGCCGTGGCGAGTTCTGCCCGCAGGTCAGCGACCGAGGCCTCGCCGGCCGCTTCCTGGGCGGTCTGGAACTTGGCCACCAGCATGTCGCGCGCTTGCGCGGCCTGCTGCCCGGCGGTGCGTGCCGCAGCCTCCGCGGCCTCCAGTTCCTGGATCTGCGCATCGTCGATCAGCAGGGCGTCGGCATCGGCTTGTGCCGGGGCGGGATGCTCCTGCGCACCGCAGACCAGGCAGGGTTGCCCGTCTTCCAGCGCGGCGGCCAAGCGCAGGGCGCTTTGGGCCAGCTGTTCGGTGCGCAACTCGAGCAGGGACTTGGCGGCACCGGCAATGACCAGTTCCTGCGCGCTGGCCTTCTCACGGGCGGCCAGCGCCTTGCGTTCCAGCGCGTCGCGCTCGGTGGCGTGCTTGATCCTGGTCTCCAGCTCCAGGACGCGTGCCTTGGCCTGCTGGAGCTTTTCATTGGCGGCCACCAGGTCCAGGTCCCCGGCTTCCAGCGTCTCGCGTTCTGCCTTGAGCAGGCCCACCTCGGTTTCGGCCTGGGCCCGGGTCTTCTCATGCTCGGCAGCCAATTCGGCGGCCTTGCGCGCCTGGCCGGCGAGCAGATCGCGGCGCTGCTCATCTTCCAGGGCGGCCTTGGCTACCGCCAGTTCCTCGGCAGCCTGCTGGGCGGGCAGGCGCAGCTGTTCCAGGCCGTCGGCATCGGCACCGGGCTCCAGCCCCGTCTCGGTTTCGAGCCACTGCTGGCTGCGCAGCCAGGACTGGTTGGCCTGCTCCTGCGCCGCGGTCGCCTCATGGAGCTGGTTCAAATAGGCGCGCACCGCCCCGGCCTTGGCATCGGCCTCCAACCGGGTGCCAGCGGCCACGGCAGCCTCATGCTTTTCAGCGTAGCCTGCCTGCATCCCCTGCAGCTCGGCCAGGCGAGCAAAAATCCGTCGCCGCTCTTCCAGTGCCTGCGACTGCTCGCGGGTGCGGGTCTTCTCGGTGCGCAGGGCGGCCGCTTCGTCGGCCGAGCGCTGGAGGATCACCGCGATCCGGCGGCGATAACCGGCGAACTGCTCGGCCTGCGCCGCATCCTCGCCCGCCTGCTCCTGGCCAGCTCCCTCGGCGCCGTCCAACTCGGTGCCGACCAGCTCGTCGGCGGTTTCGCGGCCGGCCAGGAATGACCGGGCGGCCGAGTGGATGGCTTCCTCGCTGGCGCTCAGGCGCGCTTCCACGCTTTCGGTGTGCTTGCGCGCTTCAGCGAGGCGGGCAGCGAATTCATCTTCGATCCGCGCATAGCCGCTGGTGTCGAAGAGATTCGCCAGCAGCTCTTCGCGGTCCTTGGCCTTGGCCCGCAGGAAGTCGGCGAAGCCGCCCTGCGGCAGCATGACCACCTTGGTGAACTGCTCGCGGTCCAGGCCCAGCAGGCTGCCCAGGATGTGGCCCACCTCGTCATTGCGGGTGGACAGTTCCTGCCAGCCGGCATCGGTGAATTCGCGCAGGAAGCTGGCGGCCTTCTGCTCGGTGGTCTTGTTCTTGCCGCGCTTGGAGGGGCGCATCCATGCCGGGGAACGGGTGGCCTCGAACCGCCGGTCGCCGATGGTCAGCTCGCAGACCACCTCCGGGGCCAGTCCCGCCGGGGCATGGTCGGAACGGATCTGCCGGCTGCCCGCCCGGCTTCCGGGCAGCGCGCCGTACAGGGCATAGCAGATCGCGTCCAGGATGCTGGACTTGCCGGCCCCGGTGGGGCCATCGAGCAGGAACAGCCCGCCGTCGGCCAGTTCATCGAAATTGATTTCTTCGGTGCCGGCGAAGGGACCGAAAGCCTGGATTTGGAGTCGGTGGATTCTCACTGGCTGACCTGTGCCTCTCGGGTGGCTTGGATGACTGAGTCGATGACTTCGCGTTCGGGGTCATCGGCGGCGCGTTCGCGGACGTGCTCCACGAAGTCCCGCACCACCTGCTCGGTGCTGGTTGCCTTGGCCATGCGCTCGGCATAGCTGGCCGGTTGCTCCTTTTCCCCGGTTCCTTCGGGAGCGAAGTTCAGCACCACGGTGTCGGGGAAACGGGTTCGGATCGTTGCCATCGCCTCGGCGGGGCGCTCGCTGTCGGTCAGCGTGACCTGGCACCAGGCCCCCACGGCGGACTCCAGGTCCGGGTCGGTCAGCAGCTCGGCGAGCTTGCCCTTGAGGATGGCCAATTTCTTCGGCACCGGCAGCAAGATTTCTTCGATGGACTCGATGCCAGAGGCGCTGGTCTCGATCAGCCATACGCCCTTTCGCTGGGTGGCCTCGGAGAAGGAGTAGGCCAGCGGCGAGCCCGAATAGCGCACATGCTCCTTGACCTTCTGCCGTCCGTGCAGGTGGCCCAGGGCCGAGTAGTCGAAGTGCTCGAACAGCTCGGCCGGCACCACGTCGAGGTTGCCGGTGCTCAATTCGCGTTCCGAGTCGCTGCCGATGCCGCCGGCGGCGAACAGGTGCGCCATAGCGATGGAAACGACCGGCTTCTGACCCGCCCGCAGCTGCTCCAGATGCTCGTCGATCTGCGCGATGGCCGCCTGCACCACCGCTTCATGGCTGGCCTTGGCGACGCCCAGGCGTTCCATCACCATGCGCGGTTCCAGGTACGGGATGCCATAGATGGCCACCTGGTGGTCGCCGGCATCGCGCAGCACCGGCTGCAGCATGCGCTGGGTATCGGCGATAATATGCACCCCGGCGGAATCCAGCAGATCGGCGCCGAAGCCCAGGCGGGAGGCCGAGTCGTGGTTGCCGCTGGTGATGACGATACTGGCCCCGGTGGCGCGCAGCTCGCGCAGCACCCAGTTGCACAGCTGGACGGCATCCACATGCGGCAGCGCCCGGTCATAGATGTCCCCGGAAATCAGCACCACGTCAACCTGCTGGTTGATGGTGACGTCGATGATTTCCTGCAGCACTGCCCGCTGCGCTTCGATCAGGGAGGCTCCGTGGAAGGTGCGGCCCAAATGCCAGTCCGAGGTATGAAGCAATCGCATGTGTCCAACCTTATGCAATGCCGCGGACAACTTGGACATTAGAATGGGGGTTGTGAATGAAACCGGTGAAACTGCACTCCTGCCAGAGAACTACTCAGACAAGGTGTTTGCGATCCTCCTCGGCCTGGCCGATGGCGCAACCCACGCCCGTGACGACATTGATCCCGGAGCCACCGAAATCCTCCCGCTCTACCTGGCCGACGGCCTGCTCGAAGCGCTGGAATGGGCCCGTGACGGTGTAGCCAGCGACGAAGCGGCCTGCATGTGGCTTGCCGCCCTGCGCGGCTACCGCAAGATCACCGGTTCCTTCCCGGACCGTACCCCGGAACCGCTGGGCCGCTGGATCGACAAGGAATTTTCCAACGTCGAGATCTTCGAGAAGATCCACGACGGAGATCCGCAGAACCTGGCCGGCCTGGACAGCCCCGACATGGGGCAGCCCGGGCGTCCAACCGGTGCCGGCGCCGACTCCACCGGCGTGCTGCCGCGCGCCGCGGTGACCGCGCTGCTGGCCCGGGTCCCGCTGGGCACCACCGAGACGCTGGCCCGTTCGGCGGCCTTCCTCACCCACGACGTCCAGGCGGCCAAGACCGCCGTGGCCGCGGCGAAGATCATCCGCTCGGCCATGGAACGCTCCGAGGCGTCTGCCGGAGAATGGGCCGCGCTGCTCGATGGCTTGGACGGCCCATCGGCCGATGCGCTGCGCGAGGTCGCCACCAAGGTCGGCGAGAACATCTCGCTGCCCGGACAGGAAGCCTATGACGCCTACTTCGGCGAGCAGGCGGCCGAAGCGGACGGCGCATCGGACGTGGAAGCAGCCCCGGCGGCTGCCGCCGAGGAAGCAGCCGTGAGGGATCCCGAGGTGGATGCCTACGCTGTTGCGCTGCTGGCCGCCGTCTACGGCACCGAAGCTGTCGGCGAGCGCCCCGCTAGCGCGCTGGATGACATCATCTCCGAGCTGCATGACCGCTGGATGGCGCTGCTCGTCTAGGCGCCCGAAGGGGAGCATGACAAACCTCCGGCCGGCACAGAGCTATCTGTGCCGGCCGGAGGTTTCTTTTCTGCTTTTCTTGGCTGCTAGGCAGTCAGCCCGAAGCCGCCCACCATCTGCATGAATTCTCCTTCGGAGATGATGCTGACCCGCTGGCCCTTTTCGCGCAGCCGCATCACGTGCTTGGCCTTGTTGGTCAGCCGCCCGGTGGCCAGGTCCTCCGGGACAAAGCCGTCGCCGACCACCAGCGCGGTGGTAGCGCGGGTGACCCGCGAGGCGGTCTGCGCTCCGTGCTCGGCCGCCAATTCCTTGGCCTTGGGGCGCGGCATGGACAGGTTGCCGGTGAACACCATGATCTGGCCGAACAGCGGGTGGCTTGGATCCGCGTTCTCGCTCGGCTTGGGGTTCGGGCCTTCTTGCGGCCAGTTGTTGAAGGCATCCTGCGGCGGCAGCGGGTTGCCTGCGGCCAGCCAGCCCTGCGCGTCGCGGGTGGCGCGGGACAGTTCGTCGCCTGGCTGCCAGGCCTGGGTCAGGCTCAGCCGGACGCCATAGTGGTCTGCCGTATCCAGCACCGAGGGCTGTGCGCTGCGCAGGGACATGTCGATCATCGCCCACGCGCAGGCCTCGGCGTCGGCCAGCGCTTCGTGGTGGTTCTCGATCGGGTGCCCGGCTTCTTCGGCAACGAAGGGCAGCGAGTAGCTGGGCAGGTCGTAGGCCTTGCGGGAGAGCTTGACGGTGCACAGGTGCGCGATTTCCGGCACGGCGACGTCGCCGGCCTCGCTGGCCGCGCGGATCACGCCCGAATCGAAAGATGAATTGTGGGCCACCAGCACATCGGATCCGATGAATTCCAGCAGCTGCGGAATCTTGTCGGTAACCCGTGGCGCCGCACTCACCATGTCGGGGGTGATGTGGTGGATCGAGACATTGCGCGGGTCGAAGTGGTCGAATCCGGCCGGCGGCTGCATGAGCCACTGCTCGGTTTCGACGATTTTCCCGGAGCGCACCTTGACCAGGCCCACCGAGCAGGCGGAGCCGATAAAACCGTTTGCTGTCTCAAAATCTACTGCTGTGAAGTCCAATGCCACGCCCAATAGCTTACTCGCTTTATCGCTGGCACTGGCATGGGTGTGACGCGCGCGCCGTGCCCGGCGGGGTTTTCGCAGGGCGATACCGTGGTGGCAATTCACTGCAGTCCCGGAATTGACCTGTGGATATCAAGTAATCGCCGGCCCGCGCGGCGCAAGCCCGAGGCCGGGCATCTCACATGCGAAACCGGCAACCTCGCTTTTGGTGTGCCCGGAAGTCAGCTGCGGAACAATTTCTCGTAGTACTCGCTGAGCGCCGGATAGTAATCGGGCTCGAAGACTACGCTCGCCACGTCGGTTCCGTCCACCGCCGCGGCCAGCCGATCAAGGTAGAACTCCCAGCCCGGCCCGATGGACCCGGCCTGCTGCGGGTCAAGCCCCGGCATTTGGAAGACCAGGCAGCTGCCCTGGCCCGATGCCTCTACCTTCAGCTCCAGCTGCCAAACCGAATCGCCGGTTCCAGTGCGCACCTGCAGCTGTCGCGTGCGCGGATCGCACTGCAAGATCTCCACGCGTTCGGCGGGCGCTTCCTCTTCGGCCAGCAGCACTACCTCGACGGCGCCGCTTTTTGGATCCCCGTGCCAGGATCCGAACCAGAGCGCCAAGTACTCGGAATCGGCCAGATAGCGCCAGATCCTGCCCGGGGATTCGGGGAACACGCGGCGCAATTCCAGCGCGCCGTGCGCGGTGCGGTTTCCGGTGGGCGTAGCGCTCATGGCTGTACTCCTGGGTTGCTCCACTGCCACCGCGGCACTGGCTATTCCAACGCCTTCGCCGGCAGTGATTGAAGAATAGCAAAAAGCGCTGGCTTCCCTCCCGAATGGAAAAGAAACCAGCGCTCATTTCATGGTCTTGGACCCGGCCAGCAGACGGGCTACGCGGTAGCCTTGCGCAAGGTGAGATAGGAGCCGCCAGCCATCAGCAGGGCGACAATACCGCCCCACAAGGTCACTCCAGCGGCGGTCCAGGTCAGTGCCCAGCTCCAGAACTCACCCCAGGAGTTGGTCAAGGTGATCAGGGCGATGATCCCCAGCACCAGCACACCCAAGCAGATGAAGAATGCCACCATGCCAGTGGTGCGCCACCTCATGTAGATGGTCGCTGCCAGGAATCCGATCATGAACAGCAGCACCATCAGCACAAAGTAGAACAGGATCTGGACCAGCCAGTTGTTATCCGCAATCCATTGCAGCGCAAAGAACTGTCCGCCCATGCCCCAACCATCGGTAGCAACTTCCAGCAGTCCCATCACGTAGTAGAACACCGAGAGCGCCAGCGCGCATACGGAGAACAGTGCCACGGTGCCCAGATAGAAGGTACGCCGCGAAATGCTCATGGCCATGGAGAACGGGAAGGTCAACGTCAGCGACTGGATTCCCAGGGCCAAGAAGTACCACATGGGCGCTTGGGCGCCGCCGCTGTACATTGCCCCGTCTCCGCCGTTGCGCCGGACCAGCCACCAGATGGCCATGGTGAAGAGGAATGATGCACCCAGGATGATCAGCGGAATTCCGATGAAGGTGCCCTTGTTGATCAGTTGCATGCGGGCAACTTTGATGACGCGGTTCATTTTCTTGCCTCCGTCCGTTCTTCTGTCCTTTGTGCCGTGGTGCCGCTCAATGCGCTGCGCACCACCAATTGCTGCAGCGACACGGAGCTCAGGTCCAAGCCCATGAGTTTCGCCTGCTCGCGCTGGTCCGCATCCAGCTTGGCCTTGATCGTGACGCTGGCCAGAGCGCCGAGCGCATCGCGATGCAATACCTGCGCGGTGCCGATGAATTCCTGGACCTTGGCGGCGTCACCAGTGACAGTGACCGCCGTGCCGCGCAGCTCTTCGGCATCCGAGTCGATGACGATTTGCCCCTTGTCGATCACGATGACGTGTTCGAGAAGGTTGGCGACTTCGTCGATCAGGTGGCTGGAGAGCACGATGGTGCGTGGGTATTCAGCGAAGTCTTCGACAAGGCGGTCGTAGAAGATCTGCCGGGCTACCGCGTCCAGGCCGAGGTAGGGCTCATCGAAGAAGGTGATGTCGGCCCGCGAGGCCATGCCGATGATGACGCCAACGGCGGACAGCTGCCCGCGGGAGAGCTTCTTGATCCTCCGCTTGATCGGCAGCGCGAACGCTTCGACGAGCTCCTGGGCCAGATCCTCGTCCCAGTTCTCGAAGAACAGGGCTGCGGATTCGAATGCCTGGTGGACCTTGAAGTCATCGGGGTATTTCTGGGATTCGCGGATGAAGCAGATGCGCGAAAGCGTCGGATCATGCTCGAACGGGGCGTGGCCGAAGATTTCGGCGGTGCCGTGGTCTGCATAGTTCTGCCCGGTCAGGATGGACATCAGCGTGGTCTTGCCGGCTCCGTTGCGTCCAAGCAGCCCGTAGATCCGATCCGGCTCCAGATCCAGGGTGACGTTGTCGAGCGCTTTCACGTCCTTGTAGGTCTTGCTCAGTTCGCGTGTGGCGATTGCTGTCGTGCGTGGCATGTCGTTCCTCCCTGTGCTGTAGAGATGTTTCAAGATTCCGAGCCGGTCTTGATCATGGCGACCAGCTCATCCACGCCAATGCCCAGCTTGGAAGCTTCTGCGGTCAATGGCGCGATGAATTGCTGCTGGAATTTCTCGCGGCGTTGCGCTCGCAGCCGCTGCGGTGCTCCTTCGGTGACGAACATGCCGATTCCCCGTTTCTTGTAGAGCAGCCCATCTTCCACGAGCCGGTTGATTCCCTTGGCTGCGGTGGCCGGATTAATCCGGTAGAACGCTGCGAATTCATTGGTTGATGGAACTTGCGCTTCTTCCGCCAGAACACCAGAGATGATGTCGTTCTCAATCAGCTCAGCAATTTGCATGAAGATCGGTTTTGAATCATCAATCATGCTGGCTCCCTCCGTGCTCATCCCCACCAGGTTAGTTAGTGGGTTAGTTACTCATGTAACTAACCATAGAACCTCGAGAAGTTCTGCGCAAGTACGGAGCGGCAGAATTCCCGTGGAAATTAGGGGCTCCATAGTGTCCGCCACGGCATCTAAGCTGGGACTTGCCAAGAAAGGTAGCCCTGCACGCGCACCATCGATGTTGCGTTCACAGTGGTGAAACCCTGATTGGAAACGCCCGACCGGGAGAGTTGTACGCCCAGCCCGAAACCGTGGAACACGAGCGCGGGCAGCGAAAAATTGGCCAGGTTCGGTTCGGAAAATTGCGATCGCGCACTTGGAGGCCAACGGCCATCCTCGTGTTGCAGGCATTTATGGGAGGGACCATGCAAGAAGATTTCAACCGACTTGAGATACCAGATCAGCTTCTTGGAGCGCTGGACCGCCAAGTTCTGCTCGAGCTGTTCAAGGCGTGCTTCCCCGATTGCAGCGGTGAAGACATTGCGCGTATGAGCCGACGTGAACTGATCACCAGGATCCAGACCGAACGCGCTTATGCCGGGCACCGTCCCAGCTGCATCATCGACGACTATCCCCTGCGCCGTCCGAACCTTGGGGCAGTGAAACCCGGATTGCTGGTCCGCGAACCAGGCCAGTCGGTCTACTGGTGCCGACAGGCCAAGCCCCTGGAATCAGCTGCAGCTCTGGGGCAGGTGGACCAGAATTACCTCTGGAATTTGCCGGAAACCATGCAAGCGGGAGATCTGATCCTGACGGCATTGGAGAGCACTCCGGCGTTGGTTGCCAGCTTGGAAATCGCCAGTTCGGAGGAACTCGGAAAGCTCACTTTCACTGCATTGGCGACCTTCACTGATCCCATTTCGGTGGCCGACATCGAGTCCATGATCGGCGAGAAGCTGCCACGGCGTTCGCAATATCTGGAAGATCCGCTGGCCGAGAAGGTTCTGGACGGCATCCGGGAGCTGCTCCAACGCCCGAGCCCGATCTTCGTCACCGCGGGCGCATGCTCGCCGTCGAAGCCGGCCAAGGCCAACCGGGTGCTGGGCGTTGCTGCCATTCTCCAGCGCAGCGCGCCGGGCCAGCCGCTGGCCTGCGAAATTTGCGAGCGGGACATCTCTGCCCGCCCACAGATCCACCTGCCGCAGGCCCATCAGGACGGCCTGCGCTGGGAGATCCAGGACCACGTGGATGAGCTGGTGCTGCTGTGCGGCGACTGCCACCAGATGGCCCACCAGCCAACCTTGCAGCAGCTGCGCAACTACGCGAAACCTGCCTGCCCCGCCTGCGGGGAACGCAATCCGCGGAAGGTCATCTGGGGCATGCCCAGTTTCGGGCCAGATGATGATGAATTCGTCACCGCTGGATGCATGATGCCTTTCGGGCCTCCATCGCAATGGGAGTGCCGCGCCTGCGAAACCCAGTACCTGGTGGCCGAATTCGATGACCGGCCGCACCAGGCCTGGGCAATATACGGGCAGAACCTGCAGCGCTGAGCACAAGAACGCCGGCACATCCTGAATTGGATGTGCCGGCGTTCTGCTGTCCTTGCCTTGGTGCTACTTGGCCAGGGCCTTGGTCACCTCGTCGATGATGCTAGGCAGCAAGGCGGCGAAGGCGCGAGCGCGATGCGAGATCGCGTTCTTTTCCTCCGGAGTGTGCTCGGCCATGGACTTGCCGGCCCCCGCAGGTTCGAAGATCGGATCATAGCCGAAGCCATGCTCTCCGGCCCGCTCGGTGCGCAGCACGCCCTCGACCGTGCCGAGTTCCACGTGCTCGGCTCCGCCTGGGGCAGCCAGCGCCGCGGCGCAGACGAACTGCGCTCCGCGATGCTCGGCGGCAATATCGCCAAGCTGGCCGAGCAGCAGATCGATATTCGCCTCGTCGTTGCCGTGCACTCCGGACCAGCGGGCCGAGAAGATGCCCGGCGCTCCCCCGAGCACATCAACGCTCAGGCCGGAATCATCGGCGAGCGCCACCAGTCCGGTGGATGCCGAGATCTCGCGGGCCTTCTTCAGCGCGTTGCCGGCGAAGCTGACCTGGTCTTCGACAGGATCGGGAGCTCCCGCGGTGGCGGCGTCGATGACCTGCGTATCGACGTCCAGGCCCGGCACCTTTCCGCGCAGCAGTTCGCGCAATTCGCGCAGCTTGCCCTGGTTGCGCGAGGCGAGGACAAGTACCGGCTTGCTCATTTGGTGCTGTTCAGGGTCTCGCGCTGGATTTCGGCCAGCTCGTTGGTGCCGCCCAGAGCCAGATCCAGCAGGGCGTCCAGTTCTTCGCGCTTGAAGGGCACGCCCTCGGCGGTGCCCTGGACCTCGACGAAGTCGCCGGATCCGGTGACCACGACGTTCATGTCGGTTTCGGCGCGGACGTCTTCCTCGTAGGGCAGATCCAGCATCGGGGTGCCGTCGATGATGCCCACCGAGATTGCTGCCACCGAGTCGGTCAGCACCTTGGCGCCGGGCTTCACGATGCCCTGCGAACGGGCCCAGGAGATTGCTTCCGCCAGCGCCACGTAGGCGCCGGTGATCGCTGCGGTGCGGGTGCCGCCGTCGGCCTGCAGGACATCGCAGTCCAGCACGATGGTGTTTTCGCCCAGCGCCTTGGTATCCACCACGGCACGCAGGGAGCGGCCGATCAGGCGGGAGATTTCGTGGGTGCGGCCGGAGAGCTTGCCCTTGACCGACTCGCGGGAGTTGCGGGTGTTGGTGGCGCGCGGGAGCATCGCGTATTCAGCGGTGACCCAGCCGGTGCCTTCGCCCTTGAGCCAGCGCGGCACGCCCTCGGTGAAGGAAGCGGTGCACAGCACGCGGGTGTTGCCGAATTCGATCAGGGCCGAGCCTTCGGCCTGAGCGGACCAGCCGCGGGTGATGGTGATGTCTCGAAGTTGCGCGGCTCCTCGGCCGTCAGCGCGTAAAGTCATGGTTCCATCCTAACCACGTGCGCCCCGCGATCCGCACGGGCGGCGCCGCGCGTTACGGTGAAATGCACCTCGTGAGCCGTTCGCGGCCGCTAGTGCGGATGCACCACGATGCAGCACCGGCCAGATTGCGGGCTCAGCTCGGCCCTGCCGCAGTCCAGCTGGCAACCTTCCAGGGCGCCGGAAACCAGTTCGTAGTTCATCGAGCAGACCATTTCGGTTTGCTGCTGGGCGACCTGGTGGAATGGGCAGTTCCGCATGGATATTTCCCCGTGCTCATCCATCTCTGGCTCATAGCCCAGCTCATCGAGCAGCGGCACGAGCCCGTCGCCGCCCTGGCCGAGTTTCCTGCCTTCGCCGCGTGCTGCCTGATGCAGCGCAGCGAGCACGGCCCCCGAGGTGTCGGCGCTGGCCGCCTCGGCCAGCAAGCTGCCCAGCAGCCGGTAGTTGCGCGCTGGCAGGCTCACCGACACTTCGGATTGGGCGAGCGCGTAGAGCTTGGCCGTGCGCCCGGCGCCGGGCCCGGTTCTTCCTTCAGGCCGGGCGAAGGTCACGGCCAGCAATCCGGCGGTGGCCAGCCGGTCCAGGTGGTAAGCCGCCAGGGTCCGGCTGATTCCCGCGGCCTTGGCTGCCGCCTCGCGTCCTACCGGTTGCGTGCTTTGCGAAATGAACTCGAACAGCTGGCGCCGCACCGGATCGTTGAGCGATTTGATGACCGCATCTTGGTGCAAGTTCAGTTTTCTCGACATGGCCAAATTCTATCAACAATAGATCTTGACAAATAGGTCCGGGAGGCGAATTCTGGGTATACGTTCAAATCTTTGGAGGGTGATCGCCATGAGCGCCTCATGGAGCGAGAAGCATCCGCTCTCGCACATCCGGGCAACAACAGCTGAACGGGTCAGCACCGACCCGTCGTTGAGCGCATTCTGGATCCTGCGCATTGGATTTGTCGTCCTGCCCCTGCTCATGGGACTGGACAAGTTCGCGAACATGATGACCTACTGGCCGGACTACCTGGCCCCGTGGGTCATTGCCATCCTGCCGTTCTCCGCGCAAACCGCCATGCACGTGGTTGGCGTGGTGGAACTGGTTGCCGCCGCATCGATGATCATCAAGCCGCGCTATGCGAGCTATGTGCTCGCCCTGTGGCTGCTGGGCATCATCATCAATCTGGTCTCGATGGGCATCTTCCTCGATGTCGCCCTGCGCGACGTCGGCCTGCTCGTTGCCGCACTGGCGCTGACCCGGCTGGCCAGCAAGTACGACAAACCGTGGGGCGCCAAGCTCGGCACCCGCTGATCCGCTGCAGTACAGAGCAAAGCACCGGCGAGAAGGATTCCTCCTTCTCGCCGGTGCTTTCGTTCCGTGCGTCGAGACTGTTCCGCGCTCCTACTTCTTGCGCTTGAGCAGCGGGAACTTGCGGGTCTTCTCGTACTTGATGGTCGGCATGGAGCCGGTACGGGTCTTCAGGTAGTCGGTACCGCGATCCCCCTTGAACAGGGCCGGGTCCTTGTCTTCCTTCAGGCTGCCGGAGTACACGCCGTAGGTTACGCCGGATACGGCAACGGCAATGCCGCCGCTGTAGGTTTCCTTGGCCTCTTCAACCACCTTGTTGATGTCGGTCCATACCGGAATGTGGGTGAGCAGCATGCGCTCGGCACCGGCGGCGGCGGCCATTTCGCCGGCACGCTTCCCGGTCAGGTGCACGCCGTCAATGTGGTCATCGCGGCCTTCCTCGAAGGCCGCCTCGCACAGGAACATGTCGGCGCCGCGGGCGGCTTCCACCAGGCCATCGCAGCTGTCGGTATCCCCGGAATAGGTCAGCACGCTGGTCAGCAGTTCGCCGTCGGGGCCCGGTTCATGCGCTTCCACGCGCAGGGCATAGGCTTCCTTGATCGGGTGGCGCACCGGGTACGGGGTGATGGTGAACGGTCCGATATTCACCGGCTTCAGCGATTTCCAGACCTGGAAGTCGTAGTCCTTGGCCATGGTGTCGCCGTCAGGCAGCGAGTAGGCAGTCTCGATGCGCTCGGCGGTGTCTTCCGGGCCGTGCACGAGCATCCGCTCCCGGCCCCAGCCGTCGGGATCCCAGCGGATCGCCACATGCAAACCGCACAAATCCATGCAGTGGTCGGGATGCAGATGGGAAATCATGATCCCGTCGATGTCTTTCAAATCGGTGTAGCGCTGCAGCACGCCCAAAGCCCCGGACCCCAGATCCAGCAGGATCTTCCAGTCGCGGGTGCCATCAAAGGCCGTCACCAGGTAGCAGGACGCGGGCGATCCCGGCCCTGGGAATGACCCGGTGCATCCGATGATGGTCAGCTTCATTCGTTACTCGCTTTCGACGCGGCAATCATTTGCGGAGTGATCCGCGAGATGGCTCCGGTCGGATAGTGGGCGGCTACATGGTCCACGTGGCGCACCTGCAGCACCTCGGGTCCGAGGAAACGGCGAGCCAGTACACCAAAACTATCAGCGTTGCCTGTGGCGAGGAACTCATGACGCGCCGCGGCGCCGTCGTTGCGCACCAGCGAATGCCGGGTCAGCGCCCGGAAAACGTCCTTCGCCGTTTCCTCTGCAGATGACACCAGCGTGACCGAATCCCCCATCACGTAGGAGAGCACGCCGGTGAGCAGCGGGTAGTGCGTGCATCCCAGCACCAGGGTGTCCACCTTGGCGGCCTGCAGCGGCGCCAGATACTCCTGCGCGATCTCCAGCAGCTCGGCTCCGGCGGTGATGCCGGATTCCACGAACTCCACGAAACGCGGGCAGGCCACGGTCGATACCTGCAGGTTCGGGGCAGCGGCAAAAGCATCCTCATAGGCGCGCGAGCCCACGGTCGCCTGGGTGCCGATGATGCCGATCCTGCCATTCTTGGTGCCGGCCACGGCACGGCGGACCGCCGGCTGGATGACTTCGACCACCGGGATGCCATAGCGCGCGGTGTAGCGTTCGCGGGCATCGCGCAGCACCGCGGCGGAGGCCGAATTGCAGGCAATGACCAGCAGCTTCACGCCGGAATCCACCAGTTCGTCCATCACGCCCAGGGCGTTGGCCCGCACTTGGGCGATGGGCAGCGGGCCGTAGGGAGAGTTGGCGGTATCCCCTACATAGATCAGCGATTCGCCGGGCAGCTGGTCGATGATGGCGCGGGCCACGGTCAGCCCGCCAACTCCGGAGTCGAAGATCCCAATGGGGGTATTGGCGTCCGGGGCGGAGACCTGCCCGGTGGCAAAGTAGGAATTCATGGGCTCAGGACTCCGCATCCATCAGCGCACCCATCAAGGTATCGAGCACCCACGAGATCAGGTTGTACACCAGGGACATGTACTCCTCGGGGGTTTCCACCTCGGAAGCATCAAGTACCTCGGCGACGCGGGCCGAATCCTCTTCGCTGCGGATCTGAAGGCGCTCGGCGAGCACCAGGCGCACGTCGTTCAGCGCCTGGGCGAAACGCGCCGCGGCGTCCTTGTCCAGCACGAGCTTGTCGGTTTCCAGCAGCAGCTGGGCTTCGCGCAGGCGGCCGACCTTCTGCGCGATCGAATCGGCTTCGGTCAGCCGGCGATGCTCGGCAGCCACCACGGCGTCGTCGCTGGCATCGGGCAGCAGCCTGGCCAGTGCCGGATCGGCAATCGGAGGCAAATCCATGGACTCGGGCCGCATGCCGGTCAGGGCGTAGAGCGGGTCGATGTCCTCGGGCAGCTGGTGCAGCCGCGCACGTTCTTCGAGCATTTCGATGACGTCGGAGAAGAGTTCGCGGATCAGCTTGCGTTCGGGCGAATGCAGCGTGCCGGTAATGCCCTTGGAACCGTTCTTGAAAGCCTTGGCCACGTTCAGGCTCCCTGGGTCATGGTTGCGTTCAGTCCGAACCCGTGCATGGCCTGTACATCGGATTCGATGGCTTCGCGGCTGCCGCTGCGCACGGTGCAGAAGCCGTCATGGTGCACCTGCAGCATGAGCTTCTCAGCTTTTTCCGGGCTGAAACCAAAGTAGGAACGGAACACGTAGGATACGTAGCTCATCAAGTTCACTGGATCATTCCACACAACCAAGCGCCATGGCTTGTCTTGGGATACCAGGGTTTCAAATTCGGAAAGTACATCGGGCATTGCGGTCATGGCTACCATTTTACGCGCGGAAGCTGAACGCAACACCGGACACGGCAAATATCACCTTGGGCGTGAGCCGTTATACAGTAAAACGGGTCTGCTTTCCCAAGCAGCACCGCACAAGGCCTTTTCCGATCATCAGGAGCGTCACATGCGCACCAGTCTCTTCACCGACCACTATGAGCTGACCATGCTCCAGGCAGCGCTGGAATCCGGTGCAGCTCACCGCCCATCCGTCTTCGAGGCATTCGCACGCCGCTTGCCCGAAGGCCGGCGCTACGGTGTGGTCGCAGGCACTGGCCGCGTGCTCGAAGGCCTGGCAGATTTCCGCTTCGATGACGAGCAGCTGCGTTTCCTCAGCGACAACAAGGTGGTCAACGCCGAGACCATCAAGTACCTGGAGAACTTCCGCTTCACCGGCAACATCTCCGGCTATGCCGAGGGCGAGCTGTACTTCCCGAACTCGCCGCTGCTGACCGTGGAGTCGACCTTCGCCGAAGCCTGCGTCATCGAGACGTTCGTGCTCTCGGCGATGAACCATGATTCGGCCATTGCCTCGGCCGCCTCGCGCATGATCGCTTCGGCCGGCGAGCGCCCCTGCATCGAGATGGGCTCGCGCCGCACCCATGAGGAATCAGCGGTGGCCGCCGCGCGCGCCGCCATGATTGCCGGATTCTCCTCGACCTCGAACCTGGAAGCCGGTGCACGCTACGGCCTGAAAACCGTTGGCACCTCGGCCCACTCCTTCACCCTGCTGCACGACACCGAGCGCGCCGCCTTCGAAGCGCAGGTTGCCTCGCTGGGCAAGGACACCATCTTGCTGGTCGACACCTACGACGTCGAGAACGGCGTACGCACCGCGGTCGAGGTGGCCGGTCCCGAGCTGGGCGGCGTCCGCCTCGACTCGGGCGACCTGGTGCAGCAGGCAGGCTGGGTCCGCGAGCTGCTCGATGATTTGGGCAACTGGAACACCAAGATCACCGTCACCTCGGACCTGGACGAGTACGCGATCGCTGCCTTGGCCAGCGCCCCGGTGGACTCCTACGGCGTGGGCACGGCCCTGGTCACCGGCTCCGGGCACCCGACCGCGTCCATGGTCTACAAGCTGGTGGCCCGCCAGGACGATGCGGGCGAATGGATTCCCGTGGCCAAGGCCGCGGCGAACAAGGCCAGCGTGGGCGGCCGCAAGTATGCGGTGCGCCAGCTCAACGAGCGCAACCGCGCCGTCGCCGAAATCGTCTCCACCTCCGAGTACACCACCGGCGGCCCTGAGCGCGACTTGGTTGTCCCGCTGGTGCGCAACGGCGAGATCGACCAGGCCCATGTCGGCGCTGCCGGCGTCAAGCGCGCCACCGAGCGCCACCACGCATCGGTCCAGGAGCTGCCGGGCGTGGCCCGCAAGATGCAGCGCGGCGAACCGGTCATCCCGACCGTCATGATCCAGGACTAGACAAACACACGAAAAACTCAGCTGCGGAACGTAGGATCCAGGTTCAAGGATCCTGCGGTCCGCAGTTGTCCAAGGTCTACATTCACTAGCCAGGGAGGCAGCGATGAGCAGAGCCCTATTGATCATTGATGTCCAGCCGGACTTCTGCGAAGGCGGTGCCCTCGCGGTAACCGGCGGCAATGCTGTAGCTACGGCCATTGCCGCGGACATTGCCGAACGCCGCGATTCCTACTCGGCCATCGTGACCACCCAGGATTGGCACATCGAGCCGGGCGATCATTTCTCTCAGAACCCGGACTTCATTGATTCCTGGCCGGTGCACTGTGTCGCCGGCACACCTGGCGCAGCGCTGCATCCGCAGCTCGCGCACGTGCCAGTCGACGCGCATTTCGCCAAGGGGCGTTTCGCCGCGGCCTATTCCGGCTTCGAAGCCCGGAAACTGGATCCTTCGGCAGACAAGGCCGATGAAAGCGGAGAACTGCTCGGCGACTGGCTCAAGGCCAAGGGCATCACTTCGGTGGATGTCGTGGGACTTGCCGCTGACCACTGCGTGAAGGCCACCGCGTTCGATGCGGTGGAAGCCGGGTTCACCACCACCATCATTTCCCCGCTGACCGCAGCGGTTTCGCCGGAGAATCTGCCAGCGATCCGCGAGGAACTGCGCGCAGCCGGCGTCACGGTGCTGTCGCTGGGCTGATCCTTGCCTTGAAAACCACAACGGCTTGGCGCTGACCGAATTCTCCGGTCAGCGCCAAGCCGTTTTTTCGCGGAAACTACTTGCGTCCGACGAACCAGTCCTGCAGCTTGTCGATGCGCGCCTGCAGCTGGTCAGCTGTTGCTTGCGGCACCGCAGGCCCGCCGCAGATGCTGCGCAGCTTGTTGTGGATCTGCCCATGCGGCGTGCCGGTCCGGGCAGCCCATGCCGAGACGTTCTTGGACAGCTTCGTACGCAGCTCCATCATGCGGCGGTGGTCGGACACCGGCTCGGGCTTCGTGGCGCCCTTGGAAATCTGCCTGTTCTGCTGCTTGCGCAGCAGCTCGGACACCTGCTCGGTATCCAGCAGGCCCGGGATTCCCAGGAAGCCCAGTTCCTCTTCGCTGCCGATGTCGGCACCGGTGCCGAATTCGCCACCGTCGAAGAGCACGCGGTCAAAGGAAGCCTGCGAGTTCAGCGCTTCGAACTTGTTGCGTGCCAGCTCGTCGCTGGCCTTCTCTTCCTTGTTCGCCGCTTCCAGCAGCGAATCGTCCAGGCCGTCCTCGTCCTTGGAACCTTCGCGGTCCAAGGCGTGGTCGCGTTCGACTTCCATCTCGTTGGCCAAGGCCATCAGGATCGGCACCGAGGGCAGGAACACCGAGGCCACTTCTCCGCGCTTGCGGCTGCGCACGAAGCGCCCCACCGCCTGGGCGAAGAACAGCGGCGTGGAGGTGGATGTCGCATAGACGCCGACGCACAAGCGCGGCACGTCCACGCCTTCGGACACCATGCGCACCGCGACCATCCAGCGCGCATCGGATTCGGAGAATTCGTCGATCTTCTGCGATGCCTTGGGGTCATCGGACAGGATGGTGGTGACCTTCTCGCCGCAGATGGCTTCGAGCTGGGCAGCATAGCCGCGCGCGTCCTCGTGGTCGGTGGCAATGACCAGGCCGCCGGCATCCTTCACGGTGCGGCGCACCTCGGACAGGCGCCGGTCAGCGGCTTGCAGCACCGAGGGAATCCAGTCCCCGTGCGGGTCCAGCGCGGTGCGCCAGGCATGGGCGGTGACATCCTTGGTGAAGCCCTCGCCGAGGTTTGCTTCCATCTCCTCGCCGCCGGCGGTTCGCCAGCGCATATTGCCCGAATAGGCCATGAACAGCACCGGACGGACCACATGGTCTGCCAGGGCGTTGCCGTAGCCGTAGGTGTAGTCGGCCTTGGACCGGCGAATGCCGTCTCCCTCATCGATATACTGCACGAAGGGAATCGGTGCAGCATCGGAACGGAACGGGGTACCGGTCAGGGCCAGTCGGCGGGTGGCAGGTTCGAATGCCTCGCGGATGCCGTCGCCCCAGCTCAGCGCATCGCCGGCGTGGTGGACCTCATCCATGATCACCAGGGTGCGGGCATCCTCGGTCTTCGCACGGTGCACGGCAGGCTTCAGCGCGACCTGGGCATAGGTCACCACGACGCCCATGTAATGCGAGCCGTGCCGGCCGTCGGAGTTCTTGTAGTTCGGGTCCAGGGCGATGCCCACACGCGCTGCCGAATCCGCCCACTGCTTTTTCAGGTGGTCGGTCGGCGCGACAACGATCATGCGGTTGATCTTGCCCGAATCGATCAGCACCTTCGCCAGGCGCAGCGCAAAAGTGGTCTTGCCGGCGCCAGGGGTCGCCACGGCCATGAAGTCCTTGGGCTCCTTGTCGAAGTACAAGGCCAGCGCTTCGGCCTGCCAGGCACGCAGCTTCGGCCCGGTTCCCCATGCCGCGCGTTCCGGGTACGCTACCGGAAGCTTGTCTTCTAGTGGAAGCTTGTCGCCAAAATCAAAGAGTGTCTCGGTCATTTACCTTTTCCCGGCCGCGTGCATCGTGTGAAGTAGTGCTAGTTCATTCGCAGCACTACCCCATCAAGGAATCGTAGATTTCCTTGCACTCAGGGCATACCGGGAATTTCTGCGGATCTCGGCCTGGGGTCCAGACCTTGCCGCACAGGGCGATCACTGGCTCGCCGGTCATTGCCGACTCCATGATCTTTTCTTTCTGCACATAGTGGGCAAAGCGCTCGTGATCTCCGGCCTCGACACTCTGGGTTGTCTCGGTACGTTCAATCGTGGCAGTGCCACCGCGGGTTTCTTCAGACTGTTCCACCATGCCTTCAAGTCTAGTACGGATTGCCCCTGCTGTCCGCGTGGCGGCCATGGGAGCTTGTCCACATTGACTTTGCCGCTGTTGCTTAAGCTGATCCGTGTTCGGCTTCATATCTTCAGGTCAGTGATCGTTTTCTTGCATCTGCTCAAATGGCTGCCATCCAGTTTGATTTGGATTTCTCCCGGCTTGGGCACCACCGGCCAATATCCTGTGAACCTTGTTGCACCAGGGCAGGCAAAAGGCCGCCCGGCGGAACATTGCTGCCCGCTGGACGGCCCAGGATGCCGTTCCGGTTGCCCTGCCTACTTGTTGAGCATGACCGACTGCATCAACTCTGGAGTGCGCTTCTCATACCATTTGCCGCCGAGGGCAATGCCGCCGAGCACCAGTCCGGTGCCCAGAACCAAGCCCGCACCCAGGGTGATGAAGCCCAAGACCTGCGAGTGCTGGAACCAGCCGATAGTGTAGGGAATGAGCACCGGGATCAGCAAGAGTCCCATGGTGAGCATGATGCCCAGCTGCGTGAGCGCCATGCGCATGCCGCTGCCAGGCGGGGTCTTCATCGGGTTGTCGCCCGGAAGCGGCACCGCATAGGTGTAGCGGGCCGAAGACACCGAGGAAACGCCCAACGCGACGAACAGCGCGGCCAGCGACAAGCCCAGATCACCCGGGATGCGCCATAGCTCGCCAGCGATGAGGCCAGGCAGGATCGCGGCCGCCAGGACCGGAATGATGGCAATCAGGAAGCAGGACAGCGCCCGTCCTGCACGATCGGCCCGGCCGGATATGCCGGTCAGTGCATGCAGTGCAAAGGCCGTGTTGTCATAGGAAATATCTGCGGATATGGAAAAGCCCAGCAGGATGCCGATCAACGGCCCCATCAGATACATCATCGTGTAGTTGCCGGATTGGCTGCCGGTGAACCAGAAGAGCAATGGAAGCACAGGCACAATCAGCACGCCCACGGCGTAGCGCGGATCCTTGAACCAATAGGTCAGTGCCCTGGCGGCGACGGCGCCGGTCGGTGTTGCCGGCAGCAGCTTGAAGAAGCCCAACCCCTTGGCCGTGGCAGCGCGCTGCTGCGGCGGCGGGGTAATCGCGGCTTTTGCAGTAGCGCGAGCCAGCAGGAAATAGAGCCCGCCGAGGTAGGCCGCACCTAGCGCCAGGTGGATGGCCATCTGCCCGTAGAGCGCCGAGGCATAGGCCCCGGGAACAGCGGCAAAGGCGCCGAGCGGGGTGTAGCCGAGCACCGTGGACAGCGGATGGATCCAGTCGCCCATGGACTCTGCCGCGGAGAACACCGAGGCCATGATCGGGCCCAGCCCGACGAGCAGCAAGAACAGCAGCGCGAACGTCAATTCGCGGAAGCGGCGCTTGGCCCGCAGCGCGGTTGCCATGATCACCAGGTACTGGCACAGCAGGATCGCCATCACCGCGGTCGCCACCGCAGCGAGCAGACCCAGCATCAACGCACCTGCATCGCTTCGCCACATCAGCGAGGCGCCCAGCAGGCCGACAACTGTCAGCACCGCAGGAATCGAGATAAAGCCGGCCAGCACCAGGGCAGGACCCAGGGTCTTTTCCGGGATTCCGAATTGGACGAAGCGCGACGGTTCCAGGGTGAGGTCGACGCCGGTCAGCAGCGGCGGGATGATGGCCCAGCCCAGCACCACTGCCGAACCGATCAGGGTAAACATTTCGCCTTGGAAGGGGATCTCGTCAGCGGCGAACCACACGGCCAAGGTCAGCATGGTGATCATGCCCAGCGCGTACAGGCCGCCGATGATGACGCCGATCAGCTGGCCGACGGAGCGCTTGAAGCCATTGGCCAGCAAGCGCAGTTTCAGGCTTAGGACGTGCGCAACCATGACAGCCCCTCGTTGTTGGCGCGGCCGCCCACCAGATCGACGAAGCGGTCTTCCAGGCTCATGCCGCCGCGGACTTCATCCACGGTGCCCTGCGCCTTGAGCACGCCATCGGAAATGACCGCCACATGCGTGCACATGCGCTGGACCAGGTCCATGACATGCGAGGAAACGATCACGGTGCCGCCGAACTCCACGTAGTTGTTCAGGATGTCGCGGATATTCGCCGCCGAGACCGGGTCCACTGCCTCGAATGGCTCATCGAGCACCAGCAGCTTTGGCGAGTGGATCATCGCGGTAGCCAAGGTGATCTTCTTGGTCATGCCGGCGGAGTAGTCCACCACCAGCTTGTCCCCGTCATCCAGCAGGTCCATCACGCGCAGCAGGTCTTCGGTGCGCTGGGCAACTTCGGCACGGTCCATGCCGCGCAGCAGCCCGGAATAGGTCACCAGCTGCCGGCCGGTGAGCCGATCGAATTGGCGCACGCCATCGGCCAGGACGCCCAGGGTGGACTTGGCGGCGTGCGGGTCGGCCCAGATGTCCACGCCGTTGACCACCGCCTGGCCCGCATCCGGGCGCAGCAAACCGGTAGCCATCGAGAGCATGGTGGTCTTTCCGGCGCCGTTGGGCCCGACCAGCCCATAGAATGAACCGGCGGGAACTTGCAGGCTGACGTTGTTCACGGCAATCTTGGCGCCAAATTGCTTGGCGAGAGACCGGATGTCCAGTGCGATCTGATTCATAGTTTAAGGCTAGCAATGCCCCAAGTCAGAACACATCATCCTTTGGAGTTAAACCTGAAGGCAAGACAAAGCCGCGGCCCGGGAAATATTCCGGACCGCGGCTTGCTAGCTGTGCGCTTCAGCGCTTCGGCATCAGCCTAGAAGAGTACGCGGGCCAGCTTCTGGCGCGAGGCGGCGACGCGTGGGTCGGCATTGCCGATGACCGCATAGAGCTCGATCAGGCGACGTCGCACCCGCTCGCGGTCCTCATCCGCCAGCTTGGAGATCAGCGAGACCAGCCGGGCGAAGGCGTCCTCGACATGCCCGCCGACCACATCCAGGTCGGCGACATCCAGCTGCGCCGCGATGTCCTCTGGGTTCTGCGCGGCCTGCTCGCGAGCCTTGTTCAGATCCAGGTTGTGCGTGCGCGAGAGCAAGCGGACCTGGTACACGCCAACCTGCGCGTCCTTGTCGTTCGGCTTTTCGTTCAGCGCTTCCAGGTAGGCTGCCTCGGCGGCGGCGTAGTCCCCCGCATCAATGGCGTCGACTGCCTTCTGGTGCAGCGGCGGCAGTTCCGGCTCGGCCTGGCCGGCCTGCCCGGAGAATGCCGGGGCGGTGCCGCTCATGCCCTGCTGCACGGCGAGCTGTTCAAGCTGCGCGAAAACCTGGGCAATTTGCGCTTCTTCGGCAGGACCCTGGAACAGCGGCACAGGCTGGCCCTTGATCAGCGCAACCACCATCGGGATCTGCTGCGCCTGGAAGGCCTGGGCGATCTGCGGGTAGCTTTCGGCATCCACGAGGCCGAGGACGAACTTGCCACCCTTGGCATCCACCAGCTTGCGCAGGGTCGCATCCAGGTCTGCAGAGACCTGCACGCGCGGCGAGCCGAGGGAAACGATGGCAGGCACCTGCTGGGACAGGCCGACGAACTGCTGGAACGCGGCCTCGTCCAGGCTGGTGGTCCAGCTGGCGGCACCGGCTGGGGTGCTGTCGGTGGCTTCCGGGCCGTGGTTGGCCAGCGCCGAGAGATCCACCGCACCACGGGTCGAGGGGATGTTCTGATCAGTCATGGGGATTAGTCAACTTCCTTCACATCGAGCAGGACCTGGCTTGCCGAGATCAGCTGGATCTTGTCCTTGGAACCATCGGCCGGCAGGTAGAACATCACTGGTTCGGCGTAGGTGCTCTCGACGTCGCCGTTCGACGAGCTGGAGCCCAACAGCTGTTCGGTCAGCTTGTCGGTGCTCTTGAGCGGGTCGGCATCTTCGGTGCGGACGAACAGCGCCTTGTTGTTCAGCTTGCCGGTGACAATCGCGCCGCCATCCGGGGTGGAGACCACCTTGGTGTCGCCCTCGGTGACCGAGCGCTTGTACTTCACGTTCGCCTCGTTGGCTTCCTTGGACTCGTCCTTCTGGGCCGCGTGCACCGCCTTGATGAAGTCCGACTCGGCGAACTTGTCCTTCTCCTTGGCCTTGGGATCGGTCAGCACCTTGCCCAGCGCTTCCAGCGCCTTCTTCGGGGTCATCTGCAGGCCTTCGGCGTCGGCGCCCAGCTGCTTGGTCGACGGATCGCCCACCGCGATGCCCGGGAAGGTGGAGTTCGGCAGCATCTGTCCGGCGAAGACCACCTTGAAGTTGTCGCGGGCATTGGCCTGCACCAGGGTGAGCGCCTGCGGCAGGGTGTCTGCGTCGTTGTTCTTCGCGGTCACCACGGAGATCACGCGCGGGAACTTGGCTTCATTCGCATTCGGCACCGCGGCCGAGCGGATCACCTGGGTCGTGAGCGCCATCGGCTTGTCGACCTTGAACTCTTCCTTGAGCATGTCATAGCGCTTGTTGCGCAGGTACTTGAAAGCACCGGCGCTGCGCTGTTCCAGGGCCTTGGAATCGTTCTTTTCATCTGCCTTGGCGATCTGCTTCTGGGCATCGGCCAGCACCCGCTTGAGCTGCTCTTCGGTGATCACCGGGAAGCTGGCCGCTTCCTCCTCCGAGGAAGCGGCGGATTCGGAGCCCTTGGCCTCGTCGGACTTGGCTTCTTCGGACTTCGCTTCATCGGACTTCTGCGCCGATTCCGAGGCCTTGGCACTGTCCTCGTCGCTTGGAGCCATCGGCAGCGAGACGCCGGAGATGGCCAGGGCGACGACTGCCACGGCGGCGACCGAGTGCTGGGTGTTCGAGCCGGTCTTCGCCTTGCCGGGGCGCATGGCCAGCAGGGCCACGCCGAAGACCAGCAGCAGCGCGCCGGCAATGATCAACGGCAGGGCGAATGGCATGGCGTCGTCATTTGCGTAGCTCACCGAGATGTCCACTGGAGCGGCGTCCTTTCCGCCGGCGGCCAGCAACAGCGACCAGTCGCCGGAATCCGGAGCGGTCCAGCGGTAGGTCATGGTCTGGTCTGCGGTCTGCGAGTCGAAGAAGATGTCATCGCCGGCGGGGTTCGGCACTTCGGCTTCGCCCTTGGCGTATTCGGCAATCATCTTGTGGTTATTGGTATCGATTCCGGTGACCGAAACGTGCGCGGCATCACCGACCCACGACTCGACGTCATAGTCGCGTCCCAGGGACGCGGTGAATTCACCCTTCGACTTGATCACCAGTTCCACCGGATCAAGCTTGGGGTCGTTGACCGAGGATTCAATCACGGTCAGCGGGGCCTCATCGGATAGTTGCGGCATGGTCGCGGTCACCGTTTCGGGCGGCGCCCAAAAGGTCTTCTGTCCGATGCCGACCACCAGGGCCACGGCCCCCAGCAGCATCGCGATCACGGAGATTACTTTTCGCACAAGTTCACCTATTCGCCTACGTCTCACAGCTGTTCTTCGACAAGTCTAACGAGTTGCGGCGGATCATGGTTCCGATCAGTGCCTGTGAACTGCCTCAACACCGCAAGTGCGTGGTGCCTTGAACCACTTAATAGACGCCAATGCGCGATATGCTCTGACCCATGGAGCCAGATCAGCCGCGCCCGCATCGCGCTCAGCACGCGCACGACGAGCAATCGCACGCACCTGAGCGCTCCGTGGAACCAGAGGCCCCAGGCCCGGAATCCACAGCGCATTCCCAGCCTCATCAGGCGAATTCCCAGCCGGCGCCGCCATCATCAGAGGGCTCGCCGGTCCCCCGCTATCCCGCTTCTGCGCCATCGGGCGGCACTGCGGCTCGCGAGGGCTGGACCAGGAAGCTCGCCGACCGGGTGGGCAAGCTGCTCAACGCCCCGCAGCGGGGCGCGGCCCTCGGCGAGGAACCCGAGCAGCCGCTGGAGGGATCCCCCGAACCCATTCCTGCGCTGCACCCGATTTCCATGGGCTTCCTGGGCACCATCGGGGTGGGCATCGCCCTGGGCGGCTTCTACCTGCTGACCAATGTCGGCTCGCTGATGACCTGGATTGCCATCGCGCTGTTCATTGCCCTGGGCCTTGACCCGCTTGTGCGCTTCATGATGCGCAAGGGGCTCTCCCGTCCGCTGGCCGTGACCGCGACCATGGTCAGCATGCTGGCAATCTTCGGCGGCTTCATGGCCCTGATCATCCCTACGCTGGTCAATCAGATCACCACCTTCATCACGCGCGCGCCTGAAATCGTCGATGATTTCCTCAATAGCGAATGGGTCAGGGAAATCGACCGCCAATATGCAATCTCCCAGCGCATCACAACCGAGGTGGACCGTTTCTTTGGAGACTCGGGCGCCGTAACGAATGTCTTCGGCGGTGTCCTGGGCGTCTCGCAAACCGTCGCGCAGTCGATGTTCGGCGTGCTGATCGTGCTGGTGCTGGCCATCTACTTCCTGGCGTCCCTGCCTGGCATGATGGGCTTCTCATTGCGCCTGGCCCCGCGCTCCAAGCGCGAGCGCGTCTCGGAATTGACCGTGCGCATCACGCGCTCGGTGGGCAACTATGTCATGGGCCAAGCCACCGTGGCGATACTGAACTGCCTGGTGGCGCTGCTCCTGATGAGCATCCTGGGCGTTCCGTTCACCGCGCTGCTCACCTTGGTGGTGGCCTTGCTGGCCTTCATCCCACTGGTCGGTGGCGTGATCGCCGGTGTGCTGGTCACCTTGGTGACGCTGTCCCTGGGGTGGCAAACCGCGCTGATCTATGCCGTCTGCTACTTCGGCTACCTGCAAATCGAAGCCTACTTCGTCTCGCCGCGCATCATGCGCCGGGCGGTGGCAGTGCCCGGCGCTGTAGCGGTGATCTCGGTGATTGCCGGTGGCAGCCTGGCCGGGGTTACCGGTGCGCTGATGGCCATTCCGGTAGCTGCCAGCGCCATGATCCTGTTGCGCGAGGTATTCATCGCACGCCAGGACCGCCGGTAGCGCCCTCAAATCTCGTTGGTCACATGTCCCAATTAACGGCGACTTTTGCGGCTCTTACTTGAAGTACGAATTGGTTTGGTTGACTCTAGACCTAGAGCCTCAAGCCCAACATCATCAATAGGGATCACAGGTATCGGGCTTACTTCAGCTAAAGGAGTAACGAGGGGATCACTCGTCACAATCAGGCCCAACAGCTTGTAAGGAGCTCCGTCGTAAATGACACCCATCGCCTGAACAACGTCAACTAAGTTGTTGCGTATCCATTCGATTCGCCGTTGGTGGAGTTCGACAGTCGGTTTTTTCTTCTTAGTTCCGTGGAACAACATCTCGAGCTCGGTGGACATCTCAGCTGGAGTTCGGGCAATTTCGAGGTCTTTTGCCTCGACGGCCAATATTGATCGCGTATCTGGATGGTAGGCCAGAATATCAATATCTCCTAGATCTTGTCCGTTCGAATCGATAATTCGCTTTTTCCCAATCTTTTTCACTGACATGAGTGCCGTCATACCGAGACCTCGAAGTCTCAGAGCCACAGATTCGGCAAACGCGTAGTTAATGCGGCCCCTTGCTTCAGAGATATAGCGTCGCATTTCGATCGATTTCGCCCGTCTTTGCAGGCGACCAGAAAGTACGATGTCAATCCAATATGGGATCAAGTGATAAATGGCGCGGAAGCCGAAGATCAATTGGCTGCCCTGCAACACTACTGGTCGCCGAACATAAGACATATCGCGGTTGTACCGCCATGGCCAGGCATCTTCTTTGATGCCAAGGAAAGTGGACCTTTCTGTGAGCGTGATTTGGTCAAGAACCATGGATACTGTTTCGTCAGTAAGATCCGTGAACTTTGCGATTCTAGAGATGGCAACTGAACGGTCAATCCGGGTAATCTGGTCTGCAGTAGCAATCTCAAGCAGACCGCGACTTACGGCACGTAGTTCGTTATAAGTGAAGCCGAACTCGGCGCGCATTGCAGTGGCACTCCGATCCATGAAATCCGCGAAGTCGAAGGCATCCGGTTCTGTCATAGCGTCGATACTTTGGGCTGTTTTGACTGATCGCTGACTTGATGCAGTGGCATAGGATTCCATGGCCGTTATTATCGACTCATTTCGGCTGAGACCCAGTCGGCCCGAATCAAGTATGGAAACCTTGAAGTCCGCCATATTGTAGTGAAGGAAATCGGAGGCTGTGGCTCTATCGATGAGCTCCTGCGACACGCTCAATAGGCGGTAGTAGTCAAGGACTTCAATGAAGGACGTTCCCGTGGGAGGCTGTGCTGCCACGAATTCGATAAGGAATCGGTTGGCACGGTGAGCCGTTACAGATTTCTTCCGGTGCTCCACGAGTTCCGTGACAGTATCAGAGTTTTCGCCAAAACATGCCAAACGCGATTTCAACATGATCGCATTGACCTTGGTGCTATGACTTAGAGCTTCATTTTGTAGGATAAGGAAATCCAGCAGTACTTTTTGGTCGTAGTTTTTGATCTCCATCGCGAGGATGTTGAAGAGTCGGCCGACAGCCGAGTTCAAAAGCTCGGTTCGATCACGTCCAGCGAATTTTCCGACCGGATAATTGCCACCGCTCGGCGAGCGAAGCCATCCGCCGAGTTCATCAAGCAGTTGAGCCGAGATTTGCTTGTGACCAGTCAATGGGCGCGGAAGCCTAGTGGCCAACATGTCGGGATTAGAGTTTTGATCGAACGTATTGAGCATCCGCTTGGCGCCCAAGGGAGCAATCTCGCTGAGCGCCGATCCTAATTCGGCGTGTGAAGTACCAAACAGACTGGTGAGAAGGGCTGAGACGAGTTCACGTTCTGCCGTATTCGATTTTTCCTGGAGAAGCGCTTCGAAGGTCTCCGTGAATTCTAGAGTAAACCCCTTGTTGTTGCGGAATAGCCGAATGGCCGGGTGAGTTCGTGACCAATCAGCACGTTTTTTCCATGCTGCCGGATTTTCCACTTTAATGAGCAGTTCCGGCTTCTTGAAAGCGCCTTGAATTTCGGCAACTTTCGAGCACTCACTGACCCAATACGCGACACATTCAAGTAGATCCAGCTCTACTCCAGCATGTTTCGTCGAGCCGTTCTCGATAGTCACAAAGATATCTTGGGCATCAAGCTCAACGACATAACCGAAGTACGAACCGCCGGGCTCGATAACGAATATTTCCGGGGCATCCCTTCTGTAACGACGCCGAGCCTGAAGGACGAGTGGATTCTTCAAAGGAGGGGTGACACCGTGCCTGTCGGTTTCTGCCAAGTACTTCTTTCTTGGCTGCAGTCCATCTGCTATCTGGAACGTGGTAAAAGTTGCCGGTTCGCCATCCGTGAAGTAGAACGACTTTTCATGTTGGTTGTAGGAAGAAAACTCGTCAAGAATGGAGGTGGACATTGACCGACCTGGACGTCGGTCGACAGCCTCTGCAAAGAGCAGGAGTCCAAGCGGGCCATCCGGCTCGTGGTGCAAGATTACTTCGAGGTCGTCGGATCTAACTATTAAGGTGGGGTCGGAATTCACAATATTAGGGATACCCCACGCAGCGCCTCGTCCGGGGCTGTCGGTGATGACTAGATGCACCAGAGTGTCCGCAGACGAGTAAGTTCTACGCACTTGGGGGTCAATCAAGTGGGCAAGTTGATTCAGCGCGGCGTAAGTGTCATAGCTTCCCCAAACATCAAGTTGCCAGTCGATTAGGGGGTCAGTCGCAACAATGATGTGAAGATCCCGTTTACTGTCAATTGGCAAGAGATAGCGGCTCATTACGTCGCCGTGCTCGAGATCAATGGGTGATGTGTCAGGGGGAAGCAATCTCATGACACGACGAAACGCAGCTTCCCTCCAATGCCTTCCGAATCTTTCAAGTTCCCCCTCCTGGCGTACGAAGCGCAATAGATGGAAGCGGATAGTAATGAGAAGATCCAACGGAAGTATTAGTTGAAAACCTGACGCAAGACGCAGAAATGGGGTTTTGTAGAGGCGATCATCTGTGATATCGCCCTCGCATGGATCGACTATCATACCCGGGTCAAGGGCCAAGGTGTCGATGACCATACGTAGCCAAGCGCCGTGAACATCGAGTTCGTCATTTGAAATGAACGCAGCGCGCGATAGTTCATCCAATCGATGCCCTGCAGGAACATAGACGGGTGACCCTGGGGACCCACTTGGCAGAGTGCCTCGTGTCAAGCCTGCCCGCTTAAGTACAATGTCGCTGACCGTGAGAAGTCCTTTAATCAGCAATCGAATTGGGCCACGTAAATCATTTGGCATCCATTCCTTGCGGAAAGCTGCCTCCATCAGATTTTCGAGGTCAGCAACCGTGTGTTCGCCTGAACCAGGAGACACCAGGTAAGTGCCGCCGAAGAAACTGACGCTTTGAATCAGAACCTCAGAGTACGGATCCTCCTGCGCCAATATAGCTCGACCACCGATGTCTTCGGACTTTAGGAGCGATCGGACGGCATTCGGTCTAATAGACTAAGCTTGTTTGTCTTCGATCGCCATACCAAGGGCAGCAAGTCTATGTAAGCGCACTAGTCGCGTTGCGTTTTCTGGAAGGAGCATCAATCCAGATGCGGCAGCGACGATCGATGGGCCATCGGTATTTTGTGGAACACGTCCCGTCTGAATACTGATCACAACCCAATACTCCCATGCAAAACGAATATCGTCTTGATATTTGCGTACCGGCTTGCGCAGTCTGGCTTCCTAGTAGCGGTAGGAACGAGTTTCCCAGCAGTGCGGATGCCAGTGGCGGCGCGCATTGGCCGCGGCTTCATCCCCCGACCAGTGATCCGCCCGCCAGGCGACCACATGGGCCACGCCCACGCCGATGGAGCGGTGGCACCCAGGGCAGGTGTAGGTCTTGTTGGCATTCAGCGGCGCGATCTTGCGGACATGCCACTGCCCATCCGGGGCATCCTGGCGGAGCACCACGCCGAAGCGCGCCCGTTGCATCCACTCTTCCTGGTCCGCTCCGTACTCCTGCTCGTCATCCCCATAGCCGTGTCCGGATCCGGAGTTCCGGCCTCTGGCAGGTCGTGAATTCTTCGAGCGGCGCGGGCGGTTGGAACGTGGCATGTCATTAATCATGCCGTATCTGAGGGCACAAGTCGCAACCAGCTAGTAAAGTGTGTGGGGTGCGTTTAGTGGTAGCGAAGTGTTCAGTAGATTACGAGGGCCGTCTGCGAGCCCACCTTCCGTTGGCGACCCGCCTGATCATGGTCAAGGCCGATGGATCGGTTCTCATCCACTCGGATGGCGGCAGCTACAAGCCGCTGAACTGGATGAATCCTCCATTGACCCTGCGCGAGGCCGACCCCGACGAGGAAGCCGCCGCTTTGGGAGCCACCGCCACGTGGATCGTGGCCAGCGCGAAGACCGATGACAAGCTGACCATCCACTTCCACAGCTTCGAGCACGACTCGGCCCACATCCTGGGCAATGATCCGGGGCTGGTCAAAGACGGCGTCGAGGCCGACCTGCAGCGCCTGCTAGCCGAGCAGATCGAGTTGCTCGGCGACGGCCACCAGCTGATCCGCCGCGAGTACATGACCGCCATCGGCCCGGTGGACATCCTGGCCCGTGATGCCAAGGGCGCCACGGTAGCGGTGGAGCTCAAGCGCCGCGGCGACATTGACGGCGTGGAACAGCTGACCCGCTATCTGGACCTGCTCAACCGCGATCCGCTGCTCAAGCCGGTCACCGGAATCTTCGCAGCCCAGCAGATCAAGCCGCAGGCCCGCACCCTGGCCGAGGACCGCGGCATCCGCTGCCTCACCCTGGACTACGACGCCATGCGCGGTGTCGACGACTCCGCAGGACGTCTCTTCTAGCGCAGAGTCCTGCCCGACGCGCTGCGAGTCCCGGAGCTGCCTGCCGACTGCTAATCTGATCTCCTCAACCAAATGCGCTGGGGGCCGCACGGCACCAGCCAGCTTTGCCGGGAGGACCATTGGATCCGCTGACAGCTTCGCTCATGGCCATTGGCAGCGGTTCCGCCGCCGGACTTCGGCCCTACTTCACCGTGTTGACGCTCGGCATTGCGGGACTCGCAATTCCCGACACCGCACCAGAGATGATCGCCTCCGCCGCCCGGCAGATCCCCGAGAGCATCAGCAATCCTTGGGTTCTGGCGATTTGCGCGGTGCTGGCCATTGGCGAAGCGGGCCTGGACAAGATCCCTTTCCTGAACTTGTCCATGGAAACGGTCTCCGTATGGCTGCGCCCGGTCTTCGGAGCGCTGGTAGGCATTGGGCTTGGGGCCAACTCGGGAGTGGAAGTTGCCGTGGTGACCGGGTTGCTCGGTGCGGGATCCGCTCTGTCGGTGAGCCTGGGCAAATCATCGCTGACCGCGGCAACCAACGTCGTGCCCGAACCGGTGACCCAATGGGTGCGCAGCCTGATCGAGGATTTCGGTGCGCTGGTGCTGGTGCTCGCGGCCGTGCTGCTTCCGGTGCTGGCCGCGCTGCTTGGCCTGGCAGCGGTGGCCATCGGGTTCCTCCTCTACCGGATGTTCCGCAAGGCCTACCGCTCGCTGAAGAGCAAATTCGGCAACCCGAAGGACAAGCAGGCGGCCGCACGGGCCGCGCGCGAAGCGCAGAGCGACACCGGCGAGAATGCCAGCGCCTGGCAATCGCTGAAGCTCATCGCTTCCGGCACCGATCCGGAAAACCCGGATCCTGCCGCTACACGCGGCTGAGCGCATGGCGCCCTCCTTCCACGTCCGCTTCGAGAATAATCCGCCAAGTCGGTGACTGGATGCCTTCTCTCTTCTAAGCTGGGAACATGACTACGACGCGCTACGCTTTGTTCGCCACCCTGATTTCCGATGGTCTCAAGGTCACCGATGGCGTGCTCGCCGTCGAGGGAGACCGCATCCGCTTTGCCGGCAATCGCGATGACTTCACCGCCCTGCCTGATGCCGCCGACTACCCGGTGCGCGAAGTGGCCCCGGGATCCATCATCATCCCGGGCCTGATCGACCTGCACTGCCACGGCGCCCTCGGCGCGGATTTCTCGTCGCCGGATCACAAGAGCGTCACCGAAGCCATCGAGTACCTGCACCGTTCGGGCACCACAACGCTGCTCGCCTCGCTGGTCACCGCTGAGCCGTCGTCGATGATCGAGGCCGCCGAGCTGCTCGCCGAATTGGCCGAGGCCGGGAAGATTGCCGGCATCCATGCCGAGGGCCCGTTCCTCTCCGAAGCCCGCTGCGGCGCCCAGGATCCGCGCTTCCTGCAGGAACCTGATCCCGGCTTCGTCAGCGAGCTGGTGGCCGCCAGCCGCGGCCAGCTGCGCACCATGACCTATGCCCCCGAGCTGGACGGCACCGAGGAAATCATCGAGCAGCTGGTCTCCCACGGCGTGGTTCCCTCGCTGGGGCATACCGATGCCAGCGCGCAGGTCGCCTCCGATTCGCTGCGCTTTGCCCGCGAGCAGCTGCGCAGCGCCGGGGTGGACGGATTCACCGAACGCCCGACGGTCACCCACCTGTTCAACGGCATGCCCTCGCTGCACCACCGCGAGCCGGGACCGGTGGCCGCCTGCCTGGAAGAAGCGGTGAACCGCAATGCGTTCGTGGAGCTGATCGCCGACGGGGTGCACCTGTCCCCCGATACCGTGCGGCTGGTCTACCGGCTGGTGGGCGGAGGCAACATCCTGCTGGTCAGCGATTCCATGGCAGCCACTGGCCTGGACGATGGCCAGTACACCCTCGGCCCGCAGGAAGTGACCGTGTCCAACGGCCAGGCACGGCTGTCGAGCGACGATTCACTGGCTGGCGGCACCTGCACGCTGCTTCAGATCGTCCAGCATGCGGTGCAGGCAGGGGTCTCGCTGGTCGAGGCGGTCAACTCAGCCACGTCCATCCCCGCCTCGCTGATCGGATTGGCCGATGAAGTCGGCTCCCTGCACTACGGCTTCGCGGCCGACGCGCTGGTCCTCGATGCCGACCTGCAGCTGGTCCAGACGATCCGCAACGGGGAATACCTCTAGCCCTTAAGATGCGAAGACCGCCGCTGCAAGTGCAGCGGCGGTCTTCGCGTATTCAAATGCTAGATCTGCCAGCTTCCGGCGATCGGTCCGGCTTCGAGCCAGGCCGAGAAGCCGGTGTAGTCACGGTAGTCCATGGCCAGCAGCAGTTCCTCACCGCTGCGCACCAGCATCACGATGATGAATCCCGGCGGGATTCGCGAGGTTTCCTCATCGGTGGGCTGGCGCGTTCCGGTGATGTCCAGTCCGCGGCGCTCGATCACGAAGCTCGGCACCGGGGAGACAGAGAAAAACCGCAACAGGTCCACATGCGCTCCGCCGTAGCGGCCGATGACCATGATCCATTTGCCCGAGGGCGCAAGGATTGATGCATCGAAGGTGCCCAGCGTGCGCCGCAATTGGATGCGGCGCACGGCCATGGCCCCGAAGAACATGGCGATGCCGATGAGGATCAGCAACGCGATCAGAACTGGTGCGGTTATCTCGAACAATTCATCGCCTACGCTGCGGTACCAAGCACAGCGTTGTCAGCAACGATCACTACGCGATCCGAATCAACGGAGAAGAAGCCCCCATCGATCTGGACCGAGAAGCGGGACTCGGAAACCGGTTCGATTTCCAGGTCCCCAGCGGCAAGCACGGACAGCATCGGAACGTGACCGGGCAGAACACCGATCTCGCCGTCCACCGAACGAGCCTTGACCAGCTTCGCTGCGCCCGACCACACGAAGTGGTCGGCCGCGACGATTTCGACCTGAAGCTCAGCCATGATTAGCTGGCCTTCTGGATTTCGGCCCACTGGCGCTCGACGTCGTCAAGACCGCCGATGTTGAAGAACGCCTGTTCTGCAATGTGGTCCAGGTCGCCATCGCAGATGGCCTTGAAGCCTTCGATGGTGTCCTTGATCGATACGGTCGAGCCCTCGACACCGGTGAACTGCTTTGCGGTGTAGGTGTTCTGCGACAGGAACTGCTGGATGCGGCGTGCACGGGCAACGACGATCTTGTCCTCTTCGCCCAGTTCGTCGATACCGAGGATCGCGATGATGTCCTGCAGTTCCTTGTTCTTCTGCAGGATAGCCTTCACGCGGATGGCTACATCGTAGTGATCCTGGCCGATGTACTGCGGATCCAGGATTCGCGAGGTCGAGGTCAGCGGATCGATTGCCGGGTACAGGCCGCGCGACGCGATTTCACGCGACAGCTCGGTGGTTGCATCCAGGTGGGCGAAGGTTGCTGCTGGAGCCGGGTCGGTGTAGTCATCGGCCGGGACGTAGACAGCCTGCATCGAGGTAATCGAGCGGCCCTTCGTCGAGGTGATGCGTTCCTGCAGCAGGCCCATTTCATCGGCCAAGTTCGGCTGGTAGCCCACGGCGGAAGGCATGCGGCCCAGCAGGGTCGACACCTCGGAACCGGCCTGGGTGAAGCGGAAGATGTTGTCGATGAAGAGCAGCACGTCCTGGTTCTGCACATCGCGGAAGTATTCCGCCATGGTCAGAGCCGACAGTGCCACGCGCAGACGGGTGCCTGGTGGCTCATCCATCTGGCCGAACACCAAGGCGGTGTCCTTGAGCACGTTGGCTTCGTCCATTTCGACCCAGAGGTCGTTGCCTTCACGGGTGCGCTCGCCCACGCCGGCGAATACCGAGGTACCACCGAAGTTGCGTGCCACACGGGTGATCATTTCCTGGATCAGCACGGTCTTGCCCACGCCAGCGCCGCCGAACAGGCCGATCTTGCCGCCCTTGATGTAAGGGGTCAGCAGGTCGATCGACTTGATGCCGGTTTCCAGCATTTCGGTCGAGCCCTCGAGCTCCGAGAACTTCGGTGCCTCGCGGTGGATTGGCCAGCGCTCGGAAACCTGGATCTCCGAGTTGTCAACGTCCAGGGCATCGCCCAGCACGTTGAAGATGTGGCCCTTGACGCCGTCACCAACTGGGACGGAGATGGCAGCTCCGGTATCGATAACCTGAGCGCCGCGGACCAGGCCGTCGGTGGCCTGCAGCGATACTGCGCGGACCAGGCCCTCACCGAGGTGCTGGCTGGTCTCGAAGGTGATCTTCTTGGTTTCGCCGTTGAGGGTCAGCTCAGCGGTCAGTGCGTTGTAGATAGCAGGCAGTGCGTCGGCTGGGAACTCGACGTCCACGACCGGGCCAGTCACGCGCGCGACGCGACCAATGGCCCCTGCGGTAACCTGCTCGTTGAGTTGGGCAGTCATCTTTCTCACTTCTTGTCTGGTCGGAATCTCGGAAATTAGCTGTTCAGCGCGTCGGCGCCGGCAATAATTTCCGAAAGCTCCTGGGTGATTTCAGCCTGACGGGCATTGTTGAGCAATCGGGTGTACTTCTTGATCAGTTCACCAGCGTTGTCGCCTGCGGCCTTCATGGCGCGCTGGCGGGCAGCGAGCTCGGAGGCAGCGGACTGCAGCTGGCAGTTGAACAGTCGAGAATCGATGTAGCGCGGCAGCAGTGCGTCAAGCACTTCCTCCGGCGATGGCTCAAACTCGTACAGTGGCAACAGCTCGTCGGCCGGGGTCTCGGACTCGTCCTCGACAACCTCCAACGGCAACAGACGGATGACCGTCGGTTCCTGCGTGACCATCGACTTGAACTGGGTGTAGACGACGTGGATCTCGTCCACGCCTCCCTGCTCGAAGTCGGTGTCGAAGTCCTCCAGGAGGACATCGCGCAGCTCGCGTGCGGTTTCGAAACGCGGGGAATCGGTTTCCCCGGTCCACACTCGTGCGTACTCGCGTGAGCGGAAATCAAAGTAAGCCTGGGCCTTGCGGCCGACCAAGTAGGTCTTGACTTCCTTGCCTTCTTCACGCAGGAGTTCCACGAGGTGCTCTGCCTGCTTCAGAACGCTGGCGGAGTAGGACCCGGCAAGTCCTCGGTCCGAAGTCATCACCAGGACCGCGGCACGGCGTACCTGCGCCGGCTCGGTGGTCAGTGGATGATCGACATCGGCCTGGGACGCGACGGCGGTTACTGCACGGGTAATCGCATTGGCATACGGCAGCGAGGCCGAGACACGCGTACGTGCCTTACCAATGCGGGATGCAGCGATCAGTTCCATCGCCTTGAAGATCTTGCGCATCGACTTGGTCGATCCGATCTTCTGGCGGTAGACCCGAATCTGGGCTCCCATGTGTGTCCTTTCCTTATCCCCTGCCTTGGGAGGGCGGCGCCGTTACCGGCGCCGCTCCCCCTTGGCAAGGAAAATGTCAGCGCTTCTGCTTGACGATCTGTTCCTGGTCAACGGACTCGGAATCGAGAGCGTCATGCTCTTCGTGTCCGGCTGCGACAAGCTTGTCGTCGCCCTCGCCGAAGAAGCCGGCCTTGAAGTCCGCAACAGCGGTCTTCATGGCTTCCAGAGTCTCGTTCTCCAGCTTGCCGGTCTGGCCAATCACGGTCAGCACATCGGTGCGGTGGCGCAGGTACTCGATGAACTCGCCCTCGAAGCGGCGTACATCCTCAACCGGGACATCGTCCAGGTAGCCGTTGGTGCCGGCCCAGATCGAAACGACCTGGTCCTCAACCGGGTACGGGGTGTACTGGCCCTGCTTGAGCAGTTCCATCAGGCGTGCGCCACGGGTCAGCTGCTGCTTGGAAGCGGCATCCAGGTCCGAAGCGAACATTGCGAATGCCTGCATGTCGCGGTACTGAGCCAGTTCCAGCTTCAAGGTACCGGATACCTTCTTCATGGCCTTGACCTGTGCCGAACCGCCAACGCGGGATACCGAGATACCCACGTCGACAGCTGGACGCTGGTTGGCGTTGAAGAGGTCCGACTGCAAGAAGATCTGGCCGTCGGTGATCGAGATGACGTTGGTCGGAATGAACGCGCCCACGTCGTTGGCCTTGGTTTCGATGATTGGCAAGCCAGTCATCGAGCCTGCACCCAACTCGTCCGACAGCTTGGCGCAACGCTCAAGCAGGCGGGAGTGCAGGTAGAAGACGTCGCCTGGGTAGGCTTCGCGTCCTGGCGGACGGCGCAGCAGCAGGGACACGGCACGGTAGGCTTCAGCCTGCTTCGACAGATCATCAAAGACGATCAGAACGTGCTTGCCGCCGTACATCCAGTGCTGGCCGATGGCCGAGCCTGCGTATGGAGCCAAGTACTTGAAGCCGGCTGGGTCCGATGCCGGGGAGGCCACGATGGTGGTGTACTCCAGGGCGCCCTGCTCTTCGAGGGTCTGGCGGACGGCAGCGATGGTCGATGCCTTCTGGCCGATTGCCACGTAGATGCAGCGGACCTGCTTGGTCTGATCGCCGGACTCCCAGTTGGCACGCTGGTTCAGGATGGTGTCGACCGCGATGGCGGTCTTGCCGGTCTGGCGGTCGCCAATGATCAGCTGGCGCTGGCCACGGCCGATCGGGATCATGGCGTCGATAGCCTTCAGACCGGTCTGCATTGGCTCGTGCACGCTCTTGCGCTGGGTCACGCCTGGGGCCTGGAGCTCCAGGGCGCGGCGGCCCTCGGAAGCGATTGGGCCCAGGTTGTCCAGTGGCTCGCCCAATGGGTCGACCACGCGGCCCAGGTAGCCGTCGCCGACTGGAACCGAAAGGATCTCGCCGGTGCGCTCTACCTTCTGGCCAGCTTCGATGCCGGTGAAGTCACCAAGCACAACGACACCGATTTCGCGGGTATCGAGGTTCTGGGCCAAGCCCAGGGTGCCATCTTCGAACTTCAGCAACTCGTTGGCCATGACGGAAGGAAGGCCTTCCACTCTGGCGATGCCGTCGCTCGCGGCGACGACGCGTCCCACCTCGGTGCGCTCTGCCTTACCCGGTTCGAAGGAAGATGCGAACTCGTTTAGGGCATCGCGGACGTCGTTGGCATTGATGGTCAAATCGGCCATCTGCAGTCCCTGCTCTCCTAAATTGTGATCCGGCCCGACGGGCCGAATCGAATGTGAATGAAGTCTGTTGTGGTCCTGGCAGCCAGGAACACCGGGCGAAGGATCGCTCCTCGCGCCCAATGAGTCCTAGCTGGCCAAGGCGCGGCGCAACTCGGCCACGCGTGATGCCACGGAAGCGTCGACAACTTCGTCGCCAACCTTGACTACCAGGCCACCAACCAGCGATGGGTCGGTAGTGGTGTTGAGCTTGAGCTGACGACCGTATAGCTTGTTCAGGCTGCTCTCCAGGCGCGAAAGCTGGGCTTCGGAGAGTTCGATGGAGCTGGTCACCGAAGCGATCCAGCGCTGCTGGCGCTTGGCCACGAGCTCTACGAAACGTCCAACCAAGGCTGCCGGCTTCAAACCGCGGGGGTTCGAAACTGCCTGCGAGATCAAAACCTGCGAGGTCTGCGACGCGTTAGGCACGAGCTTCAGCGCGAGTGCGCGCTTAGCCTCGACTGGGGCCTGTGCATCATCCAACGCACGCTGCAGCTCGTGATTGCCACGAACTACCTCGATGAAGGAGAACAGATCCTGCTCCAGCTTGTTCAGCCCCGAAGCGCCGTCCTGCTGTTCCGCCACCGCGGCAACCGCGGTGACAGCCAGCGTTTCGAGCGCATCGCTAATGTCGCGTTCCGAGCTCCAGCGGGTAGAAGCCAGCTGTGCAACGGTGTCCTCGGCGTCAGCCGAGACCTTTCCGCGCAGCAGCTGAGCCAAAAGGCCTGCCTTGTCGGCATTCCCACGGGCTGGGTCAGTCAATGCGCGGCGGAGACCGGCATTTGCATCCAGTACTTCCAGGACCGCGAACAGTTCCTTAGGCAGCTCAATAGATGCCAGTGCCAGCTTGGGTTCCAGGAACTCCAAAGCCTGTGCCAGTGACTCGCTCGATACACTTGCCATTAGTTCGATGCACCTGCGTTCTGCTGAGCTTCCAAATCGGTCAGGAACTTGTCAACCACGCGCTGGGCACGGGCATCGTCCTGCAGAGCTTCGTCAACAACCTTGCTTGCAAGCTCGGTAGCCAATGCGCCCACGTCGGTGCGGAGCGAAGCCAGTGCGGATACGCGCTCAGCCTCGATCTGGCGGTGCGACTGCTCGGTGATGCGAGCTGCCTCATCGGTTGCCTTGGTCTTCAGATCGGCGAGGATCTGAGCACCTTCGCTACGAGCTTCCTCACGGATGCGGTTTGCTTCGGTGCGTGCTTCCAGAAGCTGGGCCTTGTACAGTGCCAAGGTCTCCTCTGCTTCCTTCTGCGCTGCTTCAGCCTTCTCAAGGCCACCTTCGATCGCGGTGACGCGATCTTCATAGGATTGCTCGAACTTCGGAGCAATCACCTTGATGACGATGAACAGAAGGACCGCGAAACCAACACCCGTAACGAGAATTTCCCACGGGTTCGGCAACAGCGGGTTGACCGATTCGCTCGCAGCGAGGATGAAATCAGTGCTGTTCATTCTCACTATTCCTTATCTACTAGTTTCCGCTTTTGTGTACGCCTCGCGATAGTGGCGAGGCCACTACAGTTGCGAAAAGACTAGGCGCCTACGACGAAGGCGAAGACCAGGCCCAGGATGGCCAGTGCTTCAGTAAGTGCGAAGCCAAGCAAGGCGATTGGCTGCAGGATGCGCTGAGCTTCTGGCTGACGAGCAACACCATTGATGTAGGCAGCGAAGATCAAGCCAACGCCGATAGCCGAACCGATAGCAGCCAGGCCGTAGCCGATCATATTCAGGGAGCCGTGCAACATGTGATTATGTTCCTTTCAAGATACCGGGCTTTTGCCGGTAGGTTGTGAGGTATTCCTTGAGCGACTCAAGGAAGATCTTTATGGGTTGGAAGAAAGAAGTGTTGGCCTAGTGGGCGTCGGCTTCAATTGCACCTTGGAGGTAGATCGCGGTCAGCAGGGCGAAAACGAACGCCTGCAGGCACATGATCAGAAGTTCCAGGAAGTACATAGCGACCGATCCGATGATGACCAGCACGCCGAGGCCGTTCATGGCCAGGGAGTCCTGGACAACGATCAGGTGACGCGCGCCGGACGCTGCCAGCATCACGATCATGTGACCGGCCAGCATCGTTGCCATCAAACGCAGCGAGTGCGTCAGCGGGCGAACGATGAAGTTAGAAATGATTTCCAACGGAACCATCAGCGGCATGATCCAGCCCGGAACACCGGACGGGACGACAGCCAGCTTGAAGTAGCGGATACCATGGTTCTTCAGGCCTACGGCAATCCAGGTGCCGTAGATGATGATAGCCATCGCGTAGGCAGAACCAGCGTGTGAGAACGATGGAAGCTGCAGGAACGGAATCGCGCCGAAGAGGTTGTTCAGCAGTACGAAGAAGAAGGTCGCGAACAGCAGAGGAATCCAAGGACGGAAGTTCTTCTCGCCGATGATGTCGCGGCCAATTCCGTTACGTACGAATGCGTAACCGGTTTCAGCGATGTACTGCATCTTGCCTGGAACCAATTTAGGGTTCTTGATGGCCGCGGTGAAGAACCAAGTGATGAGCACGATCGACAAAACGATCATGAGCATCTGCTTGCCGAAACCCGTGCCGTACTCCGCCATCCAAGGGAAGATATCTGGAAGGTGGGTATCGGAAACGGATGGCGGTACGAAGCCGCCTTCTTCTGAGGCCATTGGGAGCGCAAACGCGAACAACGCGCTGTCCTCTCTGCAGTAACGGTCACGGGCAAAAGGCGGTGACTGGCGGTAACTGCCTCTCACCGTGTGAAGAAAAGATCAAACGGGGATCCCATCACGGCCCATGCCAAAGCATCAACCCTGATGAAGGTCCATCTGCGGGTCTCCCCGCGGATGCATCTTGCATAAACCGCCCGCGGTTCAGCGGACGGCCAAAAATGACCCGAAGTAAGCTTATCAAACTCACAGCACCCCACCGACACAAAGTCGGGCGGAATACTCTATTCCTCGTTGTAGATAGCCAGGCGTGCCTTCATGAAGGCACGCACCTCGCCAACCTGCCAGGCAACAAGGGAAATAGCTGCTGCAAGAACGAATCCCTGGCGGTTGACCCATTCGGGCAACCCCAGGTTCAACAGCACGAAGGCGATGCCGAATACCTTGATGACAAAAACGCCCAGGAATGCGGGCATGGCCCACGATCGGCGGATTCGCCCGGCAGCTTCGGCGATGAGGATGCCAATTGCGAAAAAGCCGATCACGATCCCGGCAGCCAGCGCGCCAGAAAGCGCATAGGTGAGATCAGCTACCAGCCATGAAATCAGGAAAAATATGGCGGTAGCGATCGCCGAATACACCAGTGACAAGCCGAGAATCGGCAGCCAGATGGATTTCGGGGCTGACGAAGCACTGACGCGGGCAGAACCAGAATTCACGTCCGCAACCTTTCTTCGTCAACACCGAGGGACCATCGCGCACCCATCGATGCTGATGAAACTTGAAACTCCCGCCCGTTCCCGAAAAGAACAGGAGGAAGAAGATCCACATTGAATTCTACACGAGATAGAAACAGATTGCGCATGCATTACTTGGCTAATTAACCGGGCTAGGCCTTGCCCATGCGCTTGCGCAGGGCATCGACCCGCTTGATCACCAGCGGACGCCACGTGGCCACCGCTGCCACTAGGAACAACAGCAAGGCCATCGGCACCACCAGGATGACCGGGATGAAGGCAATGGACACCACTGAGACAGCAATCACGGCAGCCCAGAGGTACAGCAGGATCACCGACTGGCGCACCGAATGGCCCTGGGCCAGCATCCTGTGGTGGATGTGCTTGGCGTCCGGTGAAAAGGGTGAGCGTTTGTTGGCCAGCCGGCGGAAGACCGAGAGCACAAGGTCCAGGACTGGTAGGAACACGATGACCATCGGCAGCAGCATCGGCATGTAGGCAGGGATGTTGCGGAAGCGCCGCGCCTCCAGCCCCTGCACATCCCCAGTCACCGCGATCGCGGCCACCGAGAGGACCATGCCGATGGCCAGCACCCCGGTCTCCCCCATGAAGATATTCGCCGGGTTGAAGTTGTGCGGCAGGAAGCCCAGGCAGGCGCCGAGCAGCAGCGCGCAGAGCAGCGCCCCGATGTTAGCGTAGTCATCCGCGCTCACATGCGTGGCCAGCACATAGGAGTACACGAAGAAGGTCGCCGCGCCAATGGCGGCCAGGCCCGCGGCCAGGCCATCGAGCCCATCGGAGAAGTTGATCGCGTTCATGGTCAGCACGATCAGGAACACCGTCACCGCAATCTGCAGCCACGGCTCATCGATCTGCCACGAACCGACCGGCAGCGACTGGATGACGATTCCGTGGGTGGCGATCAGCCAGCCGATCAGGATCTGCCCGGCGAGCTTCAGCCACCACTTCAAGTCGAACATGTCATCGGCCAGGCCCATGAGCACGATGACTCCCAGCGCATAGGCGATGCCACGGATGGCTTCGTCATTGCCGAAGACCCCGCGGAAGAAATGGAAGTTGCTCGCGAGCCACAATCCGGCGGCGAAGGCGGCGATGATTGCCAGCCCGCCGAACTTCACGATCGGCTTTTCATGCTGGTCGCGCTCGCGCACCAGCTGGTTCCCGGTAAAGCGCTGGCCGAGCGTGCGCACGATCGGCGTGAGCAGGAACGAGACCGTAAAGCTGAACGCTATGAGCAGGACATAAGTTCTCATGCGCCGGTTTCCGGTGCGTCCTGTCCCAAATCGAGAATTCCAGGGACAACCACGCGCAATTCCTCAATGGAAATTGCGCCCGAGCGGACTACCTGCAGGTGCGCACCGGTGCAATCGATGATGGTCGAGGGCAGGACTTCTTCGCCGGCCGCGCCGCGCGGACCGCCGTCGAGGTACACATCCACCGACTCGCCCAGCTGGGCGATGGCCTGCTCCACATCCAGCGCCGCCGCGTTGCCGGTGCGGTTGGCCGAGGACACTGCCAGCGGGCCGGTCTGGCCCAGCAGTTCCAGGGCGGTGTCGTCGTTGGGCACGCGCAGCGCGACGGTGCCGCGGGTCTCCCCCAGATCCCAGGTCAGCGACGGCTGGGCGTGCAGGATCAGGGTCAGGCCGCCTGGCCAGAAGGCTTCGGCCAGCTTCCGGGCCTCATCGGGGATGTCCCGGGCCAGCCCGTCCATGGTGGCGGTCTGGGCAATCAGCACCGGTGGCGGCATGGTGCGGCTGCGGCCCTTGGCCGCCAGCAGCATCGCTACGCCCTGGGCGCTGAAGGCATCGGCGCCAATCCCGTAGACGGTATCTGTGGGCAAGACGATGCAGCGCTTGTCCGCCAATGCGGCCTTGGCTGCGGCGATGCCATCAGCGTGTTCCTGCTCGTTGCTTACCGAAAATGTTGTGCTCACGGGATCATTCTTTCATGCGCTGGTGTGTCGTTTGGTTATTGGGGCGCGTAGCCGGATGTGGCGCGGGCGCGCCCGGTGAGGTCCTGGTGGCCTGCAACCTGCGTGAATCCTGCTTCGCGCAGCATCGCGGCCGCGCTCTCGCGCTGCACTTCGGCGTGTTCCATCACGTACCAGCCGCCGGGACGCAGCAGCTTCAGGGCCTGGGCGGTGACGGCACGCGGAACCTGCAGCCCGTCCTCCCCCAGCCCGTACAACGCCATCTCCGGGTCGTGCTCGCGCACCTCGACCTCGCGCGGCACCGCATTCGGCGGGATGTACGGCGGATTGGAGATCACCAGATCCATGGTGCCTTCGAGCTGGGCGGGCACCTGCGTGGCATCCTGGTGGAGCACGGTGACCCCGTGGGGTTCGCAGTTGGCCCGGGTGTAGCCGATGGCATCATCCGAGAGCTCCACGGCCCAGACGCTGGCCGTCGGCACCTCGCTGGCCAGGGCCGCGGCAATGGCGCCGGAACCCGAGCACAAGTCGATGCACCGCGGGCTGCCGATCCCGTGGGCCGCCAGGAAATCAAGGCCCAGCTGCACCACGGTTTCGGTTTCCGGCCGTGGGGTGAAGACCCCCGGCCCGACCTTCAGTTCCAGGTAGCGGAAGTAAGCGACGCCGGTCAGGTGCTGCAGCGGGATGCGGGTGCGCCGGGCTGCCACCAGCGCGGTGAACTGCTCCCGGTGCGCCGGCTGAAGGCCGTCGCCGCGCAGCTCGCGCAGCTTCAGCTGCGCGCGGTCGATGCCCAGCACATGGCAGAGCAGCAGATCGGCGTCGACGCCGGGGCTTGGCACCCCGGCGTCGGCCAGCGCCGCAATCGCCTGGCGGCGTACGGCAGATAGTTCTTCCAAGGCGCAGTTACTCGCCCAGCGCAGCCAGGCGCTCTTCCTCGTCCATCTGGATGCAGGAGTCGACCACCGGCTGCAGGTCGCCGTCCATCACGGCGTCCAGGTTGTAGGCCTTGTACCCGGTGCGGTGATCCGCAATGCGGTTCTCCGGGTAGTTGTAGGTGCGGATGCGCTCGGAGCGGTCCATGGTGCGGATCTGGCTGGCGCGCTGCGCAGAGTTCTCGGCGTCGATCTGTTCCTGCTGGTGGGCCAGCAGGCGCGAGCGCAGCACGCGCATCGCGGCTTCGCGGTTCTGGATCTGCGACTTCTCGTTCTGCATTGCCACTACGATGCCGGTGGGCAGGTGGGTGATGCGCACCGCGGAGTCGGTGGTGTTCACGGACTGGCCGCCTGGGCCCGAGGAACGGTAGACGTCGATCTTCAAATCATTCTGGTGGATATCGACTTCTTCGGGCTCGTCCACTTCGGGCAGCACCAGCACGCCGGCGGCCGAGGTGTGGATGCGGCCCTGGGATTCGGTGACCGGCACGCGCTGCACGCGGTGCACGCCGCCCTCGAACTTCAGCTGGGCGTAGACGCCTTCTGCCGGGTCGTTGGAGTTGCCCTTGATGGCCACCTGGGCGTCCTTGTAGCCGCCGAGGTCGGACTCGTTGTAGGAGATCATCTCGACCTTCCAGCCCTTGTGCTCGGCGAAGCGGGTGTACATGCGCAGCAGGTCCGCGGCGAACAGCGCCGCTTCGTCGCCGCCTTCGCCGCCCTTGACTTCGAGGATCACGTTGCGGCCGTCGTTCTCATCGCGCGGGATCAGCAGGCGGCGCAGCTTCTCCTCCAGCGCCGGCAGCTCGGCGGTCAGGGTTTCGACCTCTTCGGCGAAGTCCGGATCCTCGTCGGCCATTTCCTTGGCGGCTTCCAGGTCCTCGGTGGCGGTGTTCCACTTGTTGTAGGCTTCGACGATGCCGTTCAGCTGGGCCGAACGGCGGCCGAGCTTACGGGCCAGCGCCTGGTCGGCGTACACCGCTGGATCCGAGAGCTGCGCCTGGATGGCTGCATGCTCTTCTAGTAGCGATTTGACGGACTCGAACATGGTGGTGTGCTTCCTTGTTGGCGTTTTCCGCGCAGTGCCGGCGCTTGCTGCGTTCCTGGGCACTGCTGGAATTCAATTCTAGACGCTGCGCCGGCGGTCACCGGCGTGCGAGGTGTCACTACGCGCCGATGGCGTCCAGCCAGCTGCCGAGGTGGCAAGCTGGCTGGACGCCATGGCGGTGGATGGTGCTAATCCTTGTTTGGAGTGGTCTTGTTGACCAGCATCAGGAATTCCGCGTTGGACTGGGTCTCGCGGATCTTCCCGGTGAGCACCTCCAGTGCCTGCTGCGGATCGATGCCCGAGAGCATGCGGCGCAGGCGCCACATGATGCGCACCTCTTCGGCACTCATCAGCTGCTCTTCGCGGCGGGTCGAGGATGCGTTGACATCCACCGCAGGGAAGATGCGCTTCTCGGCCAGCTGGCGCGAGAGGCGAAGCTCCATGTTGCCGGTGCCCTTGAATTCCTCGAAGATGACCTCGTCCATCTTGGATCCGGTCTCCACCAGTGCGGTGGCCAGGATGGTCAGCGAGCCGCCGTTCTCGATGTTGCGGGCGGCACCGAAGAAGCGCTTCGGCGGGTACAGCGCCGCCGAGTCCACGCCGCCGGAGAGGATGCGTCCGGAGGCCGGTGCTGCCAGGTTGTAGGCGCGGCCCAGGCGGGTCATCGAGTCCAGCAGGACCACGACATCCATGCCCATTTCCACCAGGCGCTTGGCGCGCTCGATGGCCAGCTCGGCCACGGTGGTGTGGTCATCTGCCGGGCGGTCGAAGGTCGAGGCGATGACCTCGCCCTTGACCGTGCGCTGCATGTCGGTGACTTCTTCGGGACGCTCGTCGACCAGCACCATCATCAGGTGCACCTCTGGGTTGTTGATCGTGATGGCGTTCGCGATGGACTGCAGGATCAGGGTCTTGCCGGCCTTCGGAGGCGAGACGATCAGGCCGCGCTGGCCCTTGCCGATCGGGGCGACCAGGTCGATGACGCGCGGGCCGACCAGCTTCGGGTCGGTTTCCAGGCGCAGGCGCTCGGTCGGGTACAGTGGCACGAGCTTGTTGAACTCGACGCGTTCCTTGTTGTCTTCCGGCTTCTTGCCGTTGACGGAGGTCAGCTGCACCAGGGCGTTGAACTTCTGGCGCGGGTTCGGGGTCTCGCCCTCGCGCGGCTGGCGGATGGCGCCGACGATGGCGTCGCCCTTGCGCAGGTTGTACTTCTTGACCTGGCCCAGGGTGACGTAGACGTCGTTCGGGCCGGGCAGGTAGCCGGAGGTGCGGACGAACGCGTAGTTCTCCAGCACGTCCAGGATGCCGGCGATCGGCAGCACGACATCGTCTTCGCTCAGCTGCGGCTCGTCGTCATCACGGCGGTTGCGGCGGTTGCGGTTGTTCCGGTCGTTGCGGTCGTTGTTGCGCTCACGGCGGTTGTTCCGGTCATTGCGGTCATTGTTGCGCTCGCGGCGCTCACGGCGGTCATTGCGCTCGCTGCGTTCCGAACGCTCCTCGGTGTTCTCCGAGTCGTTCGAGTCGTTGTTGCGATCATTGCGATCGTTGTTGCGCTCGCGGCGGTTGTTCCGGTCATTGCGATCGTTGCGATCGTTGCGATCGTTGCGATCGTTGTTGCGCTCGCGACGCTCTTCGCGGCGGTCGGTGCGCTCTTCGGCGTTCTCCGGCTCGGCGGCGTCATTGCGCTCGTTGTTGCGCTCGCGGCGGTTGCCACGCTCACGGCGGTTGCCGCGCTCGCGGCGCTCTTCGCGTGCTTCGCCGTTGTTCTCGGCGTTCTCTGCCGGTGCCTCGGCTGGCTCGGTGCCCTGCTCTGCAGCCTGCTCAGCTGGCTTGCTGCTGCGCGAGTTGCGGCGCTGGCGCGGGGCCTTGGCTTCCTCTGCTGGGGCCTGCTTCTCGGCAGGTGCTTCGGCGGCTGCTTCCTTGGTTTCGGCAGCAGCGGCAACCTTGCCCGAGTCGGTCACGCGGCGCGAGGTGCGGCGTGCGCGAGCAGGCTTTTCTGCCGGTGCTTCGGCAGCTGCCGCGGTTTCCGGTGCGGCGGTGGTATCGGCCTCGGCCTGCTCCTTGGCTGCGGCCTTCGGAGCGCGGCGTGCGCGGGCCTTGGTTTCCTTGGCCGGCTCGGCGGCGGCTTCGCCCTTGGCTGCAGGTGCTTCGGCCTTGGCCGACTTCGCTTCCTGCGCGGCCTTGGCTTCCTGCGCTGCCTTGGCATCCTTGGCGGCAACGGAGCCGCCGCGCTGGTGGTCGCCGATGGCCTTGACCAGATCGGCCTTGCGCATCCGCGAACCGCCGGTGATGCCCAGCTGCGAAGCCAACTGCTGGAGCTGGGTCATTTTCAAGGAGGCCAGACCGGCGCTCTTGTTTTCGGAAGTCTTGGTGTCCACGCCTTCGTTGAGGCTCGTGGTTTCGGTCACGAAAGTTCCTTCTGACTCGTAGGATGGGCCGCTTCAGGCAGGCCCACTATGCCGTAAATGATGTTCCGTAGCCGAAGATTCCGTGGCTACTTCACTTTCTCCCCGCAAGATAGCCCAGAATTCGGAGCAAAACTGCGGTGGATTAAAGAAACTGATATCCCCTGGGCACGAAGACGTACCTGGATGCGGGATATCAAAGGTGCTGCGAACTGCAGGGAAATCCGGAGCGGCTGGAGGGATGAAATGGGGTTCAAGAACCGAATTTATCCGCATCAACACTGGCCACAAATGATTCGGACCGGGCTACTGCCCAGCGATCCGGCCTGCCATGGTGTTACAGCACTTCTACTGTAACACCGTTATTGGCAAGCTTGGGAACTTCAGCACGCCAAGACACTGAAGAACTCGCAGAAAATTCGTTGATCACCGCTTGCACGGCAGCTACCTGGTCCTCGCTGGATACCAGGGTCATCACCGTTGGGCCGGCACCGGAAACCACTGCGGCCAATCCGGCATCGCGCAGCTTGGCAATCAGTGCGGCGCTTTGCGGCATGGCCGCAGCCCGGTAATCCTGGTGCAGGTAGTCCTTGGTGCCGCCCAGCAGCTGGCTTGGGTCATTGCTCAAAGCGTGGATCAGCAAGGCGGCACTAGCGCTGTTCGCCGCGGCCACCGCATGCTCGATATGCGAGGGCAGTGCACCACGGGCCACTTCGGTGGACAGCCCGTTGGAAGGGATGGCCAGCACCGCACGCAGATCCGGGTGCAATGGCACCTGCACGGAGCTGAAGCTGCCATCGGGATTCGTGGCAGAAATGCTCAAACCGCCAAAGACCGCAGGGGCCACATTATCCGGGTGGCCTTCCCACGCGGCCGCGGCCTGGAAGATTGATTCGGTTCCACGACGTGCCTCTGCTGGCAGCAGCGCGTCGGCCGCAGCATAGGCGGCAACGATCGCCGCTGCGGACGAGCCCATACCCCGAGCATGCGGAATGCGGTTATGCGCCACTAGTTCCACGCCTACCGGGGCGAAGCCGGCGTCTTTCCAGTAGCGGTGCATTTCCTTGATGATCAGGTGGGATTCATCGCGTGGCAGCTCATCGGCCCCGTCACCGAAAATCTCGACGCGGCTGGAGTGCGCGGTGCCCACCTCAAGGCGGTCGCGGTATTCCAGGGCCAGGCCCAGCGAATCGAAGCCAGGGCCGAGGTTGGCGGAGGTAGCCGGCGGGGAAACGATCAACTTCTGGCCCAGGGCGATCTGCTGCGTCATGGTTCCTTCAAGAATTCGGTGCGAGTGGTAATGGGTGCGCAACGGCCCGCCACGGCCGGCTCCCCCGTTTCCGGGAGACCCATTGGCGCGGCGGGCCGTTGGCTGGCCAGAAGAATTCTGGCCGAAGGCGTTTAGGCCAGGCCCAGGGCGCCGGCGACCTCGACTACGTCGAAGGCCACCTTCTTTGGTGCGACGTCCGAGCCGTCGGCCTGCTTCAGGGCCCAGTCAGGATCCTTCAGGCCGTGGCCGGTTACGGTGATCACGATCTTCTTGCCGGTGGGCACGTTGCCGGCGGCGTGGTGCTTGAGCAGTCCGGCGACGCCGGCTGCCGAGGCGGGTTCCACGAAGACGCCTTCGCGCGAGGAGAGCCAGCGGTGCGCGGCGAGAATTTCCTCATCGGTGACCGAGTCGATCTGGCCGCCGGACTCGTCGCGGGCTGCTTCGGCCTGTTCCCAGGAAGCCGGGTTGCCGATGCGGATCGCGGTGGCGATGGTGTCCGGTTCGGTGATCGGGTGCCCGGCAACAATCGGAGCGGCGCCAGCTGCCTGGAAGCCCCACATGATCGGGTTCTTGGTGGATACCGGTTCGAGGACCTTGCCGGCCTCGTTGGTCCACTGCGTGGAGTACTCCTTGTAGCCCTTCCAGTACGCGGTGATGTTGCCCGCGTTGCCTACCGGCAGCAGGTGGTAGTCAGGTGCATCGCCCAGGAAGTCCACGACCTCGAAGGCGCCGGTCTTCTGGCCCTGGATACGCGCAGGGTTCACCGAGTTGACCAGGAATACCGGGTAGTTCTCGCTGAGCTTGCGGGCAACCTCAAGGCAGTTATCGAAGTTGCCGTCGATCTGGATGATGTCTGCGCCGTGGGCGATCGCCTGGGACATCTTGCCCATGGAGATCTTGCCGTCCGGCACCAGCACGGCGCACTTCAGGCCGGCCTGGGTGGCGTAGGCGGCAGCCGAGGCGGAGGTGTTGCCGGTGGAGGCGCACACCACGGCCTTGGCGCCGGCGGCGACCGCAGCGGTCATCGCCATGGTCATGCCGCGGTCCTTGAAGGAGCCGGTCGGGTTCATGCCCTCGACCTTCAGGTACACCTCGTTGCCGGTTTCCGCCGACAGCGCCGGGGCGTAGACCAGCGGGGTGCCGCCCTCGCCGAGCGTGATGACCTTGGTGTTTTCGTCGACTGGCAGGCGATCGGCGTATTCGCGGATCACTCCGCGCCACTGGTGAGCCACGTTAGTTTCCTTCAACTCGCATAACGGATAGTACACAGTGCACCGCGTCCAGCGCGGTGAGCGCCTCGACGGTGCTGGCCAGGGCCGCTTCGGTGCCCTGGTGGGTCAGGATGCGCAGCTGCGCGCCGGCCTCGGCGTCGACCTGCTGGCTCATCGACTCGATGGAGACCCCGTGCTCGCCGAAGACGGTGGCGATGGCCGCCAGCACGCCCGGCTGGTCCTTGACCGACAGGCCGATCCAGTAGCGGGTGTCGATGGCTTCGAAGTCCAGCAGCCGCGGGGCCTGGCTGACCGAGCCGTTAGGCAGCGGGGCCCCGGCGGCGATCTGCCGGGCCACGGCGACGACATCGCCCATGACCGCCGAGGCGGTCGGATTGCCGCCCGCGCCGGCGCCGTAGAACATCAGGTCCCCGGCGTTCTCGGCCACGACGAACACGGCGTTGAACGCGCCGTGCACGGTGGCCAGCGGGTGGCTGCGGCGCACCAGCGCCGGGTAGACGCGCACCGAGATCCCGGCTTCTGCGCGTTCGGCGATGGCCAGCAGCTTGATCACGTAGCCGGCGGCGGACGCGGCGGCGACATCGGCGGCGGTGACCTCGGTGATGCCCTGGGTCCAGACCTGCTCCGAGGACACGGTGGTGTGGAAGGCCAGCGAGGCCAGGATGGCCGCCTTCGCGGCGGCGTCGTGCCCGCCCACGTCGGCGGTCGGATCGGCTTCGGCGTAGCCCAGCGCCTGGGCTTCGGCCAGCACGTCGTCGAACGCGGCACCGGTGGTGTCCATCGCGTCGAGGATGAAGTTGGTGGTGCCGTTGACGATGCCCATCACCTTGGTGATGTGGTCGCCCGCCAACGAGTCGGCGATCGGGCGCAGGATCGGGATGGCCCCGGCCACCGCCGCCTCGTAGCGCAGCTGCGCGCCGTTGGCGGCGGCCAGCGCGTTCAGCTCGGCGCCCTTGAGCGCGATCAGCGCCTTGTTGCCGGTGATGACGCTGGCGCCCTTGGACAGCGCGGCGGCGATGTATTCGCCGGCCGGCTCCATGCCGCCGAGCAGCTCGATGACCACATCGGCCTGGGCGATCAGCCCGGGAGCGTCGGTGGTGAAAAGCTTCTGGGGCAGCGCCGCATCGCGTTTGGCATCCAGGTTGCGCACGGCAATGCCGATCAGCTGCAGGCCGGCGCCCGAGCGGGCCGCCAGTTCATTCGCATCTTCCAGCAGGATCCGGGCCACCTGGGCCCCGACGGTGCCGCAACCCAGCAGGGCTACCTTCAGGTTCTTTTCGCCGCTCAATTAAACTCCCATGTCGCGGGCCAACAAGTCTGTTTCCGTTTCCCTGCGCACGATCAGGCGGGCTTGGCCATCGCGTACAGCTGCCACCGCGGGACGGGTGAGGTAGTTGTAGTTGCTCGACAGCGCCCAGCAGTAGGCGCCGGTGGCCGGTACGGCGAGCAAATCGCCGGCCGCCACGTCCTCGGGCAGGTAAACGTCCTTCACGACTATGTCACCTGACTCGCAATGTTTCCCAACTACACGAGAAATAATTGCGTCGCTTTGCGTCATACGGCTGGCGAGCACGGCGGTGTATTGCGCGTCGTAGAGCACCGGACGCGGGTTGTCGCTCATCCCGCCGTCCACCGAAATGTAGCGGCGCGGATGCAGTGCTCCAGTTTCGTCTTCCACCTGGACGTCCTTGCGCACTCCGGCCTCGTAGAGGGTGAAGGTGGACGGGCCGGCGATGGCGCGGCCCGGCTCGATGGAGATGCGCGGGCAGTCCAGTTCCAATTCGGCACAGGTGGCAGAGACCACGTCGGCCATCTGGCCGGCCAGCTTGGCCGGGGTGGAGGGGTGGTCTTCGGAGGTGTAGGCGATGCCGTAGCCGCCGCCCAGATCCAGCTCGGGCAGCGATACGCCGTGGATCTCGCGGATCCGGGCCAGCAGCCCGAGCATGGTGCGCGCGACCATGGCGAAGCCTTCGGCCTCGAAGATCTGCGAGCCGATGTGGGCGTGCAGGCCCAGCAGGTTGATGTTCTTCGCCTCGATCGCCTGGGCGACCGCGCGCAGCGCTGGAGAACTGCCGGAGGCGTCGTCCAGGATGGACAGGCCGAACTTCTGGTCCTCGTGCGCGGTGGCGATGGCCTCGTGCGTGGAGGCGTGCACGCCGGGGGTGATGCGCAGCATGACCTGGGCGGTCTTGTCCATGGCGTCGGCGATGGAGATCACCCGGTCCAGCTCGTCCAGCGAGTCGATGACCAGGCGTCCCACGCCCATCTCGATGGCGCGGGTGATCTCGGCTGCCGACTTGTTGTTCCCATGCAGCGAGAGGTTGGCGGCCGGCACCTTGGCGGCGCCGGCCACTGCCAGCTCGCCGCCGGAGCAGGTGTCAAGGCGCAGGCCCTCGTCGGTCACCCAGCGGGCCACCTCGGTGCACAAGAACGCCTTGCCGGCGTAGTAGACGTCGACTCCCCCGCACAGGTCCTTGAACGCCTCATCGAAGGCGGTCTTGAATCCGCGCGCGCGGGCACGGAAGTCGTTCTCGTCGAGCACGAACAGCGGGGTGCCGAATTCGGCTGCCAGCGCGGAGACGGGAAGGCCCTGGATGGACAGTTCGCCGCCAACCTCGCGGGAAACCCCCGAAGCCCACTCGATCTGACGAAGCGCGTTGATGTTTTCCGGGAAGTGCAGCCATTGCGGGGCTAGCGGCGATACGGCCATAGGGTCTTACATCCTCTCTGGGGCGGAAACGCCCAGCAGTTCCAATCCATTTGCCAAGACGGTGGTGGCGGCGTCGTTCAGCCACAGGCGGGTGCCGTGCACCGGTGCGACTGCTTCGTCTTCGCCCATCGGGGTGATGCGGGTGGCGGCGTACCACGAGTGGTAGGCGCCGGCGACCTGCTCCAGGTAGCGGGCGATGCGGTGCGGTTCGCGGAATTCAGCGGCGCCGGCAACCACCGACGGGAACTGGCCGAGCACTGCCAGCAGCTCGTTTTCGGTGGCGTCGGTCAGCAGCGCGGCGTCGAACTCATCGCGGGTCACGCCCTTGGCGGCGGCATTGCGGGCCGCGGCGCAGGAGCGGGCGTGGGCGTACTGCACGTAGAACACCGGGTTGTCGTTGGTGTTCTTCTTCAGCTGCTCCGGGTCCAGCGCGATCGGCGAATCGGCCGGGAAGCGGGCCAGCGAGTAGCGCAGCGCATCGGCGCCGATCCAGTTGATCAGATCGCGCAGCTCGATGATGTTGCCGGCGCGCTTGGACAGCTTGGCTCCGTTGACCGAAATCAGCTGGCCGATCAGCACCTCGATGTTCTTTTCCTTGTCATCGCCGGCGCAGGCGGCAATGGCCTTCAGGCGGTTGACGTAGCCGTGGTGGTCGGCGCCGAGCAGGTAGATCTTCTCTTCGAAGCCGCGGTCCTTCTTGGACAGGTAGTAGGCGGCGTCCGCGGCGAAGTAGGTAGGCTCTCCGTTGGCGCGGATCAGCACGCGGTCCTTGTCATCGCCGAAGTCGGTGGTGCGCAGCCAGACGGCTCCCTCCAAATCGAAGATGTGGCCCTGCTCGCGCAGGCGAGCCACGGCGTCGGCGACCGCGCCGCCTTCATGCAGGCTGGTTTCGGAGAAGAACACGTCGAAGCTGACGCCGAAGTCGGCCAGAGTCTTCTTGATGTCTTCGAGCTGCGCCTTGTAGGCGGCCTCGCGCAGGGCGGGAATGGCCTGCTCTTCATCCAGAGTGCCCAGCTCGGGGTTCTGCGCCAGGACGATATCGCCCAGTTCCTTGATGTATTCGCCGGGGTAGCCGCCCTCGGGCACCGGCAGGCCGTGGATGCGGTTGTAGACCGAGCGGGCGAACACGTTCATCTGGTTGCCGGCGTCGTTGATGTAGTACTCGGAAGTGACCTCGGCGCCCGAGGCGCGCAGCACGCGGGCGATGGCGTCGCCCAGCGCGGCCCAGCGGGTGTGGCCGATGTGCAGCGGGCCGGTAGGGTTCGCGGAGACGAATTCCATGTTGACCACGTGTCCGGCCAGGGCCTCGTTGTTGCCGTAGGCGGAACCTGCCTCGACGATGGCGCGGGCCAGAGAACCGGCAGCGGCTGCGTCCAGGGTGATGTTCAGGAAGCCGGGACCTGCGATGTCCACGGCGCCGACTCCTGGGACCGAAGCAAGCCGGGCAGCCAGGATCTGCGCGAAGTCGCGCGGGGCCATGCCGGCCTTCTTGCCCAGCTGCAACGCGATGTTGGTTGCCCAGTCGCCGTGCTCACGGCTCTTCGGGCGGTCCACGCGGACCGTCTCTGGCACCTCGACTGAGATTTCACCTGCGGCTACGGCTTCGGTGAGGCATGCGGATATTGCTGCGGAGAGTTCTTCAGGAGTCACCGTTCAAGAATACCGGTAATTGCGGTGCTTCTTCAGCATTCATGACTTGCAGCGCCTGTGACACTGGCCCAAGCCGGTGACTTTTGCAACACATCAGCACCGGGGTGTTTGAATTGCGCAGATCAACGCACGACCTGATAGTATTTTTCCTGTTGCCCGGCAACACGCCTCTGTAGCTCAGTGGATAGAGCGTCTGCCTCCGGAGCAGAAGGTCGAAGGTTCGATTCCTTTCAGGGGCACCAGCAAATTGCAGGTCCGGTTTATCCGGACCTGCAATTTTTTTTATTTCCCCAGCGGTGTGATCTTCCACCGCAGATCAGCTAAACACTGGCGGTTCTCGCCCAGCTGGTGGTTATCTTGGGGCATGACCGATTCAACGCAGGCCCACCCGGATGAGCCACACGATCAGAACTACGCCGAACGCCTGAACTGGCTCCGCGCCGGGGTGCTCGGCGCGAATGACGGCATCGTTTCGGTAGCCGCCACAGTTGTTGGCGTCGCCGGCGTCACCAACCACACCGCCCCCATCTTCACTGCCGGAATGGCCGCGGTCATCGGCGGAGCCATCTCGATGGCCCTGGGTGAATATGTTTCGGTCAGCAGCCAACGTGATTCGCAGCGAGCCCTGGTTGAAAAGGAGCACCAAGAACTCCGTGACGATCCCGACGCGGAGCTCGCTGAGCTTGCCGGGATCTACGAGGCCAAGGGATTGAGCCAGCACACCGCGATGCAGGTAGCCACCGAGCTGACCGAGCATGATGCGTTGGCAGCACATTTGTCCGCCGAGCTGAATATCGATGAAGAAGAAGTCGTCAATCCTTGGCATGCCGCCTATGCATCGGCGGCGTCCTTCATTGTCGGCGCCATCTTGCCCATGCTGGCGATCTTGCTGCCGCCGGAACAGATCCGCATTCCGGTGACCTTTGCCGCGGTACTCGTAGCCCTCGCACTTACCGGGACGCTCGGCGCCTACATCGGCGGAAGCTCCAAACGCGTGGCAGCGCTGCGCCTGGTCATCGGCGGTGCCCTGGCCTTGGCCGCGACCTTCGCCATCGGCTCGCTGCTTGGCTCCAGCGGAATTATCTAGCCCACGAACTCCGGCCTGGGAAACTATTCATGGACACCCCATCGATAACTTTTGCTGAAGCGACACCACAGGATTCGAAGCACGTCCAGAGCGCTGCGATAATCTGGGCGCAGGCTGCGGCCCAACGCGATCACAAGCCCCTGCCTTTCGACGGCAGCCAAGCACTGGCCGGCGTCGAGCGTCGTTTGGCCTTGCCTGGTGTCAGGCTCGTGGTCGCATCCGAGGTCGGGGTTCCAGCAGGATTTACCCTCTGCTCACCGCCAGATGGCTATCTGGAGATCTACTACGTCGCTGTTGCGCCGGATTTCTGGGGACAGGGCGTGGCACGCGAACTCTTGGCCGAAGTGGACCACTTCGCGCAGAAGGCCGGTTCCCACGATTTGCGTCTATGGGCCATCGCCGATAATTCACGGGCCATCAAGCTGTATCAGGCCAACGGCTACCGTCCTACTGGTGAAGAACTCAGGGATGAAGCTTCGGGACGAGTGGAAATCCTGTTGTCCAAGACACTGCGCTAAAACCTGGCTTAAAAACAGCAAGGGCTTTGCCGCCCCCTCGGATCGGCAAAGCCCTTGATACTGGGCAATTCAGCTACTGCAGCATGGTCTTGTCATCGAGCTGTGCGCCCTTGATCTTGCTGAACTCGTCCAGCAAGTCCTGGACGGTCATCCTGGACTTCTCTTCCTGGTTCAAATCCAGGATGATCTGCCCGTCGTGCATCATGATCAGCCGGGTGCCCAGCTGCAATGCCTGCTCCATATTGTGCGTGACCATCAACGTGGTCAGCTGGTGGCGTTCGACAATTTCCTTGGTCAAGCGCGAGACCAGCGCCGCACGCTGCGGATCCAGGGCCGCGGTGTGCTCATCGAGCAGCAGGATCTTCGGCTTGGAGAAGGTGGCCATCAGCAGGCTCAGCGCCTGGCGCTGGCCGCCGGAGAGCAGGCCCACCTTCGTCTTCAGTCGCCCTTCCAAGCCGAGCTCCAGGGACTTCAGCTCCTCGACGAACAGCTCGCGGCGCTTGGAGCCCACGCCCAGGCCCAGTCCGCGGAAACGGCCCCGGGCGTAGGCCAGCGCCATGTTCTCCTCGATGGACATGGTCGGCGCGGTGCCGGCCATCGGATCCTGGAACACCCGGCCGATGTACTTGGCGCGGGAGTAGTCGGCCATCTTGGTGACATTCTTGCCCGCAATGGACACCGAGCCGGTATCCGGCTGCAGCTTGCCGGCGACCATGTTCAGCACGGTGGACTTGCCGGCGCCGTTGGAACCGATGACCGTGACGAATTCGCCGTCCGAGAGGTTCAGGTTGATGTTGCGCAGCGCCTTGCGCTCGTTGACGGTTCCCGGAAAGAAGGTGCGGGACAGGTTCTTGATCTCAAGCATTGGTGCGAACCTCTTCCTTGGATTCGGTGACGGGCGCCGGGGTGCGCTTGAAGGACTTCACAATCTTCTGGAAACCCTTCCACTTCGGCAGCAGCAGGGCCACGACCACGAGGACCGCGGAGATCAGCTTCATGTCGTTGACCTCCAGGCCGGCCGACAGGGCCAGCTGGATGACCAGGCGGTAGATCACGGCACCGAAGACCACCGCAATGGCGGCCAGCCAGATGTAGCGCTGGGTGAAAATCGCCTGGCCGACGATGACCGATGCCAAGCCGATCAGGATCAGGCCGATGCCCATGCCGATGTCGGCGAAGCCCTGGTACTGGGCGATGACCGCGCCGGAGAGCGCCACCAGGCCGTTGGACAGCGCCAGGCCCAGGATCTTCTGGTTATCGGTGCTTACGCCGAAGGAGCGGATCATTTCCTGGTTGTCGCCGGTGGCGCGCATGGCCATGCCCAGTTCAGTGTGCAGGAACCAGACGATTGCCGCGACGAAGACCAAGCAGACGCCGAAGAGGATCGCCACCGAAGCGGCCGAGCCGAGGATGCCGGCGGCCCGCATCGGGCTGATCAGCGTTTCCTCGCCGAGCAAGGGGGTATTGGCCTTGCCCATGATGCGCAGGTTGACCGAGTACAGCGCGATCATGGTCAGGATGCCGGCGAGCAGGCCGTCAATCTTGCCCTTGGTATGCAGCAGGCCGGTAATGACACCGGCAACCATGCCGGCGAAGAAGGCCAGCACGGTGGCCAGCCAGGGATTCATCCCGTTCACGATGCCGACCGAGGCGACGGCTGCACCGGTGGTGAAGCTGCCGTCGACGGTCAGGTCGGGAAAGTCCAGGATGCGGAAGGTCAGGTACACCCCGAGCGCCATGATGGCGTAGATCAGGCCGAGTTCAACCGCTGTGATCATGTGTGGATCCTTGAGTTGTAAGTTTTTTGCGAGTTATCACGACGAAAGGCGAGGCGTCAGGTTATGCGCCTCGCCTTTCGTCGATAAGTTGTTGCCGGGGTTTAGTAGACCTCGACGGCTTCCGATTTCATCTCATCGGTGAATTCGATGCCTGCTTTCTTGGCGGCATCTTCGTTCAGGTACAGGTCGACCTCGGAGATAGTCTCCACCGGCATGGTTGCCGGCTCGGCCTCGCCCTTGAGCAGCTTCATGGCCATGGCAGCGGTCTGCTCGCCGAGCTTCTCGTAGTTGATGCCGTAGGTTGCGGTCGCGCCGCGCTTGACGGACTCGCCGTCAGCCGAAATGACCGGAACCTTGTTCTTCTCGGCTACCTGCAGCAGGCCTTCCAGTGCGGAGACCACGGCATTGTCGGTCGGGACGTAGTACGCGTCGACATCCAGCGAGCTGGCGGCCTGCTGGACTTCGCTGGAAGCCGAGACAGCGGCTTCCTCAATGGTCAGGCCCAGGCCCTTGGCGGCTTCCTTGGCCATCTTCACCTGGACGGCGGAGTTCGCTTCGCCCGAGGAGTAGACGATGCCGACCTTCTTGGCATCCGGCACCAGGTCCTTGAGCAGCTGCAGCTGCTCATCGACCGGGTTCATGTCCGAGGTGCCGGTGACGTTTGCGCCCGGGGCTTCGTTGGAAGCAACCAGCTTGGCATCCACCGGGTCGGTCACAGCCGAGAAGAGCACCGGAACATTGGTGATCGCCTGAGCGGCTGCCTGTGCCGATGGGGTGGCTACTGCCAGCACCAGGTCGATATCCGAATCGGCGGCCAGCTTGCCGGCGATCGAGGTGTTGGTGGCCTGGTCGGTTTCGGCGTTGTTCTCGTCGTAGCTGATCTTCTCGCCCGTGTAGCCGGCTTCTTCCATGCCTGCCTTGAAGCCGGTGACCACTGCATCCAGCGACGGGTGTGAGACGAACTGGGAGATGCCGATATTGACTGGTTCGTCGCCGCCGCCGGCGGCACCCTGTTCTCCGCTGCCGCCGCAGGCGGTCAGGGCCAATGCGCCAGCTGCTGCGATCGCAGCGAATTTCATGGCGGTGAAGCTCTTCATTGAAGTTCCTTTCAAAGTTCCCTTGCGAGTGATTCCCACCGATAGCGCGGATGCCAGGTTATGAAGCGCAACTGGTGCGCAGCATGCGGGAACCGTCCAGGCATCGCGACGATGATTACCCACGATCTTACATGTGAACGACCTCACCTTGCCTACAATCAAGCGCGTTTTCTAGACGTTTGCCTCTTGATACCGATTCTGGTGGACACAAATGATCCACTTCTAGCCGGAATCTGGAAGTTTTGTATTTGGCGGCCCGAAGTTGTCGACAATTGCTTGGACAATCTGAAAATTTGACTCCTGGAGCCCTGCTTGCCGACTGCCTGGGCTATTGCATTAATGCTGCCCGGCCAGGCTTCGGCCCGGCGGCCACCACGAACATGCGGGGCGTGAATAGAATGGGAACATCATGGCGCTCAGCATTACGTATCCCGAAGCACTTCCCGTCTCAGCCCGCCGAGAGGACATCCTCGACGCGGTGCGCGAAAACCAGGTAGTGGTCATCGCCGGCGAAACCGGTTCGGGCAAGACCACCCAGCTTCCCAAGATGCTCATCGAACTCGGCCTGGCCGAGCAGGGCATGATCGGGCACACCCAGCCGCGCCGCCTGGCCGCGCGCACCGTGGCTGAGCGCATCGCCGAGGAAATGGGCACGTCCATCGGCGAAGAGGTCGGCTTCCACGTGCGCTTCACCGGCGAGGTCTCGCGCAAGACCAAGCTGAAGGTGATGACCGACGGCATCCTGCTGGCCGAGATCCAGCGCGACAAGCTGCTGAAGAAGTACTCGGCAATCATCATCGACGAAGCCCACGAGCGCAGCCTGAACATCGACTTCCTGCTCGGCTACCTCAAGCAGATCATGCCCAAGCGCCCGGATTTGAAGATCATCATCACCTCCGCCACCATCGACCCGCGGCGCTTCGCCGCGCACTTCGGCAAACAGGATGCCGACGGCGAACTGGTCCCCGCCCCGATCCTGGAGGTCTCCGGGCGCACCTTCCCGGTGGAACTGCGCTACCGGCCGCTGCAGGCCGATCAGCCCATGGACGCCGACGAGGCGGCCGAGAACACCCTGGAGGAAGAGCGCGACCCGCTGGATGCGGTCACCGACGCGGTCAAGGAACTGAGCGGCGAAGCTCCGGGCGACATCCTGATCTTCTTCTCCGGCGAGCGCGAAATCCGCGACGCAGCCGATGCGCTGCGCGCGATGGTCACCGCCAACAAGCGCCTGCCGCGCTATGAGGTGCTGCCGCTGTTCGCCCGGCTGTCGCTGGCCGAGCAGCATCGGGTCTTCCACCCCGGCGGCGCCCCGCGCATCATCCTGGCCACCAACGTGGCGGAGACCTCGTTGACCGTGCCGGGCATCAAGTACGTGATCGATACCGGCACCGCGCGCATCTCCCGCTACTCGCATCGCACCAAGGTGCAGCGCCTGCCGATCGAGCGCGTCTCGCAGGCCAGCGCCAACCAGCGCTCGGGCCGCTGCGGCCGCGTCTCCGAGGGCATCGCCATCCGCCTGTACTCCCAGGAGGACTACAACTCCCGACCTGAGTTCACCGACCCGGAAATCCTGCGCACCAACCTGGCCAGCGTGATCCTGCAGATGATCTCCATGGGCGTGGTGGCCTCGGCCGCCGAGGTCGCCAGCTTCCCGTTCGTCCAGCCGCCCGAAGCCAAGGCGATCACCGATGGCGTGAACCTGCTGCGCGAGCTCGGGGCGCTGGGCCAGGACAAGTCGGCCAAGCTCACCGAGGTCGGCCGGAAGCTGGCCCAGCTGCCGCTGGATGTGCGCCTGGGCCGGATGATCGTCGAATCCGCGCAGCGCTCGGTCGCCAAGGAAGTGATGGTGCTCGCCGCCGGGCTGAGCATCCAGGACCCGCGCGAGCGGCCCAGCGAGGAGACCGGGCAGCGCGAGCGCGCCACCGAGCTGCACAAGCGCTTCGCCGACGGCAAGTCCGACTTCATCGCGCTGCTGAATCTGTGGGCCTATCTGCAGGAGCAGCAGAAGGAACTGTCCTCCTCGGCCTTCCGCCGGCTGTGCAAGGCCGAGTTCATCAACTACCTGCGCGTGCGCGAGTGGCAGGATTTGTTCACCCAGCTGCGCCAGCTGGCCAAGCCGCTGGGCATCACCGTCGCGGCCGCCCCGATCGAGCCGGCAGCCAACGAGGACGAGGTGCACAAGTCGCTGCTCTCCGGGCTGCTCGGGCACATCGGGCTCTACGACGAGCGCAAGCGCGACTACCAGGGCGCGCGCGGCACCCGGTTCGCGATCTTCCCCGGCTCGGGCCTGTTCAAGAAGTCCCCCACCTGGGTGATGTCCGCCGAGCTGGTGGAGACCTCGCGGCTGTGGGCGCGCACCAATGCGGCCATCGACCCCACCTGGGTGGAGGAGCTCGCCCCGCATTTGCTCAAGCGCACCCACTCGGAGCCGCACTGGTCCAAGCGCAACGGCTCGGTGATGGGCTACGAGAAGGTCACGCTCTTCGGGCTGCCGATCGTCCCCCGCCGCCAGTTCCACTACTGGCGGGTGGACAAGGACCTGGCCCGCGAGCTGTTCATCCGCCATGCGCTGGTTGAGGGCGATTGGCGCACCCACCACAAGTTCTTCGCGAAGAACCGCGCGCTGCTCGAGGAAGTCGAGGAGCTGGAAACCCGCATGCGCCGCCACGACCTGCGCATCTCGGACGAGGACCTGTTCGCGTTCTACGATGCCCGGGTGGGTGCCGAGGTGTACTCCGAGCGGCACTTCGACCGCTGGTGGAAGAAGGCCCGCGCCGCCGACCCGGCGCTGCTGGACTTCGACCCCGAGGCGCTGCTGGCCGAAACGGACGCGGTGGACGAGACCGCGTTCCCGACCACCTGGAAGCTCGGCGGCATCCACCTGCCGCTGTCCTACGAGTACAACCCGGCAGCATCCGCCGGCGAGGGCGATGGCGTGTCGATCACCGTGCCGGTGGTGTTCCTCAACCAGCTCGATCCTGCCCGCTTCGCCTGGCTGATCCCGGGGCTGCGCCACGAGCTGCTCACCGCGCTGATCCGCTCGATGCCCAAGGCGATCCGCAAGAACTTCGTGCCCGCCCCGGATGTGGCGTCCAAGGCGCTGGGGATGCTGGAGGCGGACTTCGACCCGGACACCGACGAGCTGGCCGAATCCCTGGCCCTGGTGCTGCGCCGGCTGCGCGGCATCGTCGTCGATCCGGGCTCCTTCGATTTCGCCGCGCTGCCCGCGCATCTGCGCTTCGGCTTCACGATTACCGACGGCTCGGGCAAGGTGCTCGGGCGCGGGGACGATCTGGCTGCGCTGCAGTACAAGTTCGCCGCCGCCAACCGCGCCGCACTGGCCAGCGGGGTCAACTCCCCCGGGGCGGCCGCTCCGGGCGCAGCCGGCAAGCCCGGGACCCCGGGGGCGATGGCTTCCTCCTCGAAGCGGCAGAAGAAGGGAGCCAAGGCCGCCGGCTCCGCGGCCGCTGGCTCCGCTGCCACCGGGGCCTGGGACCAGCGCGGGCTGGATCACTGGCCGCAGCTGGAATCCGCTGGCGAGACCCAGGGCGATACGCTGCCGCAGAAGGTGAGCACCACCGTGATGGGCCAGCAGATTACCGCCTACCCGGGGTTGCTGGATACCGGGGACAAGGTGGACCTGACGGTCTTCCGCACCCAGGCCGAACGCGATGCGGCGCACCGCACCGGCGTGATCCGGCTGCTGATGCTGCGCCTGCCGCCAGCAGCGAAGTTCGTGATCTCGCACCTGAAGAACGCCGAGAAGCTGGTGTTCACGCAGAACCCGCACGGCTCCATCGAGAAGCTGATCGCCGACTGCACCATGGCAGCGGTGGACCAGCTGGTGCCCGAGCGGCTGCCGATGAACCGCGCCGAGTTCCAGGCGCTGTTCGAAACCGTGCGCGCCGAGCAGATCGATACGGTCTTCACCATCACCGCGATCGTGGCGAAGGTGTTCGGCTCCTCCACCCGCATCGCCAAGGATGTGAAGAACACCAAGTCGCTGGCGATGTTCGCGGCGGTGAGCGATATCCGCTCGCAATTGGAGCAGCTGATCTACCCGGGCTTCATCGCCGCTACCGGCGCGCCGCACCTGATGCGCCTGCCACGCTACCTGCAGGGCATCGAACTTCGCCTGGACAAGCTGCGCGGCGGTGCGGTCACCCGCGATTCGCAGGCTTTGGCGATCATCCAGAAGCTGGAGGACGAATACGATGCCGCGCTGGACAAGGTGCCCGCGGGCGCCCGGGTGCCGGCCGGCTTGGCCCAGGTGAAGTGGATGCTGGAGGAAATGCGCATCTCGCTGTTCGCCCAGGAGCTGGGCACCGCCTACACGGTCAGCGAGAAGCGCATCCGCAAGGCGATCAAGGATTCGCTGGCGCAGCTATAGCGGCCAGGAAAGGATCCCGACATGCACGGCGGTACCGCCGAGCACGCTGAGCACCGGTGCGCCGGCGCAGCAGGTGCAGCCCCATGGTGGCCGCCAGCGCGGCGGCCACCGGCCAGGCCACTGCCGGATCCATGATGCCGGCGGGCAGCGTGGCAGCAACCAGCACCACCATGATGCCCAGCGGCATGCGCAGGGCGAGGTAGTTGATGAACCCGTGGCTGCGCAATTTGGCGATGAAGGCCAAGGGCAGCGCGCGCAGCCCGAAGGTCACGGCGGTGCTCGCCGCGATGGCCGAAAAGAGGTACAGGTTATCGGGCATTGCTTCCTTCTTCCTGAAGTGGCGCAGCGGCAGGCTCGCCGTCGCCGGCACCGGTGCGCCGGCGCAGCAGGTAGGCCGCCGCCAGTCCGGCCAGGAACATCGCCATGGCCACCACCATCATGCTCTGCGGCGCGATCCAGCTGGCCACCACTGCGCTGATCAGCGCCAGGCCGGACAGCGGAATACTGCGGTACGCCTTGAACGCTTCGATCGCCAGCACGGCGAATAATGCGGTCACCGCGAATTCCAGGCCCTTGATGGATTCGGGGATCAGTGAGCCCAGCAGCGCCCCAGCCAGCACGCTGGTGGTCCAGCTTGCATGGAGCAGGCCCTGGATGGCCAGGATCCGCGTCGAGGAATAGTTGTACCGCTCTGCCTGCAGGGTCAGCGCGTAGGCCTCATCGGTCAGTGCGAACATGCTGTAGATCTTTGCGCCCTTGCCCCTGGTGAAGCCTCCCATATGACCATGCGCAATGTCCGCGGCTAGGCCTTCACAGGGCTGAAGGCCGGCTCAGGCCTCGGGCACGAACTGGCCGTGGCCGTCCTGGCGCAACCCCTCGCGCAGCGCCTGCGCGTTGTTCTCCATGGCCTGCGGATCCGGGTTGTCGGCCGCCCGGGACAAATCGAAGTCGGCCAGCGAATTGGTCGGCCAGACATGCACATGCAGGTGCGGTACCTCGAAGCCGGCGATCATCAGCCCGGCGCGCTGCGCGGAGAACACGCGCTTCTGGGTGCGCCCGATCTTGGTGGCGACCAGCGTCAGGTGCGCCATCAGCTCGTCGGGGGCGTCGGTGAACTCGTCGATTTCCTCGCGCGGAACCACCAGGGTGTGCCCGTCGGACAGCGGCCCGATGGACAGGAACGCCACGCACTGCTCGTCCTTCCAGACGAAGCGGCCGGGAATTTCCCCGTTGATGATCTTGGTGAACAGCGTGCTCATTGCTGCCTTTCTGCGTTGATTGCTGAACTCTAGTGGCGGTGCTGCTCGTCGCTCGTGGCGATCGGCGCATCCGGGTAGGAGCAGTATTCGGACCAGCTGCCGGGGAACAGCGCCAGCTCGATCCCGGCGGTGGCCGCGGCCAGCACCTGGTGCGAAGCGGTGATCCCGGAACCGCAGTAGGCGGCCGAACCCGGCCGGTCTGCGCCCAGCTTCGCGAAGCTGGCCTGCAGCGCTTCGGGCGCGTGGAACCGCATCTGCGCGTCCAGGTTGTCGGTGGTGGGGCGATTGCGCGCGCCGGGGATATGCCCGGCCACCGGGTCCACCGGTTCCTCGATGCCCAGATAGCGTGCGGTGGCCCGCGAATCAATCAGCGTCCCGGCCACCTGTCCCAGCTCCTCGTACTCCACCACCGGCATCCGGCCCCAGGACAGCGACACGCTGCCCGGGTCGGCCTGCTCGTAGCCCAGCGCCAGCTGCCCGCCGGCGTCGGTCCAGGCACCCAGTCCCCCATCGAGCACCTGCACGCGCTCGAACCCGGCATGGCGCAAGAGCCACCAGGCGCGGGCGGCGGCCAGCGCGCCGGCGTCGTCGTACACCACGACCTCGCTGCCGCCATCGATCCCCCAGCGGCGCGCGGCCGCTTCGAAATCCGCCGGCAGCGGCAGCGGATGGCGGCCGGTGTGCTCGCCCGGGGTCCCGGAGAGCTCCTTTTCGAGGTCGACGAACACGGCACCGGGAATATGCCCGGCGGCGTAGTTCTGCGCGCCGTCATCGCGCCCGAGCACCCAGCGCACGTCAAGCAGCACCGGGTTCTGGCCTGCGTCCAGGATTTCGCGCAGCTGCGCGGCGCTGATCAAGGGGTTCATTGGCTGTGTCCTCCCAGCAGCTCGTCGAGTTCGTGTTCGATTCCGGGTTCCGGGCGCAGATAGCTGCATCCCGCGCGCTGCGCAATCGCGCCGAGCTGGCGGTCGAACAGGCCCAGCCCGTTGCCGTTGAGCAGCCCATCGTGGATCGGGATCCAGCACGCCGCATCCACCGCCACGGCGAAATCGGCCGCCTCGGCCATCTTGCCCCACGGGGCCATCACCGGCAGCAGCAGCACATCGGGCTTGGCCCCGATGGGAACCTGGTAGCTGTCGCCCGGGTGGAAGATTTCCCGCTGGCCGACCGCGCGGTCCCCCAGCAGGTAGCCCACGTTGGCCACCAGCGGGATCGAATGGTGGATCCTGGCGTGGGTGCCGCCGAAGGTGCGGATGCGGATGCCGCCGACGATGAAGTCGGCCCCGGCCCGCACCGCCACCACCTGGGATTGGCTGGCCGGCGGCAGTTGGCCGCGCAGCGACTGCGCCAGCGCTTCGGGTGCATAGAGCTCCAGGACGGGGTTCGCTTCCAGCGCGGCGGCAATGGCCGGCTGGTCTGCATGATCGGCATGCTCGTGGGTGATCAGCACGGCGTTGATGCCGTTGAATGCGTCGCCGAGCTGCGAGAACCCGCCCGGATCCAGCAGGACCTTGCCGTCGATCGTGCCCACTTCCACGCAGGAATGGCCCCTAAGTTTGATGCGCATATCCTTAGCGTAGGCTCAGCGCCCCGCCCATGCCAGAGCCAGACACGCATTGCGCCGCAAAGTTGGCTAAAATTGAGGGAAACCGCAGGTGATTGGCCCAGTTTGCTGGCTGGTCGCCGGTCCGCAACAACGTCAAGGAATGGTGCACGTCGATGTCCCAGCCAGAAACCCGGGTCACCAAGCAGCGCCTGGCCGTCACCGAGGCGCTGAGCGAGGTCGATGATTTCGCCACCGCACAGCAGCTGCACCGCTGGCTGCAGGATTCCGAGAAGAAGGTTTCGCTGGCCACCGTGTACCGCCTGCTGCAGTCCATGGCCGACGACGGCCTGGTCGACGTGCTGCGCAGCGGAGATGGCGAAGCCCGTTTCCGCCAGTGCGTCACCGAAGTCCACCACCATCACCTGGTCTGCCGCTCCTGCTCCAAGACCGTCGAGGTGCTCGCCCCGGCCGTCGAGCGCTGGGCCGCCCGCGTCGCGGCGGAGCACGACTTCTCCGATCCCGAGCACACCGTGGAGATCTACGGCCTCTGCGCCGACTGCCGAGCCAAGGCCGAGACCGGCAGCAGCTCCGCCAAGTAGCCGTTTCAAGACCCGGGATCGGTTATCCCCACCAGAAAATATTCGAAGACATTTTCGAATAACGCGCGTATACTTATAGTATGTCCGAAGCAAAGGCGCACGGAAACGGCCTCGCACTCACCGCGGATCAGCCGGATTTGGAATCCCACCTGATCCAGCTGCAGAACGATCTGTCATGGCTCCAAGACCATGGCAGCAAAGCCGAATGCGCCCAAGCCATCGAATCCATCGAGGGCGTCATCGCTTCCCTGCGCTATGGCCAAGCTGGCCTGGCTCATCAGCTGGAGAAGGAAGTGCTGCGCGAGAATGAGGAGCGTGGCACCAATATCGATGACCAGGTCCGCGGCGCAGCCAGCCGGGTCGCCATCGCCCGCAAGCGGCCCCAAAACGGTTCCAGGAACTACTTGGTCAACTGCCGCATCCTCTTCGAAGACACGCCAAATATTGCCGCCGCGTTTTCCCGCGGTGAATTCACCGAAGCGCAGATCCAGGCAATGCTCACTCCGCTGCAGGATGTCCGGCCGCTGCGCCGCACTGAATTCGATGGGATTTTCAGGCAGAATCCAGACATGTTCGAATCCATGGGGCCTAAGCGCATCAAGGAGACGGTCACCGACTTCACTGTCAAATACACCTCGGATCGCGAAGACAAGAAGCTCAAGGACTCCAACGCCCAGCGTTATGTCCGGTTCCGCAAGGACCGCGAAGAAGGATGCGTTTTCCTGCAAGCTCGCCTGCCCATTGTGGGCGGCACCGGTTTGCAGAAGACCCTGCGGGACCAATCGTTCAGGATCAAGTGCAAGGGCGACCCGCGCACGCGCACGCAGATCGAGGCCGACCTGCTGGCCCGCTACATGTTCTTCGATGAAAACAACGAACAGACGATCAACGTCCAGCTGGGGCTGATCATGACCGACAAGGCATTGTTCATGGGCGATCGGGAACCGGCCTATTTGGAAGGCTACGGCTTCATCCCTGCCCAGACAGCCCGTGAACTAATTGGCGGCCACCAAATCCCCAATGAGCTGACCTTCGAGGAAATGGAAGCCAAGCTCACCCCGGAAAATATTGAGCGGATCGAGGTAATGACCGAGATTACCCGCCTGTACACAGCACCTGGGGATCAGGAACTGATCACGATGGATTCCAAAGCCCGGATCTTCCCGCAAAAGCTCAAGAAGTTCATCAGGATCCGCGACCGGCACTGCCGAACCCCGTTCTGCGATGGGCTGGTCGAGGAAACAGACCATGTCACCCAATTTGCCCGTGGCGGAGCGACCAGTGTTTCGAACTCATCGGGCCGTTGCGCCATCTGCAATAAGGCAAAGCAAGCCACCGGCTGGTACGAATACACCGCATTCAATGATCATCATTCGATGCTGATCTGCCCGGGCTCGGCAATGTCCTATCGCTCTACCGCGCCACCGGCAACTGGGTACGTTCATAAGCCATTCCCGCAATTGATGTGCGATTCACAGTGGTTCACGCAATTCAAGGAACGGCTCGACCATCCCGATGGGCCATATTGCACGCAATCATAGATAGCAGCGCGTGCTCCGTTGCACTATTCATCGCACGAAGGCCATCCCCGGGCCTGACAACCCTCTAGCATGCTTGCCGCGGCCGGAGAGCAGCATCAGCAATTCAAGACGAGTGCCGGCGATCTGCGGGCCAATGCCCCAACGAAAAGTTTCGTCCTGGCTGCATAACTGCACCTTGCGTGCCAGTTCCTTGGCACCGCCAACGCCTTGAGGGGTGGCGGCCTGGTACTTGATCGCCAATTCCAGCGACATTTCGGGATAGTCCCGTTTCAAGCCCACGGCACGGCGGATATCCTCGCCGTGCGCGATTTCTTCGACCAATCGGCTGGCTACCGGCCCCGGCGGAGCATCGCGCAAACCAGCTACCTTCACAAGCTTCTGCAATGTGCCATCGGGAGTTGCGGATTTCTCTGCCGCCACTCCCTGATCGTTCTGGCGGTCAAAGTTGAATCCAGCCTTGGCCATCGCGATCAGCAGCCGGAAAATCGTTGCCCGCGCGTTATTGACTAAATGGGCGGCCACGTCATGGATGCTCCACCCGCTGCAGAGCGAAGGAGCCTCCCACTGATCCGCCGTCAATGTTCCCAGATCATCGATCAGGGCAAGGCGCTCGGCGTGGACCAATGGCCAGATTTCACTGGCAGGGATTTTGCTCATGTTCCACCTTGGGAGCATGGAGTCCAGTTAGTCAAGCAAGCCCATGCCAGCCGACGCGCTCCAGGGACAGAAGCGCTATACCTGGTGCCGGCGCGGGGAACGCACCGCTTCGATTCCACGGCAGATCACATAGATAAGGAATGAAATCGTCGTGACATACGGGCTGATCGGCAAGGAACCTGCCAATGCCAGCAGGATGCCGCCTACGACAGCCAGTTCTGCGAACACGATGGAGAGCACGACGGTAGCAACCGGGTTGGACGTCACGCGCATGGCGGCGGCGGCCGGCGTGATCAGCAACGCAAGCACCAGCAAGGCGCCAACCACTTGGATCGTCACCGCCACGGCCAACGCCAGAATCATCATGAAGACAATGGACAGGCCCGAGGTGCGCACGCCGCGGGCGTTGGCAACCACCGGATCCACCGAAGCGAAGGTCAAGGGGCGCCAGACAAGCAGCAGCGCGATGACCACTACTGCCGAAAGGAGCAGCATTCCGTTCAGTTGCACATCATCCACGGCCACGATCTGGCCGGTCAGCAAGCCGAACTTGTTCGCGCTTCGCCCCTCATACAGCGACAGGAAAAGGATGCCCAAGCCAAGTCCGAAAGGCATGAGCACTCCGGTGATGGAGTTACGATCCCGGGCCCGGGTTCCGAGGATGCCGAGGATCAGGGCCGCGATCATGGAACCGAAGACTGAACCGGTCACCACATCAGCGCCGATGAGCAAGGCGAACGCCGCACCCGCGAAGGACAGCTCGGCGATGCCGTGCACGGCGAAAGCCATGTCGCGCATCATGATGAAAATCCCGATCAGGCCGCCGACGATGCCCAGGGCAGCGCCGGCGATCAAGGAATTGGTCACCAGCGGAAGCAGCAGCCCATAGTCCTGGAAATTGAATGCCTTCTCCAGAAGATCCGAAAAGTTCATATCCTGCTCCTACTTTCCGGTCTCGAGTTCGATGTCTTCAATGTGGTCATGCCCGTCGGCGGGCAAGGCCCGGGTTCCGTCACCGGAGACCACCACGATGCGTCCGTTGACCCGAAGCACCGCGACCGGAGCGCCGTAAAGTTCGGTGAGCACGGAGGACTGCATGACTTCATCCACGCTGCCCAGGTGGAAGCGCCCTTCGGCCAGGTACAGGACACGGTCGACGTACGGCAGGATCGGGTTGATCTCGTGCGTCACGAAGACCACGGCGCTGCCGCGCTCCACAGCCTGGCGGTGAATCACTTCACTGATCGCCTGCTGGTGGTTCAGGTCAAGCGACAGCAACGGCTCATCGCACAGCAGGACCCGAGGGTCGCTGGCCAATGCCTGGGCGGCGCGCAAGCGCTGCTGCTCGCCTCCGGAGAGGTCGGACACCGCGCGGTTGGCGTAGCCGCTGGCGCCAACGAGCTCCAGCAGTTCGTCGACTTTGTTGCGCACAGCCCGGCGGGCCATGCGGATCCCGGGCTTGGCGCCATCCACCCCCAGCGCCACCAGATCGCGGGCGCGCAACGGAACGTTGTCCCCAAAGGGTCGTTGCTGCGGAATCAACCCGACGGCAGCTGATCCCCTGCGCACCGGCTCACCGGCGATCGAGACGCGGCCGTGATTCAGCGCGGTGGTGCCGAGCATCGTGTTGATGAAGCTGGTCTTGCCCGATCCGTTGGGCCCCAGAACTGCAAGGAACTCCCCGGCCGCGATGGACAGGTCGAGTTGTTCCCAGAGCACGCGCGAGCCGAAGGCAAGGCGCGCGTCTTCGAATTTGACGATGGGGGTCTGAGTCATTGACTGCTTTCTGGATTGCGCTGGCTGCGGGTGGGCCGGCGACGAAAAACTGCGGCACCGCAATGGGTGCCGCAGTCAATCCTACCAGTTGCGAGTCATTCGCAATATGCGCTTAGGCGTGAGCTTCCGCTATTTTGCCTGCTTTTCGCTGCGAGGCGGGATAACGCGCTTTCGGGTGGTATCGGTGATCTCGCCAACCAGCACCTCGATGATGTCCTCCAGGAAGACGACGCCGAGGGTTGCGCCGGACTCGTCGACGACTGCAGAAAGGTGGTTTCCTTCCTGCCGCATCGCTTCGAGTGCCGCCTCGATTTCGGTGTCCTGCTCCAACCGGCCCAGCGGATGCAATGGCAAGTCGAGCAGCGGCTGCGTGGAGTGCGCATCATCGATGAGCATCACGTCCTTGACATGCCAGTAGCCCACCGGGACGTCGTTCTTGGTGATCACCATGCGCGAGAATCCGGTCTTGCCGACCTTCTTCTCGAACTCGCGTGCGGTGGTCTGCCCGTATTCCAAGGTGAACAGGTCATCCAGCGGAACCATGCAGCTGCGTGCGGTCACCGAGGAGAATTCCAGCGCCTTGGTCAACCGGGCGGCGTCGTCCTCATCCAGCGCGCCTTCCTCGGAGGAAGTATTGATGATCGAGCGAACTTCGGCGGCAGTGTAGGAACTGGCCACCTCGTCCTTCGGCTCGATGCCGAAGGCATGCAGCACGAGGTTAGCCAGGCCGTTGAGCGACGCGGTGATCGGCTTGAGCAGCTTGGACAGGCCAACCAGCGGCATGGCCAGCAGCAGCACGGCCTTGTCGGCGATGGACACTGAAATGTTCTTCGGCACCATTTCGCCGAAGGTCACGTGCAGGAAGGTCACCAGGATCAAGGCGATCAGGAAGGCAACGGAGTCCGCGGCGGATTCGGCCATGCCGATCTTCATCAGCGGCTCGGCGAGCAGGTGGTGGATTGCCGGCTCGGAGATATTCAGGATCAGCAGCGAGCAGACGGTAATGCCCAGCTGGCATACCGCGAGCATGATCGACACGTGCTCCATGGCGTACAGCGCGACCTTCGCCCGCTTGTTGCCTTCGTCGGCCAGCGGTTCGATCTGCGAACGACGTGCGCTCATCACCGCGAATTCACCGGCGACGAAGAACGCGTTGCCGGCCAGCAGCACAACCAGCCAGATCAGGCCCATGAAGTCATTCATTGCCTTCCTCCTTCGCTGGGGTTGCTGGTTCGAAGCGGACCTGCGAGATGCGTCGGCCGTCGAGTTCGGTCACCGTGAAGGTGCCATGCTCGGTGACGACCTGGTCGTTGAGCTCGGCCAAGCGGCCCAGTTCGGCGAGCATGAAGCCGCCGATCGTCTCGTACGCCGACTCCTCCGGGATCACGTCGCCATCGAAGTTCTCGTTGATTTGGTCCGGACGGTACATGCCTGGGAACAGCCAGTTGCCATCGGGCTGGGTGACTGCTTCTTCCTCGTCCTCGTCGTGCTCATCGGACACTTCGCCGACGATTTCCTCGACCAGGTCTTCAAGGGTGACCAGCCCGGCGGTTCCGCCGTACTCGTCCATCACGATTGCAACCTGGTATTCGGCGGCGCGCAGCTGCTCGAGCAGCACGTCCAAGTGGATTGTTTCCGGCACGTACAGCGCATCGCGGGCGAACTCGCCCACCTGCAGCGCGGCGCGGCGTTCACGGGGCACCGAGACAATCGCCTTGACATGGCAGATGCCCTGGATTTCATCGGTGGATCCGGTGGTGACCGGGAAACGCGAGAAGCCGGTGTCGGCGCTGACTTCGATCAGCTCGGACAGGGCCGCCTCGGAATCGATGGTGGACATCGAGGTGCGCGGGGTCATCACGTCGGCAGCGGTGCGCTCGGAGAATTCAATGGTGGATTCCACAAAGCGCGCGGTCTGCACATCCAGGGTGCCCAGCTGGGCCGAACGGCGAACCAGCGAAGCGAGCTCCTGCGAGGAACGGGCCGCGGAGATTTCCTCCTTGGCTTCCAGCCCGAAGAACTTGCGCAGGACCATGTTGGAAAAGCCGTTGAGCACGATGATCGCCGGCTTGAAGATGGCGGTGAAGACCAGCTGCGGGCGGGCCAGCAGCTTGCCGACCGCCATGGCCTTGGCGATCGCCATGTTCTTCGGGACCAGCTCGCCGATCAGCATCGACAGCAAGGTGGCAACGACCATCGAGACGACAACCGCGATGGCCAGCGAGCTTGCGGCGGGAATGCCCAATTTTTCCATCAACGGCTCAAGCAGCGCGCTCATCGCAGGTTCAAGCACATAGCCGGTCAGCAAAGTGGTCAGCGTGATGCCCAGCTGGCAGCTGGAGAGCTGGGTGGAGAGAGAGGTCAAGCACTGCAGCAGCGGCTTGGAGCCGCGCTCGCCATTGTTGACTGCGTTCTGGACGGTGCTTTTATCCAGTGCGACCAAGGAGAATTCCACGGCCACGAAGAAGCCGGTGCCGAGAATCAGCAGCAGGCCGAAGAGTATTGAGAGCCATTCCATAGGTGCTTACCGCCGCCTATGCGCTGGCGTGCAAAGTTCAGTTTCAGTGCCGATCTGGCGGCAACTAGAAGGCTCCAAACGGGAGGCGGAACTTCCTGAACATGGACTGTTGTGGCCGGCACTGCGCCCGTGGGCGGCACACCGGCTTGGAGAGTGAGATTCCATAGTGCGCATCAGTCTATCGAACGAAGTGCCGTTGCGCACGACTTCGACACATGCTCGTTCAGCGGTGCCGCGGATACGCTGAACGGCATGTTATACGCGACACTTTCGTGAGATTAGATACGTGCCGTGGCCAAGTGGGAGAAAAAGTCACTAGACTGGTGCGCAGGTCTAGAAATCTTGTGGGCCGCAGTGGTCGTATCACGTCCTCGAAAGACCACCGGCTCAAGCTAGAACAACGTAGAAATCAGGGAAGAGGCGTTGCACGTGCCAGAGCAAGCACACCACCGGCTGACTGAAGAGTTTGGTGGAAACGAGTGGCTAGTAGACGAGCTGTTCGAACAGTATCTCGTCGACAAGAACTCGGTAGATAAGAAATGGTGGGATATTTTCGAATCTCTCGCCGCCGAAAAGAAGGAACCCGCAGCACCGGCAGCGCAGCCGGCACCAGCAGCGGCAACCGCGGCAGCACCAGCTGCCAACGGGCAGGGCGCACCACGCGCCGCCGCCCAGGCCCGTGCCACCGAACCAGCGCCGGCTGCCACGGCAGCACCAGCTCCGGCCGCTGAAGCCAAGAAGGCTGAGCCAGCTCCGAAGACTGCCCCGATCCCGGCACAGGCCCCGAAGGCCACGCCGTCCACCGAACTTTACGGCGAGGAGAAGCGCACCCCGCTGCGCGGGCCAATGAAGGCCATCGCAACCAACATGGATGCCTCGCTCACCGTTCCTACCGCAACCACCGTGCGTGCCGTGCCGGCCAAGGTGATGATCGACAACCGCATTGTCATCAACAACCATCTCAAGCGCGCCCGCGGCGGCAAGATCTCCTTCACCCATCTGATCGGCTTCGCCGTGATCCGTGCGCTGAAGCAGATCCCGTCGATGAACGTCACCTACGACGTGATCGACAAGAAGCCGACCGCGATCCAGCCGGCCCACGTGAACTTCGGCATCGCCATCGACATGCCGAAGCCGGATGGCACCCGCATGCTGGCCGTGCCGAACATCAAGGCCGCCGAGACCCTGAGCTTCAACGAATTCTGGGCCACCTACGAAGATTTGATCAAGCGCGCCCGCGGCAACAAGCTGACCGCTGACGACTACGCAGGCACCACCGTCTCGCTGACCAACCCCGGCGGCATCGGCACCGTGCACTCGGTGCCCCGCCTGTCCAAGGGCCAGGCCGCGATCATCGGCGTCGGCGCACTGGAATACCCGGCCGAATACCGCGGCTCCTCGGAGAAGACCGTGGCTGCCTTGGGCATCGGCAAGCACATCACCCTGACCTCCACCTACGACCACCGCGTCATCCAGGGTGCAGGTTCGGGCGAGTTCCTGAAGCTGGTCGAGTCGCTGCTGCTGGGCGAGCAGGGCTTCTACGACGAGATCTTCGAGCAGCTGCGCATCCCTTACGAGCCGGTCCGCTGGGCCGTCGACAACCAGGTCGACATCGACCTGCAGGTCAACAAGGTCGCCCGCATCCAGCACCTGATCAACTCCTACCGCGTGCGCGGCCACCTGATGGCCGACACCAACCCGCTGGAATACGTCCAGCGCAAGCACCCGGACCTGGACATCAAGTCCTACGGCCTGACCCTGTGGGACCTGGACCGCGAATGGCTGGCCGGCGGCCTGGGCGGCAAGGACCGCGCGCTGCTGCGCGACATCCTCGGCGTGCTGCGCGATGCCTACTGCCGCACCATCGGCACCGAGTACATGCACCTGCAGAACCCGGAAGAGCGCGAATGGTTCCAGGCGAAGCTGGAATCCGGCTACGCCAAGCCAAGCCGCGAAGAGCAGCTGCGCATCCTGAGCAAGCTGAACTCCGCCGAGGCCTTCGAGACCTTCCTGCAGACCAAGTTCGTCGGCCAGAAGCGCTTCTCGCTGGAAGGCGGCGAATCGCTGATTCCGCTGCTGGATGCGATCATCTCCGACGCAGCCGACGAGCAGCTCAACGAGGTTGCGATCGGCATGGCCCATCGCGGCCGCCTGAACGTGCTGACCAACATCGCCGGCAAGACCTACGCACAGGTCTTCCGCGAATTCGAAGGCACCGCCACCCCGGGCTCGGTCCAGGGCTCAGGCGATGTGAAGTACCACCTGGGCACCGAGGGCTCGTACACCTCGGACGCCGGCAACCAGACCAAGATCTACCTGGCTGCCAACCCATCGCACCTGGAAGCCGTCGATCCGGTGCTCGAGGGCATCACCCGCGCCAAGCTGGACCGGCTGGAGCAGAAGAACACCGTGCTGCCGATCCTGGTCCACGGCGACGCCGCCTTCGCAGGCCAGGGCGTGGTTTCCGAGGTGCTGGCAATGAGCCAGCTGCCGGGCTACAAGACCGGCGGCACCGTGCACGTGATCGTGAACAACCAGATCGGCTTCACCACCGCGCCGAGCTCCTCGCGCTCCTCGGTCTACGCCACCGACGTGGCCCGCACCGTGCAGGCCCCGATCTTCCACGTCAACGGGGATGACCCGGAGGCAGTGGTGCACGTGGGCCAGCTGGCCTTCGAGTACCGCCAGAAGTTCGGCAAGGACGTCGTCATCGACCTGGTGTGCTACCGCCGCCGCGGCCACAACGAGGGCGACGACCCGTCGATGACCCAGCCGATCATGTACAACCTGATCGAAGCCAAGCGCTCAACCCGCAAGCTGTACACCGAAGCCCTGGTCGGCCGCGGCGACATCACGCAGGAAGAAGCCGAGAACGTGCTGGCCGAGTACAAGGAGAACCTGGAGCGCATCTTCGCCGAGACGCATGCCGCCCAGACCTCCCCGATCCCGATCATCACCCCGGGCTCGACCATCAACGACCTGGAGAAGCCATTCGCGCAGGCCGCCGACGAGAACACCGTCGACGGCGCCCGCGGCTCGGCCATCTCCGAGCAGACCCTGGCCAAGATCGGTGCCGCCCACCTGGACATCCCAGAAGGCTTCACCATGCACACCAAGCTGAAGTCGCTGCTGGAACGCCGCGAGAAGATGTCCCGCGAAGGCGGCATCGACTGGGGCTTCGCCGAGCTGGCAGCCCTGGGCAGCCTGACCATGGAAGGCGTGCCGGTCCGACTGGCAGGCCAGGACTCGCGCCGCGGCACCTTCGTGCAGCGCCACGCAGTCTTCCACGACCGCGAGAACGACAACGAGTGGTACCCGCTGAAGGGCCTGTCCGAGGACCAGGCTCCGCTGTGGATCTACGACTCGCTGCTCTCCGAATACGCCGCCCTCGGCTTCGAATACGGCTACTCGGTAGAGCGCCCGGATGCGCTGGTCATGTGGGAAGCGCAGTTCGGCGACTTCGTCAACGGCGCGCAGACCGTGATCGACGAGTTCATCTCCTCCGCCGAGCAGAAGTGGTCGCAGTCCTCCTCGCTGGTCATGCTGCTGCCGCACGGCTACGAAGGCCAGGGCCCGGACCACTCCTCGGCCCGCATCGAGCGCTTCCTGCAGCTGTGCGCGGAGAACAACATGGTCGTGGCCCAGCCGTCCACCGGTGCCAACCACTTCCACCTGCTGCGCCGCCAGGCCTACGCCCGTCCACGCAAGCCGCTGATCGTCTTCACCCCGAAGCAGCTGCTTCGCCTGAAGGCAGCCGCCAGCGCCGTGGAGGACTTCACCACCGGCGGCTTCCGCGAGGTCATCGGCGATGCGTCGATCACCGATGCGAACGCCGTGGACAAGGTGCTGCTGTGCTCGGGCCGCGTGTACTACGACCTGCTGGCAGCCCGCACCAAGGCGAACGACACCAAGACCGCACTGGTGCGCGTCGAGCAGCTCTACCCGGCTCCGGCCGAGCAGATCGCCGCCGAGCTGGCCAAGTACCCGAACGCCGAGGTTTCGTGGGTCCAGGACGAGCCTGCGAACCAGGGCCCATGGCCGTTCTTCGGCCTCTACGTGGTGCCGCAGCTCGATCGCAAGATCAAGCTCGTTTCGCGCCCGGCATCGGCTGCCACCTCGGCCGGTACCGCCAAGCGCCACGAAGCAGAAAACGCAGTGCTGATCCAGCAGGCTTTCGCCCGCTAACCAGCATCGGCTGAACGCTGCTGGCCAGCTGTGCCGGCGAACCGACCGGGGGTTGACCTCGGAGGTTCGCCGGCACAGCGCTTTAACCCCGGCACCGGATTCTCGCAGGGAATTGTGGGGTTCAACCACTGGCTGCCTCCCCCGATGCCGGCGATCCGACTGCTAAGGTGGGGATCGATTCATCTTTTTGAGCCAACGAAAGGTCGCCCAGTTGGAGTTACGCACAATCCGCATTACCGCAATCGGAGATGAGCTGCTGGCCGGGCATGGCGACCCGCGAGGCCTGGGCTGGTTCGGCCGGGTCATGGCCCGCACCCAGGATCCGGCGCTGCGCCTGCAGTCCTTCGTCCTGGCCGCACCGGCCGAGGGATCCGAGTCGCTGGCCGAGCGCTGGCTGGGCGAAGCCTCCCGCCGCTTCAGCGACCAGTACGAGAACCGCCTGGTCATCGCACTGTCCGACCGCGACGTCGACCTGGACGTCACCACCGCGCGCAGCCGGCTGAACCTGGCCAACATCCTGGATTCGGCCTCGCAGATGAACATCAAGGCGCTGCTGGTCGGCCCGGCCCCCTGCTTGGACGATGCGCGCAACCAGCGCGTGGCGGAGCTGAACCGGGTGTACTCGGATGTGGCGCTGCGCCGCAATCACCACTACGTCGATACCTTCACCCCGCTGCGTGCCCATGCCCAGTGGCGTGCGGACCTGAACGCCTCCGGCGGCGTGCCCGGCCAGGCCGGGTACGGCCTGATGGCCTGGCTGGTGCTGCACCGCGGCTGGTATTCCTGGCTGGACTTGCCCGAGCCGGGCGATAGCTGAGCCGGTCCGGTCCGTTAGGAAAATGGGCCGGAAGTGTGAAAGACTATGAGCCGGCCCGAATTTTCGGGAAGTACTATTGATCCCTCTAAGGAGTCACCATGTCGAAGCGCGCTCGTAAGCGTCGCGATCGCAAGCGTGGCGGTGCCAACCACGGCAAGCGCCCAAACAGCTAAGCGAAGCGAACATAAAAGAACCCCGTACCCTTCGAGATCTTCTCGAAAGATGCGGGGTTTCTCTTTGCCTTGCTAGCGGTGCCGGGCTAGTGCCCCGACTCCACGCGTATCTGTGAAATCCGCGCAATGATGCTGGCCTTCAGGGTCTGCGGGGCATGCTCCTGGCAGCTGCGGCGCACCACCGAGCGGATGATGCACTCCAGATCGTACTGCTCGGTGCATTCCGGGCAGCCTTCCAGATGAGACTTGACTTCCTTGAGGTCATCGAGCGTCAGCGCGCCGTCAAGGTACTCGTAGATGCGGACGATGCGGTCATCGGCGCAATCACCCAATGAATTGCAATCCATCCTATTTCGCTCCTCGTTCGGCCTTGGCGGCGCTCTTGCTCTGGGTGCCGGTGGCGATCCCGCGATCCGCGGCGTAATCCGCCAGCAATTCCCTCAAATTCTTTCGTCCACGATGCAACCTGGACATCACGGTGCCGATCGGCACGCCCAGGATCTCGCTGGCTTCCTTGTAGCTGAAGCCCTCGACATCCACGAAGTACACGGCCATGCGGAAATCCTCGCCGATCGACTGCAGCGCGGCCTTCACATCCGAATCCGGAAGGTGGTCCAGCGCTTCGGCCTCGGCCGAACGCAAGCCGGTCGGCGAATGCTCCATGGCCTGGGCCATCTGCCAATCCTCGACCGTGTCGGTGGAGGTGCGCAGCGGTTCGCGCTGGCGCTTGCGGTACAGGTTGATGTACGTGTTGGTCAGGATCCGGTACAGCCACGCCTTGAGGTTGGTGCCAGGCTTGTACTGGTGGAACGCGGAATAGGCCTTGGTGTAGGCCTCCTGCACCAGATCTTCGGCATCCGACGGGTTGCGCGCCATGCGCAGGGCAGCCGAATAGAGCTGGTCCACGTACTGCATCGCGTCACGCTCGAAGCGTTCGCGGCGCTGCTGTTCGGACTCAGAGGCCGCATCGGGCAAATTCTCGTCCACGCTCTCATTATTCATCACTGCCGAGTCTACGCGTTCAACCGGCTTTATGCGCGCGCCAGCACGGGCCCGGGCCGGGCGCGGGGCCTCGGCCAGCGCGCAGGCGGTGCCGCCGGCACTTGAAGTGTCCTGTCGTATCGTCACACTAGGCATAACCAACCGGGCGCAAACCTTATTCCCGCACCGATCTCGGCTAGGATTAAGCAGTGGGCGCACAGTGCTTCAAGCGCTGCCAGCGCCCCCGAAGTGAAGCATCGAGCCGAAGGATCTACCAATCAGCACCGCAAGCGCCCCCGGCAACCGACCCAACCAGCTGCACGAGGCAGAAGAGAACTGGTGGGCGGCGCCCTTCGCCGCCACCGGCCTGGATGCCACCGTGCAGGTGCCCGCGTCGAAGTCGCTGACCAACCGGTATCTGATCCTTGCGGCCCTGGCCTCCTCCCCCTCCACCATCCACAACACGCTGATCAGCCGCGACACCGAGCTGATGCTGCGCGCCCTGGCCGAGTTCGGGGCAGGAATCGAGCGCATCGGGCAGGCCGATGGCTCCACCACCGTGGTCATCACCCCGGGCCAGCTGGCCGCCGGCCCGCTGTCCATCGACTGCGGCCTGGCCGGCACGGTGATGCGCTTCGTGCCCCCGCTGGCCGCCGTCGCCGGCGCCACGGTGGCCTTCGACGGCGACGAGGCGGCACGCGTGCGCCCGATGGCCCCGGTGCTCGACGCGCTGGCGGACCTCGGCGCCCGCATCGACTATGCCGGCGCCGCCGGCATGCTGCCCTTCACCATCGATGCCAGCGCCATGAAGCAGGACGCCGAAGTGGTCATCGACGCCTCGGGCAGCTCGCAGTTCATCTCGGCGCTGCTGCTGGTCGGCCAGGCCCTGCCCGGCGGGCTGGCGCTGCGCGCCGCGCCGGGGCCGATCGCCTCCCCCGACCACATCGCGATGACGGTGCAGACCCTGCGCGAGCTCGGCGTGGACGTGCAGGTCGATGCCGATGCGCGCGGCTGGCGCATCGCACCGGGGCAGCTGAAGGGCTTCACCGTCACCGTCGAGCCCGACCTGTCCAATGCCGGCCCGTTCCTGGCCGCCGCGCTGGCCACCGCCGGCACCGTGCGCGTGCCCTTCTGGCCCGCGAAGACCACCCAGGTGGGCGGCAAGTGGGTTGAGATCCTGACCGCGATGGGCGCGCAGGCAAGCTTGGGCGATGACGGCGTGCTTTGCGTGCGCGGCACCGGAACAATCCGCGGGATCGACTACGCCGACGCCTCCGAGCTGGCCCCGACCCTGGCCGCCCTGTGCGTGCTGGCCGATGCGCCGAGCACGCTGAGCGGCATCGGGCACCTGCGCGGGCATGAAACCGATCGGCTGGCCGCGCTGGAAGCCGAATTGTCGAAGGTCGGCGCGCGCGTCACCGCGACCGCCGACGCGCTGCGCATCGTCCCGGGCCCGCTGCGGGCCGCGGATATCGAGTCCTACGAGGATCACCGCATGGCCACCGCCGGCGCCCTGCTGGGCCTGGCCATCGACGGGGTGCGCGTGCAGAACATCGCCACCACCGCGAAGACCATGCCCGACTTCCCGCAGTTGTGGAGCGCCATGGCCGCTACCGCAAAGGGCCAGGGCTGATGCGCTACTCCGACTACGACGAGTCCTCGGTGCGCGTGCGCCCGAACAAGAAGGGCAGCCGTCCGCGCACCAAGGACCGACCGGCCCACGAGCAGGCCGTGATCGGCCGCATCATCACCGTGGACCGCGGCCGCTACACCGCGATCCTCGACGAGGACACCGCCACCGAGCGCATCGTCATCGCCGCCCGCGCCCGCGAGCTGCGCCGCCAGGCGATCGTGCCCGGGGATCTGGTGGGGCTGGTCGGCGACACCTCCGGCAAGCCCGACACCCTGGCCCGGCTGGTGCGCATCGAACAGCGCAGCACCCTGCTGCGCCGCAGCGCCGATGACACCGACGCCACCGAGCGCGTGGTCGTGGCCAATGTGGACAAGCTGGTCATCGTCGTCGCCGCCGCGAACCCCGAGCCGCGCACCGGCTTCGTGGACCGCGCGCTGGTCGCCGCCTACGACGCCGGCATCCAGCCGGTGCTCTGCGTGACCAAGGCCGATGTGAAGGACCCGGCCGAGTTCCTCACCCACTACGAGGGGCTGGACTTCCCCGTGGTCATCTCCCGCACCACCGCGGCCGAGGCCTCGGGCATCGACGCCCGCAGCGCCGACGGCTCCAGCGCCCGGCTGGATGCCGGTGCCCTGGCCGAACTGGAGCAGCTGCTCTCCGGCTGCGTCTCGGTGGTGCTCGGCCACTCCGGGGTGGGCAAGTCCACCCTGGTCAACGCCCTGACCGGGTCGACCCGCGCCACCGGGCACGTCAACGCGGTCACCGGCCGCGGACGGCACACTTCCTCGAACGCGCTGGCCCTGCGCCTGGGCGGCACCCCCGGCTCCTGGCTGATCGACACCCCGGGCATCCGCTCCTTCGGGCTGGGGCTGGTGGATCCGGACAATATCCTGGCCGCCTTCGAGGACCTGGCCGAGATCGCCACCGGCTGCCCGCGCGGCTGCACCCATGCGGCCGGCGAGGCCGGCTGCGCGCTGGAAGCCTGGGCCGCCGAGTCCGAAGGCAGCCAGGCGGCCAACCGCCTTGCCTCCTACCGCCGGCTGGTCACCACCGAGGAAACCACGCACGAAAAGGAGCTCGGCGCGCAGTAGCCGCCGCATAACCATGGCTGAATACACCCTGCAGCAAGATCTCGACTTCGCCCTGGCATTGGCCGACAAGGTCGACGCCTTCACCCTGGCCCGCTACGGCGCCAACGACCTGGTGGTCGAATCCAAGCCGGACATGACCCCGGTCTCCGATGCCGATCGTGGCGCCGAGCAGCTGATCCTGGCCGAACTGGCAGCCCACCGCCCCGGCGACTCGGTGCTCGGCGAGGAATTCGGCGTGCACGGGGATTCGGCCCGGCGCTGGGTCATCGACCCGATCGACGGGACGAAGAACTTCGTGCGCCGCGTGCCGGTGTGGGCCACGCTGATCGCGCTGCTCATCGACGACGAGCCGGTGCTCGGCGTCATCTCCGCCCCGGCGATGACCCGCCGCTGGCATGCGGCCACCGGCCTGGGTGCCTACGTCAGCGAACCGGGCGCCGTCCCCGGGTCCACCGCCACCCGCCGCCTCGCCGTCTCCTCGGTCAGCGCGCTGGAAGACTCCTCGCTGTCCTACGCCTCGCTGAACGGCTGGAAGGACGCCGGCAAGCTAGATGGCCTGCTGGAGCTGCTGGGCACCGCCTGGCGCACCCGCGGCTACGGGGATTTCCTCTCCTACGCGCTGGTGGCCGAAGGCGCGGTCGACGCGGCCTTCGAACCCGAGCTGGAACTCTACGACATGGCAGCGCTGGTGCCGGTAGTGCGCGAGGCCGGTGGCCGCTTCACCTCGGTGGCCGGGGCGGAAGGCTGCCATGGCGGCAACGCGCTGGCCAGCAACGGCAAGCTGCACGAGGCAATCCTGCCCTACCTGAACCGCAGCTAGGCGCCGGGACGATCATGGCACCTGCACGCCGCGGACCGGCCGGCCTGACCACCAGCGAAGAGGACTACCTCAAGGCGCTGTACGCGCTCACCGAATGGGAAGACGCCGAAGTCGGCACCGGTGCGCTGGCCGACCAGCTGGGCCTGTCCCCCGCCTCGGCCACCGCCATGGTGCAAAAGCTCGCCGCCAAGGAGCTGGTGAACCACGTGCCGCGCGGGGCGATCACGCTCAGCGAGACCGGGCGGCGCGAGGCGCTGCGCATGGTGCGCCGCCACCGGCTGCTGGAGACCTTCCTGCGCGACGAGCTGGGCTACGGCTGGGACGAGGTCCACGACGAGGCCGAGGCCCTGGAGCACACCGTCACCGACCGGTTCATCAACGCCCTGGATGCCCGGCTGGGCCACCCGCGCCATGACCCGCACGGAGATGCGATCCCCAGCGCCGACGGGACCTTGCCGGTGTCTGCCGCGATCCGGCTGGACCGCTTCACCGGAAGCAGAGCGGTCATCGACCGGATCAGCGACGAGGATCCGCAGTTCCTGCGCCGTGCCGCCGTCCAGGGCCTGGTGCCCGGGGCGGGGATCGAGCTGCCGCATCAGCTGGATTTCATCGAGGCCTCGCTGATCTGGGTGCGCAAGGCCTAGCTGCGGGCTGTGCGAGAATGAAGAACAGCCCAAGACCCCAGGGAGGCCGGATGGAGCAGCGACCGATCATTCTCGGCGTGCCCGACCGGTTCGATCCCCACGTGCTGGCCACTGCCGCGCAATTGGCTGGCTCACTGGGCACCGGGCTGCTGTGCGTGCATGTCGATGCCACCGGCTACCCTCTCGAAGAACTGCCCGACGGCACCGTACGCAGCGCACCGCTGGATCCCGAATCCGGTGAGGAAGCCATCGTCCGCTTCCCGCAGGAGCTGCTGCTCCAGCTCGACGCCCAGCTTGCGGGCACGGAAGTCCACTGGCAGGCGCACGCCACCGCTGGCGGGCCAGGGCAGCAGCTGGCGCGGCTTGCCGTGCGGCATGATGCGGCGCTGATCGTGCTCGGAGTCCGCCAGCGATCCATGGCCAACGTCATCCGCGAGCTGCTCAACGGCTCCGTGGTGTTGCATCTGACGCACCGCCAGCGCCATCCGGTGCTTCTGGTCCCGCCACTCCCCGCCCGCCGAGCAGAACAGATCCAGAGTTCATGACCCCTCCGCCATCGCGCAGCGCGCAGAACACCGTGCCGCCTTCTTCCCTGGCCCCGGGTTCCTTGCTGCTGGTGTTCCTTGGCGGCGCCGCCGGGACAGCCGCCCGGCAAGGACTGGGCCTGCTGCTGCCTTCCGCTGGCGGTTTCCCGATCGCGATTTTCGCCGCCAACATGCTGGGAGCCTTCCTGCTCGGCCTGCTGCTGGAGGCGCTGTCGCACGGCGGCGGCAGCGAGGGACGGCGCCGCCGGCAGCGCTTGCTGCTGGGCACCGGTTTCATGGGCGGCTTCACCACCTACAGTGCGCTGGCCACCGACAGCATGCTGCTGTTCTCATCCAGTGCGGTGCTCCCGGCGCTGGCCTATGCTCTGCCCACGGTGATCTGCGGCGCTTTGGCTACCTGGTGCGGCATTGCCCTCGCGGCGAGGCGTGCGGCCCGAACAGCGGGAGGAGCCCGGTAGTGCTCTCCCCCGGCTTGTTTTTCACGGTTGCGCTCTGCGGCGGCCTTGGCGCCTGCCTGCGTTTCGTGCTTGATGCCCTGATCAGGCGGTGGCTTCCCGCCCCTCTGCCTTGGGGGACGATCCTGGTCAACCTTTCAGGCTCCTTCGCCCTCGGCCTGCTGACCGGGCTGCTGGCCCAGCAGCTGCTGTCTGCGCAATGGCTGGCGGCCATCGGTACGGGACTGCTCGGCGGCTACACGACGTTTTCCACGGCCAGCTTCGAAACGGTCCGGCTGCTGCAGTCAGGCCGCATCGCGGCGAGCCTGGCCAACGCCCTGGGCACGCTGGTTGGAGCCGTGCTTGCCGCGTGGCTCGGCTTCCAGCTGGCTGGGCTCTTCTAGCCGGAAACAGCACATGCCAAGCCGGAAGGCTTGGCATGTGCCGTTCGTTAGCGTGCTGCGCGGCGTCCCTTGGGTGCGCCCGTCCGGGCCCGGTTGGGAAGGTCCTTCGGCGGCCGCTTGGTGCGATCGTGCGGAACTACGTACCCTCCAGTGGCGATGACCAATATGGCGCTGATACCGGTCAACGAGAGCATCGCAATCGCCCAGATCTGGGACTGGTCATAGAAGGAATGGTCGACGCTCAGCCAAAGCACGTAGGCGCCGATGAGGTAGATGATATGGATCAAGAGCAGGCGGGTGCGCAGCCGCAGCTTGATGACTGCCTTCGGTGAGAAGAAGATCGACCACAGGATCAGCAGCGGAATGACCACGACGAGTATTGCTGGAATGGTCGGCCAGGGGATGAAGGCGATAGCTGCGAGTGCCGCCGCGAACAGCAGCCCGACTTCCAAGAGGAAAGCCACTGCGGCATAGGTTGCTGAGAGGAAAGGCGATACCCGCTGGGAACTTTTTTTACCCATCGACTTCAATCTCACTCCGTTTCTGCGCACGCGGCATTTCAAATGCCTTCGACTTTCATCTCAAGTCTATGTGCAAATTCTCCATCCCGCGAACAGGCTCGCGATGCGGCGGCTGACTTCAAGGCAAGCAAAAAGCTCCGGATCCAAGCTTGTGGGCTTGGATCCGGAGCCGGAATTTGTGGAGATGGGGAGAATTGAACTCCCGTCCGATGTGGTGTTGCCAGGTCTTCTCCGGGCGCAGTTTGCTGTGGATTTTCTCTGCCCCAACCATCACGCAAACAAGTGGTTGATCCGGGCACAGTTGCCTGAATGTGTACCCAGCAGCGGCAACAACTGCTGAATACATTGGCTATCTAAATGACGTTAGGAACAGGGGCGATAGCGTCCCCTGGCTAACGGACTGTCTGGCTGCTTAGGCAGCGAGAGCGAAGTCAGTGCGCTTTGATTCGGCACTTATTGGTTTGCAAAGAGCGTTTACGAGATAACTTTGCGTCCTCGGCCCGCTTCATCTGTCGCGACTCACACCGTCGAAACCGATCATCCCCGTATTTTGTTGTCAGTCCCGGTTTCCCGGATGCAACCACACCCTAGGGCGTGTTCATCAATCATAGCGCATCACGCCGGGTTGCCCCAATGCGAAATGCGCCACAACCTCTGCTTACGCGTTGCCGCGGTTGCGTTCGCGCATGGCACGCAATGCTTCGCGGTTATCCTGCTTTTCGCGCAGGGCCTGCCGCTTGTCGTACTCGCGCTTACCGCGGGCGACACCGATTTCCAGCTTCGCCCGACCCGATTTGAAGTACAAGCTCAGCGGTACGACAGTCAGGCCGGCTTCGCCGATCTTGCGCTCGATCTTGAGCAGTTCCTGGCGGTGCAGCAAGAGCTTTCGCCGACGACGAGCCGCATGATTGGTCCACGATCCGTTGAGGTACTCGGGAATGTAGACATTCTCGATGTACAGCTCTCCGCGGTAGAACTGGCCGAAACCGTCAACGAGCGAAGCTTTGCCTTCGCGCAGCGACTTCACTTCGGTACCGGTGAGCACCATGCCAGCTTCGAAGGTGTCGAGGATTTCAAAATCGTGGCGCGCCTTGCGGTTGCTCGCGATGACTCGATCTTCTTGGTTCTTCTTAGCCACGTTACTCCTTGCATGTCGCGGGCGGATTCCCGCGCACAGACTACAAGTCTAGCGCTAGAGAAGTCCCAATGGGTTCACATGTGATCCATTGATGATCGTTTCGAAGTGCAGATGGCAGCCAGTCGAATTGCCGGTGGTGCCAACGTAGCCGATGATCTGGCCCTGCTTCACATGCTGGCCGACACTGACCGCGATGCGGGACATATGGTGGTAGTTGGTGGCCAGGGCCTTGCCCTTGATGACTCCATGCGAAATGGTGACCTTGTTGCCCGAGGATCCACCCCACCCGGCCATCCAGACTTCGCCGGATGCTGCCGCCGTAATGGGCGAGCCGCACTGGCCGCCGAAGCCCCAGTCGATACCCGCGTGCACATAGCCGCCGCGGCCACCGTAATCGATGGTTCCGGCTGGCGTTGGGCGCCATCCGAAGGTCGAGGTCAAACGGTTGCTGGTGGTCGGCTTAATCAATCCCCAGCTACTTGGCTCAGCGTAGTCCGAAGACTTCGGCTGGGATTTCGGTGCAACGTAGGGCTTCTTCTTGTAGGTTTTTTTCTCCGCTCGGGCTTCGGCAGCCTTGCGCTCCTGCTCAGCCTCGTAGGCGGCCTTTTCCTCAGCGATGCGCTTTCGCTCGGCCGCTGCTTCGCGACGCGCCTTTTCTTCTGCCTTGCGCTTGCGCTCGGCGGCTTCCCGGATCAGGCGCTCCTGGCGTTCCTTGATCTGCTGATTGACCGCAGCGTATTCCTTCTGCTGCGATTCCAGCTTCGCCTGGATGCGCGGCTTCTGCGCTTCGAGTTCGGCGCTGAGCGCTTCGGTGCTGGCTACCAGTGCATCCAGCTCGTTCTTGGCGTTCTGCGCAGCATCTCGCGCTGCCTGCTCCTGCGCCAAAGCTTCCTCTGCCTGGGCTTTCAGCGAGGAGATTTCCTTCTCCACGGCAACCAGGCGAAGCTTGTTGCTTTCGTTATTGGCCTGTTCCTGGGCCAAATCGTTGTATGCGGCATTCTGGGATTCCATGGCACGATTGGCCATGCCCAGACCGTCGGCCATCTTGGTTGCCGAATCCATGTTGAGGATCATGTCCAGCCCGCCCGAGACACCGCCGCGCTTATAGGCTTCCGCGGCGATCTGCGCCATCGCGTCCTCCGCTTCGGACAGTTTCGCAGCGTTTTCTTCGATCTGCTGGGCCACTTCATCACGAGTCGCCTGCGCGCTGATCAAGCGGTTGTTCAGATCGGAGAGGGTGGCCTGGGCATTGGCTACGCGGCTTTGCGCGTCAGCCAATGCCTGCTGGGCAATGGGTACCTGCGCCTGCTGGTCACGCAATTTCTTGTCGGTTTCCTGGATGTCGGCATCCAGGAATTCCATGTCGGTCTCGAGGTTTTCGATGTTCTTCTCGACCTGAGCTTTCTTGTCGTCAAGCTCGTCAGCGACCACAAGGCCTGCTGGCAGAGTGAGCGCAAGAGCCATAGCTCCACCGATAGAGGCGCGTAAGAATTTACGTCGCACGGCGTTCGACAGCATAAAGCTCCTTTAAGAAATTGCGTACTTCAGTTCAAGCCTAGATAACGTTTCGGCTAAACCTTCAGGTAACGCTTCAACGTTACCACTGATGAAATTGTGGCCAAAACGATACCAATAATCAAGAGTATCGGAGCAACTAGCCATATTTCGGTGGTAGAGATGAACGCTACACCGACGTTTTCGTTGGCCAACTTGTCCTCAACGAGGAACTTCAGCAGCAACCACAGGGTGCCCGAAGCCAGCAGGCCGCCAATCAGCGACGCGATCACGCCTTCGATGATGAATGGCAATTGAATCGTTGCTTTCGAAGCGCCGACCAGCCGCATGATGGTTGTTTCGAGCCGCCGGTGCATGGCCGAGAGCTGAATGGTCGTCCCGGTGAGCAGCACCGCGCAAACAATCATCACGATTGCCACGACGGCGGCGGCAGCGGAAGCCACGCGCACCAACTGGAATACCTTTTCAAGCAGTTCGCGTTGGTCGATTACCGAGTCAACGCCGTCAACGGTGGAGAACGCTTCGTTGATCACCGGATACTTTTCCGGATCAACGAGTGCGACGCGGAAGGATTCGGGAAGTTGTTCTGCAGTGACTTGGTCGACCAACGCGGAGTTCTCGTATTGGTCAAGGAAGTTCTCGTACGCCTGTTCCTTGGATTCGTAGGCGAATTCCTTGATGTATGGGGCGAGCTGCTCGGACTTGAGCATCTCCTCGATGTCCTGCCGCTGTTCCTCGGTGACCGCACTGCCGGCACAGTTCGGTGAGGTGCTCGTGTCATCGCAGAGGTACACCGCGACTTCCATGCGGTCGTACCAGTAGCCCTTCATCTGGTTGATCTGGAGCTGAAGCAATACCGAAGCGCCAACGAAGGTCAACGATACGAAGGTCACCAGCACCACGGAAACAACCATGACGACGTTTTGCCGCAGGCCCTTCGCCGCTTCGCGGAGAATAAATCCTAGTCTCACTGGTCCTCGTCCTTCTTATCCTCGGCAACCTGCGATTCTTCGTCGTATTCCACGGCCGAATCGCCGACGAGCAGTTCACGCGAGCCGTCCTGGTTCACCACAGTGGTCATCGGCGTGTACTGGCCATCAATTTCATCGCGGATGACTCGTCCGCGTTTCAGTTCAATAACGCGGTGGCGGTATTCGCTCACCAGCTCGTGCGCGTGCGTAGCCATCAGGACGGTCGTGCCGTTCTGGTTGATGCGATTGAGCACGTTCATCACTTCGATGCTGTTCTTGCGGTCAAGGTTGCCAGTAGGCTCATCGGCCAGCAGGATCGACGGCCTGTTCACAATGGCGCGGGCAATGCCAACGCGTTGCTGCTCGCCACCGGAAAGCTCGGTTGGCTTGCGGCGTGCTTTGTCTTCGAGGCCGACCATTTTCAATGCGTCCGGCACTCGCTCGCGGATCTGGGCACGGGAGGCACCGATGACTTCCATGGCGAACGCGACGTTGTCGAAGACCGTACGCTCACGCAAGAGGCGGAAGTCCTGGAAAACGAATCCAATGTCGCGGCGCAGCTTGGGCACACGACGGCTCGGTATGCGGTTGAGGTTCTGTCCGGCCACGTAGACGGATCCGTCGGTGGAGCGCTTTTCGCGCAGCACCAAGCTGAGGAAGGTCGACTTACCCGAACCGGATTCACCAACCAGGAAGGCGAATTCGCCACGGTCTATCTCGATGCTTACCTCGTCCAAAGCCGCATTCTGCTGCTTCGGCTCGTAAACCATCGAGACGTTTTCGAATTTAATCATGTCTTCAATCGCTAGTCTTCGTCGGGGCGCGACCCACGAACACCAATCTCGAGATCAAACGTCTATTGATGCGCCAGTCTTCCAAACACTATCGGTGCAAGGTTGCGAACCAGCCGAAATATAAGGCGTGTTGCAAGATTCATGCCGTACGTCCAGCTAACGCGAAGTGCGCAGCTTCGGCATGACTAGCTGTAATTGGCGCAGCAGGATCCGCAACGGTGATGATGCTTACACCCTGCATGACAGAAGCGTCCACCGCGGTCAGTGTCAGCGAGACCGCCTACTTGCTTGGTCGGCGTTGTCCTGCACGCCAGCGGATGCCTGCATCGATGAAATCGTCGATTTCACCGTCAAGCACCGCCTGGGTGTTGCCCACTTCATGTTCGGTTCGCAGGTCCTTGACCATTTGATACGGGTTGAGCACGTAGGAGCGCATTTGGTCACCCCAAGATGCCTTCACGTCGCCGGCGAGTTCCTTCTTCTGCGCGTCCTCCTGCTCCTTCTTCAAGAGCAGCAAGCGCGACTGCAGAACTCGAAGCGCGGCGGCACGGTTCTGGATCTGCGATTTCTCGTTCTGCATCGAGACGACGACGCCGGTAGGAATATGCGTCATGCGTACCGCGGAGTCGGTGGTGTTGACGCTCTGGCCGCCAGGCCCCGAGGAGCGGAACACGTCCACGCGGATTTCAGATTCCGGGATTTCGATAGTGTCGGTCTGCTCAATCAGCGGCACAACTTCCACGGCCGCAAACGATGTCTGGCGACGACCCTGATTATCGAATGGCGAGATGCGCACCAGGCGGTGGGTACCGGCTTCTACTGAGAGCGTGCCGAAGGCATACGGGGCATCAATTTCAAAGGTTGCCGATTTGAGGCCGGCTTCTTCGGCGTACGAAGTGTCCATGACAGTGGCCTTGTATCCACGGCGTTCAGCCCAACGCAGGTACATGCGCAGGAGCATCTCCGCGAAGTCCGCGGCATCAACACCGCCGGCACCGGAGCGAATCGTGACAACCGCACCTCGGGCATCGAATTCGCCGTTGAGGAGGGTGACTATCTCGAGTTCAGCGAGGGCCTTCTGGATGCTGGTGAGCTCCTTGTCCGCTTCATCCAGCGTATCGTCGTCTTCTTCGAGCTCGGCAAGCTCAACCAGGACTTCCAAATCATCGATTCGCGTCTGCAGCCGAGTCAGCCGTTCCAGCTCGGATTGGCGATGGGATAGCTTGCTGGTGACGATTTGAGCAGCGGCCGGATCATCCCAGAGGTTGGGAGCGCCCGCTTCTTCCGAGAGGACTGCGATGTCAGCTTTGATCTGCTCGACATCGCTCACGTCTTCGATTGCGGAGAATGTAGAACGCAGTGAGCGGATTTCAGCGGAGAAGTCAGTTTTTGCCATGGTCTTCTAAGACTACGTCATTTGGCTTCTGATCATTGAGTCCGGCGGCCAACGTGGTGATTACCTGCTCAATACGGTTCGAGCGGATGATTCGACTGATATCGGCACTCCACCGGGAACTAGCCACCCTACTATCGGCGGTTGCACCGAACCGCTCAACTGGAGATTCGCGCCTTGGCCATCGGGCATGATCTGGACCCGGTCGATTCGCAGATTCTCGACCCGGCCGGCCGCACCAACGTCTGACAGGTACTGCTGCACTGCTTGCTGCACGCGTTGCTGGTCGAGCTGGATCCTTGGGTTGCCGTTGTCCGCAACGAACTCGAATTCGTCTACGGCAGCCACGACCGCTCCGTCGGCAATTGACAACAGCTGACGCGCTTTGAGATTGACGGCGCTGGCTGCCAGCACCACGGAAATGGTCAGCAATGTGATGGCGCACAGGCCGATTGCCAGCACCAAGGATTGCCCATCCTCATTCCGCAGATTCCGGACGGCACGTTGCGGCCTAGCCAAATCGATCAGTCCTTTGCGACGCGGAGGAATCCACGGTGAATGCGGACGCCTCGACCCATTCGGATACGAAAGGCAGCGGGACATCCAAGGCTACAGTCACGGTGACGACACTGCCCGGGCTCAAGCATTCCATTTCGCAACGAATTGAAGTGCGGGCGTTGCGATACCCAAAATTGTGCATGGTTCTTCGCACAACAGCGTGTGCATCGTTCCTCGCCTGCACAGGGTCTTCGGCGGCGGCAAAGACCTTGGCGGCATGATCGGCAGCACCAACCACGGCATAGCTGCCTCCTTGAAGCTGGCCGGCGGCCAGTATCAAGTACACCAGGGGAATCAGCAAGACGGTTGAAGCAAAAACGAATTCCACTACCGCACTTCCACGATCTTCATCCCGAATTCTGCGATGCATGGCGGTAGCCAGATTCTTGGCCTTACCCATAACGCACTGCTTCTCCTTCCACGTGCAAGTCCCACCCATTGGGCAAGAGCCCGATCAATGGCACTCGGGTGCTGACCGATACGGTAACCAACTGGCTGTCCCCTACTGGAGTGGTGCTCACGGCAATGTCACGGGCGAATCCACCATGCAAGCTTTCGGTGATCAATGTCCGGGTTCTGCCTTGGGCATCGGCCGCTGAACGATTGGCCAGTGCACCGTAGTGGGCGCCGTTGGAAGCCGCGTCAATCAGCGTATTGCGCACATGCAGAACCAGCGCGAGTTGGACAAGTGTCATTGCGATCACCACAAGCAACGTTGTCACCATGACAAATTCCGCTACAGCAGACCCGCGCTCGCTGCGCGTGGGCTCCACGGAGCGCAGAATTCCGGATGACCGCGCACCAAAGCTCATGCGCGGTTATCCCAATCCGGAAACTCGATCGATTGCCTGGTTGAACAGGTCCTGCAGCCTAGGTCCTGCGATGGCCAGCAACGCGGCGACCAGCAAAGCAGACATGAGTATGACTATGTGCTTGTTGCTATTGAAAATCCACCAAGATCATTTCGGCGTCACAGTGGCAACTATTGAGCCAGCAGGATTCGCACGTATCGATACTCATTATTGATTCATCTCACTAAGATAAACACATGATAATGTCATTCGTTCAAGTTTTCCTAGCACTACCAGCAAACGTTGGTCCCAATGAAAACAGTGGTTCCTGCAACGGAAATGATCCACTTTTAGATTCCTTGGCCATTGCGATACCTTCAGTTATTGCAATAGCAGCCTTGTACATAGGGGCATATTTGCAACGGCGGAGTACCGTCATGGCCGAACGACGAGCATTGATCGGAAACCTGGACGGCCTCAGCGTAGAGATTATGGAATACGCAGAGGCTGTATCTTTGATGCGCTCACCAGAACATCGCAGCCTATACACCAATCCTTCCCAAGAGGCCATAGATTATCGGATAAAGGCATATGGGAAGAACTACGAAGTGCGCGCCGCTCTAGGCACCCTCAACGGTAATTGCAATTCTCTAGCACGGAAACACAGCTTGACTACTTTACGTAAGGCAGAAACTCTCCAGGACGCAATACTCGAAACTTGCGCTGCTATGTTCGACGTCAACTTGCTAGCAAGAACCTTTCCACGTGGTCTACCATATGTCGATCCGTTCCATTCGAAAGAAGTAATCAAGAGGCTTGATATCGTTGTTGAGCGAATCAGAGCCACCGAATCGGCAAGAAAAGACTTGTTGGAGAATTTCGGTAATTCTTACCGAAAACCGCATTTTATGAATAACTGGCAAGACTAGCCAACAGCGCAGAAAACCGCCCCACCCTCGTTTGAGGGTGGGGCGATTTCGGTTATTCGTCCGGGGTGACCGATCCGGTTGCTTCGATATTGCCTGCATGTGGTTCGTCGGTCTTGGTTCCGGCTGCCAGCCAAGGTAGGAAGCGCTGGAAGAACGCCTCCACACCGGGTAGTGCCATGATGCGGGTGATCGCCGCAGCGATACCCAACGCCAGCGCAGCGGCGCCGGTGGCAGCTTCTGGGCTGCCCATCGTGGCAGCCGTGTAGATCGAGGGGGCCATGGCCGCGAGAGCGACGATGACCGCGAGGATCGTGCGTACGGTAGCTCGCCAGGGGTGCTGTGACTGGGTGGTGACGGCTGCACGCTTAGCCATGGTGTCTCCTTAGTTGTTGTCGTTGAGCCATCGCTGGATGGCCTTGCCGGTTTCCTTCAACGGCTTGCCGTCGAGGCGCCACTTGCGGGTGTCGTAGTAGATCTTGCCGCGGTGGCCCAGGTCATCGGCCAGCATGCGCTGGAACTCGATCCAGAACCAGTAACCGTCGTCGCCGTCCTTCTTGAGCGGGGTACCCTTCTTGGCACCACGGGCGGCGAACGGAGTCTTGAGGTAGTACCCGTTGCGCTGCATCAGCGTCATGGTGTCGGTGATGGTCAGCTTCTCGAACTTGCCATCCCACTGCTTGTTGAGACCGTTCACGACGTTCTCCAGCAGGATCTGCAGGGCACCGATCTCCCAGGACAGGAAGTTGCCGTTGATCTTCAGATCGGCGTAGTTGTCCGGGAAGTTCGTGGAACCGTTCGGAACGTTGGTTGGCGACTGGTCCTTAACCTTCGGACGCGACATGACTGGGACTGGCTTGCCGGTCAGCTTGCCGCCCAGCTCCCGCTCCCACAGCTCGATGGTGTCGTCCTTGTTGCGGCGTGCAGCCGACCAGGAGAACTCCACGTGCAGGTGGTCGGTATGTGGGTTCACGCCGATGTAGTTATACCAGCCCTTGTTCTTGTATCCGCCGGAGAAGATCTTGCGGTTGAAGATGATGCACTGGATGCCCAGTTCCTTGGAGTTCAGGCGCAGCTGCTCGGCGAACTCTTCGAAGATTTCGATCTTGTCGTACCAGCGCAGGCCGAAGTCCATCGCACGGCCCTCGCCATGCAACGAGGTGGTGCTGTTGGATCCGCGCACTGGCCGGCAGTTGTAGATGCCGGAGTTGCGGCCGCCGAACTCCTTGTACTTGGCGAGGAACCATGCCATGGCGCCGAGTGCGCCCTCGGCTGGCCCCTTGGTGCAGGTCTTGGCGCCGGTGTATCCGTTGTAGATCGCCATGGTTACTTGCCTCCTAGTGGCTTGATGCCCTTGGCTGGTGCCACGTAGTCCGGATGGTTCGGGTCGGTGACTTCCTCTGGGTTCGGGTCTTCGTAGTTGTCCTGGTCGATGGCTTCCATCGGGTTGCAGTCAGACATGCTGTACCACCTTTCGGGCATAGAAAAACCCAGACACCGTTCGTGCCTGGGCATAAGAAAGGCCACCGCAAAGGGTGGCCACGCGTTGGTTTCGCTGTTATGGTTTTGTCTCGCCAAGAGTAGGACAAGAGAGAATGGTGGGGTTGTGAGTTACGACGATTCAATGATCGAAGACGAACAAAATGGAATGATGTGCTCCAAATGTGGGGATTGGCATTCGCCGGATGGAATGACCGCAGAAGACTTCTGCAAACGAGTCTGACCAAGTAATGCCACCGCATCAATGCGGTGGCATTACTTGTCGGGTGCGTATTTCGATTTCAGCTTGCCAACGTCCTCTACAAGCTTTTCCTGGGCTTTGTCAGATTCCTTGGCAATTACGATATGCTCGTCCAGCTTCTCGGTGGTCTCAGCAAGCTTGTATGCCGTCTCGTTGCCTCGGTCCTCAATTCGCTTCACCGCGTCCTTGATGGACCCGCCATGATTCGGTGTCACCTCGTGGTGAATGCGCTCCGTCTTCTCTTCCAGAGTGAGGATGCGGGCTGACACACCAGGCTCTGCATGCTGCACTATCTGACCGGATCGGTCCTTCTTCTCAGGCTTGCCATTCCATTGGTCAAGGAATGCCGCGAACTCCTTGAGCCTCGACCAGACGACCTTCACCGGCTTCCAGAAGAACGCGATCAGCAAGATCATCACTGCGGAATAACCAAGCCAGCCATTCGGGCCGCCAAGGAACTCGGGGATCACCGGCATGCACACCCCCTCAGCGGTTTGCGGGACGGTCGGTAAACATGAGTTGGCAACGGGGCCTCCTTGTGGGTCGACACTCGATTACCGAGCACGGAGATAACATTTGTGCAACGTTTGACTATTGGGCAGCAAAGTACTTGAACCTTATGATTAGCTGTTAATTAATTAGCAAGTATTTTCTTGGGGGAAATTCATGAACGAAATCACAGCGCTCAATTCGATTGCTGAGTACATTAATGCCAAAGGGATCGCTGACTCGTACGAAAGCGATGAAATTAGCCAGGCGCGCTTAGATAAACTTGCAGCCCGAGCAATCGAGGGATTCAAGACACTCGTCAAATAGCCCTAGAGCACGTGTGTTAAGAGCGCCCACAGGATACAGAGAAAATCTCGCCACCTGTGGGCGTTCTTTATTGTCAGACCGGCTTCGCCGGGTAGTTCACGAATGAGATGTACCGTGGGCCGCCGTTCGCTACCGATGCGTTCATCTTCAGTGCGCCACCCACCTCGAAGTCGTAGAACTGGCCGGCTGTCAGATTGATCGTCGCCGGGATGCGCTGGTGTGTTTCGGGGCGGGCCCACCAAGGTAGCGACGAAGCCTGCGCCGTTCCGGTTGCGGTCGCGTGAGTCAAGGAACCGCGGAATTCGATCTTCCCGTTATGCTGGCGTACCGCCGCCTGCGAGGATGTGAAACCGTTCTCCGGGGTCAGCGGATGCCAGGTCGAAGCGGTATCGCCCACGATCTTCGCGTGAATCGTCAGGAAGTCGATCGCCGCCCGCTGGGACAAAGGATCAGAGGAAGGGTTCAACCAGTTGCCCTGCACCAGCGCCTGGGCTGAACCGCCGCCATCCAGTGGGATCGCGAACACTGCACCAAGACTCACCGCCAGATCAGCAGACTGCTTATAGGTCAGCCCGGACACCAAAGACAGTCCGGTGACTTCAATAATGAGAAGGTCCCCAGCAGCTGTGACCGCGAGAACCTGTCTCGCGCTGATAGTGGTTGCATCAACAGCCTGCGACACACCGGCTTTTACTAACGCTGGCCCGAAGCTGAACGAGTGCTGCACACCAGCATCGACCATGCCCTGACCTGTGGCCCCATCGGCGGCGCTGTATAGCCCGATGGACCCGTCGTAGTGGATGCCGATTGCGTCGCGGCCTCGGTTCCCTGAAGGGTTGAAGTCTCGGTAGAGAACCCCATCGAGGATCTGGCATCCGTCCATGAACCCATCACGGGGGTTGCCAGGTTCGACTACCCACCCTGCTCCGTGCAGAACGATGTCCGCCCCGGTGCGCTGGAAAACACTGGTTAGAGTCTCGGTTGGCGGGGTGAACCCGTCGCCCTTCGTGCCAGAAATGTCATCCTGGCCGAACCGCTTGCCGATCAGGCCCGGTTTGCCGGCGGCACCTACGACCCGGATTAGCTTGTAATTCGCGCCGCCATAAGCCCCCGTGGTTATCACTGCTGTGGAAGACCTAGACAGGTCCGCCGCCGCATTAGCCAGTGCGCTGACCACAGGTCCCGTTGGTCGTGCAAGGATGTCCTGCTCGTACCCTTCGAACTGCGTCACCAGTTCAGGGCCGAGCTTCGCCGGCGTTACCGCACCATCGACGATCTTCGGTGTCGACACTGCATCGTCGTAGAGATTCGGGGTGCCGACCTTCCGCCCATCGACCACGTCTTCCACAGCAGCGCGAGCCACGCTAGCTTCAGTGCCGATAGCGGTTGCGACAGCCTCCATCGTTGGAATCGTGTTCGGGCCGGGATCACCCTGCGCGCCACGCACGTCCCCGGCCACAACCGTCTCGCCGTTATCGCGGGTCAAGACCAGGTCATCGCCCTGCACCTCGGCAGCAACAAATGTTTGCGCGACCAACGCTGCTGACTCATTGGCTGCAAGTTGCGCCTTCGCGGCTTCTTCCTCAGCACGCAGCACCGCAGCTTCAACCTGTTCCAAGCCGAGACCAGGCGAAGATGGAACCTTCACGAGCGTGGTCAGGTCCACAGCAGCATCCGAGGGGAGGAAGAACGCGTGCGGCTCGATCTTCGGCTCCACACCGTTGACCGTCTCGAACGTGTATTTCACGTTCCACGTCCACTCCTGCACCAGCAGGTCAGGATCATCGGTGGCAATCAGACGGATTCCCCGCTCACCAGGGCCGCCAGCCTCATTGACCGTACACAGGTACCCCTCATGATCCAGCACACCAACGACCGGCGCCTGCAACAGGGTCACTGGTGCAGGGTCGGCCGTTGGATCCGGCAGGTACGGCACGGACGCAACAAACAAGATGCGCCCCACAGCGGCAATGAAGTCCGGTTCCTGATCCACATCAGGTCCGTCAGCGACACCGACAATGAACCGTCCAGTGACTAAACCGGTTTGAACGTTCGCAGGCTTCACAGCGCCTCCTTAAACACGAATGCCGCCCTGAAGGCGGCTATGGGATGGGATGGTGTCACGGCAGGAGAACGTCCGGGACAAGGTTGTGCAGGTCGAAGTATCCTGCATCGTTGGGGTGCCACTGGTCGGCGTAGAGGTTTCGGCGCACTGCAAGGTCGCGGTTGACCCAGTGCGAAGAGAAGTCCACCATCGGCACTCCCATCGCGTCGGCCACGTCGTAGAGCGCCGGACGGAACACCGATTCCCACGTGGTGCGGGTTTCGGACTCCACCGGAGGGTCCACAATCAGCAGCACGTCCATGCCCCAGAACTGGAAGTACGGGATGACGTTCTTCAAATTCGCAACCAGGGAGTTCACGCCGACGGAGTGGATCAGCTCGTTGGCGCCGAGCTGGATCACCACGCCGTCTGGTTTGATGAAGTCCACGACGTTCTTGTAGCCGCTGTAGAAGATCCCGCCGGGCTGCCAGTCCTCGGCGATGCATCCGGAGTACCCGAAGTTCGAGGCACGGAACCCGGTCGAATACGACACGGCCACACCCAGCACATAGGACGGCGTGGTGCTCAGCGTCGCGATCACCACAGTGTGCTTCATGTCAGCCAGCCCGGTGATGCGGGTCAGCTGACCGGCAGCCTGCCCGCTTGGGGTGATCGTGACTGGCGCGGCCCCGTCGATGCTGTAGCTCATGGGACCGGAGTTGCCGTACGTGTAGATTTCCACCACCGTGCCCGGAGTGTCCGACGTGTGGGTGTAAGCCTGGCCCACGGTCGTGGCGCCCACGTGCGACTGCATGTTGCCCTGCGGGCTGCCCTTGGCGGTGAACCCGGCACTGTAGGACACCCGTGCATCACGCGTTGTGTTGTTGTACGCGTACACCACGCCCGCTGATGCCTTGCCGGCTTGCATGGCCCGGTTCACCAGCCACTTCACGTTATCGGCGACGCCCGGCGTCCCTCCCTGCCCCGCTACGATCGAATGCCCGATCCACGCCAAATGGTACGAATCCTCGCCTCGCAGCGCCTTGGCGATACGGCGACGCATTGGCCCCATATCCGCAGGGGTCGGAATGTACAGGCGCTTGTCCTGGTTGTACCCGCCAGCACGGGCACCAGCACACGAAGGGGCAGAACCGAACGGCTCCCCGAACAGCTTGACGATGGTCGAACCGCGTGATGCCGAAGCATTCGCCGCGCCATCCCAATAACCGTTCTCCCATGACCCCGACAGGTACGGGCGCACCCGGCCGGACGGAGTGCAAATAGCTGCCGATACGTCCAACGTGTCACCCGTCGCGTACTGCGCAGCACCACCCTGAGCGGATGCAGCCGCACCCAACCGCACCGAAACGGTACCGGCTGGTGAGCGGTATCCGTTGATTTCCAGCAATGTCCACTCGTTAGCGGGCACACGGTACTTGCGGTTGTAGATCGTGTCGCCGATCTGATCGCCAGCACTGTTGTAGAAGTACAGCGTCACCGCCATGACCGTGGCCTTTGATGAGCGCACTTGAATGGAGCCCGAGTGCAGGATGCCGGGGCTGGCGTTATTGCTTCCCGGCGCGATGACTGAAACGTTGGTTCCGGTCGCAGCGCTGGTCCAGGTCAGGTGCAAGTACCCGGTACGAGATGGCGCGCTGGTTGAAGGGACGAATTCCCGAGTACCGTTGCCACCGGCCCAACCGGAAGTCCACGACGGGGTTATCGCATCCGGACCAGGGTTTGAAAGGACGTTTCGGTACACCAGCGACTCGTCAGACAAGGCGATAGCGTAAGAAGTGCGCTGTGATTCTTTACCCTGCCATGCTTCAATGGCTTCGAACCGGTTCATCGCATTCGCATCGCCGGGAGGGCCCATCAGATTAGCGATGTATACCCATTGTTTTGCCATTATGCGTTCCTCAATTCATAGAGCTTCCCGGAGGACTGGTAGTTCGTGTTGTCCGGATCATCCGGGTCAGAATGCAACCACAATGAGAACGTGGGCAGGTTCGTTGGTGGAGTGCTCAGTGATACCCAGACCATGCTCCGATTGAATCCCGGCTCATCTGCGGAGAACATTTGGTCGAGCCGGCCGCCGCCAGATGGGACGCGGATCTTCCAGTCGGGGAAGTCGATCAAGGCTGCGCCTGCTTCAGCGCCGAGCCAGCGGATGCGGATCTTGTACCAGGCATCCGTCATCATGCTCGTGGTCTGCATGAGGTTGACCGTGAAAGAGCCGTCAACTTCAGAAGGTGTCACCCGAACTGTTTCAGTTGGGTGGATGTCGCCGCCGCTGCGTATGTTCGGCCCGTTGAGTTCAAATATGATGACGGCTTCTTTGCCTGTCATCCGTGACCCGATGATGTCATGTAGTGAGCCTGTGACAACTGGCATGGCGCCTCCCTTTTGGGTATAAGAAAACCCACCGGCTATTCGGTGGGCTGGGTTGCAAGTTTGAGTTGTGCGGTAAGGATCGCTGTCTGATGATTAGCGGCCGCAAGCGCCTGCTTGTACTGGCTGATCACCAGGTCTTGCACCTGCACCTGATTCCGCAGTGGTCCGATTTTCCCTTCCAGGGTTTCGAGTCGTTGTTCGATTGTTACCTCTGATTCCGGGCTTGGATCTGCCATTTGTCGGCTCCTTAGATTAATCTGGTGGGCATGCGCCCTAAACTTGTTGCTTTGTTTGCTGTACCCGCTTTGGCCCTAGTAGGCTGTTCTGCCGCGGAGAACCCACCGGAACCTACTGCGACCGTCACCGTGACGGCCAAACCATCGGCGAGCGCCGAGAATAGTAATGGTGCTGAGCCGACACTCGTAGTTCCTGAAGAGAGCCTGTCGCCGGAAGAGAAGTACCTCAATGGATCACGTAGGCAGTCTGAAATCTTGAAGGATATGAGCGATTCCAAGCTCCTGGACCTCGCGCACGAATCCTGCGAGCAAATGGAAGAAGGCTCTCGCCTCCCCGAGGTCGTTGGCTCCAACGATGACCCCAAGATTCAGTCCGCTAATATCGTCGTCTACGGGATGGCCGGTAGTCAGCTATGCCCTGATTCACTTCAACCGACGAGCCAAAACTGACCGTTTGCATCAATATGCACGTTGGCCTGGGCTCCTAACTTTGAAGCCAAGCTCGGCATGTAGACGAATGGCGAAGCGATATTCGTTTCTACAGCAGTTAGTTGGAGTCCTTGCGGGGCGGAGAATTCCATAAACGTTCCAGTGTCGTAAATGGCCCCGTTTGCTGTACGAATGGTTCCGCTGCCTGTCGGATCAATTTCGACGTTTCCTGCTTTGATCTTTCCACCCGTGGTGACATTCACGTCGTTGCGCACGGTGAGTGTTCCGTCAGCTGCGATGCCCAGCGTTCCGAAGTCTGCTGAACCATCTGGACGCAGCTCAAACAAGCCTGCTTGCATCGTTCCGTCCGATGCAATACCCAAAGCGCCGAACTTCGCGGAGCCGTCAGGATAGATCAGCGAGTCACCCGCTTTGAACTGGCCGCCAGCGATGATCTCGAAATTACCGGCAACGTCCGTTGGGCCGATCAGATGGTTCTCGCCCCTGAGGTTGTTGATACCGTTCGCGTTGAGCACACCATTGGATTCCAGTGTTCCGGTGATAGTCGCTGTACCAGTAACTTGAAGTGCACCATTCTCGATCAGGAGAACAGAGCCGTCGTAGAAGCGGACTCGGCCGCGGCCAACGGAAGCGGAGGCTAGCGGACTGCCGCGCTCCAGCCGTTTGATGCGGCGTTCCAAGCCTTTCAGGTTGCCGGTGTTCATGTTGGGGATACCCATTAGCCACCCCAGTCCGTCATCGTCAACGTCACCTCAGGCTTCAACGAACCCGAGAACTCGATCAATGTCTGCTCATGCCACACGTTCGGCAGGTACGGATCGTCGATGGTCCGCCACCGCACCTTAGAGCCCAAACGGAACTGCCCCACATGCGGTGGCCCATCAGCATGAACCTTCAAACCGCACTGGCGGATCGTCGCATCAAACGAAGTGCGCTCAGCGGTCACCAAGGACTGCAAGCGCTCAACCGTGTTCACGCTCTTTCCATCAATGACGCGTTCCAACGCAGGGTACGGTGAACCGCCAGGCTTCTGCGACGTGCGCAGAAGCATATCCTCCTCAGAACCCTCGCCAGTGATGTACACGTGATTGGCCAGCTCTGAACCGACCACCTTGTAATCCAAGTCGAGGACAGGCGACACGGCTGCATCCAGGTCGTATTCCAGGAGGATGCCTGACTGGTCGAACTCCATCGACCAGCCCAACGACTTATCCGACTTCCAATACGGCCTGAACTCAACGTTCAAATCACCAGCATCAACAGCTTCATCAATGAGCTCTTTCACCGTCTCGAACTGGTACCCGTAAACATCCCGGTTCAACGTTCCAGACGTTTCGGCAGGGAACACGATTGGCAGCCACCAGTTCAAGTCGCCGTCGTAGCTTTCAGTACCAATCTTCACCGCACGAATAGCCAGCGTCTGGTAACTGATGTTCTTCCAGTCATACGAGAACTGGCCAGCTTGCGCGGTACGGTCCGACAGAACATGCCGGCGATCCCAGAACCACCAAATGTCCGCATAGCTGATCGTCACGGTGCGTGACTTCCAGTTGTAGTCATGATCGGTAATGATTGCCGCATAGATCGGGGTGTTGTTCCACTGGACAACCAGCCAGTACTCCAACGGCCACAAACTCGTCCGATGCAGTTCCGGCATGAGGTCCAACTCGGACACCTTGAACCGCAACGAACCCTGGTGCCCGGTATTCCACGCACGCTTCCACGGGAAATCATCAATCGGAAGATCATAGACCGGCATGAACGAAGCACCGTCAACCAGCGTCAAACGATAAGCCACAAGACCCCCTAGATGTACGTGTCAGTCACGCTGACAACAGCAGTGCCAGAACCAGAAGGGCAAGACAGCCCGAACGCGGTACGCGGGCCAGAAGGAACAGGCCGGAACCCCGTAGAGCCAAACGCACCGAAGAACACTTCGCCATTCACATACAAACGCCGATTCTTGAAATCAATCCGATGCGTCACCCCAGACGGGATACCCATCGGCACCGAAACAGTCTGCGAACGATAAGACAGCGTGTACCCATCCGGCATGCTCCCCATAACCGTCACCACCGGCCATGCCTCTGTCGTGCCAAAGTGGAACACGGAAATTTCCGAGCCCGACGCTAGGTCATAGGAATGGGCTTCCCCGTATCTAAAGGGATCATTGGCCTTGAGCTGCAGCGTGTACTCCATTAGGAGAGGAGCCACCCAGACTGCGCTCGCCTGGTCGACCGCTTTAACGTCTGCCCATAGAATCTGGCTATCCGCACGAACCACGAGCCGTCGAGCTCCCGACGCGAGCAAAGCCGCGATGATATTCGCTCCTTCCCATCGATCGTTCCGAGCTTTCGCTGCGAAAGCTCCACGAATGGTGATGTACCTGGCTTCGAGAAAACTCTCCGAACTCATGTCACCGTGATTCAACGCTCTCGCTTCATCTGTGTTCCGCCATGATGGGGGATTCCACCAGCCGTCTATCTCGTCGACTTCGAAATACCCATGTCGGTGATTGGGATCATTGAGTTCCACGCCTCCGATTTGGACGCTGATGTCACGATCCAATGTTCACCCCCTCTTTTTTCATTTCGCCTCTGAACCTGGCCCACAGCTTCTGGTAGATTTCTTCCGAATCTCCCCCCTGCACCTGGTACACCGGCGCATAAGTCGTGGACTTCTCGGTGATCTGAGGAGAGCTGCGAACTGGCGCCGTTGCAGCGGCGAAGCCTATCGGTCCCGGAGCATCCGGAACTTCGACCAGGTGCGCCATGGACGCGTCGATCGCCGGTGCCATGTCCTCAACACCGACAAGCACGCCTTCGCCGATGTTCTCGCCGAAGCCAGCGAACACGCGGGACGGCGAATGGATGCCGAGCGCCGCCTTGAACGGGCCAACGATCCAGCCAGGCAGCAGGTCGAGGAAGAAGTTTCCGATGGATCCGGCCAGCGAGCCGATACCGTCGAGCAGGCCTTGGATGATATTTCGCCCGGTGTCGACCAGCCAGTTTCCGGCGCCGGAGAGGACACCGAGGATCAAGCCTGGCAAGCCGGTGAAGAAATCGACCAGATTCTGGCCCATATTCTGGGCGCCGTCTACGAATCCTTGCCACAGTCCGGACAGGAATTCTCCGACCCCGGCCCACATGGCGTTCCATCCCTCGATGAAACCGTTTGTCACTTCGCCAAGCCAGCCGAGGAATCCGCCCCATACTTCACCGATCCACGCTACGACAGTGTCCCAGTTAGCGATCAGCAGAGCGAGTGCGGCGATCAGCAGGACGATTCCGGCGACAATCCATGTCACCGGGCTCGCCCACATCACAGCGTTCGCGATGCCCTGGGCGATCGCAAACGCACCGATGGCCAGCACCAGCGGGCCAAGGATCGGCGCGAACTGTGAGAGTCCTTCCAAAAGTGGCTCAAGGACCGGCAATGCTCCGGCTACCATGCCGCCCAACGCGGACTCCGCCTCGCGACCCAGAGTGGTGAGCGCTGCCTGAGGCCCGTCAGTCAGCGCGGTGGCCAGCTCGTCAGCCTTGCCAGCAGTTTCTCCCAGACCTCCGTCCGCTGAGGTGAGCGCATCGAGGAAGCCCGGGATCTTGTCCTTGCCGATGTCTTCCAACGGCGTGCCAAACAGAGCCACCGCAGCGGCGGCCTGCTTGCCTGGATCCTTGATGCCCTGCAGCTCTGACACGATCTGCTGGAAAGCGCCCGAGGCCTGGTCCCCGCCGGCCAGCAAGCTGTTGGCCATGTCCGTTCCGGACAGGCCAATCCCAGCCAAGGCTTCCTGCGCTCCCGTGTCGTCCAAGTCGGATGCGCGGATCATGAACTCCTTGAGCGCGTCACCGGTCTTGTCCATCTGGATCGTGCCGCCCTGGGCAGCATCGGCGATGAGGCCCATGGCATTCGGCCCCTGGATGCCCAGAGCCTGAAAGTCCTTCGAGTATTCGCTGAGCGTGGGAATCAGCTCGCCACGCATTGCCTTCGGGACGTTCTGCGACGCCGCGGCCAGCAGGTCCATCGCCTCGGCGCCGTCCTTCGCCAGGCCCGAAGTAACCATGATGCCGGCGGCACTGGCAGCTTCTCCCACGTCAGCTTCCAGCGCCTTGCCCAGGGCCATGGCCTTGCCAGTCATCGACTCAATTGCATCTTCGCCGGCGGACTTCATGCCAGGGAAGGTGGAGATGACTGTCTCCACTGCGGAGCCAACCTCTTGCATGGAGTCACCGAAGGCACTGGTGTACAGGTCACCAGTGGCGGACGCCGCGGCTGCTGCCTGCCCCGGATCCAATCCGAGCCCGGCCGAGATTTCCCGATTGATCTGGTCTGCATCAAGGGCCGTCATGAACCCCTTGGTCAGCGCGGCACCAGCGATGGCACCAGCACCAGCACCCACACGGGGATCCATCATCCCGGCGAACGCATCCTTGCCCGCCGCCTTCAACCGGCCGCCCATGGTCTCGGCCGACTTCACCACATCATCGAACGCCTTATCAACATTCTTCGCGTTGCCAATGATGTCGAACATCAGCTTCTGAACAGCCATGACCGCCCTTCCTGCCTAGCGTCGGCGTCCCGCCCTCGGCGAGCGCTTGCGTTCGCGGGATTTCTTTTGTTGTTCGGCCCATTTGTCCGCGTGGCGGACGTAGAGGATCCACATGTCGTATTTCATGTCCCAGACGTTGAGCGGGGTTATTCCTGGCCAGACGTGGGAGATGGTGGGGAGCCAGCGGAAGATGCTTTGCTCGATGTCGTCTATGTGGTCGCTGGCCCCGGTTCGGGAGTTTCGTCGTCCGGAGCGGAAGCCGTCGGGGTTTCTTTTGGGTCGGCTTCGGCGGTGTCCTCTTCTTCAGTTTCGAATCCGATGGAGCTGATAGGCACGTCGGTTGCTTCGTCGAAGTCGACGTGTTCACCGGCAGCGCGGCGGCAGAGGAAGATCATTGCGCGCAGGGCTTGGATGCCGTTTTCGTCCTCGAGGAAATCGAGGTGGGTTTCAGCGCCTTTGAGTCCGTTGAAGGTGTGCATGATTGTTTTGATGCCCATACCGGATTTGATCTTGAGAACGTAGAGGTCGCCGAGGCTGGCTTTGGCGATGCCTTCTTTGAGCGGGTATTTCTTGTCGCCGATGATCAGCTTCATGGTTATCCTTTTCCGTTCAGTGCGTCGGTGATTGCTTTTTCTGCCTGGGCTGCGGCTTGCTTGCTGCCCTTGGCGATCGGTTTCCACCAGTAGGGCTGGCCGTACTGGGTGACCCAGTCACCGCGACGGTTGCCGAAGGCTGGGTGGCGGAAGGTCTTCTTGTTCCAGACCTTGGCCATGTCGTACTTCTTGCCGCTCGATTTGCTCGGGGTCTTGGCCGCTTCGATGCGGATTCCCGAGCGGGTCTTGCCGGCGACGACGCGGGTCTTGAGGTTTTGCTTGATGCTTGCGCGCAGGTTAGTGCTGCGTGAGCGTTGAGCTTCTCGGGCGTCGTACACGTTGATGGTGCGTAGGTAGGCCTTGCGGCCGTTGCGTGGCTTGACGCGAACGATTTTCTTTCCTGCTCGGACGGCCACGCCGGGCAACGGACCGGAGAGTTCCTGGCGTTGCCCGGCGATGATGCCGTCACCTACGGATCGGAGGTTGCGGCGGAGGTTGCGCAGCATGCGCGGCCCCTGCTCTTCCTTGACCCGTTGGAGGGTTGCCCGCAGATTCTTCGTGTCGAATTCGATCTGCGGATCGTTGCCGCTCATCAGTAGGCGGTGTCGGTGGACCGGTATACGGCGTAGACCGGTTCGACCCCTGCGAGCAGCCCGTCCAGGGATGTGAAGTCGATGGACTGGGTGATTGGTTCGCCGCCGTTGGAGGCGGGCAGCTGGCCGTCGAGCTTCACCGAGGACAGGAAGATCTGCAAGGTAGGGCGCACCCCGGCGGAGATCTCGGCTCCTGCTTCGAAGGTGAGCACGATCTGCAGCGACTCCTGGTTCAGGAAGGCGTCGCGCAGCATGTTGTTGTCGTATTCGGCGACCATGGAGCCGGTCGCTTCGATCAGGCCAACCTCGGGGCGGCGTCCACGCTTGCCGGCAGAGCCGAAGGTGAAGCCTCCCTCGTCGATGCCGTTGGACAGTGAGAGCGTGAACTCGGTGATGTTGCCGGCGACGGTGCCCCCGGTGGCCAGCGCGGTGCTGGTCGGCGCGGTGACCGAGCCGCCGATGGTGATGGCGCCGTGCACGAAGGTGAACAGCTCCATGTCCGCCGGGTACACGGTTGGCACGTAGGGCGTGTCGGTGACTGTCTCGCGGGCGTTCCAGGTGGTGGACAGCTTCACGATTTCGCCCTGTGCGGCGCTGAACTCCGCGGACTCCACGACAGCGCCGTGGAAGGTGTGCGGCTGGATCGCGCCGCCACCGATCAGTGGCACGCCTTTCTGGATGGTGTACGACGGCAGTGCGCCCTTGGTGTAGGTGTGCACCTGCTGGTATCCCGTACCGGCATCGATCGCGGTGATGGCCGATTCGCCGAAGATCGCATGCAGGAACACTCCAAGGCCCTTGGTGGTCGCTTCCACCTCGATGTCTCCACCGGACATCTCCTTGCCCAACGCGCGGCGGGCAGTGCGCGGGGCGCGCGACCCTACACGCAGGCCCTCGCCCTGGACCATTTCCGGGTTCCATGCCAGCGTCTCGGAGATGAACTCCACGAACTGGTCCGGCGTGGCCGGCACCCCATAGGCGCTTTCCTTGCCGAGCCCTAGCGAGCAATCAAGCTGTGTAGTCATCGGTTGCCTCCAACCTGTTCGAAGTTACGTGCTTGTGCCAGGAGTTTGTCTGCTGCAGCTTGAGGCACGGTGATGGTCTGTCCTGCTTTGACGATCTGCCCGAGCAAGGGCACGTCGAGGTCGCCCAGCGGCGAGATGTTCTTGATCTTGATGTTCTGAGCCATGCTCGTTCCTATCCTCGGACCCGGTTACGGGCGGTGAAGGTTGCTGTGACGTCCACGCCGCGCCCGGCCTGCAAGTATTCCTCCGGCGTCTGCCCGTCGGTCTGCACTCCGGTGAGCAGGCACTGGCGCACCACGCCGCCCAGGGTGGTGTCTTCCATGCGCACGTGGCGTTCGATTCGGCCCAGCAAGTCGAAGGCGCGTTCCTGGGCTGGCAGTTCCTGCGTCTCATCGCCGCCGAAGAGGCAGGAGAAGACGACGGACACGGTCAGGGTTTCCTCGCGGGTGCGATTGGCGCCCATGGTGGCGAAGTCCTGCTGCACTTCCAATTCGGTCACGGCGATAATCTCGTCGGGCTGGAAGCTCCCGGGAGTGCCGGGCGCAACCAGAACATCCTCGGTATCTGCGGTTTCGGCCATGATCGTCTTGATCGCTTCGAACAAGGCCTTCTTGAATGCCATGCCTGCGGTGAAAGTCGAACTCATGCGAAACCACCAATCTGCTGGTGCGGGGTGCACAGCTCCACAACACGACGTGGAACGGCGAAACCCGAGGGAGTGAACACTTCATCGGTCGGATCACTGCGGACGCCGGAGCCGCCCGCGTTCTGCTTGCCGATCTGCACCCAGTGGCGGACCAGCTCGCGTGCAGCGAGGCGGACATTCGGAGGCACACTGTCAGCTCCGAGCTGGACGGTAGCCACGAGCGTTCCCACAGGGAAAGTTCCCAGTTGCTGGCGGGTGCCGGCATAGAGAATTCCATGCTCCACATACCAGTCAGCCACGGTCACACCGTCAACGCTGACCTGCGTTACGCTCCTGGCTGCCCAATCCAGCAATACCGAACTGCCGCCGCCGGCGGCCGTCATGGTCACCGTTGAAAGCAGGATCGGCCCAGTGATGTCCTCGATAACCGGAGTAGCCGCCGCGATGTACAGGCGAAGATCATCGATGTACTGATCACTGGCACGACCTGCGTTCAGGCCGGCGAGCGCGTCATCGATGCTGATGATGAAGCGCGGGTCGGTTGGCCAGACGTCGAAGATGTCCGTATAGACCATGCCGGTGTCGGTGCCCCAGGTGATGCGCCAGCGCCCTGCCATGGTGGCTGGGATCTGGGCCTTGCCGGTGGCGTGGTCGACGGTGGCGGTTCCGGTGGTGCCGTCAGGGCGGGTGACCTCGGCTGTGAGCATGGCGCTTTCCGGCCGGGTCTTCCATTCGGCGGTGTACGTCGAGCCGAGGTCAACCGCCGACATCAGGACTCCTTGGTCTTAGGTGCAGGAGTCTTGGCCTTCGCCTTGGCTGCTTCCGCGGCCTTGGCGTCGGCGTCAGCCTTGGCGTCGGCGTCAGCCTTGGCCTGGGCTTCAGCTGCGGCTTTCTCCTCGGCGGCCTTCGCGTCAGCGTCGGCCTTTGCCTGGGCTTCAGCTGCGGCTTTCTCCTCGGCGCGGACGGATGCCAGCGACTTGTTGCCGGCTGGTGCCACTGCCTTTTCGGTGTCGATGTTGGCGACTGCGGATTCGTTCCGATCCGGGGCAGCGGCGATGCCCTGGGCGATCAGCTGCGCAGCTTCTGCCTCGGGCACGTCGATGGTTTCTCCCGGCTTGGGCCATTTCTTGCCGTTGCGCGATCCGGAGATCAGCGCACGCATGCGAACAATTGGTGCCATGATCGTTCCTTTCTGAGAATGTTGAGGTACCAACGGCGGCCGCCCTTGGGGTGACGGCCGCCAGTGGTACCGGCTTGGTTAGGCTGCTGGCAGCAGCAGGTGCTTTACAGCACCGGACTGGTCCATCAGCAGGCCATCACCGCGCACCAAGGCGCGGAAGGTGACGACGTCGCGGTTGAAGGCGTAGTGCTCCGAGGATTCGAAGCGGATCCCGTTGATCAGGCGCACCACGTAGGAGGACAGATCACCGAACAGCAGAGGCTTGGCGTTGGCGTCCATGGTCGGCATGAACGGGTCGGTCCGTACCGGCTTGCCCTCGATGGTGTCCGGGGTGCCGGCGATGACCGATGCCTGCCAGATGTAGTTGCCGTTGCCGTCCTTCAGCTTGCGCAGGTACCCGGCGGTGGTGTCCTCCATGACCCAGGACGCCGACGGGCGGTTGCGGTACGGGCCGATGACCGAGTAGTACAGATCGATCACGTCGTCGAAGGTCGGGGTCAGGGTCGCAGCGGTCTTGCCCATGGTCGAGCTGCCGACAATGCCGGCCGGTTCGCTGGTCCCGGTGCCGGTGATCAGCTTCTCGCCCAGGGCGTTTCCGACTGCCCAGCCCGCAATGCGTGCCAGGTAGCCTTCCAGATCCACGCCGGTATCGGTCAGCAGCTCTTTTGGAACCTCGACCAGGTCGCCGTACTTGTAGCCGCCCAGAGTACGCTTGCCGAACGCCGGATCGGACGACGGAATCACGCCGCCTTCGGAGACCTGAGCGCCCTGCGGGTGCGACACGGTCACTGGGACGTCGATGTTCTCGCCGCTGGCGGTGTTCCAGGTCGTGGCGCCGCCGGCCAGCAGGGTGGCCACCTCGACGGCGTGCTCCATGAGCTTGCCGTAGAAGGTGGTTGGCACGGTTGCGCCACCAGCACCGAGGGTGCCTGTGGACAGCGCGCGGCACTCTTCCTTGGTGCCCAACGCATTGAACTCGTTGGTCTTGCCGGTCAGGAAGGAGCGCAGCTGCTCCTCGGTGTCGGTTGCGCCGCCGCGCTGCTCCGGAGTTCCGGTCACGCCGGCCTTCTCCAGTGCCGACTCGGCCGCGCGGGAACGCTCCTCGGCCTGCACCAGGGAGTCAGCCTGCTTGCGCAGAGATTCCATGTCCGAGCTCATCTTCTCGAACTTCTCGGTTTCCTCGCCAGAGAGGCTGCGTTCTTCCTTCTCGGCGTTGTCCAGCAGTGCGCGCATCTGCGCTTCGGTGTTCTTTCGCTGCTCCATGAGCAACTGGGCCATAGTTTTGGCCATGGGGATCATTCCTTTCTAGAAATGACGAAAGCCCAGCATGATGCCGGGCTTAGGATGATTTCGGAATGCGGGTGGTTTGCTACCTGCCCACGGTTTTCAGAGCCAGTGCTCCGCGAGAGAAGCCCGACGCGATTGGGCGTCGAGCCTCTCCCGTAGTTCGCTGGTGGACGGATGAGTTGCGCCCTGTCCGTCCTCCTGCGATTCCTCGTGCCCGTGGGCGCGGGAAGTCTCTTTGTCGTGCAGCAGCGTGGCCAGCTTGTTCTGCTCGGCCGCGGCGCGCGCTTCTTCCAGATCCAGCTCGAAGCGGTCAGCCAGCGAACGCAGACCGGTCGTAGTATCCCGGTACGCAGGATTGACCACCGGGGCCACATCGACCAACTGCACGGCCTTGAGCGTGCGCAGCGGGAAGTCCTCGGAGGTGTATCCCCAGTCGTCCTCCATGGTTCGGAAAGCGAAGGAGCTGAATCGCAGATCGCCACGCTCGGCGAGCGCTTTGACGTCACGGCCGGTGCTAGTGTCTGGGAGGTCCACTTCGTACCAGAGGCCGGTGCCGTCGGTACCCAGGCGCAGGGTCTCGGCCAGGGAAGTTCCCAGTAGCGCGTCATCCGAGTGGTTGAAGCGTGCCAGAACTTCTACACCGTCGGCGATGGTCTTGTTGAAAGCTGCGGGGTCGACTTGCTCGACGAAGCCGCCCAGGTTTTGGCTGTAGCGGTTGAACACAGCTGCGTAGCCGAACAGCACACCGATGCCGTTGGTGGAGGCTCGCAGTTCGATCTTGGCTGTGTGGAACCGCCGTTCGATGTCTTTGTTTTTCACGAGGTTTCCTCCTTCGGTGCGGTTGGTTGCTTGCCGTAGTTCTTCAACCATTCCTGCTTTTGCTTGTCGGTCAGGATTGGACGTTCTTCCAGCTCGCGGCCCTCGTCGAGGGTGAGCAGCCCAATTTCCAGATTGAGCTTGTTCACTTCGGTTCGGGTCTTGATGTCGGTTCGCACCAGCGCATCCGGGTTGAACTTCATGTAGTGGTAATCCGGGAGCAACCGCGTGATGTGGTGCTCCAGCCGGGTGAAGATCGGTTGCAGCGCCCGGGTTTGGAATTTGATCTGGTTCATTTCCAGCGTGGAGTACGTCAACGAGTTTCCGGCTTCGCCGCCGATATCCGACGGATCTACCCGGTAGATCGCTGCGATCTGGTTGGCGGTAGCCTTGATCGTCTGCAAGAATTGCGCTTCGTCTGGTTTGACGCTGACTGCATTCCATTCCCAGTCCTCACCAGAAACAAATACGTCATTGTTGGCTACGGCTGCCTTGAACCGCGCTTTCGCCTTGGCTGAATCGGATCCGGTGAGTGATCCCTTGTTGTACTTCAGATGGCCTGAAGGGGTGGACCCGTTCTTGAACCAGTCGGCGCCATATCGCTCGGCCGAACTGCCTGTTTCAAGCATCTGCCGAAACTGGCCGATGGGCGATAGCCCGACGACAGAACCGGGGACCGGATACCACGGGATGTGCACGACGGTGCTGGGATCCAGATCCTTGCCCTTGTACTGGTACTTAGGCTGGCTTCCGCTCTCGTCCACCGCCACCGCGTCAGGATGCAACCAGGCAATCTTTGATGGAATACCACCGCTGTCCAGTGCGACGATCAGCCCGTAGGCGTTACCGCGCAACAGGAAACTGGTGGTGAACTGGTGCAACCATTCGATGCGGGTCATGGTGGCCGCGGGATGCGGGTCGATCATGAGCTGCGACTGCTGCTTCGCTTTGACCTTGGATCCGCCGGTGGATTCGTACTCGCTGCAAGGCATGATCGCGATTGAATCGGCAATCAAGCTTGTGGCCGCGTACAGCGGGACCAGGCGAAGGGCCGACTTCATCGACCCGTCCAGACCCTTGCCACTGCCGAGGATGCTGAACCAGCCATCGTTGTCGGAGCGGGTTTCAACGCTCGATCGTCGGAACAAGCTCATGTGCGCGTCCTCCGATCAATTAGCCAGGACAGCACCAGCAACAGCACACCGCCGGTGGCCAAGGCTCCGGGCAAGGTGTACATGGCCACGGCGAGTGCGATAGCAGTGATGACTAGTAGCGATCCGATCAGGTCGAGGATGGAAGTAAGCCCTACAGGGCGTAGGTCATCCGAGCGTTTCATCGACATCGTAGGCATCCTCTCTTTTCTCGATGTACAGCCAGCGAGCCAGGGCGACTGCGTACATGGGCGATATGTCCTTGAGTTCCCGGCCGCGAGCGAAGACGAACGCCTTGTCGGCGATGATGCGCTTGACCGTGCAAGCCATGGCGTCGTTCAGGAGCGAGTCATCCGGGAAGCGGAGGTTTCCCACCAAAGCCTTGTCGTAGAAGTCGCCACAGGCGGCCACACGCTTTGGGCCGGTGACAGTGACGACATTAAAGCCTTCATCTTCGAGGTCCTGCTTCAGGGACACTGCCGAGCCGTTGCCGTCGATTGCAACGTGGCTTCCGCCTAGTACTTCTCGGAGGCGTTTGAGTTCGGCGACGACGTTCTGCGTGCCGTCCAGCCGGTCGAATACTTCGACGTATGCGTTGGCGTTCGGGTCCATTGGCTTGGCCGCCAACGCGATCGATGCGAAATCCCTCTCCGGAGAAACATCGATCGCCCAGAATGGCGTGCCCGTCCAGGACTCGTCATCGATGGGAACGAAGTTCTTCTTCCAGGCAAGCTCAGGAATGAGCTTCGGAGGCCCCTTGGCTGCTGGCCACCACCCCAACCAGGCACGTTCCCATTCGGTCTTGTCTGTCGTGTTTACGCGCAAGTTCATCACGCGCTCGGCTTCTATGGTGTACCCGATGGCCGGGTGGCAGCCGAGGAGGGTTTCGACGTCGTTCGGATCCGAGTCCACCGGGGCCGAGTACTCGATATAGCAGGTACGTGACTCCACGCCTGCATCAATCAGCGCCCGGCCCAGATCGACCTTGTCCTTCAGGTATGCCGAGGACGTATCGCCTGCTGCCGAAAGCACCCACATCTGAGAGCCGACAATGGTCATCAGCGTTGGCTGCAGACCGCCTTCCAGCATGCTGTCCCGGTGCACGTACGCTTCATCGATATGCGCTTCATCGTTCGCATCGCCGTGGCCGGACTCGCGCTTCACCGCGTCGATGGCCAGCTCGGCACCGTTGATGAAGCGCACAGCTTCCTCGCCACCTCGCCACCGTGGCTTAGTCAGGAACATGTCCAGTGGCGAACGGTGCAACGGCAGGTAGTAGTCATCCTTGAGCCGCTTGAGCGCTTTCAAGCGGTTCTGGGCTGTGTAGATCATCCGGGCATCCTGCGTCGTCAGCGCTCGGTGTGTCAGCTTCCCGCGGCTAATGGTGGTCTTGCCAGCACGGCGCAGCACAATGATGATCACCGTGTCGTACCAGTAGCCACCCGTGCGCGGATCAATCTCGCAGGCCACATTCAACGCATCGCGCTGCCACGGCATCGGAGTATTGCCCATGGCCTTCATGACCTTGGCAACCTGGCCACCGCGAGTTTGCCTCTGCGGGTTTCGTAGCGTTGCGTACAGCGGCGCGGGATTCCGCGGAGCATACAGCGACTCCACGAGCCACCTCCATTACTGCGTCGAGGCACCGCCCTCATCGCCAAACAAGCCAGCCAGGAACGCCTCGGGCGAGGTCGGGGCTTTGTCGCCACCGTCCGTGACCTTGCGTAGCCGGTCGAAAACATTGAACAGGCGCGACTCCATGCCGGAAATCAAATCGGGGCGCTCAATACGGGGGATCTGGTCCAGCACACGGGCGTTGTACTTGGCCAACACGAGCAGAGTCTTCTTGAACGGCGGTTCACCAACGAGCTTGTCCAGCTCCTCGGTAAGCACTTCCTCGATCTGCCCAGGCTCTGCCTGCCAGTCCAGCGACATGCTCGATGCGTCAACGGCCGGCGGGAGCTCCGGAAGGTCTTCCAGCGCCACCTCGCCACCCTGCTCGCGCAGCTTACGGCGAGCGCGGTACGCCGCCATGTCATCGCGCTTGGCTTTCTTGCACCCTGCGCAGCGGCATCCTCGACGGTATCCGTTGAGGCTGGGCTCGCCCTTGCCATGGCGGTAAGGAATTGACGGGACCTGAGAGTCTTCCATACCCTTTACCGCCTCTCTGGTGAGCTGGTGAAAAATCGGCCAAATCGCCGGTTGACCTGCCTACATGTGTAGGGCACTACCCGGGAAATCGGGGAGAGAGAAAAAATGGAACATGCGCGGATGATCCGTACGCGCTTTTCCTAAAAAACCGGATGTTTCTGGGGCGGATCGAAGGTCATCGACGCCTCAACGCGGATAATTTTGTGACTGGCCTAGGTGCCGGTTTCTTTTTCTTCCGACGCCTGGCAGCTTCCTTCTTGCTGTTGCATCCAAGGTGCATGGGCTGAAGGTTCCATGGTGCGGTTGGATGACCGCCATCGGTGAGCGCAATGATGTGATCAAGCGATGGACCGAGTGGATGCTGGCGACGAAGGCCGAAGACAATCTCTTGCCGGCACCATGCACAGATCGAACCAGGCGGACAATGCTGTGCAACCAGCCTGCGCCATGGCCTGCCCTGCCTGCCACGCTTGGGGTCCCATTCGCTGAGCACTTGCACCTGCCCTAGATACGACGAAAGCCCAGCCGGTAATTGGCTGGGCTTTCGATACACAGGGCTTTGGATACACCTGTGGTAAGCACGTTCATCGTACAACGACAATCGCGAAACTGTCGAATCAGGCTGGTCTGGTCAATTGCTCAAGGATATGGATATCGCTCCCCTTCCATTCGGCGCCACATACCCTGCATAGCACCAGCACCGAAGTGCCCTTGTTACCTCGGCGGATCTGGGCCACGACTGCACGATTCACCACACGCTCACCATTCAGCTCCTCACGCACCTCATTCGAGTGGCAGGCAGGGCAGGGCCGGCGCAAGGCGACGATGATCGGCGGGTTCAGAAGCGACTCGATCTCCTGCACCCATGATGCCAATACTCGGTGGCATTCATTGAGCGCTTCTTCATCCACACTCACCGATCCGGACTCATGCTGGATACTCAGGCTCTCGACCCACTGGATGACCTTGTCCTGCAGACCAGGAGCAGGCTTACCTGGATACCGGATCCAGTACTGGTCATTAGCTTCCTGCTCGATCTTCATCTGCAAGTCCAACGCGGCCGCATCCAATGGCAACCCCGGCCCAGACGAGCTACCACCAGAGCTAGGCTCACCCGATGGCTTCAAAGCCCTGGCCAGCAAGAGCAACAGCGCCTCGGTCTTCACCACGCGAGGCCCTTCCGGCAACCGCTCAATCTCATGCGTCGATTCCAGGAGCTGATCCCGCAATCGCCACACCTGAACCAACCGATACATCGACCGACTCTCCACCGGCACTCCCCCACTCTCCGTTGACTTCAACTGCACGCATCCCCAACATCCACAATCTTCAACATCCTTATGCTCGGGCACTGGTCGCACCTCCTCGCAGGACTTTCTCAACACGACGACTCACCCAATCCGACGGACGCCACACCTCAGCAAACTGGCCACCAAGACGAAGATCATCCAGCCACAACTCCTGCGCTGCACTGACTCGCCCGCCCTGAGACTTCAACTCCACGAACAAGACCTGCTTCGTCCGACCATGGATCATCACCAGATCCGGGAACCCTGCCTCGGAACCACGAGAGTCCTTGGTGTGATAGATCCTCATGTACCCCAGGGACTTCGCTAAGCGGATCACATTGGACTGGAACACGGCTTCACTCCACTGGAGGACGGGGTTATTGAACTGCTGGCGGTACTTCATTAGCTCTTCCTCCTACGAGGTCTATTACGTCTTCGACGGGGCCGAGAATCAGTCACAGGCTTAGTAGGAGTGCCATGGCCAGCACCAGCGTGCCCGTCCAGACCCAGCCCAGCCCGGCCCAACCCGTCCCGACCCGACCCGGCAAAGCCAGATCTGACATAGCTTTCACCTGTGGTCTGGTTTTGGTTATCAGTTGATCGATGTTTGATCAGTGTTTGATCGGCGCCCTGGTTCGACCGTGCACGTGAGCGGCCGGAGGTATCCGTTGCCTGCTCTGGTTCGGGAGCCTGGGTTTCCCGATCTGCAGCCGGGTCCTCAACCTTGACGGGAAGTTCAACAGCGGCATCTTCGGCTTCGATCGCTTCAACGCTCGGGAACGCGGCCAGATCTGAGTGCGATCTGAAGACCCGGGCCGGTGAATCCGTTGCGCCAGGTGACTCGACCGCGATCGTCTTTTCCGTAGCAGTGACGGCTGCATCGGTGGCGCCGGAGGTGTCCGTTGCGCTCACCTTGGCCGGATCCTCACCACGAGTGGGAGGTTCGACAGCCTGCTTCTGTCCTGCCGGAGACTTTGCGGGAGTCTTCGTTTCCTTGCGTTCCTCGGTCGGTTTGACGTCGAAACCACATTTTTCCATCAGCCACTTTGCCGTCGCCGTACTGTAGTACGGGTTTGTCGGCACGGGTCTGAGTTCCTTATCCCAGTTGTCACCGTCCTGTCTTGAAGAGTTGCATGATTTGCAGGCTACGACCCGGTCTTCTTCCTTCGCGTTCTTTTCGCCTGGCTTGAGGTGGTCGATGGTTCCCATTCGCGCTGACCTGCGATCTGAGTCCCATCTGGTGATGCGGCCGCACCAACGGCATTCGTCGCCGTCGCGCTTGCGCACGGGGCCGGAACGCTCGGGGTTGCGGTTGTCGTACTGGCGCTGAGCTTCCCATTCCTTCTCGGAACGAAGAATCATGTGGAAGAGGTCCTTTTCTTCCACGAGCTTCAGCACTTTGCGCTGTTCTTTGCCAGTGACATTTCCTTCATCGTCTTTGGTCTCCTCGGTGATTTCTTTCTCGAAGAAGATCCCGCAGAACACCGCTGCATCTCGCAAGGCTTCATACCGGCCCCACGCCAGACTGCGAGCAACACCAATCTCCACGATGTAGTCCATATCGTGAGCCGCCGACATCGTCGCGCAGCGGTTCACCCAGCCGTACATCTCATTGAGTAGCCGGTCGTCGTAGTCCTTCCACTCCAATACCCGAAGAACGAGAGGATGATTCGCGGCGATGTCCGACTGCTTCAACCACGACATTCTCGGTTCCGTTCTTCTCTCTTGCTTTTGGTAGCTTCTGAGCTTGAGCCTTGGCTACGGCGAGCGCGTCTTTAGGGTATTTGGTGTCTGCGATGGTGTTTCTTCGTTGAAGGGTGATCCAACGGAGTGTGTATGGGTTTCTGCAGCAGTAGATCTTGTCTGAGTCATCGGTGAGGGCTCGCATGATCATCATTGGTGGGCCTCGATTCTTATGACTTGTTCGGGGTCGCTGCGGTGCTTGATCTGGACACCGTTCCAGGTGAGCTCTACGACGGTGGCATGGAGTTGGTGGGTTAGATAGGTGATGCGCCCGTAGAGTCGTGGCTCGCCCGGAACATTGATGCAGGCGTGCAGCCCCATGTGCTCCAGATTGTTCAGTCGGCCGGTTTGGATCGCTTCCATGTCCCGCAGCGGGTCAAGGCGCGATACTGGCCCATCACTCCTTGGGCGTTTTGGCTTCACTAAGTCGGTCACTCGTCCACCTCCGGGCGGTACAGCACACGGGCGGGGAATACTGGTGTTGCTGGCATGCCTTCATCGTCCCGCCAGATAATCCCTGGAGCTCCTGTGCACCACACACGCCAGAGCCGTCGACCCGTGCGGTCTTTGATCAGGGAGCCAACACGCAATCCAGCATCACTGGTTACTTCCGGCTGGGCGACGGCGAGGTAAGCGGACACGGCGATTTTGGCGGCTTCCGTGTAGTAGATCTGCAAGCCTTCCCAGTCCTCATGGTGCGGGGCTAAGGCGTTCTCAGCCGCTTCAAGCGCGTCCGGGTTTAGCGGGGCCTGGTCAGTCATGACTACTGCTTTCCCGTCTGGAGCTCCAGCTCCGGCAGGAGCGTTTCGGGCTTGATGATGATCCGTGTGTGATAGACACTCACATCAATGGCGTCAAGCTGCTCGGCCACGTAGAACGTGTTGTCCGAAAGCCCGATCATGTGCTTGCGGTATTCGTTCTCGCCGTGCCTGCAGGTGACTTCCAGCTGGTGCCCCTGGTCATTGATCGAGCATCTCCCGACGACCTCGAAGGCGTATTCTCCGGTGATGCCGTTGACGCCGACGATGTGGCGCTGCACTTCGAAGTTATCGGCGGCGATCGACAGGTTCTCGTTGGCCATGTCCGCGTTCGTGGTGCAACCGGCGAGCGCGATGGTGGCTAGGAGTGCGGCGGTGATGGTGGTGGTTTTCTTGGTGTTCATGACTCTTTCTTTCGGGTGGTGGCGATTTCGGCGATGGCTCGGCCTAGTTGTCCGTGGAGTTCAGCGAGGGCGAGTGGTGAGGCGTCTTTGCTGATGTGTGCCAGGTGTCGTGCGATGGTGCGGGTTTCGCGGCGTGCTTGGATTTCTGCTGGGGTTCTGTTGGCCTGGCTCATCGGGGTCGTTTTTCGTTCCGAACTTGTTCGGCCACCATGGTTTTGAGGATCTCCATGGCTTCTGCACGAGTGAATCCTGCTTGCACGTATGCGACGAGCATTTCGTGCATTTGGATTGCGCCGGCGAGAAGCTGGCTGATGGGGCTTTCTGGGTTGGTGCTCATGCCTTCACCAGGAACCCCGAGAACGGACCGATGACTGGCGTCTCATGCGGCAGCATCTGGCCATCCTTTGGATAGACCAGGGCGGCTTCGTCCAGTGGGTTCTCCGGATCTCCGCCGGGCAACCAGTACCAGTCCTTACGGAACTTGATTTCGAACTCCACGAGGTCATCCGCGTCTTGGAACGCTTCGATGGTCTCCCCGGTATGGTCTTCGACCCATCCGCGTACAGCTTCGTCTGCGCTGTGCGCGTCTGAGGTTCCTTCGACAAGCCACGTGTCGGTGTCTTCGCCGAGTTCCCAAACTGTGAAGTTCTCGTTGCTCATGGCTGCAGCTCCTTTTTCAGGTCGTTGATTTTGTCGGGTTGGAACCCGAACCAGGTGGTTTCGTCGGTCGTGGCCGGGTAGTAGACGTGCACGAACGGCATTTCGCATGCCACGCCGAGGCTGGTGGCCTCGCGCTTCAGCTCATCAATGAGTTCGCGGTGGTCGTCGTGGACGATGATCTTGTTGTGCTGGATGCCGGCCTCGTCGAGCTTGCGGAGCGTGGTCTTGCAGCCCTGGCACACGGGCAGACCCTTCCCGGACGGCTTGACGTACACGGTGACGCGGGGACGCTCGTCTACCTGCGGCTCCTCGCCGAGTGGCTGGTCGAAGTCGCTCATGCTGCTGGTCCTTTCGGGCTTTGGAGAGCGGCTGCCGATCTTCTCATCTGGGCGATGAGCCGATTCACGGCGACCGCACCTTCGGGGGTGAGCTTGAGAGTGTGCATAACCTCGCCGCGGAATCGTGGCGCATCGTGGGCGAGGACTGCGTGAAAGTAGTTCTTCTTGTCGGCCATGGCGCTATACCGGTAGATCGGTTTCTTGCGCTGCTCCGTCTCCGACCAGCGTGAGGATTCCTGCTTGTAGATCCATTTCCGGTCCAAGAGGATCGCGCGCAGCTCGCCCTCGCCTACCTTCAAATCCGATGCCAGCGTTCGGAAGGTGATCAGATCCTCGTCGGCCACGAACGTATCGACGTAATCCGCTTTCGGCTCCAGCTCCGCGATGTGCTGGTCCTTCGCCGCGATCATCGCCTGCGCTTCTATCACCGCCATGGCTAGCAGCTCGGCACCGGACGGTTTGACCGACGGTGCCTGCACCTCCGCGGCGCGGGTCTGTATCGCGAAGTACGATTGCGCGGCCGCGACTTCTGGCTTGTTCGGATCGCCGTTCATGGCGACCAGGTACGCTGCGAAACGCGACAGGTGCCAGTCTGACTGTGGCATCTTGCCGGCAGCGGTAACTTTAACCGATCGGTTAAAGTTGCTGGCTGTGAATTGGCCTTGGTTTCCGGCGGTGGTCATGGCCCGGTTCAGCGGTGTTTCGAAATTCTGCCACGTGCTGTACCCCATGAGTGTCATCAGGTCTCGGGCCGACCAGTACTCGTTACCTTGGTCATCGGTGCGCTTGATCTGGTCGAACGGTGAGCGTGCGGATTCTTGCTGTGCTGCGTAGGTGAACAGGTCGTTCATTGGGTCCTCCTTACAAGGTGGTTGACTTGTTAATTTCTTGACAAGGTTTCAGCTGACGATGGCCAGGTGCATCGGCACGTGATCGATCCATGCTCGTTTGGTGGTTCGGAAGTTCTTGTCGGCCGTATTGTCGAGTTCCAACTTGGATACGTGCATCAGGCCGATGAATCTCGATCCGACCATGACCAAGATTTGCCCTCCGCCGGCAGACGCGAGCATGCAGCCGACGCCGTACACGGTTTCTGCAGCCTTGAACGCGCTGAGGGTTTTGCTGTCGAACTCGATCGGTGGAAGCTTGGAAGAATTCGCCTGCACGTAGGTTGCCAGCGTGTGCCACGACTTTTGCAGGTCTTTGCGTTCCTGCACCGGAGTGGTGACACGGTATGAGTCCCCTCCGAATAGCTGGCCCAGGCGACGGATGTTGATCGTCGCGATCTGGATGTCCTTTTCTTCAGGTTTCCGTTCAACAGTGAATGTCACCGTGATTTCCAGCCGCACTTCCCAATCCGTCTTGGACGGCGTGAACGCGGCAATGACGGTTGAGGCGATATCCGGAGTCATGCTGAACTCTCCCAGCTCGCCATCCCACTCGTCTTGGTCAACTTCTACTCGGGCCATTCCGGTGGTGAGGCCGTTCTCGGCGAAGACCAAGAGATCCCCGTTTTCGCGGAGAGACAATGTCAGTGAATTACCGACGGTGTCTTTCTTGTCCTTGGATGCGTGAGTCTTTACCGAGGCCAAGGCCGCACGGAAGTAGTACATATCAACGATGAACTTCATGATGCTGCCCTCTTCTCCCTGGTTCTTCTCTGGTTTGCTTCGACGCGCTGTTTGAGCTTGCGCCGGGTGCGTCGTTCTTCCTGGCTGAGCCCGCCGAAAGTGCCGTACTGCCGGCTGTTCGGATTGCTCTGCCCGTGCTCGTAGCAGATACTGACGACCGGGCAGCCCTCGCAGATCTTCTTGCCCGGTTTCGCAGCGAACGGCGCCGAGCTGATCGGATAGAACGGGTCCCCGTCCTTGCGGAAGTCCCACGTCTTGGCCATGTCCGCGCACGCGGCCTGATCCATCCACGCATTCGGATCACTGGACTTATCTGGAGCCTGCTGGATCATCGATGGGATGCGCCTGTTCACCATTGCGGGGCCCATCGCATGCGCTCGCTGCCGAGCTGGCCTGTTGTGAAGAAGTCGCTGATGCTCTTGAACTCCTCCACGGTGCGCTGCGCCCACCAGAACAGCTCGTCGCGGTTCGGCGAAGTGCGCGAGACCTGCACTCCGTTGACCAGAACCGGCTTGCCCGGGATAAACCAGAGGGTCGCGACCCACAAGGTTTCGCCCTCGGCTATGCCTGGCACCGGCCTGATCGTGGCTCGCGGGTAGTCCGTCCAGTACTTCCACCCGGGCTGGATCTGCTGGTATCCACGCTTGATGTCCACCACGCGCAGCGCGGTTGGCAAGGTCGCTGTGGAAGGATGCGCGGCCTGGCACTTGAGCCGGCCGATCACCTCCGGTGTGATCTCGTCGATGTCGGACCCCGGGGCCAGCATGACGTCGATTCTCTGGACCACCGGCATCAGGCGTCACCGCCATCGCAGGTCGGGCAGGGGGTGGACGCGTCGGCCGCGATCACCTGGTGCTGGCCACAGCCCGCGCAAGTCACCTCGGCACCCACAGGCAGATCAACATCCAACCCCTGGCTGCCCTGCTGGTCTTGGCTTGCAGCCAGACGCATCGCATCGACCTCGTCGCGGTCCGGGATGTACCCAAAGAGTTTGATCAGCCTCTGATACCAGGTAGCCATCGGCTTCCACCGGGCAGCTTTCTCCCAAGAATCCCGCTGATACAGGTTGAATTTGTGAGACATGTCCTCGGCATCTGCGGCCTGCAGCCACGCGTACAGGCGCACCTGCTGGCCCAAGGTCATCTTGTATACGAGTTCAAAGGCCTGCTCTTCCCAGATCGAGCGACGCGTTCTCACCGGTTCTGAGTACTCGCTCTCGTCACCCTCTGGCTCCGGGTACGGCAAATTGATGGCCTGCGCGACCAACCGTTTACGCGCTTCAGTCAACGAGTCACTGGCGAATACAACGTCAGCGAACAACTCGCGGTCCTCGGCATCGGAGAGTGCCTTCTTGTCCTGGATCTTCGAGACAACGAATTGCTGGCGCGCAACCTTCGAAGTCGGCAACGTGCCGTTCAGCCGGCGAACCAGTTCCAATTCGGCCTTACGCTCAGGCGAAACTTGCTTGGCCTTCATCTTGGCCTTGGCCCACCAGTTCACCGTCTCCGGAGTGCTCACATCGAATTGGTGCCCGGCCGCGATGTGTTCCTCGACGGACAGCACCGCATCGGTCTTGGACCACCTGCCGCTGTAGCGGTTCTCGGAATCAATCTCGACAGCACCCTGGCCGGTCAGCTCCACGCGCAGCACGTTGCGCTTCGCATTCGCCTTCTTCTGCTCGATCAGTCTGGTGACGTCGTGCTGATCCTGCTTCCAGCGAGAAGATTCCAGATCATCGACAACGCTCTCGAATAGGCTGCCGTCGCCGGTCTCGGTCTCCACATCCAGGATGTCCGCGGCGGTGAGCAGGTCAATGGTTCCGCGTTCGTGCAGTTTCGCGACCTTCGGCTGGCTGGCCAGGCGAGCGCGTGGCTTCACCTCGGCCTTGTCGATATTGAAGTTCTTGGCGATCCACGCCTCGGTCTTGCCCTCCGTGAGCAACCCCTGCAGGGCCTGCGACTGCCCCAAGTGGTCGAGCGGCAAGTGGTTGGTGCCCGTAGACAGCGCTTCGGTGAACAGAGCCATATCTGCGTTCGCTGGCGCCGGCACGACCTCGCACTTGAGCTCAGTCAGGCCGGCGCGCAGTGCGGCCGCGTGACGGCGGTGACCACCCTGGATCTTGTAGTCACTCTCGCGCTCCGGGTGCGGGTAGACGGTAATGGCGTCCATCTGGCCGACGGACTTCAACTCGTGAGCCAGCTGGTCAATATCGCCCATGTCGGTGCGAGGGTTCTTAGGATCCGGATGGATCGCATTGATCGGCAGCATCTTCAGCTGCCCTGGTTTTTGAGACACGAGTCCCCTCCAAAGATGTGAAAGTCAGAAAAAAGTTAGTGGCTTGCCGGCAGCAGCTCAGCGTCAGCGCGCATGATCCGGTGTGCCCGGATTTCGGCGTTCACCCAATCGACCACCGCGAAGAACGCGGCGATCCCGGTGAACATCAGCAGCAGCGTGGCCAGTCCGTTAGGCTGGTAGTTGGCCACGAGGACCGCAGCAACCAGGACGGCCACCAGGGGGATCCACATGATCCACATGCGGCGCTGGGCCAGCTGATAAACCTTGCCGGCGGTCATCGTGCGCCACCGTCGAACAGTGAGGCGGCGTCCACGGGCTTCAGGACGTGCAGGAAGCTGGTGACCTTCGCGTACTCGATGCCGTTCACGAACAGCGCCCCGGCGCCATCGTCGCCTTCCTTAGCGATGGACGCAGTATCCACAAACACGCTGTTGCCCCGATACTTATCGCGTCCCCAAGCCGTCGCGGCCTTCTTGACCTGGCGGGCACGGTCCGCTTTCGATTCGCTATCCCAGAAAGCAGTCAGCTTCGCCGAATGGTTATGCTGCCCGCGTGGGATGATCAGCACTCTGCCTTCAGCCTTGCTCATGCTGCGACTGCCTGGGCATTGAACTCTGCTCGCCAGCTGGCATAGACACCAGCAGCTTCACGCAGGCACTGCTCCCGCGAAGGCCGAACCTCGACCTGTGAGTTACCAGCGGTGTTCGATACACTGGACATTGAAATCACGCCTTTCTTAGTGGTTAGTTTTGGTTTCGTCGCCCTCAGCAGTTGCACCTGCTGAGGGCTTTTTATTTGCCTTCTTCTTCTCATGCCGTCTTTTTCTGAGAAACATCGTGTTCCGCAAAATCTGACACATGAGTCAAAAAAAGGTCTTCGACTCCAACGCCCAAGAACTTCGCAATGCGCAAAGCTGGTTCAGGTTCCAAAGTCTTCACTTCACCGTTCACCAAGCGATTCATGTAGCTATGGGACTTCCATCCCGCAGCTTTCGCCAGTCCTCGATTGGAGACTTCTTGGACGATCATGAGCCGCTGGAGCATCTTCCTGTCTCGGAGTTCCATCCAGAGACCTCCTGCTACTCGGGGATGTTTGACAATGTTCACTGTACCGCCTTCTGTTACGCCGTGTCCAGTAAAACGATACTTGAGAATTGCCCTAGTGTCCACCATTGATTCGCATTTCCTTCCCGTATCCGCGCGGACTCGGGCATCACTGTCCTAAAAATGGTAAATTTCTTGTGTCCAGTGTGGCGTTACAGGCAGTGTCCGCCCTGCTTGATTTGCCCTTTGCATCTAGCCCAAGGTTGTTCCGTGAACGAAATCCACCCACTTGGTGAGCTGATCCAAGAAGTCATGGACCGCAACGAGTGGTCGCTTCGAGGCTTGTCCTCACGGGCCGACCAGCTGGGCTTCAAAATGAGCCACTCTAATTTCGGCCGGCTCAAGGATGAACCGATTACGAGCATGAAGGGCGAGACGATCAAGATGCTCGCCAAAGTACTCAAGGTTCCCGAAGCCCGAGTCGCTACAGCGATCCTGGACTCCATGGGCGTCGCCAACGATGGCAGCCAGGAACGTGTAGCTTTGACGGATTTCGTTCGCACTTCAAGTGAAGTGAGCGCACGCGACCAGCGGATTCTCTTATCCGTCATCGGTGCCATGCGCGACGACGAAAGCGGAAGCAATGGACAACCAGAACGCGACAACCCCGACTCAACAGGCCCGCATCTGCGAACGGTGGCGTCCGAGGGTAACGCTCGCCCTGGACAGAAGACCGCGCCAGGGTATGGCATCACAGAACTCCACGGCGAGGAAGCCAGGAGCATCCCAGTACCTCCACGCGAGCGACTCGCAGCGCACCCAAAGGTGAAGACCAAGCGCGAGCAACTGGACGAAGAAACCGGCGAGCGCGAGCCAAATGCATTAGGGGGCGACGACTAATGGCTAGGCGCGGACTCCCTGGATTAGCTGTCTATGAACTCATAGCAAGTGAGCTGGGTTCAAAGGACCTGCAACAAGGTAAAGCAAATGTCTTCGTGAAGTCAGATGAGGACGCAGACCACCCGGTTGTCCTTCACGAATACATGGCTGCGCGCTTAGCTCACTCAATGGGCATCCCTGTCCCCTTCGGTGAATTAGCAACTATCCAGCGCAATGCCAAAGCCTGGGCAACTGCTATTATCGGCGCGCATGGTGAAGTCTCCGCTCCACCCAATCCACTTGAGCTCAGTGTTGCAGAGCCTCATATTTATGCCGGCATCGCAGTATTCGATGCGTGGTTGCTAAATATTGATCGCACGGATGTGAATCTCATCTGGACTCCAGACGTGGGCCTCTGGGCCATTGATCACGAGCAGTGCTTCAACGGAGTAGACCCCCGTCTACCAGACGCACTCAAGAATTGCACTGGTCTAGTTCATTGTTCCCAAGTTTACAGGGAAGCCCCACCCCAGCCCGATTTGATGCAACCTTGGATTGACCTCATTCGCTCTCACGGGAAGAGGTGGATCAACTCAGCCTGTGATGCCGCAGTTCAGAGAGGACTATCCAGTCGCGCCCGAGCTGATCAATATCGCCGTTTCCTAACTTCCCGAGCGCAGGATATTTCTTACCTGTCCACCCAAACGTATAAGGTACATGCCAACGATCTATTCAGTGTGTGGCCAATGGCGTCGGATGACGACGGATCGAATCCTTGTAAGGAGGATCCATGCAAGCGGACTGGTTCCTTGTCCAACTGACTGCCGACCTGCGTCGGCACGAGCCTCGTAATATTGGCGTTGTAGTGAATTGCGGAAGCACTTGGCAACTTCGCTTCCGTGGCATGGATGCAAATGGGAACCTAAATGGCCACCATCTACGCAGCTTAGGGGTCTCGAAATCAACCTACGAATCCTGGGTAGGCTATTTTTCGAGGAAGGCGCACGCAGGCCAATGGGAAGATGTACTGTCACTTCCAAGGAAACGTCCTTCGAACTTCAGCGTCATCCCCGCTGGAACAATTCTTGAGGTAGAGGGCGATCCTAGATTCCTAGCTGACCGCCTGTTCGGAGAGATGGTGTCAGTCCCAGATAGGCACCCTCAGGCACCCTTTGATCTCGCCAAGCGCCTCTTCGCTGATGCCCATGTGGAGGTTCATGAGCGAATACACTTGCCTGGCCGCTGGTATGCCAACACGCCTGAAGTCAATATTCCATTCGATTTTGGGCTCGGCACCGAAAGCCGAGTGACATTGGAAGCACTCAGCCCGAATGAACTAGCTATTTCTCACCTCCGCACCCGTATGGATGCAATTGACCGTATGGGCGTTTCAACAAGGATCATCGCGCTACTCCCATTAAGCCGGGCCGAAGAGTCGCACATTGATGACTTACTAAGACCCGTTGAGAAGAATGCTCACGTGCTTGATCTTGACGCTTCGGACGCGCCTGAGAATCTATTGCAGATGATTTCCTAGCACCCCACTCAGACAGAATAGCTTTTCAGTGCGTCACATTGTGTGAATTACTTTACTCGAACATATATTCGAAGAATGCAGAATGTATGGGGCATGCTGCGCTCACTCGCGCACGTCATTATTATTTGGAACCGTCCGTACCCGGACATAGTCGCGGCCACCGATGGCCGTCGCATTTGGATTGACCCGACTCTCACGACTAATGAGCGGCGCTGCTTCCTGGCGCACGAGGCAATCCATATCCAACACGGCCATGACGGCTGCCAGGCTCCAGCCATCGAACGGCAAGTCTGCCTTGAAGTGGCGCGCTTCCTTGTCAACTTCGAGAACCTGCGGGCAGTCGCCGGCTGGTCCCGGTGCCCGATCGAGATGGCCGAGGAACTCGGCGTCACCGAGCAAGTACTCCTGGACCGGCTGGCCACGCTGGACGGCGACCAGATCCAGACACTCTGGCCACCATCAGATCACATCGCCTGAATCCCCAGGCTTATCAACAACGAGCAGCATCGCTCCTGCCATGAATCACTGCAGGCGCACACTCGAATAAACATCTGATATCCACAGGAGACATTGTGAACAACTCGAATACCACTCCGGAAGAAACCACCCTTACCGAGCTGCCACCAGGCGCATTCGGCTGCACGCCAAGAGTGCCCACCGAAGAAGACGACAACCTGCTCCGACTCCTGATCGGACGACTCGACGAACTCACCCGGCCGCGGCCAGGAGGCAAACTCAAATGAGCAAGACACATCGGCCGAGGGCGGTCCTCTACCTGCGCCAATCCGTGGCCAAGGAAGATTCCATTAGCCTTGAGCTTCAAGAGGACGCAGGCCGCCGTTACGCCGTGCAGGCAGGCTATGTCGTTGTCGGAGTAGAGTCCGATCACGGGATCAGCGGACGAACATGGAAACGCCCGGCAGTGCTGCGCGTCATGAAGATGATCGAAGACCAGCAAGCCGAAGTCATCATCCTCTGGAAATGGTCGCGACTCTCACGCGCACGCCTGGACTGGGCCGTGGCTATCGATAAGGTTGAAGCCGCCGGCGGACGTATCGAATCCGCGACTGAGCAGGTCGACGTGAGCACGTCCACCGGGCGCTTCGCCCGCGGCATGCTGGCCGAGTTCGCAGCATTCGAATCAGAGCGCATCGGAGACACCTGGAAAGAAGCCCACAGGCGACGAGTCGAGCAAGGGATACCAGCTACCGGCAAGAAACGCTTCGGCTACGAATACGACCGGGCCACGGGCTTCACACCGCACCCCGTCGAAGGGCCAATCCTGCAGGAGTGCTACCGGAAGTACATCATTGGATCGTCCTTCTACGAAATCACCGACTACCTCAACCAAGGCCCAACGCTTCCGGGTGCCGGCTACACAGGACCCAAGCCTGATCGATGGTCACCACATACGGTCCGCCGAGTCATGGACAACCCCTTTGCAAGTGGACGCTTCACGGCCAGGGGCGAAGTCCACCAAGGGATCCACGAGCCACTGATCACCGAAGAAGTATGGGAACAATACCAAGTCCGCCGCAAAAGCCGCAGGGTCATCCGCTCCAGCACCAAAGGTAAATATCCTTACACAGGCTTGATCTTCTGTGAGCTCTGCGGACACGGCATGTACGCCGGCCTCTTCGGATCCGACCGCACCCTCAAATATCGCTGCAGCGGTGCCGCGCAATGGAAACTCCACCCAGGCGGCTACGTCATGAACAGCACAATCGAAACCACGCTACTCCCCTGGCTCACGAACCTCGCCGAAGAAATCAACCAAGCAGCCGACAACGCACCAACCGCCCCGAAAACTACAGACCCTACACCGCACCTCCGGCGAGCGCTGATGAAGGTTGAGGCCCGGCTGGAAGGGCTGACCGAGAAGCTGGTGGATGGGACGGTGCCGCAGGAAGTGTATGAGCGGATGCGTGATCAGTGGCTCGGTGAGAAGGGGGCTCTGGAGGATCAGTTGATGGCTTGCCGGGTTGAGGCCCGTGCGGAGCCGGTTAGGCTGCCACCTGATTTGATGTCGCAGTGGGGCGAGATGCCGGCTGAGGTGAAGCGGGAGCTGCTGGCCAGGGTGGTGGCGAGGATCGTGGTGAAGCCTGGGCGCCCTCGTGCTGAGGTGCGGATTATTGCTCGCTGGGAAGAAGACGCCTTGTCAGATGGTAGGAGCAATTAGGTCTTAGTCATGAGCGTGATCATGACCCACCCCGGAACGTCGCCTCTGCTATCCCTGAGTTTCGGAAAAAGCATATGAATGAGTAGTTCACCGGCCGCGATGATCTGCATTGCCAGTTTGAGCATCATTTGTTGTACGTGGTTCATGACAGCCCTTCCAACGTGCTAAAAGAATTCAAAGTGAGAGGTTCAAGATTTTCTATGCACCGTTCAGTAGCTCATCTCCAATAACGCTAGGCCGGGGAATACGGCAAAAACGATCGTGAGCGGCAGAATGCCGAATACCACCGGGATGAGCATGGAAATTTCACGTTTTCCGGCAACTTCCATCAGTTCGCGTTTCGACGCATCGCGAACATCCTGCGCCTGGTCTCTGAGCACCTGTGCCAAGGGCGTGCCCCGCTCTGTGGCAACAACGATCGCATCGACAAAGCGCGTCATCGCCCCGACTTGCATCCGGTCAGACATATTCTGCATAGCTTGGACCATCGGCGTACCTGCGTGAATGTCGTTCAAGGTCTTCGTGAATTCCTCGCCGATCACTCCATGGCAGATTCGCGAGATTCTCTCGATTGCTCCCGTTGTGGATTCGCCCGCGCCGACAGTTAGCGCCAGCACCTCGGCCACGGTGGGGAATTGAGTCAGTATTTTTCTAGACCGCCGGTGGATTTGTTCGCCAAGCCACCAACCACGCAAGGCGTAGCCCGAAATTCCGAAACCAATGACAACCAGCACTGACAAGAACAAAGAAACGTGATACTGGACGGCAGCAAGAGCCATGAATGCAGAACCTGCTACCAAACCAGCCAAAGCATAAACGATTTCCTGGGACCGATAGTCAACGAGGCTCATGTCCAATCCTGCAGCGTTCAGGCGCTTCCGGAGCGTACCGGCAGAAGGACTGTGCAAGCTAGCCAGCTTCTTGATTTGTTGCAGCATGGGGGCAGCTAGCTGGCCCAAAGCCGAGTGCCCGGAGTCCGAGTGCCAGGAGTCTTCAAGCATGCGCGAGCTTCGAACGCCAACACGGACGTGCGGCGCAATACGATCAGCGAAGGCCATTCTGCGCCAGCCCGGCAGGTTCACGAAGACCAGCCATAGACCCAGACCAAGTCCCAAACCGCAAAGCGCCGCCCATGACGTATAGCTGCTCATGCCAGCACTCGTTCTTCTACCGGCAAGGTACCGAGCCGGAGCATGATTCGATAGCAGACGAACGAAACCACCACGCCGAGGCCGAGCACGATCACTCCCCCGAATGTCATATACGCATCTTTCGCAGCTTCCTGGGTGCCCAGGACCAGCAGCAAGATCCACGGCGCCGCAACGGCCAGACGTGCTGCTGAAACAATCCATGATTGCCTGGCCGCGAGTTCTCCTCGTGTTCTCACGTCATCTCGCAGGAACGCCGACAACGTTGTGAGCGTATGGCCCAAGTCGGTGCCTCCGACCTCACGGGTGATGCGCAATGTCGTGAGAATTTTGTCAGCTACCGGGTCTGCCAATCGTTCGCCCAGCTGGTCCAGTGCCACAGAGAAGTTCGCGGTGGCTCGATAGTCCAAGGCGAAGTCCCGGAATAGAGGCCGCAATACGTCCGGTCCCACAACTGCCAACTGGCTCAAGGCTTCAGGAAGCGAGAGACCTGCCCGGATGGCGCTTCGCAAGTGGTCAACCACTTCGGGCCATTGCTCTTGCAACGCCGCGTGGCGTTTAGCTGCCTGATGGCGCAGATAAACCCATGGTGCAAATGACCCAAAGAGGCAAAACACGACGGCGAAGAGCCACGAAGCGGTGAGTCCCAAGGTCACCAACGCGAAAGTCAGCCCGCAGACCGCGCAAATTGCGATGAATTTTGCCGGCGCCAGATTGCTCATGCCCGCATGGAGCAATGCGTTCTTGATCGCCGAGCTGCGTTTAGGCGATTTCTCCCACGGGGCAAACAGCAACCAGTCAACCATGAGGGCAATGCCCAGCCCGCCGAGGAGAGCAAAGAAAGCAACCACCGCTACACCGCCATCAGTTCGGCAATATTGATGCCAGCTACATCGAACTTTTCATGCGACCAATCAGCACCCCTGGCCGGTTGCAGGCGATCGGCCTGCCGTTCGAAAAGCGTCGAGGACTCAATTTGCCCCTCCTCCACGCGATTGCGCACACTGAGAATTTCGTTGACGTAGCGATGGCCCTGGGGGCTTCGTACGCAATGGACAACTAGGTCAATGCATGCGGCTACCGTCTTGATGGTGAAGTCGCTGGTGATGTTCGGTCCGGCAAGCAGAGGCAAGGTGCAAATTTTCGTGATCGCGTCACGGGCAGAATTCGCATGCAAGGTGCACAGCCCCGCGATTCCCGAGTTCAACGCAATCAGCATATCCAAGGACTCTGCCTCGCGAACCTCGCCGACAATGATGCGTTCAGGGCGCATGCGCAGAGCTTCCTTGACCAATCGGCGCATGGTGATTTCGCCAGTTCCTTCAAGATTGGCGAGACGTGTTTGCATCGCAACGACATCCCGTAGCGAGAGATTGAGCTCGAAAATTTCCTCGATGGTGATGATTCGTTCCCTGGGGCCGATCGCTGATGCCAGGCAGTTGAGCATTGTGGTTTTTCCGGCCTGGGTAGGGCCAGTCACGATGACATTAAGACCTGCGCCGATGGCGGTGGAAAGGAATCTCGCCGCTTGTTCGCTCAATGATCCGAGCTCGACCAGGTCTTCGAGCTTTCCTGCGCGTGCTATGAACTTGCGAATGTTGATGGCCCAATGCTCGTGGGTGATATCCGGAATCACGACGTGCAGACGAGATCCGTCGGGCAACTGGCAGTCGACGAATGGTTGGGAAAGATCCAGGCGCCTGCCAGAGGACTTGAGCATCCGTTCTACCAGGGCTGCAATTTCGGCCGATTCCATGCGGATGTGGGTCAGTTCGCTTTGGCCGCCCCTTGCGCAAAAAATTTGATGCGGTGAATTGACCCAAATTTCCTCGACAGAAGGATCATCCAGCAGGGGTTGCAATGGTCCAAAACCGGACACGTTGTCGAAAACTGAACGTTGGGCGGCCTCTAGCGATCCAAGTGAAGGCACAGCTCCAAGCAATGCGCGTTCGTCGTAGTCTCGGATGACTTCATCGATTAAGGCCCGGATCATCGCTGGCTGCTTGGCTGGGTCCAATCCGCGACGCCGGACCAGCTCACGTACTTCGTCTTCGACAATGGACAGCGCATCCACCACTGGCTCCTTTGGCTTTCCTGTTGGAGGATCCCGAAGTCGGGGACCATCGGCGAGCGCGTCGTCGGTGCAGCATACCTATTCGTATGACAAGGGATGCTATCTGCAGCGGAGACCGCTTTCAAGAGGTTGCTGCAGTTGTGGATAGTTCTTAATTCTCTCTCCACAATGGGATTTATATTTCCCGATGCCGACCAAATTGCTGGTTTTGATGGGAAAGGCTACTTTCCATCACCTTCAGGAGGGCTCATGGTCCGCTATGAATTGCTTCTGGTTTCCCGAAAATTCCAGCATCCGAGACAATTCGAACTTGTCATGTCCGGGCGAATCTCGGGCGAGCAGCTCGCCGCGCTCCTGCAGCGGAACTTCCCGGACCATCGATGGTTTGCGGGAGCAACGCGGATAGAAGAATTGGAGATTCTGTCTGCTGCCGATCGCCTCGTGCTCCATGAACTGCCCCAGCCCGCTCTCGTCTCAGGCACCGCTGCTTCGCGCCTCAAGCTGCTAGTGCTTCGCGGCCCCGACGCTGGTGCCTGGATTCCGCTCACGAAGGGAGAGCATGTCATCGGCCGAACTGCCCCGCTCTGGTTGGAAGATCCGCTGGTTTCCAGGAATCATGCGAAGGTCATCGTGACAGCACAGGGCTTGCACCTGCACGCGTGTGCCGAGCAAGAAATTGCCATGCCAGATGGAAGCCACCGCCAGTCCGTCGAGCTGGAGCAGGGGTCACGCTTCCGGCTAGGCAACACCGAATTCGCCGTAGGCGATCCATTAGCTGCCGACTCCGGTCATCTGGTCTCCTCCGAACAGTTGGAAATCCAGGCACCTTCAAAGCCCGAACTGTCCCGATTGATTGCATTGGCCTTAGCCGCATTTGTTCCGATCATTTCCGGCGTCTTGCTTGCCGTGGTTACCGGTTCAATGCTCTTCCTGGTCTTGAGCGGCGTTTCTGCCCTGATGGGGCTGGTACCTGCGGGTCAGCTGGTGGTGGAACGGCGTCGGTGGAAAAGCGAAATGCAAGAGCAGCGGGCGTTCGCGATCGCCGCAAGAACGAGATACTCCCCGGACCTTGGCGAAGCGTTCGTAGCTGGACTGGATGCTTCGTCTTTGGGCCTGTCCTGTAATCGGATACCACCCTTGGTTTGGGGCGAGGGCCTGTGGTCTCCCCAAGAATTCTCTCGTCCTTCTTCCACGGGCGTGCGCAAGATATTTCGAGGCCTCAGAAAGACGAAGACGGATGCGCCCTGGTTTGGTCCGGTGTTCTTCCCAAGCACCCCGGGCGTCTGGCAATTGAAGACTGTGCAAGGGCAAAGTGCGGGATCGATTCTCGCCGCAGTTCTTGCGCGTTACCTCCCGGCTATACATGCCGGCCAGCTACGGCTGGTGATCGATCCCAGTATTCGCTGTCTTCCTGCGTCATTGCTCTTGATGAACAACGTCTGCATGTCCCATCTGTCCGATTCCGATGAATCGAGCTTCCTCAGGAAAGAGGAAGCCGGTCTGGCCACGCTGTACGTCACTGCCCAATCACCGCAGCCCATATCCGGCACACTGGTGCTGGGCATTTCGCCGGTACTGTCCGAGTCTGTGGAGAATTGGATTGTTCCAAGCCCCGTCTGTGCGCATTTGCCCGACGAACGGCTAGTTCTTCAGAGCCTGGGCACGCTGAGCCTCGCTCGGTTCGACAAGATGGTGCAGCAATATGTGCAGCTGCCTAAGAAAGCAGCAACAGAGAATCCAGACTCAAGGCCATCTGGCTCCCGGTGCCTACGCGCGCTTCTGGGTCTGGATGACCAGCAAGAGGACGTGTTCCTCGACCTTCACGAGGACGGTCCGCACGTACTGGTATGCGGCACGACCGGCTCGGGCAAGTCAGAAGCGCTCCGGCGCATCATCGCAGATTTTTCCTGCAACTATTCGCCGGCTCAGCTCGCTCTCGTGCTCATTGATTTCAAGGGTGGAGCTGGGCTCGGTGTTTATGCAGGCTTGCCCCACGTCCAGCTCTTCGCAAGCGACCTTGATGAAGCCGCGGCTCAGCGTACGTTAGAGCAATTGGAGCATGAAGTGCATCGGCGCGAAGAGCTTTTGGCGGATCACGGTTGCAGCGACATTGCCGAATATCAAGATCTCGCTGAACCAGGCCCAGTCCTGCCTCGCTTGGTAGTCGTCATTGACGAATTCCGCGTCTTCATCGAAACCCTGCCTCAAGCCAGCGCCAGAATTGATCGCTTGGCTGCGGTAGGCCGGGCTCTCGGTATCCACCTGATTCTCAGTACGCAACGACCGGCTGGCGCCTTGACCGGGCAAACCAAGGCGAACTTGAACACGACAATCGCCTTGAGGGTCAACGACCCAGGCGAATCGATCGAACTGGTTGGCTCCGTCCAAGCATCCAAATTCCTCTTCCCTGGCCAGGCGATCATCAAGAGTGCTTCCAAGCCAACTCGGTGCCTGCAATTCCATCTGGCCATCGAGCCACCTCTGCACGGCGAATTATTCGAGCGGAATCGCCAAGATCTCACCTTGCTTCCCCTGTGCCAATTCGAGAAGAGCGTTGCATCAGCAACCGGAGATCCATTGCGCGACCGTGCCTCCGAGCTTTCTTCACGATGGTCAGGTACGGAGCTGCCGGCATCCGGTTTTGCCCCGGCGTTGCCATTGCCATCAGAACCATGGCCTTCGCCGCCGTCTTGGGAGGGGAAGGAGCGCGGGGCTATCTGCTGCGGTATTGCAGATAACCTGCATCTGGCCCGGCTCGAGCCGCTGGTCCTCGACCCTGCCCGTTCACGATCAACGTTGATCTGCGGCCTGCCTGAAGCCGGTGCACGCGCGCTATTTGCTTCCCTTGCCGATTCGACAAGAAAAATATTGTGCTTCGGTCCATCACCAGTTCCTGATGCCGCCAAGAACCTCAAAGTCGTCACCGGTGAAGATCCCTACGACTTCTTCGAAGCTGTCGACTTCGTGGAATCCATGCCGAAGGATCCGGCATTGATCATTCTTGTACATTCACTCACCCAGTTGCAGTCCAACATCCACCCCCAGCATTTTCAACGCTTGGATGAAGCACTCGGTACGCTATTGCGCTTCGGCGGGCCTGAATCGCCAATGGTTCTTTGTTCCGTCGACCGGGACCAGAATGCCTTGAAGTCCACTGGTCTTTGCACCGAGCAATGGTTTTTCCCATTCAACGCCACCGAGTCGTTGAAGATGATCTGGCCCAAGATTCCGGCTTGTTCTCCGCTGCCTGGCCGCGGAGTCAAACTAAGTTCCGGGCAACCGCCGCAAGTCTTCCAACTCACCCACGCACATTCGGCTGGCGTCGCCGATAGCGCCTGGCCGGTCCGGCCAACGGCCAGAGAGATCTTTGCAGGATCTGCGCTGCGCCCGGAAACTTTTCTGGGATTCTCGCCCTTTGATGGTGAAGCCGTGCCTCGACCAGCAGGGCAACTAGCCATTGTGCTCTGTCCCGATACGCTACAGCGCGGGCAGTTGAGCGATGTGCTCGCTGGGCGCTGGAACGCCATGCATATTTGCGGCTTGTCGGACTTGGATCGGTTCGTCCGGGCTCTCGATGACGCCTCATCCGGGGACCGGCAGGAATTGCTCTGCGTGTACTTGGAAACCACTAGTGATTCGCGCCTGCCGCCGATCATTGAGGCACTGAAGTCCAGTGGGATCGGTGTCGTGCTATTCGTTCCACCGTCCAACAGGATCGCCTACGACTTGGGAATGAGCGTCAATGGGCTAGATGATCGCCAGGTGATTGTTGTCGAAGCCCATCATCCGCAGGATCTTCAACCGATGAACTGGCCGCCGATCCACCCGGAGATTGACCAAGGGTTCAAGGATTATTGGGCCGCCATCATCTCTAAACGAGGCAACCCTCGTGTGATTCACATTCCGTACGAATTATCTGGCGGGCTTTCAGCGATTCGGCCGGTCTCCGAGGAATGCGGTCGTCTTCGGGGCGAAGAGCATCACCACAGTAGTTCCCGCGATCACAATGGACAGGACCGCCGCGGCCGTCACCATCGGGATGTCGGAGCTCAGGAACGAAACGGAGAGGATGAGCTGGAATAGTTGCCAAACGATAATCGGAGCACGAGTGAACGCTTTTCCCTTGAAGAAGTTAATGGCAACCGAGCCGTGCCAAACAGCAAGCAGCAAGCAAAGAGCCAGCATGAATAGCTGCCCGCCCATGTTGACTGTTCCATTGGCATCCAGGTTCAGCATGTAGCTGATGGCGTACGCCAGGGTGGCCAGTGCTTCAATCAGGACCAGCGCGGCAACCACGAAAACACTGGTTGGGCGGGACGAGGTTGTATTTTCGTTGCTCACATCAACAATTTTCGTTGACCTTCTACGGGAACTCAAACCGCAACAATTGACTTTCGCTGTTGTTCGCGCCACACCACCGATAACTAGCGGATCCAGGTGCCAAATGCCATGTGAGAAAGCCCTCAGGCATTCAGCAACTTTTCACTTCCGTGACTCTTGTTTACTTCCGCGTTACATGAAAACCTTATGTGGTTGGTTAAACGAAGTGCCCGAATGGACTTCACCGACCTTTCGAAACGCCAGAAGTTAACCACTAGGCAACCAGGAATTCATTTCACTCCTAGGTCGTTGTTGCCTGTGTGTTGATTGCCGTTGGCGTTTCAGACCCTCTCAGATTTCAAGGAGCATCAATAAGCATGGATTGGCGTAGCCGCGCGGCGTGTCTGGAAAAGGACCCGGAACTGTTTTTCCCAGTGGGAAACACCGGTCCGGCCCTGTTGCAGATCGAAGAGGCCAAGAGCGTCTGCCGTCGATGTGAAGTAACCGAAACCTGCCTGCAGTGGGCCATTGAGTCCGGCCAGGACGCAGGGGTATGGGGCGGCATGAGCGAAGATGAGCGCCGTGCCTTGAAGCGTCGCGCAGCACGAGCTCGCCGCGCTTCCTAATTGAGCTGCGCTCGAGGTAATTCTCGCAACCCGAGACGCTATACGAAATCCGTCAGCGGTCAACACCACTGGCGGATTTCGAGTTTAAACGGCAAATTGTCAGCTCACCTAGGTACATTAAAAGTAGTATTCATGTTCGAAAGGATCCGTTAGTGACTCTGGCCCGCTTCGCGCGCACCGTTCAGGCAGGTGCGTCCGCAAAATGAGCCCGGCCCTGACCGACCCGAACCTGGGCAAGACGCTGGATGGCCGCTACCGGCTCGACCATCTGCTCGCTCTGGGTGGCATGTCACGGATCTACCGCAGCGTGGACAAGCGGTTGCACCGAGCCGTTGTCGTGAAGATCTTGAATGACAACTTCGCCAGCGAGTCCACGGTTCGTGAACGATTCGAATCTGAAGCTGTCATCGCCGCGAATATCACCCATCCGAATGTGGTTTCAATCCGAGATCACAACGTGAGCGACAATCTGGTGTACCTCGTGATGGAATATGTTCGCGGGCGCAATCTCGAACAGGTCATAGAGGAACGCGGGCGTTTTACACCGCGCCAGGCCCTCAGCGTCCTTGAGCAGATTTGCCGCGGTCTCAGCGCCGCGCACAGCGAGGGCATCATCCACCGGGACATGAAACCGGCCAACGTGCTGCTCTCCGATACCGGTGAAGTCAAAGTCACCGACTTCGGCTTGGCCCGTGCCGCGAGCGCCCATACCCAGTCGGCGACGCTCGTGGCAACGCTGTCCCATGTTTCTCCTGAACTGGTTTCAGGCTCGCCAGCCGATTCGCGCAGCGACATCTATGCCCTGGGCATCATGATCTATCAGATGCTGACGGGGCAATTGCCGTATACCGAAACCAATGCAGCCGCATTGATGAAACATCATCTGGACTCCCCCATGCCCCCGCCCTCGGACCTGGTTCCCGATTTGGCCGAAGATCTCGATGAACTCGTTCGATGGTGCACCGAGAAGGATCCGGAAAAGCGTCCGCAGGATGCCTCATTGCTGCTGGAGGAGATCATCCAGATCCGCTCCACGCTCAGCGATGCGCAATTGGATGTCGGTGCCGAGGATCTCGGCGGGATCGAAGATCTCGCACCGCAAGCATTCGCACAGATGCCTACGACGCTGCAGCAGCGCCTTGATGCGATGCAGCGCGAGCGCGAGGAAGAACGTGAACAGCTGTGGCTGGAGCGGAACGCTGCACAGCAAGAGGCCGGCTACGAACTAGACGATGCTCCAGCCGATCCTGATCGTACGACGGTCATTGCCGCCGCCGATGCCACCGAGGTCCTGGACCTTCGCGACGCGCAAGCCACCTTGGCCCCGCCTCGTGCGGCTGATCCCGGCTCGGATCCTGGAATTGCCGCGACGTCGGTGTACTCCCGTGGCGATGAGTTGGAATCAACCGAAGAACATGGCGAAGCCGATGAAGCTCCGCTGTCGGTCCGTGGCCAGAAGCGTGCGCAGAAGCAAGCCGCAAGGAAGTGGCGCAAGGAAGCCCAGGTGCCCACCCACAGTTTGCGCCAGCCGCGCACCGGAACGCAGAGGTTCGTCATCACGCTGATGTGGATCCTCGTCGTCGCTCTGGTGGCCGGCGCAGGATGGTTCTTCGGCCGCGGCCCCGGAACAATTATCCGCATCCCGTCATTGACCGGAATGCTCCAGTCCCAGGCAGTCGCGCAGATGGACGGCCAAGGCGTTCCCGTTCGCATAGGCACCGCCTACGACGATGAGATTGCCATCGGCCGGGTGGTGGATTCGCAACCTGGAACCGGCGAAAACATCATGAAGTTCCAGGGAATCGACCTGATCGTTTCACAAGGGCCGCAGCTTTTTGCGGTTCCGGATGTTGCCGGGAAAACCCTTGAGCAGGCCACCACGGCCCTGGCCGAGGTCGGCTTCGAGGACATTAAGACCACCGAAGCCTACTCGGAATCGGTCAAGGAGGGCGAAGTCATCAGTTCCACCCCGGCCGCCGGCGAGAAATTGCCGAGGAAGAACATCATCACCCTTGCCATTTCAAAGGGACATGCTCCGGTCAGCATTCCCTCGGTCATCGGCCTTGGCAAGGAGGCGGCCAAGGAGAAGCTTGAGGCGGTTGGCCTGGAGCTTGAGGCAGGTGAAGCCGTCCATTCCTCGACGGTCGAAAAAGACCTCATCGCACTCCAGGATCCAGCTCAGGGCACCGTCCCATATGGCAGCACCGTGACGGTAAATCTTTCGCAAGGACCGGAGTACGTCCAGATCCCGTCCGTGATTGGCATGGGCGTGGAAAAAGCCGTCACGACGCTGGAATCCGCCGGTTTTACCGTCAAGACCCATGATGTCTTTGGCGGTTTCGGCCAAACCGTGCGCATGCAATCTCCGCTGCATCAGCAAGCCGTGCGCGGCAGCGAGATCAGCATCTACGCTTTCTAGGGCCGTTGGCGCTTCCAGTTCACAAAAAGATAATCCGGTTCCCGCTTGGGGAACCGGATTACTTTTCTAGCTGCTAGCGATTGCGGCTGCGGCTCTGCAGTGCCGAGGAGACCAGGAAGGCCATTTCCAGGGACTGGCGGTGGTTCAGCCGCGGGTCGCACAGCGACTCATACAGCGAATCGAAGTCTTCCTCGCGGATCGGATCCGCGCCGCCGAGGCACTCAGCAACATCGTCGCCGGTCATCTCCACATGCAGACCGCCTGGGAAGGTGCCCAGCGAGTCGTGCACCTCGAAGAAGCCGCGGACTTCGTCCATGACGTCTTCGAAGTTGCGGGTCTTGTAGCCGTTCTGGCTGGTGACCGTGTTGCCGTGCATTGGGTCGGTAACCCACAGCACCTGTGCTCCTGATGCAGTGACCTTCTCCACCAGGCTCGGCAGCTTCTCGCGGATGTTCTTCGCACCCATGCGGGTGATGAAGGTCAGTCGGCCCGGCTCGCGGTTCGGATCGAGCTTGTCGATCAGCGCCAAGACATCTTCTGGATCCGTGGTTGGGCCCAGCTTCACGCCGATTGGGTTGCGCACGCGCGAAAGGAAATCAACGTGGGCGTGGTCCAGCTGGCGGGTGCGTTCGCCGATCCACAGGAAGTGGCCCGAGGTCGCGTACGGCAGGCCGGTGCGGGAGTCGGTACGGGTCAGCGCACGCTCGTAGTCCAGCAGCAAGGCTTCGTGGGAAGCGAAGAACTCGGTGCGCTTGAGCGCCTCGAAGTCTGCTCCGCAGGCATCCATGAAGCGGATGGCCGAGTCGATTTCTCCGGCCAGCTGCTCGTAGGCGGAGTGCGCCGGATTGGCCATGAAGCCGCTGTTCCAAGAGTGCACGCTGCGCAGGTCGGCGAATCCGCCCTGGGTGAAGGCGCGAATCAGGTTCAACGTGGCAGATGAGGTGTTGTAGGCCTGCACCATGCGCTTTGGATCGTGGGCACGGGACTCCGGCGTGAAATCGAAGCCGTTGACGATGTCGCCGCGGAATGCCGGCAAAGTTACACCATCTCGGGTTTCGTCATTCGAGGAGCGCGGCTTGGCGAACTGGCCAGCCATGCGCCCCATCTTGATGACCGGCATCGAGGCGCCATAGGTCAGCACGACGGCCATCTGCAAGATGGTGCGCACACGCGAGGAAATCTTGTCTGCGGTCGCGTCGGCAAAGGTTTCGGCGCAGTCGCCTCCCTGCAGCAAGAAGGCCTTGCCTTGGGCCGCCGCGGCCAGGCGTTCGCGCAATACGTCGACTTCGCCGGCAAATACCAGTGGCGGACGCGAACCCAATTCCTTGATGGAGGACTGATAGTCCTTGTGCTCACGCCAGGTCGGCTGCTGGGCAATTGGCAGTTCACGCCACAAATCTAGTTGCGGATCGGTGGCGGGGCCGGCTACAGAGGAGCCGGGCAATGGGGTTCGGTTTTCTTCGCTCACCTTGCCCATTCTACGTGGCGTGGGCTCAAAGCACCGCGACGAATGTAACAACGAGCCGTAACACTGCCGCTGGTGCGCTGCTACTTCTTCGCTTTGCGCGGTGCGTAGATATCAACGTAGCTCTGGCCTGAGAGGACATTGATCGCCTTGCGGATTTCGTCGGCGCAGGCACGGAGCGTTTCGGGGTTCGATGGCTGGCCGCCCAGGTGCTCGAAGGTCAGCGGCTTGCCGATCTTGATGCCGACCTTTCCCGGATGAGGCAGGCTCTGGCCGATGGGCTGCACCTTGTCGGTACCGATCATCGCAATCGGTATCACCGGTGCGCCGGTCTCCAAGGCGAGCTTGGCGACACCGAGCTTGGCCCGGTACAACCGGCCATCCGGAGAACGCGTCCCTTCGGGATAGATGCCCAGCACCTGTCCCTGCTCCAGCGCCTTCTTGGCGCTGGCCAGCGAGGCCGCCGATTTCTGCCCGCCTGACCGGTCCATGGGCAGCTGGTTGATGTTGCGGAAGAACCACGCGGTGATCCGGCCTTTGATGCCGGTGCCATTGAAGTACTCGTCCTTGGCCAGGAAGATTACGGTGCGGTCCAGCGCAGCGGGGAGGAACACCGAGTCGCACACCGACAAGTGATTCGAAGCCAGGATTGCCGCGCCGGTTTCCGGCACATTGCCGATGCCCTGGATCTTGACGCGGAAGAAAATTCGGATAAGTGGCCGGACAGCGAAACGCTTGAGGAAGTCGTACAGCACGGCGGGAAAAGTCCTTCTTCTAGTTGACCAGCTACGCGGGAAGAGAAACCGCGACCTTGCTGGTCGAAGCGCACTCCGCACCATTCAATTGTGCACTACGCTCGGAGGTGTAGGCAGAATTCGGGAGGGTACCATGATGAAAATTGATGAAGGCAATACTCCGCTCAATGAGCCCGTGCGCTCCAACGCAGTGCTCTTGATCCATGGTTTTACCGGCTCCCCCGTCGCCATGCGGCCTTGGGCGGATTCCCTGGAGCTGGCCGGGTTCGACACTGACGTCCCGCTTTTGCCAGGCCACGGCACACAGTGGCAGGACATGGTCGGCCGAGGGTACGACCAGTGGATCGGTGCCACCGAAGAAGCGTTCGACGAGCTCGCCAGGACCCACCAGCAGGTATTCGTCGCCGGACTTTCCATGGGTGGCGCGCTGGCTCTGCATCTGGCGACCCGGCGCAACGTGGCTGGTGTGTCGCTGGTCAACCCGGGACTGGTCGTGGACTCCCGCTTGGCGCCCTATACCCGTTGGCTCAAGCATGCCGTGCGCACTGTCGCCCCGATCAGCAATGACATTGCCAAGCGCGGCGTCGATGAAGGGGCCTACCCGCGCACCCCGGTAGCAGCAGTAGCCGAACTCCACGCGCTCTTTGCCCAAACCCGCCGCCGCCTGGAATTGGTCAGCGCCCCGGTGCAGCTCTTCCGGTCCACCGTTGACAACGTGGTTTCGGAGCAATCGGTGCGCGAACTGGTCGGGGGCTTGAACCCGGGCACCTTGGCCGAGCACCATATGCTCCTGCACTCCAAGCATGTGGCCACGCTGGATTACGATGCCGAGCAGATCTTCCATGAATCGGCCCGCTTCTTCGCGCAGCTGGCCGCCAGGGAGCAGAAGCGCAAGGAGGAACGCGCATGAATCCAGATGATGCCCATCCTTCGAACCAGCAAGACCCGCAATGGGATGAGCTGGTCGAGAATTTCCGCCAGCTCGATGCCGCGGCACCACGCGAACCCAGCGCCGAAGAGCGCAAGGCGCAGCTGGAGAAGCTGTTCAACACCGGACCTGCCGCGGTTCGCGGTCCACGCGACTACGAAGTCGACGACACCGGCGAGGAGTTCGTTCCAGAAGCACCCGCCGCACTGGGTTCTGGCGATCCGATGCTGAATCTCGCCTGGGCTGGCGCGGCTGGCGGCCCGCTGGGGTTGCTGCTGTGTGTGCTGTTTTTCCGCTCGGCTCCGGCGTTCATTTATTTCGGTTTGGGAATCATCGCCCTGCTCGGAGTCGCATACTTGCTGAAACGTCTTCCCACTGAACGCGATCCGGGAGATGATGGGGCGCAAGTCTAGAAAACGGCTTTGAGCACGAACCACCGTAGGTTACTCTATAGTAATAAACATGTGATGCGGATTACCCGCAATTGCTAATGGGGTCACACGAAGTTTCAGGAGTTGAAGACCAGATGCGCGAATACAGCTCGCCAATTCGCATTCATTCGCCAGAGCAGTCGAACATTACCGATCTGCTGCTGCGCCACGCGAATTCAGCGGCGAACCCGGCCTTGTTCTCCAAGCCGGGAGCCGACGGAACATGGAATGATGTCACTGCCTCGCAGTTCGCTGCCGATGCCCGGGCCATCGCGAAGGGCTTCATCGCCAACGGCATCGAGGCCGGCGACAGGATCGCCCTGATGGCCAAGACCCGATACGAGTGGACACTGGTCGACTTCGCCATCTGGTTCGCCGGTTGCATCACCGTTCCCATCTACGAAACCTCCTCCCCCAGCCAGGTTGCCTGGATCGTTTCGGATTCCGGCGCCAAGGCCGTGGTTGTGGAGGCCGCCGCCCAAGAAGCGGTCGTGCGCCGCGCCGCCCATCAGGAGCAGCTCGATTCCCTGGATCATGTCTGGCAGTTCGACGGCGGGCTGGACCAGCTCTCCGAAGATGGCAAGAACGTCGATGACCAGCTGCTCGAAACCCGCCGGGCAGGCGCATCCCTGGAAGATGTCGCCACAATCATCTACACCTCTGGCACAACCGGCCGCCCCAAGGGCTGCGAGCTGACCCACGGCAACTTCGTGGAACTGGCCGAGAATGCGGTGGCTGCCTTGCCCGGTGCCGTCTACCCGGGCGCATCGACCATCATGTTCCTGCCGCTGGCCCACGTATTCGCCCGTTTCATCTCGGTGGTCAACGTGGCCGCCGGCTGCCGCACCGGGCATACCCCGGATGTCAAGCACCTGCTCGAGGACCTGCAGTCCTTCAAGCCGAATTTCATCCTCGCCGTGCCGCGCGTCTTCGAGAAGGTCTACAACTCGGCCATGCTCAAGGCCGAGGACGGCGGCAAGGCCAAGATCTTCCACGCCGGCGTCAGCGTCGCGGTGGCGTATTCCAAGGCCACGCAGCAGGGCAAGGTTCCGCTGGCGCTGAATCTGAAGCACAAGCTCTTCGACGCCCTGCTCTACAAGAAGCTGCGCACCGCCATGGGCGGCAACATCCGCCATGCCGTCTCCGGAGGCGGCCCGCTGGGCGAACGCCTGGGCCATTTCTTCAACGGGATGGGCGTGACCATTCTGGAAGGCTACGGACTGACCGAAACCACCGCGCCGATTTCGGTCAATACGCTTGACCGCATCAAGATCGGCACCGTCGGCAAGCCGCTGCCGGGCAACGCCGTGCGCATTGCCGCTGACGGCGAGATCCTCGCCAAGGGCATCTGCGTGATGCGCGGCTACCGCAACCGCCCGGAACTCCAGGACGAGACCTTCACCGACGGCTGGTTCCACACCGGGGACATCGGCGAGCTCGATGCCGATGGATTCTTGAAGATCACCGGCCGCAAGAAGGAAATCATCGTGACCGCTGGCGGCAAGAACGTGGTTCCTGCCCTGCTCGAGGACCAGATCCGCGCCGACGCGCTGGTATCCCAATGCGTCGTCATCGGCGAGGGCCGGTCGTTCATTGCGGCCCTGGTGACCCTGGACCAGGAAGCCCTGCCGGGCTGGCTGGCCCGCCACCAGATGGACAAGGACCTGTCGCTGGAGGAGTTGTCGACCCACCCGAAGGTGCTCGAAACCGTGCAGGCGGTAATCGACAAGGCCAATGCCTCGGTCTCCAAGGCAGAGGCAATCAAGTCCTTCCGCATCGTGCCCGCTGACTTCACCGAGGAAACCGGCCATCTGACTCCCTCGATGAAGATCAAGCGTGCGGTAGTGCTCCAGGACTACGAAGCAGTGATCGATCAGATCTACTCGGCTCCCAAGCCCACTGCATAATCCAGCACAGCATGAGCCAGCTCCCACGATTCGCGAGCTGAAGCGGCCCAAGGCAACTTGAGGCCGCTTTGCTGTGTCCGGGCATAGTAGCTGCGCGGCAGGACCACGCGGCTGAACGCCGGGGCAGGGTGGTTCTGGTGCTCGTGGCCGAGCACCGCGTAGATCAGGTTCGCGGCAAGCTCCTTGCGGCCATTGGCCAGCAGCCATTCCACCAGTTCCATCAACCGGTCTTCGGATTCGGCGCTGGTATCCCCCACCGCCACCAGCACGTTCACACCGGTGAATTTGCCTTCCCTCACCGATTGCACGCGCTGCGGCCCGGCCGTGGCTACCGTGGCCTGGCACTCCAGCTCGCCGAATTGCTCGGCCAAGTGCTCGGCAATTTCGCAAAATGGCAGATGCGTGTCAAGGGTGAAGACCAGTACCGAGATGGGCAGGATCCTGGATCCCAGCTCGGCAACTTGTTGCTTCAGCTCCTCGGGCGCAGCCCCGGGCTTCGTCTTGTGTGCGCGCATCCCTGCTCCTTCAGCTAGTTGGTTCGCACGATCATTTGCGGCAGAGCGCAGGGGCCCGCAACCGTGGTCGCGAGCCCCTGCGCTCCGGGTACGGCGGGTGCTACTTCGGTTCGATGACCAGCAGCAGATCACCGCCCTGCACCTGGCTGGTGCCGTTCAGGGTTACCTGGCTGACCACGCCGCCGGTGTTGGCGGTGATGCCTGCCTCCATCTTCATGGCTTCGATGGTGGCTACCGACTGGCCGGCCTCGACCAAGTCGCCGACCTTGACGTTGACCGTCACGGCTCCGGCGAATGGTGCGGCGACATGGCCCTTGTCGTTAGGGTCGGCCTTCGGCGCGGACTTCACGGTGGATTCCACCGATTCATCGCGGACCCTGACCTGGCGGGACTGGCCGTTGAGGTTGACCACGACGGTGCGCAGGCCCTTCTCGTCAGCTTCCGACACCGATACCAGCCGGACGAGCAGTCGGACGCCGGTGCCCAGCGAGATGACATGCTCGATGCCTGGAACCAGGCCGTAGAGGTAGTCGCGGGTGTGCAGCACGGACAAATCGCCGTAGTTCTCCACCGACTTCTCGAAGTCGCGGGTTGGGCCTGCGAAGAGCAGCCGGTTCAGGGTGCCGCGGATCGTCTCCGAATCCGACTTCAGCGCCGCCGCGTCTTCCGCCGAGAGGTCCTCGATACGGGCCTTGACGTTGCGTCCCTGCAGCGCCTTCGTGCGGAATGGCTCTGGCCATCCGCCTGGAGGGTTGCCCAGCTCGCCCGAGAGGAACTGGATGACCGAATCCGGGATGTCGTAGTTCTGCGGGTTCGCTTCGAAGTCCGCGGCGGGCACGCCGGAGCCGACCAGCTGCAGGGCCAGGTCGCCCACGACCTTGGATGACGGGGTAACCTTCACCACGTTGCCGAGCATGTCGTTGACCGAAGCGTACATCGACTCGATGGCTTCGAAACGCTCGCCGAGGCCCAGCGCGATGGCCTGCTGGCGCAGGTTCGAAAGCTGGCCGCCAGGAATCTCATGCTGGTAGACACGGCCGGTCGGCGCCGGCAGTCCGGATTCGAATGGCCTGTACATCGCGCGCACTGCTTCCCAGTACGGTTCGAGCGACGCCACTGCATCCAGCGACAGGCCCGGATCGCGTTCGGTGAATTCCAGCGCCGCGACCAGTGCGGACGCCGAAGGCTGCGAGGTGGTGCCCGCCATGGCCGCGCTGGCCACGTCCACGGCGTCGACGCCGGCATCGATGGCAGCCATCAGGGTTGCCAGCTGGCCGCCGGAGGTGTCGTGGGTGTGCAGGTGCACCGGCAGGTCGAAGCGTTCGCGCAGCGCGGTCACCAGCTTGGTGGCAGCGGCCGGGCGCAGCAGGCCTGCCATGTCCTTAATCGCGATGATGTGCGCACCGGCATCGACGATCTGCTGGGCCAGGTCCAGGTAGTAGTCCAGGGTGTACAGCTTCTCGTTGGCATCCAGCAGGTTGCCGGTGTAGCACAGGGCCACTTCGGCGACCGCGGTGCCGGTTTCGCGCACTGCCTTGATGGCCGGGGCCATCTGCGAGACATCGTTCAGCGCGTCGAAGATGCGGAAGATGTCGATGCCGGCGGAGGCTGCTTCCTTCACGAACGCGTCGGTTACCTCGGTCGGGTATGGGGTGTAGCCCACGGTGTTGCGTCCGCGCAGCAGCATCTGCAGCGGGATGTTCGGCAGCTCGGCGCGCAGCAGCTCCAGGCGCTTCCATGGATCCTCGCCCAGGAATCGCAGGGACACATCGTAAGTGGCACCGCCCCAGACCTCCATGGAGAACAGCTGCGGCACGTTGTGCGCGTAGGCCGGAGCGGCGGCGAGCAGGTCGCGGGTACGCACGCGGGTGGCCAGCAGCGACTGGTGCGCGTCGCGGAAGGTGGTATCGGTGATGCCCACCGCCTTCGAGTCGCGCAGCGCCTTGGCAAAGCCCTCGGGGCCCAGCTCCAGCAGCTTCTGGCGCCAGCCATCAACCGGTGCGGCAGACTTCGATGGGCCGTCGAATGGCGAACGCTCCGGCTCGTCGGACTTGTCGCCCGGGAACGCGGGAAGCTTCTTGCGCGGGTCGATGCCCTCGACACGGCTGCCATTGGGCTGGTTCACCGTGACATGGGCCAGGTAGTTCAGCGCCTTGGTGCCGCGGTCCTGGGACTCGTTGCCGGTAAGCAGATCCGGACGGGAATCGATGAAGTTGGTAGCGACATCACCGGCCAGGAACTGCGGGTCGCTGAGCACATTCTGGATGAACGGGATGTTGGTGGCCACGCCGCGCACGCGGAACTCGGCCAGCGCACGGCGGGCGCGGGCCACGGCGGTGGCGTAGTCGCGGCCGCGGCAGGTGAGCTTGACCAGCATCGAGTCGAAGTGCGGCGAGACCTCCGCACCGGTGTAGATCGTGCCGCCATCCAGGCGTACGCCCGAGCCGCCGGCCGAACGGTACACCGTAATGGTTCCGACATCCGGACGGAAGCCGTTGGCCGGATCTTCGGTGGTGATGCGGGACTGCAGTGCCCAGCCACGCACCTGGACTGCATCCTGGCTGATGCCCAGGTCCTTCAGCGATTCGCCGGAGGCGATGCGCATCTGCGCCTGGACCAGATCGATGTCGGTGACTTCTTCGGTCACCGTGTGCTCCACCTGGATGCGCGGGTTCATCTCGATGAAGACGTGCTGACCGGCGCGCTCGCCCACGGTATCGACGAGGAATTCGACGGTACCGGCGTTCTGGTAGCCCAGGGTTTGGGCAAACTTCACGGCGTCGCGGAACAACGCCTGGCGGATCGACTCGTCCAGGTTCGGTGCCGGAGCGATCTCGACAACCTTCTGGTGGCGGCGCTGCAGCGAGCAGTCGCGCTCATGCAGGTGGACGATGTTGCCTTGCTCGTCGGCGAGGATCTGCACCTCGATGTGGCGCGGACGCAGCACTGCCTGCTCCAGGAAGACGGTTGGATCGCCGAAGGCGGTGCCGGCTTCGCGCATGGCCGCCCCCATCAGTTCCGGCAGGTCTTCGCGCTTGTCGACGCGGCGCATGCCGCGCCCGCCGCCGCCGGCTACTGCCTTGACGAAGATCGGGAAGCCGATGCGATCGGCCTCGGCGACCAGGTAGTCGACGTCGTCGCTTGGCTCGGAGGATTCCAGTACCGGAATGCCTGCTTCGCGGGCCGCTTTCAGTGCCGCGACTTTGTTGCCGGCCAGTTCAAGCACGTCCGCCTTTGGACCGATGAACTTGATGCCTTCTGCTTCGGCAGCGCGGGCGAGGTCGGGGTTCTCCGAGAGGAATCCGTAGCCCGGGTAAATTGCGTCCGCGCCGGCTTCTTTGGCAACGCGGATAATCTCGTCTATATCCAGGTAGGCTCGGACCGGATGGCCCTCTTCGCCGATCTGGTAGGCCTCTGCGGCCTTCTGGCGGTGGATCGAATTGCGATCTTCATGTGGGTAGACAGCAACGGTCTTTGCGCCCAGCTCGTAGCCGGCACGGAAGGCACGAATTGCAATCTCACCGCGGTTGGCGACCAAGATCTTTTCAAACATAGTGTCCCTACATCGAATCATTACACGCTGGCACAACGGCACCCTCGGGACTGTTTCCGCCAGGTGCTTGCCCGCCATACCAGCGTGTCGGGTCTCGAAAAGCGGCAAGCATTTGCCACTTCTGTGAAATACCCTACACGGGGAATCTCCAGAACGTCCAAACATTTCATCTTGTGGTCAGACCACATGAAATAATTGGAGCTGTGAAGTTTTAATCACTAACTTGTGCCTAATGGCAAAAACTCACGTTGCAAAGTCGGTGAAACGCCGGTCGGCACACTATGATGATGAGAGACTAAAAATTCGGTGGGACGTTTAAACTAACGAACAGTGAAAGGCGTGGTCTGGTCCGTGCACGTAGTGAGCATCAGCAGCCTCAAGGGTGGCGTAGGAAAAACCTCCGTGACACTCGGATTGGCTTCAGCAGCACTTGCCGCCGGCATTCCGACTCTCGTCATTGACCTGGATCCCCATGCGGATGCCAGCACTGGCCTCGGAGTCCGGGCTAACGGAAAGCAGCCAATTGGGCAGATGCTCAAGAACGCTCGCCGTGCCCGCCTGCAGGATCAGGTTGTCGCCAGCGCCTGGCAGTCAAAGGCAGCAGAGAAGAAGTCCCGCACCCGCATTCCAGTGCTCGACGTTGCTGTTGGCGACGCCTTCACCGGAATCTACGATCGCCCTGATCTGCGCACCCGCGACCTGCGCCGCCTCTCCCAGCTCCTGAGCCGCACCAGCGGTTACCAGCTGGTGCTCATCGACTGCCCGCCATCGCTCAACGGCCTGACCCGCATGGCATGGAGCGCATCGGATCAGCTCCTGCTGGTCGCAGAACCCAGCCTGTTCTCCGTCGCCGGCACCGAGCGCACCCAGCGCGCATTGGAACTGTTCCGCCGCGAGTTCGCTCCGTCCTTGGGACCGGTACACGTCGTCGCCAACCGGGTCCGCAAGGATTCTGCAGAGCACACCTTCCGCTTGGGCGAAATGCGCCAGATGTTCGGCGATTCCATGGTCAAGCCCGAAATTCCCGAGCACCCGGAGTGGCAGCAGATCCAGGGCGCCGCGTATTCGGTGCACCAGTGGCCTTCGAAAGCCACCGCTCCGATGCTGGCCCAGTTCGACGCCTTGCTCAAGGAAGTCATGTCTGTCGCAGGCCCGAACAACACCTAGGATCTCCGGACGATATCTGGAGAAATTGGAACTTAAACTACTGGCCGGATCTTCCTTCGTGGAAGATCCGGCCAGTAGTTTAAGTATTGGTTTCCAGTCCCGAGCTTAGCCGACGTTACGAGCGGCCTTGGCGGCACGACGGGCAGCCAGCTCGTCTTCAGGCAGGGTCTGCTGCGCAGAGCTCTCAGATGGCAGCTGGGCCAGCGATCCTTCGACCTCGCGCCAGACGCGGCCCACGGCGATGCCGAACACGCCTTGGCCCTTCTGGACGAGGTCGATGACCTCATCGGCGCTCGTGCATTCGTAGACCGAAGCGCCATCGCTCATCAGGGTGATCTGGGCAAGATCCTCGACACCGCGTTCACGCAGATGCAAAACAGCCGAACGGATCTGCTGCAGTGATACTCCGGTGTCCAGCAACCGCTTGACGACCTTGAGCACGAGGATGTCCCGGAAGGAGTAGAGCCGGTGGCTGCCAGAGCCCTTGGCTCCGCGCACTGCTGGCTCCACCAAGCCGGTACGTGCCCAGTAGTCGAGCTGGCGGTAGGTGATGCCTGCCGCCTTGCACACAATCGGACCACGGTAGCCTGCATGCTCGTCCAGCTCAGGCAGGTCATCGGTGAAGAGCAACCCTTGGGTACTGGATTGCTTGGTGCCACCATCGACCCCATAGTGAGGTCCAGTCTGGCGAGACTCCATCCAATTGCTCCTTGCGTGTCAGCACGTTCCTAAACGAGTATCCAGGGACCGAATAAGAACCGCGCAGATGCGAGTGATGAGTATCAAAATACAGCTCTATTTAAATGTCCCTATGCAAAGACGGTACGGCGATAATGCCTAATGGTCAAAGACCTTCAAGCTTAACTTTAAGGCGTGTCGCGCGAGCTTCGGGAATTACCCAATTCAAGGCCTGTATTCCGCTGAAACCAAACGTCCGATTTCTATGAGGAGAAATCTTCTGGATCAATGTTGTCCAAGAATTCCCGGAATTCCCGCATTTGCTCCTCGGGCGCTTCTTCGCCGTCTGACTCGTTTTCGATCGCCACTCCTGCTTCCTCCAGGACATCCTCGGCGCACATGATGGGGCACTGCGCGCGCACGGCCAGCGCCACCGCATCAGAGGAACGCGAATCCACGCGTTTGCCGTTGGAGAGGACGAGTTCGGCGACGAATACGGCGTTGTGCACCGAGACGATTTCGATCCGTTCAAGTTTCACGCCCATGCTTTCAATGACGCTGATCAACAGGTCGTGAGTCATCGGACGCGGCGGTGTGAGCCCTTGCTCGGACATGGCAATGGCCGAAGCCTCGGGCGCGCCAATCCACAGCGGCAGGTAGAGATTCCGCTCTGGATACTTGAGCAGCAGCAGCGGCTGATTCGCCGGCAGTTGAATACGGATCCCGGCAAACTCCAGTTCCAGCATGCTAGCCCCTTAGAGTTGTGGTTTCCTGTTGGAATTCAGCCTAGCGATCTAGTTGGGAAATAGCACGTTGCACTAGGGCTTCGTGAATTTCCAGGCACTGGCGGGAGATTTCCTGGGCCTCTTCCGCGGCACGGGCGCGGGCGGAAACTTCCGGCTTTTTCAGTTCGTTGCCGACAATCGATTCGATCAGCGAGAACTCGCGATCGGCCGCGGTGCGGAACTGCCGCAGATGGCGGGGCTCGACGCCATGACCGGCCAGCTGTACCGCCGACTTGGTGACCTTGATGCTGCTGGCGTCGAACAGGCCAGCCAACGGTTCGATCAAGCCAAACTTGATCAATTCGCCGATGAGATCCTCACTGGCGCCGGTCAGCCCCTGCAGCTCAGCCATGGAGACCGAACGGGCCTTTCGCTCCACGGCCTCGGCCATGTCGTTGTTGACTGCCTTGGGAGCCACCGGGGCTCCCCCAGGCAATGCCGCCGGTGCTTCACCGCGGTCCACCGAGTCAAGGTGGTCCTTGATGACCTTCAAAGGCAGGTACTGGTCGCGTTGCACGGACAGGATGAAACGCAAGCGGCTCACGTCCGACGCGGAGTACTTCCGGTATCCGGCTGAGGTGCGTTGCGGGATGATCAAACCCTTGTCTTCCAGGAAACGGATCTTGGAAGCGGTGACGCGCGGGAATTCATCCTTGAGTTCCGAGAGCACTTCGCCGATATTCAGCGCGGCCTGCCGGACGGCCTCGTGGCGTGGTGCCTCGAGTCGTGGGCTGCGGGCTGCGTCAAAGATCGGCAAAGGGTCTACACCTCGGATGTATGGATATGTCGGCGTGCCAGACGCCGGCGGACAAAACCTCGAACTCTACCAGTTTAAAGGTTGGGAACGCTTTGGTAGAAATTCAGGCGGAATTTGCCAATCTGAACTTGCACGCCGGTGCTCAAAGGGATTTCATCGATGCGGTCGCCGTTGATGTAGGTGCCGTTGAGCGATCCGATGTCGCTGAGGGTGAAGCGCTCGCCAGTACGGGAGAACTTGGCGTGACGACGCGAAACGGTTACGTCATCCAGGAAGATATCGGCGTTCGGATGCCGGCCTGCGATGCTCTCGTCGGTGTCCAGCAGGAAACGTGCGCCCTTATTCGGTCCTGAATGGGCGATAAGCAGCGCAGAACCAGCTGGAAGGGCGTTAACTGCGTTTTTCTCATCTTCACTCAGGGTGTAGATGACCGAAGGTTCAGCACCCTTGTGCGCCCCAGGAAGAGCGATATTGGTCGTCTCAGAGGCAGACTCGTTGTGCGGGTCAACCGGCCGATGTTCCGACATTGTTGGGTCCTCCAGAAAATTCTGCTTACAGTTCGTGCGTGACGACCTTGTGTTCTACGTTGGCACAGTCAGTATTACCAAACTATTTACAGATTAGCCTACTCACTGCCCAAGTGATAACAGAAAGTACATATTTTCCGATGCGCCGGATGGCCAGTGTGGCATGATGCCATTAGAGAAGAAGATGCACTGGGATCGCCAACACTTCGATCTTTTCGCACAGATGAAATCGATGCAAGGCCATATCAGGAACTTTCAGGTGAATCATGACGAAAATACTGCTCAAGCGGGCATACGCAGCGCCCAGCGCCGAGGATGGCTACAGGATTCTGGTTGACAGGCTCTGGCCGCGCGGGCAAAGCAAGGCGGTGCTCCAGCTGGATCACTGGGCCAAGGGCATTGCGCCGAGCACCGAGCTGCGCAAGGGCTGGGATCATGACCCCGCCCGCTTTGATGAATTCGCGCAGCACTATCGCACCGAACTGAACCAGAATCCCGCAGTCGACGATTTCCTGGAATTACTCTCCCAGCATCCAGTGGTCACCTTCGTCTACGGAGCGAAGGATGAGCAGGCTAATCACGCGATGGTGTTGCGTGACTATCTGCTGGATCAGCTGTCTGCTCCGTAGGAGGCACGAAGCACACGCCGTCGGCGCACACCATGTCCGAAGCGACAACCTGCTGAAGATCGAAGCTGAATTCCCCGCCCACCGTGGCACCTTTCGTCGAATAGCCCTGTCCTAGTGGTACAACCGCGCCAGCCCAGCAAATATTCCGGACTTGACGCCGCGACCGACTCCAGCAAGATGCCGATGGCACCGCGAGATATTCGCGGTGCCATCGTTATTCTAGGTGCCGGAAGTCAGCGCACTGCTTAGCGCTGATCGAGCAGGATCGGTTCGAAGAAGCCGGCCAGCTCTTCGGTAGCGTCCAGCGGCAGGATGCTGGCTACGTACATGTCCGGACGGACAATCACGATCGCGCCATCGCGGGAGATCTGGCGCTCCTCGAAGATATCTGAGCCTTCCCGCGTGGTGTAGACCTTCTCGTAATCCATGAGTCCGAAGTCCCCGATGTTCGGACGGAACACCTTGGGCGCGTCGTTGACGTTCATCGTGGTGTAGTCCTGCTGGTAGACGACCTTGATGTCGAACAGCGCATCGGTGTCGGCGCCCTTCGGGGTGAAGCGCACCAGCGGCGACCGCTCGTCCTCCAGCAGCCAGCTCGACAGGTCGGCAATCTTCTGCGACTGCCCGATTGGCAGCTGGTCTGCGAAGACGTAGATGCGGTAGCGGCCATCGGCCCGGTGGTGGTGGCCCAGGTGCTTCGGATTGGCATCGGCCAAGCGCATGACCTGCGAGGAGCGGAAGCGCTTGCCCATAGGGAAGCCGGCAGCCAGTTCCTGGTAGTCCTTGCCCGCGGTCAGCGACGACTGCGGGTACTCGGTCATGAAGCCCGCAGGGAATTCGGCTGTGCGCACGTAGAACTCGGCAACGCCTTCCTGGCCTTCGAGCTCCTCGGGCGAGGCGGCCATGATGGAGGACCACTTCTTGTCGAAGTCGATCAGGTCCTTGGCGATCACCTTGCGTTCCTCCGAGTAGGTGCGCAGCAGGCTTTCCGGAGCCCGGCCGGAGAGCACGTAGCCGATCTTCCAGGCCAGGTTGAAGCCGTCCTGCATGGACACGTTCATGCCCTGGCCTGCCTTGGCCGAGTGCGTGTGGCAGGCATCGCCGGTGATGAACACGCGTGGTTCGCGGGTACCGATTTCCTCGACCGCTACATCGTCGAAGCGGTCGGCCAGTCGGTGGCCCACTTCGTACACGCTGTGCCACGCAACGTCCTTGACCTCCAGGGTGTATGGATTCAGGATCGCCTTGGCGCGCTCGATGATTTCTTCCAGCGGGGTCTCGCGGACCTTGCCGTTATCCCCTTCCGGAACTTCGCCGAGGTCGACGTAGAGGCGGAAGAGCTGCCCGCCTTCGCGCGGGATCAGCAGAATCGAGCCGGCCTTGGAATGGATGGCGCATTTGGTGCGCACGTCCGGGAAGTTGGTCAGCGCCAGGGTATCCATGACACCCCAGGCGTGGTTGGCCTTATCGCCCGAGAGCTTCGCGCCAATTGAGCGGCGGACATTGCTACGGGCCCCGTCGGATCCGACCACATACTTGGCCCGCACTACGCGCTCGATGCCCTCGTTGCCATCCGTGCAACCGATCAGGGTGACCTTGACGGGATACTCCTCGCCGTCTTCGACGACCAGTTTCTTGAAATCCCAGCCGTAGTCCGGGACGGTGCGGGCTGGCGAGTTCGCGGCGAATTCAGCGAAGTAGTCGATGACTCGAGCCTGGTTGACGACGAGGTGCGGGAATTCGCTGACACCCATTGGGTCATCGGGGGTGCGGTCGGTGCGGATGATCCGCTCCGGGCTTGCCGGGTCGGGATTCCAGAAGGTGGTTTCCTTGATGATATAGGCCTCGGCGGTGATGCGCTCGGCAAAGCCGAACGCCTGGAAGGTCTCGACGGTGCGCGACTGGATTCCGTCGGCCTGGCCGATTTCCAGCCGGCCCGGGCGCCGGTCGATGATGCGGGTGTGCACATCAGGGAATTGGGACAGCTGGGCGGCGGTGATGATCCCGGCAGGACCGGCGCCGACGATCAGCACATCCATTTCATCCGGCAGCTCGGCGGGACGATTTACGCCCGCACCAGCAGCTGGCTGCACTCGTGGATCAGCCGAAATGTATCCGTTGTGGTGAAACTGCACCGTTTCATCCCCCAATTCCCTCTGATGACCTCAGTCAATACGCTACTTGTTCGATATTAGAACTCCATGATCTTTTATCGCACATTAATCATATACGATCTGTGAGCTCACACACAAGCGGACGTAGGCGGCACCCCACGCGCTCGGGTCGCTTGATGCCCTTTGCTGCAGATGCTCCCACTGCGCGCCAGCAGACTCCAGTACTTGTTGTTCATGGAGGTTCGAACTGCACTTGAGCGCTCGGTGCGCTGCTGGCCTTTGCGCAGACCACCCGGGAGCCGGGACTGTGCAGCTGGCAGCAAGCAGCGGATGAATTGGATTGCAGCTGAGCCGTGCCCACCCCGCGGCACGTTCGTCGGCGGTTCGGGCCGCGAACCGGAGAATCGAAACGGCGGCTTGAGTGGCAGTTGCTGGCTGGCAGAGGGCTACTTAACCAGCTCGACGTGTCCGGCTGAGACTGAGAGGCGATGCACTACCGCGTGCTCGCGCATTTTCTGCTGCCATCGCCGGTCATGGCTCACCGTGATCACGGTGCCCGGGTAATCCACCAGTGCGGCTTCCAGCTGCTCGACCAGGGCCGGGGAAAGATGGTTTGTCGGCTCGTCGAGAAGCAGCACCTGCGCCTTGGTGCTGACCGCAACGGCCAGTTCCAAGCGGCGGCGCTGGCCCACCGACAGCGCCATGGGATGCCGCTGGAAATCCTGCGGCGCAAACAAGCCAAGCTTGGCCAAGGACGCACCAGCATCCTGGACGTACTGGCTGGTGGCCGAGGCGAAAGCTTCGATCAGGCTGTCGCCGGGAAGGATCCCGATGTCCTGGCGCAGCCAAGCGCAGTGCAGGTGAGCAGCGCGCTCGATCCGCCCCGCGGTGCATTCCAGTTCGCCGGCAAGCATCTTCAGCAACGTAGATTTGCCAGCGCCGTTGGAGCCGGTGACCAGCCAACGTTCACCGAGCTTGATTTCGAAGCTGCCGGTGGACAGTTTCGGCGCGATGCTGCGCTGCGCGTTCATCACCTTCAGCAGGGTTTCACCGCTGTGCTGGCCTTCGCCGCCGCTAGGCATGGCGAATGCCAATTCGGCGGCAGGCTCAGGGGCACGGTGGGTTTCGAGTTCCTCGATACGCGACTTGGCTTGGCGAATCTTCGAAGTCGAGCCGTGGCTGGAATCGCGGGCACGGAAATTGCCGTGCCCGAAACCTGCCTTCTCCTGCTTGCGCGGGATGGCGGCAACGCGCGAAGCGTACTTGTCGACCAGATTCTGCGAACGCTCATACTCCTGGACCCAATTCTCATAAGCCACGCGGATTGCGGTTCTCTCCTGCTCCTTGGCATGCAGGTAACCGTCATAGCCGTTGCCGTAGTGCGCGAGCTGGCCATCGCTGACCTCGATGATGGACCGGGCGAAGCGCTTGAGGAACATCCGGTCGTGGCTGATCAGCACCAGGGCGCCGCGGTGCTTGTCGATGGTCCGCTCCAGCCAGTTCATGGCTGTCTCGTCAAGGTCGTTCGTCGGTTCATCCAGCAGAAGCAATTGCGCACCGGAGCACAGCACGCAGGCCAGGGCGAGTCGCGAGGATTGCCCGCCAGATAGCTGCGCAACGGGTCGTTGCCGGTCCATCTGCCCCAGCCCCAGCTGCTCCAGCGCGCTGTCCAGGCGTGGCGCCAGCGAATAGCCGTCGGCGGCTTCGTACAGATCGGTAACTTTCTGCAGCTGCTGCAGGAGCCGTTGGGCCTGATCCTCCGGGGCATCGTCGAGCCTATTGGATATGACGCGCATCAAGGTTTCCAGTTCGCGGAAGCGCTGGTGGTAGGAGTCGATCACCTGCTGCACGCTCATCGCTTGCGCGAAGCGCGGGTTCTGCGCCGCATAGGCCACGGCGCCGGGCGCGTTCATCGTGCGCTGCCCGCGGTCGGGTGCCAGATTTCCGGCGATGACACGCATCAGCGTAGATTTGCCCGAACCATTATCGCCAAGCACGGCGATGCGATCGGTAGCGGAAATGGACAGTTCGATGCCGGCGAGGACATCTCGTTCGCCGAAGCTGACCGCGATGTCCTGCAACAAGCAGACGTAATCCGGTTCGGTGTCTTGTTCGCGCCGATCGGAGGGGCGCACATTCCGGGAGTGGGTCATGGGTCATTCCTGCCTCGCACCGGTTCCGCCCGCCGGAGCAGGCTTCGGTGCTGGTGGTTGGAGGCACTCGCAGGTGCCGAGGACTTGGCGGCAGCGAAGCAGAGCTCAACGCTGGCTGGCGCCTAGAGGAAATGGATCCCAAGAATTATCGTGCCCATCGTCCAAGGCTAATGCTCTGGGTTCGGTGCTGGCAAGGCTCGTGCGGCTAGAGATCGATATTGCCTTCGATGAGCACATTCGTGGCTCCGCCCACCCAGAGCTGCCCGTCGGCCATCTCCAAATGCACTTCTCCATCGCGTCCCGCCTTGGCGCCCTGCCGGTTGACCAGCGGCGCGGCGGCATGCCCGGCGTCGATCAGCCATTGCGCGGCCGCGCCATTCAGGCTCCCGGTGACCGGATCCTCGCGCACTGCGCCGTTTTCGATGGTCAGCGCCCTCACCTCGAAGCCCCCGCCTGGCGTACTGGGTGGCAACGCGCCAAGGACCCCGATCTTCCAGCGGCCGAACCGCTGCGGAGCCTGCGCCGAGATCTCCAGGACCTGCTGCGCATCCTGCAGCAGGATAGCGGCCCAGCCTGGGCCGTTGTCCACCCATTGCGCGTCCACCACCTGCTCCGTGCCGATGCCCAGGATCTGCAGCATTTCCGCCAGTTCCTGCTGCCCGATCGCGCCGGTGCGCGTCGCCGGCGGCGAGGCGAAGGACAGCAGCTCGCCGTCGATCCTGATCGGCACCAGCCCGGCACCGCATTCGGCGATCAGCTGCTTCGGGTCGCGCGGCACTCCCCCGGCCTGCAGCCAGGCGCGTGCAGTGCCCAGGGCCGGGTGGCCGGCAAACGGGTATTCGCGGTCGCGGGCGAAGATCCGGAACCGGTAGTCGGCCTGCATGTGGCGTGCCGGCAGGATGAAGGTGGCCTCCGAGAGGTTGGACCACAGCGAATAGTTGCGCATCGCTTCGTCCTCCAGCCCGTCGCCATCGAGCACCACACCCAAGGGGTTGCCCTTGTACGGGACGGTGCTGAAGACATCGACCTGCTGGAATCTGCGTTGCATTGGACCATCCTCCGTATGTTCAGGCGCGGGATGCGCAATTGCCGGCGGGCACGGCAAAACCCCGCCGAGAAGTCATCTCGACGGGGTTTTCCGATCGGTTGGTCGGGCTAGCGGGATTTGAACCCACGGCCTCCTCACCCCCAGTGAGGCGCGCTACCAAGCTGCGCCATAGCCCGATGCCCTCGCAGCCGTTATCCCCAAGTCGTGAGAACCAAGGGTGCCGTCTGCGAAAAGCTCCTCCATTAGCCTACACCAAGTGAAGGGCTAAATTCGAAATTTAGCGATTGCGCCCGCGGCGTTCGCGGATTCGCATCGAAACTTCGATCGGGCTGCCCTCGAAACCGAAGGTTTCGCGCAGCCGGCGGGTGATGAAGCGGCGGTAGCCCGGATCCAGGAAGCCGGTGGTGAACAGCACGAAGCGCGGCGGGCGGGCCGAGGCCTGGGTGCCGAACAGGATGCGTGGCTGCTTGCCGCCGCGCACCGGGTGCGGGTGGGCCGCGACAAGCTCGCCCAGGAAGGCATTCAGCTTGCCGGTCGGGATGCGCTTGTCCCAGGATTCCAGCGCGGTATTCAGCGCGGGAACGAGCTTGTCCTTGTGCCAGCCGGTCTTCGCCGAGATGTTCACTCGCGGGGCCCATTCGATGTGCGCGAGGTCGCGTTCGATCTCCTGCTCAAGGTAGTAGCGGCGGTCCTCGTCCACCTCATCCCACTTGTTGTAGACGATGACCATCGCGCGGCCGGCCTCGATGGCCAGCTGGATGATGCGCACGTCCTGCTCGGAAATGGTCTCGTTGGCGGCCAGCAGGATCACTGCAACCTCGGCCTTTTCCAGCGCGGTCTGGGTGCGCAGCGACGCGTAGTAGTCCGAGCCGACGGCCATGTGCTGGCGGCGGCGGATGCCTGCGGTATCCACGAAGCGCCAGACTTCGCCGCCCAGCTCAACCAGTTCGTCCACCGGGTCGCGTGTGGTGCCGGCGTAGTCGTCGACCACCACCCGCTCGGAACCGGCCACCTTGTTCAGCAGCGAGGACTTGCCCACGTTCGGGCGGCCGATCAGCGCGATGCGGCGCGGACCGCCCGAGGGGATCATGCCGCCAAACGCCGAATGCTCCGGCAGCTTCTCCATGACCGCGTCCAGCAGGTCGGCGGTGCCGCGGCCGTGCAGGGCCGAGACCGGCCAGGGCTGGCCGAAGCCCAGGCCCCAGAGCACGGCGGCTTCGGCTTCCTGGTTGAAGTCGTCGACCTTGTTGGCCACCAGGAAGACCGGCTTGCCCTTCTTGCGCAGCATCTTCACCACGGCCTCGTCGGTGGCGGTGGCCCCCACATGGGAGTCGACCACGAAGAGGATGGCGTCGGCGACGTCGGCGGCGATTTCCGCCTGGTCGGCCACCGAGGCGTGGATGCCCTTGGCATCGTGCTCCCAGCCGCCGGTGTCCACGATGGTGAATGGGCGTCCCATCCACTCGGCGGAGTAGGACACGCGGTCGCGGGTGACGCCCGGGGTGTCCTCCACGACCGCTTCGCGGCGGCCGAGGATGCGGTTGACCAGGGTGGACTTGCCCACGTTGGGGCGTCCGATGACAGCCAGGACCGGTGGAATGACGACGTCTTCATCGTCGTCGTCGAAGTGGTCCAGGCCTGCCAGCAGGGCCGAGTCCTCGTCGTCCAGTTCGTAGTCTTCCAGTCCGCTGAGCAGGGCCTTGGCGCGGACGTCGGCCTCTTCCTCGCTCAGTTCGGCCAGGCGCTCGGCGATATCGTCGTCTCCAACGGGGATGTATTCCTCGTCGTGGGTGGAGTTGTTCTCGCTCATGATTTTCCCTTCACAGCGATCGTAATCTTCATCGGCTCTCGCCGAGGATGGGCACCAGCTTGAGGCTAGTTTTTCGTTGCGGTGCTGATGGCGTCAAGCACCGCGTCGATGGTCTGCTCGAAATCCAGCTCCGAGGAGTCAACGGTCATGACCCCGTCGGCGGCCTGGGTGAAGTTCACCACGGTGGAGTCCTTCGCATCGCGCGCCAGCACCTGGGTGGCCAGCTGCGCGTCGTTCTGGGTTCCGCCCAGCTGCAGGCCGCGGCGGCGCAGTCGGGCTTCCTCCGAAGCAGTCAGCAGGATGCGCGCATCGGCATCCGGGGCGACCACGGTGGTGATGTCGCGGCCTTCGGCCACGATGCGGGCGTTGGCGGCGATGATCTCCTGCTGGCGGCGGACCAGTTCGGCTCGCGCGTCCAGGTTGGTGGCCACGGTGGAGACCTGCTCGGAGATGCGCGGTTCGCGGATCGCCGCGGTCACATCCACCCCGCCGATTTCGACCAGTTCGGCATCCGGATCAACCGAGATGGACAGCTTCGCATCGCGCACTGCCTGGGCCACGGCGTCTGCGTTGGCCAGGTCGGTGCCGTCGGCGAGCACCGAGTAGGTGATCGCGCGGTACATGGCACCGGTATCCAGGTAGGCCGCGCCCAGCTTGCGGGCGACGGCCTTGGAGACCGAGGACTTGCCGGAGCCGCTGGGGCCGTCGATGGCAATAACAAGCTTGTCGTTGTTCAAGGTGCTCACTGGGCTACTTTCCATCCGTTCTTGGTCAATACGTCGATCAGTTCATCGCGCCGGCCGGGCACGACCGAAACATCCACCATGCCGACCTGGTGGCCGGCGGAGTGCTCCATGCGCAAATCCTCGATATTGATCTGCGCATCGCCGATTTCGGTAAGCAGCTGGGCGATCTGCCCCGGGCGGTCGTCGATCACGACGGTCACCAGGGCGAAGGCCTGCGGCGGTGCGCCGTGCTTGCCCGGGATCCGGGCACGCCCGGCGTTGCCTTCGGTCATCAGCTGCGAGAGGTCCAGCAGCGCGCCGGCCCCTTGCGGGTTGCGCAGCGTGTTGATCAGCCGGTCCAGGTCTTCCTTCATCCCGGTCAGGATCGGCACCAGCGCGTCGGCGTTGTGCGAGAAGATCTGGATCCAGAGCTTCTCGTCGCTGGCCGCGATGCGCGTGGTGTCGCGCAGCCCGTTGCCGGCCAGGGCCAGCTGGTGGCTTTCGGCGTTCAGCAGGCGCGAGGCGATCATCGAGCTGGCCGCCTGCGGGAAGTGGCTGATCAGCGCGACGGATTCGTCATGCTCGGTGACGCTCATCCGGTGCATGGTCGCGCCCAGGTCGATGGCCAGGGATTCGGCGGCCTTCACGCGCGAGGCCTGCGCCCCTTCGTGGGCGCAGATGACCCACGGCATGGAGGTGAACAGCTCGCCGCGGGCAGCGGCCGGGCCGGATTTCTCGCGGCCGGCCATCGGGTGCGTCCCCACATAGCGGGATCTCTCGGCCTCGCCCAGCCGCGTATCGGCCAGCACGCCGGCCAGGATCGAGCCCTTGACGCTGGCGATGTCCACCACCGTGGCGTTCGGGTAGGCCAGCAGCGCATCGCCGACCAGCGCGGCGGTGACATCCGGCGGAGCGCCGATCACTACCAGCTCGGGGGCGATCTGCTGGTTATCCAGCAGCACGCCGGCGCCGATGTCCTGGGCAACCCCGGCCGCGGTCGGCGAAATATCCGACAGGTAGACGTGCACGCCCTTGGCGCGCAGTCCCAGTCCCACAGAGGTGCCCAGCAAGCCGGTGCCGATGACCAGCACCGGGCCTGCGAGGTGCGAGGCGGCCATCAGCTACATCCCCACCATGGCCATGAGGTGCCCGACTTCCTGGTTGCCCAGGGAGCGGATGGTGCCCTGCTTCTGGTCACCCAGCTGCACCGGGCCCACTGCGACGCGCACCAGGCGCTGGACCGGGTGGCCCACGGCGTCGAACATGCGGCGCACGATGCGGTTGCGGCCCGAGTGCAGGGTCACCTCGACCATCACGTGCTTCGGGGTGGTGGCGATGATCTTCAGGTCATCGACCTTGATCCAGCCGTCTTCGAGCTTGATGCCCTCGCGCAGCTGGTTGCTCACCGCGCGCGGCAGCGGGCCGGGGATCTGCACCAGGTAGGTCTTCGGGACCTCGTACTTCGGGTGCTGCAGGCGGTTGGCCAGCTCGCCGTCGTTGGTCAGGATCAGCACGCCTTCGGTCTTGTAGTCCAGGCGGCCGACGTGGAACAGGCGCAGCGACTTGTGCTCGTTCTTGAAGTAGTCGGCGATGGTGCGCCGGCCTTCCGGGTCGTCCATCGTGCACATCACGTGCTTCGGCTTGTTGAAGACGAAGTAGCGGTTGGCCTGGTTCGTCTGGATGCGCATGCCATCGACGTGGATGCGGTCCTTGTCCGGGTCCACGCGGGTGCCCAGCTCGACGACGAGGTTGCCGTTGACCTCGACGCGGCCTTCGAGGATCATCTCCTCGCAGACGCGGCGCGATGCCACCCCGGCGTTGGCCATGGCCTTCTGCAGGCGGATGCCATCCTGCTGCTCCCCGTTGATCTCGCGGGCCGCTTGGTTCTCGGCACGGGCCTGGGCGCGGGCGCGCTGGGTCGGGCGTGCGTAGTTGTTCGGCACGGAGTTGCCGAAGCGTTCCTTGCCGAAAGCCCGCTCGGAGTTCTTGCGCGCTGCCGAAGTGTTGCGCTTGGCCGGGTTCGACTTCTCGCCCGGCTTGCCGGAGGACGACTTGCCGTACGGCTTCTCGCCGAAGGACTTGCCGCCGGTGCGGCCAGCGCCACCTGGCTTGCCGTAGGACTTGCCCCCGGATTTGCCGCCGTTGCTGTTGCGGCCGCCTGCTGGCTTGCCGCCGAAGTTTGAATTGCCGCCGCGTTCGCCGCGGCCGGAGGAGGATCCCCTGCTCATGCTTGCCTGTGTCCCTTGCTGTTACGTGTTCGCTGCGCGAGCCCGCCAGTGGCATCGGCTTCACGCGTGGTTGGTCCGGTGTAGCTGCCGGCTGGCAGCTACCTAGTCGTCGTAGGTTGCCGAATCGAGCGATTCGAGATCGGCCACCCCGGGAAGATACGGGGACAGCGCAGGCAACTCATCAAGCGAGCCCAGTCCCAGTCGTTCCAGGAAGTATTCGGTGGTTTGGTACAGCGTCGCTCCGCCATCCCCGACTTCCGGATACTCCGTGATCAATCCGCGGGTGAGCAGCGTGCGCACCACTGAATCGACGTTGACACCTCGAATCGCCGAAATACGTCCACGCGAGACCGGCTGTCGGTAAGCGATGACAGCCAGGGTTTCTAGGGCGGCCTGCGACAGGCGTGCTGTCTGCCCGTCGAGCACATAACTGGAGACGAAATCGGCGTAATCGGCCCGCGAATAGAAGCGCCACCCGGAGGCGACGCGACGCAGTTCAAATCCGCGCGGGCGATCCTTACCATCATACTCGGAAGCAAGATTCTCCAAAGCGGCGGCAACCCTGGCCGTGGGCACCTCGAAGATTTCGGCCAAACGCGCCGAGGATACGGGGATATCGGCGACCATCAGCACCGCTTCAAGACCCGATTCCAGGCCCCCCGGCAGCCGGTCAATGGGTGCAATCTCACTCATGATTCACCTCACCACCACTCCCCTCGTAGTCGTCTTGCACCGCCTGCGCATCGAAGCTCGATTCCTGGATCAGCGAGATCAGCAGCGGCCCGAGCGGATCTTGTTGCGCAAAGCTGATGGCTTTCTGCCTGAACATCTCCAACAATGCCAGAAAACGCACGACCACCACCAGCTGCGCCGGCGCGTCCGCGACCAGCTCGGTGAAGGCCAGCGTGCCGCGGGCTTCGAGCAGGGCGGTGATCGACTCGGCTTCCTCGGCGATCGTGACATTCGCCCCGTGCAGGTGCCCGATCCCGACCTCGGTGGCAGGTTCGGGCTTCGGCGCCAGCGCCTTGGCAGCCATCGCGGCCAGCGCGTCGGGCCCGATGGTGAACACCAGTTCCGGCAGCAGGGCGGCGAACTGCGGTTCCAGCGAGACCTCGCGGGGATGCCGGGCACCCTCGGCGGTGTAGCGTTCGCCCAGGAATTCGGCGGCCTGCTTGAAAGCCTTGTACTGCAGCAGGCGGGCGAACAGCAGGTCGCGGGCTTCGAGCAGCTCGAAGTCCTCCCCGTCGGCCATTTCGCCGCGCGGCAGCAGCCGGGCAGCCTTCAGATCCAGCAGCGTGGAGGCGACCACGAGGAATTCGGTGGTCTCGTCGAGCACCTTCATCCCGTCGCTGCCGCTTTCTGCGCTGGCAGCCTGCAGTTCGCGCAGGTAGGCGATGAATTCGTCGGTGACCTCGGCCAGTGCGACCTCGGTGATATCCAGCTCGCGCTTGGTGATCAGGTGCAGCAGCACATCGAAGGGCCCGTTGAAGTTCTGCAGGGCAAGGCGAAAACCGCCAGCCGATTCCTGCCCAGCTTCAGCTGGCGTCGTGGATTCGGTGGCGGTTTCCTCGCTGAGCGTGGCGCTCATTACGGGGCACCACCACGCCAAATCAGTTCGCGGGCGAGGTTGCGGTACGCCTCGGCACCCGGGTGGTTGGCCGCGTAGGAAGTTATCGGTTCGGCGGCCACGTTCGCGTCGGCGAACTTGATGGTGCGCTTGATCACGGTTTCGAAGAGCTTGTCGCCGAAGGCCTCATCCAGCCGGGTGATGACCTCGCGGCTGTGCAGGGTGCGCGCGTCGTACATGGTGGCCACCACGCCGTCCAGCTCCAGCACCTGGTTCAGCCGGTCCTTGACCTTGTCGATGGTTTCCATCAGCAGGGCCACCGCACGCAGCGCGAAGAACTCTGCGGTCAGCGGGATGATCACGCCGTGGGCGGCGGTCAGCGCGTTGATGGTCAGCAGGCCCAAGGATGGCTGGCAGTCGATGAGCACCACATCGTAATCGTCGATGACGTGGCGCAGCGCGCGTTCGAGCACCTGCTCGCGGGCGACCTCGTTGACCAGCTGCACCTCGGCGGCGGACAAATCGATGTTGGCCGGCAGCAGATCGATGTTCTCGACGTCGGTCTTCACAATCGCGTCGGTGATCTTGACCTTGCGGTCCATCAGCACGTTGTAGACGGTGATGTCCATTTCGTGCGGGTTGGTTCCGAAGCCCGCGGACAGCGCGCCCTGCGGGTCGAAGTCCACCAGCAGCACCTTGCGGCCGTACTCGGCGAGCGCGGCAGCGAGGTTGATCGTGGAGGTGGTCTTGCCGACGCCGCCCTTCTGGTTCACCATGGCGATCACGCGTGCCGGGCCGTGCGAAGGCAGCGGTGCTGGCACGGGGAAATCTGTCAATGGCTTGCCAGTTGGACCCACCGGACGAGGCTCCTTGAGCATCCCCGCTCCGCGGTGCTTATTTCCCTGTTCCTCGCTCACGATGGGTAAACCACACTTCCCGTTCGATAAACCTGATTCCTCGAGCTGTAAGCTCATTCCAAGGTTATCGGCCGAAGCAAAAGATCTTGGTTTTTTGGGCTCTTTCACGGCGAGCCTTTACCTTGAACCTTAGCTCTAATGTTGTATGCGAGCTGAATGCCAACTGGCATTAACCGAAAGGCAGCGATGAAGGCGATTGCCAAGTTCCCCAGCCTGGCCGAAGCCGAGCCGGGCAGCACGCAGGTCAGCGTCGGCGTGCTCTTCCAGGCCCAGCCGGAAGACGGGAAATGCATCGTGCTGCTCGATGACCGCGGGTTCTTTACGAGCGCGCAGTGGCAGCAGGCGAGACCGGAGGAAATCCGCGACACCGCACTGGCTATGGTGGGCCCGGATGAGCCGGCGCCGGGGGCGGACGCAGGCCGAGGCGCTGCACGATTACTGGGAGTACATCGCCTCCCTGCTGGCCGCCCAGCAGATCCAGGAGCCCGCCGAGGAGCTGGTGAAGCTGGAGCACGAGGTCCGTTTCGGCCCGCGCCTGCAGCGGCTGCTCGCCTCGAGCGGCCGCTGATCCGGCGCCCAGTCCGGACATTCGCTGGCCATCACCCAAGGGTTCTTGAACCTGGTACCCGGCAGTGGTCGAATGGATGAACACGCGCTGGTATCTGGCGGCCAAAGGGGCGAGGGCGATGTTCACGGGAATGCTCGGCAATTGCACGGTGTCCGATGCGGCTCGGGCGGAGAACTGGTATGCCCGGGTCTTCGGCAGGGCGCCGGATGCGCGGCCCATGGACGGGCTGATCGAATGGCATCTGGCCCCGGGCTTCGGCGTCCAGGTCTTCGCGGACCCTGAACGCGCAGGGCACAGCACAGTGGTCCTGGAAGTCGCCGACCTGGATGCCCAGGCCGAACGCCTGTTCGCCTCAGGCATCGAGCACCAGGGCCCGCAGCCCGGCGGCGGGGCACGGATCTTGCAGCTTCAGGACCCCGACGGCAACCGGGTGGTGCTCGCCTCTCCCCTGGTGGGACTTTCGCGCTGAGCCTGGCCCCAGGTGCTCAGGCCTGCTCGGCCACCCAATCGAAGGACCATGGCAGCAGTTCACCGATCGCGATGCTGCGCGCCCCGGCCGGGGTCTGGACAATGACCCGAAGCCGCGGATAGCTGTCGGCCATCACCTGCCGGCACCGACCGCACGGGTTCTTGATTCCGCGCCCCTGATTGCCCACCGCGACCACCACCTGCGGATCCACCGCCCCGGCTGCGCGAGCGGCTCCCAGGGCCACCAGCTCTGCGCACGGGCCTCCGGTGAAATGGCAGAAATTCACTCCTGCGTGCATCGTGCCATCGGCAGCAAGCACACCGGCCCCCATGGTGTGCATCCCGTCGCCGCCATAGGGCGCGTCGGTCACCGCCTCGATGGTTCGCCGGGCCAGCTCAACCAGTTCTACTTCGGCTTCTGCCAGTTCACGGCAGTGCAGCTCGTGCGGTGTTGATTTCATGGCTCCAGCCTAGCTGCATGCGTCTCGCAGCCGCGACGCTTGGGCCTGTCTGCCGAAAGCGCCACAACGCAGAAAATCCGCTACCCGAGCATGTCGGATAACGGATTCCTGGCTAAGGGCCTGGCGGACTAGTGTCCTTCGACGCTGTTCTCGTCGAATGGACGGTTGCCGGCCAGCACTGCCTGGGCCTGGTCCATGTCGATTTCCTTGGTCCACTTGCCGATCAGCAGCGTTGCCACGGCATTGCCGGTGAAGTTGGTCAGCGCGCGGGCCTCGGACATGAACTTGTCAATGCCCACGATCACGCCCATGCCGTCCAGCAGCTCCGGACGGTGCGACTGCAGGCCTGCAGCCAGGGTTGCCAGGCCGGCGCCGGTCACGCCGGCGGCGCCCTTGGAAGCGATGATCATGAAGACCAGAAGGCCGACCTGTTCGCCCAGGCTCATCGGCATGCCCATGGCGGTGGAAACGAACAGGGCAGCCATGGTCAGGTAGATGGCGGTGCCATCGAGGTTGAAGGAGTAGCCGGTCGGCACGGTGATGCCGACAACCGGCTTGGACACGCCAGCGTGCTCCATCTTGGCGATCAGGCGCGGCAGCGCCGACTCGGAGGAAGAGGTGGAGAAGATCAGCAGGTACTCGCGAGCCAGGTACTTCAGCAGCAGGAAGATGTTCAGGCCGGTGACCAGGCGCAGCAGGCTGCCCAGGATGACGACAATGAACAGCGCGCAGGTGACGTAGAAGGCACCCATGAGGATCGCCATCGAGCCGATGGCGGCCCAGCCGGTGGCACCGACCACTGCGGCGATGGCACCGAACGCGCCGATCGGGGCAGCCCACATGATCATCATCATCAGGCGGAAGACCACGGCCTGGATGTGCTTGATGCCGTTGAGCACCGGTTCGCCACTCTTGCCCATGGACTGCAGCGCGAAGCCTACCAGCAGCGCCAGCACCAGGGTCGGCAGCACGGGGATGTCGCCCGGAATCATGTCCAGCAAGAAGGCCACGGTGGAGTTCTCTTCGCCCTTGGCGCCAGACTCATACGGTTCGAGCTGCAGGCCCGAACCCGGGTGGATGATGTTGCCCACGACCAGGCCGATGGCCAGCGCGAAGGTGGACATGGTAATGAAGTACAGCAGCGCCAGGCCGCCGACCTTGCCGACGGTCGCCGCCTTGGCGATGGAGCCGACCCCCAGCACGATGGTGCAGAAGATGACCGGTGCGATCAGCATCTTGATCAGCGCGACGAATCCGGTGCCCAGCGGCTTGAGCGCCTTGCCGAGATCCGGGGCCATCAGGCCGACCGCTGCGCCGAGCACCACGGCGGCAATCACCATGATGTACAGCCAGTGGGTCTTGTCCTTCTTCTTCGTTCCGGCCTGCGGCGAATTGCCTGCCGGCGTCATCTGGTCTGTGACAGCCATTGCGTGGTCCTACCCTCGTGTGCGTGTGGAACCGGACGGCGCACCCTTGCGCGGCCGGCATTACGTAGAATCGTTCTGTATCCATGGTGCGGCGCAAAGTGATCCGCATCTCCATTGCGTTCATATTGGTCACGCGGTGGGCCTGCCAGGAGCAACCAGCACGAGGAGATGCGCGCAGTGACCGATCATTTCACCGACCTGTCGCTGGCCCGGCGCGCTGGCAACACCGCTTCCCCCGCCCCGCTGAGCCGCGACGGCTGGTCCCTGGCGGTCGTCATCTTCGCGGCGCAGATGATGGTGGTCATCCTCGTTGTCGTGGGCCTGGCCGTCGCCACCTACCAGCACCAGGCGCAGGTGATCCAGGACGACAAGCAGGCCACGGTGGCCGCGATCTCCATCACCCTGGCCAACGACCCCTTCGTGGCCGAAGCGCTGGCCGGCGAGAACCCCACCGAGCTGCTGCAGCCCTACACCAACAAGATCCTGGACCGCGGGCAGGGCGTGGATTTCATCACGATCATGACCGCCGAAGCCCTGCGCGTCACCCACCCCAATCCCGCGCAGCTGGGCAAGCCTTATTCGGGAAGCATCCGCCAGGCGCAGGCCGGCCAAACCTACAACGAGGTCGCCTTGGGCACCCTAGGGCTTTCGGTGCGCACCATCGCCCCGGTGTACCACGATGGCAAGCTGGTGGGCATGGTCGCCACTGGCATCACGCTGGAAAGCCTGCAGTCGATCTACCGCAGCGAGCTGCCGCAGATCCTGGCCGTGTCGGCGCTGGCCCTGCTGCTGGCCGGCTTCAGCTCATGGTCCTTTTCCCGCTACGTCAACCAGGCCACGCTGGGCTTCGGCCCGCACGGGTTGCGCCGGCTCTACGCTTTCTATTTCTCCGCGCTGCATTCGGTGCGCGAAGGCCTGGTGCTGCTGGATCGGCGGCACCGCATCGTGCTCTATAACCAGGAAGCGGCCCGATTGCTCGGCTTCCCCGAAGAAGTCCCTCCCGGCGGGTTGGATCTCGACCAGGTGCAGATCCCCGAAACCCTGCGCACCCTGATGGCGACCGGGCGCAGCTGCAAGGACGAGATCCATTTGGGCGCCCGCACGGTGCTGTCCATCTCCCAGGGGCCGGCCCGCCTGACCAACGCGCGCCTGCCCCGGCGCGGCGGGCTGCCGGTGCGCTGGTTCCGTTCCCAGCCGCTGACCGGCCAGGTCATGACGCTGCGCGATCTGACCGAAGTGCAGGAGCTGGCCGGCGAGGTGCAGTCGCTGAAGACCTTCTCCACCGCCCTGCGAGCGCAGACCCATGAGCATGCCAACCGCCTGCACACCATTGCCACGCTGATCGAAAATGGGCAGAGCGGCAAGGCGCTGGCTTTCGCGGTCGATGACCGCCAGCACTCGCAGAAGCTCACCGATGCGATTGTGCATTCCATCGACGACGTCTACCTCTCCAGCCTGCTGGTGGCCAAGGCCGCCCAGGCGAACGAGCGCGGCGTGCAGCTCGATATCAACACGCAAGGACAGATCCCGAGCGACGCGTTCGCCGCCACCGATATCGTCACGATCGTCGGCAACCTGCTGGATAACGCGCTGGACGCCTCGGCCGGCACCGAGGACGCGACGGTGTGGGTGGAAGTCGCAGCGGCCGATGACGAGCTGATCATCTCGGTAGCCGATTCGGGTCCGGGCATCGAGCCGGAATTCCTCGATCAGCTGCTGCGCTTCGGGGTCAGCACGAAGGCCGGCGGCCAACCGCGCGGCCTCGGCCTGGCGCTGGTGCAGCAGGCGGTGCTCCGGCTAGGTGGCACAATGAATGTTGACAACGACGCCGGAGCAATCTTCACCGTCACCCTGCCCCTGAAAAACAGCGACTAGACCGGGAGGTTTCGAGTGCACGACTCCGCTGCAGCCACGCCCGCGCCGGGCTTGCCCGCGCACACCTTCAAGGTCCTCGTTGTCGACGACGAACCGGAAACCGCAGCTTCCCACGCGAAGTACGTCAACCGCGTGCGCGGATTCGCCACCGGAGCCATTGCAGCCAATGGCCAGCAGGCGCTCGCGCTGCTGTCCGAGGCGCGCGCAGCGCACGAACCGTTCGACCTGGTCCTGCTGGATATGACCTTGCCCGACCTGCACGGCATCGATGTCGCCAAGCGCATGCGCGGCCACGGGCTGACCACCGACATCATCGCGATCACCGCGGTGCGCGACCTGGCGGTGGTGCGTTCGGCGGTCGCCACAGGCATCACCCAGTACCTGATCAAGCCCTTCACCTTTGCGGCGTTCACCGAGAAATTGGAGAACCACCGGCGTTTCATTTCCGAGATCAGCTCCAGCGGCCCGGATACCAGCCAGGCTGCGCTGGATAATGCGTTCTCCGCACTGCGCACCACCACCGCCTCGGCGTCGCTGCCCAAGGGCCTGATCCCTGAAACGCTGGCGCAGATCACCGGCCTGCTGCGCAGCAAGCCCGAAACCTGCTTGTCCGCCACCGAGCTCGGCGAAGAGCTGGGCATCTCCCGGGTCACCGCACGGCGCTATCTGGAGCATCTGGCCGAGGCCAAGGCCGTGGTCAAGCAGCCCCGGCACGGCACGAGAGGCCGCCCGGAATATGAATACCGGGCGGCCTCCCATGGCTAGCACTGCCGAGATCTAGGCCTCTGGACGCAGCAGCGGCACCAGTTCGTCGAGCACGCTCGTGTCCTCGATGGTCGACGGGACCGAGTATTCCTTGCCATCGGCAATCTGCCGCATGGTCTTGCGCAGGATCTTGCCCGAACGGGTCTTGGGCAGCGCGGCGACGACGGTGACTTCGCGGAAGTCGGCGACCGCACCGATGTGCTGGCGCACCAGCGCGACGATTTCCTTCTTCAGCGCCTCCTCCTCGACGTCGATCCCTGACTTGAGCACCACGTAGCCGCTGGCCCGCTGGCCCTTGAGCGCATCGGCCAGTCCGATCACGGCGCATTCGGCCACGGCCGGATGGCTGGCCAGCACCTGTTCCATGGCGCCGGTGGACAGCCGGTGCCCGGACACGTTGATCACGTCATCGGTGCGCCCCATGACGAACAGGTAGCCGTCGTCGTCAAGATAGCCGGAATCACCGGTCAGGTAGAACCCGTCGATCTGCGACAGGTAGGTATCGATGAAGCGCTGGTCGTTGCCCCACAGGGTGGTCAGGGCGCCGGGCGGCAAGGGCAGCCGGACCACGATGTTGCCTTCCTGGTTCGCTTCGAGCCGCTCGCCCAGCGCGTCGCGGATCTGCACGTCGAAGCCAGGCACCGGGGTGGTGGGCGAACCGGCCTTGGCAGGCAGCTCCTCCAGGCCCAGCGGGTTCGAGGCGATCGGCCAGCCCGTTTCGGTCTGCCACCAGTTGTCCACCACCGGAATGCCCAGCAGCTTCGAGGCGAAGTGGTAGGTGTCCGGGTCCAGCCGCTCGCCGGCGACGAACAGCGCGCGCAGGCTGGACAGGTCGTGGCTGGCGATCAGCGCACCTTCCGGATCGGCCTTGCGCACCGCGCGCAAGGCCGTCGGCGCGGTGAACATCGTGGTGACCTTGTGGTCGGCGATGATGCGGCCGAAGACCCCGGCGTCCGGGGTGCCGATGGGCTTGCCCTCGTAGAGCACCGTGGTGGCGCCGGCGATCAGCGGCGCGTAGACGATGTAGGAGTGGCCGACCACCCAGCCCACGTCGGAGGCGGTGAACATGGTATCGCCCGGATGCACGTCGTAGATCGCGTTCATGGAGAACTGCAGCGCGGTGGCGTAGCCGCCGGTATCGCGCACCACGCCCTTTGGCGCGCCGGTGGTGCCCGAGGTGTAGAGCACGTAGAGCGGGTGGGTGGATGGCACGGATACCGGCCCGGCCGGCGACGCGGTCTTCGCCTGCTCATCCCAGTCCAGCCAATTGATCTGCTGCCCGTTGACCGGTTTGCCCTGGTATTCATCCAGCGAGTGCTCGAAGCCTTCGCGGCGGGCGACGATCACGTCCCTGACCGCAGGCTCCGCCAGGCTCAGCGCCTCGGCCACCGCCGGCAGGTATTCGATGCGGCGGCTCGGCTCGATGCCGCCCGAGGCGGTGACGATCGCCACCGGGGCGCAGTCGGTGATGCGCGCCGCCAGTTCCTTGGGCGCGAACCCGCCGAAGACCACCGAATGGATCGCGCCCAGGCGTGCGCAGGCGAGCATCGCGATAGCCGCCTGCGGGATCATCGGCAGGTAGATCAGCACGCGGTCCCCGGTCTTCACGCCGCGTTCGGCCAGCACGCCGGCGAAGATTTCCACTTCGCGCAGCAGCTCGGAGTAGGTGTATTTGGTGACGGTGCCCAGCATGGCCGAATCGTAGATCAGCGCGGTGCTCTCCCCGCGGCCGGCTTCGACGTGGCGGTCCAGTGCGTTGGCCGAAAGGTTCAGCGTGCCATCCGGGAACCAGCCGTACAACGGCTTGCGCGAATCATCCAGCGCCGTCTGCGGTGCCGTATCCCAGCGGATATCCTGGGCGGCTTGCAGCCAGAATGCTGCTGGGTCAGTGGTGGCTTGCTCAAAGGCCTGGCGGTATTCCTGCACCATGGTTCTCTCCTCCTGGCCCCGGGCGTCATTACCCGGCACCTGCGTGGTGATTGAGGTCGTCCTCTTGGCATTAACTGTATGAGTACGATCACATGATCGCAACTACGTTGTATACAGATTTCGAAAAAATTCCAAATAAATTGGATCCGGCTCACACATTTCCCGCTTCTATGTATACACTGGAGCCATGAGAGCAAGCGATAAGGTCTACGAGAGCCTCCGCGCCGACATCGTCGAATGGCGGCTGGCTCCCGGCACCGTTCTTGCAGAAGTAGAGCAGTCCGAACGCCTGGGCGTTTCCCGCACTCCGGTGCGCGAGGCCCTGGGCCGATTGGTCGCCGACGGCTTGGCGGTGCAGCAACGCGGACGCGGCGCCGTCGTGTCCGAGGTCAGCGAAGACCACGTAGAAGACCTGTTCGTTCTGCGCGTGGCGCTGGAATGCGCCAGCGCACGCGAAGCTGCCAAGTCGACGGGGCGATCGGCCTTCAACGAGTTGGCCAGCCGCTTCGAAGCAGCCGTCAAGGAAGTGGAGCTTCCCGGATCCCGGGAGTCCTACTACCAGCTGGTGCAGCTGCTGGACGAGTCGATCGACGAAGCGGCCAGCAACAAGTACCTGTCCAACGCGCTGCGCACCTTGCGGGTGAACCTGCAACGGGTGCGGCGCCTGGCCAAGGACAACCCCGAAAGGCTCAAGGCTTCCGCTTCCGAGCATGCGGCCATCGCACGAGCGATTGCCAGCGGAAACCCAGAGGTCGCAGCCGCGGCCACCACAGTCCACCTGCACGAATCCTTCACCCACATCATGACCCACGCGGTCGGATCAGAAAGGCAGTTAGCATGATCAACCACCCAGTACGCGTATACCGCTCCGAGGAAAACCTGGCTCGCGAAGACCAGCTGGCACATAAGATCGCCAAGGTTGCCGCCGATCCGGTAGAGGTCACCAACGAAGTGACCGAAATGATCATCAACCGCATCATCGACAACGCTTCGGTTGCCATCGCGTCGCTGAACCGCGGCCCGATCGTCGCTGCCCGCGCCCAGGCGCTGACCCACGCCCCTTCCACCGGCGGCAAGGGTGCCTCGGTGTTCGGCATTTCCGAGAAGGTGTCCCCCGAATGGGCCGCCTGGGCCAACGGCGTGGCCGTGCGCGAACTGGACTACCACGACACCTTCCTGGCCGCCGAGTACTCCCACCCGGGCGATAACATTCCGCCGATCCTGGCCGTTGCCCAGCACACCGGCGCATCGGGCAAGGACCTGATCCGCGGCATCGCCACCGGCTACGAAATCCAGGTGGACCTGGTCAAGGCCATCTGCCTGCACAAGCACAAGATCGATCACGTAGCGCACCTGGGCCCATCGGCCGCCGCCGGCATCGGCACCCTGCTCGGACTCGATGTCGAGACCATCTTCCAGGCCGTGGGCCAGGGCCTGCACACCACCACCGCCACCCGCCAGTCGCGCAAGGGCGAAATCTCCACCTGGAAGGCCCACGCCCCGGCCTTCGCCGGCAAGATGGCAGTCGAGGCTGCCGACCGTGCCATGCGCGGCCAGACCTCCCCAGTGCCGATCTACGAAGGCGAAGACGGCGTCATCGCCTGGATGCTCGATGGCAAGGATGCCGCCTACGAGGTGCCGCTGCCAGAGGCCGGCGAAGCCAAGCGCGCCATCCTGGACACCTACACCAAGGAGCACTCGGCCGAGTACCAGGCGCAGGCCTGGATCGACTTGGCCCGCAAGCTGCACGGCGAGCACCCGGAAGCCACCGACCCGAAGAACGTGAAGTCGGTGCTGATCAAGACCAGCCACCACACCCACTACGTCATCGGCTCCGGCGCCAACGACCCGCAGAAGTACGATCCGACCGCTTCGCGCGAGACCCTGGACCACTCGATCCCGTACATCTTCACCGTCGCCCTGCAGGACGGCGCCTGGCACCACGTGGATTCCTACTCGCCGGAGCGCGCCGGCCGTGCCGATACCGTTGAGCTGTGGAACAAGGTCACCACCGAGGAAGACGCCGAGTGGACCCGCCGCTACCACTCGCTGGACATCTCGGAGAAGGCCTTCGGCGGTTCGGTGGAAATCACCCTGAACGACGGCACCGTGATCACCGATCAGATCGCAGTGGCCGACGCGCACCCGCTGGGCGCACGTCCATTCGCCCGCGAGCAGTACATCAACAAGTTCCGCACCCTGGCTAAGGGCCTGGTCGATGAGGCAGAGATCAACCGCTTCATCGCCGCCGCCGAGAACCTGGAAAACCTGGCCGCCGGCGAACTGGACCAGCTGAACATCCAGGCCGCAGCAGGCGTCATCGACACCGCGGCCGCACCGAAGGGCCTGTTCTAAGATGCTGTATTCAACCAAAACTCCAGATGCAAAGCGCGCCGCGCTGCGCGAGATGCTCACCCCGGGTGCTGCCCGCCAGTTCCCCGGAGCCTTCAACCCGCTCTCGGCCAAGCTGATCAGCGAGAAGAACTTCGACGGCGTCTACATCTCCGGTGCGGTGCTGGCCAACGACCTGGGCCTGCCGGATATCGGCCTGACCTCGCTGACCGAGGTCGCCACCCGCGCCGGGCAGATCGCCCGCATGACCGACCTGCCGTCGATCGTGGATGCCGATACAGGTTTCGGCGAGCCGATGAACGTGGCCCGCACCATCCAGGAACTGGAATACGCCGGCCTGGCGGGCTGCCACATCGAGGACCAGTTCAACCCGAAGCGCTGCGGCCACCTGGATGGCAAGAACGTGGTGGATACCGAAACCATGCTCAAGCGCATCGCGGCCGCCGCCGACGCGCGCATCGATGCGAACTTCCTGATCATGGCCCGCACCGACATCCGCGCGGTCGAAGGCCTGGATTCGGCAGTCGATCGCGCCAAGGCGATGGTTGATGCCGGAGCGGACGCGATCTTCCCGGAGGCGATGAAGAACGTCGCCGAGTTCGAGGCGATCTGCAACGCGGTGGACGTACCGGTGCTGGCCAACATGACCGAGTTCGGCAAGTCGGAATTGTTCAAGCGCCAGGAACTGGCAGATGCCGGCGTCGCGCTGATCATCTACCCGGTCACCCTGCTGCGCAGCGCCATGGGCGCCGCTGAACGCGTACTGGATGCCATCAGCGAAGATGGCACCCAGCAGCGCGAAGTGGATAACATGTTGACTAGGTCACGTTTGTACGAGCTCGTGGACTACGAGGCCTACAACCGCTTCGATACCGGAATCTTCAACTTCCAGGTCCCGACCCTGGACATTGATTCCAACAGCGCGAACCTCTAGGCTCGCAAGCATTTAGCACCATCTGCGCCGGCCGGCACCCGCTGGCCGGCGCAATCCAAAGCATTACTATTCTCCGGCAATGAAGAGGAGCAAGAATGACTGCCACCGAGGAAATCAAGAAGGGCCTGGCAGGCGTCGTCGTTGACTACACCGCCGTCTCCAAGGTCAATCCAGAAACCAACTCGCTGCTCTACCGCGGCTACCCCGTCCAGGACCTGGCCGCGAACAAGTCGTTCGAAGAGGTGGCACTGCTGCTCTGGACCGGCGAGCTGCCAACCCAAAGCGAACTGACCGAGTTCTGCGCTTTCGAGCGGGCCAACCGCGCTCTGGACCCACGCGTCAAGGCAGCCATCGACCTGCTGCCAACCGACTGCCACCCGATGGACGTGGGCCGCACCGCGGTCTCGGTGATCGGCGCCAACCACCCCGAGGCCGAGAACTCCTCCCCCGAGGCTGAGCTGCTCAAGGCCAAGGAACTGTTCGCCGCCTTCCCTGCAGTGGTTGCCTACGACCAGCGCCGCCGCCGCGGCCAGGATGCCGTGGCTCCACGCGAGGATCTGGACTACTCCTCGAACTTCCTGTGGATGGCCTTCGGCGAAGAAGCGGCCCCAGAGGTTGTCGACGCCTTCCGCGTGTCCATGGTGCTCTACGCGGAGCACTCCTTCAACGCTTCGACCTTCACCGCCCGCGTGATCACCTCGACCCTCTCAGACCTGCACTCGGCAGTCACCGGGGCGATCGGCGCGCTGAAGGGCCCGCTGCACGGCGGCGCCAACGAAGCAGTCATGCACACCTTCAACGAGATCGGCATCAACAAGGAGGAATCCCGCGAGGATGCCGCCAAGCGTGCCAAGGCCTGGATGGAAGAAGCACTGGCCGCCAAGAAGAAGGTCATGGGCTTCGGCCACCGCGTCTACAAGCACGGCGACTCCCGCGTGCCTACCATGAAGGCCGCACTGGATCGCATGATCGAGCACTATGGCCGCCATGAAATGCTGGGCCTGTACGACGGCCTGGAGGCCGCCATGGACGAGGCCAAGGCCATCAAGCCGAACCTCGACTACCCTGCCGGTCCCACCTATCACCTGATGGGCTTCGACACCGAGATGTTCACCCCGATCTTCATCGCGGCGCGCATCACCGGTTGGACCAGCCACATCTTCGAGCAGCGCGCAGCCAACGCGCTGATCCGCCCGCTTTCGGCCTACAACGGCGTGGAGCAGCGTTCGCTGTAAGAATTTCGCTTCCTGGCATTGGCCACGGGAATGGCGCAAGCGCGTCAGCCCGTGGCCATTCGCATGCCCAAGCTATCCGGAGTTGCCGTCGCAGACCTCTTGCCCTATCGTTTAACGATAGAAACATTTCGAAGAACGATAAGGTCCTAGCCATGGGAAAATACAGCATTATCGGCCTGAAGGTAGTTCTCGCCGTCATCCTGGCCGGAACGCTCTTTGTGCAGCTGTTCATGATACCGATGATCCTTATCCATGAATCGCCAAGCAACGGCACCGACAAGTTCTTCCAAGCCGCTTTCCTCGGCTATCTGATTCTCGCCGGACTGGTCATTGAAACTTGTGTCTACAGCGTGTGGAAACTGGCTACGAGAGTCAAGCGCGGCACCGTCTTCGATCCCGCGTCGCTGGGCTATGTCACCCCCATCATCGTCGCCTTCGCGGTTGGTGCGCTTGCCACTTTCGCCCTCGGCACCATCTTTGCCGCGAGCACCGACATCGCCCCTGGGGTCGTCCTCCTCGTTGGCGGAGCCGGGCTGCTGATGATCGGGATCAGCATCATCGTGCTCGTGCTGCGCCAGCTGCTCGCGCAAGCCGCGTTGACCGAGGCACAGGCAGCTGAGCTGCGGACCGAGCTGGGCGGCGTCATCTGATGGGAATCCGCGTAGATATCGACGTGATGCTGGCCCGCCGTAAAATGGCCGTCGGCGAGTTGGCCGAACGCATCGGCATTACCCCGGCCAACCTCGCTGTGCTCAAGAATGGGCGTGCCAAGGCGGTACGCTTCAGCACCCTTGAAGCGCTGTGCCGGGAGCTGGATTGCCAGCCAGGCGACCTGCTGGTCTTTGAACCCGGCGAAGACGGGCAACTGGCCGATAGCTAGTCCCAGTTCTCGAAGCTGATCTCCTGCACCGAAATGTTGTCCCGCGCCAGCACGATTTCAACGGTGAAATTCCCACCGGCTACGAGCTTGGGCAGCCACAACGGGGAATCCTGCCACATCTGCTCGACCGGCAGGGCATCCGGATCTGCCCACAGCGGCTCCAGTTCCTCGGTGGCTTCCGGCTGGCCCGTTGATTGCCTAGCAATGAAGGTTGCGCATTCCATGTCGGCTGCCGACTGAGCCGGGAATCGGAAATTGATTTGTGCCGCAAGCTCCAGTTCCTGCGGTGCGAGCACCAGGCCAGTTTCCTCGCGGAATTCCCGGATGGCCGCTTGCACAGCACTCTCTCCGGGCTCGATCTTGCCGCCGGGCAAGACGATATTTCCCTTGCCGAACCCGCGGCGCTTGCGCCCGAGCAGCACGTGCAGGCGACCGGCGCGTTCTTGCAGCAGGGCAACGAGGGCTACCTGCTTGGCACCGGGCATCCGGCGGCCCGCCACTAGTTCACCCTCGGGTGGGCCAACTGGTAGGCCTCGCGCAGCGAATCAACGGTGACCTTGGTGTAGATCTGCGTGGTGGTGACCGATGCATGCCCCAGCAGTTCCTGGACCACCCTGACATCTGCTCCGCCCTCCAGCAAATGCGTGGCGAAGGAATGGCGCAGCGTATGCGGAGAGACCTCGGTAGCTATCCCGGCCCGTTCGGCCGCCTTGGCCAGCAGCAGCCATACCGATTGGCGCGAGAGCCGTCCCCCGCGCTGGTTCAGGAACAATGCCGGGGTGCCCTTTCCCTTGGCGGCCAGCCCGGGACGAGCACGTACCAGATAATCGCTGACCGCACGCTGGGCGTACCTGCCGACCGGAACCACCCGCTCCTTGGATCCCTTGCCGAACAAGCGCACCACGGCATCGTCGGCAAAGTGCAGATCATCGACATCCAAGTCCACGACTTCGGATATGCGTGCGCCGGTGGAGTACAAGAATTCCAGGATCGCCCGATCCCGCAGTCCGGCAGGGGTTTCGATGCTCACCGATTCGAGGATCCGGGTGACCTGGTCGATGGATATTGCCTTGGGCAGGGATTGGCCGATGGCCGGGGGCTGGATCTCGCGGGCAGGATTCGGCGCGCAAATCCCTTCGAGCTCCCAGTACTTGTGCAGCTGGCGGATGGCTACCGAGTGGCGTGCGACGGAGCGGGCACTCAACGGCTGATGCTCTTCGTCTCCGCGCGAGAGCTCCTGCAGGTAGCCGCTGATGGCTGCCTCGGTAATCTGCTGCGGCTGCGCGATGCCTGCCGCTTGCAGCGCATCCGTGTATCGGGTCAGGTCCCTGCGGTAGGAAGCCAAGGTGTTCTCGGCCAGCCCGCGCTCGATCGCCAGATGCTGCAGGTAGCGCTTGAGCGGGGTTTCGAACCGGTTGCTCATCCTTCGCGCAGGTACGGGTGCACGTCGAATGGCTCGTTCGCATCGCGCAGGTCGAGGTACTTGTTGGCGCGGGCGGCATGGGCGGCCAGGATGGCGATGGTCGCGGTGGGGTTATGGATCTTTCCTGCCAGCACCGCGGCAACGGCTTCTTCCAGGGGAACCCAGGTGCTGACCATTTCGGCTTCCTCTTCGGTCCGCTGATGGCGATGGTCTGCTGCGACCAGCTTCGCATCGCGTGCCAGGTAGATCCGCACGGCCTCGGCCGACGAGCCCGGGCTCAAGAAGACATCGGTGAGGATCGACCAGTGATCGGCGGTGCGGTCCGCTTCTTCCCACAATTCGCGCTTGGCGGCTTCCAACGGCGGTTCGCCAGCTACGTCGAGCAGGCCGGCCGGGATTTCCCACAGGCGCATGCCGACCGGGTGGCGGTACTGGTTGACCATCAAGATGCGTTCCTCGGCGTCCATGACCAGCACGCTGACCGCACCGGGGTGGTTGATGTAGTCGCGTTCGATCGTCGCCCCTGATTCAGAGAGCTTCACGGAGTCATGGATGACGTCCCAGATGCGGCCCTCGTACACGGTTTCGCGGTTCAGCAATTCACGCGGTGAGAATTCATCGGCTATCGGATGCAGCGGCACGAGGATCGTCCTTCGGTAGAAAAAGCTGGTCGTTACTCTCCAGCTTAAACAGCAACGCGCCGGTCAGTACTGACCGGCGCGCATTGCCTTCAGAGTTTCACCCCTGGCAAGCTGTATTACTTGCGCAGCTCCAGGGCTGCCTCGACCAGACCTGCGAACAGCGGGTGCGGGCGAGTTGGGCGGCTGGAGAGCTCTGGGTGCGCCTGCGTGGAGACGTAGTACGGGTGCACGTCCTTCGGCAGTTCAACGAACTCGACCAGGCTGCCGTCTGGCGAGGTGCCAGCGAAGACCAGACCAGCTTCTTCAAGCTGGGCACGGTATGCGTTGTTGACCTCGTAGCGGTGGCGGTGGCGCTCTGCGACCTCGGTCTTGCCATAGGTTTCAGCAAGAACCGAACCTTCAAGCAGCTTCGCGTCGTACAGGCCCAGTCGCATGGTGCCGCCCAGATCACCCTTGCCGTCGACGATCTCCAGCTGCTCTTCCATGGTAGCGATGACCGGGGTCGAGGTTTCTGGATCGAATTCGGTGGACGAGGCATCGGTGAGGCCAGCCATGTTGCGGGCGTATTCGATGACCATCGACTGCAGCCCCAGGCACAGGCCCAGGGTTGGCAGCTTGTTTTCGCGAGCGAAGCGCAGTGCGCCCAGCTTGCCTTCCAGGCCGCGGATGCCGAAGCCGCCGGGGACGCAGATTGCTTCTGCGCCTTCAAGCGCCTTGGCAGCCCCTGCCTCGGTAGCGCAGTCGTCAGCCGGCACCCAGCGGATGTTGACCTTCGCGTTGTTGGCGAAACCGCCGGCACGCAGTGCTTCGGTGACCGACAGGTAGGCATCCGGCAGATCGATGTACTTGCCCACCAAAGCGACGGTCAGCTCGGTTGCCGGGTTGTGCACGACTTCGAGCAGTCGATCCCACGACTCCCAGTCCACATCGCGGAACTTCATCTCCAAGGTCTGGACGATGTAAGCGTCCAGGCCCTGGGAGTGGATGACCTTGGGGATGTCGTAGATGCTTGGAGCGTCGGCGCAGTTGATGACTGCTTCGGTGTCCACATCGCAGGTGCGGCCGAGCTTGGCGCGCATCTCCGCAGGGATTGGCCGGTCCGAGCGGATCACCAGTGCGTCTGGCTGGATGCCGATCGAGCGCAAAGCCGCAACGGAGTGCTGGGTAGGCTTGGTCTTCAGTTCATGGCTCGGGCCGATGAACGGAACCAGGGAAACGTGCACGAAGAATGCGTTCTTTCGGCCGATGTCCTGGCGGACCTGGCGCGCCGCCTCGAGGAATGGCTGGGATTCGATATCGCCAACGGTGCCACCGATTTCCGTGATGATCACGTCGGGAGCCGACTTGCCGGCGCCCGGGTCGGTAGCCGCCAAGCGCATGCGGCGCTTGATCTCATCGGTGATGTGCGGGATGACCTGCACGGTATCGCCGAGGTATTCACCGCGGCGTTCGCGTTCCAGGACGGTCGAGTAGACCTGTCCGGTGGTCACGTTGGCGGTACCTGGCAGGTTTTCGTCCAGGAAACGCTCGTAGTGGCCGATGTCCAGGTCGGTTTCGGCGCCATCGTCGGTAACGAAGACTTCACCGTGCTGGAAAGGGTTCATGGTACCTGGATCGACGTTCAGGTACGGGTCGAGCTTCTGCATGGTCACTGAGAGACCACGAGCTCGAAGTAGATGTCCGAGGCTGGATGCCGTCAAACCCTTACCCAGGGAAGAGGCCACACCGCCGGTGACGAAGATATGCTTTGTCGTTTCAGACGACCGAGAATCACGAGTTGAATTACGCTGCACCACGGGATTTCATCCTATCACCATTCCAATATTTCGCATCCTCATAAGACTCTAGTGCACCTCCGGCCAATGCCATAGCATCCGCGTAATTCAGGGGTTCACCAAGACTTTTAGGCCTTCGCCAATTTCTTTGAGGTGAGCGATGACACTAGCTTCTGGGCATCCTCGAGCAGCTCCTCGGCATGCGCCTGCGCGGTGCCGGATTCCTCTTGGCCGGCGAGCATGCGCGCAAGCTCCTTGACGCGGGCTTCCTGATCCAGGCTGATGACGTCGCTGGCAGTGTAGCCAGCTCCGGCCTTCAACTTGGCATCTGAATTCTTGATCACACGGATATGCCGATCCGCATAGGCGGCCACCTGGGGCAGGTGGGTCACCACGATGACCTGCACATGCTTGGCCAGCATGGCCAGGCGCTCGCCAATGGCCACCGCTGCCTTGCCGCCCACACCCTGGTCCACTTCATCGAAGACGAAGGTCGGTACCGGATCGACGGCTGCCAGGACGACTTCTATGGCTAGCATGACGCGGGAGAGCTCGCCGCCGCTGGCCCCCTTGCCCAGCGGCCGCGGCGAAGCGCCAGCATGCGGGGCCAGCAGCAGGGAGATTGCGTCTTGCCCGAAACCGCCGGGTTCTTCCAATTCGCTCACCTCGATGACGAGCTTGGCATCGGGCATCGCCAGGGCCTTCAGCTCGGCCGAAACCTGCGCGGAGAGCTTCTTGGCTGCCTTGCGGCGCGCATCGGAGAGGTCCGAGGCCAGCGAGGAAACCTTGTGCTCCAGGTCGACGACTTCTACTTCCAGTTCCTCGATGCGCGAGTCGTCCCCGCCAAGTTCTTCGAGCCGGGAGCGGGATTCGGCCGCCCAGGCCAGCACCTCATCGATGCTCGGCGCGTACTTGCGCATGAGCTTGTTCAGGTCGGCACGGCGAGCTTCAATCTGCGCCAAGCGCTCCGGGCCTTCTTCATCGAGGTCGGCTACGTAGGAGGAAAGATCACTGGAGAGCTCAGATGCAAGAATGCCCAATTCAGCTGCCCGCCCTGCGAAAGCCGCCAGCACGGTGTCATCGCCGCTGGCCTGGCCCAGCACGCCGCGGGCGGTCTCGGCCAAGGTCGTCACGCCCGGGTTTTCGAAATCTTCGGAGTCGATGATGGCCTGGGCCTGCTGGCAGGCGGTACGCAGGGATTCGATATTGCCCAGCTTCATGGATTGCTCGCGCAGCGACTCGTCCTCGCCGGGCTGCGGATCCAGCGAATCGATCTCATCCAACGCCAGGCGCAAGTTCTCTGCTTCGCGTACGCGGTTGCGCGAATCGGTTTTCAGGCCAGCCAGCTCCTTGGAAGCCGAACGCCACTGGCGATAGGCGCGCTGGTAGCTGCTGAGCGTGCGCGACAGCGAGCTACCGGCAAAGCGGTCCAACGCGTCACGTTGGGCAACAGGTTCTTTCAGGCGGATCTGGTCCGACTGGCCGTGGACGGCAACCAGATCATGGCCCAGCTCGGCCAGCAACCCGACCGGGGCGCTTCGTCCTCCAATGGTGGCCCGCGAACGACCTTGGGCCGAGAGCGAGCGGGACAGCAGCAGCTCGCTGTTCTCCCCCGCCGGCTCGATGAACGCACCGGCCTGGCCTGCGGCATCGAGCACGTGGTGATCCGGGGGCAGGTGCACTACGGCTTCGGCCAGGGCATGCTTGGCACCGTTGCGCACCGCACCGGCATCGGCCCGGCGTCCAAGCAGCAGGGACAGGGCGGTGATCACCATGGTCTTGCCAGCGCCCGTTTCACCGGTGACTACCGTGAGCCCGGGGCCAAGCGGCAGCGTGGCCTCGGTAATCACTCCGAGGTTGGAGATCTGGATTTCCTGAATCATTGCCTGCTCCCGAATGTCGAGTTCAAGTCGTACCGTGCGTTTTTAGTATATGTGTTCTAATCCTATTTTTCGCAACTATGTTCGAGCGGGTGGAGAATTTTTCGCTGATGCGGGCGGTTAGCCCTGGTCCTCAGGCCGTCCCACCATGGGGATCCCCGGTTCATCGCGGTAGTGCGGATCGACGCTTTGCAGTCCCGGCCCGATCACCGGCAATGCCGTGGTTGCCGGACGGCGGGCCTCTTCCGTTGCCGGACCGCGCCAGCCGGTAATCGGCAGTTCGAATTTGTTGACCAGTCGCTCGGAGAATGGGGTCGTGTTCAGCCGGGCCATGTAGACCGGCCGATCGCTGCGCGTCACTTCCACGCGGGCTCCCGGCGGCAGCTCGATGGTGCGCCGGCCATCGCACCAGAGCACCGCGCCGGCATCGGTGCGGGTGAGCATTTCCACGGCCATGATCGAATCCGGGGAAATGACCAGGGGCTTGGCGAACAGGGCGTGCGCGGAGATTGGCACCATGATCAGCGCCGCGACATCCGGCCACACCACTGGTCCGCCGGCAGAGAAGGAGTATGCGGTGGAGCCGGTCGGCGTGGCCATTACGACGCCGTCGCATCCGAAGGTTGAGATCGGACGCCCATCGACCTCGATCACGACCTCGACCATGCGCTCGCGGTTGGCCTTTTCCACGGCGGCCTCGTTCAAGGCCCAGGTCTCGGCAAGGCAGACGTTATCCAGCCACACCTTGACCTCGATGGTCATGCGCTCTTCCACTGTATAGGTCTCATTGACCAGCGCCTGGACGGTGGAGGCCAGTTCGCTGCGTTCAGCTTCGGCGAGGAAACCCACATGCCCGAGGTTCACGCCCACCAGCGGCATCGGGGATTCGCGGACCAGTTCCGCGGCGCGCAGCACCGAGCCGTCGCCGCCGAGCACCACGCCCAAGTCGACGTCTTCGATCTGGCAATCCTCGTCGAGCACCTGCACCGAGGGCACAGCCGCGCCGATCGCTTCGGTCATCGCCAGCTGGTCCTTGCGGCGCATCACCGGGATGGCGCCTGCTTCATTGAGCAGGGCGCAGGTTTCGATGGCCGCGGTGATCGCTTCTTGGCGGCCGGTATGGGTGAAAATCAGGATTCGGCGCAAGGCGGTCGGCCCCTCTCAGCTTCGCGAGGTGCAAAATGACCGTGGTTATCGACCACGGCTAAAACACGTCACTACTAAGAATAGTCAACGTCCTGCCCGAAGAGCGGCACATCGGCAGGCTGTGGATTCCCGCCGGCGGCCAGCCAGAGGAAGAATTCGACGTTGCCGTCCTGTCCCGGCAGGGGGCTGCGGGCCAAGCCGCGCAGTTGCAGGCCCGCAGCGTGCGCGCTGGCCACGACCGCTTCCACGGCGCTGCGGCGCAGCTGCGGATCGGTGACCACGCCGGTACGGTTCAGATGCTCGCGCCCGACCTCGAACTGCGGCTTGACCATCAGCAGCAGCCCGCCGCCGTCCTTGGTGGCCGAGGCCAAAGCGTCGATCACCAAGCGCAGCGAGATAAAGGACAAGTCGGCTACTACGAGGTCGACTGGTCCACCAATATCTTCGGGGAGCAGATAACGCACGTTCAGCCCTTCGCGGACCGTGACGCGCGGGTTTTCGCGGATCTCATCGACCAGCTGGCCATGGCCTACATCGGCTGCGACCACGGACTTTGCCCCGCGGCGCAGCAGCACGTCGGTGAAACCGCCGGTGGAGGCACCGGCATCCAGGCAGCGCAGGCCGGCTGGATCAATAGTCGCAAAGACATCTAGTGCGCCGGCGAGCTTGTGCCCGGCACGAGAGACGTACTCCTCACCTTCGCTGGGCACCAGGGCCAGCTCGTCGGCCGCGGACACCTTCTTGGAGGCCTTGGCGGCTGCCTGCCCGTTCAGCAGCACCCTCCCGGCATCGATCAGCTTGGCAGCTTCGGTGCGCGAGCGCGCCAGCGCCCTGGTGACAAGTTCTTGATCCAGGCGATTCACGCGCCGTGCTCCGTACGGTTCAGTTCGTGCTGCAGGCCGGCAAGCAGCTGCTCATAGATTCCGGCATGCTCGGTAATGTCGTGGTCGGCCAGCGAGGACAGCGCCTGCTCGACTGCCGCCTCATCCAGCCCTCGGGGGCCGGGGCCTGGGACAGGTTCCTGTGGCTGCATGGCTAGCCCCGCACCTTCCGCAGGGCATCCAGCCCGCGTTCGGTGAACCGGATTTCCGGTTCTTCGTGCCGCGACTGGCGCGGGTGGGCCAGCCACCAGGCATGGCAGGCGGCGCGCCAGGCGTTCAGGTCCTGGTCGCTGCCCGTCACTTCGATCGCGCCGTGATCGACCTTGGCGACCGCGTCGCCGACCTGCACGCCGTAGCCGAGCACCTTGATGGTCGGGTAGGGACGGTACAGGTCGGCCAGGGAGTTGATGAGGTAGTTGGGTCGCTGCTCGACCGGAGCGCCCAGCGCTGTGCGCGGGGTGTCGACGCCGGTGAGCACCAGCGCGGTGGAGAATCCTGCACGGAAGCCGCCGAGGATGTCGGTGTCCAGACGGTCGCCGACGACCAGCGGGCGCTGGGAATCCAGCCGGTCGGCGGCCCGTGCGAACAGGTAGGATTCGGGCTTTCCGGCCACCCGCGGTTCCACGCTGGTAGCCAGCTTCACCGCGTTGACCAGCGACCCGTTGCCCGGGGCCAGGCCCTCGGCGCGCGGGATCGTCAGGTCGGTGTTGGTGGCAACCCATGCGGCGCCGTTATTGATCGCATAGCTGGCCTCGGCCAGGTTAGTCCACGAGATGTCCGGGTCGAACCCCTGGATCACCGCTACGGGTTCTTCCTTATGGGTTTCGACGACTTCCAGCCCGCGCACGGCAATGCATTCGCGCAGGTAGGGGGAACCGACCACCAGGACCTTGGATCCCGGATTCAGTTCGCGGGCCAGCATCTCCGCGCCGGCGTCGGCCGAGCCGAAGACCTGCTCGGCACTGGTCTTCACACCCAGCTGGCGCAGGTGCGCCGCGACCGACATCGGCGAACGCCCGGCATTGTTGGTAATGAACGCCAGTGTGACATTCACTTCCGCGAGGGTGTTCAGCGACTCGACGGCGTCGTCAATGGCGTTCGGGCCAGCATAGACGACGCCATCCAAATCGGAGAGGACAGAATCAAATCCGGAGATCAGCATTCGGTGGTGGTTCCTACTACTTTAGGTATTTGGCTACTACGCCAAAGCTTACTTCGTCGATTCGTCTTCCACGTCGGCTTCGGCGGCGTCCGTGTCGGATTCGACGACCACGTTCAGGTCATCGTCCTCGTCGATGCCGGTCTGCTCGGCTTCAGGCTCTTCAGCTTCGTCTGCGGTTGCGTCGGCAGCCGCTTCCGAGGACTCGGAAGGTTCGATCAGATCCTTGGCACGCGGGGTTTCCTCTTCCTCGTCCAGCTCCGGAGCCAGGTCCATGATGAAGGATTCGGTTTCGCGTTCGATGCCCAGGGCGCTTTCGGCAACCTCCACCTGTGCATTCCAGCGCTTCGCGTCTTCTGCACGGCCGGCAGCCGAGAGCAGGTCAGCGTAGGCGGTGAACAGGCGCGGGCTGAAGGAGAAGGCGCGGTTGAAGTTCAGCTGCTCCAGCGACTCCAGCTCAGCCAGTGCCTTGTCCAGCTTACCCAGGTCGGCGTAGGAGCCAGCGGCAACCATCTGCATTTCGACCTTGACGGCAGTTTCCAGGTTGGCGCATTCCTCGGAGTGCGCCAGCTCGATGGCTTTCTCCGCACGGCCCAGGCCGCGCAGCGAGTCGGCGATCAACGGCAGGTTGTAGTCCGAGCCGGAAATGCGGCGGTGGGTGCGCAGCTCACGCAGCGCGTCGGCGTACTTGCCGGCATGGTAGGCGGCAATGCCAACGGCTTCGCGCACGACGGCGACGCGGCCGCCACGGCGCGATGCCGCCAGGGTGTGCTGGTAAGCCAGTTCCGGGTCCTCTTCCAGCAGGCGGCCAGCCATCACCAGGTGCTTGGCGACCCAGCTTGCCGAACGCTCTTCGAGGTAGCGCAGCTGTGCGCGTGCTACACGGTCCAGCTCCTTGCCAGTAACGTCCTCATCGATGTCCGGGGACTGCTCGCGATCGGAGCGGTTCGAGATGCGCAGATCGCCCGGGTTGTGCGCGCGTGGTGCATTCTCGCGCTTGTCGGCAAAGCGGTCCTCGCGTGCTGGACGATCCCCCTTGGAACGACGGTCATCGGCGCGCTTGAAGCCGCCACCGCGGTTGTCATCACGACGCTCGCCACGGAAACTGCCACGGTCATCGTTGCGCTTGAAATCGCCGCGGTTGTCATCACGACGCTCGCCACGGAAACCGCCACGGTCATCGTTGCGCTTGAAGCCGCCACCGCGGTTGTCATCACGACGCTCGCCACGGAAACCGCCACGGTCATCGTTGCGCTTGAAATCGCCGCGGTTGTCATCACGCTTGAACCCGCCACCGCGGTTGTCATCACGACGTTCACCACGGAAACCGCCACGGTCATCGTTGCGCTTGAAATCGCCGCGGTTGTCATCACGCTTGAACCCGCCACCGCGGTTGTCATCGCGACGTTCACCACGGAAACCGCCACGGTCATCGTTGCGTTTGAAACCGCCGCGATCATCATTACGCTTGAACCCGCCATCGCGGTTGTCATTGCGCTTGAAGCCACCACCGCGGTTGTCATCACGGCGCTCGCTACGGAAACCGCCACGGTCATCGTTGCGCTTAAAGCCACCGCGATCATCGTTACGATCGCCACGGAAACCACCACGATCATCGTTACGATCGCCACGGAAGCCACCGCGATCATCGTTGCGCTTGAACCCGCCACCGCGGTTGTCATCACGGCGCTCACCACGGAAACCGCCACGGTCGTCATTACGCTTGAACCCGCCACCGCGGTTGTCATCACGGCGCTCACCACGGAAACCGCCACGGTCGTCATTACGCTTGAACCCGCCACCGCGGTTGTCATCACGGCGCTCACCGCGGAATCCACCACGGTTATCGTCGGTGCGCTTGAAATCGCTGCGGTCATCGCGACGCTTGAAACCATCGCGGGAGTTGTTGCGGCTTGAGTTTGAGTTCCGGAAGTCGCCTCGTCCGTTGTCGGAGTTACGGCGGAATTCGTTAGACATCTAATGTCCCCTTCAGCGGCTATCTCAATACCGCAACCTTCGTGATTGCCTTAGCAAATCACTTCACTATTAACTATTCTGCACGCCATAAAGGCATGTACATCTAACTTCAAGTCTACGGGAGCCACGAGACATACCATAGGGAAACAGGTGCAATGTGGCAAGACACTCAGTCACTCCACTTAGGTTTTCTCTTCGGCTCAATACCGGCCTGATCCGTTGTGGAGCGGGGCACGGCAGCGGCCAGCGGCCAAACCCCCTTAAACACGAACAGGCCAGGCAATAGCACCTGGCCGCACACTGACGGGTTAAACAGGTGAGGCTCCAACCATCACTGGCTAGAGCCTCAAACCCACTAGGTTAAGTCCGGCGGTGACCTACTCTCCCACACCCTCACGAGTGCAGTACCATCGGCGCAATGGGCCTTAGCTTCCGGGTTCGGTATGGGACCGGGCGTTTCCCCCACGCTATGACCGCCGTAACAATCACGAAGCACACAAACCAAATATTTCCTGGTCAGTGTTTTCCGGTGCTACAAAGTCTTGTAACTCATCCGTATTTATTGGCTAGAGGTTGTTGTCTCGTAACCGCATAGTGAACGCGAACAGCATTGAAAAATATCAGTTCAAATTATTGTTTTATTGTGTGTTGTAAGTCATCGGCCTATTAGTACAGGTCAGCTGCACAAGTCTTCAGTCCTTGCTTCCACATCCTGCCTATCAACCCAGTGGTCTAGCTGGGGGCCTCTCACACACAAAGGTGCATGGAAATCTCATCTCGAAGCAGGCTTCCCGCTTAGATGCTTTCAGCGGTTATCCCTTCCAAACGTAGCTAATCAGCGATGCACTTGGCAGTACAACTGACACACCAGAGGTTCGTCCGTCCCGGTCCTCTCGTACTAAGGACAGCCCTTCTCAAATTTCCAACGCGCGCAGCGGATAGGGACCGAACTGTCTCACGACGTTCTAAACCCAGCTCGCGTACCGCTTTAATGGGCGAACAGCCCAACCCTTGGGACCTACTCCAGCCCCAGGATGCGACGAGCCGACATCGAGGTGCCAAACCATGCCGTCGATATGGACTCTTGGGCAAGATCAGCCTGTTATCCCCGAGGTACCTTTTATCCGTTGAGCGACGGCCCTTCCACGAGGTGCCGCCGGATCACTAGTCCCGACTTTCGTCCCTGCTCGAGCTGTCACTCTCACAGTCAAGCTCCCTTGTGCACTTACACTCGACACCTGATTGCCAACCAGGCTGAGGGAACCTTTGGGCGCCTCCGTTACATTTTAGGAGGCAACCGCCCCAGTTAAACTACCCATCAGGCACTGTCCCTGAACCAGATCATGGTCCGAAGTTAGGTGACCGGTACAGCCAGAGTGGTATTTCAACGATGACTCCACCTGGACTAGCGTCCAAGCTTCACAGTCTCCCACCTATCCTACACAAGCTGCACCGAACACCAATACCAAACTATAGTAAAGGTCTCGGGGTCTTTCCGTCCTGCTGCGCGTAACGAGCATCTTTACTCGTACTGCAATTTCGCCGAGTTCATGGTTGAGACAGCGGGGAAGTCGTTACTCCATTCGTGCAGGTCGGAACTTACCCGACAAGGAATTTCGCTACCTTAGGATGGTTATAGTTACCACCGCCGTTTACTGGGGCTTAAATTCTCAGCTTCGCCACAAAAGTGACTAACCAGTCCTCTTAACCTTCCAGCACCGGGCAGGAGTCAGTCCGTATACATCGTCTTGCGACTTCGCACGGACCTGTGTTTTTAGTAAACAGTCGCTTCCCCCTGGTCTCTGCGGCCCACACCCGCATCAGAGAAGCAAGTTCTCATCACGGGGCAGGCCCCCCTTCTTCCGAAGTTACGGGGGCATTTTGCCGAGTTCCTTAACCATGATTCTCTCGATCGCCTTAGTATTCTCTACCTGATCACCTGTGTCGGTTTGGGGTACGGGCGGACTGGGACCTCGCGCCGATGCTTTTCTAGGCAGCATAGGATCACCGAATCACCCCATAAACGGGGCGCCTATCAGGTCTCAGAAACATGAGCGGCGGATTTGCCAACCGCTCTTCCTACACCCTTGGACCAGGTCAATTCCATTGCCTGGCTCGGCTACCTTCCTGCGTCACACCTGTTAATACGCTGACCTCACTGCATCGGTTCCCACCACACCACCAGCAACCATTCCCGAAGGAACAAATCACCGGATCCGTCATGGTTAGCATCCACAGCTCAGTATGGGCGGTCCTTCGCCGGTACGGGAATATCAACCCGTTGTCCATCGACTACGCCTGTCGGCCTCGCCTTAGGTCCCGACTAACCCAGGGCAGATTAGCTTAACCCTGGAACCCTTGATCATTCGGCGGACGGGTTTCTCACCCGTCATTCGCTACTCATGCCTGCATTCTCACTCGTGTGGCCTCCACCGCTGGTTTACACCGCGACTTCACCGTCCACACGACGCTCCCCTACCCATCCAAACACCCAATCGAAACCAGGTTAATATTTGAATGACGCAACTTCGGCGGTGTGCTTGAGCCCCGCTACATTATCGGCGCGGAATCACTTGACCAGTGAGCTATTACGCACTCTTTCAAGGGTGGCTGCTTCTAAGCCAACCTCCTGGTTGTCACAGCAACTCCACATCCTTTTCCACTTAGCACACGCTTAGGGGCCTTAGTTGGCGTTCTGGGCTGTTTCCCTCTCGACTATGAAGCTTATCCCCCACAGTCTCACTGCTGCGCTCTCACTTGCCGGCATTCGGAGTTTGGCTAAGGTCAGTAACCTTGTAGGGCCCATCGCCTATCCAGTAGCTCTACCTCCAGCAAGAAACACGCAACGCTGCACCTAAATGCATTTCGGGGAGAACCAGCTATCACGAAGTTTGATTGGCCTTTCACCCCTACCCACAGCTCATCCCCTCCATTTTCAACTGAAGTGGGTTCGGTCCTCCACACGCTCTTACACGCGCTTCAACCTGGCCATGGGTAGATCACTTCGCTTCGGGTCTAGATCACGCCACTCAAACGCCCTATTCAGACTCGCTTTCGCTACGGCTTCCCCACACGGGTTAACCTCGCGACGTAACACTAACTCGCAGGCTCATTCTTCAAAAGGCACGCCATCACCAGGGAACAAGTCCCCAGCTCTAACGGATTGTAAGCGCACGGTTTCAGGTACTATTTCACTCCCCTCCCGGGGTACTTTTCACCATTCCCTCACGGTACTGATTCACTATCGGTCATCAAGTAGTATTCAGGCTTACCAGGTGGTCCTGGCAGATTCACACAAGGTTTCACGGGCCCCGTGCTACTCGGGTATCAACACTAGAACGGCAGACACGCATTACGCCTACGGGACTATCACCCTCTCTGGTCCGGCATTCCAACCGATTCACCTATACGCCTGCACCTCATCCCACCAGCAAGATAGCGCTGGTACATGTCAACCCCACAACCCCGATGATGCAACGCCTATCCGCTATCACACACCAACCGGTTTAGCCCCATCCGCGTTCGCTCGCCACTACTAACGGAATCACTGTTGTTTTCTCTTCCTGCGGGTACTGAGATGTTTCACTTCCCCGCGTTCCCTCCACACAGCCTATACATTCAGCTGCAGGTCACACCACATAACATGGTGCGGGGTTCCCCCATTCGGAAATCCTGGCCTCAACGTCCGGTTATCGACTCCACCAGGCTTATCGCAGATTCCCACGTCCTTCATCGGCTCTTGATGCCAAGGCATCCACCGTGCGCCCTTAAAAACTTCAACACAAATCAAAGTCTCAGAATTGAGCAATAAAACAATCTAACAAAATCACGCAGACAAGACTCCAACACCAGGCAATCCCAGGAAAAGGACTACCCAGCTCATCTCATCTGCAAGATGCTCGCGTTCACTATACAGTTCCCAAACAACAACCCCGCACCCCCGCAACAACACCCCAAAACCAACACCAACCAAAGGCCAGCATCAATCCACCAGGACATCCTTGCAGCAAACACAGGACAAACACCGAAACACCAAGAACCCCTCACCCAAGCGAACACCACCAGGACCCTCCCCACAGGAAGAACCCCGGCAACCATTCACCAGGAAAGGAGGCTTGTTGCCTCAAAACCCAACAGCATGCCAAACCATACAAACCACACAACACCCACACACCGCATTCCAGCACCGCAAGAAGAAAACCCCCTGCAATGCGTACTAGCAGATGCCCAAGCACCACGCGGCCACAGCCAATACCCCGCACCAGCATCAGCCAGCACGTTTTCCGGTATTGAGTCCATTGATATTCCACCCATGAGCAACCCACCCGGACAACACTCGTGTCCAGCATGGGCAACCAATAATGGTTAGCTCCTTAGAAAGGAGGTGATCCAGCCGCACCTTCCGGTACGGCTACCTTGTTACGACTTAGTCCCAATCGCCAGTCCCACCTTCGACGACTCCCCCCACACAAGGTGGTTAGGCCATCGGCTTCGGGTGTTACCAACTTTCGTGACTTGACGGGCGGTGTGTACAAGGCCCGGGAACGTATTCACCGCAGCGTTGCTGATCTGCGATTACTAGCGACTCCGACTTCATGGGGTCGAGTTGCAGACCCCAATCCGAACTGAGACCGGCTTTTAGGGATTAGCTCCACCTCACAGTATCGCAACCCATTGTACCGGCCATTGTAGCATGCGTGAAGCCCAAGACATAAGGGGCATGATGATTTGACGTCATCCCCACCTTCCTCCGAGTTGACCCCGGCAGTCTCCCATGAGTCCCCACCACTACGTGCTGGCAACATGGAACGAGGGTTGCGCTCGTTGCGGGACTTAACCCAACATCTCACGACACGAGCTGACGACAACCATGCACCACCTGTGAACCAGCCCCGAAGGGAAACCCCATCTCTGGAGCGGTCTGGCACATGTCAAGCCTTGGTAAGGTTCTTCGCGTTGCATCGAATTAATCCGCATGCTCCGCCGCTTGTGCGGGCCCCCGTCAATTCCTTTGAGTTTTAGCCTTGCGGCCGTACTCCCCAGGCGGGGCACTTAATGCGTTAGCTACGGCGCGGAAAACGTGGAATGTCCCCCACACCTAGTGCCCAACGTTTACGGCATGGACTACCAGGGTATCTAATCCTGTTCGCTCCCCATGCTTTCGCTCCTCAGCGTCAGTAAATGCCCAGAGACCTGCCTTCGCCATCGGTGTTCCTCCTGATATCTGCGCATTTCACCGCTACACCAGGAATTCCAGTCTCCCCTACATCACTCTAGTCTGCCCGTACCCACCGCAGATCCGAGGTTGAGCCTCGGACTTTCACGGCAGACGCGACAAACCGCCTACGAGCTCTTTACGCCCAATAAATCCGGATAACGCTTGCGCCCTACGTATTACCGCGGCTGCTGGCACGTAGTTAGCCGGCGCTTCTTCTGCAGGTACCGTCACTTTCGCTTCTTCCCTACTGAAAGAGGTTTACAACCCGAAGGCCGTCATCCCTCACGCGGCGTCGCTGCATCAGGCTTTCGCCCATTGTGCAATATTCCCCACTGCTGCCTCCCGTAGGAGTCTGGGCCGTGTCTCAGTCCCAGTGTGGCCGGTCACCCTCTCAGGCCGGCTACCCGTCGTCGCCTTGGTGAGCCATTACCTCACCAACAAGCTGATAGGCCGCGAGTCCATCCCCCACCGATAAATCTTTCCACCCCGCACCATGCGGTGCGAGGTCATATCCGGTATTAGACCCAGTTTCCCGGGCTTATCCCAGAGTCGGGGGCAGGTTACTCACGTGTTACTCACCCGTTCGCCACTAATCCACCCAGCAAGCTGGGCTTCATCGTTCGACTTGCATGTGTTAAGCACGCCGCCAGCGTTCATCCTGAGCCAGGATCAAACTCTCCATAAAAAAATAAAAAGCCACCAGCAACCCCTTGGAAAAGAAGGGCGAAGCCGATGAAGTCCTGGCGAATAATAAAACACTCAAGAACACTGCACGGGGGTGCAATGCCTCAAGCAAATGTTATGTATTCACCAAATAAAAATATTCGGTATCAACAAACTTGGCACACTATTGAGTTCTCAAACAACAAACACTCTCGACACCACACCAGCCATCCTGTGATGGCCGCTGCTTCGCTCCGGAGCAACTTTTCCAGCTTACCACCGCGTTGACCATTGTCAACTCGGCGTTTCAGACTGGTTCACCCCGCTGTTTCCGATTCGCCTTTTCAGGCCGTCCGGATCAGCGGCGCGAGATAAAACTTTACACGCATCCCACCACGACGCAAAATCGGCCAGCAGGCTTGTTTTCACTTATTATTTCGAGCTTGACTAGGAATTTTGTTAATTTGGTACAACAAAACCGCCAGAAAAGTGTCTTGGTTCACAAGTTTTTCTGGCGGTTTCGTGTAGTGCAGCTGTTCGCGGGCCTTACTTGACCAGTTCAGCCACTGCCATGTTCTTCTTGCCGCGGCGCACGATCGCGTACCGGCCATGCAGGAAGTCCGACTCGGCCAGTTCGGTTTCGATGCCGTCGACCTTGGCGTTGTTCACGTAGGCGCCACCTTCGGCTACCGTGCGGCGCGCTTCGGACAATGACTTGCTCAGGCCCGATGCCACCAGGACATTCAGGATGCCCAGATCGTCCGCGGCGACCTTTGCCGAAGGCAGCTCGGCGATGACCGATTCCAGGGTAGGAAGATCGATTGCGCCAAGATCGCCATTGCCGAAGACCGCAGCCGAAGCGGCGATCACCTGTTCGGTGGCCTGCACTCCGTGAACCAGGGAAGTGACTTCCCAGGCCAAGGTGCGCTGGGCGACGCGCTTGAACGGGCGCTCGGCAACCTCGGTTTCCAATTCCGCGATCTGCTCGCGGGTCAGGAAGGTGAAGACCTTCAGGCGGTCGATCACGTCGGCGTCGGCGGTGTTCAGCCAGAACTGGTAGAAGGTGTACGGGCTGCACATCTCGGCATCCAGCCAGATGGCGTTGCCCTCGGACTTGCCGAACTTCGTGCCGTCGGAATTGGTGATCAGCGGCGTGCCATAGGCGTGCACCGAGTTGCCCTGGACCTTGCGGATCAGGTCGGTGCCGCTGGTCAGGTTGCCCCACTGGTCCGAGCCGCCGGTCTGCAGGGTGCAGCCGTACTGGCGGTTCAGTTCCAGGAAGTCGTAGCCCTGCAGCACCTGGTAGGAGAACTCGGTGTAGCTGATGCCCTCGTCGGAGTTCAGGCGCGCGGCCACGATCTCCTTCTTGACCATGGTGCCTACGCGGAAGTACTTGCCCACGTCGCGCAGGAAGTCCAGGGCCGACAGCTGCGCGGTCCAGTCCAGGTTGTTGACCAGGCGCACCGCATTCTCGCCTTCGGCGGAGAGGAAGCGGGAAACCTGGGCCTGGAGCTTGGCGACCCATTCGGTCACGGTTTCCTTGGTGTTCAAGGTGCGCTCGGCGGTCTGCCGCGGGTCGCCGATCAGGCCGGTGGAACCGCCCACCAGGGCCAGCGGCTTGTGGCCGGCCAGCTGAAGGCGTCGCATGTTCAGCAGCTGCACCAGGTTGCCCAGGTGCAGGGACGGCGCGGTGGGATCGAATCCGCAATAGTAGGTCACAGATTCTTCGGACAGGGCTCGTTCCAGCTCGGCTTCGTCGGTGGACACGTGCACCAGGCCGCGCCACTTCAATTCCTGCCAGACGTTCTCGAAAGATGCGTCGTTGCTCTGTCCCGCAATCACGGGATTCTGCTTCGTATCAGACATGCTCACTGTGACCATTTTCTGTCTTCGTTCTGCCCCGAGTGCACGCATTTGCCTGCGTGCACCTGTGATCGCGCCGGGAGTCGGGGTTGCGTTCCCGGCACACAGGTTCAAGGTTATCGCCTGCCGGCGGGCTCGTGCCACTTGCCCGGCCCGCCCCTTGGTCACATCTGCAACCGCGCGGGCCGCTAGGCTTCCATGCCCTCGGGCAACTCGCGGGCGTGGACCACGTGCAGCCGCTGGGTGGTGCGGGTCATCGCCACGTACAAATCGCCGACGCCGCCGTCGACCTCGTCCACCAGCTCGGCAGGTTCAAGGATCAGCACGCCGTCGAATTCCAGGCCCTTGGACTCGCGCGCGGTGATCACCACGATGTCCTGGCTCAACCCGCCCGAGCCGCTGCCGACGCGGTCGCCGTAGACCTGCTCGACCGCCGCGCGGATGCGGGCCAGGTCCTGCTGCGGCACGATGATCGCCTGCAGTCCCCCGGCCGAATATTCCAGTTCTTCGCGCAGCGCGGCCAGCACCGTGTCCTGCACCTTGGCGGAGGTGGTGCGGGTCAGCACCGGCGGCCAGTCGCCCTCGCGGACCGCCTGCGGGGTGGTGATGCGCAGGCCGGCGGCCTGGGCAACGCGCACCGCCGCGTCGGCGATCTGCGCGGGGGTGCGGTAGTTCACGGTCAGTTCTTCGAGTTCGAAGCGGTCGCCGAAGAACGGCTCCAGGGCCTGGGACCAGCTGCTGGCGCCCGAGGCGGCCGAGGTCTGGGCGATATCGCCGACGATGGTGAAGGACTTCATCGGGCAGCGGCGAATCAGCAGGCGCCACTGCATCGGCGAGAGCTCCTGCGCCTCGTCGACGACGATATGCCCGTAGGCCCAGGTGCGGTCGGCCACCGCGCGTTCGGCGGCGGTGAGCCGCACGGCGGTTTCCTGGTTCACCCCGGCTACCTGCTCCGCGGTGACCACGCCGTCGATGCCGGCGTTTTCCAGCATCGTGTGCATATTGCGCAGGGCGGCCTTGGCGTTCTCCACATCGGCCTCGTACTGGGCGGTGCGGGCGCCTTCCAGCGGGTCGGCGAAGTCGCCGAGCAGCCCGGCGGCCTCGTCCAGCAGCGGCACATCGGCCTCCGTGAACGGCGAGCCGGCCCGGCGGTACAGGGCATCGCGTTCGTGCTCGGCCAGATGCGGCGCCGCGGCGGCCAGAAGGTGCGGGGTGGCGAACAGCTCGGCCACCAGCTGCTGCGGGGTCATCGGCATCCAGCACAGGTTCAGCGCCACGCGCACATCGTGCGATTCGCGCACCTCCTGCGGCAGGTAGGAGCGGTCGGTGGTCGAGGACTGCCCGGCCGATTCCTCCAGCTTGCGGCGCAGCTGCTCGGCCAGCTCGCCCACCAGCACCTTGACGAAGGTCTCGCGAGCCTCGTTGTACGGCTTGCGGGTGTGGCGGGCGCGTTCGCGCGCGTTCTTGACCATCTTCGGGGTCAGCACCAGGCGCGTGCCCTCCACCACCAAGGTCCGGTTTTCCGGGATCAGCCGCTGGCGGTTGCGCACCGCGTTGGCGATCACCTTGGCCATGGACAGCTGGCCCTTGAGCCGGGCGACGGTGCGGTTGGCTTCCGGCACGGCGTGGATTCCGTGGTAGAGATCGCCCACCGAGGACATGACCACGCCGGTCTCGCCCAGCGAGGGCAGCACGCGCTCGATGTAGCGCATGAAGGAGTTGGAGGGGCCGACGATTAGCACGCCGGCGTTCTTCAGCCGATCGCGGTATTCGTAGAGCAGAAAGGCCGCGCGGTGCAGGGCGACGGCGGTCTTGCCGGTGCCCGGGCCGCCCTGGACCACCACGGCCCCGGGCAGCTGGGCGCGGATGATCGCGTCCTGCTCGGCCTGGATGGTGCCGACGATGTCGCCCATGCGGCCGGTGCGCTTCTCGCGCAGGGCCGCCATCAGCGCGCCTTCGCCGTGGTGCGTGTGGCCCTCGTCCAGCCAGGTCTCGTCGAGCACGTCGTCCTCGATGCCTGCCACGGAGCGGCCCTTGAGCATCAGGTGGCGGCGGCGGCGCACCCCGCGCGGATTCAGCGCGGTGGCCTGGTAGAACGGGGCGGCTTCGCTGGCCCGCCAGTCGATCATCAGCCGATTCAGGTCCTCGTCGGACAGGCCGATGCGGCCGATGTAGCGCGGCGCGGCCGCGGAATCGGCGTCGCCGGGCTGCTGTTGCCGGCCGTTGGCCGCCATGTCCAGCCGGCCGAAGACCAGGCGGTCCTCGACGGCGTCGAGCTGGGCGATCCGGTCCTCGTAGAGCGTGGCGAAGGAGTCGCGTTCGGACATGTTCTGGAAGGTGCCCACGGCCCCCTGGGCCCGGGTGCGCTCCAGCTGCTCCAGCTTTTCGGCGCGCAACTCGTCCAGCCGCGCATACAGGCGGCCCACATACTCGGATTCAGCTAGCAGATCGGCCTCGATGGTGTCGGTCAACCCAGTTTCCCCTCGCGCTCAAGATGTGCCCGTGTGCAGGGCGCAGGGCCCCGCGTGCAACGGTTCCCGCGTAAAAACGCAGGACAGATAATGATACGCGCCTTTTCGCCGGCGCAGGTAATCCCGTGCGCCGTTGCCCGCGCGCGGTCCGGGCCCGCCGGAGGGTTGTTCGCCAGCGGCGTGGAACCGTGGCGGATTGTTACCCGCCCACACAGGTTCAGGAATGCACGACCTGCAAGGACACGACCTGCTGCCCCGGCAGCTTGGCGCGGCCGCCCAGGCCGTCGAGTTCCAGCACGACGCCGACGCCGGCGATCTTCGCGCCGGTCTGCTGGAGCAGGCGGACCGCCGATCCGACGGTGCCGCCGGTGGCGAGCACGTCGTCGAGGATCAGCACGCGGGTGCCCGGGGCGATCTCGTCCTTGTGCACCTCCAGGCAGCTGGTGCCGTACTCCAAGGTGTACTCGTCGCGGTAGACCTCGCGCGGCAGCTTGCCTGCCTTGCGGATGGTCAGCATGCCCTTGCCCGATGCGTAGGCGGCCGCCGCGGCCAGCACGAAACCGCGCGCTTCGAGGCCCGCGACGATGTCGAACTGCCCTTCGAAGGGTGCGATCAGTTCGTCGACCATGCGGCGCAGGCCGACCGGGTCGGCGAAGACCGGGGTGAGGTCCTTGAAGGAGATCCCCGGCTGCGGGTAATCGGGCACGATCTCGCACAGTCGGTCCAGCAGGTCGCTAATGCTCTCAGAAGTAGTCACGTCTGCCAATTTTAGTCCCTTTGCGCGCAGCTTTTCCCACGCTCGTGCATAATCATGAGCACATTCCGGGCGGCCCCGGCGCGGTGCGCCCGGTTCTAGCGGGCCATCAGCCGATCGCTGGGCCAGGGCAGCAGCTGCGGGTCGGCGGCCGAATCGGCGGCGGCGGTGACCTGCACCGGCCCGGCTGCCGGGCGTCCAGCCATCCAGGCGGCCAAATCGAAATCCGTGCCCGAAAGCACCCAGGATTTCGAGCCGTTCCCGAGCACGATCGGGGTCTTCCCATGCGGCTGCAGCACCAGGCGGGTTCCTTCAGGAACGCGGGCTTCGAGCGCACGGAACAGGTGCGCGCTGAAGGCCGCCGGCCAGCTGGCGGCAGGGCGGACGAATTCGTCCAGGTCGGTGGCGTGAATCAGCATCTCGCGCCAGGTCGCGTACATCAGGTCCGCGGCCGTGGCGCCCGGGCGGTACCCCACCGGCTGCTCCCAGACGTCTTCGACGCCGGGCAGGACGGCGCGCAACTGGGCCAACCCGTCGGTGGCCAGGGCACGCAGGGATTCGGGGCGCATCAGCGCGGTCATGTTGATCGCCTCGATCCGGCCCTCGGCGCCGCCGTCGTACATCGAGGGCAGCTGGTCCGCTCCGGCGTGCTCGAATTGGCGCACGGCGGCCTTCGCGAAGGAGGCCAGGTGCGCGATCAGCTGGGCGGTGCTCCACCCCGGCAGCGAGCTCGGCTTGGTGTACTGCGTGGCCGGAACCTCGCGCAGCTGCACGGTCAGCTCATCCAATGCGGTGGTGACCTGTGCGATCAGTTCGGCCGGGGCCAGGAGTTGTGTCATGAAGCACACTCTAGCGCGAACCTGGGACAAATGCGCAAGGGCAGGAGGCCATGGTTGAAACGGCAGCGGCCGCCGGGCGGGATGCTTCCTGATCGGCGGCCGCCTGCCACGTGGACAGTGCTACTTGGCCCAGGCCTTGATCTCGGCCAGCTGGCGTTCGAACTCTTCCAGCTGCGCCGCGACGGCGCTCGGGGCGGTGCCGCCCTGGCCGTTGCGGGCGTTCAGCGAGCCCTCGGTGGAGAGCACCTCGCGCACCGCAGGGGTCAGATGCTCGGAGATCCCGGCGTAGTCCTCGTCCGTCAGGTCCCACAGTTCCACGCCGCGCGATTCGGCCAGCTGCACGGCCGCGCCGGAGAGCTCGTGGGCGTCGCGGAACGGCACGCCCTGGCGGACCAGCCATTCGGCGATGTCGGTGGCCAGGGCGAAGCCCTGCGGGGCCAGCTCGGCCATGCGCTCGGTGTTGAAGGTCAGCGTGCCCATCATTCCGGCGACCGCAGGCAGCAGGATTTCCAGGGTATCCGCGGCGTCGAACACCGGCTCCTTGTCTTCCTGCAGGTCGCGGTTGTAGGCCAGCGGCAGCGCCTTGAGCGTGGCCAGCAGGCCGGTCAGGTCGCCGATCAGTCGGCCTGCCTTGCCGCGGGCCAGCTCGGCGATGTCCGGGTTCTTCTTCTGCGGCATGATCGAGGAGCCGGTGGAGAAGGAGTCGTGCAGCTTCACGAAGCTGAATTCCTTGGTGGCCCAGAGGATGACTTCTTCGCTCACGCGGGACAGGTCCACGCCGATCATGGCGGCGATCCAGGAGAATTCGGCGAACACGTCGCGGGCTGCGGTGCCGTCGATCGAGTTGTGCACGGCGGAGTCGAAGCCCAGCTCGGCGGCGACGAAGTTCGGATCCAGGCCCAGGGTCTGGCCGGCCAGCGCACCAGAGCCATAGGGCGAAACAGCGGCGCGCTTGTCCCAGTCGATCAGGCGCTGCACGTCGCGCAGCAGCGGCCAGGAGTAGGCCAGCAGCAGGTGCGAGAGCAGGATCGGCTGGGCATGCTGCAGGTGGGTGCGGCCGGGCATCGGCGCATACGGGTGCGCTTTGGCCTGCTGGACCATGGCGTCCAGGGTGTCGATCACGCCGCGGGCGATGATCCGCGCGTGGTCGCGCAGGAACATGCGGCCCAGGGTGGCGATCTGGTCATTGCGCGAACGGCCGGCGCGCAGCTTGCCGCCCAGGGTGGTTCCTGCGCGCTCCAGCAGCCCGCGCTCCAGCGAGCCGTGGACGTCCTCGTCGGTGGGCGCGGCAACATAGGCCTCGGAGAGCACGTCTGCTTCCAGCTGGTCCAGCGCGGTGATCATGTCTGCCAACTCGGCATCGGTGAGCAGGCCAGCGCGATTGAGCACCTTGGCATGGGCACGGGATCCGGCAATGTCGTAGCTGGCCAGGCGCCAGTCGAAGTGGGTGGACTTGCTCAGCGCTGCCATTGCATCCGCTGGGCCGCCGGAGAAGCGACCACCCCAGAGCGATCCTTCATTTGTTGACGAGGCCATGGCCCGTTCCTTTCTGCCGGTAAAAATTGCACTGCACCCTACTCTAGCAAAGCTTTATGCAATGCAACTCATATTTATGCAACGTTGTGCCAATTCATGCATCGCATGATTTCCGCCGTGGCCTGCGTGGCGATGATCGATGGAGCTCTGGAACACGCAGGAAACCTTAAGTTTTGCCTCTTCCAGTCCTCAGCGCCCGGGCGTATGGTGTGATCATAGAGCCGATACGGAACGATCTTCGGAGGTACCAAATGGAAATCCAGCTGTACCGGGGCGACATCACCACCCTGAAAGTTGATGCCATCGTCAATGCGGCTAATCCTTCACTGCTCGGTGGTGGCGGCGTCGACGGCGCCATCCATGCAGCCGCCGGCCCCAGCCTGCTGGCCGCTTGCCGGGAGATTCGCGCCAACCGCTACCCCGACGGAATCCCCTCGGGCATTGCCGTCATCACCAAGGCCGGGAATCTGCAGGCCAAGTGGGTCGTGCACACCGCAGCTCCGAATCTGGCGCTGATCAAGCCGAACCCGAAGATCCTTGATGACTGCTTCGTGAATTCCCTCTACGTCGCCGCCCGCCATGAGGCCCACTCGGTCGCGTTCCCGGCGATTGGCGCAGGTGCCTTCGGATGGGATCCCGAACAGGTTGCCGACATCGCCCATGCAGCCATCAGCCGGTGGGTCGAGACCAACAAGCACATTTCACCGATCCACAAGATCATTCTGGTGGCCCATACCGACGAGGTCCAGGCAGCTTTCGAGCGCGCATTCTCGCTTGACGCCGTGGAGGAGCTTGCCGCCTGATCCGGCCCGAACGGCATCAACGCACGAAAACTGCCGCGCACTTGGTACCGAGTGCGCGGCAGTTTTGCGATCCCAGGCAGCTAGGTCCGGGCGAAATAGGCGTTGCGTTGCGGCAGTTGCAGCGGATCGAGGTGCTTGGGCAGGATGATGTGGGGCAGTCCCCTGACCTTGACCACTCTCAGGTAGCCGCTGTGGACCATGGTGTGGTGCGCTGCGCACAGCGGGCAGCAGTCCTGGAGCCGGGTCCGGCCTCCCTTGGCCCATGGCCTGAAGTGGTGGAATTCGAGCAGGGCCGGGTCCTGCGTGCAGCCAGGGACCAGGCAACCGCCGTCCCGGTCGCGGGCGGCAAGCTTCATCCAGCGCGGGAAGTACCTGGCGTCACGGCCGATGTCCATGACCATCCCGTCAGCGTCGTAGATCGGGCTGAGCACTTTCGCTTCGCACAGCATGGTGCGCAGCTGCGGCGCTGGGATTTTCACGCCGTGGGCGCTGACGCCGGTGAGCGTTGCGAGATCCTGGAGATCTTCGAGGTGCGCGTGCACCACGATTTCGGGGATGATGCGTTGGCCGTTGCTTTCCCTGCCGGTATTGCGCAGGATCGCGCGTTGAGCCGGCGTTCGGGCACCGAGCAGGTTTCTGGCAGGCCCGGCGGCGGGGCCGGATCCGAACGGGCATCATCTGGCGGGGATTCATCTGGCGCGGATTCTTCTGGCGGGGAATCCGGCTCAATGCCCGCCCAGTCCGGGGCAGGTTGGCCGCTGTGCCAGAGGCGGTCGGACGCTGCGTCCTGCCCTGTCGTGCCATTGTGCGTTTGCTGGTCGTTTCCCGGGCCAGGCGCGTCGGGGGCCTGTGCGCCCCTGCGGCCGGTGGGCTGCCCGTCGGCCGCAGGATTGCCGGTGTCACCAGTTTGCTGGTCTGAGCTGCTGTTGCCGGAGCGCTGGCCATCTGCCGGGTCATCGCCGGCGGCATCTGCTGCGTCTGCTGCTTGGCGGGCGGCGGCGCCGGCCTTGGTGCGCTTGTTGTCGGCCTGCGTGATCAGCGATTCCCAGAGCTCCGCGTCGATCTCCCGCACGCGCACGATGAATTCATGCACGCCGTTGACCACCTTGCCGCGGAAAAGGCCCAGTTTCGGGGTCTTGCCCTGGGCGTGCGCGTCCTTGTAGTCCTTGATCAAGCCGTTGATGCGCTTTTGGCGGATGCGGATCCGGTCTTCCTTCAGGTGCGCGGCGGCGTGCTCCTCCAGCAAGTTGCCGTCGGCGGCCTTGGCGGTCGCCGCGGTGGGCAGGCCGTCGAAGGTGGTGTCTTGGGGTTCGAACTTGTCCAGCGCACGGGCGGTTTTCAGCACTTCGCGCGGGTCCGGGGCGTTGTGCAGCTCCGGCAGGGCCCAGCCGGCGGGCGCGTACGATGCCGCGGTACTCGTATCAGCGGTGGCCGAGGCGGCATCCGGCAGGCCGGGGGCGGGGGCTGCGAAGTGCTCGGCAAGCAGGGTGAAGCGCGGGGCGCAGGCGGCGCCGGAGATGTCCTTGCGGGCGTGGATCAGGTGGGCGTCCTTGACGCGGCGGTCGGCCTCGAAATAGTTCAGGTCCAGCAGCTGCGAGAGCACGGTGGCGGCATCCAGGTAGACGGTGCGGCCGGGCGCGAATTGGGGCGGGGCGCTGAAGTCGGTGGTGCCCGCGCGCAGGTGGTCGAACTCATCGAGGTCCAGGGCGTGGGCTGCGGTGGTTTCCACCAGGCTTGCGGCGATGATGAGGGCGCGGGTGGCGTGTTGGCCGAAGGCTTCGGCAAAGTGGGCGTGGGCCAGGGCAAGGCGCGGATCGGTGCTGCGCGAGGCCTGGGCGCCGAGGTGCTGGAACAGGTTCAGGCACGCGGCCTCGGCACGCAGCAGGCTGGCCGCATCCAGCGGGGTTCCGCTGGCCAGCTGCTCTGCGGTGCTGGCCAATACGGCGGCCAGGCCGGTGGCCGGATCGGCAGGCCCTGCGGTGCCTTGGGTGCCGACGTGTTCGTGTTGTTCCATGCACCGATCATCCGGCGCTACGGGGGCGGGCATGGCGAAGCCGCCGCGAACTGTGGAGAAGTTCGCGGCGGCTAGGGTGCTGGTGCCTAGCGGGGCTCGGCCAGCTGCAGAAAGCGGGCGGCGACTTCGGCGCCGCCGTCGACCGCGCGGGTGGTGAGCATGATGGTGTCATCCCCCGCGATGCAGCCCAGGATCGAGGGCATCTGCGAGTGGTCGATCGCCAAGGCCAGCAGGTTCGCGGCGCCTGGCGGGGTGCGCAGCACCACGATGTTGCCGCTGGCTTCGGCGGTGACCAGCTGCTCGGCGCAGATCTTCGCCAGGCGCGCGTCGAGCACTTCCTGGGTGATCGCGGTCTGCGGGGAACGGTCCCCGCCCTCCTGGCGCACCGCGTAGATCAGCTGGCCGGAGTTGTCGCGGATGCGCACCGCGCCGATTTCCACCAGGTCGCGCGAGAGCGTGGCCTGGGTGACTTCGAGCCCGTCCTCCTTGAGCAGGCCCAGCAGCTCGGCCTGGGACTTGACGGAGTTGTTTCCCAAAAAGGCGCGGATGCGGGCCTGGCGGGCGGTCTTGGTGCTGGGCTGGGCTGACATCCTAGAGCTCCACCCGGTCGTCGTCGGCCAGGCCGGAAGCGACCATCAGCCAGGTCATGACCGCCTTCTGCGCGTGCACGCGGTTCTCGGCCTCGTCGAACACCACCGACTGCGGGCCGTCGATCACCTCCGCGTCGATCTCGTAGCCGCGGTAGGCCGGCAGGCAGTGCAGCACGATCGCGTCGTCCTTGGCCAGCTTCATCGCCTGCGCGGTCACCGAGTAGCCGGTGAACAGCTTCAGCCGTGCTTCCTTCTCGTCCTCCTGGCCCATGGAGACCCAGGTGTCGGTGACGACCACGTCGGCGTCGGCGAGCGCGGCGGCGGCATCGGTGGTGATCATGACCGATCCCCCGGTGAGTGCCGCGCGTTCTTCAGCCGCGGCGATGATCGATGCGGAGGGCAGGTAGCCCTCGGGCCCGGCGATGCGCACGTGCATGCCGGCCGTCACCCCGGCCAGCAGGTAGGAGTTGGCCATGTTGTTCGCCGCGTCGCCCAGGTAGCTCATGGTCAGCCCCTTGGTCTTGCCCTTGTGCTCGCGCACGGTGAGCAGGTCGGCGATCAGCTGGCAGGGGTGGTAGTCGTCGGACAGCGCGTTGATCACCGGTACCGAGGAATTCGCGGCCATTTCCTCCAGGCCCGACTGGGCGAAGGTGCGCCACACGATGGTGGAGACCATGCGCTCGAGCACCTTGGCGGAGTCGGCGATGGACTCCTTGTGGCCCAGCTGCGAATCGGCGGAGTTGATGACCAGCGGGGAGCCGCCCAGTTCGGCGATGCCGGCGTGGAAGGAGACCCGGGTGCGGGTGGAGGTCTTGTCGAAGAAGACCGCGACGGTCTGCGGGCCGGCGTACGGGGCGTAGCCGTACTTGTCGGCCTTCATCGCCGCGGCCAGATCCAGCACCTTGGACTGCTCGTCGGGGGTGAAGTCCAGGTCGGTCAAGAAGTGGCGGGTTGCGCTCATGGGGTGATTCCTTTGCTCGTCTCAGGGGTGGTGGCGAGGTTCATTCCGGCGGCTAGCTGGCCGCGCTGATCAGCTGCGGCAGGGCGGCAATCAGGGTGCCCAGCTGCTCGGTGGTGATCACCAGCGGCGGGGCCAGGCGGATGGTCTGCTCGTCGGTGGCGTTCACGATGAAACCGGCATCCAGCGCCGCGGCCACCAGCTTCGGCGCGTTCGCGGAAACAAGTTCGAAGGCGGTGAGCAGCCCGGCGCCGCGCACCGCACAGATGCCCTCGATGCCCGCCAGCTGCTCGCGCAGCCAGTGGCCGGTGGCGCGCACATGGGCCAGCAGGTTCTGCGCTTCGATGGTGTGGATGACCGCCAGGCCCGCGGCGCAGGCCACCGGGTTCCCGCCAAAGGTGGTGCCGTGGTCGCCCGGGGCCAGCCACTTGGTGTTCTCTTCGCCGAAGACGATCATCGCGCCGATCGGGAAGCCGCCGCCCAGGCCCTTGGCCAGCGTCATCACATCCGGGATCACCGGTGCGGAGGCGAAGAACGACCCGGTGCGGCCCATGCCGGTCTGCACCTCGTCGAAGACCAGCAGCGCGCCGGCCTCGCGGGTGATCTGCCGGGCGGCGGCCAGGTACTCGGCAGAAAGCAGCCGCACCCCGGCCTCGCCCTGGATCGGCTCGATGAACACCGCCGAGACGGTCTCGTCCACCGCGGCGCGCAGCGCCTCGATGTTCCCGGCCTCGATCCACTGCACGTTGCCCGGCAGCGGGGCGAAGGGGGCGCGGTACTTCTCCTTGTAGGTCAGCGACAGCGCGCCGAGAGTGCGGCCGTGGAAGGCGTGTTCCAGGGCGATCACCTTGGTGCGCGGTGCGTCGGCGGTGCCGGCATTGCGCCGGGTCAGCTTCAGCGCCGCCTCATTGGCTTCGGTGCCGGAGTTGGCGAAGAACACCTTGGAGCCGGCCGGGGCGGCGGAGATCTCCAGCAGCTTCTCGGCCAGCGCGATCTGGCTGGGGCTGGTGAAGAAGTTCGAGACATGGCCCAGGGTGGCCAGCTGGCTGGAGATCACCGAGGCGAGCAGCGGGTGCCCGTGGCCGAGGGTGTTCACCGCGATGCCGCCGAGCAGATCCAGGTACTGGTTGCCGTCGGCATCCCAGACGTGGCAGCCCGATCCGCGCACCAGCACCCGCTGCGGGGTGCCGAAGACGCCGAGCAGGGAGTTGGAGTAGCGGTCGGCCAGTGCGGCCGAGGAGAGCTGGCTCAACCCGGCCACCTCGGCGGCTGCGCTGCCGGCCAGCGCGGAATCGGTGGTTGGGTCGGCGTGCTCGCTCACTTGGCGTCCTTCTGTGCGGTATTGCTTGCGGTGTTGGCGGCGGGGAGCACCTGGGTGCCCACGCCGGCGGTGGTGAAGATTTCCAGCAGCATCGAGTGCGGCTGGCGGCCATCGACGATGTGGGCCTGCCCCACGCCCTCGTCGACGGCCTTGAGGCAGGCGCCCATTTTCGGGATCATGCCCGATTCCAGGCCGGGCAGCATCGTACGCAGCTCGTCGTTGGTGATGGAGCTGATCAGCGAGGACTTGTCCGGCCAGGCCGCGTACAGCCCCTCCACGTCGGTGAGGATCACCAGCTTGGCAGCGCCCAGCGCGGTGGCCAGCGCCGCCGCGGCGGTATCCGCGTTGACATTCAGCACCGCGCCGGTGGGCTCGCCGTCGGCGTCGAACTCCGGGGCGACGGTGGAGATCACCGGGATCATCCCGGCGTCCACCAGCGAGTCGACCTGGTCGGTGCGCACGCGGGTGACCTCGCCGACCAGACCCAGATCCACCGGCAGACCGTCGACGATGGTGCCGGTGCGCACCGCCTGCAAGGTGGCGCCGTCCTCGCCGGACATGCCCACCGAGTAGGGTCCGTGCGAGTTGATCAGGCCAACCAGGTCGCGCTGCACCTGGCCGGTGAGCACCATGCGCACCACGTCCATGGCTTCGGGGGTGGTCACCCGCAGCCCGCCGCGGAATTCCGATTCGATCCCCAGGGTGTCGAGCATCTTGTTGATCTGCGGGCCGCCGCCGTGCACCACGACCGGGTTGATTCCGGCGTGGCGCAGGAACACGATGTCCTCGGCGAAGGCGCGGCGCAGCTCGTCGTTGACCATCGCGTTGCCGCCGTATTTGATGACCATGGTGCTCCCGGCGAAGCGCTGGATCCAGGGCAGCGCCTCGATCAGCGCTTCGGCCTTGGATTGGGCGGTATCCAGGTTGGTGCGGGCGGTGTGGGCCATAGCTGAATTCCCTTGCTTCTGCCTAGCTGGAGTAGGCGGAGTTCTCGTGGACGTAGTCGTGGGTCAGGTCGTTGGTCAGCACGGTCGCTTCCTCGGTGCCGGCGTTCAGGTCGATCTCGATGCGCACATTGCGCTCCTCGAGGCTGACCAGGTTGCGGTCCTCGCCGACGCCGCCGTTCTTGCAGACCATCACGCCGTTGATCGAGACGTTCAGCTCGTCGGGTTCGAAGGCCGCCTTGGTGGTGCCGACCTCGGAGAGCACGCGGCCCCAGTTCGGGTCCTTGCCGAAGACGGCGGTCTTGACCAGGTTGGAGCGCGAGACGGCCTTGGAGACTTCCAGCGCGTCGGCCTCGGTGGCGGCGTTGAAGGTGCGGATCGCGATGGTGTGATCGGCCCCTTCGGCATCCTCGATCAGCTTCGCCGCCAGCTCGCAGCAAGCGTCGGTCAGCGCGGCGGTGAAGTCGGCCAGGTCCGGGGTGGTGCCCGAGGCGCCGGAGGCCAGCAGCACCACGGTGTCGTTGGTGGACATGCAGCCATCGGAATCCGCGCGGTCGAAGCTCATCGCGGTGGCGGCGCGCAGGGCCGCATCGGCCTGCTCGGCGGTCAGCTGCGCGTCGGTGGTGAGCACCACGAGCATGGTGGCCAGCGCCGGGGCGAGCATGCCCGCGCCCTTGGCCATGCCGCCGATGACCACCTGGCCGGAGCCCGGGGCCCCGACGATGCGGGAGACCAGCTTCGGCACGGTGTCGGTGGTCATGATGCCCGCGGCCGCCTGATCGGCGGCGTTCTGGTCACTGGCCAAGGCGCTGGCGGCTGCTTGCACGCCGGGCAGCAGCTTGTCCATCGGCAGCTGCACGCCGATCAGCCCGGTGGAGGCCACCGCAACATCGCCGGCGGAAACCGAGAGCAGCTGCGCGGCGTATTCGGCGGTCTTATGGGTGTTGGCGAAGCCTTCGGCGCCGGTGCAGGCGTTCGCTCCGCCGGAGTTGAGCACCACCGCGTCGATGCGGCCATCGGCCAGCACCTGCTTGGACCAGTGCACCGGGGCGGCGGCCACGCGGTTGGAGGTGAACACGCCGGCGGCGGTGAACTGCGGGCCGAGGTTTTGCACCACGACCACGTCGTTCTTGCCGGTGGACTTCAGCCCTGCCGGCACGCCGGCGGCCGCGAAGCCTGCCGGGGCGGTGACGCCGGTGCCGGATGCCGAGGGGCGGGTGGGGGTGTAGGCGAGGCTCACGGTGCGACTCCTTGCATGAGCAGTCCGGTGTTTTCTTCCAGTCCCAGTGCGATGTTCATCGACTGGACGGCGGCACCTGCGGTGCCCTTGGTCAGGTTATCCAGCGCGGCGGTGGCGATCACGCGGTTCGCGTGCGTATCGAAGGCCAGCTGCAGCTGGACGTGGTTGGATCCGAGCACCGCACCGGTGGTCGGCCACTGGCCCTCGGGCAGCAGGTGCACGAACAGCTCGTCGGTGTAGGCCTCGGTCCAGGCCTCGCGCAGCTGCGCTGCGGTGACGCCCGGCAACACCCGCGCGGTGGCGGTGGTCAGGATGCCGCGCGGCATCGGGGCCAGGGTCGGGGTGAAGGAGACGGTGACATCTTCGCCGGCCAGCTTGGAGAAGCCCTGCTCCATTTCCGGGATGTGGCGGTGCGAGCCGCCCACCCCGTAGGTGCTCATCGAGCCCATCGCCTCGCTGCCCAGCAGGTGGGGCTTGAGCGACTTGCCGGCGCCCGAGGTGCCCGAAGCCGAGATGATGACCACGTCGTCGGCTTCCAGCAGCCCGGCGGCAAAGCCGGGGGCCAGGGCCAGCTGCGCGCCGGTCGGATAGCAGCCGGGGACGGCGACGCGCTTGGTTCCGGCCAGCTTTTCGCGCTGCCCGGGCAGCTCGGGCAGGCCATAGGGCCAGAAGCCTGCGTGCTCGGAGCCGTAGAACTTCTCCCAGGCGGCGGCCGATTCCAGCCGGTGGTCGGCGCCGGCGTCGATGACCAGGGTGTTCTCGGGCAGGGCCGCGGCCGCGGCGGCCGAGGCGCCGTGCGGCAGGGCCAGGAACACCACGTCGTGCCCGGCAAGGTTTTCCACGGTGGTGTCCACCAGGACCCGGTCGGCGAGCGCATGCAGGTGCGGGGCGATCGAGCCGAGACGCTGCCCGGCCTGCGAATGCGCGGTGATCGCGCCGATCTCTACCTCTGGGTGCGCCGCGAGGATGCGCAGGACCTCGCCGCCGGCGTATCCGCTGGCGCCGGAAACAGCTACTGAAATCGTCATGACCAGATTCTACCGCGAAATATTCACGCACGCTAATAAATATTCATAAAATTCTTCGTCACGTAACCCGACATCCACCCGCGCGGCGCCCGCACGGCCGCCCGAAGTCCTACACTGGCCGTAGAGACCGCCCGGCATCGAGCGCATCGAGCGCCGGGATCCAAATACGCAGAGTTTCGAGACCTGCGGAGCCAAGGAGCGCCATTCCATGCAGCAGCAAGCCATCGTGGTCAACGAACCATCCGACGCCAGCGGACTGGTGCCGGCAGAAATCCCGGTCCCTGCCCCGGGACCGGGCCAGCTGCTGGTGAAGATCGCCGCCACCGGGGTGAACTTCATCGAAACCTACCAGCGCAGCGGCGTGTACGCGGTGGACTACCCCTTCACCCCGGGTACCGAGTTCTCCGGCGTGGTGGAGCAGATCGGCGACGGCGTGCAGAACTACCGGGTCGGCGACCGGGTGGCCACCGCCTCCGGTTCCCGGGGCTACGCCCAGTACGCGCTGGTGGACGCCAAGCGGGCGGGCAAGGTGCCCGACGCGGTGAACCTGAATATCGCCGCCGCGCTGCCGCTGCAGGGCATGACGGCGCACTACCTGGTGCATTCGAGCTACATGGTGCGCTCGGGCGACGTGGTGCTGACCTATGCCGGCGCCGGCGGCGTGGGCCTGATCCTCACCCAGCTGCTCAAGCTCAAGGGGGCGACGGTGATCACCACCGCCTCCACCCAGGAGAAGAAGGACCTGGCCCGGGCCGCCGGTGCCGACTACGTGGTGGACTACGACCAGGTGGCGGCCACCGTCGAGCAGGTCACCGGCGGGGCGGGAGTGCATGCGGCCTACGACGGCATCGGCAAGGACACCTTCGAGACCTCGCTGGCGGCGCTGCGCCGGCGCGGCACGCTGGTGCTCTTCGGCGGCGCCTCCGGCCAGGTGCCCGACTTCAACCTGCAGCGGCTGAACGCCGGCGGCTCGCTGAGCGTGACCCGTCCGAAACTCGACGACTTCCTGGCCACCGAGCAGGAGCTGCACTGGCGCTTCGGCGACATCTTCGGCTGGGTCGCCGCCGGCCAGATCGATGTGCGCATCGGTGCCGAGTACCCGCTGGCCAAGGCCGCCGAGGCCCACGCCGCGCTCGAATCCCGGGCCACCACCGGCAAGATCATCCTGGTTCCCTAGCGCAGGATCCCCAGCCATGAACGAGCATCAATCCAGCCAGCACGCCGGCATCGGCCCCGCCACTGACGAGGCGGTGCCGGCGTACCTGCAGGCCCTGGGCATCCCGGGGCTGATTGACCTGCACGTGCACTTCATGCCGGATAACGTGCTGGCCAAGGTCTGGTCCTACTTCGATGGCGAAGCGCAGCGCACCGGGCACCCGTGGCCGATCAGCTACCGGATGCCCGAAGCGCAGCGCGTCACCGCGCTGGAGGAACTGGGTGTGATCGCCTACGGCACCTTGAATTACGCCCACCGCCCGGACATGGCCGCCTGGCTCAACGAGTACTCGCGGCAATTCGCGCAGCGCCATCCCAAGGCCATCCGTTCGGGCACCTTCTACCCGGAGCCCGGGGCCGCCGAACTGGTGCGCGCCGCGCTGGCCGAAGGGGTGCAGCTGTTCAAGGTGCACGTGCAGGTGGGCGGCTTCACCCCGCTCGATCCGCTGCTCGAAGGCGCCTGGGAGCTGGTCGCCGAGGCCCGGACGCCGGTGGTGATCCATTGCGGGCATGGGCCGCATGCCGGCCGGTTCACCGGGATCGAGCCGATCCGCGAACTGGTGGCACGGCATCCGCAGCTGGTGCTGGTCATCGCCCATGCCGGCTTGCCCGACTACGTGCAGTTCGCGCAGCTGGCCGCAGAAAATCCCAACGTCTACCTGGATACCACCATGGTGGGCACCGGGTTCATGAACCGCATCGCCCCGCTGCCGGCGGAATATCCGCGGCTCGTGGCCGGGCTCTCGCACAAGATCGTGTTCGGCTCAGACTTCCCGAATATCCCCTATTCCTACAGCCACCAGATCCAGGCGCTGGAATCCTGGTCGCTGGGCGCCCAATGGATGCGCGACGTGCTGCACGATACCCCGCGCAGGCTGCTGCAGGCGGTGCGCAACAGTTGAGAGATGCATGACAGTTCAACCATATTCTTGCGGCGGTCCGCCCGCGGCACGCTTTAATGGTTGATGGAACCCCGCGTTCCGCCCCTCCAGGATCCGCTTCACTTCCGGAGCGCTCTCCCCAGCGGACCGACACGCTCTTTAGTGAAGGGACGGATCCGATCAGCATGGACAACGGATAAACTCCAGCGCCGGATGCACCAATCCACCCACCCCAGTTCCCCTCCGGAGCCCTGGCGCCGCCTGCGCGCACCCTCGTGGACATCCTGCAGGCCACTGCAAAGGCCCACCCCGGCGCTCCGGCCAGCGACGACGGGCAGCGCATGGAAAGCTACGCGGAACTGCTGGACGAGGTCAAGGACAAGGTCCGGCGGCTGCACGAGCAGGGCCTGGGCGCGGTCTTGGAATCGGCGTGCTGGCGCATCGATGAGAATTCGGCGTTCCAGGAAATCCAGCCACTGCCTGGTCAGCGGAAACCAGGCCTTGAAGACGCTTTCCTTGGCGCTGAAGATCAGCCGCTCCCAGAAGATATCCGGATAGCGTGCCGATAGGTCTTCGACCATCGGCCGCTCTTCGGGAGGCAAGATGATGTCGAGGATTTCTTCTGGCAACGGGACGTGCAGTTCGGCGTCGATGCCCACGCCACGGATATCATTCGTGGAAGCTACAGCGGCTGCCCGGAAGCCCGCGCAGTGGGTCATGCTCCCGGCAACGCCAGCTGGCCAGATTGGTGCCCGCTTCCCATCCGGGACCAGGGCAGCACCTTCATGGCCCAGTTCTCGAAAGGCTCGGCGAGCGCACACCCGGACGGTGCGGAATTCACGCTGCCTTTCGGGCACCGCATCGGCAATGTACCGTTATTCTTCGGGATAGTACGGGCCTTCCTCCAGCTCGATGCGGGTCTCAACGACCCGCATCGCCGGCGGCAGCAAGTCTGCAAAGATATTGTCGGATTTCATCAGAAGCGGGAGGATCCGCCAGCGCCCGAGAAGCTTCCGCCACCGGAGTAGCCGCTGGATACTCCGCCGGAGGAGCTCGCCGCTTCACGCGAGGCAGTTACTGCGCTGACGCCTGAAGAATATCCGTGGTGGTAGCCGCTCACCCGCCAATACATCGATGCGGGATTCAGGACATCCAGGATGGTGCCGGAACGGCCGTCATAGGCACGGGTTTCGTACCGGGATTTCTTGAGCTCCGACTGCATATCGGCCTTCTCTTCCGCATTCTCCGCGTACACCTCGATTTGCGCTTGGGCGAAGATGTCCAGCTTTTCGGTCAGCTCGGCACGCAATGCGGATAATCCATCAAGCGCCTGGTCCACGGTGATCGATTCTTCCGTCAGCTGCGCCGTCAGCTCGTTGAGCTCGGTGGTTGCAGTTTCCCGGTAGGAAGCCAAGGCGGCAGCGCTGCCCTTCAGCTCCGGTTCGACGTCATTGAGCAATTCACGGATATCGTCCAGGTCGTCTTCCAATGGCTTGGTCTGCGCATGCCAGGCATCTTGCCATGAGGCCGAACGGGTATAGAGCGCGGCCGCGGCAATGATGGCGTCATCCGTCAGGTCCAAGGACTGGGTTGACTCTCGGAATTCCTTGGCCAGGCGAGCTCCGTTGGAGCCGGAACGCTCTTTCTTGCTCTGTTGCTCCAGCGACTGCTGCGCTTCGAAGCAGTCTCGGTATTCGGCCATGAATTTGCTGAAGCGCTGTTCCAGCTCGGCGGCATGCCCTGAAGCGGACGGCAGGGTACGAGCCGCCAATTCGGTCTCTTCCAGATCCATCGTGACGTTGGTCAGGTGAACGGTTCCCTGATGCAGTTCTTCGGCGAAAGTTTTCCGCCGTGTCGACCGGGTATGCAGCACGGCTCCGCCGACACTGGCGGCAACGAGTCCACCGATGCCGGTGGTAATCCACAAGGCAGGGTGCTGGTACCAGGGACGATTCATGATCGCGGATGCCTTGTCGGCTACGGCGATGACGCCGTCGGTCCAGCGGGACAGGTTGAAATCGTCGTAGCCGGCCTCGTGGATGCTCTCCATGGAGCTCTCGGAAACTTTGCGGTCTTCGCCAAAGTACGTGCCGATCTGTCCGTCTCCCTCTCCTTCGATGGACAAGGTGATGATGAACAGGCCATCGGCCCAGTAGTCGCCGTAGTCTTCGGGCTTGCCGGAAATCCATTCGGGATGCTTCGACTTGGCGTAGTCGAGAGTTTCGGTATTGATGTCGTCGGAGTATTCCCCGTTACGCGCGTAGATCGCCACATCGGTCGGCTCATTGAAATCGAGTTCTTCCAATGCATCACGCAGCCTCTGCTCATTGAGCTTGCCCGTGGAGTCATCGATGGTGACAGATTCCAGGTTCTGTCCCGCAGCGACCTGTACTCTGGTGGCCGCATGCGCCGCAGGCAACGCCCCTGCCAGTCCCAAAGAGAGCATGGCTGCGGCACCGGCTATCCGGATGTTCCAGGTTCGTGGGCTCAAGTTGCGTCTCCTTCATGGGGATTCCGGATTATCTCCGGCTGATGGCCTTTCCCCATCCTAGCGATCTTGGATGCGGCACGGGTCATCATTAAGACGGCTTTTGGCGCATCAAGCCTGCCATGCGCTGGCGCCGGGCACGGTTTCGCCAAAAGTGATGGATTCCTCAAGCTGGTCCATTGCCTGCCTATTCTTGCCTAATCAACGGATGGGAATCCTCCGGGCTCGGCAGGAAAAAGTGAACGGTCGGTTTCAACTGTGCATCGCTGCCACGAATTCGGGGATAAAATTGCAGAATGACTAGCATTGACGATTCAGGGGCATCCGTCCTTTCAGAACCAGAGCGCGAAATCCTCACCTGGGACACCTTCGGTGCGGCTTCCCGCGAGCTGGCACAGACCATTGTCGACGATGGCTTCGAGCCAGACATCGTCCTGGCAGTTGCACGAGGCGGCCTGCTGCTCGCCGGCTCCATTTCCTACGCCCTGGGTGTCAAGGCCTGCGGTGCGCTGAACGTGGAGTTCTACACCGGTATCGGCACCGTCCTGCCTGAACCAGTGGTTCTTCCCCCAATGCTTGATGACGGCCACCTGCGCGACAAGAAGATCCTGATCGTCGACGACGTCTCCGACTCCGGCCGCACCCTCGAAAAGGTTGTCGATCTGGTGTCCGCCTGGGGCGCCGATGTCAAGACCGTCTGCCTGTACACCAAGCCACGCACCATCATGGTCCCGGACTATGAATGGCGCCGCACCGATAAGTGGATTACCTTCCCATGGTCGGACTTGCCACCGGTTACCGCTGGTGGAACCAAGTAAAGTTCTTCAACTTCAGCAGGGAACGACGAAATTTCGTCGTTCCCTGCTTTTGTTTTGCCGTGCCTGCCACGGGAATGGAAGAGGCCAGTGTTCCAAGCAATGCCCGCAAACTCGGTGCGACTCAATCAGATCAAGTCCAAATTTCGGTCTCCAGTCCAAGCCATGGCCGTCTTTACTGGGAACTGACGGTTCTTGCCATGAAACCGCTTGGCTCGTGAAACGAAGCTTGCCTTCCTGCCGTGCCGGCATAGGCTGAAGCCATGGGTCCTTCACTGGTGCTAACGCCGATGGCCACGACAGATACGGATTTCGTTGCACGCCTCGCGGCAGATGAACGCGTCACGGCCTTTATCGGAGATGGCAGCACCTGGAGCCACGAATACACCGCGCAACGCGTGGAGCACGCCCTGAGCGATCCGGCGATCTCCTGGTTCATCGCGCGCCGCCAGAATTCACCGGTTGGCCTCTTCACCGCTACCGAACGCGGACAGGCCACCGAAATCGGCTATTGGATCGACCCGGAATACTGGGGCCAAGGCTTGGCGAAGGCAGTCGTCGGCGAAGGGCTCTCACAATTGCAGGAATCCGGCCGCAGCGCTTTTATCGCACGGGTGGACGACGCGAATATCGCGTCGCTGAAAGTGCTTGTCCGCTACGGGTTCATCGCCCAGGCGAAGGAAGGACCCGGGCTCATTACGCTGAAACTGGCTATGCCCACCGTTCAGATGCCGCCTGCCAGCTAAGGCGTGAACGTTTCCGACGGGCGAAGCGGATCGGGTGCTTCTTCCTCCACCGAAACGCTCGGCGTGGGCGGCTCATCGAGGTGGGTTCCTGCACCGCGCTGGATAAACAGCACCGCCGCCCATCCGGCCGCGATGAGCACGGCAACGGCCAAGATGCCGAGGAAGAACACCAGCAGCACAGCACCGCAAGAACGCAAACCCTTCACTTCCAGCCTCCTGCTGCATCTCGACGCCGTGTCGGTTCATCCCAGATCAAGTGTAGACCTCAAACATGCAGTCCCTGTGCACGGCCAGAACGCGAAATGCCCTGCTGCTATCCCGAGTTCCGGGATAGCAGCAGGGCATGCGGCACATTCAGGGCCTAGCGCTGGGAAGCACCGAACTTCTCGGTAGCCACTGCCACCGCGGCGGCGCGGGCCTCGGACGCCTCATCGGCGGTCAAGGTGCGGTCGGCGGCACGGAAACGCAGGCCGAAGGCCAGAGACTTCTTGCCGTCTTCGATGCCCTGGCCCTGGTACACGTCGAACAGCGCGATGTCTTCGAGCAGTTCACCGGCACCTTCACGCAGCGCGTCGCGCACATCGCCGGCCACGACGTCCTGGTCGACAACCAGTGCCACGTCCTGGGTAGCCAGCGGCTGTGTGGACAGGTGCTGCTGGGCGACCACCACGGCAGGTGCAGCGGCCATCATGGCAGCGGCGTCCAGTTCCATGGCCACGGTTCGAGCTGGCAGGTCCGCATCCTTCAGCAGCGCCGGGTGCAGTTCGCCGGCGTAGCCAACGATCTCGCCAGCAACCTTCAGCGCCGCGACGCGGCCCGGATGGAAGGCCTGGTGGCTGCCCTGGCCAACCTCCAGCTCAACGCCAAGGATATCCGCCGCGCAATAGGCGGCATCCAGTGCGTCGGCCCAGTCCCAAGCACGCGGTGCGAAGCCGGCAGCAGGCGTTGCCTCGCGGCCGGTGAGCACTGCGGCCAGGTGCCATGGCTGGTTCGGGACGCCATTGAACAGCTCGGCCAGGACCTCATCGCTTGGCTTGGCGCCCAGCGGAGGCAGCACCGAGGAGCCCAGCTGCTCACCTGGCAGGAAGACGAGTCCGCCCTCGTACAACGCCAGATCGCGGAAGCCGCGGCCGATGTTGCGGCGTGCGGTGTCCAGCAGGCCTGGCAGCAGCGAGGTGCGCAGGAAGCGGAATTCCTTGGAGATCGGATTGGCCAGCGCAATGGACTTCACCTCGGTCCCCGCCTGCGCGGCACCGAAGGTGCTGTTCTGCGCTTCAGAAACGAACGGGTAGTTCAGGACCTCGGTCAGCCCTGCATCCGCCAAACCCTGCAGCAGGCGGCGGCGCTGGGACTGGGTGCGTGTCAGGCCGCGGCCCGGAGGTGCCACCGGCAGGGTTGCCGGAATCTTGTCGTAGCCGACGACGCGGGCTACTTCCTCGACCAGGTCTTCCTTGATGGCCAGATCCGGGCGCCAGCTTGGCGCGGTGACCGCGAAGCCCTCGGCGTTCTGCTCGACGCTTGCGCCGATGCCTTCCAGCGCGGTGATGGTCTGCTCGTCGGTGTAGTCCACGCCGACCAGTGCGCCAGCGAAACCGGCCGGAAGCTGGATCGTGGTGTCGGCAGGAACCTGGCCCGCATCGGTGACCTTGGCGGTCTCGGTGCCGCCGGCCAGCTCCACCAGCAGGTCCACTGCGCGCTGCGCGGCGATCTGCATGACGCGCGGGTCCACGCCGCGCTCGAAGCGCTTGGAGGCTTCGGACGGCAGCTTGTGGCGGCGGCGCGAACGGCCGATGGACACGGCATCGAAGTGGGCGGCTTCGATCAGCACGCGGCTGGTCGAATCCGAGACCTCGGTGGCCGCGCCGCCCATGACGCCGGCAATGCCAATGGCGCCGGACTCGTCGGTGATCAGCAGATCCTCGACGGACAGCTCGCGTTCCTTGTCGTCCAGGGTGGTGAGCTTCTCCCCTGCGGAGGCACGGCGCACGGTGATGGCACCGGTCAGCTTGTCAGCGTCGTAGAAGTGCAGCGGCGCGCCGAGTTCCAGCATCACGTAGTTGGAAATGTCGACCACCAGCGAGATCGAGCGCATGCCGGCCAGCTGCAGGCGCGATGCCATCCAGCGCGGGGTCGGACGGCTCGGGTCGATGCCGTTGACCTCGCGGGTCACGAAGCGGGTGCAGCCTGGCACGCCGTAGATCGGCGCCTCATCGGCCAGCACGACCTCATGGCCGGCTTCTGCCGCGTCGGAGACGACCACCTTCGAAGCCGGATCGGTGAAGGAGGTGCCGGTGGCCAGCGCGTACTCGCGGGCTACGCCGCGGATCGAGAAGCAGTAGCCGCGGTCCGGGGTCACGTTGATCTCCGCCGCCTGGTCATCCAGGCCGAACAGCTCCATGACATCGGTGCCCAGCTCGGGGTCCAGGCCCAGGCGGGAGAGCACGATGATGCCGTCGTGGTCCTCGCCGATGCCCAGCTCGCGGCTGGAGGCGATCATGCCGGCCGAGGTGTGCCCGTAGGTCTTGCGCGGGGAGATCTTGAAGTTCCCGGGCAGCACGGCGCCGGGCAGGGTGACAACAACCTTGTCGCCTTCCACGAAGTTGTGCGCTCCGCACACGATGCCCTGCACGCCTGACGGGTCGATGCCCTTGCCGGCCAGGGTTTGCTCGGCCCCTTCGGGAACCACGCGGACCTGGCACCAGTTGATGGTCTTGCCGTTGGAGGCGACTTCCTTTTCCAGGGACAGCACCTGGCCGACCACGATGGGGCCCGAGAGCTCATCGGAGGGGCGGTGGACGTCTTCTTCCTCCAGGCCGACCTTGACCAGGTCTGCCATGACGTCTTCAGCCGAGGCGTCGGCTGGTACCTGCGCGTACTCGCGCAGCCAAGATAGTGGAATACGCATTGCTTAGATCTCCATCCCGAAGTGCTGGCTGAAACGGATGTCGCCCTCGATCATGTCGTGCATGTCGGGGACATCGTTGCGGAACATGAGCGTGCGCTCGATGCCCATGCCGAAGGCGAAGCCGGAGTACTCTTCCGGATCAATGCCTGCGGCGCGCAGCACGTTCGGGTTGATCATGCCGCAGCCGCCCCACTCGATCCAGCGCGGGCCGCCCTTGGCGCCCGGGTGCCAGATGTCCAGCTCGGCCGATGGCTCGGTGAACGGGAAGTAGGCAGGGCGCAGGCGGATCTGCGCTTCGGCGCCGAACATCTGCCGGGCGAAGTGCTCCAGGGTGCCGCGCAGGTCGGCCATGGTCAGGCCCTTGTCCACGGCAAGGCCCTCGAACTGGTGGAAGACCGGGGTGTGGGTGGCGTCCAGCTCATCGGTGCGGAAGGTGCGTCCAGGGCACAGCACGTAGACCGGCACATCACGCTCGAGCATCGAGCGGACCTGCACCGGGGAGGTATGGGTGCGCAGCACCAGGTGCGCGTCGGCAGGCTCCACGAAGAAGGTGTCCTGCATTTCGCGGGCCGGGTGATCCGGCTTGAAATTCAGCGCATCGAAGTTGAACCATTCGGATTCGACTTCCGGGCCCTCGGCGATTTCCCAGCCCATGCCGACGAAGATGTCAGCGACACGGTCCTGCAGCACCGAGAGCGGGTGGCGGGCGCCGACGCGGCGGCGGCGGGCTGCCGCGGTGACGTCCACGGTTTCCTCGATGAGGATGCGGGCGGCTTCGGCTTCTTCCAGCACCACGGTACGGGCGGCCAGCGCCTTGTTGACCCGTCCGCGGGCCCCGCCCACGAGCTTGCCGGCCACGGCCTTTTCGGACTTGTCCAGCTTGCCGATCTGCCGGTTGGCCAGCGACAGCGCCGACTTTTCGCCGGTATGGGCCAAGCGGGCTTCCTTCAGCTCGTTCAGGTCGCCAGCTGCCTCGATGGCTGCCAGGGCGGCGTCGACCGCATGCTGGATGCCTGCTTCATCGGTTGGGTGCGGAACATTTGACTCCCCGACAGGAGCTTGTTCAGTTGTCTGATCAGACATGGGATCGATCGATCCTTACTCTTATCTTGTACTTACGCGTAGAATTCTCTGCTTCCATTCTATGGCTAAGGGCCCGTGATCGTTTCACCGATGACGGGCCCTTGGCGTGAAGCTTCTTACCTTGAAGCGGGGTTGCCGCTTTCTAGTGAGCTTCCTTGGCGGCCTTGGGTGCGAATGCAGCCACGAAGACCAGGCTCAAGACCAGCAGCGCACCGCCGAACACTGCGGAGTAGAACATGGCGTGGTTGACCTTGCCGGTGGCCTCGTAGGCGGCGGCGCCCTGGATCATGTCGAAGGTGACGGTGTGGTGCTCAACGGTACCCGGGGTGTGCGAGGTGACAGCTCCCGGGAAGGTGACGTGCAGGTTAGCTTCGGTGAAGGAGGAATCCACGGCTGCCTTGTCGCCCGGCATCGAGAAGGTGTATTCCTGCCCGTCGTCGCTCAGGTTGATCTCGAAGCCGAAGAGGCTGAATGCGTCGGCCAGCTGGACGTAGGTCATCGGGCTGGTGGTCTCGAAGCGCAGGCCCACGTTCTCGCCATCATCAACGTTGCTGTAGGTCCACTTGTCCCCCAGCTGCTGTTCCATCGCTTCGATGTCGATCTGGCTGTTGAGCACTTCCTCGAAGCTGACGCCGTTGAGCGTCGACTTGTGCAGGGTCAGCTGCATGGCCCCGGCGACCTTGTCCTTGCCCAAGATGTCGACTTCTGCGTTCATGTTGACGCAGCCGGAAAGTGCTAGGACGGCGGCGAAGGCCAGAGCGATAACGCTCATAATTCGCTTCACGAAGTGTGCTCCTCAAAAAATATCGGTGATAGGCAATATGCCAGATGCTGGCGTGGTATCAAGCTTACGGGTGTTCAGCGCTGCGCCCCTGCACGTGCCTGGGCCAGGCATGCCGCAACGATCGGCGCATCGGCTGGAATCCATGGAACGATAGCGCCCAGCGAGTCATCGAGCTGGAGCCAGGCCAGCTGGTCATGCCCGTCCAGGGGTGCTGGTTCGCCCTCGGCGATCTGGGCGAACCACATGCGCATGGCGGCCTTCTCGTTCAGCTGCCAGCCTTGCGGATGCGGGCCCGGGATAGGGGCGCCAAGACGCAGCTGCACCCCGAGTTCTTCGCGCAGCTCGCGGTGCACGGCCTCGATTTCGCTCTCCCCCGGTTCGACCTTTCCGCCGGGAAATTCCCAGAGCCCGGCGAGGGCCGCTGGGCGGTTGCGGCGCGCGGCCAATAGCTTGGTGGGCTTCGCCAGGTCATCGACGATGGCCACGGCGACAATTTGCTTGAGTTCAGTGCTCATGGGTGTTCAGGATGCTCCTCTGCGCCTAGCGCTGGGCGCGGGCCGAGGCGTACAGGCAGACGGTGGATGCGGTCCCCACGTTCAGGGATTCGGCGACACCGTAGAGCGGCACTGCCACGCGGTAGTCGGCGGCGTCCTTCTCATGCTCGTCCAGGCCCTGGCCTTCGTTGCCGAACAGCCACAGGGTGGGCGCTTCGAGCACCGGCTGGCCTTCGGGCGCGTCGATGCCTGGCTGGTGTGCGCGCAGCACGGCGGCATCCTGCAGGGAATCGAGGTTGTGGGCGGCATAGCCGTCGGCTGCCAGGACCTGACTCCCGGTGCTCTTCGCGGCGGCGACCAGGTGGTCGAATTCGATGTTGCTCAGCACCGGCAGGTGGAACAGCGAGCCGGCGGTGGAGCGCACGGCCTTCGGGTTGTAGATGTCCACGCTGCCCTTGGTCAGGATCACCGCATCAGCTCCGGCGGCATCGGCGGCGCGCAGGATGGTGCCGGCGTTGCCCGGATCCTGCACGCGGCAGAGCACGGCGATCAGCTTCGGCTTGGTGTCCAGCACCTCGCTCAGCTGCGGCTGGGACATGGCGACGACCGCGAGGATGCCCTGCGGGGTCTGGGTGTCGGCCATGGCGTGCAGCACCTCGCCGGTGACGATGCGGGTTGGCACCTTCGCCTCGTCGAGCAGCTGCGCGAATTCCTCGTGGCTTTCCAGGAACCCGCCGACGGCGTAGACGCCTTGGACCAGGTTGTCGTCCTCCAGATGGGCCTTGAGCGCTTCGCGAACAGCCTGCGGGCCTTCGGCGAGGTATTCGCCGGTGGCTTCGCGGCCCTTGATCTTGGCCAGCCGCGCGATGGCCTTGACCCGTTCAGCGCGTGGATTGGACATCACTTCTGGAGGAAAACTGCTCATGACTCGAGAATACCGGTAGATACACGCAAAGGACGGGTCCGCGCTATGCGCGGGACCCGCCCTTCGTTGTGATCTATCCTACCTGAGCCTCAGCTCAAAGGGAGAAGAGATTTACTTCATCTGCTGACGGGATTCTCCGCCAGCTGGTTCGAAGCCTGCAGCCTTGGCAGCTTCGATGGAGTTGAACCAGTACTCTGCTTCAGTCTGCTCGTACCAGGTCGAACCTGGAACGTGGTACTTGTTCGAGCCGGCGTTGCCCTTGATGACGAAGCCCTCAGGAGCGTCTTCGCCTTCAACAGCCTTGATTACGCCTTCACCCTCGACAGCCTTGGCAGCAGCCTTTGGAGCCTTCTCAGCCTTAGGGGCAGCAACCTCAGCAGCAGCCTTTGGTGCGTTGACGTCAGCTGGAAGAGCGTCCTTTGCAACCTTCACCAGGGTGGCGAAAGCGTTCGAGTCCGAAACAGCCAGCTCTGCGAGCATGCGGCGGTCAACCTCGATCTGAGCAGCCTTCAGGCCCTGGATCAGGCGGTTGTAGGTCATGCCGTTGGCGCGGGATGCAGCGTTGATGCGCTGGATCCACAGGCGGCGGAAGTCGCCCTTGCGCTTGCGGCGGTCGTTGAAGCTGTAAACGAACGAGTGGAGCAGCTGCTCCTTGGCCTTACGGTACAGGCGCGAACGCTGACCGCGGTAACCCTTTGCGCGTTCCAGAACGACGCGACGCTTCTTGTGGGCGTTTACTGCCCGCTTCACACGTGCCACGTGTGTACTCCTTCAAGTCAGTTCCCCAGTGCCCGCAATGCCGCGGGATGGGTGAAATCTATGGGTGGTGGGGTATTGCTTCCCCGTAGTGCGAAAGGGAGAGCTTAGAGGCCCAGCATCCGCTTGATGGTCTTCACATCGGCCTTGGCGACGATCTGGTCAGAAGCCAGGCGACGGGTAACGCGCGAGGACTTGTGCTCCAGGTAGTGGCGGCGGTTGGCCTGCTGGCGAGCGAGCTTACCGCTGCCGGTGAGCTTGAAGCGCTTCTTGGCGCCACTGTGAGTCTTGAACTTCGGCATAGCTGCCGTTCTCCTTACGTGCTCCACCCGGTAAGGCACCGGGTGGGGATCATCCGAAGCGGGCCCCGATAAAGGTGACCGCTGTTGTTCTCTTGTAGTTGGATCTTCCCGGAGGAAGTTCCTTCACCGTGAACGGTGACGGGCCCGAAAGCCCAACAGGCTTGGCTAGGCGTCGCCTTCAGCTGCCTGACGTGCCTGCTCCAGCTTGGCGCGGGCGTCATCATCCATGGAAGCTGCGACATTCTGGCCCTCGGTCTCAACCGGAGCGTCGGTGCGGATCTTGCGCTTGGCCGAATTGCGGCCACCCGACTTCTGCTGCTGCTCGCGGCGAGCCTCTGCCTTGTTCTTCAGCGGACCAACAACCATGACCATGTTTCGGCCATCGATGCGCGGGCTGGACTCAATGACCCCAACTTCAGCGACGTCTGCTGCAAACTTTTCAAGCAAGCGGATGCCCATTTCTGGACGCTGCTGCTCACGACCACGGAACTGGATCATGGCCTTGACCTTGTCGCCTGCGCCCAGGAAGCGCAGTGCGTGGCCGACCTTGGTCTCGTAGTCGTGGGTGTCGATCTTCAGGCGGAAGCGGACTTCCTTCAAGACCGTGTTGGTCTGGTTCTTACGAGCTTCGCGAGCCTTGACGGCGGCTTCGTACTTGTACTTGCCGAAATCCATCAATTTGCACACTGGAGGCTTGGCGCTGGGTGCCACCTCGACCAAGTCCAGATCGGACTCGAGAGCAAGACGAAGCGCGTCCTCAATGCGGACGATGCCTACCTGCTCACCATTAGGGCCGACGAGACGTACCTCTGGCACGCGAATGCGCTCGTTAATGCGTGGATCGCTGATGTGTCACTCCTGAAATTCGTAATCCATGACCGCAAACAAAGAAGGCCTCCGTCTGCGATTGCAGGCGAAGGCCAGAAAGAACGACATAGCCGAACACGGGAAGTTCCCGCATAAGCGCTTGGGGATCGCATTGCTGTGATCCTGCCGAATTACCCGGAAGCCTGAAACGGCGACAGCGGGTGGGAGTTGGCCTCCACTTGCATGGCTCAATACTAGTACGAATCCCTCATCCAGGGCTAACTGGAGAACTGCGAGAAGTACCGGCATCGAGTCGGTCTGTGACAAGCTTAGCAGTATGACTAACGAAGACACCAACTCGCACCAGCACTCTGTGGACCAGCAGGTGCGCGATATCGCTGAAGTTGCAGCAGTTGAAATCATCACCACTGCCGCTGTCCACCTGATGAGTGCAGCTGCCGTCAAGTGCGGCCTTGCAGAGGGCGAAGATGCCAATGAGCTGAAGGATCTCGATGAGGCCCGCAAGCTGATCACCGCACTGGCAGGCCTAGTCACCGCCGGTGCGCCGGAGATCGGCTCGCAGCACGCAGCGCCTTTGCGCGACGGCCTGCGCAGCCTCCAGCTCGCCTTCCGCGAAGCTTCGATCATCCCCGATGCACCAGGCAAGGGCCCGGGCGAGAAGTTCACCGGACCGGTCAACTAGGTAATATTGGCTGAATTTTAAGAGATTAACATCATGGGCTCGTTTCCTTCGGGAAACGGGCCCATTGTTGTTTGGATCACCGGATAGGTTGGAAGCATGCAGATGCTCGAACAGCCAGTGCTGGACGCCGGTGCCTACCGCCTGCGTCCCTTCCAGCCCAGCGACATCCCTGCCGTGCGGCAGGCGTCCGCCGACCCGTACATTACGCGAATCACCACAGTCCCGGCGCAAGGGACCGAAGCGGACTACGCAGCATTCATCGAACGCCAGCACCGCCGGGTCGCCGAGGGCAGCGGGTACTCATTTGCCATCGCCGACGCTGCGACAAATGCCGCTGCCGGGCAGATCGGCCTCTGGCTGCGCGATGCCCATCAGGGCCGGGCAAGCATCGGATACTGGATCGCCCCGGGGTTCCGGCGCCGGGGCATTGCCAAGCAGGCATTGACGGCGCTGGCGGCCTGGGGCTTGGAGCATCCGGGCATCGAACGGGTGGAGCTCTACGTGGAGCCCTGGAACGAGGGGTCGTGGCGGACTGCCGAAGCCTGCGGCTTCCAGCGCGAAGGGTTGCTGCGCAGCTGGGAACGGGTGGGCTCCGACCGCAAGGACATGTACATGTACTCGCGGCTCAGGCCAGCGCCTCGCGCCTAGGCGATCGTTTCCAGGCGACGGCGGCGGGCACGGCGCACGCGACGGCGGATCTGCTGGGCGATCAGCGCGATCACTACAACCAGCGCGGCCATCGTGCTGATGCCGATGAAGGCCGGGGCCGGACCGAGGTTGTCGACGAAGATGCCGGTGATTGGAGAGCCCAGCGCGGTACCCGCGGTCATCGCCGAACCGTACCAGCCCATGGCTTCGCCGCGGCGCTTTTCGGCCACCAGGTCGGTGAGCCATTCGGAAGCCGCCGACAGCGTTGGCGCGCAGAGGAAGCCGGGCAGGGCGGAGAACAGCGCCAATGACCAGGTATCCCACGCAAAATACATCGGTATGGTCAGCACGGCCATGCTCAGCAGCAGCACCAGCGGAGAGATGACCCGGGTCATCGACCCGTAGATCAGGCCGCCGATCAGCGAGGCGCCGCACCAGAAGAAGAACACCAGCCCAAGCTGGTGGCTTTGCGCCGACGCATCCAGTTCGGCCACAATGGCCACCTCGGTGCCGGTGAGCAACATGCCCGCTCCGGCCGAGGCGATGAAGACCGCCAGGACCGAAGCGCTGACCCAGTTGAAACGGTTCTTGAAGTTGCGTCCGCGCTGCTTGATCCGGGCACGGGCGGATTTCATGCCGGCGGCAATCAGCTCGCCTTCGACTTCGGGCACGCCCATCGGTGCGGCGGCAATGAAGCTAGCTTCCGCGCCCAGGCGTTCTTCGTGCACGTTGGCCCGCGAAGCAATCGCCTTGGGGTCGTCGCTGCGTGTTGGCGGATTCAGGATCATCAGCGCCAAACCGGCCACCGTCGAGGTTACGCCAATTACGCTCAAGCCGATGACGCTGCTGACCTGGGTGGCGACAATGCCGGCACTGGCAGGGCCGACGATGAACACCAGTTCGGTGGCGGTTGCGTCCAGGGCGAAGGCGGTACGGCGCTGCTCACCGGTGGTCATGATGCCCAGGGCGGTACGCACCACGGAGAAGACCGGCAGTGCGAAGAGCCCGCCGATGAAGGCCAAGGGGTAGACCCAAACCAGCGGAACATGGGGCACCGTGCACCAGACGAGGGTTTCGACGATCACCGAGGGGATCATCGCGCGGCGCAGTCCCCAGACATCCACGCGGGCTCCGCGCCAGGGGGCGCCGATGGCGATGCCCAGGGTCATGACTGCCGTGACCAGGCCCGCTGAAACCCAGGATTGGTCGAGGTTGTTCACCAGATGCAGGAGCAGCAGCATGCTCAAGGCAGAGTGCGGCAGGCGGGCAATCATGCCAATCAGCAACAACAGTGAGATCTGCGGCTGGCGCAGGATCTGCCAATAGCTTTTCATGCCCGGAAAGTTCCTTATCTGGTCAAAAGGAGCCCGCCGGTCTAGCTCGGCGCGCTGTGCAAACTGAGTTCGAGGGAATCCACTGCTTCAGCGAATTCGGTGTTCTGGGACAAACGCCCGTGGATTGCGCGAGTTGCCTCGCGTGCGTCGTTCTCGCTCGTTCCAGGAGCAAAGACGAACTGCAGGTTAAGTTCCGGTCCGGAACCTCCGCCAAGGACAATTTGCCCGTCCTTGCTGCGGGAGCCGACTCCCCTGCCCGGGGCAACCTTGACGGTCTGCAACTGGCTGAAGCCTTCGGTTGCATCCTGCACCAGGTTGGCGATCTGCTGATTCTGATAACTCGGAATCCACTCGATCTGCTTAGCCAGGTTCCAGACCCCGGGTCGTCGAAGCACGAAGGTGAAATCGCTTCCGGGATCAAGGACCAGCAGCTGGCATTCCTCGCTGACTGCCGAGAGGGCCGCCCGCGGGGCGTAGACCGCCACCGGCCGAGCTTCCTTGTGCCACGTCTGAAGCCGTTCAACTGTGGTGAAGATCGGCAGGGCCATGCGGCCATCCGGAGCCTTGATCTTCACCAGCGCCATATCGGCTTCCTTATCGGAGGCGAAGCCGTGTTCAGTCATCGCTTCTTCACCGAGCTGGGCGACCACCGCAACGAAAACGCGCGCCTGTGACAAGGATTGATGCACTTCGCCCTCCCCCGCGGTGCCGGCTCGCAAGGCTGCCAAGGCGGCAACGACATTGGCGTCGGCCTTGCCGTCGTCCTTGTCGAAGTTATGCAGGGGGTTGCCTTCGCCGCTCAGGTCGCGGCCTTCCCAATCCTGGCCGGCAGAGTCGGTTTTTGAACCTGCCTGCGCCAGCGCAGCGACAATATGTCCCGGCAGATGGCGTTTGGGTGCAGATTCAGGTTGCTCGGTGCTCATAGCTCCATGCTATCGGTGGTTTCGAGGTTGTTGGCAGGAAGTTCCAAAACTGCATTCATGAGCTTGGACACCCCGAGCGGGGCATTTCAGATTTCATCCCCTGCCGGCTGTGCGCCATCGCTGCCAGGAGAAGGTATTGCAGGAATCTGGCTTCACAAATGGAAAGGCGATTCAGAAGCAGGGAGCTTCTGAATCGCCTTTCGCGGATGGTGCTTGGTGCCTAGCGGCGGCCTGCCACATCGAGCGCTTCTTGCAAGGTGAACTGGCCTGAGTACAGCGCCTTGCCCATGATGGCGCCTTCGATGCCTTCAGGAACCAGCTCACGCAAGACGCGGAGGTCTTCGAGCGAGGAGATGCCGCCCGAGGCGACAATCGGCTTGCTGGTCTTGGCAGCGATTTCGCGCAGCAGTTCAACGTTTGGACCGCGCAGCGTGCCGTCCTTGGTCACGTCGGTGACAACATAGCGGGCGCATCCGGCGTCTTCCAAGCGAGCTAGGACGTCCCATAGGTCGCCGCCGTCCTTGGTCCAGCCGTGGCCGGACAAGGTGGTTCCGCGCACGTCCATGCCCACGGCGATCTTGTCGCCGTGGCGGGCGATGGCCTGCTTCGTCCATTCCGGGTTTTCCAGTGCGGCGGTACCGAGGTTGACGCGGGTAGCGCCGAATTCCAGTGCACGTTCCAGGGAGGCGTCGTCGCGGATGCCGCCGGAGAGCTCGACCTTGATGTTCAGTTCCTTGGCAATGCGCTGGACGATCTCGACATTGCTTCCGCGGTCGAAGGCTGCGTCCAGGTCGACCAGGTGCAGCCATTCGGCCCCGGCGTTCTGCCAGGAAAGCGCAGCTTCCAGCGGGTCGCCGTATCCGGTCTCGGAACCGGCTTCGCCCTGGACCAGGCGCACTGCCTGGCCGCCGGCGATATCTACCGCAGGCAGGAGTTCGAGGATTGGTTGCTCGCTCATGATGTCCTTAGTGAAGAAGTAAAAAGTGGTTAGTAGGTCAGGGCCCAGGCTGCGATCAGGCTCATGCCTGCAAGCACCCAGAGCGCGATGATCCATGAAATATGGGCCTTCTGGTTCTTCAGCGAAATGGCCCCGCCGATCAGGAAGGCCCCGATAACACCCAAGATGAGGCTCCACATGCCTAGAGTGTCCCCAACCAGTTGCGCAGCAGCTGTGCGCCAGCGTCGCCGGACTTCTCCGGGTGGAACTGGACTGCCGAGAGCGGGCCGTTTTCGACGGCGGCCACGAATGGCGTCCCGTGCGTCGACCAGGTCACCTGCGGCGGGGTCATCGCCGGCTGGGTGACGTCGAATTCCCACTTCTGCACAGCGTAGGAGTGCACGAAGTAGAATCGCTCGTCCTCGATGCCTGCGAAAAGCTTGGATCCTTCCGGTGGGCGCACCGTGTTCCAGCCCATGTGCGGAATGACATCCGACTGGAGGCGTTCAACCTTGCCCGGCCATTCGCCGATGCCTTCGGTTTTCACCCCGTGCTCCACGCCTTCTTCAAAGAAGACCTGGTGGCCGACGCAGATCCCCAAGACCGGCAGGCCACCGGCGATGCGGCGGCCGATCCAGCGCAGGGAACCGGTTGCGGTCAACTGCTCCATGACCGAGGCGTAGGCGCCGACTCCCGGGACTACCAGTCCGTCGGCAGCCACGATCTTCTTCGGGTCTGCGGTCAGTTCCACCTCGGCGCCGGCGGCTTCCAAGGCGCGCACGGCGGAACGGACGTTGCCTGAACCGTAGTCCAGGACAACTACTGTTTTCTTCTCCACTTACAGGGCACCCTTCGTGGATGGGATCTTGTCGCCCATGCGCTCATCGCGCTCTACGGCTTCGCGCAAGGCGCGGGCGAAGGACTTGAATTGCGCTTCGACAATGTGGTGCGGGTCGCGGCCCGAGAGCACCTCGATGTGCGCGCAGATCTGTGCGTGGAAGGTGATGGCTTCGAAGACGTGGCGGGTCATCGAGCCGGTGAAGTGCCCGCCGATCAAGTGGTATTCCTGGCCAGCAGGCTCGCCGGAGTGCACGAGGTATGGCCGGCCCGAGACATCGACGACCGAGCGGGACAGCGCCTCGTCCAGCGGAGCGTAGGAGGTGCCGAAGCGGCGGATGCCTGCCTTGTTGCCCAGCGCCACGCGCAGCACTTCGCCGATGGTGATCGCGGTGTCCTCAACGGTGTGGTGGACATCGATGTGGGTATCGCCGGTAGCACGCACGGTGAGGTCGATGAGCGAATGCTTGGAGAGCGCAGTCAGCATGTGGTCATAGAACGGCACCGAGGTGCTGATCTCCGAGACGCCGGTTCCATCGAGATCCAATTCAACGAATACGGACGATTCGCTGGTCACGCGTTCCATGCGGGCGCGACGTGCGCCAATCAATTCGGCAGACATGTCTTCCTTCGCTTGTCTTTGATTACTTCTGCGAGCCGAGCAGTTCGGCAAGTCGTTCCAAGAAGGCTGTGGTTTCTGATTCGGTTCCGGCCGTAACACGCAAGGTCCCCGGAATTCCATTGTCGCGGATGATGATGCCGGCTTCCAACAGGCCTTCCCAAATAGCGTGGGGGTCTTCGACGCCACCGAAGAAGACGAAGTTGGAGTCGGAGACCGATGGCTTCAGGCCCAGTTCCTTCAAGCGCGCGACGATGCGGTCACGTTGGGACTTGATGTCTTCGACCTGCGCCAGCAGCAACTCGATGTTCTTCAAGGCAGCGATCGCCGTTGCCTGGGTCACGGCCGACAGGTGGTATGGCAGCCGCACCAAGCGGATGGCATCGGTGACTTCTGGCGCGGCGGCCAGGTAGCCGACGCGTGCGCCGGCCAGGCCGAATGCCTTGGACATGGTGCGCGAGACGATCAATCGCTGGCGGCCTTCAAGCAGGCTCAGTGCGGACTTGGTGCTGGCCAAGGAGAATTCGGCGTACGCCTCGTCAACGATCACCATGCCGTTGTGCTCGCTCATGGCTTCGTACACGGCCGTGATGACATCAAGGCCAAGGGCGGTGCCGGTGGGGTTGTTCGGCGAGCACAGGAACACGATATTCGGCTTGTGCTCGCGGACCTGCGCGGCTGCAGATTCGGCGGACAGGGTGAAATCCTCGGCGCGTTCACCGGCGATATAGGTGGTATCAGTACCACTGGCCAACAGCGGGTACATGGAGTAGGTGGGGCCGAAGCTCATCACGGTACGGCCTGGACCACCGAAGGCTTGCAGGATCTGCTGCAGGATTTCATTCGAACCGTTCGCGGCCCAGATGTTCTCCTTGGTGAGCGAGTGGCCGAGGTAAGCGGCAAGAAGTTCACGAAGCTCGGTGAACTCGCGGTCGGGATAGCGATTCAGAGTTGCCGCTGCCTTGGCCACTTCCTGGGCAATGGCGTCTACAACTACCGGTGGCAACGGATGGGTGTTCTCGTTGACGTTCAACTGGATCGGCACGTCAATTTGCGGTGCGCCATAAGGGGATAGCCCGCGGAGATTCTCACGCAAGGGCAGCTGACTCAAAAGTTCACTGCGGTCATTCACGCATCAAGTCTACGTGCGCAGCGAGCCCGCCAGTGAATCCGCTACGGCTGCAGGTAACAAACACTGGACAGCGGGGGAAGCTAGCCGGCAATGACCGGAATCGACAAGGTATCTCCAACCTGGATTTCGCTGCCGTCCAAGGCGTTGAGCTCCGCGATGTGGCCAACTGCGGAAGTCACGTCGTAACCGGTGGCATAGTCGCGAGCCAAACTCCAAAGCGTATCCCCGGGGATCACGGTCACATCGATGGTTCCAACCCCAGTAGGATCTTCTGCCGCGGCATGCGCGTCAGAGGCGAACATGGAGAAGAAGAAAGCAGCAGCGATCGTGAGTGCGAAAACGGGCATCCCCACCAGCACAGCCCAACCGCGGCGGTTGATGCGGATTTTCAGCGGCGCTTGGGTTTGATCTGAGTCAAGTGCGACGGTAGCCATGACGTTGTCTCCTCAAGAAATTCAAGTGATGCGAATTTTTATTCGAAAGAACGGATTCGAAAACTTGTTCGAACCTCGTATATCTGTTCTAACAGAGATTTGCGGAACTTGTCCAGAAGTTTTCGAACAAATCTTTGAAAGAAGCTCGCTTATCTACTAAGATTTCGAAGTAGACGAGCAATGAAAACATCTCACCATCTAGCTCCGACAGTTTGGACACGCAAACTTTCGAATGATTGCTAGGGAAGGCAAAATCTCATGTCAGCATCACAACGCACTCCCCGATCGAATGCACGTTCGCTGACGATTCGCCAAAAGAAGATCCTTGAGACGATCCAGCGGTCTATCGGCAAGAACGGTTATCCGCCATCGATGCGTGAGATTGGCGACGCTGTCGGACTCAAGAGTCTTTCGAGCGTGACCCACCAGTTGAGCCAGTTGGAAAAGCTCGGCTATATCCGTCGAGACCCACGCCGTCCGCGCGCGATGGAAATCCTGCTGCCGCTGCAATTGTCCGACGATGCAGAAAAGGCCGAGGTCTCGGAGCCGGTCGAGCCGGCTGCCAGCGAAGACGCCAAGATCATTGAGCTGAGCACTTCTGCTGACACCACCATGGTTCCGCTGGTTGGCCGTATTGCTGCTGGCGGTCCGATCCTGGCAGAACAGTCCGTCGAAGATGTTTTCTCGTTGCCTCGTCAGCTCGTGGGCCACGGGGAACTGTTCATGCTCAAGGTGTCCGGCGATTCAATGGTTGACGCCGCGATTTGCGATGGCGACTGGGTAGTTGTCCGCCGACAGCAGACGGCAGACAACGGCGACATCGTCGCAGCCCTGCTGGACGAGGAAGCGACCGTCAAGACCTTCCGGCAGCGTGATGGGCATACTTGGCTGCTTCCGCAGAACTCGCGCTACGAACCGATTTTGGGTGATGCAGCAAAGATCATGGGACGGGTCGTCTCGGTCATGCGCTCACTCTAGATTTCGTGTGGATATTGCGCTGGTGCTTGGCACCAGCGCAATTTTCGTTTAATCAGCTACTCGCCGGCCTCGAGCTCGATCTGGGCGGCCGCGGCGAAGATCATCCAGCGCTGGACTGCCGCCGAGAGCCGGCGCGGTTCCTGGTCGATCAGATGGCCTGCAGTTGCCGTGACCAGTTGCCTGGCCTGCTCCCTGCTTGGTGCTTCCAAGCGGTGATCTTTCGCGGCGAGGGCCAGATACCGGCACAGGATTCCGGCAAAAAGGTTCCCGTCTCCCCCGCGGTTGAACGCGAGTACTCGGGCCGCGGAAGACAGCGAGTGCGTGGTCGCATCGATCAGCACCTGGGCGTGAGCCAGATCGGCCGGCTCGCCAAGCTCAAGCAACGCGCCTAGCACCGTGCCCTGGTTATAGGTATAGACCGCTGGCTCCATCGTGTGCCCCTGGCTGGTCAACCGCACCCCGTCCAGATACAGCCCACGCTCGGCGCTGAACAGGTTCTTCTCCAGCCATTGGAGGACCTGCCGTGCGGTGTCCTCCTGGCCGGTTCGGCCGAAGAACAGGGCCGCCGGCGCATTGGCCGGCGTATTCTTGAAATCCCGTTTTTTCGACCAGTACAGGCCGCCGCCCAGCACCTCGTCCATGCCAGCTTGAAGCTGTTCTCCCAGCACCCGCATTGCAGTCTGAGCAGCGTGGTTTCCTTCTCCCGTCACGGCCAGCGTGAACTGCGCCAGACGGCCGCTGGCCAAGGCAAGCCACGCCATATCGTCGAAGAAGTAGTTGGGCAGCATCCCGAAGTTGCGAATTCGAATGCCACGCAACAGATGATTGGCCCGGGCCAGCTCGGCACGCGCCGATTCCGCGTCGCCTGCGGCCAGATAGGAGTAGCCGTCATCAATGATGGCATCCAGATAATGCGCCTGCCACCAATAGTTCCACTCCGACAACGGGTGCGCGCAGCCATTGAGATCGCTGAGCAAGCTTCCGTCGCGCAACCGGTGCGCCCTGCTGTAGCTCTGCCCAATCCAGGTTCCGGGCAGCCGCAAGAGGCGCCGTCCGAAACGCTGGTGGGTGTCGATGGCGGCTTGGTGTGCCAATTCCTGCATGGACTCCATGGTGCCTTCCGGTTCACGCGGCATCAGTTCTTGTCACAGACCTTAGTGCATCTCCAACCATCCTGCTGATAGTGCTTAAAGAACTTGAGCTGCCCCAAGTCCGAGGACAGCTCAAGTTCATGCTCTGGCTGCGGCTATTTCCCGTCCGGGTTCAAGCGCTGGAGAACTCCGGTGATGACCTTCTTGTCGACAGTCGGCCACATCGGCGGCAGCGTCGCTTTCAAGAAGCTGCCGTACCGTGCAGTGGCCATGCGCGAATCGAGGATCGCCACCACGCCCTTGTCCCCGACCGAACGGATCAGGCGTCCAGCGCCCTGTGCCAGGCGAATCGCCGCATGGGTGGCGGCCACCTGCATGAAGCCGTTGCCGCCATGCTTGGCCACGTCCTCGGAACGGGCTTTGGAGATCGGATCGTCCGGGCGCGGGAACGGGATCTTGTCGATGATGACCAGCCGGCAGGAATCTCCTGGCACGTCCACGCCCTGCCACAGGGTCATGGTTCCGAACAGGCAGGTGTCGCGTTCGCTGCTGAACTGCTCGACCAGCGACTTCATGCTGCCCTCGCCCTGGCACAGGATCTCCACGTCCAGGCGTTCGCGCAAGATGCTTGCCGCTTCTTCGGCGGAGCGTTTCGAAGTGAACAGAGCCAGTGCACCGCCGCCGGAGGCCTTGATGAGATCCTCGATCTCATCCAGCGTCTCGGCGGCCAGTTGGCGGCCCGGCTTGGGCAGATGCTTGGCTACGTACAGGATGCCCTGCTTCGGGTAATCGAAGGGACTGCCGACGTCCACGCCGGTCCAGGACGGAGCCCCTGCGCCCATCAGACCCAGGGAGCCTGCGACCGAATCGAACTGCGAGCCGATAGCCAAGGTAGCGCTGGTCAAGACGACCGTGCGCCCGTCGAACAGCCCTTCGCGCAGCTTGCCAGCAACGGACAACGGGGCAACGTTCAACGTGGCTGGCTGGGTCTCGTCAGCTTCGACGTAGCCCCGGCCTTCGACAAACTCCCGCGGACGGGTGGTGTACAGCACCTCGCGGCGCTCTTCGGATTCGAGCATGCGAATCGCATCGTCCATCACCGCCTGCAGCTGGGAGCGGGCGGTCTGTCGTCCGCCGTCAGCCGGTGCATTGGCTTCGGGCTTGGACAGCGCCAACGCCAGCCGGGCCTGTTCCACGATGTCGTTCAGGGCGATGCCCATGTCTTCGCGCAGGCCATGTTCCAGCAGCCCCGTGGGCACACCGGTCAACGACTTCTCCAGGCGGTTCGCCGCCTTGACCATCTCATCCACGTTGACGCCGCAATGGCGTTTGGCACCGCCAGCCGCGGTGAGCACCATGCGTGCGGAGAGCGCCCCGGACACCGAGCTGGTCACGCGGTCTTGCAGTTCGTGGGCCTCATCGATGATTGCGACTTCGAAGTCCGGGAGGACCGAAAGCCCCTCGAAGGCCGATACCGCCAGCAGGGCGTGGTTGGTAATGACCACGTCCGCTTCCGCGGCACGGGCACGAGCCATCTCCGAGAAGCATTCATCAGCCATCGGGCACTTCTGCGACCCCAAGCACTCCATGGCCGAGACCGAGACCTGCTTCCACGCCTTGTCGCTGACCCCGGGCACCAGCTCATCGCGGTCACCGGTCTCAGTCTCTTCAGCCCATTCGCGCAGCTTCATGACCTCGCTGGCCAACGGCGAATAGGTGGTGCCGGCAGGAGCTGCCGGCTCATCCATCGAGAAAAGCGTGCCTTCGTCATCCGGGTACCCGCCGCCGAGCTTGTACTGGCACAGGTAGTTCGAGCGTCCCTTGAGCAGGGCCACATCCATCGGGCGCGAGAGCTTGCCCTTGAGCGATTCGAGCAACCGCGGCACGTCACGGCCGACAATCTGCGATTGCAGCGCCAAGGTCGCGGTGGAGACGATCACCGGCTTGGCGCTGGTCTGCGCGTGGGCCAATGCCGGAATCAGGTAGCCCATCGACTTGCCGGTGCCGGTGCCTGCCTGCACCAGCAAGTGCTTTTCATCTTCCAGCGCGCTGACCACATGCTTGACCATTTCCTGTTGGCCGGTGCGCATGGCACCGCCCATGGAAGTGACCGCGGCCTCCAGGAGCCCCAGGGCCTGCTCTTGCTTATCCATGAAGGTTGAAGGTCTCCAACTCTGCAGCTAGGGAATCGCGCACCTTGACGATCATCCGGGTGCCCTCCTCCAGGTGTTCGCTTTCCAAGATCTCTGATTCGCTCTGGTGCAGCTTGGCGATCAAATCCCCGCGGTTGTAGGGAATGAGCACCTCAAGCTGGATGCCGGGGCGTGGAATCGATGAGCTGATCTTTTCGAGCAGCTCCTGGATGCCTTCACCGGTGTGCGCGGAGACGACCACGGTGTTGGATTCCCGGTTGCGGATGCGTTCGACGACGAACGGGTCAGCCACATCGGCCTTGTTGACCACGATGATCTCTGGAATGTTCAACGCGTCGACTTCGCCGAGCACGGTGCGCACGGCCTGGATCTGCCCTTCGGGATCAGGGTGGGACCCGTCAACGACGTGCAGGATGAGATCCGAATCGGCGATTTCCTCCAGCGTGGATCGGAAGGCTTCCACCAGCTGGGTCGGGAGGTTGGATACGAAGCCGACGGTATCGGCCAGCGTGTAGGTCAACCCGTCCTCGGTCGCCGACTGGCGGACGGTTGGGTCCAGGGTAGCGAACAGCGCGTTCTCCACCAGCACCCCGGCGTTGGTCAAGCGGTTGAGCAGCGAGGATTTGCCGGCGTTGGTGTAGCCGGCAATGGCCACGGCTGGAACCGCATTGCGCTTGCGGTTGGCACGCTTGGCTTCACGCGCAGGCTTCATGGCCTTGATCTCGCGGCGCAGCTTCGCCATGCGGTCGCGAATGCGGCGGCGGTCCATCTCGATCTTGGTTTCACCCGGTCCACGCGAACCGATGCCGCCACCGGCGGCACCTACGCGGCCACCGGCCTGGCGGGACATCGATTCGCCCCAGCCGCGAAGACGCGGCAGCAGGTATTCGAGCTGGGCCAGTTCAACCTGGGCCTTGCCCTCGCGCGATTGGGCATGCTGCGCAAAGATGTCCAGGATCAGGCTGGTGCGGTCGATGACCTTGACCTTGACGATGTCTTCCAGGGCGCGGCGCTGCGATGGCGCCAGCTCTGCATCGACAATCACGGTATCGGCACCCGTTGACGCAACGATTCCGCGCAGCTCTTCGGCCTTGCCCGAGCCGAGGAAGGTCGAAGGGTCCGGCTTGCTGCGGCGCTGCACCAGGCCATCGAGGACTTCGGAACCTGCGGTCTCCGCCAAGGCGGCGAGCTCGCGCAGAGAGTTCTCGGCGTCGGCGACGGTACCATCGCTCCAGATGCCCGCCAGCACGACGCGTTCCAGGCGCAGCTGGCGGTATTCAACCTCGGTGACGTCTTCCAGTTCCGTGGACAGGCCTGCGACGCGACGCAGCGCGCGGCGATCCTCCAGATCTTCCTGGTCCCCGTCGAAATTGCTGAGGCCTGAGGAAAAACGGTTCAGTGCAGTAGCCTGGCCAGCGAAAATGGAATTCTCTTCTTCGCCGAAGTGCTGAACCTGCGGGCTCTGCGCATCATCGGCTGCGAGAATTCGATCGATGGCGGCCTGGATCTGGGCATCATCCATCGATGCCGAATCGTGCTCGTGTGACTCGGAGTTAGTCATGGTCTCCTTAGAAGTACTTCGCTTTCCAGAATAGTGCGGGTGGACCCCACTTTGCGACGTGGCGCGTTCAGATTCGGTTGGTTCATCAAACATTCGTGGTCCTTTGCAAGGAGTAAAGGTCTATGGGCAGACAGGTGAATGCATGGTTACCGGTAAGCAAAGGCGTATGCGGGGTTCTGGAAAGAAGAACTGCCAGGTAGAGGGAAATGACTTTGCCGTCTGCTGATTCAGCCCGGTGGGCGCGCAAGAACTGCGCGGCCAGCTCGTGGAACCGCGGGTAACCAAGAGGGCTACGTATTAGACGAAAATGAAAGTCATAGGGAAAACTCTATCAGTGATATCTGCTCACGCCCATATCGCCTTGCTCACGTTGCCGACGCTGATCTTTGGGGTATCCGTACTGGGCGATAAGCTTTGCCTATGACCTCGGATCACTACTTCACCGCCAGCCCGGCCTCGGCAGATGAACGGCGCACCATCGAAGTCGAGCTCAACGGCTCGTTGCGCAAGGTGCAGACGGCCTCAGGAATCTTCTCCCCCGCCGGTCTGGACAAGGGAACGGCGGTGCTGTTGCAGTACGTGCCAACCCCTCGCGGACGCATTCTGGATATCGGGTGCGGCTGGGGACCCATCACCCTGGCCGCCGCCGAGCAGTCCCCGCAGTCCGAGGTCTACGGCGTGGATGTCAATGAGCGTTCCATCGACCTGGCCCGCTTGAACGCCGCGGCGCTCGGCTTGTCCAACGTAGTTGTCGGCACCCCTGAGTCCGTGGATCCGAGCCTGCAATTCGACACCATCTGGTCGAACCCGCCCATTCGCATCGGCAAGGATGCCCTGCATGAATTGCTGATGCTGTGGTTGCCGCGGTTGGCCCCGGGTGGCGAGGCATGGATGGTGGTGCAGAAGAACCTAGGCAGCGATTCGCTGCAGAAGTGGCTGGTTGAGCAGCTTCCCTCGGATTGGAAGATCACCCGTGAAGCGACCGCCAAGGCCTTCCGCGTGCTGAAGGTAGCGCGTCCGGCCTGATTGCCAAAAGCAAAATCGCAGAATAGCTCGCGAAGCTATTCTGCGATTTTTGCTACGGAGCCGATCAGGTCTACTCCGAACCGATGATCCCGCGGGCAACCAGGTCTGCCGGGCCGCTGAGGATCGTATCTTCGCCGCCCTCTGCATTGCCACGGAATTCAACGCCGACGACTCCGCCGGGCACCTTGACAGCCCACTGGTTGATCAGCGCGGTGCTGCGTGCCCAGTAGCGTACGGCTGCCGCGGCCGCACACGCACCGGTACCGCATGAGAGCGTCTCGCCGACCCCGCGTTCATGGACGCGCATCTGGACCTGGGCAACCCCGTCCTCTTCGATCAGCGGCTCGGAAGGAACCACGAATTCCACGTTGGTGCCGTTGGCAGGGACGGGAGAAACCTCTGGGGCTTGGAACAGGTCCAGTTCTTCAAGCATCTGGACGTCTGGCAAGGCAACTACGGTGTGCGGGTTGCCCATGGTGATGCTCAAGGCCGGCAGCGCCTGCTCCCAGCCTCTGGGCTTGACCATGGAGTCCACCGATTTTTCCGCGGCTTCCTGCTCGAAGATCAATCCCCAGGGGCCGAGGTTCACCGCGTAGCCATCAGCGAGTCGGGTAATTTCCTTGACGCCGGCACGGCTGCCGATCTGGAAACTTTGCCCGACCTGGAGGCTCACGAGCCCCTCGGCAATCAGGTAGTGAGCGAAGGCGCGTACGCCGTTGCCGCACATCTCGGCGATGGAGCCGTCATTGTTCCGGTAATCCATGAACCAGTAGGCCTTGGGATGCTCCAGGAACTGCCCTTCGTATCCGGGAACCTTGGAGGTGGGCACGGCACGGATCAGCCCGTCACCGCCAACGCCGAAGCGGCGGTGGCACAGGGCCGCCACCTGTTCGGCGTTGAGATCCAGCTGCGCTTCCGGGTCGGCAATCAGCACGAAGTCGTTGCCGGTGGCATGGCCCTTGGCGAAACGTTGTCCAGCCAGCTGACCTAATTCGGTGCGGTACATCAATGCTCCTAGAGTTTCCGTTCGTACGTTGGCTAGCCGATGATCTTCAGTGTTTTTTCCAGCAGCCCAGGTTCCAGCGGGTTCAGCCAGTTGACCCGCTCATCTGCATTGAACCAGGTGATTTGGCGTCGCGCGAACTTGCGGGTGGCAATGACCGTCTGGTCAATGGCTTCGTCCCGGGTGATCCGCCCGTCGAGGAAGTCGATATACTGCTGGTAGCCGATGGCGCGAGAGGCGGTCTTGCCGTCGCGCAATCCCTGGCCGAGCAGTCCCTCGACTTCCGCGGCCAATCCCATGGCATCCATCTTGTGCACTCGGGTTTCCAAGGCCTCATGCAATGCCTGGCGGTCGTAGTTCAAGCCGATCTGGATTGCCGGAGCGGCATACTCGCGTTGCGGCATGAAGGAGCTGAAGGCCCGACCGGAAATCTCGTGGACTTCAAGGGCGCGGATCGCGCGGCGCAAGTCAAGATTGCGTGCTGCGGATACCGGGTCGACCTCGGCCAGCCGGCGGCGCAGCGATCCGTCTCCTTGAGCCTCGACCTCGGCCTCCAGCCGTTTCCTGACGTCTGGATCTGTCGGCGGGAAATCGATGACATCAAGGGCCGCCCGCACATACAGTCCCGAGCCTCCGACCATCACCGGAACCTTGCCGCGGGCACGGATTTGGGCGAAGTGGTCGCGGGCTTCGGCTTGGAAGGCGGCAACGGATGCTTCCTCGGTGATGCCCATGGTGTCGAGCAGGTGATGCTCGATGCCGCCACGCTCATTCACCGGCAGCTTCGCGGTGCCGATGTCCATGCCGCGGTAGAACTGCAGGGCATCGGAATTGACGATTTCCCCGCCCAGTTCCTGCGCCACGGCGATGGCCAAGTCCGACTTGCCGCTACCTGTGGGACCGACGATCGCAATCACCGGCAGGTTCGAAGTGGCCATATGGCTAGCTGCGCACTTTCAACGTCGGCATGCCCAAGCTCGTGCGGCCCTTGGATCCGCTCCCCGCCGGCGCTGGAACCCCGCAGCTTTCGGCCTGCGCCCGGTCCCACGCATCCCCGGCGCGCGAACGACGCAGGGAGTACTGGTCCACGGTGGGATCCGAGATCAGGTGGAATGCCGCCACTTCGGTGATCGGCAGGGTTACCAGGTCGCCAGGGCGCGGGGCCTGGGCACCTTCAGGTACCGAGAAGTGCACCAGGCGCTGGTCCTGCGAGCGTCCGGAGAGACGGTGGGTCTCTTCGGCCTTGCGTCCGGACTGTTCGGTGGCCATGACTTCCACGGTACGGCCCAGCTGCTTCGCGTTCTCCTCCTTGGAAATGCGGTCCTGCAACGCCGTCAAGCGCTCATAGCGTTCCTGCACCACTGCCTTGGGAAGCTGCTCGTCCAGGTCGGCTGCCGGGGTGCCCGGACGCTTGGAGTACTGGAAGGTGAAGGCCGAGGAGAACCGCGACGCTTCAACCACGTCGAGGGTGGCCTGGAAGTCTTCTTCGGTTTCACCCGGGAAGCCGACAATGATGTCGGTGGTGATTGCCGCATGCGGGATGCGTTCGCGGACCTTGTCCAGGATCCCGAGGAATTTCTTGGACCGGTAGGAGCGGCGCATGTCCTTGAGCACCTTGTCCGAGCCGGACTGCAGCGGCATGTGCAGCTGCGGCATCACGTTAGGTGTTTCCGCCATGGCATCGATGACGTCATCGGTGAAGGCCGCCGGGTGCGGGCTGGTGAAGCGCACGCGTTCCAGCCCTTCGATTTCACCGCAAGCGCGCAGCAGCTTGCCGAAGGCCAGGCGGTCTCCGAATTCCACGCCGTAGGAGTTCACATTTTGGCCCAGCAGGGTCACTTCGATGGCGCCGTCGTCTACGAGGGCCTGGATTTCGGCGAGGATCTCGCCCGGGCGGCGGTCCCGCTCCTTGCCGCGCAGGGAAGGGACGATGCAGAAGGTGCAGGTGTTATTGCACCCTACGGAGATGGAGACCCAGCCGGCGTACACGGATTCGCGTCGGGTAGGCAATGTGGAGGGGAAGACATCCAGGGATTCAAGGATCTCCAGTTGCGCCTTTTGGTTGTGGCGCGAGCGGGCCAGCAGCGTGGGCAGCGAGCCGATGTTGTGCGTGCCGAAAACCACGTCGACCCATGGGGCCTTCTTGATGATGGTGTCGCGGTCCTTCTGAGCAAGGCAGCCGCCGACGGCAATTTGCATATTGGGGCGTTCAGCCTTCAGGTTCTTGAGCATGCCCAGGTGCCCGTACAGCTTGTTGTCTGCGTTCTCACGCACTGCGCAGGTGTTGAAGACAACAACGTCGGCGACTTCTTCGGCCAGCTCTTCCGGCTTGCGGCTCAGCCCTGCATCTTCCATCAGGCCAGAGAGGCGCTCGGAGTCGTGGACGTTCATTTGGCAGCCGAAGGTACGTACCTCATAGGTACGGGGTAGTTCTTCGCTGCCGATGTTGCTCAAGGTATGTTGCTCAGTCACCCTTAAAGATTACCGAAGATCGGGTGCCGCTGAAATGTAGGCGAGCCTCCGCTGAACTCCTGGTTGCCTTCACGGTTACGGCCTAGTGGCCGTCGGTGCGCGCCTTCGGGTGGAAGGCCAGGAAAAGGAATAGGCTTTTCGATAGCTGATTCGGCGTATGAAAGGGCAATCCGTGGAAAACCATTCGCCAGGCAAGCACCAGAAAACCGGCAAGTACCGACCGTTGCGGTTGTCGCGCGGCATGAAGATCTTCCACTGGTGGATGGCAGGATTATCCGCGCTTTTCCTTCTCGCCATCCCGATCGCTATTGGCATCATCCCGCCCATTGATGGACAAACCGACAGCCTGCTGTTCAATATCGGTGTCGGCTCGATGCTTGCCGGGGTCCTGGTCTTGAGCCTCTGGGCCTACCAGGGCATTGACGATTGGCTTGAGCGCCGGAGAAACGCACCAGGGCGGCATCCGAAACGACATCAGTAGCGATTGCCGAAGCGCTCTTCCCATTCCTCGCGGGCGACCTTGAACGCCATGCCGCCGTTGTAGCCTTTGCGGCCCAGCATCCCCACGAGCCGGCGCAGGGCTTTGTCCCGATCGGCGCCCATGGATTCGGGACGCAGCTTCGCGCGCACCAGTTCACGGGCTCGCTGCTCCTCCGCTTCGTCATCGATTTGCTCCAGCGCTTCAGCGGCCAGCTCGTCGTCCACCCCCTTGGTGCGCAGCTCGCGCTTGATCGCACCGCGGGCTAATCCACGCGAGCGAGCGCGGGCAACGACCCAGGACTTCGCAAAGCGTTCATCATCCACGAGGTTGATCTCGGCATAGCGGTCGATGACCTCATCGGCAATGTCTTCCGGGCATTCATTCTCAAGGAGCTTGTCCTTGAGCTGCTTGGCGGTCTTGTCGCTGGCCGTGAGCTGGCGCAGCAAAATTCCGCGCGCCTTTTCCCGCCACTGGTCGTCGCTGAGCTCTTCAGGCTCCCCCGCTTGGCGGGCAGCTTTTCGCGCTTCGCGCGCTTCGCGGCGTTCCTGCTTCGACGGTTTGGCCGGCGCGGGCGCAGCCACAATCTGCTCCATGGCCGCGCGCAGCTCTTCGATGCTGCCCGGTTTCGCCGGCTGCTCGGAGAAGCTGGCAATGGTTCGCGAGGTGCTGCCGGCCGGCATTGCAGACGCCGCAGCGCGCTGGGATGCCCACTGAGCCGCCCGGTCCCGCTTGGCTGATTCCCCAGCCGCTTGGGCTTCCAATTCTTCCGGGCTGGGCCTGGCCCAGTCCGGCATGTCTTCGAGGTCGCCCTGGAACTCTTTGGAAACGGACGTAGCGTCCGACCCCGAATTCTTTCCGGGTCGGACGCTACGTCGTTGGAAGCCTGAGGCCACTACTGATCGCCCTCGACGACTCGCAGTTCTGTCTCGTCTTCTTCAACTTCTTCCATTGGCAGGACGCCGAGCTTCTGCAGGATCTGGCGTTCGAGCTCGTTGGCCAGATCCGGGTTGTCGCGCAGGAAGCGGCGGGCGTTTTCCTTGCCCTGGCCCAGCTGGTCTCCGTCATAGGTGAACCAGGCACCGGACTTCTTGACCAGGTTGTGCTCGACGCCCATGTCGATGAGCGAGCCTTCCTTGGAGATGCCGTGGCCGTACAGGATGTCGAACTCGGCCTGTTTGAAAGGAGGAGCCATCTTGTTCTTGACGATCTTGCAGCGGGTACGGTTGCCGACCGCGTTGGTGCCCTCTTTCAGGGTCTCGATGCGGCGGATATCGATGCGCACCGAAGCGTAGAACTTCAGCGCCTTGCCACCTGTGGTGGTTTCCGGGCTGCCGAAGAAGACACCGATCTTCTCACGCAGCTGGTTGATGAAGATTGCGGTGGTCTTCGAGGCCGAGAGGCGGCCGGTGATCTTGCGCAATGCCTGGGACATCAGTCGAGCCTGCAGGCCGACGTGGCTGTCGCCCATCTCGCCTTCGATTTCGGCGCGGGGAACCAGTGCCGCCACGGAGTCGATGACGATGATATCCAGTGCACCGGAGCCCACGAGCATATCCATGATTTCCAGTGCCTGCTCGCCGGTATCCGGCTGGGAGACCAGCAGCGCATCGGTGTCGACGCCCAACTTCTTGGCGTATTCCGGATCCAGCGCGTGCTCGGCATCGATGAATGCCGCGACGCCGCCGGCCTTCTGTGCGCTGGCGACTGCGTGCAGGGCAACCGTGGTCTTGCCCGAAGATTCCGGACCATAGATCTCCACCACGCGGCCGCGTGGCAATCCGCCAATGCCAAGGGCGGCATCCAGGGCAACCGAGCCGGTAGGGATTACTTCAATGGGTGCGCGGGTTTCGTCGCCCAGGCGCATGACCGAGCCTTTGCCATAGGCCTTGTCAATTTGGCCCAGGACAGCCTCTAGCGCCTTTTCCCGATCATTTTTTGCTGCCATGGTTCACCTTTGCTCTTGCAAGCCTGCTACGTACTTGCTCATGATTTTTGTCCTGCAATAGACAGTATGCTTGCCCACCGACACTTTGGACTCCGATAGCCCAGAAGTGTGGACAATCCCAGTGCTTAAGTTCTTGGCGCAGTTTCCTGCGTTGTTTCCAGCATAACCCTATCCGAACAGGTGTTCGAAATTCAACACGGCGTGTTCGAAGAATTACTGCATGGGTATTCGAATGGAATCCCTACGATTGCTTCGGCTCGATATCCACGCCAAGCCAGCGTTCAGCCGGAACATCTTGCGCCCGGCACAGGGCTTCCCAGATCTGCTTGGGCTTGATGCCCCTATCGAGCGCCTGTGCCGCAGTCAGGCTGCCGAGTTCGGTCAGGGCCATGGAATCGGCCAGCACGCGGGAGTACCGCGGGCCGAACTCGTTTTCCATATTTCGCCAGAAATCGCTGATTTTCACCTGATAATTCTCCCACGCAAAGGCAAGGAGCCCGCGCATTTCGCGCAGGCTCCTTGCATGGCTGCCGGCAGTCTCGATTACTGAGTAGCGGCGGCCTGGAAAAGATGATGCTAGACCGAGGCCAGTGGCTTGCTGTTGCCCTTGGCGGCAAACTCGTCGGCCATATCCGTTGGGACGGTATCCGGGATCGCAATGCCCTCTGCCAGGGCAACGCGCTCGGATACTTCACGGAGCATCAATGACAATGGGATTTCCAGCGCAACGCAGATTGAAGAGAGCAGCTCCGAAGAGGCTTCTTTCTGGCCACGCTCAACCTCGGACAGGTATCCGAGGGAAACTCGTGCGCTGTGCGAAACCTCGCGCAGGGTACGACCCTGGCGCTGGCGGACGTCGCGCAGGACATCGCCGATTTCATGACGGAGTACTACCATTTTGTGCTCCTCCTTCTCGGGCTGGACCATATGGGCTTCTCCCATATCGCGCCAACGGACGACACCATTGACAGTTACGGGTTGCTTGACCATGAATTTAGCCTCTGCTCCTAGGTCCATCTCGAAGATCTAATCAAATACGGGGGCCATCCTTGCGGCCCGGCAATTCGTACAACGACAGGCCATACGATTTTGTTCCCGTACGTTCACCCTAATCACATAAATGCGAGCTACGCCACATCCGGGATGGTTTTTGCGTAATATCCCAGGAAGAAAAGTATTTCGTGTCTTACTGTGAAGAAGCTTTATCCAAGATGGAAGCGAACTGGTGAAGTGCCGCTTGGGTGCTCTGCTCGCGAATCTGCGCCCGGTCCCCCACAAAGTGGTGGGCCTCGGATCCGGATTTGTCTCCAATGGCCCATCCAATATACACGGTGCCCACGGCCTTGCCATCGTGCGGCTCAGGGCCGGCGACTCCGGTTGCCGAAATCGCCGCGTCGGCGCCGCAGGCTCGCTGCGCGCCGACGGCCATCTGCCGGGCCACCTCGGGATCCACCGATCCGTTGGCCGCCAGCAGTGCTTCGTCGACGCCCAGCAGCGAGGACTTGACCTCGGAGGAATAGCTGACGACTCCCCCGCGCAATACGGCCGAGGCACCGGGAACTTCGGCCAGGCGCGCTGCGATCATTCCGGCGGTCAGCGATTCCGCGGTCGCCAGCTGCACGGCGCCGTCGATGGCCTTGGCAATCACCTCGGGGGCGGTGGGCCTCATGGCGTCACTGCTCCCGCTTCTTGGCGGCCGCCACCAGCTGGCCGGCCTTGATGAGGTATTCGATGCCGGTGACCACGGTGACCGCCAGGGTCAGCAGCATCAGGTACCAGGCCGCGGTGCCCAGCCAGTCAATGGTGTGGGTGTAGGGCAGCAGGTACACCCCGATCACGATCGCCTGCAGCACGGTCTTGATCTTCCCGCCCATGTTCGCGGCGATCACGCCGTAGCGGATGACCACCACGCGCAGCAGGGTGATGCCCCATTCGCGGACCAGGATCACGATGGTGACCCACCAGGGCAGCTCGGCCAGGATCGAGAAGCACACCAGCGCCGAGCCGGTGAGCAGCTTGTCCGCGATCGGGTCGGCGATCTTGCCGAAGTTGGTGATCAGCCCGCGGCTGCGCGCCAGGTCCCCGTCGAGCTTGTCGGTGTACATGGCCACTACGAACAGTGCCAGCGCGACCCAGCGCCATAGGCCCTGCTCGTGGTTGTCCGCCATCAGCGCCCAGATGAAGAACGGCACCATGATGATGCGGATGGTGGTGAGCACGTTGGCGATGTTCAGCGTCGGTACCGGTGGCTGGGCACTGCGGCCAGCTTGCTCGCTCATGGGTATCAGTTTCTTCCTGTCAGGTTCCAGGCGTCCTCGCCCGAATCGTCGTCATCGGAGCCGTCGAAGTAGTCCACGGCCTGCGGGCGATCCTCCAGATCCCTGGCGACCAGGTCCTCGGCATAGTCGGTGACCGGCTCGGCATGGTTCACGTTGGCCTCGGCGACCAGCGCCGCCTCGGTGGCCGACGGGGTGCTGGTGGCCGGATCGTCGCCGCGCATCGCGGCCAGCACCATCGGCAGGTCGTCCGGCTGGATCAGCACGTCGCGGGCCTTGGAGCCTTCGGAAGGGCCGACCACGCCGCGCGATTCCATCAGGTCCATCAGGCGACCTGCCTTGGCGAAGCCCACGCGCAGCTTGCGCTGCAGCATCGAGGTGGAGCCGAACTGGCTGGTGACCACGAGCTCGGTGGCCTGCAGCAGCAGTTCCAGGTCGTCTCCGATGTCCTCGTCGATCTGCTTCTTCTTCTCGGCGGCCGGGATCACGTCGTCCCGGTATTCGGGCTGCAGCTGGCTCTTGACGTGCTCGACGACGCGGTGGATCTCCGATTCGGTGACCCAGGCGCCCTGGACGCGCATCGGCTTGGAGGTGCCCATCGGCAGGAACAGCGCGTCGCCCTGGCCCAGCAGCTTCTCCGCGCCGGGCTGGTCGAGCACCACGCGGGAGTCGGTGACCGAGGAGGTGGCGAAGGCCATGCGCGAAGGCACGTTGGCCTTGATCAGGCCGGTGACCACGTCAACCGACGGGCGCTGGGTGGCCAGCACCAGATGGATGCCGGCGGCACGCGCCAGCTGGGTGATGCGCACGATGGACTCTTCCACATCGCGCGGGGCGACCATCATCAAATCGGCGAGCTCGTCGACGATCACCAGCAGGTACGGGTAGGGCTTGAGCACGCGCTTGGAACCCTCGGGAGGGTGCACCTTGCCGGCCTTGACCGCCTTGTTGAAGTCGTCGATGTGCTTGAAGCCGAAGTTGGCCAGGTCGTCGTAGCGGGTGTCCATTTCGCGGACCACCCACTGCAGGGCCTCGGCGGCCTTCTTCGGGTTGGTGATGATCGGGGTGATCAGGTGCGGCACGCCCTCGTAGGCGGTGAGCTCCACGCGCTTGGGGTCGACCATGACCATGCGCACCTCGTCGGGGGTGGCGCGCATCAGGATCGAGGTGATCATCGAGTTCACGAACGAGGACTTGCCCGCGCCGGTGGCGCCGGCCACCAGCAGGTGCGGCATCTTGGCCAAGTTGGCCACGACGAAGCCGCCCTCGACGTCCTTGCCCACGCCCATCACCATCGGGTGCTCGGACTTGCGGGCGTTGGAGCTGCGCAGCACGTCGCCCAGGGCGACGACTTCCTTGTCGGTGTTCGGGATCTCGATGCCGATGGCGGACTTGCCCGGGATCGGCGAGAGGATGCGCACATCCGAGGAGGCCACGGCGTAGGAGATGTTCTTGGACAGCGCGGTGACCTTCTCCACCTTGGTGCCCGGGGCCAGCTCGATCTCGTAGCGGGTCACCGTCGGGCCGCGCGAGAAGCCGGTGACCTGCGCGTCGACCTTGAACTGCTGCAGCGTGTTGGTCAGCGCGTCGACCACCACCTGATTGGCTTCGGAGGCTTCCTTGGCCGGCGGGCCGGCAGGCAGGTAGTGCTCCTCGGGCAGGGTGTAGGTGACATCCCCGGAGAGCTGCAGCTGCTCGCTGCGCGCCGGGATCGGCGCCTGCGGGGAAGTTCCGAGCCCGGCGGCGCGCGAGGAGACCTGGTCCATCGCTGAGGTGGTGGCTTCGGGTTCGGCCTTCAGCCCGATGTTGGCCATGATCTCGGCCATTTCGGCCTCGGCCTTGGTGGGGCGCTTGACCCCCGGCGGCGGGCCGGCCGGTTTCGGGATCGCCACTGTGGCGGCGTCTTCGCTGGCATCGGCGGGGCCGGAGCCATCCAGCTGCGGGCGGGCGATGGCCTGGGTGGCCGCCTCGTCGGCGTCGAAGATCTTGCCGGAGTTGCGGCTGGCCGCAGGCATCGCGTCGGTGGCAGGATCATCCTCGCCGATGACCGCCTGGTCGTAGGCGATATCGCCGGAGCGGTCGGAATTCTCCGTCCCATCCACGTCGTAGACTTCGGTGACCTTGCGGGCGGCGGCTGCACGGCGCTCGAAGAAGCCCGGCTTCTTCTTTTTCGGTGCCGGGGCCTCGGCCTCGGCCTCGGGATAGAGGTAGGACTGGTCGTGGTCCTCGCGGGTGGCATCCAGTTCCATCGCGGCGGTGGCCCGGGTGGCGCGCGGCGTATCCGGGTCCTGGCCGAGCAGGCGGTTGTAGCCGGCGCGCACGCGCGCAGGGATCTGCATCACCGGGGTGGCGGTGACGATCAGGATCGACATGAACACCAGGAAAATGAACACCGCCATGGCACCCGGAACCGAGATCAGCAGGCCCAGCGGGGTGCCCAGGATGGACCCGGCCATGCCGCCGGCATTCCACAGCGCTTCGAAGTCGTCGGTGACCGCCGGCGAGCCGTTGGCCAGCGAGGCGATGGACGAGCCGGAGAGCGTCATGATCAGCAGCCCGATGCCGATGCGGTTGTTCGCGGTGACAGCTTCGGGGTAGCGGAAGAGCCGGAAGGCGCCGATGAACAGGATGACCGGCAGCAGCACCGCCATGAAGCCCAGGGTGCCGCCGGCGACAGCGTGCACGCCGGTGCCGAACCAGCCGGCATCGCGCAGGCCCCACCATTCGATGACCGCGACGATGATCGCGATCAGCGCGAGGAACAAGCCGGTGCCGTCGCGGCGCAGCTCGTAGTCAGGCTTGACGGTTCCGCCGATGCGGCGGAACGCGCCGCCGAAGATCCGGGCAATGCCCATCCACACGCTGCGGATTGCGCGCAGCGGCAGGGCGAGTTCCGCATCCGGGTTCTCGGGCGTTTTCTTGGAGGACGAGGAGCTGGACGCCTTGGGTTTGCGCGTCGCAGTCTTCTTCGTCCCCTGAGACTGGGTACGTGAGGCCATACTCCAAGGGTATCGCCATACGCTGGATGCACCCCGAATTTACACGTCTGCACGGGTGCTGCAGCGGCTAGATAATCATCACGCCGCAGGACCGGGCTATGGCGTGTACTCGATCACCAGGGTGTAGCCGCCGGGGCTTGGCATGCAGCCATGGCTGTCCACCTGGTACCCGGAGGCCTCGAAGGCATCCACCGTGGCAGTTTCCATCATGGCGCAGGTGCCGGCACTGGAGACTTCCTGGGTGTAGGCCATGGCGCTGGCGTAGGCGGCCGGGATGGCTGCCAGCGCCCACGCCCCGGCCAGCATCGTTGCCGCGGCGCAGGCGCCGAGGCGGCTTGCGGACTTCATGCGCTCTCCTTCCCTGCGTTGGAACCGGCGCCTGGACCTGGCGCCCGCCTCCCGACCTGCCACAGCGAGCGGTGCTCGGCCAGCGGCGCCCAGCTGGCAACCAGCTGGCGCTTGGGCCGTCGCTCCCCAGAGATCTTCAGCCTCGGGCGGTGCAGCAGTTGAGCCCGGCCAGGATGGCGGATCCCGCGGCGAAGCACACCACCAGCAGCCCCAGGGCAGTACCGAGGAATGGCGCCGGATTCGTATCGTCCAGGCCCATGGCGGCGATCGCCACCGCGGGAAGCATGGCGGCGACGGCAGCTCCGAGGCCGGCGGCTGCCGATTGCCGGGTGCCACTGGCCTCCGGTTTCCCCGCGGCTTGGATTTCAAGGGCCGCATGCGCCCCGCTGCAGCAGATCAACCCCATCAGCACGCCGGCTATCGCGCCGTAGGCCAGCGGCAAGCCCAATTCGCCGAGGTTGCTGCCGTAGCCATCCTGGCCGATCGGCCAGAACATCCAGAGCACCGCCAGCATGCCCAGACCCAAGCCCACGCCCGCGGCGATCAGGAACATGCTGCCGGTCTTCGAGGTCGCGGTTCGCGCGGTATTCCGAGTCATGGCTTCAGCCTAGGACAGCGTGGCGCCATTGGCTACTGGCCTGCGGATTCATCTGCCGGCGGCCAGTGAACTGGCCGGCTTCGGCCGCTAGGAGAAATCCAGGCCGAGCAACGCGTTCTCGGTGACCTCCGGCAGGGCCGGGTGGATCCAGTACTGCTTGGTTGCCACCTCGCGCACGTCCAGACCGAAGGCCATGACTGTGATCATCTGCTGGATCAGCGTCGAGGCCTGCGGGCCCATGTAGTGCGCACCGAGCAGCTTGCCGGTGTCCCGGTCGGCGATGAGCTTTGCGATGCCGGTGCCATCTTCCATCGCCCAGCCGTAGGCCACGTCCCCGTACTTCTGCACCTTGACCGTGACATCATGCCCGGCCTCGCGGGCTTGATCTTCGGTCATCCCGACGTAGGCGATCTGCGGGTGGGTGAAGACCGCGGCCGGCACGTGCTCGTGCGGCATCTTCACCATGTCCTGCGGGTTCAGCAGGTTGTGGCGCACCGCGCGCATCTCGGCGTTGGCCACATGCTTGAGCTGGAAGGGCGAGGAAATATCGCCCAGCGCCCAGACACCTTCAGCGGAAGTCGAGCGGCCGTATTCGTCCACGCTGACCTGCCCGTCGTCCGAGGCGATGCCTGCATTCTGCAGGTCCAACTGGTCGCCGTTGGGCACCCGCCCGGTCGCTACCAGCAGCACCTCGGCGCTGGCGGTGGAGCCGTCATCCAGGGTCAGCACCACCCCGTCGCTTTCCTGCACGGCGCTGGCCACCGTCCGTCCCATGCGCACGTCATAGCGTTCGGCGGCCAGCTGGTTGAAGGGCTCGCGCAGGTCGGCATCCAGGTGGCGCATCAGCTCGGAGCGGGCCAGGATGGTGACCTTGGTGCCCAGCGCCTCGAAGACGTGGGCGAACTCCATGGCAATGTAGCCGCCGCCGATGATCACAATGGACTTCGGCTGGCTCGCCAAGCGCATGATGTCCTCGTTCGTGTGGTAATGCACCCCCGAATCAATGATTTCCTGCGGAATGAAGGGGCGCGAACCGGCGGCCAGGACAATCTGGTCCGCGCTGATGGTCTTGGCTTCTGCTCCCTGCCCGGTGCGCAGCGTGCGCTCGCCGACGAAACGCGCGTGCTGGTCATAGACGTCGATGTTCGGCGTCTGCTCGCCGCGGCGGTACTCCTCGCCGCCCTGGGCGATCGGATCGATGCGCTTGCCGAAGACCCTGCTGACGATGCCGGGCCAGTCCACGGAATTGACTTGGGCGTCGATTCCCAGCCGTGCCGATTCCCTGGTTTCCAAGGCGACGTCTGCGGCATAGACATACATCTTGGTCGGGATGCAGCCGACGTTCAGGCAGGTGCCGCCGAAGGCGCCCTTCTCGATGATGGCAATGGACTGCCCGTCGAATTCGGGACCGGGAATGGAGTTGCCCGATCCGGTGCCGAGGATGATCAGATCGTAGTGCTTGTCTGCTTCGATAGCGGCGGAAGACGTCATGGCAGGTGTACCTTTCACGGTCAATGCTTGGGGCCCGGCAGGCAGGCGGGTGGACAGCGCTTGCCTACCGGGCAGGCTATCATCCGGGAACCGGACTTCCGCTATGTTGCAGTTCTGGCTCATCGGCCAGGCTGAACACCAGCTGCAGGATCCCGTCCACGAGCACCGGCTGCGCATGGATCCCGTAGACCTGCAGCAGGAGTTCGGGCGCCAGCACCTGGTGGGGCGTCCCCGCGGCGATGATTCCGCCGTTGGCCAGCAGCACCAGCTTGCTGCAGTAGCGGGCCGCCAGATTCAGGTCGTGCAGCACCACCACCGTGGTGGTTCCCAGTTCTCCGACCATGCGCAGCAGCTCATGCTGGTAGCGGATGTCGAGGTGGTTGGTGGGCTCGTCCAGCAGCAGGTGCTCGGCCTTCTGGGCCAAGGTCCGGGCCACCAGCACGCGCTGCTTCTCGCCCCCGGAGAGGGTCGAGTAGCGGCGGTCGGCCAGGTGCCGGGCGCCGACCCGGGCCAGCGCCGAGGCAACTGCCCGGTGGTCCTCGCGGGACATGGCGGCCAGCGCCTTGCGGTGCGGTGCCCTGCCCAGGAGCACCATTTCGGCGACGCTGACCGGCAATTCGGTGGGGGTTTCCTGGGCCACGACCGCAATTCTGCGGGCCAGTTCGTTGCCGCGCAGTTCGGTGACCGGGCGTTCGTCGACAAGCACCAGCCCGGCGGTGGGCTTCAGCGCCGCATAGAGCGTGCGCAGCAGGGTGGACTTGCCGCTGCCGTTGGGGCCGATCAGCCCGACCACTTCCCCGGGGCCGGCTTGCAGCCCTGCCGATTCGATGACCAGCTTTCCGCCATAGCCCACGGATATATCGGTAGCAGTAATCATTCTTCTTGCCTTCTTCCAGGTTCGTTTTTCCTACTGGACCGCATTGAGCTTGCGAACCAGCGCGAACAGCAATGGGGCACCGAGCAGCGCCGTCACGATGCCCAGGGGCAACTCCTGCGGCGCCATGGCAGTCCGGGCCAGCACATCGGCCCAGACCAGGAACACCGCACCGAGCAACGCAGCGACCGGTATCAGGATCCGGTGCGTCGATCCAACGCACAGCCGGGCCACGTGCGGAATCACCAACCCGACAAACCCGATGCCGCCTGAGGAGGCGACCAGCGCGCCCACGCACACCGCGGTCACGACCATCACGGACGCGCGCAGCTTGGCCGGAGCTATGCCCAGTGCCTGCGCGGTGCCATCGCCAATGGCCAGCGCGTCCAGCGGCCGCGACCAATAGGCCAGCAGCGTGGCGGTCCCGAGCACCACGACCCAGGTGATCATGACCGACTGCCCGGTAGCCTGCGCCAGGGAACCCAAGGTCCAGAACAGCACCGAACGCCCGGCGTTGGGATCATCCGAAGCGAAAATCAGCAGCGAGGTGAGCGCGTGCAGCACATAGCCCACTGACACCCCTGCCAGGACCAGACGGGTGGATGTCATCTCGGAGCCGACCCGTGCCAGCAGGTAGACGAAGATCCCCGCGGCCAACGCCCCGGCAAAGGCGCTGGCCGCCAGCGAGGCCGTTCCGATGCCGGCGGCCGCTCCGAAGAGGATCGAGGCCGCCGAGAGCGTGGATGCCCCGGAGGTCACGCCCAGCAGGTACGGTTCAGCCAGGATGTTGCGGGTCAGCGCCTGCAGCGCCACCCCGGCCAGGGCCAGCCCGGCGCCGACGGCGGCGCCCAGAAGGACCCGCGGAACGCGCAGCAGCAGGACAATGGACTCATCCGATGCGCTGAAGGCACCGGAGCCGGCTGCCCCGGACAGGTGCGCCTTGAGGATCTGCAGGACGGTGCCCGGCTCAATGGCCACCGGGCCGAGCCCTACGGCCACCGGCACAGAGACCAGCAACACGCTCAGCAGCGCGCAAATCCACAGCCATGCGTGCCGGGCGCGCCGGTCATGATCCAGATCATCGCCTGAACCGGCCAGCGGCTCCCGGTGTGCTCGCACTGCAGAATCCAACGGGGTCATGGTTGCCTTTCCAGGGTTTTGGCAGGGGAAGGGGTGCGCAGGGTCAGCGCGGCAGCCAGCGCCACCAGTGTCAATGCGCACAGCACGGCAGCGGCGACCAGGTAGCCGGAGCCGGCCAGCGCCGCGCCGGAAGCCGCCGTGCCCAGGAACAAGCCCAGGGACATTCCGGCCGCGTTCAGGCTCAGCGCGGTGCCGCGCACCTGCGTGCAGCGGCTCACCAGCAGGCTCATCACGGCGGCCGAGACCACCGCGTGGCTGGCCGAAAGCACCGCTGTGCCGGCCACCGCCATCGGCAGCACCGGAGCGAGGTAGACCCCGGACAGCGCCACGAGCGAAATACCCAGGCTGATAACCATCACGGCACGGGTGCGGGCCGGCGAGTCTTCGGTATTGAGCATTCGCCCGGCCAGCAGGTGGCCGAGGAAGAAGGCCCCGCCGCTGACCGACCAGACGAAGGCGAACCAATTGGCATCCAGGGAGAATTTCTGGGCGTACAGCGGAGCGAGGAAGGCCAGATGCCCCATGAAGGCTCCGGCGCGCCCGAAGGAAACCAGCAGCAGAACCCGAGTGCCGGGCACCCCAGCCAGGGTGCGGAAGGCCGCAAGGTAGCCCAGCCGGGCAGGGGCCGGGGTGTCCCCGGCGTGCCCAGCGCCACGGCGGCCGTAGCGCAGCACCGCCGGGATCAGCGCGATGCTGAACACGGCGATGGCGACCAGATTGCCCTGTCACCCCCAGAACAGCGCCGGCAGCACCAGCAGCGGCGCGCCCACCGTGGAAGCCAAAGTCTGGGCCGTCATCACCAAGGTGGCCGCCCGGCCGGCGGCCGGCGTGGTGCCGAACCGGTCCGCGGCCGCGGTGGACAGCGCGGGATACAGCAAGGCGTTGGATACACCGGTGGCCAGGCAGAATACCGCCAGCGCGGCCGGTCCCGAAAAGGTTCCCACGATGGCTGCCAGACCCATCAGCCCCAGCGCCGCGGCGGCCACGGCGCCCGGGGCGATGCGCCCGATCAGCGGGGCCAGCGCAACTCCGGCGAGCACAGCGCCGATGCCGGCCAGCCCGCGCAGGGTTCCAGTTTCGGCGTAGCCGGCCCCGGCCCAGTCCGCGATGGGCACCAGGAAGGTGCTCAGCACCGTGAAGGGCAGCAAGCCCAGTGCCGAGGCCAGCAGCGCAGGCCAGATCTCCGCGATAATGCGCCGTTCGCTGGGCAATTGGTGCGCGGTATGCAGGTCGGTCTGGCTCATCAACGAGCCAGCCGGTCGGCGATCAGCTCGACCCCGTCCACGGCCAGCGGACCGGGCGAGGAATAGTAGTAGTTCAGCGGCACAATGGCGCTGTCCTGGTCAATGGCGGGCAAACCCGCCAATTCGGGGCGGTTGCGCAGCTCGTCGATGACCTGCTGGTCCGTTTCCAAGTTCGAGGACCCGGTCGGCAGGTACATGGCGAAGACCTTGTCGGCTGAGCTGTTCACGAGTTCTTCGGTGGAGGGCTCGAAGTAGCGCTTGGGAACGTCGCTGAAGACGTTCTCCATGCCCAGTAATTCCATCTGCTCGGCAATCAGGGATTCATGGCCGTATGACCCCAAGGTGCCGGAGACGGGCACGTACAACGGCACGCCCCGCTGCCCACTGGCCTGCTTGGCATTGCGCGCTGCCTGCTCGACGCGGGAGCGCATGTCCTTCACCGAGCCGGCGGCTACCTGTTCGGTGCCGAAGAGCTGTCCGTAGGATTCCACATCCTTGTAGATCTGGTCGAAACCGCTCAGTCCTCCGGTGGATCGATCCTCGAATCCAGCGCAGTACCCGCTGACGGTCAGCATCTTCACTCCGGTGCTTTCCAAACGCTCTGCCAACGAATCCAGATCGATTCCGGCTGCGATATCGGTTCCGATCACCACGTCCGCACCCGAGGCCAGGATCATTTCGTAGGAGACGTCATGGGAGTCTTCGGTGATCCGATCGGCCTTGCGCACCACCGCCATGGTTTCTTCGTCGAAAGGCACCTGCATGCTGCCTGCGTAGTGCGTGAGCTTGTCTCCCGCTCCAGCGGCAGTCAATAGGGCTGGCGCTTCCGAACCCACAGCGAGAACGCTTTCCGGGGCCTTGTCGAAGACTACTTGCCTTCCGCAGCTGTCTAGGACAAGGTTTGTCGTCTCGGCACCCTGCGGCGCGCCGCTGGCGGATCCGGCCGGCGTGCTGCACCCGGTTACCAAAGCCAAGACTGCAACTGGCACGGCCAGCTTCCAGGGGTTGAGTTTTTTCATCTATCAGTGCTCCATTCATGGCAGGCGGGCGTCGACCGCCGAATTCCAGCGAGTCCTCAGCCAACAACGCTAAACACTAATGAGAATCATTATCAATTGTCAAAATATGTCAGCACCGCGCTCTTCCCAGCCCAAGCCGTTTTCGGGCAATGAAAAGCAGCCGCACTGCCCGATATTGAACGGGCGGCACGGCTGCCGTGATGCTGCTTTTCTGTGCTGGATTGCGGGCTAGAGTCCCTCGGAAGCCAGCCAGGCCGAAGCGATGTCGGCTGCCGATTTCTTGTCTACGGTGCTTTGGACATTCAGGTTCACCAGAACCTGCGCCGTCAGTTTCTCGCTGACCGGATTGAGGACTTCCGCCAATTCCTCGGATTGATCAGCAGCCACCAATGGCACCACGTTTGATGCCAGGAACAGCGACTTCGGATCTTCAAGAACCACGAGGTCCTCGGTCTGGATGCGCGGATCGGCGGTAAAGACGTTGGCAATGTTCACCGTGCCGGCGACCAGGTCTTCAACGGTCGTATCGCCCGTTGCAGAGAACTCCGCCTTCACGCCGTAGGTGCTTTCCAAGCCCTTGGGGCCGTAGGGGCGCTCAGCAAGTTCGGGCGGGCCGCCCACGGTCAATGGTTCGGAGATGCCGGCAAGGTCCTCGATGCTGGTGAGGTTGTTGGCTTCGGCGAATTTTTTCGTCACCGTATAGGAGTCCTGGTCCGAAGCCTCGGCGGCTTCGAGCACCGCGAGTGATTCAGGCAAGGACTTCTTCAGCTCGTCATAGACTTCCTCGGAGGAACGTGCTTCGGTGTCTTCCTTGTAGAACTGCAGCAGGTTGCCCGTGTATTCAGGGAAGACGTCAATGCTTCCGTCTTCCAGCTGAGGCATGTAGGCATCGCGCTGCCCGATGCTGAATTGCCGTTCTACTTCCATGCCGGCTCCTTCAAGTGCCTGGGCATAGATCTCGGCGACAATTTCATTTGAGTAGTAGGCCTGCGAACCTACCACGACCGTTGTTCCGCCATCCTGGGCGGCATCGCTTTCCGTGGCCAGCGGGTCCGCACTGGAGCATCCGGCCAGTACCAGGCTTCCGGCCAGCACGAGAGCGCTTGTGGAGAAAAACTGCTTCCTGTTCATGACATTTCCCTTTCGAGGGTGATTTGGTCATCGGTATAGTGGAACTTCTTCTTCGTGCGCGCACCCAGACCGCGCGGTACGGCAGCTTTCTGGGCCATGGCAAATGCCAAGTCCAGCACAAGGGCCAGCGCCGCAACCATCAAGGCTCCACCCAGGACCATGTCGAAGCGCCGCAGGTTCAGTCCGGTGATGATGGGCAAGCCCAGGCCGCCGAGGTTCACGTAGGCGGCGACAGTTACCGTGGCCACTACTTGAAGCACCGCGGAGCGGATCCCGCCCACGAGCAGGGCGAGGCCTAGTGGAATCTCGACCTTGAAGAGTATCTGCCATTCGGTCATTCCCACGGCCCTGGCAGCGTCAATGGTTTTGCGGTCAATGGCTTCGAAGCCGGTGTAGGCTCCCGCAAGCAGTGATGGAATCGCCAGCACAACGAAGGTCAGCAGGGCCGCTTCTGGCTTGTGCAGTACACCGAGCAGCAGCACCAGCAGGATCAGCAAGCCGAAGGATGGCACCGCCCGGGCAATGCCGGCGATGCCGACCGCAATTTCGCGCCCTTTGCCAGTGTGCCCGATTGCCCATCCGGCGGGGATGGCAATCACGCCAGCGATCAGCACTGCCAGCACGGTGAACAGCAGGTGCTGCCCCAGCAGGGCAGCCAGTCCCCCATCGCCCTGCCACTGTTCAGCTGCGAAGATCCATGACAGCGCATCGGAAATCAGATTCATGATGCCGCCTGTTCAGTGGACTTCGGCGCCGGCGTTCGCCGCTTCAAGGTGCTCGCCGTGGTCCACGGCATCAGCCAACGACCCGCCAGAAGCAACAGCAGGTCGACCAGCAGGGCGATCGCTGCCACTGCGATAATGCCGGCCAGGACTTCCTCGATAATGCGGCGCTGCAAGCCGTTGGTGAACAAGTAGCCCAGGTTGGTGACGCCGACCAGGATGCCAACCGTGGCCAGCGAGATCGTGCTGACCGCGGTCACGCGCAATCCGGCCAGAACCACGGGACCGGCCAACGGGAGGTCAACAGCAAAGAAACGACGTGCCGTTCCGTAGCCCATAGCCGTTGCCGCCGACCTGGTTGCCGGGTCGACCGAGTTCAGCCCGTCGACCACGCTGCGCACCATGATGGCGACCGCGTAGATCGCCAGAGCAAGAATCAAGTTGGCTTCGCTGATCGCGCTCATCCCGGTGAGCACGGGCAGTATCATCAGCAAAGCCAATGAAGGGATCGTGTAGAGCAATCCAGTGAGGCTCACGACTGGTGCGCGCAGGAGCTTGTATTTCCAGGCCACCCAACCCAGCGGGATCGACGCAGCGAATCCGAGAACGATTGCTATCACGGACTGGCGCAGGTGCTCCAGCGAAAGCGACCCAATGAGTCCGAGGTTTTCCAGGATCCAGTTCACTGGACTGTTCCGTCCTCGACAAGCTTGCCCTGCGTCCGACCTTGCGCATCGATAAGGACGGTTCCATGTTCCGTCTGCTTCAGGCTCAATGCCCGGGACCCGCGCTGCGCACCGATGAAGGAGGCGACGAAATCATTGGCTGGATGCTCAATAATTTCACTGGGGCTGCCTACTTGGAGCTTCTGTGCGCCGGCCGCCAGAATCACTACCTGGTCTCCCAGCAGGAAGGCCTCGTCAATATCGTGGGTAACAAAGACAATGGTCTTGTCGAGTTCTCTTTGGAGTCGAAGCAATTCTTCTTGCAGCTCGGCGCGAACGATAGGGTCAACCGCGCCGAAGGGCTCATCCATGAGCAGGATGTTCGGGTCCGAGGCAAGTGCCCTGGCGACACCGACACGCTGCTGCTGGCCTCCCGAGAGTTGGTGCGGATAGCGGTCGGCCTGCGCAGGAATTAAACCTACGGTTTCCATGAGTTCGAGGGCTCGTTTGCGTGACGCGGCTTTGGACATGCCTTGAAGCCGCGGCACGGTAGCGATGTTCTCCGCGACGGTGAAATGCGGCATGAGTCCCGAGTTCTGCATGACGTAGCCAATGCTTCGACGCAGTTCCACCGCTGGCTTGTTGGTGATGTCCTCCCCATCGATCCGAAGCACTCCATGGCTCGGATCAACCATGCGGTTTACCATCCGCAGCAAGGTCGTCTTGCCGCAGCCTGAGGATCCCACGAAGACTGTGGTGCGGTGTGCCGGAATTTGCAGGCTGAAATCCTTGACGGCAACCGTGCCATCCGGATAGTGCTTCGAGACGTTCTCGAACTCAATCATGCGCATTCCTCCTCGGCGGTTTCATTCCGAACCTTGTGCGATGCCTCAGCATGTTTCGTCTCCTTGAGCTGGCGTTGAGCCCAATTCTGCCTCAAAAGCGCTGTGACAGCACCCAATGCCGGGAATCATTCAGCTTCAAACAGTTTGGCGCTTACCGTATTCCTACCAGAATGTCGGTAGAGTGAGCCAAAAGCATTTTTACGGCATTTGGAGAATACATTGCACAAACGCTCGAAATTCATGGCTACTGCCGCTTTGGCAAGTGGTGCCTTGGCTCTCTCGTCACCAGCAATCGCTGACACGCAAGGTTTTACCCCAACCGGTGATTGGGACAGCACAGTTATCATGGACACTCGCACCGGGGAGGTGCTGGAGCGGATCGATGCGGACCAGTGGGATTCGGTCATTGTCATGGACGCGCAAACGGGGCACGTCGTGCCTCAAAGTCCTGCTCCGGCAATCGAACGGCCTGACTGGCCGAAGCCTGCATTCTTGAGTTTCGTTGGATGACACTGAATTTCTACACAGGCACTGTTGGAGCTGTCCAAAAAAATTATTGCCTCGAACCATAATTGGTTCGAGGCAATAATTCCGGAAGTCTAGGCTTCGAGTACTACTGGAACAATCATTGGGCGGCGGCGCAGCTTGCGCGATACCCACGAGCCGATCACGCGGCGGGTGATCTGCTGCAGCTGGTGCGTGGTGTGGTTCGGGTTGTTGCCCACTGCTTCCACAATCGCGGCTGCAATCTTCGGCTTGATCTCGTTGAAGACCGAGTCCTCTTCCGCCACACCGCGTGCGTGGATGTCCGGGCCGGAGATGATCGTGCCGTTCTGGCGGTTGATCACGGTGATGACCGAGATGAAGCCTTCCTCGCCCAGGGTGACGCGGTCCTTCAGGTCATCGTCGGTGATGGTGCCGACCTTGGAGCCGTCAACGTAGACGTATCCGCATTCGACCTGGCCGACGAGCTTCGCAACGCCGTCCTTCATGTCGATGACCGAACCGTCGTCTGCCAGCAGCACGTTGTCCTCCGGGACACCGGCCTGCGCGGCCAGCCGGCCGTTGGCAATCAGGTGGCGGGTTTCGCCGTGCACCGGGAGCACGTTCTTCGGGCGCAGGATGTTGTAGCAGTACAGCAATTCGCCAGCCGATGCGTGGCCGGAAACGTGGACCTTGGCCATGCCCTTGTGGATGACCTCTGCCCCCAAGCGCATCAAGCCATTTATCACGCGGAAGACCGAGTTCTCATTGCCCGGGATCAGGCTGGAGGCCAGGATGACGGTATCGCCCGGGTTGATCTGGACCTTGTGCTCGCCGTTGGCCATGCGGGACAGGGCGGCCATCGGCTCGCCCTGCGAACCGGTGGACATCAGCACGACCTTGTGGTCCGGCAGCGAGTCGATCTGCTTCAGGTCGACCAGCACGCCCTGCGGAACGTCGAGGTAGCCCAGGCGTTCGGCGATGCCCATGTTGCGCACCATCGAGCGGCCGATGAAGGCAACCTTGCGCCCGTGCATCGCGGCCGCATCCAGCACCTGCTGCACACGGTGCACGTGCGAGGAGAAGGACGCGACAATGATGCGGCGGCGGGCGCGCGCGAACTTGGCTTCGAGGACCGGGCCGATCTCGCGTTCGGCCACGGTGAAGCCCGGGACTTCGGCGTTGGTGGAGTCCGGCAGGAACAGGTCCACGCCTTCCTCGCCCAGACGCGCGAAGTGGCGCAGGTCGGTGATGCGGCCGTCCAGCGGCAGCTGGTCCATCTTGAAGTCGCCGGTGTGCAGCACGGTGCCGGCCTCGGTGCGCAGGAATACTGCCAGGGCGTCGGGGATCGAGTGGTTCACGGCAACGAATTCGCATTCGAAGTTGCCAACCTGCGCGATCTCGCCCTCCACCACGATGTTGGTGTTGGCCTTGATGCGGTGTTCTGCCAGCTTTGCTTCAACGAAGGCCAGGGTCAGCTTGGACCCGTACAAAGGGATGTCTTCGCGCAGGCGCAGCAGGTAAGGAACAGCACCGATATGGTCCTCGTGGCCGTGGGTCAGCACGAGGCCCACCACGTCGTCCAGGCGGTCCTTGATGTAGGAGAAGTCCGGCAGGATCAGATCCACGCCAGGCTGGTGCTCTTCGGGGAAGAGCACGCCGCAGTCGACGATCAACAGTTTCCCGTTGAGTTCGAATACGGTCATGTTTCGGCCGACCTCGCCCAAGCCGCCGAGGGGAACAATGCGCATTGTCCCCTTCTTCAGCTTCGCCGGAGCCTGCATACGCGCAGCGTCAGCCTTGCCTACTGAACTCTCAGTCATATGTGGTTAGTCCCTTTCGTTACAGATCCCATCCACCTTCACGTAGGTCCGCGCGGATGGCATCTAGCTCTGCGTCCGACGGTGCCAACAGCGGCAGCCGGACGACGGTGTTCGGCAGGACACCCTGCCAGTGAAGTCCATATTTTGCGGCAACGGCGCCCTGAATGTGGCCCATGATGCCGCGCTGGATCGCGTCCAGCTCAAAGTGTGTGGTGCGTGCAGTTGCCAGATCTCCTGCATGCATTGCATTAACTAGCGTACGGTACTTGGCGGCTGCAACGTGAGCGGTGACCGAAACCACGCCGACTGCACCGGCCGCCATCAGCGGCAGGGTCAGGCCGTCATCGCCCGAGTACACGTGCAGATCGGTGTTGGCCAGCACGGTGGTGGTGGACTGGTAATCCGCTTTGGCGTCCTTCAGCGCAATGACCTGAGGAATCTTGGCCAGCTCGATAATGGTTTCCGGTGCCAGCGCAATGCCGGTGCGTCCAGGGATGTCATAGAGCATGATGGGCAGCTCAACAGCTTCGGCGATGGCCTTCACGTGGGCGATGACGCCTGCCTGGCTTGGCTTGTTGTAGTACGGGGTGGTCAACAGCACACCGTCGACGCCCGCTTCCTTGGCTGCCAGCGAAAGCTTGATGGAGTGGCGGGTGTCGTTCGTGGTGGAACCGGCCAGCACCGCGGCCCGGCCGCCCACCGCTTTGGCGACGGTACGGAACATCTCGATGTTCTCTTCATCGGTCAAGGTCGAGGTCTCGCCGGTGGTGCCGGTGACAACTAGTCCGTCGCAGCCATCATCAACCAGCTTCGTTGCCAGTTTTGCGGCCAACGCGTAATCGACTTCACCCGCTTCGTCGAAGGGCGTGACCATAGCGGTCAGCACGGTTCCGAACGGGTATGCCTGCTTATCAATTGCACTTGTAGCCATGGGATTAAATCTACACTCGCGCATGTTGCATTGGCATCCCCGGAACTATTCGTGGTGCGATGAATCCATGAACGATTCGGGTAGTTCCCAGCGCCTGCTGGGCGTGGATGCGGCGCGGCTTGCCGCCATCCTCGGCATGTTCGCCGCGCACGTCTTCGCACTGTATGAAATCAGCGGCGCACCCGCCTACTCCCCAACGTTTACCGGGGCTGTCGCCTCCGGCAGGGCATCGGTCCTGTTCATGGTGCTGGCCGGATTATCCCTGGGTTTGCTCTCGAAATCCTTGGCCCGGAAGGGCTTCTCCCACCCTAAGGTTTACTCAGTCCTTGTGCTGAGAGCATTAATTATTGCCGTGCTCGGAATGGCAATTGGGTCAATAAATGAAGCCATCGCAGTCATCCTTGTCCACTATGGGCTACTATTTCTATTGCTTCCGCTGGCTCTGAAGCTCTCAAGAATAACCATTTGGGTAGTCTCAGTCCTGTGGCTGCTGCTGATGCCGGCACTTTGGCGGCCCCTGGCCGGCAGCTGGATGGGGAACGCCCTGGGCCATAATCCAACCTTCAGCGACCTTTTCGCCCCGCAATTGCTCGTCAAGGATCTGGTCGTCACCGGATACTACCCGTTGATGATCTGGTTCGGATTCGGCCTGCTGGGAATAGCCATCGGAAGATGCAATCTTCACAGCACGAGAACCGCTGGTCTGCTTGCCGCGGCCGGGACGCTCATCGCCGCGGCGACCTATGCAGCGGGACATCTGGTAGGCATGAAGAATGCCGCGATCATAGCCCGTGAACTGGATCTGGATCTGTCCCTAGTTCCAACAATGATCACCACCGGGCGCTTGCCAGGCACCAATCTCGATCCGTTCCTGGATAATCCCGCCTACCTCTGGTTGCCGACCGGCCACAGCAATTCCTTGCTGTCCACGCTGCACAACGCCGCCTGCGCCGCCGCAATCATCGGCCTGCTGTCGCTGATTATTGGCCGCCTCGGCGCGCTGGGCCGGATTCTGGCTGGCGCCGGCCGCGCGCCACTGACCCTGTATGCCGGACACATCATCTTGCTGCCAGCGATGAAAGAGAACATGGATCCGATGGCCATCTGGTGGATTCTCTGTTCAGCGACTGCCGTCTGCGGAATTTGGCTCGGCTTCAGCAGAGCATCCGGCCCGTTGGAATATGGCGTCAGGGTACTCAGCGGAGCTGACGCCGATCCCGAGACGAAGACGAAATTCTAGAACGATGGCCCGGGCTCGTGCGAGCCCGGGCCATCGACAAGATGCTGGTATTCGTGATTTCTACTGGCTGACCTTCTGATCGGCTTGCCAAAAGGCGATCGCCGTACGCATGGATTTGCGAGCCCGCGGCTTATCGCCACAGGCTTCATATGCCAGCGCCAGGCGGTACCAGGATTTCCATGACTCCGGGTTCTCTTCCACGTCCCGCTGGTGGTTGGGGAAATCCGCGTCGGCCGCCGAACGGATGAAGCGTCCCGATGGCATGCGGGGAAGATCTTCTGGCAGCTCACCTGAAGCGGCTAAGGCCTTGCCCATCTTCTCGGTGCGTAAACCGAAGAGCACTTCGCGAATCAGTATCCAGACGCACAAGGCAGGAATCACCAAGATCGCAATGCCCATGATCTGGGCGACCAGCTCCCCGGTATTCAGCAGTCGGATGGCCTGGGTGAATGTCATGCCAATGTACAGCGCGAACAGCAGCAGAATGCCGCCTACCCAGAGTTTGGTTTTCACTGGCCCAGCTCCAGGTAGCCGTCGAGCCCATAGGTCAACCCCGGACGGGAACCAACGGTGCGCAGGCCCAGAAGGACGCCCGGCATGAACGAGGCACGGTCAAAGGAATCATGGCGCAACGTGAACTGCTCGCCGGGTCCGCCAAAGAGCACTTCCTGGTGGGCTACCAAGCCACGCAAGCGGACCGAATGGACGTTGATTCCATCGACAACTGCACCGCGGGCACCGTCGAGCTGGGTCTCGGTAGCATCAGGGCTGGCAGGTACCCCAGCGGCCTCACGCGACTTGGCGATCAGTTCAGCGGTACGCACCGCGGTGCCGCTGGGAGCGTCCACCTTATTGGGGTGATGGAGTTCGATGATCTCGACGGATTCGAAGTACTTCGCTGCCGTGGCAGCGAACGCGCTGGCCAGCACGGAGCCGAGGGCGAAGTTGGGCGCAATCAGCACACCGGCTTCGGGATGCTCGCTCAGCAACGCTTCCAGATTTGCCCGGCGGGCATCATCCCAGCCGGTGGTGCCGACGACCGCATGCAGTCCATGCCCAACGGCGAAACGCACATTGTCTTCGGTGGATGCTGGCACGGAAAGGTCAACGATGTGGGTTGCTCCGGCTTCAAGGATCTGCGACAGGTCGTCGCCTCGCCCCAAGCTTGCAACCAGTTCCATGTCTGCAGCCTCAGTCACGGCCTTGACCGCTTCCGAGCCCATTCGTCCTGCCGCGCCGAGCACGGCCACCTTGATCTGTGCACTCATGGGCTTAAGCCTATCCTCCTGAACGCACCAGTCCTGCCAACGATGACGTGATCTCTCTCGAGTTTTGCAACGGCTTCTCAGCAGGGAGCAGTCGGCAAATCATTGCGGAGGCACCCTACGGCCAGTCCAACTTGTTTTGCCCAGCAAATAGGGGAAAAATATGTGTCAGGAGTTCCCAAATAGTGAGCAGGGCCATGGGTCAGAAAATTAAGCGTATCGGTTTCGGCATCGGTGCAATCCTCGCCGCGACCTTCGCATGCACTTCCTGCGGTTCTGGCAGCGAACCGATCACCCTGTCGGATGACGAACGAGCATCAATCATCGATATCGTCCAAGAGCAGGGAACAGTTATCGAATCACCGACATGCCAGGTAGAAGTTTTCCGAATCGAGGATTCCACGACCTACGGCTGGGCTACCTGCGCACCCGATAGCCAGGAATCCGCGGATGCCGCGGCTCAAGCCGACGCCTTCCCATTCCGCATCGACGGGCAAGAACTGCGTCGTCCAAGTGACGGTTCCGACTACGAAAAAGACGTGAAGGAACTCTTCCCGGAAGATCTCCGTTCCGCCATTAATCAGCATTCGACCGGGGTGGGCGGCTAGCTCCCTTGGTGCTCGTCTCGCCATTTCTGGCGAGTGTGCCGATTTTCCCTACCGATAGTATGTGCGCACTTTTCGCACGATGAAAGGCTGGCGTGCGCCACGAGTACTTTGGGCATTTGCCCGAATCCTTGAAAACCAGGCTCTCGGTTCGAGTCGCAGGCCAGGGGCCCGACGTGGTGCTCCTGCATGGGCTCGGGGCTTCCAGCCGCTATTTCACTCCGCTGGCAAACATCTTGGCGCAGAAGCATCGGGTGATCGTTCCCGAGCTGCCCGGCCATGGCAAGAATCTCGATGATGGCCGCCCGGTGACCGTACCGCGTTTTGCACACGAGGTGGCACTGGCGTTGCGCGAGCTGAAGGTTGAGAACGCAATTGTCCTCGGGCATTCCATGGGTGCGCAGGTTTCCATTGAGCTGGCCCGCGCGTGGCCCGACCTAGTCAAGCACCTGATCATTGCAGCTCCAGCGGTCAACGACCGCGAGGCGACGCTCTTCAGGCAGGCACGCCGGCTCTTCGAGGATTTCCCGTATGAGTTGAACTCGGTTAAGGCAATCTTGCTCGTCGACTACCTGCGTTGCGGCATCCCATGGTGGGCCAAAAGCTGTGCCCAGATGCTGGATTACTCCACCATCGATTTGCTCCGCACAGTGCACTGCCCGGTTGATGTCGTATGCGGCACCCGGGATCCGCTATCTCCCCCGGAATTCGGTCTTCGCTTGGTCGCCAAAACTCCGCAGGCCAAGCTTGCTGTCATGCGCCATGGTGCGCATGGGTTCAATTTCTCCCACGCGCCCGAGCTTGCGGCGCTAGTAGAAGCCGCGGTTTGAACCAATAAAACGGCAATGCCCCGTGAATCACGATCCTCAGATTCGATTCAAGGGGCACTGCCGGTGGATTCTAGAGGCCTAGCGCGGCTTCATTCTCAAATGGTCCTACCACGGTGATCACGCGATCCTTGGCCGCCAGTTCCTGGGCCAGCTGCTGCACGTCCTGGGCGGTGACTGCATTGACGCGGGACAGGGCTTCGTCGATGTCTTGGAATTCGCCGGTAATCATTTCTGCCCTGCCCAAACGGGACATGCGGCTTCCAGGATCTTCCAAGGCCAGCACCGTTCCCCCGGATAGCTGGCCCTTGGCCTGCGCCAATTCAGACTCGCTGATGCCGTCCTTGGCCAAGCGATCCAGTTCGTCGCCGAGCAACCCGATAACTTGAGCCGCCTTGGCCGGGGCGCAACCTGCGTACATGCCGAAGTATCCGGCATCCGTATAGGCGGCGGAGAAGGAATAGGTCGAGTACACAAGTCCGCGCTTCTCCCGGATTTCCTGGAACAAGCGCGAGCTCATGCCGCCGCCGAGCACAGCGTTCAGCACCGCGAGCACCTGGCGTCGGTCGTCGTGGCCGGTGATGCCCGAGCAGCCCATGATGATATTGGCTTGCTCGCCTGGGCGGTTGATGACTTCCAGCCCGGCCTTCGAGGTGATCTGCGCTGGCTCGCCCATGCGGCGTGGCTCCGGCACTGCCATCGGGTCCAGTTCCCAGCCGGCTTCAGCCAGCGCCTTGAGAACCAGCTCGCACAGCTTGTCGTGCTCCAGGGAACCTGCTGCAGTGACAATCAGCTCGCTTGGGCGGTAGTGCGCACGGTAGTGCTCCATGACTGCCTCGCGGGAGATCTCCATGATCTCTTCTGGAGTTCCGCCAATAGGCCGTCCTAGCGGGTGATCGCCCAGGACGTTGGCAACGAAGCGCTCGTGGGCGACGTCCATCGCGTCATCTGCATCCATGGCAAGTTCTTCGATGATCACCCCGCGCTCCTGCTCCAGTTCCTGCGGATCGATCACCGCTGAGGTGACCATGTCAGCGATGACCTCCAGCGCCATCGGCAGATCCGTGTCAAGCACCCGGGCGTAATAGCAGGTCGATTCCTTGGCGGTGGCTGCGTTCGATTCGCCGCCCACTGCGTCGAAGGACTGGGCAATTTCCAAGGCGGTTCGCTTTGCAGTGCCCTTGAAGAGCAAGTGCTCCAGGAAGTGGGTGGATCCGTAGTGTCCTGCTTCCTCGTCGCGGGAACCGACCGGAACCCAGAATCCCACAGTAGTGGACCGCTGTCCGGGCATCGCTTCCGTCAGGACTCGTACGCCACCAGGCAGGATGCTGCGCCGGACTTCAGAGCCGCCTTCGCCGCGGTGGACCAACGTCGGGTCCGCCGGGTCAATCGGAGAAAACTGTGTGGTCTCCACCGAATGCAACGGCAATGGAATCATGGCCACGAATATACGTCCTTAATTCGTCGAGAATAGCGATTTCAAGCTAAGTACACTGTCTTTCATTCTCCCATAGAAACGCTATTTGAAGGCAATAGCTCATTGGTGATGGAGCCATCACATTCTGGGAGATTACGAGATCGAACCGCTGCTATCGAAATACCGTCATGCAGATTTGCAGGTCATGTCGCATCGAGATATCCGCGTTTCGCGGCATCAGCGCACACTGGGGTCCGCCGCGCTGGGTCGCTGGAGGCACAGGCAAGGTAAACGGTGTTCGCGGCATCTTCTGTACTCAATTCCGGATATCCCATCGATCCGGGATTATAGGAGACAGCAGTGCTCCACTCATCGAGGTCCTTGCAAGCACTAAGCGACTTTTTCTCGGCTTCGCCGATCATCTCTTGGGATGATTCAGGATCGGACCAGGCTTGGTTCTGCCGCTGGATTGCCGATTGGCATTCCTTGCCGATGCTGGATGTCCTTGCCGCATCGAAATTCATGCATCCACTAACAGCCAACGACATGGCGCCCAGTACTGATGCCAAGGAAAGAACTCTGCGCATGGTCTTCATGCTAGCGCCTGCGCGCAGTGATTCTGCGGCTTATTTACGGCTTGGCGTCTACCTTTCTGCCAGGCCAGGAAACAGCCAAGCAAGAAAAAATCCCGCGCGTCCCCAACAGAACACACGGGATTTCCAGTTCACAAGCTACTGCTTAGGCAATCTTGGAACGATCGAACGCGTCAAGGCTAATGCCTTGTTCCAAGACGACCTTCGCCCATTCGCGAGCCGAGTGCAGTGAATGGTCACGGTAATTGCCGCAGCTCACGGCTTCGGTTCCCGGAACATCCTCCCAGGTAACCTTCTCGGCAATGTCTTCCAGCGAGCTCTTGATAGCAGCGGCGACAACCGACGGGGTCGGTTCGCCCCACAGGATCATATGGAAGCCGGTGCGGCAGCCAAATGGGGAGAAATCGATCAGGCCATCAATGCGGGTACGCAGCAAACCAGCCATGGTGTGCTCGATGGTGTGCAGGCCAGCCGTTGGAATCTCGCCGTGGTTTGGCTGGACTAGACGGATGTCGTAGTTGGTGATGGCATCGCCCTTGGGACCGTGTTCCACCCCGATTTTGCGCACATACGGCGCCTTCACCTTGGTGTGGTCCAGTGCAAAGCTTTCAACTTCAGCAAGTTCAATATCACTCATATGCAAAGTCTATCTGCTCACCGTCTGGCAAATCGAGACCTCAGTGAAGGAGGTAACCGATAGACTTCTTAGGACGTTCGGGGCAGCACTCCCCGAGCCAATTTCTTTAGAGGGGAAGTTCATGTCGGACCAGAAGTCCTTGCTCGTCTTTGCGCACGCAGACGAAGCCGTAGCCTTTGCAGATGTCGAGCACCTCGTTTCCGGTGTTGGCAAGATCAACGCATCGGTAGCCTTGGCTGGAGTGCTCGCTGAGGGCAACATCAAGAACGTCGTAGTCCTGGGCACCGCCGGCGTTGTAGGTCATGCCGGTGAAGATCGCCCGAGCCTGGACACCATTTACCAGGTCACCAAGCTGATCCAGCACGATTTCCCGCTGCCTTCGGCGGATGTGGATCCCGCAGGTGAAATTCTGCTTCCTGATTTCCAGGCCACCATGGCTACCGGTGACGTTTTTGTTTCCAATGACGAACAGCGCATCCACATCAAGTCTTTGGGCGCCTCGCTCGTCGACATGGAAGGCTACGCCTACGCCAGCATCTGCCAGCGCTTCAATGTCCCGCTGCAGATCTTCAAGATCCCATCCGATTACGCGGACGACTCGGCGTCGATCGACGAATGGGATGACATCGCCAAGCAGAAGAGCGTCCAGCTGCGCGAGTTCTTCGACAAGCATCTGAGCTGAAATTCAGGCACTGGCCCCAGAGCCAGATTCAACCTGCACTGGACACTCGGCTGGTTTCCAGCCGGGTGTCCTGCTTAACAGGGTCGCCTCGCGGAATTCTGCCGCTCCGTGCATGAGCAGGTCGGCCCGGGTTCTCGGAGCCCGGGAATTCCTGGCGTAAACTCACCTCAAGAAAATGTCTAGCTCAGCCGTCACCGCTTTGAGCGGCCGACTAGGAACGTAATGCCTTCATGCTGCGAACAGGGGGCACAAGGAGGATTCATGGTAAGAGCACTGAGCTATGCAAAGCAGTCGCTGCGCGGAATCTGGTTCCGGGCCACAGTATTCACCGTAGCTGGAATCCTTCTGGCCATCGCCGCACCAGCACTGGGCAATCTCATTCCGGCGAACCTGCTGGAAGCGCTCGGCAACGATGCCGCCGCGACGCTATTGCAGATCCTGGCCACGTCGATGCTGGCTGTCACGACGTTTTCCCTGACCACGATGGTCTCGGCATACTCCACTGCCACGCAAATCGGTACTCCCCGCTCCATCCAGCTGCTGATTGCCGACCGGACCTCGCATACTGCCCTGTCTACCTTCGTGGGGGCTTTCGCATTCTCCATCGTCGGGATCATCGCGTTGTCCTTGGATGTCTATTCCAGCTCGGAAAAAGCGCTGCTGCTGTTGGGAACCATCCTGGTCATTGCCGTGGTGCTGGTGACCTTGCTGCGCTGGATCTCGTTCCTCACCACTTTCGGCCGCATGGCCGACATCATCGACCGGGTCGGCGATGCCGCCTCGCAGGCCATGTCGGACTACGCCGAGCAGCCGCTGCTCGGCGGACGCCTGTGGGTTGATCCGCCTACGACTGCCATCCCGCTGGAATGCGACCATCCAGGATTCGTGGTCAAGGTCGACGTGGCAGCTCTGCAGCGAATTGCCGAGCAGGAAAACTGCCAGCTCTGGGTCGAACGCCGCCCAGGCTCAAGGATTTTTGCCGGGCACCCCATTGCGTACCTGAGCGGCAAGGTGTCGGAAGAGAGCCAGGAAGCGATCCAGCGGGCCTTCGTCATCGCCAACCACCGGACTTTCGAACAGGACCCGCGGCTCGGGCTGCTCGCGCTGTCGGAAATCTCCAGCAAGTCGCTCTCCCCCGGAATCAATGATCCGGGAACCGCCATCGAGGTCCTGGAAGCAACGCACCGCGTACTGGACATCGCCATGCAGGCAAGGATTCCGGATTCCTCGGACGCCGGGCGGGTCCACCTTCGCCTGCTTGAGCCGCAGGACCTGCTCCAGGATGCCTTCCGGGCGACCTCGCGCGATGGCGCTTCGAACGTCGAAGTCATGATGCGGATCCAAAAGGAACTCGGTGCCCTGATTGCGCGCTCCGATGCCCCATGGACGGCAGCCTTGAAGGCTCAGGCAAAGGATTCCTTCGCCCGAGCCGAGCGGGCACTGGAGCTGGAGGAGGATCGCCGCGAGGTTGAAGTTCTGCACTTCGAGGCGCTGAGCGCCACCGGCATCAGCAAGGATGCGGCACCCGCGTAGGCGCTGACCTGCCAGCCATGCCAATCAAGCTGGTCTGAAGAGAAGGAAAACCCCGATTCATCAGAGTGAATCGGGGTTTTCCTGCAGGAATCTAAAGACTACTCAGCAGCTACTGCTTCTTCAGCTTCTTCCTCGATGACTGGAGCCAGCGACAGCTTGCCGCGGTCATCGATCTTGGTGATCTCCACCTGCAGCTTCTGGCCAACGCCGACGACGTCTTCGACGTCCTCCACACGCTTGCCGTCATTGATCTTGCGCAGCTCGGAGATGTGCAGCAGGCCGTCCTTGCCCGGGGTCAGCGAAACGAACGCTCCGAAGGTGGTCAGCTTCACGACGGTGCCCAGGTAGCGCTCGCCGACCTCAGGAACCTGAGGGTTGGCGATGGCGTTGATGGCCGAACGGGCAGCCTCGGCGGATTCGCCGTTGGTTGCGCCGATCAGCACGGTGCCGTCATCCTCGATCGAGATGTCTGCGCCGGTGTCTTCCTGGATCTGGTTGATCATCTTGCCCTTAGGGCCGATGACCTCGCCGATCTTGTCCACTGGAATCTTCACCGAGATGATGCGCGGAGCATTGACGTTCAGCTCATCCGGAGCGTCGATGGCCTGGTTCAGCACGTTCAGGATGTGCAGGCGTGCTTCGCGAGCCTGGGTCAGCGCGGCGGCCAGCACCGAAGCCGGAATGCCATCCAGCTTGGTGTCCAGCTGGATCGCAGTCACGAACTCGGAAGTACCAGCAACCTTGAAGTCCATGTCGCCCATGGCATCTTCGGCGCCGAGGATATCGGTCAAAGCAGCGTAACGGGTTTCGCCGTCAACGGTGTCCGAAACCAGGCCCATGGCGATGCCGGCAACGGCGGCCTTCAGCGGCACGCCGGCGTTCAGCAGCGACAGGGTCGAAGCGCAGACCGAGCCCATGGAGGTCGATCCGTTGGAGCCCAGTGCCTCGGAGACCTGGCGGATGGCGTATGGGAATTCCTCGCGGCTTGGCAGCACTGGAACCAGCGCGCGCTCTGCCAGTGCACCGTGGCCGATTTCGCGGCGCTTCGGCGAACCAACACGGCCGGTTTCACCGGTCGAGTATGGCGGGAAGTTGTAGTTGTGCATGTAGCGCTTTGACTTCACTGGGGACAGCGAGTCGATCTGCTGCTCCATCTTGAGCATGTTCAGGGTGGTGACGCCCATGATCTGGGTTTCGCCACGCTCGAAGATGGCCGAACCGTGCACGCGAGGCAGCACCTCGACCTCGGCGGAGAGCTGGCGGATGTCAGCCAGGCCGCGGCCGTCGATGCGGATCTGGTCGGTCAGGATGCGCTGGCGCACGATGTGCTTGGTCACCGCACCGAAGGCCTTGGAGATTTCGGACTCGCGGCCTTCGAAAGCGTTGCCTTCGCCAGCCAGCGATGCCAGGATCTCGTCCTTGTAGTCGCTTGCGGCGTTGTCGCGCTCCTGCTTGTCAGCGATGGTGTAGATCTCTGCCAGGCGGGTCGAAGCGGCAGCCTCGACAGCGGTGAAGGCATCGTCTTCGTAGTCGCGGAAGACCGGGAACTCAACGGTTTCCTTGGCAGCGCGGGCAGCCAGGTCGGCCTGGGCCTCGCACAGGACCTTGATGAATGGCTTGGCAGCCTCAAGGCCTTCGGCGACAACCTCTTCGGTTGGAGCCTGGGCGCCGCGTTCCTTGATCAGTTCCCAAGCGTTGTCGGTAGCTTCGGCTTCCACCATCATGATGGCAACGTCATCGCCAGCGATGCGGCCGGCAACAACCATGTTGAAGACAGCGTTCTTCAGCTCGGAGTGCTTAGGGAAGGCAACCCACTGGGCGCCGTTTCCGTCATCAACCAGTGCAACGCGAACGCCGCCGATTGGGCCGGAGAATGGCAGGCCCGAAAGCTGGGTGGACATCGACGAAGCGTTGATTGCCACGACGTCGTACAGCTCATCCGGCTCGATGGACAGGACGGTGACGACAACCTGGACCTCGTTGCGCAGGCCCTTGACGAAGGCTGGGCGCAGCGGGCGGTCCATCAGGCGGCAAGCCAGGATGGCTTCGGTCGATGGGCGGCCTTCGCGGCGGAAGAAGCTGCCCGGGATGCGGCCGGCAGCGTACATGCGCTCCTCGACGTCCACGGTCAGCGGGAAGAAGTCGAAGCCTTCGCGCGGGTGCTTGCCGGCGGTAGTTGCCGAGAGCAGCGCGGTCTCTTCGTCGATGTAGACCATTGCCGAGCCAGCAGCCTGCTTGGCGAGGCGGCCGGTTTCGAAGCGAATGGTGCGGGTACCGTAGCGGCCGTTGTCGATCAGCGCTTCGGCGAATTGGATTTCTGGACCCTCCATTAAGGGGGTGCTCCTTTCGATCGCTCCCACATGGTGGATGAGCGAACCGTATAGCCCTACCCAGATCTGGTCTTCGATCGAGACCCGCGCTGGGGCAGCTATTTGCCCTAGCGAAAGTCACTACCGAGGACCGGGAAACTGGCGGTCGGGACCAACGGTCAGTCAGTCCTGGGAGTTATTTTCATTCGGGGCCCGCACAGAACATGCAGACCCATGTACTAGCCTACCGGGAATTGGCAAAAGACGCAGTTCTTGAGCGATGGGCGCATGCCAGCAACTTGTGGGTTCGCCATTCACTGTTGCAGCGATGCGTTGCGATGCCTGAGCAACCAGCAGAGATCACGCGGCACCGTTGCGCCTGCGATCCGCGGGCGCAGCCAGCATAGATCTACGTCCATCACGGCTCCTCGCCAATCGGATGAGTCAATGATCCTTTGAGCCCGATAGCCTCCGGTGAAAGTCCAGATCGCCCAAAGGGCAGGCAACATGGAAAGCGCTACCGTTTGGCCAGTGCCGAGGCCCGTATCGACATGGGCTGCCAGTGCCGTGAGCGCCGTCCATAGGCTCCACCACAGTCCGCGGGAAAGCGAATTGAGGCGGATTTTCTGCAGGGCCAACTCCAGCAGATCCGAATGCATTTCCCGGTTTTGCAAGCTGGCGTGCTGCTGCAGGTCATCACCCCGTTCGCGTAGTTGGACGGCGTGATTCCGGGTGTCGGCAAGTTCCTGCCTGAGCCGTGCGTTCGCCTGCTCCAGCGACGAAGTCCGGGAACCCTGTACCGACAGTTCCCGGGCCAGCTGTTCTATCTTCGTCTTGAGCTGTTTGGAGGTCGGCTGGCCGGCGAACCAGCGCCGGTTGTTTTCCGTTCTGATCGCGATCCCGGCCGTTTGCGACACATCGAAGCTGGCCGTTGCCGCACGCGCAGCCAAGGGCACATGCTCACTGTGTCCAAGTGCGGTGATGACCGGAAGCGCGCATTGGCGAATAGCTTGGATCAGTTCGCGGTCGTCGAAGGCGACGAAGTCCGCATACGACCCCCCGCCGCGCAATACGATTACGGCATCGGCCTGGCCCGGTTTGAGGCTCGAAAGCTTACGCGAGATTTCGCGCACGGCACTGGGCCCTTGGACCCTGAGCTCGGCAACTTCGACAGCAACCCGTTTCTTCACTCCTTTCGGGTGCAGTCCACGAACAAAGTCCAGGAGCACTTGGTTGTCCCGGCCACACAGCACTAGCACCTTGGAGATCTTCCCGCCCGGCTCTATAGTCTCCAAGTTCTGGCTTGACTCTAGCGGGAGGCCGAATTCCCGGGATGTTTCTTGCCTGAGCAGCGCCCAAGGGCCTTTGTCTCTCGTTGCTTGAACTGCGAGTTGACCGTGATTCTCATAGTTCCCAACGGCAACCCACACTGGATTTCGTCGCCAGGAGTCGATATTTGGCCTCGCTGTCACCGTCAGTTGGTGGCCATCTCCCAGCCATGATGGGCACATGGCCGCAGGGAATTCGACTTCCACTGCACAGTCGCCGTCAAACAGCGTCGCCCATCTCTTTGATCCCATTTTTCTGACTCGTCCCACGATTTCACCTCGAAAATGCGCCGGAGGCATTCTCAAAACACTGTCTGCCAGGCTCTTTCGCAGCTGTGTTAGGGATTGAACTTCCTGGATTGCCAAATCGCTTGAATTTCTCGCCATGGCACCGACTCTAAAGGCGACCTCCGACACTATGGAAGCGCTGGATGAAGAGCTTGTGCAGGGTTGAACACCAGTTTGGCAGTAACTGATCAGCATTATTCCTATGGAGGCAGCGGAACGGCGTGGGAAATTTACTCAGACCGGGATTATTCATAGCCTGCCGATTGTTGTTCTCCATGGGCCACGCCCTGATGGACTGCGGCGATCGCCGCAGCCCAGAACATTGCCAGTCGCAACCCGCAAGACAAAGGAAATACCCTGATGGCAACTATGGTCAACGCATACGCAGCGCACTCTGCGGCTGAAGGACTCATCCCGACACAGATTGAGCGCCGTGCTGTAGGTCCGCACGACGTCTTGATTGACATCAAGTTCTCCGGCATCTGCCACTCCGATATCCACACGGTCCGCGGTGAATGGGGAAACCAGAACTATCCGCTGGTCCCGGGCCACGAAATAGCTGGCATCGTCACCGAAGTCGGCTCAGCAGTCACCAAGCACAAGCTGGGCGATCGCGTTGGCGTGGGCTGCCTAGTCAATTCCTGCATGGAATGCGAAAACTGCCTGGCTGGCGACCAGCAGTTCTGCGAGCAGAGCGTGGGAACCTACGGTTCGCTCGACCGTGATGGCAGCATGACCCAGGGCGGCTATGCAACGCACGTCGTGGTTGACGAGAACTTCGCCTTGAACATCCCCGAAGGCATCTCCTTGGATGTCGCCGCACCCCTGCTCTGCGCCGGCATCACCACCTTCTCCCCGCTGAAGCACTGGGGTGCAGGACCGGGCAAGAAGGTTGCCGTGGTGGGACTCGGCGGCTTGGGCCATATGGCAGTCAAGCTCGCCAGTGCCATGGGCGCTGAGGTCACCGTGCTGTCGCAATCGCTGAAGAAGAGGGAGGACGGCCTGAAGCTGGGCGCCAGCGATTACCGGGCCACCAGCGACGAGAACACCCTCAAGGATCTGCGCAAGAGCTTCGATCTGATCATCAACACCGTCAGCGCCTCGATCGACATCAGCTCCTACCTCGGACTGCTGCGCGTGAACGGCACCTTGGTCAACGTTGGCGCGCCGGCTGAACCATTGCCGGTCAACGCCTTTGCTTTGATCGGCGGGCGCCGTTCCTTCGCCGGTTCGCAGATCGGCGGCATCGAAGAAACCCAGGAAATGCTGGACTTCTGTGCCGAACATGGAATTGGCGCAGAAATCGAGGTCATCGATGCCACGCAGATCAACGAGGCCTACGAGCGCGTGCTGGCGTCCGACGTCCGATACCGCTTCGTGATCGATACCGCGACGCTGGCCTAGCCTAGCGATCCCAACGCACGCGCATCACGGGAACGGCGCCGGTGCTGCCTCTGCATTGCAGGGCGGAACCGGCGCCGTTTCCTTTCTGCCGGACTAGCGGCTATTCGCCGCGGCGCGAGCGTCGCGTGCGGGGACTGCCCGTTTGGTTCCCGAGCTCCGTGACACCTGCTGTTGTGGCGGGCGCGGGCAAGATCGCCTTTATCTCGGCGAGCTCGGCCTGCAGCTGCACCACCGTACCGCGGAGATTCAGCATCTCCTTCCGGCGCCGGCGGGCAGCCCGGAAAGTCCGGATCATAATGGCAATGATCAATGGAATGGCCACGAGCAGTGCCCAGCCGCTGCGCGTAAAGAAGTCGAGAGCCACCGGCAGGGCCTGCCTGAATTCCCAGAAGGAGTTCACTCCCCCGGCGATTGCTTCCAAAGCCGATTCCAGGGGAACCAGTTGCTGGCCCACGATCGGGGTTCCGGATAGTTCCGGTGCGCTCACCGGGGGCTCGCCTGCGGTCCACCGCGGATCACCCAGCCGTTTCAGGATATAGATCCCGGCGCCGGCGTTGAGAGTAGCGAACAGGAGCACCGAGGCAAGCGCGACAGCCACCAGTTGGCGCCGGCGCCATAAACCCACAGCGACGGCAAAGGCCAGCACCAAAATCCAAATCCACAGTCGAAGTTGTTCAAGGCCAATGCCGGTCAAAATATCCATGAATCTTGCCTTATTATTCTTGGCCGTCACGGCCCCCAATTGCGTGGGAATTTATCCCATGCAAATAGCGTATCCCCGGTAGCGGACAATCCGCCGCTTGGCTGGTTGACGGAACTTGAAATCGAGATGGCCAGAAGGTTCTGTGGCATCTCTGGCATCAGATGAGGTGGCATAGCCTCCCATGCCTAATCCCCGAGTCGTGTTGGCCACCAGCTCTTGCCCAGAAGCTGGTTCCCGTTGCCGCGACGGTCCATCTTCTGGGTTAATAGGTCTGGGTCTGCTAATCGGCGGATCATCCGAACCCCGGAGGCAGGCATTGACGGAACCCAATTTCGCTGAGTACTACTGGGAGTTCCTTGAACGGGGAACTATCTTGGCAGTGACGCTCAGCGGTCCGGCCAATCTCCGATTGATGGATCCAGAGAATTTCGCGGCATTCCAAGACGGAGAAAAATTCGAATCGTACGGTGGGCTGGCACGCCGGGCACCCTACCGGATCAAGGTGCCCAAATCCGGGCCCTGGTTTCTCGCGATCGATTTGGCAGGTCTTGGCGTGCGCGGGGTACGCCACGAAGTCAGCGTCGTACCTCCACAGAAGCTGGAGGCGAGGCGCACTTCCCGTGACTAGCCGGACGGCAGGTCCGGGAACTTAGCCTGCAAGATCGTTTGAAATATCAACGAGCTCCTGCATCCGCATTGCTGGCCAGCCGTGGACCATCTCCACCCACTGCTCCGGGACGCTTTCCAAGCCAGTGGCCGCGCCGATAAGCGATCCGGCGATGGCTGCCACGGTGTCGGTATCCACGCCTCCGCGAACGGCAGCTTCCACCACCGGAACCAAGCGGGCTTTCCCGTCCACCGCATCGGCGGTGGTGATGGCGCTCCAGGCCGCCTGGAATGCTTCAACAACCCAGCCATTGTTGCCGAAGTCCCGAGGCCGTTGGGTTTCGGCCTGCCCGATGCGCTGTTCCCACACGTGGGCGCGATCTGGCTTGAGAAGCTCAAGCCAGATGCGAATATCAAGTTCTCCGGTGAGCACCGCGTGCTGAATGGCGACGGTCCACAGACCGCACGCTTCAGCGGCTTCGTCATCGAAATGGGTCAGCTTGCTGATGGCCGCCGCTGCGTCGAATGCGGCGGCAGGCGTTCCGGACAGATAAGCCAGGGCAACCGGTGCTGTGCGCATCAGGCTGCCGTTGCCTCCTGAGCGGCCGGTTCGCCTGTGGATCTGCTCGGAACCGGCGAGCGCGTCTGCGGTGTTGGGTTCAGTTCTCCCGTCAGCAGACGCGGTGCTCTGGGCGAAGGCGAGGACGGCACGGGTCTGGTTGCCGACGTCCGGTGCGTTCACCGCCCATCTGGCCCATTCGCGCACCATGTAATCGCTTGCGGCGCCATCAAGCTTGCCGTTGGAACCCAGCAGGCCCTGGGCAACGACTATCGCCATCGAGGTATCGTCGGTCCACTCCCCGGGTGCAAAGTTGCCCAGCCCTCCGCCGATCATGTCCACTTGCGCGGAATCGGGCAACGGCGCATTGAATTCATAGCCCGCGCCTAGGGCGTCGCCGGCAGCCATGCCGGTCATGACCCCGAGAATCCGATCTAGCACTTCTACTGGATATGCCATGCGTGCCTTTCTATGGGTGGTCGCCAAGGCAGCGAAGAACTGCCCAGGTTCACTGTACCGATGCGCAGCGACACCATGGCAGTCCGCGCGGTTTCGGATTACCGCAGCCACAAATGGCCAATGCCCTGCAGGAACCGGGTTCCTGCAGGGCATTGGCCGTCTTGGTTTGGGTCACGGTGTCAGGGCGAATCCAGGTGATGGCGGGGTCGTCGGGTCTGAGGGGTGCCCCGGTGGCGGTTGCGTGGGATCCAGCGGGCCTGGAGGCGCCATCGGGCCATCCGGGTGCGAAGGGCTCGGCGGCGCATCCGGGTGGGATGGGCTTGGCGGTGCGTCGGGAGCCGGCGGCTGCGCAGGAGGCTCAGGCTGGTCGGGAATACTCGGATCGCCCTGCATCGGAACACCTGATTCGTCTAAATGATTCATGGGAGCCTTCCTTACCTTCCTTCATATCGATCCGACCATTCAACGACGGATCACCGATGCGATGCAACGGCATTCAGGCTTCGCAAAGCTGGGACAGCAACAGGCCTGGGCGGAAGCTGCCCAGCCCACCTACAAGAGCAGGCGCACGATCGGTGTCGCGATGAGGATGGTCAGGACAACGCGCACGAACCAGATGGCAACCATTTGCGGGATGTTCAGCGGAATCTGCGTTGCCAGGACGCATGGCACCAGTGCCGAGAAGAAGATGATCGCCGAGACGCAAACAATGGCGATCACCATGCGCAGCTCGATCGATTCATGTCCCGCAACCAGGGTCGCTGGCAGGAACATTTCGGCGATGCCGGTCGCCGACGCCTTGCCGGCCAGTAGCGGATCTTCCAACCCGACGATCCAGGCGAAGGGCACGAACAGGTAGCCCAGCCAGTCGAAGACCGGAGTGAAGCGTGCCACCACCAGCCCGAGCAGTCCGACGGAAAGAATGGATGGCAAGATCGCCATCGCCATTTTCAGTCCGTCCCACACATTGGCGCCGATGTTCTTGGCCAGCGACGGTGCCCGCCGAGAGGCTCCCAGAGCTTCGTTCCAGGCCACGCGTGCGCGGTTGCCAGTGACCACCTGTTCCTTGTCGTGCTCCATGCCCAGGTACGTGGTGTCCGGAACCCGGCTCAGCGGCGGAATGCGCACCGAAATGGCAGTCACCGCAAAGGTGACGACCAGCGACAGCCAGAAGTACAGGCTCCAGTGGTCCATCAGATCCAGCGCCTTGGCAACGATCACCATGAAGCTGGCTGACACCGTGGAAAAGCCGGTAGCGATAATGGCCGCTTCGCGTCCGGTATAGCGCCCACCGCGGTACATGCGGTCGGTGATCAGCAATCCCAGCGAGTAGCTGCCAACGAAGGACGCCACGGCATCCACGGCCGAACGGCCTGGGGTACGCCAAATCGGGCGCATGATCGGCTGGCAGAAGACGCCGAGGAATTCCATCAGGCCGTAGCCCACCAGCAAGGCCAGGAAGATGGCCCCCACGGGAACGATCAGGCCTACGGGAATCACCAATTTTTCCAGCAGGAACGGCCCCATGTCCGGATCGTTGAGCCATGCTGGAGCGAAGTCGAACAGCAGGGAGCAGCCGACAACCAGGCCGAGGATGTTCAAGAACGCGAAGACGCCCCGGACCTTTGATGCCTTCCAGCCACCGGTGGCGAAGGGAAGAACCGTTCCGCAGACGAGCATCAGCAAGATGATGTACGGAACCACCGGTGCCGCGGCCGTTTGGATCCAGGTAATCAGGTGATCCAGCGGGATGGTGCTCTTGCCGTTGATGGTGATGGGCAGGAAGAAGAACACGATGCCGACGAGGCTGTAGACCATGAATCGCAGAACGACTGGAAACGTGCCTTGGGTTTCAACGCTTGAAGTTGTCATTGGATACCGCTTTTCGATGAGGACAGGGCCGTCAAAATGAATCGATGCGATATCCAATACAACGCGATCTTCGACCGTGAATGTGAGCTGGATCGCTTTTCATGTCCGGGGTTTCAGACTTGCTTTCGATCAGCTGTGCGGATGGAAGAAAGCCCACAGGATGAACGGCCCACTTTTCATGATTCTCATAGGACTAGTCTGTAGGATCGATATAGTCTGCATAGATCCTGCATCTAGCTTTCGGCTGAAAACTCGCACTCAAGTACGTCTTGGCGCGATGCAGGGAATAACCTAGGGAGTATACATTCGCAGCCCTGGGCACTTTCCCATCGGCACAGACGTTTCAACGCAGTACGCAGCATATAGATAGTCCAGCAGAAACGAAGGCACCATTTTGAACGGCAATGCCACCTTTAAGCACCACAACGTTGCGCTTTTATCAGTGAACAGCGTTCTCGCACCAGAGGTGGTGAGCTCGGCAGAATTCGATGAGCGGCTGGCTCCTAGCCTGAAACGCCTGCGCCTGTCCAAGAAGCTTCTGGAACGTGTCTCCGGTGTCAAGGAACGCCGTTGGTGGTCCGACGGTGTCGGCTTTGACGATGCCGCGATCATGGCCGGCAAAAAGGCCCTGGATGCCGCTGGTGTCGACGCCAGCAGCATCGGACTGCTCATCAACACGTCGGTGACCCGCCGCAACCTGGAACCATCGGTGGCCTCCAAGGTGCACAACGGCTTGGGCCTGCCCTCCTCTGCCATGAACTTCGACGTGGCCAACGCCTGCCTCGGTTTCGTCAATGGCATGAGCCTGGCGGCGAACATGATCGACTCGGGCCAGATCAAGTACGCCCTGATTGTTGCCGGCGAAGATTCCAAGCCGACCCAGGAAACCACCTTCCAGCGCCTGAACGCCGAGAATTCCACGCGCGATGACTACATGCGTGAATTCGCCACCCTGACCCTGGGCTCCGGTGCCGCGGCTGCGGTCATCGGCCCGGCCGATGCGCACCCGGATGCGCACCGCATCCTCGGCGGCGTCTCGCGAGCCGGCACCGAGCACCACGAACTGTGCGTCGGAGGCCCCTCGGGCATGTACACGGACACCAAGGGCCTGCTGGACAACGGCCTGGAACTGGTGGTGAACGCTTGGAACGAAGCCCATCAGTCGGGTTGGAACTGGAAATCCATGGACCGCTACGTCACCCACCAGGTGTCCAAGTCCTACACCAACGCCATCATCAAGGCCGTCGGACTGGTCAAGGACCGCGTGCCGATCACGTTCTCCAAGTGGGGCAACGTCGGTCCGGCTTCCCTGCCGATGACCCTGTCCCAGGAAGCTGATTCGCTGAAGAAGGGCGACCGGGTGCTCTGCATGGGCGTCGGTTCCGGCCTGAACACCGCGATGATGGAGATTGCCTGGTGACCGAGCTGTTCCCCGGTGTAGATGCAATTTACTCGACGTATCTTCAAGTGCCGTCCACCTCGCAGGTTGACACCCAGGGCAGCACGCACCGGTGGCACATCCTGGACAACCATGAAGAACTCCAGCAACGTGGCATCGATCCGGTCGGCACACTGCTGTGCGTGCATGGCAACCCCACCTGGTCCTACCTCTGGCGCAGCCTGCTGAACCACGTCAGCGAGCACTCATTGCCGTGGCGCGTGGTGGCAGTCGACCAGCTGGACATGGGCTTCTCCGAGCGGACCGGCACCTTCCGCCGCCTGGCCGACCGGGTCAACGACCTGGGCGACCTGACCGGCGCGCTGGGGCTGACCGGCAAGGTCACCACCGTGGGCCACGACTGGGGCGGCATCATTTCCCTGGGCTGGGCCGTCTCCCATCAGGAGCAGCTGGAAAACGTGGTGCTGACGAACACCGCAATCCACCCGGCAGGCTTCGAGCTTCCCGCCGCGCTGAAACTCGCCTCCCACCCTGCGGTGCATTCCTGGGGCACCAAGACCTCCCCTGCTTTCTTGCAGGTCACCCACTCGTTGGCGCAACCGGCCTTGGCCCCTGAGGTCCGCAAGGCCTTCATGGCCCCGTACACCAGCGCCGCGAAGCGCGATGGAGTTGCCAACTTTGTCGCCGATATCCCTTTCTCCCCCGAGCACCCGAGCCGCCCTGCCCTGGACGAGATCTCGCAGGCCGTGCGCTCGCTGAAGGTGCCGGCCCTGATGCTCTGGGGCCCGAAGGACCCGGTCTTCTCCGACCGGTACCTGCGCGATCTGCTCTCCCGCCTGCCGCACGCCCAAGTGCACCGCTTCGAGGGCTCCAGCCATCTGGTGGGCGAGGACAACGACATCGCCGCCCCGATCTTCCAGTGGCTTGCCGGCGAGAAAGAATCCAGGAACACCTCGCGGGCCGAATCCCTGGGCGATTACCGTCCGATGCTTGCCGAACTCGATTCGCGCACCAATGACCATTCAGCAGCCGTGGTGGACATCAACCCTGCGCGCTCGCTGTCCTGGGCCGGGCTGGGTGAGCGCGTGAACGCCCTGGCCGCAGGCCTGCGGCAGATCGGGGTGAAGGCTTCAGACCGGGTGAACCTGCTGGTACCGCCGGGAATCGAGCTGACCTCGCTGATCTACGCCTGCCTGCGTTTGGGCGCGGTCATCGTGGTGGCCGACGCCGGGCTGGGCACCAAGGGCATGGGACGCGCCATCAAGGGCGCCGGTCCGGGCTTCCTGATCGGCATCGAGCGTGCGCTCACCGGCGCGCGGCTCTTCGGTTGGCCGGGCACCAGGATTGCTGCCGAGAACCTGCCAGCAGCCAAGCGCAAGCTGCTGGGCGTCGCCCACACCTTGCCTGAGCTCTATGAAGCCGGCGGCAAGGCAGCCACCGAATCCTCGGCGTTCGAGCCTGCGGACCCGGATGCCGACGCGGCGGTGCTGTTCACCTCCGGCTCCACCGGCCCGGCCAAGGGCGTGGTGTACACGCACCGCCAGCTGGCAGCCATGCGCGATACGCTGCGCGAAACCTACAACCTGAAGGCCGGTTCCGCGCTGGTGGCAGGCTTCGCGCCGTTCGCGCTGCTGGGTCCTGCCCTGGGAGCCACCTCGGTCACCCCCGACATGGACGTGACCGCCCCGCGGACCCTGACCGCCACCGCATTGGCTGATGCGGCTGCCGCGGTGCACGCAACCACGGTCTTCGCCTCACCCGCGGCGCTGGCCAACGTGCTGGACACCAAGGATGCGCTGGATCAGGTCCAGCGCAAGACCCTGGAAGGGGTCTCGCTGATGCTTTCGGCCGGGGCACCGATCCCCGAACCATTGCTGGCCAAGGTGCAGGAACTGGTTCCGCAGGCCAAGGTCCACACCCCCTATGGCATGACCGAGGCCTTGCCGGTCACCGATATCGATCTTCCCGGAATTCGCGCTGCCGGCCGGGGCAATGGCGTGTGCGTCGGCACGGCTGTCGCCGGGGCCACGGTTGCCATCGCGCCGATTGATGATATGGGCATGGCCGGCGACCAGCCGGAATTCATCCCGAATGCCACCGGCGAAATCCTGGTTCGCGCCCCGCATGTCAAGGACCGCTACGACCGTTTGTGGATCACCGAACAGCACAGCAGCTCGATCCCCGGCTGGCATCGCACCGGCGATGTCGGGCACCTGGATGACCAGGGGCGGCTCTGGGTCGAGGGCCGCCTGAGCCATGTGCTGCGCACTGCCAAGGGCGCGATCACCCCGGTGGCGGCCGAGCACGCTGCCGAGTCGGTTGCCGGCGCTGGCCGTGCCGCGCTGGTTGGCGTGGGACCCGACGGAACCCAGGCTGCAGTGGTGGTCATGGAAACCGTGCCCCCGGCCCGCAAGCCGGGCCCGGCCAGCAGCGAACTGGCGCGCCAGGTGCGCTCCGCGGTCGCTGCCACCGGCACCGACGTGGCAGCCGTGCTGGTAGTGCCCAACCTGCCGACGGATATCCGCCATAATTCGAAGATTGACCGTGCCGCGCTAGCCGGCTGGGCCGCCGCTACGCTCGCCGGTGGAAGGATCCGCAACCCGTGAGTGCTCCAGACACTGCTTCGACCCCTCGCCGCGTGCTGGTCACCGGCGCCAGCGGCATGCTCGGAGGCGCCGTGGCACAGCTGCTGCGCGACAACGGCCACCACGTGCGCACCTTCCAGCGCGGTGCCTCGGCCGGTGCCACCGATGAAGTCCGCGGATCGCTGACCGATCTGGACGCCGTGGCTGCTGCCGTAGAGTCCATGGATGCAGTCATCCATCTGGCGGCAAAAGTCTCCTTTACCGGCCAGTGGGAGGATTTCGTCGCCACGAATATCGACGGAACCAGCAATCTGCTGGCAGCCTCCAAGGAATCAGGCGTCAAGGATTTCGTTTTCGTTTCCTCGCCATCCGTAGCCCACTTTGGCGATTCGCTGGCCGGCGCCGGTGCCGGCGACGCCGATCCGCAGCAGGCGCGTGGATTCTATGCACGTTCCAAGGCGGCCGCCGAGCTGGAGGCCCTGGGCAACGATTCGCCCGAGTTCCGGGTGGCAGCCATCCGCCCGCATGTGGTGTGGGGGCCAGGCGATACCCAGCTGGTGGAGCGGGTCATCGCGCGGGCCAAGGCCGGACGGCTCCCGTTGCTGGACCATGGCGCGGCGTTGATCGACACCACCTATATCGACAACGCGGCGGCTGCCATCGTTCGCGGCTTGGAGCGCATGGACCACGCCCATGGACGTGCCCTGGTAGTCACCAATGGCGAACCCCGTCCGGTGGGCGAATTGATTGCCGGCATCTGCCAGGCCGGCGGGGCCCCTGCCCCGAAGCTCAACGTTCCGGGCTGGCTGGCCCGCGGTGCCGGTTCAGTGATCGAGAAGTTGTGGCTGGCCGCCGGTTCGCGCAACCTCGTGCACGATGAGCCGCCGATGACGCGTTTCCTCGCCGAGCAGCTGTCCACCGCGCACTGGTTCGACCAGCGGGCAACGCATGAAATCCTCGGTTGGAAGCCCGAAGTCACCATCGACGAGGGACTGCAGAAGCTCACCGCGCACTACCGGAACTAATTGGCCTGCAAGGCGCCCGGCAGCCGCCTCGACGTCATCTGCTTTCTCCGATTCCGGCCCCGCCATGGCGCTGGGATATGTTGGTTCAATGCGCAAGAAGATTTCCTACCAGGGCGAGGCCGGCTCCAACTCGAACATGGCCTGCATGCAGCGTTTCCCCGAGATGGAAGCCATTCCGTGCGCCAGCTTCGAAGATGCCTTCGCCATGGTGGAAAACGGCGAGGCCAAGCTGGCAATGATTCCGATCGAGAATTCCATTGCCGGCCGCGTTGCCGATATCCACGTCCTGCTCCCCGAGTCCGATCTGCACATTGTCGGCGAGCACTACCTGCGGATCCGCTTCGACCTGCTCGGGCTGCCTGGCAGCGGCATCGCCGAAGCCACCGAAGTGCATAGCCACATCCATGCGCTGGGCCAGTGCCGCAAGGTCATCCGCGAGCACGGGCTGACCCCGGTGATTGCCGGCGATACCGCAGGTTCGGCGCGCGAAGTGCGCGACTGGAATGATCCTGCCAAGCTCTCGCTCGCACCTCCCATGGCGGCCGAGCTGTACGGCTTGGAGGTACTGGCCTCCGGGGTCGAAGATGACCAGACGAATACGACCCGTTTCGTAGTGCTCGCCCGCGAGCAGCAATTGCCGCACCGTTCGCAGCTTCCGGACTCGGTGATTACCACCTTGGTGTTCCAGGCACGCAACGTGCCTAGCGCCCTGTACAAGGCATTGGGCGGATTCGCGACGAACGGCGTGAATATCACCCGCTTGGAAAGCTACATGGTCGGTTCGTCCTTCGCCGCCACCACCTTCATGGTCGACATCGAGGGCCATCCCGAAGACTTGCCCGTGCGCCTGGCGTTGGAAGAGCTGGAATTCTTCACCTGGGAAATCAAGATCCTCGGCACCTACGCCGCCAGCGAGCATCGCCAACGCGTTTCGGCAGCTTTCGTCTAGGCCTGCACCCGCTTCCGGCGCCTGCAGGCATCGGGAAGCGCCAGGGGCCTATGTCCTCCACGAGTAGCGGCGTTCGGGCCTGCCGACTCCCCCGTAGCGCAGGTTCACCTGCGCCAAGTTCTCTTCGGCAAGATACTCCAGGTACCGGCGAGCGCTCACCCGGGAGGTCCCGAGCTTTTCAGCCGTTTCGGTGGCCGAGATGGGTTCGGCGGCTTCCTTGACGATGTTCTGGACCAGCTCCATGGTTTCGGCGCTGCAGCCTTTGGGCAGCGGGCGGCGCTGCTGTCCGGCGAGGCCGAAGAGCCTGTTGACGTCGGCCTGCTGCAGTTCCTGGTCGGTGGCCTGCCCCAGCGGCTGGTAGGTCTTGGCGTAGTGCTCCAGGCGCTCGCGCAGGTCCTCGCGCGAGAAGGGCTTCATCAGGTAGTGGACAATCCCTCCGCGCAGCGCACGGCGCACGGTCTCCATTTCCCGCGCCGCACTGATCACCAGGACGTCGAGTTCCGGCTGGCCTTCGCGCAAACGCTGCAACAGGTCCAGTCCATTCATGTCGGGCAAGTGGATGTCGAGCAAGATCAGATCCGGAGATAGCGCGGCGGCGGCCTTGAGCGCGTCGCTCGCGGAGTGCGCCACGCCGACCACGGTAAATCCAGGCTCGCTGTTGACGAACCCTGCGTGCACCTTGGCGACCATGAAGTCATCGTCGATCACCAGTACTTTGATCACTTCTTGCTTCCTACTTCCTGAGCGTGGCGGTAAACCGGGCACCGTGGCCACTGGCTGCGGCCAGCTCCCCGCCGCGGCGCCGGCACACCAGGCGGCTGATCGCCAGGCCGAAGCCCCGGCCGCCGGAGACCGAGCTGTCCTTGGTGGAGAAACCCTGGGTGAAGATCTCGTCGATGGCATCTTCGGCGATCCCCTCTCCATTGTCGCTCACGATGACGCGGACCAGCTCATTGGTTTCCTCGATGCCGACCTTGATTTGAGGCGTGGATGCCGAGATGGCCGCGTCCATCGCATTATCGACGAGATTGCCGATCACCGTGGTCAGATCCCGCGCCAGCTGGTCCTCGCACCGGCCCAAGGCCGAGTTCGGCACCATCGCCAGCTGCACCCCGCGTTCGGTGGCGACGCTGGACTTGGCAATCAGCAGCGCAGCAATCGTGGGTTCTGCGATGCAGGCGGAGACGTCCTCGAAGATCTTGCTCCTGCTGAAGCTCACGCCATCGATGAAGCCGATGACCTCGTCGTATTCCTCGAGCTGGATCAACCCGGAAATCGCGTGCAGCTGGTTGGCGAATTCGTGGGTCTGCGCCCTGAGCATGTCGGCAGTCGCCTTGCTGTCGCCCAGTTCCTGCTCCAGCAGGGTCAGTTCGGTCTTGTCGCGGAAGGTGGTGACGGAGCCCAGGTCCCGCCTGGCGGTCTTGACCGGCATGCGGTTGAACACCAGGACCCGCTCGCCGACAAGGAATTGGCGGTCGGGCTGCTCCTGGCTGGTGTTCAGCGCGTGCCGCACCTGCGGCGCCACCTCCAATTCGTCCAGGGTCTTGCCGACACAGTCATCAGGCAGTTGCAGCAGCTCGACGGCGATGTCATTGGCCAGCATCACCCGGCTGTCCGGAGACACCGAGATGATGCCTTCCTTGACTCCGTGCAGCAGGGCCTCTCGGTGCTCGAACAGCTCCGCGATTTCGCCCGGTTCCATCCCGCGGGTCTGGTGCTTGACCCTGCGGGAGAGCAGTACCGAGCCGGTGGTTCCCAGCACCAGGGAAATGAGCAGGGTGGCCAAGGCGCTGGGAGCGATATCCTGGATCATTTCGCCGGTACTGGGATAGCTTTGGCCTGCGCTGACAATGCCGACCATCTTCCCGTCGTCATCCAGCACCGGTACCTGGGCAATCAGCACATGGTTGCCATTGCGCCAGATTTCCCCGGTCCATCCGCGGCCTTCGGCGACAGCGGATTCGGGGTGCAGGATCGAGGTTCCCACTTCATCGGGGTAGCTGGAGGTGATGACGGTGCCCTGGGGATCGGCGATGATCACGAATTGCAATCCCGAGGTGCTGCGTACCGATTCACCCATGGCAGGCAACGCCGAGCCCATTTCCGGCTCCGCTTGCGGAAGCAGAACGCGCAGCAGCGGGTTGGCGGCCAGCGATTCGGCTGCCGAGAGGCTGCGGCGCCCCTCGATCTTCTCGAAGTTATTGGTGGCCTGGGTCAGCGCGACCGTGATGACTCCTGCGAGCACCACGGCGATAATCAGCAGTTGCAGGACCAGGTACTGTCCGGCCAGGGTCATCCTGCGGCGCGGGTACAGCTGAGCGAGAAATAAACGCATGGACTTCATTGCCTCGCCCCCAAAATTCCAGAATTCCACTGCGCCCACGGCAAACCCCCGCTGGGCGGCTTGCAGCTGGCACTGTGCTACCTTATCGAAGATTTGAATGGTTCAGATCACAATTTCTGGTTACACAATGAACAGTATTTTCTTTGAGTACGCAAGAGTGACTTGCTTCACCATCGCGCATAGGTTGGAATCACTCGCAACCCCGATGAAAGCAAAGAGGCTGAGTCAACATGAAACCATTCAAGTCCTTCCGTGCGCTGACGGCGCTGGCCGCGGCTGCCGCGCTTGCACTGACCGCCACTGGCTGCGGCGTGACCTCCGAGACCTCCAGCACCGACGCTGCAGAGTCCAAGGGCCCAATCGCGAACCTTCGCATCATGGTGCCGAACACCCCAGGCGGCGGCTACGACACCACCGCCCGCGTTGCTGCCAAGGTGATGGATGACGCGTCGCTGGCCAGCAACCCAGAAGTCTTCAACCTTGCAGGTGCCGGCGGTACCGTCGGTCTGGCCCGCATTGTCAACGAGAAGGGCAACGGCGATCTGGCCATGCTCATGGGCCTGGGCGTGGTCGGTGCCAGCTACACCAACGAAACCGACGCCAAGCTGACCGAGACCACGCCGATTGCCAAGCTCATCGAAGAGCCCGGAGCGATCATGGTGTCCAAGGATTCGCCATACAAGACCATCGATGACTTGGTGAAGGCCTGGAAGAAGGATCCGAGCAAGCTCTCGGTCGGCGGCGGCTCCTCCCCTGGCGGACCGGACCACCTGCTGCCGATGCAGCTGGCCGAAGCCGTGGGCATTGATCCCAAGGACGTGAACTTCGTATCCTACGACGGCGGCGGCGATTTGCTGCCTGCCATCCTGGGCAACAAGCTGGCCTTCGCGGCCTCCGGTGCCGGCGAGTACATGCAGCAGATCGAAGAGGGCTCCGTGCGTGTGCTGGCCACCAGCGGCGAGGAGCGCCTCGAAGGCGTGGACGCTCCAACCCTGAAGGAATCGGGCATCGACCTGGTGTTCTCCAACTGGCGCGGCCTGGTGGCTCCGCCGGAGATCTCCGAAGAGGACAAGGCCAAGTGGGTCAACCTGATCACCGAAATGCATGATTCGGCCGAATGGCAGGAAGCCTTGAAGACCAACGGCTGGAGCGATGCCTTCATGACCGGCGATGAGTTCTCGGCCTTCCTCACCGAGCAGGACGAGCGCGTTGCCAACGTCCTGAAGACCCTGGGTCTGGCGTGAGCGAAGTAAGCACCGCAAAGAAGAAACGCGTCGAACTCCTGTTCGCCGCGTTTCTTCTTCTCGTCGGAATCATCGTGTTTGTTGATGCGTCGCAGCTGCATGTGACGTACTCCCAGGCAGACGTGGTCGGCCCCAAGGCCCTGCCCTACGTCGTCTCGGGCATTCTTGTTCTTTCAGCCATTGCCTTGGCCATTACCGTGATGCGCGGAAACCTCGCCGAGGGCGAAGAAGGCGAAGACGTGGATCTGAGCCAGCCCTCGGACTGGAAGGTCCTGCTGCCGCTGATCGGCGTCTTCGTGCTGAACCTGCTGATCGTGAACTGGGCCGGCTGGGTCATCTCGGGAACCATCATGTTCTTCGGTGCGGCGACCTGCCTGGGCGCCCGGCGCTGGATTTTGACCCTGGTCATTTCCCTCGCACTGGCTCTCGGTTCCTTCTACGGCTTCTACCTTGGCCTGGGCATCAAGCTTCCGGCCGGAATCCTCTCGGGGGTGCTGTAAGTGGAAACTCTTGACCTCTTGATGGGCGGCTTCGCCTCGGCGCTGACCCCGATCAACCTGCTCTTCGCCTTCGCCGGAGTCCTCCTGGGCACCGCTGTCGGCGTGCTGCCGGGCATCGGCCCGGCCATGGCCGTGGCCTTGCTGCTGCCACTGACCTTCGGCATGGAAACCTCCAGTGCGCTGATCATGTTCGCGGGCATCTACTACGGCGGGATGTACGGCGGGTCAACCACCTCGATCCTGCTCAATACCCCCGGCGAATCCGCGACAGTCATCACCGCCATCGAAGGCCACAAGATGGCCAAGGCGGGCCGGGCCGCGCAAGCTCTGGCCACCGCGGCCATCGGCTCGTTCGTTGCCGGCACCATCGGCACCGCGCTGCTGGTGACCGTTGCCCCGATCGTCGTGAAGTTCGCCGTGAGCCTGGGCGCACCGAGCTACTTCGCAATCATGGTCCTCGCTTTGGTCACCGTGACCGCCGTGCTGGGTTCTTCCAAGATCCGCGGTTTCGCCGCCTTGGGCCTGGGCCTGGCCATCGGCCTGGTCGGCATGGACCCGGTCTCCGGGCAGAGCCGCCTGACCTTCGGCTTCGCGCCACTGGTCGACGGCATGGACATCGTGGTGGTCGCCGTGGCGATCTTCGCCATTGGCGAGGCGCTGTGGATTGCCGCGCACCTGCGCACCAGCCCTGCACGCACCATTCCGGTGGGTGCCCCGTGGATGGGCAAGGAAGACTGGAAGCGTTCGTGGAAGCCCTGGCTTCGCGGCACCGCCTACGGGTTCCCCTTTGGCGCGCTGCCTGCCGGCGGTGCCGAAGTTCCGACCTTCCTCTCCTATGTCACCGAGAAGAAGCTCTCCAAGCATCCGGAGGAGTTCGGCCACGGCGCCATCGAGGGCGTTGCCGGCCCGGAAGCTGCCAACAACGCCTCGGCCGCTGGCACGCTGACTCCAATGCTTGCCCTGGGCCTGCCCACCAATGCCACCGCTGCGGTGATGCTGGCGTTCTTGACCATGAAGGGCATCCAGCCCGGTCCGCTGCTCTTCGAGAATGAGCCCGACTTGGTGTGGGCGCTGATTGCCAGCTTGTTCATCGGCAACACGCTGCTGCTGCTGATCAACCTGCCTTTGGCACCGCTATGGGCTAAGTTGCTGAAGATCCCGCGCCCCTACCTGTATGCGGGCATCTTGTTCTTCGCTACGCTCGGTGCCTTCTCGGTGAACATGCAGGTCGCCGACCTCTGGCTGCTGCTGATCATCGGCTTGCTGGGCTTCGCCTTGCGCCGCTTCGGCCTCCCGGTGCTTCCGCTGATTCTGGGTGTCATCATCGGCCCCATGGCCGAGGAACAGCTGCGCAAGACCTTCCAGCTCAGTGCCGGCGAGGTCTCGGGGCTGTGGAGCGAGCCGCTGGCCGTGGGCATCTACGTGCTCATCGCCTTCCTGCTCCTGCTGCCGGTGCTGATCTCCATCATCCGGCGCAAGCGCGGAACCGGGTCGGACGTTGCAGACGCCCTGCTGGGCGAGAACGCAGCTGGCGGCGACCAGACCGAGCTGGCAGAGCCTGCCCACCGCAATGAGCACAGCCACGGTGCTGGAAGGAATGAATCATGACAATCGTAGTGGGGTACATCCCCTCGCCTGAAGGCGAAGCCGCCCTGGAACGGGCAATTATCGAGGCTAGGCGCAACGAGGCGCGATTGATCGTGGTGAACTCCTCCAAAGGCGACCAGCTGGTAGACGACAGGCTCATTGATGCGAAGCAGTATCACGAACTGGAAGCCCGGCTTGCTGAGGCAGGCATCGATTTCTGGATTGAACGCCATTCCCAGGGAGCCGATGCGGCAGACCAGATCCTGCACATCGCCGAGGCGCAACGTGCCGAGCTGATCGTGATCGGTCTGCGCAAGCGCACGGCCATGGGCAAGTTCCTCATGGGGAGCAACGCGCAACGGATCCTGCTCCAAGCCTCCTGCCCGGTGCTCTCGCTGAAGGCATCCAGCGACTGGTAATCCTGCCAGTCCTTCGCGCGAAACGGCCGATGGCCCGCACCAGTGGTGCGGGCCATCGGCCTCTAACCCTACTTCTGGTAGGGGTTGGCTGGCGGAGTGTTGTTGCCGCCATTGGCAGTTGGATCCTGCGGCTGCTGCGGAACCGGCGGATTTCCCGGGCGCGGGCGGTAGCCGCCGTCTGCCGGCGGGATGCCACCAGCCAGGCGAACCAGTTCAGTGGTGTTCTCCGCGGTGCGGATCTGCGCCAGCAAGGATTCGAGGCTTGCACGGACCAGAACCAAGTAGACCAGCGACACCAATGGACCGACGATCAAGAGCATCAGGAAGCCGAGCATCGCGTCAGCCATGAACCCGGTAATCACCAGTCCGAGGTAGCCGATAGCCAACAGGACCATGATCAAGATGTAGACGATCTTGATGATCGATGGCGTGATGAACTGCCTGAAATCCAAGTCGAAGAGGGACTTCACCGTATTTCCTGCTTTCTTTAGAGAAATCGTGCTGTCACGCCCACGCTATCGAATTTCTCAGGAATCGCACAGTAGCTGGAGCGGAATATCATCATTTGTTGCAAAAAATTTCGCCAACAATTCCCGAACAGTCACTGCAGCTATTCTCCCAAGCTACGCCAGGGCCTAGACTGGTGGAATGCCAAGCCCACTGAAGCCGACCGTCATCCCTGCCCGATTGCAAGCCGGAGACGCCGTCAGGGTCATCGCACCCTCGTGTTCCCGCACCTTCGTGATGGAATTCGACAATACGCAGTGGGTCAATGAACGCTTCGATGCCATGGGGCTCAAGCTGGAATTCGGCGAGCACGTGGATGAGAATGACGATTTCGACAGCTCGCCCATTCCATCGCGCGTGGCCGATCTGCACGCCGCGTTTGCTGATGCATCTGTCTCAGGGATCATCTCGGTCATTGGCGGCTTCAATTCCAACGAACTGCTCCCCTACCTCGACTGGGAGCTCATTGCCGCCAACCCCAAGGTCTTCTGCGGCTACTCGGATTTCACTGCGCTGGCCAACGCCGTGCACGCCAAGACCGGGTTAGTGACCTACATCGGCCCGCACTGGTCCAGCTTCGGCATGCGCGATCACTTCGAGCCGACCGGCCAGTGGTTCCGGGCCGCAACCCACGAGCATGCCTGGAGCATCGAGCACGCCACTGAATTCACCGACGACCTGTGGTTCATGGACCAGGACAATCGCAGCGTCAACGCAAGCAGCGGACCATGGATCCTGAACGAAGGCGCTGCCACGGGCATGGTGATCGGCGGGCACCTGGGCACGCTGAGGCTGCTGCAGGGAACCGAGTTCATGCCGTCCCTGGACGGGGCTGTGCTATTCGTCGAGGACGACGGCGCCGCGGACGTCCACGAATTCGCGCGCAGCCTTGCCTCGCTGCTGCAGGTTCCTGGAGCCGAGAAAATCCGCGGCCTTGCCATCGGCCGATTCCAGCTCGAATCCAGCATTTCGCGTGACCTGCTGGAACAAATCGTTGCCAAGCATCCGTTGCTCTCCACCGTGCCGGTGGTCGCCAACCTCGACTTCGGGCATACCTCGCCGATGTTCACCATCCCCATCGGCGGCATCGCCCGGCTCGAAGCCCGAGGTCAGGTGCCCCGCATGGATTTTGCCCACGAGGCGCACCAGCTGGATTAGCAGCCATTCCCAGCCGCACGGGCTGAGCACCTGAGGCTCCCGCGTGCTTCTAGTGCTGCAGCAGGTAGCGGGACAGCTCGGCCAGCCGCGGGTTGAGCTCTTCCTTCTTGTCTTCCCGGTGCAGCCGGTACTCCAGCAGCCGTTCGACCAGGTACCACTCTTCGACGCTGGGCAGCCACGATTCGCCGTTGACCGGGCGTTGCTGGTTCGGGTCCCAGTAGCCGAAAATTTCCAGGATCTCGGACCTGTCCAAGAAGAACTCCGGCTGCGCCGAGTAGCGTTGCATGCGATCCGGGATGTACCTACCGGCGCGGATGAACCACCCGGCGAACGTCGAGTCGCACTCGATGTTCCGGTCCCGAACATCATTGCCCTTGTACTGTGCCAGGCGCGAGGCCATGTGCTCCGCCATCGCCGTTGGATCATCCATGAGCTTGCGCCCCCGCTGGGTGGTGGTGAGCACTCCCTTGGCCTTGCGCAGAAGCCCCATGCGCTGCGCAGCTTCGCGAATCGTGGCCACGGTTAGCATGTTGTTTTCGCGCTTGGAGGACCCGCTTTCGAAGTCGATGCCTTCCAGGTCTGAACGTTCCACGAGATCGCCGACAACTTTCGGCGGCATCCAGCCAGCCTTGGTGAGAATCAGCCCGTCGCTGCACAGCTCGGCGAGCACCGTGAAGGGCGGCACCAGCTGAATGAACCAGGACGGCTGCGGCCCGCCGGCCGGCGGCGAGCAGTTCCAAGCGCCGACCGGCTACTTCGGCATCGAAGACTCCGGGATTGAACGGATTCCAGCGCCCACCGCGCCAGTGCATCCAGGCGATGATCTGCTCCGCTTCATCCTCTTCGAGGTCTTCCCAGCTGTCGGGCGCTGGATTGCCGTTGAAGATACCCAGCTTCTCGTACCAGCCGTGGATTCCGCCGCTATCCTCCAGCGGGGCACGCAGCTCGCCGTCCACGACCCGGTAGGGCGGGTCGCCAGCCGCCTTGGCGTGCTGCGATACCACCGTGATCTTGTGCATCCAGCCGTCGCCGAAGTCGTATTCGAAGTAGAGTTCACCTTCCGCCGCCTTGAGCGCCTGGCCCAGGGTGGTGGTCTCCTGGGCTTCGCCCAGTCCGATCTCCAGCCGGCTCTGTTCCTAGTACCAGGTGATGGCCTCGTCGGTGCGCGATCGGAGATGCGGGTTGATGCTGTGGAAGGCCTGCAGGTGCGCGTGCTCCCAGCCCATCGCGCACTGCAGGGCCAGTCCCGCCTCGTCGAGCATGATGATGTCGTCCATGTCCATGGTGCGCCAGATCAACGGGTCGGACCCGACAAGTTCGATTCGCACGGTCAGCATTCGTTGCAGTGAAATCGCACCAGTCATGGTCTTGAGCGTATCTGCCCACTGCCCGAATCCAGAACGGCGAGCACGGAAGAAGACGCGGCAAGCATCCGCGAAAAGGTCGAGGGACCCGCCCGGACAAATCCCGGCGGGTCCCTCGACAGCAAAAGTGGGCGATCAGGCCTTGGCGATCGCTTCTTTCAGCGCGGACAGCAGCAACGCCACCGACCCCGGATTCGCGTTGGGGCCCATCATGCCGATGCGCCACACGGTGCTCGCGTACTTGCCCACGCCGCCGCCGATTTCAATATTGAAGCGGTCAAGCAGGTAGCCGCGGACCTTCGCAGAGTCAACGCCTTCAGGAACGTAGACGGTGGTCAGCTGCGGCAGGCGGAACCCCTCCTGGGCAAAGAGCTCCAAGCCCATTTCCTGCAAGCCAGCTTGCAGCAACCCGCCAGCTTCCTGGTGGCGAGCAGTCACTGCTTCCAGGCCCTCGGCCATGATCCGGTCGATGCCCGCCTCCAGCGAAGCAACCATCGCGACCGGCGCGGTGTGGTGGTAGGTGCGCTGCCCTCCGGTGGAACCGGTGGCGTAGCCTCCGAGCAAGCCCAGATCCAGGTACCAGGACTGCGGCTTCTGGACCCGGCGTTCGAAAGCGCGGTCCGAAATCGTGAATGGCGCCAGGCCGGGAGCCACGCCGAGGCATTTCTGCGTGCCTGCATAGCCGACGTCGATGCCCCATTCATCTGCCAGCACTGGCATGCCGCCAATGGAAGTCACTGCATCGGTGATCAGAAGGGCGTCGCCCTTGATTGCTCCGAGCGCGGCAATATTGGAAACAACGCCGGTACTGGTTTCGGCATGCACGCCGGCAATGACGGTTGGGTTCGGGTGCGCTGCGGCAACGCGTTCGGCGTCGATTGGAGTTCCGTATTCATGCTCAACGCGGACCACTTCCGCGCCAACGCGCGAGGCAACTTCGCACATGCGCTCGCCGAACAGGCCGTTGATGGCGATCACCGCAACGTCGCCCGGATTGATGGTGTTCACGAACGCGGCTTCCATGCCGGCTGATCCCGTCGCGCTCAGCGGCAGGGTGCGGGAGTTCTTGGTTCCCCAGAGAGTGCGCAAGCCATCGGCAACGCGGTCCATGCGGGCGATGAACTCCGGATCCAAATGTCCCAGCAGCGGCAGGCCCAGTGCCGCTGTGGCTTCTGGGTACGGGTTGCAGGGACCTGGTCCGAACAGATGGCGCTGAAGAACAGTCTTGCTCATGACGACTCTCTTTCATCTCAATGGGATGTTCCAACTAGAGCCCAGCTTATCCCTCATTTCACGGCGAAACGAAACATATCTTCCGCATTGCAAAATTTTCGCAAGGGACTAGGCAGCCTCGGACTCGATGGCCGCAAGATACTCTGGCAGCTCTGCGACCGACTCGAGAATGGCGGCATGCGGGTGCCGCTCCAGGTCCTCGCGGCCCAGTTTGCCGGTAAGCACGCCGATCCCATTGACTCCCGCATGGTGGGCGGCCAGCAAATCATTGGCGGTATCCCCGGCGGCAACGACCGTGGCTACATCCCGGACTCCGGTCAGTTCCATGGCGCGATGGATCATGTACGGAGCGGGGCGCCCGGCGGCGGTTTCATCCCCGGCAACCACAGCATCCAGAAGCTCGCCAGGACCCACCTTCCAGCCCAGGCCGTCAAGGATGATATCGGCGACATCGCGTGAGAAACCCGTGGTCAATGCGATCTTCGTGCCACTGGCAGCCAAGTGCTGCAGCGCTTCGACGACTCCTGGCAGGGCAACGGGCGGGTTCTCCTGGTAATAACCGAGCAGCAGCTCGCGGAAACGGTCGAATTGCGCTTGAACCTGCTCATCGCTCGCGCTGCCGCCACCGAGTTCAATCAGCGCCTTGATCGCTTCCTTCTTTTCGGCGCCCATCCAATGCTGCAGGTCTTCTTCCCTGACCTCGACGCCGAATTCGCGCACAGCATTCTCCAATGCCCGGTAGACGTCGGCATGCTCGTCAATGGTCGTTCCAGCCATATCGCAGGCGATGAGTTCAAACATTTCTTCTCTTTTCGTCGTGTTTTCTGTTTCAGCCAGCAATGCTTCGCACACGGCTTAATGAGGCACGCTGCTCGCTGGTGTTTTCAATGGTGAAGTTGGCAAGGTGGGGCAGATACCGGTCATCGGAGAACTCGAGTTTCTGCCCCGATTTGGAAGACGTCACGCGCTGCTCGCGCAGCAGAGGGGCGCCGACGGGCACGCCGAGCAGCTGCGCGTCCACTTCATCGGCCGCCACCGCATCAATGGTGTGCTTTCCGCGGTAAAGGTCAACCCCTTGTTCGCGCAGGTACTCGAAAATCGACCCGCTGTCCGTATCGAAGTCGAAGAGCAACCGGCCAACTTCTTGCGGAAAGCTGGTCCGCTCCAGCATCGCCGGGCTCCCGTCGAGCAAACGCAGGCGCAGGAGCTGCACCACCTTGGCGTCTTCGTCGAGTTCAAGCTGCTCGGATACGAAGGCTTCGGGCCGGCGCTGCGCCAGTTCCCTGGTGTCTTGCCCAGCTTCCAAGCCGATGGAACGCGCCCAGTCAGTGAAGGACATGAACGTGGTGAACGATTGGGATTGAACCTGCTGCGCCACGATAGGCGGCTTGCCTTGCCCGCCGGCGATGAGTCCCTCCGATCGCAACTGGGCGAGTGCATGCCGAACCGTGCCGCGCGAGGCATTAGCCCGTGCGCAGAGCTCGGACTCGCTGGGCAGGACGTCTCCTTCATGCCAGGTGCCGGCCGCGATTTCCTGCCGCAACCAGGTGGTGAGAGCTTGGTACTTGGGTTGCTTCTTGTTCTCCATCACCACTTGATCATACAAGCCGTTTCACCGATAAATCAGCGATTCATGTGACATTTTGGTGAACTGAATATGAACGAATGGGCCTCATTCTGAACACTTGGAAAACTTGTACAGACAAGTGCAGATCTGGCTTGATTCCCTGTCTTTCGAGCATGGATGATCACTGTCGTGAGCAACGAAAAAACTTCCCCGCAAACCCAACCAGGCACTAACCAGGCAGACGTGCTGGTTATCGGCGCAGGCATTGTCGGCATGGCCCATGCCGCCCGTTCCCTGGACGCAGGCCTGTCCGTCATCGTCATCGACCGCGACCATGAGGCCGTCGGTGCATCGGTCCGCAACTTCGGCCACTGCTGCATCACCGCACAGTCCGGAGAACTCTACGACCTCGCGCAGTCGGGCCGCCCACTATGGCTCGACTACGCTGAACGGGCCAGTTTCTGGGCCGTTGAATCGGGTGCCGTTGTGGTCGCCACGACGGAAACAGAATTGCAGGTGCTGCGCGAGCTGTCCGCGCGCCGCGACACCGGCCAGGTCGAAATGCTCAACGCGCAGGACGTCGCCGAACAGCTCGGACGCGAAGGCGCAGAAGGCATCCTCGGCGGAGCGTTCCTGCGTGATGATCTCCGGGTCGATCCGCGCACCACGGTAGCCAAGCTGGCCCAGTGGGTTGATGCCCACGTTGCTGGCAGCGTCCAGTTCAACACCAGCGCCTTGGGGTTCGGTGCCGGCAAGCAACGCCGGGCCAGCGTGCAAACCAATCGCGGCAGCTTCGAGGCCGACCAGGTCTTCATCTGCGTCGGGCACGACGTGGACTACCTCTTCCCGCAGGTCGCGCAAGAGCACCAGATCACCCGCTGTGCACTGCAGATGCTCCGCGCAGAAGCATCCGAGGACCTGGAGCTGAAGCCTGCAGTGCTTACTGCCACCTCCATGCTGCGCTACGAAGCCTTCACCGAGGTGCCGGCGGCCAAGGCCCTTCAGGCTGAAGTCCTCGCCGAACACCCCGAGCTGCTGGACATCCAGGCGAACGTCATGTTCACCCAACGGCCCGACGGCACCCTGCTCCTGGGAGATTCCCACAGCTACGCCGCAACCCAAACTCCCTTCCTCAAGGAATCCACCTCGCAGACCCTGCACTCGGCTATCGGCGGCTACCTGCGTGGCACCGAGCTGAAAGTGCTTGAACGCTGGCAAGGAATCTACGCGTCCAGCGCTATCGGCCCCTTGCTGGTCCGCAATGTTGCCGACGCCATCACCATCGTCTCCGTCACCGCCGGTGTCGGCATGACCCTGTCCTTCGGCCTGGCCGATAAGAACGTCAACGAAATCGCCCTCCCGGCGACTGCTTCCCCAATCACCGCCTAACGCAGCAACAGAACACTTGGAGCAAACCATGAAGATCTCCCCGATGATCAAATTCTCTGCCGTCTCGCTGGGCCTGCTGGCCCTCACCGCCTGCGGGTCCGCCCAGGCAGATGGGCAGGCCAATTCCGAGACCCCGGCGTTCTGCGCCGACGGCCCGATCAATTTCGGCATCGAGCCTTATGAGGCCCCTGCCAAGCTGGAACCTGCCTACGGCGTGCTCGCCGACGCATTGGAACGCGAGCTCGGCTGCGAAGTCGAGGTGCAAGTTGTCGAGGACTACGCCGCAGAAGTACTGGCAATGCGCAATGGAAAACTGGACCTGGGCCAATTCGGCCCCGTGGGATACGTGTTCGCCAGCCAGCAGGCTGGAGCTGAACCGCTTGTATCCTTCGGCACCTCCGAAGGCGAACTGAGCACCTACACCGGCGGCATCTGGGTGGCCAAGGATTCAGAGATCAAGACCCTCGAGGATCTGCGCGGAAAGGACTTCGCGTTGGGCGGCGTCGGCTCGACATCCGGAGATGTCCTGCCGCGCTACGCGCTGAAGACTGCTGGCATTCCCGAGTCGGAGGTCAACTTGAACTATGCAGGTGGCCATCCCGAAGCACTGCTCGCCCTGACCAACGGAACCGTCGACGCAGCCCAGCTCAACTCGCAGACCCAGGCAGTCGCCGAAGAAGAAGGCACCTTCAACCCGGAGGACTACCGCCAGATCTGGACGTCGGACCCCATCCCAAATGACCCGATCACCATCAGCGCAGATGCCGACCCTGAATTGAAGAAGGCCGTCAAGGACGCGCTGCTGAACCTGCCCAAGGAAGACATCGCACAGGTCGGTGCCTTCCTGGATGTCTCCCCTCCAGGCCCGCTGTTGGAAGTCACCAAGGAGACCTACGCACCACTGTTCGACCTGGCATCCAAAATGGGTCTCACCGAGGATGACATCTAGCGATGAACACTACGCTGAATACCGGCCCAGCCCTCTCGGTGAAGTCCCTGGCCAAGACCTTCAACCAGCGCCGCGTGCTTGATGACGTCGATTTCTCCGTCAACCGCGGCGAGCTCGTGGCGTTCCTGGGTGCCAATGGCTCCGGAAAATCCACCACCCTCAAGTGCGTCGCCGGTTTGACCAATCCGGACACTGGAAGCATCGAATTGGATGGCGTCCACCTCGCTGATCTGCATGGCCGCGACCTGGCCCGTGCGCGATCCCGGGCAGCCATGGTGTTCCAGAAGATCCACCTGGTGCCCCGCCGCACGGCATTGGACAACGTCTGCGCCGGTGCCCTGTCCCGCGTCTCCGGCCTGGGATCGCTCTCCCCCGCGTTCTTTTCGCGAGAACTGCGCCAAGAAGCGATGGCCTGCCTGGACCGGGTTGGCATGGCTGACCGGGCACTGGACAAGGTCGGACGCCTATCTGGCGGACAGCAGCAGCGTGTAGCCGTCGCCCGGGCACTGTGCCAGCGTGCCTCGGTGCTGCTTGCCGATGAGCCGGTTTCCGCCCTGGACCCGCATGCGGCCGAGAACATCATGGAATTGCTCGCTACCCTGGCGCACGAAGAAAACCTCGCTGTGGCAGCGGTATTGCACCAGCCAGTGCTTGCCCAGAGGTACGCAGACCGCGCCATCGGGCTGCTGCACGGGCGCATCGCCTTCGACGGCCCCGTACAGAACCTCAGCACCGACTTCCTGGATGTTCTCTACTCCCCCGAAAGGATTGCAGCATGAGCCTCCATACCCCAAGCCGCGTCAAGGAGCAGGCAGTGGAACGAACTTCGCACAAGGCCGCGGCAAAGACGGCACCGGCACTGCCCAAGGATCCGCACAAGACGACCCGCCGCACCCTCTGGGCAACCGGAATTGCCGTGATTGCCGTCCTTCACTACTTGGCCATCACCGGAACTGACTTCGATCCGGCGCTGCTCGTGGAAGGCTGGCGCGGTATGGCACGCTTCATCAGCGATGCATTCCCGCCGGATCTGAGCTGGGACAAAGTCATCCGACCTGGCTTGGAGGCAACGCTGGTCACCTTGTGGATCGGCCTGCTGGGCACCACCCTCTCCATTCCCACGGCCCTGGTGCTCGCCGTGCTGGCCTGCCGGACAACGACGCCGCATCCGCTGGCCTACCAAACCGCACGCAGCATCCTGTCGTTCTTCCGTGCAGTACCCGATATCGTCTTCGCACTGATCTTCGTCACCGCGGTGGGCCTGGGTCCGTTCGCCGGTGTGCTGGCGTTGATCTGCCACAACACCGGCGTGATGGGAAAGCTCTGGGCCGAATCCCTGGAAGAAACCGATCAGGGTCCGCAAGAGGCACTGTCCACCACCGGCGCATCACGACTGCAGCAGCTGGCTCATGGATCATTGCCACTGGTCATCCCGCAGTTCGTTGGCCTGCTGCTGTACCGCTTCGATGTGAATGTCCGTTCCTCGCTGGTTCTGGGCCTGGTCGGCGCCGGCGGCATCGGCCTGCTCATCAACCAGGCGATCAAGTCCTTCCAGTTCGATACGATGCTCACGCATATCATCATCGTCCTGCTCTTGATCATCGTGGTTGACCAGACATCGGGCTTCATCCGCCGGAAGCTGGCTGTCTAGCCTCCACAACAAGCGGCAAAACTCGCTCGACCCCAGCAGGTGTCCATGATCCGGAAAGGATCACGGACACCAGCTGGGGCTCTTGGCGTCTGGGCGGCTTTCAGCTTACCGGGCCTGCGTCTAGCTCACCGGCACGCTCAAGGATTCAAGACGGTCATAGACTTTCTGCCCGCTGAACCAGGTTTGCTGCGCAGTGATCAGCGGCAACTGGTCGAGGGCCACTTCGAACGGGTCCGCCGAGAGCATGATGAAGTCGGCGGATTTGCCTACTTCCAGCGATCCGGTCAGTTCCTCCAGCCCCATGGCCTTGGCGCAATTGATCGTGTAGATGCGCAAGGCATCAGCCAAGGTCACCGCTTCCTCTTCCCAGAGGGTTCCGGGGAACGCCCCGGTAGGATCCTTGCGGGTGATCAACCCGTAGATTCCCTCCCAGGCATTCGGAGAGACGCTCACCGGCCAGTCCGAGCCTCCGGCAATCAGCGCCCCGCTGGCCAGCAAGGTCTTGTTCGGGTGCATCCTGGATGCCCGTTCGGCGGGAAGGACCAGTTTCATCGCTTCGGCGATCACCCCCGGGAACCACAATGACGGCGAGATGTCCGCGGTGACTTCCAATTCTGCAAAGCGCGGCAGGTCGTCCGGGTGAATGAACTGGCCATGGGCGATATGGTACTTCGGCTCGCTTAAGCCAGCCTCGCGCACCTTCTGGATAGTGTCCAGGACCAGTCGCACCGAGGCATCGCCGGTGCAGTGGATCTTTGCTGAAATGCCCCGCACTGCTGTGCTCATCAGCCAGCCTTCGAGTTCTTCTGGCGGCATGGTCGTGCTGCCGCAATGGCATTCCGGGAAACCCACGCCCTCCAGATACGGTTCGATGAAGGCTCCGGTACCGGCCGGAGGGACGCCGTCGAGGAAGATCTTGATGAAATCCGGACGGTGGTGGGCGGACCTGGTTGGCTCACGCTGCGCAATGATCCCCTCGCCCAGCGGATGGGTTCCGAAAATGAAGTCGTTGGCCTGCATGCTGGTGACCACCCAGGCGTGCAGGTTCCCCGCATCGTCCAATTCTTTCAATGCCTGCATTAGCTGCAAGGAGGCGGCGGCATCCTGGAATCCGGTGATGCCGTAGGAATGCAGTATTTCCATGCCTCGTCCAGCGGCTTCGGCCACTTGCGAGGTCGGTGTCGGGCTCAAGCTCTCGCGTGCCTGCTCGACAATGACTCCGGCGGCTTCAAGCAGCACACCGGTGGCACGCCCTTCGGCATCCCGCATGATTTTCCCGCCGTCGGGGTCAACGGTCGCATCGGTGATGCCAGCAAATTCCATTGCGCGGCTGTTCGCCCACCGGTTGTGCTTTGCATCGTCCTTGAACAAGGCCGGCCGTCCACCGGTGGCCTCATCCAGCCGCTCCAGCGCCTGGGGTGTGTTGAGCTCGCTGAACAGGCTCGAGCCCCAGCTGCCGCCGATAACCCACTGGTCCGCGTCCAGCTTCTGCGACCATGCCGCTACGGCTTCCAGGAACTCATCGAGGGTGAGCGACGGCGCCACGTTGAGCTCGAACAGGTCCATCTGCCCGGCAAGCATGTGATGGTTGTGCACATCCATCAGCCCGGGCATGATCGCGGACCCGCCCAGATCGATCATCTCCGTTTCTTCCCCGCGCAGCTCCAAGGCATCATCGCCAAGCGCGACGATTTTTCCTTCACTGACCGCCATCGCTGTGGCGATGCTGTCTCGCGGATCCAGCGTATGAATGGTGCCGTTGAAAATAATCAGGTCAGGGAGACTGTGTTCACGAATGCATTCCTTTCGACAGGGACCCGTGGCGGATGGCCTGTGCAACCTTCTGGAAGCAAGGCGGGCGGCCGCCCGGCGGGTGCATTCATTCTGGCAAAGTCCGCACCTGGGGTGTTGGCTTTGCGCGCAGGATTCGTTGTCATTGCACGCCAACGTCACATGGAATTGCAGGCCAGGGAAGGTTCCGCTAGCTCACATCTTGGTGCATGGTTCCGCACAACATGCTGGCAACTTGTGCGTCCCCCTTGCGACAGCCTGCAGGTTGTACAAGGGTGGAAGGACGAATGCGAAAGGAGCACACCTTGAAGAAAATCCTCATGGTCCTGACCAGCGTTTCCGAAATCGGCGAGGACAAGGAGCCTACCGGTTACAACGTCGCCGAGGCCGCGCACCCATGGAAGGTGTTCCGGGATTCCGGGCACTTCGTCGACTTTGCGTCCATCAAGGGCGGACAGCCCCCGCGCGACACGGTGGACCAGGATGACCCGATCCAGGTGCAATTCACCCAAGACGAGACAACCCGTGCCGGCTTGTACAACACGGCACGTGTCGAGGTGGTGGATCCTGCGCAGTACGACGCGGTGTATCTCGTGGGTGGCCACGGCACCATGTGGGACTTCGCAGGCAATGCTGGCCTGCAGAAGGTGGTCAGCGACATCTACAACAAGGGTGGCGTCGTCGGCGCCGTCTGCCACGGACCAGCTGGACTACTGGATGTCGAGTTGCATCATGGCCTGAAGCTCCTGAGCGGCAAGACCGTTGCAGCGTTCACCAACGACGAAGAGGTGGCCGTCGGCAAGGACAAGATCATTCCGTTCTTCCTCGCAGACAAGCTCACCGAGCAAGGCGCTACGCATATCGCCGCCGATAACTTCGAAGAAAATGTACAAGTCTCCGAACGACTGGTGACCGGGCAGAACCCGGCGTCCGCAGCCGGGGTCGCGAAGGAGATGGAGAAGCTCCTGGCCGAGGTGATCCACCAGGAAAAGGCCGAAGAGGCCGCGGCAGCCGAAGCAGAAACTGAGGCCAAGGCAGAGTAAGCGGTGACGCGACGCCGCTTGGAGCAGCGCGGACAGCGCTCGCGCCCAACCGCGGCTAAGCGGATCTTCCCCTGCCGGACAAGAAAAATCCCCGCCTCCTGAGACGGAGGCGGGGATTTTCTTGCTCTGAAGCCAAGGACTACTTGCGCAGGCCCAAACGCTCGATCAGCGAACGGTAACGCTCGATGTCGGTGTTCTTCAGGTAGCCGAGCATACGACGACGGCGACCAACCAGAGCCATCAGGCCACGGCGGGTGTGGTGGTCATGCTTGTGCATCTTCAGGTGCTCGGTCAGGTCCGAAATACGGCGGGACATGACGGCAATCTGAACCTCAGGCGAACCGGTGTCACCCTCGTGGGTAGCGTAAGCCTTGATGATTTCGTTCTTGATAGTGGCATCCAATGCCATAACAAACTCCTAGAGTTGGACCGCGTTCATAAGTCAGTGCGAACGCCGAGGCATTCACAGGGGAAACTCGCAACCGCGGACTGCAGCGAGAACCATCGTCAATCATATCACCGACGGGGACGCCGGCGGGACCTCCAAGCATGGGTGAGATACGGCACCTGCACCTTCTTATCTGGCTCATGCCCCAAATGCTCATGCCAGTACCATGCCAGGTTCGCTTCGACCTTGGCCCGCGTGGTGTCCGAGGACTTGCGGTAGTAGCTGCGTGATTTGGTCAGCTCGATAATCTCGTGGAAGTCCAGCTCCATGGACCAATGCCAGATGCCATGCTCCGGCTTCTGGAACTGCGGTCCCAGCGGCGGCTCCAGCTCGGGCCGGTGCACGTCGCCTGCATGCATGATCCGTGCCAAGCGGTGCACCCAGGGAACGGTGACATCCAGCTGGTTCCACAGCAACGTCAGCCAACCGCCGTCATGGAGCAAGCGCGCCGCTTCGGCACTGGCTTGCGGGTGGTCAACCCAATGCCATGCCTGCGCATAGGTCACCAGATCAAAACTGTCAGCGGCCAAACCGGTAGCTTCACCAGCAGCGCAGGCCACCTCGATGTGCGGCAGGCGCTTGGACAGGACCGAGAGCATGTCCGCGGACGGATCTACGGCGGTGACTTCCAAGCCTGCAGAAACCAGTTGCTCGGTGAAGATCCCCGAACCGCAACCGATATCCACCGCAGTTGCCGGTCGGTGCTGCAACGTGAAATCCAGCGCTTCCTGGGGATAGGAAGGACGGATCTTGTCATAGCTTTCGGCATCCGACTGGAACGCCGATGCCAATTCTTCGCGGCGCTGTGCTCCCACAACGAAGGCGCGTTGCGGCAACGAAGGTATTTCAGCCATGATTCCTAGTGGCGTTCGGCAGCCAGTACCGCACGGGCCTGGTCGACATCCTCGGTCATCTGCTCAATCAAGGCTTCGATGCCGCGGTAGGCGACCATCGGACGCAGATGGGAAATGAACTCGACGACAATCTGCTGGCCATACAGGTCGAAATCTTCCACCCCTTCTTCGGGACGGTCGATCACATGCGCCTCGACCACGCGGGAGACACCATCGAAGGTCGGGTTCGAGCCAACGGAAATTGCCGCCGGCCAACGCACCTCGGCCTCATCAATGACCCAGCCGGCATACACGCCATCGGCAGGGATGATCCCGGTGGCTTCGGGATCCAGATTTGCGGTGGGGAATCCCAGCTCGCGTCCGCGGGCGTGGCCATGCACTACTTCGCCGCGCATGCGATGCGGCCGGCCGAGGATCGCGGCGGCGGCCTCAACGTTGCCAGCCGCCAGTTCCTCGCGCACCCAGGTCGAAGACAAGCGCCGCTTATCCCCCACGTCTTCAACGCCGATGACCTCGAAACCGTATTTGGCTCCCAGCTCCTGCATGTAGCCGAAGTCTCCGGAATTGCCGCGGCCGAACCGCACATCGTGCCCGACAACGACGGCTACGGCGTTCAGCTTCTCCACGATGATGGAACGGACGAACTCTTCAGCGCTTTGATCCGCAAATTCCAGGGTGTAGTGGATCATCAGCGTGGCGTCCAGGCCAACGCTAGCCAGGGTGTCGATGCGGTCGGCGATGCCCATGATCAATTCAGGAGCACTCTCGGGACGGTGCACCAGCGCCGGGTGCGGGTCGAAAGTGATTGCCACCGATTGTGCAGAGCGCGCTTTGGCCTGTGTGACAGCTGCATCCAGCACTTCGCAGTGGCCCAGGTGGACACCGTCAAAGTTGCCAATGGTCACGACAGTGGGCGCCATATCCGCGGGGACGGCATCCAAGCCCTTCCAATAGTGCACTTTGCTCCTTCAGAAATTCTGCTGCGGTGGATGGAAAACCCACCGAGGTAATTCTTGCACGTCTTTAGACGTGACGCTCATTACGGTTACGGTACAGCCACCACAAGCCGATGAGCGGCAGAACCAGCGGAACGTATCCGTACCCTTCGCCAAAACCGCTCCACACCGATGGATGCGCGAATTCTTCGGGGTGGGTCAGCGACAGGATTCCCACGACGATCACGCCCACCAATTCAATGGCTACCGCATACAGCGAGACCAGCCAGGCGCCACGCTTGGCCGAGGACAGCGAGAACGTGGCCAGGATGTAGATCAGGCCGGAAACCAGCGACAGGCTGTACGCGATCGGAGCCTCGTCGAATTTGCTCATGATCTGGTAGACCGCGCGGACCGTCGCCGCAAGAGCTAGGATGCCGTAGACGGCAATGATCACGCGGCCCAGGCCGGTGGACCGGCTCGGCTTGGGGGCCTTGTTGGCGCTGCGGGCCTCGGCGGCCTGCATGATGCGCGAGTTGCGCTGCTTTTCACCCATGGGGTACTCCTACTGCCAGATCTGTTCCATGCGGAACACCATAACGAAAGTGACCGCGGCTGACGCGGCCAGCACGGCGTTGGACCAGCGGCTCTTCTCGCTGATGGCCCAGAAGAAGGCGATCGGCGGCATGACCAGCGCCGTGATGAAGTAGCCCCAGAATTCCACCGGGTCCCCCTGCACCGCATTGCCGCCAGCCTGGCGGATCACCGCCGCAATGCCGTAGGCAATCAGGAACAGCTCGGTGGCCACCGCGCCGATCAGCGCCCAGTCATCCGGGTGCTTGCGAATTGCTGTTGCAATCACTGCCACCAGAAACGCCAGCGCACAGACCACCGCGCCGGCGATGAAGAATCCATTCAGGGCAATCAAGCCAGGTCCTTTCGGGATTACTTGGCGGTGAAGACCAAGACGGTACGGGCCTTGTCGCCCTTGTCTTCCAGCAACGCGACGAGCACGCCGTTGGGCGCGAACGCGGCAACGGTCTGGCCCTCGGCGATGTCCATGCTCAAGTGCGAGGCGGGGACGGTGCGGCCGAACGACAGCTCGACTGCTTCGTCGACGCTGACCGTGCGGTTGGGGAACAGCGCAGCGGCAGCCTTTTCAATGGGGAGGATCTCGAATTCCTGGGCCAACTGCTCCAAGGTGCGGGTGAGCTCGATCTTGTACGGGCCCACCTCGGTACGGCGCAGCGCGGTGAGATGCCCGCCCACGTTCAATGCTTCGCCCAGATCGCGGGCCAGCGCACGGATGTAGGTTCCGGATGAGCAGGAGACGGTGACGTCCACGTCGAGGATCTTGCCGCCATTTTCGCGGCGCACCTCGTGGATCTCGAAACGCGAAATGGTCACCGGACGGGCCTTGAGCTCCACCTGTTCGCCGGCGCGCACGCGGGCGTAGGAACGCTTGCCATCGACCTTGATGGCCGAGACCGAGCTCGGGGTCTGCTGGATGTCGCCGCGCAGCCGGGCCACCTCGCGTTCGATGTCCTCGTCGCTGACAGCTGCTGCGATGCGTTCGGAAATGATCTCGCCTTCGGCATCGTCGGTGACGGTGTTCTGCCCCAGGCGGATGGTGGCGGTGTAGGTCTTGTCGTGGCCCACGATGTAAGTCAGCAAGCGGGTTGCCTTGTTCACGCCGATCACCAGCACGCCGGTGGCCATCGGGTCCAGAGTGCCGGCATGGCCGACTTTCCTGGTCCCAGCGAGTCGGCGGATGCGGCCCACCACGTCATGGGAGGTCATTCCCTGGTCTTTGTCGACTAATACGAGGCCTGATGCCTGCTCTTGCGTGTTCTGCCCGGCTTTACTCACGCCTTCCAGTATATGGGCTGTGCAGAGAATAAGCCTGCCGCGGGTTCCAAGCGTGGCAGATCCCACGTGCGGACCAATCCCCCTCCGATAGCGTGGCTGCAGACCCGCCCGGACGCCGCGTCACAGAGGGACTGGAAAATTATTTTGACGGGATTCCAATCCGCCAGGCATCCGGCACCGAATGCTCCATGACAGCCTGCTCCGCACGGACAGGAAAGGAACCGACGACAATAGTCGCGGCGAAGCAAGGAGAAAATCATGAAGCGCACATACAGCAAAGCCGCTGGAGTCTTCGGGCTCATCGCAGTCGCCGCCATGGGACTGAGCGCCTGCTCGACAGGTTCGGAAACCATGGAATCGCCCACCGCTTCCGCTTCGGAAAGCAGCTCTCCGATGGCCAGCGAGTCGGCCATGGATCCAGCCGGAAATCTCGTTGGCCCAGGCTGCGCAGCCTACGCCGAAGCAGTCCCGACCGGTGATGGCTCGGTAGAAGGCATGGCGCAGGATCCAGTAGCCGTCGCCGCCTCGAATAACCCGCTGCTGACCACGCTGACCTCGGCGGTCTCCGGTGAGCTGAACCCGGACGTGGACCTGGTCGATACGCTCAACGGCGGCGAATTCACCGTCTTCGCACCGGTGGATGACGCCTTCGCCGAAATTCCGAAGGATGACTTGGCAGCAGTGGCCAAGGACGCCGACACCCTGACCAGCGTGCTGACCTACCATGTGGTTTCCGGCCAGATCGCACCGGCTGATCTTCCCGGAACCCACAAAACGGTCCAGGGCGAGGATCTTGAAGTCACCGGCAGCGGTGATGATCTGGAAGTCAACGGGGCCTCGGTCATCTGCGGCGGCGTGCAAACCGCCAACGCGACCGTGTACCTGGTGGACACCGTCCTGATGCCGCCGGCCAAGAAGTAGCACCCCCGGAAACAGCAGGTCCGCCGGCATGGAGGTGGTGCGTGGAATACCTTCCATGCACCACCTTCGCCGGTGCTGCGGGAACGTGGTTCCCTCAGCCCAGCTATTTCCCGAACGCCACGCCACCGCAGAGCGCCGCTGAGGCACAAATGCATGAGACTCTAGGATTCATGAGTTCCAATAGACTCGACGCCATAGAAGACGATTCCGTGCAAACGCCAGACGACTTGTTGCGGCAGGTCGCGCTGGGGGCCGAATCTGCCTTCGAATCGCTCTATGATGCCATGGCATCGCGGGTCTTCGGCCTCGTGCTGCGGGTGCTTCGCGACCAGGCGCAGAGCGAAGAGGTCACCCAGGAAGTATTCGTCGAAGCGTGGCAGCAGGCCAAGCGCTTCGATCCGTCCCGCGGAACCGCTGCATCCTGGCTGCTGACCATAGCCCACCGCCGAGCCGTGGACCGGGTGCGCTCCAGCCAAGCGAGCCAAGCCCGGGATCTGCGCATTGGAATCAAGGAATTCCAGGACAGCTACGAAGACGTGGAAGAGAACGCCATCTTGCACGACGAGACCGTACGCGTTGCCCGGGCACTGCAACAGCTCAGCGCACCGCAACGCGAAGCCATACAGCTGGCCTACTTCGGCGGATACACCCACCTGGAAGTCGCTGAGCTGCTGAAAGTACCGGTGGGAACCGCTAAAACGCGAATACGCGATGGCATGGGCAAGCTTCGAGAACTGATGGGAGTGGCGTAATGGAAAAGCATGAGAACGAGCGGACCGACAGCTTCGCCCTGGAAGCTCTGGGAGACGAGGACCGCGGCAAGCTCGCGCACCAGGACTCAGATGCCGCCCAGGCCCGCCACGAGCTGGATGCCTTGCAGGAAACTGCTGGACTGCTCGGCTTGGCAGCGCAGCCGGTTGCTCCCCCAGCACGGCTCAAGAACGATGTCATGGCAGCTATCCGCGCCACCGAGCAGCTGCCGCCCGTCCAGGACCAGGAGCCTGCCTCGGGCAGCTCCCCCGCCAGTGGCTCCACGGCTGGTGCGGAACGTGAATCCGATACCCCGGCTACGCCCCCGGCGTCGCAGCCCGGGGCACCGCGCGGCAACCAGCGCTTCTTCGCCTTGGCCGCCGGCGTCCTGCTACTGGCAGCGGCGGCGTTGGGCGGCTTGGCCATCCAGCAGAATTCCGAGCAGCGCGAGCTGGAAAGCAAAATGGCAGCCATGGCCGAACATCAGGAAGAGCTCGCCCGGATCCTGGGGGCTCCCGATGCCAAGTCCAAGACGCAGACCTTGGATGACGGGGCAACGATCACGCTGTCCTATTCCGCGGCCGAAGGACTGATGGCGGTTTCCACCTCGGGCATGCCGGAGCTGTCCAGCGACAAAGGGTACGAGCTGTGGCTGATTTCCGCCGACGGCGCAGTCCCGGCAGGAATGCTCACGGGCAGCGATGCCAACGGCATGATCATGGTTTCCGATCCGATGCAGGGGATCACTCATTTCGGGATCACCGTCGAGCCGGCCACCGGCTCCCCCGCCCCGACGACGGATCCCATCATGCTGCAGTCGCTATGAGATCGCAGAAAATCTTGTAGCCGGTTCCAATCTGCTGTGCGTCCCGTTCCGAAAACACTGTGAGTGGTTGTTCCCCCGCATTAGGGAGGGGAACATGGAACGAAACGCATGAGGTGAGTGGCAGTGGGCTTCAAGAACAAGCGCGGCAGCAGGGTTTACGTTTTCCACGCGGTAGCCGGAATATGTTCGGCAGCGCTCATGTTTGCCGTCGCCCAGTTGGCCTCGGCATTTTTCAATAGTGCTTCCTCGCCGTTTTTCGCACTGGGGTCTGCCATCATCGACTTGACGCCTCCATGGCTCAAGGACTTCGCCATCGCCACCTTCGGGACCAATGACAAGCTGGCGCTGTTCATTTCCATCGGCGTGGCGGCAGCGGTGCTCTCTGCCCTGATCGGCCTGCTGGCCAAGCGGAGTTTCGCGTTGGCCTGCACCGCCATCATTGCTTTGGCGCTGGTGCTTGCCAGCGCTGTGGCCGCCCGCGCGTCCACCAGCCTGCTGGATGTTGTCCCTACGGTGCTGGGCGCAGTCGCCGGCATCGGAGCTCTTCATTGGCTGGCCCGGCTGGCTACAGCCACCGTCCCCGAACCCGGCCAGGGCACGGCAGCTGCCGGCCCAAGCCGCAGAATATTCTTGCGCGGCGCGGTCCTGTCCTTGGCGGCCGCGGCACTGGCCACCGCGGTGTCCACCTCCGTCTCCGCTACACGCAATATGGCTGTCGCCGCCCGCAACGCCCTGCGCCTGCCAGCGGCCCGGACGAAGGCCAAGGCCCTGCCCGAAGGAGTGCAAATAGAGGAGGCGAATATGCCCCGCTTCGTTACTCCCAACCAGGATTTCTACCGCATCGACACCGCGCTGTCGGTGCCGCAGATCGACCCGAACCAGTGGTCCTTGCGCGTGCACGGCATGGTGGAGAATGAATTCACCATCGGCTTCGACGAGCTGCTGGGCGAGGAACTCGTGGAAACGTATCTGACCCTGACCTGCGTATCGAATCCTGTCGGAGGAGATCTGGTAGGCAACGCGAAGTGGCTGGGCTACCCGCTGCGCAAGGTGCTGGAGCGCGCGGTTCCCCAGGCCGGCGCCGATATGGTGCTTTCGACTTCTCATGACGGTTTCAGCGCTTCCACACCGCTACAAGCGCTGACCGATGACCGGATGGCCTTGCTGGCTATCGGCATGAACGGCGAGCCGCTGCCCTTCGACCACGGATTCCCCGTGCGCATGGTGGTTCCCGGCCTCTACGGCTATGTCTCGGCCACCAAATGGGTGATTGATTTGGAGGTGACGCGTTTCGAGGACAAGGCCGCCTATTGGACTACCCGCGGCTGGTCTGAACGCGGTCCCATCAAGATGTCCTCCCGCATCGACACGCCTCGGCCCTTCGCCGAGGTCCCTGCAGGGGAAGTTGTCTTGGGCGGAACTGCTTGGGCGCAGACCCGGGGCATTTCACGCGTGCAGGTGCAGATCGATGACGGCCCCTGGGAGGATGCGCAGCTGGCCGCCGAAGCGTCGCTGGATACATGGCGGCAGTGGCGCTTCGTGTGGAAGGACGCGGCACCGGGCATGCATGCGGCGTCGGTGCGAGCCTATGATGCGCAGGGCAAGATGCAGACCCGCGAGAAAGCCAACCCTGTGCCCAATGGCGCCAGTGGTTGGCAGCGTCTGCAGTTCACCGTGCAGTAGCCTTGCTCACCAGCACCCTATTCGTCGCGCAGCGCCTTGATAGCTTTCTCGACCCGGCGCGTCCTGGTGTCTTCGCCGCGGGCAGCCACGATGGGCTCCACATGGCCTCGTTGCTTGCTGTAGGACAGCTTGTTCCACGCTTCAAGGAGCTGCGGCTCGGCGGAGAGCAGCACGGCCAGTGGCTCGGGAATTTCGACGGTCCGCGGCTCTTCATCCAATTCGAGTTTCACGCTGATCTCATCGCCTGCGCCCTTGCCCGTGGCAGCGCGGGTTTCAGCGTTGAAGGAAATCAGGAACTGGCCACGCATCGATGAAATGGTGTTCCGGTAGCTATATCCCCCGTCAATGGTTACCAAGACAGGAACGCGCTTGCCACGGCCGAATCCGGCAACGACGTCATCTGGAACGACAATTCCGACGTTGTTCCCGCCGGTGGCACTGAGCACGGTGATGAATTCTGGCATTCTCGGGACCCCTGTTTCGGCTTATGCTGGTGAAGGCTACGCTATCCCACAAGCTCGCCCCGGGTCTACTGGCCCCAATGCCACACGGCAGGGCGCGAGTTCTGCGCGTATCAGCCTGCGAGCGTCCAGAGCGCGTCCATTCCGAGACCGCGTCAAACAGATCGTCCCGGGACGTGCTCGGTAAAGGCATCGACGTGCGCAGGTGACCAAAGCGGACTGCGATCCGCTCGTTCGGCGCTCCAAAATACGGGCCTGCATTCGTCGAGCTGTCCGGCGGTAATTGCGGTTCCAGAGGATGGCACGTAGGAAGTCCTGTGCGCCTGTGCGCTTGATTGCTCGCATTCCCGGTAGGAGTTCGGCAGGAATAAAAAGAGCTCCCGCAAGCCGTCTCAAATTTCCAGACTGCTGTCCGCGTCCTAGGCGGTGCCGCCGCCCCGAGCGAAACCGCGTGACGGTGCCCATGGAGACGCCATGACAGCGACACTAGTTCACGGCATTGCAGCTAGGCTGCTATGGATCCGTCCTTGCTTCCTTCTTTTCCCGCAGCTCCCGGACAATGGAGATGCCATCTCCCGTAAGCGCTTCCCAGCGTGGCGTTCGCCCTGCCCTGAGCATTACCAGCTCGTCGATGGGCCCGAATACCGGCTCCCCTTTCCCCGATTCGAAGCTGGCGTCACGGGCAATCATTTTCACCGAACGGATCACGTTGAGACTGCCCAGCATCAAACCCGTCCGCCCCAGACGTTGAGCAACTTCGACCGCTGCTTCTGGCGGCATCATGTGCCGGATTCCCAAGGGTCGCACAAGGTCCTGGAAGTGCACCAAGGTATCAGTCAAGGTTTCTTTCACGTTGACCATCGATGGGCCTCGTTTGATTGTTGCGAACCGTTCGTACTGCTCAAGAATTGCAAACGCGCCTGCTCTCCCCCGCATTTGCCCATCGCGCAGGACCGTCCCGTTATAACCGTGCCTGAGCATAGACGGCATCAGCTTCATCATGGAGGATGCGTTTAGCTGCGGTGCGCTGATGACGTGCGCCGCCACGTCCTGGACGCTCCATCCTTGGCACAACGAAGGCGCCGCCCATTGTTCCGGGCTCAGTGCTTGCAAAATCTTGAAGAGTTCCAAGCGCTGCTCGATGATGACATCCCACATTTCCTCGGCCAACATCTGTCACACCTCCAAGTAGTAAGAGACTCTGACTAAATAGTGAGATATTCTGACTAACATGTCAATAGAAGGTCGAGAAGAAATGTCCATCGGAACCCTGCTCTTCATCGCCCAGCGCGCTTTCGAAGAAGAAATTGTCACGGCGCTGCACGATGCCGGGTTTAATTTCACCATTGCCCAGGGAAGGCTTGCAGCGCGAATCGGGGAACAGGGCAGCAGATTAACGGAGTTAGCCAACGCTGCCGGTATCGCAAAGCAAAGTGCCGCTTATCTGCTCAGGCAACTGGAAGAGATCGGCTTGGTTGCACGTCAGCATGACCCACGAGATGCCCGCGCCCAACTGGTTGTCCTCACGGAGTACGGTCGGAAAGCGCAACTGGCGGCGCGCGATATCGAAGCGAGGATTGAACGGCGTTGGCAGGATCTTCTGAGCCCGGCAGCTTTCAAAGAACTCAAGCAGCATCTAGGAACTTTGCGGGAACTCGTTGACCGCCATGCTGAATCCCCGGAACGCCAGCTCGGTTAGGCCAATTCAATGCAAGAAATTCCCCGGACCTGGCGATCACGCGAGGTCCGGGGAATGGGCAGACGGTGCCGGTTGGCGCTTCGAAGCTTAGGCTTCGTCGCCGTCCTCGTCCTTCTTGTACGGGTCCTGGTCTCCGGCGAAGTCCTTGCCTTCGCGCAGGGCCGCTACCTCAGCATCCTTCTCGCGGGCCTTGGCCAGCAGTTCCTCCAGATGCGAGGCGCCCTCGGGGATCTCGTCGGCAACAAAGGCCAGCGTCGGGGTCAGGCGGATGGTCAGGTTCCGGCCCAATTCCTTGCGCAGGGCGCCGCCACGCTTTTCCAGCAGGGCGGCGATGTCCTTCTTCATCTCGTCATCGCCAAAGACGGTGTAGTACACCGTAGCGTGCTGCAGGTCGTTGGTGACGCGGGCATCGGTCACGGTGACGTTGTCGATGCGCTCGTCCTTGATGACGTTGCGCAGCGACTGGGCCATGAGGACCTGTACGCGCTTAGCCAGGCGTGCGGCGCGGGCTGAATCAGCCATGGTTTTCTCCTAATGGTTCAAAACTCGTGGGCGCTTGACCAAAGCTTATCGGTCAAACGCCCACGAATCAGTGAGTCACACTGCTAATTGCCTGTCGGCAATTAGTCGCGTGGCTTTTCGCGCATCTCGAAGGTCTCGATGATGTCGCCTTCCTTGATGTCGTTGAACGACCCCAGGCCGATACCGCATTCGAAGCCCTCGCGGACCTCGGTGACATCGTCCTTCTCGCGGCGCAGCGAATCGATCGACAGGTTGTCGCCCACGACGTTGCCGTCGCGTACCAGGCGGGCCTTGGAATTGCGCTTGATAGTGCCCGAGCGGATGATCGAACCGGCAATGTTGCCGAACTTCGAGGAGCGGAAGACCTGGCGGATCTCGGCGGTACCGAGGGCCACTTCTTCGTATTCCGGCTTGAGCATGCCCTTGAGCGCTGCTTCGATGTCGTCGATCGCGGAGTAGATGACCGAGTAGAAGCGCATGTCGACGCCTTCCTTGTCGGCCAGTTCTGCCACGCGCTCGGCTGGGCGGACGTTGAAGCCAATGATGATGGCGTTGTCCACGGTTGCCAGGTTGACGTCGTTCTGGGTGATCGCACCGACACCGCGGTGGATCACGCGCAGCTGCACGTCGTCGCCTACCTCGATCTTCATCAGCGAATCTTCCAGTGCCTCGACAGCACCGGAAGCGTCACCCTTGAGGATCAGGTTCAGGGTATCGATCTTGCCATCGGCAACAGCCTTGTCGAAGTCTTCCAAGGTGATGCGCTTGCGGCGCTTGGCCAGCATGGCATTGCGCTCTGCGGTCTCGCGCTTGTCAGCGATCTGGCGGGCGGTGCGCTCGTCTTCGGTGATCAGGAAGCCGTCGCCAGCACGCGGAACCGAGGACATGCCCAGGACCTGTACCGGACGCGATGGCAGTGCCACGTCGAGGTTCTCGCCATTCTCGTTGAACATTGCACGCACACGGCCGTGGGCGGTGCCCACCACCATGGTGTCGCCAACGCAGAGGGTGCCGGACTGGACCAGGACGGTGACAACCGAACCGCGGCCCTTGTCCAGGTTCGCTTCGATGGCCACGCCGCGAGCGGACTTGTCCGGGTTCGCCTTCAGCTCCAGGACATCGGAGGTCAGCAGGACAGCGTCCAGCAGCTCTTCGATACCCTGCTTCTGCAGTGCAGAAACCTTCACGAACATGGTGTCGCCACCGTATTCCTCGGGTACCAGGCCGTACTCGGTCAGCTGGCCCATGACCTTGTCAGGGTTGGCGCCTTCCTTATCGACCTTGTTCACTGCGACGATGATCGGCACGCCGGCAGCCTGTGCGTGGTTCAGCGCTTCCACGGTCTGCGGCATGACGCCGTCGTCCGCTGCGACAACCAGCACTGCAACGTCGGTGACCTCGGCACCGCGGGCACGCATGGCGGTGAACGCCTCGTGGCCCGGGGTATCGATGAAGGTCATCGCGCGCTGGCGGCCCTCGTGCTCATGGTTGATCTGGTATGCACCGATGTGCTGGGTGATGCCGCCGTGCTCGCCCTCGATGACGTTCGACTGGCGGATGGCATCCAGCAGTCGGGTCTTACCGTGGTCGACGTGGCCCATGATGGTGATGACCGGGGCGCGCTCTTCGAGCACGTCTTCGCCTTCGGCCTCAAGTTCGGCTTCCAGGTCCAGTCCGAAGCCTTCGAGCAGCTCCTTGTCCTCGTCCTCTGGGGAGACGACAAGCACCTTGTAGCCCAGCTCTTCACCGAGCACCTCGAAGGTCGCCTCATCCAGCGACTGGGTTGCGGTAGCCATTTCACCGAGGTGGAACAGCACGGTCACCAGCGCGGCCGGGTTGGCGCCAATCTTGTCAGCGAAATCGGTGATCGACGCGCCGCGGCGCAGACGGATCTCGGTGTCACCGGTGCCGCGCGGAACATTCACGCCGCCCAATGACGGAGCACTCATCTGCTCCAATTCCTGGCGCTTTGCGCGCTTGGACTTGCGCTGCTTGCCGCGACCGGCGCCTCCCTTGCCGAAAGCGCCGCCAACGCCACCGCGGCCGCGTGGTGCGCCTGGGCGGAAGCCGCCACCGGTGCCGCCACCGCCGCCGCCACCTGGGCGACCGCGTCCGCCGGCACCTGCACCCGGACGTCCGCCGCCTGCTGGGGCTGGACGATCGGTGCGATTAGGCATCATGCGCGGAGTTGCAGTGGTGCCGGCGCCTGGGCGTGGACCGCCTGCACCAGCTGGGCGTGGAGCGCCCTGGCCTGCTGGGCGTGGGCCGCCTGCGCCGGCTGGACGTGGCCCGCGCTGGCCATCGCGTGGCGGGCGTGGGCCGCCCTGGCCGTCGCGAGCCGGGCGTGGACCGCCAGCACCAGCTGGACGTGGACCGCGCTGGCCGTCACGTGGCGGACGAGGACCGCCCTGGCCACCTTCGCCGCGCATGCCCTGCTGCGAGGAGAACGGGTTGTTGCCTGGACGTGGACCGCCCGGACGTGGGGCGCCTGGACGTGGGGCACGACCGCCTTCGCGGCTGCCGCCGCCACGGCGTTCGCCGGACTCAGCGCCGCGCATTCCCTGCTGGGACGAGAACGGGTTGTTGCCTGGGCGCGGAGCGCCTGGCTTTGGAGCCGGCTTGGCGCCTGGCTTCGGTGCTGGGGCTGCACCCGGCAATGGAGCGCCAGGGGTTGCCTTCGCGGTTGGAGCGGCAGGTGCTGCTGGTGCAGCAGGAGCCGGAGCCGGCTTGGCGCCTGGCTTCGGCGCCGAGGCACCTGGGGTAGCTGCCGGCTTTGGAGCTCCAGGGGTCGCTGGCTTGGCGGCGGCTGGCTTCGCAGCTGCTGGCTTGGCGGCACCGTTCGAACCCGGGAATGCGTCGCGCAGCTTGCGCGCTACGGGTGGTTCAACGGTCGAGGAAGCGGAACGAACGAATTCGCCCATGTCCTGCAACTTGGTTAGTGCTTCTTTTGAAGTGATTCCGAGCTCTTTGGCGAGCTCGTGAACGCGGGGTTTAGCCACATCTCTCCTGTGTCGATGTGATCTGCTCAAACCCCGGTATCAAAAGATAAATCTTTGGATCAGCGGTCTGGCAGATCAGCTGTGTAATTCGTGAAATTCTTCCGTCGCACGGTGGATCACGCAGAACTGATAATTCATCGTTGTGCGCTCAGCATTGCCGACTCATCGGGTTGCCATCAGATTTCTGACCCGCTTTCATCATGTTTGCCAGATAGCTGGCTTGCTGCCAACTGATCTTCGTATGCAGTGAATTCCTGCAGTACCTGCGAATCGTCTACCGCGGATCTGAAGGTCCGCGCGAACGCTCGGCGCTGCACTGCTTGCTGCACACACTTTTCGGTCCCGTGGGTCCAAGCGCCCCGCCCGAAAGCGGAACCTTGCAGATCCAGATTCACCGCACGCAGCGGTGCACCGTCTTTGAGGACCCAACGGAGCAGCTCGTTCTTATTGGTTACGGTTCGACAGCCAATGCACGTGCGTTGCTGATGCAGCTTCATGCGAGCGCCGTCGCCACCTTCCCAAGTTATTACGAGCCATCTACTAGTCTAGCGCGTTTGGACGCCATAGCGCGCATGAGATGTGGCTCACACGCAACCAGGCGTCCAGCACGCTGAACTGGAATTCTTCGGCAGCTGCTTACAGCTGCGGTTCCTTGCCGCCCGATGCGGCCAGGATGTCGATGCGCCAACCGGTCAGCTTGGCTGCGAGGCGGGCATTCTGCCCTTCCTTGCCGATCGCCAGCGAGAGCTGGGAGTCGGGGACAACCACGCGGGCACGGCGTTCACTTTCGTCCAGGATCTCCACCGAGATGACTTTCGACGGGGACAGAGCCGCTGCGATGAATTTTGCTGGATCCTCGTTGTAATCGACGATGTCGATCTTTTCGTCATTCAGCTCGTTCATCACAGCGCGCACGCGGGTTCCCATTTCGCCAATGCAGGCGCCCTTGGCGTTGACGCCGGCCTTGGTTGCACGCACGGCGATCTTGGTGCGGTGGCCAGCTTCGCGGGCCAGCGCCTCGACCGCGACGGTGCCGTCAGCGATTTCCGGAACTTCCATTTCGAACAGCCGGCGAACCAGGTTCGGGTGGGAGCGCGACAGGGTAATGGCCGGGCCCTTGTTGCCGCGCTCGGCCGAGACAACGTAGGCGCGCAGGCGGTTGCCGTGCTGGTACTTCTCGCCTGGCGACTGCTCGACCGGCGGCAGCAGCGCTTCCAGGTCGCCGAGCTTGACCTGCACCATGTGCGAGGAGTAGCCCTGCTGGATGACGCCGGAGATCAAGGTGCCGACACGGGCCGCGTACTCGCCGACGACCTGCGCATCTTCTGCTTCCCGCAGGCGCTGCATGATCACCTGGCGTGCGGTCGAAGCGGCAATGCGGCCGAAGCCGTGAGGAGTATCGTCGAATTCGCCGAGCAGCACGCCAGCGTTATCGCGGTCTTCCACCAGGATCGCCACATGGCCGTTGCTGCGCTCAATATGCGCGCGAGCGCCAGGCATGGCGCCTTCGGTCTTGTTGTAGGCCAGCAGCAGGGCCGACTCGATGGTTGGAATCAAGACATCCATCGGGATGTCGCGGTCTTTTTCCAGGATGCGCAGCGCATTCATATCAATATCCACGCTTAGCCCTCCAAATCTTCAGTATCGACAGTGTCCAAGAGCGCGTCGTCGAAGTTCAGTTCTGGATCGACAACTGCTTTGCGGATATTTTCAAATGCATGGGTCGCAGGTTCGAGCACCTTGACCTTCATGCCCTTCTTGGCCGGCTCGCGGTGCTCGGCAACCAGCACGTCATTTTCGTTGACCTCTAGTAGGCGTCCGCGGAGCTTCGTGCCGTCTGCCAGTGAAAGCTTGACCATGCGGTTGATGGCGCGGATCCAGTGGCGCTGGGCAGTCAACGGTCGGGAGAGTCCAGGGGAACTGACTTCGAGTTCGTATGGAGCCGCATTCGCATAGACGGCGTCCTTGTCCAGGGCATTGGAGATGGTGGTGGTGACTTCGCCAAGTTCATCGAGATCCAGCGTTTCATGCCCGTCAGCTTTGTCGACGATGATCTGCAGGATCATTTGCTTGCCGGAGGGACGCAAGGTGACTTCTTCTAAGAGAAGCCCGTGGGATTCTACGTCTTTGGAGAGCAATGCAGTCAGACGCTGCGCTTCCTGTTCGGTATCGGCCGGCATTCCGGTCATGGATATCCTCCCACGCTATTCGATGTTGTCCTTTAAGCCTATATTGCGTTCCGCCCATTGAGAACATCCAAACGGGCACAGGTGAAGGAACTCACGCCCATTTTCCATTCATCGTGGCGCGCGGCACCGCCAATGCCCTCATTGCCTGTGTTGATCATGGCATGATCGAAACGCTATGACTGAAAAAACGCCTTATTCCTCCCCTCGCTCCGACAGGCAAGCACGCCGTGCTCCGGGCTGGATTGCTCCGGCCTTGGCTGGCGCAGTTGCCGTGGCAGTGACGTGGGGAACAGGCAGTACGCTCTTTCATGGTGCCCTGGTCGAGCACGGACTGCCCGAACAAGTCAGCGAGGCCAGCGCCGATCAACGCACGATGTGGGAACAGGGAGCAAAGCTCGCGGATCTGGCATCCCAGGCACAGGCTTTGGCCAAACTGGCACCCGAGGAAAACGCGTCACAGCTGTCCACACTGGCAACTTCCTTGTCGCAGGGTTCAGCACTGCTCGGCGAATTGCGTTTCGATGACCAAGAACCTGCAGCGTTGCCGCAACGCTACTCCCCCGACGCACTGGTTGCCCTTGCCACGAATGTCGCCCATGCCTCGGCACAGATGCCTGCATTCGAGGAGCCGTCGCTGCCCAGGGATTCGAAACTGGCCGAGATTGCCTTCCAGATCAATCTGGATGCCCGCCGTGCAGTCGCATCTTCAGGTGACAAGCGCGACCTCGACTTGGCCCTGCCGCTGAGCAAAGTCGCGGGCGAGGAAAAGCAGAATGACCAGCTGGTAGCCTGCCTGCCGCATGCAGATCTGCTGGATCCGGCTATGGAAATCACCGGAGCGCAGGACATCGAGCCAACGGCCGTCGCCCGTGCACTGGACCGCGGCTACGCGCTGGATTTCCTTCTTCAGCTCACGGCTGCTCGTGGCGCTGAGTCAGCCGAGGATGCCATTGAAGATCGGCGCAGCGAATTGGGAAATCAGCTTCGCGGCCTGCGCGACGTCGTTGACGACCGGTGTGCAGACCTGCGCGAGCCCGCCTATGCATTGCCCGAAGGCGGACTGGAAGAACTAGCCAAGCTCTCCGCAGCAGCCGAAGAAGATTTTGCTGAAGCGCTGGTCGTAGCAGCGGGAAATACCGATGGCGCCGCTGGATTGGAAATTTCCGCCCTAGCATTCCAAGCTCTCCGCGAACTCCACGGATCAAGTAGTGACTACCGTCTCTTGGAAACTGTCGAGTCCAAGAAATAGCTTGAGTTCCAGCAGATTTTTCTGGCATATTTCCCACGTCGTTGATTTATCACGAAATAATTACAACCTTTATTCTCCACGGCGAATTATGGCCAGGGTTGGAACAGACGTTTCTGTCGAGATGAAGCAGGCAATGTTTCAACGATCAGTGGTTTTTAACCTTGCGTCTCGTTGAAACTGGCATACCCGATACCGGTTTTTCGTAATCGACCGTAATTTCAGTTACCAGTCTTCCCTATTCACTCCACCATCGAATGGAGCTGTAACTACATGAATTTCATTCCTACTCAACTGCTCTCGATATTCACTGCCAAAGGGTCTATGGTGAATAACAAGTGCTTAAGATTCGGCATTCAGCTCCGCTAAAACGGAGTGAAAATTTCCGCTTTCTTCCACTTATTGGGGAACTAACCACTTGCAGCTAGGTCGTCAATTGGAGGTAGTGAAATGTCAGGTCGATACATGCGTTCGACGATAGCTGAACTGGTCAGCGAAGTGATCAGTTCACGGCAAGGTCGTGCGCAGCTCAGCGCACATGGTTGGATTCAGGGCATGCCCATTGTCATTGCTCAATCCGGAGAATCTGTAAACGACGTCATGTCGCTCGTAGCCGCGCATCAGCCTCCGGTGCTGGTCGCTACCCTCGACCCCGAGAACAACGATTTGTGGTTCTTGTACGTATCAATCGGTTCCACCGCGTTGAAGACCGTGGATCCGCTGGAACCCCGCACGACAATTGCCCAACTCTACAAAGCCGCATTAGGCTCTAGCTTCCTGACCTTCAGGATCGCGCAAATGCCGACCAGTTCCATGGTTCATGCCATGGAACCGCAACAGGTCCAGCATCATGCCGGTTACCCGCCAATTAGCACATCAGCTGCCGGAAGCCGCTAGACCTTTCAGTTGCCGGCCAGGATCAGGTCCGAACCGAGCTTGATGATCAGTGCCGAAACGACGATCACGAAGACGATGCGTATGAAGGCGCTGCCCTTTGAGATGGCCATGCGCGCGCCGAGGTAGCCGCCGAGCATATTCATCAAGCCCATGGCCAGGCCTAATGCTACCAAGACGTGCCCCGTCGGGACGAAGAGCAGCAACGCACCCAGATTGGTGCACAGGTTCACGATCTTCGCCTTGGCGGAGGACTGCAGGAAGTTGTAGCCCAGCACCGTCACCATGGCGATGATCAAGAACGATCCAGTGCCTGGCCCGATCATCCCGTCGTAGCCGCCGATCAGCAGCCCGATCAGGATGGCGCGCAGATAGTGCCCATGCCCGGTGTAGCGCAGGCGCGACAGCTCCCCCGCTTTGGGCTTGAGGATCGTGAAGAGCAGCACCGCAATGAGTGCTGCGATGATGATGGGCTGAATCGCTTCGGCTGGAAGTATTGTTGCCAGCGCGGCTCCGCCGAACGCCCCGAGCATCGCGGTCAATGCCATCGGAATCGCAGTTTTCAAATCCGGGCTGGTGCGCCGGTAGTAGGTCACCGCGCTGGTTGCAGTCCCGAAGATCGAGCCGAGCTTATTCGTGGCCAACGCCTGCACCGGAGTGATGCCGGGGAAAAGAAGCAGCGCGGGCAATTGGATCAGGCCGCCGCCGCCAACCACCGCGTCGATCCATCCAGCGCCCAAGGCTGCCAGAAGCAGCAAGGCCAGGGGCCAGAAGGAGACGGGTTCACCGTTGACGGACAGCAATTCCAAGATCTCTTGCACCGCGCTACTCCCCTATTCAGTTTTCGGCTGCCGCGCTCTTAGGCAGACAGCTCCCCAACGACGTCCTCGACCTTGACGTCGCGGCGTTCGCCTGAGGTACGGTCCTTGACCTCGACGACGCCCTCTGCGAGGCCACGGCCCACCACGACAATGGTTGGGATGCCGATCAGTTCCGCATCGGAGAACTTCACGCCAGCGGAAACCTTTGGACGGTCGTCCAGGATGACCTCCAGGCCGGCCGCTTCGAATTCGGCGGCCAGCTTCTCGGCGGCTTCCAGCAGCTCTGGGCCCTTGCCGGTGACAACCATGTGGATGTCGGCTGGGGCAACCTGCTTTGGCCATGCCAGGCCGTTTTCGTCGTGGTACGCCTCGGCGAGCGCGGCTACCGCACGGGTGACGCCAATGCCGTAGGAACCCATGGTGACGACGGTCAGCTTGCCGTTCTGATCCAGGACCCGCAGATCCAGTGCTTCGGCGTACTTGCGGCCGAGCTGGAAGATGTGTCCCATTTCGATGCCGCGTTCGGTGCGCAGCGGGCCGGAGCCATCCGGTGCCGGATCTCCTTCGAGCACGTTGACCGACTCGATGGTGCCGTCAAAGCCGAAGTCGCGCTCGGCCACCAGGCCGAAGACGTGCTTGCCCTTTTCGTTTGCGCCGGTGATCCACGAGGTGCCGGATACAACACGGGGATCAACCAGGTAGGTGATGCCGCTGGTTCCCTCGGTACCCAGAACAGCCTTGTCCAGGCCGTTGCCCGGGCCGATGTAGCCAGCAACCAATTCTGGGTGCTTAGCCAGGTCTTCGCCGTTAGCGGCTTCAACCTGGACCTCGCCGATGATGCCCAGCGGGGCACCTACGGTAGCTTCGACGCGCTTCAGGTCCACCTGGCGGTCGCCTGGAACACCGATGACTACCAGCTGGCGGTTGCCTTCAGGGTCGGTCACGGCCAGGACAACGTTCTTCAGGGTATCCTTGGCTTCCCAGGCACCGGCCTCGCGTGGGCGCAGCTCGTTGGCCGCGGCCACCAGGGTTTCGATGGTCGGGGTGTCCGGGGTATCGACGACCTCGAACGCAGGTGCGTTGGTGTAATCGATGGATTCTGGCACCACGGTGGTCACAGCCTCGACGTTCGCAGCATAGCCGCCTGCCGAACGCACGAAGGTGTCCTCGCCGATAGCCGTTGGATGCAGGAACTCCTCGGATTTGGAGCCGCCCATGGCGCCTGCCTGCGCGAAGACCGGGACAACTTCCAGTCCCAGGCGCTCGAAAATCTTCAGGTAGGCGGCGCGGTGCGCCATGTAGGCCTCGTCCAGGCCCTCGTCATCGATGTTGAAGGAGTAGGAATCCTTCATGATGAATTCGCGGCCGCGCAACAGGCCCGCGCGCGGACGTGCTTCGTCGCGGTACTTGTTCTGGATCTGGTACAGGTAGACCGGCAGATCCTTGTACGAGTTGTACAGGTCCTTCACCAGCAGGGTGAACATTTCCTCATGGGTCGGAGCCAGGAGGTAATCCGCATCTTTGCGGTCCTTGAGGCGGAACAGGCCTTCGCCGTATTCGGTCCAGCGGCCGGTCTGCTCGTAAGGCTCGCGTGGCAACAGCGCTGGGAAGTGGACTTCCTGGCCGCCGATAGCGTTCATTTCCTCGCGAACGATAGCTTCAACACGCGCAAGGACCTTCAAACCCAACGGCAACCAGGTGTAGATTCCCGGGGCCGCACGACGGATGTAACCGGCGCGTACCAACAACTTGTGGCTGGCGACTTCGGCGTCAACCGGATCTTCACGCAAGGTGCGCAAGAAGGTAGTGGAAAGCTTCAAAACCACTCGGGGTGTCCTTTTCCGTCCGTCGACTTCAGAGATATTTCCGGATGCCGACTAGCTATGCAAAATCAAATGGGTTTTGGCCAGAAAATTGGCCTTAATCAATGCTACAGCTTTCGGCGACTTCCCAATAAATTCAAGGGGTCGAGCGGAACCGTGTTGCGTTTTCAGTAGCTTGCTCCCGCTTCTGGGCCACTGCCGGGCGTTGCAAGGTTCTTGCTTATTGAGGAGGTGACTTTAAACGAGACACCGCCTCGGTGCGCGTTTCTCACTGATTCTTGCTCGGAGCGTGTCCGCACATTGCGCCGCTCCACTGGCCATGGACACGGTTCATCAGCAGGTTCTTAACCGAACCTTCGTCTGAGACCACTCCATCCATCGGCAGCTGCTGCCTCACTTTGGAAGTATTTTCCATGCAAATGCGCGAAGCCCCTCTGGTCCAGGAACCAGAGGGGCATTCGCCACCGGAAGCGAGCTTACTTGGCCGCCGCCTTGACCTCTGCAACCGCCTTGTTCAGTTCCTCAACGAGAGTCTTCACAGCCTCGTCTTCACTTTGTTCGGTGGTTTGGGTGTGGGAGACGGCAACGACGTTGTCGCCAACTACGCCCTGAATCTGGTACGAACCGCCCGGCACTTCAGCACCGTTCATGGTCATGGCGGTGTGGGTAGCGATAGTCTTGTCTGCGTCAGACTCGGCATCCAGGATCTTGGCAGAGGCCGAAACTTCCTGGCCTGCTACCTTCATCGAGAAGTCCTCGCAACCCTGCAAGTCCTTGGCATCTGCCATCTTGTTGATTGCTTCCAGCTTGGCAGCATCCTCGTAGCCAGCGACCGAATAGCTGCTGCTCTCACCGGCCTCGCCGACGACAATCGCTGCAGCCATGTTGACGCCGTCCAGGTCCTGGGTTCCCTGCTGCGCAACGTATTCCGCGCACTGCGCTGGTTCGATCTCCATCTGATCGATCAGTCCCTTTGCGCTTTCAACCGAGGCGCTCAGCGCAGCGCTATCCAGAACCTGCACATTCGGTTCGTCTCCACCGAGAGTTTTGGCGACCGCAGCGGCTTGCTCGGCGGTCAGCGCCGGGACTGTCGTGCTTTCCTGTTCCTGAGGGGCCTCCGAAGAGCCTGCAGCTCCTTCGGTTCCCGCATTCGAGCTGCAACCGGTCAGTGCCAGGGCAACTGCTACGGGCAGCACCCAGAGTGAACGCTTTTTCATGGTGATTTCCTCACTATGGTGATGATTAGCCACCCACAGCATTTCACAATATGTTGGAAATAAAAAGACAACAAGAGAGTGTTGCAGCGAATGGACTTGAGCAAGCTGTTCACTTGAATCGTCAAGAGCTGGTCAAACGCCACCCACTGCCAGGAAAGCATCAGTCAAAGAGAAATCCGCAGGTGCCGCACATGGACAAGCCCCTGGCAGTCGAATCGCACTTCAACTGCCAGGGGCTTCAATGTGACTCGGAAGATGCATTGCTTCTCGGCAAACTATCCGCGTCGCTACCGCCACGGGCATCCCGCTCCTACGCGCAGCACCGCCTGATATTGGCGAGTCGGGGCACCGAGCACATGCGACTATTGCTTTCGAACCGCGTCGATTTCGACGAACGCACGATCCGTCAATTCCACCGCTTGCGCGGCCAGCTCAGCTGCTTGCTGCGAACCTGTCTGCAAGGTAACCAGGACGAAATCGCCGTCCCGCAGCGCCTGCACCACGACCGAGGTCAATAGCTGTCCTCCACCTGCGTCCATTTGAGTCGACATGGTCAACGACTGGTCAGCTTTGACGTCCAAGGGCAGGATCTGGCGTTCAGTTTCGATTTTTTCGCCACCGGTCTCAACGGTGACGTTTTCGCATCCCTCTAGATCATCCAGGGTCAGCGCCTGTGAAACGTTGTTGCGGGTGGCATCGTCTGTCAAGGAGAAGACCTGCACGACCTTGCCGACGGATTCCGAGGAGCTGGTTGCCGTTGCGGATACGGATGCTGTCAAGTCGGTGACTGAATACTTGGCATTCAACTCGGCGCATTTCTCCGGTTTGATGCCGCTGGGAGCCTTCGCATTCTTGGCAATTTCCAGTTGCTGCTGCATTTGCTCGTTGCCGACCACCTGGACTGCGTTGTCGCCTTCCATAAGCTTGGAAGCGACGGATTTCACCTGCTCGGCAGTGAGCGCGCCATCCGAGGCAGCCTCTTTCTGGCTGTCTACGGAGGTCGTTGAAGCAGCCGATTGCGCAGGTTCACTAGCTGAATTTGAAGAACAGCCGGCCAGAATCATGCTCACCGCCAATGGCAGGGCCCAAAGGGTTAAACGCTTAGTCATTTACTGCTTTCCGTTGTTGCCGCCGAAGAGCCGACGACGTCGTAAAAATAAACTACTGGGTCAGCTGGCCCATGAGCTTTTGAAGGATCTCTGACGCTTCTTCAACTTCATTCGCGGTGTTCCCCGCTGATGTGGAGCGCTGTAGGCCGAGAAGGACATTCGAGCTGGCAGTGCGAATGATCAGCTGCTGCTGGGTCGACGACCCATCACTGCTGGTGATCACATACCCATCGGATAATCCTGCTGAAGAATCTATGGGCTGCTTGGCAAGATGATAGGCACGAGTCTCGTTGCCCCGCTTGACGGTGTACCGCGCGCAATCAGCGTTGGCCGCCGTTTTGGCATCCCATTGGGCCTGCAAGAATTCAGAATCCTTGTAGATTGCGACCGTGAGGTAGCTGTCCTCGAATTCAATGGCGCCCATCGTGGCGTTCCTCAGTTGATCGGCTACTGGCTCAGCAAAAGTGACCCCGCATTTGCTGGGATTCACTTTGACGTTCTCGATCCATTCCTGGGCTTGCGGAATGTTCTCACGAAGTTGCTTGTCGCTGATGACCTCGGAATTCTTTTCTTCTTGGGCGAATTCCTCGAGCAGGTTCTCCAGCTGTGCGCCATCGAGGCGAACCTGGGCTACCGGTGATGCGCCGACTTCGGCTTCTGGTGAGCTGCACCCGCTCATCAGGAGTACTGCTGCGCACATAGCAGCGCCCAAGTGCGCTCTAGCGCCAAAGCCTCGAACCACCAATTTTCCCATCACCGTCGCAGTTACACCTTCGAGTCTAGAAGACCGCGGATCATTCGCTGGGCATTGTTGCTTCCGCGTTGGGCACAAGACGAAACATCACGAGGACAATGCCGGGGTCGACATTTTCATTGCGGCGCCCGTCGCGCGATCGGGTTGCGCTGCAATTCCCCACGGCATCGAGGCTCGCTGTGCTGAAGCCATACAGGAATCTGCGAACGAATCAGCATCGTCGGCTTCGAAAATTAACGCTTTTTCATGGCGCCGGCTTCGGAGATCAGAACAGGATCGTCGCGAAGGTTCCGACCTGTTCAAATCCGATGCGCTGATATGTCTTAATCGCAGCGGTGTTGAAATCGTTGACGTAGAGGCTCACGACTGGCGCGAACTGCATTGAGTAGTCCACAGCGGAGGCCATGTAGCCGGCAGCCAACCCCTGTCCGCGGTACATCGGATTCACCCAAACACCTTGGATTTGCACAACTTCATCGGTGACCGTGCCCAGGTCAGCCTTGAAAATCACGTTGCCCCGCTGGTCGCAGTCCATGAGGGTATGCCCGTCACGAATTAGCTGGCGTACACGATTGCGGTAGAAGCTTCCCCCGTTTTCCAACGGCGAATAGCCAAGTTCCTCTTCGAACATTGCTGCGCTGGCCGGCAGCACTCGATCGAATTCCTGTACCTGGGCCGGACGGAGCCGATTGCGTCGAACGCCCGACGGGTTGTGCGAGATCGCCATTAATGGCTGATTCGCCCGGAGCTCGAAAATTTCTTGCGGACCGTCCCGCAAGACCTCATGCATGGCCAGCACGGTTTCCGCCGGGCCGAAGACCGAGGCGAATCGCTGGCGGGTCTCGATGGCATGCATGGCGAATTTCTGGGCATCGGCCTCCGGCATGGCGGTGGGCGCCATATTGGCGCCCACCCAGCATGCCGATTCAAGGCCTTCACTGCCGTCCAAGCCAACGATATGGGCAAAGCCATCTGGAACCGCTGACTTGTGGATGTTCACCTGCGAACGGGTGAAGATGTTGGCGACGGGGTCGCGATCGAGCAACTCGATGAGGGCGGCCGTGTCACGACGGCCCAAGATGCGCGGCGCTCCCTCGACGCTTCGTCGGCTAGTTCTAGCTGACGGAGACCACGGGAGAACCCGAGGAAGGATTCTCGTCATTGTCCAGTCCCATTTCTGCCGCCAAACGGTTGGCTTCTTCGATCAAAGTCTCGACAATCTGGTCTTCCTGGACGGTCTTGATGACCTCGCCCTTGACGAAGATCTGTCCCTTGCCGTTGCCCGAAGCTACACCGAGGTCCGCATCGCGGGCTTCGCCCGGTCCGTTGACTACGCAGCCCATGACTGCCACGCGCAGTGGAGCCTTCATGCCTTCCAGCCCAGCAGTAACCTGCTCAGCCAAAGTGTAAACATCCACCTGGGCACGACCGCAGGATGGGCAGGAAACGATGTCCAGCTTGCGCGGACGCAGGTTCAGCGATTCCAGGATCTGGTTGCCGACCTTGACTTCCTCGACCGGTGGGGCCGACAGCGATACGCGAATGGTGTCACCAATGCCCTGGGAAAGCAGTGCACCGAAAGCGGTCGCGGACTTGATGGTGCCCTGGAACGCAGGACCGGCCTCGGTCACGCCCAGATGCAGCGGCCAGTCGCCGCGCTCTGCCAGCATCTCGTAGGCGCGGACCATGATCACCGGGTCGTTGTGCTTGACCGAGATCTTGAAGTCGTGGAAGCCGTGTTCCTCGAACAGGGAGGCTTCCCAGACAGCCGATTCGACCAGTGCTTCAGGGGTGGCCTTGCCGTACTTCTGCAGCAGGCGGCGGTCCAGTGAGCCAGCATTGACGCCAATGCGGATCGACGTGCCGTGGTCCTTGGCAGCCTGTGCGATTTCCTTGACCTGGTCATCGAACTGTCGGATATTGCCCGGGTTCACGCGTACGGCGCCGCAGCCTGCCTCGATGGCGGCGTAGACGTACTTGGGCTGGAAGTGGATATCGGCGATGACCGGGATCTGCGACTTCATCGCGATGATCTTCAGCGCTTCCGCGTCCTTGTCCGTTGGGCAGGCAACGCGCACGATGTCGCAGCCGGCAGCGGTCAGCTCAGCGATCTGCTGCAGGGTGGCGTTGATGTCGTGGGTCTTGGTGGTGGTCATCGACTGGACCGAAATCGGCGAGTCGGAGCCGACACCTACGGATCCAACCTGGAACTGGCGAGTCTTACGACGTGGTGCGAGTACCGGCGGTGGGCCTGCCGGCATGCCTAGGCTGACCGAAGTCAATGGACGCCTCCGAATAGATTGTGGGTATTTCTCTACTCCAAGTATGTCACCGTATCGCGGTGAGCGGGTATTGATGCGAGAAAGGCCACGGGAACCGTGGCCTTTCTCCCATCATTTTGCAGCTGGCGCCTGCGAAAGCCTAGTTGGCTTCGGCGATTTCCTTGATGCTCTTCAGCACGCCGGAAACCTGCTCGACAACTTCAGCGTCGTCCTTCGGGTGCAGTTCTGCGAAGCGCACTACCGAGTTCGGGATGGCCAGCTTGACGTTTTCAAGTACGTTGGCGCCGGCGATGTTCAGTGCCTTGCGTGCTTCGTCCTGTGCCCAGACGCCGCCGTACTGTCCGAAGGCGGTGCCCAGGACTACGGTTGGCATGTCCTTTAGTGCACCGGCACCGAAGGGACGGGACAGCCAGTCGATGGCATTCTTCAAGACAGCTGGCATGGTGCCGTTGTACTCGGGGGTGACCAGCATCAGCGCGTCTGCTTCGCCGGCTGCGTCGCGCAGGGCCTGGGCTGCGGCTGGCACGCCACCTTCCACGTCATGGTCCTCGTTGTAGAACGGGATATTCTCCAAGCCGCTGAACACTGAAACTTCCATTCCTTCGGGGGCGTTGTGCGAAGTGGCTTCCGCCAGCTGCTGGTTGGTCGAACCGTTGCGCAGGGAACCGACGAGGGTGAGGACTTTGGTGGTCATAAGGTGTTCTCCTTGGGGCAGAATAAATAGAAAGCTGACGCTTCATCTACCTTCAACCGCATCGCCAAACCGGGCATTCCGCCGATTCCAGTGACATGGGACACAGTAGTTGTTTTCTCCGGTCAGTCCATTCCCGGCTTGCGGCGAAGCTGCTTCGTGGCCGAGCGATTGGCCTTGGCGCTCAGCCTGCGCCGGTGCGATCCCCGGGTGGCTTTCGTTGCTTTGCGCGCGGGCGCATCCGGCGCCAGGGCTTTTTCGATGATGCGTCCCAGCTTCTCCTGCGCAATCTGGCGGTTGCGCCATTGAGATCGTTCCTCGGCGGCAGTCACGACCAGTGCTCCAGCCACGAGGCGCGGTCCGAGTTTCTCGAGCAGCCTCTGGCGCTGCCAGTCGGACAATGCCCGTGAAGCGCCAATCACCCAAGCGAGCTCCACGCGGGAGTCAGAGGTATTCACATGCTGGCCGCCTGGGCCTGAAGAACGGGAGAAATGCCATTTCAGCTCCGCTGCAGGGATCGCCAGTGCCGGCGTAATCTGCACATCCATGATGCTCTCCCCTTTCTTCTCCCCTACCAGTCTGGGCCATCGATGCCGTTTAAGGCAGCCAGCCTCCGCCGTTCTTGGTACAGAACAACGGAGGCTGGCACATGCAACCTGTCGCCTAGGAAGCGAATTCCTTCAGCAGGCCCATGACCGGGTTCCATTCTGTGATGGTGGCCGAGCCGACTGCGCCAACCAGCTGGAATGGGTCATTGGACAGCACGTCTTCCAATGCCACTTGCGATTCGGCTGCGAAGATCAACAGCGCGCCGTCGCTGACCGGAGTTGGCCCCGAAGCCAGAAGGCGTACCGATTCTTCGCCAAGGAATCCCCCGAGGTACTCGCGGTGCGCTGGACGGTGTTCGTCGCGCAGCTCGGTGGAATTTTCGGCGTAAGCGTATTCAACAGCAAAAACAGTCATGTCTACAGCTTATTTCTCTCGTCTCAGAACAGTTGTATCGGCTTGAAGATATCCGCAGATATTAAGAGCCCGCCCATGACCAGCATCGCCACCACGACGACATAGGTCAGGGGCAGTAGCTTGACCGTGTCAACCGGCTTGACCTTCTTGATCTTGAAGATCCGTGCAAACATGCGCTTCAGCCCCTCGTACAACGCGCCCACCACGTGGCCGCCATCCAGCGGCAGCAGCGGGATCAGGTTGAAGGCGAACAGCGCCAAGTTCAGGCCCCCGACGAGCGACAGCAACGTTGCGAATTTGTCGGCGACCGAGATGGAATCCTCGGCGCTGATCTCTCCGGCGATGCGTCCAACGCCCACAATGGACACCGGCCCGTTGGGGTCGCGTTCCTCATTGCCGAAGGTCGCTTGGGCGACATCCACCATGCGCTGGGGTAGGTGAAGGATGACGTCACCGATCTTCAGCAGCTGCTCCCCGATCACACCGGGAACCGCGCTCAGGGGCTGGGTCAAGTCGCGTTGCAAAGAGCCCATCCCGACGAAACCGACCTTGGTCATGATGTATTCGCCGTGCTCATCGAGCAGCACATAGCCGTTCTCGTCAGTGGCCGGACGCTCGGTCAGGTACGGGGTCAGCTCAGTGGTGTGGCTCTGCCCGTCACGGGAGTATTCCAGGGTGATGGGCTCTCCTGGGTGATCGCGGATGACATCGGTGAGCTTGTTCCACTCGGCTTGCGCGACAGGGGTGCCGTTCACCGCGGTAATCGTATCGCCGGGCAGCAGGCCAGCCTCGTAGGCAGGAGCCGGGACGTCCTCGTCGGTGCATTCGGTCTGCTCCGCGTTCTGCGCGCTGGCAATGCACTGGTACACCTCGGAGACCGTGGTGGTCGGGGTGGCCTGCCCGAAACTGGTGAGCACTATGGCGATCACCACGAACCCGATGAGCAGGTTCATGATCGGGCCGCCGAGCATGATGATCACGCGCTTGTAGATCGGCAGCTGGTAGAACAACCGGCCTTCATCGCTAGGCAGCACGTTTTCGTTGGCCTGCGAACGCGCGTCATCGACCATCTGGCCGAAGACCTTCTGGAAGAGATTCGGCTTCTTCCCCGGAGCATTGGCAGCGACCTGCTCGCGTGGCGGGTACATGCCGACCATCGAGATGTAGCCGCCCAGTGGCAGCGTCTTGATGCCGTATTGGGTTTCACCCCGCTTGAAGGAAACCAGTGTCTTGCCGAAACCGATCATGTACTGCGGAACCCGCAGCTTGAAGAGCTTCGCGGGCACCAGGTGCCCTATTTCATGCAGCGCGATGGACAGCCCGACGGCTACCAGCATGAACAGGACGCCGCCGATGAACAGCAATGCACTCATGCGCTCGCCTCGATGATCTTCGTTGCATGGGCGCGGGCCCAACGATCGGTTTCCAGCACTGTTTCCACCGACAGCTCGGCATTCACCGGGGTGTACGCGTCCAGTGCGCGTTCAATGGTCTCGACGATGCCGGTGAAGCGGATCTTTCCATCATGGAAGGCATCCACTGCAACTTCGTTGGCGGCGTTGTAGACGGCCATATGCGTCCCCGACGAGGACGCTGCCTGCTTGGCAAGCTTCACAGCGCTGAAGACTTCTTCATCCAGCGGTTCAAAGGTCCAGCTGGCCGCGGTGGAGAAATCGCAGGCCTTCGCGGCCCCGTCGACCCGATGCGGCCAATTGATGCCCAGGGCGATGGGCAGGCGCATGTCCGGCGGCGATGCCTGGGCAATCACCGAACCGTCGATGAACTCCACCATCGAGTGGACGATGGACTGCCGGTGCACCACGGGCTCGATCTTCTTCAGCGGCACGTCGAAAAGCAGGTGGGCTTCGATGACTTCCAGGGCCTTGTTGACCATGGTGGCCGAGTTGGTGGTGACCATGCGCCCCATGTCCCAGGTCGGGTGGGCCAGTGCCTGGGCAGGGGTGACATCACGCAGCTGCTCGTAGCTGCAGCCGAAGAATGGGCCTCCGGAGGCCGTGACCAGCAACTTGGCCACTTCCTCCGGCGCACCAGAGCGCAGGGCCTGGGCAAGGGCGGAGTGCTCGGAGTCTACCGGCGAGATCTGGCCAGGGGCTGCGATCTGCTTGACTACCTGGCCTCCGATGATCAGGGATTCCTTGTTTGCCAGGGCCAGCAGGTGGCCGGCTTCCAGCGCAGCGATGGTCGGAGCCAGTCCAATGGCACCGGTGATGCCATTGAGCACTACGTCGGCCTCGGCGAACGCGGCTACCTCGGTGGCTGCCTGCGCGCCAACCACCAGCTCGGGTTCGTATCCGGTCACCGATGCGTCCTCGGCGGCCTCCTGGATGGCCGCGGCCAGCTCATCCTTTGATTCCACGGCGCTGCCGACCATTGCAGGACGGTGCTTGATGGCCTGGCGAGCCAACAGTTCAAGGTTATATCCGCCGGATAAGGCGGCCACGGAGAATTGGCCGGATGCCTCTTCGATGACGTCCAGTCCCTGCGTACCGATGGAACCGGTGGAACCGATCAGGCTGACTCGACGGGGATGCCCGGCTGGAATGAAGGTTTTCTGGAAGCTCACCTAACCTATTATGGTTCGTTTAACTGTGAGCGCCCAAAGAGCGCCACACCCTGGAATCAGAATGCGGCGCTCCCTGCGGGTGGTGTTCAGAGACCAAGGCTGCGGGCAATGAGCATCTGCTGGACCTGCGTGGTCCCTTCTCCGATTTCCAGGATCTTCGAATCGCGGTAGTGGCGTGCCACCAATGACTCATTCATGAATCCGTACCCGCCAAAGATCTGGGTAGCATCTCTTGCATTGTCCATCGCCGCTTCGCTGGCAATCAGCTTGGCGTGCGCGGCTTCAATCTTGAAGTCCTTGCCGGCAAGCATTTTTGCCGCGGCCGCGTAATAGGCCAAGCGGGCAGTGTGGGCGCGCGAGGCCATGCGGGCAATCATGAAGGAAATGCCCTGGTACTGGCCGATTGCCTGGCCGAAGGAGGTACGGGTCTTGGCATATTTAACCGCCTCGTCAAGGCAGCCCTGCGCAGCGCCGGTGGCCAGGGCGGCGATGGCGATGCGTCCTTCGTCGAGGATTTCCAGGAAGTAGGCGTATCCGCGTCCGCGCTCGCCCAGCAGGTTCTCCTCCGGAACCCGCACTCCGCTGAAGCTCAGCGGATGGGTATCGCTGGCACGCCAGCCGACCTTGTCGTAGGCCTTTTCCGCGGTGAATCCCTCGGTACCGGTCGGCACGATGATGGCAGAGATTTCCTTTTTACCGGTTGCTTCATCGACGCCAGTCACTGCGGTAGCCGTGACGAGGGAGGTGATATCGGTGCCGGAGTTGGTGATGAATTCCTTGGCGCCGTCGATGACCCACTGGCCACTTTCAAGTTTCGCCTTGGTCAAGGATGCTGATGCATCGGATCCTGCGCCCGGCTCGGTCAGGCCGAAACCGGCCAAACGTTCACCAGCGGCCAGGTCAGGCAGCCACTTCTGCTTTTGCTCCTCGCTGCCGAAGCGGTAGATCGGCATCGCGCCCAGGGAGACACCGGCTTCCAGGGTGATGGCTACCGACTGGTCGACCTTGCCCAGCTCTTCAAGCGCCAGCGCGAGGTGGAAGTAGTCGCCGCCGGAACCGCCGAATTCTTCGGAGACCGGAAGTCCAAAGAGACCCATCTCCCCCATTTGCTTGACGATGTCGTAAGGGAAGGCATGGTTCGCATCGTTCTGCGCGCTCTGCGGAGCAACGACTTCTCGGGCGAATTCGCGGACCATGTCAACCAGGTCTTGATGCTGGTCGTCGAGTTCGAGGTCAATCATCAGGCTCTCTCTTCGTTGAGGGACGAACCGACACCGGCTGCGGAGTGTGCATTATCCGATGGCGGTCATGTTCTGCGCTTGGTGCGCGAGTTTCTTGGAAGCGCACGCTGCGACGAGTATGGTTAATATTTATTAACTGGTCACTGCCTACGGGTGGGTAGAACAGCTACATTTTTGACAGTAGTGGCAGCCGTCACAGTTGTCCAGACTGGGCTTGGCAAACGTAAGGAGTTGATGGTGTTGGCGAGCAAATATCAATCGCTCAATGAACCAACAGATCGCGAGCGCGCCAAAGCTGAACGACGCGAAGCGCTGTTACGCGAAGCCACGAGGCTATTTGCCTTGAATGGCTACGCGGGCGTTTCCCTGGAAGACCTCGGCGCGGCCTGCGGAATTTCCGGTCCGGCAGTGTACCGGCATTTCGCTGGCAAGCAGGCCGTGCTTATCGCCCTGCTGGTAGACATGTCCAAAGACATCTACGCCGGAGGTTGCACAGCGGCGGAAGCCGGCGGCACTCCCCTGGAGGTGCTGTCGCGCTTGGTGGATTTCCACACCGATTTCTCGCTGTCCCGCCCGGATATCCTGCAGGTCCAAGACCGCGACCTGAAATCGTTGCCGAAGGCCGAGCTGGAACTGGTTCGCAAACTCCAGAACTCCTATATCGGGCTATGGACTACCGAATTGGCAAAATTGCATCCCACCGGAAGCAAGCAGTCGCACCGGTTCCGTGCGCATGCTGTCTTCGGCTTGCTTAACTCAACAGCCCATTCCGCTCACTCACCGAGGACTAAAAAATCGGGTTTGAAGCCGTTATTGTCCAATATGGCACTCGCGGCGCTCACTTCCCCGGTAGTGTAGGTTTCAAGCCACTATTCCCTGGCGTGCCGAAACCGGCACGCTGACCCATACGATTGAAAGGCCTTTATCGTGCAGCTACGTGAAGTCCGCCCTTCCGACTTGGACGCATTCTTCGCTCACCAGCAAGAACCCGAGGCGAACCTCATGGCCGCTTATCAGGCGCGTAACCCAGCCGACCGCGCGGTATTCGACCACCACTGGAACTCGATTCTGAACGATCCTAATGTTCTAGTTCGCACCATCGAGCATGAGGGCGAAGTCGTTGGATCCATTCTGGTCTTCGACGGCGAAGTACCAGAAATCAATTTCTGGACTTCGACCAAGTACTGGGGCAAGGGACTGACCACCAGCGCAGTAGAAGCATTCCTTGCCGAATACACCAAGCGCCCCTTGACCGCACACGTGGTCCAGGACAACCTGGGTTCGATCAAGGTCCTGGAACGCCGCGGTTTCAAGACCATCGGCACCGAGCAGATCTTCTCCAACGCCCGTGCAGAGGTTGTCACCGAAAACGTCATGCAGCTGGATTAATTTCCCAACGCATTAAGCAAGAGCTGGCTCTCAATTGAGAGCCGGCTCTTGCTTCTTAACACGGTCCTGCAGCCAAAGTTGGCCCCTCGGCGGGCCGCAACGTTGCCTTCGTTCTGCGAAAGGCAACGTTGTTTCCGCGGGAGGCTGGCTGGGCGTCTGTTCATCGGAATTGAGCCTTCACCCAACCTGCCGGGCACAACGCTGTGGTACTCAACTCCCGTCTTCCGCGGGCCTGCAAGCACCGCTTTCAACGTGCGGACAACCGCAAAATGCCATGGCGGGCGAAAGGGGCGCGTTTCCAATGGCAATATTGGAAACGCGCCCCATTCGCTGTTCAGCGCAATGCCTACTTCGTGTTGTTCAGCAGGCGCCAAGCCTCTCGGCGTACTGCCTGCTCATGCGGATCCGGAACAGGTGCCGCAGCCAACAGCCGCTTTGTGTATTCATGGGTTGGGGCGTGCAGCACGGTGTCCACCATGCCCTGCTCAACCGCCTTGCCGGATTGCATCACCACGACCGCGTCCGCCAGCATGTCCACGACCGCCAGGTCATGGCTGACGAAGAGGCAGGCGAAGTTGAAGTCCCGCTGCAGCTCCTGGAGCATTTCCAGGACAACTGCCTGCACCGACACGTCCAAGGCGCTGGTCGGCTCATCGGCGATCAGCAGCTCCGGGTTCAAGGTCAACGCACGGGCAATGCAAATACGCTGGCGCTGGCCGCCGGAAAGCTCGTGCGGGTACCGGTTGATCACGTTGCGCGGCATCTTCACGGCATCGAGCAATTCTTCGGCACGCTTGGTGCGCTCGGCCTTGCTGCCGATCTTGTGCACCACCATGGGTTCTGTGATGCATTCTCCAATCGGGAATCGCGGGTTCAGGGATGCGGCCGGGTCCTGGAAGATCACGCCGATGTCCTTGCGGACCTTGCGTGCTTCCTTCGGGGAAAGCTTGGGCAGGTTGTGGCCCCTGACCGACAAGGTGCCGCTAGCTACCGGCAACAGGCCCAGCACCGCCTTGGCAATTGTGGACTTGCCCGAGCCGGACTCGCCCACAATGCCCAGGACTTCGCCCTTGGCAACATCGAAGCTCACGTTTTCCACGGCGCGGAAGATCTTCCCGCGCATGTCGTACTCCAGCACGAGGTCCTTGGCTTCCAGAACCAGCTCGCGCCCTGGAGGGGCGGTTTCCGAGCTGTGCGCAGCGGCCTGCGTGGTGGCAACGGCCGGAGTGGACAGGCGGGGCACCGCAGCCAGCAGGCGCTGGGTGTATGGATGCTCTGGGCGCAGCAATACCTGATCCACGGTGCCCGTCTCCACGAGGTTGCCCTGGAACATCACTGCCACTTCATCGGCCATATCCGCAACAACACCCATATTGTGGGTGATGAGCAGGATGCCGGTATTCAGCCGGTCTTTCAGCTCGCGCAGCAGATCGAGGATCTCGGCCTGCACCGTCACATCAAGTGCGGTGGTCGGCTCATCGGCGATGATGACCTTCGGGTCGCAGGAGATCGCCATGGCGATGACGATGCGCTGCCGCTGGCCGCCGGAGAACTGGTGCGGGTACTGCTTGATGCGCTTGGCGGGATCCGGGATGCCCACCATTTCCAGCAGCTCGATAGCCCGGTCGGTCGCTTCCTTGCCGTAGGCGATGTCGTGCAGTTCCAGCGCTTCGGTCAGCTGGCGCTCGATGGTGAGCACCGGGTTCAGTGCCGTCATCGGCTCCTGGAAGACCATGGCGATATCGGTGGCGCGCATCTTGCGCAGCTTGCCTTCGTCCAGGCCAACTACGTTGACGTTTCCGACCTTGGCGGCACCGGAGACATTCGCGTTTTCCGGCAGCAGGCCCATGGCCGCCGTCGAGGTGACCGACTTGCCGGAACCGGACTCGCCGACCAGCGCGACGACCTGCCCCGGGCGGACGGCCAAGGACAAGCCCTTGACCGCGTGGACGTCGGCACCGCCGGTGGCAAAGACGACGTTGAGGTCGTTGAAGCTCAGTGCGAAGTCTTCTGAGCCTTGTTCATTCATTGGTGCTGCGTGGCTCATGGCTTCTCCTTGCGGGTTGGAAGGGCGAACATGCCAGCGCGGCGGCGGCGCTTCTTTCCGACCTGGCGCGGGTCGAAAGCATCGCGCAGGCCGTCACCCAGGAAGTTCACCGACAGGGCGATGGCAACGATGATCATGCCTGGCCACCAGAACAGCCATGGACGGGTGGTGAAGGCGTTCTGGTACTGGCTGATCAGCAAGCCCAGCGAGGATTCCGGGGCCTTCACGCCGAAGCCGAGGTAGGACAGCGAGGACTCCAGCAGGATCGCGCCGGCGATCGCGAAGGTGGCGTTCACGATGATCACGCCCATGGTGTTCGGGATCAGGTGCTTGAAGATCACGCGGCTGGTCTTCGAGCCCATGGCCTGGGCTGCGGCCACGTATTCGCGTTCGCGCAGCGACAGGATTTCGCCGCGGACCAGTCGGGCCAGTCCGGTCCAGGTCACCAATCCGAGCACCAGGGCCAGTGTGATGATGGAGCCGGTGGAGGCACCGGCCATCTTGCCGAGCACTGCCGCCAGGACCAGCAGCGGGATCACGATGAACAGGTCGGTGATGCGCATCAGGATTTCATCGACCCAGCCGCGGAAGTAGCCGGAAACAGCTCCGATGACGGTTCCCAGGACGGTGGCGACCAGGCCGACGACGACGCCGATGATGATGGACTTCTGCGTTCCGTTCATGACCAGCGCGAAGTAGTCCTTGCCCACAGAGTCCTGCCCGAAGGGGTGCTCGCCGATGCGGAAGCCTTCGCCGCCGAGCCAGGTGGGAACCAGGCTCAGCGTCGGCTTGCCGCCGTCCACGACCGCTCCGGCATGGTAGTAGTTCTGCCCCCACCAGCCGGGGAACGGGCCCCAGCCGATGGAGCTGAATGCGAAAACGGTGATGACGATCAGCACGATCGTGGAAATCATCGCCGGCTTGTGGCTGACGAAGCGATCGAAGACGATGCGTCCCTGGCTCTTCGGCTTTTCGTGAATCTGAGCCAGCTTGGCGTCTTCCACCTCGGCCACGGAAGACAGGTTTTGCGGCTCGTTCAAGTTGTTATTCGTGGTGCTCATCGCTGGTCCTTAGGGTTGCAGGCATGAAGGATATTCATTGGTTCATGCCTCCTAGACTCGGATTCGTGGGTCAAGCAGGGCGTAAACGATATCCGCCAGCAAGTTGAAGAGGATAGCGGCGGTACCGGTAACTAGGAAGAACGCCATCACAGGTGCCGGGTCGACATGGTCCAGGCCGGTGGCGAACATTTCGCCCATGCCCTTCCAGCCGAACACGCGCTCGGTGATCACTGCGCCGCCGATCAGGCCGGCGAAGTCGAAGGCGGCGATGGTGGCAATGGGGATCATGGCATTGCGGAACGCATGGCGGAAGATCACGGTTCGTTCGCTCAAGCCCTTGGAGCGCGCGGTGCGGATGTAATCCTGGCGCTGCACTTCGAGCATGGAGGAACGCGTGTAGCGCGAGTAGCTGGCCAGGGAGATCACCGCGAGCAGGATGGTTGGCATCAGCAGCTGGGTGCCGTTATCCAGGAAGTGGTCCCAGAAGCCGCCCTCGAGGTTGGCCGTGGAGGAACCGATGGTCGCGATGGGGCGTCCCTTGACGTCCAGGAACCCGGGCCACGCGCGGAACATGTGGTCGACAATGGTCAACGCTGCGCCGGCGACACCGGTGATGATGGAAACGGACATGGCTGCCTTGCGCAGGCGGCCTCCCATGAAACGCCCGATGGCTGCCGGGATCACTACCGCGAGAACCAGGCCGAAGAAGAGGATCCAGCCATTTGGCTCCAGCAGCATGTAGAAGGTCGCGTAGTACATGGCCAGGACCAGCACGACGGTAATCAATGCCGGGTACAGCACGCGCTTTTCTTTCAGGCCAACGCTCATGGCGGTGGCGCTCAGGGCCAGCAGAGCCGTCAGCACGATGATGATGGCCGGGCCCATTTGCGGGTAGCGGTAGAAATTCAGCCACAGGCTGTACTGCAGCACCAGCGGGACGAAAACCGCGGCGGCGAAGAAGGTGATGCCACGGCGCTTGAGCGAGCCGCCGAGGAACATCTGCAAGACGAGGCCGACAACGATGCCTATGGCTATGGACGTCCCCACGGATATCTGCGGATCGGCCAGCCAGTCGTTGTAGCTGATCGCCAGGTACTCCTTGAGCAGCACAGCTGCCCAGAAGACGGGAAGCGAGAAGAAGAGGAAGGTCAGGAAGGTAACGATGTAATCCAATCCGGAGTACTGGCGGATTGCAGTCAGCACGCCAATGGCGATACCCAGAACCGCGGCAATCACCGTAGCGAGCACGACCAGGCGCAAGGTGGATGATGCGGCGTTGGCCAGCAGGCCGGAGACCTCTACGCCATTGATATTCCGGCCCAGGTCGCATTGGCCAATCAGGCACTTGCTGGCACCTGTCAGCCAGTCCCAGTAGCGGCCGTACCACGGTGCATCCAGGTTCATGTATTCCACACGCTGGGCCATCAGGTACTCGCGGTTATCCGCGTTGCTTTCGCGGAGGTCCTTGAGCGGGTCGCCTGAATTGATAACCAGTACGTAGAGCAAGAGCGATGCGGCAAACAGCACTGCCAGCGCTGAGCCCAGTCTCTTGGCGATAAATTTCCACACGGTTCTAATGTCCTACTTTCATCTCACGGAAGTGAGCCGGCCCTTGCGGTTGGGGACCTTTGAACACACTGCGGGGCCCGACTTGTGATCGGGCCCCGCACGTGTTCGCTCACGTTGTGCAAGTACGCTGCCTAGGGCAATTACTCAGCACGTACCCACTGCTCGGCGTTCCAGACGATCTGGTCCTGCGTTGCGGTGTGGCGGACATTCTGGATATCCGCACCCGAGGCGCTCAAGCCTGGGTGGGCGAATACCGGGATGCCGAACAGGTCATCCCACAGCAGCTTCTCGATCTTCTTGGTCTGTTCCGCGTGGACTGCTGGGTCCAGCGAGCTTGCCAGGGTCTCCCATGCGGCGTCGACTTCAGGGTTCGAGTACTGGCCGAAGTTCTGCGGCTTGCCGGTGGCGTAGATGTTCTGGCCGGAGGTGATCTGGCCGGAACCTGCCCAAGCGAACAGCGCTACCTCGTAGTCGCCCCGATCCTGTGCACCATTTGGCGAGAAGAAGTCAGCCGAACCGGAGTCCACGATCTTGAAGCCGGCTTCGTCACAGGAGGACTTAATGGCCGAAACCTCGTTGGCACGACGCTCGTTAGGTGCCGAGTAGCCGATGCGCACTTCGGTGCCAACAGCATCCTGCTCTTCGAGGATCTTCTTTGCGCCCTCGATGTCCACCTCGTCGTAGCGGCCGTCATAGGATGCGTCCACTACTTCCTGGTAGTTGTCCTGGAACGGGAAGACTTCGCGGGCGTTCATCACGATGGCGTCTGGGTTCAGCGGCTTGACCAGGTTGTCAACAATCTGCTGGCGTGGAACGCACATGGCGAAGGCCTTGCGCAGTTCCAGGTTGGTCATTGCGTTGCCCTCGGCAAAGTTGAAGTCAAGGTGCTCCCAGGTCAGGGTGTCACCCTTCTGGATAGCCACCGCGTCGCCCAGGTTCTCCAGCTGCGCGAGCGTATCCACGGTCGGCTGCGGATTGATGACGTCGACGTCCTTGTTCTGCAGCGCCTGGACCATGCTGGCGTCTTCAAGGAATCGGAAGGTCAATTCCTTGGTTGCCGGTGCAGGGCCGTAGTAGTTCTCGTTGGCAACCAGAGTTACGGATTCGCCAGCCTTCCAGCTGCCCAGCTTGTACGGGCCGGATACAGGCGAGATCTTCTCATCGGGCAGCTTGCCCGGGTCGGTCATCCAGCCTTCGTTCCAGAAGTCGGCTGCCTTCTTCAGCTTGTCGGACTCCCCGGCGCGGATGGCGCTGACGAGTTCTTCGGTGCTCATGCCCGATTCCTCGGCCACAACATGTGCTGGGTGCAGCATCCAGGTCTGCAGAGCCCAGTCCGGATCAGGCTCGGCGAACTCAACAGTGAATTCCTTGCCGTCCCAGTCGCCCTGCGGGCCTTCTGGCACGGTGTCGCCGAGATCAACGGAAACCGAGTTGAACAGCGGCTTTTCCTTGGAACCCTCATTGAGGTTCAGGTTCTGCACTGCCCATGCGAACACTGAGTCGGCGACGGTGATCGGGGTGCCGTCAGACCACTTGGCATCTTCAGCGATCGTGTACTTGATGGTGAGCGGGTCGTCGCTGACCTTTTCGTAGCTGCCCAAAGCCTCGTTCGGGTACAGGGTGCCGTCGGTGCCGAAGTAGCTGAAGCCGGCAAACATGCGATCCACGATCGCCGAGTTGTAGGTGGAGTATGTGTTCGGAGTAAAGCCGTTGTAGCTGATGAATTCCGGTGCACCCACGGTGACGTTGATGGTGTCGTCGGCAGTGGTGATATCACCGAGATCAGCCTTGCCGCTGTTCGCTGCTTCTGCCGAGCCGTTGCCTCCACCTGCGTTGGCATCCTTCGATGCGTCTGCGCCGGTGTCTCCGCCGCCTGGAGCACAAGCCGACAGGGCCAGGGCCAGGGCAGCTCCTACAGCTACTGCTTTCGAAACGCGCTGAAACCGCATTTCGCCTCCTAGAGTTCTTGAATGGTACGAGTTCCGGATCGGTGGATCCACTGTGGATCAGATCACATGATCAATCCATTGAGGAATAGACTAACCCGAATTTTCTGGCTTGGATATAGAAAGAAGCGCTTCAGATTTCCGCCACCCCCTGCCCCTGAGAGTCATTCGCAATGCGCTTGTTACTCGCCAGTTTTCGAGACGCACCTCACATCCCCCAGATTTCAAGGATTTCTTTCAGATTGGGAAAAATCAATCGGGCAACTGTTTCACGCATGTTGACTCGCGGAGTGATTTATAACATTTTTGCAACGTTTGTTTCAGTTTCATTAAATCTGAAATATTCGTTGAATATGACGCCGTTTGAGCTTACGTTAAGCGCCGAGTGGGCCGGTGAAACCTTTCGGTTTCACCGGCCCACTCAGTTGATTCCGGAGCTGCTAGATCAGTGAAGCACCTGGAATAGCAGCCAGCAGATTGCGGGTGTAAGCGCTCTTTGGCGTATCGAAAATCTCGTCCGTCGTTCCCTGCTCTACGATCTTGCCGTGTTCCATCACGCAGACGTTATCTGCAATCTGGCGAACCACGGCCAGGTCGTGGGTAATGAACAGATAGGTGAGGCCCATCTCACGCTGCAGTTCATCGAGCAGCTCCAGCACCTGTGCCTGGACCAGCACGTCCAACGCGGAAACGGCCTCATCGCACACGATCATTTCCGGTTGCAGGGCCAGGGCACGCGCGATGGCGATGCGCTGGCGCTGCCCGCCGGACAGCTCATTCGGGAAGCGGTGCATTGTGGAAGCGGGCATGGAGACCTGCTCCAGCAGCTCCTTGACCTTCTTCTCCCGCGATGCCGCATTGCCAATGCCGTGAATGCGCAGCGGCTCTTCGATCGTCCGGAAAATCGAGTACATCGGGTCCAGGGAACCGTACGGGTCCTGGAAGATCGGCTGCACACGCCGGCGGTACTTGAACAAGTGCTTCTCGCTCAGGTTGCCGATCTGCTCGCCATCAAAGATGATCTCGCCCTCGGTCTTGTCCAGCAGGTTCAGCACCATCTGGGCGATGGTCGACTTGCCTGAACCTGACTCGCCCACCACGGCAGTCGTGGTGCCCCGGGGGATCTCGAAGGAAACGTTGTCCACCGCGGTGAACTTCTCCTTCTTGCCGAAGCCCTTGCGGATATCGAAGACTTTCGTCAGGTTGCTGACCTTCAGCAGCGGTTCAGCCTTGCCCGGCTCAATCTCGTCCACAATGGCCTCGTGCTTGTCCCCGCGCTGGGCAGACAGCGACGGAGCCGAATTGATCAGGCGCTGGGTGTACGGGTGCTGCGGGTTGCGCAGGATCTCCAGCGCCGGGCCGTATTCGACGACGCGTCCCTTGTACATCACGACGACCTTTTCGGCACGCTCGGCTGCCAGGCCCAGGTCGTGGGTAATGAGCAGCACCGCGGTGCCCAGTTCACTGGTCATGGTGTCCAGATGGTCCAGGATCTGCTGCTGCACGGTGACATCCAACGCGCTGGTTGGCTCATCGGCAATCAGCAGGCGTGGACGGCAGGCCAGGCCAATGGCGATCAGCGCACGCTGGCGCATGCCACCGGAGAATTCGTGCGGGTACTGGCCGGCACGGGTCTCCGGATCGGGCAGACCTGCATCAGCCAAGACCTGGGCCACGCGCTTGTTGGGGTTGTCCCCCGCCAAGCCGTTGGCCTTCAAAGTTTCCTTGACCTGGAATCCGATCTTCCACACCGGGTTCAGGTTGGACATCGGATCCTGCGGAACCATGCCAATATGGTTGCCGCGCAGCTCGACGAAACGCTTTTCGCTAGCCTGGGCAATGTCTTCGCCATCAAAGAGAATCTGGCCGGAGGAAACCTTGCCGTTGCCGGCCAGTAGGCCGATAGCGGCCAGTGCTGAGGTGGACTTGCCCGAACCGGACTCGCCCACGATGGCCACGGTTTCGCCGGGCATCACGGTGAAGTTCGCGTCGCGGACCGCGTGGACCGGACCGTCAGGGGTGGAGAAGGTAATCGCCAGGTCCTTGACTTCCAGCAGCGGCTTTGGAGTTGCACTCTGAGTCATTGCTTAGGCTCCCTTCCGGGCCTTCGGATCCAGTGCATCACGCACTGCATCGCCGAGCATGATGAAGCTCAAAACCGTCACCGAAAGGAACAGCGCTGGCCACATCAGCATGGTCGGGTTGTTGCGCAGCTGGGTACGCGCCGAGGAAATATCGTTGCCCCAGCTCATGACGTCAGGTGGGAGCCCGACGCCCAAGAAGGACAGCGTGGCTTCGGCCACGATATACACGCCCAGGTTCACTGTGGCAACAACGATGATCGGCGCCAGGGAATTCGGAATCACGTGCTTGAGCAACGCGCTGAACTTGGACAGGCCCAGAGCGCGCGAGGCCTTCACGAAGTCCGCATTGCGGGCCTCGATCACAGCACCGCGGGTAATGCGCGCCAGCTGCGGCCAGCCGAAGATCGCAAGCGTGACGATAACCGTCCAGACGCTTCGGTTCTCGCGGAATGCCGGCAGCTGCATCACGATGATGGCGCCCAGGATCAGCGGCAGGGCGAAGAAGATGTCACCCAGGCGGGCCAGGATCGTGTCGACCCAGCCACCGTAGTAGCCTGCCAGCGCGCCGATGGCGCCACCAAGCAACACCACGATAAGGGTAGTGAAAACGCCTACCAGCAGCGAGGCACGCGTGCCGTAAATAGTGCGCGCATAGATATCGCAGCCCTGCAGGTTGAAGCCCATGATATGTCCAGGGCGTGCTGGTTCGTTGGAATTCTCCAAGAGGCAAGCCTGGTTGCCAGCCGGATCAATCGATGTGAAGAGCTGCGGGAAGGCAGCTACGACGATGACCGCGATGATCATGATCGTGGAGATGATGAATAGCGGCTGCTTGCGCAGCGAACGCCAAGCTTCGGCCCACATGGACAAGGGCTTGCCGGTTTCCTTGACCGAGTCCACCGCTTGCAGGGGGGTTTCGTCCAGCGGAGCAACGTAGTGCTCGATCTTGTACTTGGAAACCTTGCCGGCGCGGTTGCTGCGGATGGGCAAGCCGTCCTCGGGATTAAAGTTCTGGTTCTCAGGCATAACGGATCCTTGGGTCAAGCAGTGCGTACAGCATATCCACGATCAGGTTGGCAAGTACGAAGACGATCACCAGAACGCCTACGACTGCAACCACCGTCGGGGTTTCGCCCTTCTGGATTGCTTGGTAGAGCAGGTGGCCGACACCGGGCACATTGAAGATGCCTTCGGTGACAATCGCGCCACCCATCAGTGCACCCAAGTCGGCGCCTAGGTAGGTCACCACGGGGATCAGGGAGTTGCGCAGGATGTGCACGGTAACCACGCGATTGCGACTCAGGCCCTTGGCGGTCGCGGTGCGTACGTAGTCAGCGGTCTTGTTCTCGATGACGGAAGTACGCGTCAGGCGCAGTACGTAGGCCAGCGATACCAGGCCGAGCACCAATGCGGGCAGGATCAGTTCGCCCCAGGTTGCCGCGCCGGAAACTGTAGGTTTGGCCCATTCGAGCTTGACACCGACCACGTACTGCAGCAGGAAGCCGAGCACGAAAGTTGGAACTGCAATGACCAGCAGCGACGCAACCAACACGGTCGAGTCGAACAGCTTGCCCTTGCGCATACCAGCAATAACGCCGAGGATGATGCCGAATACGGCTTCAATCACCAATGCGAGGATTGCCAGGCGTGCCGTGACGGGGAACGCCCGCGCGAGCATCTCCTTGACTTCCTGTCCGGAGAACGAGGTTCCCAGGTCCAAGGTCACCAGGTTCTTCAGATACAGGCCATATTGAACCCAGAACGGCTTGTCCAGGTTGTATTGCGCGGTCAGGGCGGCTTTGGTGGCATCGCTCATGGGCTTGCCACCAGAAAGCGCGGCGATCGGGTCACCTGGAGTGGCGAAAACCAGGAAGTACACTAGCAGCGTTGCTCCGATGAAGACCGGGAACAGCTGCGAGATTCGCTTCAGGGTAAAACTTAACATGCTTGCATCTCACCTCGAGACACGTGAGGGCACAGGGCCATTTTCATCCTCTTTCCGTCGATAAGTAATTCGACGTTTGTTTTTGCGAGGCAGGACAAACACGCCAAAGGGAGACCCTGTTGTTCTCGGGTCTCCCTTAGCGCGTTTTCAGCTTCTATCCGGTCTGACTTGGTCGGAAGCTGAAGGGAACTTATTTGCCAGTGATTTGCTGGTACAGCGGAACACCGTTCCACCCGAACTCGACGTTATCCACGTTCTCGCTCCAACCACCCTGGACTGCCTGGTACCACAGCGGGATGGCTGGCAGATCCTTGAACAAGATCTCCTGTGCCTCGTTGAAGATCTTTGCGCCCTCGGCAGGATCCGTGGCCGACAGGCCCTCGGCCAGCTTGTCGTCGAATTCCTTGCTGGAGTACTTGCCATCGTTCGAGCCAGCCCCGGTGCCGAATAGCGGACCAAGGAAGTTGTACAGCGATGGGTAGTCGGCCTGCCAACCGGTACGGAATGCACCGGTCATCTTGTAGCTGGTGACCTTCTCGCGCAATTCCTTGAATGACGAGAATGGCTGGGCAACTGCATTGATGCCCAGGTTGCTCTTCAGCTGGTTGACGACAGCTTCGACGTATTCCTTGTTGCCAGCGCCGTCGACGTTGTAGCCGATGGAGAATTCGTCGCCGGAGTCCCACTTGCTGATTTCATCAGCCTGTTCCCACAGCTTCTTGGCTTCAGCTGCATCGAAGTCCAGGACTTCGCTGCCTGGAATGTCTGCGCTGTAGCCTTCGAGCACTGGTGCGGTGAAGTCATCGGCCTTGACCTTGCCGCCCTGGTACACCTTGTCGATGATCAGCTGGCGGTCAATGGCCCGGGAGATCGCAGCACGGCGCAGGTTGCCCTCTTCGCCCTGCTTGAAGTGATCCAGGTAGCCCGGGATGGTGATGGTTGCGTTGCCGGCGTATGGCGAGTTGACCGAGCGGTCGCCCAGGTCAGTCTCGTACGAAGCCAGAGAGCTTGGCGGGATCTGGTCCAGCACATCCAAGTTATTGGAGAGCAGATCGCTGTAGGCCGAGTCCGTGGACTGGTAGACCTTGAAGTCGATGCCGCCGTTCTGGGCTTCGCGTGGGCCCTCGTAGCTTTCGTTGACTTCCAGCTTCAGGTTGACGTCGTGATTCCATTCGGTCAACTTGTAAGGGCCGTTGCCAATTGGCTTTTCGCCGAAGGCCTTTGGATCCTCGAATGCCGCTTCAGGCAATGGCATGAATGCGGTGTAGCCCAAGCGCAGCGGGAAGTCGGACTCAGGCTGGGACAGCTCGACGGTGAAGGTGGTGTCATCCACGACCTTCAGGCCCTCCATCTCATCCTTCTTGGAGCCTTCCTTGTTGACCTCGTCGAAGCCCTTGATGGACTCGAAGAAGTACGAGTTCAACTGCGCGTTCTTGGCTGCGGCACCGAAGTTCCAGGCATCCACGAACGAAGCAGCAGTTACTGGGGATCCATCGGAGAAGGTCTGTCCGGCCTTCAGCTTGATGGTGTAGTTCTGGGAGTCTTCGGTTTCGATGGACTCGGCGAGTTCATTGACCGGCGCGCCCTTGGCGTCGTAGCTGACCAGGCCGGTGAAGATCAGGTCCATGACGCGACCGCCGCCAACTTCGTTGGTGTTAGCCGGCAGAAGGCCATTCTGCGGTTCGGTGGTGTTTGCGGTTACGACATACGAGCCGTCACCTTCGCCACCGGCGGTTTCGGTCGAACCGCCGCCACAAGCGGACAGGGTCAGCGCCAAGGCTGCAGATAAAACGACAGCCTTAGATGCGTGCGAGTATCGCATCCTATTTCTCCTCAACAGATCGTTGCTGCTTCTGCATTTCGCAGAGCCGTGCAGTCAAGCGTGAGCTATAGCACGTAGTGAATGAGATTACATCAAACATTGCGAAACAACCAATGAATAGTCATGAAAGTAATGCTTGAAATCGGTTTATTCACCCGGCTGAATTTACTTCAGCCCGGTCATGATTTACTTTGAATCAAATAAAAATATTCATCATTCCGGGGTCCTCCAGCACCGAGCCGACACCTGCGAGGAACTCGCTTGCTTCTTTGCCGTCAACCACCCTGTGATCGAAGGACAACGCCAGTGTCATGGTATGGCGAAGTGCAACTTGGTCTTCGTATTCCCAAGGTCTGCGCTTCACTTGGCCTAGTGCCAGAATTCCTGCCTGCCCCGGCGGCAGAATTGGGGTGCCGGCATCCACGCCGAAAACCCCCACGTTGGTGATGGAGAATGTGCCACCTGTCAATTGGGCTGGTGACAATGTTCCTTCGCGGCCTTGGAGAATAATCCCGCTGAGTTCGGCAGCCAATACTGGCAGCGTCTTAGCGTGGGCATTTTTCAGCACCGGAACCAGCAGACCACGATCACTTGCCACGGCCATGCCCAGATTCACTGACCCGAATTCAATGATTTCGTCAGCCTTTTCATCCCACGTCGAGTTCAGCGCGGGATAGGTCTTCAACAGTCTCGTCACCACGAGCGCTGCCAGCGTTGTGATATTGAGCTTCAGATCCTTGAGCAGTCGATGCGACCGCATGCGTTCCAGCAGCTCCATGGATTCGGTGACATCAACCGTGAGGAACTCCGTGGCATGCGGGGCGGTAAACGCCGACTGCACCATGGCCTTGGCCGTGGCCCTGCGAATCGCGGTGATCTTCACATGGCGATCCGCTCCTGGTGAAGACATGGATTCGCTGTCCATGGCCGCTGGCTTGATGGCACCGGCGGAGTCGATGGCCTGCTGGACATCCCGGCGCAGCACCAAGCCGTCCTCGCCGCTGCCGGCGAGCGCCGAAATATCGACCCCGTGATCGCGTGCCAGCTTGCGTACCGGCGGGGTGCACCTGGTCACCGCATGCTGTTCACGTTCATGGGTGCCCGGCCCGTCAGCCGGCTGGGATGCAACTGGTGCCGAAGCTGCTGGTGCAGGTGCTGGCACAGCTTCCGGATTGCGCGAGCCACGGGCTTTGCGCTTCGGACGGTTTCCGGTATCTGCCGGCGCACCGTAGCCAACCAGGGTGGGGGTGCGTTCGCCGGCCTTGCTTTGCTCCTGTTGCGCCGAATCAGCCGCTGCCGGCTGCTCGCCGGACCCGCCGGGCTCCTGGTCGAAAGTGACCAGCGGACCGCCGACCTGCACGGTTTCGCCTTCGGTGGCGTGCAGGGCCTGGACGAATCCGGCAAAGGGCGAGGGAAGTTCAACGACTGCCTTGGCGGTTTCAACCTCGGCAATGATCTGGTTGAGCGCAACATGCTCGCCAACCTTGATCTTCCAATTCAGCACCTCGGATTCGGTGAGCCCTTCGCCGAGGTCGGGGAGTTTGAAGGTGTGGGCGGTCATCACTTGGCAGCTCCTTCGGTTGCCTCGTGGTGGCGCATCACGGTATCGACCGCGTGCATCACTCGATCCAAGTCGGGCAGGTGGTGGCTTTCGAGCCGCGATGGCGGATACGGGATGTCGAATCCGGTGACGCGCAAGGGTGCGTGCTCCAGGTAGTCGAAGCAGCGCTCGGTGATTTCGGCGCAGATCTCCGCGCCAATGCCGCTGGTCCGGCTGGCCTCGTGGACCACCACCAGCTTGCCGGTGCGCTTGACGGATTCGGCCACGGTGTCGATGTCCAGCGGATCCAGCGTGCGCAGGTCGATGACCTCCAGGCTGGTGCCTTCATCTTCCGCGGCCTTGGCCGCATCGACCAGGGTGTAGGTGGTGGGGCCGTAGCCGACCACGGTGACATCCTCGCCGGGGCGGACGATCTTTGCCTTGGGCGATGCATCGGGCGCCGGGGGGAGAAGTTGCGCGGTGGTTTTCTCGTGGTAGCGGCGCTTCGGCTCGAAGAAGATCACCGGATCATCGCAAGCGATGGCCTGGCGCAGCATTGAATAGGCGTCCTCGACACTCGATGGCGCGAAGACCCGCAGGCCTGCTGTGTGGGCGAAGTAGGCTTCGGGCGATTCGGAGTGGTGCTCCGGCGAGCCGATTCCTCCGCCATAGGGAATGCGGACGGTGACCGGCATCTTCACCCGTCCCCGCGAACGGTAGTGCAGCTTGGCCAGCTGGGACACCAGCTGGTCGAAGGCCGGGTAGGTGAAGCCGTCGAACTGGATCTCCACCACCGGGCGATAGCCTCGATAGGCCAGGCCAATGGCGCTGCCGACAATTCCGGATTCTGCCAGCGGGGTATCGACGACGCGGTGCTCGCCGAATTTGGATTTCAGCCCATCGGTGACCCGGAAGACTCCACCGAGGGTTCCGATGTCTTCGCCGAGCAGGATGACCTTCTCGTCCTGGTCCAGCGCATCGTGCAGCGACTTGTTCAGCGCCTTGAGCATGGTGGTTGCCACGGTTACTCTCCACCTTCAAAATCTGCCAAGTAGTCAAGGTAGTTCTTGGCTGCGCGTTCGGTTGGCTCATGCTTTTCTGCGTACACATTGGTGAACAGCTCTTCGGCCTTGGGATCTTCCATGCTGGTGATCGCCGCGCGAAGCTTCGCGGCGAGGTCATCGGCGGCGTTCTGCGCGCGCTGCTCGTAGGACTGCACATCGGCACCCATCTCATGCAAGTACTTCACCAGGCGGTCGATGGGATCCTTGGCCTTCCACTCTTCGAGCTGCTCGCTCTTGCGGTAGCGGGTTGGATCATCGGCGGTGGTGTGCGAGCCCATGCGGTAGGTGACCGCTTCGATGAAAGCCGGGCCCAGTCCATGGCGCGCATGGTTCAGCGCGGCCTTGGTGGCGGCGTAGACGGCCAGGATGTCGTTGCCATCCACCCGCCAGGTCTTCAGCCCGAAACCGTGGGCGCGGTCGGCAATCTGGGTGCGGCTTTGCAGGGCGACCGGTTCGGAGATTGCCCACTGGTTGTTCTGGCAGAAGAACAGCACCGGTGCCTGGTAGCTGGCGGCGAATACCATGGCTTCGTTCACGTCGCCCTGGCTGGTGGCGCCATCGCCGAAGTAGGCTACGGAGACTTGCTTGCCGCCATCGAATTTGATGCCCATTCCGTACCCGGCGGCGTGCAGGGCCTGCGAGCCGATGACAATCTGCTGGCAGGCGATATTGACTTCATTCGGATCCCAGCCGCTGGCCTGCGCTCCGCGCCACACGCTGAGCAGGTCCTCTGCCTTCACTCCCCTGGCCCAGGCGACACCATGCTCGCGGTAGGAGGGGAAGATGAAGTCGTCATCATTGGTGGCCCGCACGGAGCCGATTTGCGCGGCCTCCTGGCCGAGCAGCGGAGCCCACAGGCCCAGCTGGCCCTGGCGTTGCAAGGCGGTGGCTTCATTGTCCATGCGGCGCAGGACAACCATGTCGCGCAGGAAATCTGCAAGGTCCGCTTCCTTGAGGTCCTTGAGATAGTGGTCAAGTTCTTCGTCCGGGATTCGTTTCCCGTCGACGTTCAGCAGCTGATGCGTGGGTAGGCATCCGGCGGCTACGTCAATGTGCTGTGTGGACACGATCGGCATCCTTACTCTCACGTAGTCGGTTGCGGGTTTTGATTCTCAAACGCCGCTTAATGTGATACTACTCACGCAAGGCAGGATGCACAATGGTGTTTTTAAAATTAGAGCAAAACGCACTGTTTGATTGCCGTTGGGGATGCTAACGTGCACATTATGCAACTTCTGGACACCACCGACCGGCGCATCCTGCTTGCGCTTTCCAGCGCTGCCAAGCGCACCGGCGCAGCCATTGCCACGGCCTTGAACCTCGGGCGCAATACAGTGCAGACGCGGATGACCCGCCTGGAAAACGAGGTGCTTGATTCCATCGACCGCCGTATCCCGCCCGAAGTCCTGGGCTACGGGCTGCTGTCCTTTGTCGAGCTGCACGTCGACCAGCGCTGCCTGGGCGACATTGCCGCAAAGCTTGAAGCCATCCCCGAGGTGCTTGAGGCGCACGGCCTCACCGGCTCTGCCGACATCCTGGTGCGGGTAGCTGCCAAGGACGCCGAGGAACTATTCCGGGTGCACGGCCAGCTGCTGCATATCGACGGGGTGAATCGCGCGGATTCGGCGCTGTCCATGGCCGAGCTCGTCCCCTACCGCACCACCGCCCTGCTCCAGCACTCGCTCTCCGGCAACGCATAGCGCTCCAGGGCAGCAAAAAAGTTCCGGGAACCAGCCTGCTGGCTGGTTCCCGGAACTCTGCTTTTGCGCTTTGCCGCTATTCCCGGCTAGTGGTCGACAGCCTTTTCAGCACCGACACCGGTCAGCGAACGGACTTCCATTTCCGCCTGCTTGGTGATGTCCTCGACACCCTTATCGGTGACCGAGCCCAGCCAGCCCAGGAAGAAGGCCAATGGAATCGAGACGATGCCCGGGTTGGCCAGCGGGAAGATCGCCATGTCGATGCTCGGGATCATCGAGGTTTCCGAACCGGAGAAGACCGGCGAGATGATGATCAGGAGCAGGGCCGAGCCGAGGCCGCCGTACATGGACCAGACTGCACCGCGGGTCTTGAAGCCCTTCCAGAACAGCGAGTACAGGATGGTCGGCAGGTTTGCCGAGGCCGCGACCGCGAAGGCCAGTGCCACCAGGAAGGCCACATTCTGGCCCTGGGCGCCGATGCCGCCGGCGATGGCGAAGACGCCGATCACCAGAACCGTGCGGCGAGCCACCTTCATTTCCTTCTCCGGGGTGGACTTGCCCTTGGCGATCACCGAGGCGTACACATCGTGGGCGAAGGAAGCGGCTGCGGTGATGGTCAGGCCGGCAACCACCGCGAGGATGGTTGCGAAGGCCACTGCGGAGATCAGGCCCAGCAGGACGGTGCCGCCCAGTTCGTAGGCCAGCAGCGGTGCCGCCGAGTTCACGCCACCGGGAGCCGCCTGGATCCGCTCCGGGCCGATCAGCGCGCCGGCACCGAAGCCCAGCACCAGGGTGAACAGGTAGAAGGCGCCGATCAGCCAGATGGCCCAGACTACCGACTTGCGGGCTTCCTTGGCGGTAGGAACGGTGTAGAAGCGCATCAGCACGTGCGGCAGGCCTGCGGTGCCCAGCACCAGGGCCAGTGCCAGCGAGATGAAGTCCAGCTTGGAGGTTTCCGACACGCCGTACTTCATGCCCGGGTTCAGGATCTCCGGGTTGCCGGCCACTTCAGCTGCCTTGCCCAGCAGTTCGGAGAAGTTGAAGCCGAACAGGGCCAGCGTCCACACGGTCATGATCAGCGCGCCGGCAATCAGCAGGCAGGCCTTGATGATCTGCACCCAGGTGGTGCCCTTCATGCCGCCTACCAGCACGTAGAGGATCATCAGTGCGCCAACGATGACGATCACCAGAGACTGGCCGAACTTCTCGTCAATGCCCAGCAGCAGGGAGACCAGCGCACCTGCGCCAGCCATCTGCGCCAGCAGGTAGAAGACGCACACCGCGAGGGTGGAGATCGCCGCAGCGATGCGCACCGGGCGCTGCTTGAGGCGGAAGGACAGCACGTCGGCCATGGTGAACTTGCCGGTGTTGCGCAGCAGCTCTGCGACCAGCAGCAAGGCAACCAGCCAGGCGACCAGGAAGCCGATCGAGTAGAGGAAGCCGTCGTAGCCCTGGATGGCGATAGCGCCGACAATGCCCAGGAAGGATGCCGCCGAGAGGTAGTCGCCGGCAATGGCGGTGCCGTTCTGCGTTCCGCTGAAGGAGCGGCCGCCGGCGTAGTAGTCGGCTGCGGTCTTGTTGTTCTTGGAGGCACGGAGCACGATCACCAAGGTGACGCCCACGAAGGCCAGGAAGATGGCGATATTGACCAGGGGGTTGCCGACCTGGGTCGACTCGCCTGCGGCCTGGGCCAGGATGCTGAGCTGGTTCATTTAGTTCACTCCCTCGCGCTCAAGGCGCTCACGGATCTTGGTTGCCTTCGGGTCGAGCTTCTTATTCGAGAAGCTGACGTAGGCAGCGGTGATCGCGAATGTCGACACGAACTGCAGCAACCCGAGAACAATACCCATGTTGATATTGCCGAGGACCTTGATGGACATGAAGTCATGGAAGTAGTCGGCCAGCAGCACATAGGCGAAATACCAGACGAGGAAGAAGATGGCCATCGGGAAGACGAAGCTGCGGTGGGTCTTGCGCAGTTCCTGGAATTCCTCGGATTGGCTCTCCTTGACGAAATCAACGCCGGCAGAGACGTCGTGTTCCGGGTTGGCACTCATGATGCCCTCCTTGAGCGAGTTGGTGATGTGACTGAGCGCACATCGCTTGTGTGACTAAGTTCACTATTGGGGATTAATCCTTTGGCGACTAGGGGGCCTGTGCCGCTCGTGGCTCAACGGACTGCTTTCTGCGCCCAACGGCGCACCTTGGCGCGCTGAACGGTCAACGGATTTCGCGGGGCCCTAAGATGGGGTACATGTCTCCAGCACTGCAAGTCACCCTGATCGTCGCCATCGTGCTGGTCGGAATCGCCCTTGTCGGCTACTTCGGTTTCAAGATCTCCCGCTCCACCCGGGAAATGGGCACCGACGTCGAAGAAGCCACCTACAAGACGCTGCACCACATGTCGGTTGCGGTCCCCCATTTGGAACGCGGCCTGACCGAGGACGGAGCGGCGAAAAGCGCCAAGGCGCTGCGCCGGCTGCTGAACTGCCAGGTGCTGCTGATCTCCGACACCACCCACGTGCTGGCCACCGATGCCGGTGCCGATTTCACTGCGGAGCATGAAGAGACAGCAGCCAACGTTTCGAAAAGCGCGCTGGCGACCGGCAAGACCCAGGTAGAGCGCTCTTCCGGCATGGACTTCGTTTCAGCACCCATCACCGTAGGAGATCTGAGTGTCGGGACGGTGACGGCACTGTCGCGCAGGGCCGGCGCAAGCTTTGTGCGGGCCGTCTCCGAGGTGGCAGTCTTCGTTTCGGCGCAGGTCTCCACCGCGCAGCTGGATGAGTCCAAGGCCATGCTGCTCGAAGCGCAGATGCGGGCCTTGCGCGCCCAGATCTCCCCGCACTTCATCTACAACTCGCTGAATGCGATCGCCTCGTTCATCAACACTGATCCTGCCCGCGCCCGCGAGCTGGTCATCGAATTCGCGGACTTCACCCGCTACTCCTTCCGCCGCCGCGGCGAATTCACCACCCTGGCCGAAGAGCTGGAAGCCATCGACCGCTACCTGCTGCTGGAAAAGGCCCGCTTCGGCGAGCGCATCAAGGTCTCCCTGCAGATCGCCCCCGAGGTGCTGCCCACGCAAATTCCGTTCCTGGCCCTGCAGCCGCTGGTTGAAAATGCCGTGCGCCATGGCCTGGAAGCACGTCCAGATGGCGGAGTCATCTCCATTACCGCCACCGAGGACGGAATGCACGCGCTGATCAGCGTGGAAGATGATGGCATGGGCATGGATCCCGAGCAGCTGGCCAGTGTGCTGGCCGGCGACACCCCGAATATGCATGTGGGCCTGCGCAACGTGGACCTGCGCATGCGCCAGCTCTACGGCAATTCAAATGGTCTGGTCATCGAGACCGCGCCGGGGGCAGGAACACTGATCACCTTGCGCGTCCCGAAGTTCCGTCCGCCCAGCGCCATTGCGTCGGATGTTTAGATAATCCCGATAAACGGTAGAATTTTCGCATGATTAACGTGGTGGTTGCCGATGATGAACTTCCAGCGGTAGAAGAGATCGCTTTTCTGCTCAGCCAGGATTCCCGCATCGGGAAAATTCACCGCGCCACCTCGGGTGCCGCGGCGCTGAAGGCGCTGGAGGAAAATGCGGTCGACGCGCTGTTCCTGGATATCCACATGCCTGCGTTGTCAGGCCTGGATATCGCCCGCGTCATTTCCCGCTTCGCCAATCCTCCGCTCATCGTCTTTGTCACTGCCGATGAGGACCAGGCACTGCAGGCCTTCGAATTGGCCGCCATCGACTACGTGCTCAAGCCCATTCGCCCGCAGCGCCTGGCCGAATCCGTGCGCCGCATCTGCGAACTGGTGGAAGATACCCCTGCCAAGCCGGAAATGATCACGGTGGACCAGGGCGGCATCACCAAGCTGATTCCCCGCTCGGACATCGCCTATGTCCAGGCGCAGGGCGACTATGCACGCCTGCACACCAAGGATTCGAGCTACCTCATCCGGGTTCCGCTCAACGATCTGGAGCAGCAGTGGGGCGAGTCCGGCTTCGTTCGGATCCACCGTTCCTACCTGGTGTGCATGGACAAGATCGAGACCGTGCGCCTGCAAACCGGCAAGGCCGCCGTGGTGGTCAACAGCACCGAGCTTCCCATTTCCCGTCGCGCATTGCCCTACCTGCGTGAGCGCCTGGCCGCCAATCGCGTCCGCCCGCTGTAGGAAGCAGCTGGCCTTCCGTGGAACAGATTCCCCAAGACAGCAGCCGGCAAGAGCCCCCAACGCCCGGACGATTCGCTGAACAGCGTCCGCAACGTGTGCGCGTGCAGGCTCCGCAAGACGCCTCCTTGACAGTCTCCCCTGCCCGCCCCGAGCACACGGCAGAAGAGTTCTATGTTCGCCAGCTGATCCGTTCCCAGCTGCGGCTGGCCTGCGCCGTGGCTGCGGGCCTGCTGGCGCTGCTGGTCGGCATCAGCGCGCTGCTCGTCTTCTGGCCGGTCTTCGAGGACATCCGCCTGCTCGGCCTGCCGCTGCCTTGGTGGGTTTTGGGCATCGGGATGTATCCGCTGATCATCGTGGCTGGAATGCTCTATAACAGGGCCGCCGAGCGCAATGAAGAACGGTATCGGAGCATCAGCCGTGGCTAGCTTGCTGTCAGTTTCATCCTTGGTGCTGGTCTGCCTGACGACCATGCTGATTGCCTTCCATGGCTTGCGCCTGTCCCGCACTACGTCCGACTTCTACGTCGCTTCGCGCACCGTGCGCCCGTGGTGGAATGCCTCGGCGATTGGCGGCGAGTACCTTTCGGCGGCGTCGTTCCTGGGTGTTGCCGGGCTGATTGTGCTCTCGGGGCAATCGGGGTTGTGGTTCCCCATCGGCTACACGGCCGGCTACTTGATGCTGCTGCTGTTCGTTGCCGCTCCCCTGCGGCGTTCCCGGGCCTACACCATTCCGGACTTTGCGCAGATCCGCTTTGAAGGCTCCCCGATGCTGCGCAAGCTCACCACCTATCTGGTGGTGGTGATCTGCTGGCTGTATATCGTTCCGCAGATGCACGGAGCAGCCCTGACCCTCTCCATTGCCACCGGATTCCCCAGCTGGGTCGGTCCGGTCATTGTCGCGGCGGTGGTCTGCGTGACGGTGCTGTCCGGCGGGATGCGTTCGGTGACCTTCGTCCAGGCATTCCAATACTGGTTCAAGCTGGCTGCCCTGGTCATCCCCACGATCTTCTTGCTGGGGCGCGCCATCCCAGAGCATTCGTCCTCCGGCCATGCGCAGGCCCTGTACGCGCAGCTGGAGTCCGCGAATGCGATGAATCTCTACGAGACGGTCTCCATCATCTTGGCGCTGCTCTTCGGCACCCTGGGCTTGCCGCATGTGCTGGTGCGCTTCTACACGAACCCGACGGGCCAGGCAGCGCGAACCACCACGGTGATTGTGCTGTGCTTGCTCTCGGCCTTCTACCTGTTGCCCACGACGTTGGGTGTCCTGGGCTTGCTGTACACCCCGGAGCTCGGGGCCACCAATGAAACAGATGCCACCATCCTGTTGCTGCCCTCACGCCTTTTCGAAGGATTCCTGGGCGACGCGCTGACCGCAATCGTGGTCGGCGGCGCCTTCGCGGCATTCCTGTCCACCACCTCCGGGTTGGTGGTATCCCTCGCTGGCGCTCTGTCGCAGGAATTCTTTTCCGGCACCGTGCGCGGGTTCAGGATCTCTACCGTTCTGGCTACCGCACTGCCGGTCTTGATTGCGGTGGTGACCAATTCCTTGGCCTTGGCCGGTGCCATTGGCAACGTCTTCGCTTTCACTGCATCGACGATCTGCCCGCTGCTGCTACTAGGCATCTGGTGGCGTTCGCTGACCGCGCGAGGTGCGATTGCCGGCCTGCTGGCCGGCGGCATTTCCTGCGGGCTGTCCTTGATGATCGGCACCTTCCTGCCCCAGGAAGACGAGATCTGGATCCATCTCTTGCGCCAGCCCGCGGCGTGGAGCGTTCCGCTGGCCTTCCTGGTGATGATCTTCGTTTCGCGCAGCACCAAGCGCAGCGTGCCAGCCAACGTTGAACGCGTCATGGCCCTGCTCCATGTCCCGGACTGGCGGGCGAAGTTCTAGCAGCCCTTCACCGCTTGCCCGGCAGGCGCGTCGCGGCTCGGCAACTCTGGTTCGGGAAGCGGTTTGCGCCGGGAGCCGTTGGCCAGCCCCAGCAGGACCCCGCCGAGCACCAAGGCCATCCCCAAAATGCTTTGAAGCCCAAGGCTTTCGGCTGCCAGCAGGGTTCCGAGCAGGACGCCGGTGACTGGATTGAGCAGGCCGATAAGGCCCACGGACGTTGCTGGCAGTTGGCGCAACCCGGTGAACCAGGCGAGGTATGCGGCCGCAGTAGCGACGAGGCTGACATATCCGAAGCCCGCCGCCGCCTGGATACCAAGCTGAGGCGGCGCTCCATGCACGAGCAGCGCGCAGGGCACCAGGACTGCCCCTCCGGCCACCAGCTGCCAGGCCGTGACCCGGACAATCGGCAGCCCTTGCGACCACCGCTTGGTCAAGATGAATCCGGCACTTGAGCAGAGCATTGCGACCAAGGACGAGATGATGCCCCGGATATCGATGCCGCCCTGCGCATCGAAGACCATGACGGCCACGCCGATGAATCCCATGAGCGCTCCGATCATCGGCCAGCGTGCAGGTCGCTCGCCGAGCATGAGCCAGGCGAACAGCATGAGCACACCGGCGGAACTCGCCATGGTCGTCGCAGCGACACCCGATGGCAGCAGTTGCGCCACCACGTAGACCAGAGCGAAGAAGGCGCCGATGTTCAGGATGCCCAGGACCGCGGATTTCCACCACCAGCTGCCGTGCGGCAGTTTCCTGGATATCGCCAGCAACACCAGGCCTGCGGGCAACGCGCGGATCGCCGCACCCCAGAGCGCCGAGTCTTCCGGAAGGAATTCCCTGGTGACGTAGTAGTTGGACCCCCACGCGATCGGGGCAATCGCGGTCAGCGCAACCCATCCGAATGTCCGCGGCCGGATTCCGGCAGAAGCTAAAGTATCTTCCATGGAAGATACTTTAGCTTCCTTGGAAGATATAATAAAGGGATGCAGCACAATGACCATGTCTCGCGCATCCAGCAGCAGTGGGCCGAACAGCGTCCGGATCTCGACACCGCTCCGCAGGGAATTATCGGACGGCTTCACCGGCTGGCCAATTACCTCACTGAAGAGCTCTGTGCGGTGTATGCAGAACACGGGCTGACCGAAGCCGAATTCGATGTGCTGGCAACCTTGCGGCGGGCAGGCGAACCGTTCTCCCTGACTCCCGGCGAACTTGCCTTGCAGACGATGGTGACCACCGGAGCCATGACCAAGCGGCTGGACAAGCTTGTAGGCAATGGCTGGGTCACCCGGACCCAGTCCGGTGAAGACCGTCGAGGACGCCTGATCTCCTTGACTGCCACCGGCAAAGAGAAAATCGACGAAGCCTTTGCCGCCCACATGCGCAACGAAAAGCGCCTCGTGGAACAGCTCTCCCCCGCCGACCGTCCGGTGCTGGAGAACATGCTGCGCGACTGGTTGGCCCACCACGAACAGCCAGGCCTCTAAGCTGTCCGGTTCTTCCCTCTATGAATGCAAAAAGCCGCGGACGGCAACGGGAGAGAATTTCCCGCTGCCGACCGCGGCATGGCTTTGGAGCCGGTGGCGGCGACTAGTCGATCGAAGCCATCAGCTCGACTACACGGTCGAGGAACGCATCGACCTGCGACTCCTCGTAGCCATCGGTGCCCTGCGCAGAACGGAATTCCACGCGGCGCACGGTGTCAACGGCCATCGGCACGTCGTTCTCGAAGTAGTCGATGAGCTGATCGCACAGGCGATCGACGTCCTCGATGTTGTAGCTCGACGCGTTGGAACGCGAAGGACGGCGGAAACGCTCGCCCTTGGCACGGTGCAAGCGGCCACGCAGGATCGCGGCCAGGCGGCCAACCTGTTGCAGCCAAACCTCTTCGCCCTGATGGGCAATCAAGTCATCACGCTCGCGCTTGGCAAAGACATCTTCCAAGCGGTCCAGCGCGCCATCGACTTCGCGGGCCTGGTACCCGCCCTTCTGCGGTGCAAAAGTGGTGCGGCGGATCAGGTGGCTGGTGACCACACTGTCGTCGTTTCCTCCACCGTTGAAGGTGGCACGGGCACGGCTCAGGAACGCATCGACTTGCTTTGCGTTGTAGCCGAATTCCGAGTCCGGTACGCGGGAAAACGGAGCATCTTGCTGCTGCGACACGACAGTTCCTTTTTCTCTAGGGAGATATCCGTTGGGCACCGCACTCAGGCGGTACCCCTCATATTCTATTGGCTTGTGCCGATAGTTGGCCTGATGGCCACACCAGCGAGTGCATTCCGGTAGCGGATCACACCCGCTGGCGTCGCGGGCCGGGGACGCGGTCAGAAGACTGCGACACTCCAGGCCAGCACATGTGAAATCACGTAACCCAGCGGAATGACGAACAGGACCGAGTCCAAGCGGTCCATGATTCCGCCATGGCCCGGAAGCAGGTTGCTCATGTCCTTGATGCCCAGTTCGCGCTTGACCATGGATTCTGAGAAGTCGCCGGTAGTCGCTGCAATGGTGGTGAAGAACGCCAGGATGACGCCCGTCCACCACGGCATGTCCATCCAGAAGTGCATTGCGCATGCGCCGATTGCCATGGAACCGAGCATTGATCCGGCAAAGCCTTCCCATGACTTCTTCGGCGAAATCTTCGGCGCCATCGGATGCTTGCCGATCAGCACGCCCACGATGTAGCCGAAGGTGTCATTGGCGACCGCAAGCAGCAGCAACGTGGCGATGAGCCACTGGCCATTTACCGAATCGAGAATGAGCAGAGCAAAGGACAGCAGCAGCGGCACCCAGCTGATGATGAACACGCTGCTCATCACCGAGGCCACCGCTCCCTTGGCGCCATCCATCAGCCTGAAGAGCAAAGCGATCAGGATGCAGGCAATATAGCTGAACCCGAGTGCCTCTACCCCGCCCCAGATGGCACTGGCCGGCAACAAGATCGAAGACAGGTACAACGGCAATTGCGGTACCGCTGTCTTGGCATGGGTAGTAGCCCTGGCCACCTCCCAGCAGCCAATGCAGCTGAGCGCGATCAGCGCGATGACCAGCAACGGGTGGAACCACAGCAGGCCAACCAGCACGACTCCGAGCAACAGCACGCCGACGCCGATGGCCGCTGGCAGATTGCGCCCTGCACGCGACTTCTTCGGTTCCGGGGTTCCGATCAGCAGCTCGGCAGGGATATCTGCTTCTTCCGCGTCGGGTTCTCCGGTCTCGGCAAGGTCCGTGGAATCGGATACCGGCGGAGCAGGCAGCTTGCTGTCTGCGGGCGCGGGATTCTGCGCCGCAGATGCGGCTTCCGGTGTGGCTGTTTCTGCCTTCTTCGGCTTGTCATCTTCGGCCGCGGGGTCCGGAACCGTCTTGTCGTTTCCGGGTGCCGCCGGCTGTGCAGGCTTCGCTGGTTCTGCCTGCATGGCAGGTGCCTGCGCCTCAGCTTTCACCGGCTTGGACAGGTCGGCCTTGAAAGCGGCTTTGGCGCGCTCTTTCGCTTGCCCGGTATCAGCCTTGCCGGTCGATTCCGCGGCTGCCTGGCTGCCAGCCGCAGCTGGTTGAGGGGTCGGCAATGCGGCATCTTTTCCGGCATCCGGTTTCACTGCTGATACCGGCGTTGGCATGGCCGGTGGAGCGGGTACCGCAGTGGCAGGTGCAGGCTTGACCGGTTCCTGGATTCCAGTGGCAGGTTCTGGAGCTTCCTTTGCCCCGCGGTTTTTCATGAAACCGCGTTTCTTCCCCTTGGCGGCGGCTTCGCGCCGCGCGCGAGCTTCACGTCGGGTCAGGGGCTGGGATTCTCCGGATGCCACTGAGGGCACCGCCGAAGCGTTGCCCTCAGTGTTGTCTGTCGAGCCTGGCATTAGACTTCCAGCAGCTCTGCTTCTTTTTTCTTCAAGATCTCATCGACTGCGTCAACGTGCTTCTTGGTCAGCGCGTCGAGGTCCTTTTCTGCACGGGTACCCTCGTCCTCGCCAATTTCGCCGTCCTTGACGAACTTGTCGATGGAATCCTTGGCCTTGCGACGGTGATTGCGCAGTGCAACGCGAGCATCCTCGCCCTTGGCCTTGGCCAGCTTGACGTATTCCTTGCGGCGCTCTTCGGTCAGCACCGGAAGGACAACGCGGATCATCTTGCCGTCCGAGGATGGGTTGGCGCCAACTTCTGGATCGCCCAGAGCCTTTTCGATTTCGCGCAAAGCGGTCACATCGAATGGGGTGATGGTGATGGTGCGTGCTTCTGGCACTGCGAAGGAAGCCAGCTGCTGCAGCGGGGTTGGGGAACCGTAGTAGTCCACCATGACCTTCGAGTACATGCCTGGGTGGGCACGACCGGTACGGATCGTCGCGAAGTCCTCCTTGGCGGCCTCAATGGTGCGTTCCATCTTTTCGGCGGTATCCGCCAGCGTTTCCTCAATCACCGGTACTCCTCAAGTACTTCATCTGTGTTTCCGCTACGGGAAATTAAATCTACTTCAATCCTAAGCCACGATCACCGATTAGACGGTGACGGTGGTGCCAATCCGCTCGCCGCGAATTGCCGCGGCCACATTTCCTTCGCCTTCCATGCCGAAGACCAGCATGTCCAGCTTGTTGTCCTTGCACATGGTCATGGCGGTCTGGTCCATCACGCGGATGTTCTTGACCAGGGCGTCGCTGTAGGTCAGGGTATCCAGCTTGGTGGCGGTTGGGTCGGTCTTCGGGTCGGCAGTGTATACGCCGTCCACCCCCGACTTGGCCATCAGGACTTCGTCAGCATCGACTTCCAGGGCACGCTGCGCGGCCACGGTATCGGTGGAGAAGTACGGCAAGCCGGCGCCGGCGCCGAAGATGACGACGCGGTCCTTCTCCATGTGGCGGATGGCACGGCGCGGAATGTAGTTTTCGGCGACCTGGGCCATGGCGATGGCCGACTGGACGCGGGTTTCAACACCGCACTGCTCCAGGAAGTCCTGCAGCGCCAGGCAGTTCATGACGGTGCCGAGCATGCCCATGTAGTCCGCGCGCGAGCGGTCCATGCCGGAAGCGGAGAGTTCCGCGCCACGGAAGAAATTGCCGCCGCCAACCACGATTGCCACCTCGACCTCGCCAACGGTCTGGGCGATCTGCTGGGCGATGCCGCGAACGGTATCTGGGTCAACGCCGATCTTGCCGCCGCCGAATACTTCGCCGGAGAGCTTGAGCAGTACGCGGCGTCGTTTGGTTTCTGGGGTGCTTGGCATGAGGTGTCTTACTCCTGGAGGTCGGAATCAAGCTGGGGGTTCTACGTCCCAGATCCCAAGCTATCGTGAGATCCGGGCTCAAGAAAAGGGAGGCGAGTCACCGAGTTTTCTCTCGGTGCCCACCTCCCTTTGATCTTGTGCGCTCAGGTTGCCCCGAACGCGGTTCGCTTAATGCGTATGGCTACTGCTTAGAGCTGTAAAGCCTAGGCGCCAACGCGGAAGCGTGCGAAAGCCACTGGCTTGGTGCCAGCTTCTTCGAAGACCTGGCCAACGGACTTCTTTGCGTCCTTGGCGAAAGCCTGGTCAACAAGGACGATTTCCTTGAAGAAACCGGTCAGGCGGCCTTCAACGATCTTGGTGAGTGCAGCTTCTGGCTTGCCCTCTGCGCGAGCGGTTTCGTCAGCGATGCGGCGCTCGTCGGCAACCTTGTCAGCTGGAACCTCTTCGCGGGACAGGTAGGTAGGAGCCATTGCAGCGGTGTGCACTGCAACGTCGTGCGCGACGGTTGCGGCAGCTTCACTGTCAGCGTCAACAGCCATCAGGACGCCAACCTGGGCTGGCAGGTCCTTGCTGGTCTTGTGCAGGTACGAAGCAACCTTGGCACCCTCGATGCGTGCAACACGGCGTACGACAACCTTCTCGCCGAGGATTGCGCCCTCTTCGATGACGGTGTCGCCAACGGTCTTGCCATCCAGCTCGTAAGCCAGCAGTGCTTCTGCATCTGCAGCGCCGGAAGCCACAGCGGCATCCAGAACCTTGTTGGCCAGTGCGATGAACTTGTCGTTCTTCGCTACGAAGTCGGTCTCGCAGTTGATCTCGATCATCACGCCGACGTTGCCCTCAACCTTGGCAGCAACCAGGCCTTCAGCAGTCGAACGGCCTTCGCGCTTGGTAGCGCCCTTCAGGCCCTTGACACGGATGATCTCGATGGCCTTCTCGGCGTCGCCGTTGGCCTCGTCCAGTGCCTTCTTAACGTCCATCATGCCGGCGCCAGTGCGCTCGCGCAGTGCCTTGATATCAGCAGCGGTGTAGTTTGCCACGTGCAATCCCATTCAGCTAGGAGTTTCAAGTTTATTTTGCTTATGGGACGGGTCGGATTTCCGGCCCGTCCCACAAGACTTGGTGAAGTTCACCTCGAGCTACACGCTAGTGCGCCAAGGCAAACTTCTGGAGTCACGGAGGTGACTACTTGGCTTCTGGAGCCTCGGTTGCAGCGTCTGCAGCTGGAGCTTCGGCCTTGGCCTTCTCGCCCTCAAGCAGTTCGCGCTCCCACTCAGCCATTGGCTCAGCAGCACCCTCGGTCTTGCCGGCAGCCTTGTTGTTCTTGGCGATGAGGCCTTCGGCCACAGCGTCAGCAACAACGCGGGTCAGCAGGTTGACGGAGCGGATTGCGTCGTCGTTGCCTGGGATTGGGTAGGTAACCTCATCTGGATCGCAGTTGGTGTCCAGGATGGCCACAACTGGGATGCCCAGCTTCTGGGCTTCGTCGATAGCCAAGTGTTCCTTCTTGGTGTCAACGATCCAGATAGCGGAAGGGGTGCGGGTCAGGTTGCGGATACCACCGAGGTTGTTCTGCAGCTTGGTCAGCTCGCGCTTCAGCAGCAGCAGTTCCTTCTTGGTGTGGCCCGAGCCGGCAACGTCCTCGAAGTTGATCTCTTCCAGTTCCTTCATGCGCTGAACGCGCTTGGAAACGGTCTGGAAGTTGGTCAGCATACCGCCGAGCCAACGCTGGTTGACGTATGGCTGGCCAACGCGGTTAGCCTGCTCGGCAATGGCTTCCTGAGCCTGCTTCTTGGTACCGACGAACAGTACGGTGCCGCCGTGGGCAACGGTCTGCTTCACGAACTCGTAAGCGCGGTCGATGAACGACAGCGACTGCTGCAGGTCGATGATGTAGATGCCGTTGCGCTCGGTGAAGATGAAGCGCTTCATCTTTGGGTTCCAGCGACGGGTCTGGTGGCCGAAGTGGACGCCGCTGTCAAGCAGCTCTCGCATGGTTACGACTGGCATGTCGCAACTCCTTTCAGCAGTGGCGGACCGGGCGCGCGTGCGCCCGCGGTAACTGCTCTTGGTTGTTCGGGTTGATGCAGATAGCCATTGTGGATATCCGCCCTAGCATGAGTACCGATTGATGCTTGGCATCTCGACTTCGGTCCACCGATTCTCTCGGACCACTGGAACCTCAGGCCACAGCCGATTTAGCTGTGAATACTCATACGCGAAGTCAATCTCCTGCCCGATGCACCCAATTTTGGACACACCTGTGACAGGACACTGCTGCTTCAAGTGTACTACAGAGAACCCCTTGCCCCGCACCGCGGTTTCGGTGATGTGCAGCCCATTGCCTTGCCCACAATCCGTTCCCCCGGTTGCCCATGATCCATGTTCCGGGGACACCTTGGAAAGATGACAATCAAGTATCTCTTCGCAGGATTGCAGGTTCTGCTGCTGGCCTTCAGCTTTCCTCCGGCCGCGCCCACGGACGCCGAGCCGCAGCAAGTCCAGGTACCTGCCGCACGTGCCGCCACCAATGGCTGGCGCTGGCCGCTGGCTGGTGAACCGGCAATTCTGGCGCCCTTCGACAAACCGGAGAAAAATTGGCTTCCCGGGCACCGAGGCGTGGACTTGGCAGCCAGCGCTGGTGATGCCGTTTTCGCACCGCAGCGCGGCCGGGTCTCGTTTGCTTCAGTGATCGTGGATCGGCCTGTGCTGGTTATCGATCACGGTTCCGGGTTCAAGACCAGCATCGAACCGGTTTCCGCTGAAGTCTCGGTGGGCGACTGGGTGGAGGCCGGCACCAAGGTGGGCCAGGCAGCAACCGGGGCGCATTGCTCTGGCCGTTGCATCCACTGGGGTGTGCGCCTCGATGGAGAATATATCGACCCGGTATTGCTGATCCGCGACATGCGTCCATCGATTCTCTTGCCGTTGAACGAATGACGCGGCATCTCCCGAGGGCGGCACGAACCGGATCACCATCCGGCTCCAATGCACTTCTTCACACACCCGTGCATCCAGCGGGATCCAGCTGTGCACTGGAGCGGAACCGGGAACAAGAAAATCGTCCAGCAACTCATTTTTCAATAGCTGCTGGACGATCTGCCTTGGTAGGGAGTGACGGACTTGAACCGACGACCAAGGGATTATGAGTCCCCTGCTCTAACCAACTGAGCTAACTCCCCACATGGGTTCATCGCCGAAGCGGTGCAACCACACTCGAAATATTCTAGGGCATCACTAGCCGAAACACCGATTTGGCGCACCCAATGATGACATTCCGGCTAGTGGGTGGTCACTTCTTGGCCCCGGTAGAGGGCTTCGAAGGAGTTCATCGTCTTTTCCTGCGCGTGGTTCTTCACCTTTTCGTGCCCAGCTTCACCCATCTTGGCGCGGCGCTGCTCGTCCAAGGCCAGAACCTGGTCCAGCTTGTTGGCCAGGTCCTGCCGATCACCCGGCGTGAACATATAGCCATTGACGCCTTCATCCACCAGATGCGGCAGCGCCATCGCGTTGGCCAGGACCACTGGCTTGGACGCCGAAAGCGCCTCAAGGGTCACCAACGACTGCAGCTCGGCGGTGCCTGGCTGGCAGAATACGTCGCAACGCAGGTAGGCCTGGCGCAATTGCTCGTCACTGACGTGTCCCAGGAAACGGACGCGGTCTCGGATCTGCAAATCATCTGCGATCTTCTCCAGATGGGCGCGCTGCTCTCCGCCTCCGACGATCTCGATGATGGCGTCAGGCACCTTGCTCATCAGAGGCAAAGCCTCGATCAGTTCGTTGATGTTCTTTTCCACCGCGAGGCGGCCCGCGAACAAGATCGTAGGGAACTCATTGCGGATGATTTCTTCCCCGTCCGCCAGCTCGTAGTTGCCGATCTCAATGCCATTGGACAGCGGGAGCACGCGATTCAGTTTGGCCCGTTCGCGCATGGCCTTGGCGGCCAGCGGAGTGGGGGTCGTGACGGTATCCGCACGGCCAAAGATCTTCCCCATGTCTTTCCACGAATTGTGCGCGACAATTCGCTTGAACCATTGCGGGAACGGCAGGAATGGGTCCAGGTTTTCCGGCATGAAGTGATTCGTCGCGATGGAGCGAACGTTGTTCTTCCGCGCCCATGCGATGGTGCGCTGGCCAATCATGTAGTGGCTCTGGGCGTGGACCACGTCGGGCTTGATATCCGAGAGCAGCTTGCTGATCTGCTTGTTGACTTCCCACGGGAACACGATGCGGAAGTATTCATGGGTCGGTACCGAGTGCGATTCCAAGCGATGGACAATAGCCTCATCGCGGATTTCCGTATAGGTCTTTCCCTTGTCGCCACGGGCTGCCAACACGTGCACCCGGTGGCCTCGCGCATGCATCGCCGTAGCCAACCGGTAGCAAAACATCGCTGCTCCGTTAACGTCTGGCGGATAAGTGTCAGCAGCAATGACGATGGTCAGCGGTTTTTCCTTGGCCACGGGCATCCTTCGGCGTTCACACGCGTTGTAGTTTTTGATAGAGAAATTTGCAGCTTCAGTCTATTTGGAATCAGGCATGGATTTTTCGCCTTCGGTCTTGTTCCGGCGTTCGATCACGTCGGGGTGGTGCCTGGACAGCGCGGTCACGCCGACGATAGCCAAACCGGCAGCCACCAGCATCAGCACGGTGACCAGTACCGGGACATCGGGACGCAGCTCTCCGAGGATGCTGATTCCTATGGCAATGCCAATGATCGGATCGATCACGGTCAACCCTGCGATGACGAGGTCTGGAGGTCCTTTTGAGTAGGCCTTTTGCACAAAGTACGAGCCGAGCAACCCGGCGACTGCCACCGATAGTCCAGCCAGCCACGGCAGTTGGAAAAAGCTGCTGTCGCCGATACTCAATACGGCGATGGCAATGGTTCGCACCAGCACGGCAACGAATCCGAAAAGCACACCGGCGCCGAGGATGAAGAAGAACGCGCCAAGCTTCTTGTGGAAGAAGATGGTGGCCAATCCCACGATGGCGACGACGACCGCCAGGATCATTTCAATCAGGTGGGCTTCGGTTTCAGTCACTTCCTGGTTGCCGCTGGTGGCCGTGACTGCCAGCAGCACGAACCCAACCGAACCAACCATGCAGCTGATGATCGCCAGTACGGTGGGACGGTTCATCGTCAGGTCGGTTTCCTTGGCATTGACCATAGCGGTGATCACCAGTGCAATGGCGCCGATCGGCTGTACCACTGTCAGCGGTGCGCTGGCCAGGGCGAAGACGTTCAAGGCCATGCCCAGGGCCATGAGGCCCAAACCGCTCATCCAGCGTTTATTGCTGGCCAGCTTGCCGACATTCTTAAGCGTCAGATCCAGCCCGCCGACTGCGTTGCGTACTGCCTGCGATTGGAAGTGCGCGCCAAAGGCAAGGCAAAAGGCACTGCATAGTGCCGCTGCGATAGCGATCCAAACCATGTCAGTGCCTTTCTAGCCTGAGTTTTCAAATGACGGGGCAGGTGCACGCGTATTAAGGCCGATGCACGGCTCCGTCGGCGAAAGACCTAGGAGCGCTTGAACAGTGCCCGGATAACAGCAACCAGTGCCAGCCCGGAACCTGCCATCACGATATATGGACGTGCCTGTTCAGCGCGGTGCGAGCCGGCTCTGTCAGCCTCCGATTGGTCTTCGGAAGACGAAGACGAGGAAGGGCGGACAAATCCCTTGGCCTTGGCCGCTGCCCCGGCAAACTTTTCTCCAGCACCGTGGGTGAAGGAACGCACCTTGTCGATCTTGGCCAGCGGAGCCTGCACGCTTTCGCCCAGGTTGTCACGCAGTGCCTGGATCTGGCGGCGGCGACGCTTGGTGCGAAGGACCAGCTCATCGGCGCTCGGTGCCGGCGGCTTCGGTTCCTTCTTCTTGTCTGCGGACTCATCATCCTCAGCCGACTTCTTCTTCAGCGGCTCGTCAAGAGTGCTGACATCGAAGGCGCTGCCATCCTTGAGCACGCCAAAATCGTGGCGGAGTCCGCGAATAGCTGCTTCCGGCTTCAGCGGCAGTGCCTTCTTGACCTTTGAGTATCCGACCAATCCCAAGATGGCGGCAATCAGCAAGAAGAAACCTGCAACGATCAATGCGGCGGCCCAACCTGGCAGCCAAAGAGCCAACACGTTGACCAGGGTTACTACTACGGCAATGACGAAGAGCAGCACTACGAGCAGTGCGGCGCCTGCAAGCGCCGCGGCCATGCCAATGCTGATTCCCTTGCCCTTGAGCACGGTGGTCGCAAGCTTGATCTCGTCCGAGAGCTGTTGTGGAACAAGCTCCTTGAGTCCATCAACCTGCGCCTTAGCACTCTTGACACTCGACTTAAGGCTTTCGTCAGCTTGCGTCGATTCAGCTTCAGACATGGTTTCTCCATATTCTCGATCGCTCAGCAACCGGTACAACAAACGCTAACACCCCGGTTGCCGCATACGACTCAGTCTTCAGGCGTAAAACCCACTGCTTTATCTCATGCTGTGGGTGTAACTGGTAACGATTCGAAAGTCTATCGTCTAATCACCTGTGGTTATAGGAGATTCAGGCGTTGCCGGGTTTTCACTTCAATTTTGCGCACCGGCACCACTGTTTTCGGGTAAAGCAAAACCTCCCAGCTGCTGGTGCAACTGGGAGGTTTTCTTGGCTCCTCCAACTGGACTTGAACCAGTAACCCTTCGATTAACAGTCGAATGCTCTGCCAATTGAGCTATGGAGGAATGCAACGAGTAATACTTTAGCACTGGCCAAGTCCGGTTTTCAAATCGGCAGCTCCTCATGCGGAGCACACGTTCCCTTCCCCGATTTTCCGCCATTATTCGCGTGCGACAAGGTGCTCAACCGCCACTGCGAAGCAAATTACTTTCTGTGATCTGCCGCATACCTGGCCAACTCCAGCAGCTGCTGCGCCGACTGCTCCCATGAGTAGTGGGCGGCTCGTTCCACAGCCCGTTGCGAATATTCTTTCCAGGCTCCGGGCTCATCCAGGGTGCGTACTTGGTCCGCGAAACCCTGCGCATCATCTGCCGACGCATACAGCGCGGCGTCTTCTGCGACTTCCCGGAAGATCGGCATGTCGGTGGCAATCACCGGAGTTCCCATGCTCATGGCTTCAACCAGTGGCAGGCCGTAGCCTTCTTCGCGCGAAAGGGTGACCAAAGCCGTGCACTCGCTGAGCAACCGTTCGTATTCCTCATCGCTGACTCCCCGGTGGAATACCACAGTGGCACCTGAAGGAATGAGCTTGGTTAATTCGGCATGACGCTGTTCGCTGATCCCGCTGAGCAGATGCAGCTCATAGTCGGGCAGATGCGCCATACCTCGGATGAGCGTCTCGGCATTCTTGTATTCCATGAAAGAGCCCATATAGATCAGGGTCTTCCTTGGCCGCTTCGCCTGGTCCCGGCGTGCAAAGTTTCCCGTCGGTGCGTTGGACACCAAGCCAATATGCTTCTTGGTCAATCGATGCTTGCGCATCAGCTTGGCGGTGGTGTTGGAGACGGTAGCTACCGCGTCGGCACGATTCAGCAGCATTCTTTGCGGCCAGTAGACCTGGTGGAACAGGAACCACCCGGCACGGATCGGCAGGGGCAGGAATTTCGGCGCGTGCGGATGCGAGTAGTAGATCAAATCATGCAGGGTCAGGATCACGGGATATTTTCGCCCCACGGTCCCCATGGTTTGCATGGGCGAAAACACGACATCAGGGTTGAGCTTATTGACCTGCAAGGCCACGAACGGTTCGAACACACTGGTGGGTCCGGAAATCTTCAAATACGGGACATCTGGAAGCATACCCAGTTGCCTGGTGTCGTTGACCAGCATCGTGACGTCGGCAACTTTGCTGGCGGCTTCGATCAACCCAGCGGTGTACCGGCTGATGCCGTCGTGGTGGGTGATGCGGGTGTATCGAGCGTCGATAACGAGTTTCACGTGCGCAGTTGCCTTTAGTTCGTGGTGCTTACGCTGTCCAGCCTAACGGGTTGCCGGGCCGCGCATCGCCAGATAGCTGATAACCGAGAGGGCCGCGGCAACAACCCAGCCAAGCAGTCCGGCGGCAATCCCCCATGCGCTGGCCACTGCGCCGCCAGCCAAACCGCCGACGGGAACCACTCCAAAGGTGAATAGCCGTCGTGCACTGAGGACTCGTCCCAGCAGGTGCTCGGGAACGATCTGCACGACCCATGAGGAGGCTGCAATGTTGAAGAGCAGCACGATGATTCCCCAGCCCAACGAGAACGTGCCCAGCAGCACCATGGACCACAGTTCCGGTGCGTAGGCTGCGGCCAGTACGCAGCCAGTCAATGCCGCCTGCAGTGAACCGGTGTAGACCAATAGCGTTGCCGGCGGAAACTTCCCAGCCAGCTTTCCTGCGACTGCTGCGCCGATCAGCCCGCCGATGCCGCCAATCGAGACGAAGATGCCGTACCCGAATTCGCCAAAGCCGAGCTCGTTGATGATGAAGATCGCCTCCACCGACGAGCCGATGGCCAACCCCAAGTTGGAGAACATCACGGCAACCGTGATCGCCAAGAGCAGCCGATGCCGGAGAAGATATCTGAGGCCGGCGAGCATGCCGCCCTGTTCGGCCGACGGCTTGAGCGTGCCACCAGGGCCTTGCGATGGGCGATGGGAATGCACACGCAGCGCCATCAGCAAGGCCAGCAGGCCCAGTGCCGCCGAGATGCCCAGCAGCGGCGGCGCTCCCCACAGCGCGAAGCCGGTTCCCGCAAGGGCCGGGACAACCACTGTCATGGATTGGTCCGCCGCGCTCAGCGAGGCGATCAGCTTGCTAATGCCCGCTGATCGGTTCTCGGGATCCTCTTCGATGAGTTGCGGGACGGCAGTGGTTTGCGACGTTTCGGAAAAGACGTTGCAGATGCCAAGCAATGCGCACAGCAGCATTCCCATCGGGATCGATAGCGCGTCTGCGGATGACAGCACCGCCAAGCACCCCAGCAGGAACAGCTTGGCCCCGAGACCGATGCGCAGCACACGGAACGCGGAATACTTGTCGACCATATGGCCCGCGGGAATGCTTGCGAGCACGAAGGCCAGGGAACCAAGCGCATTGAGCATGCCCATTTGCATGGCGGTTGCCCCGAGGGCGCCAACGAACAACAGGTCAATCGTGATATCCGATAGCGAGCGTCCTGCCGCGTCAGTGGCATTCGCCCCGAGGAGCAGACGCTGGGATCGCTCGGCTTTCCGTGGGCTTACCGTAGTCACCTGCCCTCCCTTGTTCCAACTGTTTGATCATACATACTTGCGCTGAAAACACAATCAAACGATTAGTGATACTTCTTGAACGCTACAAGTCGAGTCGATTACTCCGCTTCGCTATTGGAAGAGCTAATTATTGAAACATCAACATACAGGTCAGAGGGCAACTTACCACAACCACTTGCCACTGATGCGAAAATTGAGAAATTTTTCCCTGGGAGAATCCATCGAATTACTCGGCTTGCATTAACTAATTGAAGTGTGTTGTTAATAGATTCTTGTTAGGTGAGCCTGACCAACTATTGATTGTCTCTATCTGAGGAGCATGCTCTTGGGTGCCTCACTGCCTACCCTGCAAATACCTGATCTGCCGCTGCCGATCTACGACGATGCGCTGCTCTGCGCAAACACCGTCCACGTCTACGAAAACGAATCACGTGATGCCATCTCACGTGTGGCCAACCGATTGGCATCGGTCAACGCGCCGACAACCGGACCGACCCCGCAGCAGCTGAAAGCACGCATCGACATGGTCGATCTGCATCGCCCCTTGGGTTCGACCCAGGACTCGTTCACCGAGTTGAACGAGTTGTACTTCAACGACGCGGTCTACTTCCACGACCCGAAGTATGCTGCGCACTTGAACTGCCCCGTCGTGATCCCTGCAGTCGCCGCCGAAAACTTCGTCACGAGCATCAACACTTCGATGGACACTTTCGACCAGAGCGCCGGAGCCACGCTGATCGAACGCAAGCTCATCGAGTTCACCGCCGAGCTGATCGGCTTCGAGTCCGGGCAGGCCGATGGAATCTTCACCTCTGGCGGAACGCAATCCAACCTCCAAGCCATGCTGATCGCGCGGAACACCGCGACCGCGAAGCTGCGCGGAACTTTGCCTGAACGGCTGGCCAACCTGCGGATCTACTGCTCGGAGGACGCGCATTTCTCGATTCGCAACGCCGCGATGCTCCTGGGCCTGGGCTACGACGCAGCCGTGTCCATCCCTACCGACGCCCAGCACCGCATGGATGTACAGGCCTTGCGCGTGCAACTTGACGCGGATCGCGCCGCCGGTCTGGTGCCCATGGCCATCTCCGCCACCAGCGGGAATACCGACTTCGGGGCCATCGATCCGCTGCCACAGTTGCGTGCCATCGCCACGGAAGTCGGTGCTTGGTTCCACGTCGACGCCGCGTACGGTTGCGGTCTGCTCGTCTCCAATTCCCACCGCCACCGGCTGGATGGAATTGAACAAGCCGACTCGGTCACCGTCGACTACCACAAATCGTTCTTCCAGCCCATCGGTTCAAGCGCCTTGGTGGTCCGCTCTGCGGCTTCCATGGAATCCATCGCCCACTATGCCGAGTATCTGAACCCGCGTGCGGAGGCCGACGCCACCCCTAACCAGGTGGCGAAGTCGTTGCAGACCACTCGGCGCTTCGATGCGCTGAAGCTGTGGGTCACCTTGCGCTCCTTGGGGGCTCAACGCCTGGGCGACATGTTCGACCAGGTCATTGCGTTGGCCGAGGACGCGCAGCAGGAAGTGGCCATGCGCGCCCAGTTGCATATGGCAGCCGATGTGCAGCTGAGCACGCTGGTCTTCTCCTTTGAAGATCCGCAGCACCCTTTGGACCTGGCAGAGCACAATGCACTGGCCAACCAGATCCGCCAGCGCCTCTATTCCAGCGGCGAGGCAATGATCGCTGCCACCACCGTCAAGGGCAAGCGGCTGCTGAAACTCACGCTGCTGAATCCGAATACGACCCTGGCCGATATCAGCGAGATCCTCGACGCCATCTGCCGCATTGGTTCCGGCATCCTGGCCGAACGCACCCTTGGAGAGAAGAAATGATTCAACCTGCCGAACACTTTGATGCCATCGCCATTGGAGCTGGCCCCTTCAACCTGGGCTTTGCGGCCTTGACCGACGGCTTGGCCGATCTGGATGTCGCCGTGCTCGAAGCCGGAGAGGAGTTCATCTGGCACCCCGGGATGATGCTTCCCGGAACCCACCTCCAGGTTCCCTTCATGGCGGACCTGGTGACCATGGCGGACCCGACCAGCAAGCATTCATTCTTGAACTACCTCAAGGAAAAACAGCGGCTTTACCCGTTCTACATCCGCGAAGACTTCTATGCCTTGCGCGAGGAGTATTCCAACTATCTGGCATGGGCGGCGGAAAATATCCGCAGCGTTCGTTTCGGGCACCGGGTGCTCGAAGCCGACTACCGCGATGGGACCTACCAGCTGTCGGTGCTCACCGCCGCGGGACTGACCCGCTTCACCGCAGACAAATTGGTGCTCGGCACCGGAACCCAGCCTTATCTGCCGCCTGTCATCACACCGGAAGCGCAAGCCAGCGGCAAGGTGCTGCACTCCAGCGACTACGCGTTCCACCGCGAACGGATCCTTTCGCCCCGGGCACCAGGTTCATCTCCGCAGGTAACAGCTGTGCTGGGCAGCGGCCAGAGTGCCGCAGAAGTCTTCCTGGATCTGCTGCGCAGCTTGCCAGCCGAGGACCATCTGGTGTGGGCAACCCGTTCGGAACGCTATTTCCCGCTGGAATACACCAAGCTCACCTTGGAAATGACGTCTCCGGAGTACATCGACCACTTCCACTCCCTGCCCATGGACCAGCGGGATGTGCTTTCAGCTGAGCAAAAGGGGCTCTACAAGGGCATCAATGCGGATCTGATCAACGAAATCCATGAAGAGCTCTACCAGCGAAGCGTCAATGGAGCCCCGAATGTGCACCTACGCACCGGTTGCGCTGCCACGAGCATCGACGCCGACCCGGATTACCTGGCCGTCCGCCTGCACCATGAACGCACCGGAGAAGACGTGGAGTTCCTTGCCGACAACCTGGTCATGGCAACCGGCTACCGTGCCAGCGCGCCGGACTTCCTGGAAGGCATCAGCCAGCGCATCGACTACCTCCCCGACGGCCGATTCAATGTCGACCGCGAGTATTCCATCGGGCTGGATCAGGACATCTTCGTGCAGAACGCCGAATTGCACACCCACGGCTTCACCGCCCCGGACCTCGGCATGGGCGCCTACCGCAATTCGGTCATCATCAACCGCCTGGCTGGACGCGAGGTCTACCCGGTAGAGCAACGGATCGCCTTCCAGCGATTCGGCGCCGCTGAACTCAGCGGCCTACCCACTTCCTCCAATGCCAGCGCACGAGCCTAAGGATTTACCGATGACCAGCTACACCTTCCGCCCCGTTTCACTGCCCGACGATTCGGCGCTGCTTCATTCGTGGATTGCCACCGAACACGCCTCGTTCTGGGGCATGCCCAATGCGACCGAAAAGGAGATCGAAGCGGAATACCGCACCTTGCTCTCTACCCCCGGATACGAAGTGCTCCTCGGCATCGACGCTTCGGGAGACGAGAAATTCCTGGTCGAGCTCTACGACCCAGCCGCATCCCCACTGGCCGACGCGTACAACTATGTACGTGGCGATCGCGGATTGCATTTCCTGGCGCCGGCGGCAGCGAACCCCCAGCCCGGGTTCACGCTGGAGGCGCTGGCCGCAGCCATGGTCCAGGCATTCGCCCTGCCTGGAACTGAACGAATCATCGTGGAGCCAGATGTGCGCAACAAAGCCATCCATGCGCTGAATGCCCGCGTCGGCTTCCGACCGGTACGGCCAGTGGAGCTTTCCGAGGCAGACGGCTCGATCAAGCAGGCTCTGCTGTCCATTTGCACCCGCCAGGATTTCGAGAGCGCAACCGGCCGCCGCTTGGAATCCTCGTTCCTCTCCCCCGTGCGTTGGGATATCGCCAATCGCCATGTTCTGGCCAAGGCCTTGGGCGAATTTTCGCATGAGCGCCTGCTGGAACCTGCCGAGCATGGCGAGAACCGATATTCAGTCCAGAAGGACGCGCACCGCTACAGCTTCAGCGCCCAGCGCTACCAGCTGAACCACTGGATGGTTTCACCGCAGTCTGTGGAACACCACGTTTACGTTGCCGGCAGCTGGCTGGCGGCAGACGCGGATGCCATCGAATTCATCACGCTCTTCGCCGAGGAACTCACGCTCTCCCCAGCGCAGCTTCCCACCTATCTGGAGGAGCTCTCCTCCACGTTGAGCAGCCACTGCTACAAGCAGGTCCATGCAACCCATGATTCAGCGCAGCTGGCCGAATTCAATGGCAGCGCCGCACAATCATTCCAGCTCATCGAATCCTCGATGACCGAGGGGCACCCGTGCTTCGTTGCCAACAATGGACGCATGGGCATCGGACGCACCGACTACTTGAAGTACGCCCCCGAAACCGGGGCCGCGCTGCACCTTGGCTGGGCGGCGGCCCACAAGTCCAGGGCGCAGTTCGATGCCATCGATTCGCTGGATTACGAAGGCCTGCTGGCTAGCGAGCTGGATCCAGCCGAACGCCAGCGACTGGACGAGGCCTTGGAGTCCGCCCTGTTCGGTACCGGCTATGCATCCGAAGACTACCTGTTCATTCCGGTACATCCCTGGCAGTGGGAGAACCGCCTGTCGATCACATTCGCCAACGACATTGCCCGCAAGCAATTGATCTGGCTGGGCAGCGGCGCCGACGAATACCAGGCGCAGCAGTCGATCCGCACCTTCTTCAACCTGTCCACCCCGCACCGGCACTACGTCAAGACGGCAATGTCGATCTTGAACATGGGCTTCATGCGCGGCTTGAGCGCCGAGTACATGAAGGTGACTCCGGCCATCAACCAGTGGCTGGGCGAGCTGTTTGCAAAGGATCCGGTGCTCTCGACCCAGCCGGTCGCCCTGCTGCGTGAAATCGCGGCCGTCGGCTACCGCAACCCGCAGTTCGAAGCGGCCACGGCCAAGAGCGATCCGCAGCGCAAGATGCTTGCCGCGCTGTGGCGGGAGTCCCCGATCAGCTTGCTCGGCCCGGAAGAGAAGTTGGCCACGATGGCCAGCTTGCTGCACGTCGATGCATCCGGCCGGTCCTTTGCCGGCGCCCTTATTCGCCGCAGCGGACTGGCTCCGGCCGAGTGGCTGAGCCGCTATCTGGATGCCTACCTGATTCCGCTGGTGCATTGCCTGGCAGCCTATGATCTGGTGTTCATGCCGCATGGCGAGAACGTGATCATGGTGCTGGAAAACGGTGTCGTGGAGAAGGTGCTGCTCAAGGATTTGGGCGAAGAGATTGCGGTGCTGTCGGATCGGGTGGAGTTGCCGGAGGAGATCCGCCGGGTGCGTACCGGAGGGGACCCGGTCTTGTCGGTCTTCACCGATGTCTTCGATTCATTCTTCCGCTTCCTCGCCCCGCTGCTGGATGCCGAAGGCCTGCTGTCCGAAGCTGAATTCTGGAAGACCGTGGTGGATCGGCTGCTTGAGTACCGTGGGCAGCACCCGCAGTTCGCTGGCCGCTTCGACGAGCTGGGGCTCTTTGCACAGAGTTTCCCGCTCTCCTGCCTGAATCGCTTGCAGTTGCGCAATAACCAGCAGATGCTCGACTTGGCCGACCAGTCCGGAGGACTGCTCTACGCAGGGGATCTGGAGAACCCGTTGGCCGCCGTGGCCGCCCCAGTATCCTGACCGATTACTTTCCCCAGTGCCGCCGCACCCAGATCAGGCACGGCGGCACTGCCGTTCATTGGCCTAGTCAACGCCCCAATCCACAATTCCAGAAGCAGTACGGTGGCTATTGGTGAAATTTTCTTTGGAAAATTACTTGACGCTTCAATCAATTGCTCCTAGTATTTAGTTAAAGCTTCAATCAAAATTTCCAAGGAGTCATCATGGTCAACGTCAGCATCATCGGCAAGGGCAACATGGGCCAGGCCATCTCGTCAGTCTTCAGCAAGGCAGGGGCAACCATCCAGCTGCTCGGCTCGGGCGATTCGGCCACCGCCGCCTACGGCGACATCATTGTTCTTGCCGTCCCATACCCAGCCATCGAAGGCATCATCGCCGAGCGCGGCGAACAGCTGGAGGGCAAGATCATCGTGGACATCACCAACCCGCTGAACTTCGAGACCTTCGATTCCCTGACTGTCCCGGCAGACAGCTCGGCCACCGCAGAAATCAGCAAGGCGCTGCCTAACTCGCGCGTAATCAAGGCCTTCAACACCAACTTCGCCTCCACCATCGCTGAAGGCAAGGTCGGCACCACCCCGACCACCGTGCTGATCGCCGGTGATGACGAGGATGCCAAGTCCCAGCTGGCCGATTTGGTCACGGCCGGCGGCCTGCGCGCCATCGACGCTGGCGCCAGCAAGCGCGCCCGCGAGCTGGAAGGCATCGGCTTCATGCAGATCTCCCTGGCAGCCGGCGAGAAGATCGCTTGGACCGGAGGCTTCGGGGTCAACTAATCCCGCCAACCCCTCATGCGCACCATGCCCCGACGGTGGACAATGTCCACCGCCGGGGCATTGCCATTCACAAAGCTGCCCGCACTCCCCACCGCTGGCTGCCAGTTGCCTATGTCCGCGCTTGCGCTGCGATCCTGCGGTCGAGTTCTTCAACCCCTGAGCCCTCAAGCCGCGGGAGCACCTGTTTCCTGCCGGCCATGGCGAGGAGAAGATCGAGCAATACGCCACGCACCTCGGGTCCCGCCCCGCTGCTGAAATCATCATCGGCTGCCGATATCCGCAACCCCTTGACCAGGGTGCTGCTGTTGACCGCGAAATCCCTGGAGGCGAAGAATTCTGCCACGGCGCGCAGCGCCTGGGGATCCGGGAACAGCGGCAGATCCAGCGCCTTGGCGATGTCTTGCCCATGCACCACCACTTCGCCCAGCAAACCGGTCACCGAGTTCAGCGGGGCAATGCGTTTGGCCGCGGAACGATTGAAGTTCTCCAGTGTTTCCCGGGGACTGGCCCCAAGCTGCTTGCGCAGCAACCGTTCATTGTGCCGGCCGGTATTGAATCCGGAGCGGGCCATGCTCGCCAGCCAATGGACGGTGGTAGTGGATCCGGCCGCCGCCAGATGCGCTGCAACGTCACGCACCTGCCAGTTCTCGCACAGCGACGGGGCAGTCCACTGCTCAGGCGCCAAGCCGCCCAGCATTTCTGCCAGCTTTGCACGCTCGGCATCAACCAGCCCCCAGTGCCATTTCGCAACTTTCATGGTGGCCCTTCCCATCGGGTCCAGTTCCGGATCAGCTTCAAGGAGCATACCGGATTGGGTGCCTCGTTATCTTGCCGCTGGTCATCCCCCACTTCTCTGGATCCCCGAAGAAAGTCCCTGAAATCCTTCGGTACTAAGTGTTGCTAAATACCGCTACCTAGTTCTACTATCTAGTTGTACTCAATGACGCTAAGTAGAGAGGGGCGCAGCATGGCCTCGCAGATGACTGAGATGCTCAAAGGCACCTTGGAGGGGATCGTCCTGGCGATCCTGGCCGAACGCCCGGCCTACGGATACGAGATCACCACGGAACTGCGCGAACGCGGCTTCACCGATCTGGCCGAGGGGACCATCTACGCACTGCTGGTGCGCATCGAGCAAAAGGGCCTGGTTTCGGTGGAGAAAGTCCCCTCCGAAAAAGGACCTCCACGCAAGGTCTTCACCCTCAACCCCCGAGGCAGGCAGCAGCTCGACGATTTCTGGAGCACCTGGAACCTGCTCGTTTCCCGCATCGACAGCCTCCCCCACCCAACCACTCCGAAGAAAGGGCACTGATCATGGTCGCCAAATGGATTGAAACCTTCACTGGATCGCTGGAACAGAAAAAGCAGTACAAGCAGTACAAGCAGAGCCTGGCGCGCCTCAAGGAGCTGCCGCAGCCCTATGCGAAGGCCGCTGCGGGATTGCAGCGCTACCTGATGAACCAGAGCGGAATTACCGACGCCGAGACGATGATCTCGATGTACTCGGATTTGGCAGACCTCTTCGAAGGGGCGGCCGCCAACGGCACCTCGCTGCGCGAACTGCTGGGCGAAGATCCGGCGGAGTTCGCCGACGACTTCGCCCAGGCCTACGGCGGCAAGCGCTGGACCGACAAGGAGCGCACCCGCCTGGCACAGGCCATTTCCGAAGCGGAAAACGAGACGAAGGAGCAATGACATGAACACCGCGCTGGCCCCCGAACCGGCCATCGAGGTCATCGGCTTGGCCAAGTCGTTCAAGAACCTGCCCGTGCTGCGCTCACTGGACTTCGCCGTGCAGCCTGGCAGCATCTTCGCCTTGCTCGGTTCCAATGGCGCCGGCAAGACGACACTCGTGCGGATCCTGGCCACCCTGCTGCCCGCCGATGCGGGCACTGCCCGGATCTGCGGAACGGCAACCTGCGAGAATCCCGCCCAGGTCCGCAGGTCCCTGGGCCTGACCGGCCAGTTCGCCGCCGTGGATGAGGTCTTGACCGGACGCGAGAACCTGCTGCTGGTCGCCCGGCTGCTGCGGCTGCCCGATCCGCCAGCGATCGCCAGCGGACTGCTGGAGCGATTCAGCCTCTCGGACGCGGCCGACCGCCCCGCGGGCACCTACTCCGGCGGGATGCGCCGGCGCCTGGATATCGCCATGGGCCTGGCCGGCGACCCGCCAGTGCTCCTGCTCGACGAGCCGACCACGGGACTGGATCCCCAATCTCGCCGCGAGGCCTGGCAGCTGATCCGCGGCTTGGCCGAGTCCGGAACCGCAATCCTGCTCACCACGCAGTATTTGGATGAAGCGGAACACCTGGCCGATCACATCGCCATCCTCCACGAGGGCACCATCATCCAGCAGGGCACGCTGGCCGAGCTGCAGGCCCAGCTGCCGCCGGCCACCACCGAGCTGGTCACCAAGCGGCCGAGCCTCGAGGAGATCTTCCTGGAACTGACCGGCAGCAACCAGCGAACCGAAGGGAGCCAGCCATGAGCATCGCAGCACTGCGTGAAACCCGGATCCTCACGGGCCGCTCGATGCGCCACGTGATGCGCAGCCCCGACACGATCGTCACCACCGCAATCACCCCGGTAGCCATGATGCTGCTGTTCACCTATGTCTTCGGCGGTGCCCTCGGCACTGGCGCCCCCGGTCCGTACATCAACTACTTGCTGCCGGGCATCCTGGTCATCACCATCGCCTCCGGGGTCGCATACACCTCCTACCGGCTGTTCCTGGATCTGCGCGATGGGCTGGTGCAGCGCCTGTGCGCCATGCCGATCTCCCGTTCCAGCGTGCTCTGGAGCCATGTGGCCACCTCGCTGGCGGCCAATTTGCTCTCGCTGGCGCTGGTGCTGGGGGTGGCCGTGGCCATGGGCTTCCGCTCCTCGGCCTCCGTTGCCTCGTGGATCGCGGTGCTTGGGCTGCTGTGCCTGGTGACCCTGTGCCTGACCTGGATCGCCGTGCTGGCCGGATTGAGCGCGAAATCGGTGGATGGTGCCAGCGCCTTCAGCTACCCGCTGATCTTCCTGCCCTTCATTTCCTCGGCATTCGTTCCCACCGCGGCCATGCCCGGCCCGGTGGCCTGGTTCGCGCAGCACCAGCCGATCACGGCGATAGCCGATTCCCTGCGCGCCTTGCTATCGCAGGACCCCGTGGGCTCCGAGCTGTGGGCAGCACTGGCGTGGCTGGCGGGCATCACGCTCCTGGCTTGGGCGCTGGCCGCGCGGATCTACCGGGGCAAGACCACCAGCTGAGCAGCAGATGCCGCGTGCGGAGCAGTGCAAGCCCCTAACTTGAACATTGTTCAAGTTAGGGGCTTTTCGTGCTACATTAAGGCCAGCAATTGAACACCGTTCAGGACTGGCTGATTCTTGGCAGGCAGTCGCCCAACCACGCTAAGGACCCCATGAGCATCTCCACGCATCGCATCGGCACCGCAGATTTCACTGAGCTGGCCGTCCGCATCGCCGACGGCCACCAGCTCACCGAGGCAGAAGCCCTCGGCCTGCTGGCAACGCCGGACGCCGACACGACAAGGCTGGTCAACGCGGCCGGACTGCTTCGGCGCAAGCATTTCGGCAACACGGTGAAAGTCAACTACCTGGTCAACCTGAAGTCCGGCCTGTGCCCCGAGGACTGCACGTATTGCTCGCAGCGCTTGGGCTCCAAAGCTGAAATCCTGAAGTACACCTGGCTCAAACCCGAAGAAGCGGTGCACCAGGCCGGCCTGGGCATCGCCGGCGGCGCCTCGCGGGTCTGCATGGTGGCCTCCGGAAAGGGGCCCACGGACCGCGATGTCGACCGGGTTGCCACGATGATCGGCGCACTGAAGGAAGACCATCCCGAGGTCGAGGTCTGCGCCTGCCTGGGCATCCTGAAGCAGGGGCAGGCCCAGCGGCTCAAGGAGGCCGGTGCCGATGCCTACAACCACAATCTGAATACTGCCGAATCCCTCTACCCGGAAATCTGCAGCACGCACAGCTTTGACGAGCGTGTCTCCACCGTCCAGCAGTCCCAGGCCGCCGGCCTCTCCCCCTGCTCGGGGCTCATCGTCGGCCTGGGCGAAACCCCAGAGCAACTCGTCGAGGCGATCTTCGCACTGCGCGCGCTGGATGCCGATTCCATTCCGGTGAACTTCCTGATGCCATTCGATGGCACCCCGCTGGAAGGGACCTGGAACCTGACACCGCTGGCCTGCCTGCGGATCCTGGCCGTGGTGCGCATGGCCTGCCCGGACAAGGAATTGCGGATGGCCGGCGGTCGCGAGATGCACCTGCGCTCCTTGCAGGCCACCGCGCTGGAAGTGGCCAATTCGCTGTTCCTCGGCGACTACCTGACCAGCGAAGGCCAGGATGCGAAAGCCGACCTGGCAATGATTGCCGACGCCGGGTTCGTGGTGCTCGGGCAACAGGGCAAGGACCCGATGCAGCTGGCCGCGGAACTGCGCGAAGCCGCCGGCCATGCAGCGCGCCAGCCATCGGATGCCGGCAATGCCGGTTCCACGGGCTGCGCAGGTTCCTGCTGCTCCGCTGCTGATTCTTCGCCCTGCGGCAGTTCTGCCCCCGGTTGCGGCAGCGGCAACGGAAGCGCCGAACCGGTGCTGCGCCGCCGCGGCGCCGGAACCGCGCAGAGCCCTAACGCATGATCGCCACCGGAACGACGCTGCTGGAGAGGGATGCCGGGCTGCTCTGGCACCCCTATGCTTCCCTGGATGCCGGCGCGCACTATGCGGTGCGCGAGGCGCACGGCGCCCAGCTGGTCCTGGAAGACGCCGCAGGAACCCGGCGGGAGGTCATCGACGGGATGTCCTCATGGTGGTCGACGGTGCACGGCTATCGCCACGCGGCACTGGATGCCGCGGCCCGCGGCCAGCTGGAGCGCTTCAGCCACGTGATGTTCGGCGGCCTGACCCACCAGCCGGCCATCGAACTGGCCGAACGCCTGGTCGCGCTGGCCCCGGAGAGCTTGCGCCACGTGTTCCTGGCCGACTCCGGGTCGATCAGCGTCGAAGTCGCGCTGAAGCTCGCCCTGCAATACCAGGAGGCCAAGGGCCGCACCGGACGCCACCGCTTTGCCGCGCTGCGCGGCGGCTACCACGGGGACACCTTCGCCACCATGGGCATCTGCGATCCGGTGGACGGGATGCATGCCGCGTTCGCCCCGCGCTCCTCCGGCGAGCTGTTCCTGCCCAAGCCTCCGGCGGCGCGCCGCGACGCCGCCGGCGGCTGGGAGTATTCAGCCGCCGAATTGGCGCAATGGGAACAGGAAACGCACGAGCTGATCGCGGCCCACGCCACCACGCTGGCCGGGATCGTCTTCGAGCCGGTGCTGCAGGGAGCCGGCGGGATGCACATCTATCCCCCCGCGGTGCTGCGCACCCTGCGCGAGCTGGCCGACCGCCACGGCCTGGTGCTGATCGCCGACGAAATCGCCACCGGCTTCGGGCGCACCGGGCTGCTGTTCGCGGTGCAGCATGCCGGCATCGAACCGGACATCATGTGCGTGGGCAAGGCGCTGACCGGCGGGTATCTGACCCTGGCGGCGATGCTGTGCTCTTCGCGGATCGCTTCGGCCCTGTCCGGCAGCGGGGACTCGGAGGGCGCGGCATTGCTGCACGGTCCGACGTTCATGGGCAACCCGCTGGCCTGCGCGGTGGCTTGCGCTTCGCTGGATCTGCTCGCCGGGGAACCGGGCACCTCGGCAGAGCGCGCTCCGTGGCGGCAGCAGCTCGCCACCTTGGAATCCGGGTTGCGCACCCATTTGGCACCGGCCGCTGATCTGGCCTCGGTGCAGGAGGTGCGGGTGCTGGGCGGGGTGGGGGCCATTGCGCTCGCCTCCCCGGTCCAGGTGGCCGCGGTAACCGAAGCTGCCGTCCAGCGCGGGGTCTGGATCCGTCCCTTCCGGAACCTGGTCTACGTGATGCCGCCGTATATCAGCACCCCCGAACAGCTCGCGGTCCTGGGCCGCGGCGTGGTGGGCGCCGTGGAGCAGGTCCATGGCTGAGCCGGGTTGGGACTCCTGGCTGGCCACGCGCGCCACCGTGCGCCAGCGGCGGGGGCTGCAACGCAAGGACTCGTCCGCGGCGGGGCTCTTCGACTTGTCTTCCAACGACTATTTGGGGTTGTCCGGGCACCGCGATATCCGGCAGGCCGCCGCTCAGGCCGCCCTGGATTACGGCGCCGGAGCTTCGGCCAGCCGGGTGGCCGCCGGAACCCTGCCGGTGCATCGCGAGCTGGAAGCCGGGCTCTGCGACTACGCCCAGCGCCAAGCCGCCCTGGTGTTCTCCAGCGGCTACACCGCCAACCTCGGGGTGCTCGCCGCCCTCGGCGGTCCGGGGAGCCTGTTCATCCTCGACGCGCATGCCCACGCCAGCCTGATCGACGGCGCCCGGCTATCGGGTGCCGAAGTCGCCACCGCAGCGCATAACGACCTGGCTGATTTCACCCGCCTGCTGGAAGCCAACTGCAGCGCCCCAAGCCCCAAGCCCCGCGTCCTGCTGGTGGTCGAATCCGTCTATTCGGTATTCGGCGACGCCGCGCCGCTGCCCGGGCTGGCGGCACTGTGCGCCAAGTTCGACGCTTTGCTGCTGGTGGACGAAGCGCATTCGCTGGCCGCCACCGGCCAAGGCTCTGCAGTGCTGGCCGCCGGACTGGCCGGCCACGGGCGGGTAGTCTCCACGGCGACCTTGTCCAAGGCCCTGGGGTCGCAGGGCGGCGCGGTGCTCATGGGCGGGCCTGGCGCGGCGGCACTGCGCGATCATCTGGTCAACACCGCCCGCACCTTCATCTTCGATACCGCGCTATCCCCTGCCGCGGCAGCCGGAGCGCTGGCGGCCTTGCGCTTGGCCGGGCCGCAACGCCGTGGCGCACTGGCGGAGAATGCGCTGCTGATCCGCGACCAGCTGCAAGCCCACCCGGCCCTGGCCGGCCGCGTGGAAGCCGGGGCCGGAGCCGTGCTCTCGGTGAAGATGCCCAGTGCCGGCGCCGCAGCCCGGGCGGCCGAAACGCTGGCCGTCCAGGGCATCTCGGTAGCCTGCTTCCGACCGCCCAGCGTGCCCGATGGCATCTCCCGCATCCGGCTCACCGCCCATGCCCACCACGGGCACCCGGAATTGTCTGTAGCCATCCACGCGGTAGCCCGCGCCATCATCCAGGAGGATTCATGAGCTGCCCTTTCGCCACGACGGCGAGCGCTTTGGACCTGGCACCGCTCGCCGGGCCGCTGTCCGAGGCCTACCCGGACGTTGTCAACGCGCGCTATCGGAGCATCGAGGATCCGGACACCGTCCGCGCCATCCTGGCGCGGCCCGATGAGTTCTCGCCGGCCAATGCCCTGTCCACTGCGGTGGAGCCGGAACCTGCGGCGCTGCGGGTCCTTGCCCGGGCGCGCTTCGCGCTTCCCGAGGTGCTGGCCAGCGCTTCGGGCCCAGAGCATCTGGAAGTGCGCCGGATTGTCGCTGGATTCTTCAGTCCCGCCAAGGTCCGTGCCCAGCGCGAGCCGATCCTGGACCGGGTGCGCGGGATCTGCGCGGAGCTCGAGCCCAGGCTGCGCAAGGGGGAATCGGCGGATCTGGCCACCGAATTGGCAGCGGTGATCCCGGTGGAAGCCATGGCCCGGCTCACCGGGGTGCCGGTGCCCGAGCTGGGGACGCTCAAGGCCTGGAGCCGGGACTCGCTGGAGCTGTTCTGGGGTTGGCCCGATGCGCAGCGGCAGCTGGTGCTTGCCCGCAGCGCGGCGCAATACTTCGGCTGGCTGGATGATTCGGTGCACCAGGCAGTGCAACGCGACGATGGGAATCTCTACGCCGCATTGCACCGGGCCGGGGTATCCGAACCACAGATCCGCTCGCTGGCTTATTTCCTGGGCATCGCCGGACAGGAAACCACTTCGATGCTCATCCAGACGGCGTTGCATGCGGCGTTGCATGATCATCGCTGGGAAGCCCTGGCCCAGGCGGGCACGGAAGAGGCCGCGGCCCAGGGGCTGGTGCGCGAGGTGCTGGCCCGGGCCTCCTCGGTGCCGACCTGGCGGCGCATTGCCCTCAAGGACACGCGGATCGGGGACCTGGAATTCGCCACCGGGGAGCAGCTGGTGCTGCGCTTGGCCGGTGGCGAGCTCGGCGCCGCCGGCGATGATTCACTGGCTTTCGGCTACGGGATCCACCGGTGCCTGGGCGCTTCCCTGGCCAGGATGGAAACCGAGCTGGTGCTCTCCGAAACCGCACGCTGCCTGCCGCTGGCCGTCGCCGATGGGCCGCCCGTGCCCTTCGGCCATCTGCTGTCATTCCAGGCGCCACCCGCAGTGCCCATCACCTACCCTGCAGAGAGGATGCTGGAATGATCCATGCAATGACCGGAACCGATACCGAGGTCGGAAAGACCGTAGCCACCGCGGTGGTGGCCGCCCGCTCACTGTCCCACGGGCACAGCGTCGCCATCTACAAGCCGACGCAGACCGGCCTGGGCAAGTCAGAACCCGGGGACGCCCAGGATGCGGCACGCTGGCTGGGCAATCCCGGCCAGCTCTCGGCCTTCGAAGGGGTGCGCCTGCGCCACCCGATGGCACCGGTGGATGCAGCGCTGTGCGCTGGGCTGGATCCGGCTGCTGTGCTGCCCACCTTGGCCCAGCACGTGCAGCAGGTCGGCGAGCTCGATGCCACGCATGATGTGGTGATCATCGAGGGGGCCGGCGGCTTGCTTGTGGAGCTGACAGCGGCCGGGGAAACCATCGCCGATCTGGCGCAGGCCGTGGGGGCCAGCCTCGTCGTCGCCGCCCGCCCGGATCTGGGAACGCTGAACCATACGGCATTGACCCTGGAGGCCTGCAGTACCCGCGGTTTCACCCGGGGCACGTTGCTGCTGGGCAGCTATCCGGAACACCCCGAGCCGCTGCACCAACGAAATCTGGCGAATCTGCGGAACATGGCCGCCGGCCATGGCTGGGATTTTGCCGGGGCGCTGCCAGCTGGCCTGGTCCGCGATCCTAGCCGGTGCCGCGCCGCCCTGCATGAAGCGGCCGCGACACTGGCCTGGCCTTGCCCTGGATCCTGCTAGTTCTTTGGCAGGGTGAGGATCTCGGCTCCGGTATCCGTGATCGCGATGGTGTGCTCGGTATGCGCGGTGCGGCAGCCGGTGGAGCTGCGCAGAGTCCACCCATCCTTATCAGTGACCAGCTTGCTGGTGTCTTCCATGATCCAGGGTTCAAGCGCGAGCAGCAGGCCCGGGCGCAGCGTGTAGCCCCGGCCTGCACGGCCGTCATTGGACACGTGCGGGTCCTGGTGCATCGTGCTGCCGATGCCGTGGCCGCCGAATTCCAGGTTCACCGGATAACCTTCGGCGGTGAGCACCGAGCCAATAGCGAAGGAAATATCGCCAATCTTGGCTCCCGGGACCGCAGCTGCGATACCTGCGGCCAAGGCGCGCTGGGTTACCTCGATCATCTTGAGATCTTCTGCCCGCTGCTTCTCTCCCACAATGAAGCTGATGGCCGCGTCCGAAGCGATGCCGCGCAGCTTCACCGCCAAATCCAAGGTCAGCAGGTCGCCGTCGGCGAGCGCATAGTCGTACGGCAAGCCATGCAGCACCGCGTCGTTGACACCGGTGCAGATGTAGTGGCCGAAGGGACCATTGCCGAAGGCGGGGGCGTAATCGACATAGCAGGATTCCGCGCCGGCTTCCTCGATCAGTTCCTTGGTCCAGGTGTCGATTTCCAGGAGGTTGGTGCCGACCTTGACCCGGTTCTTGAGCGTTTGCAGGATGGTGCCAACAAGGCGTCCGGTGTCCCGGGCGCGGTCCAGTTCGCTGGGGGTGAGTATCTCAATCATTCCAATTATTATACCGGTCAAACTTTACCGGTACTATAATTTTTCCATGGTCAGATTGCCGCTTACTCCCCGCGAAATCGAGCAGGGAAAGAACCTTGGTGCACTGCTTCGGCGGGCGCGCGGGGAACGCACCATTCTCGATATCGCGCTCGAGGCCGGGCTTTCCCCTGAAACATTGCGGAAAATCGAGACCGGACGCGTAGCCACTCCCGCGTTCTCAACCATCGCCGCCATTGCAGCAGTGCTGGACCTTTCCCTGGACAGCATCTGGTCCAGCATGAACGACGCGGAGCCGGATAGGGCCGCAGGGCTTTCGGATAGGCGGCTGCTGCGCCGCTAGCCGTGCTGGTCCGCCGCGGAATAACGGGATGCGGCCGCTTGTTGCCCCAAGCATGAAGAACATCGGCTTTTTGTCCTTTGGCCACTGGACCGACCATCCGCAATCCGGCACCCGCTCAGCATCCGACGCACTGCTGCAGGCCATCGACCTGGCAGTCGCAGCCGAGGAGCTCGGCGCGGACGGCGCCTACTTCCGCGTGCACCACTTCGCGCAGCAATACGCTTCCCCGTTCCCGCTGCTCGCCGCCATCGGCGCACGGACCAGCCGCATTGAGATCGGCACCGGCGTGATCGACATGCGCTACGAGAACCCGTTGTACATGGCCGAGGATGCAGGTTCAGCCGACCTGATTTCCGATCGCCGGCTGCAGCTGGGCATCAGCCGCGGCTCGCCCGAGCAGGTTATCGACGGTTGGCGGCATTTCGGCTTCGAGCCCCGCGAAGGCGAATCGGATGCCGACATGGGCCGCCGCCACGCCGAGCGGCTGCTCGAAGTGCTCTCCGGCGAGGGCTTCGCCGAACCCAGCCCCAAGCCGATGTTCCCCAACCCTCCCGGCTTGCTGCGCATCGAACCGCACTCCAGCACCTTGCGCGAGCGCATCTGGTGGGGTTCGGGCTCCAATGCCACCGCAGTATGGGCGGCGAAGCTGGGAATGAACCTGCAAAGCTCCACGCTGAAGGACGATGAATCCGGCAAGCCTTTCCACGTCCAGCAGGCCGAGCAGATCGCGCTCTACCGCCAGGCCTGGAAAGATGCCGGCCATGCCCGCGAGCCACGGGTATCGGTCAGCCGCAGCATCTTCGCGCTGACCGACGAGCGCGACTGGCAGTACTTCGGCCGCGACCGCTACAGCTCCGACCAGGTGGGCAACATCGATGCGAAGACCCGTGCGGTCTTCGGCAAGTCCTACGCCGGCGAACCCGATGAGCTGGCCAAGAAGCTGGCCGAGGACGAAGCGATCGCCGCAGCCGACACGCTGCTGCTGACCGTTCCGAACCAGTTGGGCGTCGATTACAACGCGCACGTCATCGAATCGGTGCTCAAGCATGTTGCTCCGCAATTAGGTTGGCGGTAGCACAACGAAGGATGGTGCGCCAAGATTGACCGTGCCATCATAGCCACATCATGATCAGCCCGTTGCTGCAAGGCGCGGGCTGGTTTTCTGTGTGCAGGAGAGCCAGATGGCAGAGCATTCGAAGCAGTGGGTGGAGCGTGTCAAGGTGCGTTGTGACAGCTCTGTACCAGCTGGGCATGCACAGCAACGCGAATGCCATCGAATCGGTGCTCCAGCCTGTGTCTCCGCAACTGGGTTGGCACTGAAGCGGGGGAATCGTTACGCCGACTCCTTCCCCAGTTATTTCATTGAGATCTGCAGCACTAGGGTGGATCAAAAGAACAAGAAGATTTCACGCAGATCCAGGGAGTCACTCATGAGCAAGCCATTGAACATCGCCTTCATCAAGGCCAGTTGGCACGCGGATATCGTTGACCAGGCGCTTGCCGGGTTCAAGGCCGAGATGAAAGCTTCCGGGCAGGAATGCTCCATCAACGTCGTTGCCGTACCCGGTGCCTACGAAATGCCGCTTCAGGCCATGCGCCTGGCGAAGACCGGGAAGTACGATGCAGTGGTGGCCGCGGCCCTAGTGGTTGACGGCGGCATCTACCGCCACGACTTCGTGGCCCAGGCTGTGGTCGACGGGCTGATGCGCGTGCAGCTGGACACCGACGTGCCGACCTTTTCGGTCAGTCTGACCCCGCACCACTTCCACTCGAACGATGAGCACCAGGCCTTCTATTTCGAGCATTTCCTGAAAAAGGGTGCAGAAGCTGCCCGTGCAGTGCAGGCAGTGGCAGCCATCGAGCTCTAGAGTAATTCGCGGAAAATGGCGTGCCGCCTTGGCCAAGATTTCACTGGCCAATGCGGCACGCCTGTTTTTCCCAACCTGTCCCCCGCGCTCGGTACGCTCGGTGCATGATCGACTTCAATAATTCTTCCGTCTTCAAACTGGGTCCCTGGGACCTGTCGCAGGTGGCCCCTGAAATCATGCCCATGCTGGTTGCTGGCGAAGAGCTGCAAGCCGCCTTCAAGGGCGCCCGCGACTACGTGGTGTTCACCGATAAGCGGCTCATCGCCGTCAATGTGCAAGGCATGACCGGCAAGAAGCGGGACTACACCTCGTTGCCGTATTCGAAGGTCCAGTCGTTCTCGGTTGAAACGGCTGGAACCTTCGATCTGGATGCTGAACTGGATCTCTGGTTCAGCTCATTGGGCAAGGTCCGTTTGGAGTTCAAGGGCAAGGTGGATATCCGTGCCCTGTCGCAGCTGGTCGCCGGCTACGTCTTGTAGCGGACCCTTTTACCACGCCTCGCGCGGGCTCAGCCGTGCCGCGGCCATCGAGGCACCCAGGATGATGGTGCGCATGAAGCGCTCGGCCGCTTCGATGAGCAGCCGTTCCCCGTCATCCACTGCTTCCTGCAGTGTCATGGGAATGGGCATGATCGAGGCAATGGCATCGATGCCGATATCGTGCACGTCGCGGCAGCCCCGGCCCAGCGTTCCTGCCAAGGCCACTACCGGCACGCCATGCAGCGAGGCGCGCCGCGCGACTTCGGCAGGCACCTTGCCCTTGGGAGTCTGGAAGTCGATGGCGCCTTCTGCGGTGATGACCAGGTCCGCTCCGCGCAGCATCGAGTCCAGATCGATGCCGGCCAAACCCGAGTCCAGGATCGCCTCGAAGCGGGGCAGGAGCACCGCTCCCACCGCGGCCAGACCGGCACCCAGTCCGCCCGAAGCACCGGTTCCCGGGGCCAAGGCGAAATCGGTGGAGCGCGCGGCCTCCAGCGCATCGCGGCGCAGGATCGAGGCCCAGCGTTCGAAGCCTGCCGACATGCTTTCCACCTGTTCCTCGGTGGCGCCCTTCTGCGGTCCGAATACGCGCGCCACTCCGCGCGGTCCGGTCAGCACATTGTGCTGGTTCAACGCCATAGTGATTTGCACTGTCCCGGCGGCCAATGCCGGGTGCAGGCCGGAGAGATCGAGCCGGTCCACGCGGCCGAGGTAATTGCCGCCGGCTTTGACCTCACGGCCCTTGGCATCGAGGATCTGTGCTCCCAGTGCCTGCAATGCGCCCATGCCGCCATCGGAGGTGCCCGAGTCGCCGCAGCCCACCAGGATCTTCGAAGCCCCGGCATCGATCGCGGCCGCGATCAGCTCCCCCACTCCGTAACTGGTCGTGGTTCCCGGATCCCGCTGGTCGCGGGGAACCAGCCGCAGGCCTGCCGCGGCTGCCATTTCCACGACAGCAGTTCCCTCCGCCTCGCCGCCGAGCATCGCGTAGTGCGACTGGACCTGCTGGCCGACCGGACCGGTGACCGTTACCGGCACCAGCTGGCCGCCGGTAGCGCAGGCCAGGGTTTCAGCGGTGCCTTCGCCGCCATCGGCGATGGGCACGGCCTTGACTGCCGCTCCGGGCAATGCCCGGCGGACGCCGGCGCCGATGGCTGCCGCTACGGCTGCGGCGTCGAGGGATTCCTTGAAGCCCGACGGTGCGACCAGGATGCGTTGTGGAAGTGCGTGTGCCATGATTCTTTGTCCTATTCAGTGAGGATGGATGCGTTGGAAATGAAGCTTTGAAGTGAGTCAGAGGAACAGCGGCAGTCCCATGGCCGGCCAGATCCAGAAGGCGAAGGCCAAGACCAGCAGGACCATGAGCGGTCCGAGCACCGCGCTCAGGCGCAGCAGGTCTGCTGGCCGGTAGGTTTCGATGCTTTCGATCTCGGAGAACAGGTTCACCGGTTTCGCGCTGCTGGTCAGGGTGTGGCAGAAACCGGCCGCGGCGGTGGATGCCAGGGCAATAGCCACCGCATTGACCCCGACGCCCGGGGCGAGGGACACCACCAGCGGGATCAGCACCGCTGAGCGGGCCGAGCGGGACTGGATGACCAGATGCGCCGCGGCGGAGATCACCACCACCAGAATGGTGAAGACCCAAGCGGCGGCAGCTCCGAGCTGCTCTACCGGGCCAAGCACCCGGCGGGCCAGCCAGTCAGCGGCTCCGGTTCCGGCGAGCGCGGTGCCCAAGGTCAAGGTCGCTGCCATGAAGATCAGCATCGACCACGGCACCGCCTTCAAGGCCTTGGCCAAGCCGACCGAGCCGTATCCCGGACTGGCGACCAGCAACGAGCCGAGCAGGGCCACGATGGCGGGATGGAGCTGATGCAGCGGCTCGGTGCACCAGAGCACCACCACCGCCGCGACCAGCAGCGCTGCCCTGGATTGCCCTACCGTGAGCGGGCCGGTCAGCGGCACCGGCGAATGCTCCTGCAGCCGTTCGATGCCCACGGCCAGCGGCTGGGCACGATCTTCAGCGCGGGTGAACATCCACAGCACCAGTTCGGCGCACAGATGAGAGGAAACGAAAGCCAACGGCAAGCCGTAGACCAGCCAGCCAGCGAAGGAGAAACCTTCATGCCCTGAGGCCGTGAGGATCTGGCTAGTGATCAAGTGCGCTCCCGCACCCAGGTAGGATGCCACCGCCGAAAGCAGGATGACCGAGGGGAAGACCAGGGCCAGGGCCAAGACGACGCGGCGGCGATCCGCCAGGGCCTTGGCCAGGGCGATGAACACCGGAATGGCCAGGGCCGCGCGCCCGGAGGTGGAGGGCACCGCAAATGCGGTGGCAACCAGCACCCCGGTGGTCAGGTGGATCAGCTGCCGCGGGGTGTTCGCGCCCGCGGCAATCCAGGCTGCGGCACGGGTCGCCAGTCCGGTGGCGGTAATCCCCGCCGCGATCACGAAGGCGGCCAGCAGCAGCCAGATGGTGTCTTCGCCCAGCGAGGAGAACAGTTCGGCTTCGGGCAGCACCCCCATGAGCACCAGTACCACGGCTGCACCCAGGGCGATGTAGGTATCGCCAACCGGCGAGAAGATCCAGAGCCAGATGGCCACGGCGAAGACCGCCAGGGTCAGGGCTCCTTGCGCAGGCAGTGCCTGCGCTGTTCCGGCCGCCGGGCCGAAGGCTCCGTAGGCGCACCAGGCAAGGAAGGCCAGCAGGAGCAGCGCGGCGATGATCCGCGCGGCGCTCTGCCTGCTCCATCGGCTTGGTGCAGCGCCGGCCTTGCCCGGTTCGGCACTCTGGCCCATGGGCCGCTGGGCGGTGTAGCGGAATCCCGCGCGGGGCGCGGTTGGCTTGATGCTCATGACTCGCCTCCGAGGCTGCTGGCCATGGACTGGGCGAAGTCTTCCTCGCAGCTGCTTCCTTGCCCGGCGTTGGCCAGCGGCAGGGAGAATCCGAAGCTGGTCCCGCTGCCCTGTCTCGATTCCACCCAGGCCGTGCCGCCGTGGGCTTCGGCGACCGCTTTCACCACGGCCAGTCCGAGACCCATGCCGGATCCCTGCTCGCCGGTACCCGGTGCGCTGCGGTAGTTCTCCAGCAGGGCACGGGCTTCTTCCGGGTCCAAGGCCGGTCCATCATTGGCAACCCAGAAGCTGGCCATGCCATCGACTGCGGCAGAACCGATCCGGATGCTTTGGCCATCTTCGGTATGCGCGACCGCATTCTGGATCAGTTGATGCATGGCCTGGGCTACGCGCAGCGGATCCAGCCACGCCTGGGCCTTGGCGGACTCGGCGATCCTGAATCGGCGGTCCGGGTAGGCTCCCGGACGGGAAGCCGCCGCGGCGACATCCGCCGTGACTTCGCCAACGGAGATCATCTGCCGCTGGATGAAGTTCGGGGTGGAGCTTTGCGCCAGCAAGTCCAGGTCGGCAAGGGTCTGTCCCATTTGCGAAATATGGTCGTGCGCGGTGCTGATGATGGCGTTGCGTTGCTTGCGCGGAAGTTCTTCCTCATTGAGCTTCTGCAGGGCGGAGGCCAGCTGGCGTTGCGGGCTGCCCAGGTGCTCGCGGGCTTCGGAGATGAAGTGGCGTTGGGCCAGATGCGAGGCTTCAACCCGGTCGAGCATCGCGTTCAGCGTGCTGGCCAGTTGCGCCAGGTCGTCTCGTCCTTCCACCAAAACGCGGGCCGAGAGGTCTTTGGCGGAAATCGATGCGGCGGTTTCGCTCATGGTGCGGATGGGGCGCAAGATCTGGCCGGCTGCCAGCCAGGCGATTCCCGCCGTCAGGGCCAGTCCCCCGGCTGCTACGCCAAAGAGCATCGTTGCCTGCCGGTTGGCTTCTTCCTGGGCACCGCCGATGAAGTGCGCGACAACCAGGTGTGCCTGGTGGCCTTCGCCATTGGCCCCTGAGGCGTCCTTCGCCTCGGCTTTCGCCCAGCGGACCGTCCCATGGTTGCTCTCCTGGATTCCAGAGGTCTTCGCGTCATTGAGAATCCGTCCCAGGAGCGCCGGGTCTTCAGCCAGCCAGCTCCCGGCCTGGTTTGCGGCGGTTCCTGCGGCGAGCACCCGGCCGTCGGCCTGGCCGATGATCGCTTCGCCGGCCATTGGCTGCTGGCGGGCCAGATAGCGTTCCATCAATTCGCCCATGGAGGAAAATGGCCGGGCAGTCTTCGGGTCCAGCCCCTCGGCCGCGAACGTCCTGAACTCCTCGATTTCCTGCGCGATGCCCACGTTGGCTGCCTCGGCAACCTGGCCGGACATGATCGAACGCATCGAGACTGTGACCGCCAGCAGCGCCAGTGCAGTAGTGAGCACGATCCAGCCGACAATGCGCAGCCGCGCCGAAACCGTTGATCCTTGGTTTTCCTGGAGATCAGTCATGGTTTCCGCCGTCCTGCTCCTGCGATTTTGCAGCATTTGGCGCCGGGGCTAAAGAGAGCTGGACAACGATCGGCTCATGATGCGGGATGGGCGGATTGGCCTTGTCGGCAAGAGCCTGGCTGGCACCTGCCAGTCCCGCTGGCACGGCCAGCACGACGAGGATGAGAAGTATGCGACGAATCATGTTTTGAACATTAAAAAACCCTTGTGAGGGGCTCATTAGGGACTTGTTAGAAGATCATGGCTCGCCCATGAGAATTAAATGAGAGCGTTCGAAAACCCCGTGATCTCGCGCTTTCCCCGGGCTCTGAGTCGCGGAGAATTTCATGAAGATTTGTTTAATCCCGCGGATTTCCATGTTCTTGGTGCTGTAACAATTGCTGGTTGGCCTTCGGCCACTGAAGAAGGCAGGGAATCAACGAGGTCCGCGGATGGAAGGCTCTTGAGGTGCCGGCGCGAAAAAGCGGTACAAGAAAAGAGGCTCCGCCATCCTTGATTGGATGGCGGAGCCTTTGCGAATGCGGGCTACTTCGTAGCCCAGAGCACCGATTCGTCCGAGAACGAGATCGTCTCGCTCACACGGATTTTCGCATCTTCCACGGCCTCGGCCGGCACGTCGAAGACTACCTGGTAGCTTCCCTTGCCGCCCTTGGTCAAGGTAGGAACGTCCATGCCCGGCTTCGCGGGGACCGCGGTCGCGCTGGAAGTGCTGTAAATGCTGGCATCCGATCCCACGAGTTCTGGATTCAGATCCAACCAGGCATCTCCCTCTTCGTCCCCGTTGTAGACCACGGAGAGGTCAACCAGCACATACTGGCCTTCGGCCTTCTCATTGAACTCGTTGGCCTTGGCGATCTGAGCTCCGGCGTCCAGGTTCACTGCGCTGACGTTCACCGAATACTGGCCAACGGTAGCCGCCTCACCCAAGGCAAGTACCTGTGATTCATCTTCGGCCTGCTCGATGACCTCCGCCGGGGCTGCCACCTCGCCGTCCGATGCGTCGGCAATATCGTTGGCAACCTCGTCGATCGCCTTCACGTAGGCTGCCTGGGTGGCAAAGACCAGGATGATGGCCACGATGGCAATGATGCTCGATGCGATGCCCAAGCCCTTGCTGCCACGGCGCTTGGAGGCGACGACGAGCGAGATGACACCGAGCACCAGGGCAATGAAGCCGAGCACCGCGGCGATGTTGTTGACGATCGGCACCCAGCACAATGCCAAGGCAACGATGCCTACAACCAGGGCCGCGATACCGAGCCCCTTGCCAGCAGAGGTCTTGGCCTGAGGCGCCGGCGGCACCACATTCGGGTCGAGCGGATTTTGTATAGACATGAAAGTTTCCTTCGAGTGAAGACGGCGCCCAGCTGGCACCGAGTCGGCGATCGGCTCAAGCGGATGACTGCTCCAGCCGATTCGGAGTCCTTGTTGACTCTTCAAGAGCTTGTCATTGCGCACCGACAATTTAGCTTCCCGCAATTCTTTGCCTGCGATTCTGCCGAGAATTTTCGTCCGCTTGGCGGGCCGTTCGCACAACCCGGGCGATTAATTACAGAATGCAGTCATGGCCACTTCAATTGAACGTTCTCCGGGCCGCAGCACGCTGCGCTATGTGCGCCTGATGCTGCTCGTGGTGCCCCTGCTCCTCGTCGTCGCCATTGTCATCTATGGCATTGCCAACCAGCGCATCGAAGACTCGCTGAGTTCCTACTACCTGGGACCGGCACGAGACCTCTTCGTCGCAATGCTGGTGACTACCGGGGTGCTGCTGGTGGTCTATACCGGAGAAGAGCTGGAAGATTTTGCCCTGAATTTAGCAGGCTTCTACGCCATGTTCGTTGCAGTGGTCCCCACCAGGCTGGGAGAAACGCTGGCAAACCTGCCAATCGGCGAGCAGCGGCGGCTGATCTTCTCCGTGCAGGTATCGGTCATTGCGGTACTCGTCGTCAGCGTGGTTTTCATCTGGCTGGGATTCCGGACCAGCAACGCTCCGCACCGCGCGCTGTTCCAGAGCAACTTGACCAAAATCCTGGGATTGCTCAGCACCCTGCTCCTGATCGCCTTTGTCCTTCTGCTGTTGTGGCGGACCATCGAAGGCGAGCAATTCGCCGGAGTGCATGCCAGCGCCGCGTTCCTGCTGATATTCTCCATGGGCATCGCCATTGCAAGCCATCTGGATCATAGGCCGCTGTGCTCCATGGATACCAGCGGCGGCAAGAAGACCCACTATGCAATCCTCTTGGTGCTGATGCTGCTGGGGCTGATTGCCTGGCCGATTCTGCTGGCGCTGGGCATCGAAGAAGCGCTGTTCATTGTCGAATGGTTCGAGATCGGGTTGTTCTCGTACTTCTGGTACCTGGAATCCCGGCGCTTGTGGAACCTGGCGGACTGACTGCTACTGGGAAAAATTGCACCGGCATGCCCGGCCCGAGGCCCCGATGCACGGCTCGTGGATTCCGGCTTTTCAGCCGAAAATAAAAAGTTCCGGCTCGCAGATGCGAGCCGGAACTTTTCTGTAAGCTCCTCCAACTGGACTTGAACCAGTAACCCTTCGATTAACAGTCGAATGCTCTGCCAATTGAGCTATGGAGGATTGCAACGAGATATAACTTTACCCAAGAATCCCGTGATTGCAAAATCGGGATCCTAGGTCCCGCGCAAGATCCTCCGGCGCATTTCCAGTTCCATTAATTCGCGGTTGATCTGCGCATATTCTTCACCCTCAGGTTCCATTTCCGCACGCTGCAGCCGGCCGATGAGCTCGGCCTTGCGGTGTGTGATTTGAAGCTCAATCAATCCATTGATGATGTCGGCGCAGTAGCGGTTCAGGCTGTGCTCATCCGATGCCGGAATGCTGGTCACGGCAAGTTCCGAGACGAAGCTGCGCAATTGCTCCGGGACTTCGTTGCGGATCACTTCAACCCAGGAGGTCGCCGAAGCTCCTGCACTGGACGCGGCAACGATCCCGTCGTGGACAGCAGAGTGGGCCGGGGCCAGGAATCGGGCCTCGTAGAACGCCTGCCATTGCTCGTCCTTCAGCCGTTGCGGCTGCTGGATGACAACTTCCAGTGCCTGCCGTTCAAGGCGCATCACCGGGTCTCGGTGATCCGGGCGTTCGAAGGCCGGCGCGGCCGGGATGGCCGGTTCGGCTTCGCCTGGTTGCGGGCGCGGTGCCTGCAGTTCAGCGTTTTTCGGCAACCGGGCGCGCTTGATGGAGGCGCCGACCGAGCGGTTGACGTCTTCGTTGTTCATTCCCAGCCAACCGGCCAGCTCGCGGGCATACGCCGGACGAATGGCGGAGTCGCGAATCTGCGCAACAATCGGCGCGGTCTGGCGCAAGGCCTGGACGCGTCCTTCAACGGTGTTCAGATTGAATTTCTTCAGTTCGGCACGGATGGCGAATTCGAACAGCGGACGCTTGAGCTCAATGAGCTCGCGTACTGCTTCATCGCCGCGGTGCAAGCGCAGATCGCAGGGGTCGGCACCGGTTGGCTCAACGCACACATAGGTCTGGGCGATGAACCGCTGGTCTTCCTCGAACGCACGCAGCGCGGCCTTCTGCCCCGCGGCGTCGCCGTCAAAGGTGAAGACCACTTCGCCTCCGGTGCCGTCATCCTGCAGCAGGCGGCGGGCAATCTTGATGTGGTCGGTGCCGAACGCGGTACCGCAGGTGGCCACCGCGGTGGTGATGCCAGCCAGATGGCAGGCCATCACGTCGGTGTAGCCTTCCACCACGACAATCTGCCGGCTCTTGGAGATCTGCTTCTTGGCCAGGTCGATGCCGTAAAGCACCTGGGACTTCTTGTAGAGCTGGGTCTCCGGGGTGTTCAGGTACTTTGGCCCCTGGTCGTCCTCGTAGAGCTTGCGCGCACCGAAGCCGATGGTTGCCCCCGACAGGTCGCGGATCGGCCACATGACCCGTCCGCGGAACCGGTCGTAGATGCCGCGGTTGCCTTCGGAGAACATGCCGGTGAGCTTCAGCTCGTCATCGACGAAGCCCTTGGAACGCAGGTGCTTGAGCAGCGAATCCCAGCCCTTGGGCGCATAGCCTACCGAGAATTGGGCTGCGACTTCCGCGTCGAAGCCGCGGCCAGCGAGGAACTCGCGGCCCGCGGCGCCTTCATCGGTGGCCAGCTGCGCGCGGAAGAATTCCTCGGCGACCTTGTGCGCGTCGACTAGGCGCTGGCGCTTGCCGTAGTCCTCGCGGCGCGGCCCCGGTCCCCCGTCCTCGTAGTGCAGCTCGTAGTTGATCCGGGCTGCGAGCAGTTCCACCGTTTCGGTGAACGAGGAATGGTCCATTTTCTGGATGAAGGCGATGACATCGCCGGACTCGCCGCAGCCGAAGCAATGGAAGGTGCCCAGCTGCGGGCGGATATGGAAGGACGGGCTGCGTTCGTCGTGGAAAGGGCACAGCCCCTTGTACGAGCCGATGCCCGCGGATTTGAGCGTGACGTAGGATTCGACAACCTCGCGGAGGTCGGTGCGGTTGCGCACCTCGTCGATATCTTCACGCTTGATCAGCCCTGCCATGATTCCCTTCTAGAACAACTTTGCGTCAGGGGCTTCGCCCTTGACCAGATACGAGTGCCACTCGGTGGCCGACAGGTCGGTGAGCGAGGCGACCTGGTCAATCACCACGCGCAGCTGCGCGGCCTCATCAGCGGCGTCCTCCCAGTCGGCTGCGAAGATCGGCTCCAGGTTATCCCGGCCGGTCTCGAAGAGCAGCTGAACCAGTTCGGCCAGCAGCGTGCGCTGGTCCTCATAGAGCGGCTGGCGCACCTCGGAGGTCATCACGTAGCTGGCGGCGATGCCCTTCATCACGGCAATCTCATGCTCGGTTTCCTCGGGCACGATCAGGCTCGCGTTGTAGCGGGTGAGATTGCCGTCCCCGTAGCGGGCACGGGTGGCATCCATGGCGGCGGCGGCGAAACGGCCAATGAACTGGCTGGTCATGTCCTTCAGCGCGGCCATGGAACGCCGCGAGCCGTCAAAGTGGGCAACCCACTCCTCGCTGGCTTCCAGGCGGCGCAGCGCAGCATCGATATCGGCCTCGTCGGTCATCGGCAGGTACCAGTCCTTGGTCACCTGCAGCGCACGGTCGCGCTGCATATCCTGCTTGAGCCAACGCAGCTGCAGCTTGCCGCCGACAATTGCGTCTTCCACATCATGCACGGAGTAGGAAATGTCGTCAGCCAGGTCCATGACCTGGCCTTCCATGCAGACTGCTCCCGCGGTGGCCTCCGGAACATTGCGCAGCCACGCGAAAATCGTCGCGTCATCTTCATAGACGCCGAACTTCTTGGTCTTCTTGCCGTTGACTTCGGGGGCATCAGCCTTCAACCACGGGTACTTGCATGCCGCGTCCAGCGAAGCGCGCGAGAGATTCAGCCCGGCCGAATGCCCATTGTGCCTGAAGGTCTTCGTTTCCAGGCGGGTCAGCAAGCGCAGCGTCTGCGCGTTACCCTCAAACCCGCCGATGTCCTTGGCGACCTTGTCCAGGGCTTTTTCCCCATTGTGGCCGAAGGGCGGATGGCCCAGATCGTGTGCCAAGCAGGCGGTATCAACGACATCCGGATCGCAGCCCAGGGCTGCACCGAGCTCGCGGCCCACTTGGGCCACTTCCAATGAGTGCGTCAGCCGATTGCGTACGAAGTCATTCTGGTTCGGTGCCACAACCTGGGTCTTGGCACTCAAACGGCGCAATGCAGAGGAATGCAGGACGCGGGCACGGTCCCGCTCAAACGCGGTGCGGTACGACTTCTTTGCTGGTTCAGGCACCCACCGTTGCTGGTCGGCTTCGGTATATCCGGGGATCTGAGTCATGGTTCCCAGTCTAGTGAGTGATTGCCTGCATTTCGGAGTTATCCACTAGTGGCGTAGCCGTGGCCAGCGAATGGGACCTAGCCGCCGGAAATATCCAGTTCGGCGGCCTTGATCATTTCGCGGTGGGCGTCGCTCATCACGCGGTTATCCAGCCAGCCGTCGGGCACGTGGGTTTTCTTCGGGTGGCCGGCGCGGCCACGGGTGCCCTCAGCGCCCTCGCCCGGGTACGGCAGGTCCAGATCCAGCTGGTCCAGCAGTTCGCGCAGGCGGGCCAGGGATGGCACCTGGGCCAGCTGCGAGCGGATCTCGCCGCCGACCGGGTAGCCCTTGAAATACCAGGCGATGTGCTTGCGGATATCGCGCATGCCCTTGCCCTCATCCTCGAAGAACTCGGTGAGCAACTCGCCGTGGCGGTACACGGTGTCAGCCACCTTGCGCACCCCGGGACGGAAACGGTCCTCGCGGCCCTCGAAGGCAGCCTGCAGGTCGCCGAAGATCCATGGACGGCCCTGGCAGCCGCGGCCCACCATGATGCCGGCGGCACCGGTCTGCTCCACCATCTCGATGGCGTCCTCGGCGCTGAAGATGTCGCCGTTGCCCAGCACCGGCATATCATCCATGGCCTCGCGCAGGGTGGCGATGGCCGACCAGTCGGAGTGGCCGGCATAGTACTGGCCAGCGGTGCGCGCATGCAGGGTCACTGCGGCGGCGCCGTGGTCGCGGGCGATCTTGGCGGACTCCAGGTAGGTCACGTGGTCCTTGTCGATGCCGATGCGCATCTTCACGGTCAGCGGGATATCGCCCTTGGCGGCCTCGGACGTGGCTGCTTCAATGATCGAGGTGTAGAGGTCGGTCTTCCAGGGCAGCGCCGAGCCTCCGCCCTTGCGGGTGACCTTGGGGACCGGGCAGCCGAAGTTCAAATCGACGTGGTCCGCCAGGTTCTCGTCAACCACCATGCGCACGGCGGCACGCACGGTTGCCGGATCCACGCCGTAGATCTGGATGGAGCGGATCTCTTCATCGGGGTCGTGCGAAATGATGCGCAAGGATTCGGGGTTGCGTTCCACCAGCGCGCGGGCGGTGACCATTTCGGTCACGTACAGCCCGCCGCCGTATTCGCGGCACAGGCGCCGGAAGGCGCGGTTGGTCACGCCGGCCATCGGAGCAAGGACCACCGGGGTATCAATGGTCAGCTTGCCCAGCTGCAGCGGTGGCAGCTTGAGGGTCGGAGTGTTGGTGGGCGCATCAGTCAGGGTCGTCACCCATCCATTGTCTCGCATGAACGCAAATCGGGAACTGAGATCTTGATCAAACTGTGTTCGGCAGACGCTGGCTTATTGCCTCGTTATCAACCAAAATGGTGCAATGACAAGTAAATTTTCGGCGGCGCGGGTGGTTCTGCTCGCCTTGGCCGCCGTCATTGTGGCTTTGGTTATAGCCGCGCTGCTCGTGGTTTCGCTGCGCCCGGCACCACAGGCCCACGCGGAGAATACCCCCGAAGGGGTCGTGCAGCGGTATCTGATGGCCTTCGAAGCCGAGGATTTGCCTGCCATGCAAGGCTATGTCATGGAGGGCGAATCCAGGACGCTGTGCAATCCGGAGCCCTATGCCACGCAGCCGCTGGACGTGCAGCTGCTCAGCAGCACCGTGGGCACTGCGAGCGCTACCGTCCACACGAGGTTCGATTCCGGGGATGCCAGATTCCTGCCCTGGCCGGATCTCTCCTCCTACGAGGATGCCTTCGAGCTGCGCAAGGTCAACGGGACCTGGCTGATCGACCGCATGCCATGGCAGGTCGGACTGTGCACCGCCGAGGAGATGGGCTACTGATGGCCACCACTACTGCTCCAGCGCCGCTATCGCGAAGCGGCAGCGTGCTGCGTCCGGTGATCCTCCACGGACTGCTGTTCATCTTGCTGATGGTCGTGGCCACCGGCCTGGCCGCCTTGCTCACCGCGGTGTTCCATGGGTTCGATGCGCAGCAGGTCAGCACCGAACATCTGGCGATGGCCTGGGCGTTCAGCTTGGTCGGTATCCCGTTGGCCTGGTTGCTGTGGCGCTCCATCCGCAAGCGGCTGGCCCACCCGACGGCCTTCGATTCGGCGATCTGGTCCTTGCAGGCCTCGGCCGCGTATCTTGCGACACTGGCTGCCAGCAGCTGCGCCGCGTTGGCGGTGCTCTCCGGACTGGTCGCCCCTTCCATTCAGGGGGCGTGGCAGCCGACCCTGGGCACGGCTTTGGGATGGGGAGCGGTGTGCGCTTGGCAGCACCACCAGATCGTGGCTGCGCGGACCGCGCCACGGCAATTCGCGCATCTGGCCGCGGCGGTGGGGAACTACTTCAGCATGGTGCTCGTCGCGCTCTCGCTGGTGGCCACGCTCAAGGCCGCACTGGAAATCCTGGTCCGTCCGGACAACACATTGGCAGGTCCTACCGGCATGCGGCATCTGCTGGTTGCGGTGATCTGGCTGGCTGGCGCCACGGGACTGTGGTTCTGGCATTGGAAATTGCGCCGCGTGCAGAAAATGTCCGATCCCTTCAACGACATCCTGTTGATCGCTCTGGGACTGGCCGCACCGGCACTGGCGCTCCTGCTCTCGGGCGCCAAGCTGTTTTCCTGGGCGTGGCCGCAAGCGTGGACCGCCCAGGAACGCGCCGGGCTGTTCCTCGCCGGCGGTCCAGAGCTGCTGGCCATCGTGGTGGCGGCCGCGGTGATCTGGATCTACCACCAATTGCAATTGCGTTCCGGGTTGCGCTCGACTTCCATAGTGAACGCGGCGCGCCTGGTGCTTGGCGGGATCGGCCTCGCGGTGCTGGCCACCGGCTTGGGGATGGTGGTCAATGCGCTCTTCGCGGCGATCGCTGCCAGCGTCACGGTGGAATACTCGGCGGGCTTGCTGGGCCACGGCCTGGGACTGCTCATCCTCGGGGCGGCCGTGTGGGTTGCCTATTTCAAGCCGTTCAAGCCTTCGCCGGCGGATTCCCGCAGCGTCTACCTGGTCTTGTTCTTCGGAGCCAGTTCCGTGGTCGCCCTGATTTCCCTGCTGGTCCTCGGATACCGGATTTTCGAATACTACCTGGGATCCGAGACTCGCCTCGATTCCCTCCTGGACACCGTGCGTGCCCCGCTGGGCTGGCTGGTCGCAACGGCTGCCGTGGCTGGCTACCACTTCGTGCTGTGGCGTGCGGACAAGCAGTCCAAGGCCGAGGCTTCCGGCGTATCCGCGGTGGCCCACAGCTCGGTGACGCGCCGTGCCGTGATCATCGTTGGCCCAGCTGCTTCCGAGCCGATGGCCGCGCAGCTCGTAGCGCGGCCCGAGCTGTCGGTGACGTGGGTTGCTTCGGCCGGTCCGGCCTTGGACGACCGGGCCGAGGTGTCGGTGCTGGCGAGAATCGAAGAATATCTGGACTGCGAGTCCGGGCCGTTGCTGGCCATCGCCAACGACGATGGCACCGTGCAGTTCACCGATCTGGCCTAGGCCAAAAGGCCCAGCAGCACTCCCCCGAGCCCCGAGATGGCAACCACGATCCATGGTGCCGTCTTCCAGGCGGTCAGCAGGACGAAGCAGAGCAGCGCCAGCACGAACGCGGGAGCGGAAGTAATCGCCGAGGTGAAGACCGGGTCGTAGAGGGCGGCGGCCAGCACGCCGACCACTGCCGCGTTGGCGCCGCGCAGGATGGCACGTGCCGCCGGCCAGTGGCTCACCCGGTTCCAGAATGGCAGCACGCCCAGCAACAGCAGGAATCCCGGAAGGAAGATGGCCAGCAAGGCAATGGCCGAGCCGAGCACACCGCCGGGGCCTGATTCAACGAGGACGCCGAGGTAGGCGGCAAAGGTGAACAGCGGTCCGGGGACTGCCTGGGCGGCGCCGTAGCCGGTGAGGAAATCCTGCGAGCTGATCAGCCCGGGATCCACGACTGCGCTTTGGAGCAGCGGCAGCACCACATGGCCGCCGCCGAAGACCAATGCGCCGGAGCGGTAGAACGCATCGATGAACGCCAGCAGATCCCAGCCCGTAGCCCAGGCAGCCAGCGGCAACCCGACAAGCATGAGGACGAACAGCGCCAGGCAACTGATCCCCAAGGTCCGCGAGACCGGGAACCGCAGGGCCGACGCTGGACCCGAATCCGCATCACGGCACCAGAAGTACCCTGCCGCGGCGCCGAATGCAATGGCCAGCAGCTGCCCGAAGGATCCCGCCAAGAGCAGTGCAGAGGCCGCGGCCGCCACGGCGATGGCTGCACGGGTCCGGTCCGGTGCCAGGTTCCTGGCCATGCCGGACACTGCCTGAGCGATGATGGCGACCGCAACGATTTTCAGGCCGGTCAGCAGCCCGGTTCCGGCAGGGCCGGTAAACAGCGACGCACCGAAGGCGAAGACTGCGAGCAGAACCGCTGAGGGAAGGGTGAAGGCGAGGAATGCCGCCAAGGCCCCTGGCAGGCCGGCGCGGTGCAGGCCGAGGCCGAAACCTACCTGGCTGGAGGCCGGGCCGGGCAGGAATTGGCCCAGCGCGACCAGCTGGGCGTATTGCTGGTCATCAAGCCAGCGGCGCCGGTCCACCAGTTCGGTACGGAAGTATCCCAAGTGGGCGATGGGACCGCCGAAAGAAGTCAGGCCGAGCTTGAGGAAGACCTTGAAGACTTCGCTGGCCGAGCCCTTGTCCAGCTGCTGTGATTCCATGGATTCCAGCATAGGCGGAGAAAGGAAACGGACGGTGAACACCCACCGCCCGGCACGCTATTCGCGCACTTCCAGCGGCCTGCGTCCGCTGGATTCCTGTGCGCTGCGCGCCCCGGAGATCGAGGCCAGGCCAACGGCGAGCAGCGTCAGCACGGTGCCCATGACGGTGGCCGCGGTGACGGAGGAACCCGGGGCTGGGAAAAGCACATCCATGAGCAGCGAGCCGGCCAGCTGTCCGCCCACCGCCGCGAGGCTGGTGACCAGCACTCCCAGCCGCTTGAGCACCAGCGCGGTGATGCCCACGAACAGGCAGCCGAGCAGCCCGCCGATGTAGTACCACCACTGGCCGGGCAGCGGATGCAGCTTCGCGCCGGCCGGCAGCCGCACCAGCATCACCGCCGCCAGGACCAGGAACCCGACGGAGAAGTTCACCAGGGTTGCCGCCGTGGCGCCGCCATAGGCTGCCGCTTGCACGCCGTTGGCGGCGGCTTGGAAGCCCATGAGCATGCCGACGGCTGCCGAGAGCGCCATCGGCACCAGCAGCGATGCGAGCTGCGCATCCGCGCCGCGCGGGCTGACCGCCCAGATCACTCCGGCAATGGTCAGCACCACGCCGAGGATGCGCAGGGCATTGATCTTGCGCGGTTCGGCCCCGCCAAAGCCCACCCGGTCCATGAGCATGGAACCGATTGCCTGCCCGGTCACCAGGCAGACGGTGAACAGCGCCACGCCGATGAGCGGCACCGCGGCGGCCTGGCTGAAGACCACCAGTGCGCCCACCGCGCCGGCCACCAGGTACCACCGCGGGAAACTGCCCCGGGCCAGTGCTCGCGGCACCTGCCGCACCGTGTTGCGCACCCGGGGGACGGCGATCGCCAGCAGGATCAATGCCGCCAAGCCGACGCCGAAGCTGATGGTTGATGCCGCCATGGCATCTCCCAGCTTCGCGCCCAGCGCCCCGTTGATGCGCGACTGCACGCACAGCAGCAGGCCCGAAGCGATGGCAAGCAGGATGAACAGGAGCTTTCCGCCGGTGCGGACCGGCGTGGCGGGGATGGTGCTGGTGGTCAACGGGGTTCTTTCAGGGATCTGGAGGATGGCTCGGCAACGCAAGAACGGGACCCGCCTGGCGGGTCCCGTTCTGTCTGGCATTACTTCGCCGCGTCGCTGGCGAGGATATGCGTCGTGGAAATGACGGTGGCCTGCTCAACCGCTGCCAACGCGTCGATCAGCGAGGAGAGGACAAACATCGACGAGTCGACTTCCAGCTTCACTGGGTACTGGTGGATCAGCATGGCGACCATGTCGCGCACCGCTTCGGCCACCTCGTCATCGCTGAAGGCCGGATTATGGCCCACCAGCACGTCGGTCGGGGCGTTCTCGCGGGCCGGCACGTAGCTCACCGCGAAGGCCAGCGGTACGCCGCCCTCGCGCTTGGGCTTGTCGCGCAGCACCAGTGCGCCCTGCGCGCCGGTGTGCTCATCGAGCAGCATGCGCTGCGCCGAGCCTACGGTCATCTTGGCCGGATCCCAATCGGTGTGCACCGCATTGTAGAAGTCCATCACCAGCTTGGTCAGCTCGACGCTGCCGGTGGACAAGTCCTCGATCACCCGGTCGTTGGTGTCGAACACCGGCTCGGCCAGCGCTCCCGGTTCCAGCACGACATCGCGCGAGACCTGGATTTCGCCCAGGCCCAGCGACTGGCAGAAGCCGGCCGCCGCGGTGGCCGGATCTCCGGCCGTCACGGTGTAGCGGGCCTTGAGCTCCTGCGCCTGGCCTGCCGGGATCTGCTGGCGCAGCTGATGCACCAGCGCGGTGCCCACGCCGGAACGGCGCTGCTCGGCAGCCACCTCGACATAGAGCCAGAGGCGCTGCGGATGCAGCGAGGAGGCGAATACCACGCCGGCGCCGATGGCCACACCGTCAACCGTGGCCACCAGCGTGCGGGAGAACGGCGCATCGCTGTTCTCGCGCAGCATGGTGCGGTCCTGGTGGGCCTGCGGCGAACGCGGGTCCCCGAAGATCTGCAGCAGCTCCAGGTCGTCGCCGGAACGCCAGGGACGGAATTCCAGTTCGTTCATCGGGCTCTAGGCTCCGTTCAGGCGCTCGGAAAGGTAGGCGGTGACCTGGTCCAGGGACACGCGTTCCTGGGACATGGTGTCGCGTTCGCGGATCGTCACTGCCTGGTCTTCGAGGGTGTCGAAGTCCACGGTGATGCAGAACGGGGTGCCGATCTCGTCCTGGCGGCGGTAGCGGCGGCCGATGGCTCCGGCATCGTCGAAGTCGATGTTCCAGCGCTTGCGCAGCTCGTTGGCCAGGTCCTTTGCCTTCGGCGAGAGGTTCTCGTTGCGGCTCAGCGGCAGCACGGCGGCCTTGACCGGGGCCAGGCGCGGATCGAGCTTGAGCACGGTGCGCTTGTCCACCCCGCCCTTGGTGTTCGGTGCCTCGTCCTCGGTGTACGCATCGACCAGGAACGCCATCATCGAACGGGTCAGGCCGAAGGACGGCTCGATCACGTACGGGGTGTAGCGTTCCCCGGTGGCCTGGTTGAAGTAGGACAGCTCGGAGCCCGAAGCCTTGGCGTGGCTGGACAGGTCGTAGTCGGTGCGGTTGGCGACGCCCATCAGCTCGCCCCACTCCGAGCCGGCGAAACCGAAACGGTATTCGAAGTCGATGGTGCCTGCCGAGTAGTGGGCGCATTCGTCTTCGGGCACGTCGAACTGGCGCAGGTTCTCTTCCTTGATGCCCAGGTCGATGAACCATGCCCAGCAATCCTTGACCCACTGGTCGAAGAACTTCGGTGCGTCTTCCGGTGCGGTGAAGAACTCGATTTCCATCTGCTCGAACTCGCGGGTGCGGAAGATGAAGTTGCCCGGGGTGATTTCGTTGCGGAAGGCCTTGCCGATCTGGCCAATGCCGAATGGCGGCTTCTTGCGGCTGGCGGTGAGCACGTTGGCGAAGTTCACGAAGATGCCCTGCGCGGTTTCCGGACGCATGTAGGCCAGGCCAGCTTCGGAATCAACTGGGCCCAGGAAGGTCTTCATCAACCCGGAGAACATCTGCGGCTCGGTGAACTGGCCCTTGGTGCCGCAGTCGGGGCAGGCGATCTCGCTCATGCCGTCCTTGGGCGCACGGCCCTTCTTGGCTTCGAAGGCCTCGATCAGGTGGTCCTGGCGGTGGCGCTTGTGGCACTGGATGCATTCGACCAGCGGGTCGGTGAAGGTGGCTACGTGGCCCGATGCTTCCCAGACGGCCTTGGGCAGGATGATCGAGGAGTCCAGGCCCACCATGTCCTCGCGGCCGCGAACGAAGTTCTGCCACCACTCGCGCTTGATGTTTTCCTTCAGTTCGGTGCCCAGGGGCCCGTAATCCCATGCGGAACGGGAACCACCGTAGATCTCACCGGCCTGGAAAACGAATCCTCGACGCTTTGCGAGGGAAATAACCTGGTCTAGCTTGGACTGTGGCGCCATATCAACTCCAATGGGACTTACGAGGCCGCTGGTTGCGGTCCGTAGAAAAATACATACATTTCAAGGGTATCGTTTCAACGCCCTGCGCACGAAGCCGAATCAGGTAACGCTGGCGTGAACTTCCACGCCTTTGGGCCATATCCACGGTGCAGGCCGGTTATATAGGGAAGAATGGTAGCCATGAGTGCCAATGAAGCTTTTGACCTAGAAATCCGTGACGAATCCATCCGCTTGGGCCAGCTGCTCAAGCTCGCCTCGCTGGCAGAGGACGGCATCCACGCCAAGGAAATGATTTCCGAGGGAATTGTCACCGTCAACGGCGAGGTGGACACCCGCCGCGGGGCGCAGATCCGCCCCGGCGACGTGGTGTGCGTGAACGGCGAATGCGTGCGCGTCACCGCGCAGCCGTAGCTAGCCCTTCTTCAGGACGACCTTGGTGAGGAAGCCGGCAACGTCCTGGATTTCTTCGATGCACACCGAGTGGCCGATCTGCGGGTAGGTTTCGCTGGTCAACACGGTATGCCCCGGGACCCAGCCCAAGGTGTATTCGATCTTGTCCCGGGTGATTACCGGGTCAGCCAGGTCGCGGCCCCAGAACATCGGCAGCGGCTTGTCCGCCAGCTTCGCGTCATCGAAGATGTCCAAGGTCTTGGGATCCACGGCAAACCCGGAGAGACCCACGACTGCTTCAATGGCATCGCGTTGGTAGCGGGCCAGCGAGGTGGCCATGGCCATGCCCTGGGAGAAACCGAGCAGGGTGATCGACGAGTGCTGCTGGGACAGCGGTTCCAGCAGTGCCCACAGCGCTTCGACGCTTTGTGCCACCGACTCGATGGAGTAGTCGATTTCCTGGGTCAGCGGGAACCAGCTGTATCCCGGGCCTGCCGGCAGCGGTGCGCGCACGGAGAGGTAGGTGAATTCTTCGGGCAGGTGCTGCGAGAGCCCCATGAGGTCTTGCTCGTTGGAGCCGTAGCCGTGCAGGAACACCAGCAGCGGAGTTCCTAGACGGGATTCGTCGTTGCGGGAGATGATGGCTACCGGAGCCTGGTCTTGGTATGTCATAGTTCCCCAAGACTATCGAACAGCGCCGCGCCGATTCGGCGGTTCCGCAAAGCGCTGCCATCGTTTCCCCGGGTATCGCGATCTGCAGCGCCAGGATGCAGGTGAAAGTCCTGCGTGTGGCCGACGGGCGGGCCGGTGGAGCGGTTGCCAACGGCATGGAAAACCAGTTTCTCCACCTCCATAAATCCGCATGGCATGTAACAAGATAATAAAACTCCAAAATTATCTTAGGCATTCAAGCGCTTTTCGTGTTCAACTGGATTCACTGCTTCACGGCCACCTGACTTGGGGATCCCACCGGTAGAAGCTCCAACCGGCAAAGGACAATGGCACCATGGGCGAAATCGAATACAGCGAGGAAATTTCAGGACTGGCACCCGAGGATCTTGCTGAACTCGGCTACGTCGATTTGGATCCCGGCACCTCGTCGTCGCTCTTCGATACCGTCGACACGATGTTTTCATTCGGCCTTCCCTTGTTCTCCGTGCTTTTCATCGCCTTTGCCGGATTCATCATCTTCGTCATTGTGCGCAACTTCCGCAAAGCCAAGAGCGCCGGCTTCGATCCGTTGACCATGGAAACCGACCTGATGGCCAGAGCAGCGAATTCAGCTTTGCTGGCGCCGAAGAAATCCATTGAAGACAAGCTGTCCGAACTCGACTCGCTGCACTCGCGTGGAGTCATTACCCGCGACGAGTACCTGCAAGCACGCAGGGATGCCCTGGGCGGGTAGAGTGGTGCCCACCGATTCATCCTCTGGAATGATTGACTAGAAGTTACCCTTTGGTAACAATGGATTCGTGCCCAACAATATTGCTTCTGAACCGTCAAATACCGCCGACTCCCCGCTCCACCCATGGCGCCGCTATGTAGCCATCGGGGACTCGTTCACCGAAGGCATCGGCGACCCCGATCCATCGAGCGCAGGACGGCACCTAGGCTGGGCCGACCGCTTGGCCCAAGAGCTCAGCCGCACCGTCCCGGACTTCTCCTATGCCAACCTGGCCATCCGCGGCCGGCTCATCGGCCAGATCGTTGCCGAACAGCTCGATCCCTGCATCGATCTGAAGCCGGATCTGATCTCGCTGTGCGCGGGCGGCAACGACGTGCTGCGCCCGGGCGGCGATCCAGACAAGATTGCCGACATCCTCGACGACGCGGTAGCCAAGCTCACCGCCACCGGTGCCACGCTCCTGCTCTTCACCGGGCCCGATATCCGCGATACCCCGGTCCTTGGAAGCATCCGCGGCAAGGTGGCGATCTACAACGAGAACGTGCGCACCGTCGCTGCCCGGCATGATGCCATCGTTGCCGACATGTGGGCATTGCAGGAATTGCACCAGTCCCAGATGTGGGCGCCTGACCGCCTGCACTTCTCCCCCATCGGCCACCAGCGCATTGCCGCCATGGCACTGGACTCGCTGAACGTCCCGCATCAGCTGGATACCGACATCGTTCCGGTCGTGGATGAGCGCAGCTGGCGCGAAGCACGCAAGGAGGATCTGCAGTGGGCCCGCGAGCATCTGGCGCCCTGGGTGCTGCGCCGCCTGCGTCACCAGTCCTCCGGTGACGGCATCACCCCGAAACGGCCTTCCGCTACGCCGTTCGCAGATGCCAAGCCCAACGACTCGCTCGGTGCCGGCGACAGCGCCAAGTAGCAAGAAAGACTGAAGCGGTTCCGCCGATTACTGGCGGAACCGCTTCAGTCTTTAAAGGCTTGCCAAATTTCGCCCAGATTCTAGTCTCCGAAGACCAAGGTCCGAAGCACCCCATCCAGCTGCGTCGCATCGGTCAAGAATCCATCATGGCCAATCGGCGAATCGATGTAGTGCACCGGCTTCGGCTTGGCCAGCGACGAGGCCAGCTTCACCGACTGCTCGGGGAAGTACAAGCGGTCGGTGGTAACCGCGGCAACCACCACGTTGACCTTCTCCAGGCGCGCCAGGGCTGCCTCCAGGGATTCATGGCCACGAGCAACATCGTGGCTCATCAGCGCCTCGGTCAGCACCAGATAGCTGTTCGCGTCGAATCGATTCACCAGCTTGCTGGCCTGATGGTCGAGGTAGCTTTCCACCTGGTATCGCCCGCGCGGCCCGTCCAGCTGGCCCGTCGGCTTCTCGCCATCCTGCGGATTGCGCGAGAAACGGGTTTCCAGCTCGGCCTCGGAACGGTAGGTGATGTGGGCCAGGCGGCGAGCCAGGCCGAGACCGGCGTCAGGACGGGCATCGTTGCCGTAGTAATCGCCATTGCAGAAGTGCGGATCCAAGCGGATGGATTGGGTTTGCACCTGCGCAAAGGCAATTTGCTCGGCAGTCGCCTGGGCGCTAGAGGCCATCACGACCAGGTTCTTGACCTGCCCGGGGAACTCGACAGCGTATTCCAGCGCGCGGGCACCGCCCATCGAACCGCCGATGACCGCATGCCAGGATTCGATTCCCAGCTGCTTGGCCAGCCGCGCCTCGAGGCGCACCGAGTCCTTGATGGTGACGAAAGGGAATCTGGAGCCGTAAGGCAGGCCCTGCTCGTCCAAGGACGAGGGGCCGGTGGATCCATTGCAACCACCCACCATGTTGATGGACACGACGAAGTACTCATTGGTGTCAACCGTGGCGCCTGGGCCAACGAAGCCTTCCCACCAGCCGGCGCTGTGCGAATCGCCTTGCGCGACGTGGGCGTCACCGGTGAGTGCATGCATCACTAGCACAGCGTTGGAGCCATCAGCTGCTAGCTTCCCCCACGTCTCGTAGGCCAGCACCACGTCGGGAAGGTATCCACCGAATTCAAAGTGGTACTCCCCCACGGAACTACGGCGCAAAATGCCGTCTTGTCCGCCAGCGAGCTCTTCGGCGCGCAGAGTATCTTCAGTAGTCACAATGGATGGCATGCCTAGAGGGTTTCCTGCAATTCCTTGTTTTCAAGGGCCGCAACAGCTTCGAAGCCCAGCTCAAGATCGGCCAGGATGTCCTTGATATTTTCCAGCCCGACGCTCAGCCGCACCAGTCCCGGGCTCACACCGGCGGCAATCTGCTCCGCTTCGGAGAGCTGGGCGTGGGTGGTGGAGGCCGGATGGATGACCAGCGAGCGCACGTCGCCGATGTTCGCGACGTTGGAGTGCAAGACCAGTGCGTCCACGAATGCCTGTCCGGCTTCCGCGCCGCCCTCCAGCTCGAAGGCGATGATCGAGCCAGCGCCGTGATCGCTGTACTTCTGCGCGCGCTCATGCCACGGAGAGGACTGCAGGCCGGCGTAGGCGACCTTCTGCACTTCCTCGCGGTCTTCGAGCCAGTTGGCAACTTCCACTGCGTTCTGGCCGTGGCGCTCAATGCGCAGCGACAGGGTTTCCAGGCCTTGGGCGATCAAGAACGCATTGAACGGCGCCACTGATGAACCCAGATCGCGCAGCAGCTGCACGCGTGCCTTGAGGATGTAGGCCAGATTCGCGCCGAGGATGCCGTTGATGCCCAGGTCGCGGGCGAAGACCAGGCCGTTGTAAGACTCGTCCGGGGTGTTGAATCCCGGGAAGCGTTCGGCGTCCTTGGCGAAGTCGAAGTTGCCCGAGTCCACGATGACCCCGGCGATGGCATTGCCGTGGCCGCCAAGGAACTTGGTGGCCGAATGGATCACGATATCGGCGCCCCACTCGATGGGGCGGATCAGGTATGGCGTGGCCAGGGTGTTGTCCACCAGCAGCGGCACGCCGGCTTCGTGGGCGATCTCCGAGATGCCCTCGATATCCAGCACGTCCTGCCGAGGATTGGAGATGCTTTCGCCGAAGAAGGCCTTGGTGTTCGGGCACACCGCGGCACGCCATTCGTCCAGGTTGTCCGGGTCGGAGACGAAGCTGACTTCGATGCCCAAGCGCTTGAGCGTGTGCTTGAGCAGGTTCTGGGTTCCGCCGTACAGGCTCGGGCTGGCTACCAGATGGTCGCCGGCTTCGGCCAGGTTCAGGATGGCGAAGGTGGTGGCGGCCTGTCCCGAGGACAGCAGCAGCGCGCCAACGCCGCCTTCCAGATCAGCGATGCGGGTTTCCACGGCGTCGGTGGTCGGGTTGCCGATACGGGTGTAGATCGGTTCCAGTTCCTGCAACGCGAAACGGGCAGCGGCACCCTCGGCGCTCGGGAAGACAAAGGAAGTGGTTTGGAAAATCGGGAGAGCTCGCGCTCCGGTCGTCGGATCCGGGGTCTGGCCGGAATGGATCTGACGGGTTTCAAATGACCAGTTGTTGCTCATGGTTTCCTCCAAATAGCGTTCCATGACTATGGGGGTACGCCGCTGAAAAGACACCGACAGGAAGCACCGTATCGAAACGACTTCCAGGGGGTAACCCGCGCTTGTCCTTGATGCCTTGTGCATTCAAGGGCCAGGTCTTCACCCGGGGCACCCCACCGCGGTTGGAGGGTTGCCGCCCAGTAAGCCGGGGCTTGTTACTGGAACTCATGACCTGCTATCAGTTTGCCCGAAAACCGAAGATCTTTGCAACGCAGTGGACCAGGATTGGACTCAATCGGTCATATTTCGCGAATTCCGCAGATTTTCCGCAGAGTATTCGATAACATCAGCGCACTTAGGGGAGCCTAAGTAGAGACTCGCATCACATGTTGCCATGATGGGCACATGATGAGGCTAGATCACGTAAGTTATGCATGCGGCCCGGACGGGCTGCTGCCAACCGCTGAAAGAATCTCCGAGTCCCTGGGACTGGAATTCGTCAAGGGCGGCGTGCATCCACGATTCGGAACACGCAATGTCATCTTCCCGCTCAAGCATGGCCAGTACCTGGAAGTGGTTGAAGTCCTGAACCACCCGGCCAGCGACAAGGCTCCCTTCGGTCAGGCCGTGCGCGCCCGCTCGGAGCTCGGCGGCGGATGGATGGGATGGTGCGTCTCCGTGGAGGATCTATCCAGTGCCGAAGACCGCTTGGGCCGCAAGTCCGTGCCGGGGAACCGCAAGTTCCCGGATGGCCGCGAACTTACCTGGCAGCAAATCGGCATCAAGGGCCTGATCGCTGATCCGCAGGTCCCGTACCTGATTTCCTGGGATGAAGGCTCCGAGCCGTTGCATCCGTCCAAGGCGCTGGAGCCTGTCGGCGAGATCAGCCAGATCTCCATCGCCGGCTCACGCGATCGGGTGCTGGATTGGCTGGGCCAGCCGCAGAACGTCAATTTGGGCGCCGTCACCATGCAATATGAAGCGCCGAATGGCACTCCGGGCATCATGTCGGTAACCTTTGAAACCGAGTCCGGCACCGTGGTGCTGTAGGAAACTCGGAAACGAACGCAGGTAGGCGGGGACAATGGCGTCCCCACCTACCTTTTTCGTTAATGGCGTTTCAGTCGCTGGCGCAGGCCTTCGGGCACTACTGGCCGATTCCGATGGCAGGCCCAATCAGCGCGTAGCCGACGAAGCCGATAGCATCGAGCAGGAAGTGGGCGATGACCAGCGGCATCACCCGGCCGTACTTCTGGTACACCCAGCCGAAGACGATGCCCATGAGCATATTGCCGATCATCGGCCCCACGCCCTGGTAGAGGTGGTAGCTGCCGCGGAGCACTGCAGAACCGATAATGGTGCTCCACAGTCCCAGCTTCAGCTTCTTGGCATAGGTGAACAGGAAGCCGAGCATCAGCACTTCTTCGAGCACTGCATGGCGTACAGCCGACAGCAGCAGCACGGGGACGCTCCACCAATAATCACCGAGATTGGCTGCTGACAGTGCTGTGGTGACGCCCAGTGCCCGTCCGGCAGCATAGACGCCCAGCGTCCCCACGCCCATGGCCAGGAACAGCCCCGCCCCGAGCATCGTGTCCTTGCCCGGACGTCGCATGTCGAAGCCGATGTCACGGAAGGTTCGGCCGGTCGTGCGCTTCATCAGATAGAGTGCCAGCACCACGGGCACCAGCGCGAAGACAATGTCCAGAAGCTGGTAGGTGAAATCAAAGAACTCGCGTGTGCTCAGCGGGTTGTTCAGCGATGTCGTCTGATCACGCAACGGTGCCCTGGTGACTTTATCCGCAAAGCTCAGCAGCGAGTAGACCGCGCTCTGCCCCAAGGACAGGGCGAGAACCAAAATGATCTCGAACCTGAGGGTTCTGCGGGTTGCCGTCGGCTCAATTTGTTCAGCGTTCACGTTCTCGATCATAGGCCGATCTGGCTGTGCGCGTACTGAGTAGCCACGTGGCAAACCTGCGATAGCCTGAAGGTGAGACCACCAGCGAGCTGAACGAGAAGGGTACGAATGAGTCGTCCTGCCACGAGTGGAGAACTGCAAATCGCCCGCCAGCTCTGCCCCGATCTTTCGTGGGAAGATGCGGCCGTGAATGAAGGCGGACAATTCCACAAGGTGGTCATTGGCAATCCGCAGGCGGTGATTCGCATGGCGCGCACGCCAGCGGCGACCGAACAGATGCCGCGAACCGTCGAGCTGCTGTCTTTGCTGGAAAGCCAGCTCAACTATCAGATCCCGGTGGCGGTCTCCGAGATCCTGCATGTCGACGGGCTCAGCTCAGTTGCCATGTCCTTCATCCCCGGAAGCGCGCATGAGCCTCATTACGGGGATCCAAAGGTGCTGGGCCAGCTGGTGAAGGAATTGGCCGAGGTGCCGCTGGAACAGATCAGCGCTCATCTGGCCAAACCGTTTTCATTCCGTGGCGAATGGACCCAAGCCCGGCAGCAGCAATGCTTCGATGCGCTGCCCGAGGAACTTCGAGCTCCTGCAACCGCACTTTGGGATCAGCTCGATATTCTGGCGCAGGTTCCAGCGGGACTGGTGCATGGTGATTTGGCTGGCCACAACATGCACTGGATTGACGAGAAGCTGATTGGCATCTTGGATTGGGACCTCGCAGCAGCGTGGGACCCTGCCTTGAACACCGCGTACCTGAGCCTGTGGCATGGTTTGGAAATGGTGGATTTGATTGCTCCCAACTCTGAGGAAGCGCACCGGGCCAAAATCTGGTTGGGTCTCATGAGCCTTGAACGGTTATCGGATACGCTCTCGCGCTCGGACAACCCGAAGATGGGCAAGCTCATGCGCAAGATTGGTCCGCGCATCCTCACTGCAGCGCAATCAATCAATGGATAGGAAGCAATTTGGCCTGACCCGCCGATGAGCAAGCCATCTGGAGCGTAAAGAAAGCCCGCCTGAATGTTGTCAGGCGGGCTCTCATGCACCGTATCGGGTGCAATGCTTGCTTAGCTCAGGGCTGCGATAGCTGCATCGTAGTCAGGCTCGGTGGTGATCTCCGGGACGATCTGGTTGTAAACAACCTTCCCGTCCTCATCCAGCACAACAACCGAACGGGCCAGCAGGCCAGCCAGTGGTCCGTCGACCTGGGTGACTCCGTAGTCCGAACCGAAGTCGGAACGGAAGACCGAACCAGCTGTAACATTCTCGATGCCTTCGGCACCGCAGAAGCGGCCCAGTGCGAATGGCAGGTCAGCAGAAACACACACGACGGTGGTGTTCTCCAGGCCGGCAGCCAGTTCGTTGAAGCGACGCACGCTGGCAGCGCAAACGCCGGTATCAACCGACGGGAAAATGTTCAGGACAACGCGACGGCCAGCCAGCGATTCGCTGGTGACATCTGCAAGGCCGGTGTCGGTGAGAGTGAAAGCTGGAGCCTGCGAGCCAACGGCTGGCAGATCACCAATAGTCTGTACAGGGGTTCCCTTGAAAGCAGTATTAGCCATAGGTCTTGTCTATCATGAATGCCTAATTCGGAGCTATATTTTCAGCCTACTAGCGCAAACAAGTCGTTCAGACCCTGTATCCATGCAAAACTGTGGATATGGGCCCCAACTACGATTCATACGCGGCGAAAATGCGTGCTCAAACAATGGACGGGATTGATCTGGACGTAGTTGCCCGTTTCGCGGACATGCTCTGTCCTCGTAATTCACGAATTCTCGATATCGGTTGCGGGATTGGCAATACCGTCAATGCGTTGCGTCGCTGCGGACATGATGCCTATGGCGTAGATCCAACGCCCCAAGTTCTGGATGTAGCAAAAGACCTATTCGATGGAAGCTGGTTCAGACAGTTATCAGCCGACCAGCTGAGCTTGGGTACACTCAACGAGCATTCGCTGCCGGAACAGTACGACGCCATATTGATGACCGGAAATGTGCCTGCCTTCATTTCACGTGGCGAACTGCGAAGCGTATTCGATTTTGCCGATCGGGTGATCCGTTCAAATGGCGTACTCATCGTTGGGACCACCAGCAACGCCATTGGCGGCCCCACGGACCAGACCGATCTTCTCAACGGAACCTCGCTGCAGCTCGTACACCGATTTGCGGACTGGCATTTAGGCTCCTACGGTTCAGACTCTCTGTGGTCCGTGAGTGTGTATGCGCGGACTGCGCAACGGTCCGGGTTCGGGATGCCTGACGGAATATTCGTCTTGCCTTCCTAATGTCGTAATTCCCTTCGAAACTCTAGCCGCTACCGGATTGGGCACAAGCTCTGCAACTCCGGAAATCGTTTCCTGAAATCGAACGGTACTTCGTAGCCAACTACATTAAAAATCGAGATGATCGCTCTATCCCACCGGATGGCCGGATCATGTCTCCTTTGGAAGAACAGCTTCCGAGGAATCACGTAAGTCGATCAACTAGTTCGCCCGCCCGATACACGCTATGCGTCAGGTTCATTCCGGGGCGGTACGCCAGGTGCGCCGCAACCGGAGCGTCAAGCACATGCAGATCTGCGCGCTTGCCGACCTCGATGGATCCCACCTGGTCGGCAACCCCGAGTGCAAGCGCCCCTCCGTAGGTTGCCGCCTCGATGGCTTCAGCCAGGGACAGGTTCATCTGGAGCACCGCCGTAGCAACGCAGAAGTTCATGTTGCTCGTGTAGCTGGTCCCCGGATTGCAGTTGCTCGCCAGCGCGATTCGCACGCCTGCATCAAGCAGTTCGCGGCCCGGTGCAAGCGGCTGCCGGGTGGACAGGTCGCAGGCGGGCAAGCAGGTAGCTACCGTGCCCGGCTTGCCCGAACGCGCCGAGGCATCCCAACCGGCCCAGCTGTCGGCGAGCGCCTTGAAGTCCCCTTCATCCAGGTAATTCACGTGGTCTACCGAATGGCTGCCGAATTCTACGGCCAGCTTCACTCCCGGGCCGGGGCCCAACTGGTTTCCATGGACCTTGGTCGCCAGCCCTTTGCGCTGTGCGGCTTCCAGAACCCGGCGCGATTGATCCTCGGTGAATGCACCGCGTTCGCAGAAGACGTCGACGAAGTCGACGTTGCCTGCCACCGCATCAAGCATCGGTCCGGTGACCAAATCCGTATAGGCCTCGGCATCCCAACCAGCCGGAACCAGGTGGGCGCCAAGGAAGGTCAGTGAATCCACCAGCGGCTTGCCGAGCACGGAATGCCGGGTCTCTTCTTCCAGTGTCAACCCGTAGCCGGTCTTGGTCTCCATCCAGGTGGTGCCCATGGCCAGGGCTTCACGGCGGCGTTCGGCCACAACGCCGGCCAGCTCCGTGTCGGAGAGCTGCCCGGTGGCCGAGGTGGTGACCGCGATGCCTCCGGCGGCGTAGGTCTGGCCTGCCATGCGGGCCACGAATTCTTCGGCGCGGTCGCCGCCGAAAATCAGATGGCTGTGGGAATCAACCCAGCCGGGCAGCACCGCACGGCCGCCCAAATCGATCTCGTGCGCCGTTGCTGGCGCCAGCGCCATGTGGCCGACCCATGCAACAATCCCATCTTCGATTAGCACCGCGGCGTCTTCCAGCACGCTGCCTTTCGCGTCAACCGTCGTCAGCTGTCCGATGTTGGTAAGCAACAAGGTTGCCATGAGCGCTCCGCCTTCGTGGTAATTCCAATCCTTCAGGCACGAGCCTACCTATGGCTTGCCGCCTGCGGGGGAGAACAAAAGGGTGCCCGTCTGAAATTTCAGACGGGCACCCTTGTGCCTTGTTTCAGGGCAGGTTTATCCCTTGGTGGCGCCTGCCAGCAAGCCGCGCACGAAGAACCGCTGCAGCGCGAAGAACACCGCCAGCGGAATGATCATCGAGATGAAAGCACCTGCGGTAAGCAGCTCCCAGGATTGCCCATAGGTACCCGAGAGGTCCTGGAGCGCCTTGGTAATCGGCAATTCCCCACCCGAGGTGAACACGGTTGCCACCAGCAGGTCATTCCAGACCCAGAGGAACTGGAAGATTCCGAAGGAAGCAATGGCCGGCATCGACAAGGGCAGGACGATTTTCGAGAAGATCTTCCCGTGCCCGGCTCCGTCAACGCGCGCGGCCTCGATGACCTCATCCGGGATCTCCGAAATGAAGTTGTGCAGCATGAAGATCGCCAAGGGCAAGGCGAAGATCGTGTGCGCAATCCAGACCTTGGCGTAGGCGCCATCCAATCCGTTGACGCCCAAGCCTGGCAGGATATACAGCCCGCCAATTTTCACCCCGTCCGAGAAGAGCTGGAGCAGCGGCACCAGCGCCATCTGGATCGGAACGATCTGCAGGGCGAAAATGAGCACGAAGAGCGTATTGCGTCCCTTGAAGTTGATCCAAGCGAACGCGTAGGCAGCCAAGCTGGCAATCAGGATCGGCACAATCGCCGCCGGAATGGTGATGACCAGCGAATTCAGGAAGGCCTTGGACAGCGGAAGGCTGTCGCCGGAGGCGAAGGCCTGCACATAGTTGTCCAGCGTGAACGACGGGTTGGACAGGGCCGTCCACCAGCCCGTGGTCTTGATGTCATCAGCCTGCCTGAAGGAGGAGACGAACAACCCGAAGGTGGGGATGGTCCACACTGCGGCAATGATGAACGCCGCAATGGTGGCGCCGCGGGAGGTCGTGGCCTTGCGCAGTTTCCCGCTGGATTTCTCGGTGGCCGCCATCAGGCGCCGAGTGGATTCGCCGACGGTGCTCATCGCATGACCCCCTGCTTCTTATGCTGCCTGACGTTGTAGATGATGATCGGCAGCACCAGGATGAACAGGATGACGGCCAGGGCCGAGCTGTAGCCGGTGCGGGCCCCAAGCTGGAACTGGCGCACCATTTCGTAGGCCAGAACCGTCGTATCCGATCGTCCGCCGGTCATCGAGGAGACGATGTCGAAGACCTTGAGCGAGGCAATGGAAATCGTGGTCAAGACAACGATGACCGTGGAGCGGATCCCCGGCAGGGTGACATTGGCGAAGCGCTGCCACGGGCTGGCTCCGTCCAGGGCCGCCGCCTCCAGCTGCTCTGCGGGCACGCCCTTGATGGCAGCGGAGAGGATCACCATGGCGAATCCCGCCTGTGTCCAGATCAGGATGACCACCAGGAATAACGTGTTCCACGGTTCGAGCCCGAGCCAGTCGACCGGCTTGGCGCCGAATGCCGTGATGATCGCATTGAGCACGCCGATCTGGTCGCCTTGGCGAATGTCGTAGAAGAATTTGAAGATGATCGATGCGCCCACGAAGGAAATCGCCATGGGCATGAACACGAGCAGCTTGAAGAACTTCTCGCCGCGGCTCTTGTCGATGAACACCGCATAGGCCAAGCCGATGATGGTGGAAACCACCGGCGCCACCAGAACCCAGACCAGGGTGTTGAGCAGGGCTGTCAGGCCATCGGGACTGGTGAATACCCAGCGGAAGTTCCCCAGGCCCACGAAGCCCGACCCGTCATTGGCCATGAAGGCGCTGATGGCGGTGCGGATCGTCGGGTAGATCAACCCGATGGCGAGCAGCAGCATGGCCGGAGCCAGGAACCCTGTCAGCTGCAGCAGCGAGCCGGCACCGTGCCGCGAGCGCCGGTCCGCGAAGAACAGCACCGCGCCGAGCACGGCGGCCAGCGCGGCCACCCACATCACCGAGTTGTACAGCCCCAGGACCAGCAGGATCGCTGCCGGAACCACGACCGCGGCGAGGAAGCGCACCACGGCGAATGCGCGTCCGCCATTGGTTGCTATCTCGACAAAGCCGAGGATCGCCGCGATCAGGATCGCGAAGGCAAGCAGCACCACCGGCACCTGGATCAGCGGCGGGACGCCGGCAAGCCATTGGAAGAATTCGGTCATGGTCTCAGGCTCCTGTCTTCTCGCCAACGGCCGGGATTCCCGGCCGTTGGCGGCTTGCAAGTTGGTGGCTAGGAGTCATAACCGGACTGGATGTTCTCCAGCACTTCCTCGGTCGGCTTGCCGTCGATCCAGTCCACCAGTCCCTTCCAGAAGGAGTCGGAACCCACGCTCTTGGGCATCAGATCAGACCCGTCGAAGCGGAAGGTGGTGTTCGGATCCTGCAGCAGTTCAACGGCGGAGCGCAGCAGGTCGCTGCTGGCGTTCGCTGGATCGAGCCCGGAGTTGGCCGAGATCACGCCGCCGAGCGAGACCCTGCTATTGGCCCAATCCGCGCTGGCCAGGTATTCCTGGACCTTGGCGGTCTCTTCATCGTTGGAGAAAGCTGCGACGAATTCGCCGCCACCGACGATGGATACCGGGTCATCGGCCTTGGCTGGAGGTGCGACGAAGGCCCAGACATCTCCGTCAGGTGCCACGGTGGCCTTCTCGCCATCGGCATTCTTGGAATCGAGGACATAGCCTTCCAGGAAGGAGGCCTGGTGGGTCAGCGGGCAGGTTCCCTTGGCCACTGCCGTACCGACATCGCCGAAGGCGGTGGCGTTGATCGACTTCACATCGCCATATCCGGCGTTGACTTGTTCGGGGTCGAGCAGGATCTTCCCGACGGACTCGAAGGCGCTGGTGATTTCAGGCGAGGTGAATTCCAGGTCTCCGGAAACCCACTTGTCGTAGGCCTCGGGCCCGGACTGGCGCAGCACCGCGTCCTCGATCCAGTCGGTGCCCGGCCACCCCGATGCCTCGCCTGATGCGAATCCGGCACACCAAGCCGGTTCATCGGTCTTCTGCGAGATTTCGGTGCCCAGGGCGATCATCTCATCCCAGGTTTCAGGCACGCTCACGCCCCACTGCTCGAACTGCTTGGGCGAATACCAGATGTAGCCCTTGACGCTGGCCATCAGCGGCACCCCGTACTGCACGCCATCGACCTTGCCGTAGTTCTGCCAGTCCTCGGACCAGTTGCTCTGCAGCTGTGCCTGCACTGCTTCGGGCAGCTGCTGCACCTTGCCCTGTGCCACGGTGGCGTGCAGCAGGCCGGGCTGCGGGAAGACTGCCAAATCCGGGGTGTCGCCGCCCTGGACCTTGATCCCGATCTGGGATTCGAAGTTCTTGTCTCCGGTGTAGCGGATCTTGATGCCGTTTTCCTCGGACCACTTGGCCCACGACTTTTCCAGCAGTTCCGCCTCGATGCCGGTGACCGGGCCATAGATGTCCACGACACCGTCGGCTTCGCCCACCTGGGCTGCGCCGCCTCCGGAGGCGTTGGGGTCATTTGGGTCTGCCCCGCCGGAGCAGCCGGCCAGGAGCATGCCGATAGCTGCCATCGAGATAACCGGCGCGAGCTTCAGCCTGCGTTGTGCTTTCTTCATGATGCCCTCCACGTTGACTAGTACCTTGCCGAGTGAAGCGGCCTGGCACGAATGATCCTCTCTATAGTGACGCAGGTCATCGACGCGCGTCAACACCTATGGAAGAAGATCGTCCAGAGATTGTCGTGGGATGCTCAGCGCGGAGCCGGGCCGGTGCTGTCGCGGACCGTCATCAGCGGCGCGATAAGCTGCTGCACGGCACACTGGGAACGGCCTTCGATTTTCTGCACCAGTGCGTCCACCGCCGCATGGGAGACCGCCTCGCCCGGTGGGGCGACCGTGGTCAGTGCCGGGGCTACCATTTCGGCCGAGCGATCGCCGACACCCAATGCAATTACCGAGAGGTCTTCTGGGATGCGCAACGACGCCATGCCAGCGGCGTTGACGAAACCCGCAGTGGCGAATTCCTTGAGCGCCAGCACCGCCGTGGGGCGCGGGTGCAGGTCCCGGTAGGCATCCAACGCCGTCCGTCCGCCGCGCGCGTTGTTTTCCACCGGGACTTCCTGCATCGACATGCCGCGGAGGCGCACGGCTTCAGAGATGGCGCGGGTCGTGCGGATGGCCGGACCGTTACCGGCCTCCTGGTCTTCCACGGAGACGTTGATGTACATGATGGATTGGTGGCCGAGATTCGCCAGGTAGTCCACCGCGATGCGCCCGGCCTCGGCGAAATCATTATCGACATAGGACAGGTCGGCATTGTCATCGGGACGGCCAATGGAAGCGAAAGGTATGCCCGCGCGCCGCAGGACATCGAAGCGCGGGTCATTGATCGACACTTCCATCAGCAGCACCCCGGCCACCAGCTTCTGCCCGACCAAGCTTTCCAATCCCATGACATCGGTCATCGGATTGGACCATAAGAGCATGTGGTAGCCCAGCGCGCGGGCACGCTCCATGGCGGCGGTGACGTATTCGAACTCGGTGGAGGAATAGCCGTCCACGCTGGTGGGAAAGTGCAGGGCAAGGATCCCCCGGCGGGATCCGGCCAGGCCCTGGGCAAAGGCATCCGGGGTGTAGTTCAGCTCCCGCATGGCCGCCACGACTCTGGCCTTGGTCGCCTCGGAAATGGTGCGTCGGCCGCTGATCACGTAGGACACGGTACTGGGAGATACACCGGCCAAGCGCGCCACATCATCCCTGGTAGCCATGAGTCCTCCGCCTTTGGTTATGCCAACTCGTCATCCCTATTGAAACACGGCGCCGGGCCAACCGAGCTGGTCAGCGGCTGGCAACGAAGGCCTGCACGCAAGCCTCGATGTCCTCGGCCGAATGCGCGGCGGAGAGCTGCACGCGGATGCGCGCGGCGCCCTTGGGCACCACCGGGAAGCTGAAGGCAGTCACGAAGACGCCCTGGTCCAGCATCTTGCCTGCCACCTCTGCGGCCTTGACCGCGTCGCCGAACATCACCGGGATGATGGCGTGCTCGCCGTCGAGCAGCTCGAAGCCCTCTTCGGTCATGCGGCGGCGGAAGTGCGCGGCGTTCTCGAAGAGCTTCTCGCGCAGGTCCCCGGAATCCACCACCAGGTCCAGCGCCTTGAGGGTCGCGGCGACAATCGACGGGGCCAGCGAGTTGGAGAACAGGTACGGGCGGGCCTTCTGGCGCAGCATCGCGACGATTTCGCCGCGGCCGGAGACGTAGCCGCCCGAGGCTCCTCCCAGGGCCTTGCCGAAGGTGCCGGTGTAGATGTCCACGCGGTCCGAGACCCCTGCATGCTCGGGAGTGCCGGCACCGGTGGCGCCCATGAAGCCCACCGCGTGGGAGTCGTCGACCATGACCAGCGCGTTGTACTTGTCGGCCAAATCGCAGATGGCTTCGAGCGGTGCCAGGTAGCCGTCCATGGAGAAGACGCCGTCGGTGACGATGATGGTGCGGCGTGCACCGGCCCCGTCGTTGAGCTGCGCGGCGGCCTGCAGCTGGGTTTCCAAATCGGCCATGTCCTGGTTGGCATAGCGGAAGCGCGCGGCCTTGGACAGGCGGATGCCGTCGATGATAGATGCGTGGTTCAGCGCATCGGAGATGATGGCGTCTTCCTTGCCGAACAGCGACTCGAAAACGCCGCCGTTGGCATCGAAGCAGCTGGAGAACAGGATGGTGTCGTCGGTGCCCAGGAACTTCGAGAGCCGGGATTCCAATTCCAGGTGCAGGTCCTGGGTGCCGCAGATGAAGCGGACCGAGGCCATGCCGAAGCCGCGCTCGTCCATGGCGGACTTGGCGGCGTCGATGATCTGCTGGTTATCGGCCAGCCCCAGGTAGTTGTTGGCGCAGAAATTCAGCACCTTCCGTGCATCGTCACCCAGCGAGCCGGCCAGGATGGACGCGGACTGGGCCGAGTCGATGTGGCGTTCTGCCTTGAACAGGCCGGAGGACTTCAGCTCGTCCAGTTCGGCGGCAAGCTGGTCTTTGAGATCCGTGTACATTGCAAATACTCCTTGTTGATCCGGGAAATTCTTAGCCTGGGAAAACGGTCCAGTCGAGCACGACCTTGCCGCCGTGGCCGCTGCGGGCAGCTTCGAAGCCCTGCTGCCATTCGGTGGCCGGCAGGAAGTCGGTCACCACCGAGGCAATGCGCTCGCGCATCACTTCCGAGGAGGTGAGCATGGCGCTCATGGCGTACCAGGTCTCGAACATCTCGCGGCCGTAGATGCCGCGCAGGGTCAGCATGTGGGTGACCACCTTGCCCCAGTTGATATCGATGGAGGTGCTGGGCAGCCCGAGCATGCAGATCTTGCCGCCGTGGTTCATGTTCTCGATCATTTCCGGCAAGGCGGTCTTGTGCCCGGACATTTCCATGCCGTAGTCGAAGCCTTCGACCATGCCCAGCTGCTGCTGCGCTTCCCTGATGCGGGTGTTCGCGACGTTCACGGCCAGGTCGATGCCCATGCTCTGGGCCAGTTCCAGGCGCTGCTCGGAGACATCGGTGATGGCGATGTTGCGGGCGCCGACGTGGCGGGCCACTGCTGCGGCCATCAGGCCGATGGGGCCTGCACCGGTGATCAGCACATCCTCGCCGACCATCGGGAATTGCAGCGCGGTGTGCACGGCATTGCCGAAAGGGTCGAAGATGGCGCCGAGCAGCGGGGTGATGCGCTCGTCGCGGTGGATGTAGACGTTGCTTTCCGGGATGACCACGTATTCGGCGAAGGCGCCATCGCGCTGGACACCGACCGAGTCGACGTTGATGCACATCTGCTTGCGGCCGGCGCGGCAGTTGCGGCACAGCCCGCACACGACATGCCCTTCGCCGGAGACGCGGTCGCCGACCTTGACACCGTGGACGAAGCTGCCGACCTCCACGACCTCGCCATAGAATTCGTGTCCGGGAACCAGCGGGGTGTTGATCATGGCCTTGGCGGCATCGTCGTAGGCTTCGATGTGCAGGTCGGTGCCGCAGATGCCAGCGGTCATGACGCGGATCTTCACGTCGTGCGCGCCGGTTTCCGGTTCTGGGCGATCAACGAGTTCCAGTCCCGCGTGCGGGCCGGACTTGTACAGTGCTTTCATGCTGGTTCCTTAGGATTGGGCACCTGCTGTGCGCAAGACAGACATGGGGTCGCTTCAAGTGTCGCACCCAACAGCTCGAGGTAACACCTTAGAAGATCACTGATTTACTGATCCAACGATTTAGTATTTACTTCATGGAATTGCATCAGTTGAGGATTCTGCGTGAACTCGCGGATCTGGGCAGCGTTAATGCTGTAGCCAAGGCCCTTTTCGTCTCGCCTTCGGCGGTCTCGCAGCATTTGGCGCAATTGCAACGCAACTTCCCTGCGCCCCTGACCCAGAAGGACGGACGCAGGCTGGTGCTGACTGCAGAGGGAAAATTGCTGGCGTCCGCAGCGGCCTCGGTCGCTTCGACCCTGGCAGAGGTCTCAGCGAGAATCCGCACCCAGGAACAGGAACGGGACACCCCCATCCGGATCGCAGGATTCCACTCCATCGGGCAGACCATCTTCGCCCCGCTGCTGACCTACCCGGAAGGCCAGTTGCCACCACTGCGCTTTTCCGACGAAGACGTCTCTCAGCAAGATTTTCCTGCCCTGACCTCGACGTACGATTTGGTACTGGCGCACCGGATGCCGCATACGGCCCCGTGGCCAGAAGACCGGATCAGCGTCATACCACTGGCTTTCGAACCGTTGGACGTCGCAATCCACCGGGACCATCCGCTGGCCGAATTCAAGGAGCTCTCCCCCGAGCAGGTCATCGACGAGCCCTGGGTCGTTTCGCGTTCGGGCTATTCGCCGGCAGACGTCCTGGAAACCATTGCCGCACTGGCCGGCCAAGCTCCGCGAATCGAGCACCGGGTCAATGACTACGCCACCGCCGGAGCCCTAGTTGAAGCCAGCGGCTGCCTCGGGATCCTGCCTCGCTATACAGCACGGAAGTCACTGGACAACACAGTGACTTTACGACCAATCAAAGGCCTATCAGCCGGTCGACAAATCGACGTTCTGGTTCGTGCGGAGCACCTCCACAGAGAACCAGTCATGGACGTCATCGAGGCGATCCGGCAGGCCATCCAGGGGCTTGTCGGTGCCTAGCCGGTCACGAGCGCGCAAACCCTTGAAACACCGCATAGCAGATCTGGGATAGCCGGGTTCGCGAGGAATGCCCCAAAGATTGCCAACCCGGAATTCCCGGTCTTTGGCTGGGGTTGCCGCTTCCTGGGACGATGCTCACGAACCTCCGCTTGGGTGCCTTGAATCTGGCCATTGCACCCAGCTGCGCGCTAGAGCGATTCGGCGTGAGCACCACGGGCACGGCGGTAATCTCATCGACGTCATTCTGGCAGCATGACTAAGTGAGCGCGTCCATTTCACTCGCCGCTTCAATTTTGCCGCCCTCAATGAGAACACTGGACGATGTGGATTTTCGCAGGGGCATCACCGCCCCTTCAGGATTCTCACCACCACGCCCATAGGGTCGACTGGTTCGCTATTGCCCAGGTCGGCAACCGCCAGCACTTCATCACGGGCATGAGCAGAGCGGGTGATCCTGGTCTTTGGCTACCGTCCGTTCACCCTGCCCCGTACGATGACGCAATAGCTGCTGCACATAGAGCAATACCGGTCTGTTGCAATCTTCCCTACGGAGCGCTAGTCACCGCGGCCGGGCGTGCCGACAGCGGCATCGGCATAAGGACTTGGACAGTCGAAACCCGAGACTGGCAGTTCATGAACAAGTCCATCACGTTGTCCTGTGCCTTCCACAACGCATGCCCGGGACACCGTTCCGATGTATACGCAATGGCATGGGTTTGCGCCGGACTCGCTGCACTTGCTCACGTCGATTGCCGCAGCATGCGGACTCGGGATTCGCATGGCCTATCCCGTCTCGAATCAGATAGGAACGGTCGCTAATTCTCCGAGATCGCTCCCTGCATTCTCTTTCGCGTTAGCCGATTACTTTCTGCAATCCGGAACGGGCCAACGAACGCGACATGAAGATGCTGTGCGGGTCCTCGCCATAGTGGCCGAACGGCATGCAAGGCTCGAACCCGTTCACGGCATAGAGTTTTCTTGCCGGAGCGAAAAACTCTGCGGCTCCCGTTTCCAACGAGATCCGTTTGATGCCTCGTTGGGTGGCATCGGCGATAGCGTGCTCTAATATCCGCGATGCGAATCCTTGCCCGCGTAGCCCGGGGTGAGTGCGCATGCTCTTGAGTTCTTCATGCCCCGGCACCAATGGAGCCAATGCGCAGGTGACCGCGAGCTGGCCCGCGGCCGTCCCCACCCACAACCTGACGTCCTGACGTTTCAGCGCATCGAAGTCCAGCGCGTGCTGGGACTCAGGAGGCGACTGGGGTGCCATGTCGGCCCGATGAGCGGCAAGGAAAGCAGGCAATCGGGGATCATCGAAATCTGCACGGCGTATGGTCAGTGTCATGGTTCCCACGATATCCATGAGTCGTTTCACGATGATTTCCAGCAGCTAACGTAGCGATATATTCATGCGTTTCTTCTCGTCGCGCCAAGCCACCGTGGTTAGGCTGGGGGCGTGGTTGATCAGAAACGCGGCATGGGTCCGCTGTACTTGGCAGGATTCACGACGGCTTTCGGCGCCCATGGCATCGCGGCGGCACTGGGCACCGAAACCGATAATCTCGGCCTGACTTTTGCCGCCCTTGGCCTCATCCTGGCGACCTACGACATCGCCGAGGTCATCTTGAAACCGGTCTTCGGCGCACTGAGCGACCGGATCGGGGTGAAGCCGGTAATCGTGGGCGGGCTGCTGGTATTTGCGGCGGCCTCGCTGCTCGGCGCCTTCGCTGCTTCCCCGCTGCTGCTCGCCATGGCGCGTTTGGCTCAGGGAGCCGCAGCGGCAGGCTTCTCCCCCGCTTCCTCTTCCGCCGTAGCCCGGATGGTCGGGCCGTCCTTGGCCGGACGCTACTTCGGCAAATATGGTTCCTGGAAGGGGCTCGGGTATGCCGGCGGTCCGCTACTGGGAGCGGCCCTCATCACCTGGGCTGGCCTGCCAGCGCTCTTCCTGGTTCTGGCAGTGCTCTCGCTGGGCGCAACGCTGTGGACCGCCCTGCACATGCCTTCCATACCGGTCCTGCCCAAGCAGCGTGCCACGCTAGCTGACGTGGTGAAGCAATCCACCGCACCAGCCTTCCTTGGCCCGGTGCTCCTGTTGGCTGCTGCCACCGCGATCCTGGGAGCCGCGGTGGGCTTCATCCCGCTGCTCGCAGCCCGCCTCGGCGCCGACCCGATCCTCGGCATGGGAGCCGTCAGCATCCTGGCCGTCATCTCGGCCGTGGTGCAGCCGCGGATCGGGCGGATCCACGATGCCGCCCCGCAACGGGCCAATACCCTGATGCTGGCTGGTGCGGTCCTGCTGATTGCAGCGGTGGTGCTGTTCGCGGCTGTTCCGTCACTGCTGGTGATCTTGTTGGGCGCGGCGGCAATCGGCCTGGGAGTCGGCCTGATTACCCCGCTCGGATTCGCACGCTTGGCCGCTACCACGCCTCCAGAGCGCATGGGCCGCACCATGGGCAGCGCCGAGCTCGGACGCGAAGTGGGAGATGCCGGCGGACCGATCCTCGTGGGTCTGGTGGCCGGTGCGGCTACCCTGCCGCTGGGCCTGGGAGCACTGGCTGTTGCCTGCGCTGTGGCGGCGGCAGGCGGTGCCAGCATGATGCGTTCCACGGCTTCATCCGCGGAACGTCCGCAGAGCGCCGGCTAATCGGTTCCCGGATCCTGCAATGCCATCCCACCGCAGAAACTGGCGGAAGCGCAGGGGTGCCGCGATGGTATTTCGGCGCGCACAGTATTCGCATGAATGCCCTTGAGCCACTCACCCTGCGTGGTGCCCATGTCACTCTTGAACCGTTGTCCATGGAACACCACGACGGTCTGGTGCAGGCTGCCAGCGACGGCGAGTTGTGGAACCTCTGGTACACCTCGGTGCCACGTCCTGAGAACATGCGCGAAGAAATCCGCAGGCGCCTTGCGTTGCAGGCGGAAGGGTCGATGCTGGCCTTCACCACCCGGCTCAATGATCCCGTCAGCGGACTGCCAGGCCGGATCATCGGGATGACCACCTACTGCGGCATTGACCTCGTGCTGCCCCGGGTGGAGATCGGCTACACCTGGAACTCCGCCAGCAGCCACGGTTCAGGCACCAATGCCGAAAGCAAGCGCCTGCTGCTGGACCATGCCTTCGAAACGCTGGATTGCGAGGTCGTGGTGTTCTGCACGCACTGGATGAATTTCCGTTCACGCATGGCCATCAGCCGCTTGGGTGCCAAGCAGGACGGCGTGCTGGGCGCCCATTCGCGGATGTCGGACGGGTCCCTGCGGGACACCGTGGTGTTCTCAATTCTGAAAGCCGAATGGCCGCAGGTGCGCAACGAACTGGATCGCCGCATGGCCTCCAGGCCCTGAATGCAGCATGTGCAGCCGCCCGCCCCATGCGCAGGACGGACGGCCTGGTGGAAACTGCCGCTAGCCGTTGAACGTCTCCGGGTGCGGGCCGGTGCGCCCTTCGCTATCCAGTGCGTCAATGGATGCCAATTCCGCGACGGACAGCTCGAAGCCGAACAGATCCAGGTTCGCGGCAATGCGTGACGGGGTCACCGACTTCGGGATGACCACCCGGCCCTGCTGCAGGTGCCAGCGCAGGATCACCTGGGCGGCGGTCACCTGATGGGCCTGCGCGATCTCCAGGATGGTCTCGTCGGCGAGCAGCGCTCCCTGAGCGAGCGGGCTCCAGGCTTCGGTGGCAATTCCGTGCTGCCCGTTGGCGGCAATCACCTCGCGGTTCTGCAACGCCGGATGCAATTCCACCTGGTTCACGGCAGGAACGATAGTTCCCTCGGCGATCAGCTTGTCCAGGTGATCCGGCTGGAAGTTCGACACGCCAATGGCACGGACCTTGTTCTCTGCGTACAGCTTTTCAAAGGCCTTCCACGTCTCAACGTAGAGGTCCTTTTCGGGAGCTGGCCAATGGATCAAGAACAGGTCCAGGTAGTCCAGGCCCAAGCGCCGCAGGCTTGCGTCAAAGGCTTCAAGTGTCTGTTCGTACCCCATGTCGGCGATCCAGACCTTGGAGGTGATGAACAGTTCTTCGCGAGCAATGCCCGACTCGGCCAAAGCCTTGCCGACGCCCTCTTCGTTGCCGTAAATCGCGGCGGTATCGATGCTGCGGTAGCCAGCCTTGAGAGCCGACCTCACTGCGTCGGTGGTTTCCTGGTTGGGGACCTGGAAGACTCCAAATCCTACTTGGGGCATTTCAACGCCGTTGTTCAGGGTGATGGTTGGAATGGCGGTAACCATGCCTAGCTCCTAAAAATTGGTTGTGGGAGAGGGGAAAACTGCGGATTAGCCGACTGCGACCAGCTGGGGCGATGCGGCTGAAGCCTTCTTGGCCAAGATCATGGCCAGAACGATAACGAGCAACGCAACGAGGGTGATCAGTGCACCAATCCAGATCGGAGAGGTGTATCCGAGTCCTGCCGCGATGCCGAGTCCTCCGGCCCATGCACCTAGGGCGTTGCCAACATTGAAGGCACCGATGTTGGCGCCTGAGGCCAAGGTGGGCGCGTCTCCGGCGTAGTGCATGATGCGGCTTTGCAGTCCTGGAACGGTGCCGAAACCGAAACCGCCCATGAACAGCAAAGCGAGTACGGTGGCGACCTGATTGCCTGCAAAGAATCCGAAGAGGACAAGCACCACCAGCAGCGCGGAGATGAAGAAGAGCAGTGTGCGGTCGATGCTCTTATCGGCCATGCGCCCGCCGATCCAGTTGCCTGCGAAGAGGCCAACTCCGAAGAGCATCAGCAGCCAAGGCACGGTGGTTGCGTTGAATCCGGTAATTTCGGTCAAGGTGTAGGCGATGTAGGTGAAGGCACCGAACATGCCGCCGTAGCCCAGGATGGTGACGCCCAGGGACAGCCAGACCTGCAGCGAGGTGAATGCGCCAATTTCCTGGCGCAGCGAGATTCCCTCGGCGACGTGCCTGATGGCCGGAACCAGTGCAAGAATCCCAACGAGCGCCAGAACGCCGATGCCGGAGATTGCCCAGAAGGTCGAGCGCCACCCTGAGTGCTGGCCGAGCAGGGTTCCAAAGGGTACGCCCAAAACGTTGGCTGCGGTCAGGCCAGTGAACATGATGGCAATGGCGCCGGCCTGCTTGTTGGCCGGCACCATGTCGGCAGCTACAACCGAGCCGATGCCGAAGAAGGCACCATGGCACAAGGCGGCAATCACCCTGCCGAGCATGGCCACTTCATAAGTTGAAGCGATTGCGGTGAGCGAGTTGCCAACGATAAACAAGACCAGCAGGCCGACAAGCACCGGCTTGCGCGGCAAGCGGATGGTTGCCGCTGTAAGCCCCAATGCACCAACCACAACGCTGAGTGCGTATCCGGAAATGAGCCAACCAGCTGCTGCCTCGCTGACGGCGAAGTCGGCGGCCACATCTGGCAACAAGCCCATGATGACAAATTCAGTAAGCCCGATGCCGAAGGCACCGATGGCTAACGCAATAAGGCCGAGCGGCATAGCGATACTCCTGATAGACTGGATAGATTAGTTGCACACGCTTGTTATTGCGCGATATCCAATATCGTTGCACACGCAAGTAACCGGCGCAAGCAAGTATTTCTTGGAGGAACCATGGGAATCGCAGATGATGCTGTCGAAATCCGTGCTCGCGGATGGCGCACTTTGGCGTCATTGCACGGATTAATCGATGCCGCACTGGAAAAGGATCTGACTGCCCAGGTAGGCCTTTCTGTGGTCGAGTACACATTATTGGACGCCTTAAATCGGCAGGATGGGTGGCATATGCGCATGGCTCAGCTCGCCCGCGCCACCGCCTTGAGCCCGAGTGCAACCACGCGCTTGGTCACCCGGCTCGAAGACCGCAACCTGCTTTCGCGAGTTCTGTGCGCCGATGACCGTCGTGGAATCTATACCGAGCTGACCCCCGCAGGCCACGAGCTGTATCAAAAAGCCAAGCCCATTCACGATGCCACGTTGGAACGCGTACTGAAACAGGCCGAAGAACAGCCTGAGCTGGCTCCGCTGGCCCGCATTCTTCACGAATTCTCCGCAGTCTAGCGAATCGCACATTTGAAGGAAGAGCCAGCCATGTCCTTGTCGCGTCCAAAATTCTCCGCCGCCCTGTTCGATTGCGATGGCGTGTTGGTCGATTCCGAATCCATCACCAACGCAGTGCTCCGCGAAATGCTCATTGAGTTGGGATGGAACATCAGCCAGGAAGAATGCATCAGCATCTTCATCGGCAAGGCCCTGAAAGACCAGTGGGAACCCATTTTTGTGAATACGGGTGTACGAATTGATGAGCAGTGGATCGCTGGCTTCAGGCAGCGTCGAGATATTGCCCTACGTGAAGGCTTGCAGGCCATACCTGGTGCTCTGGATGCGGTGAAGCACATCTCTGCCAGCTACAACGGCAGAGTTGCATGCGCTACGGGCGCTGACCGCGGAAAAGTCGAGATGCAGTTGTCCCTGACGAAGATGGCACCATTCTTCGGCGAGCATGTTTACAGCGGCATGGAGTGCGCGCAGAGCAAACCTGCTCCGGATGTCTATCTGGCAGCGGCTGCTGGCTTGGGAATCGATCCGAGCCAGGCAGCGGTCATCGAGGACACTGTCACCGGCGTAACTGCAGGCGTCGCGGCCGGAGCTACGGTCTTCGGCTACTGCCCAGGCGGACCTATCAGCAGCACCACGGAAAAGCTCTTGGCCGCGGGGGCCATCGCCGTGTTCACGGACATGGCTCAGTTGCCAGGACTTCTCACCCAGAATTAACTGAGTTCATGCCTCCCAGACCCGGACATCACTTCAACTCAGCCCCACGGTTCTCGAGCGAAGTTGTTGCTGCGGCACGAGCGCCAGCTCAACCACGCGAACGGAATCGAGCACTCGGCTCAAAATCACGTTCTTGATAACTGGTCAAGGCTTGGCTCTGTAGCCGTTGTCAGTTATCTATTTCTATTCTCATACTTGCCCCGTGCATGGTCCCGCGTGAACCAGTGAATGTATGAAGAGTTGCTGTCAATTCCGAAAATGCGTACTGTTGGCCACCGGTAAACCCTCTCGGCATTCGAATGCCGTTCAAACCAGCAAGTTCGTGTTCCGTAACCCGCCAATTCACGACGGCCGTGCCGTTGTCGTCGAAATTGGGGTATTCAATATAGATACCCCATGGTGTTACCCGTGCGTCATATCCGTGTTCACCCACCAAGTAATCAACGTACTTTTGGCGCTTGCTGGTCTCCATGAATCAAGTCTAAGGAAACACTCCTGCGGCGTTACCGAAGACCTCCGATTATGAATCCTACGATTGACGTTGAAATCGTTCTATCGTCAAAAGGACCGATCAGGATTCCTTAGGTCATTTGGAACTCAGCTGACGGACTGAGACAGGTCGGATGGATCTGGAGTGCGCCTACACGGAACTACCCAAGAGTGAGTTCAGGGTCTCCCGCCCAACTATGCCCAGAAGATCGTCGGCGCCTAGATTTGCGGTCATCATGGCGTAGCGCAGACCCCAGCCTCGCGCTCGCCTCCACGTTGGGCTTCCCACTGCGATGCCGTATGCCTCGAAGGCTTGGCCGATGCCCGCGGAACTGAAATGCATCCAGCACATGCCTAGATCTGATGCCGGGTCGCCGACGCATAAGTCACCGTAGTCAATCAGAGAAACGGTCAGGGATGGCTCTTCGCCGTCTACAACAGTGTTGGATGGATGCGGATCTCCGTGCAACCACACTGGGCTGCCCCCGTACACCTCCGCATCCAGCGCTTCCTGCCAAAGTTCCAATGCCGCGCTCTGCAGTGGCAGATCCAATGTCGAGATTTGCTCTCGAGTCCGCTCATCAACTTGGGACAACGCGCAGCCTCGGAAATCGCTTCGTGGCTCCTTCGAGTTTGCGGGTTGATGGAGAGCCTTCAGCAAACCAGCGAACTCCTGCGCGTATTCATCGCGTTCCTTTCGATTGAGCCGAGCTGCACTTATACCCGGAACGTACGGGCAGATCGAAAAGGTAAAGGGGTAGCTGGAAGTAGGTTGCCCTTCAAAGATCGCCAGGTCGATGTCTACCCCGGAGTCTTGCGCGAGTTGTGGAAGCCAGCGCCGTTCCTTGACTCCGATGTCCTCCCCCAGCTGTCGGCGGGGCAAGCGAATCAGCAAGGTATCTCCGAGACGATAGACTTCGTTATCCCAACCGGTAGCCAAGTAATTGATTTCTTCATGGGCCCAATGCGGAGCTTGTACCGCAATCAACTCGCGCACCATTGCCAGATCAATGGACACTTCAGCATCGGGCATGGCAGTCTTCTTAGCCGGTGGCAGGTTCATCGCTCAATCGTAATCGCCCTCATTCGTGGACCTCAACCTTGCACTGCTAGCCACGCTGCCCGAAATGGCGCACAGTCAAGCGCGAATCGAATGCAATCAGAACACTGGTGGAAAGACAGCATTCCAATCCACGCAGGTTTTCGGAGAGCAGGGGTCCATGCAACTGGTCAGATGCCCAGGGTGAGTGGGGCTGGGAGGCGGGCAATGCTGAAACTGTCTGGCAGCAGCGCCACAACCTCGATCCGGTCATGCGAATAAGGCAATTCGCGCTCGCCGCTGGCGAGATCGTTCTGGACGCGGTGGCCAACATCCAGCGTCCAGTCCAGTCCTTTATCGTTGGCTGCACCTCGCTGCTCGGCCGGGCGGGCATCGGACTTAGTGCCGTGGAGACGATGTTCGTCAGCAATCCGCTGTCGGGCGCAACCATGCCGTGGCAATTCCTGGCGGCACCATGGGGTGCGATGGGGCAGCACATGGTTCCAGGTGCTTCAAGTTCTCTCATTCGATCACTCAGCTACTTCCCCGAGACCTCCACCGCCCAGCAGCGGTGGATGCTGGGCGTGTGGACACTGGGCGGCATGGTGCTGGCCTTGATTGGGCACTTCTGCTCCAAGGAATCCATGCACGTCCCGGAAAGCACGTTGGAGGCTCCTCATGCCGGGAAGCACGCCTCCTAGCAAGGTTGCGCAGAAGTGCGTTGATTTCCTGATGAAGTGATTGGCTGCTCAGCAAATTTCCAGGGTATGGAAAAAGATCTTCTTCCATGCCCTGGAGCTGCTCGACAGCCCCTGCCGAATTTGAAGCTCGACAGAGACTCCGGACAGCCTGAGCTAGAATCAGGACATGAATTCATCGGTGCCTGGCCAGCGAGTCCTAGTTCAGCTTCTGCTTGAGAAATTCGACCAGCTTGTCGATACCGTTCATGACATTCCCGATGAGTTGGTCAACTTCACGTTGCCGGCCCAGGCCAGCAACTCCCCTGTTCAGATCCTGGTGCACTGTTGCGGAATGATGCGGCGCTGGTCTTCAACAGTGAACCTGGGCGTTGCCGTTCCCCGCGATAGGGATGCCGAATTCAGCGCGCAGATGGAGAAGCAGGACGCGTTGAAGTTGGCTGACGCAACCAGAACGGCATTCATCGCGGATCTTTCCCACACCCAGATGCACCTGCCTCCGGCTGCCACCCCTCCGGGCCGCGAGAGTGAATACTGGATGGCCACCTGCGAGGGCGTCCTGCTGCACGTATTCGAGGAGCTCTGCCAGCACTTGGGGCATCTGGAAATCACCCGGGACGTGCGGGTCCTCCCCGCTTCTTGAAACCCTGGGTGTAGAACTCAGATTTGCACATCGTTCCAGTCGAAGGCGGTCGTTTCTCCTGACTCCCAGTCCTGGCGGAGAATGGCGTAGGCGACCGAAGCCAATCGTAAGCCGTCTTCAGCTGGCCAGCCCATCCGGTAGTGGGCTTCCTTGAGGAAGCCGGACTTCAGGAACACCTTGCGCATCGCAATGTTGTCTTCCCGGGTTTGCCCTTCGAAGCGCACAGTCTCCGGGTTCTCCTTGAAGACCTTGGTGCACAGTTCCTTCAGTATCCGCGTACCCAATCCTTGCCCCCGATAAGCCTCCGCAAGGCGGAGGTCGAACATCGGGGTGTCGTCTTCCAGATCTTCAAGAACAACCATGCCCAGGCAATCGCCATTGCCCATGATCCAGAAACCTTGGCTCTCGCTGTTCCAATATCTTCCGCCATCAACCAGTGCCCGCAGCTCCGTCTGCGTCCAGTCTCGACGGACATGGAAGGGGAACTTGTTGCCGAGCAGAAATGCGACAATGCCATCGCTGTCTTCAGGACCCAACGGCGTGAACGAGATATTCATGGCCCAAGCCTATCCGAAACGGCGTTGCCTTCGGCCGACCACCGTGGCAACTTCGTATTGCTCGATGCCAGGGGACCCGGAGCGGCACAGGGATGGCTATGCGGCTTTCCTGTTCATAGAAACGTAGCGCGAAAAGCCAGCACGTTTCGCGAACCTGGCCGGGCGCGAATCCGACTCGCTAAAACCGAGCTTGCGGTACAGCGACAACGCAGCGACATTGGTGTCCTTGATATCGCGGAGCACGAATTCATCGAACGGCAGGGCCAGCAGGTGCTTCATCAACTCCGTGGCCACCCCACGGCCTTGGTATGGGGGTGCGGTAGTCACGAATCCGATTTCCGCCAGTCCGGGCCGAGCCCCCTTGAAAGCTCCCAGGAACTGCGTGCGGACGATGAAATAACTGATCAGCCCGTGCCACGTTCCGAGATGGCGCTGGAATTCGCTCCGGTCCGGCGTGAAGCACTCCTGATCGGCTTCGGTGAGGCTCGCGATGGCGGCGGGAACCCCGTCCACCAGCGCCACATAAAAACGTTCCGGGATGATCATGTGGGCAAACGCCCGCGCCAACGTTTCCTGATTCTTCGAAAAATAAGCGAAGTCCTCGGCGAAACCGCCGACGAGCACCGCGGCAATGTCCGATGGCTGAAATCCGGCCAGTGCATCAACCCGTTTGATTTCGATCATTGCGATTCCTTCAGCCTCGGTCAGCTCAATGCATCCGACCCAACCCCCGGAGGGGCCTGTGCATGTACTTACGCATACTCTAGCGAACCCGGAGTCCGGGTTCGACCTCTCCTAATCCATCCGCGTGCAGCCGCCAAGCCGCATTCGGCTTGATAACCAGCACTCGGCGTCCCGGCAGTGCCGTGATGCCGGCCCTTCGGCCAGCTTCGATGCAGTGCATGCAGGGAGCCGATGACGAAGAAGCCCAAACGAGACAGCGGCGGCCCGTACTCCCCACCGGGAATACGGGCCGCCGCTGCAAGAATGCGGACCTTACAGGCCCAGTTTCTCCATCACGATCTCGCGAACGCGGCCGGCATCGGCCTGTCCGCGGGTGGCCTTCATGACAGGGCCCATCAGCGCACCGATGGCCTGCATCTTGCCACCCTTGATCTTCTCGACCACATCAGGCATGGCGGCCATGGCGTCATCCACAGCCTTGCCCAGTGCGTCATCGTCATTCACCACAGCCAAGCCGCGCTTCTCGACGATTTCGCTTGGGGTGCCTTCGCCGGCGATGACGAATTCAAGCACCTGGCGGGCGATCTTGTCGTTGATCTTCTTGCCCTCGATCAACGAGTTCAGCTCGACGATGGTTTGAGGGGTGACGCCCAGATCAGCGATCTCCTTGTCCGCGGCCTTGGCCAGGCGCGCGATCTCGCCCATCCACCACTTGCGGGCCACGGCAGCCGATGCGCCGGCAGCCACGGTGGCTTCGATCTCGTCAAGCACACCCGCGTTGACCACGTCGCGGAATTCCTTGTCCGCGTAGCCCCACTCGGCCTTCAGGCGCTTGCGGCGCTCGGCTGGAGGCTCCGGCAGGCGTGAGCGCAGCTCTTCGACCCACTCGGCGGTGGTAACGATCGGCACCAGGTCAGGCTCCGGGAAGTAGCGGTAGTCATCGGCGTCCGACTTCGGGCGGCCCGAGGTGGTGGAGCGGGTGTCCTCATGCCAGTGGCGGGTTTCCTGGACAATCTTGGCCCCGGAATCCAGCACTGCAGCGTGGCGCTCGATCTCGAAACGCACTGCATGCTCCACAGCGCGCAGGGAGTTCACGTTCTTGGTCTCGGTACGGGTGCCGAACTTGTCCGCGTCCTTTGGCATCAGCGACACGTTGGCGTCGCAGCGCACGTTGCCGCGTTCCATCTTCGCATCCGAGACGCCCAGGTTCTTCACGATCTCGCGGATCGCCGCCACATAGGCGCGGGCCAGCTCCGGGGCGCGCTTGCCGGCGCCCACGATCGGCTTGGTGACGATTTCCACCAGCGGCACGCCGGCGCGGTTGTAGTCCACCAGCGAGTAGTCGGCGCCCTGGATGCGGCCTGCGGCGCCGCCCATGTGGGTCAGCTTTCCGGCGTCCTCCTCCATGTGGGCGCGCTCGATCTCCACGCGGAAGACCTCGCCGTCCTCCAGCTCGATATCCAGCCAGCCGTCGTGGGCGATCGGGTCATCGTACTGGGAGGTCTGGAAGTTCTTCGGGGTGTCCGGGTAGAAGTAGTTCTTCCGGGCGAAGCCGCACTTCTCGGCAATCTGGCAATTCAGCGCCAGGCCGATCAGGATGGAGTACTCCACGGCGGTCTTGTTGACCACTGGCAGCACGCCGGGCAACCCCAGGTCCACCGGGGTGACGTTGGTGTTCGGCTCGTCGCCGAAGGCGTTCGGGGCGTCGGAGAACATCTTGGTCTTGGTGTTCAGCTCGACGTGGACCTCGAAGCCCAGGACCGGGTCGTAGCGGTCCAGCGCCTCGTCGAAGTCGACCAGTTCATCGGTGTAGTTGCTCATGGTGCCTAGGCCTCCTGCGCGATCGAAGCGGTGTCAATGGCTGGTGCCTGCGAGATCAGCGAGTGGCCCCACTGCTTTTCGAGCAGCGCTTCCAGCGCCGCGCCGGCACGGTACAAGCGGGCGTCCTCGTAGGCCGGAGCCAGGAACTGGATGCCCACCGGCAGGTTCTCGGACAGGCCGCCAGGCACGGTGATGCCCGGGACGCCGGCGAGGTTGGCCGGGATGGTGGCCACGTCGTTGAGGTACATGGCCAGCGGGTCGTTGTCGTTCGCGCCCAGCTCGAAAGCCACGGTCGGCGCGGTCGGCGAGACCAGCACGTCAGCCTGCTCGAAGGCGGCGTCAAAGTCGCGCTGGATCAGCGTGCGGACCTTCTGCGCCGAGCCGTAGTAGGCGTCGTAGTAGCCGGCGGACAGCGCGTAGGTGCCCAGGATGATGCGGCGCTTGACTTCGTCGCCGAAGCCTGCGGCGCGGGTGGCGCCCATGACGCGCTCGATGGTCATCGGGCCGTCTTCCGGCAACACGCGCTTTCCGTAGCGCACCCCGTCGAACTTGGCCAGGTTGGAGGAAACCTCCGAAGGCATGATCAGGTAGTAGGCGCCCAGCGCGTACTTGAAGTTCGGGCAAGAGACCTCGACGATCTCGGCGCCGGCAGCCTTGAGCAGTTCCAGCGACTCGTTGAAGCGCGCCTGCACGCCTTCCTGGTAGCCCTCGCCGGTCAATTCCTTGATGACGCCGATGCGCAGGCCCTCCAGGTCCCCGGCGGCGCCGGATTCGGCGGCGGCCACCAGGCCTTCAAGGGCGTTCGGCAGCGAGGTGGAATCCTTCGGGTCGTGCCCGCCGATCAGTTCCTGCAGGTAGGCCGAGTCCAGCACGGTACGGGAGACCGGGCCGATCTGGTCCAGCGAGGAGGCCATGGCGATCGCGCCGTAGCGCGAGACAGCACCGTAGGTCGGCTTCACGCCGACGGTGCCGGTGACGGCGCCCGGCTGGCGGATGGAGCCGCCGGTGTCGGTGCCCAGGGCCAGCGGTGCCTCGAAGGAGGCCACGGCTGCGGCCGAGCCGCCGCCGGAACCGCCCGGAATGCGGTTCAGGTCCCACGGGTTGCGGGTCACGCCGTAGGCGGAGTGCTCGGTGGAGGAACCCATGGCGAATTCGTCCAGGTTGGTCTTGCCCAGCATCGGCAGCTTGGCGGCGCGGATCTTCTCGATCACGGTCGCGTCGTACGGGCTCATCCAGCCCTCGAGCATCTTCGATGCCGCGGTGGTGGGCTGGCCCTTGGTGACGATCAGGTCCTTGATGGCGATCGGCACGCCGGCCAGCGGGTGCAGGGCTTCGGCTCCGGCACCGCCGGCGGCGCGGATGGCGTCCACCTCGGCGGCCACGGAGAGCGCCTCGTCGGCGTTCACGTGCAGGAAGGCCTTCAGGGCGCCGTCGACTTCGGCGATGCGGTCAAGGTGGGCCTGCACGGCTTCGACGGAGGTCACCTCGCCGGCGCGCAGCTTGGCTGCCAGCTCGGTGGCGGAAAGCTTGATCAGTTCATTCACTGGGATTATTCACCATCCAGAATTGCCGGGACCTTGAAGCGGTCCGAGTCCGAATCAGGCGCGTTGAGCAGAACTTCCTCGATGCTCAGCGTCTGCCCCACCGTATCTTCGCGCAACACGTTGGTCAGCGGGATCGGGTGGCTGGTGGCTGGGACGTCGGAGGCGGCGACTTCGCTGACGGACGCGATGGCACCGACGATAGCGTCGAGTTCACCGGTCATTTTGTCCAGCTCCGCGTCGCTCATCTCGATGTGGGCAAGGTGTGCCAGATGCACAACGTCCTCACGGCTGATGGCAGACATGTATCTCCCTAGAATGGCGGTTGGGTTTCATAGACAAGTCTATCCCTTGCGCGCCGGGCCCGACGCATTATTCCGGGGCCTTCATTATGCTGTGCGCAATACCAAACCGCTCAGATCCTGCCCGAGGGCGTTCTCCCAGAACCCGATCACCCCTGCTTCGGCTGGTTCGCCGGCCACCGGCTTGCGGATGATCACCGCCTGCTTGCCGGCGGTCTGCCCGCTGACTCGGATCCGCGGATCGTCGGTGAAGGATTCGGTGCGGTGCTGCGGCACCGCGTTCCCGGCCAGCAGCTCGCGGGCCTGGGCGAGGAAGACAGGATCGCCGGCGGCATCGTAGACGTAGCGCAGGCCCAGGATCGCGTGCTCGCTGGTGCCCAGCAGGTGCTGCTCCGCGCCTTCGATAGGGGCATCGCGATAGGTCAATGGAACGTGGTAGACCACGTCGGAGGTGTCGGCGTGGTCGGCGTAGAAGCTCAGCTCGATGCCGACCTCGCCCTGCGGGTCTTCGAGGCGGAATCCGCCGATGTTCTCAAGTTTCGGGGCGCCCTGGCCGGTGTAGAACTCCTGCTTGGCCAGCCAGGCGGTCACCAGCTCGGTCTTCGTTGGAGACATGGTGGTGTTGTAGACGATTCCCATGAGCATAGTCTGTCAACAGCTCGTATTAGGCACAAGTGTTGGCGCAATGGTTCTTGGTCCGGGCAAAAGCTCCTACGATGGATCCATGCACACCGATGAGCCGTGGAATGATCTCCAGCAGGCGCAGCAGTACGGCGAGCGCCTGCTGCGCGATGCCGCCGTTGAACTGCGCGAGTCCGAGCCGGAGGACTTCGCGGCCATGGCCCGGTGGTGGAATGACCCGGCTTGGGCGGTGCTCCAGCAGCGGATCATCAAGCCGCGCCCCGAGACTGGGCTCATGGACATGTTCGCCCAGTGGAGCCGCAACGAGCCGAATAGCGGCGATGCCGGTTTCAGCATCTTCGAGCGCGGCACCGGAAGCTTCATCGGCCACATCACGCTGCATGGCGGACAGCTGCCGCATCGCGCGGCCGAGCTGGCGGTGATGATTGGCCCGGACTTTGTCGGCCAGGGTTTCGGCACCCGCGCCACGAAGCTGATGTCAGCCTACGGTTTCCGCGAGCTGGGGCTGCACCGGATCAGCCTGTGCGTTGCCGCCTTCAACCAGCGGGCCATCAAGGCCTATGAAAACGCCGGGTACATCCAGGAAGGACGCCAACGGGAGGTGTACTTCCATGACGGGGCATTCCACGACCAGGTGCTGCTGAGCCTGCTCTCCGGCGAATATTTCGCCCGGCAAGGCTGAGCGGCACCCCGCGAAGCTACTTGGCAGCTTCCTGGAGCATGGACTTCACCAGTGGTCCGGCCGATTGGGCACCGCCGTCCCCGTCCTCGACGAATGCGGCAATGGCCAGATCGCCCTGGGCGGCGATGGCCCAGGCATGCGCGTTCTTCTCGCTGTCGTATTCTGCGGTGCCGCTCTTGCCGATGATCTTGCCGCTGCCTGTCCCCTTCAAATCCTTCAGGGTTCCATGGTCCACGACCTCTGCCATCATCGCCGACAGCTGCTCGGCTTCCTTTTCGGTGAGCGTGGAGGCCGGCTTGGCCGGGGCCTCGGGTTCAGGCGAGAGCACCAGCTTGGGCTGCACGGTGGATTTGGCCTGGATAGATGCCATCACGGTGGCCATGCCCAGCGGCGAGGCTTCCACCACGCCCTGGCCAATCATGTTCGCGGCCTGGGTGGTGCCTGTCGAATCCTCGGGCACCGAACCGAACACGGCGCCGGTACCGGTGCCGTCCTCGGCCAGCAAGCCGAGCGAGGTTGCGGCCTCGGCCAGCTTCTTGCCGCTGATCTCCTGCCCCTGGTTCACGAAGACCGTGTTGCAGGATTGGGCAATCGCCTCGGAGAGCGGGATGGTGCCTACCGCGGACGCCGGGTAGCCGTCGTAGTTCTTGAAGCTCTTTCCGTCCACCACCGTGGTTGCCGGGCATTTAACCTCGGTGCCCGGGGTGGCGCCTTCACGCAGCATGGCCAAGGCGCTGATGACCTTGAAGGAGGAGCCCGGCGCATAGGACGCTTGAAGGGCGGTGTTCAAGCCGGAGGATACCGGGCCGGAAGACGCAGCCAGGACGCTGCCGTCCGAGGGCCGGATAACCACTATGGCCGAGTTCGATTCGGCATCTTCCAGCAGTTCATCCGCTGCTTGCTGCAGGCTGGTATCAAGGGTGGTCTTCAGGTCCTTGCCTGGCACCGGGGCGTTGGCGAACAGTTCCGCTAGCTCTTCATGCTCAGCATCGTATTGCGACACCGTGACTCCGGCGGTTCCCGAGAGGGTGTCATTGTAGGCGGCCTGCAATCCCGATTTGCCTACCTGGTCGCCGGCCTTGACCTTGCCCTCGGACTTCTCGATGATTTCCGCAGTGGCCTTTCCTACGCTGCCCAGCAGCGGACGGGCGAAGGAACGGGTGGGTGCCAATGGCAGCTCGTCATTCTGGAAGTTGGCTCCCGGGATGGCCTTGATTTCTTCGTCGGTAACCTCACGGGTTGCGTCATCGCGCAAGACGATGGCTTCCACCCATGCCTTATCGCCTGCGGCCATCACGCGTTTCGCGTACGCGTCCTCATCGATGTCCACCAGCTTGGCCAGCTTCTTCGCTGAGCTTTCCCAGTTCTCCTTGCCGGTATGGGTCTTGTCCATGCCGACGCGGATCACCGGCCGGTCAGCGACAATGTTCTGGCCTTCTGCATCGGTGATGCTGCCGCGTGCTGCCGGCTCGAATGCCGCCTTGAGGTAGTCGCCGCTTTCGAATCCCGGGGCGAGGATTGACGGGTCGAAGCGCAGTTTCCAGGCCTCGGCTTCCTTGTCGTATTCCCAGACGGCCCGGGTGTCATAGCTCAGGTCCTTGTCCGATGCGTCGACATCCCACACCGTGGTGATGTTCGCGGTGGCCGTCTTGACTCCGTCTTGTTCCTCTTCGTCCTCTGCTACCGAGCTGACGGTACTCGTGTGCTTGATTTCGCCCATGGTGCCAAAGGCTGTTTCCTGGGCCTTCGCCGCGTCCTGCGGGCTGGTGCCGGTAAATTGCACGCCGGCGAAATCACCGCTGTTCATGGCGGCCACCAGCGCATCGGCTGATGGTGCCGGGTCGGGTGCGCCGGCGCTGCAGGCGCTCAGCGGCCCGAGGGCGAGAGCGGCGACGGACAGGGCGGTGACACTTCGGCGAACAGCACTCATGGCGCCATTCTATTCATGCGCTTTGGCAGACCACAATGCGTGTCTGCCTATGTCATGGGCGGTTCAGCTGGAGTGTGGAGGAATCCGCCGTGGCTAGAGGCGGTAGGCGTAGACCACCAATTTGATGTCGGTATTCGGCACCACCCAGTCGCGTTCTGGATGGTGGGCGAATCCGAGGGTTTCATACAAACCCCGGGCGGAAGCCCAGGTGCTGCCGGTGGTTAGGGAGACGGCGTTGATTCCCGAAATAAGCCGGGCACGTTCAATGGCGGCCAGCACCATGGCCCGTCCGATCCCGCCGCGCTGCGCGGCGGGATCGACGCTGAGCATGCGGATTTCCAGCTCGTCGGCTCGGGCGATATCCGCATAGTCGCTGCCCGCGCGGATCAACGTCATGGAACCTACAATTTCACCGGATAGGCGGACCACATAGACTTCGGTCTGCGTTGCCCGCTCGGCAACCTTGCGGACAAAGTTCAGGTATTCGTCCTGCGGGCTGCTGAAATGCCCAGCGGCAAAGTAGGACTCAGCGGTCAGCTCCCCCACCCGCTGGTAATCGGCCGGCGTGGCTAGTTCAATCGACAGATCGCCACTGCAGTATGAAAAAGTTTGCTCGTCAGTCATGATCTTCCAAGTGTGCCACGGCTCCTGGAGGTTTTCCGCAGTTGACCAGACGCTGCGGAAACAATGCATCGTTGCAAACTCTTGCCGCCGACGATTTTCCGATTTGCAGCAATTGGCGCAAAAGACTCTTTCTATGCAATGTCCACGGAGCAGACTTGCCCGGAGGTTTGTTAATAGAGTTAACTAACCCTGTGACTTCCCCACGCAAGGACTGGAATGTGCTGTCCCACGGCAGCGCCATCTTGCCGTCCCATGGAAGGGAGCACAACCTGTCGCTGGTTCTGCAAACTCTTTCAGACCGAGGTGCACTGAGCCGTGCAGACCTGGCCCGCGCCACGGGCCTGACACGTGTCACCGTCTCGGAACTCGTCGCCGAACTGCTCAATCGTTCCCACGTGATCGAAACCGGCCAGCAAGAAGGCAAGCGCCCGGGAAAGCCCTCCACCCTCGTCGATTTGAATCGTCCTGGGCTCAGGATCATCGGCGTGGATCTCTCCGGAGTTGTCCCGTTCCAAGCGGCGGTCATGGATCTGGATGGCACCATTCTCAAGAGCTTTTCTTCCCCGAATCGTGGAGCAACCAAAGAAGCCGCCACCGCCCAGCTCCTCGAATTGCTCGACACAGCCATAGGGCACTGCGACGCACCGGTACTTGGCTTGGGCATCGGCTCCCCCGGAGTCGTGACCGACCAGGGAATTATCGTCGATTCCGAAAAATTCGATTGGCGTGGCTTCGACCTGGGCTCTGCCGTCAAGCAGGCCACCGGCATCAACACCCATATCCTCAATGACGCCGACTGCGCCATACTCTCCGAGCACACCTTTGGCCAAGGCAGCGACCACATGATCCTGCTCCGCCTGGGACGCGGCGTGGGGTGCGGCGTCATCACCCACAACACCCTGGTGCGCGGCTCGAATTTTGCCTCCGGCGAGCTGGGCCATGTCCGCCAGCGACCAGAGGACACTGCCCCATGCAGCTGCGGTGAAATCGGCTGCCTGGAAGCCTACGTTTCCATTCCTGCCATCTGGAAGGCCCTGGCCGAGGGAGAGTCGAAAGAGCAGCTGGATCAGCGGATCGCCTCGTATCTTGCAGGCGCGGTTGCTCCGCTGCTTTCAACCCTGGACATTCGCAATGTCGTTTTCACCGGCATCCCAGAGGTCGTGGACCAGCCGCTCGCCAAGGCCCTGCACGAAGCATTGGCACTGCGCTCGCATGCTGCGCGTGCCGAAGACTTCCGTCTTTCGCTCAGCGAAGATCCAGAACATCTGGTACTTCGAGGGTGCGCGGTCAACGTGCTGTTCCATGAACTGGGGATCACCTGACCGAACCGTTCCGTTCACCTCACACCTGCTATACCGCTCATCATCACTGATATTCATCACTGCCAAGATTGGAGAGTGCACACCATGCGCGTGCTCATTGGTTCATCCCCAGAAGAAGTCGCAAAGATCGCAGCCGACAACGTTTTAGCTGGTCTGGCCCACCATAGTGCCGGCGCTGCCCCGGTCCTCGGGCTCGCCACCGGCTCCTCCCCGCTGGGACTGTATCGTGAATTGTCCCGCGCAGTTCAGGAAGGACGCGCCGATTTCAGCCGTGCACAGGGATTCGCCCTCGATGAATACATCGGGATCCCCGACACCCATGAACAGTCCTACCGACAGACCCTGCTCAACGAAGTCTGCAACGTCATCGGCTTGTCTGCGGACTCATTGCATGTTCCGCAGGGCATGGCCGCCTCGGTAGAAGCCATTGAGGCAGCGGCCCGCGCGTACGATGCGTCCATCGCACAGGCCGGAGGCATCGATGTGCAAATCCTGGGCATCGGATCAAACGGCCATTTGGGCTTCAACGAACCGGGCAGCGCGCTGCGAAGCCGCACCCGAATCAAGCGCTTGGCGGCGAACACCCGTGAAGACAATGCGCGCTTCTTCGACGGCATTGAGCATGTTCCCACCCACTGCGTCACCCAGGGCCTCGGCACGATCCTGGACGCAGGTCGCCTGGTCCTGGTTGCCGTGGGCTCCGGCAAGGCAGATGCAATTGCTGCTGCCGTGGAAGGCCCGATCTCAGCTTCCTGCCCGGCATCTGTCCTGCAGCTGCACCAGGACGCAGTGGTAGTCGTTGACGAGGCAGCGGCCGAGGGCCTGAAGCTGCGTGACTACTACGATGACGCGGCTGAAGAACTGACCGTTCTGGACCTCACCGTCCGCTAAAACTCCCATGCCAGTGGCATACTTTAGCCATGGCCGTCTACTTTGAATGCGTTACGCAAGCCAACCTCAGCCCTGCTGAGCTCTTCGAGAAATCGTTGAGCATCGACGCGCATACAGGCTCGATGGCCGACGCGAAGGAGAAGGCAGTAGCTGGGGTAACCAGCGGAACCATTGGCCTGGGCGAGCAAGTTACCTGGCGGGCCAAGCACTTTGGCATTCCCATCCGGATGACCTCCACGATTTCCGCCGTGGATGCCCCGCGCAGCTTCACCGACCAGCAGCTGCGCGGACCGTTCAAGTACTTCCACCACGTCCATGAATTCCATGAGTTGGACCACGGGACGTTGATGATCGACAAGATCCAATTCAGTGCTCCGCTTGGTCCATTGGGGTGGCTGGCCGAACGGCTCGTCCTCGGATGGTACCTGCCCAAGCTCATCCGGATCCGCAATGACTACCTGGTCGCGGAGCAAAGCTGACTCTGCAGAATGGGAGCACCGGAACTGCTTGTACAGTGGACTAGTCGCATGGTCGTCAGCAACCCGCTACCCAGATGAAGGCCAATGACCCGAATACAGCAGACCTCGCAAGCCAGCGCCCCGACCGCAGCGCGAAAATGCGCTCTGGTGGTTTCCCACCTGCTCTCCCCTATCATCTTGGCTACCGTGCTGCTGCTGGCCACTCCATGGCGGGATGCTTCGGTGCGCTGGAGCGAGTCGGTCACCGCGGCCCTGTTCACCACGATTATTCCGTGGCTGATCCTGGCCGGCGCGAAACTGCGTGGCAAGGTCACCGACATGCACGTGACCGTAAGGCATCAGCGGCATTGGATCTACGCCTATACCGCCGGATTGATCCTCTGCGGCCTGCTCGTGCTGCGGCTCATGGACGCCGGGACGCGGATGTACCTCGAAGTGCTCAGCATCCTGCTGGGATTGGCAGTCGTCGCTGTGATCAATATGTGGTGGAAGGTCTCGGTGCACCTGGCCGTGGGCACCTACGTGATCTTGCAGGTGGCCGGGCAGTTGAACGGGCTGATGCCGCTGGTGGTGTTCTTCATTGCGGTGCTGTCCTGGGCACGCATCCGCAGTTTCCAGCACACCGCCACACAAGTGTGTGGCGGTGTCGCCGTGGGCATTGCCATCCACTATGCGCATGAGTGGATGGCAGCCGTTCTGCTTTAGGCGCCAGGCTCCGCGAGCTTTGCCGGGTCCACAAATCCGGCGTACTGCCAGCCCGGATTGCTGCTGGGCCGGCCAACCTGGCATCCTGCTTCCTCGGCAATCAGCGCGCCGGCGGCCCAGTCATACTCCTGGGTGCCGTATTCGGCGTAGGCGTCCAAAGACCCCTCGGCCACGAGGCACAAATCCAGCGCAGCCGAGCCGAGCCGGCGCACATTCACATAGTCCTCAAGCATCGTCCCGAGCACCTGGGCTTGGAACTGCCGGCGCTCGGAATCATAGCCGAAGCCGGTGGCCAGGATCCTGGTTTCCGATTCAACCGGGCCGCTGAGCTGGGTGAGCTTTCCGGACCGCAGGTCGAGTTTCCATGCGCCCAGTCCCTTCCCGGCAAAGTACTCCACCTGCAAGGCAGGGGCGACGATGGCCGCGGCCACCCAGGTCTCGCTGCCATCATCGTTGCGCTGGCAGACGCCCACCGACGAGCAATAATAGGCAATGTTGCGCACGAAGTTCGTGGTGCCATCCAGCGGATCAATGCTCCAGCGCAGACCGCTGGGATGCGCCGGCTTGGCGCTGGGATATTCTTCACCGGTCAACTCGTCGTTGGGCCGGGAGGTCACAATGGAATCGCGAATCGCTTCCTCGGCAGCCCGGTCGAAGTCGGTGACCCAGTCCCCTGCCGCCGACTTGTCGGTGAGGTTGAACTGCGATTCGTCGCGGCGGCCAAGTACTTCAGCGCCGGCGGCGGCAGCCCGGCGGGCCACCATCACCAGCGGATCGTGGGTTACTGTGCGGTCCATGTCTAGCCTTCCGTTGGTGCGGCGAGTGCTGCCTTGCGTGCTGCTTCCGGTCCTTGCTCCAGCAGGATGCCGAATCCGGCTTCGTCCAGTACCGGAACGCCCAGGGACTGGGCTTTGTCCAGCTTCGACCCGGCGGATTCGCCGGCCACCAGGAAGTCGGTCTTCTTCGAGACGCTGCCGGTGGCCTTGCCGCCACGGACAATGATCGCTTCCTTGGCGGTATCCCGGGAATAGTTCTCCAGGGTACCGGTCACCACGATGGCCAGGCCTTCGAGGTTCTTGGTGATGTTCGCATCCTGCTCGTCTTCCATCTGCACGCCGGAGGCCTGCCAGGAGGAGACGATCTCGCGGTGCCAATCCACCGTGAACCAGTCAACCAGCGCTTCGGCGATGATGGTGCCAACCGAATCGATTTCGGCCAGTTCCGCCACCGCGTTGCCCGAGTCCAGGACCTGAAGCAGGGCGTCCATGGAGCCGTAGCGGGTGGCAATGGCCCGCGAGGCGTTCGGGCCGACGTGGCGGATGGACAGGGCTACCAGCACCCGCCACAGCGGGTTGCCCTTGGCCTTCTCCAGCTCATCAAGCAGCTTCAGGGTGCTCTTGGTCGGCACCGAAGGCTTTTTGGCGGTGGCCTTGGAATAGAAGTACGGGACGAGCTCGTACTTGCCGGTGCCCTCCCCCTTGGAGCGCTTTTCCCGCCAGACCTTGACTTCTCCAAGCTCGTCGAGCTTGTCCTTGAGGTTGAACAGGTCAGCCTCGTTCTTCAGCGGGCCGGGTCCGGCGGGCAGGATGACGCCGCCCTGGGTGGCCGGGTCCTCGCCCGGACCGCTGGTCAGGGCAGCTGCCGCTTCGTAGCCGAGGGCTTCGATGTCCAGTGCACTGCGTCCGGCAAGGTAGGCCACGCGCTCGGTGAGCTGTGCCGGGCAGGATTCGGCGTTGAGGCAACGGATATCCACGTCGCCTTCCTTGGCCGGGGCCAGCGGTTGCCCGCAGGAGGGGCATTCGGTGGGCATGACGAAATCACGCAGGTCCTCGTTGCCATCGCGCAGCGGGAGCACCGGGCCGACAATCTCCGGGATGACGTCTCCGGCCTTGCGCAGGATGACGGTGTCGCCGATTTTGACGTTTTTCGCCTTGACGACTTCCTGGTTGTGCAAAGTCGCGCGCGCGACGGTGGAGCCGGCGACGAGGACTGGTTCCATCACGCCGAAGGGGGTCACGCGGCCGGTGCGGCCCACCTGGACCTGGATGTCCAGCAGCTTGGTGTGCACTTCTTCGGGCGGGTACTTGTAGGCGACGGCCCAGCGCGGAACCCGCGAGGTGTAGCCCAGCTGTTCCTGGGTGGCCAGGTCATCGACCTTGATGACAATGCCATCGATGTCGTGGATCAAATCGTGGCGCTTCTCGCCGTGCTCGGCGATGTAATCCTTGGTTTCCTGGCGGCTGCCGACCACGCGGCCGTACGGAGAGACCGGCAGGCCCCAGCTGCGCATCAGCTCATAGGCCTGGGACTGCTCGGTCAGGTTGAAATCGCGGCTGCGGCCCAGGCCATGCACGAACATGCGCAGCGGACGCTTGGCGGTCTGCTCCGGATCCTTCTGGCGCAAGGACCCGGCGGCGGCGTTGCGCGGGTTGGCCAGCGGCGCCTTGCCCTGGGCGATCAGTGCCTCGTTGAACTTGTTGAAGTCCTCGGTGGCGATGAAGACTTCGCCGCGGACTTCGAATTCCGCAGGCCAGCCGGAGCCGGACAGCTGTTGCGGGATATCGCTGATGGTCAGCGCATTGTGGGTCACGTCTTCTCCGGTGGTGCCGTCCCCGCGGGTGGCCGCGCGAATCAGCTTGCCCTCGCGGTAGGTCAGGTTCAGTGCCAGGCCGTCGATTTTGACTTCGCACAGCCATTTGACCGGGGTCTGCGGGTGCAGGCGTTCGGCGTTGGCCTGGGCACGCTCCAGCCACGCGTCGAGTTCATCAAGTGAGAAGACGTCTTCCAGCGAGTACATCCGGCTGGCGTGGGTGACCGATGCGAAGGCGGCGGAGGCTTCGCCGCCGACTTCCTGGGTGGGCGAATCCTGTCCAGCAAGGATGGGATAGGTCGCCTCAAGCAGCTGGAGCTCCTGGAATAACGCGTCGTATTCTGCGTCGGAGACCAGGGGAGCATCATTTTGGTAATAGGCCTCGCGGTGGGCGCGGATCTGCTCGACCAGCTGTTCATAGCGGGTCTTGTCAGCTTCCGGCGGTACGTTGGCGGTCTCGACTGGTGCTGCGTCTTTTTCACTCACGTATTCAATTGTGCCCCACCGGCGGACAGTTTAGCTGGCTTGGAGCCCTAGTTCCCAGGTGCGTCCGCTGGTGCGGGTTCGGCTGCCAGCACGTCAATCACGATCACTGCGATGTTGTCCCGGCCGCCGGCTTCCAGCGCAGCCGCAGTGAGAATCCGGGCCGCTTCGGTGCGGTCCTTGTAGTTCACCAGCAGGGTCTGCAAAATGTCCTCGGTCAATTCGCCGGAGAGCCCGTCGCTGCACAGCATGTAGCGGTCGCCGATGCGTGGCTGCAGGACGGTGACGTCCGGCTGGCTTTCGGCGCCTGCGCCCAGGGCGCGGGTAATCAGGTTCCGGTGCGGATGGTTGCGCGCTTCCAGCTCGGTGATCTGCCCGGCATCCACCATTTCCTGCACGGCCGAGTGGTCGCGGGTCAGCTGCTGCAGCGCACCGTCGCGCAGCCGGTAGCCGCGCGAGTCTCCCACGTTGACCAGCAGCAGGCTCGGGACTTCCTCGGTGGCCACCGGCAGCGGCGCGGTAGCCGGGGCCAGGTTGGCGCGGTGGTTCTCCAGCATTTGCGGAGTGATCTTGGAAATCACGTCGGTATTCTGCGTCATTGCGAAGCTGGAGGTCCACGGCGGAACGGCGGCCAGCGGAGCGGTCACGCTGTCCCGGCCCTTGCTGGGGGTCTTGATCTGCACCAGGGCGCACAGGGTCGTGCCGCCGCGCGATTCAAGCGCTTCGCGGATGCGGTCATCGGCCAGCTGCACCTGCCGCTGGACATCCGGCACCGAGGGCAGTTTCCGCACCGAGGTCTTATTGGCGAAGGTGCAGATTTCTTCCATGGTTTCCACCGCAAGCTGGCTGGCCACCTCGCCGGCTTCATGCCCGCCCATGCCGTCGGCAACCGCGTACACGATGTCGTGCATCAGGATACGGTCCTGGTTCTGCGAGCGCTTGCGTCCCACGTCCGTCAGGCCCGCCGCGGCGAGGATGAAGGGAACCGGGGCTGGTTCATTAGCCATCAGTCAATCACCAGTCCTGCTCCCTCGCCTGCCGAGAGTTCGTAGGGTTGGATATCCCCGAAGCCGCGCACCGCGGTAATTTCCTGGGCGGTGAGCACGAAGCGTGCATCATTGCGCAGCGTATTCGCGGTAATCGCATCGGTCAGCACGGTACCGGGCTCGGCCAGCGAGGTCAGCCGGGCCGCCATGTTCACCGTCGGTCCGTAGATATCGCCCAGGCGCGAGAGCAGCCGGCCCCAGACCACCGCTCCGCGGGTTTGCGGGAAGAGCTCGTCCTTGGCCAGCTCGCGCGAGAGGGACAGCGCGATCTGCGCGCCGGCCTGCGGGGTTTCTGCCACGTAGAGCACTTCATCGCCGATGGTCTTGACCAGGCGGCCGCCGCCCACGGAAATGATTTCCGCGCACTTGGCCTCGAAACGCTGGACCAGCTGGGCCAGCGTGCGCTCGTTCATGCGCCGCGACAGCGAGGTGTAGGAGACCAGGTCGGCGAAGCCCACCGCACGGGCCAGCGGCAACGGGGTGCCGCCATCGTCCTCGCCGCGGTCCTGGTTGTAGGCGGCCACGCCGGTTTCCACGCGCAAGGCCATGCGGTGCACGGCGGAGTTCAGCTGGCGGCGCCACGAGTAGAGCAGCAGGTCTTCGATGGCGGGGATGATTTCAGGCAGCAGGCTGAACAGCTGGCGGCGGGCTTGGCGGTCGGACAGGTTCTGGTTGGCGATCATGTCTTCGACCAAGGCCTCGATCTGCCAGACCACCATGCGGTCGGTCATCTGGCCGACCGAACGCATCAGCGAGATGGCGGTTTCCTCGGTCAGCGTGCCTTCGCGGACCATGCCCACCATGGTGCCCAGGGCTTTCTTGTCGGCCTCGGTGAAGAACACTTCGTCATCGCTGAGTTCCGGGAAGCCTATGGCGCGCCACAGCTTGCGTGCCGAGTGCAGGGAGACCCCTGCCTCGGAAGCGACTTCGCGTCGGCGGAATTCGCGCTGGCCGCCGATGAGCCGTTTTTCCAGCGAGGCGACGGTGTCGCGGACAGCCTCGGGGGTGTGGGCCGGAATGCGCAGCGGGCCTTCCATGGCCTCGGCAAGTTCGAGAATTGGATCCGATTCGGCGGGGGTTGCCGCGGGAGCGTGCTGGCGGGCGCCACGGACAGCCTCGGCGGCGGACTGCGGAGAGTCTGCCCGAGGTGTGTTGGTGTGCTCGGTGCTCATGCCCCCATGCCCTCACTGTTCGTCGTTTCGGTGTGCGCCATACTCTGGCTGCTGCGCAGGTTCGCCATCGCCTCCATTGCCAGGGAACGGAAATACTGTACCGAGGGCACATGCGAGAGTCGCACGTATCCCTGGTTCAGCACGATATCCAAGGTTCCCGCACGCGTCATGGCATTTTTCGCCTTGCTGTGCGCGACCAGGTCGCGAACTGTAAATAATCCTACAGATTGCAGCTTGCCGTCGTTATACGTCGGCCGGAACATGATCCGCTCGGTAGTCAGCACGATGCGGCTGCGCAGCCACCGGGCCCAGGGAATCACGCTCCAGATGAGCACCAGCGCGGCCCAGAGGACTACCGCAACGATCATCCACACATTCGCGTTGGAAGCCAGCCAGTCCGAGAGATCATCCCGGGAAAGATAGCCAAGCGAAAACGTGCATAGTGCGGTCAAGACGAGGAAGGCTCCCACGGGCTGGCGCAGCACTCGGGAATGCTCACGAGTTTTGATGATCACTCGTTCCCTTTCATGCAGCGGCAACTTCATCGTGTTGTTCCTCGTCCCTCCTGTTCCCGGCTGAGTGCTTCGGTCGTCTCTTCCAATACTAGTCCCGGGCCAATACCCAAGCCGGGTTAGGCATACTTTCCGTCGGCGCGCCGCACGTGGTGCACGTCGCCCGCCAGCACATGTTCACACTGCCCGGTGCCGTGTTCCAGCACCAGCGAGCCATCGGTGCCCAGCTCTATGGCAGTGCCCACCAGGGTGGACCCGTCAGGGAATTCCACACGCACGTCATGTCCCAGCGTGGCCAGTTTGGCGCTGACCAGCTGGTGCAAGGATTTCCCGTTGCTTGCCGGCAACGGCATCTGCGCCATGCCGCCGACTTGGCGGAATCCCCGGTCCAACGCCGCAAATTGCTTCAGGTACTCAGCCAGCAATTCGGTGCGGTTCGGGTTGTTGGCACCGGCCAACCGCAGGGATGTCGCGGTAGCCACCGGAAGTTCCTCCCGGCTCTGGTTCACATTGATACCGGTCCCGACCACCACGCCATAGCCGTTGCCGGCAGGAACCATTTGCGCCAGGATGCCGCAGACTTTCTGCTCGCCAGCCAAGAGGTCGTTGGGCCATTTGATGCCCAGTGGAACGCCGCAGGTATTCTCGGCCGCCCGGCTCCAGGCCAGCGCCGCCAGCATGGTGTACCAGGAGAGGGATTCGGGAGGGAAGCCAGGTCCGGGCACGGCCAGGACGCTGACGGTGAGGGAAGATCCTGCCGGGGTCACCCATTCGCGGCCCAAGCGCCCCTTGCCGGCCTGCTGGTGCTCGGTGTAGTACACGCTGAGATGTCCGGCCTCGCCGGTGCTGGCCAGTTGCGCCAGCTCGGTATTCGTAGAACCGGAGGTTGGCTTGAGATTGACCAGCCCCAAATCCAACGGGGCGGTGAGCTCATTGAAGATCCGGGAATCGAGAACAGAGCGGTCGGTGCCATACGGGTTTTCCATATCTCCAACCCTATGACACCGGCCGCCCATTATTCCCTGTTTTACCCCGCTTGACTGCCTACAGGAAGATGTCCTGGACCAGCGGGATCTGCGGGTTCAGGGTGTACTTCTCCAGATCCGTCTCCCCGGCCAAGGTCAGCACCTGGCCGTCGGTGAAGAAATTGCCGCTGACGCCCGCGGGCGGGCTGGCAAGAATTGCCATGGCCGCGTCTGCCACGACCGAAGCGTCGCGTGCGCCCTGGACCATTTTCTGCCCGCCCGGCAGGTTGCGGATTGCTGCGGTGTCGATCAAGGTTTCAGGCCAGAGCGAGTTCACCCCGATGCTGTCTTCCTTCAGCTCCTCAGCGAGCCCAAGGGTGGTCAGCGACATCCCGTACTTGGCCATGGTGTAGGCCAGATGCTGCCCTGCCCACTTGGGGTCCAGGTTCAGTGGCGGGGAGAGGGTCAGGATATGGGCATGCTCGGAGGCGCGCAGGTACGGGAGCGCGGTCTTGGACAGCAGGAAGGTGCCTCGGACGTTGATGTCCTGCATCAGGTCGTAGCGCTTCATATCGACCTGGTCGGTCTTGGCCAGGTTGATGGCCGAGGCGTTGTTGACCACGATGTCGATGCCGCCGAATTTTGCCACCGCTTCCTCCACGGCGCGCTGCACGTCGGCGTCCACGCGGACATCGCCGACAACGGCCAAGCCCTGGCCGCCGGCTTCCTCAATCTGCGCAACGGCGGTATGGATGGTCCCTTCCAGCGTCGGGTGAGGTGTATCGGTCTTGGAGAGCAGGACCACGTTGGCCCCTTGCCGGGCTGCGGCCAACGCGATGGCCAGGCCGATGCCGCGGCTGCCCCCGCTCATCAGGATGGTACGGTTCTTCAGGTTGCCGGGAACGGGCGCGATAAGAGTGCGCGATTCAGTAGTCATGTGATACAGATTACGCGATGATCCGCCACTAAGCTACCGATCAGTAACTTATTCTGGCGTGCCACGCACCAGATATCGGGCCATTTTGTAAGATTCCTACAACCGAAAGAGCTGTTTCCCCAGCTAGACTGGCTTGGATGGCATTTTTCTTGTGCCATTCCTACACATTGAAGACAACTCAAGGGAGTCGAAGGCATGACGCAGGGCAGAACTGAGGCAGCCGAGTCAATCGACCTGTCCACCACCGCCGGAAAGCTTGCTGAGTTCCGCCGCCGCCAGAAGCTCGCTGAAGCGCCAAGCGGCGAAGCGGCGATCGAAAAGCAGCACTCCCGCGGCAAGCACACTGCCCGCGAACGCATTGAAATGCTCATGGACGAAGACTCCTTCGTCGAGTTCGACGCACTTGCAGTCCACCGCTCCACCGCCTTCGGCATGGAGAAGAAGAAGCCATTGGGCGATGGCCTGGTCTCCGGCTACGGCACCGTGGATGGCCGCCTGGTGGCCGTCTACTCGCAGGACTTCACCGTTTACGGCGGCTCGCTGTCCCAGGTCAACGGCGAGAAAATCGTCAAGGTCCAGGAATTCGCGCTGCGCAACGGCTGCCCGGTAGTCGGCATCCTCGATGGCGGCGGTGCCCGCATCCAGGAGGGCGTCGCGTCCCTGGCCATGTTCGCTGACATCTTCCGCAACAATGTCCACGCCTCGGGCGTTGTCCCGCAGATCTCGCTGATCATGGGCCCATCGGCCGGCGGCGCCGCCTACTCCCCCGCGCTGACCGACTACGTGATCATGGTCGACAAGACCAGCCACATGTTCATCACCGGCCCGGACGTCATCAAGACGGTGACCGGCGAGGAAATCGACATGGAAACCCTGGGCGGCGCCCGCCAGCACAACGCCAATACCGGTACCGCCACCTACCTTGCCTCCGATGAGGAAGACGCTGTGGAGTTCTGCAAGGAACTGCTGGACTTCCTCCCGTCCTCCAACCTCTCGGATCCGCTGATTGCCGAATTCGATGAAGAACTGGATATCACCGCCGAGGACCTGGAGCTCGATACGCTCATCCCGGATTCGGCAAACCAGCCTTATGACATGCGCACCGTGATCGAGTCGGTTGTCGATGATGAGCACTTCTTCGAGATGCAGTCGCTCTACGCACCCAACGTGATGATTGGCTACGCCCGCATCGAAGGCCGCACCGTGGGCATTGTCGCCAACCAGCCAATGCAGTTCGCCGGCACCTTGGACATTGCCGCCTCGGAAAAGGCCGCCCGCTTCGTGCGCAACTGCGACGCCTTCAACATCCCGATCCTCACCTTCGTGGACGTGCCGGGCTTCCTGCCGGGCAAGGACCAGGAGTTCCAGGGCATCATTCGCCGCGGTGCAAAGCTGCTCTACGCCTACGCCGAGGCCACCGTGCCGAAGCTGACCGTGATCACCCGCAAGGCCTACGGCGGAGCGTACATCGTGATGGGCTCGAAGAAGCTGGGCGCAGACCTGAATCTGGCTTGGCCTACCGCGCAGATCGGCGTGATGGGTGCCCAGGGCGCGGTGAACATCCTCTACCGCCGCGATCTGGCCGCGGTGGAAGCCGAAGGCGGAGACGTCGAGGCCCGCCGCAAGCAGATCATCGACAACTACGAGGCCGAACTGCTCAACCCCTACCAGGCCGCTGAGCTGGGCTACGTGGATGCGGTCATCGCCCCGAGCGAGACCCGCTTCCAGCTGGTTCGCGGTCTGCGCGCGCTGCGCGAGAAGCATGCGACCCTGCCTCCGAAGAAGCACGGCAACATTCCGCTGTAAGCGGCAGATCCTGCCCGACCAGTACCCACCAGAACCACAAAGGAGCACGCCGATGGACCAGAACAGCGCCTTGCCTGTTGCCCCGCAGATCCGCGTCACCAAGGGAAACCCGAGTGACGAGGAATTGGCGGTGGTCACCGCATTGCTCGCTGCCATGGGCAACGCTCCCGCGCCTGCACCGCAGGCCGCAGAGCCCAAGAAGCGCGTAGATCGGATTCGCCGGCGCCGCGCACTCGTTCCGCGTTTAGGCTGGACCATCGGACGCCGCTGAGCATTCCAAAGGCCAATGTGCTGAACAATTCCGCAGGGAATCGTCCAGCCCATTGGCCTTTGGCGTACCAGCCGGGAACCTAGTCTTCGTCGGGTACTTCGGAATCCAAGATGGCCAAATCGGCACGGGTGACCAGATGCGAACTCACGGCGTGCTCCACCAGCCGGGCGCGACGGTTGGTGGCCAGTTTTCCGGGTCCCCCGCGCAGTCCGGCAACGCCCGCCTTGTCCAATTTGTCGCACACGTTATCGAGTTTGCGATTGAACTTCGTAATTCCCCACCCCAGCCGTGCGGCAGCCGCCGCGCTGGTGGGAATCGAGCTCAGCCCGGTGCCTTCGCGGCGCAGCATCGGCTCAGCCAAGACCACTACCAGCGCCCGCTGGGCACTGGTCAGCAGCACCGGCCCAATGGTGGTTTCTCCGCAGGCATCGTATTCCAGGTAGTCCTGGCGGAATGCCGGCTGCGCGACATGAATAGACAGCTCATAGGTGGTGGGACCGGCAGTGAACACCACGCCCACCCGGTTGAGCACCAGCGGCAGGCTCGACTCCGGCGACAGCCAGGCTTGCAGGCCGCCGGTTCGATCCGCAATGGTCGCGGTCAGCCGGCTGCCCACGTTGTTGAGCCACCACAGCCCGCTGTGCTTGCTAATCGTCAAGAAGTGCCGGTGCAAGTACGGATTGTCGTCGATTGCGAGGTCGCCTTCACGTCCGATGGTGAAGGGCTTGCCGTCCTGGACAGGATAGTACTGCCCGCAGTACTCGATAGTTACTTCACTCATCGCTTATGCCTACCTTGCTTAACCTGCGCCGGTGCAGAACCGTGCTCCATCCGAGATACGTCCATCATCGCGCACGAGCTTGACCTCGATACAAGTTTGCCCGCCTTCGCCGATGTCGGTAGTCGCGCTGGGAGACTTCGTCTGCTTGAACTCTCCCGTTTCCGTTGCGGTAATGGGAGCCCAACGGTAATGGTCATCCTTATTCGGTTCCGGGTTGGACCAGCGGAAGGTTACCGTTTCTCCCACCGTAGAGTACTCGAAATTATCCACCTTGGGGACGGTGCCGCCAACTAATGCGTCCTTGGGACCGTCAGTGGCGGTAATGGGCGGGCCGGTACGCTGCGCGGCTTCCTGCTCCGGCAAGAACATGTTTGCAATGAAGGCGCCGCCAACCAAGATGAACAGCACTATGCCCACCGCGATGAATACCTTCGGCAGGCTCTGGCGTTGCTTCGGCTCTGCCGGTTTGGCCGATGGCGTTCCGGATTCGTCTTGCGCTTTATCTTCTGGGTTCGGAGCCGGCGCAGGTTCCTTCGGCATGTGCAGCCGCGGTATCGGCGCTGACGGTCGTACCCGCCGTGCCTGTTGCCCGGGAACGGAGGAAATCATCGGTGCAGAAGGCAGCGGACGCTGCACGTCGCTGATCGAAATGACATTGCGGACGCGCGTGCTTTCACCGTCCTCCTCCTCAGCCGCTTCGGCAGGTTCTTCGATAACCTCAAAAGGAGTGACCGAGAAGCCCAACTCGATCTGGATTCGCTGCAGGGAGCGGGCGAATTCGGCGGCCGAGCCGAATCGCGAAGCCGGGTTCTTCGCCATGGCTACCGACAACGCCTGGTTCAGCGACTCGGGAACGTCGAGCCGCTCCAACGGCTTCAATGGAGAATTGCAGATCCGCTCAATGAGCACTGGCTGCGCATTATCCTGTCCCGGCCGGACGAACGGCGAATGCCCTGCCAGAACTGTATAGATCGTGGCACCGAGCGAGTATACGTCCATGCGCACGCCCGGAGGCGTGTCGCCGCTGAACGCTTCCGGGGCGGACCATGGCACCGACAGCCCTGCGGTGTGCGATCCGATGGTTCCCGAGATGCCGAAGTCGGTCAGGGCCGGCCGGTTGTAGTCAGTAGTCAGCACGTTTCCCGGCTTGATGTCTCGATGCACGATGCCCGCTAGATGCGCGGTATGGACCGCTGAGCACAATTGGATGGCCAAGGTCAGCGTTTCATCGATGCTCAAGACACCGCGGCGGTAACGGGCATCCAAGGAAGGCCGGGAGCAATACTCCATGGCCAGATAGGAACGTCCGTCATCGGTGATCTCCGCTTGGTAGATCGTGACGATATAAGGATGGGTGGACAGCTGGGCCATCAAATTGGCCTCGGCCTCGAAACGTTGGCGGGCTTCCTCATCACTGACATCAGCCAGCAGCACCTTGACCGCCACCTTGCGGTTGGGCCGGTGCTGCTCGTAAAGATAGACATCGGAGAATCCGCCGGTACCCAGTGGCTTGACGTACGCGAATCCCGGTATTTGCGGTGCCGGAGCTGGCGCGCGCTTTGGGCTCACGGCAGATCCTCGAAGCGGATGCTGACGCCATCACCCAAGTCAGCGACGTCGCCGTTGATCAGCATGATCTCCTGGTGGCGGGACAGGCGCCGTGGCCGCTGCCCTTCGCGCAGCAGCACGGTGCCATTGGTCGCACCAAGGTCCACCAGTTGCACATGCCATCCCTCCACACGCACGTGCAGGTGCGAACGGGAGATGTCGCCGCTGGGGCTTTCAACCTTCAGCAGGCGGGGTTCGCTGTCGGATTTGACGGCTCCTGCGCTTGGCTGGCGTCCGAGGACCACCGAGCGGTTCAGCTCGTGGGCGTATTCGCGGGTACCGCCGTGGTCGCTGACAATCATGCGGCCCATGGCAGGCTTGCGAACCTGCTGCGTCTGGGCGGTCAATCGCTCGCCGCATTGCCTGCACGTCGACGCGGTGGGTGGATTGGGGTGCCGCTTGGAGCAAGAGCGCGCCAGGATGAATTCATTCAGGGACACCGAACTTTCTGTACCGTCCTTGGCATCCAACCCTGATGAAGGCCTGGATTTCGGAACACTGGAGCCGCGGATGATCGTGTGCTCGTCGTCAGCTGGTTCGGCGGGAAGCGCAGCGATGGCAGGACCTGCCGGACGGGGCTTGATAATCGTGTCCTGGTCATCGCCCTGGCCGGTATCGTAAACGGTCTCTGCCGCACCTCTGGCTCCGAGCAGCTGCCCGGCAAGCGAGAGTTCCTCCGAGAAAACTTCCTGCTCGTATTGCGCTGGATCCTGGGTTGCTTCTGAGTCAAAGGTCCGGTCGTCCTCGGCATCCTTTGCCGAGGCCTTGACTGGCGTGGCCTCATCGGCCGCCTTGGCCGCGTCGGCTGCCCGTGCCAGCACATCAGCTGGGCCCTTGGGATCTGCAGCTTCCTTGGCTGGTGCAGCGTTCGGTGCAGCAGCAGGCTTGGCCGCCGCCGGTGCCGTGTCCTTTGCTGGCGGCGCAGCTGACTTGGCAGTAGCCGGTGCTGGATTCTTCGCTGGCGTTGCATCCGACTTGGCAGCCGCTGGTGCAGGATTCTTTGCCGGCGCCTCAGTTGGTTTGGCCGCATCAGATGCGGAAGCAGCCTTAGCCGGAGCAGAAGCTGGCTTGGCCGTAGCCGGTGCCGGGTCCTTTGCTGGCGCCTCAGCTGGTTTGGCCGCATCAGACGCAGAAGCAGCCTGAGCCGGAGCAGAAGCTGGCTTGGCCGCAGCCGGTGCCGGATCCTTTGCCGGCTCCGCTGCCGGCTTAGCCGTGGCAGGCGCAGGGGTCTTGACCGCAGCAGGCTTGGCTGCGGCAGGCGCAGGGGTCTTTGACGAGGCAACAGCCGGCTTGGCAGCATCTGTCGCAGGAGCAGACTTAGCTTCGGAAAGCGCAGGAGTTTTTGCCTGAGCTACCGCAGGTTTTGCAGCATCAGATGCTGCAGCGGGCTTAGCCGCAGCAGGAGCCGGAGCCTTCGCCGGATCAGCGGCAGGCTTGGCATCAGTCGGTGCCGGGGCTTTAGCCGCGGCTGGAGTCTTTTCCGCAGCGGTGGGGTCCTCTCCTGCGGCCCATTCCAGCTGCGATACGCGTACGATGCCTTCGCCAATTGGCAGCGCGAATGTGGCTTCGGCTTTCGCCGAACCGGTGCTCAGCGTCCACGACTTCGACTCCCCCAGCTTGCGTTCGGCCCAGGTGGCGATGCCTGCGCCGCTCACCTTCTCCTCGCCGGAGGCAGTCCGGGCGATGAATTCCGGGGCACCGCGCAGGATCAGATGCGGTGCGCTGTCACGGGAGATCAGAGCGAAGTTCGGCAGGTCGGCAATGTTCATCTGGTACATCGGCAACAGCTCCGAGAGCAGTGCTTCCACCGTGGTCTTCCCATTGAGCTTGGCCCACAGGCCATTGACCTGTTCTGCGCTCGCGCTGGAAGGAAGGAGGACAATGTGCTGGCCATTGACTAGGGCGTACCAGTCTCCGGGAAGGTAACGCAGGCTGTTCATGATTTCTCCTCTTGGTGGCTCGTAGTCGATATGCGCGGAATAGTAATGCCAACATCATCGGGGTGCCCATGCTCCACATCGGCAACGATCACGCTGATATTATCGCGTCCCCCGGCATCCAGGGCCGCTTGGACCAGTTCTTCGGAAGCTTGCTGGGGATCCGGGAACCGCGCAAGGATTTCCTGGATTGCGGCATCGCCGACTTCGCTGCTCAGACCGTCTGAGCAGACCAGGATGCGCTCCTGCCCTGCCAGCGGCACCAGCCAGTAGTCCGGTTGGCTGTTGGCGTTGATTCCCAGGGCGCGGGTGATCACATGCCGGCGTGGATAGGTGGCTGCCTGCTCGGCGTCCAGCTCTCCGATATCCATCAATTCCTGCACTTCGGAGTGATCTACGCTGACCTGTTGCAGCACTCCCTGGGTCCACAAGTAGGTGCGCGAATCGCCGACATTGAACACCAGCAGCTGGGGTTCTTCCGCCCGCCCGCTGGCGGCGCCTGCATCAATCAGCACGGCCCCGGCCAGGGTGGTGCCGGCTCGACCCGAGCCCGCCTCCACGATGCTGCGATCAGCTTCGACCAGCAGGGTATCCAAGGTCTCCGGATCCAGCTGCGCGCCGGCATCTATGAATCCATCGCCAAGGATCTTGAGGCACAGGGCGCTGGCTATTTCGCCTGCTTCATGCCCGCCCATGCCGTCGGCAATGGCCAGCAGCCGTTCAGAGGCCAGCAAGCTGTCCTCGTTCAGGGCGCGGCGCAGTCCACGGTCAGTTGCCTGGCCGTGGCTGAATCTGAGGCTTGCCCCAGGGTTGAGATCTGTCACGGACGTTCCACCTGGAAATAGCGGTCGCCAAAGTACACGGTATGGCCAATCATTGCCTGCTCCGGCTTGCCCGGAACAAGTTCGCGCACGTTCCCGTCCTCGTCGACAATGCACGAACCGTTGCCCGAATCCCGGTCGGTCACCCAGACGCTGCCAACGCCTGGCTGGATCAGCAGATGCGTTTTGGAGACCGTGCGGTCCGGATCATCCAGTGCAACCAGGTGGACACCCACATCGCCATCCGAGTACGAGGGGTTGCGCCCGATCAGGATGCTGCCGGCCAGGTCGAGGCACTGGCTATCGTCGAAGAGCAGATGCACGGCATCCGGGGATTGCGGACGAATTTGCGTATGACCGAGGTCTTCATCCGGATCAGCTGCGGCCTCGGTGGAGGGAACCTCAACGATCTTCGCTTCCGGCTTGGGCCGTGCGGAGGGACGGGGACGAACCGATTCCTGCGCTTCGGGGGCAGCGGCGCGCACAGCACCTGGCACCGAATCGATGACTCCACCAGAAGTGCCCTGCGCATCGTCCGGCTCCCCCACAAAGCGGCGGCCCGGAGCATACTGCTGCGGAGGCGCGAAGGACTGCGGCCCTGCGGCGCCCCCGGTGGTCAGCGGGTCACGTCCAGCCTTGATATCCAGCACCAGCGTCCCGGCCACCTTGTCATGCCAGCCCTGCTTCTTGCCGTTCGCATCGAAGTGATTGGAGATGACCATCAGCACCGATCCAAGAATCGGGACGATGCCTGCCACAGCGATCAGCAAGCGGCGGATGATGGTTTTGCCCCAGCCCGGGCGCTCGCCCTTGAGCGTGGTGGTGCGCAGCCCGAGGAGCATATTGCCCAGGGTCTTGCCCGAGGTAGCTTCCCACCACCACAAGAACACCGTGTAGGCCAGTGCGAGGACGCTGTACAGGATATATGTTCCGGCGATTTCGCCCGCAAGCTGCGGAGCGCTCAGCGAGGCCACCATCTTGGAGGCGATCATCGGCAGGAAAATCACCGACAGGACCAGCACCGGCAGGAAGTCGATCAGCCATGCGAGCAGCCGCTGGGTAGTTCGGGCATCGACCAGATCCATCTTTACCGCCATGGCTTCCTCCGGTTTTTCTGTTGCAGTATTCGTGCCGTCTTGGCTGTCTTCGCAGCCAGCTCATGTATCAGGGATCGTGGGGAGTACTTCACGCGCATCTTGCCGAAGAATCCCAGCGGTTCCTGCATCTTCCGGGTATGCGCAATGACATCTTCCCAATATTTCCGCACCTGTTCCTCGGTCGGCTGCTCATGGGAGAAGTTCGCCGCGTCCGCACGCTGCGCCAGGGAGCGCACAGGATCGGACAGCGCCGGGAAGCCGGCGGCCAGCACGCTCGCGCTTTCCCGCCGGGTCGCGCCGTTTGCCGTAGCGATACGGTGATCCGTGGCATGGCTGAGCAGTTCCTGCCAGCCGCCGCTCATGCGGTCCCCTGTGCTGCCGGACTTCGCCCGCTTCTCGCGGCGGCGCAGCTTCAGCAGGGCAATCAGCAGCAGCGGCGAGAGCAGGAGCAGCAGCGAGCCCAGCGAAATGCCGACAACGATGATGACCTGGCCCCAGCGCTCCCAGAAGGTTTCAGGTTCCTCTTCCACTTCCTGCGGCTCCGGTGCGGTTTGCGGCGGCAAGTCGGCTTCTTCCTGCGCCGGCGGCGGAGGCTGCAGCACCTGCGGCTGCGGCACGGCCTTGGGTTCCTGTTCCGGAGGGGTCGGCTGTTCATCCTCGTTGGGCGTCGGGTTGAAAGCCACCCAGCCTACATCTTCAAAGGCGATCTCCACCCATGCGTGGACATCGGAGCCCTTGATTTCGACTGCCTTTTCAGGCGCGTATTCCTCGGGATAGAAGCCCATGACCACGCGCGCAGGAATCCCCTGCTCGCGGGCCATCAGCGCCATTGCAACAGCATACTGCTCGTCATCGCCAATCATCTGCTCGGCATCGAGCAGGCTGGTGATGCGTCCCGCGCCGTGCCCGGACAGCGAGGGCACCTGTCCCTCGGTGCCGTTGGAGAAGAACCCGGTTCCGGAGAGCATCGCTTCGATGCTCCGCACACGCTCCAGGTCCCCGCGGCCCGATCCGGTGAATTCAGCGGCTTTTGCTCCCGCTATGGCTGGCACATTGGCCAGCTCAGGCATGCGGAACTGCGCCAAGTCCAGTTCGTTGAGCTGCTCATCGCTGGGCTTGGCCGGGAACAGCACCTTGGCCGTGTAGGCATCGCCCTCCGCCAGCCCGATGGAGCTCAGCGCGCTCTCGGAGGAATCGCTGTAGAACAGCGAACGGGCCAGTTCATCTTCACGCCCGCCGGTCAGTTCCATGCCCAGCAGCTTGCCACCGGACGGAACCCACACGCCTTGATAGTCCTTGATCGAGAATTCAAGCTCGGCGGCTTCGCGGCCTTCCACCGTGTCGGCCGAACGGATATCGCTGGCATCGCCCACCGGGGCGAAACTGCCACCCGCGGACGGATCCACGTTGATGACCATGCCGTTGTAGGAATCCAGGGCGGCCAGGCGGATGCGCTCGTCCTTGGGCAGGCCCTTGACGGTCATCAGGGTGTCGTCAGCCATCGTTTTCACATATTTGCGGAAACGCGTCAGGGGGCTTGGGTAGTCATAGAGGTCCACCGGTGGTTCCAATGCATCGCGCAGCACCTGGCGCGGGATTTCCGGGGCCAGCAGCGGCGTGGCCGCCGCGGTCGCGACGCCGGCACCGGCCAGCACCAGGGTTCCGGCAATCACGCGGCGCAGCAGCAGCTGCTTGGAACCCTGGGAGTCAAGCTGCTCGTGGTTCAGCGAACTGAATCCGCCGGAAACACGCGTATCGATGAAGCGCCGCCAGGCAAGCCAGCCGACCAGCACCGCGATGAAGGCGACGCCGCGGGCGACGGGCATCGGCACATCGCGGGTGCCGAAGACAATGCCCAGCACGAACATTGCCAATAGCGGCAGCAGCGTCCAATACGGCGAGCGCAAATGCCAGGCGGCCAAGCCGGCCAGCAGCGCGGTGAGCAGCGCGGACAGGAAGGCCACTATCAGCACGCCCCCGTAGGAACCTACAGGTGGCGCCACGGTGAGCATGTCTTTCCAGCTGAAGACCAGGCCGGTCAGCAAGGTGCGCAGGGATTGGCCTGTGGGCAGGAGGCCAAAGGCTGCCTCGCGCGGGGTCGCCAACGGCGTGCCAAGCACGAGGTACAGCAGCGCGAACAGGCCCAGGGTCCGCCAGGTGCCCAGCTTGAAATGCACATTGGCCCAGGCCAAGGCCAGGCCGGCAACCAGTCCGCCAACGGCAGCGAGGATGAAGTTCAGGCTCGCGCCGTAGGCTTCCAGCAGACCCAGCGCGCCAAGCACCAGGGCCAGGGCGAGGCAGGCCGCGTCGACGCCATAGCGCCAGAGGGGAATCGTCTGTTTCATGCCACGGCCTTTCGCAGCATCACGCCGAGTTCTTCCAGCTTGCCGAGGCTCAATACGGTCAGCTCGCCAATATTCGAGCGCGAAGGTTCAATCCCGGTTTCGCAGCGGATGGCGATGGCTCGCACGCCGGACGGCACGTGCATCCATGCCTCGCGCAGCGATTTGGCGCTGGTTCTGGTGCCGGTGAGGAAGAAAATCACCGAGGCGCCGGGCACCGTGCCAGCGGTGTGGCGCACCACGTCCACCAGGTTCTCGCGCTGGCCGGTGGCCGCCTCGATGCGGGTCAGCCCGTCCATCATCTGCCGGCCGCTGCCGGTGCGCACCGGGCCCTGCTGGGTCAGGATGGCCAGCTTGCGCTGTTCGGCCACGGCCTGCTGGCCGATGGAGGCCGCCACCGAGATGGCCAATTCGAAATCCTCCTCGGCGTGCGCCTCGGCGTACTCGTCCAGGTTGGTGCTCAGCGACAGGGCCAGATGCGAGCGCCGGGTCTCTTCGAACTGGCGGACCATCAGCTCGCCGGTGCGGGCCGTGGATTTCCAGTGGATGTGCCGGCGGTCATCTCCCGACTGGTATTCGCGCAGTGCGTGGAAGGACACGTCGGAATTCGAGAGGTCGGAGGTGGGCATGCCTTCCAGATCACGGATGAACCCGGCAGAGGAGCCATCCAATGCGGTGGTGCGCGGATGGATGAACAGCTCGTAGCTTTCGGTCCATTTCACCTGCCGGCGCAGGATCGCAAAGGGGTCCTGGCGGACCGAGCGGACCGGGCCCACATCGAGCACCTGGCGGCGCTGGGTGGGGATGGTGAACAGGTCCTCATGCGTTTGCTGCGGTTCCAGACGCGGGATCCGGAACTGGGCGGCGCCGTGGCCCACCGGAAGTTCCATCATCACCGGTGCCGAGCTGCGCGAAGCCTTGTTGGCTACCTGCATGGCTCCCACGGCGCGGTCCCCCACGGCCACGCGGGTGCGGTGCAGATCCAGGTCGACGCTGAAGTCGTTGCGGCCCAGGACGAAACCCACCGAGGCGAGCAGCAGCACGGTGGCCATGAAGGCACCCAGCAGGGCTTCCTGCCAGCCGAAGCTGGCGCCCAGGATCCACAGCAGCACCGCGGTGCCCAGCAGCACGAAGCCCAGCGGGGAGATGACCGTGGCGATCGGTGCGAGGTACCGGGTGGACAGTTCCCTGACCCGTGCCGTGGCAGGGTCCAGGTAGTCGCGCAGCACCGCTATGGCCTCGCTGGCCATGGTCAGCGACTTCTCGGCCCCGCGATTCAGCTTGCTGTTCCGTGCAGGACGCTTAGCTCGTCGGCTCATTAATGCTCGTCCTGGTCCTTGCTCTCGGCTTCGGCGGAGTCCTCGTCGCCACGGCGGGTCGGGGCCGGGACCTTGCGCAGCACCGAGGCGATGACCTGCTCGGCGGTGGTGCCGGTGAACTCGGCTTCCGGGTCAAGCACCAGGCGGTGGGTGAAGACATGCGGCGCCAATTCCTTGATGTCATCGGGCAGCACGTAGTTGCGGCCCTGGCTGGCGGCCCAGACCTTGGCCGCGCGCACCATCGCCAGGGCGCCGCGCACCGAGACGCCCAGACGGGTGTCGGCGGAGTCGCGGGTCGCTTCGCACAGGGCTGCGACGTATTCCAGCACGGCGGTATCCACGTGCACGGTGGTGGCCAGCTCGGCCATTTCCACCACTGCTTCGGTGGTGATGATGGCGTTCAGCGCGGCCGAGCGGTCGCGCTGGGTGCTGCCCGAGAGCAGCGCCACGGTGGCCTCGCGATCGGGGTAGCCGATGGAGGTCTTGATCAGGAAGCGGTCCAGCTGCGCTTCGGGCAGCCGGTAGGTGCCTGCCTGCTCGATCGGGTTCTGCGTGGCGATGACCATGAACGGGCGGGCCTGCGGGTAGGTGGTGCCATCGACGGTCACCCGGCCTTCTTCCATGACTTCCAGTAGCGCCGACTGGGTCTTGGGCGAGGCGCGGTTGATCTCGTCGGCCAGCACGAGGTTGGCGAAGATCGGCCCGTGGTGGAAGTCGAATTGGCCGCTGCGCTGGTCGTAGATGGTGATGCCGGTGACGTCCGAGGGCAGCAGGTCCGGGGTGAACTGGATGCGCGAGTTGCTGCCGCGCACGGTGGCGGCCAGCGAACGGGCCAGCATGGTCTTGCCGGTGCCCGGTGCGTCTTCGAGCAGCACGTGCCCTTCGCTGAGCATGGCGGTGAGCACCAGCTTGATGGTCTGCTCCTTGCCCAGCACGGACTGGCCGACGTTGGACACCAATTTGGCGAAGGTATCGCAGAACCAGTTGGCCTGCTCGGTGCTCATGGTCATGGCAGTGTTTGTTCTTTCTGTACGTCTTGATGCCCGGTCGATGCCGCGCTTATCTGAAATTAACGTGGTCGGATTCGGTGCCGTCGATGCGTGCGAAGTACGGCTGGGAGTATCCCGGCTCGATCACGCATGGCAGGTCCTTCGAGGCGCGGCCATTGCCGTTGACGTTGAAGGTCACGTAGTTATCCGAGAACATCCCCCCGGAGTGGTAGCACTGGGCCAGGTAGGTGTGGGTTCCCGGGGCGAAGTTGTAGAGCTCCACGTGGTACTTGTAGCAGTTCGGCGGGCAGGTGGAGTTCGCGTAGCCGTTGTACTTCGGTCCCTCGGTCAGCTTCACCGAACGGGCCGGCTTCGGGTTGGTCTTCTCCGTCTTGGACCAGGACCTGGATTGGCCTTCGGTATCCGTTGCCACGATCTTGATGGTGCGGCTGGTGGAGTAGCCCAGGCCGGTGACCTTCTGCGAGCCGTCGTTCTTGGTGCTGTTGCCACCGATCTTCACTGTCTGGGTGACCTTGCGTCCGTTGGATTCCCCGGCGGCGGTATTCCAGCTGAAGGAGATCCAGTCGTTGCCGTGCGACGCGGAAATCTTCGCGTTGTCGCGCAGCGGACCGTAGGCGCTGGTCTTGTTGCTGGCCGGGCTGGCGGTGCCGGCGCCGGCGGCGTTCAAGGCGCGCACGCGCCAGGTGTGCGCGGTGCCGTTGGAACCGGTGTCGATCACCGAGCCCGGTCCGCCGAAGGAGTTCCATCCTCCGCCGTCAGTGGAGTACTGGTATCCGGTGATCTTCGATCCGTTCGCGGCAGGGGCCTGGAAGTCCAGCCGCACCTTGCGGTTGGCTCCGGTGGCCTTGGCGCTCACGCTGGACACTGCCTTGGGCCGTCCGTACGGGGTCACCGCCACCGACTTGGAGCTCTGTTCCGAGCTGCCCTTGCGGTTGGTGGCGGCAATGGTGAAGGTGTAGGAACCGGAGGTGCTCAGGCCGGTGACCGACTGGCTGGTCTGGTTGGCGGGAATCGAGCCGATGGTCTTCTCCAGGGTGCCGGACTTGAAGACGCGCAGGGTGTAGCCGGTGATCGGCGCGCCGTTGGTGCCCGGGGCGTTCCATGCCACGTTGACCACGCCGCCATCCACCGCGGAGTCCTTGCGGGCCGCGGTAGGCGCCGCTGGCTTGAATGGCTTGCCTGCCGGGGTGACCGCTGCCGAGTAGGCGCTGAAGGCCGATGGCTTGGAGGCCTTGTTCACCGCGCGCACGCGCACCTGGTAGTCGGTGCCGTTCTTCAGGCCCTTCCAGGTGTAGGAGGTGCCGGTGATGCCGGTGACCTGGGTGACGCCGTTGGCCGGTGCCGGGGAAATCTCCAGGGTGTAGCTCTGGATGGCCGAACCCCGGCTGACCGGGGCGGTCCACTTGAAGGCGGCCTGCTGGTCGCCGTCGGTGCCGGTGGGGGCGGCCGGCTGCTCGGGTTCCACGTCCGGACGGGCGTCGGCAGATTGCGCCGAGGCCGGGGATTCGCCGATCTCGTTGGTGGCGGTGACGGTGAAGTTGTACACGGTGTCGTTGGCCAGCGGGGTGATGGTGCAGGTGGTGGTGGCGCACTTCTGGGTGTGCCCGCCGCCGCGCACGGTGTAGCCGGTGATGTCCGAGCCGTTATTTGCCGGTGGATCCCACTGCAGCACGACCTTCTGGTCGCCGGTGGACTGGACGCGAGGCAGTCCCGGGGCTTCCGGGGCGCCCTTGACGTTCAGCGTCACGGTGCCGATGACGTTGCGTGCCACGTCTTCGGTGACATCGCCAATGGTGTATTCCACCCGCATGGTGCCCACGAAGTCGTCGTTCGGGGTAATTGCCACCTGGTCGCCGCGCTTTTCCACCGTCCCGGTGTCTTCCAGGGCGCGGGCGTTGATCAGGCGCAGCGGACCTTCATCCGCGTACGGGTTGTGGTCATTGGCCAGCACATCAACCACTTCGGTCTTGCCCTGGGCGGCATCGGGGACGTTGTCGGCCACGGCTACCGGCAGCTCGCGCACCGAGCCGGTGACGGTAATGGCCATGGCGGCCGGGACCGGCGGGTTGACGCCGTCGCTGACCGTGACGGTCACGCTGCCGGTGGTGCCCTTCGGGGTCGATGCTTCGGCGCTGACCTTCAGGTTGTGCCCCTCGACCAGTTCGGCCGTCACGCCCTGGATGTCCACCGAGGCAATGGCGAACTTCAGGTTCGGGACGTCCTCTTCATTGGCATCGCCGGCGGCCATGCGCAGGTCCAGGAAGGCAGGCTCCTCGCCCTGGCCCACGGCCAGGGAATTGGCCTGCAGGGTCGGAGCGAAGTTCTCCTCGTCGGGCTGCTCCTCTTCTTCTTCCTCTTCCTCAGGCTCGTCCTCTTCCGGCTGGCCTTCCTCGTTCTGGTTCTGGCGTTCCTCGGAATCGTTCTGGCGCGGCGCCGGGGTGACGTTGATCGGCAGGGTCAGCTTGGACTTCAGCCCCTTTTCATCGTCGGGGCCGGTGCCGTCGGTGACTTCGAAGCTGACGGTCGCCGAGCCGTCGAAGTCAACCGGGGCGCGGAAGGACAGCTCGGTGGCGGACTTGACCAGTTCGCCGTCGTTCTGCGGCATCGAGGTCACCGATTCCTCGGTGGTCAGGCGCGGGGTGCGGCCATCGCGCACGAGGACCAGGTCTTCCAAGTTCAGCGGCAGGACTTCTCCCGCCTGGACCTGCAGGTTCAGCCCGCTGCGCAGGATCGGACGGGCGCCGGCGGTGCCCGGCACGTGGACGAAAGCAGTTGAGGTCAGTTCGTCCGGGTCGGTCAGGGTGTAGGCGATGATCTGCGCCTCTTCGGTGGCGGTGACCACCAGGCCGTCCTCGGTCACCTGGGCGGTGGACGGGTTGTCCGGCAAGCTGATTTCCAGTTCGCTGGAGCTGCCGTCCGGGTCCTCGTCGTTGCGCAGGATATCGACGGTCACCTGCTCATCGGCAATGACTTCTTCCAGCGACACACGGTCGTCGCGGGCAATCGGGGCGAGCAGCTGCGCCTCGGGATCGGACTTGACGCTCAGCGTGCCCGCCGCGGTGCCGCCGCGGCCATCGGAAATCATGTAGCGGATCGACACGTTGCCGTCTTCCGGAGGCGAGGTGAGGGTGACGCGGCCGTCAACGACTTCCACTTCAGTGCTGGATTCGGTGGAGACCTCGCTCATCAAGGCGATCGGGTCGCCGTCCGGGTCGGTGTCGTTGTCCATCACGTCCACGGCGACCGGGCGGTCCGGGCGCACGGTCAGGAAATCGTTGACCGCTACCGGGGAATTATTGGATTCGGCCAGCGGCGCCACGCCGATCTTGATCGTGCCGGTGGCGCGGGCACCCAGGCGGTCTTCCACCACGTAGCTGAATTCGTCGGTGCCCGAGGCATCGGGATTAGCCGTGTAGTCGATGGAGGCCCCGCGGATCTTCGCGGTGCCCATGCGCGGCGAATCGCCGAATTGCACGAGCGACACCGAGTCGCCATCGGGGTCGATGGCGTCAATCGGGACCAGCACGTTGGTGCTGGATCCGGCGAACACGCGCCCGGTGACCGGTTCAGGGTTCGGCGGGCTGTTCTTCTCCAGGTCGTTGGCTTCCGCTTCGGGCAGCACGTTGAAGGTGACGCTGGCGCTGGTTTCCTGGCCGTCGGGTCCGGCCACGGTGTAGACCGCGGACACCTGCTTGGCCTTGCCGCCGAAGTCGCCGGCACGGAAGCGGATCGTCTCATCGGCGACCGAGATCAAGGATCCCTCGCCCAGGTCATCGGCTTCTTCCAGGTCCGGGCGCAGGATCAGCTCTCCGCCGTTGGGGTGGATGTCGTTTTCCAGGACCTTGACGGTGGCCACGTCGTTTTCGCGGACGGTGACGGTGTCGGGGTTGGCCTGCGGCGGATCCATGCGCGGCGGGGCCGGAATCGGGATCACCCGGATGGAGCCGGTCGCTTCGCGGGAGCCGTTGGAGACGGTGTAGCTGATGGTGGTGGGGTCGGTGAGGCCGCGCACGTCGGTGATGCGCACGAACGTATTGCGTTCCACCGAGGTGGAGAATGGCTTGTCGCTGGCGGTCTGCACGCCGGTGACCACCAGCACGCCGCCGGCCGGGTCGGTGTCGTTGCCCAGCACGTTGACCAGCACATCCTGGCCGGCAGGCAACAGGGCTACATCGCGGACAGCGATCGGGTCCTCGGCCTTTTCCTCCGGCTTCTTGATGTCGATGCGGGCCAGGCCGGGGGCGCTGGCCGGGCCGTTGGTGGCCATGTATTCGACGTAGTAGGTACCGGCCCGTTCGGCGCGGGCGGTCACGGTTCCGGTCTGCGCATTGGTCTTCAGTTCCAGTCCGGGCACATCGTCCACGCCGGCCAGGCGCAGTCCTTCTCCGGTGGGGTCCGTGTCATTCTCCAGCGGGGTGAAGCTGGCGGATTCATTGATGGTGGCCACCACGTGGTCGGTGGCGGTCACCGGCTTGACCACGGAGTCGGCCAGGACCTCGATCAGCACCCGGCCCTTGGTGCCTTCCTGGCCGTCGGAGACCTGGATGGCCAATTCCTTCTGGCCCAGCTTCTTTCCATCGTCCTGGAAGGTCAGGGTGCCATCGGGCTGGACCCGGATCACGTCATCGCCCTCGGAGGTGCCGCCGAGCAGGCGCAGGTCATCGCCTTCCGCGTCGGTCCAGTCGGTGAGCACGTTGTGGCTGACCGATTCGCCCTGCTGCACGCGCAGCACGGTGGTGCGCTGCTGTTCCGGGGCCTTGTTGGTGTCTTCATCCACCACGTTCAGCTTGACCCGAGCGGTGTCCTGTCCCCCGCGGCCGTCCTTGGTGGTGTAGGCGAAGCTCGCCCCGCCCTTGGCGTCCTCGGGAACCACAATCTGGAATCCGGTGCCGTCATGGACCGGCTGCACGGCTCCGATCGAAGGCGCAGCGCCCTCCAGGTTGGCAGTAAGCAAGTCGCCGTCCGGGTCCACGTCGTTATAGAGCACCGGGAGCAAGGTGGTGCGGCCGGGGCGCACCGAATAGGTGTCGTCTTCGGCAATCGGCTTCTTGTTTTCTTCGGTGCGGTTGGGCAGCTCGATGGCGTCGGTGATTTCCTTGGTTTCTTCTTCCTTGGCCTCGCCCTCGCCGGCAGGCGGTTCCAGATCGCTCCAGTTGCTGACGATTTCCATGCCTTCATTGGCCAGCCAGACCTGTCCCGAATGCACATCGTTCAACACGACCACGTCGCGGTTGACGCGGAATGCCAGTTCAGCGCCCTCGGTCATTTCCGGGATTCTGGTGTTCTGGTTATCGGCCGGGTTGTCGCAGAAGCGCAGGTATTCGCCGCTGGTCTGCCAGGCCGCGTAGGTGCAGGATCCGACGCGCACCGGCTGGATCGGGGTGCCGGCGGTTTCCAGCTGCTCGTAGTTGGCGTCCTTGCCGGACAAGCTCACCGTGGCCAGCGACTGGTCCAGCGCGACGGCAATGGTCTCGGCTTCCGGACCCGGGGACTGGATTTTGGCGTTGGCCGGGTTCTCCAGGATCGCGGAGCCGCCTTCGGAGGTGACCAGCTGGCCGCTGGCATCATCGAAGACCACGCCGACCTTGCCCACGGCCGAGAGCTGCGGCTTCTTCATTTCGGCCAGTTCGGGAATTTCGATTTCCTCGCCGAGCTCGGCTGTTCCCTCGTCGTCCAGGGTGAAGCTGGACAGGGTTCCGGCGCCAATGTCTGCGGCCCAGATGGTGTCATCGGCGCCAACCACGGCGGCGACTTCGCCCTTGGATTCGATCAGCGGTTCGGCGCCTTCGCCTTTGAATTCCGCGATCTGCTCGAGATTGCTGGCATGGACGGTACCGTGTTCTGCGTCGGTAACTGCAACAACTGAGGCGCCGAAAGAGAAGGACGAGTTGGCAGGCAGGTTGTTGTCGCCGGCGAATTGCACCATCGCGGGGTCGATGGTGGTCAATGATGCCTGTTCAATGTTGCGCACCAGCACGCTTTCCTCATGCTGGACCAGGTCGTAGTTGGCCAGAGGGGTGGCGACGCCGCCGTCAATGGTGCGCGACTGGTAGTTGACATGCCCGATTTTGCCTTCGGACTGATTCACCACCCAGACGCCGCCGTCGTTCAGTTCCACGTCAGCGGTTTCGAAGCCCGGATAGATAATGGCACCGGTTACGGCAAGCGCCGCCACCACTGGAATAGCAGTCACCTTGAAGCCGGTGCTTTTGAGCAGTCCGGTCCATCCGGTCGAAGCGGCTTTTGCCATCTAGAGGTCAGTCCTTGTTTTGCTGGTACGAGTGCGCGCTGGAATCCGGCCTTATTCCCCAAAATCAGATTCGTCGCCCTCCAATTCTAACGAACTGACAAAACCATCGCCATGGAGAGTTCTCCCCATGCATGCTGACTAGGCGGTTCGGCAACGCAACACAATCCGGAAGGCCGTTCATGGCTTACCGCGGATCACTGCTTTCCAAGGTGTTGCACACACATCCATCGCTGGCAACTCTAGCGATGCAGCCCTCACCCTTTGAATGCCAGCTTGGGCGAGGGATAAGTAATAGAGAATGAACCCGCGGAAAAGTCTTCAACAAATCTTTCATATCAACTACTGTTAGCTACATGACATCCCCCGCACCGCACCGCGATCCCTCGGCCATCGACCAGATCGCCGAAGATTTCTTCGCCAAATCCCTTGAACTGACCCCGGAGTGGGGAGTTTCCCTTGGCATGCCGGGTTACGAAACCGCCTACGGCGACTATTCCCCTGCCGGCACGACCCAGATGATCAGCTTGCTGCGCGAGACCTTGGGCGCATTGGCCAACGCCACCCCGGTCGACGCCATTGACGAGGTCTCCCTCGATGCGATGACCGAGCGATTGAGCCTGGAATTGGAAATCCTGTTCACCGGGCGCACCGAACTGAACAATATTGCCAGCGCGGCACAGGAAATCCGCTCGATCATCGATTTGATGCCGCAGGATACCTCCGCGGATTATGCCTTCATCGCCCAGCGGATGTCGAACATCCCTGCCGCGATTGACGGCTACATTGCTTCCCTGCGCGATTCCGCCTCGAACGGCTTGGTCGCCGCACAGCGCCAGGTCTCCATTGTGATCATGCAAACCACCGACTACGCCAAGGACGGCGGCTTCTTCGACCAGCTGGCCGCCTCCGGCACCACGGTGGATGCCGCATTGCAGGAACAGCTTCAAGCCGGTGCAGACGCCGCAAAGACGGCCTACCGCAAGCTCGCCACCTACCTGCAAGATGAACTCCTGCCGCAGGCACCAGCCGAAGACGCGGTGGGCCGGGAGTACTATTCGCTGATGTCCCGCCGCTTCCTGGGCGCAACAGTGGACCTGGAAGAGACCTATGCCTGGGGAGTTGGCGAGCTTGATGCCATCATCGCCGATCAGCAGCGCGTCGCCGAGCAGATCAAGCCGGGCGCCACGATTGAGGAAGCCAAGAGGATCCTCAACGAGGATCCGGCACGAAAGCTGAAAGGCACCGACGCCCTGCGCGATTGGATGCAGGGCAAGGCAGATCAGGCCATGGCCGATTTGTCGGGCACGCATTTCGAGATCCCGGCACCCATGGACCGCATCGAGTGCATGATTGCGCCCACCCAGGATGGCGGCGTGTACTACACCGGGCCGTCGGAAGACTTCAGCCGTCCGGGCCGGATGTGGTGGTCGGTTCCGCCGGGAGAAGATGAATTCACCACGTGGGCCGAATTGACCACCGTGTACCACGAAGGCGTGCCGGGCCATCACCTGCAGATTGGCACCGCGCAGATGCAGGCAGCTACGCTGAACAGCTGGCGCCGATTGATGTGCTGGGTTTCCGGCCACGGCGAAGGCTGGGCACTGTATTCCGAGCGCCTCATGCACCAGCTGGGCTACCTTGACGACCCGGGCGACTACATGGGCATGCTTGATGCGCAGCGCCTGCGCGCAGCTCGCGTGGTCTTCGACATCGGTGTCCATTTGGGCTTGGAAGTCCCCGCGCAGTGGGGCTCCGGCACCTGGAATGCCGAAAACGGCTACGAGTTCCTCCAGAAGAATCTGGACATGTCCAAGGGGCAGCTGGACTTCGAGTACAACCGCTACCTCGGTTGGCCAGGCCAGGCCCCGTCCTACAAGATCGGCCAGCGACTCTGGGAGCAGATCCGCGATGATCTCGCAGCGGCCCAGGGCGAGAACTTCTCGCTCAAGGATTTCCACACCGCGGCATTGCAGCTCGGTTCAGTGGGCCTGGATACCCTGAAGCGCGCACTGGTCAAGTAGCTACCAGCAATGCATTTTGGCGGCCCTGCATATTGCAGGGCCGCCAATTTGCATTACGCCTTGTAGCTGGAAATCTGGATCAGATTGCCGCAGGTGTCATCAAAGGTCGCCACCATCACGGGACCTGCGTCCATTGGCTCCTGGGTGAACTCCACCCCCAATGAACCCAAGCGCTCGAATTCCGCCTGGACATCATCAACGGCAAAAGACGTTGCCGGGATGCCATCGGCTTTCAGCGCCGCGCGGTATGGCCTGACCGCTGGATGCGCCGCCGGTTCGAGAAGGACTTCAGGACCTTCTTCCTGGTCGGCAGCGACGAGGGACAGCCAGCTGTACTCCCCGACGGGAATGTCGCGCTTCACCTTGAAACCCAGCACCTCGGTATAAAACGCCTTGGCTTTCGCCTGGTCATCGACGAAGACACTCGTGATGTATACGCGCATTAGTTTCCTTCTTTCCGCTCCGGAATGGACCAAGGCAATAAATTCGCACCGCTTTGCTGGCTCCTACCTTTCCACAAGACACCGACAGATCAAGGCTGGCAGGCCCTGCGTGTGAGATCACCGCCCCGAATCACGGAGTCCAGTAGCGTGAAATCGCGATGCACTCGACAGAGACTATTGATAATCGATAGATTATGATTGATAATCAATCGTATGACGAATTCTGCCATTGCTCTGCTTCGGGCTTCGCTGATCGCTATCTTCCTCGGCGCACTCTTGGCCCAGACGCTGATTTTGCCGCTGTTTATCGCAGAGTCCGTCAGCATCCATCCCGAAGTTGCCTATCTGGCCACCCCATACCGATGGGTGGTGACGGCGGGAACCATATGCCTGCAGGTTGCCCTGGCCTGCATCTGGATACTGCTGTCAAAGGTTCAACGCCAGAGAATCTTCGAGAATAGTTCATTGCGCTGGGTCACCACCATCATCTGCGCATCCGCGATCGCCACCTTCTTGGTCCTGGGATTGGGATTTCACTTGCTGGCGATCGTCGGCGCCGGCGGTCCCGGCGTATTCTTGATGGTCGCTGGCACCGTGGCGTTCGGCAGCGCCGCCACCTGGCTGCTGGTTGTGATGCGCAATCTGCTCGCGTCGGCAAGAGGACTGGAAGCCGAGATGCGTGCAGTGATCTGACTTTCCATTGCACAGTCAAGGCAAATAGTCCAGAAACAATAAACGACACGCAGAATTTCCCAAATGGCGAACTTTGTTTCGGCGCCCAAGGAACCTTTCATTTCTCGCGTAGTTTCGCCGGGTTTGTGACCCCCGGCACCGCTTTGGAGTGCAATGAAGCACAAACAACGAAATATCGTCATGTTCAGTAACATTGACTCCTGCCCAAGCAGATGAGCACCCTAATCTTGAACGCATGTCTACTAACGCACCTGCATCTAAGCTTCCCCGCTGGATGACCAGTTTCGGACCGCAGATCATTGCGGCACTGATTGTCGGTCTCCTTTTGGGCCTCGTGGCCAAGTACACCGGCAGCACCGCCGAAGAGCCCAACGGCCTGGGCGAAGCCCTGTCGATCATTGGATCCAGCTACGTAGCCCTGCTGCGCACCGCGGTAATCCCGCTGATCTTCTTTGCAGTTGTCGCCTCGATTGCCAACCTCGCCAAGGTCACCAATGCAGCACGGCTCGCATGGCAGACCCTGCTGTGGTTCGCCATCACCGCTCTGGTCTCCGTCGTCATCGGCATGGTCCTCGGCACCGTTTTCCGCCCCGGAGCGAATACCGGCCAGGACATGCCGGATGACTACACCGGCAAGACCGGCGACTGGCTAGGCTTCCTCACCGGATTGGTCCCAGCCAACTTCCTGGGCCTGGGCGCCAGCACCAAGCTTGCCGATGATGCCACCGCCACCACCTCGATCAGCTTCAATGTCCTGCAGATCCTGGTGATTGCCATTGCTGTGGGCATCGCCGCACTCAAGGTCGGAAAGGCAGCAGAACCCTTCCTGGCGTTCTCCACTTCTATCTTGGCGATCATCCAGAAGGTCCTCTGGTGGATCATCCGCATTGCACCGATCGGCACGGTTGGCCTGATCGGCAACGCTGTCGCCACCTACGGCTGGGACACCATCGGCGCGCTGGGCAAATTCACCGTAGCGATCTATGTCGGCCTGGCACTGGTGCTGTTCGCGCTGTACCCGGTCCTGGTCCGTGCTCATGGCCTGTCCATCAAGCAGTACTTCTCGGGCGTTTGGCCCGCCGTGCAGCTGGCCTTCGTCTCGCGCTCGTCGATTGGCACGCTGCCATTGACCCAACGCGTCACCGAACGCAACCTCGGCGTGCCTTCGGGCTACGCTTCCTTCGCGGTGCCGTTGGGCGCCACCACCAAGATGGACGGCTGCGCTGCCATCTACCCGGCGATCGCCGCCATCTTCGTTGCCCAGTTCTTCGGCGTCGAGCTCTCGCTCACCGATTACTTCCTGATTGCCCTGGTATCCGTCCTGGGCTCGGCGGCAACCGCAGGCACCACCGGCGCCATCGTGATGCTGACGCTGACCCTGTCCACCCTGGGCCTTCCACTGGCAGGCGTCGGCTTGCTGATGGCCGTTGACCCGATTATCGACATGGGCCGCACCGCGGTGAACGTCGCGGGACAGGCACTGGTTCCAACCATTGTCGCCAAGCGCGAGGGCATCCTGGACATCGACATGTACAACGCTCCACGCAATGGCAATCCTTTTGCCGACGAAAGCATCTCGGCTCCAGATGCTGTGGCAGCCGCGGCCAAGTAGGCATTGCTGGTGATGATCGGCGCACGGGCATTTTCGCCCGTGCGCCGATTTCTTGTTTAAGGTCACGCCCACTCCTTTTGCACAGAGTGCAACTTTGCACGTAGTGTAATCATGTGACTTCTCCAAGTACCGGCACCCGCCGCGAACTGAACAAGCAGGCGACGAAACAAGCCATCGTCGAAGCCGTCGCGGATCTGCTCCGCCACGGCTCTGGCACCGCGCTCACTGCGACCCAGATCGCCGAGGCGGCAGGAATCTCCCGGCGAACGCTCTTCAACTACTTCCCCTCGGTGGATGCGGTCTATTCCTATCCGCTGCATCAGGTTCTGGGAACCATGGTGGATTCCATCAGCGACCTGACTGATTCCATGCCATTGGTGGAAGCGATCATCGAAGCGCTCAAGTCCGATGATGTCGCGCGGCTGCTCGGACAGGTGGCTCACTTCGGTGCGTTCTTGCGGACCGAAGGTGCCAACTGCGGCTTCCCCGCCATGATGAATGAATGGCAGACAGCCGCCACTGAAGTCATCGAGAAGGTGGCCCGACGCTATCCGCACGCCAATACCTTCACCGTCAGGGTCTTCACCCATGCGCTGCTCGGCGCAGGCCAAGCCGCCTTCGACGAGTGGATCGAACGTCTGCCCGCCACCGAAACTGTCGGCATGGACATCTCCCCCGAACTCATTTCCGTCTTCCATTCCTTGATTACCCAGGCCATGGAAACCCTTGACGAGGGTTTCAAGGCCTTGCCGCTTTCCAGGACTAGCACCATGAAGGACATCTAAGCTCATGGCTTCCCTCCTCTACCGCCTCGCGCGATGGGCACACCTGCACCGCTACCGCGTCATTTCGATGTGGCTGGCAGCCTTCATCTTCATTGGGCTGTGCGCCAGCTTGTTCATGGGCCAGCTGTCCAATACCTTTACCCTTCCGGGAACCGAAACCCAGCGCACCCTGGACCGGATGAAGGAAGAACTTCCGGATCTCGCCGGCGGTTCCGGCTCCATCGTGTTCCGCGAAAGCTCGGACCGGCCGCTGAATGAAACCCAGAAGCAGGCCATCGCCGAGTCCTTGGACCAGTTGGGCATGCATTCCCAGGTCATCGAGGCCATGAGCCCCTTCGAATTGCAGGAACAGCTCGACAAGGCGCAGCCTGAGCTGGACAAGGCGCAGCAGGAACTGGTTGACGGCCAGAAAAAGCTGGACGATGCCAAGGAGCAAATTGCCGATGGCAAGGTGCAGCTCAAGGATGGCCGTGAGGAGCTCACCGAAGGCTGGGCCCAGTACTTCGACGGGCAGAAGGAAATCCAGGATGCTGAACCGCAGATCGCCGCAGCCGAAAAGCAGCTGGCCGATAGCCGCGCACAGCTGGATGCCGGGCAGCGTGAGCTGAACTCCGGCCGCGAGCAGCTGGAGGCTGGCGAAGCGAAGTACGAGGCCGGATTGGCCCAATACAAGGACGGCAAGGCCGAATACGACGCGGGCCGGGAACAGTTCGAGGCTGGCGAGAAGAAGCTCGAAGCCGCCGATGCCAAACTGGCCGCGGGCGAAAAGGAATACCAGGCTGGCATGGACCAGCTGCTCGGCGACTCCTCCCGCAAGGAATTCGAGGCAGACCTGTCCGACGGCAAGAAGGAAGCCACCGCGGGCCTGAAGGCTGCCGAGGACGGACTGGCCGAGGCACAGGCAGGCCTGGCCGAAGCTGAAGCGGCGATCAAGAATCTGCCTGCCCAGATCGAGAACACCCAGCGGCTCTTGGCCGAAGCCGAGGCCGCTGGAAACCAAGAAGAAATTGATACATACACCGAGCAGCTAGCGAAGCAAGAAGGCAGCTTGGCTGCTGCGAAAGCAGCGAAGCCCAAGGCCGAAGATGCCGTTCGTCAAGCTACCGCCGTCAAGAAGCAGGCCACCGCCGCGCTGGAGCAGATCGCCAAGGCAGAGGCAGGCCTGAAGCAGCTTGATGCCGCGCGCAAGGAACTCGACGCCGGCCAGGCCCAGGCCAAGGCCGGCCACAAGGAACTGGAAGCCAACCGCGGCCAGCTTGATGCCGCCAAAACCCAGCTGGATGCAGCCAAAGCGCAGCTGGATGCAGCCAAGAAGGAAATCGCCACCAACAAGGCGAAGCTGAACCAGGGCCAGGCCGAGCTCGATGAAGGCCGCGCCAAGCTGGAAGCCGGGCAGCGTGAATTCGATGCCAAGAAGGCCCAGTTCCTTGAAGGCAAGGCTGAACTGGCAGCAGCCAAGAAGCAGCTTGAAGACGGCGAAAAGACCATCAAGGAAAAGACCGCCGAGCTCGAGCAGGGCGAAAAGGATGTCGAGCAGGGCCTGAAGGACCTGGAGTCCGGCCGTGCTGAGCTGGAATTCGCTTCCCGACAGGTGGGCGCGAGCTCCGGCATGCGTTTCGTTTCCGAGGACGGAAGCACCGCAGTTTCGCAGGTAAGCTTCAAGGTCCAGACCGATGCCCTGACTCCCGATGACCGCGAGCAGATCAAGGCCATCGCTGCAGGGCCGCAGGCCAATGGGGTTCAGGTGCTGTTCTCCAAGGAGATCATGCAGGACATGTCCCAGGTCTTCGGCGCTTCGGAAATCGTTGGCGTGGTGATCGCCGCCATCGTCCTGCTGGCCATGCTCGGCACCTTGGTTGCCGCCGGCTTGCCGCTGCTGCTGGCGATCCTCGGCGTGGGCGCCGGCGTGGGCACCACCATGGCGTTCTCCTCGCTGATCGACATGGCCTCGATTACCCCTGCCTTGGCGCTCATGCTGGGCCTGGCGGTGGGCATCGACTACGCGCTGTTCATCATCCACCGCCACCGCTCGCAGCTGCTGTCCGGCATGGAGGTCGGAGAATCGATTGCACGCGCAGTGGGAACCAGCGGCAACGCGGTGGTCTTCGCCGGCCTGACCGTGATCATTGCGCTGGCAGCACTGGCTGTCCCGGGACTTCCGTTCCTGACCGTCCTGGGCCTGTCGGCCGCGTTCACCGTATTGTGCTCGGTGCTGCTGAACATCACCCTGCTGCCGGCGCTGCTGTCCTTGGCTGGCAACAAGCTGGTATCCAAGCGGGCCCGGAAGAAAGCCGCCGCCGATGCCGAGAATCCGAAGGTCAAGGAATCGGTCTCCACCCGCTGGGTGCGCATGGTCACGAAGATCGCAGTCCCAGTGGCCTTGCTGGTGGTCGTCGTTCTGGGTGCCATCGCCCTGCCGGCCACGCAGATGCGTACCGCATTGCCCGATGGCAGTGCTGAACCTGCTGATTCGCAGGCCTTCCAGGCCTACGAGCAGACCAGCGACAAGTTCGGCTCGGGCTACAACGGCCCGCTGCTGGTCCTGGCTGACCTGCCGGCCGGGCTGAGCGAGCGCGAAGCCGAGGAGAAGAGCCTCGACGTGGCTGACCTGCTGCGCGAATACGACGGTGTCGTGGCCGCCATCCCGGTCACCATGACCGACGACCGCAGCCTGGCCGCCATCCAGGTGATCCCTACCGATGGCCCGTCCTCGGAAGCCACCGAGGCGCTGGTGCACGAGCTGCGCGCAGACTACTCGAAGTTCTCCGAAGCCACCGGCGCCGATATTGCATTGACCGGCCAGGTTGCCGCACAGATTGACGTCTCCGAGAAGGTCACCTCCGCGCTGGTCCCATACCTGAGCATCGTGGTTGGCCTGTCGCTGATCCTGCTGCTGCTGGTCTTCCGCTCGGTAGTGGTCCCACTGCTGGCTACCGGCGGCTTCCTGCTTTCGCTCGCGGCCGCCTTCGGCGCCAGCGTCATGGTGTACCAGTTCGGCTGGTTCTCCGCGCTGTTCGATGTCAATGTTCCAGGTCCGCTGCTGTCCTTCCTGCCGATCCTGCTCACCGGCATCCTGTTCGGACTGGCCATGGACTACCAGGTCTTCCTGGTCTCGGCGATGCGCGAACGCTACGCCCACGGCGAGCCTGCCAAGGAAGCCGTCCGTTCCGGCTTCTCGATGGCAGCACCGGTGGTCACCGCCGCCGCGCTGATCATGATTTCGGTCTTCGCCGGCTTCGTGTTCTCGCACCTGGCAATGATCCGGCCGCTCGGTTTCGCGCTGGCCTTCGGTGTGCTCTTCGATGCGTTCATCATCCGCATGACCCTGATTCCTGCAGTCATGCACCTGCTGGGCGACAAGGCCTGGTACCTGCCCAAGTGGCTGGACAAGATCTTGCCCGACGTTGATGTGGAAGGATCGAAGCTCAACGAAATGCTGGAATCCGAGGACAACGCTTCCCAAGACGGCTCCAGCCAGGACCAGACCAAGGAGAACGCGGCAGTATGAGCGAACAGCTGAATCCCGAACCCCGGCTGCTCTTGGCTTCGGCTTCCTGGGGACGCAAGAAAGTTCTGTCCGATGCCGGCATCATGTTCACCACCCAGGTATCCGAGGTGGATGAAGACGCAGTGCTTGCCGCCGCGGTGGACCGCGATGGCGATCAGTCGCCAGCGCAGACCGCCTTGCTGCTGGCCCGTGCCAAGGCTGAGAATGTGGCGCAGGCCGGGCAGCCGGATGGCACCGTGGTGCTGGGTTGCGATTCGGTCTTCGAGCTTGATGGCGTGGCCTACGGAAAGCCGCACACCGCGCAGGTGGCCCGCGAACGGTGGCAGCAGCTGAGCGGTGCCACCGGCATCCTGCACTCGGGCCATTGGCTGATCGATACCGCCGATCCAGTCCAGGCCCGCGGCCAGGTCTCGTCGACCGTGGTGCATTTCTCCACCGTGAGCGATGCCGAGATCGAGGCCTACGTAGCCAGCGGGGAACCACTGCCCTGTGCCGGAGCCTTCACCATTGATGGGCTGGCCGCGGCCTTCATCGAGTCCATCGAAGGCAACTTCCAGAACGTTGTAGGTTTGGATGTCTTCGTGCTGCGCGGCCTGCTGGCGCAGGCCGGGATCAGCCTCGTGGATCTCTGGAAATAGCCCGGCTCTTGCCGGATGGTGGTGCCTTCCGCTGCATGGCGGAAGGCACCTTTTTCATGCCTGCAGTTCCTTGCTCAGCAGCATCTGCTCCTCGGCGAAGCTGCGCTGGCGCATGATGCGGCGCCGGCATCGGCGGCATTGGAGGTATTCAACAATTCCAGTGGACGTCGGATGGCTGGATTCGGTCTGCCAGCTGTGCTCGTGGAGATCAGCTTCTTTCCGGGAACCAGCGGCGTGGATGTGCTGTGCAGTAGTCATGGCTCCAGCATGATGTAATCTTCTTATGCAACTCAACCCTTACGGAGAATATGCGGTGCTGCTGGCCGCATCGCTGGCCAATGATTGGCCCGCGGACCGCGATGGCATCGAGCGACGCGCCCGTGAGCACGGCATGACCATGCCCTTTCCGCGACTTGGCTCGGACTACGTCCAAACGCGTGCGGTGGTGGATGACTGGCTGGACATCATTGACGCGCCCTCGAATTCCGAACGGGCACGGCTGCTCAATGTGCAGGCCGCTCGCGCTTCAGCCTATCCGCGCCTGGTGGACCATGATGACGAGGGATGGCACCTGCACTATCGCGATGACGGCCAGAGCTTGCCCCAGGTGCTGCGCTCGGTTTTCTGCGTTGGCACGGCATTGCATCTGACCACCCGAGGCATGCACCGGCTGCGGCGCTGCGAAGCGGAACCGTGCACCAACGTGGTTGTGGACGTGACGCGCAACGGGCGCCAGCGCTACTGCTCTGTGCGCTGCGCCAATCGCGCGGCAGTCAGGCGCCACCGTGAGCGGCAGGCGTAGCTGCCGAGCCCGCTCCACGCTGAATCCAAAGCGCATTGGCTTGGCTGGATGCCCCGTGGGTTTGCCAAGGCATGAAGTCCCGTCCACAGTTGCCTGTCCCGGGCGCGGCACCGGCATGGGCGGGCCCCTCGGAGCGCAAGGCAGATTGGATTGATCGGCCTTTCAGGAATTCCATGACAGCCACCCAGCTAGAACACGAGAACGTTCTCGTGGATCCTGGTCCACCCCGCATCTTCCCAGTGCGAGATGTCAGTTCCGGCCCGGACCAGCATCATCGCTGTTTCGGGAGTATTCACCTCAACAATGGCATCCGCACCCCCTGCTCCGCCGCATCCGCCAGCGGCGGAGTCTTCTCCATCGACGAACTTGAAGAGGCAGGTAGTCTGCTTATCGGCAGAAGCGACGGCGAAGTAGTCAGCACCGCCATTTGCCACCAGGAAACGCACGGACTGCGAATCAAGGTTTTCCAGCTGGCTCTTATCGCCTGGCCACTGGTCAGCTTCGCCAGGTTCTCGGTCCAGCGCCGGAATTCCGGTCCCGCTGGAACAGGCTGCCAGTGCCAGCGTTCCAGCAGCGAGCAGCGCGCACAGCGCCTTTCTCCGGTTTCCCACGGCGGCCTCCTTGTTTTTCATAGTATCGACAGCCTAGTTCGACCGGCACAGGACGGATAGGGCAGATGCCAGCACCTCCGACATGCAAGCGGAAAGCGGCGTTCCCTCCATGGCCCGGCGGGTGGTAGCGGCCGCAGGCCATATCGGGCGGGTGCAACGAAGCCATAGAGCGAGGCAGCTTTGTAGGATTCCTCTAAAAATTTCACCCTAACACCCTCGTTTTAGGCGATAACTACATATAGTTCCCACAAAAACGATAGGCTCTAAGCTGAGAAACCCTATTTTTAAAAGACAAGGTTCATGATGAATCCATTGACGAAGGTGCTTATCGCCAACCGTGGCGAGATTGCAGTGCGTATTATCCGTGCCGCCCGCGACGAGGGAATCGAGTCTGTTGCGGTCTATGCCGACTCGGATCGCGATGCGATGCATGTGCGCCTGGCTGATGAGGCCTACGCACTGGGCGGCACCACCGCCGCTGAATCGTACCTTCGCATTGAGAAGATCCTGGACGCCGCCGAACGCTCCGGCGCCGACGCGATCCACCCTGGCTACGGCTTCCTCTCGGAGAACGCGGAGTTCGCCCAAGCCGTGATCGACGCAGGCTTGACCTGGATCGGTCCTTCGCCGGAATCCATCGACAAGCTCGGCGACAAGGTCAAGGCCCGCCACATCGCTGAAAAGGTGGGCGCTCCGCTGGTGCCCGGCACCAAGGACCCGGTGGCCTCGGCGGAAGAGGTGTATGCCTTCGCCGACGAGCACGGACTTCCATTGGCGATCAAGGCCGCTTACGGCGGTGGCGGACGCGGCATCAAGGTTGTCCGCAACCGCGAAGAAATCGGCGAGATGTACGATTCGGCAGTCCGTGAAGCCGTCGCGGCTTTCGGCCGCGGCGAATGCTTCATCGAACGCTTCCTGGATGCACCGCGCCACGTGGAGACCCAGTGCCTGGCCGATACCCATGGCAATGTGGTTGTCGTTTCCACCCGCGACTGCTCGCTGCAGCGCCGAAACCAGAAGCTGGTAGAGGAAGCCCCGGCCCCGTTCCTGAGCGAAGAGCAGACCGCCCGGTTGTACGAAGCGTCCAAGGCCATCTTGCGCGAGGCAAACTACACCGGCGCCGGCACCTGCGAATTCCTCGTGGGTCAGGACGGCGTGATCTCGTTCCTCGAGGTCAACACCCGCCTGCAGGTCGAGCACACGGTCTCTGAGGAGATCGCCGGCATGGACCTGGTGCACGAGCAGTTCCGCATCGCCCGTGGCGAGGAACTGGGCTACGGCGACCCCGAACTGCGCGGCCACTCCTTCGAGTTCCGCATCAACGGCGAGGATGCCGGCCGCAACTTCATGCCGACCCCCGGCACCATCACCAAGATGAATCTGCCAACCGGCCCCGGCGTCCGCGTGGATTCGGGCATCGAGCAGGGCGAGACCGTCTCGGGGAACTTCGACTCGATGATCGCCAAGCTGATCGTGACCGGCCCGACCCGTGCAATCGCCGCCGCCCGTTCACGCCGCGCCTTGGAGGAATTCCAGATCGAGGGCATGGCCACCGTGCTGCCATTCCACCGCGCAGTCATGAGCGATCCGTCATTCGTTCCGGAAGAGGGATCCTTCAAGGTCCACACCCGCTGGATCGAAACCGAATTCGATACCGTCATCGAGCCTCACCCTATGCCCATGGGCGGCGAGGAGGCAGCCGAGGAAGAACGCACCTGCGTGACCGTCGAGGTTGGCGGAAAGCGCTTGGAAGTCACCCTTCCCTCGTCGCTGGGCTCCGTATCCTCGAACGGTGCCGAGAAGGCCGCAGGCAAGAAGAAGCGCAAGCCCGGCCGCAAGGCAGCCGGCGCCGCTGGCGCGAACAGCGCAGAGCTGCGTTCGCCAATGCAGGGCACCATCGTGAAGGTTGCCGTCGAGAATGGCGACACCGTTTCCCAGGGTGATCTGATTGTCGTGCTGGAAGCGATGAAGATGGAGCAGCCGATTACCGCCCACCGTGATGGCGTAGTCAGCGGCCTGGACATCGCTCCGGGCGAGACCCTGTCATCGGGCGCCGTCATCGCGTCGATCGACGAAACCAAGTAGGACCCGCCATGAACACCTGAGGGCCTTGACAGAATTGTCCAGGCCCTCAGGTGTTTTTCTTTCAGCCCGCTGCTTCTATCCTGGCGCCTGCCCATGCTCTGCCCAGTGCACCATGGATGCCCTGAGATGATCGGGCATGAGCAGGAACTTCGGTTCAAGTTCTTCCCAACCTGGCATTTTCGCCTGGCGGCTAGCCGCTTCGTGGGTCGCATCGATATCTTGTTCGGTATCGAGCCCGCTTCCGTTCTCGCCCACCAAGCTCAGGTGGTAGATCCACACCGAACCATCGGCTTCCACATGCTTGAAGGTTGCTTCCAGCGCGGCCCGCTGCGCGGATAGGGATGCTTCGCATTCGTCGTAGCGATTATTGAGCGTTTCCATCCAGGCACCAAAGTTCTCGTCTTGCCCATCCTTGATCCTTGAACGGCTCAGCTCCAGCCGCATGCCCTGCGGCACCGAAGACGGCATAGCAAAACCGGGAAAGTCCCGAGGCGTGGGGTTATAAGGAACATAAGGCTCTTTGTCGTCCATGATGTGATGCTTGCAGAATCCGCCAGTTTTGTCACGGCCACGCAGAGGTGGGAATTCGGGCAGACCCAGGCTACTGCCGAGCGAGCCAGGCTTCGAATGTTTCGTGGCCTAGCCTGGCGGAACTGCCGGGCAGCAGTCGCCCATCGCGCATTGCCTTGCCCATGAGACCGGGAACAGGCACTTCAACAATCTTTGGCGACTTGCCGCGGGATTTCAGGTACTTGGCAATCAAGTCGGGAGCGTATTCCTCTTGCGGTCCCGCAAGGTCTAGCACCACACCCTGTGCGGGTCCCCCGGCAAGGGCAACGAGCGCGGCGGCCACCTCGCTGCCTGCGATGGGCTGCATCCGCATTTTCGGCGCCATCTGCACCGGCCCCGCGCCCAGCCGGCCGACATTCTGGCCAATGAATTCGTGGAACTGTGCAGTGCGCAGCAGGGTGTAACCGCCGGGAAGCATTTGCAGCATCCGCTCTTGCGCCGCTTTGCCGGCGTAGTAGCCAGAATCCACCGTGGCTGCGCCAATGATTGAAAGCGCCACGTGGTTCTGCACCCCGGACTCGCGTCCTACGCTGACGAGGTTGGCCGTCGATTGGGTGAAATAACGCATGGAGGCCGCCGCGCTCGCGGTGCTGGCTCCGGAAACATCGATGACCGTTTGGCAGTCAACCAGCCACTGCTCGACCGCGCTGCGGTTCGTCAGGTCGCATCCCGCAGACCGTGCGAGCACCACTGGTTCGTGGCCTGCATTCTTGAGCTGTTCCACCACCAGCGTGCCGATGGCACCGGTGCCTCCCGCAACTGCGATACGCATGAGCGCTCCCCTTCGGTATTGAACATGTCGTGTCCCATGCTTCGATGCCGTGCATGAAGTTGTAAGGGCGGGGCACTCATTCATCTCGCCTTCACCCATGCTCGGCGGCAATGGGAAACGGCCCGGCGAATCATCATTGCCAGATGATTCGCCGAGCCGTTCACTCAGCAAAGCTGTCGAATTACTCGACCCATTCTTCCATGTCCATGTCCGAGGTGTCGCGAGTCATGAACAGCGCAACCAGGGTCAGTACCGCACCAAGCGCCAGGTACAGGCCAACACCCAAGGTGTTGCCGGCACCGGCCTTCCACAGGGCCACAGCCACGAAGGAGGCAGGGGCCGCGCCGATCACCGAGGACAGGTTGTAGGCAACGGCCGAGCCGGTGTAGCGCACGTTCGAAGGGAACAGCTCTGGCAGGTAGGCGGCCATCGGGCCGAAGGTCAGGCCCATCAGGGTGAACCCGATGATCAGACCGGCCATGGCAGCGCCCTGGCCTGGACCGAAGAACAAGGTCCATGCCAGTCCGAAGACCAGGATGCCCGAGGTGACCCAGATCAGGAACTTGCGGCGGCCGAACTTCTCAGCCAACGGGCCCGAAACCACGGTGAAGATGCCGAAGAAGACAACGCCGATGATCAGCATGGTCAAGAAGGTTGGGCGTTCAATGCCCAGGCCTGGAACGAAGCCGGATGCGTCAAAGGTCTTGCCCTTGGCTTCAGCGGCAGCCGTCGCCTGCTCGACGCTGGCTGGCTGGGTGCCGTAGGTCAGGGTGAAGGAGGTCATCAGGTAGAACAGCACGTAGGTTGCCAGCATGATGAAGGTACCTGCCAAGGTTGGCCGCCAGTGCTTCTTCATGGTCACCGCGAATGGCGACTTCACGACCTTCTTCTGGTCCAGAACCTTCTGGAAGGAGGAGGATTCGACCAGCTTCAGGCGTACCCACAGGCCAATGATCACCATAACTGCCGAGAAGTAGAACGGAACGCGCCAACCCCAGGCCATGAACTGTTCTGCAGTGCAGAAGGTCTGCAGGGCCACGAACATCAGGTTTGCAATGATGAAGCCGATTGGGGCGCCCAGCTGAGGGAACGTGCCGTAGATGGCGCGCTTGTTCTTCGGAGCATTCTCGGTTGCCAGCAGCGCCGCACCGGACCACTCGCCGCCGAGCGCCAGGCCCTGGGCGAAGCGCAGCAGCACCAGTGCGGTCGGAGCCAATACGGTCCAGTGGCCGGCAGCCGGCGGCAGGAAGCCGATCAGGAAGGTAGCGATACCCATCAGCAGCAACGAGGCTACCAGCGTGCCCTTGCGGCCGAGCTTGTCGCCGTAGTGGCCGAAGATGATCGAACCCAGCGGACGAGCCACGAATGCCACACCGAAGATCGCAAACGAGGAAAGGATCGCGTTGATGGTGGAAGCGTTGGGGAAGAACAGGGCTGGGAAAACGAGAACCGACGCGGTGGCGTAGGCATAGAAGTCGAAGAATTCGACAGTGGTGCCAATCATGCTGGCGAACAGCACGCGACCGCGGGTGTTTTCCTTCGGCGCCACTGCTTGGTTAGCCTGCGACATGTGAGGCTGCTCCTTAGAGTGAAAGTACGAGTGAGATGTTCAATTTTGCTGTCATAATCGTAAACCTCGGTGACCAGCATTCGGATATTGATGTCCATTATTTGGACACGTAGTTAATGGAACCTGAACCGAGATCGGCAATTCACGGGTCTACTAGCGCGAATATGCACTTCCACATATTGAGACGTGACCTGAGAAAACAGTTTCTACACTTATATCAGAGTGGTTCGTCAAAGTGAATGGAGTCACAACATCTTGTATTACGGGTATTGGGAAAACATGTCGCGTTTCAGGACTTCGCTGGCGTTCGCCCTCAGGTTCAACAGGCCCAGTGAGCACGAGTAGTTTGGATCGATTTCCTTTTTGATATCCGCAACGGCAGCCCGCCAGCTGACTCGTAAAAGTCATGCTGGCGGGCTGGCGTTGCCCCACGTAGTTGTGGTTCAGATCGAAGCGATGCCGGTGGATCGATTCAGCTGTCGTTAGTCCGATTCACCATGGACCGGGTCAAGCCTCTAGCCGGTGCTGCTCTTCGGTGGCGCGCATCTTTCCCGCCGCGATGGCGAGGACTGCGATGAGCGCTGGAACGACCCCCGCGAGAATGAATATCGTTTCCACGGGCATAACCAGGGACAGCGGACCGGCAACTGCGATGGAAACAGGCATGAACGCTATGGAAACGAAGAAATCAAGGCTCGCGACGCGTCCAAGCATTTCGAGAGGCACCAGCCGTTGGAGCAAGGTACCCCAAATGACTACTCCAGCCCCGGTCGCTGCACCGACAAAGAACAATGCCCCGAGCATCACCCAGAATTGGGAAGCCAGTCCGAGCACTGCAAGCGGCAGGGTTCCGCCGCCCCAGCACAGCAGCATGAAGGTCAGATAGCGCCGTGGCAGCTTCATCGACGAAACCACGAGCGAACCTACCGCCCCGCCGATGCCATAGGCAGCGAGGAGAAAACCGAAGGTTGCTTCTGCATCGTCGAACCGGTCTCGAGCAAGGAACGGCAAGAGCACCTCAATAGGACCCTGGACAATCAGTGCAAGAGCGGAACCGAAGATGAGCGTCCAGAGCAACCATCGGGTCCCCGCAACGTACTTGACGCCCGAACGCAGATCATCGAACAGGCTGCTCTTCTCTGTCGAGCCTGCCTTGGCGTTGGGCTCCTCTTGCCGCCGGAGGAAAAGCAGTATGGCAAAGGCCAGCAGATATAACACTGCGACGAGGGCCGCGCCGATGGCAGGGAAAAATGCGCCAACAACGAGTCCTCCCACCGCTGGGCCCAAGCCCTGGCCCATGGACGGGCGGACCGCACCTTCGAGCCCGTTGGCTGCCAGCAGCTGTTCTGGCGGAAGCACCTGGGGCAGATAGGCGCTGTACGCAGGATAGAAGAACGCGCTGCCTGCTCCCATGAAGAAGGAGGTCAGCCAGATATGCCACAACTCGATCATCCCGGTCATCGACAATGCTGCCGTAGCTGCCATCACCAGTGCGGTGGCTCCCTGCACGATGACCAGGATTTTCCGTTTCGAGAAGCGGTCGGCAATGATCCCGCCTAGGACCGAACAGGTGAACAGCCCGAGGCTCAGTCCGGTCGCCACCGCAGATAGAGCCAAAGGACTTTCGTTGAACTCGATGACCTGGAAAACCATCACGATGGTCCATAAGCCTGTGCCGAAGACTTCAAGAGCCACGGCGGCAAAGAGCAGCCGATAGTCTCGGGTGAGCAGCGGACGGAAGGTCCGCAGGGTGCCAGTTTCCTTGTTGCTCATGACTGCACCTCCTCTCCAGTCATCGCATCCAGACGAAGCGTTGTCCAGTCCTCCACATCACGCAAAAGCTGCCGGTCATGCGTCGAGAGAATAACGGCAGCGCGGGTGCTGCCCAATGCTTCGGTGAGTTCATCAACCAGTGCAATGGAAAGGTGATTCGTCGGCTCGTCCAGCAACAGCAGATGCGGCTTGCTTGCCAGCACCAATGCAAGGTCAAGCCGCCGCTGCTGCCCCATGGACAGTTCACCGACGCGCTTGGCCGTTTCGCTTTTGCGCAGCAGGCCCAGCTGCGCCAGGTCAATGGTTTCCGAGTCTGCCAGAACCCCGCCGGCAACCAGCTTTCCTACGTGCTGCGCGTAGATGTCACTGGCCCTGTGCGTGAGATCCAGCTCGCTCTCCTGCCTCAGGAACCCCATTCGTGCCCCGTGCTGCACCCGAACCGAACCGGCATCTGGCACCAGCGATCCGGCGATCATGCCCAGCAGCGTCGATTTCCCGGAACCATTCGGCCCCGTCACCGAAAGCCGTCCCCCCTGGGCCAGCGTGAACGACAAGGGTTGGGCCAGGCGATCCTTCGAACTGAGATTCACTACGGCGAGCAGAGCTGGTCCACCCTTGCCCGGAAGCTGAGGACAGTGGAACTGCAAGGGTGGTTCGGGAATGGTTACCGCATGCTCTTCAAGCATTTCCTGCCGGCGATGGACGCTTTGAACCAGTCCGCCGGCACGGGTGGCACGGCCGTGCTTGTTGGTGCCTTTCTCCGGACGCCATCCGGAAACGAGCCGGTCCTGGGCAGCGGAAAGGCTGTCCTGCAAACGCGCAAGTTCAGCTTGCTGGCGGGCATATTCCTGCTCCCAGCGTTCACGTTCAGCAACTCGGCCTTCGCGGTACCCGGAGTATCCGTTTCCATAGATCCTGATGCGTTCGTCATGCGTTGGGTCCAGATCGACAATTGTTTCTGCAACATCGGCGAGCAGTGCCCGGTCGTGGGTCACGACCACGACACCGCCTGCACGGGCTTTCAGTTGGGTGCTCAGGAAGTCCAGGCCGGATCTGTCGAGATGGTTGGTGGGCTCGTCAAGCAGCAGGAAATCGTCATTCGAACCGAGCAGGCACGCTAGGCGCACGCGGTAACGCTGCCCTACTGACAGGTCCCGCAGCAGGCGCTCCTGATTCGTTTCGGCGTCGAGGGCTTCGAGTGCCATCTGCACCCGGCGTTCGGCGTCCCACGCATCCAGCTGATCCGCGGCTTCCAGCGCGTGGGCGTATCGGTCTGCGGCACCGCTGGCGCCCAAGGCCATGTCTTCTGCGGCTTGCGCGAGCTCGCGAAGCACCGACAGCGGTTCAGCAATGGACTCGGTGATGGCTTGGCCTACGGTGCGTTCGTCGCCTGCAGGCATTTCCTGGTCGGCTACGCCAATCGTTCCCACGAGCTTGACGGTGCCGTCATCCGGCAACAGCCGGCCGGCGAGCACGTTGAGCAGCGTGGATTTACCGCGGCCGTTCTCGCCGACAATTGCTACTCGAGATGCGGGGGTGATGGTCAGGTCGAGGTGGTTGAGCACGAGTACTGCTCCGCGCATGACCGTGACGTTTGAAACTGCCAATTGGGCGCGATGGCGCGCGGGCAGGCGCTTGGTAAGGGTAGGCATTCTATTCCTTCAAAATGGCGCGCAAAAGCACGAAAAGGCCGGGTGGGCGCGCGAATGACAGCGACTCTTCGGAGTCGAAAATGAGCGGCCGCCGTTAGCTCGGAATAATCAACGAGGACGGGGCGAATGATCAACTGTCAGAGGAATAGCAAATGCATGCTTCAACCCTACGATAAGGCTGAATCGGGGTGCAAGCGAAAGTGCCCTGACGCACTTGTTGACTGGTGGCAGCGCCGCCCTGTCGGCTTGGGCAATACCCATGCACTGAGGGGCACTGCGGTCAGGAGGCGAGGGAGCCAATTGCTTCAATCGCAGAAGCGTTAAAAAGCTCAGGCGGCATCCGCCCCAATATGAGGACGGATGCCGCCTGGAAAGGTTCGTCAGGACCTACCGATGGCGGTGAAGGCGGCGAGCCGCTTCAGCCAGCGAACCCGACAGCGACGGGTACACGGTGAAAGTTTCAGCCACGTCGTCAACGTGCAGGCTGTTCTGGACTGCCAGTGCCAGTGAGTAGATCAGCTCGCTCGCGCGCGGTGCAACCACGACACCGCCGATGACGGTGCCCGAGCCCTTGCGGGAAACGATTTTCACGAAGCCCTGGTCCACGTTCATCATCTTGGCGCGGGCGTTGGTGTTCAGGTCAACCTTGATGATGTTGGCCTGGTACTTGCCCTCAGCCACCGCACGCTGGGTAACACCCACGGTAGCGATTTCCGGGGAGGTGAAGACGTTGGACGCCACGAGATCCAGATTCAACGGCTTGACCGAGTCGCCAAGCAGGTGCGCCACGGCAATGCGGCCCTGCATGGCTGCCACCGAAGCCAAGGCGAATACGCCAGTGCAGTCGCCGGTTGCGTAGATGTTGGTTGCGGTGGTGCGCGAAACGCCATCCACCTTGATGTGACCCGAGTCGGTCAGCTGCACGCCGGCTTCTTCCAGACCCAGGTTGGCGGTATTAGGGATGCCGCCCACGGCAACCAGGCAGTGGCTGCCTTCGAGCACGCGTCCGTCAGCCAAGGTAACCAGTACCTTGTCGCCCTGGCGCTCCACGCCTTCGGCGCGGGCCTGGGAAACAACATTGACGCCGTTTTCCTTGAAGGCGTCTTCCAGCACGCCCGCTGCGTCCGCATCCTCGCCGGGCAGCACGCGGTCGCGCGAGGAAACCAGCGTGACCTTGGCCCCGAGCAAGTTGTAGGCCGAAGCGAACTCGGCACCGGTCACGCCAGAACCGACAACGATCAGGTGCTCAGGCACCTCGTTCATGTTGTAGATCTGGGTCCAGTTGAAGATCCGCTCGCCATCGGGCTTGGCGGTAGGCAGTTCGCGCGGGTGGGCACCCACGGCAATCAGCATGGCGTCTGCTTCGATTTCCTGCTCGGAACCATCTGGGTGCGATACCGCAACCGTGTGGTCGTCGAGCAGGCGGCCTTCGCCGATCACGATGCGCACGCCGGCGCGTTCAAGGGTGGTGCGGATATCCGAGGACTGCTCCTTGGCAAGGTCCAGCAGTCGGTGGTTCACCACCGAGAAGTCGGTGACGGCCGAGTCGAGTCCGTCAACGTGAACTCCAAAGGTTTCCGCGTGCTTCACGCGGCGCACCGCATCCGCCGTGGCAATCAGGGTCTTGGAAGGCACGACGTCGGTCAGCACCGCCGAACCGCCCATGCCTGCACGTTCCACGACGGTGACATTGGCACCCAACTGGGCTGCGCCCATGGCGGCTTCGTAGCCGCCTGGTCCTCCGCCGAGAATAACTAAACGGGTTGCTTCATTCCTACGATCTGCGCTCACAATCACCATTGTTCACCATGCCGGGTAATTGCGCACATCGAAGCACAATCCCGGAACGTGATTTTGATTCTGAAGCACTAGTTTCACCTGACAAAGCGCCCCGCTAGCGGTAGCGTATTTCCCGTGACTGATATGCAAAATGACCCACAGGTCCTGGCAGCGCAGGCTGCCCAGGCAATCGCCGAACAGACCGGCGTCGCAAAACACGACATCGCGCTGGTCCTGGGCTCCGGTTGGGGCCAGGCCGCCGAACTCATCGGCGAAACCACCCACACCCTGGATGCCACCGAAATTCCAGGCTTCCATGCCCCGGCCGTACCCGGCCACAAGGGCAGCATCTCCTCGATCCTGACCTCCACCGGCAAACGGGTACTGGTCCTGGGTGCCCGCACCCACTACTACGAGGGACGCGGCGTCCGCGCGGTAGTCCACCCGATCCGCACCGCGGCGGCTGCCGGCTGCGAGCAGCTGGTGCTCACCAACGGCTGCGGCGGCCTGAATCCAGACTGGAATCCGGGCACCCCGGTAATGATCTCGGATCACATCAACCTGACGGCCACCTCCCCACTCGAGGGCGCGACCTTCGTCGACCTGACCGACTTGTACTCCTCGCGCCTGCGCGAGATTGCGCTCTCCGTTGATCCGACACTGGATCAGGGCGTGTACGCGCAGTTCACCGGCCCGCACTACGAAACCCCGGCCGAAGTGCAGTATGCCAAGACCATCGGCGCGGATCTGGTCGGCATGTCCACCGCGTTGGAAGCCATCGCGGCCCGCCACGCAGGCATGGAGATCTTCGGCATGTCGCTGGTGACCAACCTGGCCGCCGGCATCAGCCCGGTTCCGCTGAGCCACGAGGAAGTCATCGAAGCCGGCCAGGCAGCCGGTCCGCGCATCTCCAAGTTGCTGGCGCAGATCATCGCGAAGCTCTAGGCCTCGCGTACTTAGCGCGCAGCAAGCAGTCAGTGTCCTTTGAAGGGAAATCAGTGAACCACACGCAGAAAATCCAGTTGCTTGACGCGGCGGGCCAATGGGCGGCCCAGGATCCCGATCCGCAAACGCAGGAAGAACTGCAACTGCTGATCCAGCGCGTCAATGACGGCGACGCGCTGGCCTTCGAGGACATTGCCGACCGCTTCAGCGGCGTGCTGGAATTCGGCACAGCCGGACTGCGCGCCGAATTGGGCGCCGGCCCGATGCGCATGAACCGCGTGGTGGTCATGCGCACCGCGGCGGGCATCGCCCGCTTCCTGGCCGAGAAGGCCAATGGCCAGTACACGCCCAAGGTGGTTATCGGATTCGATGCCCGGTTCAACTCGGATGTCTTCGCCAAGGATTCGGCCGGCGTCTTCGCCGCGGCCGGGTTCGAGGTGCTGCTGATGCCTTCGGCACTGCCCACCCCGGTGCTGGCTTGGGCCGTGCGCGAATTCAGTGCCGAAGCCGGCATCATGGTGACGGCCAGCCACAACCCTCCGCGGGACAACGGCTACAAGGTCTACGTCGGCGGGAAGATCACCGATGAGTCGGGTCGCGGAGCCCAAATCGTCTCCCCGATCGATGCGCAGATCGCTTCGCTGATCGACCACGGCCAGCCGGTGGCGCAGATCCCGCGCGCCGAAAACGGCTGGAAAGTGCTCCCCGCAGCCGGCGCAGAAGGCGACATCGAAGCAGCCTACCTGGCTTCCATCCGCCCGATTATCGACGCTGGCCAGCCGCAGGACTCGGTACGCAAGAACCTGCGGATCGTGGTTTCGGCCATGCATGGCGTGGGCGGCCACACCATGCGCCAAGCCCTGCTGAACGCCGGATTCACCGACGTTCACATGGTTGCCGAGCAGGAGCACCCGGATCCGCTCTTCCCTACCGTGAAGTTCCCCAACCCCGAAGAACCCGGGGCCATCGACCTGTCGCTCGAGCTGGCCCGCACGGTGGGCGCAGATCTGGTGATTGCCAATGACCCGGATGCCGACCGCTGCGCGGCGGCGATCCAAGATAACGGCAGCTGGCGGATGCTGCGCGGCGACGAGGTCGGCTGGTTGCTCGGAGACCAGGTTTCCAAGACCTTGCCTGAGGGCAAGAAACTGGCCAATTCCATCGTGTCCTCGCGCATGCTGGCAGCCATTGCCAAGGATGCCGGACGCGAGCACGAGGAAACCTTGACCGGTTTCAAGTGGATTTCCCGCGTTGAGGACCTCGGCTACGGCTACGAAGAAGCCCTTGGCTACTGCGTGGCCCCGGATCTGGTGCGCGACAAGGACGGAATCTCAGCTGGCATCGTCCTGGCTGATCTCGCAGCGCAATTGAAGGCAGCCGGAAGCACCATTGCCGGCCGCCTCGATGAGCTGGCGGCCAAGCACGGCGTGCACGTCACCGACCAGCTCTCCCTGCGCTTCACCGACCTGGCGCAGATCCCCGCGCTCATGGACAAGATCCGCAATGACGCTCCGGCAACGCTGGGCGGCTCCGAGGTTTCCGAGGTCACCGACCTGTCCCAGGGCACCGAGAAGCTGCCTGCGACTAATGCCATGGTTCTGCATACGTTCTGCGGTTCCCGCGTGATCGTCCGCCCCTCGGGAACGGAGCCGAAACTCAAGTGCTACTTGGAAACCATTGAACCGGTCGATGATCCGGCCGAGGTCCACGAGGCCCGCCAGCGCGCCACTGCGAAGGTCCTGGCCATCAAGGAAGAATTGGCAGCTTTCCTGAATGCCAACTAGGCTTACCCCTTCGAGACCTTCATTTGAAATGGTTGAAATCTTTATTGCTAGAGGAAATGATGACTGAACTAAGCGCCCGCGAGATCGCCAGCTACATCGACCACACCCTGTTGGCCCAGAATGCTTCCCGCGAACAGGTGGTGCAGATCTGCGACGAGGCCAAGAAGTACGGCTTCAAGTCGGTTTGCGTCAACCCTTTGTGGGTTTCAACCGTTTCGCGTGAGCTGGAAGGCTCGGACGTGCTGACCTGCTCGGTCATCGGCTTCCCGCTGGGTGCTTCGGCCACCGACACCAAGGTCTTCGAAACCAAGCACGCTGTTGCCGACGGCGCCAACGAAATCGACATGGTCATCGACGTTGCCGCCGCCCTGCGTGGCGATCGCGATGCCCTGGTGAACGAGATCTTCGCCATTGCGCAGGCTGCGCATGAAGGCGGGGCCATCTTGAAGGTCATCATCGAAACCTGCCTGCTCACCGAGGAAGCCAAGGTCCTGGCCTGCGAGGCTGCCAAGGCCGCCGGCGCCGATTTCGTCAAGACATCCACCGGTTTCTCCACCGGTGGCGCAACCGTTGAAGATGTGGCGCTGATGCGCAAGACCGTCGGCCCGGAGATGGGCGTCAAGGCCTCGGGCGGCGTGCGCAGCGTTGAAACCGCGCGGGCAATGATTGCAGCTGGCGCAACCCGGCTAGGTTCTAGCTCAGGAGTTGCTATCCTAGAAGGAGAGCAAAGCGGTTCCAGCTACTAGGAATTCGCCCCCATCTGTTTCCCAAGGAGAAAAAGTGTACTCGAACGGCAAGAACACTGCCCATTCCGGTGAAGGCCGCCTTGTCGGCAATATCGTCAGCTTCGTGATCTTCTTCGTATTGTTCGCGGCTGGCGTTTACACCTTGGGCTACTGGACCCTTGAGGTTGCCTGGTGGCCGACCCTGGTCAGCTTCGCTCTGATGTTCTTGGCTTTCGCCATCCCGATGCACCTCATGGGCCGCGCCGACAAGGCCGAGGAATTGGTTGCAGCAGCATCGGAATTCCAGAAGTAAAACACTTCATCACAGCGGGGAGGCCTACGGGCCTCCCCGCTGTTACTTAACCGGCCTTCGGCCCCGGCCCTGGGACCAGATTCCAGCACGGCCGACGTCCCCTGCCTGTAGTGTGGGGGTGCATGAATCCATTAATACCCAACGCGTATGAAGTAGTTGTCTTCTACGTCCTCCCCCTGGTCATCACCGTGGTTCTGGCCATCGTGGTCTATAAGCTGATCAGGAGATCCACGAAGGAAACGGAACTCAACCGGAATAGTGATGATCAGCATCCCGATCATGACTCCTAGGCGGTTCTGAAGAGCTGTTTGAAGTTACCGTCACGACTCCCCTGTTGGACTTCACCGCCAGACGAATCCCGGCTCCGGACCAGCCATCATTGCTATGGTGAGACTATTCGATACACAGGCGCTGACCGGTCGATAGGGAGACATCGTGATACTGGGACAACTGATTCGACGCTATCCGCTGTTGTCCGCGGCGGTCATCGCCCTGCTCGCCACGGGAGCCGCCGCCTTGGCCGGCATGGACGCCGCCAGCCGGTGGATCGCATGGATTGCCATCGCTGGCGCCGTGCTATGGATCGGCGCCGGGATGGTCAAGGACCTGCTGCGCGGCCACTACGGACTGGATATCCTGGCGCTGGTGGCGATTATCGCCTGTCTGCTGGTCGGCGAGTACCTGGCGTCCCTGATCATCGTGCTGATGCTTTCCGGCGGCGAAGCCCTGGAGGACTTCGCCCAGCGCCGGGCCACCAGCGAGCTCTCCGCGCTGCTGAACCGCTCCCCACTGCAGGCCCACCTCGCCGCGGATGAGTCCGGTCAGGATGTCGCCGACGTCCCGGTGGAACAGGTGGAGGTCGGCGACCTTTTGCTGGTGCGTCCGGGCGAGCTGGTTCCCGTCGACGGCCTGATGCGTTCCGAGGCTGGAAGCTTCGATGAATCCTCGCTGACCGGCGAACCGCTTCCGGTGATCCATGCCAGGGGGTCCGAGGTGATGTCGGGGTCGGTCAACGGATCGCAGGCCGTCTACCTGCAGGCGCTGCGACGCAGCAGCGACAGCCAGTACCAGCAGATCATCGCGCTGGTACGGCAGGCACAGGACTCTAAGGCACCGGTGGTGCGGCTGGCCGACAAGTTCGCGATTCCTTTCACCCTGCTGTCCCTGCTGATTGCGGGCATCGCCTGGGCGGTGTCCGGAGACCCGGTGCGCTTCGCCCAGGTCCTGGTGCTCGCCACCCCCTGTCCCCTGCTGATTGCCGTGCCGGTCGCCTTCCTGGGCGGCATGTCCCGCGCGTCCAAGGAAGGTGTGGTGGTCAAGGGCGGGGCCGTACTCGAGCAGCTCGCCAAGGTCCGCAGCGCTGCCTTCGACAAAACCGGTACCCTGACCGCAGGCCGGCCCGCGCTGGTCGGCATCCAGACGCAGCTGGATCCGGACGAACTGCTGCAGCTGGTAGCCTCCGCCGAGCAGTTCTCCACCCATGTCATGGCCGCGGGCCTGACCGCTGCGCTTGCCGACCGGGGGCTGCCGCTGCTTCCTGCCGAAGACGCGCAGGAAGTGGCCACCAACGGCGTCAGCGTCCTGGCCGACGGGCGTCGGGTAGCTGTGGGCAAGCCGTCGTTCATCGCCGCCATGGACCCTGCCCTGGAGCGGGTCGAGCTTGAGCCGGGGCAGTCCGCGGCCTACGTCGCGGTGGACAACAGCTTCGCCGGCGTGATCCTGATGGCCGACGCACCGCGCCCTGAAGCCTCCGCGGTGCTGCGCTGGATGCGCGACCACGGCGTGGAAAACCAGGTCATGCTCACCGGCGACGTGGAACAGACAGCGCTGGGCGTCGCCGCCCAGGTGGGCATCGGCAAGGTCGAAGCGGAGCTTCGCCCGGGGCAGAAAGTCCAGCTGCTCAAGGACATGCAGCCCCGGCCGGTCCTGATGCTGGGCGACGGCACCAACGACGCCCCGGCACTGGCCGCCGCGGACATCGGCATGGCCATGGGCTCGCGCGGCTCCACCGCGGCCGGGCAGGCCGCCGACGCCGTGGTCCTGCGTGATTCGCTCGGACCGGTGGCCCAGGTGATGGCCATCAGCCGCTACACCCTGAGCGTGGCGCACAGCGCCATCTGGATCGGCATCGGGCTGAGCGTTGGGCTCATGCTGGTCGCCACAACCGGTGTGATTCCGGCGGTGACCGGAGCCCTGCTGCAGGAGGTCGTGGATCTGGTGGTCATCGTCTATGCGCTGCGCACGCTGCGCGGGCCCCGCCCCGCCGACTTCCACGGTGCGCTGCCGACCCAGTCGACCGTCGCCTTGGCACAGCATGTGCGCAGCAGGGATTGAGATGGGCATGGACTCTTGGCAACAACGGATCGATGATTTTTGGGAATCGGCCCAGGGCAAGGACGCCGCGGCATTGCGTGCGGAGCTGGGTATTCTCTTGGAGCCCGCGATTCCCGCAGGGCACGCGGCATTCGAACTGGCCAGCCTGCACGACTACCTCGGCGAGGAAGTACATGCAATACCGCTGTACAAAACGGCGCTGGACAGCGGGACGTTGAGCAGGGCCAAGCGCAGCGAGGCGAGTATCCAGCTCGGCAGCAGCCTGAGGAATATCGGTGAACCGGCACTAGCAGCCAAGGCTCTCGACGAGGTCGACCCCGATGACCCGCTGTATGCCGATGCGCAGGCGTTCCTGGCCCTCGCGCTCTTCGACGCCGGGGAAGAGTCGGCGGCATTGAAAACCGCGCTGGCGGCACTCGCACCGACCCTGCAACAATATGCAGTACCGGTACGCCGCTACGCGCAGGAGCTAGAGGACTGCCGGCCGCCCAAGAACCGCTGAGGGTTCGCCCCGGCCCCCAGATGCGGCCAGGCAGACGACGCCCGGCAACAGAAGGTATCGACAGTTAAGGGGCAGGATATTTTGCTGTCGCCTGTGCATCAGCCTCACGCGATGGACACATTAGCTGGGCTGGCGAATGCCGTGAGCAGGCATGCGATGGTTATTCGCTGAGTCGACCCCGCAAACGCTTCGTGAATTGGCCATCCGCCATAGCCGCGATATTCGTTGATTCGCTATTAATATGGCTACCGGCGTGGGGAGCGCTCTTCCTGGACACCGGCAACGATCTGGTGTTGGTCATCGCCTGGGATTCACTTGTTTCGATCGTCAATTTCGCGTCGCATGTCAAGGGAACCAGTGTGGGATCGCTTGCGGCAGGGATCCGGTTCGAACGAAACCAAGGTCAAGCCCCAGGAAAAGGTTACGCGCTCTTGTTGTCATTTCTGAGCTTGTTTTCCATTCCCGTACTGGCCGTGATCATTTTGATCGACTACCTCGGAAACGATATCCCCTCGAAGCCCCTGTCCAAATACCCGCTCATCGGTATTCGGACCGCCAAGCGTCGCGTGCTGGAAGCTTGCGACAAGCTCTGGGGGTGATCGCCAGTTCTCAGTGCATGCACGGCGGCCATAGCCTCGATGGTCAGGTAACTCTACGGTCGATGCCACGCCATTTTGTGGTCAGCGAGGCCAGAAATGGATGGATTGCATGGTGTTCATCGCCCGTCTTTTTTACCCATCAATCCGTGGCGAATGGCGGTTGCTGACGCTAAAAATGGCAGGGGGCACCAGTTCCAGGAGAATTCAGCCCTGCCGGTGCCGCCGGCTGGCTTCGCAACGAAGCATCGGGAGCTGCGGACAACTCCCGATGCTTCGTTCTGCTAGTTCCTGCGTTTGCCGACGCAAGACGCCGAGCGTACGCTACCCCTTCGCCACAGCCACCGGGGTGGGTTCGAAGATCGCGTAGAGCAGCTTCTCTGCCCATTCAAGGATCTCCCCGTCGGCCAGATCCCTGCCGCCGATTGGCGAGGTCTTCGGCTTCGGAATGAAGATCGAATTCAGCGCCGGCTTGTTCGCAGCCCCCGGGTACAGGCGTTCCAAGCGCACCTGGCGCGAAGCAGGCAGGTCCTCGATCTTTGCCGGGGCCAGCTTGATGTGGTTGCCGATCTGCTGGATATCATGCAGTCCCACGGCACGCGCACGGATGCGCAGGGCCGCCACCCGCATCAGGTTCTCCACCGGAACCGGCAGCTTGCCATAGCGGTCCACCAGCTCATCACGGACCTCGGCGAGCGCCTCATCGGTCTCGGCCTGCGCAATGTTGCGGTACGCTTCCAGGCGCAACCGCTCGCCTGGCACGTAATCGTGCGGCAGGTGGGCATTGACCGGCAGGTCGATCTTCATTTCGGTGGCTTCTTCCTCGCCTTCCCCCTTGTAATCGGCCACGGCCTCGCCGACCAGGCGCAGGTACAAGTCAAAGCCCACCCCGGCGATATGCCCGGACTGCTCGCCGCCGAGCAGGTTGCCGGCTCCACGCAGTTCCAGGTCCTTCATGGCCAGCTGGTAGCCCGAACCCAGCTCGTTGTGCGCGGCCACGGCCTTCAGCCGCTCCAGCGCGATCTCGCCCAGCGGCTTCTCCGCATCCCATAGGAAGTAGGCGTAGGCGCGCTCGCGGCCGCGGCCCACGCGCCCGCGCAGCTGGTGCAGCTGGGACAAGCCGTAGTTGTTCGCCCGGTCGACGATCAGCGTGTTCGCGTTGGAGATATCCAGGCCGGTTTCGATGATCGTGGTGGAGACCAGCACATCGAATTTCTTTTCCCAGAAGTCCTGGATGATCCGTTCAAGCCTTGATTCGCTCATCTTGCCGTGGGCCACCTCCACGCGGGCTTCAGGAGCCAGTTCGCGCAGTTCGGCCGCCACCCTTTCAATGGAGCTGACCCGGTTGTGCACGAAGAACACCTGGCCATCGCGCATCAGCTCGCGCTTGATGGCAGCGGAAATCTGCTTGTCGCTGCGCGGACCTACATAGGTCAGCACTGGGTGCCGCTCTTCTGGCGGGGTGGCCAGGGTGGAGGTTTCGCGGATGCCGGTCAGCGACATCTCCAGGGTGCGCGGGATCGGGGTGGCGCTCATCGCCAGCACGTCCACGTTCGTGCGCATCTTCTTGAGCTCTTCCTTGTGCTCCACGCCGAAACGCTGTTCCTCGTCGATGATCACCAGGCCCAGATTCTTGAATTCCACGTTCTTGCTCAGCAGGCGGTGGGTGCCGATGACGATATCCACACTGCCGTCCTTCAGCCCGGCCAGGATCTCCTTGGATTCCTTGGCAGTCTGGAAGCGCGAGAGCGTCTTCACGCGCACCGGGAACCCGGAGTAGCGTTCAGTGAAGGTCTGGTAGTGCTGGGAGGCCAGCAGCGTGGTAGGCACCAGCACGGCCACCTGCTTGGAGTCCTGGACCGCCTTGAACGCGGCGCGCACCGCAATCTCGGTTTTGCCGAAGCCCACGTCGCCGGAGATCAGCCGGTCCATCGGGATTTCCTTCTCCATATCGGACTTCACCTCGTTGATGGCGGTGAGCTGATCCGGAGTCTCGATGAAGGCAAAGGCTTCCTCCAGCTCGTTCTGCCACGGGGTGTCCTGGGCGAAAGCGTGGCCGCGGCTGGCCATGCGAGCCGAGTACAACTTGATCAGGTCGCCGGCGATCTCCTTGACCGCCTTGCGGGCCTTGGATTTGGTGCTGGCCCAGTCCGAGCCGCCCATCTTGGACAGGGTCGGCGCTTCGCCGCCGACATACCGGGTGACCATATGCAGCTGGTCCATCGGGACGAAGAGCCGGTCCCCCGGCGCGCCGCGCTTGGAGGAGGCGTATTCCACCACGAGGTATTCGCGCTTGGCGTCCTTGCCCGAGCCGTTGACCTTGCGGGCCATGAGCTCAACGAACTTGCCGATGCCGTGCTGCTCGTGGACGATGAAGTCCCCCGCTTCCAGGCTCAGCGGGTCAACCGCATTGCGCTTGCGCTTGACGGTGAGCTTGCGGCCCTTGCGGTTAGGGTAGGCGCTGGAGCGGCCCAGCAGGTCTGCTTCGGTGAGCAGGCCCAGCTTGAGCTCCTCGAAGACGAACCCTCGGCCGGCGGTGGCCTGGGTGATCTCGATCAGACCGGCGGTTGGCTCGGCGGACAGGTCATCCACGCGGTGCGCTGGGATCTTGAATTCGGCAAAGAGCTCGGAGAGGCGGGCAGCCGGGCCCGGTCCCTCGGTCGCCACGACAAAGCGCCATTGGTCCTTGACCCGCCCGGCAATGAATTCCATCATCGCCTCGATGTCGCCTTGGTAGCCGTGCGGTTCGCGGGCCGGCACGCGGATGGTCGCGGCACCCAGATCCAGTTCGTCATCGGCGCCCAGTGAGGTGATCGCCCACCAGGAGACCTTGGCGGCGCGTGCGTGCTCCACCGTTTCGGCCAGCGAGGCGAAGTCGCCGGTGGCCAGCTTGCGTTCAGACCCGGCGGTGGCCAGATCCAGCGGGGCGCTGGCCCCATCCGAGGCCGAGGCCCACGCGGCTGCCAGGAACTCGGCGTTGGTGGCATTCAGGTCCTGGGCTCGGGCGCGCACCCGCTCTGGTTCCATGACCAGCGCGATGGAGGATTCGGGCAGCAGCGAGAGCAGCGGCACCATCTTGTCCACCAGCAGCGGAGCCAGGGATTCCATGCCTTCCACGGCGATGCCGCCGGCAATCTTGGTGAGCATTTCCTGGGCGGCCGGGAACTGGTTCTTCAGGTTCGCGGCCCGGCTCATCACCTGCGGGGTGATGAGCATTTCGCGGCAGGGCGTGGCGATGATCCGCGTAGGCCCGGGGTCATCGGTGGAGCGCTGGTCTGCGATGGCGAAGTAGCGCATCGAGTCGATCTGGTCGCCGAAGAAGTCGATGCGTACCGGATGGTCCAGCGTCGGAGGGAAAACGTCAATGATGCCACCGCGCACAGCGAACTCGCCGCGGTGCGTCACCATGTCCACGCGGGCGTAGGCGGCGGCCGCCAGGTCCTTGATGACGTTGTCGAATCCCGGCTCGGCGTCCAGTTCCAGTACCACCGGGCGCAGTTCGCCCAGGCCTGCGACCAAGGGCTGCAGCACAGCACGGATTGGCGCGATGATGATATTCAGGCTCTCGTCCCGGTCGTGCAGCCGGCGCAGCACTTCCAGCCGGCGGCCCACGGTATCGCTGCGTGGCGAAAGGCGTTCATGGGGCAGGGTTTCCCACGAAGGGAATTCGGCGATTTGCCCTGCCGGGAGGAAGGCGCCCAGGGAGCTGGAGACCTCTTCCGCCTCGCGGCCGGTCGCGGTGACGATCAGCGTCACGCCCGGATGCTCGCTGCGGCTCAGTGCCTGGCTGATGTGCGCCGAGAGGATGGGGCGCATGCCCTGCGGGGCGGCGATTTCCAGTTCTTCGCTGCGTGCATGGTAGTCATGAGCGGCGCTTTGCCCAATGCGCCTGAAGGAAGGTTCTTCGCGCAGGAAATCATGAAGTCCGCTTAGGCTCATGGGGGTTCGGGTCCTCTCATGCAGACGCTTGGCTCGGTGCTTTCGTGCGGCGGTGCGCCGATATGACACCACGAGCGCCGGCCGTCGATGATTATCCACGGCCGAAACGTCAATATGTTGTTTTGGGTGCAGTCCTAGCCTACCCAATGCGCCTTTGCGGATAGGGTTAATACTGTCCGTCGCCGGGCCTGCACTTTTGCTGCCCGGCCACTTAGATTTCCAGATTGGGATTAGCTTTCATGGCATTGAACGCAAGCACTCAGATCGCCCACCCTGCAGACCAGGTCATCGCAACACTCAGCGATCGCGGCTTTGCCGAGCACCTGACCAAGGTGGCAAACGGTTCCCTGACCGACTTCTCCGTGAACGGTGACACCGCCGGCGCCTTCACCGTGACCACCGTTCGTTCGGTCCCCACCGATCGCGTCCCGGATATCGCCCGCAAGTTCGTTGGCGCAACCATCGAGATCACCCAGGTGGACCAGTGGACCGCCCCTGATGCTGCCGGCAACCGCTCGGCCACCGTGAAGATCTCTGTTGCCGGCGTTCCGGTGAACGTCAGCGGCACCGAGCAGCTCACGGCGCAGGGCGAAACCTCCGAATTCTCCATCGATGCCAAGGTTTCTTCCTCGATTCCGTTCATCGGCGGCAAGCTGGCTTCGGCTGCGGAGCCATACCTTGGCAAGGCACTGAATTTGCAGGCAGCCCAGGTCGAAGCCTGGCTCTCGAAGCAGGCCTAGCGAATAGTTACGCAACACCTCAGTCCCCGGACGTGCGATATCTCGCAATACGTCCGGGGATTTGTGCTCTGGAGCACTGTTCGCGCTAGTGTTGAATGCAGGTGTGCCGGGAAGTCTGGTCGGCGAGAAATATTCATTTAACGAAGTAAGCGAGTTAAACGCATGAGCCAAACTCCGTCTTCGGGTTCCGGCAAGAACCTGTTTTCGCGCCCCAGCTATAACGAATCAGTCCGTATCGGCGACATCCTGCGCAAGGAAACCGTCGGCGGCATGGTTCTCATCGCCGGCGCCCTGCTGGCCTTGGTCTGGGCCAACACCCCGCTGCGCGATTCCTACTTCGCACTGCGTGATTTCCACTTCGGCCCAACCCTGTTCGGCGTGGACCTGAATCTGTCCGTCGGCCACTGGGCCGCCGATGCGCTGCTGGCGGTGTTCTTCTTCCTGACCGGCCTGGAGCTGAAGAAAGAATTCGTCATTGGCGATCTGCGCAATGTGAAGACTGCGGCCGTTCCGGTAGCAGCCGCTTTCGGCGGCGTGCTGGTGCCGGCGTTGATCTTCGTCGCCATCGCGTCCATGTCCGGTGGCGGCGAGCTGCTGCGCGGCTGGGCCATTCCGACCGCAACCGACATTGCCTTCGCCGTGGCGGTGCTCGCGGTGATCGGCTCGGCGCTTCCCGCGGCGCTGCGCATCTTCCTGCTGACCCTGGCCGTCGTCGATGACCTGATTGCCATTGTCATCATCGCCGTCGTGTTCACCGACGATCTGAACCTGTCCTACCTGGGCCTGTCGCTGATCCCCATCATCCTGTTCACGGTGCTTGCCCGTTCCCTTGGCAAGTTCTTCGCCAAGCGGGCGTGGGCCGCGTGGGTCATCCTGTTGCCTCTGGGCATCATCACCTGGATCTTCGTCTTCGGTTCTGGCATCCATGCCACCATCGCCGGTGTGATCCTGGGCTTCTGCGTCCCGGTCAAGCGCACCGACGGCCGCGAAGGCATCGGCCTGGCCGAACAATTCGAGCACCGTTTCCGGCCGCTGTCCTCCGGCTTCTGCATCCCCATCTTCGCCTTCTTCGCCGCTGGCGTGACTGTCATTTCCCCGGAGCAGGGCAGCGGCGGCTTGCTCACCGATCCGGTGTTCTGGGGCATCGTGCTGGGTCTGGTGCTCGGCAAGCCGATTGGCATCATGGGCTCGACCTGGGTAGTGACCAAATTCACCAAGGCCTCGCTGGACAAGGATGCCCGCTGGGGCGATCTCTTGGGCGTCACGTTACTGGCAGGCATCGGTTTCACTGTTTCCCTGCTGGTTTCCGAACTGTCCTTCGGGCTGGAGTCCGCGCACTACGAGCACGCCAAGGTAGCGATCCTCGCCGGATCGTTCCTTGCCGCGATCCTCGGCGCCCTGTGGCTGATTCCGCGCAACCGCCGCTACAAGGTCCTGCACGAGCAAGAGACCCGTGACGACGACGAGGATGGCATCCCCGACGTATACCAGCAGGGCGACGAAGCGAACTAGCCCGCTGGAATGCTGAAGAAATAGCTCGGGCGTCGGCTTTCACAAGTGAAAGCCGACGCCCGAGCTATTTCGTTTTCCTACTACTTGTGCGCCTCGTGCATGGCGACCTCGGCGGCCACCCAAGCGAGCATGGCGCACTTGACGCGTGCGGGGAACTTGGAGACGCCGACAAAGGCGGCGGCGTCTTCCAGCACGTCCTCATCAGGCTCGAAGTTTCCCTTGGAGCGCATCATCTCGCGGAAATAGTCCCGCTTCCCAAGGAATTCTTCCTTGGTCAGTTCCGGCAGCATCTCTGCCAGCACCGAAGCGGAGGCCATGGAGATGGAGCAGCCATCTCCTTCCCAGCTCATCGAGGTGAAATGGTCCTGGTCATCCAGCTCGACGCGGACCCGGATCTGGTCGCCGCAGATCGGGTTGTGCTGATGCGATTCGCCGTGCACTAGCCCTTCGGTGAGCTCAACCAGCGGCGAACCGATCCGGCGCTTCGAGTGGTCCAGGATGACCTGCTGGTAAAGCTGATCCAATTCGTTCATTTAGACTCCAAAGTATTCGCGCACGGAGCCCAAGGCCTCAAGCAGGGCCTTGATGTCTGCCTCCGTGTTGTACAGGTAGGTGCTGGCGCGGGTCGTGGAATTCACGCCCAGGGCGCGGTGCAGCGGCTGCGCGCAGTGGTGGCCCACGCGCACCGCGATGCCGCGCGAATCCAGGTACTGGCCCACATCGTGCGGGTGCACCCCCATCACTTCAAACGGGACAGTGCCGATGCGCTGGGCGTCGGCCGGGCCGAAGACGCGCACGCCATCGATCTTCGAGATGCCCTCATAGAGCATCGCCCCGAGGTGCTCTTCCCAGGCCGCGATCCGGCCCATGCCGATTTCGTCCAGGTAGGCAACTGCGGTGGCCAGGCCGTGGGTCTGGGCAATGCGCTGGGTACCGGCTTCGAAGCGCTGCGGCGATGGCATGTACTGCGCATGCTCCATGTCCACCACGGTGATCATGGATCCACCGGTCAGGAATGGCGGCATGGCGTTGAGCAGTTCTTCGCGTCCGTAGAGTGCGCCAATGCCCGTTGGGCCGAGCATCTTGTGGCCCGAGAAGGCCATGAAGTCCACGTCCAGGGCCTTCACGTCGACCGGCAGATGGGGCACGGACTGGCATCCGTCCAGCACCGTCAAGGCGCCGACCTTGCGGGCGGCATCAACGAATTTCTGGGTATCGGTGATGGTTCCCAGCACGTTGGACACGTGGGTGAAGGCCACCAGCTTGGTGCGTTCGGTGACCAGTTCATCGAGCAGGTCGTAGCGCAGCGCTCCGTCTTCGGTGATGGGCACGTAGCGCAAGGTGGCACCGGTTCGGAAGGCCAGTTCCTGCCATGGGATCAGGTTCGCGTGGTGTTCCAGTTCGGTGGTGAGGATTTCATCGCCCGGACCCAGACGGAAGCGGGCTGCAGCTTCTCCCCCGCGGCCCAGGGAGGCATTGGACATCGAGTAGCTGATCAGGTTCAGCGCTTCGGTGGCGTTCGCGGTCCAGACCAGTTCGTTGGTGCGTGCACCGATGAACATGGCCACCGTCTCGCGTGCCTGCTCATAGGTTTCGGTCGCTTCAACTGCCAGGGAATGCGCACCGCGGTGCACCGCGGCATTGGCGTTCTCGTAGTAGTGCTGCTCGGCTTCGTAGACGCAGCGCGGCTTTTGGCTGGTGGCGCCGGAGTCCAGGTACACCACGTCAACGCCGTTGACTTGGTGCTCCAGAATTTCAAAGTCGGCCTTGATGCGCTCAACTTCTCCAGCTGTCAACGCTTCAAGTGCTTCTGGCTGACCGGCAATCGTGTGCACGTGGTCCTCCAAATAATTGTCATGGATGCCAGGCCGAACGCGGCATCAGAACAGCCGGCGCCCTATTAGGCAAGGGGTACATTGGGTAATTATTCCACTCTGGGCCTCGATGCACATCTAAGTCAGGCCTTAGTAAGGAACGCCTCGCTACATGGCATTCCTAATTTTTAACGAGAGGAGGACCGCTGCGAACTGGTCCAGTCCGCAGCGGTCCCCGCTTCACCGCTCCCGCCAGGGGCAGCGATCAGCTGATATGGAATTTTGCCTGGGCGGCTTCCAGTCCCGAGGTCATCAGCAATTGAACTGCGTCAGCGCAATTGTCGATCAGGAACGGAAGATCCGCCTTCTCGGTCTTTGAGAAGTCCTGCAAAACCCATTTGGCGGTATCCATGCGGCCCGGAGGACGTCCAACGCCTGCGCGCACGCGCAGATAATCCTTGGAACCCATGGCCTTTGATATATCGCGCAATCCGTTATGCCCGCCTTCGCCGCCACCGCGCTTGAGCTTGATGGTGTCGAACGGAATATCGATCTCGTCATGCACGACGATCAGGCGGTCGACGCCGATGCCGAAGAACTTCGCGGCATTGGCTACCGGCCCGCCCGAAAGGTTCATGTACACCATGGGCTTGGCCAGTACGATGCGCGGACCGCCAACCCCCATGCGCCCCTCGACCACTTGGGAACGCGAAGAGTGGGTCTTGAATTTCGAGCCGACGCGATTGGCCAGCTCGTCGAGCACCATCTGCCCGATATTGTGTCTATTGCCAGCGTAGCCGGACCCGGGGTTCCCGAGTCCGGCTACGAGCCAAGTTCCATCACTCATGATGCTCAGCTGAAACCTAGGTCGCTGGAATTAGGCAGCGATGATCAGGTCCAGGTGATCAACGGTGCGGTTCAGCGCGTGGATCTGGATGTCCTTGATGGTGGTCTTGACGGTCTTGCCTTCGATGTTCAGAACCAGCTCAACACCGCGGTCGCGAACGGCCAGGGTGGTTTCGCGGCCTGGCAGCAGGACGTGCTGCGGCTCGGAGCCTGCGCCGTAGACTACAGCTGGGATCTGGCCGTCGCGGCGAGCCTGGCGGGCAGCGCCCTTGCCGAAATCGGTGCGTACAACGGCGTCAAGGTTGACAGATGCCATGATAATTCTCCTTAGGAAATGGTTGCTTCATTCAGGCCCTTGCGTGGACTCGGGAAGCAACCAACATCTAGGAGATGAAAGAGCTTTTCCGGCCTTGTCGATAACGGTCCCACCATCGCTGGTGTTTCCCTCGCCTGGGCACAGTCAATAATTCTAGCAGTCCCACGCCCCTGGACGAAAATCTGTCACCCAGAACACAGCGGGCCCTTGCGCTGGCGGGTAGCGTTGAGGCAAGTCCCGCAAGCCGCTGCAGCCGACGAACGCTGCAGGAAGGAATTCCATGGCCAGCAAGCAGCCAGCAATGTCCCCTTCCGCTCTTCCGATTGCACCGGTACTGGACCGGGCCACCGGTCCCCGGCGTGCCGAAGCCGATGAGCTGCTGGCGCTGTTCAAGGAAATTTCCGGTGACGAACCGGTAGTCTGGGCCGGGCGTATCCTCGGCTTCGGCCAGTACGAGTACCGCTACGAGTCAGGGCACGGCGGCATCGCGCCGCTGCTGGCCTTTGCTCCCGGCCCGAGCCACCACACCATCTATCTGGCCAGCGGATTTGCCGAACGCTGGCCGGAGCTGCTGGAGAAGCTCGGCAAGCACCGGAGCAGCAAAGCCTGCCTGTATCTGACCCGGCTTGCCTCGGTGGACCAGGCAATCCTGCGCGAACTGATCGAGAAGTCGCTGCAGGCAACGCTGTCCGACGACACGACCATGAACAGCTGATTTAACTGCCTTCGGCCGGCACCCGCAGGGGTACCGGCCGAGGGCTTGCGAAACGAGGGCTGCTAGGCGCGGCCGTCAAACAGGTTCGTAACCGAACCGTCGTGGAACACCTCGGAGATCGCGCGGGCGATCGTTGGTGCGATCGAGAGCACGGTCAGGTTCTCGAAGCGCTTCTCTTCCGGGATCGGCAGGGTGTTGGTGACAACAACTTCCTTGGCACCGCACTCGGCCAGGCGCTGCGCGGCCGGATCCGAGAACACGGCGTGGGTCGCGGCGATGATGACATCCTTGGCACCGGCTTCCTTCAGCACGCGCACGGCGCCGGCGATGGTTCCGCCGGTGTCGATCATGTCATCGATCAGGATCGCGGTGCGGCCCTCGACCTGGCCCACCACGGTCTTGGACTCGGCCTGGTTCGGCACGGTCAGATCGCGGGACTTGTGCACGAAGGCCAGCGGAGCGCCACCCAGGCGCTCAGCCCACTGCTCGGCCACGCGCACGCGTCCGGTGTCCGGGGACACCACGGTCACTTCGCTGACATCCACCTTGGACTTGATGTAGTCGGCCAGCAGCGGGAAGCCGAACAGGTGGTCCACCGGACCGTCGAAGAAGCCCTGGATCTGCGCGGTGTGCAGGTCGCAGGAGATCACGCGGTCGGCGCCGGCGGTCTTGAACAGGTCGGCAACCAGGCGGGCCGAGATCGGCTCGCGGCCGCGGCCCTTCTTGTCCTGGCGGGCGTACGGGTAGAACGGCGCCACAACGGTGATGCGGCGAGCCGAAGCACGCTTCATCGAGTCGATCATGATCAGCTGTTCCATCAGCCAGTTGTTCAACGGTGCTGGGTAGGACTGCAGCAGGAACACGTCCTTGCCGCGCACCGACTCGTCCGAACGCACGTAGATCTCGCCGTTGGCGAAGTCGTAGGCGTTCAAAGGCAGCAGATCGGTGTCGAGTTCCTTGGCTACTTCTGCGGCAAGTTCCGGGTGCGCGCGACCGGTGGCCAGCACCAGCTCTTTGTCGACGTTATGGCGGATTTCACTCATGGGGTTTGCTTTCTCGCTCGCTTCGCTATCACGTATGAGGTTGTTGTCGAGGAAATGTAGTCCGTAGCTGGATTACTCGGAAGCCGAGGAGTTCAGCGAGGACTTGAATGCTGCGTCAGCCGAAGGGGTGCCTGGGCGCTTTTCCAGCGTCCATCCCTCGGAGTTGCGCTGCGGTGCCACAGACAGTGCCAAGGCACCGGCCGGGACGTTCTTGCGGACGATGGCTCCGGCTCCGGTGTATGCGCCGTCGCCGATTTCCACCGGGGCGACGAATACGGTGTTGGAGCTGGTGCGCACATGCGAACCGATCTTGGTGCGGTGCTTCTTCTCGCCATCGTAGTTTGCGGTGATATTGCCGCAGCCGATGTTGGTGAATTCACCGATTTCAGCATCTCCGGCGTAGCCGAGGTGCGAGAGCTTGGAGCCACGGCCAATCGTGACATTCTTGGTTTCGTAGAAAGCGCCGATCTTGCCATCTGCACCGAGGTCAGTGCCCGGGCGCAGGTAGGCGAACGGGCCAACCGAAGCGCCGTCAGCGATGCGCGAGTCGGTGGCGTCGGTGCGCTTGACGGTAGCGCGCTGGCCAACCACCACGTTGGTCAAGGTGGTGTCCGGGCCAACGGTGGCGTTGGCGCCGATGACGGTCTCGCCGTGCAGCTGGGTTCCCGGCTTGATCGTGGCGTCCTGGCCGATCATGACGTCGGCGTCGATCCAGGTGGTCGCAGGATCGACGATGGTCACGCCCTGGCGCATCCAGAATTCGGTCTTGCGCTGGTTGTAGATGCGGGCCAGGTTGGACACCTGCACGCGGTCGTTGGCGCCCTCGATCTGCCAGCGGTCGGCGATCTGCGAGGAAGCGACGCGGCCGCCGCGTTCACGGGCGATGGCGAGAACGTCGGTCAGGTACATCTCGCCCTGTGCGTTGTCGGTGGTGACCTCGGTCAGTGCCGAACGCAGCATCTGGGCATCGAATGCGTAGATGCCGGAGTTGATTTCCTTGACTGCCAATTCCTCCGGCGAGGCGTCCTTCTGTTCGCGGATGCCGGAGACGTCCCCGTTGGCGTCGCGCAGGATGCGGCCGTAGCCGGAAGGGTCATCCAATTCGGTGGTCAGCACGGTCACCGAGTTGCCGTTCGACTCATGGGTGGCCACCAGTTCCTGGAGCACCTCGCTGGTGAGCAACGGCACATCGCCGTAGGTCACCACAACGGTACCCTCAAGCGACGGGTCGACAACTTCCAAACCCTGCTGCACGGCGCGGCCGGTGCCCGGGATCTCATCCTGGTCGGCAATGGTGATGGAAGGGAACTGCGTCAGGATGTGCTCTGCGACCAGATCGCGCTGGTGGCGGACAACTGCTACCAGGTTCTGCGGCTGCAATGCCGATGCCGCGTGGAGTGCGTGGCCAATCATGGACCGACCTGCAATTTCATGCATGATCTTCGGCTTCGCCGATTTCATGCGGGTACCGGCGCCAGCGGCGAGGACGATGACAGCTACTGGTGCATTGACCTGATCACTCAAGTGCATTCTCCTGCAAATTGGTTTCAAGGTTTTGGGCAGAGAAGTAAACCTCAGAGCAAGTCTATCGCGAGCGCCGGGATGTGCTGAATTGACTAAAAAATAACGGCGCCACATCCGTGGCGCCTTATCAATGGTTCCGCCCCTAGGATTCGAACCTAGAATGCACAGCTCCAAAGGCTGGCGTGTTGCCATTACACCAGGGCGGAAAATCGCTTGCGCAGGGCATGCCCGACAAGCACGCTAATTATTCTGCCATGATCGGCCCGTTGTGCGAAATCGCAAAACACCGTTGCTAAACTCACTTTTGTTCTCTGCTTTAAACAGCCCGGGCCAGCCTGCAATGACCTCGATTTGCCCTCGGAACGTAAAATGGGAATCGTGGCTCATTTACTCGGGGGCGAAGCCCTGCATCTGGAATATCCCACCCATGTCGTTTTCGACTCGGTCACCATCGGCATCTCCGACGGCGACCGCATCGGCTTGGTGGGTCGCAACGGCGAAGGCAAGTCCTCGCTGCTTGGCATGCTCTCCAACAGGATCGAGCCCAACTCCGGGCGGGTGACCAAGCGCAACGGACTGCGCGTGGGCGTGCTGGACCAGTCCGACACCCTGGATCCCGAAGCAACCGTGCACTTCAGCGTGGTGGGCGAAATGGACGACCACGAATGGGCCGGCCAAGCCCGGATCCGCGACATCATCTCCGGGCTGGTCGCAGACCTGGACTGGGAAGCAAAGGTCGGCACCCTTTCCGGTGGCCAGCGCCGCCGCGTGGCCCTGGCCGCGCTGCTGGTGCAGGACTGGGATGTCGTCATCCTGGACGAGCCGACCAACCATTTGGACGTCGAGGGCATCTCCTGGCTCGCCGAGCACATCAACAACCGCTGGTCCAAGAACTCCGGCGGCCTGATGGTCGTCACCCACGACCGCTGGTTCCTCGACGCGGTCTGCACCACCACCTGGGAAGTGCACGACCGCCTGGTCGAGCCGTTCGAGGGCGGCTACGCCGCCTACGTGCTGCAGCGTGTGGAACGCGACCGCATCGCCGCGGTCACCGAATCCAAGCGGCAGAACATGATGAAGAAGGAGCTGGCCTGGCTGCGCCGCGGCGCACCGGCCCGCACCTCCAAGCCGAAGTTCCGCATCGAGGCGGCCAACCAGCTGATCGCGGACGTTCCGCCGGTGCGCAACCCGCTGGAACTCAAGCAGATGGCCACCAGCCGGCTGGGCAAGGACGTCATCGACCTGCTGGACACCGAGGTCTCCTTCGGGGACAAGCAGGTTCTCAAGCCCTTCACCTGGCGCATCGGGCCAGGTGAGCGCACCGGCCTGCTGGGGGCCAATGGCGCCGGCAAGTCCACCCTGCTGGGCCTGATCGCCGGCACCGTGGCGCCCACCGGCGGCAAGATCAAGCGCGGCCAGACGGTCAAGCTGGCGGTGCTTGACCAGCAGTTCCGCGAACTGGAGCAGATCGGCGAGGACCTGGTCCGCGAGGTGCTCGGCCGCTTCAAGACCACCTTCAATGTGGACGGCAAGGACCTGACCCCGGCACAGCTGCTCGAGCGCCTGGGCTTCTCCTCCGCGCACCTGTCCACCAAGGTCCGCGAGCTCTCCGGCGGCCAGCGCCGCCGCCTGCAGCTGCTGATGATCCTCATGGGCGAACCGAACGTGATGATCCTCGATGAGCCGACCAACGACGTCGATACCGACATGCTGGCCGCACTGGAAGATCTGCTGGACTCCTGGCCGGGCACGCTGATCGTGGTCTCCCACGACCGCTACCTGCTCGAACGCGTCACCGACCAGCAGTACGCCATCCTGAATGGCATCTTCCGCCACGTGCCTGGCGGTGTGGACGAGTACCTGAAGCTGCGGGCCGCCCAGGGATCGACCGGCGGATCGAATCCCACCCAGGCTTCTGCCCAGGCTGGCGAGAAGCCTGCCGGCCCGTCGGGGGCCGAGCTGCGTGCCGCGCAGAAGGAACTGAATGCCAATGAACGCAAGGTAGGCCAGCTGGAGGAAAAGATCGCCAAGGTCCATGCCAAGATGGCCGATCATGACCAGAGCGACTACGAGGGCCTGGCCAAGTTCACTGCCGAGATCAACGACTACCAGTCGCAGATCGATGAGCTGGAAGAGCGCTGGCTGGAACTGTCCGAGCTGCTCGGATAGCTTCTGCGCACTGCGATCGAGCTGGAGGGCCCGGAAACTTTTCGTTTCCGGGCCCTCCAGCTTCTCTGGTAATTTTCCTCCCAGTCTGCCACCGATCGTGGCAGACTTGCTGGCATGGGAACCGTGATCTTGGAGGGCCGGCTGCTGTGCAAGGATGCGGCCGAAGCTGATGTAGTGAAGAAATTGCTGCCGAAGCATATCCGCCTGACCAAGGCCGAGCCCGGGTGCATCTCGTTCTCTGTCACGCCAACCGAAGATCCCTGGGTGTGGATGGTCCACGAGGAATTCGAAGACAGTGGCGCCTTTGAAGCCCACCAGCAGCGGGCCGCGGCTAGCAAGTGGGGCCAGGCCACCTCCGGCTTGCAGCGGATCTACAAGATCAAGGGGCTATAGCCAGCCTCATCTTGAATCCCACATGCGACGCGGTGAATCCCAGCGCCTCGTAGAATCGGTGCGCATCGGTGCGCTGCGCATCGCTGGTCAATTGGACCAGCTGGACATTGTTGTTCTCTGCTTCGGAAATAGCCCAGCGGATCATTGCAGTTCCCAGTCCCCTGCCGCGCAACGCGGAGGACACGCGCACTGCTTCGATCTGCATCCGCGTCGCTCCCCTGCGTGCCAGTCCCGGCAAGAGGGTCAGCTGCATCGTGCCGACCAGTGTTCCGTCCTGGGCTTCCACCACCATCAGCGAATGCGCCGGGTCCGCATTAATTTGGTTGAACGCGTGGAGATACTGTTCCATATCCTCCTCGGCGCCCTGATGCTCCGCTCGGCGAATGTCATCGTCTGCCATCAAGGCAATGATCTGATCGAGATCCGCTGCTTTCGCTTCGCGCAGCAGGTAGTCCTGGCCGCCGGCCCACAAGCTTCCGCGCTTTGCCGTTTCCATGGCCACAGCCTAGGCCTTGCAAGGCCAAGCCTTCAAGGCTTCCCGGTGATCTTGTCGGCCAGTACTGCCAGTGGAGACGAGCTGGCACGCCCCTTCAACTCGCTTCGATCTGCCGCGCCATAGGCCGCATACAGGGCCTTGGTTGCCAGCCAGCGCAACGGTTCCGGCTCCCATTTGCGCACCTGGTGGTTGACCCACGGCAGGCTGGTCAATTCAGTGGTTTCCCCGAGGATCAAGTCGCGCAGGGTGCGTCCGGCAAGATTCGTCGTGCTGACCCCGGTGCCGACATAACCGCCGGCCCAGCCAATGCCGGTCACCGGATCCAGTCCCACGGTAGCCGCCCAGTCGCGAGGCACGCCAAGCACCCCGGACCATGCATGGTCGATTCCTGCGCCACGGGTCTGCGGGAACATGCGGTGCAGGATTTCCTGCAATCCGTGGACGGTGCTGTGCGGCGTCATGCCGTCGGTATCCGTGCGCGAACCGTACTTGTACGGAACGCCCCGCCCGCCAATGGCGATGCGATCATCCGCGGTGCGCTGGGCATACATGTAGACGTGGGCGTAGTCCCCCAGCACCTCGCCGTGATTCCATCCCATTTCATCCCACACGGACTGCGCCAGCGGTTCGGTGGCGATCAGCGAAGAATTCATCGGCAGCCACAATCGCTTGTGCCCGGCCAGCCCGGCGGTGAACCCTTCGGTAGCACGGACAATGTATTCGGCGTCCAGCGCGCCGCCGTCGAATTCGACGCGGTGCGGGCGCAACGCGGTGACTCGGGTGTTTTCATGGATCCTGACGCCGAGCCGCTCCACCGCGTCAGCGAGCCCGCGGACCAGTTTGGCCGGGTGGATCCTGGCGGCATGCGGATGCCACAACCCTGCCCGGGCGTTGGCCACGTTGACCTTGCGGCGCACCGAGTCGGCTTCCAGCAGCTCTGTGTCCGAGTGCTGCCATTGCGCAGCGGCCGCCGCGTCGGCACGCAGCCGTTTTTCCTGGGCCGGGGTGTAGGCAACTTCGAGTTCTCCACCCTGCAGGATATCTGCGTCAATCCCTTCGGCGGCACACACCTCGATGACCTCGGCAACGGTACGGTTCATTGCCAGCTGGAAGTCGTTGACCGCCTGCCTTCCATGGGATTTCAGGTAGCGTTCGCGACCGGCGGTGATGGTATTGGTGAGCCATCCCCCGTTGCGTCCCGAGGCGCCATAACCCACGTGCCGGGCTTCGAGGATCGCAATGCTCAGCTCCGGGTTGGCCTTGGCCAGGTAGTAGGCGGTCCACAGGCCGGTGAATCCGGCACCTATGATGGCGATGTCTGCGCTGCCATGGCCGCGCAGCTGCTGGCGTGGCTCTGGCAATCCGATCTCTTCCCACCAGTGCGAGACGCGTCCGTTGAGCATGTTGTGTTCCGTCCCAGAGTCATAAATGAATAGTCTTCAATATTTGCTTTGGGATTCAGCCTAGGGCCATGCCGAAGCGGCAACAAGGGGACGGGAGCAAATGATGAAAGAAATCCCTGCCCGGCTCAACGCCAGACAGGGATCTATCGGAAGATTATTCTGCGAGGGTGATGTGCGCTCCGGGTGCTGGTGCTGTCACCGGGATGGTAGCCACACCCACCTCGTCGCCCAGCTGGGCCATGACCTCCTCGGCATGCTCGGCGTCCTTGACCAGCAGGGCCAAGGTCGGGCCTGAACCGGAAACCATGGCGCGCAGCGCGCCGGCGCCTTCTGCCATATCGCGCATGGTGCCCAGCTCCGGGGCCAAAGCCAGGGAAGCCTGGGTCAGGTCATTGGCCAGCACCCGGGCTAAGGCTGGCGCGTCCGAGGCCATCAGCGCCTCGATCACCGCAGGATCGATTTCCTGCGGAACTTCGATTTCCATGCCCGCGCGCAAGCGATCGAGCATGCCATAGACGCGCGGAGTCGACAGGCCATAGCTGGCCGGAATCAGCACCCAGTGGGTCTTGGCGCGGGTCAGCAACGGGGCCAGCTTGTCGCCGATGCCCAGTCCAATGGCGGCCCCGCCCATCAAGGCGAAAGGCACGTCGGCACCGAGCCGTGCGCCCAGGCGGCCGAGTTCCTCGCGGTCCAGCCCGGTGCCCCACAATTCGTTGCAGGCCACCAAGGTGGCCGCGGCGTCGGCGGAGCCGCCGCCCATGCCGCCGGCGATGGGAACGCGCTTGGTGATGTGCAGGTCCGCGCCGAGGCTGCAACCGGTGTGCTCGCGCAGCAGCTGGGCCGCCCGGTGCACCAGGTTACCGGCGCCCAGTGGGAAATTCTCCGGTTCGGAAACTACCGGGGAATTCGGTTCCAGGCTCAGCTGCAGCTCACCGTCGGTGCGCAGCCTCGCTTCGATCTGCTCGGTCAAGGACACCGCGACGTAGAGGCTGGCCACCTCGTGGTAGCCGTCTTCGCGCGGAGGGCCGACCTTGAAGTAGCAGTTGATCTTGCCCGGTGCGGTTGCAATGACGCGCTGCTTGGACATGCCTAGGCCTCGCTCGCCGGAGCTTCAGCCGGAACATCCTGAGCGGCCCTGGCAATGTCGATGTATTGCTCGATGTCCAGTTTCTCGCCGCGTTCCTTCGGATCGATGCCGGCGGCCACCAGGATCTGTTCTGCGCGCGCACCGGATCCGGCCCAGCCGGACAGGGCCGCGCGCAAGGTCTTGCGGCGCTGGGCGAAAGCCGCATCGATGATGGCGAAGACTTCTTCGCGGTCCGGGGCATCGCTGCGGTCCTTGTCGCGGGTGAAGCCCACCAGGCCGGAATGGATCTTCGGAGCTGGCCAGAAAACATTCATGCCGATCACGCCGGCCTTGCGCATGGTTCCGTACCAGGCGCCCTTCACCGAAGGTACGCCGTAGATCTTGTTGCCTGGGGTGGCGGCCATCCGGTCGGCCACTTCGTCTTGCACCATGACCAGGCCGTTGCGAATGGACGGGAAGTGCTCCAGCAGGTGCAGCACCACCGGGACGGCGACGTTGTAGGGCAGGTTGGCGACCAGCGAGGTGGGTTCGCCGGGAAGTTCGGTGACCTTCATGGCGTCGGAAAGGATCACGGTCAGGTCGTCTTCGCGGCCCGGGCGGAATTCGGCCATGGTCTGCGGGAGGCGCTTGGCCAATGGCGGATCAATTTCCACGGCCACGACCTTGGCGGCGGCGTCCATGATGCCCAGGGTCAGGGAGCCCAGGCCAGGGCCTACTTCCAGCACCGTTTCCGAGGGGTCGACTTTGGCGGCGGCGACGATGCGGCGGATGGTGTTCCCATCAATCACAAAGTTCTGCCCCAGCGTCTTGGTAGGGCGGATTCCCAGCTCTTCGGCCAGACGACGGATTTCGGTGGCCCCAAGCAGCGGCAAAGATTCCTTAGACATCACAGATCCAATTCTAGTTCAGCTAGATTCATCCAAACATAACAACGCGACGCGTCCACCGTGATGGTGGACGCGTCGCGTTGCTGCTTGGCTTGTGTCTTTAGCGCAGGCCCAGCTTGGCCGAGCATGCTGGCCAGTGGCCCCAGCCACCGGAACGACGCAGTACCTCAGCCGCGGCGATCTGCTCCTGCGGGGTTGCCTGGTGCGGCAGCGGTGCGTACTGGGTGCCGCCGACTGCACGCCATGAGGAAGCGGAGAACTGCAGGCCGCCGTAGTAGCCGTTGCCGGTGTTGATCGACCAGTTGCCACCGGATTCGCATTTGGCCAGTGCTGCCCAGGTTGCGGAGATGCCGCCCGGGGTTGGCGTGTTCTTGGAGGAGGAGGATTCCTTCTTCTCTTCCTTGGTGCCCACGCGGATTTCCTCGGCCACTGGCTTCTTGGTGACCTTGGACTTAAGGACTTCTTCCTCGCCCTTCTTGCCGTTGCGGGTTTCCTGGCGCAGGGTCAGCTGGCGCTCGCCCTTCTTGCCTTCGGTCTTGACCTCGGTGTCGCCCTTGTCCAGCGAGCTGTCCTTGATCTTCTTGGTCTCGAAGTCGATGTCGCGGGTTTCGTCCCAGGTCTTCACGGTGACGTCGATGACCTCGACGGTAATGCCGGCTTCCAGCTTGACGCTGTCCTTGACGTTCTTGTCGGTTTCGTCCTTGATCTTAACGTTGATCTCGTCGTTGCCGTCGACCTCGATCTTTTCCTCGGCAAGCAGTTCCTTGACGGTCGAAGCGGTCGTTGCGACCTTCTTCTTCTTATCCTTGACGACCAGGGTCATTTCCTTGGGCGTGATGACTTCCAGGTCATCGCTCAAGGCGGCCAACTGCATGTCCTCGTCCAGGGATACCTCGGAACCCTTTTCCAGGTCGAGCTGCTCGACAACGTCGGCAACGGTCATGCCGGTGGTGTGCACTACACGCTCGGTGCCATCCACGGTGACTTCAATCGACTTGTTGCGCTTGATGTCAACCAGCTGCTGGTCGACAAGTTCGGAATCCAGTGCTGCGGAGATCTCATCGCGCTCAGCCAAGGTGACATCCTGCTGTTCCAGCAGTGCGCCGACGGTGGCGGCACGGGTGGTGATTTCCTGGCGCTGTCCGTCAACCGACATGACAACCGACTTCTGTCCGGAAATGTAGAAAACAGCGCCGGCGATAACCACGGCTACGGCGAGCGCCTGCGCCAGGTATTTCACCCAGGTCTTCTTGAGCAAGTGAGTCACGGTAATGAGATCCCCATCGTTTGTAGGCCCGCTTCCGCCGATTCCGTCCAGAATCATCGGTGGGCCCGGCAGTGTTCGCTGCCTGTCCTTCAATCAAAATTGCGCCGTGTTTCCACCTGCTGCAAAGCGTTGAGGATCAGGCTGTCCCGAACACGCCTTGCCAAAAACAGGCAGAGGCGGTACCGGACATCTCATCCACCGTAACCGAATTGTTATATTTGTGGCAAGTGTCCTGTAACGAGACACACAACCGGCGGGTCTAGAATTCTCCGTACACTTCCCGGGTATTCGCATCGATCAGGGTGCAGAATTCTGCCAGCTCGATTCCCTTGTTTTCCGCCAAGAACCTAGTCGTGTAGGGAATCATGTAACTGGCGTTCGGGCGGCCACGGAAGGGGTGCGGGGTCAAAAACGGCGCATCGGTTTCCACGAGCAGCAATTGCGGATCCGCCAGCGACAAAGCCTCGCGGAGATCGTGGGAATTCTTGAACGTCACGGTTCCGGAGAACGACATGTACCAGCCGTTGTCGTTGCAGACCCGGGCCAGCCGGGCATCACCCGAGAAGCAATGGAAGACCACTTTCCCAGGCAATGGCGCATCCTTGAGCACCCGCACCACATCCTCGTGGGCATCACGGTCATGGATCTGCAGCGCCTTGCCCTGCTCCACCGCAATGCGCAGGTGCTCGCGGAAGGAATGCTCCTGGGCGCCCCGCCCGTCTTCGCCGGTGCGGAAGTAGTCCAACCCGGTTTCGCCAATGGCACGTACCCGCGAATCCGCGGCGAGCTCCTCGATCCGGGCAATTGCCGCTTCCAGCTCTCCGCGCTCGGCCAGGCGCGCGGCATCGTTGGGGTGGATGGCCACCGCGGCCAGGATATTCGGGTACTGGTTGGCGACCTCGACCGCGTACTCGGATGATTCCACGTCGCAGCCGACTTGGATCAGCCCCTTGACACCAACGGAGGCCGCCGCGGCCAGCGCATCGGCAGCCTCGACCTTCACGGTTCCATCCAGGAAATCCAGATGCGTATGGTTATCGACCACGGGCACCGGCAGCGGCTCGGGCGCTGGCGGGTAGTGCAGGTTGCGCTGGCTTCCGCCATTTTCGTTGCCCGTGGCGCGCGCCCGCTCCCCCTGGCCTGCTGCTGTAGCTTGCTCCGCGGGGCGGTAGGCCTCGGGAACCAAGGTGGGATCAGTGTGCTTCTTCTTGGACACGATAATCCTTTGCGCGTGGGTACTGGGATGGAATCTGTGGTTAATTGTGGCACCACTAGGCGCATTGGCAACAATCAGGCGCTCATTCCGCTGCAGTTAGGCTCTGTTACTGGATAAAAGAACCCCATATGATGTGATGCAAGACCCAATTGAATGCATCCCGGGACGGTGGATCTTGTCCCTCGTTCATTCTCCAGGAGGAACTGCGCATGAGTGCTAACCGAACAGTGCCGTCGCTCGATTCGGCATTCCAGTCCAATTGCCAGCGCATTTTCGACGCTGTCCAAAGCGTCATCACCGGAAAGCCCGAGGCTGTGACCAGCGCATTGACGGTCCTGCTGGCACAGGGCCACCTGTTGCTGGAAGACGTTCCCGGTGTCGGCAAAACCATGCTGGCCAAGTCATTGGCCCGCAGTGTCAACGGTTCGGTGCACCGCATCCAGTTCACCCCGGATCTCTTGCCCAGCGATGTCACCGGCGTCTCGGTGTACTCCCCGCAGACCCACGAATTCACTTTCCATCCCGGGCCGGTCTTCGCCAATATCGTCATCGCCGATGAAATCAACCGCGCGAACGCCAAAACCCAGTCGGCACTGCTCGAATGCATGGAAGAGCAGCAAGTCACCGTCGATTCGATCACCCATCGACTGGAGCAGCCATTCATGGTCGTGGCCACGCAGAACCCGGTGGAGTCCGAAGGCACTTTCGCTTTGCCCGAGGCGCAGCGCGACCGATTCATGGCACGGCTGTCACTGGGCTACCCGCAACGCGACGCCGAAATCACCATACTGACCGGCCGGCATGAATTCGACCCCCTGGAAGCGCTGCAGGCAGTGGTGCAGCTAGCGGATTTGAGGCACATGATCGAGCAGGTGAAAGCGGTAACGGTCACCGAACGGCTGGGTGCCTACGTGGTGGACCTGGGCCGGGCCACCCGCGAGCATCCGCAGATAGCGCTCGGCGCTTCGCCCCGCGCGCTGATCCAGTGGGTTCGCGCTGCCAAGGCCCACGCAGCGATCCATGGGCGCGACCATGTCTTGCCGGAAGACGTCCGCAGCGTCGCCGAGATGGTGCTGAACCACCGGTTGATCCTGACCCGGCGAGCGGTGGCGGACGGGTTGGGTGCCAGTGCGGTAATCCAGGAGCTGGTTGCCAGCACCCCGGTGAACTAGCGCCGCAACCATGGAGAAGATCCCCCGCTATGATTCGCGCGACGCGCTGTCCTGGACGCGCACCGAAAGCGCGGATACTGCATTGCGCCGCTGGCACCTTGACCTGTTCACGGTGCGCGGCTGGTGCACCGCCGGGGCAGGCGGGCTTCTGCTCTTCCTGGCCTATCTGCTAGGCCGGCACGAAATGATGGCCTTGGGCCTGGGCCTTCTGGCCTTGGCTTTGGCCAGCTGGGGTTTGGCCATGCGCCTGCGCGGACGCACCAATATCCACCGCGAGCTGCTCTCGGAGGTTCCCACAGTCGGCGAGGTCAGCAAGTTCCGCTTGTCCTGTGCTGAGCGGTCCACCATCCAAGAGCGATTGCCCGAAGATTTCGGTCCCGGCCCACGGCTCCAAGCTCCGGGATCCATAGAGTACGAATTGGTGTTCCGCACCCGCGGGATCCATCTCATGGGCCCAGCCCAGCAGATCGTCGTTGACCCGCTGGGGCTGATCCAGGGCATGGTGCGCACCGGTGAGTCATTGCAGGTTCCGGTGCGCGCGCAATTGCATGAGCTGGATCGTTTCGCCTCGCTCGGAGAGCGAACGCTCACCGGCGATGCGAAGTTCTCCCGGAGCACCACCGCCGATTACTACGATGTCGCGACCCGCGACTACCAGCAGGGCGACTCCATCCGCCAGGTGCATTGGAAGGCCAGCGCCCGCCACGCCAAGCTCATGGTCCGCCAGGAGAACCATGTGGCAACCGCCCAAGCCCTCCTGGTCTTGGATACCTCCTTCGAGCATTGGAACCACAGCGGATCGGATCTGCGGATCTCCCTGCCGCAGGCTCACGCTGAAGCGCTGACCAGCAGCCGCCGCTTTGAAAACGCGTTGTCCTTGGCCAGCAGCATCGGCCTGAGATACGCCACCAGCGGCTACCAGCTCGCCTTCCGCAACCTCGCCGGGACCTCCTTGGCCCAACGGGACCTGCATAGCATCTCCGAGCTTGGCGCACTGAACAGTTTCGAGGATTTCCATGCCGCGACCACGGAGCTGTCCTTGGACAACGGCAGCGTTGAAGCCAACGGTCCCGAGATCCTGGGCAGCACCCTGCACAAGGAGCTGCTGGGATTCCGCGAAGAACCGGTCATCATGATCCTCGGCGAACTCGATGCCCCGCAGGCAGCCTGGCTGGCGACGCTCTCACGCACCGTACGCCATGTTGAAATTTTCCTGCTGGTCAGCCACCCTGAACGCTATCTGGCGATCCAGCATGAGCTGGCACGCACCAGCTGGAAGGTGCATATCCTTCCCGGCAATATGGCAATAGACGAGATGTGGGGATGATGAGCGCTGGCCTTGCTGTGGCTCCCGGTCAATCCCTGGAGCCCGAAAATCACGTTCCGCGCCCCGGTCCTACGACCGCGATGCGGCTCTTGCTGCTGCGGGTGGCCGCTGCCTGCTGCCTTGCAGTCGCAGTCTTGGCCGGGACCGCCTCGCTGTCCGGGGTCATCGAAGGTTCCGGCTGGTTCCCGGCCCTAGTCGTACCGGTCTTCGCCGTGCACCTGTGCGCCGGGCTGCTGCGCGCAGTCCGCGGCGTGCGCTGGGCCGCCCTCCCGGCTGCCGCTGGTATCGCCGTGGCATCCATCGCGCTCAGCCCTGCCAGCGAAATCAACATCTATGGGGTGCCGTTCGCCCAATGGGTCTGGTCTGCGCTGGCTGAAGCGGGCATGCAATTCGCTACGCAGGTTCCTCCGGTAGCCAATTCCCGCTATGTGGCGTTCAGCATCTTGTGCTTTACCCTGGCTATCAGCCTGCTCGTCGAGCTGCTGGCCAGCTTCCGGCGCACCGCCATGCTGATCATCATGCCCTTGTCCCTGGCACCTGTCATTGCCTCGCTGTTCAAGCAGGAAGGTGCGGGAATCGGCTATCTCTCGCTGCTGGTGCTGGGAGTTCTCGGCTACATAGCGCTGATTCCCTATCTTTTCGTCCCTGCATCGTCCAAGCACTCTCAGCCGAAGCTTCCCACGCCCAGGTCGCTAGGCATTCTCGGCATCAGCGCGATGACCTGTGTCGGTGTGCTCTTGGCAGCCAGCTTCTGGATGCCGGGTTTCCGCAGCGGCATGTTCCCCGAGGGGCAACGGCCATCCGGCGACCTGCTGGCCAGCAATGTCGATCCGCTGATCAACCTCGGAAGAGACCTCCGCTCTAACAGCGGAGCTCCCATCCTGGACTACTACACCACCGCTGAGGAAGCACCCTACCTGCGCACGCAAGTGATCAAGGATCTTTCCACGGACCGCTGGGAACCAACTGAGGGCCTGATGCAGCACACCCTTGATGGCACGTCAGCGGTGACACGGAATTTCAGCACGTTCAACAGCACCAGCGAAGTACTGCGCATGAGTTGGCCCGAAGGCATCAGCAGCCCCGTGCTTCCCCTGCCCAATCAGTCCTATTTCGTGCAGGGCATCGTCGGAGACTGGAACTGGACCCACGAAACCTCGGTGGCCAGGCTCACTGGCGACGCCATGGCAGCTACCAACGACATTTCAGTGGCCTACTCGGATCTGGACATCAGCACGCAAATGGTCCGCAATATCGGGCATTTCGGAATTGATGCCGGGGACCAGCTGGCCGGTGAATACCTGCGTCTTCCGCAAGATCCGGACAACACCCTGGAACCGCTGTTGCAGCAAACCCTCGACGAGGCCTTCGGCGACGAGGGGAAGCCGGCCAATGACATCGATGCCGCTGTGGCCTTGCAGCATTTCTTCCGTTCCGGGAATTTCGTGTATTCCGAACGCACTCCCCTGCGCGAAGGCTACGACGGGGCCAATCGCCGCGTCGTTGAAGCGTTCCTGACCCGGCGCCAGGGGTACTGCGTGCACTTCGCCTCGGCCATGGCCCTGCTGGCCCGTGAAGCCGGCATCCCATCGCGTATTGCTGTGGGGTACGCACCGGGCGAAGCCAACGGGGAAACCCTCGAAATCACCGGGGACACAGCCCAGAGCACGCCGGAACGCCGTCTGGCAGAAGGTACCGAGCTCACCGGCTACACCGTCAGCGGAAAGCAGTCCCACGCATGGCCAGAACTGTATCTGAACGGGCTGGGCTGGATTCCTTTCGAACCCACACCTGGGCGCGGCTATGCCCCGAGCTACGCGCCGGAACCAACGCGCACCGCGGCCCCGCAGGAAAGCACGGCACCGGATGTCCCCACCGAGCGCAGCAACCCTAGCCTGCCGGCCAATGACAGCCCTTCCGCCCAGGCACAGCCCGCAGAGCCCGTGGAACAAGGCGCGCAGGCTGCGTGGCTGGTGCCGGCCATCGTGCTGCTGGCCGCCGTGGCGCTGGGGTTCGCCCCGTGGCGCCGCCATCGCCTCCGCGAAGAAAGGCTGGGACGCGTGCGCCAAGGCGGGGATGACGCCGCGCCAGCGCTGCTGGCCGAGCTGCAGGCCATCGGGTCCGATTACCGGGAACCAGCCGGCAACCACGAGTCAGCCGGCGACTACACCACCCGGCTGGGCGACGACCACCCCCAGATCGCCAAGGAATTGCAGTCCTTGAAAACTGTCATCCAGGAAAGCTTCTACGCCAACCGGCATCTGGGCGCTGATGATGCCGCCACGTTGCTGGATACCTTGCATGCGGTCCAAGCCAATTTGCGTGGCGAGCTGACGGTGTTGCAGCGAATCTCGGCGTTCTTGTTCCCTGCTTCGGTGCACCCGCGTCATGCCCGCACGCGCAGCTCCCGTCGAATCCAGCTGTAGCACCCGGGTCTTAACGGCCAACGCCCAACCGGACATTCCGGTTGGGCCTTGGCTGGAGCTGGAGAATCTACTTCTTGGCTGCGTATGGATCGGCAATGCCGATGTACTGCACGGTGGTGTATTCCTCCAGGCCTTCGGCGCCGCCTTCGCGGCCCAGACCCGACTGCTTAACGCCGCCGAATGGAGCAGCGGCGTTGGAGATCACGCCAGCGTTGAATCCAACCAGGCCGAATTCGATCTGCTCGGAAACGCGGAACATGCGGTTCAGGTCCTGCGAGTAGATGTAGGAAGCCAGACCGTATTCGGTGGAGTTGGCCAGCTTGATTGCCTGGGCCTCGTCCTTGAAGGTGGTCACTGGTGCCACTGGGCCGAAGATTTCCTGGGACAGGATCTTGGCGTCGTTGGCGACATTGGCCAGCACGGTTGGCTGGTAGAAGTAGCCCGGGCCCTCAACTGGGGCACCGCCGGTGACGGCGGTCGCGCCGGCGGCCACGGCGGCCTCGACCAGCGAGTGGACCTCGTCGCGGGCCTTTTCCTCGACCAGCGGGCCTACGGTGGTGTCGGCTTCGGTGCCGCGTCCTGGCTTCAGCGCCTTCATCGCCGCGGCGAACTTTGCGGTGAATTCCTCGGCAACATCCTCGTGGACCAGGAAGCGGTTGGCTGCGGTGCAGGCTTCGCCCATGTTGCGCATCTTGGCGGCCATGGCGCCCTCGACAGCGGCATCCAGATCGGCATCCTCGAAGACGATGAATGGAGCGTTGCCGCCCAGTTCCATCGAGGTGCGCAGGACCTTGTCAGCCGCGTCCTTCATCAGCTGCTTGCCCACTGGGGTGGAGCCGGTGAAGGATACCTTGCGCAGGCGGTCATCGGCCATCAGCGGGCCGGAGATCTTCGAGGCCGAGGCGCCGGAAACCACGTTCAGCACGCCTGCTGGAAGTCCTGCTTCCATCATTGTGGCCGCGAACAGCTGGGAGGTCAGCGGGGTCAGCTTGGCTGGCTTGAGCACCATGGTGCAGCCTGCTGCTACTGCCGGTCCGACCTTGCGGGTAGCCATGGCCAGCGGGAAGTTCCATGGGGTGATCAGCAGGCAGGGGCCAACCGGCTTGTGCTGGACCAGAACCTTGTTCTTACCCTCTGGGGTGGTGATGTAGCGGCCGTAGTGGCGTACGGTTTCCTCGGAGAACCAGCGCAGGAATTCGGCACCGTAGGTCACTTCGCCGTAGGCCTCGGCCAGCGGCTTGCCCATTTCCAGGCTCATCAGCAGCGCGAAGTCGTCCTTGCGCTCGGTGACCAGGTCGAAGGCGCGGCGCAGGATCTCTGCGCGTTCGCGTGGTGCGGTCAGTGCCCATTCGGCCTGGACAGCGTCGGCCGCATCCAGTGCGGCCATGGCATCTTCGCTCGTAGCGCTGGCCAGGGTCAGCAGCTTCTCGCCGGTCGCCGGGTCAAGCACGTCGAAGGTGCCGCCATCGGAGGCATCCCTCCATTCGCCATTGATCAACAGGCCGGTTGGAACCTTGGCGAGCAGCTCTGCTTCGCGCTGGGCAGTAATCGACATACGAGCATCTCCTGATAGAAAATAATGAAAACTGATCGTCTTTGATGTCTACGCTATTCCCGGCAGATGGCAGCTGTAAATCTCCGTCTGCACCATGGAAGCGAGCATTCATTGTGCATTTAGCCTATGCGGTCACGGCTATTTTTCCGCTTCGTGACGTGCTGCCAGGACCGCCTCGTAGAGCTCGCGTTTCTTCACGCCGGATTTTTCTGCCACTTCGGCGACGGCCTGCTTCATCCGCATGCCTTCGTCAACCAGTGCTGCAACCTTGGGCAGCAGGTCCTCGATCGAGGCGGCCTCGGCTTCCGGGGCGCCGTGTATGACCACGACAATTTCCCCGCGCACACCATCTTCTGCCCAGGCGCGCAACGCCGCCAGCGAATCCCGGCGGACTTCCTCGAACTTCTTGGTCAGCTCGCGGGCTACGGCGGCCTGGCGATCTGGGCCGAACGCTTCGATGGCAGCGTCCAGGAAATCGTTGAGCCGGTGCGGAGCTTCGAAAAACACCATGGTGCGGTCCTCGGCAAGCAGCGAGTCCAAGCGCTTGCGGCGTTCGCCTGCCTTGCGCGGCAGGAAACCTTCGAAGGTGAAGCGGCCGGTGGGCAATCCGGACAGGGCCAGCGCGGTGAGCACCGCCGAAGGCCCAGGTACCGCGGTGACCCGGATGCCAGCGCTCATAGCGGCTGCCACCAATGGGTACCCGGGGTCCGAGACCGCCGGCATGCCTGCATCCGAGACCACCAGCACGGTAGCGCCCTCGGCGGCCAGTTCAATCACCTCGGAGCGCTTGTGGGCCTCGTTGTGCTCATGCAGGCTCATCACCTTCGCGGTGATCTTGATGCCCAAGGCATTGGCGAGGTGATGGAAGTTTCTGGTGTCCTCCGCGGCGATGATATCGGCGCTGGCCATGATCTCCCGCAGACGCGGGGAAGCATCGGACAAGTTGCCAATCGGGGTGGCACCCAGGACGATTACGCCCTCATTATCTGAGTTCTGCACATTCTTAACCCTACGCGACGCAGGAAAAGCCCACTTTCTGGACTTTCCACCGGTAGCATGAACTGGTGATGGGCACCTCGGCTTTAGACACTCCGCACACCGGCCACGTACGCTCGGCGCGACAGGCCTTCACCTTCGAGAGCCTGAAACAGCGGCTCCTGCCTGTGGTGGCCCCTGGCGGCCCGCTGATGTGGATCGTTCCGCTCGTCGTAACAGCCATTGCCGGCCTGCTGCGCATGGTCAACCTCGCCCACCCGCACCTGCTGATCTTCGACGAAACCTACTACGTCAAGGATGCTTTCGCGATGCTGCAAAGCGGCTATGAGCGCGAATGGGCCGACGACAGCGACGAGCAGTTCATCGCAGGCAATCCGCAATTGGAAAATGAATCTTCCTTCGTCGTCCACCCGCCGCTGGGCAAGTGGATGATCGGTGTGGGAATGCTCCTGTTCGGCGACTTCAACGGCTTCGGCTGGCGTTTTTCCACGGCCCTGATCGGCACCCTTTCGGTTCTGCTCGTCACCCTGTGCGCCCGACTGCTCTTCGGTTCCCACCTCCTGGCCGGCATCGCCGGGTTGCTCATGGCCATCGACGGGCATTCAATTGTCATGTCGCGCACCGCATTGCTGGACATCTTCTTGATGTTCTTCGTGCTTGCAGCGTTCTATGCCTTGCTCAAGGACCGGATCCATGGCAGAACCGCGCTGGCACGGAAGCTCTCGGTGCCGGAGGGCAATCGCCCCGATGATTTCCTGCTCATGCATGGCCCCATGCTCTGGTGGCGTCCTTGGCGGCTGATCGCCGCAATCATGCTCGGCGGTGCCGTTGGCATCAAGTGGTCGGCGCTGTCCTTCGTGGCAGTCTTCTGCCTGATGGCGGTGCTCTGGGATTTCGGCGCGCGGCGCACCGCAGGAATCCACAAGTGGCAATCGGCGGCATTCATCCGCGACGGCGTGTATTCCTTCTTCACCATGATGCCGCTGGTGCTGCTGACCTATTTGTCCACCTGGACCGGATGGCTGGTAACCCAGGGCGGACGCTACCGCCAGTGGGCCGAGGAGAACCCCGGCGAAGGCATCAGCTGGCTGCCAGCTCCACTGCGTTCCTTGTGGCACTATCACCAGGCCGGCTACGAATTCCATACCGGGCTGAATTCCGAGCACGGCTGGCAGTCCTCGCCGTGGACGTGGCCGTTCGCTGGACGTCCCGTGCTGTTCTACTTCGAAGGCTACGACAAGGGCGTCAACGGCTGCGAGCTGGACCGCTGCACCGAGGTCATCACCGACCTGCCCAACCCGCTGATGTGGTGGGCCTGCACCATCAGCATGTTCCTGCTGATTCTCTGGTGGATCGGCGCCCGGGACTGGCGCGCCGGAGCGATCCTCTCCTCGGTGGCGGCCGGGTTCCTGCCGTGGCTGATGTACCCGGAACGCACCATGTTCTTCTTCTATACCCTGCCGCTGGTCCCGTTCATGGTGCTCGCATTGACGTATATGATTGGCAGGTTCATTCCACGCCATCCGAATTCCGGTGCCGTGTACCGGTCACGCGTCATCGCGGTCACCGCATTCATGGCGCTGCTCCTAGTCGCATCGGCCTTTTTCTGGCCGATCTGGAGTGGGGAAATGATCGCGGATGACTACTGGCGCTTGCACGTGTGGCTCCCCAGCTGGGGCTAGGCCGCCCGTGGCTTGGCCACCTGTTTCCATGAAATAGGCCACTAAGACGACCATCGATTTCCAAAGGATAATTCCTCAATGCAAGAAGTGACCGTCGAGCTGCTGACTGATCTGGCACCAGAGGTCAACACGACGAACCTGCTCCTTGATCGCGTAGCACGCGGCGCACAACGCCCGCTGTTCAGCGTGCAGCGAGACGGCACCTGGCATGATCTCAGCGCCGGTGATTTCCTCATTGACGTCAAGCGCCTGGCAATGGTGCTGATCAATGATGGATTGCAGCCCGGCGACAAGGTCGCCATTATTTCCCGCACCCGCTACGAGTGGGCCTTGGCCGAGGAAGCCGTGTGGTTCGCCGGCGGTGTGTCGGTGCCAATCTACGAAACCTCCAGCGCCTTCCAGGTCGAATGGATCCTGCGCGACTCCGGTGCGCGCGTGGTGTTCGCCGAAAACCATGAGCTGCGCGCTACCGTCCGCCAGGCGGCGGCTCAGCTCGGCGAACCGGTGCGCACCCATATCTTCGAGGGCTCCGACGCGGACGATACGACGCTCATCCCCTCCGCCGGTCTGCACCAGCTGATGGTTCCGGCCGATCAGATCGACGAGCAGCTGATCGAGTCACGCCGCGCATCCATGGCCCTCAAGGATGTGGCCACGATGGTCTACACCTCGGGCACTACCGGACGCCCCAAGGGTTGCAATATGACCCATTCGAACTTCGCCATGGTGGCGCACAACCTGGCCGGAAACATGCTCGAAGTGCTCGGTGAAGAACGCCGGACGCTGATGTTCCTTCCGCTGGCCCACGTATTGGCTCGTGCCGTCCAGCAAACCTGCATCCACGGCGGATCGGTGATTGCGCACTCCAGCTCGATGGCCAACCTGGTCGAGGACATGTCCGCGGTCAAGCCCGGCTTCCTGCTGGCCGTGCCGCGCGTTTTCGAGAAGATCCGCACCAGCGCCCTGGCCACAGCTGAACGCGGCGGCAAGGCTGACCTCTTCCTCAAAGCCGAGCAGGCGGCCATCGAGGTCTCCAAGATCCGTGATGCGTGGTCGCGTGGCCTCAAGGCGCGCATGCCGTTGCGCTTGCGTGCCCGCCATGCCATCTTCAGCAAGGTGCTCTACCCGAAGCTGCAGGCGGTTTTCGGCGGCCAGTGCGGTTACGCGATCTCCGGAGCCAGTGCGCTGAATCCGGATCTGGCGCACTTCTTCCGCGGCGCCGGCATCCAGCTGCTGGAGGGCTACGGCCTGACCGAAACCACCGCACCGGCCACGGTGAATCAGGCATCGCGAAACCGCGTGGGCACCGTGGGCCGTCCGATTCCCGGCACCTCCATCAAGATCGCGGATGACGGTGAAATCCTGGTCAAGGGGATCGGAGTTTTCGCCAGCTACCACAACAACCCTGTAGCCACGGCCGAGGTTTTCGACGAAGACGGCTATTTCAAGACCGGCGATACCGGTGTCCTGGATGATGGCGGATTCCTGCAGGTGACCGGTCGCAAGAAGGAACTGATCGTCACCGCCGGGGGCAAGAATGTCTCGCCAGGCCCGCTGGAAGAGATGGTCCGCGCCGGACGCATCGTGGCCCAGTGCGTGCTGGCCGGCGAACAGCGCCCATTCATCACGGCCATGATGACGCTCGATCCCGAAGAGTTGGCAGTGTGGGCCAAGGCCAAGGGCCTTGGGGCAATGACCCTGGCTGAGGCGGCAGTTGATCCTGCGGTGATCGCCGAGGTCCAAGGCTACGTGGATACCGCCAACTTGACCGTTTCCAAGGCCGAGTCCATTCGCAAGTTCGTGGTTCTGGAAGAGGAATTCACCGAAGCTTCGGGGCACCTGACGAACTCGCTGAAGCTCAAGCGCCAGAGCGTTCTCGAGGAATTCGAAGACCGGGTGGAAGCCCTCTACCGCAAATAATTCTCGCTGGAAATAGCCAAGGGGAGCAGTTCATGGTGAACTGCTCCCCTGCTGTTTATGGCCTGTGCCGGCTAGTTGCCAATGCCGAAGGCGCGGGCCTCCTGGCGCAGCCGGGCTGCCTCGCGACGGCGCCCGGTAGGCCAGCAGCTGATTATCACGGCGATGATGGTGGCCAGCACCAGCACGGCAATGGCGATCGCGCTATCGAGCCAGAACTGCTCCGGGTACAGGCGGATCAGCGTATCGCTGACGTTGAAGGTCCAGGTGCCGTCTGAGAAGAACAACGCGTGGAACTGGGTGAAGAAGTTATCCCATCCCATGATCGCAAAGACTGCCAAGGCTGCAATGCCGACCAAGGCCAAGATGGCTCCGGAGAACAACGCACGGCGTACGCCGCCTGCATAGCGCTTGGCCAGATACCAGATCCCGATAATCAAGATGACCGCGAGCACCGCTCCGAGGATGTAGGCGAACCCGATGAGGTTCTTCACGTCCACCATGTGCTGGACCTCCCCCTCGGTGAACATGCTTGAACCGGTGGAAAGCTTCAGCCCGGACAGGTATTCCGGTCCGGCGAAGTTGTTCAGATAGTCCACCCCGTAGCTGCCGTAGGTCAGGCGCTCGGCATCGGTGAAGCCGAAGGAATCGCTAGGGAATCCAGGGCGGCCGTAGGACAGGGCAAGGAACGCCGGTGTAGCGACCAAGCGGATCGCGGCAATCAGGGTCAGCAACGGGAAGACCAGCGCCACAATCACCTGCGCCGTGCGCCCGAGGGCAGGCTTCGAGTTCAGCGCCCGTTCACGTGCAACCCTGCGCTTCATCGCCGCTTCGGAGGGTTCTGGCTCTGGGGCGTAGCTGCCGAAGACGCGATTGCGCGCTTGGGCGACGGCTGCCTTGGTTGTCGGCAGGGATCCGGTCTTCGGAGCGGCGGACACCGGCGGCACGCTTTGCGCGGTGGAGCTCTTCTCGTCGGCTTGCGGCTCTGCGGTCTTTCCGGCTGTTGCCTTGGCTTCGCTCTGCGCACGCTTCTCGGCTTCGATTTCGTGCGGCAGCTTGATGGCGCGGATGACATCTTCCACCGGCTCTTTGGCTGCCGGCTTGGCGGCGGCCGACTTGGCCGCAGCCGGCTTGGCGGCGGCCGGCTTGGCGGCGGTCGACTTGGCCGCAGCCGGCTTGGCGGCGGCCGGCTTGGCGGCGGCTGGCTTGGCCGCAGCTGGCTTGGCTGCAGGTGCCTTGGCTGCGGCTGGCTTTACCGGGGCAGGCCGCGCCTTGTCCGCTGGTGCTGAAGCAGGGTTCTTGGCATCGGCTTCGGTCTTGCCTGACATCGCGCGGCGGATAGCCTCCTTGCGGGCCTTTTCCCGTTGGGCAACGGCGTCGGCTTGGGCCTGGTTCTTGTGCTGTTCCAGGCGCGCAGAGAGCTCTTCAGCTTTTTGGCTCAGGCTGGCCTGTGGGCTTGGCACGTTGCCAGTGGCAGCCGGTGCCGGCTGGCCCGTAGATCCTTGCCCTCCAGTGGGGTTCTTCGCCGCCTCAGCCATGAGGAGTCCTCCTGCAATTCGCGCGATGGTGTGCTGTTTTAGGGTCGCATCATGGGCCGAACACGGCCCATGCGCCTTTAGCATATCCAGCACGCCCAGCCATCCGGCGGATTACCACACCAAAAACGGGTTTCAGCTAGGACACAAAGCCGTGGGGGCAAATGCCGCCAACGAACGGAGGCAGCTTCAAGAATTCGTGGGAAAGAGGTCTAGGATTCTTCGTCGGCCGCCGGAAGAACAGCCAAGCGGACCCGGGAGTCGAAGCGCTGGGCACTGGTTTCGCGGGTACGGACCGAATCAATGGGCGAATTCGATGCGTGGCGTGGTTGGCGAACCTTCGGTTCCCGATCGCGGACGGCATTCACCAAGGCATTCAGTTCGTCCTCCGGTTCCAGCACGTCCGGGATGGCTCCACGGATCAGGTTCCAGCCGCTGGGAACAGTCAGGCGGTTGGCATGCTGGGCACACAGGTCATAGCAATGCGGTTCGGGGTACGTCGCCAAAGGTCCAAGAACGGCAGTTGAATCTGCGTATACGTAGGTGAGAGTAGCGCGGGCCGCTTCACGGCAAGCAGGGCGAGAACAAAGACGAAGACCTTCCACGCTTCCCATTCTACTTCGCCGGCCAGCACATCTTTGGGATCTTCGCCCAATTGCGGGCTTATGGGCATCGGCACAGCGCCCGACGCGCTAGGCTGAATCAATGAGCTCCAAGTTGCCTGATCGTCCCAGCGGTCCGCGGCGCGGCCGCCACGGACGCGGGCGGCGTGGCCCGCTGATGCCCATGCATCTTCCCGCCTACCGTTCGCGCCCGGAAAGATTCGATGATGCGGTGATGGCCAGCGCGCAACGGCTGTCGCAACGCTGGCCCGGAGAAATCGAGAAGATAGATTTCCTGATCGATCCGGTGCCCAGCGGAAAGTTGCTGGATCAGGCTGCCGCGCTGGGTGAGCGGGTGCCGCTGGCATCCTCCAAGCCGGCTGCGCCCGGCCGGCCAGCGCGCATCGTCATTTACCGGTTGCCCATCGAGCAGATTGCGGAGAACGCCGGCGAACTCCTGGACCTGGTCCACCAGTGCGTGGTGCATGAGGTCGCCCAGCTCTGGATGAAGCCGATCTCGGAAGTCGATCCCATGTATTTCCCTGAGGATCCTGACTTCTAAGCGGACATTTCCCTAGCTGTTTTGGGGCTGGATGCCACGTGCCGTTGCATGGGAGGCCAAGCCAACGCGCACGGCACCGATCCAGACCAGCGCAGAACCTACCAAGTGGGCCACCACCAGCAGCTCTGGCAAGCTGGTCACGGCCTGGACCACCCCGATCAGCCCCTGCCCGGCCAATACCCAGATGAATAGCTTGGCCTTGTGCGCCACAACCGGAACTTGCTGCTGTCTTGCCTGATGCCACAGCACCAGGGCAACAACCAGCGCGCCGACGGCTGCGGCGGCATGCACGATGGTGATCTGCAGCCAGTCGAAGCCCATCCGCGGGACCTCGGCCGAGTCCCCTGCATGCGGGCCTGATCCGGTCACCCCGGTGCCGATGATGACCAGCAGTGCGCTGATCGCCACGAGCCAGGTTCCCATCGACTTGAGCAAATCGGTGCTGGCCGCCTCGCTGGCAAAGCCCAGATTCTGGACCTTGTCCCAAGTTGCCGCCGCGGCGGTGAGCAGCAAGGTTGCGGCCAGGAAATGCGCGGCCACGACATAGGGGTTCAGTTTCACCCAAACGGTGATTCCGCCGATGACCGCATTGAGCACGACAAGCCAGAATTGGAACCATGCCCATCGGGTGATGCCCGGAACCGGCTCGCGTTGCAGGCGGGCGGCAATGATGACCCAGCCGACGGCCGCGCACAGCACAAAGGTGAGCAGCCGATTCACGAACTCGATGGTCGCGTGAATTCCCATTTCAGCGGTTGGGGCGATGGAACCGCCGGTGCAGGTTGGCCAGTCCGGGCAGCCCAGCCCGGAACCGGTGACGCGCACGACACCGCCGCCGACGATAATCAGGATTGCCGCGATCATCGCCGAGAGCGAGGCCGCCTTGAGCGAGCGCCGCTCCAGCCTGATCCGCTGCGCCAGCCACGCGAAGGGAGTCGTCAAAGTTCCAGTTCCTTAATGGCGCGTTCCTAGCCGCCGATGTTCACCACAATGCCGTCGCGTCCGGCATTCGCCTGCGGCATGGCAGCCCAGGCGATGGAACGGTCCGAGCCGAGCACCAGCTGGGCCAGGTAGGCGTTGGCATCCGTCGAGAAGATGACTGCCTGGGCGTCGTCGGAGACCGACTTCGGATCAAAGACAATGCTTTGGCCGGCCTTGATCTGCAGTTTCTCTGGGTCCTCCAGCTTGCCGTCCTTATTGACGACCACTGCTTCCACCGCCGAGTCCGCCGCGACGGCGGCGATGGCGAATTTGCCGGTGCCGTTAGCCGACAGCGGCATGGCTTGCGTCCCGGCGAGCACATTGGAGCTGGCCGCCCACGCAGTGTCCGAGGAATCCTTGGGATCAGCGCCGCGGACCATCTTCACCGCTGCGGTGACCGGGGCATCGGATTCGACGACCACCGTGTAGTACCCGCCAGCCAACTGGTTCAGGTTCACGACCTTCGTGGCGTCCGAATCAACGGCAAGGTTCTCGTCGAAGCTGGCAGCAACTTCACCGTCAGCCCCCAGGACCTTCACCTTGAACCCGGCGCCCGAGGAGCCGGTCGCCGAGACATGCAGCTGCGGAACCAGGGATTTGTCGTCCTTGCTCAGCTTGGAAACATTTTCCTTGCTCTCGATCCACACGCCCGGAATCACCTGGCTGTTGGATGCCGTCGCGTTCGCGCCGACCAGTTCAACACCCGATGGGGTCAAGCCGCGCAAGGCGGCCTGCTGGACCGAGGCGGTGATCTTGCCGCCGAGGCTGGTGACCTCGGCCGAAATGGAATTCAAATCCTGCGCATAGCCGCCGAGCACGATCGCCCGGCTCTCCCCCGCTGCCAGGACAATGTTCTGCAGCGTGGAGGTGTCGATCAGGCCGTCCGGGCCCCGAAGACGCAGGGACACCTGGGCCGTGGTGTGCGTTGGGTTGGCCAAATGCATCACGCTGGTGGATCCGGTGCTGGTCTGCAGGCCGGTGAAGCGCCAGTTGGATGCCGGAGCCTGGCATGTTGCGGCGGCAAGCCCGGCGAGGTCGCCGTCCTTGGCCTGGTAGCTGCGCAGGGCGCTGCCCTTCGAAGCGAGTTGGCCCAGCGGCTGCAACGTGTAGACCTGGGTGCCATCGATATCGTTGGCAGTTGAGATCTTGCTGGCGCGCCCGGTCAGCCCCTCCTCATCGGCGCCACGGGCCTCGGCAGCTTCATCCTCGGCGATGCGCTCGGTCAGCTGACGCGCATCGCTGCCATCAAGCTTGGTGAAGGATGAACCGGGAATGCGTTTGGCCAGATCCGATACGGCAATGCTGCGCAGGTTGCTGGAAACATCCTTGGCGCCGGGGGCGAACTGCGCGTCGGTGCCTTCCACGCCCTTGAGCAGCTGCGGGGTTCCCGGGCAGACGCTGCTGGAGTCGCCGGCGGGCAGGTTCGTCACGGCAGCCGGCAACGACTTCTCGGCCGGTGCCGGGGCAAAAATCGATCCGGCGCCTACGACAGCTCCGGCGGCCACCACCGCAGCCAGGCTGAGCAGTACCGCGCCGGTTTTCTTCCGCACCGGCGCGGACACCGCATCCTTGGAAGCCGCGGCTCGGGCCTTGTCCAGCTTGTGGCGGCGCTCGGCTACCTTGCCGTCTGCAGGCTCCGCCTCCGGCTCGGCTGCCGGATGCGCAGCCGTGCTGGCAGCCGCAGGGGCAGCTTTCGCGGCTTTCCGTGCGCGGACCTTCTCCAACTTCTGGCGGCGCTTGGCGGCTTTCGGATCTTCCGGTGCTTGTGCCGTCGCGGCTTCTTCTCCGGACTGTGAATCGCCGGCCTTGGCCTTCCCTGCGGCAGCAACGGCTGCCGCGGCGGCACCAGCTTCTGGATCCTGGGCGGAGGAGGTCTTCGGCTCAGCCTCGCGCGCAGGTGCAGAATCGGCATTGCCGGCTACTGCCGTTGCGCTCTCCTCCTTGGCAGGCTCCGCCTCGGCGACGTGATCCGGCTTGGCAACCGGTCCTGGGTTGGCTGCTGCATCGGTCTTGCCGGCAGCGGACTCACCAGCCGTTGCCGGCTTGGCGGGCGCGGCTTCGGGGGCCACCGTGCTGGTCTTGGCGGAGTCGTCCTTGGCTGAGCCGTCCTGAACGGAATCAGGCTTGGGTGCCTGTTCCTGTGCTGCGCGCTTGCCTTCAGCCTGCTCGTCGGCCGGAACCGCAGCAGGCGAGGTTACCTTGCTGTCCTTTGCGCCGGAGTCCGCCTCGGGCAGCTGTTCTGGCTTTGGATCTTCCTGCTTAGCGGCCTTGGGCTCAGCCTTCGCGGCCTTCGCCGCTTCCTTCGCCTCGGTCTTGGCCCGGGTTTGGGCTTCCTTGGCGCGAGCCTTCTCCAGCTTGGCGTCGACCTTGGCCCTGGCCTTGGCGGCCTTGGCCTCGGCACGCGAGAGCGTCGCCGACACCGGGGTGGCATCCTTGGCTTCCGGCTGTGCCGAGACCGGCTTCGGGGCCGGGGTCTGTGCAGTTGGCTGGTCAGCAGAATCCGCTGAGTCCACGTTCTTCTCGTCGCTCACTACTTCTTCTCCTGCTCGGCATCAGCATCCGAAATCCGGTCGCTGAGCTTCGGGGTCAAGTTCTCGCGAATCTCGCTGGCGCGTTCGCGTGCCTCGCGGCGGCTCAACGGCATCGTTCCGGTGGCCGTTGCCGGGCTCTGGACTTCGGCCGCGGCCAGAACTGCCGAACCATCGGCAAGTTCTTCGTTCTCGCCGCGTGGTTCACGGAAGCGGTATTCGATGTTCCGGTAGTTGGCCAATCGGCGCGAACTTGGCACTGGAATGGCCAGCAGCACCGTGATCAGCAGAACTACTGCACTGAGCAGCAGCACCGGAATGGCCATGGAGTCCTTGTGCGACAAGGTCAGCTTGCCGCCCTCGGCAGGAAGCTCGTAGGCCTGGGCCCAACGGGTTTCCGAATCCTCGGGATAGGCCACCGAACGCAGAGATTCGCCATCGACGCTGGCGCGCAGCTTCGGATCCGACGCGGTAGCCAGGACCAGCGTGCGCTCGGAATCCGCGGCCGGGATCTGGAGATTCGTGATCTTGCCACGCTGGGTCGGCAAGACCGTCACGTCTCCATCGGCTGAGACGATCCGGGCAAAGCCAGCGCTTTGCTGCTCGTCATCGGCTTCGTAGTCCACGCGCCACAGCCAGCCGCTGTCGGTCTGGCCAACCGACGCCAACCCCGTTGCCGCATCCAAGGTGCGTACGGTCGCCGGGACGGATTCGCCGGTTTCGTTCAGCACCACGAAGCCCACGCCCAAGTCGCGCAAGGACTCGCGCGAGTCCAACGCGGATTCGGACAGCAGCATCGCTACGGCATTGCTCTGGACCTTTGCGGTGGCGGAATCTTCATTGCGCTCAGGCTCCAGCAGCGGACCGGCCAGCTGCTTGACCTGCGAGTAGCGGCTGATGCTGTCCAGCGTCTCGCCGGAACCCGACACCAGCTGGCTGTCGATCTCGCCGGAGGACCGCGGGCTGAGCACCAAGGTGCGCTTCTGGAACTCGGAGCGGCCTGCATCGGCTGCGGTTGCCGGCAGGGTGCGCGGCTGCGAGCCGTGGACCTGCTGGGCCGAGTTCATCGCGGTCAGCGTTTCGGATTCGGCTGCCGGATTGAGCTGGGCGCCGAGCAGCACGCAGCCCGAGGCCAGCACGGCAAGCACACTGAAAGCGGCCATCAGGCTCATCGCCGGACGGGAACCGGCGGCACGCATTGAGCGCGGCTGGTCCTCGTGGCGCAGGGCGGCCAACGCGTTGGCGGCAGCTGCCAGCAGCGCGAACATGGCGAAGGAAACGTACGGGCCGGTGTAGGCGCTCACCGCGGTATGCGAGTCCAGGGTGAAGGGCACAAAGCCGACGGCCCAGCCCGCTGCCAGCGACAGCACCGCGCCCCACAGCAGGCGGCGGGAGTTGCGGCGCATGCTGGCGCTGTGGCTGAAGGAAGAACTCAAGGTTCCGAAGACCGCCAGCGCGAGGATCGGGGCACCGACCAGCAGGGCTGCGACCAGGGCCCACGGTCCGGCAGGCAGGAAGTCCCAGCCCACCAGCGAGGCGTTGGCGTTGAAGGCTTCCGGGAAGCCCAGCAGCATCTGCCACGGGGCAGCCGGCGTGAACGCATTCGCGGCGCCGGGCTCAGTGAACAGCAGCCGCGCATCGCCCAGGCCGGCGAACAGCAGCGGAAGGTTCCACACGATCGCAGGCAGCGGGATCCACCACAGGCTGCGGGCGCGGCGCACCGAGAAGATGGCCAGCACGTAGACCAGGATGCTCGCGGTCAGGAAGAAGGAGACGGAGCCAGCGGAGATCACCCAGAGCAGCAATGCGGCGCTGGCCGAGGCGGTCCACGCGGAAACCGACTGCTGCTTCGCGTTCTTCGGCTTCGCGCCCTCGATCGCCACATGGACGTTCATGCCGCGGATAATCGCCAGGAAGAACAGCGGCAGCAAGATGTGGATCAGCACCGAGCCGATTCGTCCGGAAGCCAGCGAAGAAATCAGTGACGGCAGCAGCGCCCAGATCAGCGCGGCAAGGAACCGCACCGCGCGGGAGCGGCTGACCGCGCCAATCCCCCACCAGGCGGTGAGTGCTGCCAGCGGCATCGCGGCGAAGAAGAGATAGATGGAGGCTTCATTGGCATGGTTGAAGGTCACCAGCGAGAAAAGCCAGAACAGCAAGTCGGAATTATCCGGCGGGGCGCTCAAGCCGGTGGTGATGTTCTGCCACCAGGACAGCGCGTTGGCGCCGATTTCCCGGCTGCTGTTGGACAGCGGGCGCAGTGCGCCGCCGGACAGCGCGGTGGAGCCGAACAGGCTGCGCCATGCGATCAGGGAGGCCGCCGCGGAGAGCAGCAGAGCCAGGATCAGCGAGAGCACCGCGGTGGTACGCGGCGGACGGGCGATCCGCACGAAGTCGGAGAAGTTGTCGCCGCTGGGTTCAACCATGGCGTCGGCACCACTGCCATCGCCATAGACTTCGCCATCGGTCCGTCCCGTATTCACATTGCGGCGGTACTCGCGCACCTGGGCACCGGAGACCATCAGCTTGCGGACCTGGCGGCGCGGGATCTCGCGGATCTGGGCGACATTGCGGCGCGATGCCGCCAGCTTGCCCGGGGAGAACAGCCCGCGCAGCACCGATCCCAAATGGCCGAACCCGTGGCCCGGATCCTTGGCCAGCAAGGCCACGAGGAAGTGGCCGATGCCGCCGAGCAGCAACCCGATCCACAAGAAGGGCAGCACCGCTGGCGAAGCGAACTTCAGGCGCTGGAAGACCTCGGAGCGCTTGGCTTCGCGCGGACCAGCCAGCGAGTCGACAACTTCGACCTGGTGGTACATCTTGGCGCTGGGCACCACGACCACGCGGTGCCCGGCCAGGCGGTTGCGCCAGCACAGGTCCACGTCGTCGCCGCGGCCCGGGATCGCCGGGTCGAATCCGCCCAGCTGCTCGAAGACCTCGCGGCGGATGAACATGCCGGCGGAGGACACCGCGAAGTAGTCGCTGCGTCCGTCGTATTGGCCCTGGTCGACTTCGTCGATGTCGATCATGGTCAGGCGCTGGGCCTTGCGGTCGACGCTCAGGCCCACCTCCACCAGGTGGCGGGGGTTGTCGATGTCCAGCAGCTTGCATCCGGCAATGGAGACGGACTCGGAAGCCTCGACGGTGCGGGTCAGCTGTTCCAGCGCGTCGGGAGCAGGCATGGAGTCATCGTGGATGATCCACAGCCATTCGTCGCGGTCCGCACGCGCTTCGGGCAGCTGCGACACCGCCACTTCCAGCGACAGTCCCAACGACCCCTCATCGGCCACCAGCAGAGCGGCATTCGACGGCAAGTTCGCCCGCAGGACCTCTAGCGATGCGTCGGAGGACGATGCGTCGACTCCGACAAAGCGTTCGATAGGCCGCGACTGGTTGCGCAGTGCGGCCAAAGTGCGTGGTAAAAAGTCAGCGCCATCGTGCGAAGCAACGATGGCGGTGACGTGAATTGGCGGACGAATTAGATTGCTCGTTTCCGTAGACGGCGACGTTCACGCTCTGAGAGCCCTCCCCAGATTCCGAAGCGCTCATCATTGCTCAAGGCATATTCTAGACATTCCGAACGGACAACACATGCGCCGCAGACACGTTTCGCGTCGCGGGTCGAGCCGCCCTTTTCAGGGAAGAATGCCTCGGGGTCGGTCTGTGCGCACAGGGCACGGGCCTGCCAGCCCAGCTCACCCTCGTCAACTTCTCCGCCAACACCAAGCCATACTGCCTTGATGGTCTCGCGCACTTCGTCATCTTCATCGAGCTCCGGCGCCCAGGATCCAACCGAGGAGATTTCTTCGGTGTCGGATAACGTGTCGTGTTCTTTCAAGAAGTTGTCGGCCGCGGTCTCCAGATCGGCTGCAACTGCAACCCGTGCGGACTCACCGGCTTGAGGATCGACAAACCAGTCGGATGGTGCGTCCTCCAGCCCGTATTGAGCCGACGCAACAGCCGAGGTCGAAAATTCGGAGTACCCCTGCTCCAGATTCGCCATGGTGATGTTGACCTTTCGATTGGTTTGAGAAGATCGGACCATCACTGCTCCCGATCCATCCGGCAGCATTTATTCCATCGAACTAGCGAAAAGTGATGAACCTGCCGGGACTCACCATCTAATTACAGCCGTGTAACTCCGCTAGAGTCAAGTGGGGAGGTCATTCTAAGAAGACTTCTCAGGAAACTCCCGGCACAACACGCCGTCAAAAGATGCAGATGAGACGGGCATGTCCCGTCTTGGCTGAATTCTCGGTGAATTCTCAGTAATTAAAATTAAGGACACCCAATGAGCAACACCCTGCAATCAGGAACCTTTGTGGAGAATCTCCTCGCGCCGCGGCGCGCTTCGGCCTCGCCGTGGCTTACCTGGTACTCCGCCAGCGGGGAACGCATCGAGCTCTCCGGACGGGTATTCGACAATTGGGTCGCGAAAAGCGCCAATCTCCTGGGCGAGGTTTTCGACCTCGAAGAAGACTCGCTCGTGGTGCTTGACCTGCCAGCGCATTGGAAGTCGCTGGTGGTGGCCCTGGCCGCCCTGCATCATGGCGCCACGCTGGTTGATGCCGAGCATGATGATGCCCAGCAGGCAACGCTTTGGGTTACCGCCCAGCCGAATGATGAGCGCATCCCCGGCAGCTGTGAAATCCTCGCCGTGAACCCGGCAGCTCTCGCGCTGTCCTTCGGCTCGGATCTCGGCCCGGTCGCAGAAGACTTCAATGCCTCCGTGCGTTCCTATGGGGACCAGTTCTATCCCTCGCCGGTTGCTGGTGATGCAGCAGCCATCGCAACCAATGGCGGCGCCCCGATCAGTCTTGCCACGCTCTTCGGTGCCGAGGCGAAGAGCCAAGGAACCATTCTCGTGCGTGCCCAGCTGCCTGTGCTCGACTTGCTACCTTATGCCATCGGCCAGTGGGCGGCAGGAGATGGAATTGTGCTAGTCGAAGATGGAGTGGAAGTGACCGCGCGCCTGCGCGACGGCGAACGCATCAGCTTCGACTATTCGCCTCAGGACTAGCGAACCACCGTCGGCACGGTGCCGGTATCGCCCTGGCCAGCGGAACCCGCTGGTTCGGTGTCGGTATCGGCCTTGTGCTTGCCCAGAACCTCGTGGTCATGGGCAAAGGCTTCTTCCTGGTCCATCTCCTTGCCGAAGACCCAGAAACGGTAGGCGAAGAAACGGAAAATCGTGCCGAGCACCAGGCCGACGACCGAACCTGCGATGAACACCGAAGTCGGATCGGTCAGGCCCAACCAGTATTTGGTGACCCACACGCAGGCCGCTGCAATGCCCAGGCCGATGGCATTCATGATGATGAACATCACCAGTTCGCGCAGCACATTGGCCTGGCGGCGGTGGCGGAAGGTCCAGTAGCGGTTGGCTACCCAGGAGAACATCGTCGCGACGACACCAGCGACGATCTTTGCCTTGACCTGCGAATCGCTCATGGGACCATGCAGGAGCCAGACGTAGATCCCCGAGTCGATGACGAACGCAACGCCACCGACCACGCCGAACTTCGCCACCTCACGCCACAGCAGCGAGATGAGTCCGGCTATTTTGAGTTTGATGCGCTCGAGCAATTGTCCTCCAGGGAATGAAGTTCCCGTCTGGCTAGCAGTAACAAGGCGCGCTCAGCACTGGGAAAAGCGCGCGATCTTGCCATTTTATCGGCACTTTCTGGAAATTGGCCGAATTCTGAGAGTAATCAGACATCGCGCATGCGATTCTCCACGCCGCTTTCGTTACCCTTGTAATCGTGAGCTTTCCAAAAATTGGTGTGATTGGTGGCGGGCAGCTGGCCCGAATGATGGCCCCCGAGGCCTTGAACCTAGGTTTTGAACTGCATGTTCTCGCCGAAGGTCCGGATGTTTCGGCTGCGCGCTGCGTTCCCGACGCACCGGTAGGCGATTACAAGGACCTCGATACCCTGCGCGAATTCGCCAAGGGCAAGGACGTCGTCACCTTCGACCACGAGCACGTTCCTAATGAATTCCTGACCACCCTGATCAATGAGGGCGTGAACATCCAGCCGCGTCCGGCAGCGCTGATCCATGCCCAGGACAAGCTGGTCATGCGCGAGGCCATCGAGCGCCTCGGCCTGCCCAACCCTGCCTGGGCCAAAGTCGACGACGTCGAGGCGCTGATCGCTTTCGGCGAGCAGACCGGCTGGCCCATTGTGCTCAAGACCCCGCGTGGCGGCTACGACGGCAAGGGCGTGCGCATGCTCGACGGCATCCAAGATGCCAAGGATTCCGCCGACTGGTTCGCCAACGGCCCGCTGCTGGCCGAAGACAAGGTTGACTTCTCCCGGGAGCTGTCCGCATTGGTGGCCCGCACCCCTTCGGGCGAGGCCAAGGCGTGGCCGGTGGTCCACACCATCCAGGTCGATGGGGTCTGCGACGAAGTGATCGCGCCCGCCCAGGACATCGACGAGGCTACCGCTGCCACCGCGGCCGAAGCCGCCCTGCGCATCGCCGAGGAATTCGGCGTCACCGGCGTCATGGCCGCCGAGCTCTTCGAAACCCCGGGCGTCGGCGCCGGCTTCGTGATCAACGAATTGGCCATGCGCCCGCACAACACCGGGCACTGGACGATGAACGGCTCGGTCACCAGCCAGTTCGAGCAGCACCTGCGTGCGGTGCTGGATCTGCCGCTGGGGGAAACCCGCGAGCTGGGTGTGACCGTCATGAAGAACTACCTCGGCGGCGCCAACCAGGACCTCTACTCCGCGTTCCAGGCCGCGCTGGCCGCCGGCCCGGAAGTCAAGGTGCACGCCTACGGCAAGTCCGTGCGACCGGGCCGCAAGATCGGCCACGTCAACGTCGTGGCAAACGCAGGGCAAAGCGTAGATGAACTTCGTTCGCAGGCGAACAAGGTGGCCGCGCTAATCCGCGACGGCGCCGGCACCGCCAACTAGCATTTATATTAATCAAGAGCCGCTGCCTGCCGGGCAGCGGCTCTTACTGAAGCACTGCAAGGAAATATCTGATGACTCAAGCACCACTTATCGGCCTCGTAATGGGTTCTGATTCCGATTGGCCGGTGATGCGCCTGGCCGCGCAGGCGCTGGCCGAATTCGGCATCCCCTTTGAAGCGGATGTCGTTTCGGCGCACCGCATGCCCGAGGAAATGATCGATTACGGCAAGAAGGCCCACGAACGCGGGCTGCGCGCAATCATCGCCGGCGCAGGCGGCGCAGCGCATCTTCCCGGCATGCTCGCAGCTGTTACACCGCTGCCAGTGATCGGAGTTCCAGTTCCACTGGCTAAACTAGATGGAATGGACTCCCTGCTCTCCATCGTCCAGATGCCCGCAGGAGTCCCCGTAGCAACTGTTTCCATTGGCGGAGCCCGCAATGCCGGCCTGCTGGCCGTGCGCATGCTCGCAGCGGGAACCGATGAGCTAGCCGAGTCGTTACAGGTAAAGTTGCTTCAGTTTGCAGATTCGCTGCGCGAGCAGGCCCATGCCAAGGGCTCGGCTCTGCGCGATGAAGTTGCCAACGAGAATTTCGCCTCCTAGGGAAAGTCCAAAAGTACATGGGTTCTGCCAGTCACCGCGCACCAAGTCCGTTGCGCCAGCCGGAGACCATCACCTCTCCGCAGCGCAGCAAGCGTGCCCTGATCCTGGTCCTGCTGACCATCTTCTTCCCCGGCGGCGCCCAGCTGGTTGCCGGAAATCGCAAGCTCGGACGGATCGCGGTGTCCATCACCATGCTCTGCTGGGTGGCGGTGCTGGCGCTGGTTGCCCTGTACTTCATTGACCGCTCGATCCTGCTCGGCTGGGCGGCCCACCCGAACTTCCAGCTGTTCCTGATCATCGTGCTCGGCACGCTGGCGCTGGGCTGGCTGATCATGTTCATCAACACCCTGGTGATCATCCGGCCCAAGCTGCTGGCCCCGGGCATGCGTGCCATCGTCACCGTCTTCACCCTGGCAGCCGTGGTGGCCACCAGCGGCCTGTTCGTCTACGGCGCCTCGATGCTGAACACCGGACGCGAAACGATTCAGGCAGTTTTCGACGAGGGCCCGGCCTTCGATCCCATCGACGGCCGATACAACATCGCGGTGTTCGGCGCCGACTCCGGTGCCAACCGCGACGGCGTGCGCACCGACGTTGCGGCGCTGCTGTCCGTGGATGCCAAGACCGGCAAGAGCCTGCTGATCTCGGTGCCGCGTAACTTCCAGAACGCACGCTTCGCCCCGGGCTCACCGATGGAGAAAATATGGCCGAACGGCTACAACTGCGGTGACGAGTGCATCTTCAATTCCATCTACCGCAACGCCGAAATGGAGCATGCCGATGCGTTCCCCGACTCGGTGAAGAACGTCGGCGCGCAGGCGGCCATGGACGCGCTGGAAGGCACCACCGGCCTTCCGGTCCAGGGCTACGTCATGGTCAACATGGCCGGCTTCGAGCAGTTCGTCGACGCCCTGGGTGGCGTCACCATCAACTCCGGCGGCTGGGTTCCGTACAACGGCAAGTACTACGAGAACAGCACCGTGCGCACCCACTGGTTCGCCCCGGGAACCCATGAATTCACCGGCAAGCAGGCCCTGTGGTTTGCCCGCTCGCGCGACTTCACCGATGACTACCACCGCATCAAGCGCCAGCAGTGCTTGCAGCAGGCAATCATCAAGCAGTTCACCCCGCAGACGATCCTGACCAATTTCACCTCCATCATGTCCGCTGGCGAACAGCTGGTGGAAACCGACATTCCTGCCGGCCAGCTCAGTTCCTTCGTCTCCCTGGCCGAAAAGGTGTCCAAGGAGCCGATGGGCCGCCTGACCCTCGGTGCCCCGGACTTCGAACGCAGCTTCTCCACCTACCCGGACTTCGACAAGCTGCAAGAGCGCATCCAGTCGCTGATCGCGAAGCAGAACGAACCGAAGAAGGAAAAGAAGAAGGACAAGGCCGAGAAGAGCGAGGATTCCTCCAAGTCCTCGGCTCCGGAAGAAACCACCGAGGCCTCTGAAGAGACGTCGGAAACCACCGGCGTGAACAATGCTCCGAAGCTCTCCAACAAGGAGGAGCAGGAATTCACCCAGCCAGATGGCAGCCCAATCACCGAAGAATACTTGGTGAATCTCGAAATGGCTGGCTACCGCACGTTGATTTCGGAGATCGCTGCCAACAACGACGAATGCTCGGTTCCATAAACGGTTAAGACCCCCCGACCGCCATGCGACCCACTTACCGCTCTTGAAAGGCTATGGTCAAAAGACGTGTTCGAGTTGAAAAACGCGATTAGGGACTACCACTGGGGATCTGCTTCGCAGATTTCCGATCTGCTGGATCTGCCTGCGGAAACCACCCCGCAGGCCGAAATGTGGCTCGGCGCCCACCCCGGGTGCCCGAGCCGGCTCTCCGATGACGGCACCGCGCTCAACGATTTCATTGCCCAGGACCCGGAGCGCATTTTGGGTTCGGCGGTTGCCGAGCGCTTCGGACGCCTGCCGTACCTGTTCAAGGTGCTCTCGGCGACGCAGCCGCTGTCGATCCAGACGCACCCGACGCTGCAGCAGGCGCAGGAACGCTTCGCCCAGGAAAATGCCCAGGGCAAGCCGTTGGATGCCGCCGACCGCAACTACCGCGATGACAACCACAAGCCGGAAATGCTGTTCGCCTTGACCGACTTCGTGGCGCTCTCCGGGTTCCGCCAGCCAGCGCAGATCGTTGAAGACCTGCAGTTGCTGGCCGCGCACCTGCCGGACTCGGCCCAGGCCCCGGTCAGCCAGCTCGTCGGCCTGCTGCAGGGCAGCGATCCGCTGGCCGCGATTTTCAAGCATGTGCTGACCGCCGGGGACGAAATCTCCCAGCTGGTACGCCAGATCAGCGATGCAGTGGCGGCCAGCGGCGAGCTGCAGCGCAACGTGCATTTCGCCGAACTGGTGTCGATCAGCAAGATCTATCCGGGCGATCCAGGGGTCCTGGTGGCGTTGCTGCTGAACCTGGTCTTCCTCGAACCGGGCCAGGCCATCAGCTTGGGTGCGGGCAACGTCCACGCCTACCTGCGCGGTTTGGGCATCGAGGTCATGGCCAATTCGGACAATGTGCTGCGCGGCGGGCTGACCAGCAAGCATATTGATGTTCCCGAGCTGCTCGATGTCACCATCGCCCAGCCCTCCCCTGCCCCGTTACTGGAGCCGGTGGCGCTGGATACCCACGACCGGCTGTACAAGCCGGACTTCGAAGAGTTCCAGCTGCAGGTTCTCGATCCCACCGAACCCGGCCTGGCCGCCGACCTGCAACTGCACGGTGCCGCCGTCCTGCTGTGCACTGCCGGCGAGTTCCTGGTGGCCACCCGCGAAGGCGAGCACCACATCAGCCGCGGCCAGTCGCTGTTCCTCAGCGCGGCCGAGCTGCCGGCCACCGCCACGCTGCAGGGCATCGTGCCGGGCCAGCTCTTCGCTGCCAGCGCCCAGATCGACTAGCCGCGCTGCCGCAAGGCCCCGAAACGAAAACTGCGAGCCATGGACTTGTTTCAAGTCCATGGCTCGCAGTTTTGCAAGCAGCTAGCGGCTAGCGGGTGTACGCTTCCCACTTGTCCTGGTGGTGCTCGCCATCGACGAAGCGGATGGTGCCGGACTTGGCACGCATCACGATCGACTGGGTGTGGATGCGGCTGTTCTTGTAGCGCACCCCGCGCAGCAGATCGCCATCGGTGATACCGGTCGCCGCGAAGTAGCAGTTGTCCGAGGTCACCAGGTCGTTGGTGGTCAGCACGCGGTCCAGCTCGTGGCCTGCGTCGATGGCCTTCTGCTTCTCATCGTCGTCGGTTGGCCACAGGCGGCCCTGGATCACGCCGCCCAATGCCTTGATGGCGCAGGCAGTCACGATGCCCTCGGGGGTGCCGCCGATACCCATCAGCGCGTCAACGCCGGTGCCTTCGCGGGTTGCGGCAATGGCGCCGGCAACGTCGCCGTCCATGATCAGCTTGGTGCGCGCACCAGCCGCGCGGATCTCTTCGATCAACCCGGCGTGGCGCGGGCGGTCAAGGATGGTCACGGTCACTTGGCTGATCTTCTTGCCCTTGGCCTTGGCGATCAGGTGCAGGTTCTGCTTCACCGGCAGGCGGAGGTCGACAAGCTCGGCTGCCTCTGGCCCGGTGACCAGCTTCTCCATGTAGAACACTGCCGAAGGGTCGAACATCGAACCACGGTCGGCAACAGCCAGCACGGACAGGGCGTTGTTCAGGCCCAGGGCGGTGAGCCGGGTTCCGTCAATCGGGTCAACTGCGACGTCGCACTCGGCGCCGGTTCCATTGCCAACCTGTTCGCCGTTGAACAGCATCGGAGCTTCGTCTTTTTCGCCTTCGCCAATCACGACAACGCCATTGAAGTTCACGGTGGACAGCAGGCCGCGCATGGCGTCGACTGCGGCACCGTCTGCGGCGTTCTTGTCACCGAAACCAACCCATGGCGAGGAAGCGATGGCTGCCGCTTCGGTTGCGCGCACCAGCTCCAGTGCCAGGTTGCGGTCCGGCTCCGCGTCGGAAACCGACAGTCGCGGAGAAAGGTGGGCAAAATTGTTCTTTTCGGTCACGAAAGATCCCATCACTGAGTCGTAGTCATTGCGCCTATGCAAACAAGGCCATTCTATCCCCTAGGGTTTTCCCTTTACAGTTCGTGTCGGGCGCACCTGATCATCGGTGGACGTGCGATTGGGCACTCCAGTTCGAATTACACAGAATCTTCGGGGAGAATGGAAGGCGTGGAACCTGAGAACAACACCGAGAACAACGCCCAGGCAGCCGCCAATGCGGCAAGCGGTACGCAGATGCCTGCCACGGCTCGTCGAAGCCTCGACGATCCCAACGCCACCTTCGAGGACCTGCCGTTCAAGCCGCAGCTGACCGAGAAGCAGGCCAAGCGCGCGAACCAGACCTTCAAGGGCATGGTGCTGTCCATCGGTTTCACTATTGCCATCCTCATTCCGGTGCTCATGCTCAACCCTGCGCCCAAGGACGACGCGTTTGAAAGCGACGTCAACCTGCAGGCCACCGCAGAACAGACGGAGAAGATTTCAGGCTTTGAGATCTTCGCCCCGGAATTGGGCGAGAAGGAATATGCGAACTTCGCCCGCTGGCAGGCTAATACCGCACAGGGCGTCCCCTATTGGGAATGCGGACTGGTCTTCGAGAACAAGGACTTCGTGTGGGTTCGCCAAGCCGCTGAAGCCAACCCGACCTGGATTGCCCTGATCACCGATGCGGCGGTGCCAACCGAGACCCGCACCATCGGCGGAGCCCAGTGGGAAGTGCGCACCAAGGACCAGGGCACCTACCTGATCTCCGAGTTCAAGGACTCCACCGTAGTGCTGTCCAGCGACACCTCTGACGAGCAGCTGAACGTTGTTGCTGAACAGGTTGCCAGCGAACTGGGTTAAGTCACGTTAACGGGGATAGCCAGTCACATATTCGATATTCGAATACATTCCCGTAGAATCTGAGTCATGCACGCAGAATCAAAAAAACCATCCATGACTCCTCAAGAGGCGTGGGAAAAGCTCAGCGCAGGAAATTTCCGTTTCGTCAATGACGATACCCAGCACCCTAACCAGGACAGTGCACGACGCGAGGAGCTGATTTCCGGCCAGGAACCCTTCGCTGTCATCTTCGGCTGCTCGGATTCCCGGCTTGCCGCTGAGATCATTTTCGACGTGGGATTGGGTGACATGTTCGTGGTGCGTACCGCGGGCCACGTCCTGGACCCGGCTAGCCTCGGTTCGCTGGAATTCGCCGTCGACATCCTCAACGTCCCATTGATCGTAATCCTCGGGCACAACTCCTGCGGTGCGGTCACCAGCGCCATCAAGGTCAAGGAATCGGGCAACATGCCCAAGGGCTTCGTGCGCGACCTCGTTGAGCACATCACCCCATCGGTCCAGGCCGCCGAGCGCAAGGGCATCACCGACGTGAACGGCACCGTCGTCGAGCACGTCAAGCAGACCACCGACCGCCTCGTCGATTTGTCCAGCATCATTGCGCTGGCTATCGAAGAAGGCCGGACCGCAGTCGCGGGCGTGTCCTACCACCTGCACGATGGCCGTGCCCAGCTGGTCTCCAGCCTGGGTCTCGACTAAGAACTCGAAGTTCTCGGGAAAAGCCTTGTAAAACGGCTTTTATTCCCATTTCGGCGAAGCGTCACTGTTGGTTGTGATGTTTACGTCAGAGCCCTGTCCTTTGATTGCGGTTCGGGCGTACTCTGGGCTCATGACTAACAGTGACGATTTCCGCATCGAACATGACACCATGGGCGAAGTCCGGGTTCCCGCTCAGGCCCTGTACCGCGCGCAAACCCAGCGCGCTGTCGAAAATTTCCCGATCTCGGGCAAGACCCTGGAATCCTCGCATATCAAGGCCCTGGCCCAGGTCAAGAAAGCCGCCGCCCAAGCCAATCTGGCGCTGGGGGTGCTGGATGAAGAACGCGCCACCGCCATCGTGGCCGCGGCTGATCAGGTCGCTACCGGCCAATACGATGAGCACTTCCCGATCGACGTGTTCCAGACCGGATCCGGAACCAGCTCGAACATGAACACCAATGAGGTGCTCGCCGAACTGGCAACCCGCGCCCTGGAATCCAAGGGCAGCGGCACCGAGGTCCACCCGAACGACCACGTGAACGCGTCGCAGTCCTCCAACGACGTCTTCCCCACCTCCGTGCACGTTGCCGTCACCGGAGCGCTGATCAACGACCTGGTCCCGGCGTTGGGCACTCTGGCTTCCGCACTGGAAGCGAAGTCTGCCGAGTTCAAGGATGTAGTCAAATCCGGCCGCACCCACCTGATGGATGCCACCCCGGTCACCCTTGGCCAGGAATTCGGCGGCTATGCAGCACAGGTCCGCTACGGCATTGAACGCATCGAAGCCGCGCTGCCGCGAGTTGCCGAAGTTCCCTTGGGCGGCACCGCAGTAGGCACCGGCATCAACACCCCGGATGGCTTCCCCCAGCGGGTCATCGAATTCCTCCGCGAAGACACCGGGCTGCCCATCACCGAGGCGCGCAACCACTTCGAAGCCCAAGCCAACCGCGATGGCCTGGTCGAGGCATCGGCTGCTTTGCGCACCATCGCTATCTCGTTGATCAAGATCGCCAACGACCTGCGCTGGATGGGCTCCGGCCCGAATACCGGATTGGGCGAAATCGCGATCCCAGACCTGCAGCCCGGTTCCTCCATCATGCCCGGCAAGGTCAACCCAGTCATCTCGGAGGCAACCATCCAGGTGGCAGCCCAGGTCATCGGCAACGACACGGCCATCGCCTGGGCCGGGACCAACGGAGCCTTCGAGCTGAACGTGGGCATCCCGGTCATGGCCTCGAACCTGCTCGAATCCATTCGCCTGCTCTCCAACACTTCGACGGTGATGGCTGAGAAGATGATCGACGGCATCAAGGCCAATGTGGAACGCGCGCGCTTCCTGGCCGAAGCTTCCCCATCGATTGTCACCCCACTGAACAAGCTCATCGGCTACGAGAATGCCGCCAAGATCGCCAAGAAGGCTGTGGCCGAGGGTCTGACCGTCCGCGAGGCAACCATCGCGCTGGGCTTCGTCGAGCGCGGCGAAGTCACCGAGGAGCAGCTCGATGAGCTGCTGGATGTTTCCACCATGGTGGGCAAGCACTAGCTCCAGGCTATTGCACCCTCAGCTACCGCGGCCAGTTGCCGGCAACTGGCCGCGGTAGCTTGCTTAATCAGTTGGGGCGCAGCTAAATGAGCGGCCAAGTTTGGCGCAGCCGCCGTGGGGTGCCTCCAACGAACTAGAGCCAATGCCGTGAAGGTAAGCCGCGGTCTGAACAGTCAAATCAGATGACACCCCACCAAGTCAACAACGATCGTGACCGCGACCGTCGGCTGATGATGCCGTGAAGCACGGGCTTGATACTTCGACTCGGTAGGCTTCTCCGTACGGGACCCCGACCGTGAGCGTCTGGGCGGCAAGAGCGAATTCATGATCCTGGCCCCGACCCTTCCTGCTAGCCGGACCTAACCAGATGATTGGTCGGCCCGGCTGACAGTTTCGGGATCAAGGATGATACTGTCATGCACGGCATTCGATGCGACCACAAAACTAGCCCTGTCAGGATCAAGCAAGGGATCTTGATTCGTCGCTCCACTCATCACCGTGCGCAGTAGCTGTTCGGCAATTAGCAGCCCATGGATTTCCTGTTCCACCAGTTGCGGGTTTCTTGAACGCAGCACCGCACCGTCAAACAACGAGGATTACATCGCCCGGAAACAGGTTTCGATTTCCCACCGCTGGTTATAGATCCTTGCCAGTTCAGCTGTGTATCCTTGCTCAAGCCTGCACAGTGTTGTGACCCATCGGTAGAGCTCATTGCGTGATGATCCATCAGCCTCCTGCACGGTGATGCGAGCGCTGAGGACCCTCACCGGCACAGCTCCGATTTGTGAGATAAATGATCCGTCAGGCAGTGTCTTCAGCAGTGGCAACACCTTGTTTTTCCTGATCCTGACAAGGAATTCAGCCCCAGTATCTGCCAGTTCGCGCAGCAGGGCTGCGCCATCGAGGTTCCGGTCGGCAAGTATCAGCATGCCTGGGCTCAGGGAGGGGAACGATTGGCGGAAGTACTCATTCTCACCGGTCTGCGCGGTCCCGAACACGGCATCGATGATGCTTCGGGTGCCGCAGGCAATCACGGCCACCAGCCGTACGTGAGGGTATCCTGCCGTTATTCGTCCGGGGTGCTTGAGAAAGCGTTGGCGGTTCGCCATGCTATCGGGCACGCCCAGCACGGTGCCGTCCACGGCACAGAGGCGAAGCCCGCGGTACCAGGAATTCTTGCGGTTCACGGTGGCCACCGGGCCGCGCAGCATCTGGAAGATCCGGTGCATCGGGGCTACGCCCAGTCGGCGGCGGGCTAGAGCCAAATATTAGGCGCTGACCGTGGTCAGGGTCCGGCCGCCAAGGCCGAGTTTGGTGAATACCTGCCCGTAGCCCAGCGTGGTGAACAAGGACAATGCGATCACGAAATACACTACGACTCTGGACGGGATGCTGCGGCAGCGTTTCTGCACGGCGCCGGCCTCGTTCAAAGCTTCGTCGACTAGTTCGGTGAGCAGGTGATTGGAAAGATCTTCGAGGTGCCCGTCAACCCACGCATCATGGGATGGGCTGGATTCGGCTGGACTGGGTCCAGGGTGAGATGACGACAAGGAAAGAACTCCTATTTTGAGTTTTAAGCGTCGAATACTTACATGATTAACAGGGGTTCTTTCGTTCTTAAAGCCTAGTCAGGGCTTGCCTCACATTTTAAGACTAAGGTCGGTTTCAGGTGGACGTGGTGAGGCTTTCGTTCACTTCACGGCAATGGGTCTAGCTAGGTAAAATCGTCATCACCTGGGCAATTAGGCGGCAACTGCCAGACATGACTGCAGTTGCCGCCCGACCCGTAGTCGGGGACCGCGCTACAGATCCTTCTTGCAGGCCGGGGTGTCGTTCGCAGAGGGATTCCACGCGTACAAGCCGCCCGCCACTGGGAGGAACAGCAGCGCCGGAAGCCATTGGAACGCGGCCAGTAGTACGAGGGCAACTAGCAGGACGACCAGAGCGGCGATATTTGCAGTCTTAACCATGTCATCTCCATGCGAAGTATTTGGTGGCGACTATTGCTAAGCGAGTCTATCCGTACTTTGCATTGGCTGCAATCAGAATGTTGAAACCATCACTTTTAGTACATTTTGATTCTAAAAGTACAAATTTCTGTAGGCAGCCAACGCGCCGCAAGATACACCTGTTCATCCATGTCAAAGCTAGCTTCAACTCTGGTCTTCTTGATCCACGCCATCAACAGAATAACAATGGATCGTTAATTTTTTAGAAACTTGCTTGACTTAAAAACTGACTGCTTTTCGTTTTTACTTAATCGCCACTGTTGCTCCGGAACGATGCAGAAGCTCGTGTTTGGCCATGAGCCAATGAAGACAAATCCTTTTCAAGTGTCATGCTGAGGTGAAGTACGCGATGTCGAGGATGAAGAAACTCTTGGCCTAACTCTGCGTGGTGGGTACTTTGGCGCTTTCGTTAGTTGCAGCATCTCTGTCGCACAAACGAATTCCGCGCAATCTGCGGCATCTGTTCAGATAAGCTGCAAATATACGGGAGGGATTACCAGCTGCAACAGGATTGCCCCTGTTGGGTGCTGCGGCTCTGGACGCGGTGTTGGCGTCGGTGTGACCACCCACCGCAAAGGTGGAATCATCGTTTCAGCCGCGCTCTTCAAGCGGATTTCCTGGCAGTGAGGTTAAACCCGGAGCTACAGCATTTACGTCGGGACGACTTTCACTGCCGTGGTGACGATGGAAGATAACACGACGACTCGTCCATACCCAACATGTTCGCTCGGCTGAACTGCCACAGACTGATTCACAGTTGCAGTAACTGAAGGGGCCGGAAGTTCGTCTCAAACTAAAGCGGATGCTCAGCCCCTTCAGTTCACCGTAGGTTGCCGTGGCATTTTCACCGTTTATGCGAATGCACCGGTCTCGGCATTCCATTCCACACATGATGCATGAGGACGGACAATCGCAACCTCGTACAAAGGTGTGTCCACCGGTGGCCAGTTCGCAACTGAAGCAAAGTCCGAGGCGACGGGCTTACCGCTCACTCCGGCCCGCCAGCAGGCGTTTTCCACGGGCGCTCGGGCGTATCCCATAGCCGATGTGCCCGCCAACTTCGCGGAGGAAATCATTGCCCAGCTCGTGACGCAAGCTGGCCGCACCCACGTATTCATCGCCATGCACTAGCCACAGTGTGCTTTGCGCAACGAATCCTTCTGGTAGCGCGAAGTCCGGCTTTTCCAGATCCTTGAGCAGCTGCACCCATTGAACGAAGTCGTCCGCGTTGTGCAGATCCCAGCCGTATTTGGCAGCGAAGAAGACGGAAGCGCCGTCTTGATCCGCTCCCGCCCATTCTGCACTGCTCCGCATGAAGGAAGCGTGGAGTGAGGCAGTTGGTTCAATCAGTTCAATCCCGGTCATGGAGCAAGCCTATGCTCATGCCGTCGGCAAGTGATTGCAGGACTCATCAGCTGGCGAAGTATCCGCCGGGCCGCGGGGACAGGGCCCACTGCACAGCCCGTTCGTGCAGCGGCGGGAGCTCTGGCCGATCAGCTAGCTCGAAATATCCCACTTCCAGGTTCTCGTCGTCATTGACCTTCGCATCGCCAGACACATGGCGGGCCTTGAAGACCACGTCGAGGTACTGGGCGTGATCCCCATTGGGATAAACCGTTGGCGCGGTCACTCCGACACCCAACAGGTCCGTGATCTCGCATTCAACGCCGGTCTCTTCCAGGACTTCGCGATGCGCAGTGTGCGATGGTTCTTCGCCAGGGTCGATAATCCCCGCCGGCAGGGTCCATTGCCCATTGTCGGCACGGCGCACCAGCAGCACTCGGCTGTCCCGGAAGACAACAACTTTCACCCCGGAGAGCCACAGCGGTTCATGTCCGATACGTTGCCGAAGATGGGTGATGAATTCAGGAGTTGCCATGATTTCATGGTGCCATAAGCAGCGCTGCCAATGCTCCAACCAGCATGAAGGGACCGAAAGGGACAGCTGATTTCAGGGTCAATTTCCGCACTGCCATTCCCCCGATCACCCAGCAGGTCGCCAGCAGGAAGGTGAGCACGGTTGCGAAGAACAAGCCGGGCACAGAATAGTAGCCCAGGTTCAGTCCCAGCACTCCGGCCAGCTTCACATCTCCCATGCCCATGGCGCCGGCGGAGATCAGCGTAATGAGCAGATATCCTCCGCCCAGCAGCAGCAACCCCAGCAGGCCCATGAGCACGCCGTGAGCATCAGAACGGAGGATGCCCAGCAACACGATCACTACGGTGCTGGCCGCCAGCCAGTACGCGATAAGCCGATTGGGCAGGCGATGCGTTGCGATGTCTTGACTGGCCAGGAGGAACCCGAAGCCGGCAAAGCAGGCCAGCTGGACAACGACTGCTGCCGCGACCCCCGGGCCTTCATGGGCTACGTTCCAAATTTCTGACATGTGTAGAGCATAAGCATGTCCACGCCTGTGCGGCAGAGGGGTGTTCCCCTTGTGAATAATTCTGCCGCTTCTACAATTAGGGTATGGACGTTCCTGCAGTTCCTCTTCTTTTCCCCGGGCAGTCTGCCCCTGAATCCGCTGCCCGGCGCCGTTTCCGCGCCCTGGCCCGTTCAGCCCCTTGGTTGAGCACCTCGCTGCAGTTCCAGGTCCAGGTCCCGGGCGAATACGCCAAGCCGGAAGATGGCTTGGAAGGAACGCTAACCGCCATCATCCGCCAGCGCGAAGCCATTGCCGTGCGTTCGGCAGATGGGCAGCTGGTGTACCAGCAGGAGAAGTTCACCGCGGACCGCAGCCGTGGCTATGTCGCTGCCACGAATTCCTCCTGGAAGCTGCCTGCCTCGCTGACCTCCCCGGTGTACACCTCGGACCAGTTGATATTGCGCCGTCCAGATATTTCCGGCTTCAACGGGCTGCTGCCACTGGAGCATTGGGAATCGATACTCGATCCCGTGGAGCTTGCCGGAACCGAGCCCGCCTCGCATGATCTGGCATTCGACCACCCCACCTACATCCACGAGCTGGCCGAGATCACCCACGACGGCCGGCCAGCGCTGGCCGCCGTCCTCACCGCGGGGCATACCTACCAGCCCACGCTGGCCAGCGCTCCGCTGGTTCCCGAAGGCGCTCGGACCCTCCTGGTCCTGGATCTGGCAACCGGCGTCTGCCTGAACCGCCGGGTGCTGGCCGCCCCAACCGGGATGCCGCCGGCCCCGGAACTCTCGCTCCAGGTTCTCGCGCACAACGAGTACTACATCGATTCGCTGTTCACGGCCCCAGCTCCCACGCTGACCGATGTCCGGGCACCGATTCCGTGGGAGTTGCGCAGCGAACGCCGGTCCTAGGCCAGCGTCGGAGTATCCAGCAGGTTGGTGACCAGCGCGGCGATGGCAGAGCGTTCGGACCGGGTCAGGGTCACATGCCCGAAGAGCGCGTGCCCCTTGAGCTGTTCCACCACGGCGGCGACGCCGTCGTAGCGGCCCACATGCAGGTTGTCGCGCTGCGCCACGTCATGGGTGAGCACCACCTTGGAATTCTGCCCGATGCGCGAGAGCACCGTGAGCAGCACATTGCGTTCCAGGGACTGGGCTTCGTCGACGATGACGTAGGAATCATGCAGCGAACGCCCGCGGATGTGGGTCAGCGGCAGCACTTCCAGCATCCCGCGTTCCACCACTTCATCGATGGCGTTCTTCGACACGATCGACCCGAGGGTATCGAAGACCGCCTGGGCCCACGGTCCCATTTTCTCCCCTTCGGATCCGGGCAGGTAGCCCAATTCCTGGCCGCCCACAGCGTACAGGGGACGGAACACGGTGATCTTCCGGTGCTCCCTGCGTTCAAGCACCGCTTCCATGCCGGCGCACAGCGCCAACGCGGACTTGCCGGTGCCGGCGTTGCCGCCCAGCGACACGATGCCCACGGAAGGGTCCATCAGCAGGTCCAGGGCGATGCGCTGCTCAGCGCTGCGGCCGTGCAGTCCGAAGGCCTGCTGGTCTCCGCGCACCAGCTTCACGGTATTCGCATCCACCTTGCGGCCCAGGGCGCTTCCGCGCGGTGAGGTGATCACGAAGCCGGTGTTGATCGGTTCATCGGCTGCCGCAGGGTGGTTCAGCACCTGCTCATGCTCGTAGAGCTTGGCCATGGTCTCTTCATCCAGGTCCAGCTGCTGGATGCCGGTCCACCCGGTCGAGGCGATCAGCTCATTGCGGTACACCTCGGCATGGATCCCCATGGCCGAGGCCTTGATGCGCATCGGCAAGTCCTTGGTCACCAGGGCAACGTCGAGGCCTTCATCAAGCAGGTGCTTGGCGACAGCCAGGATCCGTGAATCGCTATCGCCTGAGCGCATGCCTACCGGCAGGACCTCGGGGGCAATATTATTCAATTCGATGCGCAGCGTTCCACCGGTCTTGGACACTGGCACCGCCTGGGCCAGCCCGCCATGGCTGGCGATCAAGTCATCAAGCAGCCGCAAGGCCTGGCGTGCGAAGAAACCCAGATCCGGGTCCTTGCGCTTGTTTTCCAGCTCGGTGACTACGGTCAGCGGAATCACGACATGGTGCTCATCGAATTGGAACATGGCTTTCGGATCGGAAAGCAAGACCGACGTATCAATGACGTAGGTTCGTACACCCTGTTCGGCTGTTCGTGTCATGGCAGCGCACCCATTCTCGAATCCGGCGTGGGGACTCTCCCCACGCGTCAGTGGGGAATCCCGGCACCGGATGCCCAAGGCGATTCCGGAAAGCAATCCGGCTGGCGCTGCATTTGGTCATCTAGTGTGGAACCCTTCGCTCAGCTGGGACTTGATGCCCCGGCCTTATGATCACCTTAGACCCCGAAACGCCACCAAGAGACGACGCACACACTACGTTCAGGTAACGATTAGTTGAACAGCCGAGCCTGGCGCAACGCGCTCGGCTCAGGTTCCGAAGCGGCGCTGGCGGTCAGCGAAGTCGCGCAGGGCGCGCAGGAAGTCAACGCGGCGGAAATCCGGCCACAGCGCCTCGCAGAAGTAGAACTCCGAGTAGGCGCTTTGCCAGGTCAGGAAGCCGGACAGGCGCTGCTCGCCGCTGGTGCGGATCACCAGGTCCGGATCCGGCTGGCCCTTGGTGTACAGGGCCGATTCGATGTCTTCGGTCGACAGGCCCTCGGCCAGCTCCTCGATCGTGCGCCCATCCTCGGCGGCCTTGCACAGCAGCGCCTTGAACGCATCGAGGATCTCGCGGCGCCCTCCGTAGCCGATGGCCACGTTCACATGGACGCCGGTGCGGTTGGCAGTCACGGTTTCCAGGGCGGCGAGCTTCTGCGCCAAGTCCTCGGGCAGCAGGTCCTTCGCTCCCACCTGCTGGACCTTGACCCGGTTGGTCTCGCCCAGCCGGTCCAGGGTCGAGCCGATGACCTCCAGCAGGTCGCGCAGCTCGCCGGCTTCCCGGTTGAGATTGTCGGTGGAGAGCATGTACAAGGTGACCATCTGGATATCCAGGTCCTCGCACCAGTCGAGGAATTCCAGGATCTTGTCGGCACCGGCCTGGTGGCCCGCAACGGTCGGGGTGCCGGCCAGCTTGGCCCACCGGCGGTTGCCGTCGACCATCACGCCAATATGGTGCGGAAGCTTGTCGGCTGGAAGGGACTTCGCCAAGCGCCGTTCGTAGTAACGGTACGCAAGGTTCGGTAGCTGCACCTTGTCCCTTCCTTTCGGTAGATTCCAAAACTCTAGGTTCTAAATCTACCGCTAATTATCACCAAGCGCGGGCATCTGCCCGCCGCACCGCGTCCACGGCGGACGCTTCGCCCTGGGCTCAGGCGTCCTTTCCCGAAGCGAACAGCGAGAAGAATCCGTCCATCCCGGCCACTGGCATCTGGCACAATTCCTCGCGGCACGGCTGGATCTGCAGGCCGTTCTCCGCGCCGGGCAGCGACGGATCGTGACGCACATTCATCCCCAGGCTCAACGCCACGGAACGCACGCGCTTGGCTTCTGCCGATTCCCACTGCGACAGCGCAAGAAACTGGACGGGGCTGGAAACGATGCATTGCACTTCCAAGGCGGTTGCCACCTGTGTCGGCGCATCGCTGGCCAACGCCAGCGCATGGGCCGAGAGCACGCGGGCGCTGTCCAAGGCCGCCGCATCAGCTTCGCTGTACTCCCCTGCAGCCATGGACTGCAGCGCATGCATTGCCAACGCCTTGGCGTAGAGCGCCCCCGAAGCCGGCAACGCGTCATCAAGCACCGTGACCGCAGCGATGTTGCCGCGCTGGGCGGCGATCCGCGCATCGGCGCCCACCGCGTCGCGCGGCACCCCGGTTTCCGGATCCACGAAGTCGGCTGCACGTCCCAGCAACTGGCTGGCCCTCGCTGCCCACTGCTTCTGGCCGCTGGCCTGGCCCAACGCCAAGAAGCCCAGGGCCAAGGCTGCGTAGTCCTGCAAGGTGCCCTCGTTGCCGTGCTCGGCACGGTTGGAGAAGCTCACCCGAGCCAGCCGTCCGGCACGCTCATCCCACTGCATCTGCCACACAGAATTGGCCGCCTTCTCGGCGAGCTCCAGGGCCCTCGGCTGGTCCAGCAGCAGCGCGGCTTCAGCCAGGGCTTCGATGGCCAGGCCGTTCCAGCCGGCGATCACCTTTTCGTCGCGGACCGGCATGATCCGCGAGCGGCGCAGCGCCCGCATTGCCTCGCGCAGTTCCTGCAGGACGCCAAGTTCGCTCGGCTCGGGCGCCCGCAGCAGCGAGAAGCAGAAGTTCTGCGGATCTTCGGCCACCGGCGCGAAGCGCAGCAGCCCCTTGGGCAGGCGATGAATCAGCGGGTCGGAGACCAGCGCCATCTCCTCGCGGTTGAAGGTGTAGTACGCGCCTTCGATCTGCTTGCCATCACGGGATGAATCGGCATCCAGCGACGCGGCGAAGGCCGGAGCGGCGGACGACGCGGTGAGCAGTTCCTCGTTGAGGAAATCGATGATGCCTTCGGCGCTGCGCTGGGCCAGTCCTGCCAGCGTCTGCGCGCGCTGGGCCGCTTCCCCTTCGGAGGTGCGGGAGAATTCGGTGGCCAGCACGCTGGTGCGTGCCGCCAGCGACAGCAGCCCGGCGTTGTCGTAGAGCATCTTCTCGAAGTGCGGGACCGACCAGTTCTCGTCGACGCAGTAGCGGGCGAAACCGCCCTCAACGTGATCCTGCAAGCCGCCGAGGAACATCGCTTCGAGGTGGGTGGCCGCGGCGGTGAAGGCCTCTACGGCGCGATCCGGGGTGGTGATCACTGCACGCCACAGTGTTTTCAGGGCCCAGGTCGGAGGGAATTTGGGTGCTGGGGTGAAGCCGCCTTCCGGCTTGGTGCCGGCAATCCACCGGTCCAGCGCTGCCTCGAAGGCCTTGTCCGCTGGTTCCTGGGATTGCAGGGACAACAGCGAGCTTTGCCGGCTTCCGAGTTCGGCCAGATGCCCGGCGAGCATCTGGGCCTGCTCTTCCAGCGCTTCGCGCTTGGTCTCCCAAGCCTCATGGACCGCATCGAGCACTTGGCGGAAGCTCGGGGTCTTGCCGCGGGGCTCCTTCGGATAGTACGTGCCGGCATGCACGGTTCGCCCGTCGGGCAGCGCGAAAATGGTCATCGGCCAGCCTCCGGCACCGGTGAGCGCCTGGGTGGCCAGCATGTAGGTGTCGTCGACAAGCGGATGCTCTTCGCGGTCGACCTTGATGGCGACGAAGTTCTCGTTCAGCAGCGCCGCGATCTCGGGATCGTCGAAGGACTCGTGGCTCATCACGTGGCACCAGTGGCAGGCCGCGTAGCCGATGGAAAGCATCACCGGTACGTCGCGCAACCGGGCCTGTTCGAAGGCTTCGTCCCCATAGGGGAACCAGTCGACTAGTTGATGCGAATGCTGTCTGAGGTATTGGCTGGATGAGCCAGCGAGTCGTTGTGCCACGCAATCATGCTATCGCGCAGCTCACAAAGCTCCTACTGCTGCTCGTCGGTCTTCGGGTCGTGCGGCTCATCGGGTTCCTGGAGTTTGCGCTCTTCGCCCTTGGACACCATCTCCTGCTGCTTTGCCTCTGCTTCCGAGGTGTAGCGCACGCGGCGGACACGGCGGATCATGTCGCGGATCAGGAAGATCACGGCAACGACCATGGCTGCGGTGAAAATGAATCCGAGGAATCCTGGACCGTAATCGCTGGCAGTCTCCGTGCCGAAACCCAAGGTCGAGGAAGTCAGAGCCAAGGATTCAAAGATCGTATTCACGATGTAAAGACAACTCATTTCTAGTACTGGAAAAGCGCTTAGTACTATCTTAGTCCGGCGAACAGGTCGGTCTCGGGCAACTCGGTGGCTACCTTGGAGGAGATCAGCGTGTAGTCCTCCCACGGCCAATGCTCCGCGTAGACGTGTTCCGGCACGGCGAAGAAGAAACCTTCCGGATCAATCTGGGTTCTATGCGCCAGCAACGCCTGGTCGCGCTGCGAGAAGAAGTCCGCGCAGTGGATCTGGGTGGTCGTGGTGTGTGGGGAAACCCACTTGAACATCTGGTTGCCTTCGTCCGCTTCCCACTGCGCAACTCGCTCGGTGTACGGGGATTCGTACCCGGCTTCCAGCATCGCGTAGTGCAAGGTGCGGAAGCGATCCGAAGCGAAGGCACGGTCGTAGTACAGCTTGCTGACCGACCACGGGGCTCCCAGCTCCGGGTACATTTCAGGATTGGCCGCATGCTCGAAGGCAAAGGTGGAAACCTTGTGGCAGTGGATATGGTCCGGGTGGGGGTAGCCGCCATTTTCGTCATAGGTCGTGATGACATGTGGACGGAATTCCCGGATCAGCTTGATGATCCCGGCAGCGGCGATTTCAACTGGCTGCAAGGCGAAGGCACCAAAAGGCAGCTCGGGCAGCGGATCGCCTTCCGGCAGGCCGGAGTCGACGTAGCCCAGCCAGCGGTGCTTGACGCCCAGGACCGCAGCGGCCTCGGCCATTTCGGTGCGACGAACGCCCGCGAGGTCGCGGTGCGCATGGGCGAGTTCGCCAGCGGCGGCGTTGAGGATATCTCCGCGCTCTCCGCCGGTGCAGGAAACGACCATGACCTCGGCGCCGGCATCGACATAGGCGGCCATCGTTGCGGCGCCCTTCGAAGATTCGTCATCCGGGTGCGCGTGAATAGCCATGAGCCGCAGACCCTGCGAAGGAGCAATTTTCTTCACGTCGTGAATCTCCACTTATCTTCTTTCCTTATGCCACGTTTTTGGACAGCCCGAAGCCTCAAATCTGCCCGTCATCCATAACAACTCATAGCCGACCACCGGTTATTCCCCCATGCCGAAAGACGGTAAACTTGAGCAGGGAACCTCTATACGGCATTCCCTATTCAAATTCCGCCAGGCAAGAGAGTGGTGCAAGGCAAGTAATGTCTGATCCAAGCTTAACGGCTCGCTACAACAACCCCAAGAAACGCAGTCTTCCTAAGAAAACGCGTAATTGGCTGATTGCTGCCGCGCTCTCCGTCGGCGTTGCCGGGGCCGCTTATTTCGGCTTCAGCAATTACACTGCCATCCAGGCGCAGGACATCGAGTTCGAGGTCGTTTCCGCAACCCAGGCCAAGGCCATTGTCGCGGTTGAATACAACGCCAAGCACCGCGTGCAGTGCGACATTCGAGCGATGAATGAATCCAAGGCGATTGTCGGTTACGAAACCGTCTTGCTTGATCCAGGAGAAGCTACCGGGCACATCACCCAGCGCCTGGATGTCGACCTGCACACCGATAACCTTGCGACCACGGTAGGCGTGGAGTCCTGCTACGAGGTTCCGCAAGAATACAAGGGTTAACATTTCAGCTTGTTCATCCCCTAATAGCTGAATCTATTGGGCTTAAAGCGTTTTGGCGACTACTATCGTTGAAAAGATACGTTTCGCCCCGCATCGGCGCATGGTTCTAGCAAAGCAAAAGGACATGAGCCTAGCGGGGTCTTTGCTTGCATCTCCAATAACGTGCGAGCCCGCAGATCCGTACCGAATCCGACTTCGTCGACGCCACCGTTCCGGTGGCGTTCGGCTTTAGGACCTGTTGCAGGTTCCCAAGGCAGAGCGAAGTCCCTACTGACCAAAGGAAGTACAACGTGAGCACCAACAGCAACGAACCTGTCGTTTGGCTGACTCAGGAAGCCTACGATCGGCTCCAGGACGAACTGACTTTCCTCTCAGGCCCGGGACGTGCCGAGATCGTTGCCCGTATCGAGCAGGCACGTTCGGAAGGTGACCTGAAGGAGAACGGCGGTTACCACGCCGCTCGTGAAGAGCAGGGCAAGGCCGAAGCCCGCATCCTGTACCTGAAGGATCTGCTGCGTCGCGCCGACGTAGGCGAAGCTCCTGCCGATGACGGAGTCGTCGAGCCTGGCATGCTGGTAGTCGCCAATATCGCAGGCGACGAAACCACCTTCCTGTTCGGCTCCCGCGAAGTTGCCGGCGACACCGACCTCGAGGTCTACTCCGAACAGTCCCCTATCGGCGTTGCCGTGCACGGCGCCAAGGTGGGCGACAAGCTGTCGTACCTGGCACCTAACGGCCGCGACATCAAGGTTGAGATCATCTCCGCGAAGCCTTACCAGGCCTCGTAACAGGATCCACAGAACAGCGCGATGGCCGCCACCCCGCAGGGGGTGGCGGCCATCGCGCTTTGCTGCTCGTGGCTAGGCGACCGAACCGCCTGCCGTGTTGGTGATCTGCGGGTCGAAGCCCTCGGCGCGCAGGTTGTTCAGCACCGTCTTGGAATGCTCATGGCCCTTGGTCTCCAAATCGATGGTGATCGCGACATCGCCCATGGACAGCGAACCGCCGATGCGGGTGTGGTCCAGGCGGGTGACGTTGGCATCTGATTCGGCGATGATGTTGGAGATCTGCGCCAGCGAACCGGGACGGTCCGGAAGCATCATCCGGATGGTCAGGAAGCGGCCGGCCGCAGACAGGCCGCGCTGGATCACCTTGAGCATCAGCAGCGGGTCGATATTGCCTCCGGAAAGGATTACAGCGGTGGTTGCCGGGTTGATCCCGTGTGCCTCCAGCTTGTTCTCCAGCAGGGCCGCGACGCCCACCGCGCCAGCGGGTTCCACCACGAGCTTGTTGCGTTCCAGGAGCACCACCAAAGCGCGCGCGAGCGTATCTTCCGATACCGTCACCACGTCGTCGACCAATTCCTTGATGATCGTGAACGGCAGCTGCCCCGGCTTGCCGACGGCGATGCCATCGGCGATGGTGTGCACGGTATCCAGCGGGACCAATGCGTCAGCGGCCAGTGATGGCGGGTAGGCCGCGGCGTTTTCCGCCTGGACGCCCACCACCTTGATCTCGCGGCCCAGTTCGCGGGCCTTCTCCTTCAGCGCGATGGCAACGCCGGCCAGCAGCCCGCCGCCGCCCACGCCCATCAGCACGGTGTCGACCTCAGGCAGTTGCTCAAGCAGCTCCAGGCCGATGGTGCCCTGTCCAGCGATGATGTCCGGGTGGTCGAAGGGATGCACGAAGACTGCGCCGGATTCGTCGGCGAAACGCTGCGCCTCGGCCAGCGCTTCATCGACATTGTTGCCGAACAGCACGACTTCCGCGCCATGGTCACGCGTTGCGGTCAGCTTCGGCAGCGCGACGCCTAGCGGCATGTAGATCCGCGCCTTGATGCCGAGGTGGCTGGCGGCCTGGGCGACGCCCTGCGCGTGGTTGCCTGCCGATGCGGCGACGACGCCGCGCGCCTTCTCCTCGTCGCTGAGCTTGGACATGCGCACATAGGCGCCGCGGACCTTGAAGGATCCGGCGCGCTGCATGTTTTCGCATTTGAGGAAGACTTCGGCGCCAACGTGCTGGGAGAGCACGCGGGAGTGCTCTACCGGGGTGCGGGCAATCACCGGCTTGAGTACTTCGGCCGCGGCTTCGATCTCAGCCAACGTTACGGGCAACGTAGTTCCAGTGCTCATGGTTTATTCCTCATCTGCTGTGGGCTCAGGGTGCCGGGGCTCCGGCGAAGCTTGTGGGGCGGGGGCGGCGCCTGCAGCCGTTGCGGCTGGGCTTGCCTTCCCCGGGTCGCTGGTTTTGGGACTGTCCGCCGCGATCTGGCTACCGTAGAGCTCAATCACGAATTCATCGGTTTCCCAGGCTCTGCCCGACAGGTACTTCGCGACCGCGTTGATCACTGCCAGCAGCGGTACCGCGAAGAGCGCGCCGGGGATGCCTGCGAGCATCGTGCCGCCGGCGACGGCCAGGACGACTGCCAGCGGGTGCAGGCTGACTGCCTTGCCCATGATCAGCGGCTGCAGGATATTGGATTCGGCTTGCTGGACCAGCAGCACGACGGCCAGCATGATCAGCGCGTTGATCCAGCCATTGGCAACCAGGGCAAGCAAAACTGCCAGGGCGCCGGTAAACAGCGCACCGACGATCGGGATGAAGGAGCCGACGAAGACCAGCACGCCCAGCGGCATCGCCAGCGGCACGCCGAGGAAGAAGGCGCCGAACCCGATGCCGATAGCGTCGATCAGCGCCACCACCATCTGGACGCGCACGTAGCGGACCAGCGAGCCCCAGCCGCGGGTCAGGGCCCCGTCCATCGCCGGGCGGGCGCGGCGCGGCAAGAGGTTCACCAGGAACAAACCGATCTTGCGTCCGTCGAGCAGCAGGAAAATCAGCGCGAAGACTGCCAGCAAGGTGCCGGTCAGGATCTGCCCGATCGCGGAAGTCCAGCTGATGGCCTCGCTCAGGATGTTGGTGGCATTGCCGCGAAGCTGGACCAGGGCGTCGTCCAGTACGTTTTGCAGGTCGTCATTGGTCAGCTTGAGCGGGCCGTTGAACAGCCAACCCTGGACCTGCTCGATGCCCGACAGGGCTTGGGTCCACAGGGCGGTGAATCCGGCTGAGAGCTTTTGCCCTGCAACCGAGAGTCCAGCTGTAACTAGCGCCAGGAACCCGATGAGCGTAATGCCGACGGCCAACCCGCGGGGCACCGCCAGCTTGCGGTTCATCGTGTTCACGACCGGTGAGAGCAGCCCGGCCAGCAGCGCCGCGACGAGAACCGGGATGACAAGCAGGGAGACTTTTGACAGCGCCCACACCAGTACGCCCACGGCCGCGACGATGATCAAAAAACGCCAGGCCCACGCGGCTGCCATGCGCACTGCGTAGGGCATGTCCTCGGCGCTTTTGAAATCCGTCAGGTCTGGGCTCGGTGCGGCAGGGATTTCCGCCGGCTTGCTCGGAAGCGAGACACGAATACGGCGTAGACGTTCCAACCGGCTGCTTTTCATGGAACTACGCTATCGCGTTTGCCAGACAGCGTCTTGATCCATGTCTCAATTGTGACAAATTCCAAAGACCAGTGCCCGATATGGGCACTGGTCCTAGAAATCTAATTCAATATGTGTATTTCACTCCGCTGCAGGTAACCAGATTGCGCAGGCCGCCCAATCCTGGATATGGGGCGTGGAAGCCATGGTTCATCAGGCGTTTCGCGCACCCTTGCTCCGGCGGCGCATGACAGCTTCAAGGACCTTTTCCTCGGCGTCTTCGCCGGGCTTGATACCGGCTGGCACCTTGAAGAAGTAGATTGCGCCCAAGGCCCACCAGATGGCGAAGATGGCCCATGGTTCCCAGCTCAATGATGCAGGCATGCCCGGCATGTACAGGCTGAAGAGCGCAGCGGTAAGCAGGACCGAAATCCAGCCGATGACCGCTCCGGCATTTCCGGTGCCGCCGACGCGCAACGGCCGGTCCATCTTCGGTTCGCGCTTGCGCAGCACCAGGAAGGTGACCGAGACCAGGAAGTAGGCAACGATGATGCTTGGCGCTCCCGAATCAACGAGCCATCCCAGCATTTCGGCACCGAAGAATGGGGCCAGCATGGAGATTCCGCCGATGAAGACCAGGGCGTTGGCCGGGGTGCGGTACTTGGGATGCAGTTTGCCGAACCAGGATGGGAGCATGCCGCTGCGGGCCAGCGAGTAGACCAGCCGGGAGGCTCCGAGCAGCAGCGAGTTCCACGAGGTCAGGATGCCGGCGATGCCGCCGGCGATCAGCACCTTGGCCATCAGATCCGAACCGAACAAGGCTCCGAACGCATCCGCCGTTGCAATGTCGGCTCCGGCCAGTTGCGCTGCCGGCATCGCCGAGGACGTGGTCAGGACGACCATCACGTACCAGACGGTGGCCAGGATGACGGAGAGGACCACGAGCTTGCCAATTTGCTTGGCCGGAATCTTCACTTCCTCGGCAGACTGCGGAATCACGTCGAAGCCGATGAACAAGAAGGGCACGGCCACCAGTACGGCAAAGAACCCGCTGGTTCCCGGGGTGAAGAACGGTTCCATGTTCTTGGCTTCGCCACCGGCAAAGGCCCCGGCTATCATCAAGAGGCCGATGGCCACGAGGAACAGCACCACGAAAGTCTGCAGCACCCCGGCTTGCTTCACGCCGCGAATATTGATCCAGGTGATGATGATTGCCGACAGCACGCCGACCAATGCCCAGGTCAGGTTTACTTCAAAACCGGCAATGGTCCACAGGGGAATCCGGCTCATGCCGGGGAAGATGTATTCCACGGTCCGCGGCAAGGCGACCGCTTCGAAAGCCACGATGGTCACGTAGCCACCGGTGATCGCCCAGGAACCGACAAATGACGGCCGGGCTCCCAAAGCACGCAGGATGAAGTTGTGCTCGCCGCCGGCTTTCGGCATGGCCGCGGTCAGTTCGGCATAGGTCAAGCCGACGACAGCCATGATGCCACCACCAACGACCATGGCCAGCACAGCGCCCATGGTGCCAGCGTTATCCAGCCATCCACCGGTGAGCACCACCCAGCCGAAGCCGATCATCGCTCCGAACCCCAGGGCCAGGGCATCCAGGTTGCCCAGGGACTTCACCAGACCCGGCGAATTTCCTTCTGCTTGCTCGACTGCCATTGCGCTCTTCCTGTCAAAATAACTGTGAGTTGGATAACTGAATAGCTACAGGGAAATCTAACCAAGGATTCGCGTAACTGCCCAATCAGCTGTCATTTTCCATTGCATTGGCGGTTTCGGCAGTACATATTGGATTCATATTTGAACAGCCGCTTAATGCAGAAAGACCAGCGCCCTGAATGGGCGCTGGTCCTTGCAAGCTGTGCTGCTGCGGCTAGTCGTCGCCGCGCAGGATCGCGAGGATGCGAAGGATCTCGGTGTACAGCCAGATCAGGGTCATGGTCAGGCCGAAGGCACCGCGCCAAGCCATGATGGCCGGAGCGCCCTGGTTGGACAGTTCCTCGATCATGGTGAAGTCGGCAACCAGTGCGTAGGTTGCCAGCAGTACGGCAACGACACCGATAACCAGGCCGAGCACGCCACCGCGCATGCCGAACATGCCGTCGATTACGCCGGTGAGCATCAGGACCATGTTGAGCAGCGAGAAGACGATCAGGCCGACCATGCCGATCATGAACATCTTGTTCAGCTTAGGTGTCATCCGGTACTTGCCCGAGCGGTACAGCGCCAGGGTTACGCCGGCAACACACAGGGTCGCAAGCACCGCCTGGATGGCGATTCCCTGCATGCCTTGCATGTTCTCAAGGAAGCCGGACAGACCGCCGAGGAACAAGCCCTGGGCTGCAGAGTACAGGAGGATCAGCACTGGAGATGGGCGCTTCTTGAAAGCGTTAACCAGGCCGAGGACGAAACCAACCAGGGCGCCTGGCAGCATGAGTGCCGGTATGACCCAACCAATCGCGGCGCCAACGACAACCAAGGCCAGGCAGAACAGGGTCTTGTTGATAGTGTCACCGATGGTCATGCGGCCTGTGTCGGCGCTGGTTGCGGCAGGCTGCTGGTACATCTGATTCAGCTGGTCTGCGCTCATGTTTTCGGTGTCGCGGAATCCAACAGGACTTCCAGGCTTGGTTCCCCAAGCATCGGAGCGGCTGCTAGAACCAAAAATTGGATTGCCCAATGTCATTCCCCTATAGATTGCGAATTCGCCAGCCGCTTGGCTAGCTGAAGATCTTTTGCTTAATCCTATTGAGGATTGCTGTGAAATCACTCAGTCGGAAGGATGATATAGGGCAATTTCCCGAGGAAAAACTACTCTCTCAGCGATATTCTTGAAACTTCCAGCATCATGGTTGCGTCAGACGAAAATATGGTCGAGGAACGATGCCGGAGGGTGGACGGCGAACGTGCCCTTGCTGGCGACAAGAGAAAAGACCGATGCGGACCGGAAAATCCGGAACACGTCGGCCTTACTCTGTACCCCCAGTGGGACTCGAACCCACAAGCCTTGCGGCAGCTGATTTTAAGTCAGCCGTGTATGCCAATTCCACCATAGGGGCAGGACTCTCAAATTTTACGTGATCGGCAAAGCAAATAGAAAATTCAGCTTTGCTGACGCATGCGAGGAGCCAATCGCTTGGCCCCTCGCATCGTCGTCGATCATCTGCGTCCCAAGCCTACTTCTTTGGCTTGGCCGACTCCTCGAAAGCAGTGCGTGGCGCTTCGAGGTTGTTCAGCTGCAGCGCATCGCGCTTGAAGAACAACGCAACCAGCCAGTCGCCGACAACGCGGAACTTGCGCTCGAAGGTTGGCATGGCCATGCCGTGGTAGCCACGGTGCGCCATCCATGCTGGCCAGCCCTTGAGCTTGATGCCGACAACCTTGGCAACGCCCTTGTTCTTGCCGAAGCCGGCGACCGCGCCGAGGTTCTTGTGCTTGTATTCCTTGATGGTGCCGACACCGTAGCGGGCAGCATACAGGTTCTTCGCCAACAGCTTGGCCTGGCGCACAGCGTGCTGCGCGTTCGGAACACAGGTGCCGTCTGGCAGGCCGCCGGTGACGTCCTTGACTGCCGAGATGTCGCCGGCTGCCCAGGCGCCTTCCAGCGGTTCGCCGTTGGCGTCCTTGATGCGCAGGTCGGTGCGGGTCTCGATGCGGCCGCGCTGCTCGATCGGGAAATCGGTGGAGCGGACCATCGGGTTGGCCATGACGCCAGCGGTCCAGATCAGGGTGTCTGCACCGAACTCGCCCGCTGGGGACTTGTCAGCCATGTTGATCAGTTCCAGGTTGCCTTCTTCAGCGTTGTTCAGCGAAGTGTTCAGCAGTACCTCGATGCCGCGGCTGCGCAGGTGCTCGACAACCCACTCGGCCTGCTCCGCGGTGACCTCTGGCATGATGCGGCCCATGGCCTCGACGAGAACGAAGCGTGCTTCCTTTTCGTCAATGCGGTCGTTGAGCTTGATCAGGTGGCGAGCCATGTCTTCGAGCTCGGCGATGGTTTCGATGCCGGCAAAGCCGCCACCGACAACGACGAAGGTCAGTGCGCGCTTGCGGGCCACTGGATCAGTCATGTTCGAAGCGGACTCGATGCGCTCGGCAACCTTGTTGCGCAGGGCGACGGCCTCTTCGATGGTCTTCAGGCCGATGCCGGTTTCAGCCAGGCCGGAGATCGGGAAGGTACGGGTAACCGCACCAGCGGACATCACGATGTCGGTGTACTCCAGCTCGAACTGCTCGCCATTGACCGGAGCAATCACGGCCTTCTTGTTGGCGTGGTCGACGCTCAGCACGCGGCCGTTGACCAGCTCGGAGTGCTTCAAGTGCTGGCGGTGCGAGACCACAACGTGGCGTGGCTCGATCTGGCCACCTGCAACTTCTGGCAGGAAAGGCTGGTAAGTCATGTAGGGGTTCGGGTCGACAACGGTGACGATGCCGCCGTGTGCCTTGACCTTCTTCTGCAACTTCATCGCGACGTACAGGCCAACGTAGCCACCGCCGACGATCAGGATGCGCGGACGCTTCTGGGAGGTTTCGATGATCGACATACTGTTGATTCTACGCGGATTTTCCGAGTTAGTGAAAACATTCACTAACGAATTTCGTTCGGTGCGTCACGTCTTCGCAAGGCTGCGGAGCTTCCTGCCGGCACAGCCTGCATCCAGCGGTCGAATTAACTGCCGGCAAGCGCGCAAAAGCGGGGTGGATCTTCAGGATCCACCCCGCTGGAAACGCTATTTACTTCTCTTCTTCGGGAATCTCGTCGAACAGGTCCCGTCCATCTGACTGGTCCGGGACTTGCAGCGAGCTCAACGACGCCGAACCGAGCTGCGCCGCGGCCTTCTCGCGTCGGCGGCGCACCAGGGTCTGGGTGGAGCCGGCAATGAGCACCAGCAGCAGGAGCACTCCCCCGCCCACGATGAGCACCGGCTGCAGCGCCGGCGCCGAGTCGTCCGGAAGGATCGGCTTGGGCGCAGCGACCTGCTTGAGGTCCGATTTCTCCATCGAAACACCCGGAGCCGGGGTATCGGTGGTCTTCTCGGTGTTGCGGCGATGCACGCGGATCCACTCGCTGATCGTGCCCAACGGGTTTTCCGAAACTGCAGGGACGGTCGCCGTCACCGCAGCCTGGGCATCGATGATTCCGTAGCCGTAGAGGTTGTCCACGCCGGGTGCGCCGGTGTCCTTGGCAGTCTTCAGGATGCGGTTGATGACCTCGGGAGCCTTCATCTCCGGGTACTGCGAGCGGATCAGCGCTGCCACGCCGGCCACCAGCGGGGCCGCGCCGGAGGTGCCCGACCAGCGTGCGTAGCCGTCATCCGGCAAGCCGCCGACCAATTGCTCGGCAGGGGCCGCCACGCCGATGGAGATGCCTTCGGTCGAGGAATCCTGCGACGCCTTGCCGCTGGTATCGACGCCGGCCACGGTCAGCACCCCGGGAATGGTCGCCGGGGCGCCCACCTGGCTCATGCCGCCCGAACGGTTGCCCGCCGCTGCGACAATGACGACGTCATGGTCTTCTGCATACTTGAAGGCGTCATCCCAGCTTTCCGGCCACGCCGGGCTGGTGGAGCCCAGGGACATGTTGATGACCTTGGCTCCGGAATCCACGGCCCACTTCACCGCGCGGGGAATCTGGGTTTCCACCGGAATCTTCGACGGGTTGCCCTCGCCCATCCACAGCGACACTGACAGCAGATCCGCTGCCGGGGCGACGCCGAGCACGCCGTCCTTGCCGCTCTTCAGCTTGGGAACCTTTTCGTATTCAGGCTCCTCGGGAATGTCCTCGTCTTCTTCCTCGGCGTGCTTCTTGGCCTTTTCCCACGCGGCCTTCAAGCGCTCGTTCTCGGATTTGATCCGCTTGATCTCGCCCTTGTTGTTCCCGCGTCCTGCGAGCAGGGTCGCCACCAGGGTGCCGTGCTCGCTCATTACGCCAATCGGCTTGTTGCCTTTTTCGCCGCCCGAGCCGGACATGTCCGCACCGCCGACCACAGCACCCTTCAGATCCGGATGAGTGGTATCGATGCCGGTGTCGATGACCGCGACCTTGACGCCTTCGCCCTTGGTCGTCTTGTGCGCTTCGGTCACGCCCAGGGAATCGAGCCAGTACTCGGACTCGCGCATGTTGTCGGCGCGGGCCGGAGCGCCCACGCTGAGCAGGGTGGCCGCCAGCAGTGCTGCGACGAGCAGAGAGCTGAGCTTTATCAAGCCCGTTCTATTCCTGGCGCGCAAAGCTGAGCTCAAAACAACTCCTTGGGTCGGTGACTGGATGACAGGTTCAGGCCACGGCAGCTGAAGCCGCGATTCCGTCGAGGATATCGTGTTCCGAGGCAATCAGGACCATTTCGCGGTTTCCGCTGGCCTTTTCGAGGTAATGAAGGATGCGTTGGACAATTGCGGCACCGGCCTGGATCACGTCGACGCGGCCAGGATGCATGAAGCCCAGCGCGGCGCGCTCGTCCCGGGTGTAGGACAGCATGCTTGCGGTCGCCTGGCGCATCTGGGCGAAACTCAGCTGCGCCCCGTGGATCTTCTCGGACTCGTACTGCTTCAGACCCAGGGCCTGGGCGGTGAGCGTGGTGAAGGTGCCGGCAACCATGATCACCGCATCCACCTGCGTCACATCAACGGTTCCGGACAGGGTTTCCAAGGTGCTGTCCATGAATTCCAGCGCCTCATCCGAACGCAGTCCCGTCTGGTGGAAGCGCTCGGTGACGCGTACGCACCCCATGTCCAGGCTCTTGGCCGCCAGCGGACCGGTGGCATCGCCGAGCACGAATTCAGTGGATCCGCCGCCGAGGTCGATCACCAGCGACTTGCCGCTTTGCCCGGCCCGGACCGATGCCGCCCCGGCAAAGGACAGGGAGGCTTCCTCCTCGCCGCTGATCACTTCAGGGGCCACGCCCAGGATCTTGGTGATCCGCTCGGAGAAGACCTCGCGGTTCGATGCATCGCGGGCTGCGGAGGTCGCGGCGAAGCGGATCGCTTCCACGTCGTGCTCATCGCACAGCTTCTTGTACTCGCGGGCGGCTTCGAAGGTGCGCTCCAGGGCTTCGGGGGCGAAGGCGCCGGTCGCGTCGACGCCCTGGCCCAGGCGCACGATGCGCATGGTGCGCAGCACGTCGACCAGCTGGCCATCGGCATCGACGTCGGCAATCAGCAAACGGATGGAGTTGGTTCCGCAGTCAATACCGGCAACGCGCATCAGGCATCACCCTGCTCGGCGGACTCGGCCGCCTGGGCCGCCTCGCGCTCGGCACGCTTGCGGGCACGCTCTGCACGCTTGGCCTCCGGGTCCTGCTGTTCCTGGGTCTTCACGTGGCGCGAGCGGTCACGGCGCGGCGCCTCGGATTCGGTGTCCCACGCGCCAACGCAGTAGCACTTGTCCTTGGTCCACCACTCGGCGATGGCGGCCAGCGCCTCGTCGCCCAGCGGGTTCACGCCCTCGCCAGCTGCCAGCGAGTGGCCTATCAGCACGTGCAGGCACTTGACGCGGGTCGGCATGCCGCCGGCGGAGACGCCGGCGATTTCCGGAACGGCACCGGTGCCCGAGCGCTGGCCTATGGCATCGCGGTTGGCCAGGTACGACTCGTGGGCCGCGGCGTAGGCCTGCGCCAGCTGCGCGTCTTCGCCCAGGCGGTCATTCATCTCGTTCATCAGCCCGGCCGCCTCCAGGCGGGAAACAGCCGAAGTGATCACCGGGTGCGCCAGGTAGTAGGTGGTCGGGAACGGGATGCCCGAGGACAGCCGCGGGGCGGTCGTCGCCACCAGCGGATTGCCGCACACGCAGCGCGCACCAATCTCCACCACATCGCGCACCGGGCGGTTCAGCTGGCGGGACAGGGTGTCCAGGTCGGCTTCGCTCGGTACTCGTCCGGCGGCGTCAAGTGCTTCGCGGATTGGCTGTTCAGTCACGGTTATAGGTCTCTTCGCGTTTAAAGTGGTTAGTCGGTGGCAGAACGTCGAACAGAGTCGAGCAGCGCATCAACCCATGGAAGTTCCTGGCGCACCTCGAAGGTGCTTCCATTGCCGTCGGCGGGCGTCTCTTCATCCTTGGGGCGTTCGCCCACCACCATGTAGAGCTTCTCGCCGGGCATGACCAAGTTTATCCGCTCGCGTGCCTGCTGCTTGATGTACAGCGGGTCATCCCAGCGCGCGATTTCCTCCTTGAGGTCATCGCGCTGCGCCTCCAGCGCTTCGATCGAGGCATGCAGCTCGTTCAGTTCCGCCATCTGCGTGCGGTAGAAATTCACCGTCGGCACCAGCATCACTGCGAAGAAGGCCAGAACCACGATCAGCGCGGCGATGCGGCCGGAAAAACGGTGCGCTGCAACGGGTTCGCCCTCGGGGACCTGGTTCTGGTCCACCGGCTTTTCTCCCGGCTTGCGGCGGACCGCGGCGGAGAACTTCAACCGGTCATCGCGGCGGCGTTCGCTCTGCTTTTCCTTGGCGCGTTCACGCAGCGGCACCTTGGGCTTCTGCGCGTAGTTGCCGGCAAATTTTTTCGGCGCACGTGACGCATCTGACGCTGGGGAGGCACCCTGTTTCGACTTGGCGGCAGCGCTCTTCGGCTTCGGCGCGGAGGAGGCGTCCTTCACCCGGCGGGGTTTCGCGGGAGCCTGCTTGGCCGCCGGCTGCGGCTCGACAATGCGCAAGGCGTCGGTTGGCGGTTCAGCCTGGAAATCCGCGCCGGCGTGTTTTGTCTGGTCAACCGGGGTTGCTGTGGCGTCTTTAGCCGGATCCGGAGTATTACGGCGAGGCATTCGCGGTGGTCGCTGAGCCATACTCCCCCAATTCCCATGGTGCTTGTCGTGCGGTCTTGCCGTGGACTTGGCAAGATAATTCCATTAAATAACGAAAAGCCCGCCGGTATCCACTACCGACGAGCTTATTCGCTATTGCTGAATATTAGCTGTTGAAACGCGGGAACGCGCTGCGGCCAGCGTAGACCGCCGAGGCGCCCAGGTCCTCTTCGATGCGCAGCAGCTGGTTGTACTTGGCTACGCGCTCGGAGCGGGCCGGTGCACCGGTCTTGATCTGCCCGGCGTTGGTTGCCACGCAGATGTCAGCGATGGTGACATCCTCGGTCTCGCCCGAACGGTGCGAGGTGATGGTGGTGTAGCCGGCACGCTGCGCCATGGTCACCGCATCGATGGTCTCGGTCAGGGTGCCGATCTGGTTGACCTTCACCAGCAGCGAGTTGGCGGTGCCCTTGGCGATGCCGTCGGCCAGGCGCTGCGGGTTGGTGACGAACAGGTCGTCGCCCACCAGCTGCACCTTGTCGCCGATGGCGTCGGTCAGGGTCTTCCAGCCATCCCAGTCGTCCTCGTCCAGCGGATCCTCGATGGACACCAGCGGGAAGTCGGCCACCAGGCCGGCGTAGTAGTCGCTCATGTCCTTGGCGGACAGCGCCTTGCCTTCGAACTGGTAGGCGCCGTTCTCGTAGAACTCGGAGGAGGCGACGTCCAGCGCCAGGGCGATATCCTGGCCCGGGGTGTAGCCGGCGCGCTTGATCGCTTCGGTGATCAGTTCCAGTGCCGCGCGGTTGCTTGGCAGGTTCGGGGCGAAGCCGCCCTCGTCGCCCAGGCCGGTGGACAGGTTCTTTTCCTTCAGCACGGACTTGAGGCTGTGGTAGACCTCGACGCCCCAGCGCAGGCCCTCGGAGAAGGTCGGTGCGCCGATCGGGGCGATCATGAATTCCTGGATGTCCACGTCGGAGTCGGCGTGGGAGCCGCCGTTGAGGATGTTCATCAGCGGCACTGGCAGCACGTGCGCGTTGGGGCCGCCCAGGTACTTGAACAGCGGCAGGTTGGAGCTGGTTGCCGCAGCGTTGGCGACGGCCAGGGAGACGCCGAGGATGGCGTTGGCGCCGAGCTTGGACTTGTTCGCGGTGCCGTCCAGCTCGATCATGGCGGCGTCGATGGAGCGCTGGTCGGTGGCGTCCAGGCCCTCCAGCTCGTCGGCGATCTCGTCGATGACGGACTCTACAGCGCCCAGTACGCCCTTGCCGAGGTAGCGGTCCTTGTCGCCGTCGCGGCGCTCCGCTGCTTCGAAGGCGCCGGTGGATGCACCGGAAGGAACAGCAGCACGGCCGTGCGAGCCGTCGGAAAGCAGGACCTCGACCTCAACGGTCGGATTGCCGCGGGAATCGAGGATTTCGCGCGCGTGGATGGCGTCAATCAATGCCATGAGTATGGACTCCTTGTAGAAAGGGGTGGTCTTGGGGCAGGTCAACCAGCGGTCGCTGATTAGACCGTCGGCGCCATTGCCTGTCTCTAGCCTAGCGCTTCGATGGTGATTTACGCGATGTTATGTCATCCAGTTCCGCGCCGTACTGCTGGCTCAAGGCCGAGCGCAGCACCGACTCTGCGTCCAGGCCCAGCTCCTCGGCCCGCGCAGACAGGGCCATCAATTCATTGGCCAAGGACTGCTCATCGGTGATCCGCTGGCGAACCTGCTCTGTGGCAAGCCCGCCTGCAGGCTGTAACGATCCGGCCCTGGCATGGCGATCAAGCAATTTCTGGGCGAGCGCCAGGGAAGGCAGCCCGGCGGGCAGTCCCGCATTCTTCCGCTTCTTCGGCTGCCCGGCGCGCTCGGCCTGCTTCGCCGCATCCCAAACCCGGATGATTTCATCGATGTCAGTGATGATGTCTTCGCGGACCTGCCCCTGCTCGTCGAAGATATGCCGGTTGCGGCGCAGCAGCTTCGCATTCAGGGTTTCGGCAACGTCCTCCAGGCCGAAGTGCCCGTGCTCCTCGGCGATCAGCGAGTGCAGCAGGATCTGGAAGTACAAGTCCCCCAGCTCCTCCTTGAGCAAGGCCGGGTTCTGCTCCGCGATGGCGTCGAGGACCTCATAGCTTTCCTCGATCAGGTAGGTGCGCAGGGACTCGTGGGTCAGCGCCTTGGTCCACGCGCATCTGCTGCGCAGGGTCCGGACGGTGGCGGCGAGCTGTTCGAGTTGCGTTCTGTTCTCCGGCATATGGCCATGCTATCGAAGCGGGTGTTCAGCTGGCGGCCGATTCGGTCCCAATCACTGCCTATTCGGGCTAGCATGGCCGTAGTTCATCCCGACGACGCGAAGGATTGCCAATGACCATCCAAGATACCGCCCGGCTCGAATTCCTGGAGCAGGTTCCAGCCAAGCTCTTCATCGGCGGCCGGTGGGTTGAAGGGCGCTCCGAACACGTGTTGCGCACGGCCAACCCGTTCGATGACTCGCTGCTGGCCGAGATCCGCCAGGCCTCGACCGACGACGTCGACGCCGCCTACCAGGCCGCCGAGCAGGCCCAGGCCGGCTGGGCGGCGCTCTCCCCCGGCAAGCGTTCCAAGATCATGGGCCAGGCCGCAGACTACCTGCAAGCGAACTTCAAGGACATCCTGGCGCTGCTGATTGCCGAGTCCGGTTCCACCCATCTGAAGGCGAACATCGAATTGGGCGGCACCATCGCCGCCATCCGCGAAGCCGCCACCTTCCCCGCCCGGGTGCACGGCAAGATCCTTCCCTCGAATGCCGAAGGCAAGGAGAACCGGGTCTACCGCGAACCGGTCGGCGTGGTGGGCATCATCAGTCCCTGGAACTTCCCGATGCTGCTCTCCGCCCGATCCGTGGCTCCCGCCCTGGCACTGGGCAACGCGGTAGTACTCAAGCCTGCCTCGGACACCCCATTGGTTGGCGCCCTGGTCCTGGCCAAGGCGTTCTCCGCGGCTGGCCTGCCCGAGGGCGTACTGAACGCGGTGGTCGGTTCCGGTTCGGAAATCGGCGACTACTTCGTGGCGCACAAGACCCCGTCGCTGGTGTCCTTCACCGGATCGACCCCGGTAGGCAAAAACGTCGGCAAGATCGCGGTCAGCGGCGAGCACATGAAGCGCGTGGCGCTGGAACTTGGCGGCAACGCGCCCTTCGTGGTGCTGGAAGATGCCGACCTCGATGAAGCGGCCAAGGCCGCGACCCTGGGCAAGTTCCTGCACCAGGGGCAGATCTGCATGGCAATCAACCGCATCATCGTCCAGGCCCCGGTCTACGAGGCGTTCATCGAGAAGTTCATCGAGCAGGTCAGCAAGCTCGGCTATGGCGATGCCGCGGATCCGGCCAACCTCGTGGGACCGATCATCAATGATGCGCAGCTTGAGTCGGTCAGCGGCAAGATCGCCACCGCCCGCGAGCAGGGTGCGCGCGAAGTCCTCGCCGGCTCGATTACTGGCCGGGTGGTCTCTCCCCACGTCTTCGCCGATGTCACCAGGGGCATGGAACTGTTCCGCGAGGAGATTTTCGGTCCGGTCGTGGGCATCGCCAAGGCCGACTCCGAAGAGCATGCGCTTCAACTGGCCAATGACACCGAATTCGGCTTGTCTTCGGCAGTGTTCACGCAGAACCTGGAGAAGGGCGTCGCCTTCGCCCGCGGCATCAAGGCCGGAATGACCCACGTCAATGACATCACGGTCAACGACGAACCGCATGTGATGTTCGGCGGCGAGAAGAATTCGGGGCTGGGCCGCTTCAACGGCGAATGGGCCATCGAGGAGTTCACCACCGACCACTGGGTCGGCGTGCAGTCCACCAAGAAGCAGTACCCGTTCTAGGCATCCTCCCGGATGCAGCGAAGCCGCCCGTGCACTGCACGGGCGGCTTCGCTGTTTGGGAATTGAATCCCGGGAACTAGTCGGCGACGTTCTCGTATTCGTCTTCGTCGTAGTCTTCCTCGTCATCCAGCAGGTTGTCGTAGTAGTCGTTGATGTACTCGACCAGCAGCTCGCGCATTTCGAGCGGAACGAAGGCGGCCTCGGCTGCATTCAGCGTCAAATCCAGCAGGTCTTCCAGGTCGTAGTCGAAGGCTTCGACCAGCAACTCGAACTCGTCGGACAAGCTGGTGCCGGACATCAGGCGGTTATCCGGCGAGATGGTGACATTGAAACCGGTCTGGACCAGCAAGTCGATTGGGTGGTTCTCGATGCCTTCGCCGAACTTGGCGGTGGCGCCGGTCTGCAGGTTCGAAGACGGGCAGACTTCCAGCGGGATGCCGCGTTCGCGAACCCAGTTCGCGACCGGGCCCAGGGAGACCAGGCCGGTATCGTCGCTGAGTTCTTCGCCGTTCTCGTCGATGGCGCCGAACTCGATTTCGATGTCCTCGGCAACGCGGACGCCGTGGCCCAGGCGCTGGGCGCGGCCGACCAGGATGGCTTCCTTGATGGAGTCCAGCCCGGCTGCTTCGCCGGCGTGCACGGTGGTCGGGAAGAGGTTCTCGGCCAGCAGGTCGAAGGCTTCCTTCATTGCCGATGGCGGGAACCCGTCTTCGGCGCCGGCGATATCGAAACCGACCACGCCGCGGCCGCGGTGGCGCAGGGCCAGCTTGGCGATTTCCACGCCCTGGTCGCCATGGCGCATGGCGGTCAGGATCTGGCCGATCTGCATTGGGTGGCCTTCGGCGTTGAGCTGCTCGCAGGCCTGGTCCAGGCCTTCCTGGATCGCGTCGACGACGTCGTCCAGGCTCAGGCCCTCGCGGCGGTGCTGTTCCGGGGCGTAGCGGACTTCGCCGTAGATGACGCCGTCCTCGGCGAGGTCCTCGACGAATTCGCGGGCTACGCGGATCAGCGCATCGCGGGTCTGCATGACCGCGACGGTGTGCTCGAAGGTTTCCAGGTAGCGTGGCAACGAGCCGGAATCGGCTGATTCACGGAACCATTCGCCCAATGCTTCGGCTTCGGTCTCTGGCAGCTCGTGTCCAATCTCGGCGGCCAGCTCGATGATCGTCTGAGGGCGCAGGCCACCGTCGAGGTGGTCGTGGAGCGAAACTTTAGGCAGATCCCGGAAGTCGAACTCGGGATCGTAGTCAGTATGAATCATTTCTTCAGTCACACCACTGAGCCTAGTCGCATTTTCGCTGAACTGACAGCTCCTGCGGGTAAAGATCTGCAAGCCGCAATGTGACCCTGGTCAATACTGCAGGTTAACCCTCGTCACCGGTTGGCGGCACGGTCTCGCGGACCCGTTCTTCCGCGTGTTCTTCGCGCTTCTCGGCACGGCGATGCAGGCGCCCCAGCACCCAGCTGACGATCCGGTCGATGACGAAGCCGAGCACCACGGCAATGACAATCGAGACGATGATTCCCAGCAGCTTGTTGTCGTGCATCCAGTTGCCGGCCAGTGCGCCGATGCTGATGGAATAGGTGGCCCAGGTCAGCACACCGATGGTGTCGAAGAGGGTGAAGCGCTTGTGGCTGAACCCGGTGGCGCCGGCGGTCAGGTTGACGGCCACACGGCCAATGGGGATGTACCGGGCGGTGAAAATCAGCAGTGCTCCGGAGGTTTCAAGTTTTTTCTCGGCATAGGCCAGCACCCGCTGCGCGCGTTGCCCGCGCATCCATTTGAACCCCCGGGATCCGATTTTCCGCCCGATGGCGTAGGTGATCTGGTCGCCGATCAAGGCACCGCCGGCACCCAGCAGGCCGATCAGCACGAGGTTGGGAACGCCGGTGTGGACGCCGACCGCGGCCAATGAAACCAAAAATGATTCGCTCGGCACGATTGGGAAAATCGCATCGATCATGCAGAACAGAAACAATAACGGCAGGATCCACCATGCGCTGGCTGCCTGCGCAATTGCTTCATTGACTAATTCCATGCGTGCTTACATCTACTTTCCCAATGCGCTCAATGCGCTGAATTTCTATCCATTTTCGCTCGAGAACTCACCCGTCCGCATCCTGCTTAAGTGGCGTTGTGGACAATTCCCACCCGCTACCTAGGTAGGAGATAACTTGTCCAACGTTTGACTACTCCGTTTTGGTTCCCGGGAAATCTCTGGGAACTTCCATGGGGCATCTCCCGCTGCGCAAGCAACGAAAGAGCCGGGAAACACTGCACAGTGTTTCCCGGCTCCTTGCCATGGATTCTTGTCCGCCTACTTGGCCGCGATGCGATCCAGGATCAGACGAGTGTCCGGACGGTCATCGGCCGAACCGATCATGATGGCCCGCTGGACCAGCTCGATGGCACGCTCCATTTTTTCCGGGGTGTCGGTCAGCAAAGTGGCAATCGGCTCGCCGCGGCGGACCAGGGCACCCGGCTTCACGTGCATGCGCACGCCTGCGCCGGCCTGGACGCTGTCTTCCTTGCGGGCACGTCCCGCACCGAGGGTCCATGCGGCCAAGCCGATGTCCATCGCATCGAGCTTGAGCAGCACGCCCTCGGCCTCAGCCACCACGGTGTGCGACTCCTTGGCTACCGGCAGCTTGGCATCCGGGTCGCCTCCCTGAGCGGCGATCATCCTGCGCCACACATCCATGGCCTTGCCATTTTGCAGCGCGCCGGCGACATCGACGTCCTTGATGCCGGCACCGGCCAGCATCTCGGTGGCCAGGGCCACGGTCAGCTCCACGACATCGCTGGGTCCGCCGCCGGCCAGGACCTCGACGGATTCCTCCACCTCGATGGCGTTGCCTGCGGTCAGGCCCAGCGGGGTTTCCATGTTGGTCAGCAGGGCCACGGTGTTCACCGACGCATCGGTGCCAAGGTTCACCATGGTTTCTGCCAACTCGCGGGCCATGGCCTCGTCCTTCATGAACGCGCCGGAACCGACCTTCACATCCAGCACCAGGGTGCCGGTGCCTTCGGCGATCTTCTTGCTCATGATCGAGGATGCGATCAGCGGGATGGCTTCCACGGTGGCGGTGACGTCGCGCAGGGCATAGAGCTTCTTGTCCGCCGGAGCCAGCCCGGTGCCGGCGGCGCAGATGACCGCGCCGACTGTGGACAGCTGGGAGAACAGCTCTTCGTTGGACAGATCCGCCTTCCAGCCGGGGATGGCTTCGAGCTTGTCCAGCGTGCCTCCGGTGTGGCCCAGCCCGCGTCCGGAAAGCTGCGGGACGGCCACGCCGAAGCTGGCGACCAGCGGAGCCAGCGGCAAGGTGATCTTGTCCCCCACCCCGCCGGTGGAGTGCTTGTCGGTGGTGGCCAGCTTCTTGCCCGACGGGTCGGTGAGGGCGGAGAAGTCCATGCGTTCGCCGGAATTGATCATCGCGGCGGTCCAGCGTGAGATCTCGTTGCGGTTCATGCCCTGGAAGTAGATGGCCATGTTCAGCGCGGACATCTGCTCTTCGGCGATGACCCCGCGGGTGTAGGCATCGATGGTCCAGTCGATCATCTCGTTGCTCAGTTCGCCGCCATCGCGCTTTGCGCGGATGACTTCGACGGCACTGAATTGCTCGGCAGCCATGTAAGGCACCTTCCGTTCTGCTGTTGGCCGGTGTGCTCCGGCGCTAGGCGTTGAGGTTGTTCGGCCCGAACGCGTCAGGCAAGAGGTCGTCGATGCCGAGAATTCCGCGGGCGGTCTTGATCTTCATATCCGCCCCGCGGTGCTCGAAGAGCAGCTGGCGGCAGCGGCCGCACGGGGTGATCAGCTCCAGCTCGCCGTCGCGCAGCTGGCCGAAGCACAGGAAGTATTCAAGGGTGCCCCCGCCGGTAGCGAAGAGCTGGCCCACCATGGCGCATTCGGCACACAGGGTGACCCCGTAGGCGGCATTCTCGATATTGCATCCGGAAACCAAGCGGCCGTCGCTGGCCAGGGCCGCGGCGCCCACCCGGAATGCCGAGTAGGGCGCGTAGGCCTGGGACAGCGCGGCCGCGGCCGCTGCTTCGAGCTGCGGCCACGGCGCGTTGTTGCTATCCATGGGTAATCGCTATTCCTTCACATACGGTTCGCCGGCGGCGGCAGGTCCGCGGGAGCGGCCCACCAGGCCGGCCACCGCGAAGATGGTAACCAGGTACGGCAGCATGGCCATGAACTGGCTCGGTACCGGGGTGCCGATGATGGTCAGGATGACCTGCAGGTTGTCGGCGAAGCCGAAGAGCAGGGCGGCCAGGAAGGCGCCGATCGGGTTCCACCGGCCGAAGATCACTGCGGCCAGGGCGATGAAGCCGCGTCCGCCGGAGATTTCCTTCGTGAAGGAGTCGATGGCCACCAGGGTGAAGAAGGAACCGCCGATGCCCGCCACGATGCCGCCGAGGGTGACGTTCCAGAAGCGGATCGAGTTGACCTTGATGCCCAGGGTGTCGGCGGCCTTCGGGTGCTCGCCTACGGCGCGCACGCGCAGGCCCCACTTGGTCTTGAACAGGCCGAACCAGACCAGGAACACTGCCAGGTACATCAGGTAGCCGATGACCGACTGCTTGAACAGGATCGGTCCGATGACCGGGATGGCCGAAAGCAGCGGGATCTCGACCACCGGCAGGTGCACCGGCGAGTTGAACAGCTCCGGGTCTTCCTGCATCACGGTGGTGAACAGGAAGCCGGTGATGCCGGAGACCAGCACATTGAGCACCACGCCGACGATGATCTGGTTGACCACGTACTTGATGGAGAACAGTGCCAGCACCAGGGACACCACGGCGCCGGCCAGGCCGGCGGCGATCAGGCCAGCGAAGGCGTTCTGCGTCACCGAGGCGACGATGGCCGCGGTGAATGCGCCGCCCAGCAGCTGGCCCTCGATGGCGATGTTGACCACGCCGGCGCGTTCGGAGAGCACGCCGGACAGGGAGCCGAAGACCAGCGGCACGGCCAGCACCACGCCGCCGGCCAGCAGGCTGGCCAGCGAGATGCTGTTGATGTTGGCGCCGGAGACCACCCACACCAGGAAGCCGAGCACGAAGAGGATGGCCGCGACGGCGATCATCCAGGTGGCCAGCGCCTTGCCCTGCTTGCGCTGCATCCACGAGTAGGCGGCGATGGCCAGCAGCAGCACGCCGAACACGATGTTGGTGATCCGGCCCGGGAAGACCAGTTCCGGCAGCTCGAAGGCGTCGCCGGCGCTGTTCAGCGTGAAGTGCGCTGCCTGGTCGTTGCCCAGCAGGCCGAAGCTGAAGAAGGTGATCACGGCGATCACCGTCAGGATGATCGGGGTCTTCTTGCTCGGCAAGACGTTGATTGCTGGTTGCAAGGTGGTTGCGGTCACTTGGCACCTGCCTTAGTAGGTTCGAGCTTGGAGCTGCGCTTCTTCTTGCGGTTCATGCCGAAGATGGCCTTCACCAGCGGAGGTGCGGCGATGAACAGCACGATCAGCGACTGCACCACCGACACGATGTCGATCGGGGTGCCGGTGGTGATCTGCATGTTCACCGCACCGGCCTGGAATGCGCCGAAGAGCAGGCCGGCGAAGAAGGTGCCCCATGGGGTGGAGCGGCCCAGCAGGGCCACGGTGATCGCGTCGAAGCCCAGCGAGCCGGCAATGCCGCCGGTGAGCACCTTTTCGGTGCCCGCCACCTGGGCCACGCCGGCGGCGCCGGCCAGGGCGCCGGCCAGCGCCATCGCGATGATGGTGGTGCGCGCGACGTTGATGCCGGCGGTCTGCGCGGCCTCGGGGTTATGCCCCACGGCACGGAATTCGAAGCCCACGGTGGAGCGCTTGAACATCCAAGCCACTGCCAGCACCAGCAGCACCGCCATCACGAAACCCAGGTGCAGGCGCGAGCCGGGAATCGCCGGGAAGATGGCCGAGCTGTCGAGGATCGGCGAGATTGGGTTGGTCTCGCCGGGGCGGCGGAAGGCCTGGGTGTTCATCAGGAAGTCGATCAGGTATACGGCCACGTAGTTGAACATGATCGTGAGGATCACTTCGTGGGCGCCGGTCTTGGCCTTGAGCAGGCCCACCAGTCCGCCCCAGATCGCGCCGCCGAGCAGGCCGAAGACGATGACCAGCAGCAGGTGCAGGCCGATCGGCAGGTGCCAGGCGAAGCCGATGTAGGCGGCCAGCACCGAGCCGATGATGATCTGGCCCTGCGCGCCGATGTTGAACAGGCCGGCGCGGAAAGCCACCGCCACGCCCAAACCGGCGCAGATCAGCGGGGTGGAGACGGTCAGCGTCTCGAGGAACGGCTTGAAGCCCTGCGTGGAGTTGTAGATCGAGCCGTTGAACAGCGCCACATAGCTTTCGGTGGCCGCACGCCAGAATTCGCTGAAGAACGCCGAGGGCTTGGCCAGCAGGTAGCCGGCGGTTTCGCCGACCTTCTCGTCGGTGACCGCGATCAGCAGGCCGCCGATGACCAGCGCGACGATGACGCCGAGGACCGAGACCAGGCCCGGTCCCTGGGTGATCTGGCGCAGCAGGTCGTTGCCCGGCTTGCCGGAGTCGGGAACCACAGGTGCTTTCTCGCTCACTGCGCTTCTCCTTCCTGGTTGTCGTGCTCGCTGGCCGGCTGGGCTTCAACCGGCTCGTTGTCCGCCTTGGCGTATTCGGCCTGGGCGAAGGCCTCTTCCTGCGATACGCCGGCCATCATCAGGCCGAGCACCTCGCGGGAGGTGTCCCCCGGCACGATGCCGTTGATCCGGCCCTTGTAGAGCACGGCGATGCGGTCGGCCAGTTCCATGACCTCGTCCAGCTCGGTGGACACGATCATCACCGGGGTGCCCTTGTCGCGTTCGGCCACGATGCGCCGGTGCAGGAACTCGATGGATCCCACATCCACGCCGCGGGTCGGCTGCGAGGCGATGAACAGCTTCAGATCGCGGCTCAGCTCGCGGGCCATGACGACCTTCTGCTGGTTGCCGCCGGAGAGGCTGGAGGCCGGGTTCAGCGGGTTGTCGGTGCGCACGTCGAAGCCCTCGATCTGCTCCTTGGCGTTCTTCTTGATCGCCTCGAGGTTCATCGAGATGCCCTTGCCGAACGGCGGACGGTCGTAGAGGTCCAGCACCAGGTTCTCCTCGATGGAGAACTGGGTGACCAGCCCGTGCACCGAACGGTCCTCGGGAACGAAGCCCAGGCCCGAACGCAGGATCGACTTCACCGACTTGCCCACCAGCTCTTGGCCGGCCAGCTTGACCGAGCCGCCGGTCACCGGCTGGGTGCCCAGGATCGCTTCGGTCAACTCGGTCTGGCCGTTGCCCTGCACGCCGGCCACTGCAAGGATTTCGCCCTCGTGGATGGTGAAGGACACCGAGTCCAAGGTGGTGGTGCCTGCCGGGTCGACGACGCTCAGGTCGCGCACTTCCAGGGCGGCGGCGCCAGGGGTGGCGGCCGCCTTGTTCAGGTTCAGCTCCACCGCGCGGCCCACCATCAGGTTGGCCAGCTCGGTGGTGGAAGCTTGCGGGGAGACCGAGTCGATGACTTCTCCGCGGCGGATCACGGTGATGACATCGGAGACGGCACGCACTTCGCGCAGCTTGTGCGAGATGAAGACGATGGAGGTGCCGTTGGCCTTGAGCTGGCGCATGATGTCCAGCAGCTCGTCGGTTTCCTGCGGGGTCAGCACGGCGGTCGGCTCATCGAGGATCAGGATGCGCGCATCGCGCACCAGCGCCTTGATGATTTCCACGCGCTGCTGCACGCCCACCGGCAGGTCTTCGACGATCGCGTCGGGATCCACGTCGAAGCCGTAGCGGTCCGAGATTTCGCGGATCTTCTTGCGGGTGACCTGAAGGTCCAGCATGCCGCCAGCCTTGGTGGTCTCGGCGCCCAGCGCAATGTTCTCGGCCACGGTGAAGACCGGGACCAGCATGAAGTGCTGGTGCACCATGCCGATGCCGGCGGCCATGGCGTCGCCCGGTCCGGAGAACTCGACGGGCTTCCCGTCCAGCAAAATTTGGCCCTCGGTCGGCTGGTACAGGCCGTAGAGCACGTTCATAAGCGTGGACTTTCCAGCACCGTTTTCGCCAAGCAGACAGTGAATCTGGGCGTCGTCGACCGTCAGGTCGATATCTTTGTTGGCGTAGAAAGAACCGAAGGCTTTCGAGATTCCTCGTAGTTCGAGTTTCACGATTCCACCATCTTCATTGTTCGTTTGGCGAAGTTCTTGCTTGCAAGTTGTTTTGCCCCTTAGGCAGGCATAAAGCGCGTCACCTGCCCACCGCTGTGCTGCGGCGAGCGGTGACGCGCTCCATGGCTGATTAGCCTAGTCCTACTTGGGGCTGGAGGTCGATTCGATCTTCAGCTCACCGGAGATGATCTGCTGCTTCAGCGCCTCGATCTCCTTCTTGGTGTCCTCGCCGATCTCCTCGTCGAAGTTGTGGAACGGTGCCAGTGCAACGCCCTCGTTCTCCAGGGTGCCGACGTACGGGGTCGAGTCGAAGTTGCCCTCGGCGTCGGTGCGGATGACATCCTCGACTGCGGTGTCCATGGTCTTGACCACCGAGGTCAGCATGACGTCCTTGTAGTCGGGAGCGGTCAGGAAGCCGTCGGAGTCGACCCAGACGAGCTTGGCGTCCTTGCCGCTGTTGTTGGCCTCGACCACGGCAGCGCCAGCGCCCTTGCCCACTGGGCCGGCAACAGGCATGATCACGTCAGCGCCGGAAGCGATGAAGTTCTTGGTGATCTGCTTGCCCTTGTCCTGCTTCTCGAAGTCGCCGGAGAAGGTGCCGTCCTGCTTGTCCTTGTTCCAGCCCAGCAGCTTGACGTCCTTGCCCTTGTCCTCGTTGAACTTGTCAACGCCGTCGGCGAAGCCGTCCATGAAGATGGTCACGGTAGGGATCTTGATGCCGCCGAAGGTGGCAACGGTGCCGGTCTTCGAGGCGGCAGCTGCGGCGTAGCCTGCCAGGTAGGCAGCCTGGGCCGTGTCGTAGATGATCGGCTTGACGTTCTCGATCGGCTTGTCGTACTGGAAGTCGACGATCGCGAAGTGCTTGTCCGGGTTGGCAGCGGCGGCCTCGGCGGTGGCATCGCCCAGCAGGAAGCCGATGGTGACGGTCAGGTCGCAGCCCGCGTTGACCATGCCGTTGAGGTTGGTCGCGAAGTCCGCGTTGGACTTGGATTCCGCGTCCTTGGTCTGGATACCCAGGTCCTTCTCGGCGTTCTTCAGGCCGCGGAAGGAAGATTCGTTGAAGGACTGGTCGTCGAATCCGCCGGAGTCGGACACAATGCAGCCGACGTAGTCCGGGTACTGGCCAGCCGAGCTGCTCTCTTCCGGTGCAGCGCCGCAGGCGCTCAAAGCTAATGCCGAGATGCCGAGCATGGCTGCCGCCACACCGGTCTTGCGCGATACGAAGCGCATCTGTTCCTCCAAAGAATCTTGCGAGATAATGCGGGAGGCAAGACACCTGACCCTCGTGCAAGGCTCCATTGCCTAGGCCTTACGCGAGCACACCAAAAGTCATAGCGTTCCCATCGTTTCCATAGCCTATCGGAGATACGTCACAGGTAAAGACGAGAAAGATTACAAACAGATAACTTGCAGGCCGCAAAACGGCAAGCGCTTAACCTCAAAGCCCAAGTCACTGACCGAATTGTTAAAGTGTCAAAGAATTGTTAAAAATTTTTGGGTTTACTGTGGCCAACGCCCTATTTGGCGTTCGCCTCATGCACGGCCTGCAGGGCGGCAGCCACCATGATGCGCACTCCGACGCCGATGCACGATTCGTCCGGGATGTAGTCCCCGCGGTGCAGGTCGTAGGTCTTGCCGCCCGGGGTGCGGGTTCCCAGCCGCAGCATCGCGCCGGAAACCTTCTGCGTCATCCAGGCGAAGTCCTCCCCGCCCATGGATTGCGGGGTCAGCTCGATCGCGTCGGCGCCGAACTCGCGGCGCGCGGCATCCTCGATCAGCGCGGTCTGAGCCGGGGCGTTGACCACCGGCGGCACCCCGCGGGTGTGCTGCAGCTTGATCTCCACTCCGTAGGGTGCGGCGATCTGGCGCACCGCCGCATCCAGCAGCTCACCGGCCTCGTACCAGACATCCCCATCCAGGCAGCGCATGGTGCCGGCCAGGTAGCCGGTGGCGGGAATCGCGTTGGGCACGCTGCCTGCATGGATCTGCCCCCAGACCACCGAAACCGCCGAGCGCACGTCGACCTTCCGGCCGAGCACGGCTGGCACCTGGGTGGCGATCTGGCTCATGGCGAAGACGATGTCCTCGGTCAGGTGCGGTCGCGAGGTGTGCCCGCCGCGGCCATTGACCTCGATGCGGATGGTGTCGCTGGCCGAGGTGATCGCGCCGATGCGGGTGCCGATATGCCCCGCGTCGATCCGCGGGTCGCAGTGCAGCGCGAGGATCCGAGGCACGCCGTCGAGCAGGCCCTGCCCGATCACCGACAGCGCCCCGCCTGGAAGCTTCTCCTCGGCAGGCTGGAAGATCACCCGCACGCGTCCGTCGAGCTGGCCGGCGGCATGAATCCTGCCCAGCGCCAGCGCCACGCCGAGCATCACGGTGGTGTGGATGTCGTGGCCGCAGGCGTGCGCCACGCCCTCGGTCATCGAGGCGTACTCCAGGCCGGTTTCCTCCACCACCGGCAGCGCGTCGATATCAGCGCGGAACGCAATGCGGATGGGGCCTTCGCCGATGTCCACGAAGGCGCCGGTGTCGGCCATCTTCTGCGGCGACAGGCCGGCGGCGCGCAATGCTTCGAGGATCCGCTCGGTAGTCTGGTGCTCCGCAAAAGACAGCTCCGGGTTGCGATGCAGCTCGCGGCGGAAGCCGATCAGCTGGTCGATGAGCGGCTCGGTGAAGCCGCTGACGGAAGCCAAATTGCCATTTTCATTCACGGTGGACACCTTTTGACGATACTCGGCACGGCGGCGGAAATGACAGTTTTGCGTAATGTTCACGCGCACCGCGCAACAGTCGCATGAAGCAGAACGGCGGCGGGCCCCGGTTCTCCGGTGCCCGCCGCCGCCCTGCGACAGGGCTCTAGTCCTGCTGGATCAGCTCGGCGCAACGCTCGCCGATCATCATCACCGTGATGTTCGGATTAACCGTCACCAGCTCCGGCATCACCGACGCATCAGCCACCCGCAGGCCGCTCACGCCCTTGACCCGCAGCTGCGGATCCAGCGGACTCATCGCATCATCTTCGGCGCCCATGCGCACCGAACCGGCTGGATGGTAGACGGTGTTGTGGGTGCGGCGCAGGTAGTCGAAGATCTGGTCATCGGTTTGCACATCCTTGCCCGGGAACTGCTCCTCGCCGGCCCAATCAGCCATTGGGGACTGGGCGACGATCTCGCGTGCCTTGCGGATGCCGAAAGTCATCACCCTCGCGTCATGGCCTTCAGGGTCGGTGAAGTAGCGCGGATCGACCTTCGGCTTGTCCCGGAAGTCGCAGCTGCGCAAGCGCACGGTGCCGCGCGACTTCGCATGGGTGACATTCGGGGTCAGGCAGAAGGTATTCTCCCCGGTGGGGTAGCCCTGGCGCAGGGTGTGCATGTCGAAAGGCACCTGCCCGTAGTGCATCATCAGATCCGGGCGGTCCAGGCCTTCGCGGGTCGGGGTAAAGATGCCGATCTCCCACCACTGGGTGGAGGATTCGACCATGGGCTTCTTCGCTTCCCACTGGATCACGCCCTCCGGGTGGTCCTGCAGGTGCTCGCCCACGCCCGGGGAGTCGACCAGCACCTGAACGCCGACTTCTTCCAGGTGCTCGGCCGGGCCGATACCCGAAAGCATCAGCAGCTTGGGCGAATCGATGGCGCCGGCCGAGACCACGACCTCGCGGGCCGCGTTCAGGGTCGAGGTGCGCCCGAAGGCTCCGTCCACCACGTCGACGCCAGTGCAGCGCTTGGACGCGTCGAAATTCAGCTTGCGCGCCTGCAGCCCGGTGAGCAGGAAGAAGTTCTCCCGGCCGGTAATCGGGTGGATGTAAGACACCGAGGAGGAGGAGCGTGTGCCATCTGGCAGGCGGTTGATCTGGAAGAAGTTCGCACCGTTGACCACGGTCTGGTCATTGTTGAACTTCGCGCGCGGGATGCCAGCTTGTTCGGCGGCATCCAGGATCGCCACGCCGCAAGGGTCATTGGCCGGCACATTCATCAGCTTCACCGGTCCCGAATCGCCATGGTGCGGCGCCTGCGGGCCGGCATCCTCATTGGTTTCCAGCTTCTTGTACAGGCGGTAAGCCATCTGCGAGTTCCAGCCGGTGGCACCGAACTTGGACTCCCATTCGTCGATGTCCTCGCGCGGCGCCCAGAAAGCGATGCAGGAGTTGTGGCTGGAGCACCCGCCCATCACCTTGGCCCGCGCATGGCGCATGAACGAGTTGCCGTTCTCCTGCTCCTCGATCGGGTAGTCCCAGTCAAGGCCGGATTCGAGCAGTTCCATCCAGCGGTCAAGCTGCAGGACCTCATCATAGCCGCGGTCATCGGGACCGGCTTCCACCAGCGCCACCGTCACCGAGGGGTCTTCGCTCAGCCGGGAGGCTACCGCCGCGCCGGCGGAGCCGCCGCCGATAACGATGTAGTCGAAATCCTTCTTATGCATGCTCACGCTATGCCCTTTCTCGTTCAGCTTTGCTTCTGTGCGAACCAACCGGTAACCTGCGGGTTCAGATTCTGGTAGACGTGCTTGGCTTCCTGGTATTCGCCCAGGCCGGTCGGGCCCAGTTCGCGGCCCACCCCGGACTGGCCGAAGCCGCCCCATTCAGCCTGCGGCAGGTAGGGGTGGTAGTCGTTGATCCAGATGGTGCCGTGGCGCAGGCGCTTGGCCACGCGCGCGGCCTTTCCAGCATCCTGCGACCAGACAGCTCCAGCCAGGCCGTAGATGGTGTCATTGGCGATGGCCACCGCCTGATCCTCGGTTGAGAAGGTCTCCACGGTGATGGTCGGGCCAAAGGCCTCGTCCTGGGCCACCGACATCGAACCGGTGACCTGGTCGATGACCGTTGGCAGGTAGAAATGGCCGGAGCCCAGGCCGGCGCCGTCCTGTTCGGTGGCCCGGCGTCCGCCGCAGCGCACCCGCGCGCCCTCGGCGATGCCGGCCTGCACATAGGCGTCCACCTTTTCCAGATGGGCTGCCGAGATCAGCGCGCCGGTCTCCGCCTTCTGGTCGAAAGGCCCGCCCAGGGTAATCTTCTGCGCGCGGCGCACCAGCTCGTCGACGAACTTCTCGGCGATCGATTCGTGGATGACTAGGCGCGCGCCGGCGGAGCAGACCTGCCCGGAGTGCACGAACGCCCCATTGAGGGCATTATCCAGCGCAGCGTCGAAGTCCGCATCGGCGAAGACCACATTCGGGTTCTTGCCGCCCAGCTCCAAGGCCACCTTCTTCACCGTGCCAGCGGCAGCGGCGGCGACCTTGCGCCCGGTGACCAGGCCACCGGTAAAGGAGACTAGATCCACGTCCTTGTGCTCCGAGAGCACCGCGCCGGCCTGCGCGCCGGCGCCGGTGACCAGGTTGGCCACGCCAGCTGGCAGCCCAAGGTCCTTGAGGACCTCCATCATCAAGATCGCGGTGGACGGGGTCAATTCGGCCGGCTTGAGCACGAAGGAGCAGCCCGCGGCCAAAGCCGGAGCGATCTTCCATGCCGCCTGCAGCAATGGGTAGTTCCACGGGGTGATCATGGCGGCCACGCCCACCGGCTCGTAGTCGATCCGCGAGATGACATTCGGGTCGTTGGCATCGACTACGCGGCCGGCTTCCTGTCCAGCCAGCTTTCCGAAGTAGCGGAAGCAGGCGATGATGTCGTCCATGTCCAGCTCGGATTCGACCAGGCGTTTGCCGGTGTCCAGGGTTTCGGCCAGCGCGAATTCGGCCTTGCGCGCCACCAGCTGCTCGGCGGCTTTCAGCAGGAAGTCCCCGCGCTGCGCGGCCGGCACGCTGGACCAGATGCCCGAATCGAACGAGCGGCGGGCAGCTTCGATGGCCTTGATCGAATCGGCTTCCCCTGCCTCGGAAACGGTGGCCACCGCTTCCCCATTGGCCGGGCAGTTGATGGTGCGGGTTTCGCCGCTGGCCGCGGGCGTGAAAGCGCCGTCGATGAACAGCGTCGCGCCATGGTGCAGGAGCGGATTCTGGTTGCTCGGAGAACTCATGCTTCCTCTTTCAGGGTTGTTTCGAAATCTGATTCCCAGTCGGTTTTGGATGCGCCGTCGGAATTGATCTGGCTGGGAGCCGCCGATTCGGTTTGCGCTTCCAGGAATTCAAGGTGGGCTTCATACTGGTCCAGCACATCGCAGATCAGCTGTTCCTTGGTGAGCCCCATCAGGTCGTAGCCGTGGCTGCCTTCCTGGGAGAAGACCTCCAGGCGGTAGTACACATCGGTGCCGGCCGAGACGCGGGCGTAGGTGGGCACCGGCAGCTGCACCGGATAGATCTGGTACTTGAAGGGCCGTTCGGCGCCGTTTTCCACCACCAGGTCCAGCGAGTTCAGCTCTAGGTTGGCCACTTGCTCGATATCCAGCGCCACCGTGGCGCCGCGGGCGGTGAATTCCTCGCTGACTTCCTGCAGGGCCGGCAATGCGACCTGCCCCAGGTAGCGCTTGGCCGAGCGGTGCCCAGGATAGGACATGGCCCGGGACAGCCGCTGCTTCCAATTGCGCTTCTCGGCGCCCGATCCCATCCGGCTGGTGAGCACCTTGTGCATGTTGTTGCGGTAGCGATCGGCCAGCGCCGATTCCATGCGCAGGGATTTGAACAGCCCCAGCATGATCAGCAGCAGCACGAAGGAGAAGGGCAGGCCCATGACGACCGTGGCGCCCTGCAGGGTGGAGATCCCATCGACGAAGAGCATGCCCAAGGTCAGCAAGCCGGTGGCCAGCGACCAGAACAATCGCACCGGCTTGGAGCCGTCGGACTGCGGATCCTTCAGGTGCGAGGTGAAGTTGGCCATCACCAGGGCACCGGAGTCGGCGCTGGTCACGTAGAACAGCAATCCGGTGAAGGTGGCGATCGCCGCGGTGATCGGTGCGCCGGGCATCTGGTCCAGCAGCGAGTAGAAGGCCCGTTCCGGGGTGTTCATCGCGACCTCGCCAAAGGCTTGATTGCCCGAGCGGACGATCGCCAACGCGCTGTTGCCGAAGATCGAGATCCACAGCAGGATGAAAGCGAAAGGCACCACCAGCACGCCGGTGACAAACTGGCGGATGGTGCGTCCACGGGAAATGCGGGCCAGGAACAAGCCGACAAACGGCGCCCAGGCGATCCACCAGGCCCAGAAGAACAGTGTCCAGCCGTTGAGCCACTCATCGGGGCGGTCGTAGGCGAAGGTGTCCAGCGCCATCGAAGGGAACATCGACAGGCTGTCGCCGATGTTGTTCACGATGCCGTCGAACAGGTAGGCGGTGGAGCCGGCAATCAGCACGAAGAGCATCAGCGCAACGCACAGCAGCACGTTGAGCTCGGAGAGCCGGCGGATGCCCTTTTCCACACCGGTGAGCACCGAGATGGTCGCCATCACCACGGCGGCGACGATCAGGATGATCTGCCAGGAGCGGTTTTCGGGAATGCCGAACATATAGTTCAGCCCGTAGTTCAGTTGCGCGACGCCGATGCCCAGCGAGGTGGCGATGCCGAAGATCGTGCCGAGCATCGCGGCGATGTCCACGCTGTGCCCCACCCAGCCTTCGGTGCGCTTGCCCAGGATCGGGTAGAGCGCCGAGCGGATGGACAGCGGCAGGTTGTGGCGGTAGGCGAAGTAGCCCAGGGCCAGTCCCACCAGCGCATACAGGCCCCAGCCGAGCAGGCCGTAGTGGAACAGCGTCCAGACCAGCGCCTGGCGGGCCGCCTCGACGGTGGATCCCTCCATGGCCGGCGGAGCCAGGTATTGGGTGACCGGCTCGGCCACCGAGAAGAACATCAGGTCAATGCCGATGCCGGCGGCGAAGAGCATTGCCGCCCAGGTGAAGATGTTGAAGGACGGGCGCGAATGATCCGGGCCCAGCCGGGTTTTGCCCACCTTCGAGATCGCGACGCCGATCACGAAGACGAGCACCGCGACGACCACCAGGGTGTAGTACCAGCCGAAGTTCCGGCCAATCCAGGTTACGGCGGCGCTGATGGCCAGGTTGGCGGAATCGCGGTCGATAATGGCCCACAGGGCGATGGCCAGCACCAGCAGCGCAGAGCCGTAGAAGACTGCCTTGTTGACCCGGGTCTTGCCCGGCGGCGGTAGCGAGCCCGGCGGCGCGGGCTTTGCGGATTCGGACGGTTCGGAACTGATCTTGGCCGTAGTCATGGCTACCAACCTATCAATGCCCGGCAAGGGCGCCAAAGCAGCGCAGGGCAAAACCCCACCTAGAATGCCATATCTGCGCAGGTCAACGGAAGTCCCAGCAAATACTGGGCAGTAACATCCCGCGCTCCCCCAGCAGGGGCGAAGCTGTGCTAGAGCACCTCGGTGGCGCCGTCGGCCTTGAGCTGCTCCACGGTCTGCTTGACCTTCTGAGCATGCTCCTTGGTGGTCACCAGCAACGCGTCGGCGGTATCCACTACCACCACGTCTTCGATACCCACCAGCGCCACCACGCGCGGGCGGTCCGAATAGACGACGCCGGTCGCGCTGTCCGCGTACACGCGCACCGATTCGCCACCGAGGTTGATGATGCCCTCTTCGGCACTGGCCTTGTTCAAGCGGCCGATCGCAGCGAAATCGCCCACGTCATCCCAGTTGAACACGCCAGGGATCACCGCGACGTCCCCGGCCGCGGCGGCCGGCTCGGCCACCGCATAGTCGATGGCGGTCTTGGGCAGATCGGCCCAGACCTCGCGCATCACTTCTTCGCGCTGCCCGGTCTCCCACGCGTCGGCGATCTTCATCAGCCCGGCATGCAGCGCCGGCTCGTTGGCTTCCAGGTGCTCGAGCATCAGGCTCACCGGCGCGACGAACATCCCGGCATTCCACAGGAACCCGCCGGAGGCCAGGTACTTGCGGGCGGTGTCCTCATCGGGCTTCTCCACGAACTGCACCACCCCGCGCGCCGAGGGCGCATTGGGCACCTGCAGCGGCTCGCCGGTCTGGATGTAGCCGAAACCGGTGGACGGGTGCGTCGGATGGATGCCGATGGTCACGATCTTGCCGGTGGCGGCGGTGTGGATCGCTTCGCTCAGCGCTGCCTGGAACACCTCGACCGGCTCGATGACCTGGTCCGCGGCGAATGAGCCCATGATGATGCTCGGGTCGCGGCGGTACAGAATGGCGGCGGCCAGGCCGATGGCGGCGGCCGAGTCGCGCGGCTCCGGCTCGAGGACCAGGTCCTCGTCGCAGAGCTCGGGCAGCTGGGAGACGACGGCTCCGCGGTGCGCACGCCCGGTGACCACCATGATGCGTTCGCCGGCCAGCGGGACCAGGCGGTCATAGGTGGCGCGGATCAGCGTGGAACCGGATCCGGTCAGATCGTGCAAAAACTTCGGAGCGGAGGCCCTTGACAGCGGCCACAATCGGGTGCCGACACCGCCGGCGGGGATCACGCCGTGGAATCGGGCTAATAGGTCTGCATTCACGCATTCCAGACTAATTCATTCGGTGGATAATCCCGTCCATTGAAACCTGTGCAAGAAATTAAATACGAAACCCTCCCATGAGGTATTACGGGCGGAATATCGGCCTTTTAGCGCATAATTACCCCTTTTCGGTGAACATGCTCACAGGAACAAGACACGAAATAGATCGGAGCTGGCTAAGTGGTTTAGACTCGCACAAGGAACGCTCGCACAAGTGCGTCAAATCTCATTGTGTGCAATATACACATGCGCCGTTGCGAGCCTTGGAGGTTTAGTTCAGTGTCGAAGACTTCGTCAGGCACCCTATACCGCGGCCATGAAGGCATGTGGTCCTGGGTGGGACACCGAGTCACCGGTGTCGTTATTTTTCTCTATCTGCTGGTGCACGTGCTCGATACGGCTATGGTCCGTGTCGATGCCGGCGCATACGACGCAATCATTAGCACCTACCAGACTCCGTGGATGGCACTTGGTGAAACCGGTCTGGTTGCAGCAATCCTCTTCCACGCATTCAACGGCCTGCGCTTGATCCTGGTCGACTTCTGGAAGCAGGGCACCAAGTACCAGCGCCAGATGCTCTGGGGCGTTCTGATCCTCTGGGTCATCGTCTTCGCAGGCTTCGCTATCCGTCACCTGTCGATCGCATTTGGGAGCCACTAAGCCATGAGCGTTTCTATTCCTGCTCCGCGCAGCCAGCGCATTGATCCAAAGTACAAGCGCGGACCGAAGTCCCGCGGCAGCTTCGAGATGCTGGCATGGCTGTTCATGCGCCTGTCCGGCGTCGTGCTGGTCATCCTGATCTTCGGCCACCTGTTCTCCAACCTGATGGTCGGCGAAGGCATCTCCGGCATCGGCTTCGGCTTCGTCGCCGGCAAGTGGGCCTCGCCGCTGTGGCAGTTCTGGGACCTGGCCATGCTGTGGCTGGCCATGCTGCACGGCACCAACGGCGTGCGCACCATCATCAACGACTACGCAGAGAAGCACGCAACCCGTGCATGGCTCAAGGGCATCCTCTACGTCGCAACGATCTTCATCATCGTGCTTGGCTCCCTGGTGATCTTCACCTTCGATCCATGCGTCACCGGCAGCACCCTGCCGCAGTGCTAAGTGGAACTCCCCTAGTTCCAGCCAATAGCCACAAAGATTTTTAGAAAAGAGAGCATCAAGAATGCAGGTACATAAGTACGACGTAGTCATCGTCGGTGCCGGTGGTGCAGGCATGCGTGCAGCGATCGAATCCGGTCAGCGCGCACGCACCGCAGTGCTAACCAAGCTTTACCCAACCCGCTCGCACACCGGTGCGGCCCAGGGCGGCATGTGCGCAGCACTGGCCAACGTCGAGGAAGACAACTGGGAGTGGCACACCTTCGACACCATCAAGGGTGGCGACTACCTGGTTGACCAGGACGCAGCCGAGGTCATGGCGAAGGAAGCCATCGACGCCGTGCTGGACCTGGAGAAGATGGGCCTCCCATTCAACCGCACCCCAGAGGGCAAGATCGACCAGCGCCGCTTCGGCGGCCACACCCGCGACCACGGCAAGGCCGCCGTGCGCCGCGCCTGCTACGCAGCTGACCGCACCGGGCACATGATCCTGCAGACCCTGTACCAAAACTGCGTCAAGCACAACGTCGAGTTCTACAACGAGTACTACGTGCTGGACCTGCTGCTTGTCGAGGAGGATGCCTACCGCGAGGACGGCACCGCCTACAAGCAGAAGCGCGTTGCCGGCGTCGTCTCCTACGACCTGGCTACCGGCGAACTGCACGTCTTCCAGGCCAAGTCGGTCATCTTCGCCTCGGGCGGCGCCGGCAAGGTCTTCAAGACCACCTCGAACGCGCACACCCTGACCGGTGACGGCATGGGCATCGCCTTCCGCGCAGGCCTGCCGCTGGAGGACATGGAGTTCTTCCAGTTCCACCCAACGGGCCTGGCCGGCCTGGGCATCCTGCTCACCGAGGGCGCCCGCGGCGAAGGCGCGATCCTGCGCAACTCGGATGGCGAACGCTTCATGGAGCGCTACGCACCGACCATCAAGGACCTGGCCCCACGCGACATCGTCGCCCGCGCCATGGCCAACGAGGTGCGCGAAGGCCGCGGCTGCGGTCCTAACAAGGACTACGTGCTGCTGGATTTGACCCACCTGGAACCAGAGCACATCGAATCCAAGCTGCCGGACATCACCGAATTCGCCCGCACCTACCTGGGCGTGGAGCCATTCACCGATCCGGTTCCGGTCTACCCGACCGCGCACTACGCCATGGGCGGCGTGCCGACCAACATCAACACCGAAGTGCTGCAGGACAATGACACCGTCATTCCTGGCCTGTACGCTGCCGGCGAGGTCGCCTGCGTTTCGGTGCACGGCTCCAACCGCCTGGGCACCAACTCGCTGCTGGACATCAACGTGTTCGGCAAGCGCGCCGGCGTGGCAGCTGCCGAGTACTCCAAGACCGCCGACTTCGTCGAGCTGCCTCAGAACCCGGAAGCCTTCGTGTCCGCACAGCTTGAAGGCGTGCTGAACGGCACCGGCACCGAGCGTGTCGCCGAGCTGCGCTCGATCCTGCAGGAGACCATGGACGCCAACGTCCAGGTGTTCCGCGACGAGCGTTCGCTGAAGGAAGCGCGCGACGTGATCGAGGATCTGCGCCGCCGCTACAAGAACATCAGCATCCAGGACAAGGGCAAGCGCTTCAACCTGGATCTGCTCGAAGCCGTCGAGCTGGGCTTCCTGCTCGACTTGGCCGAGGTCATCACCGTTGCCGCATTGCACCGCAAGGAATCCCGCGGCGGCCACTACCGCGAGGACTACCCAGACCGCGACGATGAGAACTTCATGAAGCACTCGATGTCCTACCGCGACGCAGAAGCCGTCACCGAGGACATCAAGGGCATCCGCATGGAGACCAAGCCAGTGGTCTTTACCCGTTACCAGCCAATGGAGCGTAAGTACTAATGAGCACCGAACTGCCAGAACCACCGTCAAAGATCGAGCTGAAGCCAGGCGTCGGCGGCGGCGGAGAAGTTCCAAGCTTCGACATCACCCTGCGCGTTCGCCGCTACCTGCCAGAGGCTACCGCAGACGCATACTGGGAAGATTTCAAGCTGACCATGTACGGCACCGACCGCGTGCTGGACGCCCTGCACAAGGTCAAGTGGGACCACGACGGCACCCTGTCCTTCCGCCGTTCCTGCGCCCACGGCGTGTGCGGTTCCGATGCCATGCGCATCAACGGCCGCAACCGCCTGGCCTGCAAGACCCTGCTCAAGGACCTGGACACCTCCAAGCCGATCACCGTTGAAGCCATCAAGGGCCTGCCCCTTGAAAAGGACCTCATCGTCGACATGGAACCGTTCTTCCAGTCCTACCGCGAGATCATGCCATTCCTGATCTCCAAGGGCCACGAGCCAACCAAGGAACGCTACCAGTCCGCCGAGGACCGCGAGCGCTTCGACGACACCACCAAGTGCATCCTGTGCGCTGCGTGCACCAGCTCGTGCCCGGTCTTCTGGACCGATGGCCAGTACTTCGGCCCGGCAGCGATCGTCAACGCGCACCGCTTCATCTTCGACTCGCGCGATGATGCCGGCGACATGCGCCTGGAGATCCTGAACGACAAGGAAGGCGTGTGGCGCTGCCGCACCACCTTCAACTGCTCCGAAGCATGCCCACGCGGCATCCAGGTGACCAAGGCCATCGCCGAGGTCAAGCAGGCAATCCTGGCACGCACCGTCTAAGTGCCGGAAAAGGCCCGAACCGCCCAGCGGTTCGGGCCTTTTTGCACCCCTTCAACTCCTGCCCGTGACGTGGCATGATGGGCAGTACTCGCCCTTTTCCCAATGCACCACAACGCGCAGGAGCAAAACATGGACAGTGAACCAACATCGACAACCCAGGCAGGCATCCCGGCAGCCAGCGACCGCAACTCGCTGACCGTGGGCCCCAACGGGCCGATCGTGCTGCACGACCACCACCTGATCGAGACCCTGCAGCATTTCAACCGGATGAACGTGCCCGAACGCCGCCCGCACGCCAAGGGGGCCGGCGCCTTCGGCGAATTCGAAACCACCGAGGACGTCTCGGCATACACCAAGGCCGCCCTGTTCCAGCCCGGGGTGAAAACCGAAACGCTGCTGCGCTTCTCCACCGTCGCCGGCGAGCTCGGCTCCCCCGACACCTGGCGCGATGTGCGCGGCTTCGCGCTGAAGTTCTACACCACCGAAGGCAATTTCGACCTGGTCGGCAACAACACCCCGGTGTTCTTCGTGCGCGACCCGATGAAGTTCCCGCACTTCATCCGCTCGCAGAAGCGGCTGCCTGATTCCGGGCTGCGCGACGGCACCATGCAGTGGGACTTCTGGACGCAGAACCCCGAATCCGCCCACCAGGTCACCTACATCATGGGCCAGCGCGGCCTGCCCAAGACTTGGCGGGAGATGAACGGCTACGGCTCGCACACCTACATGTGGGTCAACGCGGCCGGCGAGAAATTCTGGGTGAAGTACCACTTCTTGAACAAGCAGTCCGAGAAGTTCGAGACCATGCGCGGCGCGCAGGCCGAGGAGCTGGCCGGGGCCGATGCCGACTTCCACCGCCGCGATTTGTTCGAGGCGATCAAGGCCGGCAACTTCCCGCAGTGGGACCTGTACGTGCAGGTCATGCCCTACGAGGAAGCGAAGACCTACCGGTTCAACCCCTTCGACCTGACCAAGGTCTGGTCCAAGAAGGACTATCCGCGGATCAAGGTCGGCACCCTGACGCTGAATAGGAACCCGGAGAACTTCTTCGCGCAGATCGAGCAGGCGGCCTTCTCGCCGGGGAACATGGTTCCGGGCATGGGGATGAGCCCGGACAAGATGCTGCTGGGCCGCAACTTCGCCTACGCGGACGCCCAGCGCTACCGCATCGGCACCAACTTCCAGCAGCTGCCGGTGAACAAGCCCAAGTGCCCGGTGCACTCGTACAACTTCGAAGGGAATATGACCTACGAGCACACCGGCGATCGCAGCGTCTACGCGCCGAACTCCTTCGGTGACTCGTGGAGCGATGAAACCGGGCCGGCGGAGAACTCCTTCGAATCCGACGGCGAGCTGGTCCGCGAGGCCTACACGCTGCGCAAGGACGACGGGGACTTCGTCCAGCCCGGCATCCTGGTCCGAGAAGTGATGGACGATGCCCAGCGCGCAGAGCTGGTCGAAACCGTCACCGGGGCGCTGGACGGGGTCATCGAACCGGTGCTGTCCAACGCGATCCAGTACTGGAAGAACATCGATGCGGACACCGGAGCGAAGATCGAAGCGAACGTGCGCGCCAAATAGCGCGCATGAAAAAACGCCAGCCGCATGGCTGGCGTTTTTTCATGCACGGGATGCGCTAGGACCCGAGCGCGATGTCCTCGCTGAAGTTCCACTCCCCGCCACGGGTATCGAACAGCTGGATGCGATCGGCGGTGAAGGACAGCCGCGTCCCGGCCAGCGCTGCCTGCGCGGCGTCCAATTGCTCCGCCGGCACGTTCTGCGCGATGGTCAGGTGCGGATGGTAGGCGAAGGCCGATTCGTGCCGCAGCGCGTCGCCCAGCAGCGCCCGGTGCAGCGCCCAGCACTCGTCCGCGCCGGTATCCAGCGGCAGGAACACGACGTCGCTGGCCGGCCGGAAGGATTGCGCCGCACCGAGCTCGATGCCGAAGGGCTTTACCGCGGCGGCCACCCGGCGCACCTGCGCGGCCGCCTTCTCCCAGGAATTCAGGTAGGACCCGGATACCAGGGTGATATGCGGGGCGATCGGCGCGGTGGCCTCTCCCCCGTATTCCTCGCGCCACGCGCGCAGCGTCTCCCGGTGCGGCTGCGGCACCGGGATCACTACGCCCAGGGTGTACTCGAAGACCATTGGCTGAGCTAGATTCCCAGCGGCGGCAGGAAGCCGACCTTCTGGTAGACATCGGAGACAGTCTTGGAAGCGACTTCGCGGGCCTTGGCGGCACCGGCCAGCAGCAGCCGGTCCAGTTCTGCCGGATCATCCAGCAGTTCCAGGGTGCGGGTGCGGATCGGGGCCAGGCGCTCCACCACGGCGTCGGCGACGGCCACCTTCAGGTGGCCGTACATCTTGCCCTCGAACTCTTCGACCAGCTGGGGCACATGCTTGCCGGTGACCGCGGCCAGGATGTCCAGCAGGTTCGAGACCCCTGGCTTCTCGGCCTTGTCGTAGGCCACCACGGAGCCGGCATCGGTCACCGCGGACTTGATGCGCTTGGCGATCAGCTTCGGCTCGTCGAGCACGTTGATCAGGCCGGCCGGTGACTCGGCGGACTTGGACATCTTCGAGGTCGGGTTCTGCAGGTCGTAGATGCGTGCGCCCTCCTTCGGGATGAACGCCTCGGGCACGGTGAAGGTCTCGCCGAAACGGTGGTTGAAGCGCTTGGCCAGATCGCGGGCCAGCTCCACATGCTGGCGCTGGTCATCGCCCACCGGCACGCCCTGCGGCTGGTAGAGCAGGATGTCGGCTGCCATCAGGACCGGGTAGGTGAACAGCCCGACGCTGGCGGCATCCGCGCCGCCCTTGGAGGACTTGTCCTTGAACTGGGTCATGCGGCTGGCTTCGCCGAAGCCGGTGATGCAGTTCAGCACCCAGGCCAGCTGGGCATGCTCGGGCACCTGCGACTGGACGAACAGGGTGGATTTGTCCAGGTCGATGCCGCCGGCGATGAACTGGGCAGCGGTCTTGCGGGTGCGGGCGCGCAGCTCGGCCGGATCCTGGGTCACGGTGATCGCGTGCATGTCCGGGATGAAGAAGAAGGCGTCGTGGTCGTCCTGGGTCTTGACCCAGTTGACCAGTGCGCCCAGGTAGTTGCCCAGGTGCAGGGAGTCGCCCGAAGGCTGCATGCCCGAGAGAACGCGGGGCTTAGTCATGAAAATTCCTTAGAACTGGTAGTCGACGACCAGCGGTGCGTGGTCGGAGAAGCGCAAATCGTAGGCCGAGGCACGGTCTACATGTGACTTGATGGCCTTGCCGGCCAGCGCCGGGGTGGCCATGTGGTAATCGATGCGCCAACCGGCATCGTTGTCGAAGGCCTGCCCGCGGAAGGACCACCAGGTGTACGGTCCCTGCACGTCGCCGGCCAGTTCGCGCGCCACATCCTTGTAGCCGATTTCCGGGCCGAAGAAGCCGTCGAAGTAGGCGATTTCCTCGTCCATGACGCCGGCGCGCTTATTGTGGTTCGGCTTCCAGTTCTTGATGTCCTTCTCGGTGTGCACGACGTTCAGATCGCCCACCACCAGCACGTGGTCCTTCTCGTTCTTCAGCTCCACCAGGCGCACGTTCATGCGCTGCAGGAAGCGGTACTTGTCCTCCTGCTTCTGCGTGCCCAGCTCGCCGGAGTGGACGTAGGCGGAGACCACGGTGAAGATCTCGCCGTTGACCTCGAAGTCGGCCTCCACCCAGCGGCCGGATTCGGCGAAGTAGTCCTCGCCGATGTGCTCGCGCACGGCGACCGGCTCGGTGCGCGAGAGCACTGCGACCCCGGCGCGGCCCTTGTCCTTGGCTTCGGCGTGCAGAATATGCCAACCCTCGCCGATCAGCTCGCGCAGGATCTTGTCCGGTGCGCGCACTTCCTGCAGGCACAGGATGTCCACGTCGCGGGCGGCAATCCAGTCGGCCATATTGCGCTTGTAGGCGGCGCGGATGCCGTTGACGTTGACCGACGCGACGCGCAGCGCGCCGGCGTCCTTGTTGAGAATTTCCACACTGGTAGGTATCACCATTCCACCTTACAAAACTATGTGCCCTATTACGCGCTGATCTGGCCTGCGCCGGAATCCACGCAACGAAAAGGGGCAACGCTTTCGCGTTGCCCGGATCGGTTAGTCGATGATTTCGCCGTCCATCGGCTTGGCCGGCTTGATCATGTCCCGCGCATTCGCCGCGGTCATCTGGATCGTCTCCAGCGCCCGGTCGATCATGCCCTCGTAGTCCTCGCCCTTCGCCTCGCGTTGCTCGGCGATCACCCGGGCTTGGACCTGGACGATCTTGAACGAATGATCCAGCTTCATGTCGCGCTGGCTGGTGGATTCGTCGACGATCACCGAGCCGGACTGGGCGCGCGGGGTGGCCGCCGCGGTCGCTTCACGCAGCGAGCTGTTGAGCTTATCCGCGCCGCGCTTGAGGCCGAACATCATGAAGGCGGCCAGCAGCAGCCAACCGGCGGAGATGACCACGACAAACCAGCCGACGATCTCATTGGAGTTGGCGGCGAAGACCACTGCCACCAGAAGGACGATGACCATGACGGCCATTGCCAGAGTTGATGCGTTGAGGGTGACTTTCTTGCCCTGCTTCGCGCTGCTGCCTAGAGGTTCCATGCCTCCAATTCTCGCACCATCACCCCGCTTCAAGCCAATTTGAACCCTGCCCTTTCGCCCACAGCGTGGCTAGCCGAACAGGCTGTGCAGGTCCTGCCCGGAAAGGCTCGCGCGAATAAGCAGGTAGCCGGCGATGCCCACCACCCAGCCGAGGGTTTCCTGGGCGTAGACCGCGGCCTTGGCCCCCATCTTCTGCATCCAGGCTTCGATGCGCGGCCCGGCCAGCGCACGCGCGCCCACCAGCGCCAGGGCGGGCACGATCATCACCAGGCAGTAGCCGATGAGCGCGAGCAGCTGCACGCTGGTGCCCCAGCCGGCGCCCTGCATCACCCCGACGGCCGCCAGGTAGGGAAGCATGGTGGGCAGTTCCAGCAGGCCAGCGACCAGCGCCAGCACCACCAGCCCGGTGCGCGTATCCAGAGCGGTGCCCAGGCGTCCGCGCAGCCGCCGCGGCACCTGATCGGTGGCCTCCGTTGCTTCTGGGGAGGGGGCTGCGGATCCCCCGCCGCTATGCACCCCGCCGCTATGCGCGGCGGCTTTCTTCCGCGCGCTGGCCGCCTTCTGCGCGTCGGTGCGGTAGGACAGCGCCCAGATGATCATCAGCGCGCCAACCGCCATGCCCGCCAGCCGGAAGAACCGGTGCTCGAAGATGCTGGGGTCGATGAGCAGCAGCCCGCTGCGCAGCAGCACCCCGATGACCCAGTAGAAGCCGGCGATGACCATGAGGTAGGCCAGCACCTTGCCGATGGCCTCGCGGCGCCCGCGCAGCAGCAGCCACAGCGGGATGACCAGGGTGCCGATGCTGGTCGAGTCGATCAGCGCCAGGATGACCAGGGAAAGTTCGGGATTGCTCGTGATGATATCCATGGTTTCCACTCTTCCGTGCCTTGCCGCAATGCGGTATCGGCCAGTGGTCTGCGCTTTCTCCTCCTTAAGGGGGATACCCGGCGGGCAGGGCGTCGGGGATGCTGGAAGCATGAACTTCATTCGGCGGATGGGCAGCGGCGACAAGGAGCCCGAGGTCGTCGGCACCTATCTGGTGCTGACCGTGATCCTGCACCTGTCCGGGCTGACCAACCCGCCGTGGGTCGCGATCCGCGGCTACGAGTGGATTGTGCTGCTGCTGATCGGCCTGGCCGCCGTGCTGGTGCGCCGCCGGTTCCTGCTCGCCAGCACGCTGATCGTGCTGCTGTGCGGTGCCGGCCTGCTGGCGGTGGGCAGCATCGGCGGGTATTTCCTGCTCTTCGAGTGCGTCTTCGGCCTGTTCCTGCTCGGCTCTTCCAGGCTCCGGACGGTGGCCTTCGCGCTGCTGTGCCTGGCCGCCATCGTGCTGGGCATCGCCGCCTGGCTGGGCAGCGGTGATCCGCAACAGGTGGTGCTGAGCCTGTTCATGGCCGGCTTCATCCTATTCACCCCGATGCTCTGGGCGCAGAATGTGCGCACCGCCAAGGACCTGGCCACCGCGGAGGCCCAGCGGGTCCAGGCGGTGCAGTCAGCGGCGGCGGCCCGCGAAGACCAGCTGGTGGCGGAACACGAGTTCTCGCGGGTCGAAGAGCGCACCGCCTTGGCCAGGGAGATGCATGACGTGCTGTCGGCGAGGTTTTCCTCGATCGCCCTGCTGTCCGGCGCGCTGCTGCCCTCGGCGCCGGAAACGGTGCGTGCCCCGCTGCAGAGCATCCGCGACGAGTCGGTGTCCGGGCTGGAGGACATGGCCGGCATGGTGCGGATGCTGCATTCCGGCGGGCCGGCGCTGCAGGCGCGGATCGAGGACCTGCCCGAGCTGGTCGCAGGGTTCGGCAGCCCGGTGCGCTGGGAGTACCGGGTGGCGGATCCGCGGCGCTTCTCCCCGGCGGTGCACACCGCTGCGCACCGCACGGTCGCCGAGCTGCTGGTCAACCATGCCAAGCATGCCCCGGGCACGGACCTGGAACTGAGCGTCATCCAGGACCGGAACCTGTCCATCACCGCGCGCAACCCGCTGGGGCAGGATGCCGGCTCGTCCCCGGGTGCCGGTACCGGGCTGGAGAACATCAAGACCCGCGTCGCCGCGCTGGGCGGGCACGTCGAGGTTTGCAACGGCAAGGATTTCGCGGTGCACGTCGAATTCCCTGAAACAACGGAGGAAGAATGAAAGTGCTGATCGTCGATGACCATGCCACCGTCCGCATGGGCATCCGGCTGGTGCTGCAGGCGGCCGATGACCTGGAGGTCGTCGGCGAGGCGGCGGACGGCCGCTCGGCCATTTCCATGGCCCGGGCCCTGTCCCCGGACGTGATCCTGATGGATCTGCGCATGCCGGTGCTCGATGGCATCGAGGCCACGAAGGCGCTGCATGAGAAGTACCGGGTAGTGGTGCTCACGACCTTCGATGATGACGAATACCTGTTCGGCGCGCTGCAGGCCGGCGCGCACGGGTTCTTGCTCAAGAGTGCCGAGCCGCAGGCGATCATCCTGGGCGTGCGGGCCGCCGCGCGCGGCGAATCGGTGCTCGATCCGCAGGTGACCGACCGGATCCTGGCCCGGGCGCTGGCGGTGCCCGAGGCCGCGGCGCTGCCGGAGCTGACCGGCCGGGAGCGCGAGGTGCTGCAAGGCATCGGCGAGGGGCTGAGCAACCCGCAGCTGGCGCAGCGCCTGGGCATCGGGCAGAGCACCGTGAAGACGCATGTCTCCCAGGTGCTGGCCAAGCTCGGGGTGTCAACCAGGCTGCAGGCGGCGAGGATCGCCTACGGGGCTACCAGCTCACCAGGCAGAACGGGTGGTCCTGCGGATCCAGGTACACCCTGAAGGTCTTGGTGCCTTCGCCGGTGGCCTTCGCGCCCAGGTGCAGCACCTGCTCTTCGGCCAGGTCCAGGTCGGCGACCTTCACGTCGATATGCGCCTGCTGCGGGTGCACATGCCCCGGCCATTGCGGCGCCACATAGGGGCTGACCGCCTGGAAGGCGAGCGCAGGATGATCCGGGGCATCGCCAATGGAGACCCAGTCGGGCTCGTTGTCGATGCGCACCATTCCGAGGAGCTGTTCATAGAATCCGGCCAGTGCATCGGGGTCCTCGCAGTCGATGACCATGGCCTGCCATGTGCCAATCATGTGGCCATTATCCGCGCGGCGCGGCGCCGCGTCTACCAGGATTCAGCCATTGCGCAGGTGCAGTGGTCGATCAGCGCCTGCACGCGGGCCGGGATCTGCACCCCCTTGGGCGTGATCGCCACGACCGCGTTCGGGTAGTTGGGCGCCTTCAGCTCGCGGAAGGCCAGCGGGCGGCCCTCGATGGAGACCTCGGCGTTGTTCGGGCGGCGCATGAGCAGCCCGTAGCCCAGGCCGCGGCCCACCATCGCGGCGACCAGGATCATCTGCGGGACCGAGGCGGTGATCTTCGGGACCAGGCCCTGGGAGGCGAAGAGCTGCATCTGGTGCTGGGTGCTCGGGTCGGACTCGTAGACAATCAGCGATTCGCCGACCAGGTCCGCCAGTTCCAGCGGCCGATCGAGCTTGGCCAGCCGATGCTCGGGGTGCAGCACCACCTGCATCTCCGTCTGGTAGATCGGCTGCTTGTCCATGTCGGCGGGCAGCTGCAGGTCGTAGACGAAGGCGACGTCGATCTCGCCCTCGCGCAGCGCCGGCAGCAGCTCGTCGTGGGTGCCCACGCGCACATCGAGCTGCACCTCGGGGTGGTCGAAGCCCTGGAGCGTGGCGGGGATCAGGTGCGGGGAGAGCGAGGCGAAGCAGCCGAAGCGGACCGGCCCGCGCAGCGCTCCCTCGGTTTGCGGAAATGTTGCGCGCAGCTCGCCGACCTCGGCGAGGATCTTGCGGGCCATCGCGGCGAAGTGCTGGCCGGAGGCGGTGAGCCGGATGCCGTGGGCCTTGCGGCGCAGGCACAGGGTCTCCCCGGCGATCTTTTCGATCGCGGTGATGGCCTGCGACAAGGCGGATTCCGAAATCTTCAATTCGCTGGCCGCCGACCCCAGGGTGTCGTGGATGGGCAGTTCGGCCATGATTTCCAGATGCCGCATCGAATACATAAGCCAGCCTTCAGAAGTTTTGCAGATATTTGAAGTTTACCTTACCTATGAGGGGTGCCACACTGGAGTGACCCAAAACTCAACAGCCAGTGATCGATGCCTCGATCGCGGCTCGCAAGGGAAGCACACATGACTTCAACAGCACACGCCGGAAAGGCCACGCAGCGCCGCGTAGCCTTCGCTACGGTCATCGGCACCACCGTTGAGTGGTACGACTTCTTCATCTACGCCACCGCGGCTGGCCTGGTCTTCAGCCAGCTGTTCTTCGAGCCTGCCGGCCAGGACATCGCACTGCTGATCTCCTTCGCCTCGGTGGGCCTGTCCTTCCTCTTCCGTCCGCTGGGCGCGTTCTTGGCCGGGCACTTCGGCGACAAGATCGGCCGCCGCGCCATGCTGGTGCTCACCCTGGCCCTGATGGGTGCTTCCACCACGCTGATCGGCGTGCTGCCGACCTTCGAGACCGCTGGCCTGTGGGCACCGGTGCTGCTGTTGCTGCTGCGCATCCTGCAGGGCATCTCCGCCGGCGGCGAATGGGGCGGCGCGGTGCTGATGGCCGTGGAGCACGCTCCGGAGAACGGCCGCGGACGTGCCGGTTCCTACCCGCAGGTCGGCGTGCCGCTGGGCATGCTGCTGGCCTCGGGCACCATGGCGCTGATGACCGGCGTGATCTCCCCCGGCGAGCAGTTCCTCGAATGGGGCTGGCGCATTCCGTTCCTGGTCTCGATCGTGCTGATCGCCGTGGGCTACTTCGTGCGCCGCTCGGTGGACGAATCCCCGGTCTTCGAGGAAATCAACGAGCAGAAGGCGCAGACCGCTGTGCCGATCCTGGTGCTGTTCAAGAAGCACTGGCCGCTGGTCATCATCGCGGCCCTGGTCTTCGCCGGCAACAACGCCGCCGGCTACATGACCACCGGCGGCTTCTTCCAGGCCTACACCACCGATCCCGAGGGCCCGGTAGGCCTAGAGCGCACCGACGTGCTGGTCGCCGTGGCCTTCGGTGCCGCAGTCTGGCTGGTCATGACCCTGGTGGCCGGCTTCCTGGCCGACAAGATCGGGCGCAAGCGCACCTACCAGCTGGGCTTCATCATCCTCGCAGCCTCCCTGTTCCCGGTCTTCGCACTGGTGAACTCGGGCTCGCTGGTCCTGCTGTACGCCGCGTTCGGCTTGTTCTCCATCGGCCTGGGCCTGACCTACGGCCCGCAGGCGGCGCTGTACTCGGAGCTGTTCCCGGCTTCGGTCCGCTTCTCCGGGGTCTCGATCTCCTACGCGATCGGCGCGATCGTCGGCGGCGCGTTCGCTCCGACCATCGCCCAGGCACTGGTGCAGGCCACCGGCGGAACCACCGCGGTGGCCGTCTACCTGCTGGTCGTCGTCGCGCTTTCCTTCACCGCGGTGAGCATGATCCGCGACCGTTCGGGCATCGATCTGTCCTTCCGCAACCAGGCGGAGCAGGAAGTCGGCGCGCTGGTCTTCGACAAGCGCCGTGCCGATGCGGTGAAGGCGACCCAGGACGCCTAAGCACTACTGAGGACTAGTCCTCGACAAAGCCCGGTGGCCCGTTTTCGAACGGGCCACCGGGCTTTTCTGCTCCGGCTTTTTTCAGCGCGCCTATTTCAGCTTGGTGCGCAGCACCTCCAGGCGCTGGCGGTACTCGGTCTCGTCGATCTCGCCTCGGGCGTAGCGTTCGCGCAGCACCGATTCGGCGCCGGCCGCTGGCGTCAAATGCCGTCGGCGGGCAGTGAAGATGATCAGGCCGATGAGCAGGATCCAGAAGATCGGGATCAGGATAAACCAGCCCGGGCCGTGCCCGTAATGCGCTGGCATGGCCGAGAGGATCAGTGCGGTAGTCATGATTGCTCCTTGCGTCGTTCGGGGCCTTGCTGCCCCATGGCTCCACTCTCCCGCGCAGCGTAGGTTCGCGCGTCGGCCTGCGGAAGCCACTTGCCGTACTCCTTGCGCAGGCCCTGCGGCATACCGTCCTACTCCCTCGGGGTCCCCGGGGTGAGCAGCCCGGATTCGTAGGCGAGGACCACCAGCGAGGTGCGATCGCGCACGGCCAGCTTGCCGATGATCCGCGAGACGTGGGTCTTGGCGGTGAGCGGGGTGATGAACAGCGCCGCGGCGATTTCCGCGTTGGTCTTGCCCAGGCCGATATGCACCAGCACCTCGCGTTCGCGCGCGGTCAGCTCCTGCAGCCGGTGTGCTTGGGGCAGGGAAGCCTGCGGGGTGCCAGTGGCCACCTGGGCCAGCAGCTTGCGGGTCACCGAGGGCGAGAGCAAGGAATCCCCGCCGGCCACCACGCGCACCGCCTCGATCAGCTGCGCCGGTTCGGTGTCCTTGACCAGGAACCCGCTGGCGCCGGCCCGGATCGAATCGATGATGTAGTCATCGAGCTCGAAGGTGGTCAGCATGATCACCCGGGTGCCAGCCAGTGCAGGATCGGCGGTGATGGCGGCGGCCGCGGCGATCCCATCCCCGTGGGGCATGCGGATATCCATCAGCACGATGTCCGGTTTAGTCTCGTGGGCAAGCTGCACCGCTTCGGTGCCGCTGCCGGCGGTGCCGAGCACGCTCATGTCCTCTTCGGCGGCCAGCAAGGCGCTGAATCCGGCGCGGATCAGCGACTGGTCATCGACAATGATCACGCCGATCTGCTCAGGCTCGGACGTCGGTGGCGGCTGGCTCATGAGGCCTCCTGGGGTGAGGGATGCGCACGGTGATCGCGGTGCCGGGACGGGCAGCGCCGGCCAGGTTCGCCGGGCCGAGGGACACTGTTCCGCCGAGCTGCTGCACGCGTTCGCGCAGTCCGCGCAGGCCGTTGCCTTCCTCGGCGGCGGCCATGCCGATGCCGTCATCGGCAACGGTGACTTCTGCCTGCGTATTGTCCGCGGCGAAGGTGATGGCTGCCCGGGTGGCGTGCGCGTGGCGGACGATATTGGTCAGCGACTCCTGCACCGCCCGGTAGATGGTGTTCTCCGCACGCTCATCCAGCCAGCCCGGCAGCAAATCCGGCGCTTCGTATTTCACCGACAGTTCGCCGGAGGATACGCGGGACACCAGTTCAGGCAGCTGCGCGATGCGCTGGCTGGGGATCCGCGGCGCATCGTGGCGCAGCACCGAGAGCACCTCGCGCACCTCGGCGAGCGCATGGGAGGAACCGGACTTGATGTTGCCCAAAGCCTCGATGAGCTGATCCGGGTCGGGGTCCTTCTGCGCCAGATGCAGCGCGACCGAGGCCTGCACGTTGATCATGGACAGCGAGTGGGCCACCACGTCATGGATGTCGCGGGCCAGCACCAGCCGTTCCTCGTCGCGTTCGTGCCGCCGGCGTTCGGCTTCGGCCTTGCGCCGGTCCTCGCGGCGGTTGCGCCCGGCCTTGGCGAGCTCGCCGATGAGCAGCAGCACCACCAGCCAGGCCAGCAGCAGGTAGATCCGCTGCTCTGCCAGCTGTGCTGCCAGCAGCCAGGCTCCGGCACCGAAGACAATGGCAGCGCCCCACGCCCACCAGCGGGCACCGGATACCACGGCAATGACCAGGGCCACCAGCAGGCTGGCCAGGAAGGGCCCGAACGGGAACCCTGCGGCCAGGTAGGCCAGCGCGATGGCCGCGGCGCCGGCGGCCATGGGGCCCGGAGCCCGGCGGCGCAGCAGCAGCAAGGCCGGGCCGGCCAGCAGCAGCAGGATCGCCGCCAGCGGCAGGGTCCGGCCCTGGTGCATGGAGGCAAAGTGCGTGCCGGCGAGCTGGATCACCGCCACCGCGACGGGCAGGATGGCCAGCGGCGGGCGTCGACGGGTGCTCATGCACCGAGAATACTCTGCGGATTGGCCTTGGGGCATCGGCCGGCGGGAGTAGCCGCCTGCTCCCCCGGGAGTAGTCGGATCAGCGATCGGATGCCGTCGGCTGCAGTTCCAGCGCCAGCTCATGCATGGCGGTGGCCGCCTTGGACGGGGCGACCGCGCGCGGGCGGGCCAGCGCAACGCGTACCGTGCGAGCCACCGGGTGGATCGGGCGCACCACCAGATCCAGGCCCTCGTAGGAGACGTCGGCGGCCGGGCGCTGGACCAGCACCGCGTAGCCGAGCCCGCGGGCCACCATGGAGCGGGTGACCTCGAAGTCGGCGGTGCGGTAGCGGATCCACGGATCGATCCCGGCTGATTCGAACAGGTTCTGCGTGTGCTCGCGGCTCGGCGGAACATCCAGCAGGATCATCGGCTCGCCGGCCAGCCTCACCAGCGGCACCTTCGGCTCCTCGGCCAGCGGATGGCCCGCGGGCAGCAGCACGTAGGGTTCGGTGCGGAACAGTTCGGTGCGCTCGATGCCCTCGGGCAAGCCGAAGTCGTAGACGAAGGCCAGATCCAGTGTCCCGGCAGTCAGCATCTGGAAGATCTCCTGCTGCGTGCCGGCGAAGAAGTCGACCTCCACCTGCGCGTAGCGTTGCCCGTATTCGGCCAGCAGCTCGGGAAGCACCGTTGGCGCCAGCGAGGAGTAGCAGCCCACGCGCACCTTCCCGGCCAGCACCTCGCCAGCACCGCTGGCCATCTGCTCCAGGTCCCCGGAGGCCTGCAGGATTCCCTGCGCCTCGACCAGCACGTAGCGCCCGGCGGGGGTCAGGCTCACGCCGTGGGCCTTGCGCCGGATGGTCAGCTGCGTATTCAGCACCCGTTCAAGCTCATTGAGTCCGCCGGTCACCGCGGAGGCTGACAGATTCAGCGACTGCGCGGCGGCGGTGATCGAGCCCAGCTGGCCCACGGCGGCCAGGCATTCGAGCTGGCGTAGCGTAAATTTCGGCACTATTCCTCGCTTACTCAGTGGATATTCCTCGAATATAACCATTTTACCCGTGGTTATGGCCTTCCTCACACTGGGAAATGAACAAAGAACCACTAAGGAGACAGCATGAGCACCGCCCCAGCGACCTGCCCCTTTACCGGCGCACAGGCCACCCCTGGCACCGCGCCAGTGCCGCACGCCAGCACCGAGTCCGCGGTCCGCGAAGCTCCGGTCGCCGACTGGGTGAAAATCGAGGACCTGTACCGCGATCCGTTCCCGATCTACCAGCGAATGCGTGCCGAAGCCCCGGTGCACTGGGTCCCGGCAGTGAACCGCTACATGGTGACCTCCTACGCCGCCTGCCACGAGATCGAGCAGGACGAAGCCCGCTTCTCCGCCAACGAGCGCAACTCGCTGATGAAGCGGTCCATGGGCCACTCGATGCTGCGCAAGGACAACCCGGAGCACCAGGTGGACCGCGACTCCTACGGCGCGACGCTGCGCCCGGGGACCATCAAGAAGCACTGGAACGGGATCTTCGCGCAGAACAACGAAAAGTACCTGGGCGAGCTGCTCGCCAAGGGCCCGGGCGCGGACTTCGTCTGGGACTACGCAGCCCCCTACACCGCGGAGAACCTGCGGCTGATCTGCGGCTTCCACAACGCCACCCAGCAGGACATGCAGCGCTGGAGCCAGACCATGATCGACGGCACCGGCAACTACGCCGATGACCCCGAGGTCTGGGCCAAGGCCGAGGCCTCCTCGGCGGAGGTCGACGCCGCCATCGACGAGATGCTCCCGTACCTGGCGAAGAACCCGGACCACTCGCTGCTTTCCAACCTGGCCTCCATGCCGATCCCGCTGGAAGGCATCCGCGCCAACCTGAAGATGACCATCGGCGGCGGGCTGAACGAGCCGCGCGACGTGCTGGCCACCACCGTCTGGGCGCTGCTCCAGAACCTCGAGCAATTGCAGGCGGTACGCCAGGACCCGGCCTTGCTCCCCAAGGCCTTCGAGGAATCGGTGCGCTGGGTCGCCCCGATCGGCATGTACCCGCGCGAAACCACCCAAGAACTGGTGCTCGAAGGCATCAAGCTTCCGGCCGGCGCGCGCCTCGGCGTGGTGCTCGGAGCTGCCAACCGCGACCCGGAGGTCTTCGAAGACCCCGAAACGTTCAACATCTTCCGCGAGAAGAAGCCGCACTTGGCCTTCGGCGGCGGCGTGCACTTCTGCGCCGGCACCTGGATCGCCCGCGCCCAGGTGGCCCAGGTCGCCCTGCCTGCGGTCTTCGAGAAGCTGCCCAACCTGCGGCTGGATCCGTCCACTGCCAGCATCGATGCCGGCTGGGTCTTCCGCGGCATGACCAAAATGCCCGTCCTCTGGGACTAATCACCAACCATCTTCCTGAAGGAGCTTTCCATGCCTATCATCACCTTTGAACAGCCCAACGGCACCGCCACCGACGTCGAGGTCGCCGAAGGCGGCAACATCATGCGCGCCGCCGTCGCCAACGGCATCGCCGGAATCGTCGGCGAATGCGGCGGCCAGGCCATGTGCGCCACCTGCCATGTCTACGTCGCCCCGGAAGACGCCGCCAGCCTTCCGGAAATCTCCGAAGACGAAGACGAAATGCTCGACTGCACCACCGCAGAGCGCACCGAGCACAGCCGTCTGGGCTGCCAGGTGTCCCTGGGCGGCGCACTGCAGTCCATCCGCGTGGCCGTGCCTTCCGAACAGGTGTGATATGAACGAGAGCATCCTGATCATCGGCGCCGGCCACGCCGGCGTGCAGCTGGCCGAGTCGCTGCGCGAGCACGGCCATGCCGGGACCATCACCCTCATCGACCAGGGCGCGCAGCAGCCCTACCAGCGCCCGCCGCTGTCCAAGGACTTCGTGTCGGCCCAGGAGCCCGAGGTGCTGCCGCTGCGCTCGGAGGACTTCTACGCCCAGCAGCGCATCGAACTGCTGACCGGTGTGCGCGCCACCGCGGTTGACCGCGCCGCACGCATCGTGACCCTGTCCGACGGGCAGCAACGCGGCTATGACCGGCTGGTCTTCGCCACCGGCGCACGCAACCGGGTGCTGTCCTGCCCCGGTGCCGAGGACCCGCGGGTCATCGGGCTTCGCACGCTGCAGGACGCGGAAAACCTGCGCCGGCAGCTTGCCGGCGCCCAGCGGGTCGTCGTGGCCGGCGCCGGCTTCGTCGGCCTGGAGTTCGCGGCAGCGGCCCGGGCCCGCGGCATCGATGCCACGGTGCTGCATTCGGCTCCCCGGGTGCTGAACCGTTCGGTGTCCCGCCCGCTGTCCGACTGGTTCACCCAGGCGCATCGCGCGGATGGCATCGACCTGCGTTTGGGCGAAGGAGTGCAGTCCATCGACGCGCACGAGGACTTGCACGTGCAGTCCACTGCCGGGGAAAGCTACCGGGCGGACCTGGTGGTCTACGGCATCGGCGTGCTGCCCAACGTGGAACTGGCCGAAGCATCGGGTTTGGCGTGCGAGAACGGCATCCTGGTGGATGCCGCGCTGCGCACCAGCGATGAGCGTGTCTACGCGCTCGGCGACTGCGCCAATGCCGAGCGCGACGGCACGCGGGTGCGGCTGGAATCGGTGCAGAATGCCGCGGACCAGGCGCGCAGCCTGGCCCGCACGCTATGCGGGGAACACACGCTGTACTCGGAAGTCCCCTGGTTCTGGAGCATCCAGGGCCGCCACCGGCTGCAGATCGCCGGGCTGGCCCAGCCCACCGACAGCAGCATGCTGCTGGGCGACCCGGGCAGCGGAAAATTCTCCGTCGCCTTGCTGCGCGACGGCCAGCTGGTTGCGGTGGAATCCCTCAACCGGCCCGCCGACCACGCGGCCGCGCGCAAGCTGCTGGCCCGCGGCGAGCGCATCACCGAAGCCATGCTCGCTGGAGCATCCCTGAAGGAACTGGCCAACGCCACACCGGTCGCTGCCTAGTTTTCCGCTCACTCCTATCACTCCCATCCCAATGAGGTCAGCTCATGAGTACACCCACAGCACGCCCCGGCACCAGCCAGCGGCGCGTCGCCTTCGCCACCGTCATCGGCACCACCATCGAGTGGTACGACTTCTTCATCTACGCCACCGCGGCGGGGCTGATCTTCGCCCAGCTGTTCTTCGAGCCGGCTGGCTCGCAGATCGGCCTGCTGCTTTCCTTCGCCAGCGTCGGCATTTCCTTCCTCTTCCGCCCGCTGGGAGCGTTCCTGGCCGGGCACTACGGGGACAAGATCGGCCGGCGTGCCATGCTGGTGCTCACCCTGGCGCTCATGGGCGCCTCCACCACGCTGATCGGCGTGCTGCCCACCTATGAGACCGCGGGCGTGCTGGCCCCGATCCTGCTGCTGCTCTTGCGCATCATCCAGGGCATCTCCGCCGGCGGCGAATGGGGCGGCGCGGTGCTGATGGCAGTGGAGCACGCCCCGAAGGGCCGCCGGGCGCGGGCCGGCGCCTACCCGCAGCTCGGCGTTCCGCTGGGCATGCTGCTGGCCTCGGGAATGATGGCGCTGATGACCGGCGTGATCTCGCCCGGCGAGCAGTTCGTGGCGTGGGGTTGGCGCGTGCCGTTCCTGCTCAGCTTCGTGCTGATCGTGGTGGGCTACTTCATCCGCCGCTCGGTGGACGAATCCCCGGTCTTCGAGGAGATCGCGCAGAAGAAGGCGCAGACCCGCGTGCCCATCGTGGTGCTGTTCAAGAAGCACTGGCTGCTGGTGCTGATTGCCGCGCTGATCTTCGCTGGCAACAATGCCGCCGGCTACATGACCACCGGCGGATTCCTGCAGGCCTATATGACCGACCCTGCGGGGCCGGTGGGCTTCACCCGCACCGAGGTGCTGCTGGCGGTCTCCTTCGGCGCGGTCATGTGGTTCGCCTTCACCCTGCTCTCCGGGGTCGTGGCAGACAGGATTGGGCGCAAGCGCACCTACCAGATCGGCTTCATCAGCCAGCTGCTGTGCATCTTCCCGCTGTTCTGGCTGGTCAACACCGCTAGCCTGCCGCTGCTCTACGTGGCGTTCGCGCTGTTCGCCATTGGCCTGGGCTTCTCCTACGGACCGCAGGCGGCGCTGTACTCCGAGCTGTTCCCCGCTTCGGTGCGCTTCTCCGGAGTTTCGATCTCCTACGCCTTCGGCGCGATCCTTGGCGGCGCGTTCGCCCCGATGATCGCCACCGCGCTGGTGCAGGCCACCGGCGGGACCACGGCGGTTGGCTGGTACCTGTTCGCGCTCACCGCGGTGTCGCTCGCGGCGGTCAGCCTGGTGCGCGATCGCAGCGGCATCGATTTGGGCATCGGCAACCAGGCCGAGCAGGAAGTCGGAGCCCTGGTCTTCGACAAGCGCAATGTTGCGCAGCCCGTGGCCCAGGACGCGCTGTAAGGCCTGCAGGGATCAAAAACCGGCAGCCCGTCTGGGCTGCCGGTTTTCTCGTGTCTACTTCGCGGCGTTGCGCTCCGCGGCTTCCACCACGTTGTTCAGCAGCATTGCGCGGGTCATCGGGCCCACGCCGCCCGGGTTCGGCGAAACCCAGCTGGCGGTCTCGTACAGCGCTGGATCGATATCGCCGGTGACCTTGCCGTCCACGCGGGAGACGCCCACGTCCAGCAGGATCGCTCCGGGCTTGGCGGTCTTGATCATGTGGGCCGAACCGGCGGCGGCGATGACGACATCGGCCTGCGCCAGCAGCTCGTCCAGATTGGTGGTGCCGGTGTGCGCCAGGGTCACGGTGGCATTGATGCTGCGGCGGGTCAGCAGCAGGCCGACCGGGCGGCCGATGGTCACGCCGCGGCCGACAACCAGCACGTGCTTGCCGTTCAGGTCGATGTCGTGGCGGGCCAGCAGGTCCACGCAGCCCAGCGGGGTGCATGGCAGCGGGGAGGTCATCGGGCGGTTGACGTTGGCAACCAGGCGGCCGAGGTTCATCGGGTGCAGGCCGTCGGCGTCCTTGGCCGGGTCCATGGCTTCCAGGATCACGTCCTGGTCGATGTGCTTGGGCAGCGGCAGCTGGACAATGTAGCCGGTGCAGTCAGGGTTCTCGTTCAGCTCCTTGACCTTGGCCAGCAGCTCGTCCTGGGTGGTTTCCTCGGGCAGGTCCACGCGGATGGATTCGATGCCCACCTCGGCGCAGTCCTTGTGCTTGCCGCCGACGTACCAGGCCGAGCCAGGGTCATTGCCGACCAGGATGGTGCCCAGTCCGGTGGTGTGCCCGGCAGCCTTGAGCGCGGCAACGCGTTCGGCCAGTTCCTGCTTGATAGCGGCCGCGGTGGCCTTGCCATCGAGAATGCGTGCGCTCACGCGTATCCTTCCGTAGGTGCCCTGTTCAGGCGGATGGCATGCAAACCCAGGCGCGCGGCTCGCACGATTAGCTCCCTGGTGGTTACCCACCTAACGCCAGTCACGCCCTCCAGTGTAGCGAAAATGGCCTCGGGAATGACTTTGAAGTGTGCAGGGTTACCTTGATTGTGTACTCGACAATCGTGATCGGCGCAGGGCAAGCCGGGCTTGCCGCCGCCTACCATCTGGCCAAGCGCGGCATCGACTTCCTGGTGCTCGATGCGAACCCGGGACCCGGCGGGGCGTGGCAGCATCGCTGGGATGCCCTGACCCTGGGCACCGCGCACCATATCCACCCCTTGCCGGACTTCCCGCTTGAGGTGCAGGATTCAACGCGCCCGGCCTCCCAAGTGGTCTCCGAGTACTATGCGGAATACGAGAGGCGTTTCTCGTTGCCGGTACGCCACGGCGCACCGGTGACCTCGGTGGAAAAAGACGGCGACGACTTCGTAGTGCACGCCGATGCCGAGTACCGGGCACGGACAATTATCAACGCCACCGGCACCTGGACCAACCCGTTCTGGCCGGTCTACCCCGGGCAGTTCGACGGCCCGCAGGTGCACACCAACGGCTTCCGCTCCCCGCAGCAGTTCGCCGGCCAGCGCGTCCTTGTAGTCGGGGCCGGGGCCAGCGCCACCCAGTTCATCGTGCAGCTGCGCGCTGCCGGAGTGGACACCCTGTGGTCCACGCGCAGCGCCCCGGACTGGCGCGAAGAGCCCACCGGCGCCGAATGGGGCTTGGAGGTGGAACGCCAGGTCAACGAGCGCACCAGCGTGGGATTGCCGCCGAAGTCGGTGGTGGGCACCACCGGGCTGCTGCTCACCGAGACGATGCGTGCAGGAATCGCCTCCGGTGCACTGGTCTCGCGCGGGAAGATCGACCATCTGGAATCCGATGCGGTGGTCTTCACCGACGGGTCATGCGAGAAGATCGATGCGATCCTGTGGGCCACCGGTTTCCGCCATGCCCACCGGCATTTGCGCGACCTAAAGCTGCACACCGCGGCCGGCGGCATCCTGCTGGAGGACGGGGTCGCGGCGGTAGAGGTGCCGGGGCTGTTCTTCGTCGGCTATGGCGCATCGGCCTCGACGCTGGGCGCTACCCGCGCCGGGCGGAAGGCCGCGCTGGCGGCCAGCAAATTCCTGTCCGCGGTGGCGGTATAGCCTGACGAGTTACTTCTTGCTGACCTTGGTGACCACGGTGGTGTAGCCGGGTTTCGAGGCCGTCACCCACACGCCTAAGGTCTTCCGGGCATCGGCTTTGACGACCTTGTAGTTCGGATTGGTGGCCTTGGGGATGATCTTTCCGGAGCGCGTCCATTGGTAGGAGATCTTTACGTTTTTAGTGTTGTAGCTGCCTGCCGTGGCTTTCAAGGTCTTGCCGGTGGATTTCTTGCCGTTGATCACCGGCTTCTTCATCACCTTGAGCTTGGCTGGTGCGATCTTCCCTGTCGCAGTGCTGGTCACGGTCTTGGTGGTGTAGTTGGTCTTGGCATAGGCCACCGAGACTGAGATCCGTTGGTTCAGATCTGCGGGTTTGAGCGTATATGTTTTTGCCGTGGCACCCTTGATCTTCTTGCCGCCGCGCAGCCACTGGTACTTCGTGGACTGGGCGGCTGGAGCCGGCATAGCGGCGTTGGCGTTGAGTTTCGAACCGACTTTTGCCGTTCCGGAGACCTTTGGCTTGGCAACAGTGATGGTTCCCTGGACGACTTTCACCGCGCTGCTGGTCGGCAGCCAGACCGATTCTCCATCCGCAGCATGCATTGTAACCCGTACAGAGATCTTGCGATTGGCGTAGGACCGAGGCGGGGTATAGGTTGTCGCGGTAGCCCGCGGAATCTCGAAACCATCGACTAGCCACTGATAACGGCGTGCAAAGTCTGGGAAGTATGCGGAATCGAGGGAAGCGGTGAGCTTGTGTCCCACGATTTTACTGCCGCCAATCGTTGGTTTGGCAATCGAGGCCACCGTGGCGGCGATTGGGGCACCATAGTTCATCGTGCCCTGCACCGAGGGGACCCATACTTCGCCGTTTTGACGAACCGCCTTCGTCTCGTAGCTCAGCGCGATGACTTTATCAGTGTCCTCGCGCACCAGCTGGTAGCTCTCCCCCACGGCGCCGGTAATCGGTTCGCCGTTGCGGGTCCACTGCAGGGCAGTGTATGGGTAGTTGGTCGTGGGTGCCAGCAAGGAATCGCCGACTACCGCCGCATCATGGCCCGCCAGCGACGGGTTCCTATTCAGTGAGATCCTGCCAAGCTGGACGGTATCGCGCACGCCAATGTGCCAGCTGGCTGCGTAGCTGACAGACTTCAGGTTGTCCTGTCCAGGGATCACCGCCTCAAAGTCGGTGAGTTCTGTCCTCAATCCCGCGAATCCGGCTTTATTCGCGGTGAATCCGGTGGGGCTGATCTGACCCAGGATTCGTTCGCCGGTATATTCCCACGGCCTGAGCACACGGCCATCCACCGTTATCACCGGTTCAATTTCCGCACTGGCACCGATCTTCAGTTCGATGAGCGGCTTGGTGTAGCTGGCGAGATCCAATTTTTCCAGATTGGACAGGTCCTTGGCCCACCGGTAATCCGTTGAACTCGTGGCCAGCACTTCAAGCTCCTTCAGTCCCGAAAGCTGGCCTAGCCCCGCCAGTTGCACCTGCTGCCCCTTGGGGAATGTCAGAGACAGGGATTCCAGCACTGGCAGCTGTGCCAATTCCGGGATGATTTCCTGTGGAGCTTTGCTGATCCGAACCGATTTCAACTGGGGGTTAGCCGCCAGGACTTCCAGACCACCGAGCACTTGATCCTTCTGGGTGTCGATGCCGATCCACTGAATATCGCCCGTCATCGGCAGTTCCTGCAACGACGTCACATTCTTGCAGGATAATCCCACGACGACACTGGCGGTCTCATCCGTGTGTTCAAAGCAGTCTGCAGGACTGATAAGACCCTGCGCCGGAGGCACGAGCCCGGCGAAAACCAAGGCTGTTGCGCCCACTACCGAAGCAAAACGATGCAACAACCCCATGTGTTTCCCCAAGCGTGAATATGCCAAATTTATAGACATCATGCCATAGCTTTGCCAAGCACCTATCATCGGTTCGTAAGATGCCATTGACGGCGCATCAAGCATGCCTCTGGGTGCGATTGCTGCTGGTGATTGTGTTTTCTCGATGCATGACTATGTAACTCCACCGTGACGAATGTGCGTACAGCGCGCCAGCCGGTTAATCTCAATGCATGAACAATTTCATCGTCACCCTATCTTGCATCGACCGCCCTGGCATCGTCCACGCCATTTCCGGAGGTCTGCTGGGTGCCGGTTGCAATATCACCGAGTCCCAGCAGTTCCTCTCGCCGGAGACCGGCACCTTCTTCATGCGCATCGAGGTCGCCACCGAGCAGTCGCTGGCGCAGATCCGCGCGGGGCTCGCACCGATCCGCGACGACTTCCACATGGCGCTGCGCGTGGATGACGGCGCCAAGCGCACCCGCACCATGCTCATGTGCTCCAAGGCCGGGCATGCGCTCAACGACCTGCTGTTCGCCCAGCGCGCCGGCACCTTGCCCATCGACGTGCCGGTGATCGTTTCCAACCACTTGGATCTGAAGCCGATGGCCGACTTCTACGGTGTGGAGTTCGTGCACCTGCCGGTGACCAAGGAAAACAAGTCGCAGGCCGAGGCCGAGCTGCTGTCCATCGCGGAGAAGCATGACGTCGAACTGGTGGTGCTCGCCCGCTACATGCAGATCCTCTCGGATTCGCTGTGCGAGCGCATGGAAGGCCGGGTCATCAATATCCACCACTCCTTCCTGCCGTCTTTCAAGGGTGCCAAGCCCTACCACCAGGCCTACGCCCGGGGCGTGAAACTGATCGGCGCCACCGCGCACTACGTCACCGCGGACCTGGACGAGGGTCCGATCATCGACCAGGAAGTCACCCACGTCTCGCATACCCGCACGGCCGAGCAGCTGGTTGAGCTGGGTCGCAGCGTGGAAGGCCGGACGCTGACCCGCGCCGTGCAGTGGCATGCCGGGCACCGGGTGATGCTTGACGGCCAGCGCACCATCGTCTTCTCCTAAGCATGGATTATGCAACGCTGGCAGTTGTCGCCCTGCTGGTTGCAGCCTCGGCGTGCTGGCCTTTGCTTAGGGCAGCTGGAAAACGCCGGAAGGGGTTGAAGTCCCAGGTGCTGCAGCTGCCGGAGCGTTATCGGCCGCGCTACCAAAAATCGCTGGCCTGGGATCCGCTATCTTTTCCGCTGGCCATAAGCAACGGTTATGCGCTGTGCCGAGATGCGGACACCGCACGCTCATTCTGGCGGGCGCAACCGGACAGTGCGCTAGGCTGTGCCAACGACGTGCGTCGGACGCAGGTACGCTCCGGCCCTGAGCGTTCTTTCGCGCAGGTGACTTTCGCCGCACCGGTACCCGCCAGCCAGCTGTTGCTTCTTGAAGCCGCGCGGGTATTGGGGCTGACTTTGCGAGCCGCCGAAGAGGATCGGGATTGGCAGCAATCGTTGGTGGCCGCGGCCCGCTCGCGGACTTGAGATCTTCGGTAGTGAACTCGCTGTAGCAATGCTTGGCCATTACAGTAGGTGAAATGACGCACATTATTACCATTGACGGCGCGACCCCGAAGGTCGGCCAGGACGTTTTCGTAGCCCCTACCGCCACCTTGAGCGGCGATGTCGAGCTGGCTGACCGTGCCAGCGCCTTCTATGGTGTTTCCGTGCGCGGCGATTCGGCGCCGATTCGCGTGGGCGAAGGCACCAACTTGCAGGACAACGTCGTACTGCACGCCGATGAAGGTTTTCCTTGCACCCTGGGCGCCGGCATCTCGGTGGGCCACTCGGCAGTGGTTCACGGTGCCAGCGTGGGTGATGGCTGCCTGATCGGCATGAGCGCCACCGTCATGAACGGTGCCGTCATCGGCGAACAGTCGCTGGTTGCCGCTGGTGCACTGGTGCTGGAAGGCACCCAGGTTCCGCCGCGTTCGTTGGTTGCCGGTGTACCTGCTAAGGTCCGCCGCGAGCTGAGCGAAGAGGAAGTCGCCGGCTTGAAGACCAACGCCGATCACTACCTCGTTCTGGCTGCCAAGCATCTGGAAGCCAACGCCTAGAGTTTTCAATGAGCTTGTCAGTTTGTTTGCGTAAGCCCCTAGTCACGTCCGTTATTCAGGGCTTCGTAACAATCAATTCAAATACGGCTCAATCCGCTCCGGGTAAGCCATCGCCAACTGCTGCAAGGCTTGCTTCCAGCCGCTCGTCCCAGCCCCTTCCACCAGATGCGCTCCAGCACCGGCCCGCGGGGTCCGACCCTTCTTCTTCGCATCCTTGAAACGCTCCCTCGCCCGCTTGTCCTCGATATTGCGGATCGCCAACCACAGCATCTTCACCGCCGCCGCATCGATAAGGAAATCGCCTCCGGACTTGGTGACCTTGCGCAGCTCATAGTTCATCGACTCAATCGCATTCGTCGTGTAAATGACCTTCCGCAACTCGGGAGGGAACTCCAAAAACGGGGTGAACCGCTCCCACGCGTTGCGCCAGGTGGACACCGCCGATGGATACTTCCTGCCCAGCTCGGATGCCTCGAAATCATCCAAGGATTTCAGCGCGGATTCGATGCTCGGCGCCGTGTAAATCGTCTTCAACTGCTTGCTGACCGCCTTGCGGTCACCGTAGGAGACAAACCGGTTCGCCGCCCTGATCAGGTGCACCACGCAGGTCTGCACGGTTGCCCGCGCCCAGGTCGCCTCGATCGCCTCGGGGAACCCGGTCAGTCCGTCGCAGCAGGCAATCAGCACGTCCTTGACCCCGCGGTTGGCCAATTGCGCGCAGCCTTGCGCCCAGAACTTCGCGCCCTCGTTCTCGGTGACCCAGATGCCCAGCACGTGCTTGATGCCTTCCACGGTGACGCCGATCAGCAAGGGCCACTGCCAAGTGCTCGAGCAGAACGTGCACCTTCAGGCTCCGCGGCGCCTAGGCAAGAATTCGTCGGCACCCTGCCGAGAAGCATAGACCCTCAACGGTCTTGATGATTCAATCCGCGCCTTGCCGATGAGACTGCTTTGCAAGTGCCTTACGCAACGCCTCATTTTCAGATTCCAGCTCCAAGATGATGCCAATGCCCGCCAAATTCACGCCTCGATCAATCAACTCTGAGATTTGCTGCAACCGAGCTAAATCCTTGGCTTGATACCTGCGCGTGCCACCGCTGGTACGTGACGGGGTGATCAAACCACGTAACTCATACAACCGCACTGTTTGCACACTCACTCCCACACTCTGGGCAGCGGTAGCAATCGAATGCGATCCAGCAACAGGAACGGATCGAGGCGAATTTTTTGTCATTTTTTACTTTCAATAGGCTTGCATGAACTCAGAATCCCATGCTATAAAATCTACATCGTTAGACATAGATCTAACGGAAAGTGAATTGCAGCATCGTAGAGAGTCACACCAGAAAGGAATGAGTTCAGATGATGCAGACCGAGGTACTTCGCGATTTCGACCGCTTGGTACAGCGAGCTTTCAACACCCAGCTCAGCTCCGAACCTGTCCACCCAATGCCAATGGAGGCTTGGAAGGACGACACCGGATTTCACGCTGAGTTCGACCTGCCAGGGGTCGACGCCGAGCAGATCGACATGGCAGTGGAAAAGAACATCCTGACCATCCGCGCTGAACGCGCCAAACCAGGAGACCGCCAGCACATCGCCGGCTCGGAACGACTCTGGGGCCATTTCACCCGGGAACTTATCCTTGGGGATCATTTGGACACTGAAAGTATCCAGGCCACCTACGTGGATGGCGTGCTACGTGTCGACATCGCTGTCGCCGAGAGTGCCAAACCTCGCCGGATTCAGGTCGCGGTCGGCCAAGGCAAGAAGAACCCCAAGGAAATCACCAGTTAACCCAAGAAAGGCCCCTTGGAGGCCTGTGCGGAGATGATGTGTCATGTCTGCCCACATTGATTCGGAACTTGATCCGCTGGTCGCTGATGACGAGTTGCTTCTGGCCATATACGAGCTCGAGCTATCCACAGCTTCCCGTCAGCATCAGCCGCCTCGATCGCACCTTTGCACCTCGATCGAGGATGTTCCGCGGCCCAGTCAGCGGTGCCCGGAAGGAACCAACGCAGTACGAACAATTCAACGTTCGGTGCGTCGGGCGGGTCCCGTCCGGGTGTATTCACGCTCGCCACCGAACAAGAGATGACTCCCGGGGAAACTTTTAAGGAGTGGTTGATTCGGGGGTGCGTCCGGAACGCACCGGACGCACCCTGGCAACGAAAGGATCAGCACCATGCGTGAATCATTGCTCAACGTCCACCTCAATGACGAGCAAATCGAAGTTCTCAATGCTGCGCTGTGCGCCTACCGAGACCATTTCAGCGAGCTTCTTGAGTTGAACGAAGAAGCAGAAGGACCGCAAGCTCGCGAGAACAACAAGTACTGGCAGAGCAAAGTCCACGCGATTCAAGAAATGATCGATCAAGTCAACGACTCACTGTATGGTTCCCAACCCCGGGAGGTGCCTCAATAACACCCAGACATTCCGCCACCGCACACTATTCACCTATCTGCCTGTTGACCGTCGACCTTCGAGTGTTGGAATAGGCGTTTCGAGGCTAGGTACCGTGTTTAGGAGACTGATCGAATATAGGTCTTCGAGCCGGCGGCCCGCTGCAGCGCGTGCTCCGCGATCCTGCGAATGTTCTCGCGGACCGTGGAGCACGCGCAAGGTTTGCCGTCGCATTGTGCACGCGGGCCTTCCTGAGCGGAAGGCCCGCGTGCTGCAACGGCAGGTCAGGCGGTAGCCAGACTGCGGTGCTGGATGCTGTGGGCCTCAGAAGCCTTCGCGGCTGCGGCCAGCCCGCGTTCCAGATCGGCAATCAGGTCCTCGGGCTCCTCGATGCCTACCGAGAGGCGGACCAGGTTGGCCGGGATCTCCAGCGGGGTGCCGATCAGCGAAGCGTGGGTCATTTCGCGCGGATAGCAGACCAGGGATTCCACCCCGCCCAGGGACACCGAGAGCTGGAAGTATTCCATGGACTCGGCGAAGGCGCGGGCCGCGGCCTCGTCAGCCAGCTGCAGCGAGAGGATGCCGCCGAAACCGCGCTGCTGGCGCTTGGCCAGCTCGTGGCCCGGGTGGCTTTCCAGCCCGGGATAGTAGACGCGGGCGACCTCGGGACGGTCATCGAGCCAGTGGGACAGGGCGGATGCGGTGGCGCAGTGGCGTTCCATGCGCAGGCCCAAGGTCTTCAGCCCGCGGGCGGCCAGGTAGGAATCCTGCGGACCGGAGACCGCTCCCCCGGCGAACTGCTGGTAGCCGACGGCTTCGGCCAGCGATTGGCCGCGGTGCAGGTGGTCGGCCACGATGACCGCGCCGCCGAGGACGTCGGAGTGCCCCCCAATGTACTTGGTGGTCGAGTGCACCACCGCGTGCGCTCCGAAGTCCAGCGGCCGCTGCAGGTAGGGGGTGGCGAAAGTGTTGTCCACGACCAGCAGGGCGCCGTGCTCGGCGGCGATGGCGGCCCAGCCGGCCAGGTCGGCGATGCCCAGCAGCGGGTTGGACGGGGTCTCCACCCAGAGCAGCGCGGTGTTCGGGCGCAGTGCGGCACGCACCGCATCCAGGTTGGTGATGTCCACCGCCGAGGAGCTGATCCCCCATTTGCCGTGCAGCTTGGAGATCAACCGATTGGTGCCGCCGTAGCCGTCGGCACCGAGGATGATGTGGTCGCCCGGTTCAAGCACGGCGCGCAGCAGGGCGTCTTCGGCCGCGATGCCCGAGGCGAAGGCGAATCCAGCGGCGCCGCCTTCCAGCGCGGTGAGCTGATCCTGGAAACCGTCGCGGGTCGGGTTGGAGCCGCGGGAGTATTCGTGCCCGGAACGCAGCACGTTAATGCCGTCTTGGATGAAGGTGCTGGTCTGGTAGATCGGCGGGACGACCGCTCCGGTGTGCGGATCCTTGTGCTGGCCGGCGTGCACAGCGAGGGTGTTGAAGCCGCTCATGCGAAGCTCACTTCCTTGGTGTCGGCGGTGGTCGCGGCCAGCGCGAGATCCAACGACTGGGTGATATCCGCCAGCAGGTCGGCCGGGTCTTCCAGTCCCACCGACAAACGCAGGGTGGAGGTGTTCAGGCCGGCGTCGGCCAGTTGCTGCTCCGAGAGCCGGCAGTGCGTCATGGTGGCCGGGTGCGAGATCATGGTGCGGGTGTCCCCCACATTGGCGGCCAGCGAAATCAGCTTGAGCCCATCGATCACCGGGGAAACCAGGGATGGGTGGGCCAGCTCGATGGCTACCACGCAGCCGGTTCCCTTCGGCGTGAGCTTCTTGGCCAGCTCGTGGCTGGGATGCTCGGGCAGGGCGGGGTGGTGGATGGCGGCAATGCCCGGATACTCGGCCAGCGCGTCGATCAGCCTGGTGACGCTGCGCTGCACGTGGGCGGCGCGCACCGGCAGGGTCTCGATGCCGGCAAGGATGCCCTGGGCGCTGGCCGGGGCCAGGGTCGGGCCCAGATCGTGCAGGAATTTGGAGCGGACCAGCATCGTGTAGGCACCGGCACCGTGGCGTTCGAGCAGCGAAGTGTTGTTCAGGCGTACTCGCGGGGCGGCGATTTGCGGCCAGCGTGCGGTGTCGGAGAAATCGAACTTCCCCGAATCCACGACGATCCCGCCCAGTACCGAGCCGTGTCCGGCCAGGCCCTTGGTGGCCGAGTGCACCACGATGTCGGCGCCGAGTTCCAGCGGCCGCACGTTCAGCGGGGTGGCCAGGGTGTTATCCACCACCACCGGGATACTGTGCTCGTGCGCGATCGCCGCAATGGCCGGGATATCGGCCACGGTACACAGCGGGTTGGAGACCGATTCCAAGAAGAAGGCGCGGGTGTCCTCCTCGACGGCCGCGGCCCAGGCGGCCGGGTCGGCCTGGTCGACAAAGCTGATGCGGATGCCGAAGTCGGCGAAGGTGTCGGTGAACAGATCCACGGTGCCGCCGTAGAGCGAGGAGGAAGCCACAATGTGCTTGGGTCCCTGGGTCAGGGCCAGCAGGGACAGGGCCACCGCGGACTGGCCGGTGGCGGTGGCCACCGCCTGGGCGCCACCTTCCAGTGTGGCCACCCGCTGCTCGAGGATCGAGACGGTGGGGTTGCCGGTGCGTGAGTAGGTGAAACCAGCCTGGCGCAGCGCAAACTTCTCGATCGCTTCGGCGTGCGACTGGAATTGGTAGGCTGCGGAATTGTGCAGTGGTGGCAGCATCGGGCGGAACTCTCCGCTCGGGCGATACCCTGCGTGGACCGCGTCGGTTCCTTGGCTCATAGCTCCTCCTCGATTCTCTGCGAGGGAGTGCACCGATAGGCATCGTGCGGCAACACGAAGCACAGCACGCAAAAGCGCGTTCGGAACTGCTCCATCGTTCCTGGCAGTAGCACCTTTCGGTTTCCCGATGGTTGCTGCGACGTCAACGAGCCAGATCTCTTAGTCGCTCTTGATGGTTTGTTGTTCTTCCATGGTTGGGCATGGTTCCCAAAGCGTGCAAGCGCTATCGGGCCGCCGGCTTCATACAAGGTCGCTACGCTTCATATGTCGTCTAGTTGTCATGATGACGTGGTGGCTGACGCCACTTTATGACGCACAGAAATGGGAAGAACCCGGAGAATTTCGCGGTTTTTCCTGAAGTTTATGACGATGAAGCAGTGATCAATGACTGATAGTTACGCTGTTGGCGGCTCAGTCGAGCACTTCCACCCCGAAGCTGGCGACCACCGCGCGGACTTCTTGCAGGTAGCGCTGGGCCTGATCGGTGAGCGGGATCGCGGCGTGATCGATCCAGCCGATCTCGATGCGCTCGTCGATGTCCAGCGGGATAGCAACGATGGAGGGATCCAGCTCGTCGCTGATGATGCCGGTTGAGATCGTGTACCCGCCCAAACCGATCATCAGGTTGAAGATGGTGGCGCGGTCCGAGACCTGGATTTCGCGTTGGCTGGAGTGTGTGGAGAGCACTTCCTCGGCGAAGTAGAACGAGTTGTTCGCACCTTGGTCGAAGGTCAGCCGAGGCAGGTCTTCGAGGTCTTCGAGCGTGACTTTTGCACGGCTGGCCAGCGGGTTGCTGCGCGAAACGAAGATGTGCGGATCGGCGAGGAACAGCGGATGGAAGACCAACCGGGATTCGCGCAGCAGCTTGTCGATGACCTTCCGGTTGAAGTCGTTGCGGTAGAGGATCCCGATGTCGCTGCGCAGGGTGCGCACGTCCTCGATGATTTCCTCGGTGCGCGTTTCGCGGAGCGAAAACTGGTACTCCTCGGCCCCGCTGGCCTGGACCATCCGGACGAAGGCATCCACCGAAAAGGAGTAGTGCTGGGTGGAGACGCCCAGCAGTCGACGTGCGGAAGGCCGGCCGAGGTAGCGGTGCTCCAGCAGCTCCACTTGCTCCAGGACCTGCCGGGCGTAGCCAAGGAATTCTGCGCCTTCGGCGGTGAGCGTCACTCCCCTGGCCGAGCGCGCCAGCAAGGTGCGCCCCACCCGAGATTCAAGCTCCTTCATCGCCGCGGACATGCTGGGTTGCGCGACGTAAATCAAATCGGCGGCGGCCGAGATCGACCCCTCCGAGGCCACCGCCACAAAGTATCGAAGTTGCTGCAGTGTCAGACCACTCGTTCCCTGAACCATAGATTGAGTCTATATGAATTCATAGTTATATCGAGTTACCTGATATCAAGAATCGCCCTGCATGATTGACGCAACGACTTTCCCTCGGCCTGCCCAGGCCTCCCAAATACAGATTGGCCATCATGGCAGATGCATTAAATTTCAGCATTAGCACCACCAGATTCGACGAAAATTACTCTCCTTCGGCGAATTCTCGAACCACGACAAACTTCGCTAATTTGGCACGCGGCGAGCGCCGCGAAGAGAACCTTCGCAATGCCCTGACGATGATCAACCGACGGTTCAATTCCTTGGCCCACTGGGACAATCCCCAAGGTGACCGCTATGAGCTGGAGCTTGAAATCCTCTCCGCCAATGTGCATTTTTCTGCCGATAATACTGATCAGGAATTTCCACTTTTAGAAGTGCTTGAGACCACGATCGTGGATAAACTCACCGGCAATCGGTCGCAGGGCATGGTCGGCAATAATTTCTCTTCTTATGTCCGCGATTACGACTTCAGCGTGGTGCTCCCAGCATCGTGTAATGACAGCGGAGCTCCGGTGCTTCCAGAAGATTTTGGCGATCTCCACGGACAGCTCTTCCAACATTTCTTGAACTCACAGGCCTACCGTGAGCGTTTTACCCAGCTGCCGGTGGTCTGCATCAGCGTCTCGACTTCCAAGACCTATTTCCGCACCGGCAACAGCCATCCAGTGCTTGGTTTGGAATACCAGCAGGATGAAAATTCATTGACCGACGCGTACTTCGGAAAAATGGGCTTGAGCGTCCGTTACTTCATGCCGCCGGGCGCCGTTGCGCCACTGGCTTTTTACTTCCGCGGCGACCTGCTCAACGATTACACGAACCTTCAGCTGATCAGCCTCATCAGCACGATGGAGACATTCCAGAAGATCTACCGTCCGGAAATCTACAACGCCAATTCGGCTGCTCCTTCCGTGTACCACCCGAGCCTGGGTGCCGAAGACTTCTCCCCCACCCGTGTCTTTTATGACCGCGAAGAACGAACCCAACTGGGCAAGATCCAAGGCAAGTTCACCGAGGAGCATTTCATCATCCCGAATCGCCAACTGCTCGATCAGTGGTCTTCTTCCTACCCGGCTCCTGTCGCCTAAGAATCCGAAAGATAACTTATGACTTCCCCGCTTATCCCCACGTCAATTGTCGGCAGCCTACCCAAACCCTCATGGCTTGCCGAGCCTGAAAAGCTCTGGTCCCCATGGAAGCTTGAAGGCGAGCAATTGCGCGAAGGCCAGCAAGACGCCATGCGTGCTGCGGTCCTCGAACAGACCCAACGCGGCATCGACATCATTAGTGATGGCGAACAGACCCGTCAGCACTTTGTCACCACATTCATTGAGCACCTAAGCGGTGTCGACTTCGAAAAGCGTGAGACGGTGCGAATCCGCAACCGTTACGACGCGAGTGTACCTACCGTCGTTAGTGCTGTAGAACGTGAAAAGCCAGTTTTTGTCGAGGACGCAAAGGCCCTTCGTTCTTTCACTGACAAGCAGATCAAGTGGACGTTACCTGGCCCGATGACCATGGTGGACACTTTGTATGACGCTCACTACCAGAGCCGTGAAAAGCTCGCTTGGGAGTTTGCGACCATCCTGAACCAGGAAGCGAAAGAACTCGAAGCTGCTGGTGTGGATGTTATCCAGTTTGACGAGCCAGCCTTTAATGTCTTCTTTGATGAAGTTGCTGACTGGGGCATCGCAGCGCTGGAGCGTGCTTGCGAAGGTTTGAAGGCAGAAACCGTTGCACACATTTGCTTCGGTTACGGCATCAAGGCCAATAACGATTGGAAGGCCACTCTGGGCGCCCAGTGGCGCCATTATGAGAAGTCCTTCCCACTGCTGCAGGCTTCAACCATCGACACCGTTTCTTTGGAATCTCACCATTCCAACGTGCCGCTTGAAGTAGTTGAGATGGTTCGCGGCAAGAAGGTCATGCTCGGTGCTATCGACGTAGCCAATGTTGCCATAGAGACCCCACAAGAAGTCGCACAGACCTTACGTAAGGCGCTGGAATTTGTTGACGCAGACAAGCTCATTGCCAGCACTAACTGCGGCATGGCTCCATTCCCTCGCGATGTCTCGCTGGCAAAGCTCAGTGCTTTGAGCGCCGGAGCCGGGATCCTGCGCGAGGAGCTCGTCGGTGCCAGTGTCTAAAGTCTCGATAGACGCAACCGACTCCCTGCCCGCCGAAGACTTCAAAGCAGTCTTTCGTGGGCACCCGGGTGGGGTCAGTGTCATTACTGCCGATGCTGGCGAAGGCCCCGTGGCCCTCACTGCAACATCGGTTGCCTCGATTAGTGTTGATCCACCATTGCTGGTTTTCTCAGTTTCGGCTCTCTCTTCTGCCTCTGACGTACTCTCTCGTGCTCAGACGGTCGTTGTTCATTCCTTGGATGTGCATGACATTGAATTGGCAAAGTTGGGTGCTACCAGCGGGGTAGATCGTTTTGCTCAGGACCAGACATGGACTCGTTTGAGCACCGGAGAAACGCTCTTTGATAACGTGCGAGCTTGGGTACGGTGTGAGGTTGTGGAACGCATCCAGGCGGGGACCTCAACGGTCATCGTGGCTCGCGGACTGCAGTCACACATTGCACGCGACTCCCAACCGGGCGAGCTTGGTGACGCCTTGGTTTATCACAACCGTTCGTGGCACCACTTGAATGCCGACTCGCATCTGGGCCACTGATACACAAATAGCTGACGCTGGGAACCACCCGTTGGTGGTTCCCAGCGTCAGTTGCATTACGGGACCGCATGTCGGCTTAAGCTAGTTCGTAGAAGCCTTGCGTGAGCGCGCAATAAATACCACGCCGCCAATGGCTAGCAGTATCCCGACCCCAGCAGCCCAGAAACCATCAAAACCTGTGTTGGCCAGTGCAGGCACTGAGGCCTCAACATCCGCTTCGGGTTCAGTGGACTTGCTTGCCTTTTGCGCCTTGGTGACGATTGTCTTGCCGATTGAACCTGCGGGCTTGATTTCAGCGTCAGCAACGGGTTGTTCGCTTTCTGAAACGTCAGGTTCGTCCACAGTTTCGGAGCCACCAGTTGAACCGCCCGTCGTTTCCGGTGTAATCCCCAAGTACATTTCGAGGTAGTACGCACGTAGCTCAGGATCATCGGCAAAGACTTCTTCGAGGAAAGCTTGAAGATCAGCTGCATCTTCATCGGTTTCTATACTGTCAGCGATGATTGGCAACAGCTGCTCGATGAACTCAAGGCCAGCGTCACTGCGGAAGTACTCTTCCCACTGGGTATCATCCCATTCAAGACTGTCCTGTGGGAGGGTATCAAGGATTGAGTCCCAGAAGGCTTGCTCCTCCTCGGAGAGTTCAAAGTCATCCTCGACGGGGTCCTCTTCCTCTAGGAGTTCATTGAGCTGTCGAAAGTACTCTTCCCCAGCTTCGGTCTCGGCAAACACTTCCCATTGCTCGTCGCTCCAGTCTTCGGAACCTTCAGGTAAGAGGGCGTTGATTTCGTCCCAGCGGTCATCGCTGGAAACTAGACCAAAACTCTTTGATGATTGCTTCGGCGATTCGGGAAGTACGGTAGGCACACTCTTGAGTTCCGGATTAACGGATTCCGATTCCTCCTGCACCTGATCTGGCGCCGGTTCGGTTACTTCTGAGACTGGCTCGGACGCTGGGGCCTCATTTGAGTCCTCAACTTGAGCCTCACTGGCTTCGTCGGTGGCCTTGGCCGACTTGCTAACTTCAGCAGTGTGCTCAGATGCAGCGTCAGGGTCTGCCGAAGCAGCTGATTCCGTCACCGTAGGTTCTGATTCTTGGGCCGCGTAGGAATCGTCAGGAGCAGCCGAAGACTCACCTGGAAGGTTGCTTTCCTCGGATTCAATAACGTCCGCTACAGGAGACTGAGACACGACCGGTTCCGTCTGCGCGTCCGCTGACGTTGACGATTCCGCTGGAGTCGAGACGACCTCCTCCGAAATCACTTCTGCTTTTGCTGCCGGGCCGCTAATCACCAATCCCGTGATCAGTGCCGTCGACATTGCCACCGCGCTTAATTTAGTTTTCAATTTTCCTGCTTCAAAGAGTGCGAATCGGCACAAGAACCTCATAACAGAATAAATTAGCAATTATTGCTAAAGCCGTTCTGTCCCACGCCGAAGAATTGATGATTAGGCTAAATGTAGCTCATTACCCAATGGTTCACCAAGAAATTTTTTCACGTAAAACTCGTTTTCTGCGAGCCTAGTCAACCAAGGAATATTCGAGATCACCCTTGCCTCCTACTGTCGTCTAGCGACCCACTAGCAAGTCATCGACCACCGACTAAAACAACTGCTGGAATCCGAGGCTCAATAGGCGTCTTTCAAGGGTGAAATATCGACTTGTCCCGAAGTTCTGGCCCTCTCGCTCTGACCGACATTTCAACTTTGCCACTGGTCTTGATAAGAACTGATTGTCGGAATCTAGTTATCGCATTGGAAACTGGAAGGCGCGGCGTTGACCGAGGGCAAGCAAGTTGCCATACGTGCAGTAATGCTGGAGCAGTCCCTCCAGCACTTTGTCACCACGTTCATCGAGCACCTGAGCGGTGTCGACTTCGAAGAGCGCGAAACCGTGCGCATTCGCAACCGCTATGACGCCAGCGTTACCACCGTGGTCAGCGCCGTCGAACGTTCCAAGCCAGTCTTCGTTGAGGATGCGAAGTTCCTGCGATCCTGCACAGACCGCCAAATCAGGTGGCCCATTCCCGGCCCCATGACCATGGTTGATACCTTCTACGATGCGCACTACCGCAGCCGCGAAAAGCTGGTCTGGGAATTCGCGACCATCTTGACTCAGGAAGCTCGTGAGTTGTAAGCCGCCGGAGTGGAGGTCATCCAGTTCGATGAGCCTGCGTTCAACGTCTTCTTTGATGAAGTCGCGGACTGGGGCATCGCCGCTCTGGAGCGTGCTTGTGAAAGATTAAAGGCCGAACCGTAGTCCATATCTGCTTTGGCTATGGCATCAAGGCAAACAATGATTGGAAAGCTACTCTTGGCGCCCAGTGGCGCCACTACGAGAAGTCTTTCCCGTTGTTGCAGGTGTCCTCCATCGATACAGTTTCACTGGGGCCCCACCACTCGAATGTCCCGCTGGAGGTGGTCGAAATGGTCGGCGGCAAGCGCGTGATGCTCGGCGCGATCGGCGTGACCATTAACGCCGTGGAGCCTGCCGAAGAAGTAGCGCAGACTCTGCGCGACGCACTCGAATATGTTGATGCGGACAAGTTGAATGCCAGCACCAACTGCGGCATGGCACCATTCCGCCGGGCTATTGCTCTGGCCAAGCTCAGCGCGCTCAGCACAAGGGCTGGCATCCTGCGCGAGGAGCTTGTTGGTGCGCGCGTCTAAAGTGACGGAATCTTCGACGACTTCGTTGCCCGCAGATGATTTTTAAGCGATCGTCCGTGGGCATCCAGGCGGCCTTGAGATGATTACCGCGGATACAGGTGAAATTTCGGAGGAGGCCGTCGCGTGGGACGCTGAAACGGTTGAGAAAAACGGTTATGGATTTGTGCCTTGCTCTAGATGACTGACCTGAACATCGTCGCAAACACGGTCGACCCCGAGGGCATTCTAGGACCTTGGCACGAATCCTTGTAGGGGCATCCGAGTCGAATGAGGCGATTCCGGTAATTGAACGCCACTGCAACATGCCTGCGAGATTGCCACGGATGTCACGATTGGAGAACCGTCTTGCCGGCAACAGTCGCCAAATCGGCCATCGCCGAGGAGTTCCTCTGAACATCGATCGAGCTCTTCCACGCCATTCGTCTCATGTTCACTGATGAGATGCTCGACCGTCTTGCGGTGGCGCTGAGGCCCCAAGACGCTGGCGAAGAACCTGTAAGCCGCATCTCAAAGTCAGCCTAATTTCGGGGCATAACTGTCTTGGAACGGATTCTGCGGCCAGCGAACAAGTGTCCGTCATGAATGTACAACTGTCGCTTGATCTATCCAGCGAGCTAGAAGGCTAAATGCTGCCAACTGCTCCAGGGCCAATTGTTCTTGCCCTCCAGGATCAGTTGGAGGCTGGTGCATACCAGGATTGCGTATGGATGAGTAGAGGCCTTCAGCGAATGCCCGGGCGCCACGGTGCAAATTCTGGTAGGTCTTACCGCCATCGTCTTCTGCGATGCGGAGTCTTGGTGCGCCTTCCTTGGGCTCGGCCAGCGAAAATACCTCATTGAAAAGCGCAGTCTCAGAGATGTCCATACGTCCTAGCTTCGCCTGAGTTTCGGCGTTGATCCTGATGGCGGCTTGCATCACTGCTTGATGGTAGTGGCCCGTGTTCCAATACGATCGACCGCTCTCCCAAGCCCAGGGATGGAGATTAGCAGCGGCCATGTCCGGGGCATTGTCTCCCAATTTTTCAGCTAATTCGTCTTGCCGCGTGAGGGCAGCTCTGACTCTGGATGCTTGGTCACGAAGCCATGTGTACTCTTTGTCCTTCGTAGGGCGTTCATTCGCCCACCCCGGCAGTGCGCGATCGAGAATCTGTTCAATAACGTGCGCCCGCTGTGCTGCGTCAGTTTTGGGGCCAACCATCACCGTACCGAGATAAACGGCTCCTGGACCCAAGTTTGGGGTCACTCGTGCAGTGACTTTCAGGAACGCATCGATTTCGGCGACTGCCCACTGAGTGTCCAATCTCGTCATAAGCTAATTAATACCGCCTTCTTGGAGAATCTTGAAGTTTCAATCCAGAACTTTTTTACCGACTTCAAATTATTAGCGTATTTCGCCGGTCGCATTGGCTAGCATTTCGAACATGAATACATAGTCGATTGCGCTCATCATCTCATCGCTGTGCTTGGTCATGGCCGCACTTTCAACAGGCTGGCAGATCGCGCAATATCTGCTGTCAGCGGGCCGTCCCAAGACAACACTTCTACACGGGCTAGTAACTTCTGCAAGTGAAATTCTCCGAGAACAAGTCACCGGAGTCTACATGTCGGCACAGTTAGGCCCAAGGAAGTCGATCAAAATTCGACGAACGATTCATGCTTAAGCCTCCGCATTCCCGAAGCCGCCTCAGCCATTTGACGAATATCTGTCATCGTGAAAATTCCTCCAACGTTGAACCGAAACCTAGATTCTTCGATCACAATTGACATAAGCGATGGAACCTACATTTAGGGACGTTTCCTCCACGAACGATAATTACTACAACCGCTCCCCGCCGTATAGATGACCAAAAGATCTGCACCCCTAATTGTCGACGGCGCGATATAGGCTTGAGCCATGGGGTTTTTAGATGACAAAAATAATCTTTGGAATCAGGATCATTGGTCGGAAATGACCAAACCGATCTGGAAACAAACAAACATCAATTCAATCATTGACGTGATGGGGGCGAGCGCCGCTTTATCCGCTTCGCGGCTCGGGAGCCTTGATCACATGGCTCAAGCGTTAGCCTCATCGCAAGGCACCTGGGGAGCCGTGTCCGAAATCCACAAGCAATTGGATATGTCGGGCATCAGTGGAGCACTTTCAAACATGTCGTCGGTCCTGGATTCAATCTATGGACCTAAGTCTTCTTTACTGGACGGATTAGGCAGCTTGGCTGTGCAAGGGCAAACGATTAGCTCTGGCTTAGGGGCGAACACGGCATTATTCGATGCAGCAAAGAGCCTGACTCAAACATTCGCCTTGTCGGAGAGCGTCGTTTCGACACTCGGACAGTCTCTTGCTTCTCAGGCTTCCGGACTGAAAGGGCTGGCGAACTCGCTCGATAGTGCACCGCTATGGGGAGGCGTCGATTCTTGGGTCACGCGTTTCGGTGCTGGAATGCCCGGCAGCGAGTTTGCAGTTAGCGGCCTGTTGCCAAGCGATCTGGACCCTTCCTTGCTAACGGACGAGCTATTAGAAAGTGCGCAGGCATTCGAAGATGCATACGGTGGAACGGAAGTTGAAGAGGACGCAAATGAATTCCTGAATAGTCATGCTGACATTGCAGCGCAGGTCCACAACTCAGAAGTCCTACTAACTCTCACCCTGAAACAACGAAAAGCCGTAGCCGGACTTTTTAGTGTCTCTGTGTATTTGGCTTTCGTCAGCATGGCCGTTTACGGATACGTGAACCACCCTGGACTAGTGCAGATACTTTCCCTCTGTGGCTTCGCCGCTACTGGTTGGGTCCCTTTAAGCAGTCCAGCAGCTATGCGATAGCTAACTGATTCTCTCTAACCCACTCATCCCAAAACCGGGACGGCGTCAACCCATCCAAAGACCCATGGGGACGCTCATGATTGTAAATGTCTTTCCATTCATCAGCCAAATACTTCGCTTCCACCATAGTGTCCATAATTTCCCCGGAAAGCTGTTCACGCCGGAACTGCGCATTGAACGACTCGATAAAACCGTTCTGCCAAGGTGAGCCCGGATCGATAAACGCAGTGGACACCCCCACAGTGTTGCACCAATCCACCAGCGCGTCAGCAGTGAACTCAGGCCCGTTATCACACCGCACAAACGTTGGCTGGATCCCAGTTTCAGCAATGATGTCCTCCAAAACAGCCACCACATCAGCAGCTTTAAAAGACCTGCGGGGAATGATCGCCAAAGCGGTCCGCGTGTACTCATCAATGACATTGAAGAACCGGATATGACGGCCACAAGAAGTGACATCCGACTGGAAATCAAAGCTCAGTACATGCATCGGGTACTCGGCGGTCAACCGCTTCTGTTCCCCAGCGTCTGGGCCGGTGCGCCGCTTCTTTCGACGCTTGGGCTTACAGACCAAGCCTTCTTCTCGCCATAATCGTCGGATGCGCTTGCTGTTCAAGACAGTGTCATTCCATCGTTCGGTGGCCAGCAAGTGCCAGCGGGCTTTGCGCCACCCCCACGTTGGATGCTTAGACGCGACAGCCCTCAAGTCGGCTCGTAGCTGCGCTTCGTCAAAGCTCATCGGTGTTTTTTTCTTACGTAGTGCCGAGCGGTTCTGGCCCAGAACGTGGCAAGCGAAGCGTTCGGACGCCCCGAATTTTTCCATCGCCATCCGTACAGCACGGCGGCGTGGTTCGGGGCTTAGAATTTTCCCTTGGCAACCTCAGTAAGGATGTCGTTGGCGAGCATCTGATCAGCGAGCAGCTTCTTGAGGCGCGCGTTTTCCTTCTCTAGCTCCTTGGTACGTTTGCTGGCTTCAGCGTTTTTCTCGGACCCGTACTGGTTGATCCAGCGGTACCAAGTAGCTTCGGTGATCTGAAGTTCCTTGATGACCTCGATCATCGGGTGTCCGTCGTTGAGCATCTTTTGTCCTTGACGGACTTTAGCGATGACCTGGTCTGGTGTGTGTCTGCGTGCCATTGTTTCTGTGATTCCTCCTGTGTCCATTGTCGGACACGAGTACTCGCATAGTCACTGGACTACTTTCCGGGGACCCAACCACTACTCCTACACCCATTATCAAGACATCGTACAAGTACTCAAAGATCGTATTGGACAAGTATCTGACTCATCCAGACGAAGACTAACGTTCCAGTACCAAAAGCTGGACTAACGGATTCGCAAAAACGCCAGGCAACTAGACTTCGCGCTAAAGGATTCACCCTCAATGAAATTGCTCGTCAACTAGAAGTCAGCTACGGTTCGATTCAACGATTCATTGCTTCCAGATCCCAGCATTAAATCAGCAGCAATGCACCAGATAAAAACATCAGAACTGGTATCTCCTGAATCAGAAATTGCAGCAATAATTGATTCGTGGAGGATGCAGGCATAATGGCTGCCTCCTTTTCCCGATGAGCAAATGCATGGCAGTCGATGTCAGGAATCTAGGTTAGATAGTTTGTAATCCATCGCGAAATCAATCATCTATTTAGTGCATGAAATTACAAGTATAGTAAGAGTGACATCTGCTTCTTCGGAACATTATTCAGTTAATAACTTGGTCCTAGTTTTCAACAATTCTACTAAGCAGATCCAAAAAGCTTCTCTGCATCGTCATAGCTCCCAACAATCTTTTTATTACGACGCAGTAGCTCCAACTTGCCCTTGGAGTCGCGGTCAGTCCAGTAGACACCGTTGAGTCGAATGATTGAACCGTCTCCACTTAACAACTCCAAGATACCCGTGCCATAGTGTATTGGGCTTTCCTTTCTTCGATCGAGCTGAGACGTGTTGCAATAGATGAACCGCAAGTTCCACTCTTCGTTGTTTATAGCCATCTGCGCAACCACTGAGATGGATTTCGACTCCTTAGACATGAGTAATACGGAGACTTTGCTGCTTGTCTGCCTGATCACAAAATACACAGTCTGCGGATCTGGCTTAGTACCGGTATTCGGATCTACCCAGAGTGACTCCAGGCGAGCCTCCCACGTGCCGTGTATATTTCTGTGAATACGTGGAATCTTCTGGACGAGCGACCATTTCCATATCCACTTATCCCATACGAAAAATGCAAGTGTTAGAACCATGACTGCTAATGAGAAAAAACTTAATAGACTGGCGTTAGGGGAGCCGGTTGTAAGCCATGATCCAACTAGAAAAACCGCTAGAACTATCGCAACAATAATGCGAAGAACTATAGAATTAATCACTCTTCAAACTCCATGTAATTCCACGCCGCCAATGAAAAATCATGTATTTGCTGCGGAGTCCATTTTTGGTTGGGGTGGAATAGAAATTTTATACCGTTAGTCTCAACCCAGCGATCATCACTTGCCTCAGCTTTAAGGGTGTGTTTGTAAATTCTTGCCAAGCAACCTCTCATAACCGACCGCCAGGTTGTTCGAGTGAGGAATTCTTCAGGACAGTTGAATATCAAACACTCTAAAACAAACGATGGAACCGCATTGCAGAGCCCTTTTTCAACAAGCCTGTTCTCCAGACGCTTGAGAATACGCACGGCCTTCTTGTAGCGATAGTCAGTGCGGTTGTTTTTCGCGATGCCTTTCTCGTACTGTTGCTTCGGGTAGTTTTCAACAGACGAACCATCTCTCTTAAATACCTTAGTTCCTTGCGCAAACGAACCATCAGAATAGTAAAGTTTGAACACAAACGACGGAACGACATCTGCGTGAACACGCGACGAACTGGCATCAATCTCGAAAGCAGTCTTTCCCTCCGAAACCGAACCGGGAAACTTCTTTTGCAGCGCCAATGCGACTTCAGAACGTAGCTTTTCAGGAGTCCATATACCGCTATACGGTGTCCCACCTTTATAGCCAGGATTTGCGGTATCTTGATTCCGCCAGTAAATAACATCGCTGCACTCGACAACAATGTCTACATCGCTGTCCGCGCGAACGTTGGTATTATTGGCATACGACCCTTTGGCATAGATAGAGAAACTACTTCTATACCCATCAAATCCTTCGTGATCTCTAATAGCCTCGCGAATCATTCGCTCAGTACGAACTTGCTTATCTTGTTCCGTAGAGCTTGAAGGCGCAGTCCATTTCACAAGCTGTTCTTCTGTCGCCATTCCAAAATTCCTTTCGCTTCCTCACAATCCTCAATGGTTAGTTTCTAGTTCTCCCAATAAGGCCGAAGAACCTCTCAAAGAACACCGTCAGCTTCTCAATCACACGACGCTTCTTCTCACCATGATTGGTCACCATCGAGAACCGAGACACCGGCGGAAGAATCTTCGTCACCTCAGTACCCGTCGTACGCAACACGCCATCTGAAAACGCCAAGTCCACATAACCTAGCGTCTGTTCGCGTTTCAGGTTCTCCTCCTGGATAATCTGTTCCAGCTCACGATCGCGCTGCTCCGCGACGTACTTCTGCCATTCGTCCTGTACCGAAGCGTCCACAGACAATGAATCCACGAAGTTCTCGATCAGATCCTTCTTATTGCGCAGGGAAGGGCTGGAATCAATCGCACGCGAAATACCCGCACGCAGCTCCTTATCGTCCCCGTCGCCATGCTCTTCACGGTGCTTCTGAACCAGCATCAAAATATAGTCAACATTGATCTCAACCTGCTTGATCAGCTCAATCTCAAAAACCAGATCATCAGTGATCTTTTCCTTATCACTTTCAGTGCGCTTCCTGCGCTCATTCCACAGATCCAGATACACCGACTGGTAATCCTGGCCCTGGCGATCAGTCAGAATCTCATTGCCAGCAAACTGATCATATTCAAGGAGAATATTCTTCAGCTGCAAAATAGATCCATACAGCTTAATGAACTCATTCTGCGCCGCTTCGCTCTCAATCACCTGGTTAGGAGCGAACTTCTCCAGCAGCTCAGAAACCTGCTGCGCATACTTCTCATAGTGCTCACGATAAGGGCCCATCACCACAATGCCCTGAGCATCCTTATTGCCAAACAGGGCAATAGCTTCCTTAGTGGCATCCTCCAGGTTGCGGAAGTTCACGATATTGCCGTGCGGCTTCACCGAGTTCAAAATACGGTTCGTACGCGAATACGCCTGAATCAGTCCATGAGACTTCAGATTCTTATCCACCCACAACGTGTTCAAGGTAGTCGCATCAAAACCAGTCAGGAACATGTTCACCACAATGACCAAATCCAAATCACGGTTCTTCAGCCTCATTGCAAGGTCTTTGTAGTAGTTCTCAAAGCCCTGCGAACTCGTATCATGGTTGGACCTGAACATCTTGTTGTAGTCAGCAATTGCAGACTCCAAGAATGAACGATCATCACCAGACATCTGCTGAGTCTCGAACTCTTCCTCCTCCAGAATCCCATCCTCAAGATCAGGATTCGGAGCAAACGAGAAGATCGTCGCAATCTTCAACTGCTGATCAGGCAGCAAGTCAGCTTGCTGGCGTTTGAACTCGTTGTAATACGCCTTCGCCGCCTTAATCGACGCGGTAGCGAATAGGGAATTGAAGCCACGAAGACGCTTCTCCCCCAACGAATACCCTTCGGTACGCTTCGTCTTCTGATCGAAATGCTTCAGGATGTAGTCGGTCACCATCGACACACGCTGCGGCGCTAGCAAAGCATTCTCGGTATCAATCGACGAAACTTTCTTATCCGCAACCCCGCTGGCAACTTTCACTGTATTGATGTAGTCGATACGGAAAGGAAGCACGTTCTTGTCAGTGATCGCGTCCTTGATCGTGTAGGTATGCAGCTTCTCGCCGAACGCCTGCTCCGTGGTGCGAAGCGTAGGCTTGCCGCTGCTGCTTGAGTTCTCCGAGAAGATCGGCGTACCCGTAAACCCAAAGAGGTTATAGCGCTTAAAAGCTTTCGTGATCGCCGTGTGCATGTCCCCGAACTGGGAACGATGACACTCATCAAAGATCAGCACAACGTGGCCAGAATAGATCTCATGACCCTTGTTCTTGGCAATAAACGTGGACAACTTCTGAATCGTCGTAACGATAATGCGCGCCGAAGGATCCTGGATCTGCAGCGCCAACATCGCCGTGGACTTATTCGTATTGACCGAACCTTTTTCAAAGCGGTTGTACTCCTTGATCGTTTGGTAATCCAAGTCCTTACGATCAACCACGAAGAGAACCTTGTCCACGCTCTCCATACGCGAAGCCAGCTGCGCGGTCTTGAAACTCGTCAGCGTCTTGCCCGAACCGGTTGTATGCCAGACATACCCACCAGCATCCAATGAACCGAGAGTCTTATAGTTCGTGGATATCAAGATCTTCTGCAAGATCTTCTCCGTCGCCACAATCTGATACGGACGCATCACCAACAGCAGACGGTCATCCGTCAACACGCAGTAACGAGTGAGAATGTTCAGCAGCGTGTGCTTCGCGAAGAACGTCTTACCAAACGCCGCCAGATCAAGGATCGGCTTGTTTTCACCATCAGCCCACCACGACGTAAACTCAAAACTATTCGACGTCTTCGACTTCTTCTTAGCATTCGAAGCACTCTCGACGTGCTGCAGCCTGGTGGTATTTGAGTAGTACTTCGTCTGCGTACCATTACTGATCACAAACAACTGCACGTACTCAAACAGGCCAGAGCCAGCCCAGAAACTATCACGCTGATACCGGTCAATCTGATTGAACGCCTCACGGATCGGCACGCCACGACGCTTCAACTCCACATGCACCATCGGCAAGCCATTAACCAGGATGGTCACGTCATAACGGTTCGAGAAGCTCGCGCCGCCCTCGCCCTTATCCACCGCGTACTGGTTGATCACCTGCAAACGGTTGTTATGGATATTCTTCTTATCCAACAAGGTGATGTTCTTCGTTGAACCATCATCGCGAGTCAGCAGCTGGACGTGGTCTTCCTGGACGCGGATCGTCTTCTCTTTGATCCCATCACCAGATGATGCAATACGCTGCTTGAAGAACTGCTCCCACTCCTGATCACTAAACTCATACTTGTTCAGTACTTCCAGCTGGATACGCAGGTTGGCAATCAGTTCAGCTTCAGAAGTCAGTGCGACATACTCGTATGCCTGTCCTTGAAGCAGGCGAATGAACTCAGCTTCCAGCGCTGCCTCGGACTGGTACGAAGATTCTTTTGCAGGATCGGCATCGTAAACCGAGACAACGGTGCTTTCGTTGCTGATCGCTATCGGATCATATTTGCGTGCTCGTGGTTCAATCATCTTTCTGCCTCCTCCGCTTGTTGTTCGTTCCATTGATTCCGTAGCAAGTCCAACGGTGGGCCGAACTTATTGCCGACCTTCCAAGTCGTCCAGCCGTTAGAGGATTGTAGCTCTAAAGCTTTAGCGGCTGCGGTGCTTGGGGATTTGTAGGAAACGCCACGCACGATGATCTCTCCGTCCGCAGTGACGCTACCTTCTGCTTCCTTGCCACCTTGGCTCAGGAATAGGGTCTGTCCTGCCTGAATCAGCCCGCTGGAAACCAAGTCAGCTACCGTCACAGTGCGCGAAGCGTTTGCGCTTGTATCTGGCACTGCTAGGCGCGGTTCATCTTCAACCTGTGTCTGAGGGTTGTTGCGGCTAACATCAAGACCAGCCAACCGCAGTGCACCCAAAATGCTCTTTACGAACGCGTCCAACGAAATCATCATGTGCTTTGGCAACGTCTCGTCACCGCTCGTCTGGCCTTCAACAACAGTGATCTGGTGAAGCGCATTCAGCTCTGCCGCAATACGGCCTTCCAGGTACCCGGTTTCAGCAGTATTGAAACCGGCGGTGGTATCGCGCTTCACAGCCAGCGCACGTCGCCAAGGCAGCTTTTCGTTGCTGTTGTGTTTCTGCAAGCGAGTACGAAGCCGGCGTGCTTGCCCAACGTATACACGATTAGACCCGTCCGATGTCATCAAGATATACACACCAGGTTCGTCCCAATCACTCGAAGGCAGAGACGCCCAGTGTAGGCGATCAAAATACGCCACTCGCAGCGCGTGCTCGACGAAGTCAGCAATAATCGGAGCTTCCGTATCCGATGGAATCTGCACATTTACCGGCGTCGTACTCATTGGTTGGCCTTCCATACGACGGGTGTGACCGTTTTAGACAAATAGAGTGGGTGTCGTGGTGCACCAGCTTTGGTGGTAGCGAGAGCCAACATCCGTTCTGCACCAGGAAGCCTCAAGACTTCTGCAACGCGACTCGGATGGGCATGCGCGCCCCATGCAGCAATAACCAATTCGCTTCGTGCCAAAAGGTCAATCAATACTTCATCGTTCATCTCACCACCAACAGGATCGTCAGCTCTAAAGAGGTCCCGTGGATCCGTTGCTCGAAAAGCATAGAGATTGCCGACTAACAACGATCCACATCCATAGCTCTTCGCAAAGTTTATGCACCGGCGAATCGTTGGATCATCCTGTCTTGCGTCGGCTGTCGAAGGATTCAACATTATGAAAGTGCATTCGGGGAGCGACGCATCCCACCTTCGCCCGAGCAAGTATCGGTATCGCCCATCGTTAGAAATTTCTGCCCAGCCTTCTACTGAACCAGCCAATTCATCCTGAGTCGTACTCATGATGTAGGCTCCAGCTCCTTGAAGGTGAGCAGCTTGTCGCGGAAGTACTCGTACTGCTGACGACGAGCGTTTAATTCGGCTGGCAGTCCGATCGTGAGATCGTTGACCAACACCTCAAACTTGTCTAGAACGGCAACGATCTTTTTCTGCTCTTCCAGTGGAGGGACTGGAACAGTTAAATTACGCACCATATCAGCATTTAAGTTTGAAACTGTCCCTCCATTGCCCGCCAATCTCTTAAGCTCCTTTTGGATTCCTGAAGAGCGCAACAAATGATAAAGAAAATCAGATACGAACGAATCTGAGAAGTCACTAATTGCCAGCCAACCGTCATGGATGCAACCAGTGATCTTTGAAATGTAAGGGCGGCCAAAACTCATTGAATTAGAAAGAATGAAATCACCGGGATTAATGAAACGAGACTTCTCGGCACCAGCGGTTGTAATTTTTTCCGTCGTATTAGTTACGAACTTTCCACCAGATGGCACGTCACCAATCTTGATCCAAGGAATTCCTGATTCAGAAGTCGTGAGGAATGAGCGGATAGGCCGTGGCGAAGCCCCGCGAACGATAGTTGCTACTTCACTCATTCGGAGCCACCTGAGCTCTCTCTCGGTGAACGTCAATAGAGAATCACGATAGAAAGAATACTGCTTCCGCCGGGCTTCCAGCTCCGCTTCCAGCTCCGCTTCCAGCTCCGCTTCCAATTGTGTGAACTTATCAAGAATATCCGCAATATGACGCTGAATTTCAAGTGGTGGAACAGGAATTCTATAGTTCATAATCGCAGGTTTATTACCACGCGGCATCTTAGCACCTTTAGCGTGCTGCATATTGTATGCAAAGAAAGCATCCGAGGACAGCAAATAGTACATAAAACATGGAGTAATTAACGCCTTAAATTCACTCAAGATTCTAATAGCAAGTACGTCTCCGCTACAGCCACCTTCTGAGTCAGCTAGCCATACTTTCTTCAAATATGGACGAATATTGCCAAGCAGTACATCGCCTGGTTCATACGCAGTCAATCGTGCGGTATTTGGTGGATAACTGGCATCGACTTTCCCGCCTTTATTAGCCACGAGATTATCCACGCCAACGAAATTGGTTTCGTCCAGATCGACCGAATCGACTCGTGACTTCGAATATTCTGCTACCGCCGACAATTCGTAGTGTCGAACACCCTCAGGGCAAAGCTCAGCAATCAGTTCATCAATTTTGCTCACTTGGAACCCTCCAGATCAGCAACAATCGCATCAATCGCACTGCGAAGCTCAGCCTGACGAGCCACAATCTGCTCAATCTCAGCATTCAGCTCAGTAATGTCAACAACTTCACGAGTATCCTCAGCCTCAACATACGAAGACACCGCAATGTTGTATGCGTTCTCCGCGATAGCACTGTTTTCAACGAGGGTCGCGAAATGTTCTACGTTCTTACGGTTCACGAACGCATCAAGCAAGGTCTGCTGGTTTTCAGGGGTCAGCTTGTTCTTGTTACCCCCACGGGCGAACTCTGCCGAACCATCAATAAAGAGCACATCATTGGTCTTCTTCGACTTCTTCAGCACAATAATGCAGGTCGCAATCGTGGTACCAAAGAACAAGTCAGCTGGAAGCTGGATCACCGCATCAACATAGTTATTGTCAATCAGGTACTTACGGATCTTGCCTTCAGCACCGCCACGGTACAGGACACCCGGGAACTCAACGATGGAAGCCGTACCGTTCGTTGCCAGCCAGTGCAGCATGTGCATCGTGAACGCAAGGTCAGCCTTCGACTTCGGGGCCAGCACACCAGCTGGAGCGAAACGAGGATCATTGATCAGAACAGGGTTAGCGTCGCCCTCCCACTTGATCGAATATGGAGGGTTGGAAACGATTGCTTCAAACGGCTCTTCATCCCAGTGCTGCGGCGCAGGATCAAGTAAGGTATCACCGAGTGCCAGGTCAAAGTTCTCATAGTTCACGTCATGCAGGAACATGTTGATACGTGCCAGGTTGTAGGTGGTCAGGTTGATCTCCTGGCCATAGAATCCACCCACGTTCTCTTTGCCAAGCACCTTGGCGAACTTCAGTAGCAGGGAACCTGAACCAGCAGCAGGGTCGTAGACCTTGTTTACGCGGGTCTTGCCAACCGTGGTGATCTTCGCCAGCAGTTCAGAGACTTCCTGCGGCGTGTAGTACTCACCACCGGACTTACCGGCGCTGGATGCGTACATCTGCATCAAGAACTCATACGCGTCGCCGAATAGGTCAATGCTGTTGTCTTGGAAGTCGTTGTTCAGTGGCAGGTCGCCTATAGCGTCAAGGAGCTTCACGAGCTTCGCGTTACGCTGTGCAACGGTGTTGCCGAGCTTTTTGCTGTTCACGTCTAGATCATCGAACAGGCCTTTGACATCGTCTTCACTGTTCGTGCCCTGCGCGGATCCTTCGATGTCCTTGAAGATGCCTTCAAGCGTCTCGTTCAGGTTCTCATCTGATCCTGCGCGCTTTCGCACATTGGCAAACAGTTCGGAAGGGCGGATGAAGAAGCCTTTTTCCTCCACGATGCCTTCGCGGGCGAACTCTGCTTCTTCGTCGCTCATCTGGGCGAAATCGAAGTCAGCCGAACCTGCGTCTTTCTCACCGGCGTTGATGTAGTTAGTAAGGTTCTCGGAAATGAACCGGTAGAACAACATGCCAAGAACGTAGGACTTGAAGTCCCAGCCATCCACCGAGCCACGCAGATCGTTGGCGACATTCCATATGGCCTTATGCAGCTCAGCTCGTTGTTGTTCTTTCACGGTATCCGCCATCTACTTTCTCCCGTGCCATCAGGGGCACCAACTAGCATTTGATTACTTGTAACGTTACCTCAGTAAATCCCCAGAATAGCGTTCGAGTGAGTGACCATCGGCTACTCAAAGCGTATTGGTCTGAAAATGCGGCCTAGGTTGTTTACTCGGAATTCGAGCATTTCAAATGATTGAAATCTGACAAGTATTTTGCTTGACATCAATGTTCAACCCGACTTGGACAACTAAGGGATCAAGTTCGTCCTCCAACAAGTTTGCTTTTCAACAACGAAACCAGCCAAAACAATAGTTCCCATCGACTACTACGACCCGCTAATCCTTAAAGATGTCACCGCCTGGCGTGCTTGGCTGAATGAAAATGAAGAAACCAGCGATGGCGTGTGGCTGCTCGTAGCCAAGAAAGGCACCACCGATCCGACCTCGTTGATGGTTGCCGAAGCATTGCAAGAAGTCTTGTGCAGTGGCTGGATCGATGACCAGCGGTGTAGCAATGGCGAGAAGACGTTTCTGCAGCGATACACCCCGCGACGCCAAGCCTCTGTCTAGTCGGAAAAGAACACGCAGTTCGTGGCAGCATTCATCGAGCAGAGCAGATTGCGCCTTCGTGGGCAAGCAGAAATCGATAAGGCGAAAACCGACGGCAGATGGGACCGAGCCTATCAAAGACAGGCAACTGAACAAGTGTCTGAAGACCTGCAATGGGCTCTAGACGCTAACCCGACCTCCAAAGCCGCGTTCGAGGCGCTAAAGTCCCAGCCTCGATACCACATTCCGCACCAGCTGACGATTGCCAAGACTGAGAAGACCCGATCGGCAAGAATGGAGAAGTTCGTTCGACAGGTGTCTGAAACATCAAACTAACGTGAACAGACCAGATTCTTCCTAGATCTTTTCTGCAACCAAATGCGCGTATGGCTATGCATTACGGAACAGACTCAAGAATCTCATCACAACCATTTCGAATACAAGCATCAAGGTCTAGATCTCTGGGAAGCGACGATCTGTTGCCCTGGCCAGAAGGCACTTGGCGATCTCGCAGACCCTAACGCCATACGTCAACAGCCTCTAATCAGAGACTCGCCAGCCAGATACATGCCATTACGTTGCCAATCTCAGATGCGATAGAGCACGATGGGCAACTACAGGTCGAGTGCAGGCATTTCTTCTTCTCTGCTATTGGCCAGTGCCACGGATGCTTCCCGCTTCCTATTCAACGCCTCAGTGATCATGCCGCCACTGATCAATACCGCGCCGGCGATTGCCAGCAGCGCACCGACCAGCGGGTCCAAAAATAGCGTGGCGAGGCCAAGGACGAACACCGTCCAGCCAAGCGCCATCAGCATAGTGGTCCCGACAATTCCTTTATGAGTCATGAGCCTAGTCTACTAGTTATTTGATCTTCAATCTGGAATAACTGACGCGGAGTAATGACTCTGTCACCAGATTCTTCATCCTTGCGTCCCAACGGACACAATGGTCATAGCATTCGAAAGGACACTCTTCTTATGGCATTACGCGTACTGCTTCCCTGGCAGGATCTCGTCGACCAGCTGCAGCTTCCAGGAGTCGAGCCAATCCTCTGGCACATCGACGAAGATCCGAACGATGCGCCTGAAGCCGACGTACTGGTCACCGAACGACCGAGCAACCCTGAGCTGCGTTCAAGGGTCTCCCGCATCAAGGGGCTGAAGCATGTCCACCTGCTGTCCATTGGATACGAGTGGGTTCTGGAGCATCTTCCTGAACAAGTGTCATTGACCAATTCCAAGGGCGCTGTGGAAGATGCCACCGCCGAACACTGCCTCGCCTTGGTCCTCGCATCCTTCCGCCAGCTGCCGCAAGTCGGTCAGCACCAGCGCGAGCGGCAGTGGACCAGGACGTGGACCAGCTCGCTGCACGGGTCAAGGGTAGTGCTTCTCGGTGCCGGTGGAGTGGGCAGTGAAATTCGCTCGCGGCTTATGCCCTTCAAGCCTGCCGATCTAGCTTCTTTTGCCCGTACTGAACGAGTCCATGAGCAGGGCCACCCCATTTATTTTCTCGACCAGCTCTGGGACTTTCTTCCCACTGCCGATGTGGTGATTGTTGCCCTGCCGCATACCCCGGAAACCGAACAGCTTATCGACGCCGAATTCCTCTCGACAATGAAGGACGGCTCGCTACTGGTCAATGTGGGACGCGGGCCCATCGTCGACACCGATGCCCTGTTGCCTGAGTTGCAAGCCGGCAGGCTGCATGCGGCCTTGGATGTCACCGATCCTGAGCCGTTGCCGGCAGACCACGCACTATGGAGCGCACCGAATTGCATCATCACCCCGCACATGGCCGGAGACACTGGACAGTTCATCTCGTTGGTCTCCGAGCTGGCAGTCAACCAGGTCATCGCCTTGGCGCACGGTGAAGAACTCGCCAACCAAATCATCAATTGACTCTGCGTTGAGCTGTTGATCACCTAGGCTAGTTCCTACGATGGATACCAGAGTAAAAACGCATCAGTCAGGCGGCCGTGACCGCGCTATCGTTGAGCAGAATCGTGCGGGCGATGATGAGTTTCGCGTTGATGTGGAACGCATCCGTTTCTCGCCGTATTTCTCGCGCCTGTCTTCGGTCACGCAGGTCATCCCGCAGGCAGGTTCCGGCACCCTGGTGCACAACCGGCTGACCCATTCGCTGAAGGTCTCGGCCGTGGCGCGCTCCATCGCCATCCGGCTGCGCAATGCCGATGAATCAACTAGAGGACTCGTCGACCATTTGGGTGGTTGCGACCCGGTGGTCGTGCAGGCCGCCGCGGCGGCCCACGACCTGGGGCACCCGCCCTTCGGCCACCTCGGCGAGCTGGAGCTGGACCGTGTCGCCCGGGGATTGCTGAACCTGCCCGACGGCTTCGAGGGCAACGCCCAGACCTTCCGTATCCTCACCGCCCTGGACAGCTGCGATGCCACCGCCCGCGGCATGAACCTGACCCGCGCGGTGCGCGCCGCCGTGTTGAAGTACCCGTGGACCCGCAACGAATGGCGTGCCCTAGCCCCGCTGGCTCCCGAGATGCTGCCGCGCGGCGTGGGGACCGACCCGGCGGCCGGCGCGTTGAAGTATTCGGCCTATGATGTCGATGCCCACGAGATGGCCGATGTGCTCTCGGTATTCCCCAATATCGACCGGCACCAGCAGACCCTGGAGAGCTCGGTGATGGATATTGCCGATGACATTGCCTATGCCGTGCATGACCTTGATGACTTCTACCGTGCCGGGGTGTTGCAGTACACCAGCGTTTCGGCGGAATTGCGCGCCTGGCTGGAGCAGTCCCGGGAACTTGGACAACTGAAGCAGGCCGAACTCGATGCCCGCCGGCCGGGCCACGCCTTGGAGGAAACTTGGCGCAGGGCGCTGGCCAAGGATCCATGGATCGCGGATGCGCAGGCGTTCCGCGACTCCGTAGAACGGGTGGGCCATGACCTGGTCGACGGGCTGTTGGCAGTCCCCTATGACGGCGGGCTGGAAGCGGATCGCGCAGTCACCGCGTTCACCCGCCGGTGGATCGAGCGGCTCCAGACCTCGGTGACCGTCGAGCAGACCCCCACCGTGCGCAGCGGCCACGTCCGGTTAGGCGATGAGGCCTGGCATGACGTGATCGTGCTGAAATTCGTTCACGCGCGCTTCGTGCTCGAACGCCCGGATTTGGCCGTGTACCAACGCGGGCAGACGCGGATCATCCGCTCGCTGGCCGAAGGGTTCCACACCTGGCTCAATGATCCCGATGACGCCGGGCGCGCCCCGCGCCGTCTGCTCGATTCGGTAGAAGCAGCCACCGAGGAATACCGAAACCTGCGAGAGCTCTCCCCTGAGCTCTTCCGCCAGGCCGGGCCGGACGAGGTGCAGCGCCTGGGCCAGTCCCGAGCCATCGTGGACTACATCGCCTCATTCACCGATGCGCAGGCTGTCTCGCTCAATGCGTTGCTGACCGGCACCGCGGATAACCTGTGGGAGGCCGGTCGCGGGCTGTAGTTTGTACCTTTTCAGCTCGTCAATACCGCATTCGATGACGGGTCGACGCAACTAAATCGGGCAACAATTGCTCAGAGGCATAACGGCCAGGCCCTTCCAGCCCAAATGCGAAGGCGGCTGACCCTCGCGCAGTGGCGAACGTCCGGCTGCGGGACCGAGCGTCGCCCGCAGAACGTTAAAACAGGCAGGTGCCGCCCCAATGGGACGGCACCTGCCTGTTCAACTCGGGAGGACTACTTGGTCAGCAGTTCCAGAGCCTTGTTCAGGGTTGCGCTTGGGCGCATCACTGCGGCGGTCTTGGCTTCGTCCGGACGGTAGTAGCCGGCGATGTCCACTGCCTTGCCCTGGACCTCGGCGAGCTCGGCCACGATGGCCTGCTCGTTCTCGTCCAGCACCTTGGCAACCTCGGCGAACGCGGAAGCCAGCTGCGCATCCTTGTCCTGCTTGGCCAGCTCTTCTGCCCAGAACTTGGCCAGGTAGAAGTGGCTGCCGCGGTTATCCAGCTCGCCCACCTTGCGCTTTGGCGACTTGTCTTCCAGCAGGAAGGTGCCGGTAGCTGCATCCAGGGTGTCTGCCAGCACCTGGGCGCGGGCGTTTCCGGTGGTCACTGCCAGGTGCTCGAAGGAAGCGCCCAGTGCCATGAACTCGCCCAGCGAATCCCAGCGCAGGTGGTTCTCGTTCACCAGCTGCTGCACGTGCTTCGGAGCGGAGCCGCCGGCACCGGTCTCGAACAGGCCGCCGCCAGCCAGCAGCGGAACGATGGACAGCATCTTGGCGCTGGTGCCCAGTTCCAGGATTGGGAACAGGTCGGTCAGGTAGTCGCGCAGCACGTTGCCGGTGACCGAGATGGTGTCCTCGCCCTTGCGGATGCGCTCGATCGAGTACTTGGTGGCCTCGACCGGGGACAGGATCTCGATGGTCAGGCCATCGGTGTCGTGTTCCTTCAGGTACTCGTTGACCTTGCCGATCAGCACTGCGTCGTGGGCGCGGTTCTCGTCCAGCCAGAACACTGCCGGGGTCTGGGAGGCGCGGGCGCGGTTCACTGCCAGCTTCACCCAGTCGCGGATGGCAACGTCCTTGGTCTGGCACGCGCGCCAGATGTCGCCGGCGAAGACCTGGTGCTCGATGAGCACGGTGTCGTTCTCGTCGACGATCTGCACGTGGCCGTTGCCAGCGATTTCGAAGGTCTTGTCGTGCGAGCCGTATTCCTCGGCCTTCTGGGCCATCAGGCCGACGTTCGGCACGGTGCCCATGGTGGTCGGATCGTAGGCGCCGTTGGCGCGGCAGTCCTCGATGACCACCTGGTAGATGCCTGCGTAGGAGGAATCCGGCAGCACGGCCAGGGTGTCTGCGGTGTTGCCCTTGGCATCCCACATCTTGCCGCCCAGGCGGATCATGGCTGGCATGGACGCGTCAACGATGACATCCGATGGGACGTGCAGGTTGGTGATGCCCTTGTCGGAATCGACCATGGCAACTGCCGGGCCTTCTTCCAGGCCCTTGGCGATCAGCTTCTCGACGCCGGCGCGGACCTCGTCGGACAGCTCGTCCAGGCCGTTCAGGATAGCTGCCAGGCCGTTGTTCGGGTTCAGGCCGGCCGCTGCCAGTTCCTTGCCGTAGGTCTCGAACAGCTCGGAGAAGTAGGCCTTGACCACGTGGCCGAAGATGATCGGGTCGGAGACCTTCATCATGGTGGCCTTCAGGTGTGCCGAGAAGAGGATGCCCTCTTCCTTGGCGCGGGCCACGGAGTTCTTCAGGAACTCGGACAGCGCTGCGGCGTGCATGACGGTGCCGTCGATGACTTCGTCCTTGAGCACGTCGAATGGCTTCTTCAGGACCTTGACTTCGCCGTCTTCGCCGACGAAGCGGATCGAGATCTTCTTGTCCGCGTCGATGACCACGGACTTCTCATTGGAAGCGAAGTCGTCGGCACCCATGGTGGCCACGTTGGTCTTTGAGTCGGCTGCCCACTCGCCCATGGAGTGCGGGTACTTGCGGGCGTAGTTCTTCACGCTCAGCGGTGCGCGGCGGTCCGAGTTGCCTTCGCGCAGCACCGGGTTCACTGCCGAACCCTTGATCTTGTCGTAGCGTGCGCGGATGTCGGTTTCCTCATCCGAGGACGGGTTGTCCGGGTAGTCAGGCAGTGCGTAGCCGGCAGCCTGCAGCTCGGCGATGGCGGCCTTCAGCTGCGGGATCGAAGCCGAGATGTTCGGCAGCTTGATGATGTTCGCTTCCGGGGTCTTGGCCAGGTCGCCAAGTTCCGCCAGTGCGTCACCGATGCGCTGTTCCTCGGTGACATAGTCCGGGAAGGTAGCGATGATGCGACCGGCCAGCGAGATGTCGCGGGTCTCAAGTTCCACCCCGGCGGTCGACGCGAAGGCCTCCACGATTGGCAGGAACGAGTGGGTCGCCAGCATTGGCGCTTCGTCGGTGTGGGTGTAAATAATCTTTGCCATAGGTGTGGCGTCTCCCTGAACGTCGTGCGGAAGCGGTGTTACCGCCCTGAACTCAACGTTCCAAATCTACCTGATTTTGCCCAGCACCACACTTTCAGGCCAGCAGAAATGCGCGCGGCAATCCCCGATTTTCGCCGAAATCCCGGGCTGGACTGCCCGCAAGCAGTTCGTCACATTTAAGTTAATCGGCGATAACTCAAGATTGGTCTTCGCTATTCGGACCCAGGCCCGGCCAGCTGCGCCAGATTCATCATTGCCGCATCGAAGAGCTCAACCGGATCCGCAGGCTCCCCGGCCCGCTCCGCCTGGCCGAAGCACTGCCAGGCCACCCGCCACAGGGCAGCCAGGGTTTCTCCGATGATCAAGGCCGGCATGGCAGGCAGCAACCCGCGGCTGCGCAGCTCCTGCGCGGTGGCCGCCGAGAAGGCTTCCTCCTGCCGGGTAATGGCCAGCAGCAGCTTCGGCTCAATGGCAATCAACCGGGAAATCCGGCGGTATTCGCTAGCGCGGATCTCGGCCGCCAGGAGCTTGCGGCACTCGGCGGCCAGCACCCGGAAAATCTGCGCACTCGTGGAGCCGGAGGCAATCTCGCATCCGGTCACGGCCTCGATCAGCTCATGCTGGGCAGGCACGATGGCTGCTTCCCTGGAATCGCAGTAACGGAAGAACGTCCGCTCCGAGATGCCCGCGCGGGCGGCAATCTGCCCCACCGTCACCGAGTCCAGTCCCTGGGATTCCACCAGGTCCAAGGCCGCTGCTTGAATTGCCTTGAGGGTTGCCGCTTTGCGCTCCTCGCGAATCCCCATGGTGCTCTCCAATGCTCCAGGCTGCCTGCGTTTAGCAGGCCGCATAAGCCGAATTTGTTTCCTGTCACAGTCTGCCAGATTCGCTTACGAAAAAGTGGCAGAGTGTGACAGTATTTGCTGGTTGGTATCCCAGAGGAAGAAGAATTCATGACGACAGAACCCGCTGCACCCAGCGCTGAGCCAGGAGCCGGGTCTGCCAGGCAGCTGTCCGGCAAAGCGCTGACCGGCATCATCGCCTCATTGGCTTTGGCCGCATTCATGATGATCCTGAACGAAACCGTGCTCACCGTGGCACTGCCGGGCATCATGCAGGACATGGCCATTTCGGCATCCACCGGCCAGTGGCTCACCACCGGGTTCCTGCTGACCCTGTCGGTTGTCATCCCCACTACCGGCTTCCTGCTGCAGCGCTTCGCGCACCGCTCGCTGTTCTTCTTCGCAATCATCAGCTTCATCGTCGGCACCGCCATCGCGGTCGTAGCCCCGAACTTCGGCTTCCTGCTGCTGGGACGCATCATCCAGGCCGTGGGTACGGCGATCATCCTGCCGTTGCTGATGTCCACCACCTTGACGCTCGTGCCGGTGCGCCTGCGCGGCACCGTCATGGGGCTGAACTCGATCGTCATCGGCGTGGCCCCGGCGATCGGGCCGACCGTTTCGGGCGCCATCGTGCATGCCCTGGGCTGGCACTACATATTCGTCCTGATGCTGCCGATCGCCGTGGCGGTCCTGGTCTTGGGCGCCATCTTCTTCAAGCTCCCTTCCACCGCTCGCAAGCTCAAGGTGGATTCCGCTTCGGTTCTGCTCTCGGCCCTGGCCTTCGGGTTCCTGGTCTACGGCATTTCCAGCATTGAGCAGGCTGCGGATAACGCCACGATGATGATCGCCAGCTTCGGAATCGGCCTGGTGGCGCTGGCCCTGTTCATCATCCGCCAGGTCAAGCTGGCCCCGAGCGGCCGCGAACTGCTGAACCTGACTCCATTCGCCTCGCGCAGCTTCAGCTTCGCGATCGCGATGATCATGATCGCCTTCGGCACCTTGCTCGGCTCGCTGATGATCGTGCCGATCCTGCTGGAATCCGGCAAGGGCATCGACTCGCTGCAGATCGGCATCATGCTGCTTCCCGGCGGGCTGGCCCAGGCCATCGCCTCGCCGATCTTCGGGCGGATCTACGACAAGCATGGAGCGCGCCCGGTCCTGATCCCCGGCGCCTTGCTCTTGGCCGCCGGTCAGTGGATGTACACCACCGTCACCGTGCAGACCGAGTTGTGGATGTTCATGCTCTGCCACATCGCCTTCTCCATCGGCTTGGCCCTGCTGATGACCGGCCTGATGTCCTCGGCCATGGCTTCGGTGGATCCGCGCCTGTTCGGCCACGGTTCAGCGATCTTCAATACCGCGCAGCAGCTGGGCGGTGCCATCGGCACCACCATCTTCGTGACCGTGATGTCGCTGCTCTCCAAGGTCCAGCTGGACGCCGGGTCCGAGGTGGCCGAGGCCTTGTTCTCTGGCGCGCACATCTCGTTCATCGTCGGCGCGGTATTGGCCACGCTCGGCATCATTTTCGCCTTCATGATCAAGGGCGAGAAGCCCAGCGCGAATCGCTGAGGCACCACGTCGGCGATTGTTGATCCCGACGACTTTATTCCAGGAATCCTGGATGAAGCTTACCGCTACTACTCATGGGTCGAAGAAAACATTGGAACCGACGAAAGCCAAGCCCTCCAGTCCGTGAATTCGTTGCGTCATCAGTTCCTTGAACGGAAGCATTCAAGCTAACGGATCCCCCGCTCTCTCAAGCTGGGTCGCTACCAAGGGTGGCGACCCAGCTTTTGCTTTAACGAGGCACGGAAGGCACACTAGAAAATCTAGGTAGAAATCTATATAGTTTTCATATGACTACTTTGAGCATCACAGAAGCATCACGCGCGGGACTCTCTGCCCTTGTCGCCGCCGCCGAGGAAGGCCGGGATACCCCCTTGTCTCGCCATGGCAAGGTCGTGGCCGAAGTCGTTTCCGCCAAGGAAATCGCTCAGCTGCGTCAGGACCGCGACACCCTGCGCGATGCCGCATTGGTCATGGCGCGCTTTGCCACCGATAGCGGCGTACGCACGACTCTTGACCAAGCGATGGAATTCTTCAATTTGAACCGCGCAGAGCTTGAGGCAGAAAATGCCGAAGAAGCCCAGTCTGATAATTCGTGAATCAGCCTCAAGACCGCCTGTGCATCGTCAGGCTAACTGAAGACGCAGTATCTGACCTACATCGCCTTCACAAAAAGGACCCGCAGATCGTGCGATCCGTTTTCAAGAAGATGCTGCTGCTCGAAAAATCCCCTGAGGCTGGCGAGCCCTTGCTCGGTGCGCTAGTCGGTTTCCGCAAGTTAGTGGTTGGCGATCGCGACTGGAGAATCGTATGGCGCATTACCGAAGACGCGTCCGGCCGCCCAATTCTTGATATTTCTGAGGTCTGGGCTGTTGGCGCTCGTTCGGATAGCGAGGTTTACGATGAGCTCACCTCACGGGTCGCACGCATGGGCGATAACCCGAAGATTCAATCGCTCAAAGACGTCATTGCCCGGATGGGACGGCTCTACGAATCCGTTGAAGCTCAACCTGAACCCGCACGGGGATCTGTCTTGCCCACTTGGATGGAAGCTGCGCTCGTAGAACAACTTCATCTGTCCACACAAGAGATTTCAGGATTGAGCGAACAGCAAGCCCAGCAAAGACTCATGCAGCATTGGTCCCGCAACAAGGACAGCTAAACCTTCCCCCGGCACCGCCGAGCTCAGCGGCAAACGTCCTAGCCAAGCGTTCTTCGTGTTGATCATCCGGCGCCTATCAGGATTGCTTGCAATGACGCCTCGCAGTTGGTTCTGTGCCGTTTCAGAGCTGAGAATCGCTGGCTTCAACAGAGGGGCACCTTCTCCGTTAAATGTGGAACAGGCACTCTTACCACTTCGCCAGGCCCGGCTCGGATAGACACCGTTCCACGTACTGCCCGGCGCAGCCTTCTCGCCTCGCCTGCAAGATGGTAGCTTGAAGGCCAATCAGGGAATACCAAAAGCCTTGGTTTTCCTCATCCCCGGATCACCGGGCCGCCAGATAGGGGACGCAGCATGGCAGGAGTGCAGGACACCGACATGAGCGATCTCGCGATTGCCTCGCGGGCAGTGCTCGCACCGATCTCCCGGATCGCCGAAGCCGCCGGAATTCCGGACGCCGCACTGGAGCCCTATGGCAAGTACAAAGCCAAGATCGATCCGGCGCTGCTGCCCACCGGAACCCGGCGCGGAAAAGTGGTCCTGGTCAGCGGCATGTCCCCGACACCGGCAGGGGAAGGCAAATCCACCATGGTGGTGGGCCTGGCCGATGCGCTGGCGGCCACCGGGACCAAGACCATGATCGCGCTGCGCGAACCCTCGGTCGGCCCGAGCTTCGGCATGAAGGGCGGAGCCACCGGCGGCGGCCAGTCCCAGGTGCTGCCCATGGACGAGATCAATCTGCATTTCACCGGGGATTTCCACGCCATCACCAGCGCGAACAACCTGCTCATGGCAATGCTCGACAACCACCTGCAGCAGGGCAACGCGCTGGGCATCGACCCGCGATCCATCACCTTCAAGCGGGTGCTAGACATGAACGACCGGGCACTGCGCCACGTGGTGATCGGCCTGGGCGGTACCGCCAACGGGGTTCCGCGTGAAACAGGCTTTGAAATTACCGCCGCCTCCGAAATCATGGCCGTCTTCTGCCTGGCCACCGGGCTCGCGGACCTGCGTGCCCGGCTGGGCAGGATCACCGTCGGATACACTTACGCCAAAACCCCGGTCACCGCCGATGACCTGGGAGCGGCAGGTGCCATGGCGCTGCTGCTCAAGGAAGCCATCAAGCCCAACCTCGTGCAGAGCATCGGCGGCACTCCTGCGCTGATCCACGGCGGGCCCTTTGCCAACATCGCGCACGGCTGCAACTCGGCCATCGCCACCAACACCGCCCGCGCACTGGCCGATGTGGTGGTGACCGAGGCAGGCTTCGGCACCGATCTGGGCGCCGAGAAATTCATGGACATCAAGGCCCGCTACGCCGGGTGCCCGCCGGACACGGTGGTCATTGTCGCCACCGTCCGGGCGTTGAAGATGCATGGTTCGGTACCCAAGGAAGAATTGGGGACCGAAAACGTCGAGGCCGTGCGGGCCGGGCTGCCGAACCTTGAACGCCACGCGTCGATCATCTCCAAGTTCGGCATCAAGCCGGTCATCGGCATCAACCGCTTCACCACGGATACCGATGCCGAGCTGGAAGCGGTCACCAGCTGGGCCGCGCAGCAGGGCATCGCCTGCGCCATCGCCGATGTCTGGGGCCACGGCGGGGCCGGGGCCACCGAGCTGGCCGCCACGGTGCTGCGCGCCATCGAGGAACCGGGCAACTTCTCCCCGCTGTACGAGCTGGAGCAACCGGTCGAGGACAAGATCCTGGCCCTGGTGCGCGAAATCTACGGGGGCGAAGGTGTCGAGTACTCCGCCAAGGCCCGGCGGATGCTCCAGCAGATCAATGGCAATGGGTGGTCCCACCTGCCGGTCTGCATCGCCAAGACGCAATACTCCTTCTCCGATGACCCGCAGCTGCTCGGCGCCGCCAGCGGCTTCACCGTGCAGGTCCGCGAGCTGATTCCCAAGACCGGTGCCGGTTTCATCGTGGCCATCACCGGGGCGCTGACCACGATGCCGGGCCTGCCGAAGGTTCCGGCCGCCGTGCACATGGACGTCGATGAGCAGGGCAACGCCATCGGATTGTCATAGCGGGCCGACTCGCCGCGGATACTGCCCGCGGGCACCGTTCCACTGCGGGCGAACATGGTAGTTCGCTGAGCGCGCCAGACTCCACGCAGCTCCCCCGGCTAGGCTGTGTGGAACCAGCACCCTCCAGCTGGCATCAAGACAAGGCACGGAAGAAGGGAAGCAACTATGGGAACCGCAAACCACGACGAAACCACAGGACCACGCGAGACCCCGGATCCAGAGGGCGAGAATACTGCTGTCCCTGATCCGGACGACGCTCAGAGCGCGCCCATCCCGTTCGGCCATGAAGGTGCCGACGGCGAAGAAGAGGGCGAGAATACTGCTGTCCCTGATCCGGACGACGCACAGAGCGCGCCCATCCCGTTCGGCCATGAAGGTGCCGACGGCGAAGAAGAGGTCTAAAGCTAAGCGGCGCACAGTCCAGCACGAGACCGGCCCGGGGCCGGGGATTCCATAAGGAATCCCCGGCCCCGGGTTTTCTCATTCCTTGCGCAATTCTCCTATTCAGCACGCAATTCGGGGCAGTTCCTCCGGTCCTTCGTAGAGCTGTCCTCCAAACTCGACGTCAAGATTGTTGAACAATTACGGAAATTGAGGCATTCTTTTACCAACAGGTTTTCACGAGACGGGGATCACAATGCCATATATAGACTTGAATTCGGACGTCGGAGAGTCCTTCGGCAACTGGAAGATGGGCGACGATGCCGCCATCTTCACCTCCGTTTCCTCCGCCAACGTCGCCTGCGGCTTCCACGCCGGAGATCCGAGCACCATCGCCCAGACCTGCCGCGATGCCGTGGCAGCCCAGGTCACCATCGGCGCCCACGTGGGCTACCGTGACCTGGCAGGCTTCGGCCGCCGCTTCCTGGATTGCTCCGCCACCGAACTGGCCGATGACGTGCTCTACCAGCTCGGTGCCCTGCAGGCGCTGGCCCGCACCGCCGGCGGCGAGATCAAGTACGTCAAGCCGCACGGCGCCCTGTACAACACCATCGTGCACCACGAGGTGCACGCCCAAGCGGTCATCGATGCCATCAAGGCCTTCGGCACCGACCTGCCGGTGCTGCTGCTTCCCGGCTCCGTTGCCCTGCAGAAGGCCGAAGCCGCCGGCCTGCGCGGCGTCGCCGAAGCCTTCGCCGACCGCAACTACACCCCGGAAGGCACCCTGGTCTCCCGCCGCGAAGCCAACGCCGTACTCCACGACCCGGCTGTAGTCACCGAGAACATGGTCCGTCTGGCCACCGAAGGCACCATTGTCGCCGTGGACGGCAGCACCATCAAGATGCCTGCCGAAAGCATCTGCCTGCACGGCGACACCGCCGGCGCCGTGGCCATGGCCAGCGCCGTGCGCGCCGGCCTGGAACACGCCGGAGTGCAGATCCGGAGCTTCGCGTGAGCATCCGCGCCATTCACCGGGCAGGATCGCACGACCTGCTGGTCGACCTCGATTCGCTCGACTCGGTGCTGGCGCTCACTGCCGCGCTGGAAGCTGACCCGCTGCCCGGGCAGCGCGACCTGCTTTCTGCAGCCCAAACCCTGTTCCTGAAATTCGGGACCTCCGAAGAAGCCGCCCAGGCCAGCCAGCAGCTGCCCGGACTGGACATCGGCAGCGTTGTGCACGCAGCTGGCAAGATCGTCGAGGTTCCGGTGCACTATGACGGCGAGGATCTGGCAGCCGTGGCCGAACTGACCGGCCTGGGCATCGACGGGGTCATCAAGGCCCATTCCAGCCAGTCCTGGCGTGCGGTGTTCGGCGGGTTCGCCCCGGGCTTCGCCTACCTGCTCGGCGAGAACCAGCTGCTGAATGTCCCGCGCCGGGATACCCCGCGCACCAAGGTGCCTGCTGGTGCCGTCGCACTGGCTGGGGACTACTCGGCCGTCTACCCGCGCCAGTCCCCCGGCGGATGGCAGCTGATCGGCCATACCGATCTGCAGATGTGGGACTTGGACCGCGAGAATCCTGCGCTGATCCGCCCGCAGGACACCGTGAAGTTCATTCCTGCCACCGAAAGGATTTCCCTCCAGGCACCTGCCGCCCAGCCCGCCACCGTGCAGGATCCCGGCGTCGGAGGCCTGCGGATCCTTGATCCCGGACTGCAATCGCTGCTGCAGGATGCCGGGCGCATCGGCTACGGCAACCTGGGTGTGGGCGCCGCCGGCGCAGCCGACCCGGCCACCTTCCATCAGGCCAACCGCCTGGTCGGAAACCAGCCGGGCCAGGCAGTGATCGAGAATCTCGGCAGCCGCCTGAGCGTTGAAGCCGAGCAGGACCAGGTGCTGGCGCTGGCCGGCGCCGAAGCCGAACTGCTGATCACCCCGGCCGAGGACGATGAGCTGCGCACGCCGCGCCAGGTGGCGATGAACGCGCCGTTCGCCCTGCTGCACGGCGAGCGCCTGGATGTTGAACCAGCTGGGCGCGGGCTGCGCAGCTACCTCGCGGTGCGCGGGCGCATCGCGCAGGAGCCGGTCCTCGGCTCGCTGTCCACCGATACCCTCTCCGGGCTGGGCCCCGAGCCGTTGCAGGCCGGGAGCATGCTTGAGGTGCAGCGCCCGCGCATCGGCCACATTGTCGGCAACAGCGAACCGAGCACCCTGCCGGTACCGGACGCTAGCGGCGTGTACACGCTGCGCGTCATCCCCGGTCCGCGCGCCGACTGGTTCGGCCCGGCAGGCCTTGAGCAGCTCACCGCGCAGGTCTGGGACGTCACCAACGAATCCAACCGCGTGGGCGTCCGCCTGGCTACCGGGCAGCAGCCGCTGCAGCGCGTGCGCGAAGGCGAGCTGGCCAGCGAAGGCGTGGCCCGCGGATCCCTGCAGGTGCCGCCCTCCGGCCTGCCGGTGCTGTTTCTCGCAGACCACCCGGTGACCGGCGGCTACCCGGTGATCGCCACCGTCATTGCCGAAGACCTGAGCGCAGCCGCGCAGCTTCCTCCCGGAAGCAAAATCCAATTCATCCTCCAACCCGCTGCCGGCCACGCGGCATCTGACGCCTAAGGAATTGCCATGAAAAAGGTACTCATCGCCAACCGAGGCGAAATCGCTGTCCGCATTGCCCGGGCTGCCGCCGACGCGAACATTGCTTCGGTAGCCATCTACTCTGATCCGGATGCTGATGCCTTGCACGTGCGCCGCGCCGACGAGGCATACCCGCTGCACGGTTCCACCGGGGCCGAGACCTACCTGGATATCGAGAAGATCATCGGCATCGCCCAGCGCTGTGGCGCCGACGCGGTGCACCCGGGCTACGGCTTCCTCTCGGAGAACGCGAACTTCGCCAAGGCAGTCATCGATGCCGGCATGAGCTGGATCGGCCCGTCGCCTGAAGCCATCGAAGCCCTGGGCAACAAGGTCACCGCCCGGCAGATCGCGGTCCGGGCCGGCGCACCGCTGGCCCCGGGCACCGACGGCCCGGTGGCCGATGCCAGCGAGGTACGGGCCTTCGCCGAAGAGCACGGCGTTCCGGTGGCCATCAAGGCCGCTTTCGGCGGCGGCGGGCGCGGCATCAAGATCGCTCACTCGCTGGAGGAGATCTCCGATGCCTTCGAATCCGCCACCCGCGAGGCCACCGTGGCTTTCGGCCGCGGCGAGTGCTTCGTGGAACGCTTCCTATCCAAGCCGCGCCACGTCGAGGCGCAGGTGCTGGCCGATACCCACGGCAACGTGGTGGTGGTCGGCACGCGCGACTGCTCGCTGCAGCGCCGCCACCAGAAACTGGTGGAAGAGGCTCCGGCACCGTTCTTGACCGATGAGCAGCGCGCCCGGATCCACGAGTCCGCCAAGGCGATCTGCAAGGAAGCCGGCTATGTCGGGGCCGGCACCGTTGAATACCTGGTGGCCCAGGACGGGCTGATTTCCTTCCTGGAGGTCAACACCCGTTTGCAGGTGGAGCACCCGATCACCGAGGAGACCTCAGGGGTGGACCTGGTAGCCGAGCAGTTCCGCATCGCCGACGGCCTGCCGCTGTCCATTACCGAGGACCCGCAGCCAACCGGCCATGCCATCGAATTCCGGATCAACGCCGAGGACCCGGCCCGCGGCTTCCTTCCGGCACCTGGCACCGTTGAGCGCTTCGAAGCGCCAACCGGCGCCGGCGTGCGCGTGGACTCGGGCGTGCGCAGCGGCTCGGTCATTCCCCCGTACTACGACTCGATGATTGCCAAGCTGATCGTGCGCGGTGCCGACCGCGACCAGGCCATCCGCCGGGCCCGCCTGGCCCTGGAGGAAATCAGCATTGCCGGGGTCCCCACGGTCTTGCCCTTCCACCGTGCAGTGATCGAGCATGAGGCGTTCAACGGCGATTCGCTGGGTGTCTACACCACGTGGATCGAGGACGAGTTCCTCAACGAAGTCGAAGCCAGTGACGAAATGGATCTGGACCAGCGCGACACCAGCCGCGAGACCATCACCATTGAGCTCGATGGCAAGGCAGTCCAGCTGGGTCTTCCCGCGGCGCTGACCAATGCGCTGCGCAATACCTCGGGGGGCGGCAGCACCGCCGCCTCGCAGGATGAGGATGGCGGAGCAGTGGATGCCGCCGCGGTGCGCAGCACCATGGACGGGAACCTGGTCCGCTTCGCCGTGGAAGATGGCAGCGAGGTCACCGAAGGGCAGAGCGTAGCCATTGTCGAGGCGATGAAGATGGAATCCACCATCACCGCGCACCGCGGTGGCATCTTCCAGGCCGCGGATCTGGGCGCCGGGGCGGCTCTGCGCCGCGGCGACACCCTGGGCACCATCGGCTAGCGTCGTGGCCACGCCGTCCAACGGCACAGGCCAGTTGGGATAAATTGGAAGCATGAACGCCACGAACAGCATCTCGCAGCAATCCAAGGCTCCCCACGCGCACAGTGGACCTTGGGCGGCAAGCGTGTTGCGCCGCCGCATCGCCGAAGGCGAGCTGCTGCCCGGGGACAAGCTTTCCGAGCAGGCCCTGGCTGAATCGCTGGGGCTTTCGCGCAATACCTTGCGCGAAAGCTTCACCTTGCTCAATAGCGAGCTGATCATCACCCGCATCCCCAACCGTGGTGTTTTCGTGGCCTCGCCGGATGCTGATGACGTACGGGAAATCTATGCGGTGCGCCGCACCGTCGAACCGGCTTGCCTGGCCTGGGGTGAAGGCCTGGACGTGGATCGGCTGGAAGAGATCATCGCCGAGGCGCGAGCCGGACTGGCTGCTGGCGATGTGCCGCGGATGGCCAGCGCGAACCAGGCATTCCACGAACAGCTGGTGGCCTCCTCGGATAGCGATCTGCTCCAGGAGCTGATGGGCCGTGTGCTGGCCCGCATGCGCCTGGTCTTCCATGCCATGAGCGATGCCCCGGATTTCCATTCGCACTACGTAGAGCGCAATGCGCAGCTGCTGGACTTGCTGCGCGCTGGAAAACGCATGGAAGCTGCACAGACCTTGCGCGACTATCTCGACACCGCTGAAGCCGAATTGCTCAGGCACATCGAGGATCGCTCCAACTAGCTTTCCAGCTGGTCATTGCCTTTCCTGCCTGCGATTTCCCTCTCATTCGCCTTTGGATTTTCCCACTGGCCTGCGGGTGGATCCGTGTTTCCAGAATTCAATCCGTCGACGCTGCAGCGCGCATCTTCCGCTGTGGCCCTAGACGCGAATTCCGGGATCTTCCCGGGTATTCTCCACTGCAGCCACCGTTCCATGCGGTTCCACGATGTATTTTCGGTGTCCTTGCCTCCCTATGCGAGCAGCAGCTGGATGCCTTTCCAGCTGCTGCCGCTGAGCCAACCACAACCCAAGCAAGCACATAGATAGCCGACGTATGGTTTAACGAAACCATTGCGTGCCGTCGCCGTTTCATTACGGCCTCGGACGTTCTCCCCAGCTTGGAAGGTCGCTGAGTCCGTGAAATTGCCCGTAGCCGAATTGCATATCCATCTTGAAGGAACGCTGGAGCCAGAGATGATCATGGAGCTGGCGGCAAAGAACGGTGTCGAGTTGCCGTACGCCTCCGTTGACCAGCTGCGCGCAAAATACGAATTCAGCAATCTGCAGTCATTCCTCGACCTGTTCTACGAGAACATGGTGGTGCTGCGCACGGCTGAGGACTTCCGTGAAATTACTCTGGCCTACCTGCAGCGCGCCCATGACTCGGGCGTGCGCCATGTGGAACTGTTCTTCGACCCGCAGGCCCACATCCAGCGCGGCCTGGGCCTGGGCGATGTCATTGCCGGCATCCGTGCCGGCCTGAACGTGGGGCTGGAGAACTGGGGAATCTCCCACAAGCTCATCGCCTGCTTCTGGCGCCATGCCCCGGCAGCCGAAGCAATGGATTTGATGAAGCTGCTGGTCGCGGAGAAACACGACATCGATGGCATCGGCCTGGACTCCTCGGAGCTCGGATTCCCGCCCGAGCTGTTCCAGGAAGTCTTCGCCTATGCCCGAGCCCACGGTCTGCACGTCGTTGCCCACGCGGGCGAGGAAGGACCGGCAGACTACATCTGGCAGGCACTGGATCTGCTGAAGGTTGAGCGCGTGGACCACGGCATCCGCTGCCTGGACGACCCGACGCTGGCCCAGCGCCTAGTTGTGATGTCCAGGGACGTTGTTCTGGCCCCCGCCCGTAATGACACCGTGCCGATTCAAGAAGTATCTGTCCAGACCGCTCGCCATTGAAGGCATGGTAGAGTTTGGGGCATGTCGAGTCCCGAATCAGACAGGTCAGGGGTTGTCGGTCACACCGCCAGCCCCTTGAACCACTAGTTACGACGCCCACGATCTGTGTGGGCGTATGTCTGGCGTACCCGGGGCGCTGGCCGTGGTGACAAGAAGAACCATTTCTTGATCTCACACCTCGGAGTACTCGATGCCTTTTGCCCTCTACATGCTTGCCCTGGCGGTCTTCGTCATGGGCACTTCAGAATTCATGCTCGCGGGATTGCTCCCCGCGATCGCGACCGAACTTGACGTCTCGGTCGGCACTGCGGGCCTGCTGACCTCCGCATTCGCAGTCGGTATGGTCGTCGGCGCGCCAGTGATGGCGGCATTCGCTCGCCGTTGGCCACCGCGGCTCACATTGATCGTTTGCCTTCTCGTGTTCGCGGGAAGCCACGTCATCGGAGCGATGACACCAGTGTTCTCTCTCCTGCTCATCACCCGGGTGCTCAGCGCTCTCGCAAACGCAGGATTCCTCGCCGTAGCACTGAGCACGGCCACTACCCTCGTGCCAGCGAACCAGAAGGGGCGTGCACTGTCGATCCTGCTCTCCGGCACGACGATCGCAACCGTCGTGGGCGTCCCCGCCGGGGCACTGCTCGGCACAGCGCTGGGCTGGCGAACGACGTTCTGGGCGATCGCCATCCTCTGTATTCCCGCGGCCGTTGGAGTCATTCGTGGCGTCACGAACAATGTTGGTCGGAGCGAGACTAGCGCGACCTCACCAAGGCTCCGTGTCGAGCTCAGCCAGTTGGCGACGCCGCGGCTCATCCTGGCCATGGCACTCGGAGCGCTGATCAACGGAGGGACCTTTGCGGCATTCACCTTCCTGGCACCCATCGTGACCGAGACCGCGGGCTTGGCCGAAGCGTGGGTGTCCGTCGCGCTGGTGATGTTCGGCATCGGATCGTTCCTTGGCGTCACGATCGCAGGACGACTATCAGATCAACGACCTGGCCTCGTGCTCGCAGTCGGCGGACCGCTATTGCTGACAGGCTGGATCGTGTTGGCAGTGGTCGCATCTCATCCCGTCGCGCTTATCGTCCTCGTCCTCGTTCAGGGATTCCTGTCGTTCGGCGTCGGCAGTACTCTGATCACGCGTGTGCTGTATGCAGCATCGGGTGCGCCAACGATGGGCGGTTCGTACGCAACCGCAGCATTGAATATCGGAGCTGCAGCGGGGCCCGTGCTTGGTGCGCTCGGGCTCGCGACCGGGCTGGGGCTGCTCGCGCCGGTTTGGGTCGCTTCGGTGCTGACAGCGATCGCTCTCGTCATCATGCTTCTCACCAGACGCGCGCTTACGAAGACCGCGGCGGAGGCCAATTGATGACCCATCCGAACGCTCTTCTCACTCCTCGTGCCCGTCTCCGGTTAGCCCGGCTGATTGTCGAAGACGGCTATCCGGCCACGATCGCCGCAAAGATGTTCATGGTCTCCCCGATCACTGCCCGGAAATGGGCAGGCCGCTACCGGGAAGAGGGTGAGTTTGGGATGCAGGATCGCTCCAGCAAGCCGCACCGGATCCCAGGCAGGACGCCCGAGCATGTCAAGAAGAAGATCATCAACCTGCGCTGGCGGCTTCGACTGGGGCCAGCCCAGATCGCTGCGCGACTTGGTCTCTCGACGTCGACTGTTCACGCGGTCCTCGTCCGTTGCCGCGTGAACCGCCTCTCGCATATCGATCGTGTCACTGGCGAGCCATTGCGGCGATATGAGCATCCTCATCCGGGATCGTTGATTCATGTCGATGTCACGAAGTTCGGCAACATCCCCGACGGCGGTGGACATCGTTACGTAGGTCGGCAGCAAGGCGCACGGAACAAGCTCGCGACTCCGGGATTACCACGAGGAAAAGATCACAAGCCGCGCACCGGGACGGCGTTCGTTCACACAGTCATCGACGACCACTCCCGCGTCGCATACGCAGAAATCTGGTCGGATGAGCAGGCGAGCACAGCGGTGGGAGTTCTCGAACGCGCCGTGGCCTGGTTCGCCGAACGAGGCGTGACCGTCGAGCGAGTCCTATCCGACAACGGGTCGGCATACAGATCCCACGCATGGAGGGACTTCTGCGCTCGGCTCGGCATCCGACACAAGCGGACACGCCCCTACCGGCCGCAGACGAACGGGAAGATCGAGCGATTCCACCGCACGCTCGGGGACGGCTGGGCCTATGCCAGGTTTTACGGTTCAGAGGCCGAACGACGCCTGGCGCTGCCCGGCTGGCTCCACTTCTACAACCACCACCGACACCACTCTGCGATTGGCGGCGTACCCTTCGACCGACTCAACAACGTCCCTGGACATCACACCTAGTCGAGGAGCAGATGCCGTTGACCGTCTGCCCGCTGTCCAACATCCGATTGCGGGCAGTGGACACCATGGCAGACCATCCGCTGCCGCAGATGCTCGAAAAAGGCCTGAAGGTTTCGGTGCATTCCGATGACCCTGCTTACTTCGGCGGATACATGGATGCCAACTTCGCCTCGCTCATGGAAAGCTTCAATTTCAGCACCGAGCAGCTGGCCACGCTGGCGAGCAATTCCTTTGAATCCACCTTCCTGGATGAAGCATCCAAGCAGGTGCTGCTTGCTGAAGTCCAGGCCTGGGTACAGCAGCAGACCACTTAAAAAATGAACGCGGCAGCCTCTGGGGGAAGGCCGCCGCGTCCAGTCTATGGGGGCTAGGGAACCTGGTACTGGGAATCCCTGATATCGGTGATGAGCATGTGCCCTGGCGCATGGCCGATGGCCAATGCCGGGCGGGACTCCATCACTGCCGCCTGCGGAGTGACGCCGCAGGCCCAGAACACCGGAATCGTCCCTTCCGGGATCTGCACTGCATCGCCGAAGTCCGGTGCGCCCAAATCCTTGATGCCCAGTTCTTCCGGGTTCCCGATATGCACCGGCGCCCCGTGAACGGCCGGATAGCGGGAGGTAATCCGCACCGCGTCGGCCACCTGCGAGGCAGGAATCGGGCGCATGGAGACCACCATCGGACCTGACATCGCTCCGGCCGACTGCGAGCGGATATTGGTCTTGTACATTGGCACGTTCACGCCCTGGTCGATATGCGCGATGGAAATGCCGCTTTCCATCAATGCGCTCTCGAAGGTGAACGAGCAGCCGACAATGAAGGTCACCAGATCATCACGCCAGTACTCGGACAGGTCGGTGGGTTCAGCCACCTTGAGCCCGTTTTCGTAAACCATGTACTTCGGCACGTCGGTGCGGATATCTCCGCCTCCCAGCAACTCGTTGCTGGTCTGCCCGGCTTCCAGGACACCGAGGATCGGGCAGGACTTGGGGTTGCGCTGGGCAAAGAGCAGCACATCGAAAGCCAGCTCCTGGGGAACGATGATCAGGTTTGCCTGCGCGTATCCGGCACTGATTCCCGCGGTCGGGAGCACCTGTCCGGCACGGAACAGCTCGCGGGCCTCGCTCGGGGCCATGGCCGCACGTTCCGTCTGCCCGAGGCTCGATAAGTCCTTCATGATTGCCTTTCTCCTAGCTGTTCCAGAGTGCTGCCAGACCCGAAATCGAGTTCCAGCCGAGATAGACGCTGAGCAGCCAGGTCAAGGCGCCGATGACCAGCAGGACCTTGGGGTAGTTATATCCGTGGAGCAGGTCGCGGCGGCGCCAAGCGACCCAGAGCAGCACCGCGAATCCCACGGGAAGGATCAGGCCGTTGAAGGCTCCGGCAAAGATCAGCAGGGTTGCTGGCGCCTGGCCCAGGAACATGTAGATGATGCCGCAGACCACGATGAAGGCCACGGTGATCAGGTTGCGGGTGCGCTCCGGGGTGGTGCGCTTTGTGATGAAGGAAACCGAGGTGTAGGCGGCACCGATCACGCTGGTCAGTGCGGCAGCCCAGAGGATGACGCCGAAGGCACGGATGCCGATCGGGCCAGCCGCGTGGCCAAAGGCTTCAGCTGCCTTGTTGTCGCTGGTCAATGCGACGCCACCGGCCACAACGCCCAAGATCGCGAGGAAGAGCAGCACGCGCATGATGCCGGTGACGATAATCGCCAAGGTGGAGGTATTGGAGATCGCCTTGACGTGTTCCACGCCCGAGGTGCCCGAATCGATCATGCGGTGGGCGCCGGCGTAGGTGATGTAGCCGCCGACGGTGCCGCCGATCAGGGTGGTGATGATCAGGAAGTCGATCTTCTCGGGGAGCACCACGTTGCGGATCGCATCGCCCACCGGAGGGGCTGCCACAATTGCCACGTACAGCATCAGCAGGATCATGACGGCGCCGAGCATCACCACGATGCGGTCCAGGGCCATGCCTGCCTTCTTGGACAGGAAGATCAAGATGGCAACGACCGCGGAGATCGCGCCACCGATCTTTGCGTCAACGCCAAGCATGGCATTCAGGCCCAGGCCGGTACCGGCGATGTTGCCGATGTTGAAGACCATGCCGCCAATGAAGACCAGCACGGCCAGAAACCAGCCGATGCCCGGCAGGACCTTGTTGCCCAGTTCCTGGGCACGCATGCCGGAAACGCCGATGACACGCCACACGTTCAGCTGGACGGCGATGTCCACAAGGATGGAGACGACAATGGCGAAGGCGAAGGCCGCGCCAATTTGGACCGTGAACTCTGTGGTTTGGGTGATGAAGCCCGGGCCGATGGCGCTGGTGGCCATCAGGAACATGGCACCGAGCAGCGCTGTGCGCCGTGCCTTGCTGGTTTGGGATGTTGTCTCAGGAAGTGCCATGCTGACGTTCCAATGCGATAGTGGTGACAACCGTCACAAGGTCAATATGATGCAGATGACTTTACAGGTTGTTCAACAACTTTGGCAACAGGTTGTTGAACAATTTACCTGCCGGACACAATACGTGGTGCAACTTCGATGAGTGCAAATTCATCGGCGGCGGTTGGTACCAGAATTAAAACCCTGCTTCACCAGCACAAAATAGCGCAATACCTCGTAGCCGTCCCGAGCTTGCCGCGGTTAGACGCCAACGACAGATTCTTTTATTTCGTAGTGCTCCGTTTCGGAAAATACAGATTCGGCCGCGTTGCGCGGGCTTCCCAATCCCCTCGCATCAACGGCTGGCGCAACTTGCACGTGGATTAGTTTTCAACTGAAGCCGGACGTCTATCGGCACCATTGGAAACTCACGAAGGCGAGGATTGCGGCGAGGCCATGGTTCGACAACCATACTGATGACTCCGCCGCTATTCGGCTAGGCCAACGGCCTGAACCCAAGTCGTCGATAGAGTGCTAACGCAGCGCCAGAGGTTCCATCGCCAATCCTTAGACTCAACGTGTCATCACCTCGCTTCTTGCACGCGGCCATGGCAGCGACAATCAAGGCGTTGCCCAGTCCATGTCCCTGATGCTGTGGATCAACGAAGAGGTCGATGATGAATGGCCCCAACAGGTCTTCATCCCAAATCGATTCTTCGACAACAAAAATCGCCCCAATCGGCTTTCCTTGGTGCAGCGCGACGAAAGAAGCATCTTCGACGAGTTGGCCGAACTCGTGGGCAAAGGTTTCCTCCATCTCGGTTTGCGCTTCGGCAAGTGTTGCAGCCGCAATGCCCGGCGGGTATGCCGCGAAGTACGCAGCAGCTAGGGCTACCGAGGAAGATGATTTGGCATTGCAGATTTCCGCGTACGAAGACACTGCAGGAGTGAGATCTGATTGATGAAGGTCAACTTGTAGAACGTCCGAGGGCATGGCAAATCCATTCGTTAGGTTTTCTGAAATAGTTGAGAGAAAACTTTATGAACGGAACATGCCTCGAATCTACCAGTGCAAAATCCATACGGCCACGCCCTGCAGCAATGCTTTGGCCGCTGGATCTGGTTGACTGTGAGGGTGTTATCCAGCAGCGAGCACGAGGAGCCACCACAGCAAATGTATATCCGGTACCAAGCGGGCGTTCCGAATCATCGAGGAATATTCCCCGGTGTCTTCGGACTTGCCAATATTCTCGCCCGCGAGGGCAAATTGAGCGATGCTGAATGGGCTGCTTGGAGGTCTGGAAATGACTGGTTCAATGCTGCATATCCGGATCCGGCGGCATCGAATCCGGATGTCTACAATCCTCAGGTGAATCCCAGCGCAGCAGCTTGGTTCAAGGACACCGCAACACACCTGTTGGAACGCGTCGAGCCGTACTTGGAACTTCTTGCACGGCATGGCGTGGAAGTTGTGCGACTTGCCAGTGTTGATCCGGGGAGAATCATCTACGAAGACACAGTGCAGATCGTCGTTGTTCCGCACGAATCCCCAAGCTGACAACTGCTCAACGTCGATAGCAATTCATCGGTGAGCTGTGAGCCGGTCCCGCCCGCCTTGCGTCCTTATCGGGCGTCCCGGAATTTCTACAGCGAGGCAAAACTCCAGCAGGGGAACTGTGGGAAACATCTTAGGTTGCTGGAATCGTTGCATTTGCAGGCCTGCGAAGCCAAACTGTCGTGAATCCCTCGGCCATGTCTTCTTCGAAATCGAACATGAAGCCACGCCGTCCGTAGAACTGCCGGGCAGCAGAGTTTCCTTTCACGAATTCAATCCTCACGTCTTGAGCCGGGCCGATGGCAGCTAGGGCGGCGTCCATAAGGGCACTGCCAATTCCGCGGCCGTGGGCTTCCGGCAGGACATAGATTTTCCAGATGACCGGTTCCCCCTCAAACAGCCCCAACGTCAGTGTGCCGACGGCTTTCCCATCCTGAGAAGCGATGAATGTCGTGTCATCCGTAATGGATGCGCTTACCGAGCCACGAGACCACCAAGTATTGAGGTTGTCCATGACGAAATCGGGACTGGTGAAGCTGAGGTACGTTGCAGGCCATGTCATTAGCCCAATTGACCGAATGTCATCTACATCATCAAGGTTCGCAGTTCGAATCGAAAGGTTTTCCATGCCCCCGAATCTACCGTAGTAACGCGAGAATGTTGGGTGGCTCAGTGATAATGAAACGATTAGCTGACCTGGTACGTGTTCGAAAGTCTGAATCTTCATGAGTTTTAGGTTCCCCGATGCCCGGCCTGTAAAAGACCTGCCACCCCCACGCAGTCTGGCAACGGATACTACAGGGCACTACCGTTTCTCATCCCCTACTCGGAGGAGCAATGCTTGCTAATGAGTGCGGCGAAGCGGCGCTTGTCCACGTTATCCGGGACCGCGAAGCCAGTACGCTTCTTAGAGATCGCGCCGCGGGCAACGTCGGTCAGGTTCTCTACGCCCTCGCGGTTGGGAACCCATCCCTCGTGCCAAGCTGAGGCTAGCGCCTGACGAATGGCATTACGCTGGTTGGCGTCGAGCTGCGTAAACAGTTCCGGCCAGCGTTCCTCGATATCAAACTTCTCGGCCAAGGTCGGCTCCTTCCATGAAAGTTGCCCTACTCAATTTTACCGAGTCGCCCGAGAACGATCCATCGATAGTCACCGTTGGTTTCGGTATCGGGGATAAGGTTCAGGCAGTCTCGCCCTGGCGCGCCACCTGCATTCCATGCCATCACCAAGGAGAGCCGGTTCGATACAACTGTTGTCCCATAATGCGGGACAAGAGTTGTTAGACAAGTAGTCAGAATAGCTGTATAAGCAAGTTTCCTTGCAGACTGAAACGTAACGACGGGAGCTCTGTTGTTCTAAACGACAGAGAACCGCAGCAAAGCCTGGTGCTGGGAATAGGCGAAGGCAGACCGATTCCGGCTGCTCCCGATGCGGTGGTGGTCCGTGCCTCAGCCGTGCAGATATCCATTAAGCGCCGCGGGCCATGCAGCCAGCGCGGCAAGCGCTGGCTGCACGGCCCGAAACGGCGTGGCTAATTCCTAGTGGAAGAAGTGGCGGGCACCGGTGAAGTACATGGTGATGCCAGCTTCGTTCGCGGCCGCGATGACTTCCTCATCGCGTACCGAGCCGCCTGGCTGCACGACAGCCTTGACGCCGGCGTCGATCAGGATCTGCAGGCCATCGGCGAACGGGAAGAACGCATCCGAAGCGGCAACAGCGCCCTGTGCGCGCTGCTCGGAAGCTGCGCCATCAGCGTTTTCGGCACCGCCAGCGGCATCCGCGCCGGACTCGACCTTCACGCCCAAGGTGTTGGCGCGCTCCACTGCCAGCTTGCAGGAGTCGATGCGGTTGACCTGGCCCATGCCGATGCCCACGGCGGCACCGTCCTTGGCCAGCAGGATCGCATTGGACTTCGCGGCGCGCACGGCGCTCCAGGCGAATTCCAGATCTGCCAAGGTCGCGGCGTCAGCTGCCTCGCCGGCGGCCAGGGTCCAGTTCGCCGGGTTGTCGCCCTCGGCGTCGATCTTGTCGCCGGCCTGGACCAGCATGCCGCCGGAGACCTGGCGGAATTCGTTCTTGTTGCGGCCATAGCCATCTGGCAGGGCCAGCAGGCGGATGTTCTTCTTGGCCGAGAGGATCTGCACTGCTTCCTCTTCGAAATCCGGGGCAATGACAACCTCGGTGAAGATGCCCTTGACGGTTTCAGCCATTTCCTTGGTGACCGTGCGGTTGGCGGCGATCACGCCGCCGAATGCGGATACCGGGTCGGTGGCGTGCGCCTTGCGGTGCGCGTCGGCAATCGGGTCCGCAGCACCATCCGAGGCCACGGCCACACCGCAAGGGTTGGCGTGCTTGATGACCGCAACAGCCGGCTTCTCGAAGTCGTAGGCGGCGCGCAGCGCGGCGTCGGCGTCCACGTAGTTGTTGTAGCTCATTGGCTTGCCGTGCAGCTGGTCGGCCTGGGCGATGCCGGCCGGGGCGGCCTCATCCACGTAGAGCGCTGCCTGCTGGTGCGGGTTCTCGCCGTAGCGCAGCACCTCGGCGCGCTGCAGGGCCACGCCTGCATAGGCTGGCCAATCGATGACGCCGTCGCCGTCCTCATCGAGGAACTGGCTGGCGGTCCACGAAGCGACCGCGGTGTCGTAGGCTGCGGTGTGCGCGTAGGCCTTGGCGGCCAGGCGCTGGCGGGTCTTCAAATCGAAGCCGCCCTCGGAGGCGGCGGAGATGACCTGCGGGTAGAACGCCGGGTCAACCACGATGGAGACGGCGGCGTGGTTCTTCGCTGCCGAGCGGACCATGGCCGGGCCTCCGATGTCGATCTGCTCGACCACTTCGTCCTGGGAGGCGCCGGAGGCGACGGTCTGCACGAACGGGTACAGGTTCACCACGACCAGGTCGATCTGCTCGATGTCCATCGAGGAGAGGGTGTCCATGTGCTCGGCGACGCGGCGGTCGGCGAGGATGCCGCCGTGGATGCGCGGGTGCAAGGTCTTGACGCGGCCGTCGAGCATTTCAGGGGAACCGGTCACCTGCTCGACCTCGGTCACGGGAATTCCAGCGGCGGCGATCTTCTTGGCCGTGGAACCGGTGGAAACCAGTTGCACGCCTGCAGCGTGCAAACCAGCGGCCAGCTCCTCCAAGCCGGTCTTGTCGTAGACGGAAATCAGCGCGCGACGGATAGCGACTTTGTCCAGCACGGTCTTACTCACGAAATTTTTCTCCCGGCGGTGAGAATGAATGGGGCGGGCAGCGCAGAGGCCACCGCCAACATTCTAACCAACGAAGGCACCGGAATTTCAGTTCGTGTCAAGCCCCTTCGGATAGTGCGGAAAGCTGCGGGAAATACGTGGAAAGCTGCTTGTCAGTCAGGCAAAGCTGCAGGAGCTTCTCAGCATGCTCCTCATCTGCGACATAGGCCACCAGATCAACCTTGGTCCGCTCATTCAACTCCTCGCGCAAGGAACGGGCCACCGCAACCAGCGTGTGGTAGTAGCGCTTGATGGTCGGTTCCCAGCCTTCGCGTGCGGCCAGCCCTGTCATCGCATCGGACCACAGGGTAGCCGCCGGGTCTTCGCATAAATCAATGGATGACCAGTGCCAATAGCTGGGCTCCCACTTATCGGAATAGAAGCTTTCGGCGTCGTCTTCCTCCAAGTCCGCTTCCAGGGAGGCCAAGACGTCATCGAGGTCTTCCCCGTCGGAGTCCTCGCCATCTTCCGGCTCGTCGTCCTCGTCCTCGGAATCCGAGATCAGCAGCGAATCTTCTTCCAATGTGACGGTTTCGGGTCCAAGGCTTCCATCGCCTTCGGCATCGGGACGGTCTTCGTAGTCGGCAGGCTCATCGGTGTCCTCGCCGCGTTCCACCAGTTGCTCGCGAGATTCGGTGAGGCGGTCGCGTTCCAGGGCCTGCACCGAGTTCAGGGCCAGCAACGGCATGGCGATGGTTTCGCTTTCCTCGGTGCTGACGCCATGCAGGGCAATGGCATAGAAGTCTTGGTCCGGGTGTCCAGCTATCACTTCCGCTGCGTGTCGAAGGGCAGTCACCCGGATAGCCTCTTCGAGAGCGGTCCAATCTACTCCCATGTCCGAAGATTACTCCCTTGCCGTCGCTTGCAACAGGCCTTGACGCGGCGCGATAAGAAGCGTAGAGAGCTACACCTGCACCCCGGTTTTCGGCTATGCTTCACGCGGTACACACCAATTCCGCTCGCACACCGAAAGGTGCACCACTGTGTCTTCCGCACCCCTGCCCTCTGGCACGACCATCGTGCAAGAGCTGCCATTCAAATGGAAGGTGCAGGGCACCATTTTCATTATCGGCGGCCTGGGCTTCATGTTCGATGCCTGGGACGTCACGCTCAACGGCGCGCTGATTCCCCTGGTCGCCCAGGAGTGGGGACTGGATCGTCCCACCGCGGCCCTGCTGGGCACCTCCAACCTGGTGGGCATGGCCGTAGGCGCGTTCCTCTGGGGCGGGATCGCCGACAGGTACGGTCGCAAGAACGCGTTCAGCCTGACGCTGCTGATGTTCTCGCTGTTCACCGTCCTCGGCGCGCTGTCGCCGAGCTTCGGCTTCTTCGTCGCCTTCCGCTTCCTGGCCGGTGTCGGCTTGGGCGGCTGCATCCCGGTGGATTATGCGCTGGTTGGCGAATTCACGCCGGCGAAGCTGCGCGGACGTGTGCTCACCGCCATGGACGGCTGGTGGCCGGTGGGCGCGGCGCTGTCCTTCTTCGTCTCCGGCTGGGTGATGGCTACCGCGGATAATTGGCGGCTGATCCTGGCGGTCATGATCCTGCCGGCGTTCATGGTGTATCTGGTGCGGCGCTCCATGCCCGAGTCCCCGCTGTTCCTGGCGGCCAAGGGCCGGGATGCGGAAGCCCGTGCGGTCATCGACCAGCTGGTGGAACGCACCGGGGCAACCAAGCGGGACTACGTGATCGAGCCGGTGGAGCTGGAGAAGGCTCCGCGCTGGTGGGAGCAGTTGGCCTCGTTGTGGCGGTATTCATGGAAGATCACCGCCACCAGCTGGCTGCTGTTCATGACCATTCTGCTGGTCTACTACCTGGCATTGACCTGGTTGCCGTCGATCCTCACCGAAGCCGGAATGGCCCAGTCCGCGTCCTTCTTCGCCACCGCGGTGATGGCGCTGATGGGCCTGGCAGGCGTCGTGTTGGCTGCCCTGCTGGTGGAGCGGGTGGGCCGCAAATGGCTGCTGGCGATCTCTGCCCCGCTCTCCGGCCTCGTGCTGGTCATCGTAGCGCAGAACCTGGACGTCCCGGCGGCCGCGATTGGCTGGGTGCTGGTGTTCGGCGTCATTGTCCAGGTCGCCATTCCGGTGCTGTATGCCTACGTTTCGGAGCTGTACCCCACCGAGCTGCGGGCCAGCGGCTTCGGCTGGGCCTCGACCATGTCGCGCTTTGCCGCCGGTTTCGGCCCGCTGATTTTCGCGGCACTGTGGCCCGTGGTGGGGCTGGGCTGGCTGTTTGCCGGCGCGACCGCGCTGGTGCTGCTGGCCATCCTGTTCATGGCACGCTTCGCCCCGGAAACCCGCGGACTGCAGCTGGACTGAATCTCTCCCCCAATAGCGAATGCCGGCACCATTGGTGCCGGCATTTTCTAGTTCTGCGCAGGTTGCGGGCGCAAGCCGTCACGCATGATCTGCACGATGCGCTCTTCCAGGCCGGGCTGGCTGTTGCTGAAGGCCCGCGGCAGCGGGCGGGTCATGGACCCGACGGCGGCAATCAGTTCCAGCCCGGAGATGTCGGCGCGAACCAGCTGGGCGTTCTTGGCCAGTTCCAACGCGCTGTTCAAGGTCCGTGACGCCTCGGTTTGGGCTTCGAGGATGCGTGGGCTGACCTTCTTGGGCAACTGCAGCCCCAGGGCTTCGCTCAACGCCCCGAGATTCTGCTCGATCAGCGTGCCCAGCAGGACATCCCAGCCCTCTGCGTCATTTGCGTCAAGCCGCTCTACAGCTTGCTGCGACGCGCTGCGGATATCCTCCAGCATGACGAGGGTGACTTCTTCAACCAGCGCCAGCCGATCAGCGAAGTTCCGGTAGAGTGTGCCGATGCCGACACCGCTGGCCTCTGCAATGGTTTCCATTGCGATCTGTGCGCCGTGTTCGGCAAATAATTCACGAGCAACTCGAAGGATGTTCTCACGTCGCCGAAGAGCATCTGAACGCATGAGCGGATTCCGATCTGGGGAACTTCCAGGTCGCGGCTTGCCACCTGTCGAATTCACGATAGCGGACGGGCAGTGCTGAGACGAAGCGGAAATCATCATTCCAGATCGAAATGCTTCTTCCGTGCGAGAAGCCATTCCGCATTTGCGCGAAACCGTGCTATCCCTAGGATCCAGGATCGCTAGGCCAAGGAAGCAGAGGATATGCGTTTTCAACTCATCAGGCATGGGCAAACCCCGTCGAATGTTGCCGGGAAGCTCGATACCGCTTTTCCCGGTGCCAGCCTCACCCCGCTGGGCCATCGCCAGGCTCGCGCCTTGCCGCAGGTACTCGGCAACGGGCAGCTGCAGTCGATCTACGCCTCAACGCTGAACCGCACGCAGCTCACAGCCCAGCCGCTGAGCGAGTCAATTGCAGAACCGGTGCGTGTCATTGACGGCCTTGAAGAAATCTCGGCGGGCGAGCTGGAAATGCTGGCAGATGAGGCATCGCGATCCGCCTATGTCATGTGCCTGCGTTCCTGGATGCACGGCGATTGGGAGCAGAACATGCCCGGCGGGCCGAACGGCTACGACTTCATCGAGCGCTATTCCAAAGCCTTGGAATCCATCGCGCAAGCGCAGGACTACTCTGGAACCGCAGCGGTTTTCAGCCATGGTGCGGCCATTCGCGTCTTCAGCGCCTGGGCCATCAAGATGTCCCCCGATGCGGCATCGCAGCTGGTCATCGAGAACACCGGCGGCTCCCTGCTGGAGCTGGGTATCGGCGGGCAGTGGTCGCTGGCTCGCTGGGATACCGAACCGCTGGGCGGCGATTTCGTTCGCGATGCCCTCGACCAGGATGTCACCGGCGGCGAGGACGACGCGGCCTGAGCCCTGCCTTCGTCTGGCGAATGCGAGTTGGACCAGCTCAGCACCTGATATTTCGGTAGTCTGGCTAGGGAGCTCATTTTCTGCGGAGCGCACAAACGGAAGGCCCTGATGCACGACGACATTTCCCTGACCATCGGACGCGTCCAGCGCGTTTTGACCGAGCGTATCCTTCCAGCGATATATTCGGAAACCCTGCCGCTGGATCTGTCATGGCATGAACTGCCCGGCGAGCCGGTCACCCCGGCTGAGGGCCTGGCACTGGACTACCAGCCGACCTCCGTGGGGACGCCTTGGGGCGCGGCGTGGGGCACCACGTGGTTCCACCTGCAGGGCCGGGTGCCGTCGCAGTGGGCGGGACGCCGCGTCGAAGCGGTGATTGATCTGGGCTTTGACGTCAACATGACCGGCTTCCAATGCGAGGGACTGGTGTACCGCCCGGATGGCATCACCATCAAGGCGGTCAACCCGCGCAACCAGTGGGTGCCAATCACCGCCTGCGCCGAAGGCGATGAGGTCATCGACCTGTATCTGGAAGCTGCATCCAATCCGGTGCTGCTCGACTACCACCCGTTCCTGCCCACCGAGCAGGGCGATATTCTCACCTCCTCCTCGCGCCGCCTGTACACCACCCGCCGGATGGACCTGGCGGTCTTCGAGCCCGTGGTGCATGAGCTCTCCCTGGATCTGGAAGTGCTGCTGGATTTGCAGGAGCAGCTTGGGCAAACGCCGCGCAAGATGCAGATCCTGCAGGCCATGGACAACGCTCTGGACATGCTGGATCTGCAGCGCATCGCGCAGACCGCGCAGGCCGCCCGCGATGAGCTGGCCGAGGTCCTGGCCGCCCCGGCGGAGCACAGCGCCCACCAGATTTCGGCCATCGGCCACTCGCACATCGACTCGGCCTGGCTGTGGCCGCTGCGCGAAACCATCCGCAAGGTCTCGCGCACCTGCTCCTCGATGGTGGAGCTGCTGGGCGACGAGGAAGAATTCCTCTACGGCATGTCCAGCGCCCAGCAGTACAAGTGGCTCAAGACCCACCGCCCGGAAGTCTGGGAGCGGGTCAAACAGGCGGTAGCCGACGGGCGTTTCCTGCCGCTGGGCGGCATGTGGGTGGAATCCGACACCGTGATGCCCTCGGGCGAATCGCTGGTCCGCCAGTTCCTCTACGGCCAGAATTTCTTCCGCAAGGAATTCGGCATCACCTCGAAGGGCGTCTGGCTGCCGGACTCCTTCGGCTACTCCCCCGCCCTGCCGCAGCTGATGCGCCGTGCCGGCTTCGAATGGTTCTTCACCCAGAAGATCTCCTGGAACCAGCAGAACAAGTTCCCGCACCACACCTTCGATTGGGAAGGCATCGACGGCTCGCGCATGTTCAGCCACTTCCCGTCGATGGATACCTACAATTCGCAGCTTTCCGGCGAGGAAGTGGCCAAGGCATCGCGCCAGTTCCGCGAAGCGCGGGTCACGAACAATTCCATCGCGCCGGTGGGCTGGGGCGATGGCGGCGGCGGCACCACCCGCGAAATGACCGGCAAGGCCAAGCGTCTGGCCAATCTGGAAGGCAGCGCTAAGGTCCGCTGGGAACACCCTAACGACTTTTTCGACCGGGCCAAGGCCGAACTGCCCAACCCTCCGGTCTGGGTGGGCGAGCTCTACCTGGAATTGCACCGCGCCACGCTGACCAGCCAGCACCAGACCAAGCAGGGCAACCGGCGCACCGAGCAGCTGCTGGTCGAGGCCGAGCTGTGGGCCGCCACCGCTGCGCTCTGCACCGGAGCGGACTACCCCTATGAGCAGCTTGACGAGCTGTGGGAGACGGTGCTGCTGCACCAGTTCCACGACATCCTGCCGGGCACCTCGATTGCGTGGGTGCACCGCGAGGTCGTGGCCCGCTATGCGCAGGTGATCGAGCAGGCCGAAGCACTGATCCGCACCGCCCAGCAGCAGCTGGCCGGCGAAGGATCCACCCCGATTGCGTTCAACGGCGCCGCGTTCACCCGCAATTCCTTGGCCTTCGGGCAGGCCAAGCCGGTGCAGCCTGCTGCCGCGTCCCCGGTCAGGGCAACCGCCGTGGACGGCGGATATGTCCTGGAGAACTCGCTGGTTCGTGTGGCGATCAATGCCCAGGGCCTGCTGACCTCCGCCGTGGATCTGGCCACCGGCCGCGAAACGATCGCCGCAGGCCAGGAAGCGAACCTGCTGCAATTGCACCAGGACTTCCCGAACATGTGGGATGCCTGGGACGTGGACAAGTACTACCGCAACCAGGTCACCGACTTGCGCGAGCTCGACAGCCTTGAGCTGTCTTCGCGCGAGGACGGCAGCCAGGTCATCACGATTGCCCGCAGCTTCTCGCAGTCCACGCTGGTGCAGGAACTGTCGCTGGCTCCGGGCTCAAGGACCCTGCAGATCTCGCAGAGCACCGATTGGCATGAGGCCGAGAAGTTCCTGAAGGTCTCCTTCCCGCTGGATATCCGTGCGGAGCACGCAATTGCCGAAACGCAGTTCGGCTACCACAAGCGCGTGACCCACGTGAATACCAGCTGGGAAGCGGCGAAGTTCGAAACTTCCATGCACCGCTTCGTGCTGGCCGAGGAGCCCGGCTTCGGCGCGGCGCTGGTCAATGATTCCATCTACGGTTTCGATGTCACCCGTGATGCCAAGGACGCGGAGGTCACCACGACCATGCGGCTTTCGCTGCTGCGTGCCCCGCGCTTTCCCGACCCGGAAACCGACCAGGGCGTGCAGACCCACCGCTACGGCTTGGTGATCGGCGCAGACGTGGCCACCGCAACTGCGGCTGGAGCGTTGCTGAACAGCGCAGAGCGCATCATTGACGGCGCGCAAGGTGTGGACCCGCTGGTTACGGTCTCCGGCGAGGGGCTGGTGGTCTCCAGCGTGAAGCTGGCGGCTGACCGCTCCGGCGATCTGGTGGTGCGCGTCTACGAATCCCTGGGACGCCGTGCCAGCGGCAGCTTGCGGGTCAATGCGCAGATCTCGCAGGCATCCACCGTGAGCCTGCTGGAAGACGAACTGGGTGGGCAGCGCATCGAACTGGCTAATGGCGCAGTGCCGCTGAAGCTGGGCGCGTTCGAAGTACGCACCCTGCGCTTCGCCGTGGCCAAGTAGCCGCAGGGTCCACAGGCCGGGCCGGCATGCTGCGTCGCGTGCCGGCCCGGCTGGTTTCCCGACGATGATTGCCAGGGATTATTGGATCCTTGCTTATTGAATCATCGTCCCGTCGGGAGCCACCGCGAACCAGACCCCGCCAATGCCTTGCCCGGCGGTATCTCCGGGCTTGGCATCCTGGGCAAAGGTGTACAGGGGCATGCCGTTGAGCGTCAGATGCTTTTCGCCATCGGGGCTTTCTATGGTGCCGACTTCGCCGGTGACGCCTTCCAGGACCGGTTCATCGCTCGTGGTCGTGGCGATCGGCCACTTGGCCAGGCAATCGCCGGTGCACGCGTGGCTCGACGTTCTCTTCTCATCCTTGGTGAAGTAGTACAGGGTCATGCCCTTCGCATCCACCACAACATCTCCCAAACCGGTGGAGGCAACACCCAAGTCAGCGCCGGACCCGCTTTCGCTGTGCGTGCTGGATGCGGGGGGAAGCGCCGAGCAGGTTGGAGCCTGGCTGACCACCGCCACGGACACGACGCAGATGACCGGCGCCGTGCCGGTGATGCTGAACGACATTTCGGTAATCCAGCTGCGCGATGCCGGTTCGGCGGTGCTGGCCGAGGTGCCGCTGGGCCGACAGGGCACGCCCTAGCCCGGGCGCATCACGCGCTGCTTCCTACCACGGCGAGGGCTGGTAGTCCTTGAGGAAGCAGCCGTACAGGTCGATGCCGCGCTCGCCGTCGACGATGGGCTGGTAGACGCGGGCGGCGCCGTCGATCAGATCCAGCGGGGCGTGCCAGCCTTCGGCGACCATGCGCACCTTGGAATCGTGCGGGCGCTCGTCGGTGATCCACCCGGTGTCCACCGCGGTCATCAGGATCCTGTCGGTGGCGAGCATTTCCTCGGCGCTGGTGCGGGTGAGCATGTTCAGCGAGGCCTTGGCCATGTTGGTGTGCGGGTGCCCGGCGCCCTTGTAGCGGCGGGAGAACTGGCCCTCCATGGCCGAGACGTTCACGATGTACTTGCGCCGGGCCTTCGAGGCGGCCAAGGCAGGGCGCAGCCGGGAGGCCAGCAGGAAGGGCGCGGTGACGTTGCACAGCTGCACCTCCAGCATCTCCAAGGCATCCACATCCCCGAGGATCTGGGTCCAGGAATTCTCCGTGACCACATCCGGCACCAGTCCCCCGGCATCGATGGCGGTGCCCGCGGCGATGCGCTCCAGGGAGGCGGAACCGGCGGTCATCGCCAGGTCCGCGAGCTGCTGCGCGTCGTGGCTGCCCAGCGTGCTCGGGGACAGCAGCGCGGAATCCTCCAGCCGGAAGGCGCTGGCCAGCGCCCGCGGGTGCTCGGCCGGCGGGTTCGCCTCGCCCCAGAGTTCCGGGCCGCCGTGCCCGGAGGCCAGTTCACCGGCCAGCGGCTGCTGCTCTGATTCGATCAGGTGCTGGTAGGAGTTCGCGGTGCGGCGCACGGTCTGCGCGGCATTGTTGATCAGGATGTCCAGCGGGCCCTCGGCCGCGACGCGGTCGGCCAGCGAGATCACCTGGGCCGGGTCGCGCAGGTCGATGCCCACGATGCGCAGCCGGTGCATCCAGTCCGCGCTGTCCTCCAATGCGGCGAAGCGCCGGGCAGCGTCCTTGGGGAAGCGCGTGGTGATGGTGGTGTGGGCACCGTCGCGCAGCAGGCGCAGGGCGATATGCATGCCGATCTTCGCCCGGCCGCCGGTGAGCAGCGCCCGCTTGCCGGACAGGTCGGCGCGGGCATCGCGGCGTTCGCGCCCGGCGGCCGCGCAGTCAGGGCAGAGGTAATGGTGGAAGGCATCCACCGTGGTGTAGCGCTGCTTGCAGATGTAGCAGCCGCGCGGCTTGCGGAATTCCCCGGCACTCTGTCCTTGGGTCGGGGTGCTCAGATCCAGGCCCAGGGTCTCGTCGTCCAGCCGCTGCGGCGAACCGGTGGCGGTCCGCTCGATCAGCGCGCGGTCCGCTGCGCTGATCTCGGCGCGCTTCTGGGATTTGCGGTAGCGCTTGGCAGCCTTGAACATGTTGCTGGTCGCACGGCGCACGGCGACATGCCGTTCGTCCTCGGAGTCCAGCGTGTGCACCACCGAGAGCACCTTCAGCGCGGTCGCCAGTTCCTCGTCGGTGAACAGTTCGGTTTCGGTTGCCTGCCCGGGCAACGGTGTCAGTTCATTCATCTCCCCACCAATTTTACGTGGTGGGCCGCCGGCTAGTTGTACTGACCGGACACGTTAGTCGGTACGGATCGTCAGGATCGATATCGTGCCGTCAATGCTTCGGCACGCACGTACATCGCATTGCGGACGGATTCTGGCGCTAGTACTTCGGCGTCCGTATCAAGCCGCCACACTGCCCACACCGCGTGGCGCAGGTCTTCGAAGGTCACGTCGAGGCGGATCCAATCATCCGGCTCCGGTTCCTCGGCCCGCACAGCGCTGGCATTCTCCAGCAGTTCCTCACGACGTGAGGTCTTGATGCGGACGACGACGGGGATGTGGTTCTCGGAGAGGAACTGTGCGGTGCGCTCGGCCCAGATGCGGTCGAGGTCGACCTGCGCGGGGCGTTGCGCTGGTTCGGGGAGCGCTTCGGCGCTGAGCATCCGAGACAGACGGTAAATCCGATCGTCTCCAGACCTCGTCGCCAGCAGGTAGGTGCGCCCGCGGACGGTGACCAGTCCAATCGGATCGACGGTTCGACGACTCGGTGCTTTGCCAGGTGCCGCGTAGTTAAATCGCAGCCGGCGGCCGGTGAGCACCGCGGCTCGGACCTCGCTCATGACGCCGTCGGCCAGGTCTTCGGTGGGGGCACGGCGAGAGAGAAGGTCGGTCTCCGGCTCCACGAGGAACCGCTTGGCCGCATCATCCAGGCTCGCCCGGTGCCCCTCGGGCAGCGCGTCGACGATCTTCCGCATCGCCGAGGCGAGAGGTGCGCTGAGGCCGAAGACCTTCTTGCCGCGATCCGATCCGGCGGTGAGCAGCGCGAGTGCCTCGTCATGGTTCAGCCCAGTCAACTCGGTACGGAAGCCGGGAAGGAGCGAGTAACCGCCGTGTCGACCACGGTCGGCGTAGACGGGTACGCCCGCGGTCGAGAGGGCGTCGATGTCGCGCAGCACGGTGCGCGTGGACACTTCGAGCTCACCGGCCAGCTGGTCGGCGGTCATTCGGCCTCGCTGACGCAGCAGCAGCACCACGGAGACCAGTCGGTCGGCTCGCATGCATCCAATTTTACCAGAAATCACGACATAAGGTGTCGTGATTCGTTGCGAGGCTAGTGGTGCAGCGTCGAGGACGGCGGCCATAGGGCGGCCGGGCGCTGCGGAACGAATGAACGGAGCAGCGATGGAACGCACAGCAGTAAATCCGGTGACTTGGTCGCAGGAGATGGGCTTCAACCAGGGCGAAGTCATCTCAGGGGAGACAAGGACGCTGTACATCTCGGGACAGACAGCGATGAGCAAGGGTGGCCGGCCCGAGCATGACGGGGACGTCGAGGCCCAGCTCGCGTTGGCCGTGGCGAACCTCGAGGCCGTGCTCGCCGAGGCCGGTATGTCGATGGAGAACCTGGTCCGCCTTAACGTCTACACCACCGACGTGGACGCGATGTTCCCGCACTACGGCGTGCTCGCCGGGAAGCTCGGAGCGGCAGGAGTCGCCCCGACTACCACGATGCTCGGCGTCACCCGCCTGGCGATCCCCGGCCAGATGGTCGAGCTCGAAGGAACCGCTGTCGCATAACGTTTCCCCCTTTTGAATCTCATCTCGGACGGTCAGCAGGGTAACCCTGCTGACCGTCCGAGAGTCCTAAGGAGTCCCATGTCCCACGCAAATGCCGCGCTGACTCCCCGCCACCGTTTCAAAGTCGCTAGCCTGGTCGTAGATGACGGCTGGCCGATCAGCGAGGTCGCCGCTCGCTTCCAGGTGTCCTGGCCGACAGTGAAGCGTTGGGTAGATCGCTACGCAAATGGCGAATCGATGCACGACAGGTCCTCGCGGCCGAAGACCTCGCCGCACAAGACGCGCAAGGCGACGACGAAGCGGTGCGTGAGCCTACGCCTGCGACTTCGCGAAGGGCCGGTCCAACTTGCGAGCAGGCTCGGCATCGCGCCGTCCACCGTGCATCGAATCCTCACGACCGCCCGGCTGAACCGCCTCGCATACGTAGACCGCGCCACAGGCGAAGTTGTCCGCCGTTACGAGCATGACTACCCCGGGTCGCTCGTGCACGTGGATGTGAAGAAGCTCGGGAACATCCCCGCCGGAGGCGGCTGGCGTTATGTCGGCCGCCGCCAAGGCGAAAAGAACCGCTCCGCCACCCCGGACAAGCCCCGCAGTAAGTGGCACAACCCCAAGCTGGGGTACGCGTTCGTGCACACCGTCATCGACGACCACTCCCGCGTCGCATACACCGAGGTCCACGACGACGAAACTGCCATCACCGCCGTCGCCGTCCTGCACCGGGCAGTCGACTGGTTCGCCAATCGCGGCGTCACCGTCGAGCGCGTGTTATCGGACAACGGCGGCGCGTACCGCTCGCATCTGTGGCGCAGTACCTGCGAGGCCTTGTCGATCACGCCGAAGCGGACGCGCCCGTACCGTCCTCAGACCAACGGCAAGGTTGAGCGCTTTCACCGCACCATGGCTGACGGGTGGGCCTACGCTCGCTGTTACCTCAGCGAGCAGGAACGACGCGATGCCCTCGCCGATTGGATTCACCAGTACAACCAGCACCGTCCGCACACGGCCTGCGGCAACCAGCCACCCTTCTCTCGGTTGACCAACGTCCCCGGTCAGTACAGCTAGTTGCCCCGGGCCAGATCCGCCAGGGTGGCGATGAGCAGGCGGCGCTCGACTACCTTGATGCGCTCGTGCAGGGATTCTTCGGTGTCGGTACCCTCGATGGCCACGGCTTCCTGGCGCAGGATTGGACCGGTGTCCACCCCGGCATCCGCAATGTGGACGGTGCAGCCGGTGACCTTCACGCCATAGGCCAGGGCGTCGCGCACGCCGTGGGCGCCTGGGAAGGACGGCAGCAGGGCTGGGTGGGTGTTGATGTAGGTGCCGTCGAAGGCATTGATGAACTCTTCGCCGACGATGCGCATGAATCCGGAGGACACCACATAGTCCGGGGCGTAGGACAGGCACTTTTCGGTCAGCGCATGGTTCCAGTCGCCGCGGTCCGCATAGTCCTTGAAGTTCACCACGAAGGTCTCGATGCCGGCGGCAGCCGAGCGTTCCACCCCGTAGGTGCCGTGCTTGTCTGCGCCGACGGCAGCGATTTCGACGTTCTCCAGTTCGCCGCTGGCGACGGCATCGATGACTGCCTGGAGATTAGAACCGGTACCTGAAACCAAAACCACAATGCGCATGGGTTCAATTCTACGGTTCGCTTCTTGCCTCCCTTGAACCCGGACGCAATGTTGCACTGCGTTTCCTCTGCTGCCGCCATATTCGATGCCCGCGTGCTGTACCGGCCATAGACTGGCCTTAACAACGCAGTTCGATGTGGAGGTCTTGATGAGCCAGATAGTTCCCGACGGCAAGGACTGGACAATTGTCTTGGATACGGTGTGCGAGCAGTGCGGCTATGACGTGCGCGGCATCTCGCCGAGCGATGCCATTGAGCAGCTGCCTGGACACGTGGAGCGCTACATCTCGGTACTCACACGTCCCGAGGCTGCCATCCGCACCAACCCTGCGCGCTGGAGCGCGCAGGAGTACGTGGCGCACGTCGCCGAAATGCTTGAGGTGATGACCGGGCGCTTCACCCTGATGCTGGAACGCGATGAACCGGAGTTCCCCAACTGGGACCAGGACCAGGCGGCCGAGGCAGGAAACTACAACGCGCTGGGAGCCGGTCAGGTCGCCGAGCTGCTGCGGAAGAATGCCGCGGGCTACGCCGCGATACTGGAGAGCCTGGATCCGGCGCAGTATTCCCGCCGCGGCCTGCGCTCGAACGGCGCCGCGTTTACCGTGGAAACGCTGAACCAGTATGCCTGGCATGATCTCGTGCATCACCTGTGGGATCTGGGTGTGGAAATCAGCTAACTGTGCCCGACACGGACCCAGCAGGTCAATGGAATGGGTTGTGGCCTTTGGCTAGACTTCTTGGCGTATGCGCGAAAACAGGTCTACGTAAGGAGCCAGGCGTCCATGCCAAAGGCATATTTCGGAAAAGTTTCTGCACTGGCAATCACCGGGCTGCTCACCCTGACGGCATGTTCGGCCGGAACTCCCCAGAACGAACCAACCGATGTTCCGGTCCCTTCTGCCGAGGAATACCTGCCGCTGCTGGCGCAAACGCAGGACGATGACGACAAGCTTCCCGAGGGCTTCGAGGATACCGAATCCTACGACCCGCAAACCCGCCACCTGCTGGCCACCTCGGACTTCGGCCGGCATTATGTCGCGGTCGGCAACGAAGGCCAACTGTGCATGGTGGCCATTCCCGAGACGGTGGAAGAGGACGGCGACTACGAGATCGCCGGGACCACCTGCCCGACGATGGATTACGTGGTGCAGAACGGTGTCCCGCTCAAGGTCAACGGCGGCGAGAACAGCCTGGAAATCGTCACCTACCTGATGCCTGCCGGCATCAGCGGCGAGACGGTTCAGAACGCCGTCTCCCAAATGCGCGCCTCGCACCCTGAGCTTGCCGCCGAGGATATCCAGGTAGTCACCGAAAACGACTCCGTGCTGCTGGTGATGGAAGAATCGACCGCCGCGACGCTGGGACAGATCACCATCAACCGCCCCGAGGGCGACCCGCTGGTGCTGGCCAGCCTGACCTAGCCTTCGAGCACCGGGTCGGTTTCGAACAGCGGGGCAATCAGGTAGCCGATGGCGGTGCCCAAGCCGATTTGCAGTGCCAGGGCGCCGGCGGTGGCCCACATGTTCGGGCCGATCTCGACCAGCCGGCCGATGGCCAGGGAACCGGAGGAGAGCCAGGAACCGGCAAGGCTCAGCAGCCCGGTCACGACCCCGGTGAAGACCGCCAAGCATGCGGTCGAGGCCCCCAGCGACAAGGCATTGAAGGGAATCCTGCGGGCAAACCAGTCTTCGAGGTGGTTCTCGCCCACGCGCAGGAAGTACCAGCCGGCCACGATGCCTGCGGCCACCGGGATCAGCAGGAACAGCCATTGGTGCGCCATGTCCCCGGAGGGCAGGGACGCGAGCATTGGAATCGATGGCAGCGGTCCCACCGTGGTTTCCAGAGTGGACAGGGTGCTGCCGGTGCCGATGCTGAACCCGCCGCCGCTGATCCACGACAAGACCCAGAACACCGCATTCGGGATGAAGGACAGCTGCACCAGGGTCAGCGCTGCCGAGCCGATCGGGCCCGGGCGCAGCTCCTGGGACACGTTGGCGACATCGGTCCAGTGCACACCGAGGTTGATGGTCAGCAGCAGCCCGGAGATTCCCACGGCGGCCACATAGCCGAGGAATCCGGCGACGATCACATGCCAGACATAGGATCCGGCCCAGCGGCGATGCGGCGAGATCCGCTGGATATAGGCGGCCGTGTCAACGCCGAACAGGCGGGCCCAGGAGCCAGCTTCTCGGCGCGCGCCGATAATCAGGCCCAGCAGGGCGATGATCAGCGGGATGAAGGCGGCGGCAAGGATATTGACCCGCGCATAGGAATTATTGGCAAGGAAACCGATGCCGGTGCCGATGGCCCCGTAGGCCAGGAAGGCTCCGGCCAGCCCCTGCCAGAGCTGGTCGGTGTAGGATGCGCGGGCGATGCGCCGCCCGGCACGCAGGCAGAACAGGAAGGGCACCAGCGACAGCCCCAGGGGGATCAGCGTGAGCCATCCGGTCACAGAGCTGGGGTCCGCTTCGGGACCGAGATTCAGGATCTCCACCGGCACGCCGTGGACGAGCAGCCAGATGAGGCCGCCGAACTGCAGGATCGCTTCGAAGGAGTCTTCCAGAAAGCCCCCGCTGAAATAGACGGCGACCAGCGGCAGCGTGATCAGGGCAAGGCAAAAGACCACGGATTGCAGTATCTCGAAGACCCCCTGCAACGCCAGGGGCATTGGCCAGCCGTTGCGCAGGCGCAACATCACTGCCTTCATGGGTTTCTTTTCGCGGCTCATCATCTTCAATGGTGCCACCATTGGCGCCGACCGGCCTCGATCGACGCGCAATGATGAGCTGAAGGGTTGCCTAGAACGCCCGGGCTAGTAGCTGTCCGGGGTGGCGCCCTGGGCTTCGGAGGAGAAGCTTGCGGCCAGTGCTTCGGTGGCGCGGGCCAGCAACGCCACATCGGCGCCCACGCCGACAAAGTCCGCGCCGGCAGCCATGTATTCGCGGGCGCTCTTCTGGTCGAAGGCGTTCACCCCGGCATACTTGCCCGCCGCCTTGGCCGCTTTGATGGACTTGAGCACCGCGGCGACCACGTCCGGGTGGCTCTGCTGGCCGATCACTCCCATGGAGGCGGCCAGGTCCGATGGGCCGATGAAGATGCCGTCGACACCTTCGGTGGCGACGATGTCCTCGACGTTGCGCACCGCTTCATCCGCTTCGATCTGCACCATGATGGTGATGGTCTCGTCGGCACGGGCCAGGTAGTCGGGGATGCGGTTCCAGCGGGCCGAGCGGGCCAGCGCGGAACCGACGCCGCGCACGCCCTTGGGTGGGTACTGGCAGGCGGCCACGGCAGCCGCGGCCTGCTCGGCGTCGTTGACCATCGGGATGATCAGCGACTGCACGCCCAGGTCCAGGAACTGCTTGATTGTCACCGGGTCGTTGACCGCAGGGCGGACCACCGGCACTACCGGGTAGCTTCGCACCGCTTGCAGCTGGGCGAGGATGTTCTGCAGGTCGTTGGGCGAATGCTCGCCGTCGATGAACAGCCAATCGAAGCCTGCGCCTGCGCAGATCTCGGCGACCAGCGGGGAGGCCGAGCAGACCCAGATGCCGGCCAGCGAGTGGTCGGCGTCCTTGAGCGCGTCCTTCAGCGACGGATCCGGCTCTACTCGAAATGGCATGTCACAGTTCCCAACGGTCCGTAGTCGGCAAAGACGGTGTCCCCGGCGTTGACCCACATGGGGCGGGTGAAGGAACCGGCAAGGATGATTTCCCCGGCCTTGAGCTTGTCGCCGTGCGGGGCGATCTTGTTGGCCAGCCAGTACACGCCAGCGGCGGGGTGGTTCAGCACACCGGCTGCGACCCCGGTTTCCTCGACGGTCTGGTTCTTGAACAAGATGCCGGAGACCCAGCGCAGATCGATGCTCTCGGGCTTGACCGGGTTGCCGCCGATCACCATGGCGCCCATGGCCGCGTTGTCGCTGATGGTGTCCACAATCGTGCGGCCTTCCATCTCCACGCGGGCATCGAGGATTTCCAGGGCCGGGATGACGTATTCGGTAGCGTCGAGCACATCGAAGATATTCGCCCGCGGGCCTTCGATATCCTTCTTGAGCTTGAAGGCCAGTTCCATTTCCACGCGGGCGCCGGTGAAGTCTTCCCACTTCAGCTTGGCGCCGGAATCGTAGACCATGTCGTCGAAAATGATCCCGTAGTCAGGCTCGGTAATTCCGGTAGCCATCTGCATGGCGCGGGAGGTCAGGCCGATCTTGCGGCCTACCAGCACACGGCCGGCTGCTTCGGACCGCTGGCGCCACAGGTTCTGGACGCGGTAGGAATCCTCTACCGTCATTTCTGGGTAACGCGCGGTCAGGCGCGGCACCGGAGTCCGCGTCTCGCCGGCCTGGACCAGCTCATCGGCAATGGCCGTGATTGTTTCCTCGGATAGCATCGACGGCTACACCTTTCACTACTCTTCAAACCTCGTTCAGCTGCCGTCATCTCGGAGAAATGACTTAGCTCACGGTTCTTGATCGTACCGAGGTTCGGTATTGATGGCACATCGTACTAACATATTGCTTCGCTTTCACGGCAATTCGATGCCACTGCGGAAGAAAGCATGGGTGAAGAAAATTGGCCCCGCTCCCAAGCACTCCGAATGGATGCAGGACGACGGGGCCAGAATGATGGAAGCAGGCCGGCTCAGGAACCGGATTTGAGGTTCGCCAGCAGCGCTTCGAACGGCAATGAGGTGAGATCGTCATCGGGATCGGCGAATTCGCTGACCGATGGGGCGATGGAACGAGTGTCGCCCAAATCCGCGTCCGCGGATAGTTCGCCTTCGCTCAGCGACAGTGCCAGGACGACTTCCCGCGCAACCCGGCGAGCGCGATCGGCCAGCGTGCCGGACAGTCCCTGCCCGCCGAAATCCTCGGAGGCCGCGAAGACTGTGGTCGGCATGATCTGCGCCCGCAGGTAGGAGAAGATCGGGCGCATGGCGTAGTCAATGGCGAGCTGGTGGCGCTGGGTTCCCGCGGTGGCGGCGAGCACGACCGGCTTCCCGCTCAGCGATTTGGGGTCCAGGATATCGAGGAAGGACTTGAACAGGCCGGAGACCGAGGCGGTGAAGACCGGGGTCACTGCCACGAGCACGTCGGCACCCACTACCGCATCGATGACCTTCTGCAGGCCCGGGGCGGCGAAACCGGTGAGCATGTTGTTCGTGATCTCACCAGCATGCTCACGCAGTTCGATATTGGCCACGTCGGCCTGCACACCAGCGGCAGCCAGCTGGGTGGCAATATTCTGTCCGATTTGCCCACCGAGCAGCGAGGAGCTTGATGGGGTTCCCAGTCCACCGCTGATGACGACTACTGACTTGCTCACGGTTCCTGCCTTTCACGATTTATATGCGTATGCATGTATCAACGGCGGGGGCGCCCGAGGTATTCCCATTTGCCGAAAAACATTTTGGCTCGTAGCGGGAGCCGCTTTTTTCAGTATTGTGACGATCGCAATGTTATTGATAACATCAGCGTATGAGCACCCCGCAGCCCCAGACCGAGAACCAGCGCGAAATCGAAGAAGGCGTCCGCACCGATTTCAAGAACACGATGTCCTACGGCAGCTACCTCGACCTTGACCGCATCCTGTCCGCGCAGCATCCGGTCAGCGTTCCCGAGCACCACGATGAAATGCTCTTCATCATCCAGCACCAGACCAGCGAACTGTGGCTCAAGCTCATGCTCCACGAGCTCATCGAGGCTCGTCGCCTGCTGGGCGTCGACGACTTCGGCAAGGCGCTGAAATGCCTGGCCCGGGTCAAGCACATCCAGAAGACCCTGACCGAGCAGTGGTCGGTGCTGGCAACCCTGACGCCGCGCGAGTACGCGCAGTTCCGCGATTTCCTCGGCTCGTCTTCCGGCTTCCAGTCCTTCCAGTACCGTGCCGTCGAATTCATCCTGGGCAATAAGCATGAAGGCATGCTCAAGGTCCACGAGGCAGATCCCAAGGCGCACGAGCTGCTGTCCAAGCTGCTGCACGAACCAAGCCTCTACGGCGTCTTCCTGGCCGCCTTGGCCCGCCATGGCTACAGCATTCCCGACGAAGTGCTGTCCCGCGACGTCACCAAGCCATGGGCGTTCCAGGAGGCGCTGGTTCCGGTCTTCAAGGACATCTACGAATCCGAGGACACCCGCTGGGGCTTCTACCAGGCCTGCGAGGACCTCGTGGATGTCGAGGACAACTTCCAGGCATGGCGCTTCCGGCACATGCGCGTCGTCCAGCGCACCATCGGCTTCAAGCGCGGCACCGGCGGTTCTTCGGGAGTCGATTTCCTCAAGCGCGCCCTGGATCTGACCTTCTTCCCGGAACTGTTCGCGGTGCGTACCGAAATTGGCAAGTAGCACCTCGCTTACCGCGCTGAGCCTCGATGATTTCGAGGCGCGAAGCGGAAGCGCGACATCGATTATCCGGACGATCACCGGCCTGTATATCAGGCACGAGAAAATACCAGTGGCGCGAACCCGCATCGTGGAGCTGGCACAGGCCGCCGGGATTTCGGCTCCTGCGGCGCAGACCGCCATCTCCCGGCTGATCGACCGCGGAGTGCTGGAAGCCGGGCAGCCATCCACCTTGGGCGTGCCGAGCGCGGCGCAGCAGATGTTCGAGCGCGGCACCCGGAGAATCTTCACGCCACGGCAGATGTCGGACGCTGATCTCTGGTGCCTGGTCGCCTACTCGCTGCCGGAGAGCCTGCGCTCCGTGCGCCATCAGGTACGCAAGCATTTCCTGCAGCTTGGCGGAGGCATGCTGGGATCCGGGTTATGGATTTTCCCCGAGTACCTGCGCGAGGAAGCCACGGCAGTGCTCATGGCTTTGGGCGCCAGGCAGCACGCAACGCTGTTCACTGCGCAGCAGCCGCACTTCCCCGGCACGCCGCAGCAGGCCGCCAGTGCATGGTGGGATCTTGAGCGCCTGGCCGCGCTGCATCAGGCATTCCTGGAGAACACCAATTCCCTCGATGCCAGCGACAGCACTCCATCCAGCGCCTATCGGGGATATGTGGCGATGGTCGATTCATGGCGCACGCTCCCCTACCTCGACCCCGGTTTGCCCGGATCCATGCTGCCCGCGCACTGGCCTGGCGATGACAGCCGGGAACGCTTCTTGACACTGTCCTCGGCTTTCAAGGAACCGGCCCTGCACTTCGCCCGCTCGCTGCTGGCTTCCTAGCTCCAGGCTGGTTTGCTTTCTCCGTACGGCGCCGGCGGATGGGGATAATCCATTGCATGGCCTGCAAAGCTGAAGGGCGGTGGAACATATTCAAGCATCCCGTAAGAACTGTCCATCTGCCGCAGCTGCACGCCACTGCCGAAATCAGCAGGGCATTCGCGCTCTTCATCTAAGGCGAACAGGGCATGAGCCGTCCGAGCCAAGGAGAATCGCACCGCCCCGGTTCGTCCTTGGGCGCTGCGGGTGCCAGCCAGGGCAATGATTGCAGCAGCCAGCCCGTAGCCGGTGGCATGATCCAAGGCTTGCACCGGCAAAGCGCCGGGAGTCCTGCCGTCGCCGCTATAGGCCTGCGCAATGCCGGTGGCGGCTTGCACGACGCTGTCGAACCCGCGCCGCTGGGCCCAGGGCCCGGAATAGCCCCACGCACCCAGTTCAGCGATAATCAGCCGCGGATAGCGCTGGGCTAATTCATCCCGGCCAAGCCCCGCCGCGGCCAAGGCTCCGGGGCGATAGCCCAGGATGACGGCATCGGCACCCTGCAGCAGTTCATGGATCTTAGCCCGCCCCGCTGCGCTCTTCGCATCGAGCACCGTGCTGCGCTTGCCGAACCCGGTATCGACATGTTGCCAAGGCAGTTCCGGAAGCCGCGGACCGTCCACGCGCAAGACCTGGGCACCGAAGGCCGCGAGGGTTCTGGTGGCGGTGGGTCCGGCGATCACCCGTGTGAGATCCAGGACTTTCAACCCTTGAAGGGGCAATCCCGCACGCGGATCATATTTCCAGAACGGTGCCGAAGCGAGCGGACGCATGCTGAACTGTGCCCAGTGCCCGTTGCCTGCCACCTTGCCCTCGGCGGAGCTGAGCCACTGCTGCCGGGATCGCACCCGCGCGGCAACGCCGCCGGCCGCCACGATGCGCTCCTGGGCATCATGTGCCGGCAGGCCTGCCAGCGCATCGGCTATGCCGCTACCCGAGGACATCCCTAATGCAGATTTGAGCGCACTCTCATGATGAGGGTAATTCGCGTGCGTCCTGATCCAGCCATCGGCTGTTCGGTAGAAGCCCGAGTGCGGGGCAAAACCCTGCGTACTCTCCCCCGCGATCCGCAGGTGGGCAGAGGACGCAAAAGCAGCTGCGATGTCCGCCGTCGCTGATGCCGCCCGCAGTGGCGGAGTAGCAAGCGCATTGAGTGCAGAGCAGACCAACCCGACGGATCGTGCCGCGAGCTGCTCCACATCCAGAGGACCACCCCACCAGGCTATGGGCCCGGAAACGGGCCAGTTGCCTGCTGTCTCAAGCAACTGATGCTCATGGAACCCAGAGCCCAGGACGTGCTCCATGGACGCGCGCTCTTCTTCGGAATGCAGCATGCTGCTCAGCCTATACCTGCAAGACCACCGTTCCGCTGCCGGCCGCTTCAATACAGAAAACCCGCAGCGCGCAGAAGTACGCGATGCGGGTTTTCGGAAGCTCAGCGAAATTAGTTCGCTGGAACGTTCAGGGTCTGTCCAACCATGATGTAGTCGGGGTTGGACAGCTGGTCGTCATTCAAGACGAACAGGCCACGCCAGTCCTTGACGCCAAGCTTGTCGGCAATCTTGGCCAGGGTGTCGCCCGACTTGACGGTGTAGTCCTTGCCCGAGTCGGTCACATCAATGTTGAACACTGGTGCCTTCGGAGCTGGAGCAGCGTGCTTTGGAGCTGCCTGCTGCTTAGGAGCCTGCTTCTGGGTCGGTGCCGACTGCTGCTTCGGAGCTGCCTGCTGCTTTGGTGCGGCCTGCTGCTTAGGGGCTGCCTGCTGCTTCGGAGCCTGCTTCTGCGGAGTCGAGGAACCCGAAGGGGAACCGCTGATGCCCAGCTTTGCAGTACATGCTGGCCATGCGCCCCAGCCCTGCGATGCCTGGACCTTGGTTGCAATGCGGATCTGCTCGGCCTTCGAAGCCTGGTGCGGCATGCCCGAGCCGCCGAACGCCTTCCAGGTGGACAGCGAGAACTGCAGGCCACCGTAGTAGCCGTTGCCGGTGTTGATCGACCAGTTGCCACCGGACTCGCACTGGGCCAGCTTGTCCCAGGTGCTTGCGGCGTTTGCTGGTGCGGTTGCGGCAACGATTGCGGTGCCGGCAACTGCTACGGCGGCCAGCGAGGCTCCACCGCGACGGATCAAGTTCTTAGTCTTCTGCTGGATCATGATTCTCCAGTTGCCCTTCCCGCGCTCAGGTCTTCCTAGACCATCCTCGTGCACCGCTCAGCGTCGCATTTCGACTTTGATTAAATACTGCCCTGGCGAGCGGTTTGGAAGTCCCGGCAGTACCTGTTTCCCCATAACACTGCGAGTGTTATCGAAACGTTATGAAAGACCATAACGCACCAACCCACCACCATCGCAACTCAGGAAACGGTCAGAAACCCCGTAAATACAGGTCAATTGGTCAGAAAAAAATTTAAAATCTGGCCGCGAAATCGCTCCGAACCCCTGATCAAGCGACGAAAATGTTACTCGGATGAAGTGGATATTTATCAGGACACTGTGATATAGCTTGCAATCCACTCACGGGCGGTTTCCAGCACCCTTCAAGGCTGCTTTTCCGCATCGACGAAGCTGCACAATCTGGATCCGCTACGCAGCATGCACGGCATTCGGAACGAGGCAATTTCTCCCCGGCAGATCCCCTCGGCTCTCAACGCCCTCAAGATCTCAGCGTGCAATAAACACACCACGCAGTTCCAGCAACGTGTCAACTAAATTGCCCTTAGGTAATGTGATTCAAGAAGCCGGAACTGTAGGTTTGATTTCATCAGTCAGACAGGGGAACTCGATGCCACTGGGAAACAGCATGACGAAAGAACGGTTCAAGGAGTCCTTGAGCTGCTATCCCCGTGCCCTGCGGGAATTCTTCCGCAATGACGGGCTGGATATAGCGGCGTCTCTGTCCTACTTCATGGTCCTTGCCATGTTCCCCGGCCTCTTGGCCTTGATTTCGCTGCTGTCCTTGGCCGGTGCCAGCGAAAGCGGCACCAAATGGATCATGGAGCTGCTCGAGCAGAGTCTCGCCCCGAACGGTGAATCGGCAAGCGGCGACTCGCAGCAGCTGCTCGACACCGCCGAACAGCTGCTCGCAGGCTTGGCATCCCAGGCCAGCGGAACATTCTGGGCAATCCTCGTCGGTTCACTCGGCGCCTTGTGGAGTACCTCTGGCTATGTCACGGCATTCAGCCGCGCATTGAACCGGCTTTACGGTGCACCGGAAGGCCGCCCGCAGTGGAAGCGCCGCCCGCAAATGTTCCTGATCACCGTGCTGATCATGCTCGTTGCCGTCGTAACCTTGGTGCTCCTGCTGACTTCGGGCTCCGTCGCCCGCGCAATCGGCAACATCATCGGCATGGGCGACAGCTTCGTGCTCATGCTGAATATCGCAAAGCCGCCATTGATGCTCATCATGCTGCTGCTGGTTCTGGCCTTGCTCTACTACTTCACCCCCAACGTCAAGCCGACGAAATTCCGCTGGTTCTCGCCCGGTACCCTGACCGCTCTGGTAATCCTGGGGCTCTCGGTCTTCGGCTTCGGCATCTACGTTTCGCAGTTCGCCAGCTACTCCGCCACCTATGGAACCATTGGCGGCGTGATCATCCTGGTCCTTGCTTGCTGGATCAGCAATATCGCTTTGCTCCTCGGGGCCTTGGTGGATATCGAATTCATCCGCCTCCGCCAGCTGCGTACCGGCATGCCGGCCGTTGATGATGTGCTGCTTCCGCTGCGCGATGACACTTTGATAGCGAAGCAGGAACTGGCCTCGTACAAGGACCTGGTCCAGGCCCAGGAGATCCGGATCAAGCACGGTGGCGACCCGCTGGAGGATATGGAAGCGGATCCCTCAACCAGTCCGAAACGCAAGATGAAGCTGCTGCCCATGGGGCTGGTTGCCGCGGCCGCCTGGACCGCTGGCCGAATGAAAGCCAAACGCGATTTGCGCCGGGACTCATAACAGTCCAGATAGGCTCAACAGCGCCCACCAGAGGCCTCCGGATCCCAGAATCGCGATCGCCAATAACCACAAGGAAGGAAAGGTTTGCGTCGCCGCAGCGATCGAGTACGCATCGGACTGGGCAATATCCTTGCGTCTCCACAGGTGCACCGCAAGAAGCTTCACGAAGTCCTTCAAGCCCGCCAGCAGCAGGAACCCGGCAATCAGCAATGCCAGATACAGGTAGGCATCGACCGGCGCAAAGAAGACCACTCCCAATGCCACTGCTGCGCTGATCGTGCACACGACAAAGGCCGGCCAATTGCGGACGAAGACCAGCGCCAGCAGGAACAGCAACGCATAAATTCCCAGGGCCCGCCCGGCATAGCCCGCAGATATCCCCCACAGCATCAACGCTGAAACCCAAATGGGTGCGGGGTACCCGAAGATCCCGGCAATGATGACGGAGAACTTGCCCCGGCCGATGCTGCGCACTTCCCCGGAATGGTCCCAGCCCAACCGCAAGCCAGCCACGTACCTGCCGGTGAACAAGGCCGCTACGATATGGCCGAGCTCATGGATCAGCGTGGAGTACAGCCCGGTGATACGCCATACCGGACGCGGTACTACCAAGACCAGGATCAGGAACGCCAGGATCAGCCACTGCCACTGGTTCAAGGCCACGTCCACCGGCTGCGCGAGCCGGTCCCAAGCCTGGGCAATATCTAGATTCATTCCTGCTCCTTCGTGGCATCCAACATGACTCATTCTTGCAAGCCCGGCCTGCTACCGGCTGTCCGGCGAGCGCATTTCCCGGCATTCTGGGAAACATCACAGGTGGCAGGCATAGTCTGCATAGCGAAACACTTTGCTATATCCCTTGGAGGAGTCTCATGTCCCGCATCGCTTCAACTGCCTTGGCCACCACCGGTTTGCTGGGCGGCTACGCTACCGGCCGCGCCACGAAGAAGCGTCCGCTGGCCGCGGTAGTGCTCGGTGCCGCCGGCGTTGGCGCGTTCCTGCTGTGGAAGAAGGACGCCGGAACCGGCAAGGCGGTGGCCCTGGCCAGCGCGTACCTCGGCGGCTTCGGTGCGTCCCATCCGCTGGCCAAGAAAATCGGCGCGTGGCCAGCAGTGAACACGGTGACTGCCGGCGTGGCCCTGCTCTCGCTGGTGCTCGGCGGTTCCAAGAAGAAGGCAGAGGAGCTCTCCTAAACGGGAACAGTGAATCTGTCGGGGTCTGGTGCTACGTTGACTAGGTAAGAATCGAGTCAGCGAAAGGCCCAGGCCCCGTGTTCTTCCTGGATGATCAGTTCATCTTCTCAGCGAGCGACCTGTCGGTCTCTGTTGACTGCAATTACCAGTCCCTGTACCTGCTGGATGTGAAGCTCGGCCTGCGTCCCAAGCCGGATATGGCACGGGACGAGATGCTCGAACGCACGGCGGCGCTTGGCGACGCCCATGAGCAGAACGTCCTCAAGGAGCTGATCGCGACCTACGGCGACTACGACCCTCAGACGGGGACCGGCGTCAAGCAGTTCGCCGACCGTCCGCAGATAACCCCGGCCGGCCTGCGGGCAGCCCACGAAGCGACCATGGATGTGCTTCGCAACGGTGCCGATGTCATTTTCCAGGCCACCTTCTTCGACGGGGCTTTCCTTGGTTTTGCCGACTTCCTGGTCCGCCAGCCGGATGGCACCTGGGCCGTCTGGGATACCAAGCTCGCCCGCCATGCCAGGGTCAGCGCGCTGCTGCAGATCGCGGCCTACGCCGACCAGATGCTGGCAGAGGACATCCCTGTATCCACCTCGGCAACACTGGTCCTCGGCGACGGGACCCACTCGGTGCACCGCGTTGACGAGGTGCTGCCGGTCTTCCGGGCCCAACGCGAACGCTTCCTGGCCATGGTGCACAAGCACCGTGCGAAGAACCAGCCGGTCGAGTGGAATTCCGACGAGCTGCGCCTGTGCGGCCGGTGCGACTACTGCGAAGAGCAGGCCCAGGCATCACGCGACCTGCTGCTGGTTGCCGGGATGTCCATGGTGCAGCGTGAAAAGCTGCGCGCCCGCGGCATTACGACCATTGACCAGCTCGCCGGGCTCGACGCCGAGCCGCGCACCGCGCTGCAGCGCGTCACCGACCAGGCCAAGATGCAGCTGGGCCTGGCCACCGCGGATGGCAGCGCCCACGGCGTGTCCTACCGGGTGAAGAACGCCGGCCCGATCTCTTCCCTGCCGCGCCCCGACCAGGGAGATATCTTCTTCGATTTCGAGGGCGACCCGCTCTACCAGGACCCGTCCGATGGTTCCTGGGGGTTGGAATACCTCTTCGGCGTTGTCGAATACGACACCGGTGCGCCGGTATTCAAGCCGTTCTGGGCGCATAACCGCGCCGAGGAACGCCAAGCGTTCCTGGACTTCATCGCCTATGTCGAGGAGCGCCGCCAGCGCTACCCGCAGATGAAGGTCTACCACTACGCGCCCTACGAGAAGACTGCGCTGCGCAAGCTCTCCCAGGTGCACATCGCCGGCGAGGACGAAGTCGACCAGTGGCTGCGCGAGAATCTGCTCGTCGATCTCTATGAGACCGTGCGCAATGCCCTGGTGGTGTCCACCCGCTCCTACTCCATCAAGAAGCTTGAACCGCTCTACATGGGCGAGCACCTGCGCTCCGGCGATGTCACCGATGCCGGTGCGTCGGTGGTCGCCTACGCCCAGTACATGCTGGCGCGGGACACGGAGGACGAGGATGCAGCTGCATCCATCCTGGCCTCCATTGCCGACTACAACGAGTACGACTGCCTGTCCACGCTGCGCCTGCGGGATTGGCTGCTCACGCTCATCGACCAGGCGCCCGGCACGCTTCAGGACACGCCCGAGCCTCCCGCGGCTGACGAGGAGTACGAGCCCACCCCCGAGGAGCTGAGGCTGCAGGACTACCTGGCGCAGCTGCCCCACGGCCAGGCGCTGAGCGATGATGACCGGGCGATCGCCATGGTCGCCGCCGCGACCGGGTACAACCGCCGCGAGAAGAAGCAATTCTGGTGGGAGCACTTCGATCGGCTGTCCGCGCCGATGGATGACTGGAGCGATGTCCGCGGGGTCTTCATCGTGAACTCGGGGGAAGTGCTCGAGGACTGGCATAAGGCCACCGAGCGGGCGCGCACCTACACGCGGGTGACGAAATTGCAGGGAACGCTGGCCGAAGGCTCGCTGCTCTCCCCCGGCTCTTCGGTGTTCGCCATGTTCGATGCCCCGTTGCCCGAGGGCATGGCAGTGGACGACTCCGTGCGCGGCGGCGCATTCAATGCCACGGTGGTTGAGCTCGGAGAAGGCTGGATCACCATTGCGGAGAAATCCAGCGGCAAGATTCCTGCCTACGGTGCACTTCCCTGCGCTCTGGCACCCGACAAGCCGTTGGCGACCGTGAGCATCGATGCGGCGCTCACCGAGATCGCCCAGCAAGTTGGCGCCACCGTGCCGGTGCTCCCGCAACGGCCGGGCATCGACATCCTGCGGCGGATTCCGCCACGCCTGAAGACCCTGTCGGCGCCGGTTGAACCGGAACTGGTCGACGGCCAGGCCCAGGTCTATCCTGCCGTGGTCAAGACGCTGAAGGACCTGGACAATTCCTATCTAGCGGTGCAGGGTCCCCCGGGCACCGGCAAGACCTTCGTCGCTTCGCATGTGATCCGTGAACTCATCGACTACGGATGGAAGATCGGGGTGGTGGCCCAATCCCATGCGGTGGTCGAGAATGTGCTGCGCAAGGCCGTGGAAGCCGGGGTGGATCCCGAGGTGGTAGCCAAGGAAGTCAAGCACAAGGATCCGGTGCCTTGGACCGGCACGTCCAAGGAATCCGTGGCCGAGGTGCTGGATGCACCCGGCGGCGCGCTCATTGGAGGCACCGCCTGGACGCTGACCGGTTCGAAGGTTCCTGCCGGGAGCCTGGACTTGCTGGTGATCGATGAGGCCGGGCAGTTCTCCTTGGCCAATACGCTGGCGGTCTCCCGCGCGGCCCGCAATTTGCTGCTGCTCGGAGATCCTCAGCAGCTGCCGCAGGTCACCCAGGGCACCCATCCGCAGCCGGTGGATGAATCCGCGCTGGGCTGGCTCTCCGGTGGCGAACCGGTGCTGCCCGCCGAGTTGGGCTACTTCCTGGCGGCTTCATGGCGGATGCACCCGGCATTGTGCGCCAAGGTGTCTGCGTTGAGCTATGACCACCAGCTGTTCTCGGCGGATGCCGCCGGGCTGCGGGTGCTGGAAGGCACCGAAGCCGGGGTCGAAACGGTGTTCGTTGAGCACCGGGGCAATACCGTCAGCAGCGTGGAAGAAGCGGAGGCCATTGTCCGCTTGGTGCGCGAGCATCTGGGCATGCTGTGGAGCCCGGGCTCCGGCAAGCCGGCCCGTCCGCTGGCCGCCGACGACATCCTGGTGGTAGCCGCCTACAACGCGCAGGTGAATCTGGTGCGCGAGGTCCTGGAAGCCGAGGGGCTGCCGGATGTCAGGGTGGGAACGGTCGACAAGTTCCAAGGCCAGGAAGCCCCGGTAGTGCTGGTGATCATGGCGTGTTCCAGCGCCGCCGATGCATCGCGTGGCATCGAGTTCCTGCTCAACCGCAATCGCATCAATGTGGCGATTTCCCGCGGCCAATGGAAGGCTGTCATCGTGCGCAGCGAACGGCTCACCGATTACCTGCCGTCCAACCCGTCGACGCTCTCCCAGCTCGGTGCGTTCATGGCCTTGTAGCTTGGGTGCGGATTGGTCCGGTCACTTGCGGGCCGGATCGATCACGTCCTGAACATCGAAGAAGCTGTCCAGAACTGGACGGTCGCCGCGTTCTTCCTTGGCGAACTGCAACCCGTCCACGTTGATGCGCATCTGCCGCTGGTATTCATCTCCTTGCTGCATCCATGCGCGGATGGTTCCGTCAACGCCGTAGAAGTAGTCGAAGCCCTGCTCCTTGAAGAACTCGTAGCGGGCACCTGAGTAGCGTTGGGTCCGGGCAATATCCGATCCGAATGGATAGATGAAGTGGCCGGTCTTTCCCACGATCGGTTCCACCTCGTCCTTCCACAGCTTCATGTCGCGCTTGAGCCGGCCCATGCTGTCGGTCCCGGTGGCAATGTGCCCCCACGAATGCGATGCGAACACCCAACCGCTGTCCTTCATCGCCTCGGCGATCTTCGTGGCCATCTTCTGGTCGGCTTCTAGCGTCGTGCTTTCCGGGTACTGGCTGGCCGAGGTGCGGTAGCCGAAGGCTCCGTTGTATCCGGTCATCGCGATGAGGCCGCGGGCATTGCGGTAGCTGAAGTCGGGATGCTCGGCGATGAAGTCATCGACCATGGTGGTGACGTCGTATGCTCCAACGTGCGTTTCGCCTTCCGCATCTACGTATTCGTTGCGGACCTTGCCTTCCTTGTCCAGCACCAGCTTGCTGGCGAAGCCATCGCCATCCATGTATTCGTAATAGCTCAGGTCGTCAACGGACAGCACCAGTGGCTTCTTATCCTTGGGAAGCATGATGTCCCGGTACTTCATCTGCCCCTGCTTATCGGGCGAAGCGAAGTCTTCAGGGTTGACCAGCACATAGTCGCGCTCATGCAGTTCTTCGAGAATGGCCGCGAATTCCTTCTGGGTCACCATGTAGTTGGCGTAGCCCTGTGAGCTGTTTCCGCCGTCAAAGGCCCGGTCCGGATCGACTATCAGCGAGTGGAAAAACAGGTGGGGTATCTGGTCCGGCTCATCCCACGCCGAAACTTGGCTCTTCTCATCTTCCAGGCCGCCAACCATCTGGTTCAGCTCTTCGGCGCTGTCCTCCTTGGCGAGCTTGATCGCCGCGTCATAGTCGTATCCGTCAGCCAGCCGGTTGATCTCGGCCTTGACGCCGTCCACGCGTGCTTTTTCCTGCTCGGCCTTTTCAATGGCAGCGGGATCCGTGGACGGTGCTGAGGGCGGTTGCGCCGTGCTGCACGCGGCAAGGCCCAGCACCAGCCCGAGCGAAATCACAATGCGTAGGTTTTTCATTGGCTGCGACCTCCATGACCTCCACCGCGCCTGCAGGGCCGGAAGAAAACTAGTTGTCATCTGCTATTTTCGACCCTACACAGGTAGTGCTGGGGGTAAAACCCTTTCGCGATGAAATGTCGAAGCAGAACGTTGCCTATCATCCAGCTTTTAGGGAGCTCACATTTTGGAAGGAGTCCAATGATTTAGAATTGATTGGTTAGGCATTTCAAAGATCAAGGAAGTACATGCAGCCCTCGCACCGCGCGAATAGTTTGTGGCTTCAGTCCCAGCAGTTCAAAAGCTCGGCAGCGTATCGGCTTCTGACCGCCCAGCCGTGGGCTGTGGCGTTCATCCGTGCAGAGTTCACCGCAGATCGTTCCCGTATCGCATTGGAGCTTTTCCATGCCTCGCTGGATTCCTTCCTGAAGCAGGCACGCAAAAGCGATGACCAGATCCCTGCGTCCTATTCGGCCCAGGATTTCGCCGAGACCTGGGTCAAGCAGGGGATCCTGGCTCGTCCGCTGATTGACGGGCGCTTCGTCTATGAACCCAGTGCGCAGACCTTGCGCACATTGCGCTTCTTGGCGGATTTCTCCACCGACGATTCGCATTTGAACTCCTCGCGCCTGAACACTTTGCTCTCGTCCCTGGAGTCGCTGGCCCACGAGACGGATCCGGATCCCGAAGCGCGTATCCGTGCCCTCGAATCCCAGATCGCGCTGCGCCAAGCCCAAATCGACCAGCTGCGCAGCGGGGACGATCCGGCGGTGCTCTCCCGCACCACCGCGTTGTCGGCCACCCGTTCAGTGCTCGATCTGGCCTCCAGCCTGCCTGCGGATTTCCGGCGCATGCGCGATGGCGTCCAGGACATGCTCCACTCGCTGCGCGAAGGCATTCTGGATGCGTCCACTGCCAAGGGCGTCGCCGTGGGCCAGGTGCTGGAAGCCGATCGCCAATTGCGCTCCACCGCCGAAGGCGAAACCTTCAGCGGATTCACCGAGTTTTTGAATTCCCCCGAAGCGCAGCAGCGGTTCCGCGCGGCACTGGCCGAGGTCCTGGAACGCGACTTCGTCGATGATCTGGAAACCCCCGAACGCCAGATCCTCACCAACCTGTTGCGTGAACTGCGCCGCCAGGCGGCTGAAGTCCATGCCTCCTACGGCAAGCTCTCCGAGTCCCTGCACGCCTTCGTCCAGTCCGAGGACTACAAGCAGGCAGAGTTGCTGCGCCAGGCAGTGCGCGAAGCCGAACTGGCGATCAGCAAGTCCACGAGCTTGAAGCCGCGCAGCGGCCTGGCCCCCATGGAGCTGTTCGCCCCGCAGTTCATCACCCTTGCCGGGCTTGGAATCTACGATCCCTCCGAGCATGTGGCTCCGCCGCCGCTGGCCCAGACGCCGGAATTCAGCGAAGCCGACATTGTGCGCAACCCGTCGACACCCCAGGCCGACATGCAGTTGCTGCGTGAATCCATCACCCGGCAGCTGGGCCAGTCCGGTTCCGGTTCGGTTCGGCTCGATGACGTCTTTGAATCATTGGATGCCGAGCAGCGGCACCTGAATACGATTCGCGCCCTGGTGGAGATCGGGCGCACCAATGGCGAGCCGCTGAACGAGAGCGACCTGCTCAGCATTGAATTCCAGCAACTCGATGGTTCTCAGCGAACCGCTATCCTGCCCGCGTTGAGCTTTACGAAGGAGCCGCTATGACCACGAGCGATTCATACGCCGCACCGATCACCGACCCGCTATTCGACGGCGATACCGGAAAGTTCACGCTGCCGCTGCGCCAGCTGCTGGTCCGGCTGCTGCGCGGCCCCTACCTGGACGGATCCACCGATCCTTCGGCGTGGCAGCTGCTGCTGGACCAGCAGCAGGGCATCAGCGATTACTTCTCCGAGATTTTCCTGGCCTTGCGGCTGGACATGGATCGCAAGATCGCCATGCTGGCCCCGGTCCAGATCGAACAGGTCCACACCTCCCCGATCGCTCCGCGCCGTCCGCTGAAGCGCGATGAAACCCTGCTGGCCCTGCGCCTGCGGCTGCTGCTGGAGCAGCATTCGGGCAGCGGCAGCGATGCGGTGATTTCGCGGGCAGGCATGCACGAGATCCTGGCTGAGCACCGCCAGGCATCGGACCGTGACGACAAGCGCTTTGCCGAATCCTGCGATGCCGCTATCACCCGTCTGCAGTCCTTGCGCCTGCTCACCGGCACCGAGCTGGAGAACGAGTTCCGCATTTCCCCGGCACTGGCGATGGCCTTGCCGATCACCAATATCCAGGACATCCCGCGCTACATTGCGGCCATCGACGCCAATGACCCGGCGTTCAGCCTGGCCGCCGATGACACTGAAGACCTCGCAGAGCAGACCCCCGAGTTGGTGCAGGAGTAACCGATGAGCATTGAAATGACTCTCCCGCTGGGCGGGGCGCTCAACCCAGGCCAGCATCGCCTGAGCCGAGTACAGATCGTCAACTGGGGCACCTTCCACGGCTTGCATGATCTGGCGGTGGACCGTGCCGGCACGCTGGTCACCGGCCATCCGGGCGTAGGCAAATCCACCCTGTTCGATGCGATGGGCCACGTCTTCTTCGCCACTCCCCGGCTGAACGAATCGGCCAATGATGCGGCCACCCGCGAGGACCGCCGCACCACGTTCTCCTATATGCGCGGGCGCAAGTTCAAGACCAGTGCCGGCACCGTCTACCAGCGTCCGGGCGCGACGTGGAGCGCCATTGTGCTCAGCTACGACGACGGCATGGGCAATACCGTGACCGCCGGCGCCGTCTTCGACCTGCCCGACGCCGGTCTGGAAGGCCAGGTCTCCAAGCACTACCTGTTGTGCGAGGGCAAGGTCGATATCGCGGAGCTGGAAAACCACGGACCGCGCCGCTTCACTGTGTCCTCGCTGTCCAAGGCTCTGGCACCCAGCGAAGCCTTCGACACGCACAAGGCGTTCATCGAGCGCCTGCGCCGCCGGCTCGGAGTGGAAAGCGACAAGGCTTTCGCTCTGCTGCGCACCTTGCAGAACGGCAAGGGCCTGGCCAAGGGCGTCAACCAGTTCTTCCGCCATGAGGTGCTGGAAGAACCAGCCACGCTGAAGGCCGCCGCCGCGGCGGTGGAGGACTTCGCCCACCTGCGCGGCATCTACCGCCAGCTGGATACCGCCCGCGCCCAGCGCGACGTGCTGGCGCAGGTGCCCGAGCAGGACCAGGCCTACCGCGACTTGGCCGGGCAGATTGCCAGCACCCGGCAATTGCTCGAAAGCGACGTGAACACCCTGGAAGCCCAGGTCCGCCAGCTGGTGCTGCGCAATGACCTGGCCTCCCATGAATCCGAGCTGTCCAAGCTCAAGGCCGACGAGGCCGAGCTTCGCCAGCGCAAGGATCAGCTCGATGACCAGCTGGCGTCGCTGGGAGCCGCCCACGATTCCGCCGGCTCCGCTTCCCTGATGCTGCTGGAGCGCGAAGCCGATGTGGCCCGCAAGGCGCTGAGCGAAAAGGAAAGCCTCATCCGCACCCTGCAGCAGCAGGCGGCGGATGCCGGATTGTCCTTTGAATTCTCCGCCACCGGCCTGGATGAGCTGCGGGCCAATGCCGCGCGCACCCTGCAGCAGCTCAGCTCGATTACCCATGATGCCCAGACCGTCGAGTACGAGGCCATGGCCACCCTGGTCAACCTGCGCAAGCGCGCAGAAACCCTGGCCGAGCAGATCCGCTCCTACCAGCGCCGGGCCAGCAACATCGACGACCGGTCGATCGCCGCCCGCCGCGCCATCGCCTCGGCCTGCTCGCTCAAGGAAGAACAGCTTCCCTTCGCCGGCGAGCTCATGGATGTCTCGGCCGATGCCGGCAGCTGGCGCCTGGCCGCTGAAAAGTCCCTGCATTCGCTGGCCCGCACCCTGCTGGTTCCGGGCGAGCTGCTCGCCCAGGTCACCCACGCCATCGACCGGCTCGACGGCTTGGGCCGTGTGAGGTGGAGCGATATCTCGCAGCAGCCGCGCACCGCGCAGGCCGGCCCGGCGGATCTGGTCACCAAGCTGGACTTCGCGCCGGGCGACGCCGGGGCCTGGCTGAAAGCCAAGATCACCGCCGACTATCCATTGGCCTGCGTCGAGAACGATGCTGCCATGCATGTGCACCCCAAGGCGATCACCCCGGCCGGCACGATCAAGTCCGGCACCGGAACCTTTGAGCGCGACACCCGCACCCTGCCGGCGTCCGAGTACCTGCTGGGCTTCACCAACGAGTCGAAGATCGCCGAGCTGCAGTCCAAGGCGGCGCGGCTGGACGAGAAGATCATCAAGGCCCAGCAGGCTGCCGACGAGCGCAGCGCGGCGAAGAACAAGGTCGTGGCCAAGGCCCAGCTGCTGCAGGCGCTGATTGCCGACGAGCGGACTTTCGGCCAGCTCGATGCCTCCGAAGCGCTGGAGGCATTGCGCCGCAGCGAGCAGAAGCTCGGCGACGCACTGGCGCTGTCCGGGGACTCCTCCCGGGTCCGCCAGCAGATTGAAACGGCGAAGGCCGAAGCCGAAACGCTGGTCGGCGACCTCGCGCTGGTCCGCTCGCGCATTGCAGATCTTGAGCTGCAGGTGCAGCGCGCGCAGCAGATCCTCTCTGCCAGCGAAGAGCTGGATTCCGGATGGGAAGACAGCATTCCCCCGGCCTTGCGCCAGCATCAGCTGCTGGGCCCGGTACTGCAGCAGGTTGCCGCCGGCGACTGCCCTGCCAGCGAGGACATCAGCGAAGCCTTTGCCGAGGTCAAGCTCCAGTTGGGCAGCCAGCTCAATTCCCTGCAGTCGCGGCGCCAGGAAATCGGTGGCGCCTTGAGCGAAACCTTCCGCCGTTTCGCCCGCGAGTTCGGCACCTCCCACGCGCAAACCCACGGCACCACCGCTGAAGCCGCAGAGCACTACGCGCAGCTGCACGACCAGATTGTGGCCGATGGCCTGCCTCACCATGAGGCGCAGTTCCGCGAATACTTCGCGAACCGTTCCTACGAACGCTTCAGCGACCTGTTGCAGCTGCTGGACGAGGAGCGCCGGATGATTTCCGAGCGCATCAAGCCGCTGAACCAGATCCTCGGCGAGGTGGCCTTCGAGCACGGCTCGCTGCTGCGCCTGGAGGTGGAAAGCTCCATCCCGGTGGAGGCGGCCACCTTCCGCAAGGACCTGAAGAACGCGCTGCAGGACGCCTACACCACCAAGGACGAGGGCACGCTGGCCAGCTCCTACCAGGCGCTGGAGGCGCTGGTCTCCGCGCTGAGCGACCCGGGCCTTTCGGCCTGGCGTTCGACGGTGCTGGACGTGCGCCAGCATGTGGTGATCAGCTGCAACGAGCACAAGCCGAACGGCGAGGTGGAGACCGGGCTGGAACCTGGCACCCTTTCCGGCGGCGAGGGGCAGCGCTTCACCTCGTTCATCATGGGCGCCGCGCTGGCCTACCAGCTCGGCTTCGCCACCGCCGGGTTCACCTCCTTCGGCACGGTGATGATCGACGAGGCGTTCATCCAGGCCAACTCCGAATATGCCGCGGCGGGCATCCGCGCGCTGCAGGAGTTCGGTTTCCACCTGGTGCTGGCAGCCCCGGAAGACAAAATCGATTTGAGCCGCCACCTGGGATCCATCACGGACATCATCAAGCATCCGGGATCCAATATCTCCGGCTTCGTCACCACCGGCCGCTCCCCGGCCATGGCCACCACCATCACGCTGCGCTAGCTGCGCGGCACAGCACGGGGCCCGCAGGACGTTCCGCCACGCATCCGGCAAAGCGTCCTGCGGGCCCTTGCCTGCCTTCGGCGTGGCTACTGCATCTGTTCCCGGATCCGCTGCGGGATCATGCTTACCCGGGTGACCAGCGTCTGCGGGGCGAAATCGGGATCGATGCATTCGTCCCAGTATTCCAGGTGCCTCTCATCGAGCCAGTGCGCCGAGTCGCGGACCTCGGTACCGCCGTGGCCCTGGATGCTGTACCAGTACAGGTATTCGGCCCCGTCCAGCGTCTCGCTGAAAATCGTCTCGACGTACATCCGCTCCCCCTCCAGGGTTTCCAGCACCGCCGGCATATTGGAATTCAGGAACTGCAGCCATTGGTCGACTCGTTCGATTTTGCCTGGTTTCACGCGAAAACGCATCAGCTCAATGTTCATTGAACCAACGGTATACGAGCAACGCCCGGGTCCGATGACGTGAAGTCATCGGGCCCGGGCGTCTGCCTGCCGGTCGCGAGGCGCTGGCCTACTCGGCGGCCAGCCCCTGGACCGGGGAGAGCTTCGCGGCTCGGCGTCCCGGGGTCACCGAGGCCAGCAGGGCGGCTACGATGCTGACTACCAGCACCAGGGCCAGCTGCAGCCACGGGATCTCGTAGGACATCTCGCCGACCGCCGAGAGCGTGGCATGCGCGCCGAGCAGTCCGTAGACCACGCCGAGCACCAGGCCCAGCAGGGCCGCCACGCCGCCGATCAGCACGGCTTCCTGGGCCAGCATGGCCCGTAGCTGCTTCTTCTTCAGTCCCAGGGCCCGCAGCAGCGAGTTCTCGCGGGTGCGTTCGAGCACCGAGAGGCTGAGCGTGTTGGCCACGCCGATCAGCGCGATCAGCACCGCCACGGCCAGCAGGGCGGACACGATGGCCAGCAGCACGTCAATGACCTGGGAGAACATGGCGTTCTGCACCACGCCGCCGTCGATCATGTACGACTCGACGTTGGCCACATCGGCGATCTGCTCCACCAGGGCGGTGATGTCGGCGTTGGACAGGTCGGGGGCCGCCTTGATCAGCACGCCGCCGTACTCGTTCTCCGAGTCGGCCAGCTTCAACGATTCCAAGGTGTCCTTGGTGACCAGGTCCTGGTACAGCGCCGCGGAGGACACCTTGACGTCCAGTTCCCTGCCGCCGACGGTCAGCTTCTTGGGCTGTTCTTCTGTGCCGGTGTTGAAGCGGATGATCTGCCCGTCCGCCGGCACGATGCTCTGGTCCAGCACGGTCTTGGAGAAGCCCTGCGGATCGACGCCCATCAGCTGTACCGGGGCTTCGTCCTCCCGGCCCTTGATTTCCGCGGTGCCGGCCACGAAGGTCGAGGTTTCCTCGATGCCGTCCAAGGAGGCCAGCTCGCGGGCCAGTTCCTGGGTCTTCGCGTCGTCGACCTGGCGCTCATACAGCGAGAGGGTCAGATCCACGGGGAACTCTCCGGCCAGGGAAGTGTTAAGGCTGGACTTGGCCGTCTGTCCGCCGACCATGATCATGGAAACCAGGGTGACTCCGATCAGCAGGGCCGTGGCGGTGGCGGTGGTGCGGCCCGGGTTGCGCACTGCGTTCAGGGCGGCGAGCTTGCCAGCCACCGAGCGCCCGGCCACCAGCTTGCCGATGCCGAAGACGCTGGCCGGGACGAACAGCGATGCGAGCATCAGGATGCCCGGGAAGGAGAGCAGGCCGCCGAGGAAGGCGATGGGCAGCGAACCGTCGATCGCGCCCCAGGCCAGCAGCCCGGCGCCGGCCAGGGCCAGCAAGATCCCGATGACGATGCGCAGCTTGCCGGCGCGGTTTTTCACGCTCGCCGCGTCGAAGGGACGCAGGGCCGCCAGCGGGGCGAGCTTCATGGCGCGGCGGGCCGGCAGGCTCGCGGCGATGACGGTCATTGCGATGCCCACGACCACCGGGATCACCAGGCCCTTGGCATCCAGCGCCAGCGTGGCGTAGGACAGGCTCGGCACCATCACGTGCAGCAGCTGGATCAGGCCTGCCATCAGCGCGACGGCCAGGGCCACGCCGATCGCCGAGGCGACGATGCCGATGACCAGGGCCTCGATGAGCACGGAGCTGCGGATCTGCTTGCGCTTGGCGCCCAGGGTGCGCAGCAGCGCCAGTTCGCGGGTGCGCTGGGCGATCACCACGTTGAAGGTGTTTACCACGACCAGGCCGGTGACCACCAGAGCTACCAGGGCGAACACCAGCAGCACCACGGTGAGCTGGTCGGTGCCGTCCGTCAGCATGGCGACGTCCTTGATGACCTTTTCATCGGCGGTCAGTACCGAGACGTCCCTCATCTGGTGCTCGGCGAAGTACGCGGCCAGCGCCTGCTGGGCGGCCGGGAGGGAGTCCTTGGCATCGATCACGATGTTCTGGAAGGAACCGGAATCGCCGGCGATCTTCGTCCAGACGGATTCCGGCAGGCCGACCATGGCGTAGCCGGAGAGCTGCGGATCGGTGCTGGTGCGCTGGATGCCCACCACCTTCATGTCCTTGGTGGACTCGGAGGTGGTCAGGCCGACGGTGTCCCCCACCGAGACCTTCATGCGATCGGCGTGCTCGTCGTCGAGGATGACCTCGTCGGCGTTCAGCGGGGCACGGCCTTCGAGCAGCTCCATGCCGCCGAGGTTCTGCTCGGCGGACACCGGCTGCAGCAGCACGCCATAGCCGTCGTCCGCGGTGTGCAGTTCACCGGTTTCGTAGGCGGTGCCGTAGGCGGTGGAGATCTCCGGGAGCTTGCGGATGTCCTCGACCTGTTCCATGGCCAGTTCGGTGTACTCGAAGTCGGGATCGTCCTCCGGCACCAGTTCCCAGTCCTGGAAGGCGACCAGGTCGGCGTTCTTGTAGGTGTCGCCCAGCGAGTTCTTCAAGGTCGCGCGGGTCGAGGTGTTAACGGCCAGGGTGGCCGCGAGGAAGGCGGTGCCGATGGCGACCGCCAGGACCACGGCGATATAACGCCGTGCATAGGTCTTGATATTGGCGAGGGCTACGTGCAGCATCGACTACTCCGCCAGCGAGGCCAGGGCCTCGGTCACGGTGGCCACGGTCGGGTCATCCAGCTGGCCCACGATGCTGCCGTCCTTCATCAGCAGCACAGTGTCCGCGTAGGAGGCGGCGGCCGGGTCGTGGGTGACCATGATGATGGTCTGGCCCATTTCGCGGGTCGAGGTGCGCATCAAGGAGAGCACTTCGGCGCCGGTGCGCGAATCGAGGTTGCCGGTTGGCTCATCGCCGAAGACGACTTCCGGCCGGGTGAGCAGCGCCCGGGCTACCGCCACGCGCTGCTGCTGGCCGCCGGAGAGCTCATGCGGCTTGTGGTTCAGCCGGTCGCGCAGGCCCAGGGACTGGATGACGGTGTTGAACCAGTCGCGGTCGTGCTTCTTGCCGGCCAGCGACAGCGGCAGCAGGATGTTGTCCTTGGCGCTGATGGTGGGCACCAGGTTGAAGGACTGGAAGACGAAGCCGATCTGCTCGCGGCGCATCTCGGTCAGCTGGTCATCGCTCAGTTCCAGCAGGTTCTTCCCGCCAATGACGATTTCGCCGGAGTCGGCGGTGTCCAGGCCAGCCAGGCAGTGCATCAGCGTGGATTTGCCGGAGCCCGAAGGGCCCATGATGGCGGTGAAGCGGGATCGTTCGAAGGAAACGGTGACGTTGCGCAGGGCTTCGACCCTTGTGCTGTCGTGCCCGTAGGTCTTGGTCAGGCCGCGGGCGGCGACCGCGTTCTCGGTTTTCGGCATAGTCTCGGAAGTCATATTAGAAAGACTACAAATCACCTAGCCATACCGGCATCAACCGCCAGGATCCAGTTCAGCGGGGCCACGTCATACCAGGGGATGAGCGAAGCCGCGGTTCGCCTCCACCCGGTGCTGTCCGCCTAGCAGCCGTGCTCGCGTTCGCTGAGCTGGTGCGAGTCCGGCTCGATCTGGAAGGTCGAGTGCTCGATGCTCACGGTGAAGTGGTCGGCCACGCATTGCTGCAGCTCGCGCAGCAACCCGCCGGCCGCGCCGGCGCTGAACACCGAGTCCTCGACCACCACATGGGCGGTGAGCACCGGGAGGTTGGAGGCAATCTGGCTGGCGTGCAAATCGTGCACCGCGATGACTCCGGGCAATGCTTCCAAATGCTCCCTGACCGCGATCAAATCCACGCCCTTCGGCGTGGATTCGAGCAGGATGTGGGTGGTCTCCCCCAGCAGCTTCATGGCCCGTGGAACAATCAGGGCGCTGATCACCAGGGCCGCCACGGAGTCCGCCCGCATCCACCCGGTGAAGGTGATCACCAGTGCGGCAATGATGACGGCGACCGAGCCCAATGCGTCGTTGACCACTTCCAGGAAGGCCGCGCGCATGTTGAGGTTGTTGTTGCGACCCGCGGAAATGATCCACATGGAGATGACGTTGCCGGCCAGGCCGATGATGCCGAAGGCCAGCAGCCCGGCCGGCTGCACTTCTGCCGGGGCGAAGAGCCGGCGGACCGCGTCGACCGCGGCATAGATGCCCACCGCCAGCAGCAAGGCCGATTGGAAGGTAGCCGAGAGCACTTCGGCGCGGCGGAATCCCCAGGTGCGCTTCGTCGTGGGCTTGCGCATGATCAGGTTGGCGGCGGTCAGCGCGAGCAGGAGCCCCAGGGTATCGCTGAGCATATGCGCCGCGTCAACCAGCAAGGCCAGGGAATTGGTGAGGATCGCGCCAACCACTTCGGCGACGAGGATCGTCGCGGTGATGGCGAAGGCCCACGCCAGACGGGTCCGGTTGGCTCCTGAATGGTCATGCGAGTGGCCGTGGGAGTGGTCGTGTCCCATGCTCAGTCCTCCCTCCGGTCCGTGCCGTGGGCTTCGTGCCACTGGTGGTGGGCCGCGTCCTGCGGCAGCAGTGCCGACGCGGCGGCGGCCAGGGCATCAAGCGCTTCTTGCTGGCCCAGCGAGTAGATGCTGGCCCGCCCCTGGCTTCTGACGCGGACCAGGCCGGTGTCCTTCAGGCAGGACAGGTGCGCGCTGACCGTGCTTTGGGCCAGGCCCAGATGCTCGGTCAGTTCCCTGACCTTGTGCTCCCCGGTCCGCAGGTGGTCAAGGATCAGCAGCCTCGTCGGGTCGGCGAGCGCATGGAAGAGCGCCGCGAACTGGAGCTTGCCGTTGCGGACTTCCACTGCATCGATATCTGACTCTATTATCGCCATATAACGATGATAGGCCACGTGGCCGCGAAACGAAACGTTGCATGACACTGCGAGAATCCGGATGGATGGGAAGATGAAAACATGACTGAAGATCTCATCGTTGGCGAGGACGGGTTGGCGCGCCCTCGCTGGGCCGCTTCGAATGGCATGCTCCGCGCGTACTACGATGCCGAATGGGGCATGCCGATCACTACGGAAGCCGGCCTTTTCGAGCGGCTCAGCCTTGAATGCTTCCAGTCGGGCCTGTCCTGGGCCATTATCCTTTCCAAGCGCGAGGCATTCCGCCAGGCCTTCGAATACTTCGATCCCGAGAAAGTCGCCCTGTTCACCGAGGATGACTTCAATCGGCTGATGGAGGATGCAGGGATCGTGCGCAATCGGCTCAAGATCCGCGCAACAATCGCCAACGCCGAAGCGACCCTGATGCTTCGCGAAGAGGGCGGCCTGTCCGATTTCATCTGGTCATTCAAGCCGGAGCAGACGCCGGCTCCGCGCACCTTCACCGAGATCCCCACGCAAAGCCCGGAATCCAAGGAGCTGGCCAAGGCGCTGAAGAAGCGGGGCTTCAAGTTCGTCGGCCCGACCACCATGTACGCCCTGATGGAAGCCATCGGCATGGTGGACACCCACCTGATCGGCTCGCACCGCCGCGGCACCTCCGGCATCTGGGCCTAAACAAATGGAACTGCGCCTGCCTGCGACGGGAACACTGGATGCCAGCCACGCGCTGGCGGTGCTGGCATTGCATTCGCTGCCAGCCCAGGAGCGGCTGGACCCCGCCGCGGCCCAGGTCCAGCGCATCCTGCAGGTGCAGGGACACCTGGTAGAAATTTCCCTGAGGCTGGATGCCTTCGGCGTATCGCTCACCCATGACGCCCCGCCGGAATCCGTTGCCCGGCTGACCGGGATCATCAACCATTGGCTGGGGCTGCAGCAGGACACCAGTGCGGCCTATGCGGCGCTTGGTGCCCTGCCGGGCTACCAGCCGCTGGCCATGGCCTTCCCCCACCTGCGGCTGATCAGCTACCCGGATCCTTTCGAGGCCCTGGCGACCACTGTCATCGGGCAACAGGTGTCCCTGGCGGCGGCACGGACCTTGGGTGGACGCTACGTCGATGCCTTGGGCCAGCCGCACACCTCAGGCCTTCGGGCCTTCCCCTCGGCTGCCGCAACGGCCGCCTGCACGCCTGCAGAATTGCAGCAGATCATACGCTGCCCGCTTTCGCGGGCGGTGACACTGCAATCGGTGGCCGAATGGTTCGAGCTCAGCGGGCAATTCCTGCTTGGCGACGCACCGGCATTCCTGGATCAGCTCCAGGCGCTGCGCGGGGTGGGCCCATGGACGCGCAATTACATGGCGCTGCGCGGATTGCGGGATCCGGAGATTTTCCTCGATTCGGATCTGGTCGTCCGCCGAGCCCTGGGGAAGCTTCGCGATGGCGGTGCGGTCGTCGCACCCCCGCCTCGGGGCGCTGGCTATCTGGCGACCCTACTGCTGTGGTCTTTTGATGCAGCAAATCCCTAGGGACGAGAAAGGGAGCTTATCAAGGTGTGCAATCTTGATAAGCTCCCTTTTCGACGAATCGGCCGACTGAGCAAGTCCTCCGATTCTCCATTCCCCTAATTCAAGCCGGCTACGCCCCTCACTGCTCCGAGGTGAGCAGCCCCGGCATGCAGTGAGCTAGCCGATAAATATCGGTCAAGCTTGACGCTTCTCCCGACCACACACGGGAGAAGCTCTGGAATAAGCATAACCTAAGAACCGGCAATAACGTCAATACCTTTTTGCGTAATTTTTCAAATAGTTTCTTAGGTCGATCTAACTTCTGCGAATCAGGTGACGGCACTCAGGCTAATCGGCGAAAATCTTGCCGATGTCCGTGCGCTTCTCGGCCTGGAACGCGTCTTCGGCGCGGCCGTAGGCCCAGTAGGCGGATAGCGACATGTCGCGGCGGTCTACTCCATGCTCGTCATAGAAGAAGTGGCGCAGCTTCTTCATCACTTCGCGCTCACCGTGGGCGAAGACCTGCACGCGGCCCTCGGGCCACGGGATCTCGCGGATCACCGACTCGAGGATGGTGCTTTCAGGGGTGAACTGCCCATTGCGGTGGATCCAGCGGATCTCCATGCCGGCCGGAGCCTGCAGCTGCATTTCATCGGCCTCGTCGGCGACCTCGATGACCACCAGGCCCTTCATCTGCGGGGACATGGATTCCAGGGATGCGGCGATGGCGGGGATGGCGGTTTCGTCTCCGGCGAAGAAGTGGAAATCGAATTCTTCCTTGGGGACGAACATGCCGCCCGGGCCCGAGAAGCAGATGGACGAGCCGATCTGCGCATCTCGCGCCCACGGGCCTGCCAGGCCCTCATCGCCGTGGACCACGAAGTCGACCTCGATGGTGCCCGCCTCCATGTCGCTGCGGCGCACGGTGTAGGTGCGGCGAACCGGCATGTCCTCGGGAGCCAGCTGCTCGCGCAGCGCCTCCATGTCGTAGGGCAGCTCGAGTCCCAGCTCGGGCTTGGCGAACAGGAATTTCACGTAGCGATCAGTGACCGGCTTGTCGACGAAATTTGAGATGCCTGGGCCACCAAGGGTGAGCCGCACCAGATGCGGTGCGATGCTCTCACGCTTGAGGACCTGCAGGAGGACCTGAGGGCGCGCGGGGCGACCTCCAGTTTGCGGGCGACCACCAGCGGGCTGGGACACAACATCACTTCCTGTCTTAATAAGGGTAGATAGATCAATCCTAATTGACAGGAGCCCAAGTGCTTACTTCGGGAAGGTCGAGGGCCCTTCATATGCGCTGAGCCCTGCCCGTTCCTCGGGGCTCAGGCGCTGCACGCGCGAGGTCGCCGGGTCGAAATAGGCCAGGGTCGTGGCCGCTTTGACGCACAGGTGGTCTTCCACCGGGTCGCGGAATTCGTAGCAGATGTCGAAGCTCGCAGGCTTGATATTGGCAACCCACAGATCGACGTTGACCGGCACGTTGCGGTATTCCAGCGGACGGGAGTAGCGCACCCGATGCTCGACAACGAGGATCTGGGTTCCGACCGGCACCGCCGAGAAGATGTCGGCCTGCGGCTGGGCGCCTGGCGCCCCGGTGCCGCCGGGCACGCCGAAGCCGGCGATGCGCGCTTCTTCCATCAGCCGGATCAGGTTGACGTTATTGACATGGCCGTAGGCATCCATGTCGCCCCAGCGCATCGGCACCTGCACCCGCAGGGTGGTTCCATCCATGGCTAATCTTCCTTCAACAGGTTCGTGCTGTCGTTGCCCACGATCCCCAGCTTGGCCAGTTCCCGCAGGATGCGTGCTCCGTCCGGCTCGTAGACCCAGCGCACCCCGGGAGTGGTCCGGCGCAGTTCATGCGAGCGCCCGCCGGCCAGCACCGCTTCGGAAGGGGTCAGTTGGCGGATCACGATCGCCCGGACCAGTTCCGGGTAGCGGCGCGCGAACTCCGCATAGATGGCCGGATCATGCTGGCCGTCATCGCCAACGAGCACCCACGAAATATGCGGGAATTCCTCGGCCAGCCGGCGCAGCTGGTCGACCTTGTGCTGCATTCCGCTGCGGAACCAGGAACGGTCGGTCGGTCCCCAATCGGTCAGCAGCAGCGGCCCCTTGGGGAACAGGTTGCGCGACATGAAGCGCTGCAGGGTCTGCGCGACATTCCAGGCGCCGGTGGACAGGTAGATGGTCGGAGATCCCGGATGCTCATGCAACACCGTCTGGAGCATTACCGCCATCCCGGGGGTCGCCACGCGGGCATGCTCCGAGAGCACGAAGGAGTTCCAGGCCGCCAGCAGCGGTCGCGGCAGCGCGGTGACCACGACCGTGTCATCCACGTCGCTGATCACGCCAAACTTCTGCGCCTGGTCGATCACGAGAATCTTTGCCTGCGCGTCATCGCCGTCATGGGCCTGGAGGCGGATCTCGTTCCAGCCGGCAGGCAGGTCGACCATCAGCTTCACATCGATGACACCGCCGCGATCGGCCTGCACCTCGAAGCGGTGGTCGCCCACGTCGATGCTGACCTTGCCGCCGGGGAGGATCGGGGAAATGAAGTTGCGGAAGCCGCGAATGCCATCGGCAATCACCTGGGCCTTGTGCTGCCCGTCCTCGAAGGCGCCCGGCTTGGCCAGGACCACGCGGGCGAAGACTCGGATCCAGCCGCCGTTCGGTCCGGTGGAGCCATATCCCACATAGGGCAGGATGACCGCTTGATGGCCATTGGCCAGGGCGCGCCGCGCGCGCCACCGATGCACTCCGTCTTCAATTCGCGACGCTACATGCCGTGCATCGCCATCAGCCGAAATATGACTCATGGCTCCAGTCTTTCATGCCGACGCCCACGCAGGGGAAAACGAGAACTTGTGTCTCAGGCCCTTGCGCTTTTCTACAAAGAGTAGAAAACTGGTGCTATGAAATTCGAACACGAAATGAACAGTCCGGTCCTGGTCTTGGATGAGGACCAATCGTGGCAGCTGCTCTCGCACACCTCCCACGGACGCGTGGCGACCTCGGTTGCAGGGTTGATCGATATCGTCCCGGTGAACTACGGGGTGCACAACGGCAAATTGTTCCTGCGCACTGCGCCCGGAAACAAGCTGGCGGCCATGTCGATCAATGAAAAGATCGCCTTCGAAGCCGACGGCATCCTTTCCGATGAGGCGTGGTCGGTGGTCGTGCACGGCAGCGCCGAGGTGCTGGAGCATGAAGCGGATATCAAGGAGGCGCGCGAAAGCGGCGTCTCTCCATGGATCCCGACCCAGAAGGATTTCTGGATCCGGGTCAATGTCGATTCCATCTCCGGACGGCATTTCCAGCTGGGCGAGCAGCCAGAGGTCGCTGAATAGCTCCCCCGGAGAACCGCACGGAAAACGCCGCTGCCCACCCGATGCTGATCGGGCAGGCAGCGGCGTTTCCAGCCTGGGCCGTGCTCAGGAGTAAGGGTAGAACCCTTCCCCGCTCTTGCGCCCGAGCTTGCCGGCTGCAACTTTTTCGGTGATCAGCGGGTGCGGCTGATCGGCCGCATCGCCGGTTTCGGCGTAGGTCGCTTGGGCAATGAAATCGATGACGTCCAGGCCCACCATGTCCATCAGCTCGAACGGACCCATGGGGTGGCCCAGCGCGGTCTTCGCGGTGGTGTCGATATCCTCGATGCTGGCGATTCCAGCGTGCGCCAGGTTCAGCGCCTCGGCGTTGATCGCGCCCATCATGCGGTTGGCGATGAACCCTGGGATCTCCTTGTTCACCAGCACCGGGTTCTTTCCGAGCCGGTTGGCCACCTCGGTGACGGCCTCGATGGTGGCGTCGCTGGTCTGCGCATTGCGAACCACCTCGACACACTTCATCACCAATGCCGGATTGAAGAAATGCATATTGCACACCTGCTCCGGACGGCCGCTGGCCTCGGCCACCTTCGAGGACGGCAGCGTCGAGGAGTTCGTTGCAAGGATGGCGTGGGCCGGTGCATGCTCGCCGAGCTGCGCGAAGATCTGCTCCTTGATGTCCAAGCGCTCTACCGCGGCCTCGATGACCAGGTCCGCTGTGGACGCGCCCAGGACCAGATCGGTGTCCTGGCCCAGGCGTCCCAGCGCCGCATCGGCTGTGGCCTGATCCAGCTTGCCCTTGGCCACGCGCCCGGCAGCCCAGGATTCCAGTTCGGCACGGGCGGCGTCCAGCGCGTCGGCAGAGATGTCCTGCAGCACTGTGCTGTATCCGCCCAACGCGCAGCTCATCGCAATCTGCCGGCCCATGGTGCCGGCGCCAATCACCAAAATACGTTCAATCGTCATTGATCATTACTCTCTTTGCAGTCCCGCCCGGCACCCTTCAGCCGCGCAGGTAGGTCGTCGTGGTGTGCGTGTAGAACTCGCGAGCTGCCGCTCCCTGCTCTTTCGGTCCGTAGCCAGAAGCCTTCGCACCGCCGAAAGGCACATGCGGGTCGGCGCCTGCTGACTCCGAATTTACATGCAAAATTCCCACGTCGAGAGTTTGTTGCGCTTCCAGAGCCAGCGCGAGATTCGAGGTGAACAGCGCCAAGCTCAAGCCGAATTCCGAGTCTTCCGCGGCTTCGAAGGCTTCCTGCCACCCGTTGACCCGGAGCACCGCCAGGATCGGTGCGAAGAATTCTTCCTGCCATGCGCAATTGGCCCGCCCCGCTTCCCCGTCAGGGAGCTCCAGGATGGTCGGGGCCAGGAAGCTGCCAGTGTCCGGGGCCTGCCCGCGATAATTCAGTGTCGCGCCCTGTTCCAGCGATCGTTCGATCCCCTGGGCTGCCGAGGTGGCCGACTTGGCATCCACCAGCGGACCCATGTGCACCGACGGATCCAGTGGATCCCCGGTCACCCACTGCGCGAGCCGCCCGGTGAGCTTGGCCAGGAACTCATCGGCAATGGCCTGATCGAGGATCAACCGGCTGGTGGCCGTGCACTTCTGCCCGGTGGAGCGGAACGCCCCGAAGAGCACCTGCTCGCTGGCCAGGTCCAGGTCGGCGTCGGCCAGCACCACCGATGCGTTCTTGCCGCCCATTTCCGCCTGCACCGGAATCCCGCGCGCTGCCCCCGCGGCGCAGAGCTTGCGGCCCACCCCGGTGGATCCGGTGAAGGTCAGCCCGTCCAGCTGCTCATTGGCGATGAAGGCATCGCCCAGCGCTCCGGGTCCGATGACCAGGTTGAGTACGCCGGCGGGCAGCCCTCCATGTTCCAGGGCCTGCACCAGGCGCATGGCCAGCAGCGGCACCAGGCTGGCCGGCTTGAACACCACGGTGTTGCCGAAGACCAGCGCCGGGGCGATCTTCCACGCAGGAATCCCGATGGGGAAGTTGAAGGGCGTGATCACCCCGATCACCCCCAGCGGCTTATGCGTCACCAGGATCTGCTCCCCGGCGCGCGGGGATTGGAAGACGGTGCCGGCAGCGCGTTCGGATTCGCTGGAATAGTAGGTGAGGATCTGCGCTGCGCGCAGCACTTCGCCAATGCCTTCGGCCCGGGTCTTGCCCTCCTCGGCGGCCAGTTCCGCGCCGAAGTCCTCGGCATGCTCCGTCAGGTAGCCGGCGGCCTTGGCCAAGATCGCCCCGCGGGCTGCCATCGGGGTGGCGGCCCAGGACTTCTGCGCCGTGCGGGCGGCATCAAAGGCGGCCGCCACCTGGCCCGTGCTGGCTGCGGTGCCCTCGGCGAGGATGCTGGATTGGTCTGCGGCGGCCGTCGAGCCGATGCGCCCGCCGTCTCCGGGAACCCAGGCACCGTTGATGCAGTGCTCCAGGGTGGCAACTGTTGTCGAAAGTTCCATTGGTTTCTTTCCCGTCTACTGTGGCTTCGCGGCTTAGCGGAAGGCCGGCACGCCGGTGAGCTTGTTGCCCAGGATCAGGGTGTGCACCTCGTCGGTGCCCTCGTAGGTGCGCACCGACTCCAGGTTGTTGGCGTGGCGCAGCGGCGAGTAGTCCAGGGTGATGCCGTTGCCGCCCAGGATGGTGCGGGCTTCACGGCAGATCGCGATGGCTTCGCGGCAGTTGTTCAGCTTGCCGACCGAGATCATGTGCAGATCCAGGTTCCCGGCGTCCTTCAACCGGCCGATGTGCAGGGCGAGCAGGAAGCCCTTGTTGATTTCCAGGGCCATGTCCACCAGCTTCTGCTGGGTCATCTGGTATCCGGCCAGCGGCTTGTCGAACTGCAGGCGTTCCTGCGAGTAGGCCAAGGCGGCCTCGAAAGCGTCGCGGGCGGCGCCCATGGAACCCCACAGGATGCCGTAGCGGGCTTCGTTTAGGCAGGAGAAAGGCCCCTTCAGTCCCTTGACCTCGGGCAATACCGCAGTTCCTGGCAGGCGCACATCAACCATGTCGATGTCGCACTGGATCGAGGCGCGCATGGACAGCTTCTGCTCGATTGGCGTGGCGGTGAAGCCAGGGGTGCTGGTGGGAACGACGAATCCGCGGATGCCCTCATCGGTCTGCGCCCAGATCACTGCCACCTGGGCCACGTTGGCCAGGCCGATCCAGCGCTTGGAGCCGTTGATCACCCAGTCATCGCCGTCGCGGCGGGCGAAGGTCTTCATGCTCGATGGGTCCGAGCCTGCGGTGGGTTCGGTCAGCCCGAAGCAGCCGATCGCTTCGCCGGCGGCCATCTTCGGCAGCCATTCTTGCTTCTGCTCCTCGGAGCCGTGCTTGTAGATGGCGCTCATGGCCAGCGAGCCCTGGACCGAAACGAAGGTGCGCAGCCCCGAATCGCCGGCTTCCAGCTCGGCGCCGGCGATGCCGTATTCCACGGCCGAGCGGCCGGCGCAGCCGTAGCCTTGAAGGTGCATGCCCAGCAGGCCCAGCTTGGCCAGCTCCGGAACGATTTCCAGCGGGAAGACCGCGTCGTTGTACCACTTGGCGATATTCGGCTTGATGTTCTCGTTGACGAAACCGCGCACGGTGTCTCGCAGCGCCAATTCCTCGGACGAGAGCAGGGAGTCGAAGTTGATCAGGTCCGCTGGGTCCAGCAGGCGTTCGATGGTGGTCATGGTGTATCTCCTTGAAAGTTCTTGCGATTAGCTGTTGGCGAAGGTGCCAAGACGTTCCTGGTGCTCCCCGTGGGCCGGCGGGATGCTGCGGTATTGGGCTCCGGTGCGCGAGAGCCCGATGGGGCTGGCGATCTGCTCGGTCACCTCTCCGGTGGCCGGATCGGTGATCAGCGCGACCGGATTCAGGCCGAGCTCCTTGGCGAAGTCGATGGCCTCGGCGATGGAGTTGACCTTGCCGGCGGGGACTCCCGCGGCCATCAGCGCTGCCGCCCAGTGCGCGGCCGTGGCCGATGCGGTGGCCGCTTCGATGATGGCCTTCAGTTCGGTCCGGTGGGCCACGCGTGCGCTGTTGCTGCCAAAGCGCGGATCGTGGATTAGTTCCGGCTGGCCCAGGTGCTGGGCCAGGGCGGCGAACTGGCGGTCGTTGCCTACCGCGATCGCCACGACGCCATCGCTGGCTGCGAAGGTTTCATAGGGGGCGATGCTCGGGTGCGCGTTGCCCATGCGTGCCGGGGATTTTCCGGTGGCCAGCGTGCTGCTGGACTGGTTGGTCAGCCCGGCCAGCAGCGAGCCGAGCAGGTTGATGCTCACCCGCTGGCCGATGCCGCTGGAATCGCGTTCGCGCAAGGCCAGCAGGATCCCGGCCACCGCATTCTGCGCGGCCAGGACATCCACCAGGGCCACGCCCACCTTGCTCGGCGGCCCCGACGGTTCGCCGGTGATGCTCATCAACCCGCCCACTGCCTGCACCAGCAGGTCGAAGCCGGGCAGTGCCGCACCCTGCTTTTCGCCGAATCCCGAGATGGAGCAATAGACCAGTGCCGGATTCAGTTCGCGCAGGCTCTCGTAGTCCAAGCCGAATTTTGCCAAGACACCGGGACGGAAATTCTCCACCAGCACGTCTGCCTCGCGGATCAATTCGCGCAGGGCGTGCAGCTGTGCCGTGTCCGCAAAGTCGGCGACTACTGCCTGCTTATTGCGGTTCACCGACCAGTAGTAGGTGCTGATGCCCTGGGCGTTGACCGGCGGCTTCCAGCTGCGGGTCTCATCCCCGGCAGCGCTTTCCACCTTGAGGACGTCGGCTCCGAAGTCCGCCAACGTCATGGAGCATAGCGGTCCGGCCAGGATGCGCGAGAGGTCGATGACCTTGATCCCTTCGAGCGGTTGGCTCATTCGCTTCCACACCTTCAATCCACAAAATTATAAGTTACATGTTGCATGCAACTCTATGTCGCGCAGATCACCTTGGCAAGGTTTTCAGATAATTCATTGCCCTCTAGCGGCCTATGGGGCTCCAGCTGGTGCCGAACGCTCAGGCTTGATGCTAGGAAATCAAAGCGTCCAACCGCTCCAAGAACGGTTGTGCGTCCAGTCCCTCGGTCCGCGAGCAGACGGACTTAATCAGCATCTGCGCGGTGCGCATGACGTGATCGCGAACCGCCGTGGCGGCGGCATCCGGATCCTTGGCAAGAATCGCTGCCATGATTTCCTCGCGGTCCCCGGCAAGATCCTGGCTGGACCGAGCGAAAGGCACCGTGGTCTGCCCGTGGGCCAGGACCAGGTTGCGCAACTCCCCCACCACGTTGTCGAGCTTCGCGTTGCCAGCCAGCCCCAGCAGGTAGAGGTGGAATTCCTTGTCCGCTTCCAGCGTTGCCCGGCCATCACCGGTTTCACCGATCTCGAGCATGCGTTGGTGCAGCGACTTCAGCTGCTTGATGTCATCCTCCGTCGCATTCCGCACGCCACGTGAGGCAGCAGCAGGCTCAATGGCCAGCCGCAGCTGGAAGACTTCGACAATCTCGTCCAGGGAAATCTGGTTGACGCGCACCCCGCGGTTTTTCGCCACGGTCACGATGCCCTCTTTTTCCAGCAGCTGCAGGGCCTCGCGCACCGGAGTCCGCGAGACGCCCAGCTTTTCCGAGATGCCGATGGCTGAGTAGTGCTCCCCCGGAGCCATCTCGCCGGCAACGATGGCAGCGCGGATCATCGTGGACACCTGCTCGGTCAGGGACGCCTTCTGCTGGATCGGTTGCATGCTACTCATGGTTTGAAGCTTATCCTGATTCGCCTCCGCGACAACGCCACGCCCGCTAGATCGTCTTGCGCAGCGGCACTTCCTTGATGAGCACGATGCATACGAAGGCGATAACTGCCACGGCTGCCGAAACGGTGAAGACGATACCTGTCGCCTCGCCATAGGCGGCTTCGACCACCAGCCGCAACGCATCGGGCATCCCCGAAAGATTCAGCGAATCCTCGGTGGCCGGTGCCGCGGAAAGCTGCCCCTTGGCCGCCAAGGATTCGGTGATGAGGTCAGCCACATTGCGGGACAGCAGCGCGCCGAGCACCGCGACGCCTGCCGAGCCGCCAACTGAACGGAAGAACGCCACCGAAGAGCTCGCCGCACCGATATCGGTGACTTTCACTGTGTTCTGCACCGAGAGCACCAGGTTCTGCAGCATGAACCCCATGCCCACGCCGTTCAGGAACATGCCGCAGGCCAAGATCCAGTATTCGGTATCGTGGTGCATCGTTCCCAACAGGCCGAGGCCGGCGATATTGAGGATTGAACCGATCAGCAGGTAGATTTTCCACCGGCCGAAGCGGGTGATCATCTGTCCCGAGAAGACCGATCCGAAGTAGTTGCCGGCGATCATCGGCAGGGTCATCAGCCCGGCCATGGTGGGCGTGGCTTCGCGGGCAATCTGGAAGTACTGGCCGATGAAGGCGCCGGTGCCGAACATTCCCACGCCGATCGAGATCGAGGCGAGGATCGCCAGCGACGTGGTCCGGGTGCAAATGATCTTCAGTGGAATGATCGGTTCGGGAACCCGCGATTCCACGAGCAGCAGTGCGAGGGCCAGCAAGATGACCGTCGAGACCATGGTGTAGGTCTGCCACGAATTCCAGCCGAAGTAATCATCCTTGCCCACATAGGACACCCAGATCAGCAGGATGGAGACGGAGGTGGTCAGCAGGATGGCGCCCACCCAGTCGATATGCACCGGGCGCTTCACGTGCTTCAGGTGCAGGGTCCGGTGGATCAGGATCATCGAGAGCAAACTGATCGGAATGCCGAAGAAGAAGCACCAGCGCCAGCCAAGCGGCGAGTCCACGATGAATCCACCCAGCAGCGGGCCTGCCGCGGTGGAGACAGCCATGACCGCGCCGAAGTATCCCGAATAGCGTCCGCGCTCGCGTGGCGGAATGACCGTGCCGATGACCGCCATGCCCATGGCCGTCAGCCCGCCCATGCCGATGCCCTGGATGACCCTGGCGAACAGCAGCACTGGGATCGACCAGGCAAGCCCGGCCAGCAGCGAGCCGAGCACGAACACCAGGATGCCCGCTTGCAGCAGCTTCTTCTTGTCGAAGAGATCTGCCATCTTGCCCCAGATGGGGGTGGTGGCGGCATTGGCCAGCAGCGTGGTGCTCAAGACCCAGTTGAAGTCGGTTTGCGAGCCGCCCAGGACATCCATGATGGTCGGCAGGGCAATGGACACGATGGTCGCCGCGAGCATCGCGGCGAAGAAGGATGCCAAGACTCCAGCTATGGATTTGAGCACCTCGCGCTGGTCCATCTGCGGCTGGTCCGCGGCCACCTCGGTGAGGTCGGTAGGACGGTCTTTTTCCGGCATGCTCTTATCCAAGGTCGGTATTTTCTGCGTTGTTTCCGGTGGTGTTTTGCTCGGTGCCGAACTGATCGGTGCGCTGGGATTGGATACCGCGGATCATCGTATCGTTCAACTCGCCCAAAGCGTGGGCAACACTGGCCATGCGGGAGCTGTCCCAGTCGGGAAGGACCTGGCGCATGCGCTCCAGGCGTAATCGGTCGCGGAATTCAAGCCGCTCGCACCCCGCCTCGGTCACCCAAAGCACATGGCGGCGGGCATCGATTTGGCTGGGCCGCCTGTCAACCAGGCCCGACTGCTCCAGTTCCGCCAGGTGCCGGCTCATTGCCGCAGTGCCGATGCCGAGGACCTGGGCAAGGTCGGCAGCATGCGTGGGTTCACGGGATTTCAGCGTCTTGAGCACATGATGGGAGGCGTTGGAAACCTCGGGATCCGTCTGGTCCATATGCGAGAACACGCGTAGGATCCTGGAACTGCGCGCCAGCTCGTCGAGCAGGCTCTTGAGCTCTGAATCCGAATGGCTGTCTGGAGACTTGACCACGATCTATTGGCTGCCTATCTATTGTCTTTCCACCACAGTAAGTTTGAATAGTTGCTTTAGTCAACGTTTTGGCGTTCCGTGCCGGCGGTAAGCTGGACTTCGTGAATGATCAGCGAGTCCAAGCCCGCACCAACAACGCCGAAGAACTGCGCCTTGCAGCGCTTGAAGCAGCTCGCCAGTCCGCCGAACTGCTGCGCGCTTCCTTCCGCGGCACCGTGCACGCCGAACACAAAACCAACACGCATGATCTGGTCACCGACATCGACCGGCGCAGCCAGCGGATCATCACCGACGCGCTGCTCTCGGCCTGCCCCGGTTCCTGGGTGCTCGGCGAAGAGCGGATCTCCGGCGAGTACGGCCAGCAGGCTCCCGGCAAGGTGCAGTGGATCGTTGATCCGATTGACGGCACCAGCAATTTCGTCCACGGCGTGGCATTCTTCTGCATCTCGATCGCCGCCGCCATCGATGGCCAACTGCTTGCCGCCGCAATCCTCGATCCGATCTCCGGCGATGAATTCAGTGCCAATTCGGATACCGCATTCCTCAATGGACAAGTCCTTGAGCCCGGTGCCCGTCCCGAGCAGTCCCGCGCCAACCTGATGACCGATTACCCGGGAGCGGAATCCATGCTCAAGGACGGAGATCTGTCGCTGAAGCTTCTGGGCCAGTGGATCCAGGACTTCGCCACGGTGCGGCGCAAGGTCTGCGCCGCGTTGTCCCTGGCCCATGTGGCCGCAGGCTGGTGCGATGCCGTGATCGGTTTCGATACCAAGGTGTGGGATGTGGCCGCCGGCGCGCATCTGGTGCGCATGGCCAAGGGCACGTTCCGCGGCCTGTCCTACGGGCAACCTGGGCTGGCCGACCACCACTGCCCCGGATTCATCGCCCAGGGGCCAGGTGCCGACTATCCCTCACTGGCCTCCGCTGCCGAGCAAATCCACCAGCTGCGCACCGACCGCTGAGCCAACAAAGCAGACAATATCGAAGTTATTGGCCCCACCCCTCGGCTTTGGCCGGTTTCGGACGTACCATGGCGGCATGGCACCACTAATTAACCGGACCGCACACTCCGCCGTGCGGCACCATGGTGGCGGAGGGGTGATCCTGGGAGGCATCGGAGCAATTCTGCTTTTCGCTACCTTCGCAGTGATGTTGGCAGCCCAGTCCCTGGACTGGGAGCCACTGCTCATCGGCATTTGCCTGGGCATCTCGACAGTGCTTTTCGGCGTGGTATTCCACTTCACCCACTGACCTGCACCGTTTCACCATCCATCAATCACCACGGCCCCGGACCCACCGCTCGTGAGAGCAGCGGATCCGAGGCCGTCGACGTGTCCGGATGCCTTTACAGGTGCGTGGGCGCGAACATCTTCAGCAAGGTGCGGACCACAATGACGTTCGGCCCGTCCGCCTCCAGCGCCTCGGCGAGCGCGGCACCGATGCCTTCCGGTTCCACCGCCCGGGCGGGGATGCCGAAGGACTGGGCCAGCGCGACGAAGTCGGGCCGCGCCAGTTCGGTGGCTGTGGCCTTGCCGAAGGCTCCCTCCATGTACTCGCGCAGGATGCCGTAGCCGCCATCATCGACGATCAGCCAGGTGACCGGTGCATGGTGCTGCTTGGCGGTGGCCAGCTCGGCGATGGAGTACATCGATGAGCCGTCTCCGCTGACCGCCAGCACGCGCTGCTTCGAGCCGATGGCTCCGCCGATCGCGGCGGGGAAACCGAAGCCGAGGCCGCCGGCGCCCTGCGCGGAATGGAATTCGCCGTCCTTGGCGTCCCAGCAGCTCCACCCCCAGTAGGCGGCAATGGTCATGTCCCAGAAGGTCTGCATCCCTGCCGGGACGGCGGCCCGGATATCGGCCATGAACTTCCGCTCCTTGCCCAGGTCCTGGGCATCCAGGCGGGCCTGCACCTTCTCCAGGGTCTCGGCCACCACCTGCTGCGGGGTGTTCCCATGCCACGAGGCCTGGGCGGTGAAGCCGGTCTTGCGCATTTCCCCATCGAGGAATTTCAGGGCCTCGCGGGCATCGGCTCGGATGCCCAGGGCGGGGGTGTTGGATTCGAGCACGCGCGGCTCGGCGTCGATCTGGATCATCTTGCCGCGCGGTTCCAGGGTGAAGTAGTTGCTCGTGACCTCGCCCAGGGATGACCCGATGACCACCAGCACGTCGGCCTCTTCCATGACCTCCGAGACGTAGCGGTCCTCGACCCACGACTGCAAGGAGAGCTCGTGCTCCCAGGGGAAAGCGCCGTTGCCGCCGGGGCTGCACAGCACCGGGGCCTGCAGCTTTTCGGCCACGGCCAGCAGCTCGGCCTGCGCGCCGGCCCGGCGCACGCCGCCGCCGGCGATGATGGCCGGGCGCTTCGCCTCGGCCAGCCGGCGCATGGCTTCGCCGATCAGCTCTTCGCGCGGCGGATGCTCGTAGGCTTCGGCCAGGGCGTCCTGCACCGGCGGCACCATCACCGGCGCGAGCAGCACGTCCTGCGGCACCTCGACCCAGACCGGCCCCATGGGCACGGTGATGGCCCGGGCCCAGGCGTCCTGGATGGCCGAGGGGATGCCGGAGGCATGGTGCACGGTCTGCTGGAACTTGGTGACATTGGCGGCCGAGGCCTTCTGGTCATCGAGCTGGTGCAGCATGCCCTTGCGGCGGGCGCCCAGCCCGTCCAGCGGGATCTGGCTGGCGACCACGACCATCGGCACACCGGTGGCGTAGGCTTCCTGCAGCCCGGCCAGGGAAGTCAGCGCCCCGGGGCCGGTGGAGAGGAACAGCACGCCCACTTCCCCGGTGGCCCGGGAGTAGCCGTCGGCGGCGAAGGCGGAGTTGTTCTCGACGCGCGAGGAGATGAATTCCAGGCTGGAGCGCGAGAGCGCGTCGAACAGTCCCAGGGCGTGCTGCCCGGGGATCCCGAACACGGTCTTGGCGCCAAGTGCGGTGAGGGTCTCGATGACCAGGTCGCCGCCGTTGCGTTGCGGTTGCTCGCTCATGAGGCATTCATTCCCTTGCTGGCGCGGAAGTCGCTGATCAGGCTGATCAGGTCGTAGGTGACGTGGCTGGCGGCCACGCCGGTCAGTTCCGCATGGTCGTAGGCGGGGGCCACTTCCACGATGTCGGCGCCGACGATGTTCAGCCAGCGCAGCCCGCGCAGGATTTCAAGCAGCTCGCGGCTGGTGATGCCGCCGGCTTCCGGGGTGCCGGTGCCCGGGGCGTGCGCCGGGTCCAGCACGTCGATGTCCACCGAGATGTACAGCGGGCGGTTGCCGATGCGGTCCCGCAGCTTGTCCACGATTTCGCCCACGCCCTGGTAGTAGACATCCGAGCTGGTCACGATGCCGAAGCCGAAGCGCTTGTCGTCTTCCAGGTCCTTCTTGCCGTACAGCGGGCCGCGGGTGCCCACGTGGCAGATCGCCTCGGTATCCAGGATGCCTTCCTCGACGGCACGGCGGAACGGGGTGCCGTGGGTGTATTCGGCGCCGAAGTAGGTGTCCCAGGTATCCAGGTGCGCGTCGAAGTGCAGCATCGCCACCGGTGCTCCGGCGCGCTGGGAGGCGGCGCGCAGCAGCGGCAGCGCGATGGTATGGTCGCCGCCCACGGTGACCAGGGTAGAGCCGTCGCTGGTCAGCTCCAGCGCGTTGTGCTCGATGGTCTCGATGGCCTCGTTGATGTTGAACGGGTTGACCGCCATGTCCCCGGCGTCAGCCACCTGGCTCTGCGCAAAGGGCGAGGTGTCGGTGGCCGGGTTGTAGGGGCGGATCAGGCGCGAGGATTCGCGCACGTGGTTGGCGCCGAAGCGGGCGCCGGGACGGTAGGACACACCGGTATCGAAAGGCACGCCAACGATCTTGATGTCGGCCCGCTCCACCTGGTCCAGGCGCGGCAGCCGGGCGTAGGTGCCGCCCCCTGCATAGCGGGGAATCTCCGCGGCATTGATCGGTCCCAGCCGGCCATTTTCCTCGATGCGGATTTCCTTCATCGCAACTTCCTCCCCAGACGCACGAGGACCACAGCCCAAGTTGTCTAATATGAAACTTCAGTTTTCCATTATGCTATTTTGTCTGCTAGGTCACGTCAAGATCCAACGACAGGGCCAGGCAGAATGCGGGCATAAAAGGGCGCAAGCCGCAGTCCGGGAAAGGACTGCGGCTTGCGCTGGGATTCCAGGGAGGAGAAGTGAGAAGATCAGCTGGCAGCGCTGCGGATCTGCTGGGCAAGCACCACCAATCCATCGCGCAGCAGTTCTTCGCCGATCACCAGCGGCGGCAGCAGGCGCAGCACGTTGCCGTGCGTGCCGCAGGTCAAGGTCAGCACCCCGGCGCCATGGCAGGCCTTGGACACTGCGGCGGCCACATCAGGGCGCGGCGCCAAGCTGCCCGCGTCGGCGAACTCGATAGCCAGCATGGCTCCGCGGCCGCGCACTTCGGCCACCACCGAGGTCTGCCGCACCAGCGGTTCAAGGATTTCGCGTGCTACCCGCTCAATGAGCTGGGCATTTTCCAGCAGCGCCCCGTCCTCGAACTGCTCGAAGACTGCCAGCGCCGCTTCGCAGGCCAGCGGGTTTCCGGCATAGGTGCCGCCCAGGCCTCCGGCGTGCGGGGCATTCATCAGCTCCTTGCGGCCGGTCACCGCAGACAGCGGCACTCCGTTGGCCAGCGCCTTGGCCGTGAGGATCAGATCGCCTGCCACGCCCTCGTGCTCCGAGGCAAAGAGCTTTCCGGTGCGCCCCATGCCGGCCTGGATCTCGTCGATGACCAGCACAATGCCGTGCTTGTCAGCCAGCTTGCGCAGGCCCGGGATGAATCCGGCCATCGGAACCACGAAACCTCCTTCGCCCTGGATCGGCTCGATGACCATCGCGGCGAAGGTCTGCGGGCCGTGCTCCACCAAGGTCTGCTCGACCGAGGCCAAGACCGCCTCGACGGTGGCCGCGCCGGCGGCGGGACGCAACGGGTTCGCCGAAGCGGCGCGCACAATATGCTCGGGCATCGGGCCGAAGTTCAGCTTGTACGGATTGACCTTGGCGGTCATGCCCATGGTCAGCAGCGAACGGCCATGGTAGGCCTCGTCGAAGACCAGCACGTTGGCCCGCCCGGTGGCGGCACGGGCAATCTTAACCGCGTTCTCCACGGCCTCGGCCCCGGTGGAGAACAGCGCCGTGCGCTTCTCGAAGTCGCCGGGGGTGTGCTGGTTCAACCAGCTGCACACCTGGGTGAAGGATTCGTATTCCGTGACCATGAAGCAGGTATGGGTGAAGTCCTCCAGTTGCTTGGCCACTCGTTCGGCCACACGGCGGTTGGAAGCACCCAGTGACGTCACGGCAATTCCCGAAGCGAAGTCGATCAGGCGATTGCCATCGACGTCTTCGATGATCCCGCCATCGGCCCGGTTGACGAAGACCGGCAGGGTGATGCCAAAGCCGCTGCTGACCTGCTGCACCCGCTGCTCGTGGAGCACAGCTGAGCGGGGGCCGGGAATGCTGGTGGCAAGATGGCGGGTCTGGGGCAGGGCTGGCGCGTCGATGGCGGCAAGGGTTTCAGTCATGGCTCAAGCCTAGAAATCCGCGTGACACGCGTCATTGGCCATTGCATCCAAACTTGGCATCTTTCTTGGATAATTTACCCAATGATTACCCTTTTGCAGCTCGGCACGGAATTGGGTGCCGAATTCCTCCCCGCTACTGCCGGAACCTTCCGGGCCCTGCCGGTCAGCGGGGTGCATGTCTCCGAGCTGGAGGATCCCACCGCCTACTTGGATGGCGGCGAGCTGCTGCTGACCACCGGCATGCCATTCGCCGCCAGCGCCGAAGCTTCCCGCGCCTACATGCGCCGGCTGCAGGCCAAGAAGGTATTCGCTTTGGGACTGGGACTCGGTCCCTGGCTGCGCGCCGTGCCCGAGCATGTCGTCGAGGCCTGCGACCAGGCCGGCATTGAGCTGGGCATCGTCCCCGATCAAATCCCATTCCAGAATATTTCACGGGCTTACTGGCGCCTGGCCTCACGCGACCAGGAGTCGAACCTGATGGGCTCGTTGGGCACCCAGACTGCGCTGGCGCGGGCCGCGGTCCGTCCGGATGCCATCAATGCCGTAGTGCGCGGCTTGGCCGAAGCCCTGAAAGGCTGGGCCGCCTACCTCTCGGTCGATGCCCGCCCGGCGACCTGCTACCCGGCGTCAGCCGAAGCATTCCTGGACGAGCTCCGCCATGAATCCATGCGTTTCCGGCGCAACGGCATGCCCGCTGCGTCCACGTTCGAGGTCCAGGGCCACGAAGTGGTGCTCTACCCTATCCTTTCCGGGACCAGGATCCAGGGATATCTCGGCGTATCCGCAGGCCGCAAGCCGACCAAGGCCGACCGGCAGATCATCATGACCGCGTGCACGCTGCTGTCCCTGCGCGCCAGGCAGCGGGAATTGGCCGCCAGCACGCATCAGGCGCTCAGCGCGGCCACCGCCAAATTGCTGCTGCATGGCCAACCCGAGGCGGCGCGCCTGGTCGGGGAAGACGCCGGGTTGGACAGTTTGCCTTCCCGCGTGCGGATCCTGGTGTACCGGGCAGGAGCCAATACCGATGCCGCGACCGCACTGCATGCGTTGCCTTCGCTCCAGCGTCCAGCGGCGTTGCCCGATATCTCCGCCGCGGTCGAAGAATGCCAGCTCCACTACCAGGATGGCTCCGAAAATTATCTGGTCCTCCCCGAACCAGCGGAACATCCCGGCACAGACGCGCCGCTGGCGCGGCCGGCCGGCAGCACCACGGAACCGATGGCGCGCGAACCATTCGATTCCCCGGCCCCCGAGGTCCGGGCGGTGCTCTCCCACCCGCTGAACCTGGCCGAGATCTCCGCCAATCTCCCTGCCCTGCGCCACGCGCTGGATGCTGTCCCGGTGGGGACCATGGCCCCCAGCTCCCCGGGCTTCGATGCCAGCGCGGAAACCTGGGTCACAGCTCTCGCCGAATACCCGCGCGCCGATCTGCTTTCCGCGGTCACCTCCTATCTGCGCCATCGCGGGCATTGGGAGGAAGCCTCCCGCGAACTGGGCATCCACCGCAATTCCCTGCGCCACCGCATCAGCGTGGCGCAGGATGTGCTTGGCATCGACCTTGATGACCCGGATGCCGCCGCCTCGCTATGGCTGGCACTTCGCCGGACGCAGAAATAAGCATGCCGCGGGATCTGGCAGTACCAGATCCCGCGGCGCGCTTCGGGTGCAGCGGACCTCAGCCCTTGAGCCGCGTTGAGCTTGGGTTCGGCGCAACGGCGCGGCGCCCCGCCACTGCATCCGGCCCGGTGGCACCGAGCTTGGCCTGCTGGCGGATGCTCAGCTTCTGCAGCAGCTCGTCTTCGGCGAATTCGCCCGGGGCGACCCCGCGGGGAACCCGTAGCAGGAAGCCCGTGCCCAGCACCCACCATGCAGCGAAGAGCAGCCACGGCTGCCAGGCGATGGCCGCCGGCATTCCCGGAAGGTACAGCGAGATCAGCCCGGCGCAGAACACCACCGACAGCACGCCGATTACCTTGCCGCCGTTGCCCGCGCCGCCCACGCGCAGCGGGCGCGGCATCTGCGGTTCGCGCTGGCGCAGGATCAGGAAGGCCACGCCCACGAGCAGGTAGGCAATCACGATCGATGGCGAGCCGGAATCCACCAGCCAGCCGAGCATGGCGGAGCCGAAGAATGGAGCCAGCACCGACAGCCCGCCAATGAAGAGCAGCGCGTGGCTCGGGGTGCGGTACTTCGGATGCAGGTAGGCGAACCAGCGCGGCAGCATTCCCGAGCTGGCCATCGCGTACATCAGCCGCGACGCACCCATCAGCAGGGAATTCCACGACGTGAGGATCCCGGCGATGCCGCCGGCGATCAGCACCTTGGCCATGATCCCGGAATTGAACAGCGCCCCCATCGCGTCAGCCGTGGCCAGCTCGGATCCGGCGAGTGCGGAAGCGCCCATTCCCGAGGAGGTGGCCAGGATGATCCCCACGTACCAGGCGGTGGCGATGAGCACCGAAACCACCACGTACTTGCCGATTTTCCGCGGGGCGATGTCGCATTCCTCGGCGGATTGCGGGATCACGTCGAAGCCGACGAACATGAACGGCACCACGATCATCACGCCGAAGAAGCCGGCAACCCCGTTCTCGAAGAACGGTTCCATGTTCGTGCTCTGGCCGCCGCTGAATGCACCGGCAAGCAGCATGGCGCCGATGACAAAGAGGAAGATCACCACGAAGGTCTGCACCACACCGGCGGTCTTGATGCCGCGGATGTTGATCCAGGTGATCGCCACCGCCCCGGCTACACCGACCAGAGCCCAGGTCAGGTAGACCTCGGAACCGGCGATTTCCCATAATTTGATGTGCGAAAGATCCGGGAAGAGGTAGAGCACGGATTTGGGCAGGGCCACTGCTTCGAAAGCCACGATCGTGATATAGCCACCGACGATCGCCCACGAACCGGCAAAGGACCAGCGGGCGCCCATGGCGCGCAGCAGATAGTTGTGCTCGCCTCCAGCTTTCGGCATGGCGGCAACCAATTCGGCGTAGGTCAGGCCCACGACCGCCATGATCGCGCCGCCGACCAGCATGGCCAGCGCGGCTCCTATCGGACCGGCGGTGGTGATCCAGTCGCCGGTAAGCACGACCCAGCCAAAGCCGATCATCGCGCCAACACCTATGGCCAAGGCGTCCCAGCGGCCCAGGACCTTCTTGAGTCTTGGTTCTGCGGAGTGGTTCTTTGCGGTGTTTCCTGCCATGGCATTCCCTCCTGGAAAGATGATCAGGATCACACTATGCGCAAACACGCCACAACGTATTGGATGTTTTGACTACATTTCAGGCCATTTCATCCAAACCGGGAGCTCAGGCCGCCTCAGAGCCCTTCTTGCTGGCATTCACCAGCGCCCGATCGACCTCATGGATGCCCAATGCGAAGCCCGCGGACATCACCAATGACTTGATGGTCAACTCGGAAAGGTCATCGGCCACGTACACCAGCTGGATCGGGCCGGCCAGGATGAGCAGGATGGCGGTCCACAGCGCATAGGTCCAGGAGGTGCGCGCCTGCGCCATCTGCGGGAAACGGGCACGCCGGCGAATTGTCCGCACGCCGATGGTCACGATGACAACAGCGAGAATCACGGCGCCGAGGAAGAAGAAATTGCGCTGGGTGCGGATCCAGGTCAAGGTGGTGCCGACAAGAACGCCGAAAAGCACCGAAGCCCACCAGCTGATGCTGCGCAGCTGGTCCTGCGTCGCGGTTGGTTCGCCTGTCTTCACGCCTCTCCCATCGCCAATTGTTCCGAGCGCCCGGAACAACGCATCGTTCCTAGAATACGCGGTTGCCCACCCCGCCAGCGAACGCGCAGCCGCATCGCGCCGAGCGTGCCGCCGCAGCGGGCGCAGGGGTTGGGCTCAGGAGAGGATCAGCGTCCAGGTCACCACGGCCGGCTCATCGGAAGGGTTCTGCCAGCTATGCGGCTCGCGGCCCGGGAAGGTTACGGTGTCGCCCGCCTCAAGCTCCAATCGCTGGTCGGGCAGGATCAGGATGAATTCTCCGGCGATCACGTGCAGCACTTCCAGCTCGCAATCCATCGAATACAGTTCCGCTTCGCCAGTGCCCCTCGGCGCAATCTCGGCGCGGATCATCTGCAGCCGCTTTTCGCTGCGCGGGGTCACCAGCTGCTCGGTGATCCCGTCGCCGCCCAGTGAAACCCGCGGCGCCTGGTCCAGGCGCACCAGTTTCGTTTCCGGGACTTCGAAAAGCGTGCCGACCTCGATGCCCAGCACCTCGCACAGGCGCAGCAGCGTCGCCACCGAGGGGCTGGTCAGGTCGCGTTCCACACGCGAGAGAAAGCCCTTGGTCAGCCCGGAGAGCTCTGCGACCTGGTCAATGGTCATGCGCTGGGTCTGCCGCACCCCGCGCAGCCGCGCACCGATGTTGATCGCAGCACCGGTTGGTTCAACTGGCAAGGTTTTCATCGTTTGGCTCCATCAACGTCGTGTCCGGCAGCGGCATCCGCGGCGGCTTCACCGCCTGCGGGGCAAGTTTACCAATGGTAAACACGCGGTGTCCCCTACCGCGGGCCGGCCGCGATCATTAGACTCTGTCCATGGACAGCACCAAGGACAGGCTCTGCGGGTATCTGGGCGAGGCACGCGAGAATGCGATCTTCAAGGCCGAGGGCCTGGCCGAGCAGCTGGCCCGCACCCCGCTCACCCCTACCGGCACCCATATCCTGGGCGTGCTGCACCATCTGGTGATCAACGAATACGAGTATTTCGGCACCTGCCTGCAGCGCGAGGCCAACGACGCCTATGTCCGCGAGTTCATCTCGCCTCATGATCCCGACGCTGATTTCCTTCCGCCCGCGGACATGGACGGGCAGCAGCTGATCGGCCTGTACCGCAAGGCCATCGCCTTCGCGGACGAAGGCATCGCCGCCTTGGCCCTGGATTCTGCAGTGCACGTCCCGTGGTGGGGGCCGGCCGGGCATACCACCTTGGATCATCTGCTCATCCATGCCTTGGCCGAGACCTCCCGGCATGCAGGGCAGCTGGATATCATCCGCGAGCAGCTCGACGGCCGTGCCGGCTGGACCGCGACGCTGGATTTGCTGCCCGGCTACACCACGGCGCAGTGGGCTGAACACCGCCAGAAGCTGCAGCAGCTGGCCGATTCCCTGGCCCCGGAGAACTGACCGGAAGTCATATTACGCAGTACGGCTTCATCTGGCGCCGCATGCGGCGGTACGCTCGGAATTGTTGCTTCACGAGACGCGGCGCCAAGCTCCGACTGGCCGCGCACCAACCCCAAGTTCATGGGTGGTTCGGATGAAGAAGCGGTCCGCGCATCAACTGGTGCACGGGCAAGAGCTCGCCAGAGAGTTGATATCCATGGCTGTCCCGATTCTTCCCATCATCGACCGCCAGACCGGCCAGGTGCAGTTCACCGCCGAGGGCCGCTGGTGCACCCGCTACGTTGCGGACCCGCTCCAGCTCGAACGCCTCATCGCGCGCTGCTCCCGCCGTCCGGCCTTCGACCCGGACACCTCAGAATTGCTGCTGGTGGTGCCGGCGGCCGGGAATCCGGCCGGCAGGCGCCATGCATTTAGCCTTGCCAAATTCCCAAGTTCAGGGGCGCTGGCTAAAGTGGAAAGCTGAGCCGATCCACGGGTTTCCATGGGAAACCCCACGTTCCAGGAGAGCCTTTTCGAGATGCCACAGCACCCAGTCGCCGAACCAACCAAAGCGCAGATCCAGCGATGGCGCAAGTATCTCGCCGATGAAGTCGCCGAGGGCGCCATCTACCGCGCCCTGGCGGAAAAGAAGTCCGGGCAGGAACGGCAAATCCTGCTGGGCCTGGCCGAAGCCGAAGCGCGCCACGAATCCCACTGGCGCACCATGCTCGGCGAGCATGCCAAGGAAGTCCGACCGTCGCTGCGCCGCACCATGCTGCGCTTCCTCGCCCTGCACTTCGGGTCGGTGTTCGTGCTGGCCATGGCCCAGCGCTCCGAGAGCAGCTCCCCCTACCGCAATGACAAGGACGCCACGGCTCAGATGGCTGCCGACGAGCAGGTCCACGAGGAAGTCGTCCGGGCCCTGGCCACGGCAGGACGCGCACGGCTGTCGGGCAACTTCCGCGCCGCGGTCTTCGGCGCCAACGACGGGCTGGTATCCAACCTGGCATTGATCATGGGCATCGGCGCCACCGGCGTTTCTTCGGCCTTCGTGCTGTTCTCCGGCATTGCCGGCTTGCTGGCCGGAGCGCTGTCCATGGCGGCCGGCGAATACGTTTCGGTGCGTTCCCAGCGCGAGCTGCTGACCGCCTCGCGGCCCACCCAGGTCACACTGACCGCAGCCCCGAACCTGGATCTGGACGCCAACGAGCTGGTGCTGATCTACAAGGCCCGCGGCATGAGCGACGAGGACGCCGAGCACCGGGCCGCCGAACGCATGGGCCTGTTCACCTGCGACTGCAACCCTGATTTCTCGCTGAACCCGGAAGGCCGCGGCGAGGAGCTCGAGAAGGAGCACCAGGAGCTGGGCTCGGCCACCGGGGCGGCCACCACCTCATTCCTGCTCTTCGCTTCCGGCGCGGTGGTGCCGATCCTGCCCTACATCTTCGGCCTCTCCGGGCTGGCCGCGATCATCGTGTCGGTGGCGCTGGTGGGCATCGCCCTGATGATCACCGGCGGCATCGTGGGCCTGCTCTCCGGAGCCTCCCCATTCAAGCGCGGCTTGCGCCAGCTGGCCATCGGCTGGGGCGCGGCGGCCGTCACCTACTGCCTGGGCCTGATCTTCGACGTCAGCGTCAGCTAATACTCCGCTTGGCATCGAAAATGCCGGGACAGCTTCGGCTGTCCCGGCATTTTCGATGCCCCGGACTAGTTGTCCTTTGCCGGCCGGGTCCGACGGCGCAGGGTTTCCATGGACTGGATGAACGCCAGCGCTTCCTCGGCGGTGTCCACCAGGGCGATCTTCTGCTCCATCACGCGTTCCTTGGCCAGTGCCTGGAGCAGCGGCCACGCGGGCAGATCCCGGCTCCAGTAGTCGCGGCCGACCAGCACCATCGGCACCACGCGGGCACCGGTGGCATAGTAGTTCTCGCAGGCATCCTGGAAGATTTCCTGGACCGTGCCGGCAGCCCCGGGCAGCACGACCAGCCCGCCGTTGGACTGCTCCAGCAGGATCGCCTCGCGAATGGAATTGGTGAAGAACTTGGCGATCCGGGTGGCAAACAGGTTCGGCGGCTCATGGCCGTAGAACCAGGTCGGCACGCCCAGCGACTGCCGCTTGCTGGGGAAACGCTCCTTCACCATCAGGGCGGTTCTCGCCCAGCCGGTGCGCTGGTGGATCGCATCTGGCGCTTCGGCGAGCATCTGCAAGGCCGTCGCGATGTCATCTGCCCCATAGTCGGCCAGCCACGCACCGGCATTGGCCGCTTCCATGGCTCCTGGCCCTCCCCCGGTGGCCACCGCGTAGCCAGCACGGGTAATCATGCGCCCGAGCTCCAAGGCCTGCGCGTACTGCGTGGTGCCCCGGTTCATCGCATGCCCGCCCATCACCCCGATGATCGGAGTGTCCTTGAACGTACCCTCATACACCTCCGAGACCAGCGCATGGCCAATGTGGTGATCGTGCAGGGTCCGGGCCAGCGCACTGTGATCGCTGTCGGCATTCGCCGCCGCATGCTGCTGGGAGTACGCATATATTTTGGCATCGGGCACCTGCTGGTAGGTCTGCGTCCAGATCCCCGAGTACAGCTCTTCTGCCGTGTACAAGCCGCGGGCTCCGGTCTCGAACGGCAGCTGCGCCCCCGAGCTCATGCACAGCCCGCCCGTCGCCTGAACGATCTGCTGGCCTTGGGCGGAAAACTGGCAATCGATAAACAGCGCTTCGGAAAGATCCAGCGATTTCAGCACGGTATCCCGTTCGCGCAGATCCACGCGGTGCACGCGCCAGCCTTTTCCGTGGGCATGGTGGGAAACCAGCGCTTCAGCGGCGAGGCGGTCGAATTCGACGAGCGAGGTGATGTTCACTGCTCGGGCTGGAAGGTAGGGCCACACGTGGGACATGCGTCAACGCTACGTCATGGATAGTGATTATTCACAGAAGGGCCCTTCAACTTTCGCGACGGCCCGGAACGTGAAACGATGAGAGGATGACTGAATCTGTTCCACCAACCATTGACGCCCGCCATTTACTGGCTTTTCTGGGCAACGTTCCTTTCTTCTATGGAAAGAACCTGGCCGCAGAAGCAAATTCCGTGGTTGACGTGGAATTCGATGAGAACACCGGGCAGATCGAGGGCACAGTCACCGATTCCGGCGAAGAATTCTCTCCGATGATCCAGGTCCACTTGGAGGGTGGCGAGTGGAAGATCGAATCCTGCGAGTGCACCTGCGACGCGCCAGGCATCTGCTCTCATATCGCGGCTTTGGCCATTACCTCCAATAAGATCGCCTCCCAGCCTCGCCCGCTGCCGGTCCATGAAGAGAAGCCGGACACCGTGTGGTCAAAGCAAATCGATTCATGGTTCGAGGAGTCCGAGCCGGGCCCGGCTGACGGGCTGCTCGGTTCGCAGCACGATCCGGTGGTGCCGATGGCGCTGCAGTTCCTGCTCTTCGATTCGAAGGACGCCACCCAGCAGCAGCAGTGGATGCCGACCGGGACCATCCCGCACCCAACCCGCAACAAGCGCTTCCGCTTGGGCGTGCGCCCCATGGTCCGCAATGCCGAAGGCCGCTGGGTGCGCGGCCAGCTGCGCTGGACCACCCTGGGCTTCAAGACCTACGGCTGGAACCTGCTGCGTGCACAGCACCATTGGTTCACCCGCTTCGCCTCCATGGCCCGCAGCGACAGCCAGTTGCAGTTCAAGGTGGACGAAGACTGGCTGTTCCTGGACGAGTACGCTTCCGAGCTGCTCTGGCCGCTGCTCGAACAGGCTGGCGAGCTGGGCATTGCGCTGATCACCACCCGTTCCGAGCAGCGCGTGCGGATCGTTGATCCGGCCAGCTTCAGCATGCAGGCCTCCCTGGATGAGCAGCAGCTGCAGCTGGACGGCGTCCTGCACATCGCCGGGCAGGATCTCGTGCTTGATCCGGAGGCGCCCAGCGGTGTCATCGCCGAGCATGGTTTCTATGCGCAGATGGCCCAGCCCGATGAAATCTGGCTGGCTCCAAGCACCGAGCCGGTTCCCGACGCGCACCGCCGCTGGTATATCGACCGCCGCCCGGTCACCGTGCCCGCACCGGAGATCAACGACTTCTTCGAATCCTCCTACCCTCGCCTGGCTCGCCGTTTCGAGCTGCGCAGCGTCAGCGACGAGCTGGTCCTGCCGGATCTGAAACCTCCCTATGTGCACGCCACCGTGGTCTACAAGCGCGAATTCAACGAGAACAAGGAACCGAACGACACCGCCGCGCTGGACTTCCAGATCCGTTACCCGGGGATCCCCAGCGACCAGGAAGTGTACGACGTGGAGGCCGAGGAACTGCTCCAGGCCGCCGTGCATGAGGTGTTCCTGGAGCATGAGGAAGCCGGCAACCCCAACCTGTCGCCGAAGTTCTACGCACGCGATGACACCATTGATTTCGTCACCGAGATCCTGCCCGCGCTGGAGCGCCTTCCGGAGGTCCAGCTCGTCGAGCAGGGCACCCGGCCGACCTTCCGCCAGCTGCGTGAACTCCCCCAGCTGAAGATCAATGCCGTGAATCATGAACGGACCGACTGGCTTGATCTCGGCTTGCTAATCACCGTAGGCGACCATGAGGTTCCCTTCTCGCAGATTGTCGAGGCCATGAGCAATGGCCAGATGAAGCTCCGCCTGCCGGATAACACCTGGTTCTCGCTGAACCACCCGATGTTCGCCAAGCTCAAGGCGCTGGTTGACGAAGCCCAGGCGATGAACGACAAGCCGAAGGAGGGAGACCTGAAGCTGACGGTCTTCCAGATCTCGATGTTCGAAGAACTGGACGAGATGGCTGAAGGCATCGACGGCGCTGACCTGTTCATCGCACGCATGCGTTCGCTGCTCAAGGTCGCCGAGGCCCACCATGCCCAGGTTCCGAACACGCTGGATGCCCAATTGCGTCCCTACCAGGTGGAGGGGTTCCACTGGCTCTCCCGCCTGTACGAGGGCGGCTTCGGCGGCATCCTCGCCGATGACATGGGCTTGGGCAAGACCCTGCAGACGATTGCGCTGATGCTCCATGCCCATAAGCTCTGGGCGGATCCCGAGGCCTGCGCCCAATTGCCGGCGGCCCAGCGTACCCGCCTGCCGTTCCTGGTGGTTGCCCCGAGCTCGGTGGTGTCCAACTGGGAAATGGAAATCAACAAGTTCGCCCCTTCCCTGCGGGTCGTCAGCGTCGAGGGCACGTTGCCGTCACCGCGGCAGCTTCAGGAACTCGCTCAGGACTACGATGTCATTCTCACGACCTACACCCTGCTGCGCCTGAACGACGAGATCTACGAAGCCCAGCGCTTTGCCGGCCTGATCCTCGACGAGGCGCAGTTCGTGAAGAACAAATCCACCAAAGCGCACAGGACCGCCGTGAACCTGCAGACCAATTTCAAGTTGGCAGTCACCGGTACCCCGATGGAAAACAACCTGTCCGAGCTCGGTGCCTTGCTGTCGCTGGTTGCTCCGGCGTTGTTCCTGAACACCACGCGCTTCAATCGCCAGTTCGCCCGGCCCATCGAGGTCTTGGGCGACAAGGAAACCCTCGCCTTGCTGCAGCGCCGGATCAAGCCGTTCATGCTGCGCCGCACGAAGGAATCGGTGGTGCTGGATCTTCCGGCCAAGCAGGAGCAGCAGATTCTGGTGCGCCTGTCCGAAGAGCACCAGCATGTCTACGACACGCATTTGAATCGCGAACGCCAGAAGATCCTGCACCTGGTGGAGGACCTGGATCGCAACCGCTTCACCATTTTCCAGTCGCTGACGCACCTGCGCATGCTGGCCCTTGAGCCGTCCCTGGTGGATCCGGAACTGTCGGATATCCCCGGCTCGAAGCTGGAAGCTCTCTTCGACCAGCTCGATGACGTGGTGGGCGAAGGCCACCGCGCGCTGATCTTCAGCCAGTTCACCTCATACCTGAAGGTGCTGGCCGACAAGCTGGCCGAGCGCGGCGTGAGGTTCGTGTACCTCGATGGCAATACCCGCAACCGTTCCAAGGTCATCGAGCAGTTCAAGGAAGGCGAAGCACCGCTCTTCCTGATCTCCTTGAAGGCCGGCGGCTTCGGCCTGAACCTCACCGAAGCCGACTATTGCTTCTTGCTGGATCCGTGGTGGAACCCGGCCGTTGAAGCCCAGGCGATCGACCGCACGCATCGCATTGGCCAGACTCGGCAGGTGATGGTGTACCGGATGATTTCCCAGGGCACCATCGAGGAGAAGGTTGTGGCACTGCAGGAAAGCAAGCGCAAGTTGATTTCGACGGTGATGGATGAGGCCGATGGATTCTCCAAGGCCTTGACCGCCCAAGACATCCGAGGACTGCTTGAGTAACAGGTTGATTAAATCCGCCGTCTTAGCAGGCGGCTGTCAGCAAAACCCTGTATATTCAAAATGTCCGACGTTGTGCGCTGCGCCACACACTGTGCGCTCGTCGGGCTAGAACCCGGGCGGCTCCTCGTCCGGGTGATACGAACGACTAAGGCGGTAATATCCGTGTCCCTGATTAAATCGGAGACTCCCAGTACCCCCGATGACGACTGGATGAGCGCATCGGTGAGTATCGACAAAGATCGTGTGGTGATTGAAACCAAGCAGGAACGCCTGTCCTTGGAGAATGACCGGCTCCTGGAAAAGATCCGCAGGGTCCTGGCTTCCCCTCTCGAAGAGATTTTCTACAATCCGAAGCACCGGATGCTCCTGATCCCGGGGGCTTTCGCTGCCATCGGCTCTTCATTCCTCAGGATCGACACCGAAGCTGCAGCCGGCCTACGCGGCTAGCCTGCTTCGACTTCATGCCCCAAGCTGCCTACCGGCGGCCTTGGGGCATTTTTGCGTCCGGCAGAGACGGTGCCGGGCGCGGATGAACAGCTCACGGGATTCTTGCCGTCTGAAGCCCCTGCTTGCCCCCCTGGATCCACGGCTTCAGAAACAGAGTTTTCGCTCAGATTCTCCGTTTTCCACCCCGTGGCGGACCGAGTCCTTCGCCACAGTTTGAGTTTTTCGGGCAGTTCGATCCGAGCCTTCGCCGATCGCCCGTTTGCCCTATGCTTCCGTGGCTAATCGGCGGTCGGCACGTCCGCGATCTGGCTATCTGCCCGGGCCCGCATTGGCTCAAGAGAGCCTCTCGATCAGGCAATTAATCTAATTTTTGGTAAACTTGACGATTGTCCGCTTAAGCGTTTCATCGCTCAAAGCCGGTTTTTGACCGGATTTTTGAGTAGAAATCTATCGATTTCGACGAGTCACACGGCGGTCGCAACCAGCTTCAAGGAGCAGAAATTTCGCTCCTCAACATTGTGGACGAGGATGGTCGCCGGCACCGGGACAAGATCAGGAAAGATATGAGGAGTGAAACTATGGAAGCACGAAACTCACGGAAGCCACGGTTCCGCAGAAAACGTCGGCTGAAGGTCGAAGACGTCAACGTTGTCGACGATTCGATGCTCAAGAAAGCCATCGGCGGCACCGTCGTTGGCAACTTGATGGAATGGTACGACGTAGGTGTCTACGGCTACCTCGCAGTGATCATCGGCAAGCTTTTCATGCCTGACACGGTAGACCCTGCCATCCAAACCCTGTTCAGCCTAGGCGTATTCGCCGTGACCTTCGTTGCCCGCCCGCTTGGCGGCGTGATTCTGGGCCAGCTAGGCGACCGCGTAGGACGCCAGAAGATCCTGGTCTTCACCCTGCTCATGATGGCTTTGGCCACGTTCGGCATCGGTGTCCTTCCGGACTACTCGGTATGGGGTGTAGCAGCGCCAATTCTCCTCGTCGTGCTGAAGCTGATCCAGGGCTTCTCCACCGGCGGCGAGTACGCCGGTGCTACTACATTCATTACCGAATACGCTCCGGATAAGCGCCGCGGCTTCTTCGCCTCGCTGCTGGACCTCGGCTCCTACATGGGCTTTGCCTTGGGCGCCGCATTTGTCTCCATTCTCCAGCTGACCCTGAGCGAAGATGTCATGGAAGGCTTCGCCTGGCGCATTCCATTCCTGGTCGCTCTTCCGCTCGGCGTCATCGCACTGTGGTTCCGTTCCAAGATTGAAGACACGCCTGCCTTCAAGGAAGCCCAGGAAGCCGCTAACCGCGCCAGCGACGACGCGCGGAACTCCGCCGATGCTCCGAAGGGCGTCATCGACCTGGTCAAGGCCTACTGGCGCGAATTGCTGACCGGTTTCGTGCTGGTCTCGGCCGCCAACACTGCAGGTTATGCACTGACCAGCTACATGCCTACCTACCTGACCGAGACCCTGAAATACGATCCGGTGCACGGCAACCTGCTGACCCTGCCGGTTCTGGTTGGCATGTCCCTGTGCATCCCGCTGGCCGGCATGCTCTCCGATAGCATAGGCCGCCGCAAGGTCCTGTTCATTGGCTCCGGCTCGGCAGTTGTCCTGGCCATTCCAGCCTTCTTGTTCATGATGCATGGACAAATCTGGTCCACGCTGACGGGCCTTGCCCTGTTGGCCATCCCCGTGGTCTTCTACGTTTCCAACCTGGCTTCGTCGTTGCCAGCCCTGTTCCCCACCGCCTCGCGTTACGGTGGCATGGGCATCTCGTACAACTTCGCGGTAGCCATCTTTGGCGGCTTCGCACCGTTCATCATGCAGGCTCTGGTCACCATGACCAATTCTTCCCTGGCACCTGCCTTCTGGGTCATGGGAACGTCGGTTGCCGGCATCATCGCCGTGTGCTTCTTGAAGGAATCCGCACGCAGGCCGCTTCCGGGTTCGCTGCCTTCGGTGGCCACCGAGGAAGAAGCAGCAGAGCTGGTTGCAACCCAGGAAGAAAACCCTGACCTGGACGTGGAAGAAATCTTTGAGCAGGTTCCTGCGCTCGAAGAGAACTATCAGCAGGAGATTGCAGACGCCAAGGCTGCTCAGTCCTAGGCTAGATAGCCTCTCAATGGGGTTGTGAGCGATAGTGGGGCCGGTTCCAAGTGGAACTGGCCCCACTATCGTTTCACCCGGCTAAAGGGCTATGAGGCTTGGCAGTAGGAATCGTAGGTTGCTTGCGCAGCCCATTGCGCGTTCGCATCTAGCCTCAGCTCGCAGTCAAGGATTCCGAATTCAGCCTCGGACCAGGTATCGAAAACGAGCCTATAGTCGTTTTGCTGATCGTTGAGGCATTGAACGCTATATGTGTAGGTCACCGGGCGCGCTGCCGCGTATCCCACGAGCCCCGCAGACTGCTGGGAGCTTCTGATCAACGATTCCAGCCCTTTGCTTGCATCATAGGGCCGTTCTACGACAGCGGTTTCGGAGACGGCGCCGGCCGCCGTGAGCACTTCATTGACATTGTTCCAGTCAGGACGAGGACTGAAGGTGACAGAGGAGCCAACAGATGCGTCCATCAAAGTATGGCGCATGTCCTGGTCATAGAACTGGTCTACTCGGAGCAGTTGCGGTGCACCACGCAGTTCGCCCTCGCTGGCAATGTACGGTCGATCGCAAGAACTTGCTGAATCTGGGTTCAAAGGCAACGGCCCTTCACTTTTACTGGATTCTGGACTCGTACAAGAAGTCAATGCCAGAGATAGGCACGCAAACGCCGCCCAGTAACTACCGCGCATCGTCGGCAATCCTTCTCTTGAAGACAACGAACTCAATTATTCCAATCAGCATATTGGTCCAGCAGCGGTTTGACTAGTAGATTCCTATTAAATGCGAAACGGCCGCCGTTTCTCCTGATGCTTCAGGAGAAACGGCGGCCGTTCATTCCCGGAAAATATTTCCGGGTATCAGCTACAGTTCAGCGACAGCTTAGAGAGCTGCGTATACTTCGCGCAGCAGGCGGGCGGTCTCCGAAGGAGTCTTGCCAACCTTGACGCCTGCAGCTTCCAGGGCTTCTTTCTTCGCCTGGGCGGTGCCAGCCGAACCGGAAACGATGGCGCCTGCGTGGCCCATGGTCTTGCCCTCAGGAGCGGTGAAGCCAGCCACGTAGCCAACAACTGGCTTGGTGACGTTGGCCTTGATGAATTCGGCAGCGCGTTCCTCGGCGTCGCCACCGATTTCACCGATCATGACGATGGCCTTGGTCTCTGGATCAGCTTCGAAAGCAGCCAGGGCGTCGATGTGGGTGGTGCCGATGACTGGGTCGCCGCCGATGCCGATTGCGGTCGAGAAGCCCAGATCGCGCAGTTCGTACATCATCTGGTAGGTCAGGGTACCGGACTTGGAAACCAAGCCGATTGGGCCCTTGCCGGTGATATTGTTCGGGGTGATGCCAACCAGCGCCTCGCCCGGGGTGATGATGCCTGGGCAGTTAGGGCCGATGATGCGGGTGATCTGGTTGCCGTCTGCGTCAACCTTCGACTGTGCCAGAGCCCAGAACTCAGCGGAGTCCTGCACTGGAACACCTTCGGTGATGACTACGACGAGGCCGACCTCGGCCTCGATAGCCTCAACGACTGCGTCCTTGGTGAACTTAGGTGGCACGAAGACGATCGATACGTCTGCGCCGGTCTCGGCCTTGGCTTCAGCCACGGTGCCGTAAACCTTGATGTCCTGGTCACCGTGGGTCACGGTGGTGCCGGCCTTGCGGGCGTTCACGCCGCCAACAATGTTGGTGCCAGCCTTGAGCATCAGGGCGGTGTGCTTGGTGCCTTCGCCGCCGGTGATGCCCTGGACGATGACCTTGGAGTCCTTGTTCAGGTAAATGCTCATTGTTCGCTAATCCCTCTTACTTCGCTGAGTTGGCGAGCTCGGCAGCCTTGTCGGCGCCCTCATCCATGGTTGCTGCCAGGGTGACCAACGGGTGGTTGGCCTCGGCCAAGATGGCGCGACCCTCTTCAACGTTGTTGCCGTCCAGGCGGACAACCAGTGGCTTGTTCGCTGCGTCACCCAGGGTGTTCAGCGCGCCGACGATGCCGTTTGCGACAGCGTCGCATGCGGTGATGCCGCCGAAGACGTTGACGAAGACCGACTTGACCTGTGGGTCGTTCAGGATGACGTCAAGGCCATTGGCCATGACCTCGGCTGATGCGCCACCGCCAATGTCCAGGAAGTTCGCTGGCTTCACGTCGCCGTGGTTCTCGCCTGCGTAGGCGACAACGTCCAGGGTGGACATGACCAGGCCTGCACCGTTGCCGATGATGCCGATTTCGCCGTCCAGCTTGACGTAGTTCAGGCCCAGGGCCTTTGCCTTGGATTCCAGAGGATCGGCTGCGCCCTTGTCCTCGAGCTCTTCGTGAGCTGGGTGGCGAACCTCGGATGCGTTGTCATCCAGGGAGACCTTGCCGTCCAGCGCAACGATGTCGCCGGCACCGGTCTTCACCAGTGGGTTGACCTCAACGAGGGTGGCATCCTCTTCCTTGAAGACGGTCCACAGGGTCTGCAGGGTTTCTGCAACCTTGCCGCGCAGTTCTTCTGGGAAGCCTGCCTCGGCGACGATCTCTGCTGCCTTGTCAGCGTCGATGCCAACCAGCGGATCAACAGCAACGCGGGCCAGAGCTTCTGGGCGCTCCTCAGCCAGTTGCTCGATCTCCATGCCGCCCTCTACCGAGCACATTGCCAGGTAGTTGCGGTTTGCACGGTCCAGCAGTACCGAGAAGTAGAATTCCTCGGCAATGTCGGCGCCCTGAGCGATCATGACCTTGTTTACGGTGTGGCCCTTGATGTCCATACCGAGGATGTTGGAAGCGTGCTCGAAAGCTTCGTCGGCGGTCTTAGCGACCTTGACGCCGCCAGCCTTGCCACGGCCGCCAACCTTGACCTGTGCCTTAACTACTACAACGCCGCCGATCTTCTCAGCTGCGGCTTTGGCTTCTTCCGGGGTGTAAGCGACGATACCGGCAAGCACGGGAACGCCGTGTGCCTCGAATAGATCGCGCGCCTGGTACTCATACAGGTCCACGGGTTTGTGTCCTTCGTTCGAAGTTCATGCTGACTCGCGGCACGGCCACAGACCGAAATCCATGCCATGCCATAGAGAGCGCACCGCAACTACCGGGACGTCGTAAGGCGCCGTAGCCCGTGCGCACCTCTCAGACTATCCCGACTTTCGCAAACTTCCCACTTTTACAGCATGTAGAGAAACCTGAAAACCCAGTCGGGAAGCATCAAGATGTGACGTGTAAAACAGTCAACGCCTGCAGGCTAGTCCACGATTTCCAGCGGTGCATAGCGCAGCAAAAGCCGCTTCTCAGAGTCCGGGAACTGCACCTTGGCCACGGTCTTGTCTCCTGCACCTTCCAAAGCAATAACAGTTCCCAAGCCAAACGAAGAATGCTTGACGCTTTGCCCGACTTCAGGGATGGTGATGTCCTTGTTCTGCACGACGCGTTTCTTGGACACCGGAGCGGCGTTGTGCCCGCGCACCGGTTGCGGCGACGCCGAACCTGCACCCCAATGGCTGCCGCGGTCATATCTGCTGGTGGCGAAATTCACCGCTGCGTTACCGTAACCGAAGCCCATTCCACCGCCAGAGCCCTCGCGTTTCCAGTCGATGAGCTCGTTCGGCACCTCTTCCAGGAACTGGCTCGCCGGGTTGTATTGGGCCTGTCCCCAGAGGCTGCGCTGCTCGGCGCGCGTCAGGTACAGGCGTTCGCGGGCACGGGTCAGCCCGACATAGGCCAAGCGGCGCTCTTCGGCGAGTTCCTTTTCGTCGGTCATGGAACGCTGGTGCGGGAAGACGCCGTGCTCCATGCCGGTCAGGAAGACCACCGGGAATTCCAGACCCTTGGCGGTGTGCAGGGTCATCAAGGTGACCATGCCTTCCTGCGCGGCCATGGCCGCTCCCTCGTCATCGCTGGGCGCCTCCGGGATCTGGTCGGCATCTGCGACGAGAGCCACGCGCTCCAGGAAGCCTTCGAGGCCGCCTTCAGGTTCTTCGTTCACGTAATCGCGGACCACGGCAACCAGTTCGGCGAGGTTCTCCACACGCGACTCATCCTGCGGATCCGAGGAGAGCCGGAGAGTTTCCAGGTATCCGGTCTGCTCAAGCACCGCTTCAAGGGCTTCTGCCGGGCCCGAACCCTCCGCCACGGTCTTCAGGTCATCCATCATGGAGACAAAGGCTGCGGTCATCTTGATTCCGCGGGTTCCCAGCCCCGGCGCCTCGTCGGAACGGCGTAAGGCTTCCATGAAGGAAATCCGGTCCCGTTCAGCCAGCGCCGCCACGGCGCCTTCAGCACGGTCGCCGATGCCGCGCTTGGGCTCATTGAGAATGCGGCGAACGTTGATGTCATCGTCCGGGTTCACCAGGGCGCGCAGGTAGGCCAGCGCGTCCTTGATTTCCTTGCGGTCGTAGAATCGGGTGCCGCCAACGACGCGGTACTTCAGATCCACGCGCATCAGCTGCTCTTCCAAGGCACGCGACTGGGCGTTCGTGCGGTAGAAGATTGCCACATCGCCCGGGCGGACATCCTCGTCATCGTTCAGACGCAGAATTTCTTCAGCAATCCAGCGTGCTTCGTCGGATTCGGATTCGCCGACATATCCGGTGATCTTCTCGCCGTCGCCGCTGGCAGTCCACAGCTTCTTGTCGTTGCGGTCGGGGTTTCGCTTGATGACCTCGTTGGCGGCCGACAGAATGGTCTGGGTGGAACGGTAGTTCTGTTCCAGCTTGATGGTTGCCGCGTTCGGATAGTCCTTTTCGAAGTCGACGATGTTGCGGATGTCGGCACCGCGGAAGGCATAAATCGACTGGTCCGAGTCGCCGACCACGGTCAGTTCGCCAGGCACGGTGTCGCCTTCGGCGCCGGTGAGCTCACGCACCAGCGAATACTGTGCGTGGTTGGTGTCCTGGTATTCGTCAATGAGCACATGGCGGAACCGGCGGCGGTAGCTGTCGGCCACTCGCGGGAACGCACGGAACATGTAGACGACCTGTCCAATCAGGTCGTCGAAGTCCATGGCGTTGGCGGCGCGCAGGCGGCGGGTGTATCCGCGGTAGACCTCGGACACGGCACGCGAGAACGGATCATTGGTGTTGATCGTTGCCGCGTAGTCCTCCTCGTCAATCAACTCGTTCTTCAGCGAGGAAATCTTGTGCGCAATTGCCTTTGGAGTGAAGCGCTTCGGGTCGATCTCCAAGGACTTGGCGACCAAGGTGATCAGGCGCAGCGAATCAGTGGAGTCGTAGATCGAGAAGTTGGATTTCAGCCCAATGGTGGCCGCTTCGCGACGCAGAATACGCACGCATGAAGAGTGGAACGTCGAGATCCACATCTTCTTCGCCTGCTCGTCGCCGATCAGCTCAGCGGCTCGTTCGCGCATCTCGGCAGCGGCCTTGTTGGTGAAGGTGATCGCCAGGATTTCGTGCGGCCGAGCGCGTCCGGTCGCCAAGAGATAGGCAATGCGGTGCGTCAGCACACGGGTCTTTCCGGAACCAGCGCCAGCCACGATCAGCAATGGTCCGCCGGCATAGCGAACTGCTTCTTCCTGCTGCGGGTTCATGCCGACCAATAGCTCCTCGGCAGTGGGCATGGCCTGCTGTGCGGAATCCGGGGCGAAATCATCAAAAAGGAAATCCATGATGTAGCCAGTCTACGTGGAGCGCCGGACACTTTTCAGTGAGCGCGGGAAAGCCCGCATCGCTGGCCGGGCATAATAGAAGATATGGCAAAAAAGGTCAGGAAAAGCAAAGAGTATCGCAAGCCTGCGCAGTTCAGTGAGCAGCCGAACCAGTCGCAGGGTCCTAGCATGGGGCCAGGCAAGGTGCAGAGCACCTCCCACGAAAACAAGTCAAACCCGATGCTGCTCATCTCGGTGGGCTTGATCGTATGCGTTGCCTTGTTCGCGTACTACCATCTGCTCACGATGGTGCAGATGAAGGACCTCAGTGATTCGCTGTCGATGCCCGATCAGCGGATTTTCGGCTACACGACCAGCGATATAGAAGCATTGCGCGGCGCCATGGATGATGACGCTGTCGGCCAGCTCAACTACCTGCATAAGACCGCGGGTTTCCTCTTTCCGATGTTTACCGCAGTGTTCTCCATGCTGTTGTTCATCCGCTGGATCCCCAACCGCCAGATGCGTTGGCTGGCTTGGATTGCCCCCTTGGGCTTCGCGGCCATTGATATCTGGGAGAACTTCGCCATTGATGCCCTGTTCACTGGAGACTTGAGCAGTGGAGCCGTCGTATTGGCATCGATCCTCACGACGATCCGCTGGGCACTGCTGGTCATCACCGCCGGTCTTGTCATAGGTCTGGGTGCTCTTCGTGCCAATCGTGCGCTCAAGGCAAAAATGCTTGCGATTCGCGAAGGCACGGCCTGAGCCGTGGCGTGAGAATTACGCCCAGCACGCCCTAGTAAGATAGTGTTGTTGGTGTTTTCACGCCCATGCCTCTGTAGCTCAGTAGGATAGAGCGACCCTCTCCTAAAGGGTAGGCCGTCGGTTCGATTCCGGCCAGGGGCACCACTGAAGCCTTGTTTCCAGTCTTGCGATTGGGAACAAGGCTTTTGCCGTAGCTACGGCAGCAAGCGCTGAGGGTACGTTCCATGCGGAACGTACCCTCAGTGCTTGAAGTTGGCTGTTGCTTAGCGCAGCAGCAGTGCGGTCGCCTTCGGCGACAGCGAGGCATCCATGACTACGCAAGCGCCACCGATGGCACCGACGTTGGAGCCGAGCTCGGACGTGCGGGTCTCGATTTCATGCACTCCGCGCAAGGCGAAGCGGCGGCCAATGGCATCCTGGACTTGATCATCGACCAGTTCGCGCACCTTTTCCCACTGCGGTCCGCCGAAGACAACTTCGCGCACGTCCAGCGAGTTGGCCAGCTGGCCGGCAACTTCGCCAACCTTGATCATGATCTCGGTGACCAGTTCCTTGGCGACCTTGTTTCCTTCATGGGCCAGCTCGTAGAGGCGGTTCATGCCGGCAGCGCGCTGTTCCGGACCAACGATTTCGAAGCTCGGCAGTTCCAGACCGCGCTCCTTGGCCTGGGCGGCGATGAATTCGTAGGAGGTGCCTGCGGCGAGGCAATCATCTGCACCGCATTCCTCGCAGGCCACAGATTTGTGACCGGTCGAGTAGTGGCCGATTTCGCCTGCGTTGTTGCTCGCACCATGGTGGACGTCGCCGTTGAACACGAGACCAGCGCCGAAGCCGTGTCCGCAGTAGATGAAGACGAAGTCGTTGTTCTTCTCTTCCTTGGACTGCCACAGTTCGCCAACTGCCGAGGCAATGGTGTCCTTTTCGATGATGACCTGCAGGCGCAACAGCTTGCGCAGCGGGTTCACCAGTTCAACATCTGCCCAGCCATCGAGCAGCGGCGGGTTCAGCACCACACCTTCTTCGACGTTTACTGGACCCGGAACTGCAATGCCGACGCCGACAATGTGCTTCTTTGGCACGCGGATCTCAGCAATGAGCTCCTTGACGGTGGTTGCCATGAGCTGGACAGTTTCGGTAGCAACTTCAAGGTTGGGAACTTCGATGCTGCGTTCGCGCAGGACTTCACCGCGCAGGTTCATCGCAACAAAGGTCAACACGCTAGGATCTAGGTGGATGCCAATGGAAACGAGACGGTTGCCTTCGAGCTCCAGTACGGTGCGAGGCTTGCCTGGGCCGGAAACGATAGTGCGGTCTTCTCGAACAATTCCGTCATCCAGCAAGCGGCGGACAACGTTGGAAATGGTCTGCGGCGACAGGCCAGTCGAACCGGCCAGTTCAACGCGGCTGATTCCTTCCGGTGCCCGTCGAATCGACTCGAGAATTACGGCTTGGTTGAAGTCTCCCAAGCGCCCTAGATTTGTACCCCGTCGCATTTATTGCTCCATAGATCTGTAAATTTGATGGATCGATCTTTCATTTCCAATGTTTTCGGTAGTCATCAATACCGCGGTTAGATACTGCGAGTAAATTAACCTTGATCAACTAGAACTAAAACCGTTGGAGATCCAATTAAGCACGTTACCATCTCTAACTCATATAAACACGCGATATTGTGTTTTGGTGAAGAAAAATTTGACGATCTCAGCGGCCTGTTTAATCAACAACCATGGAGAAATCCTGCTCGTACGCAAGCGCGGGACAACCATGTTCATGCAACCTGGCGGCAAGCCGGAGCCTGGGGAATCCGCGTTACAAACTATCATTCGAGAAATTCGTGAAGAACTGGGGCTGAGCTTCACCGCTGACGAACTGCGCTTCGACGGCGAATGGATCGGGCCAGCAGCCAACGAAGACGACACCTCGATCCACGCAACTTTGTACAGTGCGGCTTTCCATGGCGAGCTCGCCCCGCTGGCAGAACTGGAAGAGCTGCTCTGGATCGACCCGCAGGCCGCGTTGGAACGCGAGGATATAGCTCCCCTGCTGCGCGACCACGTCCTGCCGCTAGCAATCGAGCGAAGCAAGAAGTAGGTCCCACACGGCCTAGCTGAAGGCCGCTGGGCCAGCGGCTAGCAGCTAGCAGCTAGCTAGCATGCAGGTATTCGTCCCACGCCGCGTCAACATGCTGCAGTCCCGAAACCAGATGCCCGGCAACCCGTGGACGATGCGGCGTAATGCGCAATTGCCATCCCAACTGCGAGAGCATCTTGTCCGCTTTGCGGCTGTTGCAATGCAGGCAGGCGGCCACGAGGTTCTCCCAAGTGTTCTGCCCGCCCCTGCTGCGCGGTATCACGTGGTCAATCGTATTGGCTGCTTTGCCGCAATAGGCGCAGGTGAAGGAGTCCCTACGTAAAACGCCCCTGCGGGTGACATGTTGCATGTCCCGGTAGGGGCGTCGTACATAGCGTTTCAGCACGATGACAGTTGGCCGCGGTAAATCTCCTTGAGAACTGCGAACGGGTGCGAGATCGTCTTGGAGGACGATGCTCGCTTTCTCGGTCATGACCAGCACTAGCGCTCGACGGAACGTCACTACTGCCAGTGGCTCGTATCCTGCGTTTAATACCAATGTTCGCATTGCTCGTACTACCTTCATGAACCGATGGCTACCATCTGGCATTGATGGAGCTCGCGTTCTGCTCGGAGTGTCTCTAAGCGCTAGCCTATGCGATGCTTTCGGTTATTGGTGGGTATCTCGCCAAGAAATTGTCTTCTTTTCATCACCTTGACGCCCATAGTTCATCTGTTTAAACGAACATAGGCCATCGGATGTCTTTCTCATCCGATGGCCTATGAAAAGTTTTCGTGCTTAGCCAGCCAAGGTGTAGTAGCCGTACAGCGGGTTGCGCGAAACCGAGTGGATCATGGTGTCCACGGTTGGGTTCTGCGCACCGATCATCTGGCCGCCACCGAGGTAGATGCCAACGTGGCCGCCACCGTTCTGGAATACCAGGTCGCCTGGCTTAGGGTTGCTGGTGCGAACGAACTGGCCGGATCCGAGGATGGCCGAGGTGCCGCGAGCAATGTTGATGCCGTGCTGTGCGTAGACGTACTTGACGAAGCCGGAGCAATCCCAGCCGCTTGGGCCGTTGCCGCCCCATACGTATGGAACTCCAACGTACTTGGCAGCGGTTGCTGCGATGCCCGAAAGGTTGGAAGTCTGAACCTTGGTTTCAGCCTTTGGCTGGGCCTGCTGCTGTGGAGCCGATTCCTGTCCACCCGAACGGCTCTGACGAGTCATTGGTGCCATCGAATCCGAGCTGCCCGAGTTGCTGTTGCGGGTAGTCGGGGTGATGTCATTCGAAACTGCGATGACAACTGGCTCTGGCTTCTCTTCAGCAGTGAAGCTAGCGCGCTCGATCTCGACGTCAGCCTTCTTGTCGGCAGCAACCTTCACTGCCTTGACTGCGACACGCTCTGGGTTGATGGTGTCGACAGGCGCTGCGGAAACGTCACGTGGTGCGGTTGCCTGACCTGGCACACCGAGAGTAACGATCAAGCCGGATGCTGCTGCGACAACGGCTGCCTGGCGTCCCACCGAGCCAGCGTTGGATGCTACGGCCTGTGAAATCGCCTGTAGCGAATTAGTGCGTGGTACGTCGGCGCGGCGACGTCCGCGTGCATGACTCTTGGTCAAAGTATTGCCTCTCCTTGATACCTACGAGGTAAGCTGTCGGGTTCGAAGTGGAGTTACCTCGGTGGATTCGAAGTTGCCTTCTCTATCCACTTCACCCCTAGGGTTGTCAGCCAAAACTAACCACCCGATATTGGTTCCCCCGCCACTGCCGTACGAGTTGTGTATAACTACTCATTGCGTGTTGGCAGTGCTCGGTTCTCACGCAATGATGCCCAGGGATCCCCATGGCACGCATACAAGACTATAGGAAGTTTTTTGAAATGTCACGTTTTGATCACGGAATGGTGACGAACGTCGTTATAACCAACCTGCTGGGTCTTTGAACTGGCCGTTAACGATCACTTCAAAGTGCACGTGAGGTCCGGTCGAGTTGCCGGTGCTGCCAGCCAATGCAACGACGTCACCGCGCTTAACCTTCTGACCGACCTTCACAACCAGCTTGCTGTTGTGGCTGTAACCGGTCTCCAGGCCGTTGCCGTGGTCAAGCGTGATCCGGTTGCCGGAGTGCCCGGCCCAGCCGGATACGGTCACTACGCCGTCAGCTGCCGCGTACACCTTGGTACCGCTCGGCACACCGTAATCGGTACCGCTGTGGATCATGAATCCAGGACCGGTTGGGTTCTTGCGGTGCCCGAACGAAGAGGTGATGCGCTGCGTAGTAACTGGCGCAGCAAGCAGACCCGAAGTGTCCTTGATAGCCGTGATGCTACCGCCCGAGGCGGTCATGACCTCGGCGAATTTCTCTTCCTTGGCAACCTCGGGGTTCAGCTCCGAGGTCAAGGCTGCGCGCTCGACGGACAGTTCCGCATTTGCAGTTGGCGCCTTGACATCCACAACTGCGGAAGTGGCGGTGCGCTGAGCGGCAATCTCGCCAGCCGTGTTCTCGCCCGCACCACCCGAAAGCTGCGGGGTTACGGCAGCCAGCGCCAAGCCCGAAACTGCGGCGACAGCTGCCACCTTGTGGGCGAAGCCGCGGTGGGTGGACTTCTGTGCCTTCGACTTCAGGCTCGAAATGAATGCGACATTGCCTGCAGCCTCAACCGCTGCAGGGGTGCTCGCAGTCGCTTGAACAGCTCCTGGCAAGGCAACGACATTGCTCGCGGTGTCCTTGCCTGCAAGCAGGGCCTGGTTAGGCGCAACGCCGTAGCGCTGCATGGAGTCGAAGCGTCGACCAACAAAATCTGCATGGACCGGCTTGACCGGTGCAATCATCGGGACGGTGGCAGCAGCTCGTGCTGCCCGGCGCCCGCCGGTGCGCTCGATCGTCGAAGCGGTGACTTCTGCAATCACATCTACTTCAACGTCGGCAGCGCGGCGACGTCCCGCAGTCTTGGTTTCTACCAAAACATTCCTCTCACTGTTGCGCCTACGAAGTTAGCTGTCGGGTTCGGCTACAGAGAATCAGCCGGCCTGCTTCACGCAGAACTTCACCCCAAGACGCTTGCACGCCGGAAAGTGGGTCCCCCGTTATTGCCCTCAAGATTTGGTGACCGTTTCTGGCGCAGGGCAACACTAGGCGGTCGCACCAGAAATGGATAGAGCTAGCTAGTTCGCTAGCTCCGATGATTAACGCTACCTGTCAACGCCGAAAGTTACAATTTCGTTATCTTTTCAGGGACTTTACAAATACGTGGGCACTGACCTCAACCGGCAGCTCCAGCGCGCCTTCGATGCCATCCACACGCACTACAACGTAGTCGTCGGCGCGCTCCAAGGTGACAATCGCACCCGGGCGGATTCCACCTTCGTTCAGTTGTCCGAGCAGGATTGGGTCGGTTTGGATCGGTTCGGCCAGACGCTCGATCGCCACCGGGCCGACGTTTCCGGACAACAGCGCGTCATCCAAATTCTCGACCTCATGTGAGATTTCGCCCACATTAGGGCCACCGAGGACTTCCAGACCCGGAATCGGGTTGCCATATGGCGACACGGTTGGCTTGCCAAGTAGGTCGAAGAGCCGGCGCTCAACACGCTCACTCATGACGTGCTCCCAGCGGCACGCTTCATCGTGCACGTATTCCCAGTCCAAGCCGATGATGTCCGAGAGCAGGCGCTCCGCTAAACGATGCTTGCGCATCACGCCCGTGGCCAATTCGTGACCTTTCTCGGTCAACGCAAGGTGGCGATCGGTGGATACGATAACCAGGCCGTCGCGCTCCATGCGCGCAACCGTCTGCGACACAGTCGGGCCCGAGTGGCCAAGACGCTCTGCGATTCGGGCACGCAGTGCCACGATCTCCTCTTCTTGAAGCTCAAGAATGGTACGCAGATACATCTCGGTTGTATCGATAAGATCAGACACAGCAGCCGCTCCTGGAAGTCACAACAAATAAGTTTGCTCGAAAAATACGTGGCGTCAATACCCCACTCTACTTGGTTGGAGCGACAGAAAGCTCTGTAACCCGCCAAGCCTTCGGCGTAACCGACCGACGCGCTTTTCTCACGACCCCCCGCTATTTGCGAAGATATCTATTGAAACGCCAAGGCTATCTATCAATATTCCGAACCACGGGTAATAGTGGCCGACATGGCACTTCAATCTATCGCTACAAGAGGAGCGCGATGAGCACGGACATCAACATTCCAGAAAATCTTCTGCCCGCCGATGGTCGATTCGGCGCAGGACCGTCCAAGGTCCGCGCAGAACAGATCCAGGCCATCGTCGATGCCGGCCCCGAATTGCTCGGCACGTCCCACCGCCAAGCTCCGGTCAAGAACCTCGTCGCTTCGGTTCAGGACGGCTTGAAGGAAATGTTCAACGCTCCCGAAGGGTACGAAGTTCTCCTCGGAGTAGGTGGCTCCACCGCATTCTGGGACGCCGCAGCATTCAGCCTGGTCCGCTCCAAGGCGCAGCACCTGTCCTTCGGCGAATTCGGCTCGAAGTTCGCCAAGGCCACCGACAAGGCGCCATTCCTGGAGCCTTCCTCGATCATTGTCGGCGAGCCGGGCACCGTTCCCGAGCCAGTCGCCGAAGCCGACGTAGACCTCTACGCATGGCCGCACAACGAGACCTCCACCGGCGCTGCGGCCCCAATCAAGCGCGTTCCTGGCGCCAATGATGATGCGCTGGTAGTCATTGACGCAACCAGCGCCGCCGGCGGCCTGGATGTCGATCTGGCCGAAACCGACGTCTACTACTTCGCTCCGCAGAAGAACTTCGCCTCGGACGGCGGCCTGTGGCTCGCCTTCGTCTCCCCTGCTGCCATTGCCCGCATCGAGGAAATCGCGGCAACCGACCGCTGGATCCCGGACTTCTTGAACCTGGCGACCGCGCTGGATAACTCCTTGAAGAACCAGACCTACAACACCCCCTCGCTGACCACCCTGGTTGGACTGGATGCACAGATCAAGTGGATCAATGCCAACGGCGGCCTGAAGTGGGCAGCGCAGCGCACCGCGGAATCGGCGGGCAAGATCCGTGATTGGGCTGAGGCTTCCGACGTCGCTTCGTCCTATGTTGCCAACCCGGCGCACCGCTCGAATGTCATCTCCACCATCGACTTCGACGACTCGGTCGATGCCTCGGCAATTGCCAAGGCGCTGCGCGCCAATGGCGTTGTCGACGTGGAGCCATACCGCAAGCTCGGTCGCAACCAGCTGCGTATCGCCACGTTCGTTGCAATTGAGCCAAGCGATGTCGAGGCACTGCTCAAGTGCATCGACTACGTGATCGAACAGCTCTAAGCAGCCGATTAAGGCCAAAGACCTTCGCGCAACGATTCATCATCGTTGCGCGAAGGTCTTTTTCGCTGCTGCTTAGCTTTCCTTGCGCGTGCGGTTGCGCTGCGCTGCCCTGCGGCGGGCTGCCGTGCGCTGCGCGGTGCGGCGGCGACGCACCTGGCGACGAGCTGGCGACTTGTGCGGCTGCGAAGCCTCATCATCGTTTTCGGCATTCACCGCTTCGGTTTCGGCGTCCTGGTCCTTCGCCTCAGCTGCTGGCTCCGATGCTTCCGGATTCTCCGCCGGCTTCGCGGATTCGGCTGCTTCAGCTTCGTTGCCGGATCCAGCCCCGTCTCCTGCGGCTTCTGCGGCTTCCGCCGCCTTGGCTGCTTCAATCTCTTCCTTGGCCAGACGGTCTGCCCATGGCACCCAGGCCGGGGCCAGCAGTGACTGCTCCCCTGCGATGATGCCCACTTCGCACACCGTCAGATCCTTGGACTTGGCCCGTGGCACCCGCGCAAGCGTGGCAAACCAGGTCCATCCTTGATATCCCGTTTTCTGGGAGACAAAACGATGGGTGACAAGTCGCTCACCTTCCGCCGTGACGCCTAGGTGTTCGCCGACTTCCGACGCACCGGCAATTTCTGCGAGCGCGCCGCGAGCAGCATCCACTGCTTCGGCGAGGATGGTGTCCAACTTGGGTTTACGGGCCATTATTTATGCGTCCAGATCGTCGGCTACCGCGCGAAGCACGGTAGCAACCTTCTTGCCATATGCCTGTTCAGGATAACGCCCATTGCGCAAGCTATTGGAAACGTTGTCGAGCAGCTTAATTAGATCCTCGATCAGCACGGCTTCGTCTTCGGGCTTCTTGCGCTTGGCGCGAGCTACCGATGGGGCCGCTTCCAGCAGGCGCAGGCTCAGCGCCTGCGGTCCGCGACGGCCTTCGGCAACGCCGAATTCCAATCGGGTTCCGGGGCGCAGGTCATGCACGCCTTCGGGCAATGCCGCGGCATTGACGTAGATTTCCTTGCCGTCTTCTGCGGTGATGAAACCGAAGCCCTTGGCCTTTTCGTACCACTTAACCTTGCCGCTAGGCATGATCATTTACCTCGTTCGTTCTTTAACTAAGCTGCATGGCCGAGGCCGGCTCAGCGCCATGCATATTCATATGTTCGATCCAACGGAGCCACTGCCGGAATTCTTCTGTGCTTCTTTGCCGGGTGCTCAATCTGCTGGATCGGTTGAAGTCCTTTATCTAAGATTATGTCATCACTGGCACGCGGAATTCATCTTTGCCCGCCGTTCTCGGCATTCGGCACCGCCAGCCCGGGCTCCACGGCTAAACTTGGTACCGTGAGCGATTCATCCAAAACCATGACTGCACTGTCCCGCTTGGCGATCATCATCGCCATCCTTTCCACCCTGGCGCTAATTGGAACTCTCGTCTTCTATTTCCAGGAGATCGCCATCCCGCCCGTGCTCATGCTCTTCGCGCGCGTAGGCTTGCCCATTGCATTCATCCTGGCCGCCATCGTGGTCTTCGGAAACATCGCCAAGCGCCGGAAAAGCTAAGCAGCTACCCCAGGATTCGCTCAGGAGACTCCCAGACTAATTCGGCACACTTGGATTCATGAGTCCAAAAACTGCTGAGGCAAAACTTCTCGTTGTTGACGACGAGCCGAACATCCGCGAACTGCTCTCCACTTCCCTGCGCTTTGCAGGCTTCGAAGTTGTCGCTGCCGCCAACGGGCGCGAAGCCCTCGCGGCCGTCGAGGCCGAGGAACCCGACCTGGCTGTCCTGGACGTCATGCTTCCGGACATGGACGGCTTCACCATCACCCGCAAGCTGCGCGCCGCCGGACGCCACTTCCCGGTGCTGTTCCTGACCGCCCGCGATGACACCAACGACAAGGTCACCGGCCTGACCGTCGGCGGCGACGACTATGTCACCAAGCCATTCAGCTTGGACGAGGTCGTAGCCCGCATCCGTGCCGTGCTGCGCCGCACCGCCAGCGGCGAGGACGAGAACGCGACGATTGTCGTTGCCGACCTTGAACTGGATGACGACGCGCACGAGGTCCGCCGCGCCGGCGAGATCATCGATCTCTCCCCCACCGAATTCAAGCTGCTGCGCTACCTGATGATGAATCCGAACCGCGTGCTGTCCAAGTCGCAGATCCTGGACCACGTGTGGGAATACGACTTCAACGGCGATGCCTCGATCGTCGAGTCATACATCTCCTACCTGCGCCGCAAGGTGGACCGCCCGGAATGGCCAGCATTGATCCAGACCAAGCGCGGCGTCGGCTACCTGATGCGCACCCCGGACCGCCGCTAACGGCACAGGTAACGGTCCGCGCCAATAGTTGAAGGCCTTGTAAAGTCACCATATGAAGTCATTTCGAGCCCAGTGGCGCCGCACCTCGCTGCGGACGAAGCTGGTCGCGGTCATGCTTGGCCTGATGATCGTCGCGATCTTCGCCACCGCCATCGGCTCAGCGCACACGCTGAGGATCGCGATGACCAGCCAGATCGACAAGCAGCTGAACGTGTCCAAGTCGACGATGGCCTACGGGCTCAACAAGGCCTACCTCTACTCCCTGAACGAGGACAACGGCAGCCATGACGCGCTGGACGTCGATGCCACGCTGCTGGGGCTGAGCAGCGCCTACGCCGACATCCGCGACCAGGATGGCGAGATCGTCTACGTGATGCCGCGTTCGCGGGTGGGCCCATCCAACGGCACGGATTTGCCGTTGCTGAACATGGAGCAGATCCAGCAGCTGGCGGCCCACCCGAATTCCCCAGCCACGGTTCCCGGTGCTTTCCCCACCTCCGCTGGCTGGCGCACGGTCATGATCCCGCTGAAGAGCAGCGAGCTGAACCTGTTCTTGTCCCTGCCGCTGGACAATGTGAACCGCACCGTGAACCAGACCGCGGTGCTGGTGCTCTCCACCGGCACGCTCGCCGCGCTGCTGATGTCGATGATCGCCTATGGCCTCACCGGGCGTTCGCTCAAGCCGCTGATCAATGTGGAGCGCACCGCGTCGATGATCGCCGACGGCGACCTGTCCCAACGCGTGAAGGACTACCCGGCAGAGACCGAAGTGGGCAGGCTTTCCCGCTCGCTGAACGCCATGCTGGCCCAGATCGAAAAGGCGTTCAACGACCGCGAGGCCTCCGAGCAGAAGATGCGCCGCTTCATCCAGGATGCCTCGCATGAGCTGCGCACCCCGTTGGTGACCATCCAGGGCTACTCTGAGTTCTATCGCTACGGCGGGCTGGCGGATCCGGAAGCCATGGATTCGGCGATGAGCCGCATCGAAGGCGAATCCAAGCGCATGGCGCGTCTCGTCGAGGACCTGTTGATGCTCGCCCGCCTGGACGAGCAACGCCCCATGGAACGGCAGCCGGTGGACCTGCTGGTCCTCGGCCAGGACGCGGTGGAAGACACCAAGGTCCGCGCACCTGACCGCACCGTCAAGCTCGTCGGGCTGACCTCCGACCGGCCAAGCCCGGCCAGCACCGTCGGCGATGACGCCAGGATCCGGCAGATCATTGCCAACCTGCTCACCAATGCGCTGCGCTACACCCCGGAAGGTTCCCCGCTGGAAATTGCCGTGGGCGTGCGTTCACTGGTGGCCGGAACGATGGACGCAGTCGTCGAGGTCCGCGACCATGGCCCGGGCATCCCGGCCGAAGACTCCAAGCGGATCTTCGAACGCTTCTACCGCTCCGACAGCTCGCGCCATCGCGAGACCGGCGGTTCCGGACTGGGCTTGGCAATCGTCGCGGCCATCGTCCAGCAGCACGGTGGTTCGGTGGCGTTGGCTGATACCCCCGGCGGAGGCGCAACGATGTCCATCTCGATGCCCTACGTGCCGCTTCCTGAACCGAAGGCCCCGGAAGTCGACGATACCGAGGATTAGCGCCGTTGGACTTCTCCACACCCCGTGCCGGCTTGCGCCGCCACGGGGTGCGGTGTTTCTAGGGTAAGTGCATCAGTGACCGATTCACGTATTTTAGAAAGGGTGATTTCAGTGAGCACGTTCTCCACCAACACCGGTGAGATGCAGGTGAAATCCCAGGCCGTCATGAATACCATCGACCGGCTGCGCAATGAAGTCTCTACCATGCAGATGAACCTGGACCAGTTGCAAAGCACGTGGCAGGGCTCCGCCGCGGCTTCCTTCCAGTCGATCGTGGCCGAATGGCGCTCAACGCATGTCCAGATCGAAGAGGCGCTGAGCAGCATTGCCACCGCGCTGAACCACGCCTCCATGCAGTACGAGGAGGTCGAGCAGGTCAATACCTCGCTGTTCCGATACTGACCAGCGCACGCGCAGCGGCAGGTTGATCAGTAGGCTTAGCCTTATGAGCATTCTGATTGACCCGCCGCGCTGGCCTGCCCACGGCACGCTCTTCGCCCATCTGGTGTCGGATACGTCATTGGCTGAACTGCATCAGTTCGCCGAGCAGCAGGACATCTCGCGCCGGGCCTTCGACCGGGACCATTACGATGTCCCGCGCGAACGCTACGAGCAGCTCGTTTCCGCCGGCGCTCTCGAGGTCTCCGGCAGCGAACTGGTGAGGGCGCTGGTCAAATCCGGGATTCGGATCCCGGCCAAATACCGTCCGGAGAAATTAGGGGCGGTGCTCGCCCGCCGGTGGTCCCGCACCTTGCCTACCGAACCGCAGCTCGGATCCGAGCTGCTGGGCTGCTGGTCCCAGAGCCACCGGCACTACCATGACCGGGTGCATCTGCTCTCCGTGCTGGAAGCCATCGACTGGCTGGCCAAGAACCAGGCCGATCATGAAGAGCTCATGCTCCTTCAGCTCGCCGCCTGGTTCCACGATGCCGTCTACGAGGGAACCAGCGAAGACGAATTCAAATCGGCAATCATGGCCCGCGAGCGGCTGTGGGGAGTGCTCTCCCCCGGTGCCGTGTCGAAGGTCAGCGACCTGGTCATGCTCACCGCAACGCATGCGCCCGCAGAAACCGATCGCCTGGGACATATCCTCTGCGATGCCGACCTGGAGGTCCTGGCCCGTCCCGCCGCGGCCTACCAGCGCTATGCCGAGGCGGTCTACAAGGAGTACGAGCATCTTCCGCGCCATGTGCTTGCCGCCGGGCGCAGCAAGATCCTGGCCAGCTTGCTGGAGAAGGAACGGATCTACGGCACCCCCGCCGGATACCAGCGCTGGGATCGCAGCGCCCGGCATAATCTGCAGACCGAACTGGAACTGCTGCGCGGCTGGCTTTAGCCCGGTGCCCGTTGCACGCACAACGGCCGATGGCCCGGATCCCTTCTTGGAAGGATCCGGGCCATCGGCGCGTTGACTGCGTGCTTAGTGCATGCGGGAAGCTTAGAAGCCGCCCATTCCGCCCATGCCGCCCATGTCATCGCCACCGGCTGGAGCAGCGCCAGCAGGAGCTGGCTTATCTGCGACAACAGCTTCGGTGGTCAGGAACAGGCCAGCGATCGATGCGGCGTTCTGCAGTGCCGAACGGGTCACCTTCACTGGGTCGTTGACGCCTGCCTCGAGCAGGTTCACGTACTCGCCAGTTGCGGCGTTCAGGCCGTGGCCCGCAGCCAAGCCCTTGACCTTGTCAGCGACAACGCCTGGCTCCAGGCCGGCGTTCAATGCGATCTGCTTCAACGGGGCTTCGATGCCAACGCGAACGATATTCGCACCGGTTGCCTCGTCGCCTTCCAGGGCCAGCTTCTCGAAAGCAGCGGCGCCAGCCTGGATCAGAGCCACGCCGCCACCGGCGACGATGCCTTCTTCAACAGCAGCCTTGGCGTTGCGCACGGCATCTTCGATGCGGTGCTTGCGCTCCTTGAGCTCCACCTCGGTAGCAGCGCCGGCCTTCAGCACAGCGACACCGCCGGAGAGCTTTGCGTGGCGCTCCTGCAGCTTCTCGCGGTCGTAGTCCGAGTCGGTGTTCTTGATCTCGGCTGCGATCTGCGCCTTGCGGCCCTCGATGGCGTCGGCTTCGCCGCCGCCTTCAACGATGGTGGTCTCGTCCTTGGTGATGACGACCTTGCGAGCGGTACCCAAGACCTCCAGGCCGACGTTGTCCAGCGACAGGCCGATTTCCTCGGAAACAACCTGGCCGCCGGTGAGGATGGCGATGTCGGTCAGCATGGCCTTGCGGCGGTCGCCGAAGCCCGGAGCCTTGACGGCAACGGACTTGAACAGGCCACGGATCTTGTTCAGGATCAGGGTGGCCAGGGCTTCGCCCTCGACGTCTTCGGCGATGATCAGCAGCGACTTGTTCGACTGCATGACCTTCTCCAGCAAGGTCACCATGTCCTTGACCGAGGAGATCTTCGAGTTCACGATGAGGATGTATGGGTCCTCGAGAACGGTTTCCTGGCGCTCTGCGTCGGTGACGAAGTAAGCGGAGATGTAGCCCTTGTCGAAGCGCATGCCCTCTGCCAGCTCCAGCTCCAGGCCGAAGGTGTTGGACTCTTCAACGGTGATGACGCCCTGCTCGCCAACCTTGTCCAGAGCCTCGGCGATCAGGCCGCCGATCTCGGTGTCGCCTGCGGAGATCGAAGCGGTAGCAGCGATCTGCTCCTTGGACTCGATCTTCTTCGCAGCGGCGAACAGTTCAGCGGTGACGGCTTCTACAGCCTTGTCGATGCCGCGGCGCAGCGCGATCGGGTCGGCACCTGCGGCAACGTTGCGCAGGCCTTCCTTGACCAGTGCCTGTGCGAGCACGGTTGCAGTGGTGGTACCGTCGCCAGCGACGTCGTCAGTCTTCTTGGCAACTTCCTTGACCAGCTCTGCGCCGATCTTCTCGTAAGGCTCTTCGAGGTCGATTTCCTTAGCGATGGACACGCCGTCGTTGGTGATAGTAGGAGCGCCCCACTTCTTCTCCAGAACAACGTTGCGGCCGCGTGGGCCCAGGGTGACCTTCACGGCGTCAGCAAGGGTGTTCAGGCCGCGCTCTAGTCCGCGGCGTGCTTCCTCGTCAAATGCAATCATCTTAGCCATTGTGGCGTACGGTCCTTTCGGGACGATTTTGCGAAAATGCAACCGACAGACAGCGCCCGCGACGGACGAGTGGACCGGTGCGGCATCGGGCCAGCAACCGTTTCAGCTCTCGCTATCTGAGGTATTTTCCACGCTCCACGCGCCGCATCCGCCATCCAGCGCTTTGGACGTCCTGGTGAACGCAAAAGCCGACCGGCGTTAGCAGTCGCAACGCATGAGTGCTAATACAAATATTGGCACTCTCGCATGGCGAGTGCAAGCCGATCGGCTCTGAGCGTATGGAATTATGAACGAATTATTCGTTGAGCCCCAGGGTGTCGTCTGATCCCAAAACGACGGTGACCCGGTTCGGAATGTTGCTGGTCTGCAGGACTTCGTCGATATTCAGGACTTCTGCGGCTTTTTCAGCGGTGGTCCGGTAAGCCTCGGACATGTAGTAGACCGCGGACACTTCGGCCGGCTTGGTCCAGTTGTCGGCGACGACGCTGGTGAACCCGGCTTCGGTCATGGCTTCCTCGCCCGCGTTGGCCAGGCCGGCGACGCTGGCCGCGTTGTAGACGCCAATCAGCTGGCCATAGAGGACGTCCTCGTCATCGATGGTGCTTGATGGCGATTCGGATTCGCTCGGTGCTGCTTCCTCGGAGGACTCGGCCGTCTTTTCCTGGGATTGCGAGGTTTCGCTTTCAGCCGAAGTCGCAAGGGTCTCCTTGAGCTGCGGACCGAAGATGAAGGACAAGGCACCGATCACCAGCACGAGCACTGCGGTCAGCACTACCCAGCGCAATTTCCCACCGGTTGACTTTGACGCGGCGGACTGCGCCCATCCGTGGGCGTGGTGCGAACCCACACGGGTGCTGAATTCCGGAACGCGATCAAATTCGTCACGCGGGTAGTTGGTCATTCTCGTCCTTGCTCGAGGTCTGATTGGTCACGGCAGGCAGGGTTATCGTCCCGTGCCGACCTTACCGCCCACGCGACGTTTTGTAGAACGTGCTCTGCGCAGGCGCTTGACCAACATCGGGTCGTAGGCCAGTGCCGCGTCGGTTTCAATCAGCTGGTTCAGCAGCTGGTAGTAATTCGTCGGCGACATCGAAAACTGCTTGGTAATGGCTTGTTCCTTGGCCCCGGCATACTTCCACCACAACTTTTCCAGGTTGAGGATCTGTTGCGAACGCTCGTCCAATTCCGAATCCGGGTTCATCACGAAATCCGCCAGCAATCCATTCTCAGCCATACGTTCTCACCTCGGTTCTTGGATCGGTTTTCTCGGGTTTCGGCTATGCATGCAATCCACCACCGGTAGATATACCACCGATATTCTAACCAATCTGCTTGCCTAACACCGTGTGGCCGAGCACAGGCACGCCAGAAAAACGGCACAATTGCCTCTATGGACGATATGCAGCCAGCACTTTTCGACGCTCCCGAGCCAGCCGCGGCGCCCGTGTATGAAGCGGCGGATTTCCCGTTCTACCACGGCGCAAAATCCATGGCCGACCACGGGTTTATTGCCGAAGACTGGGTTCCTGCGCTCAGCCGCCAGGACGCGCTGCTGCGTCGCTTGGCCAGCGATTTGGCGGCCCGCTCGGCCGCCGGCGAACAGATCCTTCCAGCGCCGGAGGTGATGTTCCGCGCACTGAGCTTGCCATTATCCGAGGTCAAGGTCCTAATTATTGGCCAGGACCCCTATCCGACGCCCGGCCACCCCAACGGCTTGGCCTTCGCGGCGAATAAGCAGGTCCGCCCGCTGCCGCGTTCCCTGGCCAATATCTACAAGGAGCTGCAGGCCGATCTCGGTCTGGATCCGGTCCCGCATCCGGATCTGGGTCCCTGGCTGTCCCAGGGAGTCTTGCTGCTGAACCAGGTGCTCTCGGTGACCGCGGGCAATGCCGGCTCGCACCAGAAGCTGGGATGGGCGCCAATCCTGCAGGCGATCCTCCAGGCGCTGGATGAGCGGCCGCTGCCTTTGGTGGCGCTGCTGTGGGGCAATCATGCGCAGAAGCTTTCCGGATCCCTGCCCAACGCTGTGCAGCTGCAAAGCGCCCACCCCTCGCCGCTGTCCGCCTCGCGCGGCTTCTTCGGCTCCAAGCCCTTCTCGAATATCAATCGGCTCCTGTCCGATAGCGGACAGGAGCCGATCGACTGGTCATTGCCGAGAACTTAGCGTCGGCGGATGCGCCGGCGCTCGCGCCGGGCGGTAGAGGTCAACGGACGGCACAGCGTATCGCCGAAGACGACCCCGCCAGCGATGGAAAGCATGATCGCCATCGCGTTGAACATTTCCACCAGGCCGGTGGCCATGTCTTCCACGTTGATGACGATTCCGTACATTGCGCGGAAGATCATCAAGCCGGGAAGCAGGAACATGACCGCGGGGGCCGCCAGCACCAGCTGCGGGGACCTGAGCTTGTCCGCGGCCAGCCGGGCGGCGAAACCGATCACCGTGGCAACCAGCGCCGGGGTGGCCCGGTCACCGAGTCCAATGCTTACGGCCAGCAGCTGCACCAGGTAGCCGCCAACAGCAATGCCGGCAGTAGGCAGCAGCAGGCGCAGCGCGCTTTGCTCGGTGACCGCACCGGCAACGATGGCCACACCCACCAGGATCACCAGCAGCCAAGCCGGATACTCTGTTGTCGCGATCTGGTGGACATCGACCTTTTCCCCGCCGAGCAGATCCGAGATCACCAACGCCGTGGCAATGCCGCAGAGGATCGCCCCGTAGATCAGGCTGGCAGAGAACAGGCGGCCTACCGCGGTCACCGGGAAGCCGTTGATGGCATCTTGCAATGCCGAGACGAACCTGCCCGACGGGAGCAGCAGCAGGATGCCGCCGGAAACCACCAGCGCCGGATCCAGCGGTGCATGGAATTGGTGCCCCAGCAAGGCGATGCCCGTGACCGCCAAGGTCGAGGCAGCGATGGTGAAGAACTCGGGCACCCGCCAGCGCGAACCGTACCGCCCGATCTGCGTCACGAGGCTCGAAGAGATCATCGCCACCAGCGCGCCAGCCCAGGAACCGCCAATGAACAGCACGAACGCGGCGGCGAACACTGCCCGCCCGCAGGCGACGATCCAACGCGGGAACGGCTTGGGTTGCCGGGTGATCTCCTTCAGCCGCTTGGCCGAGGCGGTGCGCGATACGCCGCCGGCGATGATGTCCGAGACGAGCTCGTGCACCAGCACCATGCCGGCGTAGTTCGCGGTGTAGGAGCGGACCACGCGCAGCACCGAATAGCTTTCGGCATCCGGCGGGCTGTAGTTCAAATGCAGGGACTGGTTGGTGATGTCCACGTCCAAGTGGCTCAGGCCCAGTGCCGCGGTCACCGCGATGATGCTGGTTTCCACTTCCAGGGCGCCTGCGCCGTAGCGGATCAGGGTCTCGCCCAAGTCCAGCGCGAATTCCATGGTGCGCCGGTTGGATGCGTCCTGGTCCACATTGATCTTGGGGTTGGCATAGGGCGTGCCCTGGAGGCGCTCGACGATGTTCAGCGCCTGGGTGGGAGGGGTGTCCGAGATCCACATTTTCGCCAGCAGGCGGCGGGCCACCGGGTTGGCGCGGGTAGGCATGAGGGTGATGCCCTCATCGGTGGTGTGGACCTGGCCGGTGCGCCACTCGATATCGGAGGCATCGGCAGCCGCCACATTGGCGCTGACCGCGGTGTTGAGCGGCAGTTCCGAGGCCATGGCAGGCTCTTCGGCGGGTTCCGCCGGATGGAAGCCCATATTGATCTCACTAGTGGCAATGCGGGGCAAGGCGCCAGCGGCAGGAGCCGGATCCTCGCCTGCGGCAGTCGACTCGGCGGACTGCTCCTCGCTAGATCGATGCGCCACGAATCACTCCCCCTCAACCAAAGTTTTTCCCATGGGATTCACCATACAACCCGTGCATGGAAAGTTGGCCGGAACGTGGTGAATTCGCGAGGTATCCCCGGACACATTCAGGGGTATTTTCGGCCACTGGAATACTGCCGGTCCGCAGTTGGTTGCACCAAGCGGAAGTTAGATGTGTTTGCATATATTCGGAGGTTCCAGTGACTACGCAGTTCCCCTTGCCCGAGATCGGCGCCGAGACCTTCGGCGACATCACCGAGGACGCCGACGGCAACCCGCTGAGCCATGCCCAGGTGATCCGCAATGTCATCACCGAAGGGCAGCAGGCCGAAGCCTCGAATCTTGATTTTTTCGGCGTGGGCGAGCACCACCGCGACGACTACGCCATCTCCTCCCCCGAAATCGTGCTGGCCGCGCTGGCCAGCACCACGCAGCGCATCAAGCTGGGCACCGCGGTAACCGTGCTCTCCAGCGATGACCCGGTGCGCGTCTACGAACGCTTCGCGACCTTGGACGCCATTTCCAACGGGCGGACCGAGATCATCGCCGGCCGCGGCTCCTTCATCGAATCCTTCCCGCTGTTCGGCCTGGACCTCGAGGACTACGAGGACCTGTTCGAGGAGAAGCTGCATCTGCTGGCCAAGCTGTGCCTGGCCATCATCGGCGGCCAGCCTTCGGCGTTCGAAGGCCTGGCCACCCTCTACCGCCGCGCGCTGGAGGAATTCGGCCAGGAGCAGCTGCCGGTCTCGGCGCACTTCCATGGCCTGGTGGCTGGCAGCGACGAGGAAGCCCTGGAAACGCTCTGGCCCCATTACCAGCGCACCATGAACCGGCTGGGGGCCGAACGGGGCTGGCCACCTGCCAGCAAAATGCGCTTGCAGGCCTCCATGGGACCGGAGGGAGCCATGATGGCCGGCAGCCCGGACACCGTGGCGCGGAAGATGGCCAAGGTGGCCCAGCAGCTGGGCCTATCCCGCGTCGACATCAAGTACTCTGCGGGCTCCTTGCCGCACGAGGCGATGCTGGAGAGCATCAAGCTGCTTGGCGAAGAGGTCAAGCCTCGGGTGCACCAGCTGCTCGGAGCCTAGCTTCCGGACTGTGCCGGAGACGACGAAAGCCACCGCATTGCGGTGGCTTTCGATTTTGGTGGATCTTACTGGACTCGAACCAGCGACCTTTCGCGTGTGAGGCGAACGCTCTAACCAACTGAGCTAAAGATCCATCTGCGCCCTGACTTGCTAGCCAAGTGCATAAGCAATCCTACCGGGGAAACGAGCCCCGCTCCAAATCGGCCCCGGCTCAAGCCGCCGGATCCCTGCCCCAAACACGCCGATGTGCCGCATCGAACGCCGCGTTGAATCCCAGCGGCTTGGCCAGTGAGTAGAACAGAAAAACAATGCCGAATGGTTTATTTGGGATTCACCTGAAAGTACCCTTTTCCACTTGTCAAAAAGGGACTTCAGGCTCCATAATTTTTCTAGCTCATCGAGCTCAAACTGGACCCTACAAGGAAGTTGCCGGAAGCCGCCGGCATCGGTCCCCTCAAGGCCAACGAAACCGCGCAGTGGATTTTGATCCACCGCGCAAAGCCTCATCTTTCGTTCGTTCTTAGCTTTTAGGACCGTACCCCAGTGTTTGAAAACCTGAACTTTTCCTTGTCATCCCTATGCGTTCTGCCAGCCCAGCGCGATGAATTGGCGACCCTCTACACCGTGGTCGACCAGCGCTGGCATCAGAAGTTCGATCGCCTCAGCCTCCTGGTGACCGTGCGCGACCAGGGCACCCTGGTTGCCGCCGGCCTGGTGCACGACTCCATCGTGGCGCCGACGTCCTCGATGAACGCGGTGGAACTGGGCTGCATGGCCGTGCGCGCCGACTACCGCCGCCTGGGCATCCGCCAGCATGTGACCTCATTGCGCCTGGCCCATGCCCTGCGTTCGGGCAAGACCCCGATCAGCGTCATCGATTCGCAGAACCCTGCCTCCTGGGCCTTCTACGAGCGCTCCGAGCTGTGGCAGCGCGAGCGCAGCTTCGAGCACGAGGGCCGGCTCAAGTTCATCTACCGGGCCACCGAAGCCGCCTGGCAGTGGGCCGCGGACCTGCCGCAGGCTTCCGCCGACCAGGTAGCCATCCAGCTGCCCGGCGCCGCGCAGCCGGTCCCGAGCCTGGCTCTGCCCGCCAGCCCGATGCACCGCTTCGCCGCGCAGTTCGGCTCCGAGGATCCGGCCTCCGCCGTGCCGGTGATGTGACGGCCTGGGACGGCTTTCTGGATCAGGCTAGAACAGGGCGTCCTGCTGCTCGTCCACCATGGCGTGGCCCGGCAGCGGGGCGACTTCGCCGGCCCGGCGAGCGCGAGCTGCCTCGTGCAAGTCGATCGGGGTGACCTTCAGGACCGCATCGACCATGGCGTTGAGGAACTGCGGGGCGGCAATGTCGGCAGGCACCGGGGCATGGACGCACTTGACCTCCGGCTGCTCGGCCGCATCATCCCAGTCCACCAGCAGCAGACCGGTTGCGGTGTAGCCGAAGCCGTCGCCGAAGTCGCGCAGCTTGCGGATCATGTCCACGGTGCGGCGGAAGGCCGCCGGCTCGGATTCCAGGATCGTGGCGCGTTGCACGAAGAAGAACCCTACGGCGGCCAGCGGGTACCGGGCGCGGAGGTTCGCCGCGTCGCCGTAGGCCTCTTCATAGCGGTTGGCCAGGTTCTTGCCGAAGGACGAGGTCATCGCCTTGGTGCTCAGCAGCAGTTCGGGGCCGGTGGACCAGTGGGTCATCACCACGTCGGTCTGCTTCATGTAGGCGCGGCCCAGGATGCGCGCGTCGGTGCTGCCCGCCTTGCCGGCCATGATCGACTCGTGCACCTCGTCGGCCAGCCGCTCGGGCAGCTTGCGCAGCAGCTGGAGGATGTCGCTGGACAGCACCCGCGGCGCTTCGGGGCGCGGCCAGACCAGGTCGGCATCGAAGCCGGCACGGCGCAGCTCGTGCGCCAGCCAGGCATCCACGCCCTGGGCGAAACGGCCCGAACGGGTGACCGCCTTGGAACGCACCGGGATGCTCAGCAGCCGCTCGAGCACCGCGTAGGACGGGTTGAATTCCCCGGTGACCGCGCCATTATCCAGCCAGGGCGAATCCTTTGGCGCGGACATCAAGGTGGCATCGAATTCGGCGAAGGCCAGGGTCTTCTCGATCGCAGGATTGGCCACGCTTATCCCTTCACTGCTTTGCTTCGGGCCTTGCGGCGTTCGAGCATGTTCATCCGCGCCGCGCGCAGCGCCTCGATCGCTTCCGCATCCAGGCCGAGCAGCGCCTTGAGCACCACTGAATCCACCAGGTTCGCCGCTTCCTGCTTGCGCCCATGGGCCAGCAGCTCGCGCACCTCGGGCTTGATGGCGCGCAATTGCGGGGCATGGCGCTGCACCATGCCGATGGCCGGGACCGGCAGCTGGTCGGCTTCGCGCGGCTCCAGCTTCAGGATGCCGCCGCCGTAGGAACGTCCCACCATTTCGGCGCCGAGCATGGTCAGCGTGTTCAGCGACGCCACCGGAAGCAGCTCGCGGCCCAGCTCTCGCGCATCGGCACCCAGGTACACCCCGTGGATCGAGTTGATATGGTGCACCCCGGCCTCGTTGGCGGTCAGCCGCGGGGTATCGGCGTTCATGTAGGTCATGAACAAATCCGGCACCGACAGCACGGGCACCCGCCACCACGGCGAGCGCACCCGGCACTTGTAGGCCGCATCCACGTTCAGCAGTTCGCCGCTGGCCACGAAGCGCGCGCCGGCGCCGCTGGGTTCCGCGGCGGGACGGAACATCCAGGCCGCCGCCCCGTGCGCTGCCAGCTTTTCCCAGCCCTCCTCGCTCAGCTCCAGCCCGCGCAGGTGGCGCGAGCCCGGCGGCGAGATGCGGATCAAATCCTCGTCGGCCAGCCCCAGCTCCTGGACCTGCGCGGCGGAAAGCGTGAACCACTTGTTGTTGCCGGTGACAGCACCCAGCGAGGTTTCGCCCCAGGACTGCAGCGGAGCCATCCGGCCGGCGGCCAGAGCCGCGGACAGGATCCCCTGCGCTTCGAGGCCCACCAGCGATCCTGTCCAGCGGTCGTTGCCGCGTGCCGGGGTGTGCCGGGTGCCATCGCCCAGGGTGTGCAGGTCATGGGCATTGCGAAATTGGTGCAGGCTGAAGGAATCGCTGGAGCCCTGGCGGTACCCCTCGGCCAGCAGCAGCACCACTTCCTCCTGCGCGTCGGCAAACAGGCGTTCCTCGAAGACTGCCAGGTGCACGCTGGCGAAGCGCTCGAGCAGCATCTGGCGCACCGGCCCTGCGTAGTTCACGAACATCAGCTCTGCCGGAAGCACCAGCGCCAGGCGCCCGCCGTCGGCCAGGAAGCTGGTGGAGTGCACGACGAAGGCCGCCCAGATGCTGGCCAGCTCGTTCAGCTCCACGCCCGAGGCCTTGGCCGCGGCGCGCGAGAGTTCCCGGTCGGCACCGCGGTGCAGCTGGTAGCGCACATAGGGCGGGTTGCCGATGACCGCATCGAAGTCTGCGTGCCCGGGAACCTCGAAGAAGTTGGCCTGTTCGATCTGCGCGTCGATCCCGGCGGCCTGCATCCGCGCACGGGCCGCCTGCACCGATGGCTCGTGCAGCTCCAGGCCCACCAGTTCCACCGGGCCCCTGCCGTCGTCCAGCACCGCGTTCGCTGCGGCCAGGAATTGCGCATCGCCGCAGGAGGGTTCCAGAACCCTGCTGCCGTGCTGCCCCAGCGCCCACTGCGCCATGAAGCTGGCCACGGGTTCCGGGGTGAAGTAGGCGCCGCGCGCATGGCGGGCAGTGGCCGGATCAGTCAATTCTCTACTCAACACTCATCGATCTTTCCACGCAGGCCAGACAGTTTGGCTGGCCCAGAAGACCGGGTCCGGGCTGCAACTTCTCTATTCTACGTGCGCGGGACGCCCGCTGATTTCCGTTCCTAGTGGGCGGCTTCGGCTTCGCCCTTGCGGCGCAGCTTCTGGATGCCCAGGACGATGGCGGTAATCACCGAGCCGATGATGAAACCGGCCAGGCAGGAGAAGGCGGTATTCACCAGCCAGCCGAGCATGGCGCCGGCCTGGCCGGTTGCGTCGTGGACCAGCAGCTCCACATGGTGCACGAAGCCGTACGGCGCATGCCAGCCGAGCTCGTCCATGCCGACCAGCAGCAGGTGCCCACCGACCCAGAGCATCGCGATCACGCCGACCTTGCTCAGGATGGACATCACGATGGGCATCGCCTTGACCAGGCCGCGGCCGATCTTCTGCGAGAGATGGCGCGGCTTGGCGGCCATGTGCAGGCCGATGTCGTCCATTTTCACGATCAAGCCCACGGCGCCATAGACCACGACGGTCATCAGGATCGCGATCACGACCAGGATCAGCGCCCGGTTCAGGAAGGATTCGTGCGCCACCTCATTCAGCGAGATGACCATGATCTCCGCAGAGAGCACGAGATCGGTGCGCACGGCCGAACCGATGATCGCTTTTTCGTCGCGCACGCCCTCCTTGCCGCCCGGAGTGTGGTGCTTGATCGCGCCCATCGCTTCGAGCAGCTTCTCGGCCCCTTCGAAGACCAGATAGGCGCCTCCGACCATCAGGATCGGGGTCAGCGCCCAGGGGGCGAACTGCGAAAGGATCAGAGCGACCGGAAGGATGATCAGCATCTTGTTCCGGATGGAGCCAACGGCGATCTTCCAGATGATCGGAAGCTCGCGCTTCGGCGAGAGCCCTGCCACGTATTGCGGGGTGACTGCCGCATCGTCGATCACGACACCCAGGGATTTGGTGCTGGCCTTGCCAGCGCCCAGCGCGATGTCGTCCAGCGATGCCGCGGTGACTTTCACCAGGGCGGCCACGTCGTCCAATAGTGCTGCAAGGCCTCCGGCCATGGTCGGCTCCTCAAATCTAGGTTCTGCGCAGAATTCTACCGGCGGGATCCTAGAGCCTGCCACAGGCGCGAGGTTGCATCGGGCACAATCCGGGGTGAAAACGAAAACCGTGCCATGAAAACTCATCGGCACGGTTCCAGCTGCTGGTCCAAGACCAGATCAGAGCCCCCTACCGGATTCGAACCGGTGACCTTCAGTTTACAAGACAGACGCTCTGGCCAGCTGAGCTAAGGGGGCGTACCGGATAAGAATATCGGAAAACCCCTCGGCACTGCGAATTGGCGCAGCCGCGCAGCGCATGCCCGATTAAATGCCGATGGGAAGGAAGCCAGCATTGGCTTCCTTCCCATCGACCGGGTGCGAGATCACTAAGGATACTACCGGATCCCGGACAATTGTCCAGCGGTGGCTGGATGGGCTTACTTGTTGGCAGCGATGGCTTTCTCGACCTCGGTCGGGAAGTCTTGGGTTCCCAGTGCGAACTCCTTGCCCTGGATGAAGATCGAAGGGGTGCCGGCTACGCCGTCGTACTGGCCAGCGGTCGTGGCGTACTGGACGAATGGACGGAACTTGCCATCCTCGATGCACTTGGTCACGGAGTCAGCAGCGCCGTTCTGGATGGCCAGGTCCGCAAGCTCGGCGTTCTTCATCTCGCCCTCTGGGTAGTGGCCCCACAGCGCCTTGACGAAGCTCATGTAGGCAGCTGGGCTCTCGTCGGCAACGCAAGCCAGTGCGTTGGCGCCGCGCGAGGAGAAGTTGGTTGGCGAACCACGGTCCAGGTAGCCGACGTTGCGATATTCAACGGTGACATCGCCATTGGCCAGCCATTCTTCGATCTGGTCGCCGTAGGTGGCCTCGAAGTCTGCGCAGTGGACGCAGTTGGCGTCGACGTACATGGTGATATTGATCGGCTCGCCCTTGTCAGCCACCGTCAGGTCGCGCGGGGTGGCAGGATTCGGCGCTTCGGCAGGCGCTTCAAGGGTCTTGATGTCCACGTTCTCGATGGTCTTCTGTGCAACGGTGTCTGGCGAGGTGACCATGATGCCGCCCGCTGCGGTACCGCCCTGCGGCACGGCGCCGGCGTCGGCAATCTTGGCGTTGTTGTTCTGCACGATCAAAGTAACTACCAGTGCGATGACCACAATGACTGCAGCCAAGACACCCAGCTTCACGAAAAGCGACTTGCGCTTCTGGGCGGCTTCTTGCGCGGCACGCATCTGCGCCGCCTTCTCACGGGCACTCGCGGTGCGCTCCGCCTTCGATGGGCGCGGGTTATTCGTAGACATGTATTTGGCGTTTCCTTGGTCAGCGGACAAGTATCATCTGGAGTCAAGCTTAGCCAATTCCCGGGGTCCGTATCCGTGAAAACTCAAGATTGATCCACCTTCACAGGACTCACATATCTTCCGCATACAGCCCCCAAAGTGCCCTTCACGGCTTAACTTGAGCGTTAAACCAAGTGACCAGCGGAAATGGTTTGTCTACTGCCATTGCCATCCTGAGTACACGGCATCTGCGCAAAAGTGACGCGTATGACGGTGCAATCCGCCCCATCGTTCCCTTACCAGCCAGTTTTCATTAGGCTAAATAGCAAGAGCGAGGAAATTAGACGAGAAGTCATTCACTCAGAACCGACGAATCTGCACCACGCCGGTGAATCAGATTGAATAAACCAGGAGGTTTGCAGTGGGTAACCCAGCGCCGAGTACAAAGACCGAGAATTCCTACGATTTCGTGGTTGTGGCCAATCGCCTTCCGGTGGACCGCATCACCAATCCTGACGGGTCGCAAGGATTCCAGCGTTCGCCCGGTGGCTTGGTGACGGCCCTGGAACCTGTTATGGCCGCCTCCGAAGGCGCTTGGGTGGGCTGGCATGGCGGTATTGGCGAGGAGCTGGAGAGCTTCGACAAGGATGACATCCATCTGGTTCCGGTCCCCCTGGATGAAGATGACTTGACCCAGTACTACGAGGGCTTCTCCAACTCGACGCTGTGGCCGCTCTACCACGACGTGATCGTGCCACCGGAATACCATCGCACCTGGTGGGACCGGTACAAGAGAATCAACCGGCGATTCGCCGATGCAGTACTGGGTATTGCCGCTCCGGACGCGACCGTTTGGGTCCACGACTACCAGCTGCAGCTGGTTCCGCAGATGCTGCGGCTGGCACGCCCTGATCTGAAGATAGGCTTCTTCCTGCACATACCGTTTCCGGCAGCCAGCCTGTTCTCGCAGCTGCCGTGGCGCACGCAGATTCTGGAGGGGCTGGCCGGGGCTGATCTGGTCGGATTCCAGCGTGAAACCGATGCCAGCAATTTCCTGCGCTGCCTGCGCCGGTTCACCGGCTACTCGACCAAGGGCGATGTGGCGTCGCCGCCAGCCGGCAACGAAATGCAGAATCTCTGCCGTGCCAAGGCCCATCCGATCTCCATCGATACGGAGCACATCGCCAAGCTATCGCGCGATCCGCAAATCATCGCCCGCGCGGCACAGATCCGCCATGAGCTGGGCAACCCGAAAACCATCATGCTCGGCGTGGACCGCTTGGACTACACCAAGGGCATCCGCCACCGCCTGAAGGCCTACGGCGAGCTGCTCTCCGACCAGACGCTGCGCGCCGGCGACGTCTGCCTGATCCAGGTTGCCAGCCCCAGCCGGGAAAACGTGGACAGCTACATCGAGCTGCGCGACCAGGTGGAACTGATGGTCGGACAGATCACCGGCCAGCATGACACCCTGAGCCACACCACCCTGCGCTACCTGCATCAGTCCTATCCGCTGCGCGAAATGATCGCCATGTACCTGGCCGCCGACGTCCTGCTGGTCACGGCCCTGCGCGATGGCATGAACCTGGTGGCCAAGGAGTACGTCGCCGCTCACCAGGACGGCCGCGGCGTGCTGGTGCTCTCGGAGTACACCGGTGCTGCCGATCAGCTGACCCAGGCCGTACTGGTCAATCCCCACGACATCGACGGGATGAAGGCCAAGATCGTGGAAGCGGTCCAGATGAACGAGACGGAGCAGGAACGCCGGATGAAGCGCATGAACCGCCATTTGGCGCTCAATGATGTTTCCAAATGGTCCGATGATTTCCTGGCTGAACTGGCCGAGATCAATGCGGCCACCTCCGTGCACGAAATCGTTCGCTAAGCAGATTCCCGCGGGAATCGTGATCCTTGATGAGGAACGCATTGCCAGAACTAGATCCTTCCCTGCATGCCGCGCTGGCTGAGTTTGCCGAGCACGAGCGGGTGCTCGTGGCTTTGGACTTTGATGGAACGATGTCCCCGCTGGTCGACCGGCCGCAAGATGCCCGGCCGCTGCCTCAGACCGCTGCCGCCTTCGAGCAGCTGGCGGCCAGCCCCGGGGTATACACCGCTGTAGTGTCGGGCCGTAACCTGCAGTCCTTGCGCGAGGTCTACCCGCAGCCGCGTCCAGGGATTTGCATTGGCTCGCACGGCGCCGAACGTGTGGTTCCGTCCCGGTTGGGTGCAAACTGGCAGGATGAGCCGCTGACCGCCGAGCAAACCGCACTGCTTGGAACAGTGACCCAGCGATTGGAGCACGTCGCGGCAGCGCATGAGAACGCCAGCTTGGAGTACAAGCCGTCGGCCACGGTCCTGCATGTCCGCCAGGCACTGCCGGATGCGGCTGCCAAGGCCTTGGCACAGGCGCGGCAAGCCCTTGCTGATTTGGACGGTGTGAAACTGCTCGATGGCAAGGCGGTCTTGGAAGCCACCGTGCATCATGGCGACAAGGGCCAAAGCCTGCAGTGGCTGCGTGAGACCCTCGACGTGCAGGCGGTCCTTTTTGCTGGCGATGACGTCACCGACGAGAACGGATTCAGGGTCCTCGGCGCGGAAGATGTGGGCATCAAGGTGGGATCCGGGCCAACAGCGGCAGCGTATTCTATCTCTTCGCCTGCTGATCTGCCAGATCTTTTGAAAAGTCTCATTTCCATGCGAAACTGAAGTGTCCCAATTCACTTTCACTACGGATCGTCGGGCACGTACCTGCCCGTGAAAGGATTGTCATCATGGCAACTGTGACCTTTGAAAAGGCCACCCGCATTTACCCGGGCGCACTTGTGCCCTCCGTCGACGCAATCGACTTGGAAATCCAAGATGGAGAATTCCTTGTTCTAGTTGGCCCCTCGGGTTGCGGCAAATCCACGACTCTGCGCATGCTTGCAGGCTTGGAAGAAGTAAATTCCGGCCGCATTCTCATTGGCGACAAGGACGTGACCAACGTTCCGCCAAAGGACCGCGACATCGCCATGGTCTTCCAGAACTACGCGCTGTACCCCCACATGACCGTCGCCGAGAATATGGGCTTTGCCTTGAAGATCGCCGGCGTCGACAAGGAAGAGCGCAAGCAGCGTGTGCTGGAAGCAGCCAAGCTTCTGGACCTGGAGAAGTACCTGGACCGCAAGCCCAAGGCCCTCTCGGGCGGCCAGCGCCAGCGTGTGGCCATGGGCCGCGCCATTGTTCGTTCGCCCCAGGTGTTCTTGATGGACGAGCCGCTGTCCAACCTCGATGCAAAGCTGCGAGTGCAGACCCGTACCCAAATTGCTTCGCTGACCCGTCGTCTCGGAGTCACGACCGTATACGTGACCCACGATCAGGTGGAAGCGCTGACCATGGGCGACCGCGTTGCAGTGCTCAAGGACGGCGAGCTGCAGCAGGTAGGCACCCCACGCGAGCTCTATGATCGCCCACGCAATGTGTTCGTCGCAGGTTTCATCGGTTCCCCTGCCATGAACCTGGTGCAGCTGCAGTCGTCCAATGGACAGGTGGCTTTCGGTTCAACCACCATCGACGCACCGGGAGCCCAAGGTGGAACGACTTTGGGCTTCCGCCCAGAAGACATCGAGATCGTCAGTGCCGGCGAAGGCGTCGAGATTGTTGTAGACGTGGTTGAAGAGCTCGGCGCAGATGCCTACATCTACGGCTCAGCGGAGCTGGGCGGCAAAACCCAGATGGTAGTTGTTCGTGTTGATGGCCGTACGCCTCCTGCACGTGGAGCGCGCATCAACATTGCACCAAATATGCAGCACGTGCACCTGTTTGATACTGAAAGCGGTCTGCGTTTGGACAACGCCTAGTACCTGCAACATCGGCGGCTCGGAAATGAATTTCCGAGCCGCCGATGAATTTAAACGGTGGCGTACCTTCTCGGTTAAACATCGAAGGCCCCGAACTCTCGTTCGGGGCCTTCGGCAAATTATGCCCGGCGATGACCTACTCTCCCACACCCTCCCGAGTGCAGTACCATCGGCGCTGTGGGTCTTAGCTTCCAGGTTCGGTATGGAGCTGGGCGTTTCCCCCACGCTATGATCGCCGTAACTCTATACCTCATGGATAACCATGGGAAAACTACGGTGTCATTCGCGATTGCGACAACTCCATAACTATATCAAGCACGCAGGGGTTGCGCCACTTCAGAACCGGTTAGCAGCAGTGTCCTTCGCCATACTCAGCTGCCAGGTCTAGCTCCAGATGTTATCCCCGCGCAACGTCGCCTCCGCACCGCCGTCGCAGTAGATGGTTTGGCCGGTGACGTGAGTGTTTTCTTCACTCGTCAGCCACAGGAGCAGCCTGGCGATCACCACAGCCTCAGAGTGGTAGTTCAGCGGCATCGGCACATTCTTGTCGACCATTGCTTTGCCTTCGTCGGTGGCCAGCAATTCGCGAGTCATGTTGGTGATCACGGTGCCAGGAGCCACAGCATTCAATGGGATTCCTGCGCCGGCCCACTTCTCCGTGATGCATTCACGACGTACCCAGCGGCTCAGCGCGCGCTTGGAGGACGGGTAGTTCAAGTAGCCGGCTCCAGGGCCAGCGGCTTCCAGCTCTGCGCCAATGGCCAGGGATGCCTCTTCGTCGCCCGTAAGCAATGCTTCAACCAGTTCAGCGGAATTCTGCTGGATCGAAGCCATCGAGGACACGACGGCCACACGCGGTGCCTCCGATTGCCCCAGAGCTGGCAGGAGGCCTTCCAGATACTCGGTAACACCGAAGTAGTTTACCGATACCGTAATTGCCTTAGGAGCCGAAATTCCCGCGGCAGCGATGACAGCGTCAATCTTGCCTTCGGAAAGCTCTAGAGTCTGCTTGATGGCGCTTTGCCGGCCTTCCTGAGTCGACAGGTCAGCCGCGACGTCAGTATCACGTAGATCAACGCCGATGACCTTGTGCCCACGTTCGCGAATCAATTCAGTTGTGGCTGCACCAATGCCGGAAGCAGCGCCAGTAACGACATAAGTTCTCACGTTTGGTTTCCCTCTTTCGCAATTGGAAGATGAGTCGAGAGACCATCGATGAGTCAGTCGCGGCCTCGCTCATATCCCACACTAGGCCTATTTTCGGTGTCCTCTTGAACTACGATGCCTAAGTCAAGCATTTGTGGTCGCAGGTCGACACGGCAGCGGCCAGCGGCCAGCGGCCAGCGGCCAGCGGCCAGCGGCCAGCGGCCAAACCCCCTTAAACACGAACAGGCCAGGCAATAGCACCTGGCCGCACACTGACGGGTTAAACAGGTGAGGCTCCAACCACTGGTTGGAGCCTCAAACCCATTATTCAGGTTAAGTCCGGCGGTGACCTACTCTCCCACACCCTCACGAGTGCAGTACCATCGGCGCAATGGGCCTTAGCTTCCGGGTTCGGTATGGGACCGGGCGTTTCCCCCACGCTATGACCGCCGTAACAATCACGAAGCACACAAACCCCATGGTTTGATGCATTCCGGTGTCATTAATGCCTTATGTTATTTCTGGCTAGAGGTTGTTGTCTCGTAACCGCATAGTGAACGCGAACAGCATTGAAAAATATCAGTTCAAATTATTGTTTTATTGTGTGTTGTAAGCCATCGGCCTATTAGTACAGGTCAGCTGCACAAGTCTTCAGTCCTTGCTTCCACATCCTGCCTATCAACCCAGTGGTCTAGCTGGGGGCCTCTCACACACAAAGGTGCATGGAAATCTCATCTCGAAGCAGGCTTCCCGCTTAGATGCTTTCAGCGGTTATCCCTTCCAAACGTAGCTAATCAGCGATGCACTTGGCAGTACAACTGACACACCAGAGGTTCGTCCGTCCCGGTCCTCTCGTACTAAGGACAGCCCTTCTCAAATTTCCAACGCGCGCAGCGGATAGGGACCGAACTGTCTCACGACGTTCTAAACCCAGCTCGCGTACCGCTTTAATGGGCGAACAGCCCAACCCTTGGGACCTACTCCAGCCCCAGGATGCGACGAGCCGACATCGAGGTGCCAAACCATGCCGTCGATATGGACTCTTGGGCAAGATCAGCCTGTTATCCCCGAGGTACCTTTTATCCGTTGAGCGACGGCCCTTCCACGAGGTGCCGCCGGATCACTAGTCCCGACTTTCGTCCCTGCTCGAGCTGTCACTCTCACAGTCAAGCTCCCTTGTGCACTTACACTCGACACCTGATTGCCAACCAGGCTGAGGGAACCTTTGGGCGCCTCCGTTACATTTTAGGAGGCAACCGCCCCAGTTAAACTACCCATCAGGCACTGTCCCTGAACCAGATCATGGTCCGAAGTTAGGTGACCGGTACAGCCAGAGTGGTATTTCAACGATGACTCCACCTGAACTAGCGTCCAAGCTTCACAGTCTCCCACCTATCCTACACAAGCTGCACCGAACACCAATACCAAACTATAGTAAAGGTCTCGGGGTCTTTCCGTCCTGCTGCGCGTAACGAGCATCTTTACTCGTACTGCAATTTCGCCGAGTTCATGGTTGAGACAGCGGGGAAGTCGTTACTCCATTCGTGCAGGTCGGAACTTACCCGACAAGGAATTTCGCTACCTTAGGATGGTTATAGTTACCACCGCCGTTTACTGGGGCTTAAATTCTCAGCTTCGCCACAAAAGTGACTAACCAGTCCTCTTAACCTTCCAGCACCGGGCAGGAGTCAGTCCGTATACATCGTCTTGCGACTTCGCACGGACCTGTGTTTTTAGTAAACAGTCGCTTCCCCCTGGTCTCTGCGGCCCACACCCGCATCAGAGAAGCAAGTTCTCATCACGGGGCAGGCCCCCCTTCTTCCGAAGTTACGGGGGCATTTTGCCGAGTTCCTTAACCATGATTCTCTCGATCGCCTTAGTATTCTCTACCTGATCACCTGTGTCGGTTTGGGGTACGGGCGGACTGGGACCTCGCGCCGATGCTTTTCTAGGCAGCATAGGATCACCGAATCACCCCATAAACGGGGCGCCTATCAGGTCTCAGAAACATGAGCGGCGGATTTGCCAACCGCTCTTCCTACACCCTTGGACCAGGTCAATTCCATTGCCTGGCTCGGCTACCTTCCTGCGTCACACCTGTTAATACGCTGACCTCACTGCATCGGTTCCCACCACACCACCAGCAACCATTCCCGAAGGAACAAATCACCGGATCCGTCATGGTTAGCATCCACAGCTCAGTATGGGCGGTCCTTCGCCGGTACGGGAATATCAACCCGTTGTCCATCGACTACGCCTGTCGGCCTCGCCTTAGGTCCCGACTAACCCAGGGCAGATTAGCTTAACCCTGGAACCCTTGATCATTCGGCGGACGGGTTTCTCACCCGTCATTCGCTACTCATGCCTGCATTCTCACTCGTGTGGCCTCCACCGCTGGTTTACACCGCGACTTCACCGTCCACACGACGCTCCCCTACCCATCCAAACACCCAATCGAAACCAGGTTAATATTTGAATGACGCAACTTCGGCGGTGTGCTTGAGCCCCGCTACATTATCGGCGCGGAATCACTTGACCAGTGAGCTATTACGCACTCTTTCAAGGGTGGCTGCTTCTAAGCCAACCTCCTGGTTGTCACAGCAACTCCACATCCTTTTCCACTTAGCACACGCTTAGGGGCCTTAGTTGGCGTTCTGGGCTGTTTCCCTCTCGACTATGAAGCTTATCCCCCACAGTCTCACTGCTGCGCTCTCACTTGCCGGCATTCGGAGTTTGGCTAAGGTCAGTAACCTTGTAGGGCCCATCGCCTATCCAGTAGCTCTACCTCCAGCAAGAAACACGCAACGCTGCACCTAAATGCATTTCGGGGAGAACCAGCTATCACGAAGTTTGATTGGCCTTTCACCCCTACCCACAGCTCATCCCCTCCATTTTCAACTGAAGTGGGTTCGGTCCTCCACACGCTCTTACACGCGCTTCAACCTGGCCATGGGTAGATCACTTCGCTTCGGGTCTAGATCACGCCACTCAAACGCCCTATTCAGACTCGCTTTCGCTACGGCTTCCCCACACGGGTTAACCTCGCGACGTAACACTAACTCGCAGGCTCATTCTTCAAAAGGCACGCCATCACCAGGGAACAAGTCCCCAGCTCTAACGGATTGTAAGCGCACGGTTTCAGGTACTATTTCACTCCCCTCCCGGGGTACTTTTCACCATTCCCTCACGGTACTGATTCACTATCGGTCATCAAGTAGTATTCAGGCTTACCAGGTGGTCCTGGCAGATTCACACAAGGTTTCACGGGCCCCGTGCTACTCGGGTATCAACACTAGAACGGCAGACACGCATTACGCCTACGGGACTATCACCCTCTCTGGTCCGGCATTCCAACCGATTCACCTATACGCCTGCACCTCATCCCACCAGCAAGATAGCGCTGGTACATGTCAACCCCACAACCCCGATGATGCAACGCCTATCCGCTATCACACACCAACCGGTTTAGCCCCATCCGCGTTCGCTCGCCACTACTAACGGAATCACTGTTGTTTTCTCTTCCTGCGGGTACTGAGATGTTTCACTTCCCCGCGTTCCCTCCACACAGCCTATACATTCAGCTGCAGGTCACACCACATAACATGGTGCGGGGTTCCCCCATTCGGAAATCCTGGCCTCAACGTCCGGTTATCGACTCCACCAGGCTTATCGCAGATTCCCACGTCCTTCATCGGCTCTTGATGCCAAGGCATCCACCGTGCGCCCTTAAAAACTTCAACACAAATCAAAGTCTCAGAATTGAGCAATAAAACAATCTAACAAAATCACGCAGACAAGACTCCAACACCAGGCAATCCCAGGAAAAGGACTACCCAGCTCATCTCATCTGCAAGATGCTCGCGTTCACTATACAGTTCCCAAACAACAACCCCGCACCCCCGCAACAACACCCCAAAACCAACACCAACCAAAGGCCAGCATCAATCCACCAGGACATCCTTGCAGCAAACACAGGACAAACACCGAAACACCAAGAACCCCTCACCCAAGCGAACACCACCAGGACCCTCCCCACAGGAAGAACCCCGGCAACCATTCACCAGGAAAGGAGGCTTGTTGCCTCAAAACCCAACAGCATGCCAAACCATACAAACCACACAACACCCACACACCGCATTCCAGCACCGCAAGAAGAAAACCCCCTGCAATGCGTACTAGCAGATGCCCAAGCACCACGCGGCCACAGCCAATACCCCGCACCAGCATCAGCCAGCACGTTTTCCGGTATTGAGTCCATTGATATTCCACCCATGAGCAACCCACCCGGACAACACTCGTGTCCAGCATGGGCAACCAATAATGGTTAGCTCCTTAGAAAGGAGGTGATCCAGCCGCACCTTCCGGTACGGCTACCTTGTTACGACTTAGTCCCAATCGCCAGTCCCACCTTCGACGACTCCCCCCACACAAGGTGGTTAGGCCATCGGCTTCGGGTGTTACCAACTTTCGTGACTTGACGGGCGGTGTGTACAAGGCCCGGGAACGTATTCACCGCAGCGTTGCTGATCTGCGATTACTAGCGACTCCGACTTCATGGGGTCGAGTTGCAGACCCCAATCCGAACTGAGACCGGCTTTTAGGGATTAGCTCCACCTCACAGTATCGCAACCCATTGTACCGGCCATTGTAGCATGCGTGAAGCCCAAGACATAAGGGGCATGATGATTTGACGTCATCCCCACCTTCCTCCGAGTTGACCCCGGCAGTCTCCCATGAGTCCCCACCACTACGTGCTGGCAACATGGAACGAGGGTTGCGCTCGTTGCGGGACTTAACCCAACATCTCACGACACGAGCTGACGACAACCATGCACCACCTGTGAACCAGCCCCGAAGGGAAACCCCATCTCTGAGGCGGTCTGGCACATGTCAAGCCTTGGTAAGGTTCTTCGCGTTGCATCGAATTAATCCGCATGCTCCGCCGCTTGTGCGGGCCCCCGTCAATTCCTTTGAGTTTTAGCCTTGCGGCCGTACTCCCCAGGCGGGGCACTTAATGCGTTAGCTACGGCGCGGAAAACGTGGAATGTCCCCCACACCTAGTGCCCAACGTTTACGGCATGGACTACCAGGGTATCTAATCCTGTTCGCTCCCCATGCTTTCGCTCCTCAGCGTCAGTAAATGCCCAGAGACCTGCCTTCGCCATCGGTGTTCCTCCTGATATCTGCGCATTTCACCGCTACACCAGGAATTCCAGTCTCCCCTACATCACTCTAGTCTGCCCGTACCCACCGCAGATCCGAGGTTGAGCCTCGGACTTTCACGGCAGACGCGACAAACCGCCTACGAGCTCTTTACGCCCAATAAATCCGGATAACGCTTGCGCCCTACGTATTACCGCGGCTGCTGGCACGTAGTTAGCCGGCGCTTCTTCTGCAGGTACCGTCACTTTCGCTTCTTCCCTACTGAAAGAGGTTTACAACCCGAAGGCCGTCATCCCTCACGCGGCGTCGCTGCATCAGGCTTTCGCCCATTGTGCAATATTCCCCACTGCTGCCTCCCGTAGGAGTCTGGGCCGTGTCTCAGTCCCAGTGTGGCCGGTCACCCTCTCAGGCCGGCTACCCGTCGTCGCCTTGGTGAGCCATTACCTCACCAACAAGCTGATAGGCCGCGAGTCCATCCCCCACCGATAAATCTTTCCACCCCGCACCATGCGGTGCGAGGTCATATCCGGTATTAGACCCAGTTTCCCGGGCTTATCCCAGAGTCGGGGGCAGGTTACTCACGTGTTACTCACCCGTTCGCCACTAATCCACCCAGCAAGCTGGGCTTCATCGTTCGACTTGCATGTGTTAAGCACGCCGCCAGCGTTCATCCTGAGCCAGGATCAAACTCTCCATAAAAAATAAAAAGCCACCAGCAACCCCTTGGAAAAGAAGGGCGAAGCCGATGAAGTCCTGGCGAATAATAAAACACTCAAGAACACTGCACGGGGGTGCAATGCCTCAAGCAAATGTTATGTATTCACCAAATAAAAATATCCGGTATCAACAAACTTGGCACACTATTGAGTTCTCAAACAACAAACACTCTCGACACCACAACCACCAATCCTTCGATGACTGCTTCGCTCCGGAGCAACTTTTCCAACTTACCAGACTTCCTAATCCGATCAAAATCGGTGGAAAACCTTGAGTGGAAAGTGATTGGCTGCCGGGTAAACATTCGGTAGATTCCGTGGTGTTTCCGTTCCGGCAACAGATAAAAACTATACACAGGTTTTCAGGGCTCCGCAAATCGATAGGACGCTTTTTGCAGTGATCGTCGTTACACTCTGAGGGCATGTTCCACGGCGGCATATTGGCACGCCCCAAGAGTCTTTCGCATTGGTTCGAGAATCTAAGGGCCCTCGCCTCGATGTCTGCTGGATCTCCATACGAATAGCGAACATTCCCAGGATGGCAGAATCGTCAATGCCCAGGATCCGAAGACCATGCTAAGCAAAGCATCGAAACGGATGTCAGCAATGCAGCCTGTGAACGCCTGGTCCATGCGGGATAAACGTAGGACCCCGTGATTCCAAGAACCTTGACCAGACACCCAAAGTGCCGCCACGGTAAATCCCCTAGCTGCAATCGCTATGCAGAAGAATTCGATGGGCTGTATTCGTTTGTAGCCAAAAGTAATGTCATCAAAAGTTAGGCGTCGAACGGCGCTTGGACGCCACGGTGGCCGTTGCCCTAGCCACAGGTGATCTGGAGTGGACTAGTCCCGCAGGCCGTAAAACGGGAGTTCATGATTCGCAACGAGGCAAGACGGATACCGTGTCGTTCTACACCCAAGAAGGCGCCGGCCTACCTTCGATGCCGTTTCAGTGTTGCGCGCAATCTGAGTCAGTCCGTATTTCACTGGTACATCCATTGAGCCAACGACTCAGGCGATCACGACAGGTTTCAGTAGGACCTATGAAGAGATCGTTGAAACGCAGTGGTGGCTCTACGGCTCTACGGCTCTACGGCTCTACGGCTCTACGGCTCTACGGCTCTACGGCTCTACGGCTCTACGGCTCTACGGCTCTACGGCTCTACGGCTCTACGGCTCTACGGCTCTACGGCTCTACGGCTCTACGGCTCTACGGCTCTACGGCTCTACGGCTCTACGGCTCTACGGCTCTACGGCTCTACGGCTCTACGGCTCTACGGCTCTACGGCTCTACGGCTCTACGGCTCTACGGCTCTACGGCTCTACGGCTCTACGGCTCTACGGCTCTACGGCTCTACGGCTCTACGGCTCTACGGCTCTACGGCTCTACGGCCAGTGTCCCGTCATCCACATTAGAACTGCAAACCAGGCCGGCCTTGTCGAAGGGATGCCTAGTTTGGGGAAGCTCCAGTTAAAGCCGAATTCGAAACCGTCCATAGTTTCCGTGCATAAAAAAATCGCGGAACATAAGTTCCGCGATTTTTTTGCTTTGGTGACCCCAACGGGATTCGAACCCGTGTTGCTGCCGTGAGAGGGCAGAGTACTAGGCCGCTATACGATGGGGCCGTATGCTGAAGAAAATCTTCAGCTCACCAAATTTCTTTGGTGAAGCGCTGGGATACCAGGACTCGAACCTAGAATGACGGAACCAGAAACCGTTGTGTTGCCAATTACACCATATCCCAATGTGACTTGGTATTCGTTTGCTTCAGCAGCCGAAGCTGATCCGCATTGAATGCCTTAGCACGAGATATAACTATACCTAAAAAAATCTCAGATCGCACATCCTGAGGCGATATCCTCGAGTGATCTGCAGCTCGTTTGCTGGAACGCTTGTTATGGAACTGCCATTCGCTACAGGACAGCCTTCAAATTGCCCCCTAAAACCCAGAAGGCTATTTAGGTTTTACCGGGTGTTGCTGGGGCGGCTTAACGCAAAAAAGGGGGAACCGTAGTTCCCCCTTTTGCTGCAAGTCGGGATAACAGGATTTGAACCTGCGACCTCGTCGTCCCGAACGACGCGCGCTACCAAGCTGCGCCATATCCCGTGGTTACAACCCTTTCACTATACACCCGTGCAGGACTATTTTCAGAGTCCGCCATGCCTGCGCGTTTCGCATCGCCAGTTCATTGGCTGCCCCTCGTAGGTTCTTACTTTAAATGGCTTTCCCGGGATTCAAGATATTCAACGGATCCAGAAGACGTTTGATCTGCTGTTGGAGTTCGACCACTTCACTTGATTGCTCCCATTGCAACCAATCCTTTTTAATCAATCCGACACCGTGTTCACCGGTAATCGTGCCGCCTAGTTCCAAAGCAATGCGCACTGAGGCTTCAACCGCACGGTCTAGCCTGGCTAAGGGGTCCACACCGTCTTCTGGTTCTACAGAGAATGTCGGGTGCAGATTGCCATCGCCCACATGCGAAATCATCCGCATGTCGACGTTCTCTTCGCGTGCCACTTGTTGAACGTGGTGCACGTATTCAACCATTCTGCTTTTCGGAATGGCGACATCTTCGCCAGTCCGGTAAGCATCATCTTTGGTATCACCGCGGCTGGTTCGGCGCATTTCGATCAGCTACATAGCTCTGGGATCCGCAGAATTGCTTAGCTGTGCATTGCGTTCTTCGAAAACTTCACGGAGAGCAGATTCTTCACGCTCGGCGCCATAGCCATCTAGTCGAGCCAGCAACATGGCACCGCCGAGGCCTGCGTAATTCGTTGAGTACTGTTCATCGAGAATGAGCAACGTCGAGTGATCGATCAGTTCCAGAATGGCAGGTTGGATTCTAGCTTTGGCAATCAATTGAACGCCTTCGACTGCCTCCTCCAAGCTGGGGAACAATAGCGTTATGTCCCTTTCATCCACTGGAAGATAGCGCAATCGAACAACTACGCGAACGACGACGCCCAATGTGCCCTCGGACCCTGTGAATAGGGCAGCGAGATCATAGCCAGCGACGCCCTTGAACGTATTCTTGCCAACTCGGATTAGCCGGCCGTCAGCCAATACGACGTCTAGTGAGAGGACAGATTCACGAGTGACGCCATATTTCGCGCAACGCAAACCACCAGCATAGGTAGCGATATTGCCGCCGATCGTCGACATCTTGTAGCTCGCAGTATCCGGGGCATACATGAGACCAAATTCTGCAACGGCTTCGTTCAGCTGATGATTGATGACGCCAGGTTCAACAACAGCGACTTCATCTTCCGGGCGGATTTCTAGAATTCTATTCATTCTGCTCAGGTTCAACACGATGGCATCGCCTAGCACGTGAACGCCCCCGGAAACACCAGTGCCGGCACCGCGGCTAATCACCGGCACCTTGTATTCAGTGGCCAAGCGTAGAACATGTTGGACATCCGCTACGGAACTGGCGAAAACCACGGCTAGCGATTCAACGGGATTCCCCGACAATTGCCCGAAGTCCCTGGAGTTTTCTCGAAGCACCACACGCGATGTTTCGAGGGCTCCGTCCGGTAACGCTGCGCTTAAGGCATCTAGGAATTCAGCGTGGGTAGTTGCCATCGTCATCTCCACGAGTCTGTGTCTGCAGGTATTTACTTGAGACTAAGGCTTACGGCAGGCAAAGGTGAACTAGATGACTTGCCTATGCAATAGCTGTCCGGTGCACGGCGCTGTTTGTGCCCTCATTACGGGTCACCTTGCAGCAGGCCTAGGTCACGGCCCCAGCATTCTTTGAGGCTATCGCCGTTCAGCTGCTGAAGTCTCTTCCATCTTCGTTGCTTGGGTTTCAGCTGGACTAGGCTTTACTCTTACGAACAGCCGATAGCAGATGCCCAGGATTGCAACCCAAATTAGACCAGTAATGAGCGCACTGCGCGTTTCCGGAATAATGCCAATAAGGACGATCACAAAGATCATGAAGGCCAACGCCAAGTAGCTGCCCACGGGCCACAACGGAACTGGGAATGCTGATGGTTCAAGAGCATCTCTGTCTATCCGATGCTTCATCCGGATATGCGAGATCAAGATCATCGACCAAACGACAACGGTCGCGAACGTAGCCAATGCAGCGATCAGGAAGAAGATCTGGTCTTCGAACCATATGTTCAGCACGACACCGATAAGCAGCGCACCGATCATCGATAAAGATGTCACCCATGGGACACCGTTAGCCGTGGTCTTCGTGAACACCTGGGGTGCCTGGCCTTGCTTGGCCATGCCGTGAATCATGCGTCCTGCGCCGAAGATGTCCGCGTTGATTGCTGAAAGTGCCGCTGTGATTACGATGAAATTCAGAACGTTCGCTGCAGACGAGAAACCGATGCTGGAGAAGATCGAGACGAATGGACTCTCATTGCCATCGATCGTGTTCCACGGCTGAATGCACATGATGACACCGAGCGTCAGTACGTAGAACAATAGGATGCGCACTGGGACAGAGTTGATCGCCTGCGGTATGACCTTTCGGGGGTTTTGTGCTTCGCCGGCAGTAATGCCGATTACCTCGGTGCCACCGAAGGCAAACATGACGATCGTCAGCGAGGCGAGAACTCCCCAAATGCCGTGCGGCATGAAACCCTCGTTAGCGAAGAGATTGGAAAGACCAGCAGCGCCTTCGCTTTGATTTCCCAGACCGAAGACGATTACGAGAACTCCACCGGCGATCATTGCAACGATGGCGACGACCTTGACCAGCGAGAACCAGAACTCCAGTTCCCCGAAGACTTTGACCGAAAGCAGGTTCACGGCAGCGATGAAGAAAACAACCGCCAGGATCCAGATCCATCGTTCAACGTTAGGGAACCAGAAGCCCATATACACGCCAAAAGCTGTCACATCTGCCAGAGCCACCACAAACATTTCAAAGGTGTAAGTCCACCCTGTGGCGAAGCCAGCGAAACGGCCGACAAATTCAGTGGCATAGTTGCCGAATGAGCCGGAGGTCGGATTGCGGACGGCCATTTCTCCCAACGCACGCATCACCATGAACACCACTGCGCCACCGAGTATGTAGGCCAGCAGCACGGCTGGACCAGCCATTTGAATGGCGCTTGCAGAACCGTAGAATAAGCCAGTGCCGATGGCAGACCCTAGGGCGATAAATCTGATATGCCGTGTGCTCAAGCCGCGTCTCAAGTTTTGGCTTGTCTGGCTAGTTCGCATATTGCTCCTCCGAGATTCCTAGATGCTCAGTGGGCTCCTACTCACCTTTGCTGGTGCGCTTCAACCCCCCGCCACCTATGTAATCGCAGTCACAAGCATGTCGGATCGGCGAAATGGTCAAGAGAGTCCGGTACCTCAGACTAGTGATAATTTGAAGCTGAGATACCGGACTGCAGTTCTTTCAAGGGCTTTATTGAATCGTCATGATAAGCCTCTTGGAGCTTCGCCCACTAGAGCTGGCATGGAAATGTTTATCTGGTCTGGCTCCGTGCGCATTGCCGCCGCAGTCTCCTGAACTAGCCAACCGACAAAGTGGTGCGCTCCGGAAAACTGACAGCAGGAACACGCATCTGTGGACCACAGGCGATCTATTGGAGGCCGAGGCTTCTGCTGTGCGCCTATGTCAGTGCTTTCGTAAAAAGAGGTGCGAGGCCTCGCAATTGCGGATTCGGTGCCCAGTCGTCGGAAAAGCCGAACTAAGTGATTGCTCGTGGACTTGAGAACAGGTCAAAACAGCCAATGACGCTGGCGCTCAGTCGAGAATCAAGCGACGAAACGTGGCTGCCACTTTTGCTTGGAAGTCACGTCCTGCACCGCTCGACTTGCCTCGATCTAGCAGTATTATTTCGCCGGGCGATCGAACCCGGCGAAGAACTGGACGGAGCTAATCGATAGCGTCAAGCAGGATAACGAAGTTGAGAGTAGGGGAGCATTTTAGCTTGGCGCAGGCAGTTTTCAATTGGCTATGACACCATCTGGCATGCCTGGCAACCACCCGTCAGTGGAAACAATTGAAACTAGAAAACAATCCTCTGCCCCATACCCGGTTGCACTCGAACATCGGCTATCAGACTAAGTTGAAGTTCAATCCTTTAAGGTTGCTAGTCATCACAGCTGGCACCGCAACCCAATACCAGCCCCATCTGGAGCAGAATAGAAGCGGCCAGCGGCCAAACCCCCTTAAACACGAACAGGCCAGGCAATAGCACCTGGCCGCACACTGACGGGTTAAACAGGTGAGGCTCCAACCATCACTGGCTAGAGCCTCAAACCCACTTAGGTTAAGTCCGGCGGTGACCTACTCTCCCACACCCTCACGAGTGCAGTACCATCGGCGCAATGGGCCTTAGCTTCCGGGTTCGGTATGGGACCGGGCGTTTCCCCCACGCTATGACCGCCGTAACAATCACGAAGCACACAAACCAAATATTTCCTGGTCAGTGTTTTCCGGTGCTACAAAGTCTTGTAACTCATCCGTATTTATTGGCTAGAGGTTGTTGTCTCGTAACCGCATAGTGAACGCGAACAGCATTGAAAAATATCAGTTCAAATTATTGTTTTATTGTGTGTTGTAAGTCATCGGCCTATTAGTACAGGTCAGCTGCACAAGTCTTCAGTCCTTGCTTCCACATCCTGCCTATCAACCCAGTGGTCTAGCTGGGGGCCTCTCACACACAAAGGTGCATGGAAATCTCATCTCGAAGCAGGCTTCCCGCTTAGATGCTTTCAGCGGTTATCCCTTCCAAACGTAGCTAATCAGCGATGCACTTGGCAGTACAACTGACACACCAGAGGTTCGTCCGTCCCGGTCCTCTCGTACTAAGGACAGCCCTTCTCAAATTTCCAACGCGCGCAGCGGATAGGGACCGAACTGTCTCACGACGTTCTAAACCCAGCTCGCGTACCGCTTTAATGGGCGAACAGCCCAACCCTTGGGACCTACTCCAGCCCCAGGATGCGACGAGCCGACATCGAGGTGCCAAACCATGCCGTCGATATGGACTCTTGGGCAAGATCAGCCTGTTATCCCCGAGGTACCTTTTATCCGTTGAGCGACGGCCCTTCCACGAGGTGCCGCCGGATCACTAGTCCCGACTTTCGTCCCTGCTCGAGCTGTCACTCTCACAGTCAAGCTCCCTTGTGCACTTACACTCGACACCTGATTGCCAACCAGGCTGAGGGAACCTTTGGGCGCCTCCGTTACATTTTAGGAGGCAACCGCCCCAGTTAAACTACCCATCAGGCACTGTCCCTGAACCAGATCATGGTCCGAAGTTAGGTGACCGGTACAGCCAGAGTGGTATTTCAACGATGACTCCACCTGGACTAGCGTCCAAGCTTCACAGTCTCCCACCTATCCTACACAAGCTGCACCGAACACCAATACCAAACTATAGTAAAGGTCTCGGGGTCTTTCCGTCCTGCTGCGCGTAACGAGCATCTTTACTCGTACTGCAATTTCGCCGAGTTCATGGTTGAGACAGCGGGGAAGTCGTTACTCCATTCGTGCAGGTCGGAACTTACCCGACAAGGAATTTCGCTACCTTAGGATGGTTATAGTTACCACCGCCGTTTACTGGGGCTTAAATTCTCAGCTTCGCCACAAAAGTGACTAACCAGTCCTCTTAACCTTCCAGCACCGGGCAGGAGTCAGTCCGTATACATCGTCTTGCGACTTCGCACGGACCTGTGTTTTTAGTAAACAGTCGCTTCCCCCTGGTCTCTGCGGCCCACACCCGCATCAGAGAAGCAAGTTCTCATCACGGGGCAGGCCCCCCTTCTTCCGAAGTTACGGGGGCATTTTGCCGAGTTCCTTAACCATGATTCTCTCGATCGCCTTAGTATTCTCTACCTGATCACCTGTGTCGGTTTGGGGTACGGGCGGACTGGGACCTCGCGCCGATGCTTTTCTAGGCAGCATAGGATCACCGAATCACCCCATAAACGGGGCGCCTATCAGGTCTCAGAAACATGAGCGGCGGATTTGCCAACCGCTCTTCCTACACCCTTGGACCAGGTCAATTCCATTGCCTGGCTCGGCTACCTTCCTGCGTCACACCTGTTAATACGCTGACCTCACTGCATCGGTTCCCACCACACCACCAGCAACCATTCCCGAAGGAACAAATCACCGGATCCGTCATGGTTAGCATCCACAGCTCAGTATGGGCGGTCCTTCGCCGGTACGGGAATATCAACCCGTTGTCCATCGACTACGCCTGTCGGCCTCGCCTTAGGTCCCGACTAACCCAGGGCAGATTAGCTTAACCCTGGAACCCTTGATCATTCGGCGGACGGGTTTCTCACCCGTCATTCGCTACTCATGCCTGCATTCTCACTCGTGTGGCCTCCACCGCTGGTTTACACCGCGACTTCACCGTCCACACGACGCTCCCCTACCCATCCAAACACCCAATCGAAACCAGGTTAATATTTGAATGACGCAACTTCGGCGGTGTGCTTGAGCCCCGCTACATTATCGGCGCGGAATCACTTGACCAGTGAGCTATTACGCACTCTTTCAAGGGTGGCTGCTTCTAAGCCAACCTCCTGGTTGTCACAGCAACTCCACATCCTTTTCCACTTAGCACACGCTTAGGGGCCTTAGTTGGCGTTCTGGGCTGTTTCCCTCTCGACTATGAAGCTTATCCCCCACAGTCTCACTGCTGCGCTCTCACTTGCCGGCATTCGGAGTTTGGCTAAGGTCAGTAACCTTGTAGGGCCCATCGCCTATCCAGTAGCTCTACCTCCAGCAAGAAACACGCAACGCTGCACCTAAATGCATTTCGGGGAGAACCAGCTATCACGAAGTTTGATTGGCCTTTCACCCCTACCCACAGCTCATCCCCTCCATTTTCAACTGAAGTGGGTTCGGTCCTCCACACGCTCTTACACGCGCTTCAACCTGGCCATGGGTAGATCACTTCGCTTCGGGTCTAGATCACGCCACTCAAACGCCCTATTCAGACTCGCTTTCGCTACGGCTTCCCCACACGGGTTAACCTCGCGACGTAACACTAACTCGCAGGCTCATTCTTCAAAAGGCACGCCATCACCAGGGAACAAGTCCCCAGCTCTAACGGATTGTAAGCGCACGGTTTCAGGTACTATTTCACTCCCCTCCCGGGGTACTTTTCACCATTCCCTCACGGTACTGATTCACTATCGGTCATCAAGTAGTATTCAGGCTTACCAGGTGGTCCTGGCAGATTCACACAAGGTTTCACGGGCCCCGTGCTACTCGGGTATCAACACTAGAACGGCAGACACGCATTACGCCTACGGGACTATCACCCTCTCTGGTCCGGCATTCCAACCGATTCACCTATACGCCTGCACCTCATCCCACCAGCAAGATAGCGCTGGTACATGTCAACCCCACAACCCCGATGATGCAACGCCTATCCGCTATCACACACCAACCGGTTTAGCCCCATCCGCGTTCGCTCGCCACTACTAACGGAATCACTGTTGTTTTCTCTTCCTGCGGGTACTGAGATGTTTCACTTCCCCGCGTTCCCTCCACACAGCCTATACATTCAGCTGCAGGTCACACCACATAACATGGTGCGGGGTTCCCCCATTCGGAAATCCTGGCCTCAACGTCCGGTTATCGACTCCACCAGGCTTATCGCAGATTCCCACGTCCTTCATCGGCTCTTGATGCCAAGGCATCCACCGTGCGCCCTTAAAAACTTCAACACAAATCAAAGTCTCAGAATTGAGCAATAAAACAATCTAACAAAATCACGCAGACAAGACTCCAACACCAGGCAATCCCAGGAAAAGGACTACCCAGCTCATCTCATCTGCAAGATGCTCGCGTTCACTATACAGTTCCCAAACAACAACCCCGCACCCCCGCAACAACACCCCAAAACCAACACCAACCAAAGGCCAGCATCAATCCACCAGGACATCCTTGCAGCAAACACAGGACAAACACCGAAACACCAAGAACCCCTCACCCAAGCGAACACCACCAGGACCCTCCCCACAGGAAGAACCCCGGCAACCATTCACCAGGAAAGGAGGCTTGTTGCCTCAAAACCCAACAGCATGCCAAACCATACAAACCACACAACACCCACACACCGCATTCCAGCACCGCAAGAAGAAAACCCCCTGCAATGCGTACTAGCAGATGCCCAAGCACCACGCGGCCACAGCCAATACCCCGCACCAGCATCAGCCAGCACGTTTTCCGGTATTGAGTCCATTGATATTCCACCCATGAGCAACCCACCCGGACAACACTCGTGTCCAGCATGGGCAACCAATAATGGTTAGCTCCTTAGAAAGGAGGTGATCCAGCCGCACCTTCCGGTACGGCTACCTTGTTACGACTTAGTCCCAATCGCCAGTCCCACCTTCGACGACTCCCCCCACACAAGGTGGTTAGGCCATCGGCTTCGGGTGTTACCAACTTTCGTGACTTGACGGGCGGTGTGTACAAGGCCCGGGAACGTATTCACCGCAGCGTTGCTGATCTGCGATTACTAGCGACTCCGACTTCATGGGGTCGAGTTGCAGACCCCAATCCGAACTGAGACCGGCTTTTAGGGATTAGCTCCACCTCACAGTATCGCAACCCATTGTACCGGCCATTGTAGCATGCGTGAAGCCCAAGACATAAGGGGCATGATGATTTGACGTCATCCCCACCTTCCTCCGAGTTGACCCCGGCAGTCTCCCATGAGTCCCCACCACTACGTGCTGGCAACATGGAACGAGGGTTGCGCTCGTTGCGGGACTTAACCCAACATCTCACGACACGAGCTGACGACAACCATGCACCACCTGTGAACCAGCCCCGAAGGGAAACCCCATCTCTGAGGCGGTCTGGCACATGTCAAGCCTTGGTAAGGTTCTTCGCGTTGCATCGAATTAATCCGCATGCTCCGCCGCTTGTGCGGGCCCCCGTCAATTCCTTTGAGTTTTAGCCTTGCGGCCGTACTCCCCAGGCGGGGCACTTAATGCGTTAGCTACGGCGCGGAAAACGTGGAATGTCCCCCACACCTAGTGCCCAACGTTTACGGCATGGACTACCAGGGTATCTAATCCTGTTCGCTCCCCATGCTTTCGCTCCTCAGCGTCAGTAAATGCCCAGAGACCTGCCTTCGCCATCGGTGTTCCTCCTGATATCTGCGCATTTCACCGCTACACCAGGAATTCCAGTCTCCCCTACATCACTCTAGTCTGCCCGTACCCACCGCAGATCCGAGGTTGAGCCTCGGACTTTCACGGCAGACGCGACAAACCGCCTACGAGCTCTTTACGCCCAATAAATCCGGATAACGCTTGCGCCCTACGTATTACCGCGGCTGCTGGCACGTAGTTAGCCGGCGCTTCTTCTGCAGGTACCGTCACTTTCGCTTCTTCCCTACTGAAAGAGGTTTACAACCCGAAGGCCGTCATCCCTCACGCGGCGTCGCTGCATCAGGCTTTCGCCCATTGTGCAATATTCCCCACTGCTGCCTCCCGTAGGAGTCTGGGCCGTGTCTCAGTCCCAGTGTGGCCGGTCACCCTCTCAGGCCGGCTACCCGTCGTCGCCTTGGTGAGCCATTACCTCACCAACAAGCTGATAGGCCGCGAGTCCATCCCCCACCGATAAATCTTTCCACCCCGCACCATGCGGTGCGAGGTCATATCCGGTATTAGACCCAGTTTCCCGGGCTTATCCCAGAGTCGGGGGCAGGTTACTCACGTGTTACTCACCCGTTCGCCACTAATCCACCCAGCAAGCTGGGCTTCATCGTTCGACTTGCATGTGTTAAGCACGCCGCCAGCGTTCATCCTGAGCCAGGATCAAACTCTCCATAAAAAAATAAAAAGCCACCAGCAACCCCTTGGAAAATAAGGGCGAAGCCGATGAAGTCCTGGCGAATAATAAAACACTCAAGAACACTGCACGGGGGTGCAATGCCTCAAGCAAATGTTATGTATTCACCAAATAAAAATATTCGGTATCAACAAACTTGGCACACTATTGAGTTCTCAAACAACAAACACTCTCGACACCACAACCACCAATCCTTCGATGAATGCTTCGCTCCGGAGCAACTTTTCCAGCTTACCACCGCGTTGACCATTGTCAATTCGGTATTTCAGACTGGTTCACCCCGCTGTTTCCGATTCGCCTTTTCAGGCCGTCCGGATCAGCGGCGCGAGATAAAACTTTACACGCATCCCGCCACGACGCAAAATCGGCCTGTTTCCAGAACTTGCGGGCTAAAACCCCCGGAATCATGCGGATCCTCAGCATTCCAAGATGAATAGCGGCTGAAAACAACGGAAATTCGTTGTTATGAAGCGGGTCACCTTAACGACCGTGGGTCATAACTTGCCTTGGCAAGTTATGACCCACTCATGATGCTTGGAAGCTACTTGGCCTTCTCAGCACGCAAACGCGATACCTCGTACAGCGAGATGCCAACAGCCATCGAAGCATTCAACGATTCCATGGCCGAGTCGATTGGAATCGACACGATCGCGTCGCAGTTTTCGCGAACCAGCCGGGACAGGCCCTTGCCTTCGGAACCAACCACGATGCACAGCGGGCCGGTTGCCAATTCGAAGTTCGGCAGCTGCATATCGCCACCGGCGTCGAGGCCGATCACGAAGATGCCGGCAGCCTTGATTTCCTTCAGCGCGCTGGTCAGGTTGCTGCACTTGGCAACAGGTACGCGAACCGCTGCACCGGCGCTGGTCTTCCACGCCGAGGCGGTCATGCCGACGCTGCGGCGTTCTGGAATAATCACGCCATCTGCGCCGAAGGCCGAAGCCGAACGGACAATCGCGCCCAGGTTACGCGGGTCGGTGATGCCATCCAGTGCCAGGAACAGCGGCTGGGTCTTGGTGTAGCCCTTGTCGAAGTCCTTGATGGTCTTGGTAGCCAGCTGGACTGCGTCCTTGTACTCGTATGGCGGGATCTGCAGGGCCAGGCCCTGGTGGATCGCGTCATCGGTCATGCGGTCCAGCTCAGGCTTGGATGCTTCCATCAGCGGGATGCCATGCTCGGCAGCCAGCTTCAGGGATTCGCGGACACGGTCATCGACGTCGATGCGGATGGCAACATGCAGCGCCTTGGCAGGGATCCCGGCGCGCAGCGCCTCGACGACGGAGTTGCGTCCGGTGACGAATTCGGCGTTGACCTTGATGCGTTCGGTACGGCGGCCGGCGCTGCGCTTGGCAGCCGAGCGCTCGGAAAGCTGCTTGGCACGGTACGCCTTGTGGTACGGGCGGTCCTCTGCCTTAGGGGTCGGGCCCTTGCCCTCGAGGGATCGACGTCCCTTGCCACCACTACCCTTGGTTGGGCCCTTTTTGCTCATTGGTAATTGTCCTTTGGTTTTTGAGTTCGTTGGCGTCGCACTGATTCGCGACTAGTTATCCAGGGTCCAGCGGGCGCCATCGGCCGAATCCACCACGGTAATCCCGGCGGATGCCAGTGCATCGCGGATCGCATCGGAGCGCGCCCAGTCCTTGGCTGCCCGGGCTTCGGCGCGTTCGGCCAGCTGCGCCTGGATCAGCTGGTCCAGGGCCTCGTGCTCTGCGGAAGAATCCGACCCTTCATTGCTGCCAGCATCATCCAGGCCCAGCACCTGGGTCATGGCCAGGACCTGGCCCAGGGCCTTGGCGGCGGCAGCGTCATCACGCTGGTCCAGGGAAGCGTTGCCCAGCCGCACGGTTTCATGCAGTGCAGCCAGGGCCATGGGAACGTTCAGGTCATCATCCATCGCGGTGCCGAAGGCTTCCGGCACCGCGGTGGCTGCGATCGCCTCGGCGGCGGCACCCAGGCGGTAGCGCGCATTGGAGATGAAGGTATCCACGCGTTCCACCGCTGCCCCGGCCTCGGTCAGCGAGTCCGGGCGGTAGTCGAGCATCGAACGGTAGTGCGCCTGGCCCAGGAAGTAGCGCACCACGCGGGCATCGGCCAGCGCTAGCATTTCTTCCGGAGAGATGGTGTTGCCGATGGACTTGGACATCTTCTCACCCTCATAGGTGACCATGCCGTTGTGCATCCAGTAGTTGGCGAAGCCGTGGCCTGCCGCATTGGACTGGGCCATCTCGTTCTCGTGGTGCGGGAAGCGCAGATCCAGTCCGCCGCCGTGGATGTCGAATGCGCTGCCCAGGTATTTGCCGGCCATCGCCGAGCACTCGAGGTGCCAGCCCGGGCGGCCGCGTCCCCAGGGGCTGGGCCAGGACGCGGTCAGCGGATCGGTATCCTTGTGCCCCTTCCAGAGCGCGAAGTCGCGTGGGTCCCTCTTGCCGCGCGGATCCGAATCCGGGGCGTCCTGCATGTCGTCGACCTTCTGGCGGGTCAATGCACCGTACTGCTCATAGGAGCGCACATCGAAGTAGACATCACCAGAGCTGTCGGCTGCCGGGTAGGCGTGGCCTCGGTCGATGAGCTGCTCGATCAGCTCATGCATTTCGGTGATGTGCCCGGTCGCGCGCGGCTCATAGGTCGGCCGGCGCACGCCTAGCGCCTCGTAGGCAAGCGAGAATTCCTGCTCGAAGCGGTACGCCAGGGCGAACCATTCTTCGCGCGGCTTGTAATGGGCATCGGCTTCGAAGTCCGCGGCGAAGGAGTTCGCCGACTTTTCCAGGATCTTGTCATCGATGTCCGTGACGTTGCGGACGGTGGTGACGGCGAAGCCCCGGTATTCGAGCCAGCGCACCAGGATGTCGAAGACGATGGCACTGCGAACATGGCCCACGTGCGGCATGCCCTGCACGGTGGCGCCGCAGTAGTACAGCTTGACTTCGCCTTCCGCCAATGGCTGGAAGTCGCGTACGGATGCTGTTTTGGTGTCATAGAATCGCAGGCTCACGCCTTTAAGGTTATCCGATGGATGCACGCTTTGTGCTTCACTTGTGACGCTCTCGATGAGCTAAGCCCGCGGCAGCGCCGACGGGCCTAGTGCGAAACCGGATAGACCAGTGCGGTGGCATAGGCGGTCACGCCCTTGCCCTCCCCCTCGTACCCCAGCCCGTCGCTGGTAGTCGCAATGACGCTGACTGGGGCGCCGATCGCCTCGCTGAGCACCGCGTTGGCCTCCTCGCGGCGCGCGGCGAAGCGCGGGCGGCGGCCGACGAACTGCACCGAGACATTGCCGATCTCGAATCCTGCCTCGCGCACCAGGCGGGCGGCTTCTGCAATCAGGCTCACACCGCTGGCCCCGGCGAATTCCGGGCGGTCCACCCCGAAGTGCGTGCCCAGATCGCCTATGCCCGCTGCGGAGAACAGCGCATCGCAGGCAGCGTGCGCTACCGCGTCGCCGTCGGAGTGGCCGGACAGCCCGATGTCGTCCGGGAAGTGCAGTCCTGCCAGCCACATTTCGCGGGCCGGGTCGTCGCTGACCGCGTGGACATCGATGCCGTTGCCGACTCGTGGCAGGATCATGGCTTCTTCCTTTGCACTGGGGTTGCTGGCCAGGTGGCTTGCCGCGAGCTTGCCGGCGGCGTCGAGGTCTTCGGGGTAGGTGACCTTTAGTGCTTGCTGCGATCCGGGCAGCACCTGGACTTCGGCGCCGAAAGCCCGCACGATCGACGCGTCATCGGTGACCAGCTCCAGTTCGGCTTCGGTGCAGGAATCCAGCCGGGCGTGCGCCGCGCGCAGCAGCGCCGCGTCAAAGCCCTGCGGGGTCTGCACCGCGCGCAGGGTGGAACGCGCCGGGGTTTCCTTGATGATCTCGTGCTCGCCGGAGGCATCGGGCTGGACCACGCAGATGGTGTCGGTGACGTCCAATGCCGGAATCACCGCGTTGCACTGCTCATCGGCGAGGGCGACCAGCACCCTTTCATGGAGCTCGGCCGGGGCGAAAGCGCGGGCTGCGTCATGGACCAGGATATTCGCTGCCTCTGAACTGGCGACGGCCAGTCCTGCGCGAACCGACGCGGCGCGGCTTGCACCGCCGGGCACGGTGCGGACCCGTTCCCCGTACTGGGCCATGGCTGCGGCCAGGCGCTCGTCCTTCGGCGGGGTCACCACAATGATTTCGGTGATCTGCCCAACCCCGAGGATCCGGTCCACTGCGTGTTCTGCCAAGGACTTCCCGGCCACCTGAACCATCGCCTTGGGAATTCCTGCGCCAAGACGGGTTCCCATACCGGCCGCAACTAGGATCAGGCTTGAATTTTGCGCTTCGCTTTGCTTCACAGCGCCCAGCTTATCGTGCCGCGTCATCCTGAATCGGCTGCTTTAACGCCAAAAGCCGTGAAACGCTTGGGAGCGTTTCACGGCGATGCGTTACCGGAACTGGGTTAGGCCGAAGCCAGAACCTCGTCCAAGAGGCCTTCCGCCTTGGCCTCGTCCAGATCCTTGGCCAAGGCCAATTCACTGATCAATACCTGGCGAGCCTTGGCCAGCATGCGCTTTTCGCCTGCCGACAGACCACGGTCGTTTTCTCGGCGCCACAGGTCGCGAACTACTTCTGCAACCTTGATGACATCGCCGGAAGCGAGCTTCTCGACATTTGCCTTGTAGCGGCGCGACCAGTTGGTCGGCTCTTCGGTAAATTCAGCACGAAGGACATCGAACACATGGTCCAAGCCTTCCTGACCTACCACGTCACGTACGCCAACAAGATCAACGTTCTCGGCTGGAACCTCAATGGTCAGGTCGCCCTGAGCCACCTTGAGCTTGAGATACATTTTCTCTTCGCCCTTGATCTTGCGCATCTTGATCTCTTCGATCATTGCGGCACCGTGGTGCGGGTAGACAACAGTCTCGCCAACCTCAAAAACCATGTGGATAAACCCCTTTCCCACGTTCCAGTCTACCATGTTTGCTATTCATGGCCTTGCGATTGTGCCCCATATAACCGCGAATTCATGCGGAATTGCCTCTTCCACTTGCAAGAGAAACATGCTATGAAGAAGATAAGGCAGTCGATTGCACACCACCCCCTTTCCCAGCGACGGTTGTCTACAACTTGTCGAAAAGCGTGTGTTGCACGTCGCTAAATCGCGTCTTTGCGTGAAAAACAGCTAGGCTTAGAGGTAATCGTGGTCCTTTTCGCGGCTGCCCCTGCCCCAGGTGCAGCCGATTCAACCGGCCACGAACCCGAAGCAACTCATTATTCTCACCGAGGAGTTAGTGTCGTGATCACCGCACGCATGACCGCTGGACGTCGCATCGCCGCGTCCCTCGCTGTGGCTGCCCTGGCATTCGGTGTCACCAGCTGTGGCGCCATCAACGAGCAGGCCACCAACATGGACTACGCCGCCAGCGATGGCGTCAACGTCGATGTCGCAGACGCCAAGGTTCGCAACCTGATGTTCGTCACCAACAGCGACGACACTGAAGCCCGCCTGATCGGCTCCGTAATCAACGCCGGCGATTCCGCGCTGACCCTGTCGGTCAAGGCCGAGAACACTGCACCTGTCTCCATCCAGGTTCCTGCCGATGGCACTATCAAGCTTGAAGATGACAAGAACGAGCAGATCATCAAGAACTTGGGCATCCCTGCTGGCCAGCACGCACCTTCGGTCTTCACCGTCGCCGGCGAGAACGTGGAATTCAGCGTTCCAGTAGTCGATGGCACCCTTGCCGAATACCGCGACTTCGTACCGGGCGGTGCCGATGAGTCGGTCACCGAGCACCTGACTCCGGAAGAGAGCCACTCGACTTCGGGCCACTAGGCTCCGCAAGCCGAAACAGCAGCCCCGGACAGAATCACTGATTCTGTCCGGGGCTGCTGCCGTATCCGGTCTATTTGGCCTTAGACCACGAACTTGTAACCCAGTCCGCGCACGGTCACCAGGCGTTCGGGGACTGCCGGGTCAACCTCGATCTTGGAACGCAGGCGCTTGACGTGCACATCCAGGGTCTTGGTGTCGCCCACATAGTCGCTGCCCCAGACGCGGTCGATCAGCTGTCCGCGGGTGAGCACGCGGCCGGCATTGCGCAGCAGCATTTCCAGCAGTTCGAATTCCTTCAGCGGCATGGACACCTCGGTGTTGTCGACCGAAACCACATGGCGTTCGACGTCCATGCGCACCGGACCGGCAGTGACCACGTTGCTGATCAGCTCCTCGCCTTCGCCCTGGCGTCGCAGCACGGCGCGGATGCGGGCCAGCAGTTCGCGGGAGGAATACGGCTTGGTGACGTAGTCGTCCGCACCGAGTTCCAGGCCCACCACCTTGTCGATCTCCGAGTCCTTCGCAGTGAGCATGATGACCGGGACCTGGCTGTTCAGGCGGATCTGGCGGATCACCTCGGTGCCCGGCTGGCCCGGAAGCATCAGGTCCAGCAGCACCAGGTCTGCGCCGTGGCGTTCGAACTCGGTGACTGCCTTCAGGCCGTCGTCGGCGATCCGGACTTCGAAGCCTTCGCGTTCGAGCAGGAAGGACAGCGGGTCTGAGAGCGACTCCTCGTCCTCAACGATCAATATGCGGGTCATCGGCGTCCTCCTTCACGATCGGACGCACTCGCCTCGATCGTTCGTTCCTTCATCGTCTGGCCGGCAAGCGCATTGCTGGTCGCCGGTTCTTCGTCCGCTAGGGGAAGTCTTAGGGTAAATGTTGATCCGTGGCCGGGCTGCGACCACAGGGACACTTCGCCGCCGTGGTTGGCCAGCACGTGCTTGACAATGCTCAGCCCCAGCCCGGTGCCGCCGGTCTGCCGCGAGCGTGCGGAGTCCACGCGGTAGAAGCGCTCGAACACGCGCTCCTGCTCCTCGGGCGAGATGCCCGGTCCCTGGTCGGTCACCGAAATCTGGGCGTAGCCATCGCGCTGGCGGATCCCCACGCCGACCGTGGTGTGCTCCGGCGAATAGCGGATGGCATTGTCGATCAGGTTGCGGATAGCGGTCATCAGCAGGTCCGCATCGCCCAGGATCGGCTCTTCGAGATGGCCGCCCACGGTAATGGTGATGCCCTTTTCCTCGGCAATCAGGTGGCTGCGGTCCACGGCTTCTGCCACGACGCTGTCGATATTCACTTCCTGGCCCTGCACGATCGCGTCGGATGCCTGCAGCCGGGAGAGCTCGATGATGTCCTGCACCAGGGCCGCCAGGCGCCGCGATTCCTTGTCCATCCGGGTGGAGAAGCGGCGTACCGCCTTCGGGTCGTCGGCGGCTTCGGTGATGGCTTCGGCCAGCAGCCCGATGGCGCCGACCGGCGTTTTCAGCTCGTGGGATACGTTGGCCACGAAGTCATTGCGCATCGCTTCGGTACGGGTGATTTCGGTGCGGTCGTCGGCCAGCAGGAGGATGTATTCGTCTCCCAGCGGAGCGACGCGCACGTGGACAATCAGCTGCCCGGCACCGAGCGTGGAGCGCTGCAGCTCGTACTGGCTTTCGGCAATCACGCCATCGGCGCGCACCTGGCGCACAAGCGAGAGCAGTTCGTTGTGGACCAGCGTGTGCCCGCGCACCAGCCCGTAGGCATAGGAGGCAGGGTTGGCCCGGACCACTCCGTCAACGTCATCGAGGATCACGAAAGCTCGCCCGATGACCGACAGGACGGCGGCCGCCCCCTCGGGGAGCACTGGCTCGTCGACTTGCGGCAGCTTCGAAGAGCGGGCCTGGGAGAGCCGGAAGGCGATGACGCCAACGATCCCCAGAGCCAGGCCGAGGACGCCGGCTATAAGAGTCGAGATCACTTCGTTCACATCTTTAGACTAGCTTCACCTGTGGGCGGCTCCAGCCCTAAATGACGTGTTTTAGTCGATTTCGGCGCGCTGTTCACCAAACGTTCACCTTTCGTGGCATATTCGTTAATCACCCGCTGACAAGCTGGAGCAAGACCCTCCACCATGCCACAAAACTGTCTCGTGGCGGGTGGCTGCCACGGCAGTCCACCATCCGGCATGGATACCGACACTCGAAAGGAACTGCTGTGCGTAAGGTATTTCAGGCAGACCTGCAGCAAATTGGCGAAGAACTCATTGAGATGGCCAACCAGGTAGCAACCGCAATGGACCGCGCTTGGGAATCGCTAGCCAACGTGGACGTCGATCTGGCACAGGAAGTCATTGCGGCGGACGCGAAGATCGACTTCCTGCAGAACCAGCTCGACGAACGGGCCATCGACACCTTGGCCCTGCAGGGGCCGGTAGCCAGCGACCTGCGCATGATTGTCGGTTCGCTGCGCATGAGCGCGTCGCTCGAGCGCATGGGCGATTTGGCCCGCCACCTGGCGCAGCTGACTCGTCTGCGGTTCCCCAACCCGGCGATCCCGGCCAAGATTTCCGACACCTTTGCCCAGATGGCAAAGATCGATATCGACATCGCCAAGGCGGTCGCGCGCCTGCTGGACACCCGCGATCTGAAGATCGCCACCGAAATCATCGAACTGAACCACGAGCTGGATCGTTTGCACTCCAGCGTCTTCACCCAGGTCGCGGCCGAGGACTGGGACGCCAACGCGCCAACCACCGTGGATGTGTCGCTGACCAGCCGCTACCTTGAGCGCTTCGGCGATCACGGCGTGTCCGTAGCCCGCAAGGTCACCTACCTGGTGACCGGCGAATGGGATCCAACCGAAATCTAGCTTCTCGGAGCATCGGCTCGATTGCATAGCCATGGCGCCTGCCATCCGGTACCAACGGATGGCAGGCGCCTTTTTTGTTCTTCAATTTTGCTTGGACGGGGCATGGGACTTCCGGCTGGGCGCTCCAGAGAGCACGCTGTGCGTCCTTGTTGGGCCCCGATGAGGAAGCTGGCCCAGCCAAGGATTCCAGCTCGTTAAACGGGCAGAGGGCTGCCCACCGATCGGTGGGCTGCCCTCTGCCCGTTCTCGGCGCACGAATGGCGCCAGTGTCTAGCGGGTTTCTAGCCTTCGCACTCGACGCAGAAGCCTACGTTGCCTTCTTCGCGCACCAGCTGCGAACGGTGGCGGATCAAGAAGCACGAGCCGCAAATGAACTCGTCGTCTTTCTGCGGAATGACCGTAACGGTCAATTCCTCGTTGGAGAGATCCGCGCCCGGCAGATCCATGCCATCGGTGTGATCGGTCTCGTCGAGCTCGCGCACCACCGACTTGGCGTCCGGTGCGTTTGCGGACTTCACCGCATCCAGAGAAGCCTTGCGTGCCTCAGCAACGTCTGGGCGGACTTCATCGTAATCAGTTGCCACGAATTGCATTCCTAACGTGAGCCATTGAGCCTATTCGAAATAGGAGATTACAGCATACTAATGCCAAAAATACAATCGTGCGCAGTTGTTTCGCTCACAGCCGGATGCCTGGCGTTATCCCCGCGTTAATAAGCAGACGGCGGCTTCGCGATCACCGGCCCATGGCCGGTCATCGCGAAACCGCCGAAAAGCGTGTCCTACTTGCGACCTTGGTTGGCGACGGCCTTGATAGCGTCGGCCGCGGCCTCTGGATCCAGGTAGGTTCCGCCCTTGGTGATTGGCTGGAAGTTGTCATCCAGTTCATAGACCAGCGGGATGCCAGTCGGGATGTTCAGGCCGGCAATGTCTTCATCGCTGATGCCGTCCAGGTGCTTGACCAGTGCGCGCAGGGAGTTGCCGTGGGCGGTGACCATGACGGTCTTGCCTGCCGACAGATCGGCCTTGATGTTGTTCTCCCAGTACGGCAGCATGCGCTCCAGCACGTCCTTGAGGCACTCGGTACGCGGGGCGGAGTCGCCCAGCGCCGCATAGCGCTCATCATTGATCTGGCTGAATTCCGAGGAGTCGTCCAGTGCTGGTGGCGGGGTGTCGTAGCTGCGGCGCCATTCCATGAACTGCTCTTCGCCGAATTCGGCCAAGGTCTGCGCCTTGTCCTTGCCCTGCAGCGCACCGTAGTGGCGTTCATTCAGGCGCCAGTCGCGGTTCACCGGAATCCAGGAACGGCCAGCGGCTTCCAGAGCCAGGTTCGCGGTGACAATTGCGCGGGTCAGCAAGGAGGTGTGCAGCACCTCCGGCTTGTAGCCTGCTTCGGCCAGCAGCTGGCCGCCGCGGGCTGCTTCAGCACGGCCTTTCTCGGTCAGCGAGACATCGTACCAACCGGTGAACAAGTTCTTTTCGTTCCATTCGCTCTGTCCGTGGCGAAGCAAAATCAAAGTGTGGCTCATGGAATCTATCCTAACCAATGCGCAAGCCCACTCGCGCGAAAGTTAAGGCCCGTGGTTAAAGTGCGAAGACCTGCGCTCCGCCATCAAGCGGATGCAGGTCTTCGTGAAAACTTGGGTGCCTTGGCGCGGCCTAGTAGTTGTACCAGCCGCCGCCCTTGCCGCTCACTGCTGGCTTGACGTCCGCAAGGTACACGCAGGCGATGCAGGCGCCGATTAGCTGCAGGAAGCCGATTCCGCCCTGTCCAAGCATGCCCAGCAAGGCTACAGCGGTGCTGGCCACTGTCAGACCGAGCCAGAAGCCCTTGGTGCGCTTGCCTTCCTGGGCGAAGCGATCCGCGCCATGGCGCAGGCAATCAACCAGAGCCCAAACGGCGAGCGCCACGATGACAACGCTCAGGGCGATCATCATGTAGTACTCGATCAGTCGGGCTACGTGCATCATGTTCATGCCTTCACTCTACCTTTGCGACGCATTTGATGGGCACTGTGCCACGCGCGGAAATTGGCCCCGCGGCATCAGAGCCGGTCCAGGGCCTGCTTCAGATCTGCCCAGAGGTCTTCCACTTCTTCAATGCCTACCGACAGGCGGATCAGGCTGGCAGGGACGCTGGCCGGTTCGGAAGCGTGGCGTGCCCGCCGCTCGGCCAGGGACTCCACTCCTCCCAGCGAGGTGGCACCGGTGATGAGCGTGAATGCATCCAGCACCCGGTCGGCTTCTTCGGCAGAGCCGCCCGCTTCGAAGGCGATCACCGAACCGAACCCGCCCATGAGTTCGGCAGCGCGCGCGTGGCCCGGGTTATTGGCCAATCCCGGGTAGCGCACTGCCTGCACCTTGGGATGCGCCGCCAGCCGTTCGGCCAGCAGCTGGCTGTTCGACTGCGAGCGTTCAAGGCGTACGGCCATGGTGCGCACCCCGCGCAGGGCGAGGAAGGTATCCATCGGTCCGGCGATCGCGCCATGCAAGGTCCGGTATCCGTGCAGTCGGCTGTGCAGCTGTTCGTCGCTGGTGACCAGCGCGCCCATGATCACATCCGAGTGGCCCGAGAGGTACTTGGTCACCGAGTGCACGACAAGGTCGGCGCCGTGGACCAGCGGCTGCTGCAGCAGCGGGGTGGCAAAAGTGTTATCCACGATGCTCAGCACGTTCTTCGCTTTCGCGCCGGCCAGCAGTGCCGGCAGGTCTGCAACTTCCAGCATGGGGTTGGTCGGCGATTCCACCCAGAGCACATCGGCCCCATCCAACGCGGCGAGCACTTCGTCGGTGTTGGCAATGTCCACCGGGCGGATGCTCAGCCGTCCAGCTTCTTGCAGTTCCGAGCTCAGCGCCAGCGAACCGTTATAGGAATGCCGTGGCATCACCAGCACGCCGGCCTCTGGAACGAGGCTCAATGCCGCGGCAATAGCTGCCATGCCGGAGGAGAAGACCAGGGCCGGCAGGGTTGCCGCTTCGAGCTGGCCCAGCACTTCCTCGAAGGGATCCCAGGTGGGGTTGGAGAACCGCGCATAGACGCGTTCGCCGGGCGCCGCCTGGCCCTTGGAATGGTAGGTAGAGGTGAAGGTGACCGGGTGGTTGACTGGAACGTCGTAGCCATGGGCCGGACGCCCACCGGCAACGAGCAATGTCTTCGGGTCCCAGGCCGGGTTGGAGCCTTGTTCTGCGGTGCGGGGGTTCATGGAAAAAACTCTACGCTGGATCGGGTACTGCCAAACGGTGGATTTCACTACATTTCATGTGACTGATCCACCACACTTGACGTATTTCCAATGCCCAACCAGCCGTTGCAGTACGCATCTTTAAATGTCCTTGGATAGGCTAGTGGGGTGAGTAGAGATTCGAGTTCCCCAACCCGTGGCTTGTTCATCGTTTTCGAGGGCGGCGACGGCGCCGGCAAGTCCACGCAGGTCGCGCTGGCCAAGCAGTGGCTGGAATCCCGTGGAGCCAAGGTCGCCACGACCCGCGAACCAGGTGGAACCCAGATCAGCGAAGAGCTGCGTTCCCTGGTGCTTGACCACGGCCACGGCGACATCGATGCGCGTACCGAGGCTCTGATCTACTCGGCGGCGCGTGCCGCCCATGTCCAGCAGGTCATCTCCCCCGCGCTGGAGGCCGGAACCCACATCATCTGCGACCGGTTCGTCGATTCCTCGCTGGCCTACCAGGGCATGGGCCGCGAACTCGGAATTGATGCCGTCGCATCAATCAACGACTTCGCAACCGGCGGTTTGAAGCCAGATGCCACCATCATCCTCGACATCTCCGCCGAGCAGGGGCGCGCCCGGCGCATTGCGGCCAGCGGCGGGGTGGAGCAGTCGGATCGCTTGGAATCCGAGCCGGATGATTTCCATGAACGCATCCGCAACGCCTTCCTCGATTTGGCTGCCCGTGAGCCGCAGCGCTACCTGGTCCTGGATGCCACCGCCAGCGTGGAGCAGCTGCACCAATCGGTTGCGCAGCATCTGGCAGGCCTGCTGTGACCCGGCCGGTCTTCGCGGACCTCGCCGGGCAGGAACGCGTCATTGACACGTTGACCGCCGAGGTTGATCGCGGCAACCCCACCCATGCCTGGCTGGTAACCGGCCCCCCGGGTTCGGGCCGCACCACCGCGGCGCGTGCTTTCGCGGCGGCATTGCAGTGCACCCAGACTCCGGCCGGCTGCGGTGAGTGCGCCAATTGCAAAATGGTGATGAATTCGGAGCACCCTGATGTGTCCTTCGTTTCCACCGACAAGTTCGAGTACCAGATTGCCGATGTCCGCCACCTGATTACCCGTGCGCAGGAAAGCGCTGGCACCGGCCGCTGGCGCATCATCATCATCGAAGATGCAGACCGCATGTCCGAGCGCAGCACCAACGTGCTGCTCAAGGCCATCGAAGAGCCTCCAGCCAAGATGATCTGGATCCTCAGCGCCCCGTCTCCCGCCGATGTGCTGGTGACCATCCGGTCGCGTTGCCGCGCGGTAAACCTCTCCGTGCCTTCCACCCAGGACGTTGCAGATCTCCTGGTGCGCCGCGATGGGCTGGAACCGGATCAAGCATTGTTCGCTGCCCGGGTTTCGCAGTCGCATATCGGTGTGGCCCGCTTGCTGGCTCGTGACGAGCAGGCACGCATCCAGCGCGAGAAGGTCGTTACGCTGCCGCTGCGCACCACGACCTTGCCGCAGGCGATGGCGGCGGCCGCAGAAATCTCCAAGCTGGCCAGCGAGCGTGCCGAAAACATCACCGGCACCGACCTGCAGAACAAGATTGCCCAGCTGCGCCATGCCAATGGCTTGGGTCCGGAAGAGACCATCCCACCTGGATTGCGCGGGCAGTTCAAGGCGCTGGAGGATGATGCCAAGCGATTTGCCCGGCGTGCTGCCTTCGATGCCCTGGACCGGACGCTGACTGACCTGACCACCTTCTTCCGCGATGTCTTGAGCATCCAGCTGAAAACCGGTACCGAGCTGATCAACGAGCACCTGCGCGAGAAGCTGGAGCGGTTCGCTGCGGAACAGTCCAGCGAGAAGTCCTTGGCCCAGCTTGATGCCATCAATGAAACCCGCGGCCGCCTGGCCGCCAACGTCAACCAGCTCATGGCGCTGGAAGCGCTCATGACCCGTCTGCTGCCACAGCCCGGACGCCGCTAACCCATCCCAAGGAGACACGAACAGTGCCTGCACGCTCACCGATGAAGCGCTTGGCCGCAGTAGGGACTGCCATGGCTTTGGGCCTGGCAGGCTGCTCTTCCCCCACAGCGGATTCGCCATCCAGCGCATCGAATGCCCCGAAGCCCGCGCCGAACACCAGTGCGCCTGAAGGATTGGAAACCTTCTATACCCAAAGCCTCGACTGGGAAAAGTGCGGCAGCGTCATCGAATGCGCCACCATCGAGGTTCCGATGGATTACGACAATCCCGAAGGCGAGAGCATCGAGCTGGCCCTGAACCGCCGCGCCGTGGACGGGGCGACGCGCAATATCCTGGTCAACCCCGGTGGCCCTGGTGGATCTGGACTGGACATGGTGTCGTCCACGGTCCCGAGCATGTTCAGCGATGACCTGCAGCGGGCCTACAACGTCATCGGCTTCGACCCACGAGGCGTGGGAGAAAGCTCTCCGGTCACGTGCCAGAGCGCTGCCGAAACCGATAAGGGGCGCCAGGAAAACCTCCGTGCGTGGGTTCCTGAAGACCAGCACGAGATCATCGAGAGCACCGAGGACTATGCGGCTGACTGCGCGTCCAATACCGGCGAACTGCTCGACCACGTCGATACCGTATCGGCCGCCAGGGACATGGACGTGATCCGTGCTGTGCTCGGTGATGCGCAGCTGGACTACCTCGGTGTCTCCTACGGAACCTTCTTGGGCGCAACCTATGCTGACTTGTTCCCGCAGAATGTGGGGCGTTTCGTGCTGGACGGCGCCATGGATCCAACCTTGTCAGCTTCGGACCTCACCTTGGCCCAGGCGGTTGGGTTCGAGAAGGAAATCGACGCTTGGCTCGCCAGCTGCCTTGAAAGCGGCAATTGCCCGTTCACCGGAACCGTCGAAGAGGCCAAGGTGCAGCTGCAGCAGTTCTTTGCTCAGGTGGAGAACGAGCCGATGACCGCCAGCGATGGGCGAGTCGTTCCGATCATCGACTTCGTCAACGGCTTCATTTTGCCGCTCTACGATGATGCCAGCTGGTCCTATTTGACCGACGCCATGAACGCCGCGGTCAACGAAGGGAATGTAGACATCATCCTCAGCTTGGCGGATCTCTCGGCAGACCGCCAGAGCGACGGCACCTATGCTTCGAATTCGAGCGACGCCTACGTAGCCATTGATTGCCTGGATCGTCCAACGGACAGCAGCCAAGAAGCCATGCAGGCCGAAGCGACCGAGCTGATGCGTGCGGCTCCGACCTTGGGCAAGTATCTGGCCTACAGCGGCATCGCCTGCGAGGCCCTGGACTTCGAATCCACTGGCAAGCCTGAGGTGCTCGACGCGAAAGGCTCGAATGAGATCCTCGTCATTGGCACCGTCGGTGATCCAGCCACCCCATATAAGTGGTCCGAGGCCCTGGCCAAGCAGCTGGATAACGCGACCCTGCTGACCTATGAAGGCCATGGCCACACCGCCTATGGGCGTTCCAACGAGTGCATTACCAAGGCGGTGGATGAGTACCTGATCGACGGCAAAGTCCCCGAAGCCGGCACCCGCTGCTGATTGGGCCTGATGATGTCATCGCCGTTTTGACGTTCAGACAATTCCTCGGATAAAGTGACGTGGTGCCTGTTTGCAGGCACAGGCCTCCTTAGCTCAGGGGTAGAGCAGCTCCCTCGTAAAGAGCAGGTCGCCGGTTCAAATCCGGCAGGGGGCTCCACGTGAAGAAAACCCCGGAATCGCGAACAACTCGTGGTTCCGGGGTTTTCGCCATCTTCAGCGGTTCTTGCCAACTGGGTTCGGCCTTTGCACCCCACGGACTTCATTCGCGTCCCATATATGCCCCAACGACAACTTGGGATATGCGAACAGGCCCTGGTTCCAGATGAAACCAAGGGCCCGTTCTTGGGGTCGGTGTTCTATTCGAAGTCGGCGGTGGCCGGGTCAGCCGAGATGCGGCCTTCGGCGCCGCGATCCAGGGTAGCGATGGCTGCCAGATCTTCTTTGTCCAGCTTCACATTCAATGATTCGAAGTTCTCGACGATGCGCGATTCGGTGGTCGACTTCGGGATGACGACATTGCCTAGGGCCAGATGCCAGGCGATGACTACCTGCGCCGCCGATGCGCCATGCTTCTTGGCGATGTCCGCCAGTACTGGGTCGCTCAGCAGTTCACCGCCATGGCCCAGCGGGGACCACGACTCATGCAGGATGCCGTGCTCGGCTTCGTAGGCGCGCAGCTCGGTCTGGGGGAAGTACGGGTGGGTTTCAACCTGGTTGATGACCGGGCGGACTCCAGTTTCGGTGTAGAGCTCTTCGAGTGCTTCCTTGGTGAAGTTGCAAACTCCAATGGACTTGGCCTTGCCGTCCTTCTGCAACTGGATCAGCGCCTTCCAGGTGTCCACGTAGGTGCCGCGCTTCGGCTGCAACCAGTGGATCAGGTACAGGTCGACGTACTCGAGGCCAAGACGCTGAAGCGAAGCATCCGCTGCGGCCATGGTCTTCTCATAACCCTGGTCCGAGTTCCAGACCTTGGTGGTGATGAACAGTTCTTCGCGCGGCACGCTGCTGGCGGCAACTGCACGGCCGACTCCAGCTTCGTTTCCGTAGATGCGCGCGGTGTCGATGTGGCGGTAGCCAGCGTCGATGGCCTTGCCAACGACCACTTCCGCGTCGGCGTCGGCGACCTTCCAGACGCCGTAGCCAAGCTGGTCGATGGTGTTTCCGTCAAGGAACTGCAGTTCAGGGATTGTTTGGGTCATGGAACTAATTTAGTTCACCGATGCGTGCGGCACGGCGAAAAACCACGCCAGCGATCGGGAAAACCCAATTATTCGCTGGAAGCGAGATTTTGCGCGGCCCGGCTGACGTCTTCTTCCACCAGCTTGGCCCGATGGCGCACCGCCTCGATGTCGATCGGCCGGCCGGCTTCCGCCTGCATCCGCATCATCGCGATCACCTGTGCGGTCGTCGCCAAATCGTTGGCCGCCTTGGTCAGCGAACGGTGCGCCGCCGAGGTCAGCTGCGGGATCGTGTCGTCATTGCTCGGGGTGATCCGCTGCGCCGCGCAGCATAGCTGGCGCACGGTCGGCAGGAGCACTGCCATCTCGTTGGCTTCCTTGACGAGCTCGTTGTACGCCTGGACATCAGTGATGCCTTCAACCACCTGGAAGACCCGGTCCAATGACCGCTGGAAACGGTCATGCGCGCGACGCCAGACGCCCTCGCCGAGTTCGCGAGTAGCAGCACGCTCAGCGCGCAGTCGTGAAAAGAACGCCATTACACTTCTCTGCCGGTGGTTTCCGATGGATTACTGGTTCTAGCCTACCGGGATCACCGCAGTGTTCCCGGCAACGCAGTCGACATAAAACGAAACCGGCCGTGAGGGCCATCCGCTGTCGCGGATGGCCCTCACGGCCGGTTCCAGTCGGGTTCAGCAGCAACGCCCCTCGGGGTTCTTTTCCTGCCAGTCGGTGTAGTCCTTCCAGAACTCACGCTCGGTCATCGGATTGGCGCCGGAATGATTGCGTTCGTGGTGTTCCAGGTAGTGCTGGTACTTGTCGGCACCGAGCACTCCGTCGACAAACTTCTTGGCTTGCCCCAGGCGTTCCAAAAGCGTAGCCATGGCTAGTGGCCGCCGCGCTGGACTTGGGCTTCGGCAGGGACCTGCTTCCAGGCCTTTTCAAGCTCCTTTTCAGCAGGCGACGAGATCAAGCCGGCAGGTGCGTACATCTTCGATGGCACGGCCGGATCCTCGGTGCTGGTGCCGCCGCCGTTGCGCTTGGCCTTGATGGTTGCGACGACAGCCGAGACCAGCACGATCGCGGTCAGCAGCAGGAAGACCACGGACAGCCAGCCCTGGACACCGGTGTTGCGCACCACGGCCTCCATTGCTTCAACGCTGCCCGCCGAGCCGAGGGAAGTCTCGCCATTGGCCAACGCTTCCTTGTAGGCGTTGTGGTTCGCGAAGTAGCCGACCTTGGTGTCTGCGGAGAAGATCTTCTGCCAGCTGGCCACGAAAGTGATCACCACGGTGAAGGCCAGCGGCAGGGCGACAACCCACAGGTACTTGAAGTTGTTCTGCTTGGCGATGATGGTCATCACCACTGCCAGCGCAATCGCTGCCAGCAGCTGGTTGGCGATGCCGAACAGCGGGAAGAAGGTGTTGATGCCGCCCAGCGGATCGGTTACGCCGAGGATCAGGATGTAGCCCCAGCCGGCGACCATGATCAACGTGCACAGCCACACGCCCGGACGCCACGAGGTGTCCTTGAACTTCGGGATGAAGTTGCCGATGGTGTCCTGCAGCATGAAGCGTGCAACACGGGTACCGGCGTCAACCGCGGTCAGGATGAACAGCGCTTCGAACATGATCGCGAAGTGGTACCAGAAGCCCATCATCGCGGTGCCGCCGAACCACTGGTGCATGATGTGCGCAATGCCCACAGCCAGCGTCGGTGCGCCACCGGTACGCGAGACCACCGAGTTCTCGCCGACGTTATTAGCCAGTTCGCTCAGCTGGTTCGGATCCAGGCTGACGCCGGCCAAGCCCAGCGAGTTCACGAACACCGCGGCGGTTTCCACCGTACCGCCGGTGGCGGCAGCCGAGGAGTTCATCGCGAAGTAGATGCCGCGGTCGATGGAGATCGCTGCAACCAGCGCCATGATGGCCACCATGGATTCCATCAGCATGCCGCCGTAGCCCAGGAAGCGGGTCTGCTTTTCCTTCTCGACCAGCTTCGGGGTGGTACCAGAGGAAATCAGGGCGTGGAAGCCGGAGAGCGCGCCGCAGGCGATGGTCACGAACAGGAACGGGAAGATATGCCCGGCCACGACCGGGCCATCAGCTCGTCCGGCGAACTCGGAGAAGGCAGGAACATCGATTTCCGGGCGGACAACGATGATCGCCACGGCCAGCAGGGCGATGACGCCGATCTTCATGAAGGTCGACAGGTAGTCGCGCGGAGCGAGCAGCAACCAGACCGGAAGCACCGCGGCGATGATGCCGTAGATGATGACCGCCCAGGCGATGGTGGTGCGCTCCAGGTGGAAGAACTCGGCACCCCACGCGGATTCGGCAATCCAGCGGCCGGAGATGATCGCGAACATCAGCAGCACGAAGCCGATGATGGAGATTTCCAGGACCTTGCCCGGGCGGATGAACCGCAGGTAGATGCCCATGAACAGAGCGATAGGAATAGTCAGGCCCACCGAATAGACGCCCCAAGCGGACTCGCCCAGCGCATTGACGACCACCAGCGCCAAGATGGCGGTAATGATGATCATGATGGTCAGGGTGGCGATCAACGCGGCGGTGCCGCCGATCAAGCCCAGTTCCTCGCGAGCCATCTGGCCCAGCGAGCGTCCACCGCGGCGCATGGAGAAGAACATGACCAGGTAGTCCTGGACCGCGCCGGCCAGCACCACGCCCACGATGATCCAGATGGTTCCGGGCAGGTAGCCCATCTGGGCTGCGAGGATCGGGCCAACCAGCGGACCGGCGCCGGCGATGGCCGCGAAGTGGTGGCCGAAGAGGACCCGGCGGTCGGTGGGTACGAAGTCGCGGCCGTTATTGACCGATTCGGCCGGGGTAGCGCGGAAATCATCCGGCTTGGCGATCTTGCGCTCGATGAACTTCGAATAGAAGCGGTAGGCAATCAGGTAGGTCGCGACAGCGGCAAAGACGAACCAGATGGCATTGATGGTTTCCCCGCGCGAGAAGGCGAGGATCGACCATGCGATGCCGCCGACCAGTGCAATGGCAACCCAGATGCCGATCTTGGCCGGAGTCCAGCGCTTTTCTTCGCGTTCGGCAACCTCAGGATCGACACCCGCTGGTGGCAAGGTATTTTGGGTCCTCAATTTGAGCAACCTCCTAGGAACGGTGCAAGTGATGTGAGTGACCAGTGGTTATTAAACAAGTCACGTACTTTAATGACTACGCAGTCACCTTACAACCGGTTCGCCCGTTGCATTAAACCTTTATGACAACTTTTCCGGTGTGTTCGCCCGAATCAAAGTATTCATGGGCGGCGGCCAGCTCCGCGAAGTCCATCGTCTTGGTGACATTCAGGGCCAGTTTTCCCTGTTCCAGCAGCGGCAGCACCTTGGTGGTGGTCTGGCGAACGATTTCCGCCTTTTCGCCCAGCGGGCGGGAACGCAAAGTCGTGCCGATGATCCGCGCCCGCTTGTTCATCAGCAGGCCCAAATTCAGTTCCGCCTTGGCACCGCCTTGCAAACCGATGACTACCATCCGCCCGCCGACGGCGAGCGCCTTGACGTTCTCTCCCAGATACTTGGCGCCGACAACATCCAGGATCAGGTCAACGCCCCTGCCATCGGTCAATTCCTTGATGCGGGCAGAAAAATCCTCTTCGCGGTAGTTGATCCCTTCATCGGCGCCGAGCGCACGGCAGTAGTCCAATTTTTCTGCCGACGAAGCGGTGACGATGACGCGGGCCCCGGCGGCCTTCGCGAGCTGTATGGCCATGGAGCCGATGCCGCCGGCACCGCCATGGATCAATAGCGTCTGTCCCTGGCCCAGTCCGCCTTCGATGAAGAGGTTGGAAACCACGGTGGCAGCGACTTCCGGCAACCCGGCGGCGTCGATGGTCGATACCGACCCGGGGATTTCGATGAGTAGCTCTGCCGGAACATTGACGTACTGCGCATACCCGCCGCCAGCGAGCAGGGCTGCAACACGCGTTCCGGGTTTCCATCCGCTGACGCCTTCGCCGATGCCCACGATGGTGCCGGCAACTTCCAGCCCAGGGATGTCGCTGGCCCCGGGAGGTGGCGGATACACGCCCTTGCGCTGCTGCACATCCGCGCGGTTCAGGCCGAACGCCTCGACTTTGACCAGCACTTCTCCCGCCGTAGCGACCGGAATTGGCCGTTGCACCAGCTCGAGGACTTCTGACCCACCGGCACCGTTGTAGATATAGGCGTTCATAACGTCGTTCATGGTCTTCAATTCCTTTCGAGCGGGGTTCATGCCGTATACTTTTTCGGGTTGGATGGTTGTCCGAGCGGCCGAAGGAGCTGGTCTTGAAAACCAGTAGGCGGCAACCCCGTCTCATGGGTTCAAATCCCATACCATCCGCGTTCTAAGATTTGGCGGGCTGATCTTCGGATCAGCCCGCCAAACTCCTTAATCCTGTTCTGCGCTCAACCCTCCGTTGCCGTTCAGCCCCGCTAGACGCGCCACTTCGTTCACCACGTTGGCCGCGTCGTGCAAGGTCCGGGCCGCAGGCCTGCGCAGGTCGCCAGCTTGGGCGGCAATTGCCGTTCCCCACTGCGCAGATGACAATTGCAATCCCAGCACAAACAGCCCACGGTGAGCCAGTCCCTCGCTGTTGACCAGACGGTATGGCTCGCCAACCACGTCGAAACCAGATCCGGGCAGGCTTTCGCCTTCCGCATTCTTCCACCTGTGCACGCGCGCCACATGATCACCCAACAGCTGCTTGATCAGCGCAGAGCTATTCTGCAAGACGCGGTTGCTCGGCATCATCGCCTCGCACATGGTCTTCGCGGTGTGCACCTCCGCATCGACCCACGGCGAGGATGCCGTGAACCGCTCCGACACCTCATCGAAGCCGAACTCCGGATCCGGGCCGACGAAGGAGACGATTCCCGCACGCGACAGCGCCAGCAGCTGCTCAATGCGTTCCAGCGGTGGACCGGATGACAACCCTTCGACCAATGGCTCGAAGTGCGCCTGGATTTCCTCGATGCGCGACTGCTCGTCGATCACGCCCGAAGCGATCAATTCCTTGATCAGCATGCGCCCGGCATTCATCGTCATGATCGCGCAGGACAACGGGTCGTCAAGTCCACCGGTGCTGTGCCGGGCATTGTCGACGAGGTAGTCGCGTACGCTCTGCTGGTACTGCTCATCGGAGTTGAATCCGACTTCCTCGAATGGCTTGGCCAGCTTTGGAACGTCGAGCCACTGCAGCTGCGGGAACTGCTCGATGAATTTGCGCAGTTCGCCAAGCCACACCTGGCTTCCTTCATGATGCTCGGCAGAGAGAATCGCTTCGAGCCGCTCAACGAACTCGCGCTCGCCTAAGCCATCAGGGGCGCCATGCACGCGGGCACAGCTGCTGTAGTAGGCGAACAGGATGTCGCGATGCAGTTTCGGCCAAATATGGCGTGAGAACACCAAGGACGCGGCAGGATTGGTGGCGCGGGCTTCGGCGAGGCGTCCAATCAGTTCCGGCGCGTCGAAGTAGCGAAGCTCGATTTCATCTGGAATGAACTGGTCCACCACTGGTTTGCCCCAGTACGGGGTTCCTCGCCGCGAAGCCACGATCAGTGCCGGCTCCCGACCTGAGGCAATGTATTCAAGGCGGTGCCCCGGCTCGGTGCTGGACTCGCGGAAGATTCCGCCACGGCCCGCTGTCAGCTCGGCCATGCCGTCGAAGAAATTCAACCCCAACCCGCGGATCAATGCCGGCTGGCCTTCCTTGAAGCGGGAATAGTCGAGGTCTGCAGGGACGTTCGGCGGCATGTAGGTCGCCCCTGCCTGCGCGGCTGCTTCCTCGAGCTGCTTCTGCCACGGGTTCAGCTCAGCCGGCTGGTGGCCCAGGGCCAGCACCACGGCGTCGGCGTCGAGCTGACGGGTTTCAGCACTGTCCTGGGCACTGCTGAAATCGACCTGGTAGGCGTTGCCTACGGGGCGGACAGCGATCACTTCTGCGGCAACATGCTGGATGCTGAAATTCTCGTGGGCGGCGAGAATGGAGGCGCTGCGGTCATAGACATGCTCAAGGTACTCGCCGTAGATTGCGCGTGAGGGATAGGTCCCGGGTTCAATCCGCTCGATCAGCTTGGCGTGCTCGTCGGTGAGTTTTCGTCCGTCGCCGCGAAGCTCCACGAACTGGCGAAAGCTCAGCCCCGGTTCAGCGCCTTCCCGTTCGGGGGCAACCGTCGGAAATGACGACGGGGTGTTCATCAGGAAATTCTGGGACTGCTTCGGGTTCCACACGTGGCCCGAACCCGGAGTGAATGGGTCGAAAACCGTCACTTTCAGGACGGTGCCTTGTTCCGGGAGGTTCAACGCCAAATTGGCGAGTCGTTCAACCACGCTGGTGCCGCGCGGGCCTGCCCCAACCAGGACCAGGCTGAACTCGTTCTTTGGTGCTGCTTTCTCGCTGTTCACTTCTCTAGGTTATTACCTTTGGACCACGTCATGGGCCAGGCGCATAGACTATGGCCATGACTGAGCATGTTTCTGAGGTTGCAAGCACCGATCCATATTCCTGGCTTGAAGGAATCCACGACGAAACGGCACTCGAATGGGTGCGGAACCAGACCCAGCGCACAGAGTCTGAACTCTACGACGGCACGTTCCACGCAAATGCGCAGCGGATCAAGACGGTTCTCGATGCCCAGGACCGCATTCCGATGGTGACCAAGCGCGGCGAGCACTACTACAACTTCTGGCGCGACTCGGCCCATCGCCTTGGGCTGTGGCGCCGCACCACTTGGGATTCCTACCTCAGCGACAACCCGCAGTGGGAAGTCCTGCTGGATCTTGACCTGCATGCGCGGCAGGAAGGCCACGAATGGCATTTCGCTGGTTCAGCACTGCTGCGGCCCGCCTCCGGTGATACGTATGAGCGTGCGCTGCTTCGTTTGAGCCCTGACGGCGGCGACCAAGTACGCATTCGCGAATTCGATCTGACGTCCAAGAGCTTTGTTCCCGACGGATTCGACCTTCCTGTTGCGAAGACCCAGGCCTCGTGGATTGACCGCGATACCTTGCTGGTCGGTTCCGCAAGCAGCGAGCAATACACCACCCGTTCAACCTACGCGAACACCTTGCGGCGGCTCAGCCGCGGCATGGAAATTGAACAAGCCCCAATTCTCTTCGAAGTCGACAAGGAACATGTCGCAGCATTCGGCTACTACGACTCGACTCCCGGATTCGAACGAATCGTCACCACCGACGCCATCGACTTCTACAATTCCACTGCCGGGGTCTTCATCGATGGGGAACACCATCGGATCGATGTACCAACCGATGTGCAGGTGAGCCTCCACCGGCAGTGGGTCCTTTTTGCCCCGCAAACCCAATGGGAACACCAAGGCCAGCAGATCGCTGCCGGTTCATTGGCCATCGCCCGGTTGGACGCATTCCTAGAGTCCGGCAGCATCGAGAAGGTCCTATTCACCCCGGATGCGCACACGGCTCTGGAGTCACTGAGCTTCACCGCCAATTACCTGTTGCTCACCGTCTTGCACGACGTGGCTTCGCAGGTGCGCATCATCGATCTGGCAGACCAGTTCAGCCAGTCCAACATGCCGTTGGAGGATCCAATGCTCAGCGTCTCGGTGGGAGCTGTTGACGATGAAGATCCGGCGCACGGCGATGACTATTGGATGACCATCACCGGCTTCATCACCCCGACGACCCTGTTGCGCGGCACTGTCGGCGCCCAGGCAGAAGTTGTGAAGAAATCACCGGATCGTTTCGATGCCGACGGTTTTGAAGTCACCCAGCACTTCGCGACATCCGCGGACGGAACCAGGGTTCCCTATTTCCAGGTCGCGGCAGCTGATCTGGTGCACGACGGGAAGAACCCGGTACTGATGGATGGCTACGGCGGTTTCCAGCACAGCATGACGCCCGGCTACGCAGCGGCGATGGGCACCGGGTGGCTATCGCGCCGCACCGATGACGGCCGCAAGCCGGTATACGTCATGACGAACATCCGTGGTGGTGGCGAGTACGGCCCAGCTTGGCATCGTGCGGCGCTTCGTGAAAAGCGCCATCGCGCCTATGAGGACTTCGCCGCCATCGCCCAAGACCTTGTGGCCCGCGGGGTAACCTCCCGAGCGCATTTGGCTGCCACCGGCCGGTCCAATGGCGGATTGCTCATGGGCAACATGATCGCCGGCTACCCGCACTTGTTCGGCGCAATCTCCTGCGGCGTTCCGCTTTTGGACATGCAGCGCTATACCCAGTTGGCGGCCGGCCACTCCTGGATTGCCGAGTATGGCGATCCGGAGGTTCCCGGGGACTGGGACTTCCTGCGGACCTTCTCCCCCGTCCATCGGCTCACCGATCAGCCTCATCGAGTCGATGACTATCCGGCCTCATTGATTTGGACCACGACGTCCGATGACCGTGTAGGTCCATCGCAGGCACGCATCATGGCAGCGAAGATGATGGATCTGGGCATTGGCAACGTCAGGTACCACGAGCCGCAGGACGGCGGCCATGCCGGCTCAACGGACAACGAGTCCACCGCGAAAATGCTGGCGACCAGCTACGAATTCCTGTGGCGACAGGTGCGTTAGCTCTCTCGTTTTGGAACACGCACCCATCTTCAGGTAGGCTAGATTCTGCTGGAAACAGCGGATGGACACGTGCCAGAGCGGCCGAATGGACTTCACTGCTAATGAAGGGTCGGGCTAAAACTCGACCGGGGGTTCAAATCCCCCCGTGTCCGCCAAAAAACCCCTAGTCAACTAGGGGTTTTTTCGTTTCCAGGTCAAGGATAAGACCCGTGGGTCAAAACAGTCGGAATACTTCTCCATGCTGTTTTCGTAGCGAACCGCGAGAAATACTCAACACCGCTTGGCCACACCCAATGCAGGGCCAGATGGAGAACAACCGGTGCAGTTCAATTCACCGTCATTCGACATCAACTAAATGCCATGCGGAAGCCTATATTGGCCACAAGATTTGCTGTTTAAATTAGTCCAGCCCCCGCTGATGATGCATCAGCGGGGGCCAGGTGCGAGTTTTGCGCCAAGAAACAGAATCCCCATTCTGTTTCTTCAAGGACTTTCGATTCCCCAAAAACGATTGCCCAGCGTGAAACCTAAGCCTAGGATACGTCGTTAAACCTTTAACGCCTAGCAATTTTTCAAACTGGGAAAAGTATTTAATTTCTTCGTTCCACTTCTAATTTTGCTCTTCTGGTATTACAGTTGCCATTGGCTTATGCCAATCAAAGAATCACCAGTCAGGCATCGAGTTCGCAGCCCCCAAACGCGACCTCGAAATGGTGAAGCCCGTCAGTCTCCCCCAAAACTGGCGGGTTGCCTGCTTAACGAAGAAAATTCCCGACTGGCGCATTGAAAGTTGACCAGCATTTCGTAAAGTGGTCCGTTTCGGCAAACATGCCCTGGGAATCGCTAACAGTCGTTTGGCGCGCCTTAGGCACGTCCATGCGCCACCCGGGCACAAGTACACGTTGGGCATCCTAGGGCACTAGAAGCAATCACCCGAAGCGCCGGCCTGATTGCGGTGACGTTCTTTTTCGCCGTCGCACTGACCTGCAGTGCCAATAGCTTGCGAGCAGAAAACGCGAACGGGCGAGCACACCGCGTCGACTTCGGCCAGTTGCCGGTCCAGTCGGGGGCGCAAATGGCTGACCATCCAACGTCACTGGATTGCCGCTGCTAATCCTCGCGCTTCACGAAAGTCCGCAGCATGTTCTGCACGATATCTTCCGGCAACGACGTATGGCGGACGATAATTTCCGACATCCGTTCCAGATCGGTATCTGCGATGGCATCGAAGAGCGCTTCGCGTTCAGCTTCCGGAAGCTCGGCAGCATCAAAATGCACAGGGCCATCCGGTCCCTGGCCTTCAAAACGGAAGTCTGCGACATTCCCGTTGGCGTTCGCGCCAGACATTGGGGATGTGGAGATCATGCGTTCCAAATCCTCGACCGGCAGGTCCGTATAGCCGTGGAGAATCTTTGCCGCTGCTTCAAAGTTGGAATCCCGCAGCATCGAGAACAGCTGGTCGTATTCATTGGGCGGCAGCTGCTCGCTGGAAAACTCGCGACTCTCGCCATCAAGCTCAAATGCCATCTTGAAATGCGTGGCACTGGGTTCCTGGAGGGAACTGAACTGCTCGCTCCATTCCTGGGGAACAACCCAGGGATCATCGGCCGATGCTGGCGCTGACTCGGCAGCGGCAGTTGCCGCCGCTTCTCGATCTTCGCGCTCAACTTGGGCTTCGAGCTTCTCGCCCAGGGCCTTGAGCTCGGTATCATCGTTCGGTATTTCCTTGGCAGGGGCAGTCTGCGGGTACTTGTCGAGGCTGCGGACTGCGATCACGCAATTCTTGACCGAGTCGCCGGTAGCCTCGCGGAAGTCCTTGACCGCGCCCATGATGTCGCCCTTGGCCAAATTGCGGTACACCGAATTGCGGGAAGCATCATCTAGTCTCGCGTTCGCGGCCTGTGCCGCCTCACGGGAAATCGCCTGCGCGATTTGCGCAGTGTTCTTCTTGCGAAGCGCTTGCAGACCGAAGTAGCCCAGGGCAATCACTGCAATGAGGACAACGAGCCAGATGAGAAATTCCATGCTTCCAGACTACTTTGTTTAACTGTGCGATTACCCAGCTACGCCCAAAGTGAAAGGCATGACACCCGGAGCGCCGGCGATCCTCAAGGCCCGTCCAGCCATCGCGATAGACCACCGCGAATCGACCAGGTCGTCAACGAGCAGCACCGGCCCTGGAGCATTGGCAATGAGCTGTTCAAGCTGGGTTGGAAGTTCGAACGCATCAGCTACCGCGGCAACACGGAAAGCCGAGTTTCCTCCGGGACCGTTCTGCGGTCCGGGACCGCGATATTCGAGCTGGCCCAGATAGCGCAGCCGACCTACTTCGGCCAGGCCTTGGGCCAGCGAGGTGATCAGCTGGGGGCGCTTATTCGATGGCATGGCCACCACACCCACCGGGCGTTCCTCCCAGTTCCATTCGGCCAGCACCTTGATGCAGGCCTCGAACATCGCCTTGTCGATCGGGTTGTCGGCAGGGTCGGCGAAGATCTGGCGCAAGCGGTTGCCCCAGCCGAGGTCGGTCAACCGGGCCAGCGCACGGCCCATGGCCACCTGCTCGTCAACAGGGATCTTGCCTTTGAGCGCGTAGCCCAGCCGATCCAGTCCGGAGGGGTACAGCTTGCGCGGCTCGATAGGCACACCCACCCGGCCCAAGGCCGCCTGCGCACTGTCCTTGGAGTCGTCGGGAATATGGTCGTCGAACCACACGCCGGCGCAGTTGTCGCACCGGCCGCACGGCGCGGACTGCGGGTCATCCAACGCATCGGTCAGGAACTGCATGCGGCAGCCACGCGTGTTCTCATAGCTGACCATGAGGTTCTGCTCATGGACCCGGCTCTGCGCCACCCGCTTGTAGCGATCGGCATCATAGGTCCACGGCATGTCCGTGCGCATCCAGCCGCCAGCCACGCGCTCCACTGCGCCGTCCACCGCCAGGACCTTCAGCAGCAGCTCAAGCGGCGAGCGCCGAAGGTTCACCGCGCTTTCCAACGCCGGGACACTCATCGCCCCGTCGGCCTTGGCCAGGGCCTCGAGCACCTGGGTGGCACGCTCTTGGTCCGGCATGGAGCTGGTGGCGAAGTATTCCCAGATTTCCGAGTCGTCGGGTCCGGGCAGCAGCAGCACATCCGCGTTGACGCTTCCACGTCCGGCACGGCCCACCTGCTGGTAGTAGGCCACCGGCGAGCTGGGCGCACCGACGTGCAGCACGAAGCCGAGGTCCGGCTTGTCGAAGCCCATGCCCAAGGCGCTGGTGGCGATCAGCGCTTTCACTTCATTGTTCTTCAACGCCTGCTCAAGTCGTTCGCGTTCTTCCAGATCGGTGCGTCCGGTGTACGCGGCAACTTCGTGCCCGGCGTCCTTGAGCAGTCGGGCAATATCCTCTGCGCCAGAAACCGTCAGGGTGTAGATGATCCCCGAGCCCTTGAAGTCCTCGATGTGGCTGAGCAGCCAGGCCAGCTGCATCCGCGGCGAGGCCAGGCGCAGGACACCCAGGCGCAGCGAGTCGCGGGCCAGGGTGCCGCGCAGCGTGAAGACCTCTTCGGTGCCTCCGGCCAGCTGTTCGGCCACATCCTGGACGACTCGGCTGTTCGCGGTGGCGGTAGTCGCCAGCACCGGCAGGCCCTGGGGCAACCGGGCAATCAGATCCCGGATGCGGCGGTAGTCGGGACGGAAATCGTGGCCCCAGTCGGAAATGCAATGCGCTTCGTCGATCACCAGCAGGCCCAGGCGCTGCATCAGCATCGGCAACTGCTGCTCGCGGAAGGATGGATTGTTCAAGCGCTCCGGGGATACCAGCAGCACATCGAGCTCATTGCGCTGCAGCTTTTCGAGAATCTCGCGCCATTCGAGCACGTTGGCCGAGTTGATGGCCGCGGCGCGGACGCCCGCACGCTCCGCGGCCGCGACCTGGTCGCGCATCAGGGCCAGCAGCGGCGAAACGATCAGTGTTGGCCCATAGCCCTGTTCGCGCAGCAGCAGGGAAGCGATGAAGTACACCGCGGATTTGCCCCAGCCGGTGCGCTGGACGACGAGTGCACGGCGCCGCTGGGCCACCAGCGCGCTGATCGCTTCGTACTGTCCGTCGTGGAACTGCGCGTCCGGGTTTTGCACCAGGGCGCGCAGTTTCTGCAGTGCCAGCGTTTTCAGATCCACTTGCGTTGAGCCATCCATGCCTCCAGTATTTCAGTTCCCGCCTACGATTTGGCTCGCGGCGCCCGCTGTTTGTGGATAGGCTCTGCCCGGCGGAGGTGCGGCCAGGATCCATCAGCAGAAATGTTAGGCATTTCCCACCCGCATTCGCCTGCATCTCAATGATTTGAATCGGCCTAGCCGGTAGGCTGAAAGGCGTGAGTGAACAGATTGACCTGAATCAGAGCTTTAAGGCCTACGACGTGCGTGGCGTGGTCGGCGAGACCCTGGATGCCGAAGCAATTGAAGCTATTGGCGCCGCCTTTGTCGACGTGCTGTCGCTGTCCGGCAAGGACGTGCTGGTTGGCGGCGATATGCGTCCGTCCTCCGCGGAATTCGCCCAGGCCTTCGCCCGCGGCGCCACCTACCGCGGTGCCAACGTGGTCATGCTCGGATTGATTTCCACCGATGAGCTGTATTTCGCCTCGGGCAAGTTCAATGCCGCCGGTGTCGTCTTCACCGCAAGCCACAATCCCGCCCAGTACAACGGCATCAAGATGTCCAAGGCCGGCGCCCGCCCGATTTCCTCGGCAACCGGCCTTTTCGACATTCGCGATCTGGCCCAGCAGTACCTGGACGAGGGCCTGCCGGTCTCCGGCGATGCCCCGCAGGGCAGCATCAGCGAACGCGATGTGCTGGCCGACTACGCAGCCTACCTGCGGGAATTAGTGGACTTGTCGGCCATTCGCCCGTTGAAGATCGTGGTGGACGCCGGCAATGGCATGGGCGGCATGACCACCCCTGCAGTCCTCGGGGGCACGGTGCTGGCCGAGTTGCCGCTGGAGATCATCCCGCTGTACTTCGAGCTGGACGGCACGTTCCCCAACCACCCCGCCAACCCGCTGGAACCGGAGAACCTCAAGGACCTGCAGGCAGCGGTGCTGGAGCACGGCGCCGACCTCGGCCTGGCATTCGACGGCGATGCCGACCGCTGCTTCGTGATCGACGAGCGCGGCCTGCCGCTGTCCCCCTCGGCCATCACCGCACTGGTTGCGGTGCGCGAAATCGCGCGAGTGCAGGCCGCCGGCGAACAATCCCCGGTGATCATCCACAACTTGATCACCTCCAAGGCTGTGCCGGAATTCGTCGCCAAGGCCGGCGGCACCCCGGTGATGACCCGCGTGGGCCACTCCTTCATCAAGGCCGAGATGGCCGCCCAGAGCGCGGTCTTCGGCGGCGAGCATTCGGCCCACTACTACTTCCGCGACTTCTACAATGCCGATACCGGGATGCTCGCCGCCATGCATGTGCTGGCCGCCCTGGGCGGGCAAGACCTGCCGCTCTCCGAGCTGGGCGCCGAATACGAGCCGTACGTTGCCACCGGTGAAATCAATTCCGAGGTGGAGGACAAGGCCGGAGCCACCGCCCGCGTGGTGTCCCACTTCCAGGACCAGCCCGTGGACGTGACGACCATGGACGGCACGACCATTTCGGCGGCCGACGGCAGCTGGTGGATCAATCTGCGCCCGTCGAACACCGAACCGTACCTGCGTTTCAACGGCGAGGGCCGCACCGCGCAGATCATTGAGCCCATTCGCGATGCCGTGCTGGCTATCGTGCGTGAGAACACCGTCGCCAACTAGCAAAGGGAAGACATGAACCTCGAAGAACTGGATGAAGGCGTCAAGGACGCGCTGAACAAGGTCTTGGGCACCGCCCTGGGCGTAGCCCGCGAACAGCTCGAGGAGCAGGGCGTGTTCCTGCCTTTCGCCATCGCGCTGGAACCGCAGGAAGGCGAAGATGAGCCGGAGCTGCGCCTGATTGCGGTTCCGCCAACGGACGATCCCGAGGATCCGGAAGCCGACATCGACACCGAAGCCATGGTTGCCGACCTGATGCAGGTGCTGAACCAGCAGGGCACCCACTTCCAGGCCATCGCCGTCGCCTCCGACGTGCTGCTCCAGGACAATGACCAGGACGCCATCCACATTGTTGCCGAGCACCGCATCGGTGCCGCGCTGGCCATCGTGCAGCCGTACACCATGCCTGCCGAGCCAGGCGGAGAATGGCACTTCGATGAGCCGGCGGCGGAGTCGGCGGAAGCCATCTGGGCCAACGCGCTCTAGCCCGCATCGGGTGCGTTCGGGGTCGGCATAGTCACTATGCCGACCCCGAAGCGCTTTTCCCGCGTAGAGTGGGAAGCATGAAACTCAGTGCCTTCACCGACGTGTGCCTGCGGACCGTGATGGTCCTGGCAACTCCCGGCACTGGGCAACTGACCAGCCGCGAGATCGCCGATTCGGTCGGGGTTCCTTACAACCACGTTGCCAAGGCAGTCCTGGAACTGCGCACGCTGGGCATCCTGCAGGTCACCCGCGGCCGCAACGGCGGCGCCGCCTTGAGCAGCGAAGCGCTGGATTTTTCCCTCGGCGGGCTGCTGCGCAAATTGGACAAGCGCACCGATATCGTGGACTGCACCGATCATGACGCGCAATCCAACTGCCCACTCTCGGGCAACTGCCGCCTGCGGGCGGTCTTCCGCCAGGCACGCGAAGCCTTCTACGCCTCGCTGGATCCGCTGACTATCAGGGATATCTGCCCGACGTCAGCAGCGGAGCCCATCACGCTGCTCCCCTTCCCTACGGTGCGCAGCATTTCCTAGTTCCACTTCACCCATGAAGTGATACCGGTCACTTCTGTTGCGAAACCGGCCAATTGATTTGCAATCCTTTTCTACTGAGCGTAGAAATGAATCATAAATCTTGTATTTCAGATACAAGTAATCACCTACGCCCAAGGAGACCCGATGCTGTCCACCAAGTCCTTCCCGGTCATTGAAGCCACGCTGCCGATCATCGCAGAGCGCATTTCCAGCATTACCCCGAACTTCTACAACCGCCTGTTCGCCGCCCACCCTGAACTGCTCGACGGAATCTTCTCCCGCTCGAACCAGAAGAACGGCACCCAGCAGCAGGCCTTGGCAGGATCCATCGCGGTCTTCGCAACCTACCTGGTCAAGCACCCGGGCGTCACCCCGGAAACCATGCTCGCCCGCGTGGCCCACAAGCACACCTCCCTCGGTGTCGTCGAGGAGCAGTACCCGATCGTCTACAAGCACCTCTTCGATGCCATCGCCGAAGATCTGGGCGATGCACTGACCCCGGAGATCGCCGAGGCCTGGACCGAGGTGTACTGGCTGATGGCCCATGCGCTGATCAAGATCGAGAAGGGCTTGTACGCGCAGCAGGCCAACGCCGAGATCTACACCCCGTGGAAGCTTGTCGAACGCACCGAAACCGGTGTCGATTCGGTCAGCTTCAGCTTCGAACCAGCTGACGACACCCCGGCAACGGTCGCCAAGCCAGGGCAGTTCGTTTCGGTCCGCATGCCGATGGCCGACGGCATCCGCCAGGTTCGCCAGTACACCCTGAGCGGCGATATCGAGCAGACCAACCGCCGCACCATCACCGTCAAGCTGGATGTGAACGGCGAATTCTCCCCGGTCATCCACAACGACCTGAAGCTCGGCGACGTGCTCGAGCTGTCGAATCCGTATGGCGATCTGGTCATCGATGAGGAGGGCGCGCCGCTGGTGATCGCTACCGCTGGCATCGGCTGCACCCCGAGCGCCGCCGCGCTGCAGACACTGGCCGCACGCGGCTCCAACCGCAAGGTCACCGTGCTGCATGCAGACCAGGAAGTGGGCGCCTGGCCATTGCGCGAGCAGATGCTCGATTCCATCGCCAAGCTGCCCCAGGCCACCCTGGGCACTTGGTTCGAACGCGGCGAACTGCCGGAAGAGCTGAACGCCAAGGCCGGCTACATGGATCTGACCGATGCACTGGCCGAGGACGCCGAGGTGTACCTGTGCGGCCCGCTGCCATTCATGCATGCGGTGCGCAGCCAGGCGCTGGAAGCCGGCATCCCAGCCGAGCGGATCCACTATGAGGTCTTCGGCCCGGATGTATGGCTGGCTGCCTAGCATCCAGGTCTTGCAACTGCGCTGCAGGTGGAATCATGGGGGATCCACCTGCAGCACTTTTTTGCCGCTATTTTCCGGTATCCGCGGCAGATTCCGGGTGATCGCCCTGCTACGGGGCCTTCTTCTTGAAGTCGAGCTTCTTCGGATCCAGCTTCCGCGGATCGATTTTGCCGCCGAGCTTTCCAGGCTTCTTCGCCTCCGCCTCCTGGACTGGCGGTGCCGGCAGATCGGCATCGCGGTCTTCGGATTCCGGAGCTTCGGAAGGCTGCTCGGCTGGCGCAGCCTTGGCGCCGCGTGCCGGTTTCGCGGCCTGCGGGTCCACCAGGATCTGGTGCAGCCCTTCCTCTGAGATCCACTTGCGCAGCACCGAGTTGAACAGGATCGGGTTCTCGATGTTCCATTGGTGGTGCATGCCAGGGACCACGCGCGTGATCACCTGCGGGAGCTTGGCGCGCAGCGCCTCGAAGGATTTCTGCACCACCTTCGGCTCCTTGGCTCCGACCAGGGCCAGCACCGGACCTTGGTAGGAGTCGAGCTTCTCCGGAAGTCCCCCGGGATCCATCTCGTCCATGATGGCCCGCAGGTTCTCGGCCTTCAGTTTCACGCCATGCTCGGTGAACAGCTCCCGCTCGTCATCCACCATGCCGTAGGCTCCGGCCTGGAATCGCCAGTACCACTCGCTGCCGATGAGCTTGAGCTGCATCCGCTGGAAAGCCCTGGCCGCCTGGCCCACGCCGGTCACCGGTGTTCCGGTGATCATCACGGAGTCAACCAGTTCCGGATGCCGTGCCGCCACGTGCAGCGCGATGACGCCGCCGAGGGACATGCCCACCAGGTGCACGCCGCCTTCGGAAACTTCGTCGGCGATCAAGGCCGCAACGTCATCGGCGGCGGATTCCAGTCCTTCCCAGGTTTCCTCGAACCGGGCGCCGAAGGCCGGCAGGTGGAGGGTCAGGATGTTGTAGTCGCCAAAGGCCAGCACCTGCGGGTCCCAGCTCCAGTTGCCGACGTTTCCGCCATGGAGGAACACCAGCGTCTGCATCGAACGCTGGGCATCGTGATGCCGGCCGGGATGCACTTCCGGATAATCGGTGGCATCGCGTGATGCATCGCTTGCAGGGGTCTTGTTCTGGTCTTTGGCTGCAGTCATGGCAAGTACTCCAATACCGCGTCGAGCCATTCCAGCTCTGCGGCTTGTTGTCGGATTGCATGGTCAAGTGTGGCAGCCATCAGGAAGCTGCGACGATCCGCAGCGGCGCGCATGTCAATGCCTTCGCGCTGGGAGAGGTAGTCATCGAGGGTGTACTGCGTGGCTTGGCGGCGTTCCTCCAGCAGATTCTGGATCTCATCGCGCTCGAGTTCGGCGGCAAAGAACACCTGCCCCATGAAGGGGTCGCGTTCGGGAGACTGCACTGCCCCGGCAGAAAGCCACTGGGCCAAGGCCTCGCGTCCTGCTTCGGTGATGTGGTGCTCCTGGCGGTCCGGGTAGTTCGACTGCGCGACGGTGCGCACGGTGGCGTATCCCTTGTCCACCAGCTGCGCCAACGTGCGGTAGATCTGCGCCTTGTCCGCGTTCCAGAAGTGGTTGATAGAGGAGTCAAAGTGCTTCTTGAGCTCGTAGCCGGTCATGGGCGACAAGCACAGCAGCCCGAGAATCAATCGTGCCAAAACCATAGGGCAATCTTTTCACACATAGTTGATTTTGCACCCACTTCGGCCCGGCGTGTGGAAACTGTACCCAGATTGTGACAATTCCCTGGCTGCGCATGAAAATACCCCGGCCACTGGAATTCCAGTGGCCGGGGCGTTCCCAAGTGCGGATCTGCGGGAGAACCAGTTTTGCTAGGCGCTCAGGCGGGCCTTCAGGCCGTCGAGCTCGGCGCGCAGAGAAGCAGGCAGGGCGTCGCCGAACTTGGCGTACCATTCCTCGATGCCTTCGACTTCCACGGCCCATTCGTCCTTGTTCACAGCAACGGCCGCTTCGACGTCGGCTGGGGTGTAGCCTTCCAGGCCGGTCAGGTCCAGGGACTCGCCGGTCGGGACGTTGCCGATGATGGTTTCGCGGGCGTCAGCGGTGCCTTCGATGCGCTCGATGGCCCACTTGAGCACGCGCGAGTTGTCGCCGAAGCCTGGCCATGCGAAGCCGCCGTCAGCGGTGCGGCGGAACCAGTTGACCAGGAAGATCTTCGGCATCTGCTCCGGGTTGAGCTTGTCCGAGATCTTGTCCCAGTGGTTCAGGTAGTCGCCTGCGTTGTAGCCGATGAATGGCAGCATCGCCATTGGGTCGCGGCGGATCACGCCGGTTGCGCCGGCAGCGGCCGCGGTGGTCTCCGAGGACAGGGTCGAACCCATGAAGATGCCGTTGGTCCAGCTGCGGGCTTCGGTCACCAGCGGAATGGTGGTCTTGCGGCGGCCGCCGAAGAGGATCGCGTCGATCTTCACGCCGTTTGGCGAGTAGTAGTCGTCCGAGAGCATGTCGACCTGGTCGATCGGGGTGCAGAAGCGCGAGTTCGGGTGCGCTGCAGGACAGCCGGACTCCGGAGTCCAGTCGTTGCCCAGCCAGTCGGTCAGGTGCGCTGGAGCCTCGTCGGTCATGCCTTCCCACCAGACGCCGCCCTCATCGGTCAGCGCAACGTTGGTGAAGATGTTGTTGCCCTTGGAGATGGCGCGCATGGCGTTCGGGTTGGTGGACCAGCCGGTGCCTGGAGCCACGCCGAACAGGCCGTACTCAGGGTTGACGCCGCGCAGCTCGCCGTCCTTGCCGATGCGCATCCAGTTGATGTCATCGCCCAGGGTTTCGGCCTTCCAGCCTTCGATGGTTGGATCCAGCAGCGCCAGGTTGGTCTTGCCGCAGGCCGATGGGAAGGCCGCGGCAATGTGGTACGACTTGTTCTGCGGGCTGGTCAGCTTCAGGATGAGCATGTGCTCTGCGAGCCAGCCTTCATCGCGGGCCATGGCCGAGGCGATGCGCAGCGAGTAGCACTTCTTGCCCAGCAGCGCGTTGCCGCCGTAGCCCGAACCGTAGGACATGATGGCGCGCTCTTCAGGGAAGTGCACGATCCACTTGTCTTCGTTGCATGGCCATGGAACATCTTCCTGGCCTGGTTCCAGGGGTGCGCCGACCGAGTGCAGGGCCGGAACGAAGAAGGCGTTCTCGGCTTCCATCTTGCGCAGCACGTCATTGCCGATCTTGGCCATGATGCGCATCGAGGCGACAACGTAGGCGGAATCGGTGATTTCCACGCCGTAGGCAGGTACTTCTGCGTCCAGCGGTCCCATGACGAACGGGATAACGTACATGGTGCGTCCGCGCATCGAGCCATCGAACAGGCCGTTGAGCATGGACTTCATCTTGGTCGGGTCTTCCCAGTTATTGGTGAAGCCCGCATCTTCTTCCTTTTCGGAGCAGATGAAGGTGCGCTCTTCGACTCGGGCCACGTCCTTGGGGTCCGAGAAACCGGCGTAGGAGTTGGGGAAGTTCGGATCGGTCAGCTTGACCAGGGTACCGGCTTCAACCAGCTCGGCAGTCAGGCGATCATTCTCTTCGACAGACCCATCAACCCAATAAACACGATCCGGCTTCGTCAGTGCGGCAACTTCCTCGACCCAGGATGCCAACTTCGCGTGCGAAGTAGGTGCTGCGTCGATAACGTTCTGATCCGAGCTCGTGCTCATTATCCATTCCCTCCATTGGGCTGAACTTGCAATAAATCAAGGCTAGGGTGTGCTCGATGCCCGCGCCGTGTGATCGAAACCTCATGAAAGTGAAACCCCGGGGACCAAAAAGAGGAAATTCCCGTAATTCCGGGGGTTAGGCTAACCAGCGCACCCGCATTAAGTGACTAAGGTCACGTAGACCGGTACCCTTTCAATGTCTTCACATAACCTTCTGTTCACCTGGGCCCAGTAGCTTTGCCCGTCGATTTGTACAGCGCGAAATCGACCTGTATAGTTATTCGAGGTTCGTGAGAACGAGCTGGACAAAAGAATATGCGCCCATAGCTCAGCTGGATAGAGCGTCTGTCTACGGAACAGAAGGTCAGGGGTTCGAATCCCTTTGGGCGCACAAATTGAAATTCCCACTCGGTCGAGTGGGAATTTTTTGTTTCCCGCAAGGAATGAGCCGATGAACCACGTCGCCTTGGATGGCCAACTCAGCCTGTGCCCGTTGGAAATTGCCGACGCGCGGCAACTCGCCGAGGCCTACCGGCGCAATCGGCAGCACCTTCAGCCCTGGGAACCGGCCCGTCCCGCCGAGTTCTTTACCGAAGCCCATCAGGCGGCAAGCCTCGCCGCAGCCGCAGAAGCGCGGCGGAGCGGACTAGCCTTCCCTTTCGGACTCTTCGAGCACAAGAAGCTCATCGGTCGCTTCAACATCAGCGGCGTGGTCCGCGGCGCATTCCAAAGCGCCAGTTTGGGCTACTGGATCGATCATGAGCACACCGGCCGCGGCTTGGCTTCCCGGGCCGTGGCCAAATTGCGCACCGCTGCGCTCAACGACCTGGGGCTGCACCGGCTGGAAGCCAGCACCCTCCCCTACAATCGCGGGTCGCAGCGCGTTCTCGAGAAGAACGGCTTCGTCCGCATAGGGATGGCACCGAACTACCTGAAGATCGCCGGACGCTGGCAGGATCATTACCTCTACCAGGCGATCTTGCACGATTAGCAGGCTTCCAGCTCCGTCGATTCCGAAGTCGACTAGTTATTTTGTGAAACACCGCACTTTTGGCCGTTTTGGTTATTGCTCCCGGAAAATCTCGTGTAAAGTTATTCAAGTCGTCAAGACGGCAAGCAATTGAATAAGCGCCCATAGCTCAGCTGGATAGAGCGTCTGTCTACGGAACAGAAGGTCAGGGGTTCGAATCCCTTTGGGCGCACAAGTTGAAATTCCCACTCATTCGAGTGGGAATTTTTTTGTTATTCCTGCTGATTCAACGCAGGCACCGCGAGGGACTAGTGCGAGGCGCGCAGCACCAATTTCGTGTCCATGATGCTCCACTCGGGTACCTGTTCCCCGTTGATGCGCTTGATCAGCAGCTCCGCCATGATCTCGCCCTGGCGCTCCGGGTTCTGCGCAATGGTCGTCAACGGCGGGGTCGAGCTCCGCGCGAAGGAATCATCATCGACCGACGTGACCGAAATGTCCTCGGGAACTTTCACGCCGGCCTCGGCCAGGGCCTGCAGGGCGCCGAAGCCCATCTGGGCGCTGGCGGCAAACAGGCCGTCGACCGCGAGATTAGCATCCAGCAGCTGCTGCATGATCCGCCGTCCGCTCGCCGGGGTGAAGTCGCCGATCTCGATAGCTACAGGTTCCAGCCCGGCGTCCTCAACCGCCTGCCTGAAACCCACCAGCCGGTCCAGTCCCGCACCCATGTCCTGCGGCCCGGCAATCGTTGCCAGCTTGGTGCGGCCCTGGCCAATGACGACCTCCGTCGCCTGCCTGGCGGCGGCAATGTTGTCGATATCGACAACATAGATGTCCTTCTGGTCGGTGCTCATGGTGCGACCGCCATAGACCATGGGCAGCACGTTTCCGAGATCAGCATAGGAGCGGTCATCTGCGTGGTGCGAAAGCACCAGTGCGCCATCCACGTTGCCGCCTTGCAGGTAGCGGGTGGTCTTTGCCGGATCCGCTTCGGTGGACAGCAGCAAGGTGAGCATGAATTCGGTGCCGGCCAGGTACCGGGCCACGCCCTGGACCACCTTGGCGAAGTAGGGATCGGCAAAGAACTTCGCGGTGTTCTCGGGGACAACCAGTGCAACGGAATTGGTCCGGCCCTGCGCGAGGGAACGGGCAGCGCGGTTGGGCACATAATTCAATTCGCGGATCGCCAATTCAACGGCCTTGCGGGCCGCGGGCTTCACCCGATCCGAGCCGTTGACCACGCGGGAAACCGTGGCGCGCGAGACACCTGCGCGTTCTGCCACCAACTCTAGGGTCGGCTTCGGACTGCGCGCTTCGTGCATGCTCATGTTCTGTACCCAGGTGCCTTGCAGTAGTTCGTCGTGGAAACGCGATGGTGGCCCGCAGCACCGGCTGCGGGCTGCGGGCCACCATGCTCAGGTGTTATGCCATTGTACGGTTCGCGGCAATCAACCCCGCGTAGGTCCGGCCGCTATTCTTGATCGTCCGTTCCTGCGTCTGGTAATCGACGTGGATGATTCCGAAGCGCTTGGCGTAGCCCCAGGCCCATTCGAAATTATCCAGCAAGGACCAGAGAAAGTAGCCGCGGACATCCACGCCATCGCCGATCGCGCGGGCGACGGCATCGAGGTGGTTGAGGATGTATTCCTCGCGTTCGGTGTCTTCGATGGTTCCGGCCTCGGTGACCGTATCCGTGTAGGACGCGCCGTTCTCCGTGATGTACAGCGCCGGCATATTGCTGTAGTCGCGCTTCAGGCGGTTCAGCAGCACGCGCAGCCCCTCGGGATTCACCTCCCAGCCCATGGCCGTGCGCGGCAGGTCGCGGGCCGGGAAGCTCACGTACTCGCTGCCGACAAACGGCGAGGACTTCGGCGCATCGGTGGGCACGATGGCCGGCGGCTGGCCGGGTGGCAGCGGATGCCCCGAGACGTTGTCGTCGTGGTAGTGGTTCACGCCCAGGAAGTCGATTGGCTGCGCGATGATTTCCAGGTCCCCGGGCTCGATGGCTTCGGCCAGCCCCAGTCCCTTGACGTCCTCGAGCAGGTCTTCCGGGTAGGCGCCGCGCAGGATCGGATCCAGGTACATCCGGTTCCACAGCGCGTCGATGCGGCGCGCGGCTTCCAGGTCCACAGGATCTTTCGGGTCGTTCGGCACCGCGTTGGTCAGGTTCAGCGTGATGCCGATCTGCTCGGCGCCCAGTTCGCGCAGCCGGGATGCGGCCAGCCCGTGGGCCAGGTGCTGGTGGTGCACCGCGGCCAGCGCGGCCTCGGGCTCCTGGCGTCCCGGGGCGTGCTCGCCGGCGGCGTAGCCGATCAGCGAGGAGCACAGCGGTTCGTTGAAGGTCGTCCAGTGCTTCACCCGGTCGCCGAGCTTTGCATGCACCGCTTCGGCGTAGTCGAGGAACTTGTACGCGGTCTCGCGGTTGGCCCAGCCGCCGCGCTCTTCCAGGGCCTGCGGCAGATCCCAGTGGTACAGGGTCAGCCACGGCAGGATGCCGTTCTCCAGCAGCTCGTCGACCAGCCGCGAGTAGAAGTCCAGGCCCTCGGGGTTCACCGTGCGCCCGCCCGGAACGATGCGGGCCCAGCTGGTGGAGAAGCGGTAGGAGTCCAGGCCCAGTTCGCGCATCAGCTGCACATCTTCGCGGTAGCGGTGGTAGTGGTCCACCGCAACGTCGAGATTATCGCCGCCTGCGATGGCCCCCTGCTTGCGGGCGAAGGCGTCCCAGACGGAATCCTCCTTCCCGTAGGAGTGCGCCGCCCCTTCGATCTGGGCTGCCGCGGTGGCCGAGCCCCACAAGAAGTCCTTCGGCCATGCGAATTGCTGGGATAGGTGGTTCATCATCAGCCCTTTACAGCTCCTGCCATAATTCCGGATACAAGTTGCTTGCCTGCAAGAATGAAAAGCACCAGCAGCGGGATGGTCGCCATCAAGGCTCCGCTCATCACGATGGTGTAGTCAACGTATCGTGCAGACTGCAGCTGGCTCAACGCCACCTGCAAGGTCGGGTTCTGCGGCGCCACCAGCATCGGCCACAGGTAGTCGGTCCACGCGGTCATGAAGGTGAACAGCGACAGGATCGCCATCGCGGGCCGGGCCGCTGGAACACCGACATGCCAGAAGGTTCCGATCATGGAGGCGCCGTCCACTCGGGCAGCCTCGATGAGCTCGTCGGGGATATTATCCACCAGATACTGGCGCATGAAGAAGACGCCAAAGGCTGTCACCAGGGTTGGAATCATGATCGCTCCCAAAGAACCGGTCCACCCCAGTTCCTTCATCATCATGAACATCGGGATAATCCCGAGCTGAGTCGGCACCGCCAGTGTTGCAATGACAAAAACCAGCAGTCCCTGGCGCCCGCGGAAGCGCAGCTTGGCGAAGGCGTAACCGGCAAGGGTAGAAAACATCACCACCGAGAAGGTAATAACTGAAGAAACAATCAAGCTGTTACCCAGCGCAGCCCAGAACTCCACCGAGTCAAAGACCTCAGCCACGTTAGTCCAGAACTGTCCGCCCGGAAGCAGCGGTGGCCATGCCGAAGAAAAGACTGCACCAGTAGAAGAACCAATCACAAAGGAATACCACAGCGGATAGGTACTTCCGATAAGGAAGGCCAGCAGGATACCGTAGGTGAGAAATCCTGGACGCCGGTCGGCAGAAAAGTTCTTGTTTCGGGCCTGGCGCATCAACTTGGGTCTAGCAGTTGATTGCAAGGTAGCGTTACTCATCGTTGGCACTTTCTCTGAGTGAACCGGAAGGATGGGATTTGATACGTTTGGCTTTTCGGCCTGGAATCCGTCGAGGTCCGCGCTTATCTGAAGACGAGGCGATGGTGCCGGAGATCAAGAAGTTGATCACTCCGATCACGATGATGATCAAAAACAGCATCCAAGCCACGGCCGAGGCCCGCCCAAAGTCCCCGCGGTTGAAGGCCAGATCCCACAGATAAAGCACCGTGGTTTGATACTGCCGATCAGGTCCGCCCGGAACCGAACTACTGGGGTTAAAGAGTTTGGGCTCGGTAAAGATCTGTAAACCGCCGATGGTCGCTGTGATGATCACGAAGATCATGGTGGGACGGATACTTGGCAGGGTAATGGAGAAGAAACGGCGAATCATTCCTGCCCCATCGATCGCCGCCGATTCGTGTAATTCGCGAGGTACGGCCTGCATGGCCGCCAGCAAGATCAACGCGTTGTACCCAGTCCAACGCCAGTTCACCATGGTGGCAATAGCCATGTGGGAGGGGAACACATCGGTTTTCCAGGCAATCGTGTCCAGGTTCAGTGCACCGAGCAGGTTGTTGATCAGTCCGTATTTCTCGTCGAAGGCAGTGGAGAAGATCAGCGTGACAGCCACCGGAGTCACCACGTAGGGAACCAGCACGCTCATCCGCCAAAAAGTTTTGGCCCTGATATTTTGATCAAGCATTGCTGCGATGAAGGTGGCGACCACCAGCTGCGGGATCGCAGAGAGCAGGAAGATGCTGAAAGTGTTGAACAGCGAATTCCAGAACAGCGGTGAGGCTAGTTCTGCCTGGTAGTTTTTCAGCCCCACCCAGTCACCGGCTCCACCTAGCAGGTCCCAGTCGTTGATTGATACCACGAAGGTGTAGATCAGTGGGAAGAGCCCAACCAGCGCGAAGAGGATGAAAAAGGGCGAGATATAAAGGTATGGGGAGTACTTAAAATCCAGTCGGCCACGCAGGTGCTGGCGTCGCATTTTGCGTTCTGCCTTGGCTTCCTGCAGCCTTTCTGGGGTGGGCGTACTGGGTTTTTCGGCCCGTAGTTTCGGCCGTGACATGGGTGTCGTGGTGCTCATCGGTGTCTTCTTTTCTGCTGCAGTTGCGCTCTGTGGGGCCAGGTCAGTGATGAACGCTGACCCCACAGGGCGCTATGTCGGCCAATCCGATTACTTGATTTCCAGTTCCTGCAGCGTTGACAGAGCCGTGTTCCACGCGGTGTCCCCGTCAGTGCCCTTGTCAATGGCGATAGTTGCTGGACCGAAGACCTGCTCCTGAATCACCGAATCATCCGCGCCCTTGTACTGTGCCTTTACGCCCTCGGCACGGTTCGAGAGAATTTCCCCGATCGGTGCACCATTGAAGAACTTGGTCAGGTCGTTCTCACCGGTCACAGCCTTGGACTTCTGTGCTTCGATGTTGCTTGGGAAGGCTCCAGCTTCTTCGAAGGAAGTCGCCTGCGAGGTGGCGTTGGTCAGGTACTGCGCGAGCTTGGCCGCCTCAGCGGGATGCTTGGAAGTGCTTGGCACCGTCAGGAATGCACCGCCCCAGTTGGCTGCGCCGCCAGGGAAGACATCGGCAAAGTCCCAACCGTCCGATGCGTCGCCACCGGCGCCTTCAACCTGACCCTTGACGTTGCCCAACATCCAGCCTGGGCATGGCATCACTGCGAAGGAGCCGTCGACAAATGCTTGTCCCTTGCCCCAGTCCCATTGGGTCTGCGCCGAGGACAGGCCCTTGGACGCTGCAGCCGACAGTTGATCCCACCGCTCACGCAGTGCGGTGTTTCCCTCAATGTTCAGTGAGCCATCAGCCTTGTAGTAGCCTTCATCGAGCTGGTTGACCATGGCGTTCCAGACGAAGCCGGACTGGTCATAGAAGGCCTTGTCGGTTTTCTTCACGTAGTTCTCGCCCACGGAGAAGAAGTCATCCCACGTCGAGTCGGCGCCGCCGAAGAGTTCTGCAACCTGTTCACGATCGCTGGGCAGACCGGCTGCCTTGAAGAGCTTGCTGTTGTAGCACAGGCCCATAGGTCCGATGTCGGTGCCGTAGCCGATGGTGCGACCATCGGCGTCGGTGGCCTGCTGTACTTTCCAGTCCACCCAGTCGCCGGCGATATCTTTGGCACCGTATTCGTTGAGGTCGGTGAAGCTATCTGAAACGGTCATGACTTGGCCGAGCCAGCCTTCTTCCACAGCTTGAACATCCGGCAGGCCTGCGCCCGCGGCTTGTTTGGTTTTCCAGTCGGTCAGTGCGTTGCCACCGGTGTCGATGTTGGTGGCTTCAATGGTGATGCCTGGGTTATCGGCTTCGTACTGCTTGTACAGAGGATCCAAACCCTGGGTGCCGAAGGTGGTGATGGTCAGGGTGACAGGATTATCCGCGGAGGCTGGCTGGGCGGCGTCCTTGCTATCGCCCGATGCGCAGCCTGCTGCGAGCAGGGCAATACTTGAGCTCAGGGCTACAACCTTGGCTAGCCGAGCTGTTTGTGAGGGGTTCACGGTGACTCCATTCAAGTCTTGTTTGTGCGAGTGAGGTGAGACCAACATATTTTGAGAGCGCTCTCAAAATGTGGCAAAAATATGAGGGTTCTTCCTGAACCCCATTTGCCATAGCAATGACAGCAACTCCGCTTAGCTATTTTGTGAGCGCTCTCACAAAACTTCTTCCATAATTCTCCACAATAGATTCTGCTTGTCAACCCTTAACGAAAGAATCGGCCAGACAACTGCCCCATTGGGAGTTGCCTGGCCGATAAAACTAGCTGAAACTAGCCCTTCTTGTTCAACTGCAATCCAACCAGAACCGGATCATGATCCGATGAACGGTACTGGTTCGAGCTAAACAGGTTGGTGATGTTGTAGTTGTAGCGGCTGTATTCATAGCCGACGGATTCGATGGCGTTGATATTCCAGATATCCTGGCCGGTGACCTTGGAAGCCAGCTCTGGGGAAGCCAGAATGTGATCCAAGGAACCGCTCAGCCCACCATAAACGTAGCTCTGCGAGTCAGCCTTGGCACCGAGATCAACGTAGCCCGCCTCGGCGAGCACTCGAATTGGATCTTCGGCAGCGTAGGAATTGAAGTCGCCAACGAGCAAGACCTTCTGGGTGTTGCGTGACTTCTTCAGCTGATCAGCAAAACTGACCAGCGCCTTAGCCTGATCTACTCGATCGGCGTTCCAGGCACCCTGGCCATCGCCGGAGTCAGCGTTGCCCGAACCGTCTTTCGGGTCTGAGCCCTTCGACTTGAAGTGATTGGCTACGACCACAAAACGAGTCTTCTGATTTCCGCCGACCTTCTGGAAGGCTTGACCCAGTGGTTCGCGCGCATTATCAAAGGCCTCGTCTTCGAGAATGACCGATTCGCCGATCGGCTTCACAGCTTTGTTGCGGTAGATGATCGCGGTGCGGATCACGTCTTCATCAGCCGGGGTAGCATCCGGGCTTGGGACAAATTTCCAGATCTTTGAACCGGCTGCCGAATTCAACTGATCAACCAGATGAGCTAGGGCAGCATCACGATCCTGACCAAAACGGGCCGAGTTTTCAATTTCTTCAAGTACCACGACATCCGCGGTAAATTTGCTCAACGCAGCAACAATTTTGGACTGCTGACGTTCAAAACTGGCCTGGTTGGCAGCTCCACGAGCGTCGCATCCTCGACGGACGGTCACTGGATTACCTTCGCGGTCCGAGTAGTAGCTGCAACCGGAAAGTTCATCGCCGGTAGTGGTGAAGTAGTTCAGTACGTTGAAGCTGCCTACGGACACGTTGCCGCCGACATCCTGTGGGGCACTATTATCGATCTGCTCAAAGTGCAAGGCGATATCTGCGTCATCGGAGCCGATCACCTGCCCCTGAGGCTGTAGTCGCCACAGGTCATACCGGTAGTCCAGAATCATCGGTCCGGTGAAAGTGGCTTCCGCTCCAACACTGACGCGATGGGCAGAATCAATATATGGCAGGGCAACGGTGGTGTTTTTGGCGGTGCTGAAATTCAGGGTGGCACCATCGTCCACCACGATCGAGCGCTGCTCGTTTTCTTTCCCTAGCTCAGCGGCCTGCGCACTGCCCGGAGCAAAGACGTCGGTGGGCTGACGCAGCAGCTTTTCGCCTGGGAGGATCGAGCTTGTTCCCATGGCTAGGGTCAGTTCACCATATTGGTTCAGCGAATAGTTATCCGAGACAGTGAACTCACCCTGAGGTTCAATGAGCATGGATTCGATCTGCTCGCGCCCGGCTTCGTCGCTAGGCAAGGTGATGGCCAATGGCTTAATGCTTTCGGCCGGCTCACTCAGGGACTTCACACTCTGGGCTTTGATCTGGGTGAGCCCGTAGTACTCACTGACCGTTCCAGAGACCTGCAGGTGGTCCCCGACCTCAACTGAAGCTACATCGTCCGGGGCGTAAATGAATACCGCCGAGCTTCCTTCTGTTGGAATCTGTGCCCCACTACCGGCGCTTTGTAGGTAGAATCCGCGAATTCCACCCTCTGCATAGGCGGCGGTCACCACGCCACGCACGGTGGTCTTTTGGCCGACCAATGGGGAGGTATCCCCCGTACCTTGCACCTGCTCGATGGGGGTGATCTCCACCGTGTCAGCCTGAGCTGCGGTGAAGGTGGATGCAACAACAGCCCCGGACAGCAGAACTGCCGCAATACTGGTAGTTCGTCTCTTGCTCATAGTTTCCCTCGGTTGATGATCGTTGGGCGGTAGTCAGAACCGCCAATGGCGACTAGGCTTCGAGGTAATCAGAGTTCAGTGAACTACTCGTGAACTCCACACCGCGTTTATAAGGCTTAGCCAAGAACCATCCAAGAGCATCAAGCGGTTTACGTCTAGACGTGATTAAAGGAATATTTTCCCTATTTGAACTGACCGGTCAGTTCAATTAGTCTTGCTTTGTGCTTATCGCAGATTCAGTTTCCGTCAAGGGACGCCACGATTTACTGGTGTCCCCCACCTCGCTTCAAGTAACTCGCGGAGAGGTACACCTTGTGGTGGCCGACCCGCAAATCTCACGTACCGCCTTGGCCCTAGCCCTGAGCGGGCGCATGAAACCATCTACGGGGACCGTCTCGTGGGGTCACGCTGACTCCCTGAAAACCCTGCGCCAGCACACTGCCCTCCTGGATTCTCCAGAGGTCAACGAACCTGAATCACATATGAAGGTCCGCGATCTCATCGCCGAAGACCTCGCCCTTCTGCCGGGCCCGATCTGGAAAAAACCACGCAATAAAAAGTGGACAGCACTGCACGGATTCGATGATGTGGCCAAGGATTGGGCAGATTCCCTAGATCCCGCCCGCCGGTTGGAACTGCAACTTTTACTGGCCGCAGAAGACTCCCGCATCGAACTTATAGTCCTTGACTCCCCTGATCGCCACGACATGCAAGATGATGTCTGGCTGGATCTCCTGCTTGAATTTGCTGGCTCGAACCGCGCATTCGCGATCGTCGCCATTGTCAGTAACGCCCCTTACGAGTGGGATGGACCGATCACTTACCTGGGATCCAACGAGTACGAAGAATTTGAATCACCGGAAGAAGCCACCGCGCTCATCTCCGGAGAACCTCTGGTTGAAGAGCCAGAAGAACCCGAAGAACTAGAAGAGCCAGAAGAGCCCGAAAATTCTGAAGCGCCTGCAGAACTAGAGGAACCCGATAAAACAGAGGTTTTGTCGCAAGTATCTGTTCAAGATGAGCTGGATCTAGACGTTCCAGAAACAGTGGAGCCCAAGTCCGCGGAGCAAGAATCCACACCGGCAGAACACAGCGACGCAGTACCAACTGTCGCAGAGGATAGCGACGCGAAGGAAAAAGAATGACCACTTTGCAACTTGCGCTCTCCGAGCTAAAGCGCATGACCCGTGGCACCCTGCCAAAGCTGGCGCTCATCGCGGTGACCTGTGTACCTCTGCTTTATGGTGCCCTCTACCTCTACGCCAACTGGGACCCCCAGGGAAACTTAGACAAGGTCACCGCGGCCGTCGTTAATCTCGATGACGGCGGGGAAAAGGACGGCAAATTCACCCGTGTCGCCGACGATGTCGTTGAGAACCTCGAAGACGATGGGACCTTCAGCTGGGCGCATCTCGATTCGAGAGACGAAGCCGCCGACGCGGTGGCCAGCGGCAAATACGCCTTCGCCCTCGTTCTACCCGATAATTTCACCGCTGCGCTGCTGTCCCCCGGCGACTTCAAAGATGCCAGCCAGGCCAATATTGAGTTGCTGACCAATGACGCGAATAACTTCATGGTCTCCAACTTCGCACGGACCCTGACCACCTCGGTGCGCACTTCGGTCTCCGAAGAAGTCGGCACCGAAACCGCGTCGGCGATGATCGCCGGCTTTGTAGACATTCACAGCTCTATGGATAAAGCCGCGGACGGCGCACAACAGCTCTACGACGGCACGATCACCCTAGGTGATGGCATCGTGACCCTGGCCGATGGCACCACCAAGCTTGTTGATGGCAGTAGTGAACTCTCCGACGGTGCTGTCCAGCTCAAGGATGGAACCAGCGAACTTTCCAGTGGCCTTTCTCAGCTGGTCACAGGTCAGAAGAAACTGCTCGATGGCAGCAATTCTCTGGCCGATGGCACCGGAGAGCTAGCCACCGGTGCAGATACGCTCAGCGATGGTTTGAGCGCCATGAAATCCAAGACCAAGACCCTGCCAAGCTCGGTCAAACAGCTCAACGATGGCGCCCAGAGCGCCAAGAGCGCTGCCGACCAGTTGGCCACCGGCGCACGTCAAGTCGCCGATGGAAATAAGCAGCTCTCCGACACCGCCGATGACGCCATCTCGGTGATCAACGAGCTGCAGGACGAAACCGACAAGCAACTGCAGAACGTCAAGACCGATACGCAGGCCGAGCTGGACAAGCTGGTGGCCGACGGTGTGTTGACCCAAGAGCAAGCAGACACCATCAAGTCCAAGGTCAGCGATAGCGTGGAGAACTCGACGCTGAGCAACACCTTGAAGAACAAGGTGGACAAGGTCAACACCGGCCTTGCAGGACTGCAAGATAACCTGCACACACTCTCGGATGGTGCCGACAAGGTCGCCGATGGTAACGAACAGCTAGCTACCGGTCTGGGCACCCTTGCCCAGGGCACCAAGACGCTGAACGCTGCGGTACCAAGCCTCGTGGACGGAATTTCCTCGGCCGCTGACGGCTCAGCGAAACTTGCCACCGGCGCGGACAGTGCCCACGACGGTGCCAAGCAGTTGGCCGAAGGCCAGAAGTCCGCACTGACCGGTGCGACCCAGGCCTCCGAGGGTGCCAAGAAGCTGGATTCCGGAGCCGGTTCCCTGGTGACCGGCGCCGACCAGCTCCACAGCGGTTTGGTCCAGCTTTCCGATGGTGTCGGCGATCTGTCCGACGGTACCACCAAGCTCCAAGATGGCTCCAACGAGCTGGCCACGGGCCTGGATGACGGCGTCAAGCAGGTTCCTAACCCCGATAAGAAGACCAGTGAAGAGCTCTCCGATGTGATCGGTAACCCGGTGACGGTGGAGAACACCAAGCAGTCCGAAGCCCAAGTCTATGGTGAGGGTCTAGCCCCATTCTTCATGACGCTGGCGACCTTTATCGGTGTACTGATCCTCACGCAGGTGATGCGCCCCATTACCAAGCGCGCACTGCTGTCCAACGGCAGCAACTGGAAGATCTCGCTCGGTGGTTGGATACCATTCGCGGCCGTTGCCGTGATCCAGACCAGCTTGCTCTACGCAGTGGTGCACTTCGGACTGGGTCTACACACGGCGCACCCATGGATGGCATGGTTCCTTCTGGTACTCGCCGCCCTGTGCTTCAGCGCCCTCATCCAAGGCTGCTTCGCCCTGCTAGGAACTGCCGGCAAGTTTGTGGTGCTCGTCTTGATGGTGCTTCAGCTGGTCACCGCCGGCGGTACCTTCCCGTGGGAGACCCTGCCAGCGCCATTGCACTTCCTGCACCAGATCTTGCCGATGGGTAATGTGGTCGTCGGACTGCGTCACCTGGTGTACGGAGCGGAATTGAATGTGCTCTCCGCGGTCGCAGGCTCATTGCTCATCTACACCGCCATTGGACTAGTCTTGAGTATGCTTGCGGTACGCAAGAACAAGACTTGGCGCCTGGCAACACTGCAACCGGAGCTGAAAGAATGACAACGCTAACCGGCCAGCGCCGCCGCGTGCGCGCCACGGATTCGAAGGAAAAGCTCTTCGAAGCGGCCATGAGGCTGCTCGGTTCGCGCTCCCCCGAGTCCGTCTCGGTGGACGAGATCGCCGCGGCCGCCGGCGTTTCCAAGGGCACCGTCTACTACAATTTCGGTTCCAAGGACGAGCTGGTCAGCCAGCTGCTCAGCTACGGCGCGCAGAAGCTCATGGGCGAACTGGCACGCGTTGCTTCCGCGGAAGACCCCTACCTGGCGCTGCGCCAGATGCTGGAATTCGCCATGGATTTCGTGGCCAGCTACCCGGCCTTCGCCCATCTGTGGATGCAGGAGCAGCTGGATGCCGACACCGCCAATGCATTCGCCGGCACCCCGCTGAATACGCAGGTGACCGGGCTGATCATCGAGGTCCTAGAACGCCTCGTGGTGCTCGCCCCGGAGCAGAAGCTGTCGGTAGCCACCAGCATTTTCGGCGCCGCCTTGTTCACCGCCCGCATGCGCGCCTCGGGACGGACCGATCTGGACCGCGAGCAGACGGTGCGCGCCGTGCTGCTCACCGTGGACGGGCTGCGTGCCACCCGTCCACCAGCCAGCAATTAGGCCCGCGCTTCCCAGCTGGCGGTTTCGCTGATGCCCGGCAGTTCGCCGCTGAAGATCAGCACCCCGGGATAGTCGTTGAGCAGTTCGGCCACCGTGGCATAGGCAGCATCGGGCAGGCGGGCCAGCAGCGAATCGAGCACCAGCAGCGGCGGTTCGCGCAATAGCGCCCGCGCCACCAGCAGCGAGGCCTGCTGCGCGGAATTCAGCGGTTCTCCGCCCCGGCGCAAGCGGGTTTCCTCCGCATCGGGCAGGTGGGCCATCTGCAGCCCGCAGGTTTCCGCCAGTGCCACTGCCTTGCGCAGCGACGCGCCCGGATGGCGGTAGCGCAGCGCGCGGGCAACGCTGCCGCGCTCGGGAACCATGGACTCCAATGCGGCGCCGATCAGCTTGCGGCGGCCGGTCGCAGGCAAATCCTCGCTTCGCCCCTCGGCGATCCACACCCCGGCCTGCGGGTCGGCGTCATGAGCCAGGCTGCCGGTGGCGATGGCCGCGAGCAATGCGGCGCAGTCCCCCTGGTTTCCGCGCACCGCGATGCGCTGCCCGGGCTGGGCTCGCAGCATGGGAAACTTCCCGGCCATCGATTCCGGAAGCTGGATGCGCACTGAGGACGGCTGGAGCATCAGCTCCTTCGCATCGCGGGTGCTCGCCGGCGATGCTTCGCTGGCCTGCCAGCGTTCCTGCTCGGCCAGCAGCGGCGCGATGATGCGCCGGCCGGCCTTGTAATTCTGCCGGTACTCCACCACGCGGCCCCACTCGCCCAGGGTTCCGGCGCAGATTCCCATCAGCGTCAGCGCGGTCGCCACGGCGGCTGCCGGAAGCTGTGCCTGCGCGGCCGCGGCCACGAGAAGCGCGGTACCCAGCAGCGGAATGGCCAGCGCCCCGCCGCGCAGGGCCGCGGCGAACCGGGCGCGATGCACCGACGCGTCAATCACCTTCTGCGAGGTGTCCTGAACCCTTTGCACCTCCCGCTCGATGCCGCCCCCGGCGGCAATCGCGGTCCGCGCGGCCACGGTATCGGCAATGCGCGCAGCCAGGTTCCCGCGGTGCCGGCGCAGGGTCCGGGCGCTGAGGAACGTCCCGCCGGCCAGGCTCGTCAGCAGGATGCCTTCCAGCACCAGCGTCGCGCCCAGGCTGAGGGCCAGCAGCGGATGCAGGAACCACAGCCCCGTGCCGCTGACGATCAGCAGCGGCAGGCCGGCCACCAGCGGGACCATGCCCTGCACAATCCAGTTGCGGATCGAGGACAGGTCGTTGGTGGAGCGGGCAATGGTGATGCCCATGGACGGGCCGCGGGCGCTGCGCAAAGCGTGGGCCACCAGCCCGCGGCGCAGCTGGGCCACATAGTGCTGGCCCAGCTTCTCGGCCAGCACCCGTTCAGCGTATTTGGCCAGGAAGAAGCAGCCCGCCAGGCCCAGCACCGCGGCTAGCGCCCCGGCGCTGAGGCTTGCCGAGAGCTGCCCGATCAGCCAGCCAATGGCAATCGAGAGCAGGCCGGCGAGAACGCCTAGGCTGAGCAGTCCGGCCAGGAGCATCCGCCGGCCGGGCGCCACCAGTGGCGGCAGGCGCTCGGGCTGGGCCACCGGCGCGGCGGCGGTCTTCTGGTCCAGCATTGCGGCTCCTAGCGGGTTGGCAGCAGCGCGGCGGCAACCTCGGCCTGGCACAGGTCGAAGGTCCCGATGACCGGGGTGGCCAGCTGCGCCTGGGCTTCCTTCGCGGCCAGCGGGGAGGCGGTGAGCACTCCGGACACCGCGGCAACATCCAGGCCTGCTTCGCGCAGGATGCGTTCGCCGGCCAGCGCGCCCAGCGCGTCCTGGGCGCTGAACAGCACGCGGTCCACGTGCTCGGAGAAGACCGGGTCGAGCAGCAAGCGGGAGGTCTCGCCCTGGAACAGGCCGTCGGCGATCTCGATGACCACTGCGTCCGCGCCGGTGGCGCTCTGCTCGCGGATTATCGCCACCAGCAGGTCGCGGACGGTTTCGTAGTCCAGGCGGTAGGTGGTCGGGAAGCCGAAGTCGGTGAAGTCGCAGACGCTGAAGGCGCCGGCATCGGTGAACAGGTCCGGGTCGTTGCCTGCTCCGGTGCCGGTGGCCTTGCCTGCGGCAACTGCCATGCCGGAGTTGACCAGGCCGTTGACCAGGCACCCCAGGGTGGTGGACTTGCCGGAGTTCATCGAGGTGCCCAGCACCGCGATCACCGGCGGGCGCTGGGCGCCGGCCTGCGCCGGGCGCGGGGAATCGTCCTCGATGCCCAGCGGTGCGAAGTCCGCCAGGTTCACGACCTTGCCGTGGCGCATCAGCAGGCCGGTTGGCTGCAGCTGGGTCGCCATGTCGATCGTGGCGTGCTGCTCGATGACTTCGCTGGCGACGCCGCCGCCGGCCACCAGCTGGCAGGGGCCCAGGTTCTGCGGCACATGGGCAAGGAACTGGTCCGGTGCGTAGCGGTCGCCGTAGGCGACCATGATCTCCTGGCCGACGAACATCAGCTGGCGGCGGGAAACCGGGGACTGCAGGCGCGTGTGCTTGCCCAGCTCGGTGACGGTGGCAATCACGACGTCGCCGGCACGAGGCGCCATGTTCGCGCGGCGCACGACCTGGAAATCCTGGGGGTTGCGCTGCAGCTCGGCTGCGACAAAGCGGGTGGTGTAGGCGGCGCGGATGGTGCGAGCACGCTGTGCATCGATCTGCTGCTGCACTTCGTTGCGGGCTGCGGTGGTCTGCGTTGGAAGCGATTCTGCGATGATGGCCATTTGCCTGTTCCTCTTTCACTGTTTCCGGCCTGCGGTTGCCGTGTGCCGGTGCTGGCTGTGCTGCCAACGATTCCTAGTGAAACGAGCAATAGTGAACTCAAAGTGAACGGTTCATGAGACGACGAGGTGGATTCGATGAGAGGGTTATCATCTGCTTCTCATACATCCAGATCATCACTTATTTACATGCTGACTAGTGCGTTAGAAAAATCTTGATGAGACTTCTCTCATGCAGGCCGAGGTGCGGTGAAATGTGTGACGCGCGCATCACGGGCATCCAAATGCGAGTACGGGTGCGAAGTTTCCAGCACCGTGGTTCCCAGGGTCGGATAGTTCATCGCCAGCTCGTAGACGGCTTCTTCATCCGAGTCCATAGCGGCCAAGCGCAACGCCAATTCCTGCAGCACCGGCTGATGCCCGATCACCAGCAGGCAGCTGACCGTATCCGGGACCTCATTGATGATGGAGCACAGCTGGGAGACGCCCGCGGTGAAGATGCGCGAGTCGATGTAGGGGGTTGGACCCTTTTCACCAAGCTCGGACAGCACCCACGCGCAGGTGGCGCGCGCACGCAGCGCATCGGAGCAGATGATGTAGTCCGGGATCAGGCCATTCTCTACAAGCCAGGCTCCGGCGGCGGGAGCCTCGCGGTGGCCGCGGGCTGCCAGCGGCCGGTCGTGATCCGCGACGCCTAGCGGGTAGTCGGCCTTGGCGTGGCGCATCAGAATGAGCTTGCGGGAGTGAATGGTGTTCATTGTCCCAGCTTAAGACAGCAGTGGCGGGCAAACCGAACCCGGTTTGCCCGCCACTGCTGTCAGCAACTGCTAGATGGAGTATTCCGGAGCAGCCCAGACGACCACTTCTGGGTGCTCGTAGAAGCGGTAGCCCTGGCCGCGCACGGTTCGCACGGTGTTGGCCAGGCGTCCCAGCTTCGAACGCAGGCGACGGATATGCACGTCGATGGTGCGTTCATTGGGGACTTCTTCGGCGTTGCGCCACAGGTTTTCCAGCAGCTCTTCACGGCCTACGGTGCGGGTGCCGTTTTCCACGAGGAAGTTCAGCAGCTCGAATTCCTTGAAGGTCAGGTTCAGGGTTTCGCCATCCAGGTAGACTTCGCGGCGCGAGAGGTCAATCAGCACACCCGATGGGCGCGGGGTGGATGGGCGGGCTTCAGCGCGAGGCCGGCGGGAAATCGTCGGGTCGCCCAGTGCCTGGCGAACAACATCGATTGGCTCGCCCTGCGCACTGGTTGGTGCCAGCGCTACGGCGGCGTGGGTCTGTGCCTGCGGCGACAGGGTGGCCAGGAAGGCGCGCACCTGGGTGGCAAGCTTGCCTAGCGAGGTGCCCTGCGCCTGGGCTGCGGTTTCATCCAGGCCTACGTAGAGCACGAAGCCGCGTGCTGAGGTATCGGCGCTCGGCTGGCCGGTTGGCTGCACTGGAGCCTGAGCTGGCTGATGCGATGCATCACGAGTTTCATGAACATTGGAAACTGCGCGCAGTGGGCGATAGCCCGCTGGTGCATAGTTGCCAGAAGCTGCACGCTGGGCAGCTGCTGCGCGGTTCTGCGCATTGCGAATTGAAACGTGGACGTATCCGGAACCAGCCGACATAATCTTTTTCCTCTTTTAGTGCGAAGGCCAAGTGGTTTGGCGCTCATGCTTCGGGTTTTGCTTGCGCTGTCCGCGGCCTTCGTCCACGTTCAGCAGTTGGGTTTCCCGTCAATAACACCCAAAATCCGGATTGCGAATCACTCGCAATTCGATCTGGACGCCAAGGACGCCGAGCATTCGTTGAGAACAATCACGGGCAATTCGAGGTCGTTATTCGAGGTGCCTTTGCTGTTCTGCGCCGTACTCACACCTCTAGTTTCCTCGTAACATTGACAACTTGCAAGTAACAATGGACACCCGTGTCCACATAGTGAGACGAATGTTTCCAAACGTGACGCACGCCACTTTAGGCAATTCTGGACTGTCTAAGCGCTTAACTAAACAATATGCTCAAGCTTTCAATTGAACTTCGTCATTTCGCCTAGTCCATTCAGAGGCCTGAATATCCATTCATCACTCCCTCTTGTCCACGCTTCAATCATTCGTCGTTCTTAGGGGTTGACCAAATTAACCACTATCGGTTTGGGTTTTCTCCGCATAAAATCGACTTGCAGTCATAGCTTGCACACAGCAAAAACATATTCTCGGCCCATGGCAATAGGACAAGCTGATAAACATGAATGAATCTCGATTTTCACCTTCGCAATTGCCTCGGCTGACCCACCCTGACGGCACGGCAATCAAAGTTCTCGTGGTCGATGATGAACCTTCGCTGGCAGAATTGGTCGCCATGGGAACCCGCATGCTCGGCTGGGAAGCCACGATGGCCCACGATGGGCCGGAAGCAGTGGCGACCGCCCGCTCCTTGGCCCCTGACGTCCTGGTCCTCGACTGGATGCTGCCCGGATTCGACGGCCCGGAAGTGCTGCGCAAGGTGCGCACCCATTTCCCGGAGATCCCAGTTCTCTTCCTGACCGCCAAGGACGCGGTCGAGGATCGCATCGAAGGCCTGGGCGCGGGTGCAGACGACTATGTCGCCAAGCCTTTCAGCCTCGAAGAGGTCCTGATCCGGTTGCACCGTCTCGTGGAACGTTCAGGCGCGGCCACCGCAGATTCCGCTGAACTAGTGGTCGGCGACCTGGTGCTGAACATGGACTCGCACGACGTATCGCGTGCAGGCCGCGAAATTTCGCTGACCGCCACCGAATTCGACTTGCTCAGCTACCTGATGAGCAATGCCCGCCGAGTGGTGTCCAAGTCGCAGATCCTGGACAACGTCTGGCACTACGATTTCGACGGGCAGGCGAACATTGTCGAGTTGTACATCTCGTACCTGCGCAAGAAGATCGATGTTGATGCTGAGCCGATGATCCATACCGTGCGTGGTGTCGGCTACGTGCTGAAGCCGGCTGCATGAGCTTCTTTTCCCCGAATACCAGGGTGAGCTCGCCGCACGCGCTGCAGCGCAAGCTGCTGCTCATCCTGCTGACCTCGGTCACCGCAGTATCCGTATTGCTCGGCCTGCTCTACAACGCCGGCATGCGCCAGACGTTGATGGACCAGCTCAACAGCCAGCTGCGGCTCACCACCGAACGCGCGCTGAATTATTCGCAGGGCGCGCCAGCGGTGAACTCCCGGTTGGATGCTCCGGGCCAGTCAGCCGGCACGCTGACCGCCCGATTCGTCGACAAGTACGTCTTCAACGGCGGCGTGCTGGATGAACGCACCGGCGAACTGAAGCAGCTGAGCCAGGAAGACGCCATCCCGATGGTGGATCTCGAACTGAGCACGTTGCGTGCCGGAGGGCAGTTCAAGCCGGTACGCGCCCACCTGACCGTGGGAGACTACTACCTGGTCGCCGTGAAGGACTCCGGCTCCAACGGCATCCTGATCGTCGGCTTGCCCCTGCACGGCACCGACCTGGCGCTGCGCGGCATGGCGTGGCTGACGCTGTTCATTGCCTTGATCCTGATCGCCGGTGCAGGCCTGGCCGGCTCATGGCTCATCTCGCGTTCGCTGGCCTCGCTCAAGCGTGTGGCCGCCGTGGCAGGTTCGGTCGCCGCCGAAGATCTCGATTCGGGCAAAGTGGACCTGACCCAGCGTGTGCCCGCACGCGATGCCATCCCCGGCACCGAGGTGGGCAATGTCGGCAATGCGCTGAATGCGATGATCAGCAACGTCGCCACCGCACTGACCGCCCGCGAGAAATCCCAGGCCCAGATGCGCCAGTTCGTCGCCGATGCCTCGCACGAGCTGCGCACGCCGCTCTCGGCAATCCGCGGCTACACCGAGCTGCTCTCCGCTACCGAGCATTTCTCCCCTGACGGGCAGCGCTCGGTGGATCGGGTGCTGCAGCAAAGCAGCCGGATGAGCTCGCTGGTGGAGAATCTGCTGCTTCTGGCCCGCCTGGACGAAGAGAATGCTTTCAAGCGCAGCAAGATCGATTTGTGCTCGCTGACCGCGGATATCACCGAAGATTTCAGGCTGACCGCGAGCGACCATCATTGGGAGTTCGACTGCCAGGCGCCGCAGACCTTCGTCTACGGCGATTCGTCCTCGCTGCGCCGGGTGATTACCAATCTCCTGGCCAATGCACGCAAGCACACGACCGCCGGGAACACCGTCACCGTATCGGTGGACCGCGACGAGGACGCCGATGAAGCCGTCATCCGGGTGCACGACACCGGCGAAGGCATTGCCCCCGAATTCCTGCCCCGGGTATTCGAGCGTTTCACCCGAGCCGACAAGGCGCGTTCTGGCTCCGATGGCACCACCGGGCTGGGCCTGCCGATCGCCAAGAGCATCGTCGAAGCCCATGGCGGCAGCATTACGGTGGCGTCCACGCCAGGAGACACCGTCTTCGAGGTCCGCCTGCCGCTGGACGAACCCGAAACCGATGAAGAAACGCCGGAAGCTGCGGTGTAATCACCGCGGCCTCCGGGCGCATGGCTTAGCTGATGCTAGGCAATCGGCGGGGTCACGCCATACAGGCGGTCGCCGGCATCGCCCAAGCCTGGGATGATGTAGGACTTCTCGTTCAGCTTCTGGTCCATCGCCGCCAGCACGATGTGCACGCGGTCGTCGCCACCGTGGATTTCCTTCAGGCGCTCGACGCCCTCAGGAGCGGCGATCAGGCAGATGCAGGTGACGGATTCCGCGCCTCGCTCGAAAATGAACTTGATGGACTCGGCCAAGGTGCCGCCGGTGGCCAGCATCGGATCCAGCACGAAGACCTGGCGACCGGTCAGGTCGTTTGGCACGCGGTCGGCGTAGGTGATGATGTCCAGGGTTTCCTCGTTGCGGGCCATGCCCAGGAAGCCGACTTCAGCGGTTGGGACCAGGCGGGTCATGCCTTCGAGCATGCCCAGGCCTGCACGCAGGATCGGGACAACCAGCGGGGTTGGCTTGGCAATCGAGGTGCCGGTGGTGGTGGCGACCGGGGTCTGCACCTCAACGTTTTCGGTTTTCACCTCGCGGGTGGCTTCATAAGCCAGCAGGGTGACCAGTTCGTCGGTCAGCTGGCGGAAAATCGAGGAGGGGGTGTTCTTATCACGAAGAACCGAAACCTTGTGTGCCACCAGTGGGTGGTCGACTACCTGTACGCGCATAAGTAGAAATCTATCAGCACCGCCTCGGCCAAATCGAGAGAAATCCTCGATTTCGCGCTGTTAAAGGTCTTTGGTGTGCCCAAGGAAACAGCAAACTTCAGTGCAGCGGGCGGTGATCCACGCTCCCGGAGCCCGGCAGCCGTCGCAAAACACGTAAAGTGAAAGCACTATGGTGCACGAATTTGATGCTTGGATGGACCTCGCCTTGGCTGAAGCGCGCAAAGCGCTAGCCACCGATGACGTGCCCATCGGCGCCGTTATCCTCTCCCCCGAAGGCGAAGTGCTGGCCACCGGCCGCAATGAGCGCGAGGCGGTCAAGGACCCTACAGCGCATGCCGAGGTGGTCGCCATCCGCAATGCGGTCAAGGCACTGGAAGCCACAGGGCAAGACGATGGCTGGCGCCTATCGGACTGCACGCTGGTGGTGACCTTGGAGCCCTGCGCCATGTGCGCCGGGGCCATCGTCCTTTCGCGCATTCCCAAGCTGGTCTTCGGGGCCTGGGACGAGAAGGCCGGGGCCTGCGGCTCGGTTTTCGACATCGTCCGTGAACCGCGCTTGAACCATTGGGTCGAGGTGTACTCGAGGGTCAAGGAAGACGAATGCGCAGAGCTGCTGCGTGAATTCTTCCGGGGCAAGCGCGGCTAGGAGCCGACGTTGATGTGTTTCGGAACACTTCAAGCCAAAAACAGCGTTCTCGTTTTTGTTTTCACCTGATGTTCGTTATAGAGTTATCAGGTCTGGTGACGTGTCCGAGCGGCCGAAGGTGCAACACTCGAAATGTTGTGTACGGTAACCCCGTACCGTGGGTTCAAATCCCACCGTCACCGCCAGAAAAACCCCGGTAATCAGTGATTACCGGGGTTTTGCCTTATCTAGCGCTAGTTCGCGAAGGTATCGGTGAGCTTGCCCTTGGCATCCCACAGTGCCAGCGAATCACCGGCATTGTTCAAGATGCCCGGACCGTCCACGTAGAAAGCTTCGTCGCTGTTGGTGCCCGGACCCGAGTACACGCGCAGCTGCTCGTCTGGCTCTAGCTCGTATCCCTGGCCGATTTCCAAGATGTTGTTGGCGGCATCGCGAATGATGTAGCCGCTGACATCGATGGTGCGTTTGCCGGTGTTCTCCAGGATCACGTGCTCGCCATTTTCCGGAGCGACGTCGTTTCCAGGCACGTCGTTGACCGCGTCGGCAATCACCACGCCGTTGTTGGCCGGGAAGTCCTTCTGTCCACCGATATGGCGGTTAATCTGTGTTGGGAAGTCGCCGGTGATCCGCTCGACGCCCAGAGCCATGGCATCGTCAGCAGCTTCGGTGGCGTTGACCGTGTAGACGCCCAAGCCCAAGCCTGCGTCCTTCACGCGCTGGGCACCGGCGGCATCAAGCGTGCGGTAGTTGGTGCCGAAGGAATCAGCGTAGGTCGCGTAGTTTGCCAGTTCCGCGGCAGTTGGCACGGTTCCCGTCAGCTGCTGCAGAGGCACTTCCGGAGCCAATTGGGCGAACATCTGGTTGGATGCCGCGTCGAAGCTGAGCACCTCGATCTTGTTCGCGTCGGCGAGCGCCTTCCACTCCGGATCCTCGGCCAGCGCGTCCGCTACCAGCTTCTCCACGCCTGGGGACTTGGCCGGATCCTTGATTTCGATGAAGACGCCGGTACCGCCGGCCAGTGCACCTGGGACCTCATCGAAATGGGGAATCTTGGTTCCCTTGAACTCGTCCGAGAAGTAGGAACCGGCATCGAGCTGCTGCAGTTCGTCCCAGGTGAATGACGTGATGGGGTCATTGACGCGGTCAGGGAATACCTCTGCCACGTTCGTGGTGCGCGAAGGAGTTCCGTCATGGAAGATGAACGGCACCCCGTCCTTGGACAGCTGCACGTCGATTTCAATGAATTCGGCGCCAGACTGGCTGCCTGCCTTGATGGCTGGCAAGGTGTTCTCCGGAGCCACACCGGCTGCTCCGCGGTGGCCGATGATCAGTGGATCGGAACCAGTCGGTTCAATCGGTGCGGCTCCTGCAGGAGCGGCCAAGGTGAAGGCCAAAGCCAGGGTTGCTGTGCCGAGGATGATTTTGCGCAGTTTCATGGAGCTCTTCCGTTGGTGTCATTGATGTACACCGGCCATGCTTCCGCTCGCTGATGACGGCGGCGGCACACTGAGCTAAATCAGAGATTAACCTTTGCTACTCAATCTCATGCAAGCTGAACTGCGTTTCCAGATTCGTTCCATTCAATTCAAGATAGATTTGCCCCTCGGTCACCGAGACGGACATGGTGTTGCGGCGTGTCAGTGCCTGGGTTGCCGCATCGACGAACTGGGGGTCGAAGGAACGCACCATGATCTGTTCCGACTGGTGGATCGTCTTTCCACGCCAGGAGGCCAGAAGCTTGGCAGGGTCGCGATGCGTGTAGACGGCGGTGCGCCCTGCCCGCTTGCTTCCCGTATGCAGCCGCTGGGCATCAGGAGCACCCACTTCAATCCACGCGGTGATCAGGCCGGTCAGATCCTTGACCAAGATGGCAGGCTCTTCCCCGGTGGAAACTCCGCCGGCCGAGAAGGAGATGCCTTCCTCGTATTCGAGGCAGTATGCCAGCACGCGGGTAACCAGATAGGCATCGGTTTCCGAAGGGTGCTGCGCAACCCGCAGGGAAAGATCCTCGTACACCCCGCGATCCACATCAGCAAGCTGGATTTCAAAGGTGTGCATAGTCGCGCCGATAGCCATAGTCATCGAGTTTACCGCGAATGCCATGGCCCGTCCGACGAGCAGCCGGCTTTCTAGGCTTTCGCCCCGCGGCTTCGAACTACGAAGAAACCTGCCAGCGAAGACAAGCTGGCCACGGCTGCAACTATGCCAACCAGCAGATTCCCGCCAATTGATAGTATCGAAAACGCAGCAAAAAGGATCGCGTAAACAATGAACAGGGTTTTCATAACTAGACCCTAACTGACCCAGCGCGCAAATGATTGATCTATCCAGCAGGTGGGAACTTTCCATCCAGGTCTTTGAGCCATTGGCCAAAGAGCTCAACAGCATCGGGCATATAGCTGCCGGGATTCCGCTCAATGTCTGCCAGCAGCTCACGATGCTCCATCCAGCGTCCGCTAGCGACTTCCTCAGCTTGCAGGCTGAGCTCCCCGCGGGCAACCGTCCAATACCGAAAAGCCCGGTACCGGGTATGCGCATCTGCGTAGTTCTCTGGTTCCAAGCGCACGAGCTCACTGTCGATGCCCAATTCTTCCTGGGCTTCGCGTATTGCTGATTCGTCGGGATCTTCGCCTGCTTGAATCACACCGCCAGCGGTGAAATCGAAGAGTCCGGGGTACACGTCTTTGCTCATCGTGCGCTGATGCACAAAGACCTCGCCCTGCGGGTTGAACACCAGAATCCCGGTAGCGCCATGACGCAGATTTTCCGCTCTGACGCGTGAGCGCGGGGCTTGCCCGATTACGTGCCCGTGCTCATCAAATAACGCTGCTTGTTCTTCCACGATTCATTTTCCATCACGGGCCCTGGTGCCGCGCAGCATGCCGGCAACCACCAAGGCGAAAGTTCCCACGAGCACCAGCAGCCAGAGACCTAAAGCGTAGGAGTTGGATTCGGCATGGTAGGTGGCGCCCATGGCCAGCGGCGGGAAGTAACCGCCCAGGCCACCGGCAGCCGCCACGACACCGGAAACGGCGCCAACCTTTTCCGGAGGTGTCGACGGGCCTATCCAAGCAAAGACCGCGCCCATTCCAAGGCCCATGGCCGAAGCCATCAAGATGAAGGTAACACCGGTCAGGATGCCTTCAGCAGGTTGCTGTCCAACAATATAGGCGAGCGAAACGATGCCGGCCAGCGAGATCAGCGCAATGACTTTCGGACCGAATTTGTCGGCCAGCACGCCGCCGACAGGTCGAGCAATCACTGCGGCCACAGCGAACAACGCCGTACGGGTACCGGCACCGATCGGGTCGACATTCTCCGGGTAGATGGTCATCAGGTATTTGGGCAAGAAGGTCGAAAATGCGACAAAACCGCCAAAGACTATTCCGTAGAGGAAGGACATTTCCCACGTAATAGCCAGCTTCAATGCACCGAAAACCTTCGGGAACAGCGGTTGGCTGCTCGGCTTCCATGCCGGAGACTCGCGCATCAAGAACCACACCAGGATCGCGGCGGCGAGCAGAAGACCGGCCAGAAACAGGTGGGTTCCCCAGTAGCCGAAATCTTGCAGCAGACGAGGTGTCTGGAAGGCCGAAATGGCGGTGCCAATCATTCCCATGCCAAAGATGCCGTTGGCGAAGCCGCGCCTATTGGCCGGATACCAGGCACTGGCGAAGGGGACGCCCACTGCAAAGATCGAACCGCCAACACCAAGGTAGGTTCCTGCGATAATCAGCAGCGCAAAACTGCCTATGCTGCCGGCGAGCGCCACCAGCAGCACCGCCGGAATCGTCGCCAGCAGCACGGCGGTGAACATTTTCCGGGCACCAAAGCGGTCGGTCAGCGCACCGGTGAAAATGCGTCCGATAGCGCCTACGAGCACCGGTGTTGCCAGCATCAGGGACACCTGTCCCTCGCTCAGATCCATCTCCTCGGCATAGAAACGCTGGATCGGTGAAATCAGCATCCATGCCCAGAAGCCCACGGCGCTTGCGAAGGTGGCCAGCAGCAGTTGGAAGAATCCTCCCCGCAAATCGGGCTCATTCACAGTGGTGTTTGCGTCAGATCCTGCGCTCATTGGACCCCCTGGTCGCACGGTTCAAGTAACGTCGAAGAGCCTTTTAAGCCAGTAGTCTATTCCTCTCCATCACGGAATTGGAAGAGTTGATCCGGTTAATTATTTACCGAATGACAGGGAAAAACATTAACGGATAATTCTGGAAAATACTCTTGAAACTCGCGATCCAAAAGACGAAGCTAGGGATACTAGCCACAGTTGGAGGAGATCCGGCAATGAGCGATAGTCCAAACCACACACAGCCTGCCACTGATGGACCGGTTGCTGATTCACTGCTTTCGATGGGAAAGTTCCTGCGCCGCGGTGACACCAGTGACGACCTGCGTGCCATGTTCCTCCAGGGAGGGCGCAAGGGCGATGTCTTCTACCGGGACCGATGGTCCCATGACAAGGTGGTGCGCTCGACCCACGGGGTGAACTGCACCGGCTCCTGCTCCTGGAAGGTCTACGTCAAAGACGGGATCATCACCTGGGAAACGCAGCAGACCGATTATCCCTCGGTTGGCCCGGACTCCCCCGAATACGAGCCGCGCGGCTGCCCGCGTGGCGCGGCGTTCAGCTGGTACACCTACTCCCCGACCCGCGTGCGCTTCCCCTACATCCGCGATGTGCTCGCCGAGCTGTACCGCAGCGCGAAGCAGGAGCACCCGGATCCGGTCGATGCCTGGGCATCGATTGTCGAGGACCCTGCCAAGGCCAAGCGCTACAAGAAGGCCCGCGGCAAGGGCGGGCTGATCCGCACCACCTGGGATGAAGCACTGGAAATCGCCAGTGCGGCGCAGGTCTATTCGGTGAAGAAGTACGGGCCGGACCGCATTGCAGGCTTCTCCCCCATCCCAGCCATGTCGATGGTCTCCCATGGGGCCGGCTCGCGCTACATGAATCTGGTCGGCGGCACCATGCTCTCCTTCTACGATTGGTACGCAGATCTTCCGGTCGCCAGCCCGCAGGTCTTCGGCGACCAGACCGACGTGCCGGAATCGGCCGACTGGTGGAACTCGCAGTACCTGATCATGTGGGGCTCCAATGTGCCGGTGACCCGCACCCCGGATGCGCACTTCATGGCCGAGGCTCGCTACAAGGGCACCAAGGTGGTCACGGTATCACCGGACTACACGGACAACACCAAGTTCGCCGACGAATGGGTGGCCCTGCAGCCCGGTACCGATGCGGCGTTGGGCTTGTCCATGGGGCATGTGATCCTCAAGGAGCACTACGTCGACAAGCGCACCAAGGCCTTCGAGGACTACATGCTGCGCTTCACCGATTCCCCGTTCCTGGTGGAAATCGATGCGGCCACCGGCACCCCGGTGCCTGGCAAGTTCCTCACCGCCACCGACCTCGGGATGTCCGAGGAACAGAACGCCGACTTCAAGCCTGCCCTGCTGGACATGGATGGCACCGCCCGGGTTCCGCGCGGCACCCTGGGCCACCGCTACTCCGAAAAGGACAAGGGGCAGTGGAACCTGGACCTGGGCGATATCACCCCTGCCCTGTCGGTCATGGACCTGGAAAGCTGGGATGGCGCAACGGCAGAAATCAGCCTGCCGCGCTTCGATCTGGCCCCGGAGGCCGGCCAGGAGCATGCCGGAGGCTCGGGCGTCGTGCAGCGTGGTGTCCCGGTGGTGCAGCTTGCCGGCAAGACGCTGACCACGGTCTTCGATTTGATGCTCGCCCAGTATGGTGTGGGCCGCGAATCCCTTCCCGGCCAGTGGCCAACTGATTTCATGGACGCCTCCACCGTCGGCACCCCGGCCTGGCAAGAAGAGCACACCGGGGTCCCGCCAGAGCAGGCCATCCGCATTGCCCGCGAATTCGCCGATACCGCAGAGAAATCCGGCGGCCGCTCGATGATCCTGATGGGTGCCGGCACCAACCACTGGTTCCATTCGGACACGATCTACCGCACCTTCCTGGCGCTGACCATGATGACCGGCTGCCAGGGCGTGAACGGCGGCGGCTGGGCGCACTATGTGGGCCAGGAAAAGGTCCGCCCGCTCACCGGCTACCAGCAATATGCTTCGGCCGGAGACTGGAACCGCCCGCCGCGCCACACCATCGGCACCGCCTTCTGGTACCTGGCAACCGACCAGTGGCGCTACGACGGCCTGCCGGCCAACCAGCTGGCCTCGCCGCTGGCCAAGGGCCAATTCGACGGGCGCACCACCGCGGACTGCCTGGTCGAGTCGATCAAGCGCGGCTGGATGCCGGACTACCCGACCTTCAACCGCAATCCGCTGGACCTGGTGGATGAGGCCGAAGCGGCCGGCAAGGATCCGGCGGCGCATGTCGTCGATTCGCTGAACGACGGCTCGCTGTCCTTCGCCTGCGAGGACCCCGACGCCCCGGAGAACTTCCCGCGGGTCGTGCTGATCTGGCGGGCTAACATCCTCGGCTCCTCCGGCAAGGGCAATGAGTACTTCCTCAAGCACCTGCTGGGCACCGATGCGTCGGTACGCGCCCCGGAAGCTGCCGTTGGCCACCGCCCGGCGGACATCGCCTGGCACGATGAGGCGCCGGAAGGCAAGCTGGATCTGCTGGCCACCGCGGATTTCCGGATGACCAGCACGACGCTGTTCTCCGACTTGGTCTTCCCGGCGGCCACCTGGTACGAGAAATACGATTTGTCCTCGACGGACATGCATCCGTTCATCCACTCCTTCAACCCGGCCATTGCTCCTCCATGGCAGACGAAGACCGACTTCGAGCTGTTCGGGTCCATGGCCAAGCGCTTCGGCGAGTACTCCGCCAAGCACCTGGGTGTGCGCAAGGACCTGGTGGCGTCCCCGCTGCAGCATGACACCCCCGATGCCATGGCCACCGTCAAGGGCAAGGTGGCGCAGGGCGCTCCGCTGGTTCCGGGACTGAGCATGCCCAAGCTGAAGGTCGTGGAACGCGACTACCCGAACCTCTACCGGCAATGGAGCACATTAGGTCCCCTGACGCAGGAACTGGGCATGGTCACCAAGGGCATCAATTACCGCGTGGGGCCTGAGATCGAGGCGCTCAAGCACGCCAACGGGGTCTCGGCCACCGGCGCGGTGCTGCTGGACACCGACAAGAAGGCCTGCGAAATGATCCTCGCCTTCTCCGGCACCTCCAACGGGCGCCTGGCCACCGCGGGCTTCAAGCAGCTCGAAGAGCATACCGGGCAGAAGCTGGCCTTCCTGGCCGAGGAGCATGAGGGCTCGCGGATTTCCTTCCACGATGTGCAGGTCCAGCCCCGCAGCGTCATCACCTCACCGGAGTGGTCCGGCTCGGAGCACGGCGGCCGGCGCTACACCGCGTTCGCGATCAACGTCGAGCAGCTCAAGCCCTTCCACACGCTGACCGGGCGGATGCACTTCTACCTGGACCACGACTGGATGCAGGAACTGGGCGAGTCGCTGCCGGTCTACCGGCCGCCGCTGGACATGCACCGGCTGTTCAACGACGCCAAGCTGGGCGCCACCGGCCAGCATGAGTCGGGCAATGCCGAGGTCTCCGTGCGCTACCTGACCCCGCACTCGAAGTGGTCCATCCACTCCGAGTACCAGGACAACCTGTTCATGCTCTCGCTCTCCCGCGGCGGGCCCACCATCTGGATGTCCCCGCAAGACGCGGCGAAGATCGGGGTGAAGGACAACGAGTGGATCGAGTCCTACAACCGCAACGGCGTGGTGGTGGCCCGCGCGATCGTCTCGCACCGCATGCCCGAGGGCACGGTGTACATGTACCACGCCAAGGACCGCACGGTGGATGTGCCGATCGCGGAAACCAGCGGCAAGCGCGGCGGCATCCACAACTCGCTGACCCGCATCCTGATGAAGCCCAGCCACCTGATTGGCGGCTACGGCCAGCTGGCCTGGGCGTTCAACTATCTCGGACCCACCGGAAACCAGCGCGACGAGGTCACCACGATCCGCCGCCGCAACCAGGAGGTGCAGTACCGATGAAAGTCATGGCCCAGATGTCCATGGTGATGAACCTGGACAAGTGCATCGGCTGCCATACGTGCTCCGTGACGTGCAAGCAGGCATGGACCAACCGCACCGGCGTGGAGTACGTCTGGTTCAACAATGTCGAGACGCGTCCCGGCGTGGGCTACCCGCGCACCTACGAGGACCAGGAGAAATGGCGCGGCGGCTGGACGCTGAACAAGCGCGGCCGGCTGACCCTGCGCGATGGCGGGCGCTTCAAGAAGATCAGCCGCATCTTCTCCAACCCGAAGCTGCCCGAGATCCACGACTACTACGAGCCGTGGACCTACGACTACGACATGCTGCTGAACTCGCCCTCCGGCGAGCACACCCCGGTAGCCACCCCGAAGTCGCTGCTCACCGGCAAAGACATGAAGATCGGCTGGTCGGCGAACTGGGACGACAACCTGGGCGGCTCGCTGGAGACCATGGACCAGGATCCGCTGCTGGCCAAGATGAGCGAAGAGGTGAAGGCCGAATACGAGAAGGCCTTCATGTTCTACCTGCCGCGCATCTGCGAGCACTGCCTGAACCCCTCCTGCGTGGCCTCCTGCCCCTCGGGCGCGATGTACAAGCGGGCCGAGGACGGGATCGTGCTGGTGGACCAGGACGCCTGCCGCGGCTGGAGGATGTGCGTCTCCGGCTGCCCGTACAAGAAGGTCTACTTCAACCACCGCACCGGCAAGGCCGAGAAGTGCACCTTCTGCTACCCGCGCGTGGAAGTCGGGCTGCCGACCGTCTGCGCCGAAACCTGCGTAGGCCGCCTGCGCTACCTCGGACTGGTGCTCTACGATGCCGACGCGGTAGCCGCCGCGGCCAGCGTCAAGAACGAGCACGAGCTGCTCGACGCCCAGCGCAATGTCCTGCTGGACCCGAACGACCCGGCAGTCATCGAGGCCGCCCGCGCCGAAGGCATCCCGGAAGACTGGATCGCCGCCGCCCAGGCTAGCCCGATCTGGAAGCTGATCCGCGACTACCAGGTGGCCTTGCCGCTGCACCCTGAGTACCGCACCATGCCGATGGTCTGGTACATCCCGCCGCTGTCCCCCGTAGTGGACGTGGTCACCAATACCGGCAACGACGGCGAGGACGCCAACAACCTCTTCGCCGCCATCGACAAGCTGCGCATCCCGATCGGCTACCTGGCCGAGCTGTTCACCGCCGGGGACACCGCCCCGGTGGACCTGGCCCTGCGCAAGCTGGCAGCCATGCGCTCCTACATGCGCGGCGTTTCGCTGGATGATGTCCGTGACGAGTCAATCGCGCTGGCGGTGGGAATGGACGGGCCGGCCATGGAGGAAATGTACCGGCTGCTGGCCATCGCCAAGTACGAGGAACGCTACGTGATCCCGCCGGCCCACGCCGAGCAGGCGCACGACCTGGAGGAAATGGGCTGCTCGCTGGACTTCGAGGGCGGCCCCGGCATGGGCGGGGCAGGCCCGTTCGGCTCCTCGTCGGGCGAGTCGGTGCCGGTGGCGGTGGAGAATTTCCACTCGCTGAAGAACCGGCAGACCGCGGACCGGCCTTCCAGCCCGGGACGCGTGAACCTGCTGAACTGGGACGGCAACGGCCGGCCCGAGGGACTCTTTCCACCGGAGGATGAAAAGTGATTCCACGACTGTTCAACCGGGGCACCCCGCGCCGCCGGCTGCCGGGCGCCCTCGAACCGGTTCCCATGGCCCGCGGGGAACGCGCCCAGGTGCACATGCTGGTCTCCCTGCTGCTGGATTACCCGGACGCTGCATGGTTCGCCCGGCTGCCGGAGCTGGAGCGCCATCTGGGTGCGGTGCCGAAGCCGCTGGCCGGCCTGCTGGCCGAATTCATCGATGCCTCCACCGAGCTGGGTGCCGCCGAGGTGCAGCGCCGCTACGTGCAGACCTTCGATTTGAAGCGCAAGTGCAGCCTGTACCTGAGCTATTTCGCCACCGGGGATACCCGCAAGCGCGGCACCGCGCTGGTGACCTTCATCGAGGCCTACCGGGCCGCGGGCTGGGAATTCGAGGCCGAGGAGCTGCCGGACTATTTGCCGGCCGTGCTGGAATTCTCCGCACGCAGCGATGACCCGATCGCCGAGGCACTGCTCGCGGCGCACATCGAGGGCATCGAGGTGCTGCGCGCGGCGCTGGAATCCATGGACAGCCACTGGGCGCCGCTGGTCCGCTGCGTCACCCTGTCCTTGCCGCCAGTCGACCAGGAAACCCAGGAACGGGTGCTGGCCCTGGTCAGCGAGGGACCGCCGACGGAAACCGTCGGATTGTCCTTCCTGGGAAATCTTCCGCCATTTAGCCCGAGGGGGAACGGATGAGTACGTCAGCGATTCTGCTCTGGGTCGTGCTGCCCTATGCCTGCGCGGTGGTGTTCATCGTCGGCCATATCTGGCGCTACCGCTACGACAAATTCGGCTGGACCACGCGGTCGAGCCAAACCTATGAGAACCGGCTGCTACGCTGGGGCTCGCCCATGTTCCACCTGGGCATCCTGATGGTGATCGCCGGGCACGTGGTCGGCCTGCTGATTCCACGCGAATGGCTGTACGCCATCGGGATCAACGAGCACATCTACCACCTCGGCGCCACCTGGCTCGGTACCGCGGCGGCCATCCTGACGCTGGCCGGCCTGGCGATCCTGATCTACCGCCGCCGCACGGTGGGCCCGGTCTTCCTCGCCACGACCCCGATGGACAAGATCATGTACGTGTTCCTGGGAGCCACGCTGTTCTTCGGCACCTTGGCGACGGTCGTGTACCAGGTCTTCGGGCCAGGCTATTCCTACCGCGAATCGATCTCGCCGTGGATCCGGCAGATGATCATCTTCCAGCCGCACCCGGAAATGATGCTGGAGGTGCCGCTCTTCTTCCAGCTGCATGTGATCACCGCTTGCCTGCTGTTCGCGCTGTGGCCGTTCACCCGGCTGGTGCACGTGTTCTCGGCGCCGATCCCGTACTTCTTCCGCCCCTACATCGTGTACCGCTCGCGGGATGATTCCCGTGGCGCCGGCAGCCGTCCGATCCGCCGCGGCTGGGATCCAATCACCACGCCGCCGCAGACCCGCGGCCGGCGCAGCCGGTAGCACCGCGGGTTGCCGGCTGTCCGGAGAATTGCGATTCCGGGGAGGCTGCGAGCAGCCGGACTAGGCTATTCGTCCGGGTGCTCGTCAGCCCAGCGGTGGGCGCGCGAGATCAATTGCTCGGATAAGCCAGAAAGCTCACCCTTGCCGCTGCCCATGGCCAGTCCGAGCAGGAAGGTGCTCAGCGGGGCTGCCGGCCGGGCGACCTCGTGGGCTACATGCTTGGCAACATCAAGCACGGTGGCGATGTCCACCTCGCCGGAGTCCAAGCCCAATTCCTTGGCGGCTGCTTCCAGCCAATCGTTCAATGCTTCTGGCGGCAGATGCTGTGCCATGGCTTCCCTTCGGTTCATGCGGGCGCTTTCCAGCGCCTGCGGCGTATCTATGTCACTGCTGATTCCATCATCCACCTGCACCCGCGCCAACTGCAGCTGATTCAAAGCCCGGCGCACCGGGGCATTGACCAGGTCCGCGCCCAGCTGGGCGCAGATGGCCGCCAGTGCCGAAGTGCGGTAGATTCCTGCCAGCCACTGGGTGTGTCCTTCCGCGTCAACCAGCAGCAGGCCATCGGCTCCGCGTTGCCCGAAGCCCGTCAGCAGCGCGCTGGCCACAGCGACCGGGCGTTGCAGGTCGCAGGCCAAAACCATAGTCCATTCCGCGTTGGCGCTGCCAGCAAGTTCGGCAAGTCCAGCGGCGATTCCCGCCAGCGGACCGGCAAATGGCGGGTCCTCCCGGACGACTGAATCGGCTTGGGTACCGGTGGATTCCGGGCCAACCACAACCACCCGTCGTGCGCCGGATTTGCGGGCCGCGGCAACCACGCGGTCAACCAGGCGCTGGCCGTGCAGCTGGATTTCGGCCTTGGCCTCGCCCCCGAGACGCGTACCCCTGCCGCCGGCCAGCACCAGGGCGTTGAAGCCGGGAAGCTGTGCGGCGCTCATGGAACCATCCTCAGTACTTCGACCTCATCGCCCGGGTTGACCCGGTCGACGCCAGCCGGAACCAGTGCATAGCCTTCGGCGGCGCCGAAGCCGCCCACCGAGTGGGAGATGCTGCTGGCTTGGACTGCCGGGGCGCACCGCAGTTGTTCCCCGTGTTCGAAGACGACGGGAATGACTTGCAGGCGTCCGGCCGCCGCTTTCCAGCCCACCGCGGCGATGGCGCGCAAGGTTGGGCGCAGCACCTCGCGGTGCCCTTGCATGGCCCGCAGGCAGGGGCGCACGAATAATTCGAAGCTGACCGCTGCGCTGACCGGGTTTCCGGGCAGGGCGAAGACCATCGCGCCAGCCTGCAAGCGTCCAGCGCATTGCGGCTGGCCGGGGCGAATCTTCACCCGGGCCGCCTGCACCCCGGGTTCGGCATCCAGCACCTGGCGCATCACGTCATAGGCGCCCGGGCCGACTCCCCCAGTGCTCAGGACGACATCATGGGTTGATCCAAGCACCTCAAGCTGTTCGCGTACCGCTGCGGTGTCATCCACGCAGTGCACCACGGTGGTTGCCTGGATGCCGGATTCGGCCAGCAGCCCTGCCATGAGCAGCGAGTTGGTTTCCGGGATCTGCCCGCGCGACAGCGCTGTGCCGGGTTCAAGCAATTCCGCTCCGGTGATCAGCACCGCCACCCTGGGAGCGGTGCGCACCGGCAAGCGACTGGCCCCGGCGGCCGCCAGGGCCGAAAGACGGGCGGCGGTGAGCTGCTCGCCGGCATGGGCCACCGGCTGGCCGGCGGCCTTGTCCTCGCCGCGGCGGCGCAGGTCCTTGCCCGGCTGCACCGGCACGTGGATCTGCACTGTATCCGCATCCCAGCCGGTCACCGCGGCTGAGGTGTCCTCGATACGCACCACCGCATCGGCATCGGACGGTATCGGGGCACCGGTCATGATCTTCACGCACTGGCCCGGTTCCAGTTTCGGGTCCCAGCCGCTTCCGGCCGGCACTTCGCCAATGACGTCCAGCGCAACCGGCGCAACCGGCGCTGCAGCGGTATCCACCGAGCGCACCGCATAGCCGTCCATTGCCGAGTTGTCCCATAACGGCAACGGATGCGTGGAGCACACATCCTCGGCCAGCACCGCACCGTGCAGGGCGGCGAAGCCTCCCGCCACCTCGATCTGCCGCGGGGCCAACGGCACAACCTGCGACAAAAGCCGCTCACGGTGCACTTCAAGTTCGACTGGTTGGATGCCGGTACTCATGGTTGCTCTTCCTGGATGCTCATCGGATGCTGTGCTGGCAAGGTGGCCGCCACCGCACGAACGAAGCGGTTGGCAGGTTCAGCGAAAACCTGCTGCACCGTTCCCTGCGCAATGATTCTTCCGCGCTCCAGCACCAGCAGGTCATCGGCGAGCGCCAGGGCGTCGGCGGCCGAATGCGAGACGACAATGGCGCTGGTTCCGGTGCGTTCCAGCTCTTCGCGCACCAGGGCACGCATGTCCATGGCCGCTTCGACATCCAGCGAAGCGAACGGCTCGTCGATCAGCAGGATCTTGGGCGCGGCGGCCAAGGCCCTCGCCAGCGCGATGCGCTGGCGCTGGCCGCCGGAGAGGGCCTCGGGCCGGTGCGTGGCTATTTCTTCCAAGCCCAGCCGCGCGATCCATTCGGCGGCCGCGGCCTTGGCGGCAGCCTTGTCCAGTCCCCCGGCCCGGGCGCCGAAGGCGATGTTCTTCAGAGCATCCAGGTGCGGGAACAGGTGCGGGTCCTGGCCCAGCAGGCCGACCTCGCGCAGGTGCGGCGGGCGGTGCTGCTTCGCATCGGCCAGCACGGTGCCGGAGAGCTCGATGCGCCCGGCGGCAATCTTCTGGATCCCGGCGATGGCATGCACGATGGTGGACTTGCCTGAGCCGCTGGGGCCCATCATCGCCAGCGTGCTGCCGGCAGGAACCTGGAATTCGACATCCACGTCGAATCCGGTGCGCGGCACGCGCAGGACAACCTCCAGTGTCATTTCAACGCCCCCGGACGCCAGGCGCGCACCAGCAGCAGCACCACCACGGCGGTGGCCAGCAGCAGCAGCGACAGGGCGACCGCGGAATCCCGTCCGGTGCCGGCCCCGTTGAATGCGGTGTAGATGGCCAGCGGCATGGTCTGGGTAATGCCTGGCGCGTTGCCGGCGAACAGCGCGGTGGCCCCGAATTCGCCGATGGCCCGCGCGAAGCACAGGATCACCCCGGCTACCAGGCCCGGGGCGGCCAGCGGCAAGGTGATGCGGGTGAGCACCATCCAGCGTCCGGCACCCAGGGTGGCGGCGGCTTGCTCGTAGCCGGCCCCGGCGGCTCGCAGCGAGCCCTCCACGGAGAGCACCAGGAAGGGCAGGGCCACGAAACTCTGGGCGATGACCACCGCCGCGGTGGAGAAGGGCAGGGTGATCCCCCACAGGGAATCGATGAATTCGCCGATGGGGCTGGTGCGTCCGAAGAGGAAGAGCAAGGCGACGCCGCCAACCATCGGCGGCAGCACCAGCGGGACGGCGATCAGCGCGCGCAGCAGCTGGGCTATCCGGGTCGGGCTGCGGGCCATCAGCACCGCCAGCGGCACGCCAAGCAGCACGCACAGCACGGTGGCCGCCACCCCGGTGCGCAGGCTCAGCCACAGCGCCGAAAGGGCCTGGGGGCTGGTTGCATCGTCCACCAGCGTGGACCAGCTGGCGCGCGTGATCAGCGCCAGCAGCGGAAGCACCAGCAGCCCGACGCCCAGCAGGGCCGGCGCGATGGCGAAGCCGGGAACCCGTACCCCGGTATCGCTAGCCATTGGCCTGCTCAGCGCCGGTGCCGAAGCCGTGCTCGGCAAGGATCTGCTGGCCGCGCTCGCTGATCACGAAATCCATGAACGCCTGCGCGCCGGGATTCTCGCCGAGCGTCGTAATCGGATAGGTGTTCACTACGTCCTCGGCTCCGTCCGGGACAATCGAGGCGACGTTCTCTTCGTTGAGCACATCGGTGGCGTAGACCAGCCCGGCATCCGCTTCACCGGCGGCCACCTTCTGCAGCACCGCGGTGACGTTCTGCTCCTCGCTGGCCGGGGTCACCTGAACCCCTTGGTCTTCGAGCAGCTGGCGGGAGGCCGAGCCGCATGGCACCTGCTGCGCGCACAGCACCGTGGTGGCCTGCGCCAGGTCATCGAGCGAATCGATATCCGCCGGGTTGTCCTGCGGCACCGCGATCACCAGGGTGTTGCTGGCGAAGATCACCGGCTCGTGGCCGAACCCGGCCTCGGTTACCTCGGACATGTTGCGTTCATCGGCCGAGGCAAAGACGTCCACGTCGGCGCCTTCGAGGATCTGCGTGGCCAGGGTCGAGGAGCCGTCGTAGGAGATGCTGGAAATCTGCACCTCCGGGTGTTCTGCGCTGAATTCTTCGGAGATCTGCTCGAAGGCGCTTTGCAGGGAGGCCGCCGCGGAGATGGTGATGGGTTCGGCTGCTGCATCCTCGGATGGGGTGCTGGCCGAACAGCCCGCCACCGCCAGCACGGCCACCGCCAGCCCGGCAAGGGCTCGGAACCGTGGGAAAGGGCGGTGCTGCATGGGTTCTCCTTGAAATCGGGGCTGGTGCCAATGCTACCGTCGCACCTGCCATGCCGATCCATTTGCGTAGCTGATTTGTTACTTTCAGGTTAACCGTCTTCCACGCGAGGATGCCGGAAGCTACTGTGGAGAGTATGAAAGCACAAGCGGCCGGCGCTCTGGGCGATGCCCGTGGACGGCCCCTGCACGACCTGCGGATCTCGGTGACTGACCGCTGCAATTTCCGCTGCGTGTATTGCATGCCCAAGGAGATCTTCGGGCGCGATTTCGTCTTCCGCGAGCGCTCCGAGCTGCTCAGCTTCGAGGAAATCGAGCGGCTGGCTCGTATCAGCGTTTCGCTGGGGGTCACCAAGCTGCGCCTGACCGGAGGCGAGCCGCTGCTGCGCCGCGGAATCGTGGACCTGGTTAGCATGCTTTCGAAGCTGAAGACCCCCGAGGGACAGCCGGTGGATTTGGCGATGACCACCAACGGCTCGGCGTTGCCGGTCATGGCCCAGAAGCTCAAGGACGCGGGGCTGCGCCGTGTCACCATCTCGCTGGATTCTCTGGATGACGAGAAGTTCAAGGCGATCAATGACGTGGATTTCCCTGTGTCCCGGGTGCTGCACGCCATAGATGTGGCTCAAGAGGTGGGCCTGGGTCCGGTGAAGATCAATACGGTGGTCAAGCGCGGGGTCAACGATTCGGAGATCCTGTCGCTGGCCGAGCATTTCCGCGGCACCGGTGCGATCCTGCGCTTCATTGAATACATGGATGTGGGCACCACCAACGGCTGGAAGCTGGACGAGGTGCTGCCTTCTTCCGAGGTTGTGGCCATGGTCAATAAGCGCTGGGCGCTGGAACCGGTCAGCAAGACCGAGCCGGGTGAAACCGCCAACCGCTGGCGCTACACCGACGGCGCCGGGGAAATCGGCGTGATCTCCAGTGTCACCAATGCCTTCTGCGGCAATTGCTCGCGCGCCCGGGTCTCGGCCGAAGGCCAGCTGTACACCTGCCTGTTCGCCGGCTCCGGTTATGACCTGCGCGCCCTGATGCGCGACGGCATCAGCGATGAGGAGTTGGCCAACGCACTGGCCGGACACTGGCGCAAGCGCGACGACAATTACTCCGAGCTGAGGGCCGCGCTTACCCCAGGGAACCGCAAGCGCATCGAGATGTCCTACATCGGGGGCTAGCCCATCGATTTCTGCCCGTCCAAGGATTCGCGAATGATGTCCGCATGCCCGGCGTGCTGGGTGGTTTCCGCAATGATGTGCAGCAAAGTGCGGCGCACCGACCAGTGCGTGTCGGTGAACCACGGGGCAGAGGGCAATTCGTAAACCGTGTCCAGATCGATTTCTGCCAGCAGGGCATCGGTGCGCTCGGCTACCAGGGCGTAGTTTTCCAGGAGCTCGTCCAACGTCTCGTGTGGCTGCATGCTGAATTCGTTCTGGAAGGCTTCGATCATCTCCGAGGTCGGTTCGGAGAAGTCAATGCCGTCCCAGGCCATGGCGGCCCGCCCTTTGACCATGAATTCCTGCCATTGCTGCTCGACTCCGGTCACATGCTTGATCAGCCCGCCGAGGGTCAGCTCGCTGGCGGTGGTTCGAGTGGCTGCCTGCTCATCGCTGAGGTTCTGGGTGGTGAACCGCAGGAAATGCCGGGCATTGGCAAGGGCCAGGAACAGGTCGGCGCGTTCCCCGGTGAGGGTGGTGTTGGTGTTGGCCATGGTGCTCATGGTTTCCTCCTGGCATAAGCTGCAGCGGGTATTTCCAGCTGGTAGTAACCAGAGTAGAAGCCAAAAGTGCCATTTTTTGTCCTAAATCAAGGCAGACTTGTTGCATGAGTACCAGCACCAGATTCCTGCGTTTGCTGTCCCTGCTGCAGACCCACCGCTACTGGTCCGGGGACGAGCTGGCTGAACGCTTGGACGTCAGCCTGCGCACCGTTCGCCGCGACATCGACCGGTTGCGCGACTTGGGCTACCCGGTGCAGGCGGATCGCGGTGTGGGCGGCGGCTACCAGCTGTCTTCTGGCGCCGCACTGCCTCCGTTGGTGCTTGACGACGAGGAAGCGGTCGCGCTGGTTGTCGGACTGCAGTCGACGGTCCACGGCGGCGAGGATGCGCTTGCGGAGGCGGGGCTGCGTGCCCTGTCCAAAGTGGTCCCGGTGCTGCCTTCCAAGCTCCGGCAGCGGGTGCAAGCGCTGGCTTCCAGCACCGTCCCGCTGAACTCCCCGACTTCCTCACCTGATTCCGTGGACCCGGCAGTTCTGGTGGCTTTTGCCCAGGCATGCCGCGACCATGAACGAATCGCCTTCGACTACAAGGATGCCAAGGGAGTTGCGAGCTCGCGCAGGGTCGAGCCGGCCCAGTTGGTGAATGTCGGCAACCGCTACTACCTGGTGGCCTTCGATCTGGATCGCGATGATTGGCGCAGCTTCCGCGTGGACCGCGCCGAGAACGCAGATCCGCGGGCGTTGCGCTTTGCGCCGCGGCAGATCCCCGGCGGCGATGCAGCCCAGTTTGTCCGCAATGGGCTGCGCGGCTCCGGAGTGCAACCAGTCAGCGCACGGGTGCACTCCAGCGCGAAAGCGCTGGCACCCCTCATTGGCCGGTGGTTCGAGATCGATCCGATCGATGACCGCAGTTGCATGGTGCGCACCGAGAATGCCGATTTGCGGTGGGCGGCTTTCGGGCTGGCGCTGAGCGAAGCACCGGTCAGCGAGGTGCAGCCCGCGGAATTGCGGGAGTTGCTGTCGGAATGGTCGGCCAGACTTGCACAAGAGCCTGGCACGTAGAATTCCACCTGTCGAAACCAGCTAGCTGCTGTGCTCGCCGAAAAATGCCGTACGATTGCTCGCTGGCTTGGAAGCCGCGCGCAATGAACAGACCACGAAACGTGGGCTTGTTGAACCGTGAAGCGTCAACCTGGTGACTTGGCTCGGCTGCTGGTCGATTCAATTGCGCCGTTGCCAAGATTAATTGCTTTCGAAGCTGGCCATGGCCACGCCCCCGCGAAGTCCGGATCTCCACGTGCTAGCGCACGGAACCAACCGAATTGTTAAAGCCCCACCCATTCGGAGCTGCCGGAAGTGAAGTGCTGCTTTTTCCAGATCGGCACCTCGGCCTTGATGCGTTCCACCAGGTTCTCGATGGCATCGAAGGCTTCCTTGCGGTGCGCTGCAGCCGAGGCCGCCACCAGCGCCGCATCTCCGATGGCCAAAGGTCCTACGCGGTGCACTGCTGAGAGCTTCAGGCCAGTGCGTTCTTCTTCCTCGGCGATGATCTTTTCCAGGAACTCTTGTGCCTGCGGGTGGTGGGAGTAATCCAAGGAATTCACCGACTGGCCGCCATCATGGTTGCGGATGATGCCATGGAACATCACCAAGGCTCCCGATGTATCGGATTCCACGGCAGCCTTCACCGCAGCTTCATCGATCGGTTCTTCGGTAATCAGTGCGTAGCTCATGCTCAAGCTCCTTCAATGTCTGCTGGTTCTGCTAGCAAGTTCGGGGCAACTTCGGCCAGGGCCGGCAACCCGCCGTCAAGATAATTTGCCTTGATGCCTCGTGTGGCGAGCAAGGATGCCGCGCGTTGCGAACGCGGTCCGCGTGCGCAGTACACGGTGACGTTTTTAGGGATCTGTTCCAGCTCGGCACCGGATTCGATCGCCGCTTCCAGCTGGGGCAACGGCAGGTGCAGGGACCCTGCAATATGCTGCTGTGCGCGTTCGTCCTCGTTGCGCACATCCAGCAGCACCGGCGCATCCGCACCGGCCAGTGCGTCGGCGAGCGCTTCGGCGCCGACGGATTCGGCCTCCGGCAGCGATCCGGCGCAGAAGAGCACGTAGTCGATCAGCCCGGAGATTTCGGGGGCTTGCGGGTCGCGGGAGTACTCCAGGGTGCGGGTGCTGGCGGCCAGCGCATCATAGATCAGCACCTTGCCCACCAGCGGCTGGCCCAGTCCCGCGATGAGCTTCAGTGCTTCGGTGGCGAGCAGCGAACCGATGGTTCCGCATAATCCGGGCAGCACTCCCCCGGCCGCGCAGTCCGGGATGGTGCCCGGGGCTGGAGGAACCGGGAAGAGATCGCGGTAGCCCGGACCTTGCTCATGCCAGGCCACGGAGACCTGACCGTGGTGCTGCAGGATGGATCCCCAGATCAGCGGGATGCCGGTGAGCTGCGCAGCATCATTGGACAGGTAACGGGTCGGGAAGTTGTCGCTGCCGTCGATCACGAGGTCATAATTCGCAAAGATCTCCAGCGCATTGGAGGAATCCAGGCGCAGGTTGTGCTCGATGATCTTTACGTTCGGATCCAGCGCGGTGGCCGCCTGGGCCAGCGACGCGGTCTTGGATTTGCCGATATTCGCGGTGGTATGGGTGACCTGGCGATGCAGGTTGGACAGTTCCACCACGTCGTCATCCACGATGCCAATGGTGCCTACCCCCGCCCCGACCAGATACGGGATGCAGGCGCTGCCCAGGCCTCCGGCGCCGATCACCAGCACGCGGGCGGCGGCCAAACGGCGCTGGGATACCTCATCGAATCCGGGCAACGAGAGCTGGCGTGCGGCCCGCTTAGCCTGTTCGCCGCTGAGTTCCGCACCGGGTGCGACTAGGGCTGGGAAGTAGCCTTCGCTCATCATCGTGTCCTGTTCGCTCTAGCGCGATAGCATGAAGTCATGTCGAAGATCACGATACGCTACTTCGCTGCCGCCGCGGCGGCGGCGGGCACCGAGCAGGAAACCTGGGATCGGCCGGAAACCCTGGCGCAGCTGCGCACGCAGCTCATCGACACCCACGGGACCGAGATGGCCCAGGTGCTGCGTGCCGGAAGCTTCCTGGTCAACGGTGTGGTGCGCCGCGATGCCGGCGAGCTGGGTCCGACCGGGGAGCTCACCGTGGACGTGCTGCCGCCTTTTGCAGGCGGATAGCCCATGACCTGCACCCTTGAAAACCATCGCGCCGAGCTGGCTAGCCTGCTCAAACCGGTCTTCGATTCGCTGGGCACGCAATGGCTGCCCGTAACCAGCGAGCAGCTGTGCGACCGGATCACCAGCGAGGACACCTTCGCCGTGCTTCCCATCCCCGCGTTCACGAATTCCCAGATGGACGGCTACGCCGTACGCAGCGCAGATCTGTTGTCCGCGGCACCCGATGCCCCGGTCTCCCTGCCCTTGGGCTTCACCGCCGCCGCTGGGGACCCGCAGCTGGAGCTGCAGCCGGGCACCGCCAGCCCGGTGATGACCGGCGCAATGATCCCGGCCGGAGCCGACACCGTCATACCCGTGGAGGAAAGCGCCGCCGGAACCTTTCCCGAACTCGTGCGTTGCGGCCACGGCACTCCCAGCGGCCAGGCAGCATTCACCGCGCCGAGTCCCGAAGGGCGCTTCATCCGCCCGGCCGGCGTGGATCTGGCAGCAGGCGCCCTCGTGGCACCGGCCGGCACCCGCTTGGCCCCTGCAATGATCGCGGCCCTGGCTTCCAGCGGGCTGACCGAAATCCCAGTGCGCCGCGCCCTGAAGGTGGCGCTGTGCACCACCGGCGATGAGCTGAGCAATGGCCAGCTGGCCGAAGGGCAGATCCCGGATGCCAATTCGCCGATGCTCGCGGCCCTGCTGCGCCGGCACCAGGTCGAGGTCCGCACCATCCAGCTGCCCGATGATCCGCAAGGCTTCGTCGCGGCCATCGACGAGCTGCAGGCAGAAGTGGACCTGATCGTGACCGTCGGAGGCATCAGCGCCGGCGCCTACGAGGTGGTCCGCCAAGCCCTGGCCGAACGCGGCGGCAACTTCCACCACGTGGCCATCCAGCCCGGCGGCCCGCAGGGCTATGCGCAGCTGGACGACGCAGTGGTGCTCTGCTTCCCGGGCAACCCGGTCAGCGCGCTGCTCTCGGCCGAGCTGTTCCTGGTTCCGCTGCTGCGGGAATTCAATGGCCTGCCCGAGCCTCGGCCCGAGCAGTACCTGCTGGCATCCGATGCCAGCTCCCCCGAGCACAAGCACCAGGTGCGCAGGGCAGTGATCCGCGATGGCCAGGTCACCATCCTGGATCCGGGATCCCATCTGGTGCACGACCTGGCACGCGCCGACGCGCTGGTGCACATCCCGGTAGGCGTCAGCCAGCTGGCCGCCGGCCAAAGCATTGAAACTTGGAGCATGAATGTCTGAGAAACTCACCCACCTGCGCGAAGACGGCAGCGCCCACATGGTCGACGTCAGCGACAAGGCGGTCACCAAGCGCGTGGCTACCGCGGAGGCCATCTTTGCCACCCGCCCGGATGTCATCCCGATGCTGATGACCGGAGACCTGCCCAAGGGCGAGGCGCTGGGCACCGCACGCATCGCCGGCATCATGTCGGCCAAGCGGACCTGGGAACTGATCCCGCTGTGCCATCCGCTGCCGATTTCCAAAGTGTCCATTGATTTCACCGCCGAGGAATCCGCAGTGCGCGTCACCGCCCAGGTGACCACCAAGGGTGTCACCGGAGTGGAGATGGAAGCGTTGACCGCCGCCAGTGTCGCCGCGCTGACCCTCTACGACATGGTCAAGGCCGTGGACAAGCACGCCGAGGTCCGCTCGGTGAAGGTGCTGTCCAAGTCCGGAGGCAAGAGCGGGGACTGGGTTCGTGGAGACTAGCCGCACAGCGGCGGTGGTGGTCGCCTCGACCAGCGCCGCGGCCGGCAAAGCAGAAGACAAGACCGGCCCGCTGATCACCCGGTGGCTGTCCGAGCGCGGTTTCGACACCGGGCAACCGACGGTGGTAGCCGACGGGCAGCCGGTGCGTTTCGCCGTGGATGAGCTGCTGGCCAATGGCAGCCAGGTAGTGATCGTCACCGGCGGGACCGGGGTCTCGCCCGATGACCAATCCCCCGAAATGGTTGCCCCGCTGCTCGATGTCCAGCTGCCCGGTATCATCGAGGCCATCCGCCGGCGCGGAGAGGCCTCAACCCCGATGTCCATCATTACCCGCGGGGTGGCAGGATTCGCTGGCAGCAGCTTCGTGATCACGCTGCCCGGATCCACCGGCGGAGTGAAGGACGGGCTGGCGGTCCTGGAACCGATCCTTGAGCACCTGCTGGCCCAGCGCAGCGGCGTCGGTGCCGGGCACGGCTCGCGCTGAAGTTTTCCTGCATCCCAATTGACCAGAAAGGCCGCCACGGTGAGCATCGAACCCGGCATCTACCAGCATTTCAAGGGACAGCGCTATGAGGTGCTGGCCGTGGGAAAGCACAGCGAGACCGAAGAGCCGCTGGTCTTCTACCGCAAGCTCTACGATGACTACAGCTTCTGGGCCCGGCCGCTTCAAATGTTCGCGGAACACGTTGAACGCGACGGCTACAGCGGACCGCGGTTCGCCAGGATCGCATAGGTCCGGTCGCGGAATTCCCTGGCTCTACTGCGAGTCGGCCTCGTTATAGCGTGCCAAGGCTTCGGCAAAGGTGGAGATCTGCTCTTCGCTCCAGCCATCCAGGCGGTCGGCTACCGCGGCGCGGTGCACTGCGGCGGATGCCTGAAGCCGATCGCTTCCCAGCTCAGTCAGTTCCAGTACGCGCCCGCGCCCTGATTCGGCAGCGTCATAGGCGATGTATCCCAACTCCAGCAGCGTGCCCACTTGCCGGGAAACTGTCGACCGGTTCAGCGAGAATGCCTCGGCAATGTCGGTAGCCCGGGTTCCGGGAGTATCGGCAATGAAGCGCAGCAGGGAATGCTCCACGAGCGTCAACGGCTCGGCCAGCTGGCGGGAGCGCGAATTTGCCCGCCGGGTAATCAGTTGCATGTGGTGGAAAATCGATTGGATGTCGGCTTCGCGCTGTTCCTTGCCCATGTACCGAGTCTAGTACCCAGGGCTTCATCGGAATCTTAAAGTTGCATCATGCAACATTAAGAGTATTCTTGGGTGCTGATGACTCTCACCGACACCACCCCGCGCCCATCCTCCGACTCCACGCAGACCGTCTCCGTGGACGCAAAGCCGTCCCCTGCACCCAAGCGGGCATCGCTGGGCTGGGGAAAGCTGGCCTTGACCATGCTGATCCCGTTCTTCCTGTGCGCAATCATGGGCTTGTTCTATCTGGGCGCGTTCCATGCGCCCAGTCCGCACAACGTGCAGGTAGCAGTCGTCGGCGGTTCCGCGCAGTCCAAGGTCTTCGCCCAAACCTTACAGGATGAATCCGACGGCGCCTTGGGAGTGCGCACCGTCGCTGATGCCGCGCAGGCTCGGAAACTGGTCGGACAGCGCGAGCTCGCGGCCGCCTACGAAACAGGCAACGGCACCGCAACGCTGTACATTTCCAGCGCAGCATCGGAAACGTCGGCGAATATCGCCCAGAAGATCTTCATGGACGTGGCCTATGAGCAGGACCTGCCCTTGCGCATCGAGGATGTCGTGCCCACGGGAGCGCAGGACACCACCGGGCAGGGCCTGTTCTTCCTGCTGGTTGCATTGAGCATTGGCGGCTATGCCAGCGCCGTTCCGCTGGCCGGGTTCATGGGCAAGGTCAAGCTGCCGGTGCGCCTGGTCCTGGCGGCGGTCGCCGCCGCAGTGGTTGCCACGATCGCAGTGATCATCGCAGGCCCGGTCTACGGGATCATCGAGTCCCGGTTCACGGGCATCTGGTTGACTTCCTGGATTTATGCCTCCGGCATCACCTTGCTGGGTCTGGGCCTGCATCCGCTGCTGCGCCACTGGACCACCCCAGTGCTGACGCTATGCTTCGTCGCGTTGAACTTCACGAGCTCCGGCGGCATCTTCCAGCCCCAGATGCAGCCCGGCTTCTATGGTGCACTGAACTCGTTCTGGAATGGCGCAGGGTGGCTGCATGCTGTGCAGACCCTGGTCTACTTTCCCGAGCAGTCCATTAGCATGGATATCCTGCGGCTGCTGTTGTGGCTCATTCCCGGGATCCTGCTGGTGATCCTGACCCACGCCTGGAGCGTGCGCAGAACCCGCATCGCGAACGAGCATGCCGCGATCCAGGACGTCGAAGAGGCTGTCGCGGCCTAGCCGGCAGGCAGTCTTGATCGTGCTTTGGCCAGCGCGCGCCGCAGTCCGTCGACCGCATCACCCATCGCCGGGGTGCCGGCATCCTGGAATGATCCCATGCCGCCTTGGTAGTGCCGCATCGCCTGCGCCGCAGCGGCACGCAATTCCTCACGGGTCGAGACCTGCCCGAACAGCTCGCCGAGCGACTGTGCCACGCCCGCCCGCTGCGCATCGCCGTCCATTGCCGCCGCCTCGCGCAGATTCGAGATGGCTTGCCGGATCTCGCGCAGGCGTTTCTCTACTGCGTGCATGCTTCTAGGCTAGCCGCCGCCTTGCTGCCGGCGCTATTTGCCCAGCGCGGCGCGCACCTGTGGCAGGACTTCTGTGGCCAGCAGCTCGATGGAACGCAAGGTCCGCACCTGCGACAGGCCGCCCAGACCCACCTGCGCCAGGAAACGGGTGTGGCCCAGGATCTCGTGCTCCCACAGGATCTTGTCCACGATTTCTGCCGGGCTGCCGGCAAAGAGCGCCCCGCGCGGGGAGGCCCATGCCTCAAAGGATTCGCGATCCAGAAATCCTGCACGCGGCATGTTCTGCCCGATGTAGGAGCTGTAATGCGGGTAGAAGCTGTTCCGGGCGCCCTGCGAGGTTTCCTCGGCATAGAAGTGCGAAGTTACCCCGATGCGTCCTGGCTCGCGCCCGGCTTCGTGCGTGGCACGGCGATAGAGCTGGGCCAGTGGCCCGAAGCGTTCAGGTGCGCCGAGGATCGCCAGGTACAGCGGCAACCCTAGCCGGCCGGCACGCACCGCCGAGGCCGGCGTGCCGCCTACGGCTGCCCAGATGGGCAGTTGCTCCTGAACCGGACGAGGCCAGACCCCCGCCTCATCCAGCGGCGCGCGGGTGTTGCCGCTCCAGGTCACGGGGTTTTCGTCGCGGATCTTCAGCAGCAGATCCAGCTTTTCCTCGAAGTACTCGTCGTAGCGTTCCAGCGACTGGCCGAAGAGCGGGAAGGATTCCAGGTACGCCCCGCGGCCGGCGGTGATTTCGGCGCGGCCGCCGCTGATCAGGTCCACGGTGGAAAAGTCCTCGAAGACGCGTACCGGGTCGGCTGAGGAAAGCACCGTGACGGTGCTGGTCAGCTTGATGTTCCTGGTTTGCGCTGCGGCGGCCGCGAGCACTACCGGAGGGACGGACACCGCGAAGTCCTCGCGGTGATGCTCGCCCACGCCAAAGACGTCCAGTCCGGCCTGGTCTGCGACCCGCGCCCATTCAAGGATGTCGCGCATCCTGGTGGCCGCATCGATGGGCTTACCGTCGGCATCCCTGGTCAATTCCCCGAAGGTGAAGATGCCGATTTCAAAGGGCGCGCCCTGGCTCATGCGTTGCCTGCCGCCATCGCATCCAGCTGCGCGGAAATATGGCTGCGCACGTCGTACAGCTCATCCATGTTGATGCCGTGGGCCAGCCCCGGGTAGGTCCGTTCATTCAGGGTCGAGTGCTCGGGCAGGAACCCGGCGGTCCGTTCGATGGCGACCGGGGCGATGACCCGGTCTTCGGTGCCGCGGCCCCAGAAGACGGCGGGTCGCTGGGCGGCGATGATTTCATCGGCTGGCTGGGTGCCGCCAAGCACGAAACCGCCGAGGATCGTGGTGGCCAGGACGCGCTCGGGACGGGTGCGCAGCAGCTGGCTGGCCATCAGCCCGCCCTGGGAGAAACCGACCGGAATAATCTTGGTGGAGGCGTCCGCATTTGCGTCGATCCAGGCCCAGATGGCTGCGGTGGCCGCTTCCACCGGTGCCGCGTCGGGGACGCCCGGTGTGGTGAGCTGGAACCAGGCGGCCCCGCCGTGGCCCAATTCCAGCGGTGCGCGCAGCGAAGCCCACGGCAATTGAAGGCCCAGCGGTTCGGCCAGCGAAGCCAGGTCGTGCTCATTGGAGCCGAAGCCATGCAGGAAGACCAGCACGGCGCCGGATTCCGCGGCGTCATCCCAGTTGGAAGAACGCACATCGCTCAACAGGTTGCTCATGGCAGGTCAGCTCCTCATCAGTTGCCGGGGGCAGTGCCGGAGGCGGAAGTTCAGCTTTCACGGCAGCCTTCCCGGCAATGTTCATAGTCCAAGCATACTGGAATTGATTGAAGATACAAGTAAATTTTTTCAATCCAACTCGTCACATACACCCGACCAGGCCCGTTCGGAATTTCTGAAGCGAGCTACACTGCGATCCTGCTCACCCTCTGCCAAGAGCCGCGCGGCAGCAGTACGAACCTGCTGGTCAACAAAGATAATCCCGGCCCGGAATCGGCCCGAAGCGAATGCGAAAACTCGGGGATTCGCCTTGGCGGAATCATTGAATCCGGAGGTATCCTATCCCACTTCACGCAAGAATTCGGCGGCAGAAAATTCTGGACAGCGATCAAAATTACTGTGATCATTTCGTTTTACTACTGGCCGGTAGCAAGTTTCTTCCAACTTTTACCCGAAGGACAACCATGCAACGACGCATACTCTCCGGTCTGGGCGCACTGTGCCTGGCCGCCGCAGCACTCGCCGCTCCGGCCGTCGCGCCAAGCCCGGCAAGCACCGCGCAAGCCGGCACGGTTTCCACTCTTGGCATCAGCCCAGTGGGAGCCAACGACTGGGACTGCACGCCCGATGCAGAACACCCCTACCCCGTAGTCCTGGTTCACGGCACCTTTGAAACGATGGACCTCAACTGGATCTCCCTGTCTCCCAAGCTCAAGCGCAACGGCTATTGCGTTTTCGCACTGAACTACGGCTTTGAAAACGGGCTTTCCGGGGCCGCGCATGTCCCCGACTCGGCGGCCGAACTGGGCGATTTCATTGACAGCGTCCGCCAGGCCACCGGTGCCAAGAAAGTGGACATCGTCGGGCACAGCCAAGGCGGAATGATGCCGCGCTGGTACATGGGCCACATGGGCGGTGCGAAGTACGTCAACGACCTGGTGTCGATCGCCCCATCCAGCCACGGCACCCAGGGCATCCTGGTCCCGACCGCCACTGGTGTGGCAATTGCCAACAGCATTGACACTTGGATCTGCGATTCCTGCGCCGACCAGGTGTCCGGCAGCGACTTCATGACCGAGCTGAATGCCATCGGCGACACCGTTGCCGGCCCGGACTATACGGTAATTGCCACCAAGTACGACGAGATCGTCATGCCCTACAAATCGCAGTTCCTGAAGGGAGAGAGCGAACAGGTGACCAACGTCCTGCTGCAGGACAAATGCCCATTGAATATCTCGGGACACCTCGGCGTGAACGTTGATCCGGTGGTCCATCGCTGGGTGCTCAACGCCCTGGCCACCGATGGCCCGGCAGACCCCGGCTACCGCCCATCCTGCTACCTGTAAGCAGGCCAGTACGCGTCCCGGCATCGCCTCCCGGTGCCGGGACGCACCCGGAGCACCCCTAGGCAGTGCGCCAGCCAGCTACTAGATTGGTGGCCATGGACGTACTTTCCAGCAGGGTGCTGCTGCGGCCGGTGGATCTGGCCGCAACCCAGAGGTTCTACCGCGAAGTGCTGCAGCTGGCCGTGGCCCGGGAATTCGGTCCGGCCGAGAAACCAGGCATGGTGTTCTTCCTGGGCAATGGCCAGCTGGAAGTCTCCGGGCGCAGGGCGCCTGGCACGCCCTCCACCTTGGTGCTCTGGATGCAGGTGCGGGATGTGCGCGCGGAACTGGAACAACTGTCCGCCCGCGGCGCGAAGGTGCTCCGCGAGGCATGCCAGGAGGACTGGGGCCTGGTCGAGGCATGGATCGAGGATCCCGACGGAACCAGGGTCGTGCTGGTGCAGGTGCCGGCAGATCATCCGCTGCGCCGGGACGTGCGCGGGCCGCGAAAATAAAAGCTGGCGTGCGTGCCGTGCCCGTGGCAAGCTGAAACCGAGCGCCGCTGAGGAGGTCGGCGGCCCGTGGAAAAGGGGCATGCCATGCGTTTCGACCCGTCCAGGACTGCAGTGGTGTCCATCCACAATCAAAAGGACATCATCGGGCCCGATGGCGCCTTCGCGCACCTGTTCCACGAGCAGTTCACCGCCCGGAACGTGGTGGGCAAACTGTCCGGGCTGCTGGAGAAGGCCCGCGCGGCCGGCGCCACCATCATCTACACCCGTATCGCCTTCGCCCCGGACTACAGCGACCTGGTGCCCAATTCCCCGCTGCTGCAGCTGGTGCAGCAGGCAGGCGCCCTGGTGGACGGCACCGAATCGGCGGCCATCATCCAGCCGCTGCTGCCTGGCCCCGGCGACGCGGTGATCACCAACCAGCAGGTCGGCGGCTTCGGCACCGAACTAGCTGGGCTGCTCGAATCCGGTGGCATCGACACCCTGCTGATTGCCGGGGTGGCGACGAATATCTCGGTGGAAAGCACCGCCCGGGCGGCTGTGGACCACGGCTGCCGGGTAGTGATCGTGGAAGATGCCTGCTCGGCGGCCGCCGAGGCCGCCCATGCGGCGAGCATCGAATCACTCGGGCTGCTCGCCACGATCACCGGCTGCGCCGACATCCAATGGGATCCGGCCGCTGGCTGATCCACGGCGGCCGCTAGCGGCTGGCGGCCAGCGCCTCGCGCACCTGCTGCGCGGCTTCGAGAAGCCGCGGCAGCACCGCCTGGGCGGCATCCTGCGCAGTATCAGCGGTATTCGGATGCACGCTCATCGACACGTTCATCGCGGCCACTACGGTGCCATCGGCGCTGAATACCGGCACCGCCACCGAGCGCAGCCCGATTTCCAGTTCCTGGTCCACCACCGCATAGCCCTGGGCGCGGATCTTCTCCAGTTCCTCGCGCAGCGCAGCCGCATCTCCAATGCCCAATCCGGTCATCGACTGCACCCCGGCGGACAGCACCTCCTGCTGGATTTCCGCCGGCTGGTGGGCCAGCAGCACCCGGCCCATGGAGGTATTGGCCGCAGGGAAGCGGGTGCCCACCGAAATGCCTACCCGCATGATCGAACGGGTATGCACGCGGGCGATGTAGACGATATCCGAACCGTCAAGGATGGAGGCGGAAGCCGATTCGTGCACGGCGGCCGAGAGTTCCTCGAGCACCGGTTCGATCAACTGCGGCAAGGTGGCGCTGGACAGGTAGGCATAGCCCAGCTGCAGGACCTTGGAAGTCAGCTCGAAGTGCTTGCCGTCGGTGCGCACATAGCCCAGATCCACCAGGGTCAGCAGGAACCGCCGGGCGGTGGCCCGGGACAGGTTTGTCCGGGCGGCGACCTCGGAGAGGGTCATCGACGCGTGTTCTGCGTCGAAGCTGCTGATGACCGCCAAGCCCCGGGCCAGTGACTGGACCGATGCGGTTGGTGCTGCCTGCTCGCTCACCGTGCTCCTTGCGCGTGCTCAAATGATTGCGGGGTGCGCGTCCGGGTTCCCCGATGCGCACCCCACTAATCTACTGTGTCTGCTATGCCTTGGTCAGTTCCACCGGGACCTTGGCTGCCAGCTGATCGAAGCTGATGCCATGGGTGGACCGCACGAAGACCTTGGAATCGCGCAGCTCGAAGACCGCGACTTCGGTGTAGATCCGCGAGACGCAGCCCAGGCCGGTGACCGGGTAGCTCAGCGCCTCGACGAGCTTGGATTCACCGGCCTTGGTGAACAGGCTCATCATTACCCAGGTCGCCTTGGCGCCGATGGCCAGGTCCATGGCGCCGCCCACGGCGGGGATGGCGCCTTCGGCACCGGTGTGCCAGTTGGCCAGGTCGCCGTCCTTGGAGACCTGGAAGGCGCCGAGCACGCACACATCCAGGTGCCCGCCGCGCATCATCGCGAAGGAATCAGCGTGGTGGAAGAAGGAGGCGCCGGGCAGCTCGGTGACCGGGATCTTGCCTGCATTGATCAGGTCCTCGTCGATGTCCTCGCCGGTGGCGACCGGGCCCATGCCCAGCATGCCGTTCTCGGTGTGCAGGGTAACCCCCTGCTCCTTGGTGAGGTAGTTCGAGACGTTGGTCGGCTGGCCGATGCCCAGGTTCACGAAGGCGCCGGCCGGGATGTCGGCGGCCACCAGCTGCGCCATTTCATCGCGGGTGAGCTTCGCCTCGGTGGTGCTGAATGCGCTCATTACTTTTCCCCTCCCAGTTCCACCACGGTATCCACGAAGATGCCCGGGGTGATGACGTTTTCCGGATCGATGGAACCGGCCTGCACGACCTCGTCCACCTGGACGATGGCCGCCTTGGCCGCGGTAGCCATGATCGGGCCGAAGTTCCGTGCGGTCTTGCGGTAGACCAAGTTGCCCAGCGTGTCGGCCTTCAGCGCCTTGATCAGCGCGAAGTCCGCATGGATCGGGGTTTCCAGCACATAGCCCTTGCCATCGATGATGCGGGTTTCCTTGCCCTCGGCCAGCAGCGTGCCGTAGCCGGTGGGAGTGAAAAACCCGCCAATGCCGGCCCCGGCGGCGCGGATGCGCTCGGCCAGGTTGCCCTGCGGCACCAGTTCCAGCTCGATTTCCCCGGCCCGGTAGGCCGTATCGAAGTGCCAGGAGTCGGACTGGCGCGGGAAGGAGCAGATGATCTTCTTCACCCGGCGCTCCTTGATCAGCAGGGCCAGGCCGGCATCGGCCTGCCCGGCGTTGTTGTTGACCACCGTCAGGTCGGTGGCGCCGCACTCCATGAGCGCGTCGATCAGTTCCATCGGCTGCCCGGCGTTGCCGAAGCCGCCGATCAGCACGGTGGATCCGTCGGTGATCTCGGCGACGGCGTCCGCGGCCGAGGTGGCAATACGTGGTGCCATGATGCTGCCTTTCTACAAGCTACTTGGTTGCGTTCACGTTCTCGACGACGACTGCCAGCCCCTGGCCCACGCCGATGCAGATCGCGGCGATGCCGTATCGTTCGCCGGATTCCTGCAGCCGGCGGGCGACGGTGCCCAGGATGCGCAGGCCCGAGGCGCCCAGCGGGTGGCCGATGGAGATGGCCCCGCCCCAGGCGTTGACGATCGCCGGGTCGATATCCCAGGCGCGGATGCAGGCCAGCGACTGGGCGGCGAAAGCCTCGTTCAGTTCCACCGCGGCGATGTCCGACCACTTCAGGCCGGCCTTGGCCAGCGCCTTGTTGGCCGCCTCGACCGGTGCGAAGCCGAAGAACTGCGGGTCCAGGGCGGCAGCGCCGTTGGAGACAATGCGGGCAATCGGGTCTGCGCCCAGCAGTTGCCCGCCGCGCTCGGAGCCGAGGAAGGCGGCCGAGGCGCCGTCGCTCATCGGCGAGGCGTTGCCGGCGGTGACCGTGGCGTTCTCCCCGGTGCGGAAGACGGTGCGCAGCTTGGAGAGGGTTTCGGTGGTGGAATCGGCGCGGATGGTCTCGTCGCGAGTGACTTCCACCCCGCGCTTGGTTGCCGGCGGCACCGGAACCACCAGGTTCTCGTACTTGCCGGCCTCCCAGGCGGCGGCTGCCTGCTGGTGCGAGCGGGCCGAGAACTCGTCCTGGTCCTCGCGGGAGATGTTGTGCTTCTCGCGCAGCTGCTCGGTGGCCTCCCCCAGCGACACCGTCCACTGACCCGGCATGGCCGGGTTGACCAGGCGCCAGCCCAGGGTGGTGTTGGCCAGTTCCAGGTTGCTCATCGGGAACGGGCGCTCGGTCTTGGGCAGCACCCAGGGGGCGCGGGACATGGATTCGACGCCGCCGACCAGGACCAGGTCCGCGTCGCCGGTGGCGATCTGCCGGGAGGCGGCGATGGAGGCATCCAGCGAGGAGCCGCACAGGCGGTTCATCGTGGTGCCCGGCAGCGAGGTGGGCAGGCCAGCGAGCAGGGTGGCCATGCGGGCCACATTGCGGTTTTCCTCGCCGGCGCCGTTGGCGTTGCCGAAGATCGACTCGTCGATTTGCGCACTATCCAGCTGCGGAGCACGGGCTACCAGTTCGCGCACCACGTGGGCGGCCAGGTCGTCGGGACGGTGGCTGGACAGGGAGCCGCCGATTTTGCCGAATGGCGTGCGGATTGCGTCGTATAGGTAGGCCTGCTGCATCGTCTCACTGCTCCATCGCTATAAGATGTTCACATCGTGAACTTATGTTCGTATATTGAACTTTACCAGTTTCCACCCATCGGGCACAAGGGTTTGGCCAGTTCCACCTGTTCGCTGTGCGAACTTTTGGTCACCATGCGAATGAGGTGCTAGTCTCACTTGGTCATGAACTGCATCACTGCCATGGCGTCGCGTCTTCGAAAGGATCAAGATTGTCCGCGCCCACCACTAGCACCTCCCCACAACGACTCGGTGGCTGGATCGCCGTCCTCTGCTTTTTCATCGTGGTCTTCGAGGGCTACGACATCGTCGCACTGGGCGCCACAATCCCGATGCTCACCGACCCGGATGTCGGCGGCTTCAGCGTCGGAGCCATGAACTGGGTCAACACCTTCTCGCTGATCGGCGTGGGCGTGGGCGCCGCATTCATGGGCCGCTTGGCCGACCGCTTCGGGCGGCGCCGCCCACTGCTGCTCGCAGTGCTCGTCTTCTCGATCTTCACGCTGGTCTTCCCGCTCATGCCCTCGGCGTTCATGATGGGCCTGGTGCGCTTCATCGCGGGCCTCGGGCTGGGCGGCTGCATGCCGGTGGCGCTGGCGCTGATGCAGGAGAACGCGCCGGTGGGACGCCGCGCGCTGGCCAACAACTTGCCGATGGTCGGCTACCACCTCGGCGCGGTGCTGGCCTCGCTGGCTGGCAAGGCCGCCGGCGTGCACTGGTCGCTGCTCTACTATCTGGGCGGCGGCCTGGGCCTGGCGCTGCTGGCGCTGCTGTGGTTCAAGCTGCCGGATAGCGAAGTGGCTGCCGCGGATGAACGGACCTCGGCAATGGATGTGCTCAAGCCCAAGTACCTGCGCAGCTCCATCGGCTTGTGGATTGCCGCCTTCATGGGCCTGGTGCTGGTCTACGGCCTGAATGCCTGGCTGCCGAAGATCATGGGCGCTGCCGGCTACCCGGTGGCCGATTCGCTGACCATGCTCTTCGTGCTGAACCTCGGCGCGATTGCCGGCCTGATCATCAGCGCCTACGCGGCGGATGCCAAGGGCATCAAGCTCATCTCGCTGCTCTGGTTCGCCGCGTCCGCGGTGTTCCTGCTGCTGCTGGCCGTGCCATTCGGCAGCCAGGTGCTGCTCACCGCGATCCTGTTCGTCACCGGCATCTTCGTGTTCAGCGCCCAGTGCCTGATGTATGTCTATGCCGGGCACGTGTACCCGCGCGACATGGTGGCCACCGGCATCGGCCTGGCCTCGGGCATCGGCCGCTTCGGCGCCATCATCGGCCCCTACGTCACCGGCCTGATGGTTGCCGCGGGTACCGCCTACCCGGGCGCGTTCTTCCTCTATGGCGGCGCGGCTCTGATCGCAGTCCTGGTCATCGCGCAGATCCCGAAGCCGAAGAGCGCGTAGCCGCGCGCAGCAGCTGTTCCCTGCAAGCAACGCCGGGCCCCTTCCCAAGGGGCCCGGCGTTCTTCATGCCGCGATCGAGGCGCCTTTCACCTGTGCACTGCTATTGGGCGTTGAAAGCGACATCCAGCGGCTGCCACCCGGTGGTTTCGTCGAACTCCGGCTCCTGCACAGCCAGCCGGCAGATCGATCCGATGAAGGTCCCATCCTTGTCGTAGGCGACCTCGTCCCAGGTGCTGTCGATGCCCTGGCAGGACACCGGCTCAATCTGGCCGCTCGCCTTACCCTCGGAATCGAGCATCTCGCCGGCGGCGCGTTCCATCCCGAAGTTGGCAAAGGCCACCTTGTCATCGCCATCTTCTTCCTGGAACTGGTCCAGGCTGCTGGAGATCTCGACGATGCTGAACTGCCCGTCGGCAATGCTCCCGCCCTCGGCGTACACCCGGTCGATTGCGGCGATCTGCTCCTGGCACAGCGAGCAGTCCGGAGCGGAGAATTCCTTGAGCGACGCAGTGTCTCCGGTGGCCACCGCATGGTTCAGCAGGGCTACCCAGTAGTCTACAGCGGCTTCAAGGCCCTCCTCAGTTTCCTCTTCCAAGCCCGCAGGCGGTTGCGGCGCCTCGGCAGCCTGCTGCGCAGGATCCGAGCCGGATGCCGCCGTGGCGTCCGGCTGATTGCCGGCACCCTCCTCGGATACTCCGACGCAACCGCTGACGGCCAGCGCCACGGCAGCCGACAGCGCAACCAGTTCCACTTTATGAATTCGAACCATGTCCACCCGCTCCTCAATAGGTACACCCCCACCTGCAACCGACAATACATCAATCGGTTGGAAAATATGATGCCGAGAGGCTAATTCATTCTCCGCTTCTTCGGCCTACTGGCCGCGGCCTGGAGTGGGCGGTGTAGGAGGCTGCTGATCGGGCGGATTGCCGGGGGCCGCGGCGTCCGGGGCGAGCATCGCCCACAGGGAGAATCCAAGAATGACCGCGGCGGCAACGACGAATACCCGCCAGTTGACCTTGGGACCGGGGTGCTCGAAGAGTCCCCCGGGCCCCTTGCTCAGTTCAGCACTGGTGATCGGCGCCCTGAATTCCTCGGCTTCGGGGTTCCTCGGCTTCTTGCTGACGCCGAACTTGCCGCCCAACGGTAGGATTCGGCTTCTCATTTGGATCCGGCGACGTGCCGCTGTGCTCTGCCATCATGTCCTCCCGGAAGTCCTGGTGCAATCACGGCTCCGGATCCCCTCGTCCGCCTGTACTGCGCCACTCGCCCGGCGGGCGCGTGGCCCCCTCCGCAAGGCCGTGGTCATCGGTGTACCTGTGCTCAGCCTAGGCACGTTGCGGTTTGCGGGTCTAGCATCCCGGGAGTTGAATCGCTCTCTTTCGCCTGGCCTCAGGCCGCTGGCCTGCTGGTCTAGAGTAGTGCCATGGCCAATTCGCCCAGCGGGGATTCGATGCTGGACCGCCTTGTGCGGATCCTTGATGCCTTCGACGCGCATAACCCGCAGCTGACCGTCAGCGCGCTGTCCCGCCGGGCGGATGTCCCGCTGGCCACGGCCTACCGGCTGGTCGAATCGCTGGCTGCCCACGACCTGCTCTCCCGCGACGCGGACGGGCAGGTGCGCCTCGGCTTGCGGCTCTGGGAGCTGGCCAATCGCAGCGCGTCCACGCTTGGCCTGCGCCAGGCGGCCCTGCCCTTCATGGAGGACATCAACCAGCTCATCGGCCAGAATACCCAGCTCTCGGTGCTGGACCGGGACGAGGTGCTCATTATTGAGCGGCTCTCCCGACCAGGTTCCGTGGTGAACCAGGCCAGCGTGGCAGGCCGGATGCCGGTGCACCGCACCTCGATGGGCATGGCCCTGCTGGCTTTTGCCCGGCCGGATGCGATCGCCGGGTATCTTGCCCGCCATCAGGCATCGATGGATGCAACCCACCCGGACTTCCGTGCCGAGATCGCGGAGATCCGCCGCAACGGCTACGCCTCCTTCGATGGTTTCATCGACCCGCAGACCACGGGCGTCGCCGCCCCGATCCTCGACGAGTCGGGCTACCAGATCGCGGTAATCTCGGTCGTGGTACCCAGGGATTCGGGAATCCTGCACTCCGCCGCGCTGGCGCTGCGCACCGCGGCCCGGGGCATTTCCCGCGCGCTGGCTCCGACCACCTGATTCCGCCGGTTCCCTGCCCAGCTAGGCCCATTGGCCCTGCAGGGCCGCCAGCGTCTCAACGACTATGGCGCTGCGGCTGACCGATTTCGGCATGGCCGCCACCAGCGAATTGGGCTCGGTGTGCTCGGCGAGCGGCCGGAAGACCAGCGGCCGGTCCTCCATGCTGCTCTGCGTGGGTTGCATCAGCAGCGAGTACGCCAACCCCCTGCCCACCACCGCATGAATGGAGGGCACATTCGACAGCAGCCAGCTGACCTGCGCCGTAGCACCGTGGCGCTTGAACTCGTCCAGCGTATGCTGCAGCGCCGGCTCCAAATCAAGGAATGCGGCCGGATACTCGGCCAGCTGGGCGAAACTGATCTGCTCATGCCGGGCCAGCGGATGTTCCGGGCTCACCACCACCTGCCGGTGGAATTCCTTGAGCACCACCAGCGCACAGTCGGGACCGAATTGGGTTTCATAACCGAGGGACAGCTGCGTGCGTCCGGAGAAAAGTGCCTCCTGTATTTCGGGGCCGCTGCCTTCGATGAAACTGAGCTGCAGTTTCGGATGCCTGCTGCTGAACCACTCGATGAGGTGCGGGATGACATGGACCGCCAACGTGGTGAAGACTCCCACGGTCAGCCGCCCGGCCAGCCCGGTATGCACCTGGGAGACCGCATCTCGCAGATGCTCCACCTGATCGGTAATAATCCTCGCCCGGGTGGCAACCTACTGGCCCTCGGCGGTCAGCGCGACGCCGCGGCCACGCTGGCGCATGGCGAGCGTGACTCCCAGCGCCTGCTCGAGCTGACCGAGGGCCAGGCTGACCGCACCCTGGCTGACGTGGCACAACCGCGCTGCCTGGGTCACAGATTGGGTTTCGGCGATTGCCGCGAAGTATTCGAGCTGCCGCAATGTCAGTTCGCTCATTAGTTCTCCTTATGGCCGTCTGCAGTAATTCTAGCTAGGCAAATGTGACGGCGGACACCAAACTGGAGTGAGCGTCCCGGGAAACCAGTCCATCCCCGGCATCATCCGTTGAAAGCGAGAGATCCAGCATGAGCCATTCCGAGCCCGCCGACCTGATTCCATACGTCGTCACCTTGGGCACCGCCGGCGGCCCGCGCTGGTGGAAAGACCACCGCGGCACCCCGAGATTCGGCATCGCCACTGCGGTGGTGGTCGGCGAGACCTGGTACCTGGTCGATTGCGGCCAAGGGGCTGGGCGCCAAGCCAACGCGGCAGGGCTGCAGATGTCGCAGCTGGGCGGAATCTTCATCACCCACATGCACTCGGACCACACCGTGGATCTGCCTTCGCTGCTGCTCTTCGGCGCCTTCGAGCAGAAGAACGCCACTCGCGGGCCAATTCCCATCATCGGTCCAGGCGACCGCGGCAAGTTGCCGCCGCTCTCTCCCCGGGCGACCTCCGTGCCCGAGCCCATCGCCCCGACGCGTCCGACCCCCGGAATCGATGGCCTGGTCTCAGGAATCCTTTCCGCCTACGCCACCGACTGCAATGACCGGATCTTCGATTCGCTGGCACTCTCCCCCGCCACGCAATTCGAGCCGCGAGAAATCCGCCTGCCCGAATCGATTGGCTTCGACCCCGACACCGAAGTGGCTCCACCGATGGAACCCATCGAAGTCTTCCGCGATGGCAACGTCACCGTGACAGCCATCTTGGTCTCCCACCACCCCACCGCCCCGGCTTACGCCTTCCGCTTCGATACCACCGGCGGTTCGGTGACGATTTCTGGGGATACCGCGCCCTGCGCCAACATGGCGGCCCTGGCCCGCGGCACCGACCTGCTGCTGCACGAGGCCATCAATCTGGACATCCTGGCAGCGCAGTACTCCGACGCGAAAATGCTGCAGGCCACCATGGACCACCACCGTCGGGCGCACACCACGGCAGCCGAGGCGGGGCAGATCGCTGCCGAAGCGGGGGTCGCCCATCTGGCCCTGCACCATCTGGTCCCCAGCTACAGCCCGCCAGAGGCTTGGCAGGAGGCGCGCTCGCGCTTCAGCGGGCAGCTCTCAATTCCCGATGACCTCGACGTGATCCCGTTCGGGCCGGCTGCCCGCGCCGCCTTGGCGCCGGCAACAGCCAGCACCAGCAACAGCCAGCACCAGCAACAACTAGCATCCCCAGCACGCACCGAAAGGACAGAGCCATGAGCCAGAACCCGCAGGCAATGCCACCCACGCCGGCACCTCAAGGCACGACCTACCATGCCAATCCCAAGGAGATGCGCAGGATCCTGTTTTCCAGCTTCCTGGGCACCGCCGTGGAGTACTACGACTTCATCCTCTATGCCACTGCCGCGGGCATCGTCTTCAACCAAGTGTTCTTCGCCGGCCTGGACCCGAACGCCGCACTGTTCGTTTCCTTCGGCACCTTGGCCGTGGGCTACATCGCCCGCCCATTGGGCGCGTTCATCTTCGGCAACCTGGGCGACAAGATCGGGCGCAAGGCCATCCTGATCACCACGGTGCTGGCCATGGGCATCGCTTCCACACTCATGGGGCTGCTGCCCACCACGGCGCAGATCGGTGTCTGGGCACCGATTCTGCTGGTCAGCTTGCGCGTTTTCCAGGGCCTTGCCGTGGGCGGCGAATGGGGCGGTGCGATGCTGCTGGCCTTCGAGAACTCGAAAAAGAGCTCACGCGGCTTCGCCTCGGCCTTCGCCTACATGGGCGCGCCTGCGGGCACCATCCTGGGCACGCTGATCCTTTCCGGGATGTCGCTGCTGCCCAAAGCCGAATTCCTTGCCTGGGGCTGGCGGGTGCCGTTCCTCTTCTCCGCAGTGCTCATGATGCTGGCGATCTTCATCCGCATGCGCGTTTCCGAGTCGCGGATCTTCACCGAGGTCTCGGCAGCGGCTAAGAAAACCAAGAAGCGCATCCCCCTCGCCGAGCTGTTCCGCGATCACCGCACGCCGCTGCTGACCGCCGTGGTGGCCGGACTATCGGGCCAAATGGCACAGGGATTGATGGGTGCGTGGGCGATTTCCTTCGCCGTGCAGCAGGCCACCCTCGCCCAGACCGAAGTGCTGAACATCAAGGCCATTGGCGGGGTATTCACCGTGCTGGCCATCATCACTGCTTCCAAGCTCAGCGACCGGCTAGGCCGCCGCCGCATACTCATCTGGGGCAATATCGCAGCGATCCTGCTGGCCTTCCCGGTGATGGCCTTGCTGGAGATGGGCAGCACCGTGGCCTTCATGCTTGCGATCGTGCTGGGACTGAGCTTGGTACAGGGCTTTACGTCCGGGCCTTACGGCGCCTTCGCCGGCGAGCTGTTCCCAACCGCAGTGCGCTATTCCGGAACCTCGGTGGGCTATCAGCTGGCGTCCACCCTCGGTGCCGGTTTCACCCCGATGATCGCCACCGCCCTGGTGATAGCTGGCGGCGGGAAGCTCTGGCTGGTAGCGATGCTGTGGATGTCATTCTCCGGCATGTCTCTAGTTGCCTTGCTGCGCTCGCAGGACCGTTCAGGTTCAGAGATCCAGAATTTGGACGCTGAGATGGGCTCGGCCATGACAGTCGGCAAATCCAGCGAGGCCCAAAGCCAGGAAGCCGCCGCAATGCGAAGCTGATTCCATCACTGCCGAGGAAAGGGCGAAGCCCGGGGCGATCCATCAGTGCGGATCACCCCGGGCTTCGCCCTGCTCCTGCGCGGCTCTTGGCTGACGCCGGGAATCTTCGCGCAGCTGTTCCAGCGCATCGGCCACTCACCGTGGCGACATGCGCCAGGCGACCAGACCACTTCCAAATTCTGCTCCATGTCATCAGCCAGCAGCATGTGGGCGACTCCAGCCCGTCGAAGGTGTTCCGCGTGGCCGAAACGCCATGGGCACATGTGCCGACAATTCATACCGGGCCCGAACTTGCTAGCTGCTTCAGCAGGAGCCGCAGCAAGGGAACAACCTGCCGTCGAAAGCCAGAGTAAGCCCACTGACGAGCCGCACGGCGTACCCCAGCATCAGTTCCTATTTCGGGATGCGCGCCATGGCGGAATGGCTGCCGGATTCGCTAGATCCCTGGGTGAAATTGCGTTGGCTTCAACCTGCGGGACGCCCTAGCGCACCCTGAAGACATCGATGCGCACGCCGTCGGGACGCCGCTCGCCCACGCCGAGGAACAGCGTGCGGTTCATCCAGGCATGCGGACCCGAATCATCGGCCGAGAGCTGCGGGACGCAGCGGAAGTAGACCCGGGACGGATCCACGCGTTCCCCGGCCATCATTTTCTCCAGGTCCGCAGGGGCCGCTACGCGCACCGCCCGGTTCTCCACCAGGATGCGCTGCCCGTCCTGAAGCTCTAGCACGTAGTTCGCTTCTAGCAGGGCCAGATCCGCGGATGGGTAGCGCTGGAAGTCGGCTCCGGCGTCCAGCACCTTCCCGGCCAGCCCGGGGCCGGCGACGCGTCCGCCCCGGATCGGGGCCACCCTGCGGATGCCTTGGGCCGTGCTGCCGATCTGGATGGTTTCGCTGACCTCGACATCGATGCTGGCCACGAACTCAAGTGCCGGCGGGGTTGGGATGTGCTGCATTCCGTCTCCTTCCAAGAGCGCTTGCCTGCGGTTTTCGGCAGGCACAGCCTATTCTGCCTTGGCAGGCTGAACTGCGGCTTGCGCGGGCGCTGGCTGCTGCGCGTTGCCTGTTCCCGGCGAGCGCAGCAGCGCCAGGGCCACCGCGGCAACCAGCACCACGACGCCCACGCCCAGGTAGAGCTGGCCCGCGGTCCACGAGGCGTCGAGCAGCGTGCCTGCGGCCAGCGGGGCGAGGATGGCGCCGAACCGGCCGATGCCAATGGCCCACCCAACGCCCGTGCCGCGCGACTGCGGGGCGTAGGAGGCCGGGGCCAGGGTGTACAGGCCGGCAACACAGCCGTTGATCAGCATGCCGACCAGAACGCCGAGCACGAAGGCCAGGGCGAGGACTCCGACCGCCGAGATGAAGACCACCATGAACACCGAAGACATCACGGTGAACGCGATGAGCACCTTGCGCACCGCCCACTTGGCAGTGAGCGCACCGAAGAGCAACGAGCCGAAGGTGCCGCCCAGGGTCAGCATCAATCCGCCGACCACGCCCTGGCTCTCGGTCATGCCCGCGGTGACCAGCAGCTTCGGGGTCCAGCTGTTCACGAAGTAGAAGCCGAACATCACGGCGAAGAAGGCCACCCAGATCACCGTGGTCACCCGTCTGGTCTGCGGGGAGAACAGCGCGAAGACGGCATTGCGGCCCGACGCGGACGCGTTGCTGCCCTGCTCGGGCAGCATGACGTCCTCGGCTCCGAGGCGCATCCTGCGGGCCAGCCGGCCCAGCTTCTGGGCAGTGCGCTCGGTGCGCCGGGTGAGCAGGAAGTCCACGGATTCGGGGACGACTGCCAGCAGGGCGAGGAAGGCGACCATGGTCAGCACGCCGCCGAAAATGAAGACCGAACGCCAGCCGTAGTGCGCCTGCAGCCAGACCGCTGCCATGCCGCCCAGGGTGGCGCCGACGCCGTAGCCAGCGGTGTAGATGCTCACCGCCATGCCGCGCCAGCGGCCATTGGAGTACTCGCTGGTGATCACGTTGGTGCAGGCCAGGATGCCACCGACGCCCAGCCCGGTGACAATGCGCCAGATGGCAAGGCTCGTCATGGAATCCGCGGTGGATGAGAGGAACATGCCCGCGGCGGCGAGCGCGGTGGTGCCCAGCAGCATCGGTCGGCGTCCGAACAGGTCCGCAAACGGGGCCAGGAACAGCGACCCGGCAGCCATCCCGAACAGGCCGGCACTGAGCAGCACGCCCAGCTGCGCTCCGTTCAAGGAGAACTCTTCGGAAACCTGGTTCGCGGTAAATGCCATCGCCAAGACGTCGAACCCGTCGAGGGCGTTGAGGAAGGTGCAGACTGCGACGACCAGCCATTGGAAGGCCGACATCGGCGAATTCTCGATTCTCTGCTTGATGTCCATGGGGAGCTGTCTCCAGTTTCGGGGTGCACCGAGCCGCCCGCGGGCCGGTTTCTGCGCGCGGGCGGTGGTGCCAAAATGGATGGTCGGCTAGTTCGGTTCGATGGTCACCACGGCCGGCCCGCTGCCGGCGGCGGCATCGGCCTTGGCGCCGGTCGGCGAGGTGATGGCGCGCGAGACGCAGCAGTTTATCTTGCTCGACTGGCGTTTCTGGCGTTCGGAGTAGAACACGTCGCGGTGGTCGATGCGCCCGGTGATCTCGGTGATGCGCACTTCGCACAATCCGCACTCGCCCTTGCGGCAGTCGGACATCATGTCCGCGCCGGCATCTTCCAGGGCTTCGAGCATGGACCGGCCCTGCGGGACCCGCACTTCCAGGTCCAGCTTGGGAACCCGGACTATGAATTCTTCCGGGTCATGCCAGCCCGAGTTGCCGAAGGTTTCATAGCGCAGCGCCGAAGGTTCCAGTTCGCGCTCGAGCCAGCCCCGGCGCACCGCATCCATGAGCCTGATCGGCCCGCACATGTACAGTTCGGTCTCTTCGCCGGCGCGGGCCAACAGCTGATCGACCTTCAGCGAGGTGCCTTCGTCATCGACGTGCACCTCCAGCCGGGAACCGTGCTCTGCCTGCAGCTGATCCAGGTAGGCCATGGCCGAACGAGTGCGTCCGGCGAAAACCAGCGTGTAGTCGGCGTTCAGCCGCTTGAGCACCGACGCCATGTTCACCATGGCGGTAATGCCGACCCCGCCAGCCAGCAGCAGGTAATGCCCTGCTCCCACGCGCAACGGGAAGTTCTGCAAGGGCTGGGTGATCTGCAACCGATCCCCCACCGCAAGCCCGTGCATGAAGGACGAGCCTCCGCGGGACAGCGGGGCCTTGAGCACGCTGATCACCAGGGTTCTCCCGTCGGCGCTCGATTCAACCACCGAATAGGAACGCTTGGCTTCGTTGCCGTTGATCCGCACCATCAGGTCGATATGCGATCCCGGCTCGGCGCGCTTGGGCAGTTGCGGGGCGAGCTCAATGCGCTTGATCCCGTCGGCCACCTCCACGCTGCGGGTGACTTCCGCGTCCTGCCAGACTTCAATATTTGTCGCTGCCATGATCGAGGCACCAACCTTTCATCTTGTGGGAAGGACGCGCCTAGACGTTGTCCGGCTGAGTCGCTTCGGCGGCGATCATGGATTCGAGGATCCGGCGCACCCACATGCCTCCGGCGTCGATGTTCAGGTTGTAGAACTCGTAGTCCGGGTTCGCGTCAATGGCTTCCTGCTGGGCCTTGAGCATCGCCTCGTCTTCGCCGAAGACGCCATGCACGCCATCGCGCAGCTGCGTGGTGATCAGCTGGCTGTCCAGGCAGTAATTGCGCATGAAAGCCCAGAAGTAGTGCGAGGTGCGGTCGGTTTCCGGGGTGATGGTGTTCATCACGAAACCGTTCACGCCTTGGCTGCGATCGCCTTCCGGCGCCCCGGTTCCGGCTTTGGCTACGCCCACGTCAATGGTGATGGTTGCCGGAGCCTCGAAGTGGATGATCTGCCAGCGGTCCACCTTTCCTTCGAAGCCGGGGAATTTGTCGCGCATGTTCTTCAGCCAGAATGGCGGGGCATCGATGTTATGCATCCAGCGGGTCACGGTGACCTTGTTGCCCTCATGGGTGGTGATGAATTCCGAGTCGCTGAGCTCATCCTGGCCAATCGAGGAGGAATGCACGAATTCCTCATGGGTCAGGTCCATCAGGTTGTCGAGGATCAGCTGGTAGTTGCAGTCAGCGGCGATGGTCATGCCATCCCCTGCCCACTGGTCGGAAGTCATCTGGTGCATATCCGGGACCAGCTGCGGGTCGGCCAGGGTCGGGTCGCCCATCCAGACCCACACGTAGCGGTAGCGCTCGACCACGGGGAAGGACGGAACCGTTGCCGAAGGGTTGATGGTTTCCTGGGCGGGCATGGAGACGCAGCGGCCGGCGGAATTGTAGACGATGCCGTGGTACGGGCACTGCAGCCCGTCCTTGCCCACGGTCTTGCCCATGGACAGCGGGGCCAGCCGGTGCCAGCAGGAGTCGGCCAGCGCGACCGCCTTGCCGTCCTCGGTGCGGTACAGCGCCACCGGACGCTTGGCGATGGTGCGGGACATCGGCTTGCGAGTGACCTCGTGGTCCCAGGCTGCGACATACCAGGCGTTCAGCGGATGGCCCATGATCTTGGCGGTGGTGGTGCTCTTGGCTGCAACCTCGGTCATGACGGTCCTCTCGGTCATGGATCCGGCAGTGCTCGGCTGCGGCAGATCCAGCGTGTGGTTTACTCAGGGTGGAATGCGCGAAACTATCTATGTACATAGATAGTTCGCATGCCATTAGACTAGCTATGCAGATAGTGATGTGCAATACATTTCTGGAAAGAGGCGGATTTGAGTCTTCGCAACGCGCTGCTTTCGTTGCTCACAGTTGAGCCGATGACCGGCTACGACCTGTACAAGGTCTTCGAATCCTCGGTAGGCCACGTCTGGCACGCCCCGGACTCCCAGATCTACCCCGAGCTCAAGCGCATGGAATCCGAAGGCCTCATTACCGGCCAAGATGTGCAGTGGGGCCAGCGTGGCAAGAAACGCCAATACACCATCACCAACGAGGGCATTGCCGAATTCAAGAGCTGGATGAACACGCCGCTGGAGTACGCGCGCACCCGCGACCCCGCCCACCTCAAGGCGGCATACTTGGAATGGGCGGACCCCGAGGCGGCACGCGAGCAAATGCGCCGGCATATCGCCCATTACCAATCGCTGCTCAAGCAGTGGCAGGAGCGGATTGTTGAGTTGGAGCAAGGAACGAACTCCATGCTTGCCAAGCGCTTGAACAGCACGCCGCGCAAGGACTGGGAAGCCACCATCGCCTACAAGCGGTTCACCTATGAGGGCCTGGTTTCCCGGGCAGAGGCCGAAATCCAGTGGGCCGAGCGCGGGCTTCAACTCATTGACCACCTGAACGCCTAGCAGCTGCTTGCGAGCAGGAAGAAGCCGCCGGTCCTTGCTGGACCGGCGGCTTCCTGGTGCTACTTGGGGTTCGTCAAGAACTTCGTCTTGGCTTCTTCCGGGCGATGGCCCTGCTTGGCCTTCTGGATTTCGGCGTAGACGTGGTGGCGCAGCTCGGTGAACCGCTGCAGCGATCGGGTTTCCAGCTGGTCGCGTTCCTCGGGCAGATCGATCAGGATATCCTCTTGCACTACGGTTGGCGACGAGGACAGGATGATCACCCGCTGGCCCAGGTAGATGGATTCATCGATGTCATGGGTGACAAACAGCACCGTCACGCCCAGCTTCTTCCAGACGTTGCGGATCAAGTCCTCCAAATCGGCACGCGTCTGCGCGTCAACTGCCGCGAACGGCTCATCCATCAGCAGCACTTCCGGCTGGTAGGCCACCGCGCGGGCGATGGCGACACGTTGCTGCATGCCTCCGGATAGCTGCCACGGGTAGGACTTGGGTACATGGGCCAGCCCCACTGCCTCCAGCGCCTCGTCGACCAGCTTCTTGCGCTCGGCCTTGGGCACCCCCGCATTCTTCAGCGGCAGCTCGACATTGTCCGCCACGCGCAGCCAGGGGAACAGCGAACGGCCGTATTCCTGGAAGACCACAGCCATTTTCTTGGGCGGACCGGTGACCTTCTGGCCATCGAGCAGCACCTCGCCGCTGGTCGCGCCCAGCAGCCCGGCAATGCACTTGAGCAAGGTGGTCTTGCCCGAACCCGAGGGGCCGACCAGGCAGACCAGCTCGCCGTGCCCCAAATCGAAGGTCAGGTCGCGGACGGCCTCGATATCGCCGCCGTCGGTGTGGTAGACCTTCTTCAGCCCGCGTACCGACAGCAATGCTTCGCCGTCCGGCAGGGTGCGTCCGCCGGTAGTTCCATTCTGGTTAGACAGCATTTTCGACCTCTTTCAGACCGTTGTACCAGCGCAGGACGCGGCGTTCGATCCACTGGAAAATAAATGACATGATGACGCCGATCAGACCCAGCACCACGATGCCGGACCACATTTCGGGGACGGCGAAGGACCGCTGGAACTGGACGATGGCGAAGCCCAGGCCGGAGGAGGACGCGAACATCTCGGAAATGACCATGAGGATCAGGCCGATCGACAGGCACTGGCGGATGCCGGCCATGATGGTCGGGGTGGCGCTGGGCAGCACCTGGTAGCGGATCCGCGAGAAGCCGCTGATCCCGTAGGAACGGCTTGTCTCGTTCTGCACCGGGTCGATGGCGCGCACGCCCTCAATGGTGTTCAGCAGCACCGGCCAGATGGCGCCGGAGATGATGACCGCGATCTTCATTCCGTCGTTGATGCCGACCAGCAGCATCAGCACCGGGATCAGCACCGGCGGCGGCAGGGCACGGAAGAATTCGAAAACCGGCTCGGTGATGGCCCGCGCGGTGCGGTTCATGCCCACCAGCAGGCCCAGCAGCACGCCGAGCACGATGGCCCCGAGCACGCCGAGAACCAGCCGCTGGATGCTTGGCAGCACATCGGTGAACATGCGTTCGCCAATCCAGGTGTCGATGAACGTCGCAACCAAATCCGCAGGGGTGGGCACGAAGAAGCTCGCTCCGCCCGCGGTGGCGGCAACCCACCAGAGAACCAGCAGCACAGGCAGGGCCACGATGAAGATCAGTGACTTCACGGTTTTCATGCGATAATTTCCCCTCGAACCGAGGCGTGCCAGGACAGCACGCGCTTCTCGACCACGCGCATGCACAGGTTGATCACCACGCCCAGCAGGCCGGTGGCAACGATCAGCGCATACATTCCGGCAATTGCGCCGCCGGACTGCGCCAGCTGGATTTCCTTGCCCAGACCCGGGGAGCCGATGATCAGTTCAGCCGTGATCGCAAGGATCAGTGCCACCGCGGCACCCAAGCGGATGCCGGTCATCAGGTAGGGCAGCATGGTGGGAAAAATGACGTCACGGATGCGCTGGAAACGGGAGAACCCGTAGGAACGCGCGGTCTGCATCGCCACGTTGTCCACGTCCGCCACGCCGTAGAGCACCTGGATCAGCACCTGCCAGAAGCAGGCGTAGATGATCAGCATCAGCGAGGACTCGATCTTGGTGCCGAACAGCAGCACCGCGAGCGGGATCAGCGCCACCGAAGGAATCGGGCGCAGGAATTCAATCGTGGAGTTGGTGGCGCGGCGCAGGAAAGGAGACATGCCGATGACCAGTCCGAGCACCAGCGCCAGCAGCACGGCAGCCAGCAGGCCGATGAACCAGGCCAGCAAGGTTTCGCCCACGGCCACCCAGAAGGCGGTCAGCGTGAGGTCGAAAGCCAAGGTCGCCAGCACTTCCGAGGCTGGCGGAAGGTACGCGGCCTGGACGATCCCCAGGGCCGGGAGCAATTCCCAGATGCCGAGGAAGACCACGATGCCGATCAGCCCCCACACGGCGTTGGGAACAGCTGAGCCGGTCCTAGCGCGCTTGGCCCTGCGCACCCGTGCCGGTACTGCGCTTGCGGCACTCATGGCAGCAGCTTCTCGATGTCAACCGGCTTGGACAAAGTTCCGTAGCTTTGCGCCGCGTCGCCGAGCTTCTGCACTGCTTCGCGGTTGAAGTCCGCGCGGAAGCGCGGGAGCACCATCCCGGCGCGGACGTCCTCGCTGATCTTGGTGTAGGTGCCCACGATGTCGCGGACCTCATCGGGGTGCTGTTGCGCGTAGTCCAGCGACTTGTTCATCGCCGTGGTGAATTTCAGCGTCACCTCGGGGTTCTCCTGCGCATACTGCGCGGAGGTGAAATATCCGGCAACATCGAGCTCCGGATCGAACTCGGCGAAGTTCGCCGAGAGCATCTTCGCCCCTGCGTCCATGGCCGAGCTCTGGAATGGCTCCAGGATCCAGGCCGCATCGACAATGCCGTTCTCCAGCGCCGCCGGGGCATCAGGGAACGGGACCTCGACGAATTCAATACTCTCCGGGTCTCCCCCGTCAGCCTCGACGATCGACTTGATGGTGGTGTCGCCGATATTCGACAGGTTGTTGACCGAAACCTTCTTGCCGGCCAGGTCCTTCGGCGAGGAGATCTTGGAATCGCCCTTGACCAGCACGGAACCGACATCGGAGCTTTCATCTCCCGTCGTGGAGATGCCATTGGCCACGAATTCCATGTCCAAGCCCTTGTCGTTGGCAACCATCACGGAAATGAGGTTCGAGAAGGCGAAATCGTAGCTGCCGGACTGGATCCCCGGCACTATGGCCGAACCGCCGGTGGCGGTTTCGATTTCCAGGTCCAGGCCTTCCTCGGCAAAGAAGCCTTTGGCTTCCCCGAGCCAGATGGGTGCGGTGTCCACGATCGGGATCACGCCGACGGTGATCTGCTCCAGGGATCCCTGGGCATCGGCGGAGCTGTCCGCCCCGCCACTGGGCGAGCCGGAGCCGCAGGCGGCCAGTGCGAGAACTGAGATGGAAGCGAGCGCGAGCTTGAACGAGTGTTTCATGGCAAATTCCCCCATTGAGGTGCGGTTGCTGCCGCGGACCCGGCTTCTGGGTCCGCGGCAGCGCGAATGCGAAGCGGTTGGATTACTTGATGACCAGCTGGTCCATGTCCGGGGCCTTGTCCAGGAATCCGAACTTGGCTGCCAGATCGCCGAGCTTGGTCAGTTCGGGAATCGGGGTCTCGGCGTTCCAGGTTTCCATTACCAGGCCTTCGGCCACCTTGGCGTCCATGTTGATGAAATCCGGGAGCATGGCGCGTGCTGCGTCCGGATCGCCTTCAGCCGCGTCGAGCACTTCTGCCATTGCGGCCTTCCAGTTCGTGATGACTTCGGGGTTCTCCGCGGCGAATTTGCCGCTGGTGAAGCTGACCATGGTCGGCATGCCGACAATGGCGTCCTGGTTCGGGTAGCCCACCAATTCGTTGTCCTTGTTGGCCAGCGCACGGGAGAGGAACGGCTCGGGAACCCAGATCGCGTCGACATTGCCGCGGTCCAGCTGGGCTTCCATATCCGGGAACGGCATTTCACTGAACTTCAGGTCCTCGGGATTGGCACCGTCCATTTCCGCCGATTCCATGATGGTCAGATCCCCTTGGGTGCGCAGCGCGTTGACCGACGTGGTCTTCCCGGCCAGGTCCTTCCAGCCGCCGATATTCGAGCTCTTGCGGGCAACTACGCCGTTGACGTCTTCGCCGGAGGAGCGGGAAGCGGAGTAGCCGGTGACGATCTTCATATCCAGGCCTTTGTCCGCGGCGGTCATCACCGACAGCGGGTTGCCTACGGCAATCGCCAATTCGCCGGTGGACACTGCTGGCAGCATCGCCGCGCCGGCATTGGAGGTGCTCAGCTCTACATCCAACCCGTGCTTCTCGAAGGTGCCGGCATCGATGCCCTGCTGCACTGCTACCGACGGCGCGATGGGCAGGATGCCCACGGTAATCTTGGTCAACGAGCCGTCTTCAGCAGCTGCCGAATTACTTCCCTCGGATCCCTCCGAGCCGGAGAGCGACCCTCCGCCGCAGCCAACCAGGCCCAATGACAGGACCGCCGCACCTGCGAGCAATGTAGACCAGCGCTTATTCATGTTTCCCCCTAGAAAGCCAGTGTCCCGGTCCCCATTGGCGGACCGCGAATTGCGTGTGATTTGAGACACATATCCAGACTAGATCAATCATTGAAAAAGTCAATGGTTGATCTTATAACGATTTAACTTCAGGGATTCCTGGCCAGATCCTGACCGATGGCCAACGCGTTCCAGCCCGAGCGCTTCCGGAAGCGCCCGGGCTGGGAATCCTCAGCTGTACTGCTTGCGCAGATCCGCTTTGCGGATCTTGCCGCTGGCCGTGCGAGGCAGTTCCTCGAGGAATACTGCTGTACGCGGAATCTTGTAGCGTGCCAACCGGCCATCGAGATGTGCCATGATGCCTTCTTGGGACATTGAGCTGCCGGGCTTGAGCACGACGATTGCGCGCGGCACTTCGCCCCATTTGTCATCCGGGATCCCGATGACAGCGACAGACTCGACTTCGGGCAGCTCCATGATGGCTTGCTCGACTTCTGCCGGATAGATGTTCTCTCCGCCGGAGATAATCATGTCCTTCAGGCGGTCCGAGATGAACAGGAAACCCTCCTCGTCCACATGCCCGATATCCCCTGAACGGAACCAGTCGGGTTCGTAGAATGACCCGGCCGTCGCTTCGGGACGGTTCCAGTATTCCTTGATGACGTTGGGACCGCTGATCAGGATTTCGCCGACCTCGCCGGCGGGCAGTTCATTGCCCAGTGAATCGGCGATACGGATATCGGTGAAGAAGTGCGGCAAGCCGGCCGAACCCATTTTCGGACGCGAATGCACCGCCTGCAGCAACGTGGCCCCCGGCGCGGTTTCGGTCAGCCCGTACCCGCCGCTGAATCCCAGTCCGCGGGCTTCGTAGGCTTCCAGCACGCGCAGCGGCACGGCCGAGCCGCCGCAGGTGAGCATCTGCAGCGAGGATAAGTCCGTGTTCGCCCAATTCTCATGCTCGGCCAGCAGCTGGAAGGTGGTTGGCACTCCCGAAAGCTGAGTGACCTGGTAGCGTTCCACAGCATCCAGGACCGCCGCTGGTTCGAAGCGCTCCTGCAGCACAACGGTTCCGCCCTTGAGCAGCACCGGCAGCGCGCCCATGCCCAGTGCCGCCACATGGAATAGCGGAGCGATGAGCAGGACCACCGATGTGCTGGTGATGTCGTAGTCCACGATGACATTGTAGGAATTCCATGTCATGTTCGCGTGGGTGAGGACCGCGCCCTTGGGTGTGCCTGTAGTGCCCGAGGTATACAGGATGATGGCTGGGTCTTCGAGTTCCACGGCCAGGTCCGGGTGGGTTGCCTCACCGGCTTGCAAGGCCCGCTCGTAGGAGCTGTCTTCGCAGGGGACCAGCGCAACGTCCCATGCCTGGGCCACCGGGCTGCCCTCGATGGCTGCATGCGCTTCTGCGGCGAAGTTCTCGACATAGATCAGCACCTCACTGCCCGAATCGCGCAAGGCGAAGTTAAGTTCCCTCGGAGCCAAGCGCACGTTGAGCGGAACGAACAGCGCCCCGAGCTGCGTGGCGGCGAACATGGTCTCCAGATAGGCGGCGTGGTTGGCGCCGAGGAACGCCACCCGGCTGCCCCGGGTGATCCCCTGGGCGGCCAAGGCGCTGCTGAGCTTGTCGATGCGTTCGGCGAGCTGAGCGTAGCTCAGGCTGACCCCCGCATGGATCACCGCAACCTGCTGCGCGGATTTCACCCGGCGCCGGTGGATCCAGTTGCCAAACCCCTTATTCAACATCTGTCACTCTTTTCGTTAGGTCGATCGATGCGGTGCAGCACAGGCCCAGCAGTGCTGCGGACTAGGCGTAGAAGCGGTAGATCCCGCGGGAGACGACGGCCGGCTTCGTGCCGCCCTCCACTTCAACTACCTGGTCTACGGCGATCTGGTAGCCGCCCTTGACCTCTTCCACCTCGGCGATTTGAGCCTTCATGCGGACCTTGGCGCCCACTGGCACGGGCGATGGGAAACGGACTTTTTCCAGGCCGTAGTTGACCTTGGTCTTCACGCCGGTGACGTCGAAGAGCTCGCTCCAGAAGGCGATCTGGAGGCTCAAGGTCAAGTAGCCGTGGGCGATCGGACCGCCGAAGGGGCCGTCCTTGGCCTTTTCCGGATCGGTATGGATCCACTGATGGTCATCGGTTGCGTCGGCGAAGGTGTTGACCTGCTCCTGCGTGACCACGCGGTACTCGCTGTAGCCCAGGTCCTTGCCCTTGGCGGTGGCGAGGTCTGCGTAATCCAAAATGGTCGGTGCCATGGTGTTTCTCCTGATGTTGTAGTCGTTTGTTGCTGAAGTCCGGTGCTGCAGAAGTCAGCGGAAGGCGCTGACGCCGGTAATGGCCCGGCCGATGATCAGCGAATTGATCTCGTGGGTGCCCTCGTAGGAATAGATGGCTTCGGCATCCGCGTGATGGCGGGCCACGCTGTTCTCCAGCAAGATCCCGTTGCCGCCGCATACTTCCCTGGCCAGCGCCGCGGTCTCGCGCAGCATCCGGGCCGTGAACATCTTGGCCATCGCCGAGTTCTCGTCGCGGTAGATGCCTGCTTCCTGCTGCTGGGTCAGCCGCACCACCATGGCCAAGCTGGCGGTGGCATTGGAGAGCATATGCGCCAGTTTTTCCTGGACGAGCTGGAAGGAGCCCAGCGGCTTGCCGAACTGGCTGCGCTTGGCGACGTAGTCGCGGGCCGATTCATATGCTCCGAAGCACACGCCGGTGGCAATCCAGGCGACATCCGAGCGCATATTGCGCAGGCAAGCCGCGACGTCCGCGAAGGAGTTGATCTTCTCCAGACGGGCGGAGGCCGAAACCCAGACTCCGGACAGCTCGATATCCGCGTTCTGCATGATGCGCAGGCTGGTCTTGCCCGGGATTTTGCTGATCTTCACGCCCGGCGCATTCGTTGGCACCAGGAAGCACTTGACCTGGGAGTCAGCCTTGTCGCGGGCGAAAACCGCCAGAACATCTGCCTGGCCGGCGCCACCGATCCAGCGTTTTGCCCCGTTGATCAGCCAGCCGTCTTCCCCGTCGCGCTGTTCCCGCTTGGCTGAGGTTGCCAGCCCGCCGGCGATGTCCGAGCCGTGCTCCGGCTCGGTCAGGGCAAACACGCCCTTGTAGGCGAAGGACGTGATCTGCGGTTCCAGCTGCGCCACCTGCTCTGGGCTTCCGCCGAGATTCACGGTGGTGCGGAACAGTCCCGATTGCGCGTTGTAGAAGGTGGCGACCGAGGCATCCATACGACCCAGTTCGAAGTTGCGGAAACCGGCGTAGAGGCCCGTGGGCCGCTCGCCAGCCTGGAGCACTTCGGCTGGTTCCATCAGCTGGGCGTCGACCAGCGGCGCGACGATCTGCTCCGGGAATTCCCCGCGTTCCCAGTACTCATCGAGCACCGGGCGCACGTACTCCTGAAGCAGGCCACGCAGACGCGACAACGCGCTGCGCTCGGCCTCGCTGAGCAAGTCCGTGAATCCGTAGAAGTCACTGGTGGCTACGGCTTCCATCAGCCCTCCACCCCCAGCACGCGCAGTGCATTGCCCTTCAGGATTCCCGGGCGGACCTCGTCCCTCAGCTCCAGATCGGCAAATGCGCCCAGCCATTTCTGCGGGGTGATCAGCGGGAAGTCGGTGCCGAACAGCAACTTGCGCGAAAGCACATTATTCCCCATTTTCACCAGCGAGGCCGGGAAGTACTTGGGGCTCCAGCCCGAGAGGTCGATGTAGACATTCGCCTTGTGCGTGGCAATCGAGTTCGCCTCGTCCTGCCACGGCACCGAAGGGTGCGCCATGATGATGACCAGGTGAGGGAAGTCCGCGGCAACATCGTCCAGCAGCAGCGGATTGGAATAGCGCAGCTTGATGCCTCGGCCGCCGGGAAGCCCTGCGCCCATTCCGTTCTGCCCGGTGTGGAAGATGCAGGGCAGGCGCAGTTCCTGCAGCGTCTCCCAGAGCGGGTAGAAGCTTTCATCGCTCGGGTCGAAACCCTGCAATGACGGATGGAACTTGAAGCCGCGCACGCCCAAGGTCTCGGCCTGGTACCGTGCGTCTTCAATTGCCTGCTTGCCGCGGCGCGGATCCACCGAACCGAAGGGAATCAGCACGTCATTGTTCCGCGCGCACCCTTCCACCAGGTCCTCGATGGAGTTCGGCTCATGGCCCAGTGCGGTGCGCGCATCGACCGTGAAGACCACCGCTGCCATCTTCTGCTCGCGATAGAGCTGCGCAATGCTGTCGATGGACGGGGTCCGGTCTTCCGACTTGAAATAGGCCGCCGAGGCATCGAAGAGGTCTTCCGGCATGGCCTTGTGGCCGCATTCGTCGACTTCAAGATGCACGTGCATATCGATGGCGTCCAAAGCCGCGAAGTCGACTCCTAATTCATAGCGTGCAGTCACGGGTTTTCCTCCGGAGGTTACTTGGCTGGTTCTGGGCGGAGTTCTTCAGGAAGCTCCGGGAACTTCTCGCCAACGGACTGCTGGTTGCCCGCGAAGGGGAACCGCTCCTGAAGTGTTGCATAGTCCCAGCCGCCGTCGTTGAATTCCGAGGCGATGGCCTCTGGGTGGCTCCACAGCTGCAGGCGGTCGCCGCCGGCGCCAATAGCCTGGCCAGTGATGCCGCCTGCTTCCTCGGAAGCCAGGAATGCGATCAGTCCGGCCACATCGTCTGCGGTGCCGAAGCCCAGATCCTTGCGGAAGAAGTCAGGCATGGCTTCGCCGCGCTCATCAGCCTCGACGGCCTTGGCGAAATACGGAACCGTCTTGGTCATTTCGGTGGCAGCCACCGGGATGACAGCGTTGACGGCAATGCCGGCGCGCTTCATTTCCAGCGCCCAGGTGCGCACCATGCCCACGATGCCGGCCTTGGCTGCCGAGTAGTTGGTCTGCCCGAAGTTGCCGCGCTGCCCGGTCGGTGAACCGATGGCGATAATGCGGCCGCGGATATCGTTCTCCTTGAAGTAGGCGTAGGCCTCGCGGACGCAAGTGAAGGTGCCACGCAGGTGGACGTTGATGACCAGGTCGAAATCCTCATCGGTCATCTTCAGCAGCGACTTGTCGCGCAGCACTCCTGCATTGGTCACCAGGATGTCCAAGCGGCCGAAGTTCTCGACTGCGCCAGCCACCAGCGCCTTGGCGGCTTCGGTGGAGCCGACGGCCGCGACGATGCCGGCGGCTTTGCCGCCGGCTGCGGCAATGGAGGAAACTGCAGCTTCCACAGCAGCTGGGTCAACATCGTTGATGATGACCGCCGCGCCCTGGCGAGCCAATTCTTGCGCGTAGCTCAGACCCAGTCCGCGTCCGCTTCCGGTGACGATGGCAACTTTTCCTGCTAGCGACATGAGTTCTCCATTTCAATGGGTGTTTCGATTGCTCCCCCTTGGTAGAAAGTGGGAACCTTGACTACATACATAAGATCTTTAATCCTTGAGAAAGTCAATGGTTTATTTTTTCATGAAAAATGGGGATAGTGGAGTGAGCAATAAAATCACCGCCAAATCAGCGAAGGAAGAACAGTTCATGAAATGCGATCTCGTGCAGGAGCTGAACTTCCTGGTGGCGCGCATGCGCTCCCTGGGATCAAGCCGGGCCAACCAAGCACTGAAGCCCCTGGGCTTGAAGGTGCGGTCCTACTCGGTGCTCTCGCTGGCCTGCAGCGACATCGTGCCAACCCAGCGCGATCTGGCAGAATTCCTGGCCCTGGATCCCAGCCAGATCGTCCCTCTGGTGGACGGCTTGGAATCCAGCGGGCTGGTCACGCGCATGCCGGATCCCAAGGATCGCCGCTCCAAGGTCATCGTGGCCACGGACGCCGGGCGCAAGCTCTACGCGCAGGCCAGGAAGGTTACCAAGGCGAACGAAAATGAAACCCTCGAGGCGCTCACCCCCGATGAACGCCTCCAGCTGCGCGACCTGCTATCCCGCGTGGCGTTGGCCGAAACGCAGTAGCCATTCCTTGATTATTCTCATTCATTGAGAACTTGGCTGTCGGCCAGGTCACCCGCATCGCATGCTTGTGGAAGTTCCCCAATACTTCCCTCGGCCATATGACCCCGCCCGGCAACGCAGCCGGCCGCGTGGGACATGGCCCAGACGACAGCAAGGCAAGGTCCCATGGTCCAGAATCCACGCATCCTCAAGACCAAGGTCGGCATCATCGGCGGCGGTCCGGCCGGGCTCATGCTTTCGCATCTGCTGGCCAAGACCGGCATCGATAACATCGTCGTGGAAATGCGCGACCACGAAACCATCCGCAACACCCACCGCGCCGGAATCCTCGAAGCCCAAGCGGTGCAGATGCTCACCGAGTCCGGCGTCGACGGCCGCGTGCTCACCCACGGCGACGAGCACGCCGGCATCGACCTGCGCTTCAACGGCGAATCCCACCCGCTGGACTTCCGCGACCTGGTGGACGCCACCGTCACCCTCTACGCGCAGAACGAGGTGTTCGTGGACCTGTCCGCGGCCCGCCACCGCGACCAGGGCGACGTGCGCTACTCCTGCGAGGTCACCGAGATCCTCGACATCGAGACCACCACCCCGAAGTTCCGCTTCACCGACGCCGAGGGCACCGAGTTCGAGGTGCACGCTGATGTGATCGTCGGTGCCGACGGCTCGCGCTCCTTCGCCCGCCGCCAGATGCCCGAGACCGTCAAGCAGGACTTCAAGGTCACCTACCCCTTCGCCTGGTTCGGCATCCTCACCGAAGCGCCGAAGTCCGCACCCGAGCTGATCTACGCCAACTCCCCGCATGGCTTTGCGCTGATCTCCCAGCGCAGCGAAACCGTGCAGCGCATGTACTTCCAGTGCGACCCGAACGAAGACGTGAACGCCTGGAGCGACGACCGCATCTGGGCCGAACTGCAAAAGCGCGTGGACGGGCCGGATGACTTCCAGCTGAAGACCGGGCCGATCTTCGACAAGACCGTGCTGGGCTTCCGCTCCTTCGTGCGCGAACCGCTCTCCCACGGGCGCCTGTTCCTGATCGGCGACGCCGGGCACACCGTCCCGCCCACCGGCGCCAAGGGCCTGAACCTCGCCTTCGCCGATGTGAAGGTGCTCTTCGAAGCGCTGGATTCCTACTTCTCCACCGGCAGCGACCAGCTGCTGGAAGGCTACTCCGACCTGGCACTGAAGCGGGTGTGGAAGGCGCAGAACTTCTCCTACTGGATGACCTCCATGCTGCACACCCCGGTAGGCGGCGACCCGTTCATGGCCAAGCGCGCCCTGGGCGAGCTGGAAACCGTCACCTCCTCGCGGTTCGGCCAGCAGTATCTGGCCGAGTCCTACACCGGCTGGCCCCACGCCTGAACTCCCTGACTTACCACCGCATCCTTGAAAGGAGCCCGCATTGAGCACCGGCACCACACCCCAGGACGGCACCGAAGCCGAATCCTTCGCCAACTCGCATCTGCTGGACCCGGCGGCAACCACCGCCAGCCAAGATGAGATCAGCGGCGAAATCGCAGACATCCACGAGGCCTACCGCCAGGAAGTCCTGGCCGGCAAGAAGGCCGAAACCCAGCCGCGCATCGATTTCGCACCCTACCGCTCCTCGCTGCTGCGCCACCCGACCAAGAACCTGCATCACGCGGATCCGGAAACCATCGAGCTGCACTCCCCGGCCTTCGGCCAGCGCGACGTGCACGCACTGGAATCGGATCTGACCATCCAGCACAATGGCGAGCCGATCGGCGAGCGCATTGTGGTGGCAGGCCGTGTGCTGGATGGCGACGGCCGCCCGGTGGCCGGGCAGCTGGTGGAAATCTGGCAGGCCAACGCCGCCGGCCGCTACATCCACAAGCGCGACCAGCACCCGGCCCCGATCGACCCGAACTTCACCGGCGTAGGCCGGGCGATCACCGGCCCGAACGGCGAATACTCGTTCACCACCATCAAGCCGGCGCCGTACCCGTGGAAGAACCATCACAACGCCTGGCGCCCGGCGCACATCCACTTCTCGCTGTTCGGCACCGATTTCACCCAGCGCATGATCACCCAGATGTACTTCCCCGGCGATCCGCTGTTCGCGCTGGATCCGATCTACCAGTCGATCACCGATGCGAAGGCCCGCGACCGCCTGGTCGCCACCTACGACCATTCGCTGACCAGCCACGAATGGGCCACCGGCTACAACTGGGACATCGTGCTCACCGGCAGCAACCGCACCTGGATGGAAGACGAAGAGGGAGAGCACTAAATGGCACAGGCACCTGAACTGAAACTCGTCCCGACCCCGGGACAGACCATCGGCCCGTTCTACGGCTATGCATTGCCCTTCGAGAAGGACAACGAGCTGGCCAGCCAGGCCAACCCGAACTCGGTGCGCCTGCACGGGGTCATCACCGATGGCAACGGCGAGGTCATCCCGGACGCGCTGCTGGAAATCTGGCAGGCCGACGAGCACGGCAAGGTCGTCTCGCGCGACGGCTCGCTGGTCCGCGACGGCTACACCTTCACCGGGTGGGGCCGCGTGGCCGTGGACAACGTCGGGCACTACACCTTCACCACGGTGAACCCTGGCCCCACCGAAGAAGGCAAGGCGCCGTTCATCATGCTCACGGTCTTCGCCCGCGGCCTGCTCAACCGGCTGTTCACCCGCATCTACCTGCCGGAGGACACGCAAGCGCTGGCCAATGACCCGCTGCTGGCATCGCTGAGCGAAGCAGAACGCTCCACGCTGATCGCCACCCGCGAACAGGACGGCTCGCTGCGCTTCGACATCCGGTTGCAGGGCGAGAACGAGACGGTGTTCCTGTCCTACCCGCGCGAAAGCTAGAACTCATCGCACCACCCCGCCAGGCTGCCCCGGCGCCCGTACTGTTACGGGCGTTGAAGCACCCGGCGGGGTTTCGCCCGTTGCCGGGCACTAGAGTTCTAGAAGAACGGCGTGCACGCTTACAGTTAAGAATCGAGGGACCGAATGGAAGGCGCAGACTACGGCGTACTGGCCCCTGCCTGGGCTGGTACCGCGGCCTCGGCGCTGGCCAGCGACGCGGCTTTCGTCCAGGGGATGCTGGATGCCGAAGCCGCCTGGGTGCAGGTCCAGGCGGACGCCGGCCTGTGCAGCATCGAGGATGCGCAGGCGGTGCGCGAGGTGGCCAGCGTGGACCGCTACGACCTGGCGCTGCTGGCGTCCAAGACGCCGGATGGCGCCAATGCGCTGATCCCGCTGCTGGGCATGATGCGAGAGCTGCTCACGCATGATGGCGCGGCGAAAACTGCCAGCACCGCCTTGCACCGCGGGGCGACCAGCCAGGACATCATCGACACCGCGCTGATGCTGGTGCTCTCCAAGACGATCACGCTCACGCTGGCCGATCTGCGCAGCACCGCTGGCGGGTTGGCGGCCCTGGCGCGCGAGCACCGGTCCACCGTGTGCATTGCCCGCTCGCTGACCCAGCATGCTCTGCCCACTACCCTGGGGTGGAAGGCCGCCAGCTGGTTAACTGCTGTACTGGATGCCGAACGGCAGCTGGACGCCGCCACCGGGCAGCTGCGCCTGCAGTGGGGCGGAGCGGTGGGAACGCTCGCATCCTTGGAGCAGCTGCTCTCCAGACACACGGAAAAAACAGCCACGAGCAAGTCGCTGGCCTCGCAACTGGCGGATCTGCTGGGCCTGGCCGATCCGGGAACGCCTTGGCACACCAACCGCATGCCTATCCTCCAACTCGGCTCCGCGCTGGGTTCGGCCATTGCCGCGCTGGGGACCTTCGGCGCGGATGTGCTCACCGCCTCCCGCCCGGAAATCGGCGAGCTGTCCGAACCGCGCGAGGCTGGCAAGGGCGGTTCCTCGGCCATGCCGCAGAAGCAGAACCCGGTGCGCTCGGTGCTGCTGCGCAATGCGGCGTTCAGTGCCCCCGGCCTGCTCTCCACACTGTTCACCGCTGCCGGTACCGCAGTGGATGAACGCCCTGATGGCGGCTGGCATGCCGAATGGAGCGCCCTGCGCGAACTGGCCCGGCTGGCTTCCGGCGCCGCCTTCCACGCCGCATTCTTGGCCAACGGCCTGACGGTGAATCACGCTGCCATCGAGCGGAACCTCGCCCTGGGCGGGGATGCGGTGCTCTCCGAGCGCCTCGCTGCCGTTCTGGCTCCACTGGTGGTTGGCGGAAAACCGGCCATCCAGGCGCTGGTGCGCCGCAGCCTGGACGAGGATGTTTCCCTGCGCGAACTGCTGCGCCTGGAAATCCCCACCCATGATCTAAGCGACCAGGACCTCGACGAATTACTTGATCCAGCCGGCTACCTCGGTGCCGCGGATCGCTTCACCGATACCGTACTCGCCGATTACTCGGCACGGAAGGAACTATGGCAGTCCCGCAACTAACCCCCTCCTTGCTGCATACCAGCAAGGAACTTCCCACCCTCATTGCCGGCCCCTCGCTGGGCACCGCCGCCCTGCCGCTGTGGGCACCGGCCCTGCCCTACCTCAAAGAGCACTTCCAGGTCATTGCCTGGGACCTTCCGGGGCATGGCGAGAGCAAGCCATCCACGGAGGAATTCACGCTGGCCGAGCTGGCCACCGGGGTCACCGAAGTTGTTCAGGCGCTGCGTGCCGACGGCGTCATCGCCGAGGGCTCCAAGCTGTACTACGCGGGCGTTTCGGTGGGCGGGGCAACCGCACTGCAGCTGGCGGTAGACCACCCGGGCTTCTTCGACGGGCTATCCTCCATCTGCTCGGCGGCGAAAATCGGCACCCCGGAAGCGTGGACCGACCGTGCCGAGCTGGTCGCCAAGGCCGGCACCCCGACCATGGTCGCCGGTTCCGCCGAACGCTGGTTCGCACCGGGGTTCATCGAGAAGCAGCCGGTGATCAGCACCGAGCTGCTGCACAGCCTGCAGGACGCCGACCGATTCGCCTACGCCCACGTCTGCGGCGCCCTGGCAGGATTCGACGTGCGCGAGCAGCTGGCTTCCACCAGCGACCCGATTATTGCCATCAACGGCGCGCAGGACCAGGTCTGCCCTCCTGCAGACGCTGAATTCATTGCCGAAAATGCACCGCACGGAACCATGGCGGTCATTGATTCGGCAGCCCATCTGGCCCCGGCCGAGGCACCGGAAGAAACTGCGGCCTTGCTGGTCGACTTCTTCCTGGCCAACTAGCAGCGAGGACTAGCAGACAATGACTGAATCATCACGCCTTCCTGGCGACACCTACGATGCCGGCATGGCGGTGCGCCGCCAGGTCCTGGGCAATGAGCACGTGGATCGTTCCACCAAGAACTCGAACGAGTTCACCGACGAATTCCAGGAGATGATCACCCGCTACGCCTGGGGCACCATCTGGACCCGCGAAGGCCTGCCACGCACCACCCGCAGCGCCATCACGCTGACTGCAATGATTGCCGGCGGATACTGGGAAGAGCTGGAAATGCATGTGCACGCCGCCCTGCGCAACGGCATGACCCCGGAAGAGATCAAGGAAGTCTTCTTGCAGTGCGCCATTTACTGCTCCGTTCCGGCAGCGAATGTGGCGTTCAAGATCGGCAAGAAGGTGCTGGACGAGTACGCGGCGGCCGAAGGCAACTAGCCGCTAGCGCCGCGCATCCGCGGCCTGCTGGATCGAGTGCAGCAAGGCCCACGGGACGATGCCGCTGGTGCGCGGGTTGCGCGGCGATGGGTAATTCTTGACCGAGAAGCTGTACTCGCCGGCTGGCCCGTGCGCTTCGATGAGGTGCTCGGTCAGCTCTGCCGCCGGATCGGCGAGCAGCCTGACCTGCACCGCGTCCCAATCCCCCACTGTTAAGGCCACTGCCGCGGCGACATTCAGCGACTTCTGGAAGTCGCGGGCCGCCACCGCAGCCGGACCGTTGAATACCTCTACCGGGCCGCTGGCCTGCTCCAGTTCGCGGCGCCGCCGCGCATCCATCCACGGCTGCACCAAGGTGGCCGGCAGCTTGCGCGTAGTTACCAGCACCTGCTCGATGCCGCCCATTCGTGCCGCCGCACCAAGCAGGTCCAATCCGCCAATGGCCCCGGCGGTGCTGATCAGCCGGCCTGGCCCGGCAGCTTGCACTGATGCGGCAAGATCCGGGTCGGCCAGCGCTCCCATGGAACTGGCCAGCAGGTCGACCCCTGCCTCCAGGATGCGCACCGCATGCTCCCGCACAGCGTGCTGGCCCGCGCATTCGACCACCAGGTCGCAGCGCTCCAGCGCCTGCTGGAGATTCAACTGTTCATGTTCCAGCCCCGGCTGATGCCGGCGCAGGATCACCCCTTCAAGCTGGGCGCCCGCCACGCTCCCGGCAGCCAATTGATCCGCCACCACGGAGCCGATGGCGCCATAGCCCATTACTCCCACCCGATACATGCTGCCCGCGGCCATGACCGTCCTGTCCGAATCCTTTGATGCCAGCTATCGCCAGCTTAGCCAGCTGGCGCGACCATCACGAACCGGCGTGGTCCCGGAACGACAGGAGCTCCGCGCTATTACCCGGCCGCGGAGGCATGGTCGCCGCGCTCCATGAGCCGGGAGGCGGCATAGCCGAAGAGGATGCCCCAGAAGGCCGCGTGGATGTTGAACAGGTCCAGACCGGAAATTGTCACGACAAATGTCACCAGCGCGCCAAGGGAGAACTTCGTGGCGAAGGCCGTCACGAACGCCTGCTGCAGGGCCTTGAGCATGGCGATGCCTCCCAAGGCCAGCACGAATGCCTCAGGGGTGGCCAGCATGAAGCGGGTCAGCGTCGGAGCCAGCAGGGCGAAGACCAGGGACAGGAATCCATAGACCACCGCCGCTGTGTAGTGGCGGTGCTTTTCGCCCGATGAGGTGAGCAGCGCGTTGGTGGGCCCGGTGACGCAGGCGGATACCGCGCCGAAGCAGGCGTTGAGGATTGAGAAACCGCCGGAGGCCAGGGCGAAGGCATTGACCGGCGGCTGGTGCCCGGCGGCACGCAGCACCGCAACGCCCTGGCCGTTTTGCACGATCAGCACGGTGATGGCCAACGGTACCACCAGTTCAAGTTGCGCGGCCCAGGTGAATTCCGGAGCGGTGAACACCGGGGTGGCAAGTACCGGACCGCCCGCGGCATCCAATGCGAACTGCCCGCTGGCGGCCACGGCAATGATGCCGGCGATCAGCGTGCCCAGCACCGGTGGCAGTTTTCGGCCCAGCGCCGGCACCGCACTGAGCAGCACGAAGACCAGCACCATGGGAGCGGCCACCACCGGGTTGGCTTGGGTGGCTGAGACGATGTCGGTGCCAAAGCGCAGGAAGACCGCCGCCACCATGGCCATCACAATCGGCATCGGGATGGCCGCCATGACCCGGCGCACTACCCCGGTGGCTCCCAGCGCCAGGACCAGCACCCCCGAGACGAAGAACGCCCCGACCACTTCGGCGAAGGACAGGTGCTGCAGCGAAGGACCCAGCAGCACCGTGCCGGGGATGGACCAGGCGAAGCCCAGCGGCTGGCGGTAGAGCAGGGACATCACGATGGTCGCCAACCCGGCGGAGAGGAAGATCCCGCAAACCCAGGAAGCCATCTCGGCCTGGGATAGCCCGCCCGCGGCACCCACGGCAAGGGTGACCGCGATGGGGCCAGAGGCTGAGAAGACCAGGCCGATCACCCCATTGCTGGCATAGACCGCGCCCAGATCGCGCAGCAGGGCGCGGATCCCGGCAGGCCTGCTCGCGGGCCGCTCCAGCAGCGGTTCGCGCGGTGACCGCGCGGGTGCTGGAGCCGATTCGTAGGTGGGCAAGAAATTGGCTGGCTTGGGCATGCGCTCTCCAGGATGACGGTGGCAGTGGCATTAATAGTCCATCACTAATGCACCGCTCCGGGGGCCGTGGGAAGTGGCACATTGATCCGGGGTATGCCAGTCCTAGGATAGTTCTGGCCTCGGACCAGCACCGCAGGCAGGGCTAGGATGAGACCGGGGCGATGCGGCCCGCGGATGAAAGGACTGCTCCGATGAATTCCAATACAGAGCTCGGCGAGTTCCTCAAGGCGCGCCGGGCGCTGGTCAGCCCGGCAGGCGATGGTGGTCCCCGGCGCCGCGTTCCTGGCCTGCGCCGCGAAGAGGTCGCGGTCCTGGCCGGAGTGAGCACCGACTACTACACCCGGCTGGAGCAAGGCCGTCACAAGCGCCCCTCCGAATCAGTGCTCGGCGCGTTGGCCAAGGCCTTGGAACTGGATGAGGCGGCGACCGGGCATTTGTTCAATCTGGCCCGCTCGCTCTCCGGCTCCGGGCGCAACAGCCCATCAAGCAGCGTCCAGCGGGTGCGCCCATCCCTGCACAAACTGCTGGATTCCTTCACCGCCCATCCGGCCTTCATCCGTGGTCGGCGCACCGAGGTGCTGGGCATGAATCCGCTGGCAGCCAGCCTGCTCACCGATTTCCTGGCCAAGCCGGTGCGCCACCGCAGCCTGATCCGCTGGGCCTTCCTGGATCCCGAAGCCAGGCAGCGCTATGCCGACTGGGAACAGGTCGCCGCGTCGATGGTCGGCACCTTGCGCCTGGATGCCGGGCGCCATCCGCATGATCCGCTGCTCGCGCAGCTGGTCGGAGAGCTATCGATGAACAGCGGAGAATTCCGCACCTGGTGGGCCGACCACCGGGTGGTCGAGCGGCGGGACGGAATCAAGCGGTTCAACCACCCCGATGTGGGTTATCTGGAGGTCAACTACGAGGCGCTGGACGTGACCGGGGCAACTGACCAGACCCTGTTCATCTACACCACCGAGCCGGGCTCTGAGTCCGAAGCGAAGCTGCGCGATCTAGCAGCGCGGCTCAACAGTCCGGGTGCGGCGCCGAGAGGCTAGCCGCGTGCCGGGATCAGCGATTCGCTGAGCCAGCTGCGCTCCAGCTCGTTCAGCGGCCGGGACGAAACGCCATCGGCGGCCAGTGGCACCATGACCGTGGTCGAGTCGAATACCGGCTGCCCATCCTGGTAGCCGATACCGCGCACGGTGAAGGATTTGTTGCCCAGCCGGCTGATGCCCATTCGGATGAGCATCTCGGGCTGGTAGTACAGCGGGCGCAGGTAGTCGATCTGGATGGATGCCACTACTGTGCCGAATTCGAATCGGCCAGTAGTTCCGTCTTCGCGCGTCCAGCGGATGCGCGCTTCTTCCATCAATGTCACGATGCGCGCATTGTTCACGTGGCCCAGGGCATCCTGATCCGACCAGCGCAATTGCAAAATGACCTCGGTTGCGGCGGCCAGTTCATCGTTTTTCGCGTCATTCATGAAACCCATTGCACCAGAAACCGGGGCTGGCCACTGCGCCCGTGACAGCTCATGAACTTGGAACATTGCCAGCAGGCACCCACCGCGCATCCTCGTTGCTGGCATCCAAGCAGAACCATTCCTTTGCCGGCCCATAGCACCGCAGCTCATCGGTGAACCAGAACGTCTGGTCCGGATCCCACCCGGCAATCACGCTGGCGTACTTCTCATCGATGTCGAGGCACTGGCCGGCGAGCGCCAGATATGCACCAATGCCCAGATGCACCCCGTCATAGTCGCGCGCCACTGCCAGCCAATCAGGGATCATCCATGCGCCGTCGCGCCCAGTAGCCAAATACCAGTCGTGGCGTTTCTGCGCGGACACCTCGAGGCCGTGTTCGCGGCAGAGACGGATCCAGTCCTCCGCCGTGGCGATCTCCAGCATGTTCGCTGCGGGAGGCACACTAGCGTGCCTGACGCTGGCCTGTTCCCACCCGAAACCGTCTTCCACGCAGCTCAGGCCCACAGGCTCGCCGCCAGGGAAGATACCGGTGCTGGCGGGCAGGCGGCTGCTGGGCTTGGACCACCATTCGCCACTGAAGCTGCCCAGCTGGCTGTTATGCAGTTCCGCGGCATCGCGGGCTTCCGTCGCCAGAACCGCGCCCCTCCAGTCCTGCAAAATGCCAAGGGCATCGTCATCGGGAGCTTGCGACTTACCCACGGGATCATGCTGGTCGAACTCCACCTTGAACTGGTTGCGCAGATCCACGGGATCCATCCACCAGTCCGCGAGCCCGCTGTCCGCCAGATGCCGGGCGACCCGCTCAAGAGGCGCGGCGAAAGCCGGCAACGCCAGCAGGGTGTCTTCCCCATCCGGTTCCTGCCAATAGCGCGCGTAGTCCACCGAACGAACTAGCGCGTGTTGCAGGAGCGCCGCAGTGGGCGTCACCAGGCTGGCGACATCAAGGAGCCGTGCAATCTCCTCGACACTGGTATCGGGCACGCCTGGCTCGTCCATGCCAAACAGGCCAACGCTCTCGCCACGTTCGACCGCGACCCGATGCGCGGCATAGAACATCGCCGCCCGCAGTGGATGCTCCGCGAATTCCGGTTGCAGCTGCTCTTCGCTGGCAATTGCGAATTCCCACAGTAGCCTGCGTCCCCGCGCGCCTGCCATCAGCGCCTGCACCAGTTCCATCGCCACCACTTCATTTCATTAGCTGGAGATACCTAAATCCTGCCAAGACAGTCGATAACTATTTACGGGATCGATGAATCGACATTACCTGGGCATGGGTTGCAATTCACCTGTCCTTGGCACCGTGGGATACGGCTGGCCAACGGGCCGGCAGATTGCCCCCACCCGGAGGAACGTACGTGAAATTCTTCGCTCGACCCGGCAAAACCAATCATCTCACCCCACTGCATCTGACCGCCGGAAGCCTGGTTGCCATTGCCGCTTCCACCGCTTTGATCAGCGCCAGCCCAGAAGTCGAAGCGGCGCCTGCCGCCAAGACCACCGCGGATTGGAGCTCCTCGGCCTACCGCGGGTCCGTCGAGGTCATCCCTGCTAAAAATAGCGGCAACGCCGCCGATCAACAGACGCTGGACGGCGTGGTCTTCGAGGACCGCAACAAGAACTCCAAGCAGGATGCCGGTGAACCCGGCCTGCCGAACGTCACGGTGTCCAACGGCCGCGACGTTGTGTCCACCGACGGACAGGGCCGCTACGAACTGCCGGCCTACAACAACATGACAGCATTCGTCACCCAGCCGCGCGGCTTCCAGGTACCGGTTGACGAGGACAACGTCGCCCAGTTCTTCTACAACCACCTGCCCGGAGGCTCCCCGGAACTGAAGTACGACGGCATCGCCCCGACCGGACCGCTGCCCGAGGCGGTCAACTTCCCGCTGGTGCGCAGCAGCGCCACCCAATCGCCGGAGCAGAGCTGCGTCATCGGCGCGGACGTGCAGACCTACACCCAGCAGGAAGTCGAATACGCCAGGGACGGCGCCTTCGCCGATCTGGCGGCCCGCACCGACTACACCGGGTGCGGCGTCTTGTTCATCGGCGACCTCGTGGGCGATGACCTGACCTTCTTCCACCAGACGCGCGAGCTTTCTTCCATGCTCAACGGCCCGGCCCGCTTCCTGCCGGGCAACCACGACATCGACTACGATTCGCTGGACGGGCAGCATGAGTTCGATTCCTTCCGCGCCCAGTTCGGCCCGGAATACTACTCCTACGACACCGGCAAAACGCACGTCATCGCACTGAGCACCATCGATTACCCCACTGCGGTTCCAGCTAAGAAGAGCGACTACACCTATGATTTGGGCCAGCGCCAGCTGCAGTGGCTGCGCGAGGACCTGGCCAAGGTTCCCAAGAACAAGGCCATCGTGCTGGCCGGGCACAGCCCGATGCTCGAGTTCTTCTACAGTGACGAGCATTCCACCAAGCAGGTCAAGGAGATCTACGAGCTGCTTGAGGGACGCGAGGCCGTTTCCCTGGGCGGGCACACCCACATGTCGGAGAACCTGCGCGCCGGGGACCTGATGGACGGCTGGCGCCATGAGGTCGGCGAAGCAGGCTTGCCCTTCACCCACCTGACGGTCCCGGCAATTTCCGGGCAATGGTATGACGGCCGGGTCTCCGAGAACGGCTACCCGACCTCCATCCAGCGCGACGGCACCCCGCCGGGCGTGCTCACCTTGGACATCAAGAACACCGACATCGTGGAGCGCTTCACCGCCACCGGCCAGGATCCCAGCAAGCAGATGTCGCTAGGCCTGAATACCCCTGAGTACCGGCAGTGGTACGAAGAGAATCTGGACAAGGAACGCGGCACCGTCCAGCCCCTGGCCGACCCGCTGGCAGTGAGCCGGCAGGGATTGGCCCAGGAAACCTGGCTGACCACGAACTTCTGGATGGGCAGCACCGGTTCCACCGTCGAGGTCTCCATCGATGGCCAGGACCCGGTGGCCGCGGAGCGGACCCAGCAGATGGCCGGCGAGCGCCCGCTGACCGGAGCCGAGTACTCGGACCCGTCCGCCATCGCCGAGCAGTTCATCCACGGCGGCGGCCTCGCCGAGAAGACCAGCCACCTGTGGCGCTTGGAACTGCCTGATGACCTCTCGGTTGGTGAGCACACCGCGACGGCGACCGCCACCGACGTGCATGGTCGTTCCTACACCGAGCAGCTGGAATTCACCGTCGTCCAGTAGCATCGCTGCTTTGAGCTGGTGCCTGCATGATGCAGGCGCCAGCTTTTTGTTACGCCAGTGACAGGACAGCAGCGGCCGCAGATGCCTAGGATGAAGCCATGCGCATTGCAATCCTTGATGATTACCACAACGTGGCCCGCTCGCTGGCCGATTTCGATGGCCTCGCCGCCGAGCTGGACGCCGAGATCACCGTCTTCACCGAGCACCTGGGCCATGAGGAGCACACTGTCGTCGAGGCATTGCTGCCCTTCGATGCCATTGTGGCCATGCGCGAACGCACGCCCTTTCCGGCCGCCCGGCTAAATGCCTTGCCCAACCTGAAGCTGCTGGTCACCACCGGTCGCCGCAACGGATCCATCGACCTGCAGGCAGCACAGGACCGGGGCATCGTGGTCAGCCACACCGGCTATGTGGCCACCGATGCCGCTGAGCACACCTGGGCGCTGATTCTTTCCGCCGCGCGCCGACTGGATGTGGAACTATTTTCCGCGGACCGCCCGCTGGCGGCCGACTCGGGCTGGCAGACCACGTTGGGGATGGGCCTGTCCGGCAAGACCCTGGGCGTCTACGGCCTGGGAAATCTGGGGTCGAGGGTGGCGAAGGTGGGCTTGGCCTTCGGCATGCGGGTCATCGCCTACAGCCAGAACCTCACCAAGGAGCGCGCCGCCGAAGCGGGCGTGGAGCTGGTCTCGGAGGCCGAACTGTTTTCCACCAGCGACATCGTGACCGTGCACCTGAAGCTCTCCGAACGCAGCACCGGGGTCATCGGCCCGAAGCAGCTGGCCTGGATGCGACCTGATTCCATCCTGGTCAACACCTCGCGCAGCCGGATCGTGCAGACCGGCGCGCTCATCGACGCGCTGGAAAGCCGGCGGCTGCACCTGGCCGCGGTGGATGTCTTCGATGTGGAACCGCTGCCGGCCCAGGACCGGCTGGAGAACACCAGGGGCGTGATTGCCACCCCGCATATCGGCTACGTGACCATCGAGCAGTTCGAGATGTTCTACCGCGATGCGGTGGAAGATCTCCGCGCATGGGCTAGCGGCGCGCCGATCCGCGTGCTGGCCTAGTAGCTGCGGGCCGCGGCACGAAGAAGTAGTGCAGGATTGCCACCACGGCGGCCCAGGCGGCCCCGATCAGCAGTCCCACCAGCACATCCGAAACCCAATGGTGCCCGATGTAGATGCGCGAGGCGCCCATCGCCAGCACGAATAGCGCCGCGATGATGGCGATCAGGTACGCGTAGCGGCGCAGCCCGTAGATGATTGCCAGGTAGCTGGCGATGCCGATCAGCGCCGCCGAGTTCAGCGTGTGCCCACTGGGGAATGAATAGGATTCAGGCGGCGCAGGTCCCCCGGGGATGCCCTGGGGACGCGGCACCTGGAGGTTGGCCTTGAGGATGACGGTCAGCAGCACCGAGACCAATGCCGTGAACGCGACGGCCGCCAGCGGCCACGCGCTGCGCGTTTTCCAGCACAGCAGCCCGGTGATCACCAGCATGATCATGGTCATTCCCGGGGTGGATCCCCAGAAGTACAGGAAGTCGGAGACCGCGAACAGGAACGGCGACTGGTGCTCCAGCGTCCATTGGTATGCCGGGGCGTCCAGGTCCTTGGCCCATCCGCCCGCATGCAGGGACACCAGCACCCTGCGGGTGAAGTAGAACATGGCGACGACCAGCCCGAAAATGATCCACAGCACCTGTGCGCCGCCAGGACGCTGGCCGTGCCGGAAGTACCAAGAGGATCTCATGGTTTCCATCGTATCGGGGTGGAAGCGAAGCGCTGAACCCGACGGATGCGGAACAATGGAAGCATGACGATCAAGGTGCTGGCGGTTGGCAAGAAACACGAGTCCTGGGTGGACGAGGGAATTTCCCGCTATGAGAAGCGGCTGAAGAAGCCCTTCGACCTGTCCTGGCAGCTGCTGAGCCACTCCTCGCGCGAGAACGACGCGGCCCGCAGCGAGGAATCCGGACGCATCCTGGCCAAGATCGACGACCGCGATTTCGTGGTGCTGCTCGATGAACGAGGGAAGAACGTGGACTCCCCCGCGCTGGCCAACACCCTGCGCACACCGATCGATTCCTCGCGCAATGTGGTGATCATCATCGGCGGCGCCTACGGCGTGGACCCCACGGTGCATGCCCGCGCCAACTTCACCTGGTCGCTGTCCAAGCTGGTCTTCCCGCACCAGCTGGTGCGCTTGATCCTCACCGAGCAGCTCTACCGGGCGCAGGACATCCTGGCCGGCGGCAAGTACCACCACATTTAAGCCAATCCCTTGACTTTCTGACATGGAAAGACGAGACTTTCCGTGACGGAAAGTGAGTAATCAATGGCTTCATCAGGGGATTTCATGGACAGAAAGCACGCGGCCAAGTTGCTGGCATCTGCTGAGCAGGACTCACAGCAGATGGTCCAGACTTCCGGGAGTCCCCGTGGCTTCACCACCACCTTGGTCGCAGTCTCGGCCGTAGTCCTCACGTTGTTCCAGGCTTACCCACCCCAGGCTTTCTGGACAGCACTGCTGTATATACCGTTGATCCTTTGGTACGTGCTGGCCCGGCGCCGTCGCGCAAAGCCACGGACATTGGCCGATACCCCGAGCCTGCTGGCGGGCGCCTATGCAGGATATTTCTTCCTCGGCATCCTGCTGGTCAATTGCCTGAGGTTTTGGGAAGCGGCACAGGCAGAGGAAGTTGTGGCGAAGATTCTTGTCACCTTTATATCCTGCATGTTCTTGGTGGCCAAGATGCAAGCTGCCTACAACATGGCGCGCCTGGAGGACGGCAATGACCAAGTCGTCTAGCGACGCCCGGTTCGACGAATTAATCCACGCTCCATTGCGGCTGCGCATCTGTGCCAGCCTGGCTCCGGTTCAGTGGGCTGAATTCGCGCACCTTCGCGGTCTCCTCGATGTCGCCGACTCGGTTCTGAGCAAGCACCTCAAGCAGCTCGCCGATGCCGAATATGTCGGCATCGAGCGGTTCACCAAGCTGGGCCGCAGCCACGTGCGCGTTTCGCTGACGAAGGCAGGCCGCAGAGCATACGTTGGCCACGTCGCCGCCCTTCGTGAAATTACCGCAGGATAAGAATTCTCGCGAGCTGAGCATGTGAAACGGCACCACAGCAGCACCACTTTTTACCGATTCAACAAGACCATCCACAGCATACGCCAGTGGGGAGGCCTGGTCATGGAAGAACAATGTGGCGGAGTCAAAATCATCCCGGTTGCCTCGGGGATCTTGCTGCTTCCGGTCATCACCCTGATCTTCCTGCCTCCAGGTGCCGAGGGCAGCGAAGAACTTGATCCCAATGCTCCCCAGTGTCATTGAAGGAACCCCCATCGGCGAGGGCAGGACGGGAAATCGACGGTGAAAATTCCCGCACAATACCGGGAAGCCGTGGAGAAGTCCGCCGATACTGCGGGGCTGCCCATAGGCATCATTGCCGCGCAAATCAACCAAGAATCCGGCTGGAACCCCAAAGCAGTCTCCCCAGTGGGAGCACGAGGCATTGCCCAGTTCATGCCAGAAACTTGGGAGGAATGGGGCAACGGCAAAGACCCATTCGATCCGTTCGCTGGCCTCGATGCCCAAGGCCGCTACATGAAATATCTCGCCGGAGAAATCGCGGATCTGACCAGCAACGAGAAAGAAAAGATCCAATTCACCCTGGCCGCCTACAACGCTGGAGCGGGCAACGTCCAGAAATACGGGGGGATATCCCGCCCTTCGAGGAAACCCGCCACTATGTGGAAGTCATCATGGGCAACGCCCAGATGGACTATTCCTCAAACTGCGAAGAGCCCGGTGGCTTCGATTTCGGGGAGCTGCAAGCCGATGAATGGGCACACCCCATGCCCAATTCACGCATGACCTCGCCGTTCGGGCCACGCGCCTGCCCGCTGGCCAGCTGCGCTGGCATGCCGTTCCTGCTGAAGCACGAAGGCATCGACCTGGCCGGATCAGACCCCTACTTTTACGCTCCCACGGACATGAAGATCACCTATGCCAGCATCGGGAACATCGACAAGCTCTACGGCTCCTACGGCAACTACATTTTCGCGCAGATGACCGAAGCCCCTTACCTGGTCTTCGAATTCCACGAAGCCCAAGACAACTCCCTGCTGGTGAAAACCGGCGACGTAGTGAAGAAGGGAACCCCGCTGGGCAAGCCAGGAGCTACCGGAAATTCCAGTGGCATCCATGTCCACTTCCAGATCAACAACCCGAAAACCAGTGTGTTTGACCGCCCAGCGATCAACAACGGCACAACTTATGACCCGGTACCGATTCTTCGACAGCAAAAGGTGAACATCCAATGAAGCACCCCACAATCCTCACCCTGGCACTGGCCGTAGGACTAGCCACAGGCCTAGCCGGATGCACCCCCGCCAGCAACGAGACCGAACCAAGCAGCATCCCGAGCGTTGCCCCAACCACAGCCAGTCCTACCACGCCTGCACCTAGCGCCAGCCATGAGCACGGGGATGCTGTGGATGACCCAGCCAAAATCGAATTGGCTAAGCAAGCAGCCACGATCATGACCACTTGGAACCCGAACAGGGACTTCAACCGCACCGCCGCCGAAATGCGCGCCAGAAAGCTCATGACCAGCGAACGAGCCAAGCAAGTCATCGCGCCAGAGCGGCCTGCGACCGGTGTTGAATGGCTGACCGCCGCAGAGAAGAAAGCAACTAGCAAGCCCACGGTGAAGCTTATGACCGAGCACCATGAAAAGGACACTGTTGCGGTCACCGCCACTTGGCAATGGGTCACCAAGGACGGAGAATCCTGGGCCGGCGAAGGGAAGCAGACGTTCTTCTTCACCTTCACCGACACCGACACCGAACAAGATCCGTGACTACGTTTCCTCTGTCCTCTAGCCTCACACCGAAATCGGGGCGCCGCAGCTAAAAGACCTCAAAGAAATAGGGATGACGATGCGGATAAACGTTCCCATGCCAACCTTGCCTTCCCAGGACGATCGGTTGGGGAGCTCTATTAGTAGCTCTTGACCGTTACTGAGAACTTCCAGACGTTCTGGCCAACCCGTTTCCCGTTGCGATCGGTGTCGTAGTAGATAAAGCACTGGCTCGCTCGCGTCCACGAAGAGTTCATCGTCAAACGCTTGGCGTTGCAAGCATCGAACGTCTTGTAGTCAGTGGGATAGAGATAGGAATATCCAGCCTGAGCCGGCAATGCTGCAACGGTTAGACCTCCAGCAGCAAACGCCAACGCCGAGGCTGACATAGCGATCCGCATAAGGGTTTTTCTGATCATGGCTCCACCTCCAGGACGTGACAGTACTAACAGCAGTAGTATAGCCATAGTTTGGATTAAATGGTTGGGTTTTCTCACACCTGCCCGATGTCTTGCCGGAGCTAAGCAGCCAACACGACCACTGTGGGCAGCAGGATATTCGCTAGATCTGTATGCCTTGGGGGGGCAAACCAGAATTGACTGGATGTGGTGCCCTGGAATCGACTTCCGGCAGTCCGCGGCATGATCAGGAGTAACCTCGCCATCCGGAAAACTCGTGATCCAGGGCATCGCGTCGCCATGCTGCAAGTTTCCCTTCGGTACGGCGCTGATGCTGGTTATGCAGCCAGATACCCAAGGAATGTTCCGTTTCAGATGTGTAGGTCCGGTATCGCGGGAACTGGCCGCTTTCTGCAACGAATTCGCGGAGCGCCTCGAAACGCTCGCTCCATCGTTCGTCGAGTTCGCGTTGCCGAGGTCGATATGCCAATCGGGAACGTCTTGCAGAAGCAGGATTTTAGCTGCAGGCAACTGACGGGATTGGAGCTCTTTGCGTTGTATCGCCAGCCTGTAGTGCAAAGAACGTTCGGCGCGGTCGCCGGTACTGCGCGGAAGCCTTTTGTGCTCAGTGTGGAAGGCTGCTAGTTCGGTAGCCTGACGCCGCCATGTGCTGGAGGGCCTGTTGTTGTTGCGTGCAGCCACTGCAGCTTCGCACTTGGCACGGAAACCCGGTTCATAGTGATCGCGTCGTCGCAGGTGGTAATGGATGGTGGCAGGACCGCGGTGGCAAAGTTCGGCGATTTCCCGCACGGTGATCCCGGCGAGCAGCAGCTGATCCCACTCGGGGTGTCTTGAGATATTCCAGCTGGTCATGGCCTTAAGATACCGCACGCAACGAGCGCTGGGAGCGGCTGGAATAAGCTAGCGATGATCGAGAATGTCACCGAAAGACGGCACCATAACTGGGCTTATACATCGGGAAGCAACACCAACTGCAGGGGATTGACGCAGCCGGATGTAGGTAGCGCAGTGGTGACTGGAGATTTAGTTTTCGGATGTGCGGGACCAGTAGGCCATGAGCTGCTCCTGGCCTTGCTGCTCGCTGAGCTTAGAGGTTTCCAGATCAGACATATGCAGCTGATCTTTTAATGCACTGATCATCCAGGCAGGCAGGGAGAATGTGCGGTCTGGCTCTGCTGTTGCTTCAACCGATTCGTAGAGCCGGCCCATCTGGACGATAACGTCCTTCAAAGGCCGAATCTTCGGGTTGTTGCCCAAGCGCGCAACCCGAGAGGGGCGTCGCCGCGTGAGTTCGTCGGCGACTACATGCCACAGCTGGCGGCACCCGTCCAATGACACACGCTGGAGAGGCGTGAACGCGCTGCTGACTAGGGTAGGATGAGACCGCAGACCCAACGCGAGTCGCTGACCATAGCACTGTTCTGGAGCTAGGGTCCTGCTGCTTCCTTGATCAAGGAAGCTACGAACTACCGATGCTCGACCCTCAACACTTTTGTCGCGCCGCAAAATGACGACAAGCAACGATTGGCGGCGCGCTTGGATACCGCCCCTCTGCCCAGGACCCATCTGCCAGCCCGGGCCAAAACGCCCGGGCAGAAAACCCAGGAGTAGCTTTGCCCCGTTCCCATTACGCGCTGGCCCTGGCAGCCAGCGCCCTCCTCGTCTTGCAGCCGCTGGGACCTGCTGCAGCCGACGAAACATTGACCGTTCCCAACCCGGCGTCCACCAGTGATACCGGGGCGTGGGCTTCGAGTTCCGTCGCTATTCCCGAAGGGCAAAGCCCGCGTTCGGTGCAGGGGCTGATCGAAACCACAGCCAGCAGCGGAGAAATCCAGCTGCGCGTCGGCCAGAGGATTCTCAAGACCTTCCCGGCGCAGCAGGCAGGAGAGTTCGCTATCGACCTGGATGAGCCGGCGCGCACGTTGCTGGCGGACGCGGAAAACGGCGGCCGCCTGAGTGTGGGCGCAAGATGGGTTCCGGAGGACTCTGCCGGGCGTTGCCTGGCCGCGCAACCCGAACAGGTCAGCTTATCCGGCCTGCGCATCAAGGTCGAGGGCGAGGCGGCCGCCCCGCAGTCGATCGCTGAATTCTTCGCCATGTCCCCGAAGCGTGTTGCCATCCAGGCCACCGACCACTCCGCAGCAGCCGCAATGACCGCCGTCCCGGCGATCGCCACGGCATTCAGCGACGCCGATGTGTTTTGGGAGGCCAAGAACCCTGATCTGACGGTTCGCTTCGACGCATCTGGCGGGAAGCTGAAGCTGAAGCTGGACCGGGCGGGCACGACCCTGACCGTGTCCGGGGATGCACAGGAATTTGCGGGGTTGGACTCGGTGCTACGCACGGAGGCCATCAGCCTTGCCACCGGCACAGAGACCACCGCCAAAGCCACGCCGGATGAGCCGGTGCGGTGGGCGCCACCCGAGGAATTGAGCCTGAAGGATCTGGGGCTTGAGAATCCCCGGTTGGAAGGCTACGGACAGTCCTCGCTGTATGCCGGGGTTGACGAAGCCGTCTTCGGAGCCAGCATGCAAAGCGTGCTGATCCACCTCGCGGGAACGCACAGCGCGCTTCCGAGCAGTGCCGAGGCTGCATTGAACGTGTATTGGAACGATAGCCTGGTGGGTTCCTATGTGCTGGATGCGCAGGACACTTCCATCAACACCGATATATCTGTGCCCGAAAGCCTGGTGAAGGGGCGCAATGGCCTGCGGATTCAGCTGGATGCCGCGGCCGTCGGAGCCGAGTGCCGCACCGCCGGATCACTGCCGGTCCAGGTGCATCTTGATGGCGCGGCCAGCTCGATCACCCCGGCCTATGGAACCAGCGCGACCCAAGGCTTCGAGATGCTGCCCCAGGCCGCTTCGGGCCAGATCGGCTTGGCACTTGGCCAGTCCTCGGAACCATCCGATTCCTACCTGCTGGCCACGGGGCTCTTGGCCTCCCTGCAGCAGGCCAGTGGTGTTCCGCTGCAGGTCACGCTGTTGCCGGAAGAGGAGGTGGCGTCCTCCCCGCTCAGCGCTATTGTCGTCGGGGCCTCGGCGGCCACCATCAATGAGCTGGGTGCGCCACTGCGCCTGGAGGAAATGCGCACCATCGACGCGGGGATGCTTTCCGCTGGGGTCGGCACCGAGGCGCCGTACGCGGCACTGCAGGCATTTACCAGCAACTCGCGCACCATCCTGGCCGCCGGGAGCTGGGCCCCGGGTGATGCCACCGGCGCGGCCGAGTCATCGCGGGCCGATGGCGGCTCGCTCTACGCCGACCTGGCCCACCAGGTGCTCGCTTCCGAAGGCGGATGGTCCGCGCTTTCGCGCAATCTGCTCATTGCCCAGCCAAATGCCGAACCGGTACTGCTGGAAAGCAATTCCGTCGTGCCCCAGCCATCACGCACCGATGACTACCGGGTTTATGGGTGGTGGGCCGTCGGCGGCCTGGCCGTGCTGGTAGCACTCGGTGCCGCTGGCGCTCTGGTATACTGGCGCACCAACCGCAAGGCGCGGGCGCAGGCAGAAGCCGAGGCGAAGGCCGCCGCCCCATCTGCTGCCCGCGATGAGCTCTAGTTCCGCCGCGGCCGCCGCACCGGTGGCGCCAGTTCGGCCCGCATTGCGCGGCTGGCGGCGCGCCTGGCAGCTGCTGGATGCGACGCCGGAAGACCGCAAGGTTCCCGGCACGCTGCTGATCGCCGGATTCGCGCTGGCAGTCTCCCTTGGGGCAAGCGTATATACCGTCAGCACCGGGTGGGCGCTGGCCTATTCGGATGCGCAAAGCCACCTGACCATCGCCCGGCGCATCGTTGATTCCATGGCTCCGGGCTTTGCCCAGCTCGGCACTGTATGGCTCCCGGTGCCGCACCTGCTGCTGGTGCCGCTGGTCCAGCTCGATCCGCTGTTCCATTCGGGGTGGGCCGCCGCGCTTCTGGGCAGCTTCTCGCTGGCCGGAACCGCAGCAGGGCTCTACCGCATTGTGGCCAGGCTCGGTATCGGGCGTGCCGGGCGGCTGAGCATGGTCCTGATGCTCGTGGCGAACCCCAGCGTGCTGTATCTGTACACCACCGCACTCACTGAACCGGTGCTCCTGCTGTTTCTCGTCGCGGCGCTCTCCGGTCTCACCCGATGGGCGCTGGGCAAGCGGCGCATGAGCGCAGGGGAGCTGGCCATCTTCGCTGGCCTGCCGACGGCCGCCGCCATGCTCTCTCGCTACGAGGGCTGGATGCTGGCGCTGACCGGGACCATTTTCGTGATCCTGGTGACCATCAGGCGCACCCGCTCGGTGCGCCAGGTCATGATCATGGGCGCCGGATTCGCCTGGATCCCCGCACTGTCGGTGCTCTGGTGGCTGGCCTACAACTGGGGCATTTACGGCGATCCGCTGGAGTTCATGTTCGGCCAGTATTCGGCCAGCGCGCAGCAGTCCTCCATTAGTGGCAGCGGCCTGCTGCCCACCAAGGGAAACCTCGGATTGACCCTGGTGACCTTCCATGCCTCGGTGCTGGGAACCGCGGGGACTCTGCTGCTGGTCATGGCGGGCGCTGGATTGCTCGTGGCCGCCTACCGCTGGCGCTTGTCCACGTCCGGATTGGTATTCTGGCTTACCGCCAGCGCCTACGTCTTCGCGGTACTAAGCATGTACATGGGCCAGACCGCCATTAACAACGCCCACTCCTTGCCGAGCACCTGGTGGAATAACCGCTTTGCGATGACCGCCATGCCGCTGTATCTGGTGGCCGCCGCGCTGACCGTGGACCGGGTATTCGCGCGCTTCCCGGCGCGCCCGGCAAGGGGGGTGCTGGCCGGGATGCTGCTGGTCGCGACCGTGCTGCAGGCCAACTGGTGGGCCAATGGGCCGATAGCTCGTGCTCCCGTGCTGGCCGAGGCACAGATGAGCCGCGACTCGACCCGCTACTCCACCGCGGCCGCGCGCTGGCTCTCCGAGCACTACGATGGCGGCTCGGTGCTTATCGATGAGAGCGCGCGCGGCAATTCGGTCATTCCACTGCTTGGGATCGACATTTCGCAGATCTACCTGAGGGCCTCGGGGGATTTGTTCGACCAGGCCCTGGCCAATCCGGCAGCGCACGCACGCTGGGTACTGCTCAATGTCGAGGAAGAAGGATCCGCCATCAACTCGGGCCCGGTGGATCTTGTGGACCAGGCGTTGACCAGGCTGCCGTCAGTCCGGGCGCAGTACCACACCGTCTACAGCTCACCCACGCATGCCGTGTTGCAAAGGAACGACTGATGAATACTTCCTCCATTCCCCTGGGGCAGCTGCTGATCGAGCATGGTCTGGTGGATCAAGCGGCGATCGACCGCGCCTTGGCGGACCAGCGCCGCGAAGGCGGCCTGCTGGGCCGCCACCTGCTGCTCAACGGCTCGGTCGACCGCCGCGCTATGTACCGGGTGCTTGCCGCGCAATGGCAGACCGAATTGGTGGATCTGGTGGCAGATCCGCCGCAACTGAATCTGCTTGTGCAACTGGACCACACCTGGGCACTGTCCTCCGCATGGATACCCTACCGTCGCGAGGGCGAGAGCACGGTCATCGTCACCTGCGAGCGTCCGACCGAGCTGATGGTGGCCGAAGCCGAAGAACTCCTGGGCACACCTGTGCGGGTTGTGGCGGCCACCGACTGGGACATGCAGCAGGCGCTGCAGTCCGCGTTCCGCCGTGAAATGCTCTATGACGCCTCCGATAAGCTCTCTGCCGAGGAGCCCTCAGCCTCGGCGCGCGTGGCGCTGACGACCTGGCAGAAAGTGCTGCCGGCGCTGCTGGCCGCGGCGCTGGCCGCCGGATTGCTACTTGATGTGCGGCTTACGCTGATCGTCGTGCTGTTCATCGCGAATATCAGTTTTGCCTCCAGCATCCTGTTCAAGACGCTGGCCAGCGTCAACGCCCCGATCCAACGGGCCCGCGAACGCCTGGGCGCGCGGCTGCTACAGCGGTGGCGAACGGATTTGGGGGTCGCCGTCGATAGCAGCGGACGCATCCCGGATGATGAATTGCCGGTCTACACCATCTTGATCCCGGCCTTCCACGAGGCCAATATCATCGCGAAGCTGCTGGATAATATCGGGGCGCTGGACTACCCCCGCTCCAAGCTCGAAGTCCTGCTGCTGCTGGAGGAAGATGACGCGGAAACGATCGCGGCCGCCAAGGCCGCAGCCCCGCCAATGAACGTGCGGATCCTGGTGGTACCCCGAGGCGTGCCGCAGACCAAGCCCCGCGCCTGCAATTACGGGTTGGCGCTGTCCAGAGGCGAGTTCTGCGTGATCTACGATGCCGAGGACCGCCCCGAACCGGACCAGCTGCGACTGGCCATTGCAGCTTTCCGCGAAGATGAAAGAATTCGGCGCGACGTGGATCCCACTGCCCGACCCCTGGTGTGCGTCCAGGCGGCCTTGAATTATTTCAATGCCGAGCACAACGTGCTCACCAGGATGTTCGCTGTGGAATACTCGCACTGGTTCGACTCCATGCTGCCTGGCATGGAGGGCACCGGGATCCCGCTGCCGCTGGGCGGAACGTCGAATCATTTCCGCTCTGCGCAATTGCGTGAGCTAGGCGGCTGGGATCCGTGGAATGTCACCGAGGACGCGGATCTGGGGCTGCGCGCCAGCGTGCGGGGTTTCCGGGTGGGGATCATCGACTCGACGACTTGGGAGGAAGCCTGCTCCAAGGTCCCGGCATGGATCAAGCAGCGCACCCGGTGGATCAAGGGTTACATGATCACGGCTGCCGTCAATATGCGTCGTCCCCTGCGATTCGTTCAGCGTACCGGGCTCGGGGGAGCAGTGGGCATGATCGGCCTGATTGCCGGGACTCCGCTGGCGTTCTTGTCCTATCCGCTGGTTCTAGGGTTCACGATCTTCACCTATGTCGGTGTCCGGTTTATTGGGCTGCAACTTCCCACAGGTTTGCTGGGGCTGGGCTGGGCGACCATGCTCTTTGGAAATGCCATGATGATTCTGGTTTCGGGGCTGGTGTCCTGGCGCCGCTACGGGGCCAGGGTGGCCGTTTTCGCGGTGCTGAACCCGGCCTATTGGGTCTTGCACTCCATCGCTGCCTGGCGTGCGGCGTACCAGATGGCACGCACTCCGCATGTCTGGGAGAAAACTCCGCATGGGCTCGACGAGGAGGACGGCTTTGCCCAGCCAAAGGCGAAGGCCCAGCGTTCCTGGACACCCGGAGAACCTTGAGCCATGCTCTGCCGTGGCATGCGTTGATGACGCGGTTACTTCGCCTGATCGCTATTGATTGACCGTTGCCTGCGGTTTGCGATGGTGCTGAGCACATGGGTCACGACCAAGCCAGCGGCGATAGCCAGGACCCATCGAAGAAGCATCGGGATATCGGTAAGAATATCCAGCGCCACATTCGCGGCAAACGCGACAATGACGCTGGGGACGACAATCATGTAGGTGCGCATGAGGTCGACTCTTCACGAGGCCTGTTGAAAAAACAATGGACTAATCCTCATTTGCCCTGGTTAGTCTGAAATCATCCGCTTCGGTCCCTCAATAACGTGGTGGCGACATCAAAGATCCCCCGGCAAAGCGGACGTCACCCAGGATGCCAATGGTGTCTTGTCTCGTCCGGTGAAATTCTTGCCCGGCGGCACACTGGCCACGCGTGGTTTCGCCTAACGTTGGTTTCGGTATCAAGAAATGAGGAAAGTGATTGAACACTTACACAAGACTGTTCCAACTGCTTGGGTGGAGCATCGCGGTGCTTTCGACGGTGCTGGGGATATTTTTCGTTTCGAAAAAGGATGCTATCGCTTGGTATCCTCAACATGGCTCGGCGGAGGTATTTACTTCACGAGTGGTTTACCTAGAACCTGTAGGTCTTACTCTCCTATCTGTTGGCATTCTTTCGGTTGTAGCCCTATGCATTACGGAGACTCTTCGTAAGCGCTAGTTCTTGGCAAACCACTTAGTGTATGAGCGTGTGCAATTCTTGCTCACATCTTTAGATTTTGATTTATCTTGCGGCTAACCCCTGGCAAGCCAGGGGTTAGTCCATGAATCTTCATCCTGTGATTGCTGGAAGCTCCTAGGGCAGTCTTGGCTTTCTATGCTCGACGCGTGCGATGAAGCCAGAAAGCTGATTGACGAGCGAGAAAATCACGATGCGCGGGTATTCGAAAATATCTGAAACCCATTAGAATGGTTGATTCTAAGCCGATAACCTATCTTATGTAAAGTAGAAAAGACTTTATTTGCTTTCACCGCACATAATGAACTTTCAGGTAACGCCTCGCATCGATCCCCGACCCTGGGCGGCTGAAGCGCGCCATGGTATCGCTGATACCCGGCGGATTTTTAGTCTAACCGTCGAATGTGCTCGTATTCTGAGGCGATGTTCGCCCGCGAATACTCTGATCCGAAAAGCTGTGCAAAGATTTACCCAGTTCTCAAATCTAAGCATCCCGAGGGGCACATGAACTTTCACCGCACAACACTAGCCATCAGCGCTGCCCTGGCTCTCGTTGTCGGCGGCCTCACGCCGGCTGCTCAGGCAGCCCCACCGCACAGTTGCTGGTCATGGAGCGATGAAGAAGATCGCCCGTTCCATATGGAATGCTCTCAGGTTGAATCATTGGCTGATCTGGAGGTTCCCACCACGGTGACCGAGCTGAGGATTCTGAACCAGGACGAATCGACCATAGCTGGGCTGGAGCATCTGAAGGACATGCAACAGCTGATTTCTGTGGAAATCTACGGTGCCACCAACGAGGCGGTTGCGGCAGCGGCTCAGTTGCCCAACCTGAAGAAGCTGTGGGTCACCTTCCTGCCAGCGTCCGGTGTCACTGAGGCCACGCGGACTGCTCTGACCAAGATGACAAAGCTAACCAGTCTGACCGTGCAAGACGCGGGCCTCACGGATTACTCGTGGGTGGCAGCTATGCCTCTGCTTGAAGAGTTCAAAGCCAATGAGACGCATTCGCTTTCCAAGGGCTGGGTGGGCAAAACGCTAGCCTTCGCACCAATTGTTGGTGTGGACGGCCGAGCCCTTGTTCCGCATCGGCCTTCAGGGGCCGCTGATCCACAGCCTGTTTACACGAAACTTACTGCCACATCCGTGCTGCCCATGGTGGCTGGCAGCAACGTCATGGTCGCAACTTCCGATGCAACCACGGGTTCCTCCCTGATCTCTTCTGATATATACGTTGTTTTGGTCACCGACGTATTTGATACCGCGAAGTCAAGCCCGTTGAGAGTCAACTACCGCACAGCACGAAAGGGCAATTCCGACTCTCCTTTCGCTATCGTCGGTGACGAATTGGAAATACCTTGGGGCTCTTATGCGCAAAAGAACTTCCAGTGGTTCCGCAATGCTGTCGCGGTCCCTGGGGCTACCGGGCGCACTTATAAGCTGACCCCCGCTGATGCCGGGAAGAAGATCACCGCAAAGTACACCAGCGTTGAGAAAACTTCTTGGGACAAGAAGATTGTCTACGTCCCTACCGCTACCTTGTCCACCGAGTACGACCTACAGATCCCGGCCTCTGAGTCCGCTCACCCCGCTGCCAAGCTGACCGGCACCGGATTCGTGACGGAGAAACTCAGTGTTGCGTTGGATCCCACCGTGTTCCCCCATGCCCAGAAGACGTATCAGTGGTTCAAAGACGACACTACTGCGATCAAGGGCGCGACTGGTCCCACCTTCATCCCAGATGATTCTTTGAACTTGAAGCGGGTCCACGCCGTCGTAACTTTCGTTGGCGCACATGCGGAGCCGGTCGAGCTGATCTCCAAATCCGTAAAGATCGATCATGGCAATCTGAAATCCGGGAAACCGACCATCTCTGGATCCGTTAGGGTGGGGTCGAAGCTGACGGCCAAACCGGGAACGGTATCCAAGCAGGATGCGAAACTTACTTACATCTGGCTGCGCAACGGAAAGGAAATTTTCCAGCAGAACCGCAGCACCTATACTCTTGTTCCCGCCGACCTGGGGAAGAAGATCAGCGTAAAAACACAGTTCACCCACCGTTATTACAACACCGTGGTCACTCAAAGTACAGCGACCAAGACAGTGGCACCGGGAACGCTAAAGGTGAGTAAGAAACCGACTCTCTCAGGCAAAAAGATCGTGGGGAAAACCGTAAAAGCGTCATCCGGCGCCTATAGCCCCATTGCTGAGAAAGTGACGTACCAGTGGCAACGCTCCGGCAAGAACATCAAAGGTGCAACCAAGAGCGGCTACAGGGTTACTAAAGCTGACAAAGGCAAGAAGCTGACAGTCAAGGTGAGCGCAATAAAGAAAGGCTACACAACGAAGAGCAGCGTAGTGACTGCCAACTAATACCATTTTGCGTCGAGAAGAACCTGCGGTGCAGCTATTGCGTCAAGTCAGCTGTCCAGTCGCTTCATTGCTATTGTAGGGATCGTCGAGAACACGGCTGAGAGTTTAATTTGTGCGCACAAAGAGCTTTCCCTGAGAGTTGATACTCGGATAGTGTGCTTGGTGCACGCATGAAAATGCTCCGTGAAAGTTGTTGACTTGTAGAGTTCAACTTTCAGGGAGCAGTTTCCTACGGACTTTAGTCGGTAGCCACATCGACGCGGAGATTTGCCTCCCGGTTGCTGATGTTACTGGACAAGGTTCATCGCTTACCGGGGATCAAATCACTCTTAGTATGGCCAGAGCCCACCAGCTGGATTTGTAACGGAGGCTTTATAAGGCCACAATCCACCGGCATCAGTATCACTTTGTGTTGGAGAATTGACGGTAACACCAACCAACAACGCCACGGCTGCTACCGCTAAAACTAGTAGCTTCTTAAACTTAATCATCATGGGTGTGCGTCCTTCAATGTTAAAAGCTTCAATGCGGCACGACGCCTTGAGAACATAGCGAGCGTCGTGCCTAATCTTAGTGAATGCCCCGACTCCCGACAACTGCTTGGGTCGGCAATGGAATACTACTTACATGAACCCAATACTCCCTGCAGCCTCTTTCCAATTGATGGTCTCTAAGCTGCTGAGTAACGTACGACTCAAAGACCATGATGCGGTGATTACTCTCGGCAGGACTATGCTTAGCCAGATGTCGCCAAACACGGATCCTTCAACAATATGGCTTGTACAGGAGGCTATCTGTTCTGCCGCGCATGAGACAGACAACTACGAACTGATGAATACCATCGCTGAAGAGTTGCTACATACCGCAAATCTCATGGACCGCCCTGATCTGCATATCATGGCTTTGTGTAAATCTTCGACGGCTAAAAGATGCTTAGGCGATGGAGATGCGGCGCTAGACATAGCGGAAGCAGCGCGTGCACAAGCAGCGAATTTTCCCGATAGTTTCCCATTGCGCGTTCAGGTTCTCCAAGTCCTTCTGGCCGCCCTAGTAGAAACTGGCCAGCTACATGAGGCGTGGAAACTGCACAATTTACTAGATAGCTCGCTTCACCTGATCGCTGATCTACATGAACAGGGTAAGGCTTACTGGACGTTGGGAAATCTGGCGTTCTTGGTTTCAGAGCCCATTCTGGGCATGCGTTATCATGATCGTGCGGCGACATTGCTCAGCCCGACGAAAGACATGCTGCTTTGGGCACGTTTCAATAGAGCTTCGACAGAGCTCAGATTGCAAGCGGGTCTGTTCGAACCCTCCACCAGCGATTGCCTTAGTCGAGCCGAGATTGCTTTCGGGCTGGTGCAGCCCGGCGACTTGGACCAGGTGGGATTGTGCATGACTAAGTCCCGATTCATAGCTTTAGGTGGAGACCCTATTCGAGGATTGAAGATGCTCGAAGAATTTTGTGCTGACTATTCGGGGGCCCCTGAACACCTCATCCCGTTGTACCAGTGGTGGTCCGAATTACTGGCCCTCACGGATCAATCAGAGCTTGCTGACGAAAAACAGAAGTTCATCGAAAAAATTGTCCAAGAGAAGAATGATGAATCGAGAGAGAATGTCACTGGCGGATTCTGATCCACGCATCCAAGAGATCGTTGATTCAATAGTCAAGATCTCCGCTGGCGACTTTTCTGTCTCACTATCTCCCAGTCCATTACGTGACGAGGTGGATGCAATTATCGTCGGTATCAAGGCTATGTCGTTAAGGCTGGAAGCAACCTATGAGGCTTTAGAACAGCGGGTCCGGCAACGAACTGGCTTATTGGAAGAGGCACGACGCGACCTTGAGGTTCTCGCATTTACCGATGCATTAACCGGACTAGATAATCGCGCTGCAATTCTGCGTAAACTTGATGCGCACTTAGTTGCCCTAGGTCGCGGGGAGCCGTCAGCGGTCCTCTTTCTATTGGATCTCGATTCCTTTAAACACATCAATGACACCCAGGGTCATAATGCCGGCGACTTAGTTCTCAAGGAAGTCGCTCGGCGCTTGAAGGAGAATATTCGCCCAGGAGATGTCGCGGCACGTTTAGGTGGCGACGAATTTGCTATCCTGGCACACACTGACATCGCCGTAGCGGAATCAATGGGACAGCGTATCCTCAACGCCCTGCATGAGCCAATGAACATCGGTTCATCGGTCATCACACCTGGTGGAAGTATCGGTTTCAGTGCAAGCACACCATCCCAGCACTCCGAACAATGGATAGAACAAACCGATACAGCGATGTACGTCGCCAAACGCGGTAATGTCACTAAAGTTCAACGGTTCGAAAAGTACATGCTCTATGAACGACAACATAAAGCTAGGCTCAGTTCCGAGTTGCGCATAGCTCTAGAACGAAAAGAGATCTATCCGATCTACCAACCCATCGTTAGTTCGGCCACCGGTGAGCACGTAGGCGTAGAAGCATTAGCTCGATGGGCTCACCCGAGTTTAGGAATTCTGCCACCAAGTGATTTTCTGCCATTAGCAACTAGCGCGGGGTTGGACCATAGCTTGACTGCGCGGATCCTTTCTGGAGCTCTTGCCGATCTGGCTCAGTGGCGAGCCAACCGAAGTGTCACTGAAGAATTCCGCATGCATATAAATGTCACCCCTTCAGAACTGAGTAATCTGGCATTTCCAGACTTCGTGAAAAGTCAGTTGCGCGACTATCAGATACCCGCCTCTTCACTAGCCATTGAGCTCACCGAGAACGAATACATTTCAGGTGGAAACCTTGAATTATATTCACTCAGAGGGCTCAAGAGCATGGGCGTTAGAATCTACATTGACGATTTCGGGGCCGGATACTCCGCTTTCGGTTATCTTGACAAGCTTCCGATCACGGGAGTGAAGATTGACCGTTCTCTAATAACCGAAATAGATACCAGTGCGATGCAACAGTCGATATTGCGTTCTGTGCTGGATTTGGGACGAGCTTGCGAACTAGATTGCATTGTGGAAGGCGTGGAAACCCAGGGGCAGGAAGCTGCACTGCGTGATATTGGAGCCACTTATTTCCAAGGCTATCTATATGGAAAACCAGACCTTTACATCCCACCCTTGAACAGGTCCTGATAAGTTCCCTAATCATAGGGTAGGCTGTGTCCAGAAAATACAAAGTGACATTCGCCTCAGGTTCGAGCGCAAGCTCCCTCGGTGATTTCAGCGATCAGGATTTGGGGACCAATGACCATCAACCCGCCAGATTCACCGTCAGCGCCGGCAGTAGACCCTCATTGGACAATGTCTCACGGGGACTCAGCGTTTTGTGAAATTAAGTTCACTCAAGGTACCACACTCAATCGCTTCTTGCTCGATGAAATCGGTAGTCAATATTGTAGGCAAAATGAAAATGACCGCATCCGCGTAATCGTGCATCTAAGTGGATTGGTAGACGTGTGCCCTGATGTGGCTGCGCACCTAAGTAAGGCACCAGAATCGACTCGATTGGCGCTCTTCGGGAACAGCCATGTCGACCAAGTGCTTTCTGGCTTTCTGATGGCTGATCTCTCCACCACTAAAATCGCGAAGTACGTCACTAGATTTGATGATGCCATCGCATTTCTAAAGGAGTAATCTAATCGGATCTTCACCTGCGACCAGCTCGTTGTTAGTTCCCAGGTCTGACAAATTGCTGCGAGGATGAGCAAGCGCGGACCTAAGCACAAAGCGAACACCGCTCAGACCCTCAAATGATGGACATAGCTGTACATAGTCGACGGCGGAGTCCGCGTACCATGCAGAATCGACGTCTCCGCCATTCCTGCTTACTGACGAAGTCAACCAATATCCGATATTCGTGATGCCGGATAATTTAGTTTTCAATTTTTCTCAAATGCTACGACGCGAGTATCGAGACGAATTTCATCCTGAGCTTAGATGTCAATTCAGCAACTGATGGTTGTTATGCTGTTCAGCAGGAAATAGTTCCACAAAGGATCGCTGTTCTCGTTGCGGATTTATGTTTGATTAATTTCGGATGGGGCTCTGAGGGCATTATCGCCTGAGCCGTATGGAGGTTAAAGCCTAAGATGACACGCATGGCGAAAGATGCGCAGGTATTTAACGGTGCTCAGATATTCACCGATTCGGCTGAACAGGCTATTTCTTACCTTAAAATGCATACTCCGCTGACAGATTGGTCTGTTTCTCGCGTAATCGATGGAGAGCAGGTCCACTTGCACGTGCAGCCGGATCAGTTGCTCAAAACTGGTCAACGTGTTGAGTGGGAGGAATCTTTATGCAGTCGAATGGCCAATGGTGCTGCTCATATTGTGGAAAATACGCAGGAAGATCCTGACTATTCGTGTATGCGATTATCAGCTGAGGTGGGGGCCTATGCCGGGTACACCATCAATGATGACCGGGGTGAGATGTTTGGTGTCCTGTGCGGGGTGCGCACCGATCCGCTCACTGAGGGAGAGAAAATTGATGAAGAACTCGTTGCCCTTATCAGTTCACTTCTATCTGCCCAATTGAAGTTAGCAAGAGTAGCTGATAGAGAACGGAGAAATTGTGAGCTATCCGATGCCTTGGCGCAAACAGATGCTTTGACTGGTCTGTTGAACCGACGAGGGTGGGATAAGATCGTCGGCGATGCGCAAGAACGTCTCGACGCTTTTGGCGATTCTGTCTCGGTTGCGGTGATAGACCTCAATGGGCTTAAGCAGGTCAATGACAGCCAAGGTCATGCAGCTGGCGATTTATTGTTGCAGCGCGCTGGTGAGATCCTGAGAGGTAAAAGCACTGAGTCCTGCCGCGTCGCTCGATATGGGGGTGATGAGTTCATGATTTTGGCCAACGGAGTAGCTCCATCCCAGACAGAGGCTTATTTCTCAGTATTCAAAGAGGCTTTGGAAGAAGCAGGGATTCCTGCAGCCATGGGATTCTATTCAGCTCAGCCAGGTAGTACCAACATTGATCAGTGTATTGCCGCGGCCGATGCTTTAATGTATGAGCAGAAATATCAGCGTCGCGTTCGCTCCAATAACAATAGCTAACAGGCTATCCTTGCAACGGCTTCTAAAGAGCTATATCCATCTAAATGCGCTCTTGTCATGAAGATTTCTAGATCGAAAACTGTGTTCACTAATATCATTACTGACATGCTATTTTGCTGATCTTATCTACCTCTGCGACCGCTTCTTTGGACGGAATTCGTTCGCCGATAACCCACGTTATGTAAAGTAGAAAAGATGTTATTTGCTTTCACCGCACATAAAGAAGTTTTGGGTAACGCGCCACAGTGATCCGCAATTCCTTTTGGCCTGAGGATTATAAGAAGACCAAGAAGACCAAGAAGATTCAACACATAAGGATAATCGGGTCCTGAAAGGATCGTTTACTGTGCGGGCTGATCTTCTGGCGGTTCTCCATGCAAGCGGCACTTGCACCGTCGAAGGCTATTGTTCAACATGACATCTTGGCGACGCACCGTGCTCTGCTGGAAGAAATCAATCTCAGCATCATGGGGCAATAGGGCGACCAGCAAGTCTGGATTGGCGGAGGGACACCAAGCCCTCATGCAGCCCAGTTCATTCCCCCGCATCATGAGCGAGTTGCCGAACTCACGGACGACTTGGTTAAGTTCGCCAATCGTGTCGATCTTCCAATCCTCGTGCAGACAGCAATCGCTCATGCCCAGTTCGAGACGATTCACCCGTTTCCTGACGGCAACGGCAGGGTTGGCCGGGCGCTGATCCAGGCAATACTGCGCGGTACGCAATTGACGCGCAGTGTCACCGAGCCGGTCTCTGCCGGCTTGCTCCACGACACCACCAGCTACTTCAACGCACTGGATTCTTACCGTTCCGGAGACATCGCGCCGATAGCAGCAGCAGCCGCCAACGCTTCTTTCGCGGCGATCAGCAATCGCCGGCTTCTGGTAAACGATCTTGACACTGTCCAGAAGCAATGGCGAGAACAGGTCAAAGAACGACGGGATTCGGCAGCGAATCGGCTAGTGAGCATCCTGCTTCGCCAACCAGTCATCGACAGCTCATCCGCTGCCGCAGAACTTGGGATCACGACCGTCAATGTGCAGATTGCTATTAACCACCTGGTTGATGCCGGGATCCTCGTGCAAATCACGAACAGGAAACGCAATCGCATTTGGGTAACCAAGGATGTTGTGAGGGGGCTAGACGAATTCGTGGCCAGAGCTAAAAGGCGCAGGTAGAGGAAGCGATTGAGCATCCACGCCGGCAGTTCAGTTTCATCGATTTCAGGGCTACTGGCGGCATCAAGCGGCAGTTTTCGCTTCCCCGAGACTTGCAGGAACCACGACGCGAATCTGCACCGTATTCGTTTGAACTAGTGAAGTCCCCGAACTGTCGAGTCCAGAACGTAGTATCGATTCCATGAGTGATGTGCTTTCCCGGTTTGGTGCGGCCACCCGCAAGTGGTTCACCGACGTCTTCTCGGCTCCCACGGTGGCGCAGAGCGGCGCCTGGGAATCCATCTCCGACGGGAAGCACACCCTGGTCATCGCTCCCACCGGTTCTGGCAAGACCCTGGCCGCGTTCCTCTGGGCCCTGGACCGGCTGCATCATGCGGAACTCGACGCGCCAGCGCTGCCCGGAATGGAATCCGATGCGGACCACCCGGCAGGCACCGGAACCAAAGTCCTCTATATCTCCCCGCTGAAAGCCCTGGGCGTGGACGTGGAGCGCAACCTGCGCTCCCCGCTGGCCGGCATCCGCTCCACCGCCCATGAGATGGGGCTCTCCCAGCCATCGGTCACCGTGGGCGTACGTTCCGGAGACACCCCGGCCAATGACCGGCGCAAACTGCTCAAGGACCCACCCGACATCCTGATCACCACGCCCGAGTCGCTGTACCTGATGCTCACCAGCCAGGCCCGCATAACCTTGGCCCAGGTGCACACCGTCATCATCGACGAGGTCCACGCCATCGCCAACACCAAGCGCGGCACGCACCTGGCCCTGTCCCTGGAGCGGCTCGACGCGATGCTTGCTGCCCCGGCCCAACGCATCGGGCTCTCGGCCACGGTGGAACCGCCCGAAGAAGTCGCCCGGTTCCTGGCAGGCTCGGCACCAGTAAATATCGTGCGCCCGAAATCCACCAAGAAGTGGGAGCTCGCGGTGCGGGTCCCTGTCGAGGACATGACCGACTTGCCGTCGGCGGCCGGCGCCCACGACTTGGGACCCGGTTCCTCCCCGGCGGCCTCGGCCAGCATCTGGCCGCACGTGGAAAACCAGCTGGTGGATCTGGTGCTGGAGAACCGCTCCACGATCATCTTCGCCAACTCCCGTCGCTTGGCCGAACGCCTGACCGGGCGGCTGAACGAGATCTATGCCGAACGCGAGGGGTTCAGTGCCGAGGATACTTCCACATCCACCCCGGCAGTGCTGATGGCCCAGGCCGGGTCCACCGCCGCTTCTAACCCAGACGCACCCCTGCTGGCCCGGGCCCACCACGGCTCGGTCTCCAAGGATGCCCGCGCCCAAATCGAAGAAGACCTGAAGCTGGGCAAGCTGCGCGCCGTGGTGGCCACCAGCTCGCTGGAACTGGGCATCGACATGGGCCTGGTGGACCTGGTGATCCAGGTCGAATCACCCAACTCGGTCTCCTCCGGCCTGCAGCGCGTGGGCCGTGCCGGTCACCAGGTCGGCTCGGTCTCCCAGGGCATCTTCTTCCCCAAGCACCGCGCGGACCTGCTCTCTACTGCACTGGTGGTCACCCGCATGCGTGAAGGCAAGATCGAGAAGATGGCCATGCCGGCCAACCCGCTCGATGTCCTGGCCCAGCAGACCCTGGCCGCGGTGGCCATGGAGGACCTTGAGGTCGAAGCCTGGTACGACACCGTGCGCAGGGCCGCGCCCTACCAGCAGCTGCCGCGCAGCGTGTACCTGGCGACCTTGGACATGATGGCGGGCAAATACCCGTCGGACGAGTTCGCCACCCTCAAGCCGCGGCTGATCTGGGATCGCGATGCCGGAGTGCTCAGCGCCCGCCCCGGCGCCCAGCGCCTCGCGGTGATTTCCGGTGGCACCATCCCGGACCGCGGGCTGTTCGGAGTCTTCCTTGCGGGATCCGAGGATGACAAGGCCCCCAAGCGGGTGGGCGAGCTCGACGAGGAAATGGTCTACGAGTCCCGCGTGGGCGACGTGTTCGCGCTGGGCGCCACCAGCTGGCGCATCGAGGACATCACCCACGACAGGGTGCTGGTCACCCCGGCCTTCGGCCAGCCCGGCAAGCTGCCCTTCTGGCACGGCGACGGTCTGGGCCGCCCGGTGGAACTCGGAGCGGCGCTGGGCGAATTCACTACCGGGCTGCTGGCCGGCGAGCGCAGCGCCTCCGCCGCCGCGCTGCGCGAGCACGGGCTGGATCCCTTCGCGGCCGAGAACCTGCTGAACTACCTGGGCGAGCAGCGCCAGGCCACCGGGCAGGTGCCCAACCACCAGAACTTCGTAGTGGAACGCTTCCACGATGAGCTGGGCGACTGGCGGGTGATCCTGCATTCGCCCTTCGGCCTGGCGGTGCACGCCCCGTGGGCGCTGGCCATCGGGGCGCGCGTGCGCGAACGCTGGGGCCTGGACGCCTCTGCGATGGCCGCGGATGACGGTATCGTGCTGCGCATCCCGGCCATGGATGATGAGCCGCCGGGTGCCGACCTCTTCGCCTTCGAGGCCGATGAGATCGTGGACGTGGTCACCTCGCAGGTGGCCAACTCGGCGCTGTTCGCCGCGCGATTCCGCGAATGCGCGGCCCGCGCCCTGCTGCTGCCGAGGATCAACCCGACCAAGCGCACCCCGCTGTGGCAGCAGCGCCAGCGGGCCAGCCAGCTGCTGGACGTGGCCCGCAACTACCCGGATTTCCCGATCATCCTGGAGACCGTACGCGAGTGCCTGAACGACGTGTACGACCTGCCGGCCCTGACCGAGATCCTGGGCCAGGTCTCCTCCCGCGCCATCCGGCTGGTGGAAGTCACCACCGAGCTTCCCTCGCCCTTCGCCCAATCGTTGCTCTTCGGCTACGTGGCCCAGTTCCTCTATGAGACCGACGCCCCGCTGGCCGAACGCCGCGCCGCCGCGCTGAGCCTGGACCCGGTCCTGCTCGGCGAACTGCTGGGCCGCAACGATGTGCGCGAAATCCTCGACCCGCAGGTCATCGCCGCCCTCGAACAGCAACTGCAGCACCTGGCGCCGAACCGCCGGCTATCCGGGATGGAGGGCGCCGCGGACCTGCTGCGCCTGCTCGGCCCGCTGAGTGCAGAGCAACTGGCTCAGCGCCTGCGCTCAACGGAGGATGAGCAGGAAGCCCTTGATGCCGAGACCGCCCGGGCCCATGCCGAATCCCTCGTGGCCACCCGCCGCGCCTTCACCCTGCGGGTCGCCGGGCAACTGGCCTATGCGGCCATCGAGGACGCGGGCAAGCTGCGCGATGCCCTGGGCACCCCGCTGCCCACCGGCATCCCCACCGCCTTCCTCGAACCGGCGGCCCAGCCAATTGAGGACCTGGTGTCCCGCTTCGCCCGCACCCACGCCCCGTTCACGCTCTCCGAGCTGTCCGCCGCACTCGGCCTGGGCGTCGCGGTGCTGCGCCCGGTGCTCGACCAGCTGGTGGCGGCCGGCCGCCTGTCGCTGGGCGCGTTCCGTCCGGTGGAGCTGATCCCGCCTGGAATCAGCGGGGATGAATACTGCGATGTTTCGGTGCTGCGCACCATCCGCACCCGTTCGCTGGCCGCGTTGCGCGCCGAGGTGGAGCCGGTGGACCAGCCCGCCTTCGGACGGTTCCTGCCCGCCTGGCAGCAGGTGGGCTCCCGGCTGGAAGGCAGCGACGGGCTCTACGAGGTGCTGACCCAGCTGGCAGGGGTTGAAGTTCCTGCCTCGGCGCTGGAATCATTCATCCTGCCCGCCAGGTTGCACGGCTACCAGGCATCGTGGCTCGATGAGCTGACCAGCAGCGGGGACGTGCTGATCTGCGGGGCCGGGGCCGCCGGCGGCAAGGACGGCTGGCTCTCGCTGCACACCGCAGAGTTCGCTGCGCTCAGCCTGCCAGCCCCTGACATGTCCCAGCTGGATTCGCTGGCCCGCCGGGTGCTTGATTCCTTCGACGCTACCGGGGCCTACTTCGTGCAGGAACTCGCCGCCCGGCTGCACCCGGAAGAAGGGCTGCCGCCCACCGAGCAGGAGATCACCGAGGCCTGCTGGCAGCTGTTCTGGGCGGGGTTCATCTCCCCCGACACCCTCGCTCCGGTGCGCGGCTACCTGGCTGGCGGCACCACCGCGCACAAGATCGCCAAGCCGGCGCCGCGTGCCCGTGCCGCCCGGCTGAATAGGCTCTCCGGGCTTACCCGACTAGCCCGGGAACAGGCGGCCGGACAGCTGGCACGCAACACCCGCGGCTCGGCCCGCTGGTCGCTGCTGCCCGCCCCTGCGCTGGACCCGACCATCGCAGCGCATGCAACCGCGGAAATCATGCTTGAACGCTACGGGGTGCTCACCCGCGGTTCGGTGGCCGCCGAATCCGTGCCCGGCGGCTTCGGCCAGCTCTACCGGGTGCTGTCCAAGCTGGAAGAGGCGGGCCATGCCCGCCGCGGCTACTTCATCGAGAAGCTCGGCGCCGCGCAGTTCTCCACCGCCAACACCATCGACCGGCTGCGCACCTTCACCCAGCCCGATGACCCGCAGCGCCAGCCGCAGGCTGTGGTGCTCGCCTCCACGGACCCGGCCAACCCCTACGGCGCGGCCCTGCCGTGGCCGGCCACGCAGACCGGGCACCGCCCGGGGCGCAAGGCCGGGGCGATCGTGGGTCTGCTGGACGGAGAATTGGCGCTCTACCTGGAGCGCGGCGGGCGCACCGTGCTCGCTTTCGGCGAGCCAAGCGAAGAGTCATGGCGGCTGCTGGCAGGAAATCTGGTGGCCGTGCTGCGCACAGCGACAGTGGACAAGCTGGCCATTGCCACGGTCAACGGCGAGCCGGTCCTTGAGCACCCCCTCGCCCACGCGCTGCTGGCGGCCGGATTCTATTCCACCCCGCAGGGGATCCGCTTCCGGCGCTAAGCCGCAGCGCAGGCAAGCACCGGCGCTACTCGCGCGCCCTGCCCCAGATCCAGGCAGCATTGGTGACCTCGAAGAGAACCTGCCCATCGCAGCCGAGCGAGCCATGCAGAGTCACCAGGGCCCGGTCCTCGCGCTTGAACTGGATATCGGTGATTTCCAGTTGCCCGTGCAGTTCCATGCCGGGACGCACCGGAGCATGGAACTGGATATTCTCCATCGCCCTTCCGGCCACCACCCACCAGTGCCGGTAGGCTCCCAGCACTGCCAGGCGCTGGAAGATCGCCAACGAGTGGATGCCGCTGGCGATGATGCCGCCGAAGTGCCCCTGCTGCGCAAATTCCTCGTCAGTGTGGAAACGCTGCGGATCCCACTGCATGGCGAACGCGTGCAGATCCTCCGCGGTCATCTTGTACGAGCCCAGATCGACAATGTCCCCGACTGCCAGATCCTCGGCATAGACGGTCGGTTCGCTTGGATCGATCTGCTCTGTTGCTGCAATGCCCATGCGCCCAGCGTAGGCCACGGCCGCGACGAACTGCGCTTCGTCACGGCTGCACCTTACGATGGGTTCCTGGATTGATTCTAGGGAGGACGCATGCCAGAAGGAGATTCCGTCTACCGGGCCACCGCCCGGCTGCACCGCGCGCTGGCCGGAAAAACCATCGTTCGCTCGGACTTCCGGGTTCCGTCGCTGTCCACCGTGGACCTGGCCGGGTACATGGTGTCCGAAGTCGTCCCGCGCGGCAAGCACCTGCTGATGCGCTTGCATCCGCCCACGGACCCAGACCCTGCCTTCAACCATCCTCCCCTGACCCTGCATTCGCACCTGCTGATGGAGGGCCGCTGGGACCTCTACGGCTCCGGCGACCGTTTCAAGCGCCCCGCCCATACTGCCCGTGTGGTGCTGCAATTCACCGGGATCACCGCGGTCGGATTCGACATCGCCCAGGTCAAGCTCGTGCCCACCGCCGACGAGCAGGAACTTGTTGGCCATCTGGGCCCGGACCTGCTCGGCACGGATTGGGATGCGCAGCAGGCGGCCGCGAACTTCCGCGCGCAGCCGCAGCGCGGCATCGGCGAGGCGCTGCTGGACCAACGGCTGATGGCCGGGGTCGGCAACATCTACCGCAGCGAGGTCCTGTTCCTCACCCGGCTGCATCCGCTCACTCTGGTGGGGCAGGTGGTGGGCCTGGAGAAAGCCATCGAGATGTCCCGGCGCCTGCTGGAGGTCAACAAGGACCGGCCGCGCCGGGTCACCACCGGCCTGGCGCGCACCCGCGAGCCCTATTGGGTGTATGGACGCGCCGGCAAGCCCTGCTTGCGCTGCGGCACCACCATCCAGGTCTTGAAGATCGCCGCCGAGGACTCGGGGCTGGAACGCGACTGCTACCTCTGCCCGTCCTGCCAGCCGGCACCGCGCAGCTGAGGCCGCGGATCAGCGTGCTCCCGGCAAAGATGGGAGAATATCCCATATGGCTATGGAATCCCCGCTTCCCGTTCGCAACGGCGTCAATGCAACTCGGCTTCGACTCCCTCGGACCGGTTCATGGGCAACTGTCGCCGATTATCTGCTCGAACGCTTTGGCCATGTCGATCCCGAGGGCATTCTGCGCCGCTTCGATGAGCAGCAAATCGTTGGCCTGGGCGGCACTCCGCTCACCCGCCAGACTCCCCTGGGCGAGCATGAATTCATTTGGTACTACCGCTCCTTGCCGGAAGAAACCCCGATCCCCTTCGAGGCCAGAATCCTGTACCAGGACGAGCACCTGCTGGTCGTGGACAAGCCGCACTTCCTCCCCACCACACCCGGTGGACGCTTCATCCAGGAATCCGCGCTGGTGCGCTTGCGCAACCAGACCGGCATCGACGACCTGGTGCCGATGCACCGGCTGGACCGCGCCACCGCCGGCGTCATTCTTTTCGCGGTGAATCCGCAGACTCGGGGCGCCTACCAGATGCTTTTCGAGCGCCGGGAGATTGCCAAGCGCTACAAGGCGGTCGTCGCCCTGCAGCCCGGTGAAGGACTGGAAACCGGACGCGTGCTGCAGCCCAACGGCGGGCATTCCCAGGTCAAGACTGAATCCGAACTGCGCGATCTGCTGCAGCGCATGCCGCTGGTTTTCGAAAATCGGATGTCCAAGGTCAAGGGCCAGCTGCGTTCAATTGTGGAAGAAGGCGAGCCGAATGCCCAGACCCTGATCAAGGTCGAGACCATCGGAACCAGCCATGGTTTCCATTCCGGGACCGAGGTTGCCTTGATGGATCTGGAACCGCATTCGGGCAAGACCCATCAGCTGCGGATCCACTTGGCTTCCCTGGGCCTGGGCATCATCAATGATGCGTTCTATCCACGGCTGTGGGATCTGGCTCCTGATGACTACCGGCGCCCGCTGCAGCTGCTGGCGCACACCATTTCCTTCACCGATCCGTTGACCGGCGCCGAACGCAGCTTCAGCAGTGAACAACGGCTGGCGGAAGCCCCTTCAGCTCAATAACCCCTTCTCATGTGAGAGGAATTGGCCTAAGCTGGTGCCCAATATCCCGTGACCCATAAGGATGAAGGCAAGATGGCCGAACACGAGTCGACCCCGCAACTTGATTCCCTCGTGGCCTCGGCCCGTTCCGCCATGGCATCGGCCAGCGAACGGACCTCCTTCGAGTTGCCCTATGCACCACCGGATCATAGCCCCAACCCTGTGGTGGAGCCCTTCGACAAGATCCGCGGATATCTGCTGGGCGCTTCGGGCCTGCTGCTGTTGCTGACCACGTTGGCGTTGTCTTCCGGTTTGCATGGACGAGCCCAAGCCAGCTTGCTGGATACCAGCCTGGTGCACTCGGTGCTGTGGCCGGCAATTGCCACCGCGCTGGTCCTCAGCGCAGCGTTCTCGCTGCGCAGCGACCAGCTGTCGGCCCGGCGCCAGCGGATCATTTCCATCTACTCGATCCCGGCAACAGCGTTGATGGCGTGCGCCATCACCCTGGCGTCCGGCTTCATGCCCGTCGGCGCTGCCATCCTGGCGACCATCGCTTCGCTGCTCTCCCTGTACGGCGTACTGCAGCTGAACAAGAATACTGCGCGCAACCGCTTGGAGCGTTGGGCCACCGACGCCCCGATCAGCTTCTTTGCAGGTGCGAGCATGGTTTACGCCCTGCAGCTGTGGTTTGCCGCGGCCGGCTGGCATGACGGCGAGCACGGAATCCAGGCCGCCCTGATAACGGCCGGAATCTCGGTGGCCGCCGGCGCTTTCGCCCATTCGGAGCGCGGCCGCCATGCGCTGTCCAGCGGCTACGGAATCTGCATGATTGCTGCCGCCATCCAGGGCTGGCTCAATGATTCAGCGCCGCTGTGGGTCTGCGCGGTCTGGATCTTCATGGCCCTGCTGGTGTTCCTGATGGCCGAGAACCGCCGGTTCCAGATCAGCCATGCCGAGCACCGTGCGCAGCGCGGCAAAACCGTAGAATTCTAGGTTCTGCCACGCCCGCCACAAATGCTTAACGCGGTGCCATGCGGATGGCGCCATCAAGGCGAATGGTTTCGCCGTTGAGCATCGGATTGGCCACGATATGCTCCACCAAGGCCGCGTATTCTTCCGGACGTCCCAGGCGCGATGGATGCGGCACCTGGGCACCGAGCGAGTCCTGGGCTGCCTGCGGCAATCCTGCCATCATCGGCGTGTGGAAAATGCCCGGGGCGATGGTCATGACGCGGATCTGGTGGCTTGCCAGCTCGCGAGCCAGGGGCAGGGTCATCGCGGCTACGGCTCCCTTGGATGCCGCGTAGGCGGGCTGTCCGATCTGCCCGTCAAACGCGGCCACCGACGCGGTGTTGATGATGACGCCGCGTTCGGTGGTTCCCTGTTCGTCGTTCAGCGCTTCGCTATGCGCCATGGCTTCTGCGGCCAGGCGGATCACGTTGAAGGTGCCGTTGACATTGATGTCCAGCACCTTGGCGAAGCGTTCCAGCGGCAGCACCCCGTCACGGCCCAGCACCTTTCCCGGGGTGGCAACACCGGCGCAATTGACCAGCACGCGCAGGGTGCCCAGTTCCTTGGCGCGTTCGATGCCGGCGGCCACCTGCTGCGCGTCGGTGACGTCGGCAGGCACGAAGCGGACATTCGTCCCGATCTCAGCCGCGATTTCATCGCCGTCCTCGCGCGGCAGGTCGAGCACCACCACGTGCTTGGCCCGGCCGGCCAGCGTGTGCGCCGTGGCACGCCCCAATCCCGACAGGCCTCCGGTGACGAGTGCGACTGAATCCTGCAACTGCATGCTTGCTCCTTCGTAGACAGTGAACCTGTGATCTACATTACTGGCCAGTTGCGTCCAGGCGAAGAAGCTTGCCAGCAGGCATGGAAAAACCGCTGGATCCCTTGATGGGATCCAGCGGCTCTCGCACGCTTCTGATGCCTAGTGGCTCGGAACCTTTGCAGGTTCGGCTTCAGCGGCAACGGACTTGTTCTTCCCGCCGAGCAGGAAGCCGATGACCACGATGCCCACGCTGCAGGCGGCACCAACCAGGAAGCCAGGCTGGAAGCCTTCAACCGAAGCGGTTAGCGGGTCGACACCGTCCGCGATCTTCGAGGCGGTGGCCGCGGCGACAACTCCAACGAGCAGCGCGGTGCCCATGGCGCCAGCCAACTGCTGCAAGGTGGACAGCAGGGCCGAACCATGCGAGTGCAGGCTGTGCGGCAACGGGTTCAGCGCAGTGGTGAACGCCGGGGTGAAGATGAAGGCCAGGCCCAAGCTCATCACCAGGTGCATGACAACCAGCAGCCAAATCGGGGTATCCGCGTTCAGGATCATGGCGTAGCCAAGCAGCGATACCAGCAGCACCAGGGCGCCGGGAACGATCAGCGGACGGGCGCCGACCTTGTCGTAGAGCTTGCCGACCATCGGTGCGAGGATGCCCATCAGCAGGCCGCCCGGAAGCATGATCAGGCCGGTGGTCAGGGTCTCAATGCCCAGCACGCTGGTGAAGAACATCGGCAGCAGGATAATCACGCCGAACAGCGAGATCATCGAGAACATCATCAGCACCAGCGAAAGGGTGAAATCCTTGTAATTCAGCGGACGCAAATCCAGCAGCGCCTTGTCCTCCTTCTGCAGGTTCAGCTGCATGAAGACGAAGGCGACCAGGCACAGGACCGCGCCGACCAGGATGCCCAGGTTCAGCGGGGTGATTCCTGCCGAGAGGCCGCTCAGTCCGTAGACCAGGCCGCCGAATCCAGGGATCGCCAGGATCAAGGAAGGAATGGACAGCGGAGCCGAGGCGCCGTCGACGTCCTTGGACAGCCGCGGGGTACCGATCAGCAGGGCTGCTACCGCAATCGGGATGATCACGATGAACATGAAGCGCCACGAGAGGAACTGCAGGATCAGGCCGGAGAGCGTCGGGCCGATGGCCGGAGCTACGGAAATCACGATGGAGACGTTGCCCATCAGCACGCCGCGGCGCTCGGCCGGGACCAGATGCAAAATGGTGGTCATCAGCAGCGGCATCATGATGGCGGTGCCGCTGGCCTGGATGACACGGGCCAGCAGCAGGACGCCCAGACCCGGCGCGAGTGCAGCCAGCAGGGTGCCGAGGGTGAATAGGCCCATCGCCAAGACGAAGACATTGCGTATGCTCAGCCGCTGCAGCAAGAAGCCGGTCATCGGAATGACCACGGCCATGGTCAGCATGAAGATGGTTGACAGCCACTGGATTGCGTCAGCGGTGACATTGAATTCAACCATGAGCACAGGCAGAGCCACGTTCATGATGGTTTCGTTCAGGATGACCACGAAGCTGGAAACAATCAGCACCGCAATCGTGGTGAAATTCTGTTTGCTCAGTCGTTCTGGAGCGTTCGTCACGGCAGGAATCTGCTTCCACGAGGATTCGGAAAAAGGAAATGCCATTTGATGCCTGCAGCTGTTCGCCGGACTAGAAATTCAAATAGCTCTACCGATTTTATCGCTTGGGAATGCGGGGCACTAGGGTTGCGGGAAATCCGCATCAGTGAGTTCGGCAACACAGATCCAGCTTCATGGAATGTCGAGGGTTTGTGTACCAAGATAGAACCATGAACGTGCGCACACCTGACCCATACCCTGGATGGCTCTCCGAGGAAGACCTCTACGAGGCACGCCAGCGCCTGCCGATGCTCTACGTCGAGGCCATTCCCGTGCGCCTGGATCCGCTGGGCTACGTCAACGAGGTGGGCCTGCTGCTGACCGGCGATGACGATGGCCGCATGCTGCGCACCTTCGTTTCGGGCCGGGTGATGTACCGCGAGACCATTCGCGCAGCGTTGATCCGCCACATCGAAAAGGATCTGGGCACCATGGTGCTGCCGCAGCTTCCGGCCTCACCGGTGCCATTCACCGTTGCCGAGTATTTCCCGGCGCCGAGCGAAACCGGCCTGACCGATGATCGCCAGCACGCAGTGTCCATGTGCTACATCGTGCCGGTCCGCGGCGAGACCAGCCCACGCTCCGACGCCTTGGAACTCACCTGGCTTTCGCCAACCGAAGCGCTCAGCTCGGATATCCAGGGCGAGTTCGCGGGCGGCCGTGAAAATATTCTCCGTCAGGCATTAGCCCACGTCGGAGTGAATATCTAGTTCTGCTGTCTGCCCTTGGGGACGATTCCCTGACGACGCTTGACGATCGATCCGACCCAGCTTCCCAAGAGCACGCCGAGCATGCCCACGATGCAGCCGATCAGTGTTTCGACCACGCGGTCGTACATCACCGAGCCGCTCAGGCCTGTGGCCAGCGAGACGCCTACCAGTGCCATCGGGGTAATGAAGACCTGCGCCAAGAAGTAGTTGCGCATGACCAGCAGCTCGGCCATGAACTGGCAGAAGCCGATGAAGGCAAGCAGGATCCACACCTGCGGATTCAGGAAGATCAAGATCGCCATCAGGATCACCCCCACCAAGGTGCCGAGCATACGGTGCATGCCGCGCCGGATGCGCAGGCTAGTGGTGTGCCCAACCAGGGGAACCACCGCGGCCACCATCGCCCAGTAGTTGTGCCCGGCTTCCAGGTTGTTGCCCAAGGTATTGGCCAGGGCACCGGCGACGCCGGCCGTCAGGATATAGAACAGCCCTTCCCACCAGATGGCTTTGCGGACGTTATCCGAAAGCGGCGGCAACGGGGTGCGCTTCCACAGGCTGGTCCACTGCCCGAGCGCCCCGGCAGCGCCGATGGCTATCGACAGCAAGATCGTCAAGCCCGCCACGAGCAGGGCCTCGCCAAAGGGCACGGGCCCAGGAATCGAGGCAATCGCCGCAAAGGCGAAGATGTGGAACAGCGAACCGCCAGGCCGCAACCGCATGAAACCGACCAGCACCGAACAGGCACCGGCAACGAGGGTCGTCGCGCCAACGACTTGCCACTGCTTGATCCCGGGGTCCGAATGGTCGATCCACCAGTGGGAAGCGGCCAGCGCCAAGGCAATCACCGCGAAGAACAAGGCACCGGAACGGACCTGCATCCGCAAGCGGTTCCAGTAGCCATCCACGCGCCCATACACGCCGGTGAAGGCACCGAAAACGGCAAAGACCACCAGGTCCAGCCGGTCAATCGCGAAAAGGGCAAGCAGTGGCGCAAAAACACCTACGCCAGTGCGCAAGCCGATCCAGTGGTCTTTGCGGGCAGGCCCCAGCGTCACCAGCGCCTTGGCGGACTCCTTCAGATTCTGCAGGGCCACATCTTCCTTCCGTCGCGTTGGACACAACACGTATGCCCCATTATTCGCGCTTTGCCTTGTGACACGTTAGGTTTTGGCGCACATTGACCCTGTCGTTTTCCTCACCGCGCGATTAATACGGCAAACTTGTTACGTGCCCGAAAAGAACTTTGACCCCAGTGCCCCGCATGCCCGCCAGAACGAATTCGGCTTTGAAGTCGGAACCCGGCTGACCGCTGAAGACGGTTCCCCGATGCTCGGGCGTACCGGCGTGATCCGTACCCCGCACGGCGAAATCAAGACGCCAGCGTTCATTGCCGTAGGCACCAAAGCCACCGTCAAGGCGGTCACCCCCGTTCAGGTCGAGGAGCTTGGCGCGCAGGCAGTGCTGTCCAATGCCTACCACCTGTACCTGCAGCCGGGGGCGGACATCCTCGATGAGGCCGGCGGTCTGGGCAAGTTCATGGGCTGGGAAGGTCCAACCTTCACCGATTCGGGCGGATTCCAGGTCATGAGCCTGGGTTCGGGCTTCAAGAAGGTCATCGACATGAAGTCCGTCGACCAGTCGGGTCCGGATGATGCTGTGGCTCCGGGCAAGGAACGCCTGGCCAATGTGGATGAGGACGGCGTCTGGTTCAAGTCCCACCTCGACGGCACCAAGCACCGCTTCTCCCCTGAGATCTCCATGGGCGTGCAGCACCAGATCGGCGCGGACATCATGTTCGCCTTCGACGAGCTGACCACCCTGCAGAATTCCCGCGGCTACCAGGTCGAGTCCCTGGAGCGCACCCGGCGCTGGGCCGAGCGCTGCATTGCCGAGCACTTCGCCCTGACAGATTCCCGGGCGGGCAAGGATTACCAGGCGCTGTTCGGAGTCATCCAGGGCGCCCAGTACGAAGACCTGCGCCGCAAGGCCTGCCAGGATCTGGGAGCCATGGCCTTCGACGGCTTCGGCATCGGCGGCGCCTTGGAAAAGGAGAACCTGGGAACCATCGTCGGCTGGTGCGCCGAAGAACTGCCCGAGAACAAGCCACGCCACCTGCTGGGCATTTCCGAGCCGGATGACATCTTCACCGCCATTGAGAACGGCGCTGACACCTTTGACTGCGTCTCGCCCACCCGCGTGGCCCGCAACTCGGCGTTCTATACCCCCTGGGGCCGCTTCAACCTTTCAGGTGCACGCTACAAGCGCGACTTCACCCCACTGGTGGAAGGCTGCGAGTGCTATGCCTGCAGAAACTTCACCCGTGCCTACATCCACCACCTGTACAAGTCCAAGGAACTGCTCAGCCACACGTTGATTTCCATCCACAATGAGCAGTTCACTGTTTCGCTGGTCGAGTCCGCGCGCCAGGCCATCGAAGACGGAACCTTCTTCGAACTGAAGGACAAGGTGCTCTCCAGCTACTACGCTGGCAAGCCCGATCCGCAGGGCCAGCCAGTTACCCAGTAGACGAGGATTCCTAGAACAGCCAAGGCATCGGTTCTGAACGCGCCAGCCAGCGTGTGGAGAACCGATGCCTCGGTCTTTTCTAGGCTGGAATGCCCTGCCCTGCGCGGATCATCGGCAAATGCATGATCCCGTCGTCATCACAGTCTTCCCCGGAACGCTGGAACCCGAACTTGCCATACCAGCCCTCCAGCTGGGTCTGGGCGCTAAGCTGGATCTGAGCATCCGGGGCGCACAGGTCCACGGCACGTTGCGTGAGTTCCCCCGGCAAGGCCGCGGCCGCGGGCCTCCGCTGCCGTCGCAACGCGCCCAATGCGCGGAGCGCAGCTGTCGATATCCATGATTCGAACCGTGCTCAGCACTTTTCCGTCCTCGGCAACAACCAGGTGCACCGTGCCGGCATCCAGATCGCGGCCGTCAATGTCCGGATAGCACGAGCGCTGCTCGGCGATGAAGACGTCGGCCCGCAATTTCAAGATTGAGTAGAGCAAATCCATGGAAAGCTCATCGGGCTTATGGATGGAAAACAGCTCGTTCACAGTACAAGAGTAGCTACGCCTCCAGCTTCCTGCCCGCAACGTGCAGCAACGCATTACCGCAAAAGAGCACTGTGGCGGCCCACAGCACTGGTGGAATGGGAGTAGCCGGGCTGAGCACCAGGCAGAAGATTGGCGAGAACGTGGCGGCCGCCCGAATAAACGTAGCGGTTTCCATGAAGAGCTGAGTGGCCATGGCCGCGTCATTGGTCGCTCCCCCGAGTACTGCGGACCAATCGCGTTCTGCTCTCCTTGCATGCGCAATACTGGCAGCAGCGCATCCCAACGCAGCAACCACGATTGCTGCGATCCAGAGCCAAATACGCTCCAGCTGGATCATGCCAACCAGTCCCAGCCCTCCGGTCAACAGCAGCAGGCTGATGGCCGAGAAGAGCATCGCGTACACCGTTGCGGACCGCACCAGAGCCGCTTCCGATATCCCAAGTGGCTGGGTTAGCTGTTGCCGGGAGACCAACGGCGCAATGGTCGTGGAAATGCTGAAGACCAGAATCAGGCAGAGCACCAGGTAGAAAGCCGCTGCACTCAGCGGATTGGCAATCCGCTGGACAGTGGAGGCCAGCGAAAAAGCAAGGAGCAGGAATCCTGCTACCGGATGCCAGCGGCCTGTCCGCAGCAAACGCAGGCAGAGGATGCGCCAGGCCACGGGCAATGCGGCGGTGAGCTTGCTGCCCAGAGTCCGTCTGCGGCTGATGGCGGACTGCGCCGGAGCTGCGATGCCCCGCGAGTCGCCCTGCATCAACGTCCCCATGGCCAGTTGCTGGTGCTCTCCGGCCAAGCGCAAGGCCGGGCCCGGAATCCGTTCGACATGGCGATACGCCCAATACGTACTCACCGCGCCCAATGCCAGGACGACAAGCAAGGCGAACAGCCACGCCGCCGGATCCAATGTGGCGGCAGCCACTGCGCCAACCAGATCCTGCGCCCAAGGAATCTGGAACAGCAAGAGCAACCACAACACCGCCACTGCGGTGAGCAGTCCGAGGCCCACCCCATCGCAGATCCGTCGTGCAGCAGCTTGGCGGTTCATTGCTTGGATCGCCGTGGCCGCGTTGGCAAGCCCTGCCCCGGCCGCCGCAAAGCAGGCGAGCCCCAGGACAGCAACTGGAAGCGGGAGCGATCCGGCCAGCCCCAGCATCACGATCAGCCACAGCGCGCCTGCGAAGCTGCTTGCGAAGAGCCCAGTGAGCATCGCATTTCGCCACGCCGGTCGGCGGATTGCCCGGAGCGTGACCGGCAGCGGCAGCCACCAGTCGGCCTTGGCCGCGCTAAGCCCGCACGGTCCCAGATAAATCATGAGCCTGAAGATTGCCAAAGCTGACAGCATCAAAAGCACGAAGGACAGATCCTGCATGCGCCACACGGCGCTGGGCAGCTCTTGGTGGGCTACGCCTTCGCCCAGGAGCACGAACAGCATGCCGAAGAGCGCACTGAAGAGGTAGGCCAACGCAATCAACGCGGCCAGCACCCAGACATAGGCATCGGAAAAGCTGTCGAATTTCTCGGCGAAGTTCCTGCGCTTCCTGGCTCGACGGAGCAGTTTGCGCGGATCGAAGGCAACGCTTTGGCTGGCGGCTGGACTAGCGTTCAAGCCACTGCGCCCCTCGGTGCGGATCAAGCAACTCGCCCTCGTCGGCGTCCAGCAGCAGTACCCGGTCCATGCAGCTTCGCAGCATGAGCGGATCGTGGGTCACCGCCAGCAACGCTGTTCCGCCGCCGCGCAACCCGGCGAGCCGATGGTAGAGCTTGTGCCTGATGCGCAGATCCAGGCGCTGTTCCGGTTCGTCGAGAATCAGCAATTCTGCCGGGCGGATCAGGACCGCGGCCAGCAGCAGCTTGCGACGCTGGCCGGAAGACAGCTCGCCGGGCAGATGACTGGCAACGGCAGTGATTTCAAAGAAGTCGAGTTCCGCTTGGACAGCCTGGCCCCAGTCCTGAAGTCCGTGCCCGCGAGCGACCATTTCCAGATGCTCGCGCACCGTGAGTTCGTCGAAGAATGCGCCATCGGTGATCTGGACGGCGACGGTACGGCGAAAATGCGCCGAGCTTTCATCCACGGGAAGGCCTTGGAACGAGATGCGGCCTTCAAGTGGAATGAGATGCCCCAGGATTGTGCGGATCAGTGTCGATTTCCCGCTGCCATTGGCTCCGATAATTCCCATGCCAGCGCCCGGAGACAGCCTCAGGTTGATTGGCCCGCAGATTACCCGGCCGGGATAGCCGATAGCCAGGCCCCTGGTTTCCAGCTGGAATGTGTCGTCTTGACCTGTCTGCATATCCTCGACTCTAATGTCCGGATACAGCTGTGGGCATCGCTCTCACGGATGATGCCTACAGGATGATCAGCTTTCGACAGCCGTTTGGCTGTAGCCGGGCTCGCGCTTCTTGAACCATTTGATGACCATTGAGGTCACCGGAACGAACAGGATTTCCACTGCAGTCTTGTAGATGAAGCCCACCACCACATAATTGATGAAGCTCGGTACATCGGCGATGCCAATCACCGGCGCGGCAATGGCGCAGAAGATCAGGGTATCCAGGAATTCTCCAACACCGCTGGAACCGATAAGCCGGAGAATCAGTCCACGCTCGCCGGAACGTTCCTTGAGTTTGACCAGCACCCATGAATTGGCGAACTGGCCCACCAGGAAGCCGCAGGCCGAGGCGACGACGATCTGCCAGATCGGACCCAGCGTGCGTTCAAGAGCTTCCTGCCCGTCGTAGAACTCGGCTGCCGGCAGCTGGATCATGATCCAGAAGCAGAACACCGCGAAGAATGCCAAGATGAACGTCACGAGGATCGAACGGCGGGCTGCCTTCAATCCATACACTTCCGAAATGACGTCGCCCAGGATGTAGGCCAGCGGGAAGAGGAAGAAGCCGCCATCGGTGATGAGCGGTCCGAAGCTGACACCTTTGGAGGCGCCGATGTTCGAGAGAATCACGACGGCACCCATCAACGTGAGCACCGTGGAGAAGTAGGGGGAACCCGAAGAAGCGAATACCGCGTTCTTGGTTCGGATCAAATTGTTGCCGGCGGTGGAATCGCCCATGAAATTTTCCTTGTCAAAGTGGTTCGCCAGAACATCGTCCTCATGGCACGGCCCGACCCATGAATCAAAAGGGTGGGGTTGCATGCCTACGCGCTGTCCCGCTGTATTAGCACTTACGCAACAAGTATCCCACGCATAGCTGGGGCCAAGTTCTCACCTGTTGCCGGCCAACCATGTTTCGAGAATCAGGATTTTCTGAAATTCATATCTCACTAGCCATTCTTCGGACTATGAATTCGAGGAAACAAATGGAGCAGTGACCGCTCTCCCGTACTTGAGCGTTAAATTTTTCCTTTTTTGAACGCGTTCAAATAATTGCTAGAATCGAATCCACCCGCTTTCCGTTCAAAGGCCCCATGACAACGCAACCCCGCACCGAAAAAGGTCAGCAGACCCAAGCCAAGCTCTTGGCTACTGCTTTGGAGTGCTTTGCCAAGGATGGGTATAAGGCCTCGAGCATGCGTGCCATTGCCGCGAAGGCAGGGGTCTCCCTGTCGCATGCCTACTACTACTTCAAGTCCAAAGAGGACATCGTTGCCCAACTGCTGCTCAACCTGCGCAGGGAGCAATATGAGCAATGTTCGGGAATGCTCAATGAAGGCAACACGCTCGAAGCCAATATCCGCGCCGTGCTCGATTCGGGCGTCGAAGCGTTGGCCCGGTATCACGATTTCGGGCCGGCATTCCTGCGCTTGATGCTCTCGCGCGACATGGGCAACGACGAGATCTGGCGCATCGAGTTGGAGCTCTGGGAGGAGGTCGTTGCCGGATCCCGCCCATTGCCGCCAATGGGCATCCGACGGGATCTGCCGAAGTTCCTGCTGCTCGTCTCCCGCCAGATCTTCTCCGCATGGGCCTTCGACCAGTCGCCGCAGCAGCGCCGCTCCAGGCTGCTGATGAAGAATATGGCACCGGTTGCCGCCAAGTTTGCCGTGCTCTGCCGTTTGCCCGTGGTGCGCTCGCTCTTTGAAGATGTCCTCGCACTGATGGATCCCGGACCAGCAGAACTCGCCGCGGCAGCCGAGTCGACACCTGCCCAGCTAAGAAGGCCCAAGGCCTCCTGAAATGCTGCGCATCGCGCTAGCTGGCAAACACCCAGACACAGAGTTCCGTATCGCCGCGGGTTAAGGCGTAAAGTCAAAGATGCCGATAGGTGATCCCTAGCGAACCAAAGGAGAGCGCAGCACTATGAGCGCAACGGCACGAGCACTGCCAAGCTGGACCCACGACTACGCCACGCTGCGTGATCGCATTGCTTCTTTCCCGAACCAGCATGAGATTCGCTCGGTCAACCAGGACGGCGAGGACGTGGAAATCCTCCGCTACTGGCCTGATGCTTCCTGGACAGTGCCAAAGGATGCGCAGCGCTTGATCCTCTTGGGCCCGCCCAACGACAGCACCGCTGCAGAACTCGCCAAGGCAGGCTGGCAGCAAAGCACGACCATGCACCTGCTGGCCGGCAAGCCTGACGATGTCGAGCAGGTAGTCAAGCTCGCCGACACATCCGGGCTTTTCGAAGCTCCCATGGACAACTACGACGTCGTCGAGGTGACCGACTTCGACCGCCCGGTAGCCCGAGGACGCATGCGCTACGGCGAGAACTACGGCTTGCTCACCGACCCGGACCTTTTCTCTCCTGCAGATCCCGATACGGCCCGCCGTGCAGTGCTGGCAAACTTCGCTGGCGCCGCGTTCGGCCATGGACTGCCTTGGCTGCTGCTGGTGGCCACCGCAGAACACGCCCAGCAGCTTCCAGAAGGCTGGTCCAAGGCAACAACGCTCAGCTTCTGGCAGCACGACTAAACCCATTCCCTACCCGCACTACCTGCAATTGAGACTATGACTAATACAAACACCGCTTCTCCAGCAATGACCCTGACCATCGCCGGTTCCGAAGCCACTGGCGGCGCTGGCGCCCAGGCCGACCTGAAGACCTTCCAGGAACTGGGAACCTACGGCATCGTGGCCTTGACCTGCATCGTCTCCTTCGACCCGAAGGATTCCTGGAACCACCGCTTCGTTCCAGTTGACCAGCAGGTCATTGCCGATCAGCTCGAAGCCATCCAGACCTGCTACGAGGGCAAGCTCGGCACGGTCAAGCTGGGCATGATGGGCTCTCCAGCAACGATCAACACCGTCGCCACCGCGCTGAAGTCCCAGGACTGGGAGAACGTGCTGCTGGATCCGGTGCTGATCTGCAAGGGCCAGGAACCAGGCCACGCACTGGACACCGACGAAGCGCTCAAGTCCACCCTGCTGCCGCTGGCTACGTTTGTCACCCCGAACCACTTCGAGGCCGAGCAGCTCTCGGGAATCAAGATCACCACCGAAGATGACCTGGTCGAAGCCGCCAAGAAGATCCACGAGGCCTCCGGCGCAGCGGTCCTGGCCAAGGGCGGTGTCCGCATCGCCGGCGAAGACGCCGTGGACGTGTTCTACGACGGCAGCACCCTTGAGGTCCTGCGCGAGAAGAAGATCGGCGAAGTCGCGGTCTCCGGCGCAGGCTGCTCGCTGGCCGCCGCCGTCACTGCAGAGCTGGCCAAGGGCGCGACCCCTCTGGAGGCTGCCCGCACCGCCAAGGCGTTTGTCACCGAAGGCATCCGCAACCGCGTGTCCGGCAAGACCCCGTTCGACGCACTGTGGCAGGGCGGCCGCCGCTAGGCCCCAGCTGCTGGACTCTTTGCTGGCCACCGCCGTTCACGGCGGTGGCCAGCAAATTGCTTTAAGCGTGATCGCAGTCATTGGCCTAAGCGAACCGCACTTGCTATCGTTATTTCGGAAGTGCTCGAAATCAATGCGTGGAGAACCACAGGAAGGGGCGGTCGGCTATGCAAGCCACTTTGACGCTCTGCCCGTTCGTCTGCGCATCGAACGGGGTTGTCAACGCATTTTCCGCTTAGGGCACCTGCCTTGGGCGTTGTTCTAGCGCCCCAATTTCTCGATGCCTCGCAGACCTCAAAACCTTTGACGATTAGAGACTCCGCGCGCCGGTAAAGTGCCCGCGGACCATTTGAGGATTTCCCATGCAGCCATTGACCGAAAAAACCATCCGCTCTTCCTTCATCAACGCCAGCCGCCAAGAAGCGAAGAAATTGACCCTGCCCGAAAACTTCGACTCCCTCGATTGGGATTCGCTCGATTACTTGGGCTGGCGCGACCCGAAAATGATGCAGCGCGGCTACCTGCTCCACACCGATGGAACTGGAAGGACCCGCGGCATCCTGCTGCGCCCCACCGACGGTGGCCGCAAGCCGAATAACGCCACCATGTGCGAGATGTGCCGCGATGTGAATATCCCCTGCGCAGTAGGCATGTGGACGACCAAGCGCGCAGGCCAGGCCGGGCGCGACGGCAACACCTTGGGGACCTTGATCTGCCTGAACTTCGAGTGCTCCCGCAACGTTCGGATTCCGCCTCCGAAGAATCCGATCTATCCGGATCCGATGGTCGTCGTTGCCGAGCGAATCCAGCTGCTCGACGAACGCGTGCATAGCTTCCTGAACCGCCTCTAGAAGGCAGGAGGAGCCAAGTCGATTCCGGCTCAACCCGCCCAGCAGGTAGTGAACTGATGAGTAACAAACCGTCTAAAATTTTCTCAAGGATTAGCGCGCTCATCAGGCCTCGCTGGGCGGGTTTGTCGCAGTGGTTCGCGGATTTCATTATGAAATTCCCAAGCCAGCTCGATATCCGGCCAAAGGTCACTATTCAATAACCCCTTGATATATGAGCTGGGTCACCTAAGATTCCAGCTAGGGGTATACGCACTAGCGGACGTTTACCCCGGACGATCATCAAGGCTCGCACTGCTTTAATGTCGCCCGCCCATGACGGGAGCAGTACCGCTATCCAGCCCAGCTAGGAGAATCATGGTCACTCGCCGCACGCAGAGAGTGCCGCGCCTGATTTTGGGATCAGCCACTGCACTTGCATTGGCCGTTACCCTCTCAGGACCGGCAAGCGCAGCAGGAATCCCCCAACCAGGCGACGGCGAAAACGCCGCTTCCCTGCCAATCACCAATTCATCAGCGCTCTCCAATTTGAAAGTCTCCGGACCGCTTGCCAAAGCTACTGGCGAGGTGTCGGTTTACGTTCAGCTCCAAGGCGATGGCGCCTTCGAGACGGTGAAGAAGTCCGGCAAGAAGAAGGATGCCGCCAAGGTCAAGAAGATGGACAAGGAGGTCAAGGCCAAGGGCAAGAAGCTGGCCGCCGAGTCCAACTCGAAGGTCATCTACACCACGCATAACGCACTGCAGGGTGTCGCCCTGACCGGCGATGCCGCAGACCTGCGCAAGCTGGCCGAGCGCAGCGACGTTGCCAAGATCAGCTCCATCGTTCCCAAGAAGCCGTCAAACCGCAGCTCGGTAGTTGACACCGGAGCCCTGGAATCCTGGAAGGCCCTGGACAAGACCGGCGAAGGCGTCAAGGTGGCCGTGCTGGACACCGGCGTGGACTACACCCACGCCAGCTTCGGCGGCCCGGGCACCCTGGAGGCCTACAAGGAAGCCCAGGGCTCTGAAGAGCTGCCCAGCGCAGACTCCGGCCTGATCGACCCCGACAAGTTCATTGGCGGCTGGGACCTGGTCGGCGACGACTACAACGCCAACTCCGACGACCCCACCTACCAGCCAATCCCCCATCCCGACCCGAACCCGCTTGACTGCCAGGCCGCCGGGCACGGCTCCCACGTTGCCGGCACCACCGCAGGCTACGGCGTCAACGCCGATGGCTCGACCTTCACCGGGGACTACTCCTCGCTGGACGCCGACGCACTGGCAGAGATGAAGGTCGGCCCTGGCTCGGCCCCTGACGCACAGCTCATCGGCATCCGCGTCTTCGGTTGCGGCGGCTCCTCCGCCGTCGTCGGCCAGGCGCTGGACTACGTCCTCGACCCGAATGGCGACGGCGACTTCTCCGACCGTGCCGACGTGGTCAACATGTCCCTCGGGTCGGATCATTCCCCGGCCAATGACCCTGAAAACGACATTGTCGACGCCCTGAGCGCAGCCGGCATCCTCTCGGTTGTCGCTTCCGGCAACGCCGGCGATGTCACCGACGTGGGCGGCTCCCCGGGCAACTCCCGTTCCTCGCTGACCGTCGCCAACTCCGTCGGCTCGCACGTCACCCTGGACAAGATCCAGATTGACGCTCCAGAAGATGTTGCCGGCTCGGCCTCGGGCCAGTACTCGGCAAACTTCAACTACACCAACGCTGATCCGGCTGCCCTGTCCGGAGAAGCTGTGATGGCTCCGGCCGATAACGCATTCGGTTGCGAGGCGTTCGAAGAGGGTTCGCTGGAAGGCAAGTGGGTTTGGCTGCAGTGGAGCGAAGGCGGCGAGTTCCCTTGCGGTTCCGGCGTCCGCTTCAACAACGCTGAAGCCGCCGGTGCCACCGGCGTCCTCTTGGATGCAGAAAGCAACCTGTTCGATGCGGGCATCGCCGGCAACGCGACCATCCCGGGTGCGCAGTTCACCTTGGACGAGTCGAATCGGCTGCGCCCAGCAGCTGAAGCGGGCACGCTGAAGGTGACCCTGTCCCCTGAATTCGTTGGCGGTTCCTCCAGCGAGTCCGGCGTTGGCGACACGCTGAATTCCTCCTCCTCCCGCGGCGTCCATGGTTCCAACGGCGTGGTCAAGCCGGATGTGGCTGCCCCAGGCACCCAGATCGGCTCGGTTGGCGTCGGCACCGGTACCGGCACTGCCGTGATGACCGGTACCTCGATGGCGACCCCGCTGGTCGCCGGCATCGCCGCACTGGTGCTGGAAGACACGGACTACACCCCGTACGAAGCCAAGAGCATCATCATGAACACCGCGGCCACCGACATCAAGGACGCCGACGGCGAAGCCTACGGTCCTAACCGTGTTGGTTCCGGTCGCGTCATGGCCGATGCGGCACTGCAGACTCCTGCCTTCGCCTACGATTCCGAAGCAGCGGACCTGACCAGCGTGGTCTTCGGCGTCATGGAACTGGACGGCAAGAAACCGTTCACCGCGAAGCGGGAAATCACCATCGAGAACACCAGCGGCAAGGCGCAGACCTACGATGCCAACTACGTGGCAGCTACCGAGATCCCGGGTGCAACCTTCACCCTGGATCGCAGCAGCGTCACCGTGCCGGCCGGCGGCAGCGCCAAGCTGAATGTCACCCTGAAGGTCGACCCGAAGCAGTGGGCCAAGACCATCGATCCGACCATGGCTACCAGCCAGTCCGGTTTGGCCCGTGCCTGGGTCGCCGATGCAACCGGCCGTGTCGAGCTGACTGCTAACGATGCTCCAACCCTGCGCATTCCAGTCCAGGCAGCACCAAAGCTGGCTGCTGACATGGAAGGCAAGCTCAAGAAGCTGAAGAAGGGCGCGGATACCACCAGCCTGAGCCTGAAGGGCAAGGACATCACCGCAGGCGAGGGCGCTACCTCGGTTACCTCGCTGCTCGGCGCTTTCGAGCTCGGCGCTTCGAGCGAACGCGGCGATGACTCGCTGGACAGCATCCCAGCTGCCCGCTCGATGGACCTGCAGCACGTTGGCGCTTCGAGCACCGCAGGCCGCACCGGCATCGCTGACGGACTGCTGAATATCGGCATCTCCACCTGGGAAAACTGGGCCCACCTGGCCGGCGGCACCGAGCTGGATGTCGAGATCGATACCAATGGCGATGGCAATGCCGACTTCGTGACCTTCAATGCGGCATTCGATGAAGTGGACCTGGACCTGGCGGCGACCTTCAATCTCGCCACCGGCGAGCAGGTTGACCTGCAGCCGGTGAACGGCGTGCTGGGCGATGTCGATACCAACACCTTCGACACCAACGCGGCGATCTTCCCGATCTCCTTGGCGGCACTGGGACTCGATGAGGATTCGGCAGAGATCTCCTACCGTGTTCTGGGCTACTCCTGGTACAACACCGATGAGAACGGTGCGATGATCCCGGTTGACCAGACCGACTGGATCGATTTCAACGTGGCGACGCCACAGGTTGATTTCGGTGCGGAGGGCACCCTGTTCACCGATCTATCCGGAACCAGCATCCCGGTAACTGTCGCTGACAGCTCCAAGGCATCGAAGGCGCTGCTGCTGCACCTGCACAACGGCAGCGGCGACCGCGCCCAGGTTCTGGACGTGACTGGCGGAAAGACGAAGGGCAAGAAGTAGGCCTTACGTCTCCCAAAACCAGGCCCGGGGCACTTCCTAGCGAGTAAGGAAGAGCTCCGGGCCTATCACTTTTAAGGTTCCGTCCTATGGCCTATTGGCTGCGCAGCTTCTCTTCCAAGATCAGCACTGCGGCTTCCCTGACCTTGCCCGCGAATTTGCCGTCGGATTTCGCCTCGGCAGCCAGCGCCTTCGCCATGGTGATGGCCGGAGCCGAATTCACGCATAACGGAACCGTTCCGCCAGCGGCAATGAATTTCACGGCGCGCTCGCCCACCGGCACGTGGCCGACCTGCTTGGCTTCGCAGAGATCATCGGAAATCACGATTCCCTCGTACCCCATCTGCTCACGCAGCAACCCGCTGATGATCTTCGAGGAGAACGGAGCATCATTCTTCGCATCGAGACGGGCATAGCGGGCATTGGACACCATGACCCAGGACTTGCCCTGCTCGATAGCCTGCTCAAAAGGCTGCAGATCGCTGGAGCCGGCATCGATCTTCGTATCGGTCACCCCGGTATTGGTATCGGTGTTCTCTGCAACCCTGCCCAGTCCTGGGAAGTGCTTGACCACCGGTTGCACTCCTTGGGCGTGCAGCGCTTCATTGACCGTTGCGACGGCTTTGGAAACACCGGCGGCGTCATGGGCGTACTCGCGGCCGAAGTAGCCGATGGGTGCGTTGCTGGTGCCGATGCTGGATGGAACAACGTCAGCCACCGGAGCCAGATTCACGTTGATGCCGGCTTCAGCCAGCTGCTTTCCGGCGGTGCCCACTTCGCTTTCCAGCTTCGAGGTGGACCACTGGCCCTGCTTCAACGCCGTGGGCAGTTCGGCAAAACCGTCGCCCTGGAGCACCCGGACAAAGCCTCCCTCCTGATCGGTGGCCACCCAGACCGGCAGCTGCCCGGGAATATTGGAGTCCAGGTCCTGGGTAATTTTTTGGACCTGGGCAGCAGTCTGCTGGACCGCCAGCTGGGAACGCCCGCGCAGGAAGACATTGGAAATCCCCTGCTTCTTCATCGCTGAAATTTCCGCGGCGGATGCGCCGGTTGCCGGAACACCCGCCATCACCAGGCTCGCTGCCTGTTCGCTGGCGCTCAACTCGTCAACCAATTCTTCGGCTTGCTGGCGCAGCGAAGGCTCTTTGCTCTGGCTAGGGGTTGAACTCTCCTCAACGCCGGCAGTGCTCGAGGGGCTTGGAGAGTCCGGCTGCGCGGGCGCACTCGTGCCGCTCGGGCTGCTGGCGCTGGGGGCGGGCGTGCTTGGAGCTGGTTCTCCGGCATTCGGCGCACTGCAGCTGGCGAGCATCGCTGTCATCAGGATTCCGGCTGACATGATCTGCATGGCACGGGTCATCATGAATTCATCCTCCCACCGGAAACTGCGAAGTTCCCGTAGAGCCGCCATTTTTTGCCGTTGGCCGGCCTCAGGCGCGCACCACCAGCAGCTCGTCCCAGTCGGTGGTGTAGCGCTGCGAGATATGCTCCCGTTTCATCGACCATTCGGGGCTCCTGGCCAATCCGGCATGCCCCAGGCCGATGGACTTGGCGCCGAATCGAAGCGAAATGTCCTGGACAACCGAGGAGACATTTTCCTGTTCCTGCGCAGCTGGGTCAACGTTCTGGCCAAAGAGATCCAGCTGCTGCTCGCCGGGGGTGTCGCTGAGCCCGGAGAGGATCACTCCCCCGCGGACGTAGTCCATTCCCGGTTGCATCAGATCCCGCATCGCGGCGATGGCCAGCTTGCTGAGCAGGATCGGATCCCGGGTCGGCCGTGGCAGTCTCACCTGGGCACTGGGGAATGACGCCTCTCCGCGCGCGAAGCGGCTGGTGCCTGCGGTGACGGTGAGCAGTGAAGCGTAGCGGCCTTCGCTCGCCAATCGGCTGGCGGCCTTCTGCGCATAGATGGACATGACTTCCTCCATCGCCTCATAGGTGCGCACCGGCGTGGAGAAGGAGCGTGTGAACATGACTTGGCCGCGGTCCGCGCGTTCTTCCACCGGACCGATGCAGCGTTGCCCATTGAGCTCGAATACCGTGCGCTGCAGGACAACCGAAAATTTCTTGCGGATCGCCAATGGGTCGGCCGCTTGGAGGTCAGCGATGGTTTCAATGCCCATGGCCGCAAGCTTGGCACCGGTTTTGCGTCCTACGCCCCAGACATCGGTCACCGGGACCCGGTTCATGATGCTGCCCAGGACCTCGGGATCCATGAGCTGCTGGACGCAGACGCCTCCGAGCCCCGGATTGTGCTTGGCGATGTGGTTGGCCAGCTTCGCCAGGGTTTTGGTGGAAGATACGCCCACGCAGACCGGCACGCCAATCGTCTTGTCGATGGCGGCACGGATCTGGGCGGCGGTGCTGCGCACCTGCTCCAGGTTGCCTTCCAGCCCGACGAACGATTCATCGATGGAATACACCTCATGCCAGGTCCCGAAGCGCCCGAGCAGTTCCATGACCCGGGCGGACATGTCGCCGTACAACTCATAGTTGCTCGACCGCACCGCAAGGTTGTGCGAGTCCATGTAGCGCTGGACCTTGAAGAACGGCTCGCCGGTGGGAATGCCCAGGTCCTTGGCTTCCTGCGAGCGCGCCACCACGCAGCCGTCGTTGTTCGACAGCACCACTACCGGGCGATTGCGCAGCGAGTAGTCGAAGGCCCGCTCGCAGGAGACGTAGAAATTATTGACGTCCACCAGGGAGACGTGATCAGCGGACATGATGCAAGCACCTGGTAATGACGCCGAAGACGCTGACTTCATCGCCTTCGGCCAGGATGACCGGCAAGGGCGATTCATCGCTGAGCAACCCGACCTGCTGGCCGTCGATCTGCCAGCGGCGCACCAGCATCTGGCCATTCAGGTTGACGATGACCACCGATCCGTGGCGCACGGAAAGGGACCGGTCCACAATCACCTCATCGCCATCGAAGATCCCCGCTGACTGCATGGCATGGCCCGAAACGCGCATGATGAAGGTGGATACACGGTCGCGGACCAGCAACCGGTTCAAGTCCAGTCCGCCGTCGAAGTAATCGCGCGCTGGCGAGGGGAAACCCATCGCCGAAACCGCTTGCACCGGCCCTTGGGTTGCTCCCGGAGGCATCAGCTCCTGCTCTTCAGCCACACCCCACCACCTTCTAGTACAAATATTCGAATACTTGAATTGTAGCGCGTTAACCAACGTCATGCTTCCGGCGAGCGCCTACCCCTCGGACTCGGCCACGGCGCGCTGGCGGCGAACGCCGCCCCGCGCCGTGCGGCCCAGGAGCACCGCGGACAGGATGATCGCCAGCAGCGTCACGGCACCGGAGACTACGATGATCGTGCGGGCGGAGCCCACGAGCAGTCCCGGGGTGCCGATCAGGTAGCCCAGGGCAACCATGACGTTGATGAGCATCCGCAGCTGGGCCCAGGCAGCGCCATGGCGGCTTTCCGGCACATGCTCGTAGATGGCAATGCGCACACCGATGTTGTGCAGCCCGTTGCCCAGGCCGCCGGCCAGGAACACCACCGCCAAGCCGACCGCGCTGGCCCAGAGCCCTTCGATGAGGATCGCTGCACCCACCAGCCCGCCACCGAGCAAAATCGGCAGGGAGCTTCGGGCACCGAAGCGCCGATTGCCTCCCAACAGGGAACCGAGCACCGCGCCGACGGACCAGGCACCGAGCAACACCGCATATCCCGTGTCGCTATCGGTGATCTCGCGCAGGTAGAACACCCCCGCAACCCCTTCTGCTGCGGTAAACAGGACGATCGCCGCTACTGGCAGCAGCAGGATCCGCAGTCGCGGATGGCGTACAAGCGCGGCACCGCCACCAGTAATCCTGGCATTGGGAGCGGGCTCAGAACCTGTCTGAACCTCATGCCCTCTGGCTGCCAGCGAGCGCGACAGGACCACGGCCGCCATTGCCAATCCCAGGAATCCCGCCGTCGCACACCACAGCACCGCACCGATCCCTGCCCTCGCGAAGGCGATCGAAGCGATTGCCGGCGCAATAATCCCGGCCAGGGAGGTAGCCACGACAAGGAAGCTGCTGGCACGGGCAAGGGTGAAGCGTCCGCGGATGCGCGGAATGATCTTGAAGACCACCGCACCGTTGATCACCGCGCAAACGCTGGCCACGGACATCAGGGCAAGGCTCAGGAGAATATTGGCGAAAATAGCCATCACCGCAAAAATCCCGATATGCACGCAGAGGTTCAGGATCCACACCCGGAACAGGGCAGCGCCGTCAACCCACCGCCCGATGGCTGGAGCGGCAAGGATCGGCGGAACCAGGCCAATCAAAAATAATGCTGTCACGCCCCACGACCCCAGCTGGTCCGCGGATTCAAGGGTCAAGGCAAAGAGCGCCATCCCCTCACCGAGCATGGACAGCAGCGCAATCACGCAGAACAGGACGCAACGCACCGACGACCGCACCTGCACCCCGCCCCTTCGCACATGCCGCATGGACCTGAAGGTTCTATCCTATGGGTAGGAGGAACCTCCTCCAAGGACATCTCTCACCCAAGGAGTCTCGTGAAAATTTTACTGGTCAGTTGCGGAGATGTCGCCACCGAGGCAGGCCTGCGCTTCGAGCAGCAGGGCCATCGTGTCACCGCTTGGCGGCGCAACAGCAGCAAGCTGCCCGCCGGATTCGACGGGCACAGCGTGGATCTGCTCGATGCGTCCCAGTGGCCAAGCATTGATCCCGGCACCGAGATCGCCGTGCTCACCCCTGTACCAGCAACCCGCGATGCCGAGGGCTACACGCGCAGCTATCTGCAGGTCGCCCAGGAACTGGTTTCCCGGCTGGAAACGCAATGCCCCGCTCTTCGCCGGCTAATCTATGTCTCCTCCACCGCGGTCATGGGCGGCGGCAACGGAGAGCTCGTCGACGAATCAGCACCACTGGCACCATCCACCCCCACCGCGAAGGTCCTTGCGCAAACCGAGGAGGCGCTCGCCGGAAGCGGCCTGCCGGTCACCATCCTGCGGGCCTCCGGGATCTACGGTCCGGGCCGCACGCGCTTGATTGACCAAGTCCGCGCGGGCACCGCCCAACTGCCAACGCAGTCCCACTGGACCAACCGCATCCACCGCGATGATCTGGCAGCGGCGATTGTCCACGTCGCCGGGCTGGCCGAGCATGCTGCCGGCCTCTACCTTGCCAGCGACAGCACCCCCGCCCAGTTGGGCGAGGTCTACCAGTTCCTGGCCAAGGAACTTGGTCTTCCGGAGCCGGACATGGCGAGACAGGCCCCGGTTCGAAGGGCCCCCGACCGCAGGCTCGATAATGCCAGGCTGCTCGCCAGCGGGCTTGAACTGCAGTATCCGGGATATGCAGAGGGCTACCGCGCGATCCTTGCCGGGACGTCAGTCCGACATCCGTAAAGGGCAATAAGGACAGCAATTAAAGCAAACCGGCTTGCGGCGCATCTGAACGATGCACCGCAAGCCGGTTCCCTTATTTCGTTCCGGGTGTGGACCGAAACGCCTAGAAACCCTTGCGCAATGGGTTGAAGTGCCGGGCAATGCCGGGAACCTGCTGGCCGGCAATCTGGGCGGCCAGGATCTTGCCAGTCAGCGGGCCGAGGGCAACGCCCCACATGCCGTGGCCTCCACCGACCGAAACCCGCGAAGATGCGGTCTGCCCGATCAACGGCAGGCCGTCGGCGGTGCATGGGCGTCCGCCCACCCATTCCTCCTTGCGGTTCTCCCAGTTGATGCCCTTGTAGACCGGGGTCGCCGCGGCAACGATGGCCTCGATGCGCTTCGGCTCCAGCTTGTGGTTGGCGTCGCGGAACTCCATGGTTCCGGCGATGCGGAAGCGATCGCCCAGCGGGGTGCAGGCAACGCGCTGGGTCGGGAAGTAGATCGGATGCGTTGGCATGTCCTCTGGCTCAACGGTGAACGAGTAGCCGCGGCCCGCCTGGACCACGACGTTCACGCCGAACTTGCTGGCCATGTCGGTCATCCACGCGCCGGTTGCCAGCACCACGTGATCCGCGGTGATTGCACGGCCTTCGGAACCGATGACGGTGACCGAACCGCCGTTGTCGCGCACATCAGTGACATTGAACGCGCCAATGATGTCGCCTCCGCGGGCAATCACGGACTCGGCCAGCGAATCCATGAACTTCGGCGGGTTGATGTAGCGCTGGTTCTTGATGGCCACACCGGCAGCGACCTTATTGGACAGGGTCGGTTCAATGCCGCGCAGCTCATCGCCGGTGAGCAATTCGTACTCAACATTGCCGCCAGTCTTCTCGATCATTTCGAATTCGTGCAGCAGCGCATCACGGTCGCTGAGCGAAGTGAAACCGGTCAAGAATGGTTCAGCGGGCTTGGTCAGCTCCTGCACGCCAGGTCCTGCTGTGGTCGACTGCGCGATTTCGTCAAAGGCATCCAGACCGGTTGCGCCGATTTCCGAGAAGACCCGCATGGCTTCTTCCCACTTCTTCGGGGTCGAGTGCCATGCGAAGCCGATGAGGAAGCGCAGCAGCTTGGCGTCGGCTTTCAGCGGAATGTAGAGCGGCGATGCAGGGTCAAGCATCATCTTCAGGCCGTTCTTGAAAATCGACGGCTCGGCGATAGGCAGGGTCAGGGCCGGGGTCAGCCAGCCGGCATTGCCCCAAGAGGATCCGGATGCGACGCCGCCACGGTCCACAACGGTGACTTTAATGCCCGCTTCCTGCAGATACCACGCGGTCGACAGTCCAACAAAGCCGGCGCCCACAACAACTACATGATCTGGCACGTTTCCTCCAGCCATGATCCACTCTCCTAGCATTTCGGCGGGCTCTCCACACGAGCCCGCATGTGTTCACTGTCGCGCGATCCCCAGGGAAAATCAACGCGTGCTGACGATTCGACGGTGAGCGCCACCACAGTGGCGCCAAGTTCGCTCTTTTTGCGGGAAATTATGGCTTACCCCGAATTTCCAACAAAGACTTGGCCGTGCATGACAACTTTCCCCATTGACTGCGTCACCATGGCGCATCGGGAACTTTTGCCGAATCGCGTCCTGCGTAGACTGGAGGCAAGCGATTTGCCAACCCTGCCGATCAGCCATTTCTAAGGAACCGCACCACACTTATGGCCTCACGTAAACCAGCCAAGAAGAAGCCTGCCCAGGGCCACCCAGCCCGCCGTACCGGCGCCAGCAACGTGCCTTTCGAGTCGGAAGTGCGCCAAGCTCTTCAGCCATTCAAGTCCTCGCTCTTCCGCCACTTCCATGAAGAGGGCCAATCAGCCAGCGAGACCCGTGCAGCGCTGGAAGGCCTGACCACCCTGCTGACCGTTCATGCCCAGCTGCGCAAGAGCGTTGACGTCAAAACCCTGGATCCGACGATTCTGGGCGAGCAGCTCGGCCACCTGACCTCGCTGGGCAAGGAAGTTTCGGAAGCCAGCGCTGCGATCCTCAAGCATTACCTGACTTTCCTGGGCACGACCGCTAATTTCGGCGGAAGCGTGGATGAGTTCAAGCAGACCTTCGAGTTCCTCTCCCGCATGGCCGGGGATTCGCCAATTGTGGCCCCTTACCTCGAAGATGACGAGGCCAACGGCAACCTCGAAGCGATGCCTTTCGTTTTCGCGGCTCGCGAATTGATCGACTGGGTTGGCGAAGGCAAGCCAACGACCCCTGCTGGAGTGCTCACCGGGGAGACGTTGCAGGATGCAGCCGGCGCACTTGGCTTATTCGTCAAGGTAGATGAGTCAGCCGGCATTCCAGAGGATTCCCAGTGGGAGCCGGAAGACGGCACGGTTGTTTCGTCGCTGGCCGACGTTCCACGCCTGTCGGCATATTGGGATGCATTGATCGGCACGGCCATGCTGCGCTACGAGGCACCGAACGCGACCCCCACGGAGTCGCTCAGCGATGCACTGCTGGCATCCAGCGGGCAAGGCGCACGCCTGGTCAAGGAGCTGATTGCCGAGGTTCTCTATTCGCATATCCTGATCAACACCTTGGAGGAGCCGGGCAAGGCGCAGATCGCCGAGATGGTAGCCGGCGTATTGAGCAATGCCGCATCATCAACCCCGCCGCGTGCCGAGTTTGCGTTGCAGGTTCCAACCGAAGAAGACCTGCCCGCCGAGCAGCATCACCTGATTGCCAGCCTCGAAGAGGTGGTCCCCCAGGTCGAGTCGCTGCTGCGGGTTTTCGAACGCGAAGGCCTTGTCGAGATCAACGACGAGATCACGGTTCCCGTTGTCTTGCGTTCTTCGCTGGAACGCGCTCTGGCCAAGGTTTCGGATCACGTCTTGAAGGGCGCCGAAGAAGCAGCAGATCCTCAGGCTTAGGGCTCCAAAAACGACGAAGGTGCGGGAACGATCAAGTTCCCGCACCTTCGTCGTTGAATCATCGATCAGATGCTGCGCGTCGCCAACTCGGCGTCATGCCGTGGCAGGCGATCAAACCATGGGTTCTCGCCCGGCTTGCCAACATTGACGACCAGGAAGGACTTATGGTTGTTGTCTGCGTTAATCGCGGCATCTACCGCATCGCTGTCAAAGCCACCCATCGGGCCAGCCGCCAGACCAACTGCGCGGACAGCCATGATGAAGTAGCCAGCCTGCAGCCACGCATTATTGCTGCCCACTGCGGTGCGGACTCCAGCGTCCTGGAACATCTCCTTGCGTTCCGGAGCGTGGGGGAAGAAATTCGCGAATTCCTCGTGCCACTCGGTATCGAACGATAGAACAGCCAAGGCAGGTGCCGAAAGCGCCTTCGCGGCATTGCTTCCGGGCATGGTGCTCGCTATTGCCTGACGCGCTTCAGGACTCTTGATCCAGGTGATGCGCAACGGCTGATTGTTCATCATCGTCGGCCCCATTTTCATGGCCTCATAGATTGCGTCCAGCACGTCGTCGGTCACCGGTTCATCGCTGAACGAATTGGCGCTGCGGGCTTCGAAGAACAGCTGATCTGCGGCTGCCTGGCCGATAGCCATCGATTCGTAAAGGTTGGTTTCTGCCTGGACGCTCATGCGGACTCGCTTTCAAGACGGGAAGTTCTCTCCCTAGGCACAACGCCACGTCCTTCAAGCCAATTCCAAGCTAAGATGTGAGTCAGAGCACAGAACTGTGGTCTGGAGTTAAGTTATAAAAGGTACGTTGCATTACTGACAGACAGCGGCGTGCGATGGGGGCACAGCGCCGATGAAAGATCAGTCCGTTTACGCAATGCAACGTACCTTTTAATCACCCTTGGATCCTCAGTGATGCCACTCGCAAAACACCACCGAGTACCTTCTCGGTGATCGGTCTTCACCGATACATGTCTAACTTATCGTGTCCTGCAAAATTCCGAAATCATACTTTAGTAGGAGGGCAGGAGTCAGAACGGGATACTTGCGCGCAGTCTCCAAACACCATTTTTGGCATCGGTTGCAAACTTTCCACCGAATGCCCGCATTCTGTCGCCCATGCCGATCAGCCCCGTCCCGCCCTCCGGAAGGCCACTCGCTTTCTTGCCAGAATTCTCTATCTGATTAGTAATTTCCAGGACAGCTTCAGCTCCGACGACCGTGAGCCTGAAAGTGCACTCCCCACCTAAAGCCCCGTGCTTTATCACATTCGTTGTACCTTCTTGCATGACGCGGTAAATCGCAGTCTGGGCAGAACGGGGCAATTCGGAAATTTTCTCATCCGTGGTGGAGCTCACCTTGAAATTTGCATCCTTTAGCCTCTGGACAAAAAGTTCGGCGCCCTGAAGCGCATACACAGTTGTAGCGGCCGGCTTGTCATTGCTGCGGGACAAAGGATCAGCCATGGTTCCGTCGGCCCTCAGGACATTGAGCATCAGGCGCAAGTCATGCAAGGTTTCCGTACTCAGCTTGGCGATGATATCGAGCGCTTCAAGAGCCTTCTGCCCATCGTTGGCGAATTTCGCGGCCTTCGACTGCATGGCCACAACCGTTATGTCATGGGCGACAATATCGTGCAGGTCCCGGGCGATGTTCTTTCTCTCCCGGTCGACAGCAAGACGAGTCTGCTCTTCGACAGTTTGCATTTGCTGTTGCACAACGGCATTCTTCTCTCGCAGCAAGTAGATGCTTCGCGTCACGACATAGGCCATGGCTGCCAAGGGCACAATCGCGATCAGAAGCACAGCGTCGTTATGCGCTTGGAAGGCGAATTGCACGGCCCACGCCAGGCAGAGGGTCAAGTAGGCGGCGCGGATACTGCGCGCCGAAGCAGTGGCCGCCAATGCGGAAAACGCCATGAAGGACACGATGGCCCAGAAGAACATCACGCCATCAGCCAGGAAGAAGAATGCCACGGCAACGAACAGGCCCAGAGAGGCAGCGGTCCAGCGCAGTCCTAGGAAGAGGATGACGCAGAGCCCAAGGCCCACCAGGGCGCCTCGAACGGAACGGTCCGTCGAATCTGCGAGGCCATCTTGCAGCAGGGTGATGACCTCGCTGCTGGACACGGCCAGCAGCACCACGATCCCTACCCAGACAATGACACCCCGGCCAGCGAAAAGCCTGGCCAGGGTGCCTTTGAGTCGTTCATTCATATGCCGAATGATTCACGGCGATGTCAATCAAGTCAAATGGCGATGCCTTAGGGGCAGGCCACTCCGTAGTTCCGACAGAACCAATCAGCAAAATCCGTGCCCCAACCAGCAGGCGTGGCAACCGAACCGCCGTTAATGGCCGATGCCGGAGCAGCGGAGGCCGGAGCAGCAACCACTGCTACAGGCGACAGTGCCAATGCGGCGATTGCCAGCATTTTAAGACCTTTCATAACAAACCCCCATCACGTCTACTTATATACTTTCAGGTGAGCAGGACATCGCAGGGACTTCACCATCGATCAAAGGAATCAAGTGGAAAAGATCAAGGTTCTTATCGTCGATGATGAACCCCTTATTCGTCATGCGTTGGGCACAATCCTAGCAATAGATAGCGGAATTGTAACGGTTAATTCTGTTGAAAATGGGCGGGCCGCCGTCGAATATTGCAAGGACCATCAAGTAGACGTTGTGCTCATGGATTTGCAGATGCCAATTATGGATGGAGTTAGTGCTACTAAAGCCATCAAATCCGTCGAAGACAGCCCATCAGTGCTTGCTATTACCGCCTTTTCCTCCGATGAATATCTGGTCCCTGTTCTGAGCGCTGGGGCCAGTGGATACTTGGTCAAGGATTCTGAGCCGGATGAAATTATCCGCGCGGTTCATGCCGTTCATCAAGGAACGGCAGCCATTTCCCCGTCGGTTTCTTCCGATCTCGTTTCTGCCGTTCGCGAGGCTTACCGCGACAATTCCCAAGACATTCAAGATCTTGCCTATGATCTGGGAATCACCAATCGGGAATTCGAAATTCTAAAGCTGCTGGCCCGGGGGCTAAACAACACCGAGATTTCAAGAACTCTGGCTATTTCCGAGACAACGGTTAAAACCCACATGGCCAAGATTTTCGTTAAGCTGGATGTTCGCGACAGGGTCCAGGCGTTGGTTGCCGCCGCCCGCATGGGACTCATCGAAATCCCGAAGGACTAGCCGCTGGCTGCCTGCCATTTGTGTGAACTCAACCTCTTTGGCACCTCTCCCGCTTGGTCCGGGAATATTTGCGCGCCGTATGCGTTGAACATGAGCATAGACCGCTCAAGTTTCTATTAGGAGGCTCACTTGCCAGCATTCTTCGGCGCACCGTCAGATGGCTCGTTTGAGGAATTCCTCTCTCGGTTCCTCTCGTCGCGAGCTCAAGCTGCGCGCCCCATCGACATCACGCGTCTGCTTTCTGCCCGTACCCACGAAGCGGTAGCCACCGCGGCGGCGATTTCCCAAGAGCACGGCCATGACGAGATCGATTCGCTGCATCTGCTGATGGCTTTGCTGCGCACCGAACCAGTTGGCGAGCACCTGACCGCCATGGGAATCGACATCGAGGCTTTGAGTGCCGACGCCATCGCACGCATGCCCAAGGCACAAGAGCGGGGCGAGAAGCCGTCCCGCCTCTCGTCGGCAGCCCAGCGCAGCCTCTTTGACGCCTACCAGGTTGCCCGCAACTACGGCTCGACCTACATCGACCCGGATCACCTTTTCCTGGCCTTCGTCTTCAACCCGGAATCGCCGGTCAGCCAGCTCTTGGCCCAGCACGGTGTCACCGGCCAGTCACTGCAGCAAGCTGCCATGGAGCAGGCCCAGCGGGGCAGCAATGATGCCCAGAACCAGAACGATGCCGAGTCCGACGTGTCCATGCTGGAACGCTACGGAACCGATCTGACCTTGCTGGCAGCAGACGGCCAGATCGATCCGGTGATCGGCCGCAAAGAGGAGCTGGACCAGGTAATCGAGATCCTGGCCCGCCGCACCAAGAACAACCCAGTGCTGATCGGCGAGGCCGGCGTGGGCAAGACCGCCATTGCCGAGGGCCTAGCCCGCGCCATCATCGACGACGAGGTTCCAGCGCAGCTGCGCAATGCGGCCCTGATCTCGGTGGACCTTCCGGGCATGCTCGCCGGCACCCGCTACCGCGGCGATTTCGAACAGCGGCTGACCGGCCTGCTCGACGAGGTAGCCGCCGCCGAAGGCCAGGTGCTGCTGTTCATCGATGAGATGCACCTGCTGGTCGGTGCTGGTTCCGGCGAGTCCGGAAACATGGATGCCGCGAATATCCTCAAGCCGCGCCTGGCGCGCGGCGAGCTGCACATGATCGGCGCCACCACGCTGGATGAATTCCGCAAGGTGGAGAAGGACAGCGCGCTGGCACGGCGTTTCGGCAAGGTCACTGTCGCCGAGCCATCGGAGGAAACCGCGTTGGCCATCTTGGAAGGGCTGCGCGAATCCTACGAGGAGCACCACCAGGTGCAGTACACCCCCGAAGCGCTCAAGGCCGCGGTCACGCTCTCTGCCCGCTACCTGAGCGACCGGCAGCTTCCGGACAAGGCCATCGACCTGATCGACATCGCCGGCGCCCGCCGCTCCATCGCCGCGGGAGATGCCGAAGACGTGCAGTCCTTGCGCGCCGAATTGGTGGATGCCGAACGCGAGAAGTCGCGCGCCATCGGCGAGGAGCGGTTCGAGGAAGCTGGCGCATGGCGCGACCACATCGCGGAAATGACCGCGCGGATCAAGGCCGCCGAGGAATCCGGCGATGCCGAAGTGACCCGCGTGGTGGACGAAATGCAGATTTCGCAAGTGATCTCCCGCTCCACCGGCATTCCGACCTCGCGCATCTCGGGCGACGACAAGGCACGGCTGGCATCACTGGAAGATGCGCTGCATGCTTCGGTCATCGGCCAGCACGATGCCGTCGCCGCGGTGGCTCGCGCCGTTCGCCGCAACCGCACCGGAATGTCCCCGGCTGGCCGCCCGATCGGCTCGTTCCTGTTCCTGGGTCCAACCGGTGTCGGCAAGACCGAGCTGGCCAAGGCCCTGGCCGCAAACCTGTTCGGCTCGGCTGATTCGCTGGTGCGCATCGACATGAGCGAATACGGGGAGAAGCACACTGTGGCACGCCTGATCGGTGCGCCTCCGGGCTACGTCGGCCACGACGAGCCCGGCCAGCTCACCGAGAAGATCCGCCGCAACCCGTACTCGGTCGTCCTGCTCGATGAAATCGAGAAGGCCCACCCGGACGTGTTCAATGTGCTGCTGCAGGTGCTCGATGACGGCCGGTTGACCGATTCGGCCGGCCGCACCGTCGATTTCTCCAACACGCTGATCCTCATGACCAGCAACCTCGGCGGCGAGTACCTGGCCAACAAGGCCGGGAACTTCGGCTTCACTTCCGCGAATGCGGCCAGCGAAGCCGGCGAGATCCGCGCCAAGGTCATGGGCAAGGTGCGCGAGTTCATGCGTCCGGAGTTCCTGAACCGCCTGGACGAGGTGCTGCTGTTCTCCAAGCTCTCGCCATCGGAAATCGGCCAGATCGTCAAGCTGGTCATCGCCGAGACCGAGGCGCGGCTGGCAGACCAGGAGCTGAAGCTGGAGGTGAGCGACGCTGCCGTGCAGTGGCTGGCTGGCGAAGGCTACGATCCCGAGTTCGGCGCCCGCCCGCTGCGCCGGCTGGTGCAGCGCAAGGTGCAAGATGCCATTGCGGACCTGCTGATCAGCGATGCGCTTGCCGCTGGCGATACTGTGTCGGTGGACTATGTCGCGGACAAGCTGAAGGTGCAGAAGAAAGTCGACCTGCCGACGCCACCTGCCCACAGCGAGCATGCGCCAAGCTACTTCGATAGCTGAGTCGGCGTCGCGAGTTGAGGCGCTGGTTTGGCTGGGACTGGAATCCCAGCCAAACCAGCGCCTTTTGCTTTTCCGCATTTGGCCTCGTCGAACCGCGGATTGCAAGCGGCCTCTAGCTAAGCGGAGAGACTGGCGGTACCTTTGTCAGCATGGCGAATATTGGAATGATCACCCTCGATGCCCTTGATGAACGGTCAGCGTCTGCCTGGTGGAGGGCGGTCTTGGGCGGGCAATATCTGGGCCAGTACCCGGGATTCACGATGATCAGCGTCCCTGGCTTCAGCGCGCGGCTGGGATTCCAGAAAGTCGATGAGATTACCGCCGGCAAGAACCGAGTCCATCTGGATTTGGAAGCCGGCTCGAGCCGTGAACAGGAAGTCGCCCGTTTCGTTGCCGCCGGCGCAACCCGCGTTGAGGACCACACCGACGATCCCTCTTTCGGCTGGACCATACTGCGTGATCCCTACGGCATCGTCTTTTGCGTTTCAGACCCGCACGAGGATTGACGCCATGTCGCTGTTCGCCAGAAAAACATCAGAAGCCTCAACGCACCGGGTGCACATCCATTTTGCCCAGCCAATGACCGAACGGCTGCGCAAAGACCATGAGGCGGGCCTGATCGATACGCTGCTGCCCGCATGCAATTCTTCCGGGTCCATCACCAACGCCAAGTCCACGCTGGACGCTGCCGAAGAACCGATCTCCAGCGACATTGAACTCGAAGTGACCACCTCCGATCCGAAGAAGGTGTTTGCCAAGCTGCTCTCTTCGCTCACCGAGAGCGGGCTGGGGCGGGGATCATGGCTGATTATTGACGACCAGCGCACCGACGTAGGCGACAGCGAGTACGTTTTGCTGAGAACCAGGCTCTCAGACGAATCGGATGCGCATCTGGAGCCAACCGTCAGGGCCCTGCAGCATGCCTTGGGCGACGGCAGCATCGGTTGGCACGAGGATGTCTACTACCGTCACGATGGCCCGGTATTCGTCTATAACGGCAACTCCGCCCAGGCCATTATCCATACCTTGGAAGCAGAACTGGTCAAGCATCCGTTGCTTAGCAAGGCCGAAATCGTTCCGGTTTCCCCTCAGCAGTAAAAGGACTCGATGGAACTCTCTACCACCAAGGTGCCTTCCGGAGAAGAAGTGCTCTCGCTCTACAACTCGGTCGGCTGGAGCGCTTACACAGACCAGCCAGAGGTGCTCTTCGAAGGCCTGAAGAATTCAGCCTGCGCGATCTATGCCTACGATGACGAACACCAGCTCGTCGGTCTTGTGCGTGTGGTCTCCGATAACGCCACCATCTGCTATGTCCAGGACATCTTGGTGCGCCCGTCTGCGCATCGCTCCGGCGTAGGCCGCGCCTTGTTCTCCGCCGTTCAAGCGAAGTATGAGCATGTTCGCCAGCTGGTCCTGATCACCGATGACGAACCCGGGCAACGGGCTTTCTACGAATCCATGGGACTCACCGAGGGGTCGGACTTCCGTCCCGGCGTCATCCGGACCTTCGCCAAATTCTCTTAACAGATCGCTCCTCGTTGCCTGGCCTGTATAGACTGGCCATTCATCACTTGCGAGGAGTTATTCATGCGCGCCAGGTCGGTTATTGCCCTATCATCGTTGGCTTTGCTTGCAGCTGGGTGCAGCGCCGCTCCTGAGCAAGCAGCGCCCGCTGATGCGAGGGTATCTGCGGTCGCTGAATCCAGCCCAGTTGCGCGGCCCACGGCAGCGTCTAGTGAAACTGCTGAATCTGCTGGAACCAGTCTTGCTCCCGTGGCTGATGCCGACGCCAACGTTAATTCGGGACAGGCCTGGGCAGATTCCAAGATCGAGATGTGGAAAGAAAACTCCGGCATCAAGTCCACCAAGGGCTTCTCGTATCCCTACAACCTCATGACCTCCTGGACCTCGCCCGAACCGGGCGTGATCGACATCAAGCTCCCCAACCACATGGTCTTCAACCGCGACGGCATGCAGGAGCCTTACCAAGGGCCCGAGGACGAGCTGCGCACGATGGGACGAGTCATGTTCGAGAGCATCGGCGAGGCTTCGCCGGAGCTGGAATCCGTCACTTTCGCGACTGAGAACGGCAAGCATTCCGGAACTTATACGCGTGCCCGAACCGGCGCCGACCCTACTGACCGCGAAGCCTGGGCGAACGAAAAATATGTCCAGTGGCTCAGCGGCATGAACGATATCTACGAGTCAATGTGCCACGCGACGATCACCAAGCTGGAGGTCTATCGCGACTGCATACCGTCGGACCCGCATGCCTATGTGAGCAAGGTCGAGTCCCCGGCGCCCGGCGAACTCGTAGTGACCTTGGCCGACGGGCCGTGGATCGACGGGGAATACGACTCCTCGCAGATTCCGGGCGTCGACTTCGTTGCGGGAAACATGATCCTCAAGATCAACCAGAAGGCCCATGGCGACGAACAAGTCAAGAAAATCACCGTTACCGCGAGGGACGGCAAGGAATCGGACACCGAGCTCCGCGAGAACTGGCAGCAGTAACAGTTCGCGCCATTTCGCCGGATGCTCGCCGACGGACCTACGCTAGGTCCCATGAGCACGCCCTACTCCATTCCGTACAACGACTCCGAACTCAGCGCCCTCTGGGACCGCGCAGAGAATGCGAAAGCTGTTGTGGTGCTCGCTCACGGTTCAGGTGCCGGCAAGGATCACGACTTCATGGCTGGCTTTGCGCTAGCCGTTGTGAATCTCGGTGCCAGCGTCCTGCGTTTCAACTTCCCCTACATGGATGCCGGAAAGAAGTTTCCCGACAAGTCTCCCGTAGCGGTTGCAGTTTGGCACCAAGTCCGCCATTGGGTGGAAGAAAACCTTGCTGAGGGCCTGCCCATCTTCACTGCAGGAAAGTCCTTCGGCGGACGCATCGCCTCGCTTGCAGTTGCCGAGGGCATGCCATCGGCAGGCTTGATCTTCCTGGGTTACCCGTTGCATGCGCCGAAGAAGGAAGAGAAGCTGCGCGATGAGCACCTTTACCCGCTTGAAGTGCCGATGCTCTTCCTCGAAGGCACCCGTGATCCGTTTGCCAACCCCGAAAAGATGGAGAACGTGGTCAGCAAGCTGAACTCGCACAGCGAACTTTCCTGGTTCGAAGGTGGCAACCATTCCTTCAAGGTCGCCCGTTCCGGCCGCACTGTGTCCCAGGACGGCGCATGGCTCGCGGATCCTGCTCTCGACTTCATCGCCAAGCACACCGCGTAGCCCAGCAGCCCTAGTCCACCTGCTTTTCCAGGAATCGATAGACCTCGGTTTCATCCACGCCGGGAAAGGCACCGGTCGGCATGGCCGCCAGCAGGTGCGTATTGGCACGCGTTGCAGGCCACGCATTGCCGAACCATTGGCTGGACAGGTCGGCAGGTGGTCGGCGGCAGCAATTCTCGTCTGGACAGGTGGACTGGCAGCGTTCCTTGGTATCGCGTCCCCGGAACCACTTCACGTGTTCAAAAGGCACGCCAATGGATAATGAATACAGCCCCGAAGAGTGGCGCTCGGTGCGTGCGGTGCACCAGAAGGTTCCATTGACGGTATCGGTGTACTGCTCGAAGGAGCGGAACTTGTCCATCTGCTCGAACACCACTCGGCTTGTCCAATAGCGGCAGATGGTCTGCCCCTCAATGGCACCGGTGTGGTCGGCCGGGAAATTCACCCGATCATTTTCATAGGCCTTGTGCAGAATGCCTGATTCGTGGACTTTCTGGAAGTGGCAGGTCATTCCCAGATGCTCGGTGGCAAGGTTGGTGAAGCGGTGGGCCGCGGACTCATAGGACACGGCGAAGGCATCGCGCAGATCCTCGACGGCCAATTCACGATTGTCTTTGGCGCGCCGCAGGTACTCCACCGTGGACTTCTCCGGCATCATCAATGCCGCTGCAAAATAATTGGTCGCCACGCGCTGCGAGAGGAAATCGAAATAATCGGTTGGCGGCTTATGCCCCAATACATGATGCCCTAGCGCCTGCAACAGCACCGAGCGGGGATCATGTTCCGAGCGGTTGGTCTGGGTCAGGTAGATGCGCTTGTTCTTCTGATCAGTCACCGAACGCGTGGAATGCGGAAGATTGCCCACGAAGCGCAGGCTGAATCCCAGATGCTCGGCAATATCCGCTGCTCGATGATGCGAGAGCGGGCCTGCATCGTGCCCAACAGCCGCGAGGACCTTGGCGGCTTCCTGCTCAATGTCCTTGTAGTAGTTATTCCGCTGGCGCATCTCATGGCGCAACGCGGTATTGGCCCGCCGCGCTTCCTCAGGGGTAGCGGCTTGCTCATTCAAACGGCGTTCCAATTCATTCTGCAAACCCACCAACGACTCGAGAACATCCATCGGCAGGCGTGCGCCAACGCGCACAGTCGGCAATCCCAAGGAAGCGTACAAGGGGCCGCGCTGGGCACGTTCCAATTCGATCTCCAAGGCAGCGCGTCGCGATGGCGGTTCGGTCCCCAGAAGATCATCGACGCCGACTTCCAAAGCGCCTGCCAAGGATTTGAGCAAAGAGAGCTTCGGTTCGCGCTTTCCGTTTTCAATCAACGACAGTTGGCTCGGCGCGGTATCGACCAGGGCCGAAACATCATCCAAGGTCAGTTGCTTGCTTTTGCGCAGAAAACGGATTCTCCGGCCTAGGGCGATGGAGTCGAGTTCCGTATCTTCGCTGCCAGCGTCGTTGCCCGCTGAGTTCACTGAGCGATTCCATGTGGTTGCAGTCACATATCAAGATTAGGCCAAAAACCAGGAAATTTACCAGATCTTCCTGCTTTTGACGGTAATTCTTTGACCCATCCTGAGTTCGGCATCAAAACTTTCCAGTTCTTCTTTCATGCCGGGACGAGCTTCTCTCATCAAACACACAGCCGTTCTGCGGAATCATCGTTGCCGCACACACGTTGAAACTTCAAAGACGCTTTCCGAGGAGGAGCATGCACGCAATTTCTACCAGCCCGCTACCCGTCACGTGCCCTGCCCACGACCCACCCCAAACATTGGTCATCGTCGGAACCGATGGCGCAGGCAAGAGCAACAGCATCGATGCCCTGGTGCATCAGTTGCGCAACGAACGCATTCAAGCACGCAAACTCGCAAACGTCGCCGCCCGAAGCTGGCTGACCAAATTCTCCCGCGCGGCGGGAATCGCCTTCCCGACCTTCACCCAGGATTTCCTCGAAACGTCCATCCGCTGCTTCAACGTTGCACGCAACACGTTCATTGCCGCGCATTCCCCCGGGCTCAGCGTGATGGACCGCCACCTTTATTGCCAGCTGGTGCTGCGGCGCCTGCGTGGACATCCTGACGGATTGTTCCTGCCCTGGCTTGCCCGGAAAAGTACCGAGGAGGCGAGAATTGTCCTGCTCGATGTGGATCCCCACCTTGCCTTAAAGCGAATCATTACCCGCGGCACAGACGAAGAAAGCTTGGAGTACCTTGAAGCGAGCCGAGCTGAATACCTCCGCCTGGCGCAACATCATGGCTGGATCATCCTTGATGCCTCGATGCCCACACCCCAGTTGGTTGAACAGCTTCGCATGATCGCCGGCAAGTAGACTCGTCCTATGAGCGAAGCACAGGCATCTCTAGCACCAGGTTCCATCCTCGAATTGGCGCAGAGCACCAAGAAGCAGTGGGAGCTGGGCCAGGTCCGGCTCATTGCCAGCGGCACCCTGGCGCAGGACGGGACTTTGCAGCCCAGCAGCCCGCGCGAAGGCACCTGGCAGCTGTCGATTCGCTCCATAGAGAAAGCCGCAAGCTTCACGCCGGCGCCCTCGGCTCAAGTGTTCACCTTGATCGCCGGCGACTTCGCGCAATTGGAAGTTGATGGGCACCAGCACGGACTGGAACCTCTGCGCCCCCTGAAGTTCGACACCGGCAAGCCCGTAGAGGCGAGCCAGCCCACCGAGGAATTGCTCATCGTCCACGTGGCTGCCGAACCGGCGCAGGTGCGGGCCACCGTTCGCATTGTGGAACCGTCCAAGAAGCGCGAGCAGTACCTCTTTGACGGGCAGCTGGGCATCATGGTTCAAGGTTCTGCCAAGCTCTTGCTCGGCGACAGCGAACAGCAGCTGAATCTGCGCGACACCGTCGTAGGCTCCGATGCCGCTGAACCACGCATCTCGGGCCGCGGCTTCATGGCCGTAGTCTCTTTCGACCAGCCTTAACCCGTTCCAGCGCTCCTACCCATTTTCGCAAGATCCGCGGATCTTCGCGCCCGCGTCTTGCGGTTCCGGCCAGCCATCCCGAGGTATGAGTGCAATCCCCATCGCTCATCCGAAAGCGTCCGCGACCCGTCCGAAACTCGGACATTTCACGTTTCCTGGCTCGTTCCACGGCGAACTAATGGGCGAGCCAGCACCTGCGGATTACCGGAATTGCCAGCTCACCGGCGATTCGTGGGCTTCTGCGAAGGTCCGTTTTGAGAGGCCCTTCCCCCTTCAGCTGCCCGAGGTTTGAGTTAAATTTCATTCTTCTTCGCAGCCGAATCGGTCACTTTCACTAATTTTCCATGTTTTGGCTCACAATCACCGCAAGAACCCGAAAATTTTCATTTTCGCGAAGAACCGCAAATCTTAATTCAAAAAACCTCTGGTGAGCCCCTTGCCCCTGCGGAAAAGTAGTTGTCACGAAGAAGTTCACAAGATCACCTTCCGATCAACATGAACCCGCAGCTTGTGCGAAGGAGCCAAGGCAATGACTACCGAGAACACCAACGAAACCTCGATCGACAACCGCATCGCAGCCATCGAAACCGACTGGGAAAACAACCCCCGCTGGGCCGGCGTCACCCGCGATTACAGCGCCGCAGACGTTGTAAAGCTCCAGGGCCGGGTCCAGGAAGAGCACACCCTGGCCAAGCGCGGATCCGAGAAGCTGTGGAAGCAGCTCACCGAGGAAACCCCTACCGGCGGCTACACCAACGCATTGGGCGCACTGACCGGCAACCAGGCAGTGCAGCAGGTCAAAGCCGGCCTGCGAGCCATCTATCTTTCGGGCTGGCAGGTGGCAGCAGATGCCAACCTCTCGGGCCAGACCTACCCGGACCAGTCGCTGTACCCGGCGAACTCGGTGCCGCAGGTTGTCCGCCGCATCAACAACGCCTTGCAGCGTGCCGACCAGATCGAATTCTCCGAAGGCATCCAGACCGTCGAGGACTGGATGGTCCCGATCGTCGCCGACGCGGAAGCCGGCTTCGGCGGCCCGCTGAACGCCTACGAGCTGATGAAATCCATGATCACTGCGGGTGCCTCGGGCGTCCACTGGGAAGACCAGCTGGCATCCGAAAAGAAGTGCGGCCACCTCGGCGGCAAGGTGCTGATCCCGACCCAGCAGCACATCCGCACCCTGAACGCGGCCCGCCTGGCTGCCGATGTGGCTGGCACCCCTTCGGTGGTCATCGCCCGCACCGACGCCGAAGCGGCAACGCTGATCACCTCGGATGTCGACGAGCGCGACCAGGAATTCATCACCGGCGAGCGAACCCCCGAAGGCTTCTACAAGGTCCGCAACGGCATCGAGCCATGCATCGCCCGCGCCAAGGCCTACGCACCGTATTCGGATCTGATCTGGATGGAAACCGGCACCCCTGACCTGGAGCTGGCCCGCAAGTTCGCCGAAGCGGTCAAGAAGGACTTCCCGGACCAGATGCTTTCCTACAACTGCTCGCCGTCGTTCAACTGGAAGAAGCACCTGGACGACGCAACCATCGCCAAGTTCCAGCGCGAACTCGGTGCCATGGGCTTCAGCTTCCAGTTCATCACCCTGGCCGGCTTCCACGCCTTGAACCACTCGATGTTCGATCTGGCCCAGGGCTACGCGAAGGACGGCATGAGCGCCTACGTCGAGCTGCAGGAACGCGAATTCGCATCCGAGGCTGCCGGCTACACCGCCACCAAGCACCAGCGCGAAGTCGGCACCGGCTACTTCGACGCGATCTCCACGGCGCTGAATCCCAACGCCTCCACCCTGGCCCTAGTGGGATCCACCGAAGAAGGCCAATTCCATTAGACCCTGATGGGTCGATGGTGCTAGCCGGCAAAGGCGCCGGCTAGCACCAACACCATTTACAAGTTTTTAAGGACGCTGCCATGAACTCCCCCATCACCCTGAACAACATCACCATTACCGCTACCCCCGTTCGCTACCAGGAGCAGATCCTGACCAGCGAAGCCCTGGACTTCCTTTCGGCCCTGCACACCGCATTCGAACCGCGCCGTGCCGAACTGATGCAGCGCCGCCAGGTCAACCGGGCCCGCATTGCCAACGGCCGCGATCCGAAATTCCTGGACGAGACCCGCGCAATCCGCGACGATGAATCATGGCAGGTGGCCCCGATTGCACCGGGGCTGGAAGACCGCCGGGTGGAAATCACCGGCCCGATCGAACGCAAGATGGCCATCAACGCGCTGAACTCCGGCGCCAAGGTCTGGCTGGCCGACATGGAGGACGCATCCTCGCCGACCTGGCAAAACGTCATCAAGAACCAGGTCAACCTGATCCGCGTGCTGGATCAGGAACTGGACTTCACCGCACCTGATGGCCGCGAGTACAAGCTGAACACCTACGACTTGAAGCAGCTGCCGACCATCGTGGTCCGCCCTCGCGGCTGGCACCTGCCGGAGAAGCACCTGCTGGTTGCGGGCACCCCGATGTCCGGTGCGCTGGTGGACTTCGGACTGCACTTCTTCCACAACGCCAAGCGTCTGCTGGCCGCCGGACGCGGTCCGTACTACTACCTGCCGAAGCTGGAAAACCACCTGGAGGCGCGGTTGTGGAACGACGTGTTCAACCTGGCCCAGGACCTGATGGATATCGATCGCGGCACCATCCGTGCCACCGTGCTGATCGAGACCATCACCGCAGCCTTCGAGATGGAGGAAATCCTCTACGAGCTGCGCGAGCACTCCTCGGGGCTGAATGCAGGACGCTGGGACTACATCTTCTCGATCATCAAGAACTTCCGTTCCCGCGGACCGCGCTTCGTCTTCCCGGATCGCGACACCGTCACCATGACCGCACCGTTCATGCGGGCCTACACCGAGCAGCTGGTGCGTGCATGCCACCGCCGCGGCGCTTCGGCCATTGGCGGGATGAGCGCTTTCGTTCCGAACCGCAAGGACGCCTCGATCAACGAGATGGCCTTCGGCAAGGTCCGCGAGGACAAGGCCCGCGAAGCCGCTGACGGCTTCGACGGCTCCTGGGTGGCCCATCCGGACCTGGTGCCGGTGGCCCGCGAGGTGTACGACGAGGTGCTGGGCGAGAACCCCAACCAGTTGCAGCGCACCCGCGAAGATGTGGAGGTGTCGGGTGCTGCCCTGCTGAACGTGGAAAGCGTGACCGGCAAGATCACCGAACGCGGCATCCGCGACAACATCGAGATCGGCATCCGCTACATCGAGTCCTGGCTGCGCGGCAATGGCGCGGTGGCCCTGCGCAACCTGATGGAAGATGCCGCCACCGCGGAGATCTCCCGTTCGCAGCTGTGGCAGTGGATCCACCAGTCGGCAATCACCGACGAGGGCGAGATCATCACCCGCCGCTGGGTGCAGGAACTGACGGAGGAAACCATGGATTCCCTGGAGCGCTTCGAAGGCGATCGCTTCGAGGAAGCCGTGGAGATCTTCGAGGCTTGCGCACTGCGCGACGACTTCCCGACCTTCCTGACCAAGAACGCCTACCTGCGCTACCTGGACGCACCAGCGCGCACCTTGGAAATGGCAGGCTAGGCAACCTCCAGACCTGGCCGGCAAGAAACAGTCGTCCCTGAACACCGGCCGCGGGAAACGGCATTCATCAGTTGGTAGCCACTCCAACGGGTGAGTGCCGTTTTTCGTGCGCAAAAGTGGATACGCTTTACCCATGGCCTTCCAGTTCAAGAACCCGGCCGAGGACCTGTGGCAGCCAGACCTGCTTGGCGAGGATTTCTCGCAACGGCCGCTGCCGATGTCCGATGGTTCCACCGCGACTCTGGTCAGGCACCGTCCGCGCAGATCGCTGCGCTGGCCGCCTCCGTTGCGCGGAATCGCGGTGCTCTACGTGCATGGCTGGTCCGACTACTTCTTCCAGTCCGAGCTGGCCGAGTTCCTTTCCGAAGCCGGCGCGGATTTCTACGCCCTGGACCTGCGCCACTATGGGCGGAACCTGCCCGTGGACCGGGCCACGGGCATCGCCGAGCACAGCAGCCCCGGCTTCACCACCGATCTGGAAGAGTACTTCGAGGAGTTCGACGCGGCCCATCGGATCATTTCCAGCGCGCATCCGGGAACCCGCTTCGTGCTGCTCGCCCATTCCACCGGCGGGCTCAGCGCGTCACTGTATGCGGCAGCCAACCCGCAGAAGGTCGATGCGCTGGCGTTGAACAGCCCGTGGCTGGAATTCCAGGCCAGCGAGATCGGGCGCACCGCGTTGGCCCGGATCGTCCAGGCTGCCAGCAACCGGAACCCGCACCGCCTGTTGCCCACCGTGGACCCCGGGTTCTACACCCGCACGGTCTCCAGCCAGTTCTCCGGGGAATGGGACTACGACCTGGGCTGGCGTCCAGCCAACGGCTTCAAGCTCACCGCAGGTTTCATTTCTGCGGTCTTCGCAGCGCAAGCCAAGGTGAAGAAGGGGTTGGACCTGCAAATGCCCACGCTGGTGATGCTCTCGGCGGAAGACTACCTGCTGCCCCGCTGGCATGACACCGCTACCCGCGCCGATGTGGCGCTGAATGTGCAGGTCGTTGCCCAGCGCAGCATTGATCTGGGCCGGGAACTGCATCTGGTGCGCCTGCCCGGCGCGCTGCACGATGTGTTCCTCTCGTCGCCGAAGATCCGCTCCAAGGCCTACATGGCGCTGGGTTCATGGCTGGCGGTGGTCAAGAACCGCCAACGGGATTCGCAGCTGGCCTCCGCAATCCGCCGGATCCTTCCTTCCGGCAGCTAGCATGGCCTAGCCCGCTACCCGGTTGGGCACCTGGTCGTTGACCAGTTCCAGCTGCCAGGACCCGGACTCATTGCCAATGATTGCTACCGAGCCATTGCGGATGGTGTCCAGCTTGTAGCCGGCGAAGTGCGAGAGCGTGTAGCGGATAATGGTGCCGTGGCAGATCACCGCGACGTTCTTGCCAGGGTAGTCGGCGGCAATCTGCTCGATGGCGCGCAATCCGCGCTCGACCACCGAATCCAGCGGCTCGATTCCGCCGCCATGCTTATCCGGCCACAGAGCCAGCGCCTCGGTTTCCACCATGCCCTCGCCCTGCGCGTAGTCGCGCTCGATCAGCAAGTCATAGCTCGGGCCCAATTCAAGACCAAGCCCGTCGGCGATGATCTGCGCGGTCTCGCGCGCACGGGACAGCGGCGAGGAGACGATGGCATCCCACTGGCCGGGCTCCAGCACGGAGACGGCCTCTCGGGCCTGGGCGCGCCCGGTGTCGTTCAAGGGGATGTCGCTTGAACCCTGCAAGCGGCCTTCGAGATTCCATTGCGTCTGTCCGTGGCGGACGAATCCAAGTTTCATGAGCCCCATTCTTCCACCCTGTCCAGTGGCCCGTGTACTGGCTGGTGGCAAAGCTCACGATAGATCTGCAACACTTAAGTGCGTCAAAAATCCTGGGAACACATAAGATTTTCACGGCTGCGTCCTGCCATTTGCACGGGCCCGCCCCATCGAACGCACCCCTTACAGGATCCGAGCATTACTATCGTGAACGAAATAAAGGCGTCTCTCGCCCGCGGGCTGACTGCCCGCCACATCCGCTTCATGGCCCTCGGCTCAGCTATCGGAACGGGCCTTTTCTACGGCTCCTCTTCTGCCATCCAGGCTGCTGGCCCTGCCGTTCTCTTCGCGTACATGATTGGCGGCGCTGCCGTTTTCATCGTGATGCGCGCCATGGGCGAGATGGCTGTCAAGCATCCGGTGTCCGGATCCTTCGCTCACTACGCTTCGCGCTACCTTGGCCGCTTCGCAGGCTTTGTCACCGGGTGGACCTTCGCCTTCGAGATGGCCATTGTCGCGATTGCTGATGTCACCGCGTTCGGCATCTACATGGGATTCTGGTTCCCGCAGGTCGCGCAGTGGATCTGGGTCCTGGCCATCGTCTTGCTGATCGCCGCGATCAACCTGATGAAGGTGAAGGTCTTCGGCGAAACCGAATTCTGGCTGGCCATCGTCAAGGTGACCGCGATTATCGCGATGATCGTTGGCGGCGCGGCGCTGATCATCTTCGGCTTCAATTCCCCTGAGACCGAAACCGCTACCGGCTTCGCCACCCTGATGAGCGCCGGCACCCTGTTCCCCAATGGCTTCGTGGGCCTGCTGCTGTCCTTCTCCGTGGTGATGTTCGCCTTCGGCGGCATTGAAACCATCGGCATCACCGCAGGCGAAGCTGACGATCCGGCCAAGTCGGTTCCGGCTGCCATCAACACCGTGCCGTGGCGCATCCTGCTCTTCTACGTAGCTTCGCTGGCAGTGGTCATGATGCTTTTCGACTGGCGCCAGATCGACGGCTCGGCGTCGCCGTTCGTGCAGATTTTCGACGGACTGGGCATCCCGGCCGCGGCCCACGTGCTCAATGCCGTGGTGATCACCGCGGCCGTCTCGGCGATCAACGCCGATACCTTTGGCGCTGGACGCATGCTCTTCGCCATGTCCGAAATCGGCCATGCCCCGAAATCGTTCGGCCGGATCTCCCGCAACGGCGTGCCATGGATGACCGTGGTCGTCATGGCCATCGTGCTGCTGGTCGGCGTGGTGCTCAACGCCCTGCTGCCCGAAGCGCTCTTCACCATCATCGCTTCCATCGCCACCTTCGCCACCGTCTGGGTGTGGATCATGATCCTGACCTCGTACCTGTCGATGCGGCGCAAGGAAGCCGCGGCGGGCCGTGGACCGGGTGTTGCCCGCGAGTATGCGGTGCCCGGCGGTACCGTAGCCGCGTGGATCGCGTTGGTCTTCATGGTCTTCGTCGTTGTGCTCCTGGCCCTGAGCCCGGCTACACGCGTAGCCCTGTACACCGGCATCGCCTGGCTCGTACTCCTGGCCGTGCTCTTCAAGCTGCTGGTTCGCCCTGCGGCTCCGGTCAAGCAGGACAGCGACTCGCTGCTGGGCTAACCACCGAGAAATAAAATATGCTTGGCTTCGCATATAGCAAAGCCAAGCATATTTTTTTCTTCTTACTCGATCTCGGTCAGGGATCCGTTCCGCGGTCCCGGGGAAGCATCCGGGCCCTTGGATGCGCGCTGCTCCTGGATTAGCGCCAAGCTCGCCCAAGCAAGCATGCCGGCAGCAACTATCCACAGGCTGCCCAAACCCAGCCGCAGATAGGCCAGGACGCCACCCAGCGATCCGATGGTGATCATCAGCCACAGCAGTGCGTAGCGTGTCCATAGCATTCGGTAGCCGCCACGATCCGAGCCGGTGGCCAGCCCGATGATTGCTCCGCCCAACGCCTGGCCGAGCTTGACCAATGTGCCGGTCATATACGTCAGGCCCAAGGCAACCTCGCCCGAACGGGTGTAGGAAACATTCACCGCTCCCATGGCGGCGGCCAGCAGCAGCGCCGTCAGCTGCGGCAGGGCCTGCCCTGAAATGGCCGCAGCGAGCAGCAGTGCCGCACTGAAGTACATGGCCACTGGCCGGCGCAGCTTCTCCAGCCGGAGAGTCAGCAGGGTTGCGAGGATGACGCCGCCAACGAAGCAGCCGACCAGTGACATGGCCAGGGCCCATCCGGCAAAATCTCCTGTCATCAGAGCTGCGGAGGAACGGGTGGAGTTGCCTGACATGAACGACAGGAAGTAGCCGCCGAAGTGCACGAATCCGACACCATCGACGAACCCTGCCATCGCCGTAATCGTCCCGGCGAAAAGGATCCCCCGCCATCGAAGATTCTTTGCCACCTGTCTCGCTTTCTCTCGCCATCGCCGTTGTCCCCATTCCGCAGGAACCCTCCCATTATCTCTAGCCGGAGTCGGCAACCACGGATGCGGAATGCCCGGGGAGCAAAAGTTGTTACCTCAAGCATGAGTGAAAATACTGCTGCCCCATCCCTGGAAGAAAAGCGCATCCGCGTCGATATCTTCTCCGACATTGCCTGCCCATGGTGCTTCATCGGCAAGCGCCGCTTCGAGCGGGGTGTCGAAGCGTTCGAATACTCCCAGAACGTGGACGTCTACTGGCATTCATACCAGCTGGATCCAAGCCTGCCAGAGAACTACGACGGCAGCGAAGCCGAATACCTCTCCAAGATGAAGGGCTTGGGCCAGGAACAGGTGTCCCAGATGCTTGATCATGTCACCGCCCAGGCAGCTGGCGAAGGCCTGGACTACGACTTCGCCAATCTGAAGGTCGCTAATTCCTTCACCGCGCTTCGAGTTCTGGAATATGCCAAGCAGCATGGCGCTGGAAGCGAAATGAAGGAAGCGCTGCTTTCTGCGCACTTCGAAAAAGGCCTGGATACCGGGGATGAAGAAACCCTGCTACAGCTGGCCGGATCGCTAGGCTTGGATACTGGCGAACTCCGCGCAGATCTGGCTTCCGGCGCCTATGCCGAAGAAGTCAACGCAGATATCGCCCAGGCCCGTGAGCTGGGAATCAGCGGAGTCCCCTTCTTCATCATCGATGGGAAGTACGGCATTTCCGGCGCGCAGCCAGCCGAGGTCTTTGCCAACGCCCTGACCCAGGTCCACTCCGGAAACGTGCAGACCCGGTAGCGGGCTATTTAGCGCAGACGAGCTTGCCATCCGAAGTATCGAGCTTGCGTTCTTTTACGAGGCCTTCGAACTTCTCCCCCAGCGCCAGGTCCACCCGGCTTCCCCACTTCGTCTCGTCGTAGATGAAGACGATGCCGGGGATCTGGCGCTGCACGGTGAATGCCTGGGCATAGCCATCAGGTCCGGCAATGACTGCACCGGCGGTATCGGAGAGCGATTTCCACCCGGAAGTCAGCGAAGAAATCTTGAAGCCGCGCTTTTCCAGTGCCTTGGCGGTGTCACCGGCAAGCCCTGGAATGCTGGTCGTATTCAGCACGCGTATTTCTACTTCTGCAGGCGTCTGGTACTTGAAGTCGATGGCCGGGCAGTTTGGATTCTCGATTTCTGCTTCGCTTGGCTCCGGGCTCTCAACTGCGGCGGGTTCGGCACCCAATTTGATCGTTCCATTGAAAACCAGCACGGCGCCGACCAGTACCGCGATCACCAGCAGGGCCATCACGGAGAAAACAATATTCTGGCGTCTGCGGGCACGCTTCTTTGCTTGTCCATCCGAGCTGAAACTCAATTCCTGCTCGTCGACAATATGCGCACCGTGCCATTGCCCCGGATCATCGCGATCACGCATCATTCCACCTTGCTCTGGTCAGCCTTCGGCAGCCGCTGGCCTGAAGGAGACCTCATCGTCATCCTCGTGGCGCTAGCTTATCTAACTGGCGTCCAGATCCAATACGCGCGCGTGTATTACGGAGCGATGATGAAGCGCCGAACGCAGCGCACGGTGCATCCCGTCTTCCAGAAACAACACGCCCCGATAGCGCACCACGTGCGGGAACAAGTCGCCGTAGAAGGTGGAATCCTCGGAGAGCAATGTTTCAAGATCCAGGGTCGCTTTGGTGGTGACCAGGTCGGCCAACTTCACCTGCTGAGGGGGAAGGCCGCTCCAATCACGCGTCGACGAATAGCCGTGGTCTGGGTATGGCCGGCCCTCACCGACCGCTCGAAAAATCACTATTCAAGCATACGGACAAACTCTTGCGAACCCCATATTTCCAGATCAAGAAGGGGTTCGCGGTTGCCGGAGACACCGGTTCCGAAGACGGTGCGGGCTGGCCGCCAGCACCCGGGCTCGGCCCCCGAACGCCGGGAACATAATACAAGTGAATGCGAATAATCGGGCACGCAATGGGAAAATGCAAGGATTGTTACGCTGCGGGAAACGTGGGGGAACCGGGCGTAACTTTAGCTAGTAACAATCGCGTCATAAGGTGCACTCTAGGTTTATGAATAACGTAGTCACCGAGATCCCACTGCTCGATATTTCTACCGCGCGCAATGCTGACGGCTCCTTCAACGAGGAATTCGTAACCGCGCTTCGCGATGCCGCACACCGCGTCGGGTTCTTCCAGATCGTCGGCTACGGCGCGTACGCCGGCCAGGACCAGGAGCTGCTCGACACCATCGCGGAGTTCTTCCGCAAGCCGGTCGAGCAGAAGGTCAAGCTCGATAACCGCAACAGCGCCCAGTTCCGCGGCTACACCCGCATGGGCACGGAAATCACCCGCGGCCGCGCCGACGCCCGCGAGCAGATTGACTACGGACCGGAACGCGAGACCCTGAGCGTCGTTCCCGAGGACAAGCCGTATTTGAACCTGCAGGGCCCTAACCAGTTCCCTGCAGACTTCCCCCAGCTCGAAGAGCGCGCCATGGCGTGGGCCGAACTGATGAACAAGACCGGCCACGAGCTGCTTTCGGCCATCGCCGTAGGCCTGGGCCTGCCCGAAGACCACTTCGATGAGCCATTCGCCGATACCCCGTCATGGATGGGCAAGCTGGTGCACTACGTTTCGGGCGACGTTGTCCCGGAGTCGGGCAACCAGGGCGTTGGCCTGCACGCGGACTACGGCTTCGTCACCCTGCTGCTGCAGGACCAGGTTGGAGGCCTGCAGGTGCAGCCCTACGGCCAGGAAGAGTGGATCGAGGTGCCGCCTACCCCAGGTGCACTGGTAGTGAACCTCGGGGAAATGCTTGAAGTGGCCACCAATGGCTACCTGATGGCCACCATCCACCGCGTCATTGCTCCTCCAGCCGGTGTAGACCGCTACTCGGTGCCGTTCTTCTACTCCCCTCGCCTGGATGCAGTGATCGACAAAGTCGAGCTGCCAGCCGACCTGGCTGCCGACGCCCGTGGCGTTTCCGATGATCCAGAGAATCCAATGCTGGCTTCCTATGGCGCAAACGTGCTCAAGGGCTGGCTGCGAGCCCACCCGCAGACCGCGGCCATCCACTACCCGGAGCTGGCCAAAGGGCGCAAGAGCGCCTAGGCATTGAGCTCCTGCGGGGATCAGGAGCCCAACCGCGAATCCTGTTGGCGTCGAGCCGGTGAGAAATTGCCGACCCGGCGCCACAGGTCATTAAAGCGGCTTGCTCATTCAAGGCTTGAAAGCACGCAGAATTCATTTCCCTCAGGATCAGCCATCACGATCCAGCTCTCGTCCTCCTGCTGGCCCACTTCGGCATAGCTGGCCCCCAAGGCAAGGAGACGGTCGACTTCTTCTTGCTGGCTGGAGCCTTGAGGACGCAGATCCAGATGGAGGCGATTCTTGACGCTCTTGGCTTCAGGCACTTGAGCGAACGTCAGCTTCAACCCGTGCTCGCCTTGGGCTTCGGATCCAATGCTGACCAATCCGGCTTCTTCTTCCAGCACCTCGAAGTCCAGTGCTTCGCACCAGAACCTGGCCACCAGCATCGGGGTGGCGCAATCGACAGCGATTTCGCTCAATACACTTGCCATAGTCTTACCTTGTCGAAAGATTGCTGAACAGTTGCCACGGATACTACCCCTCAGATTCGGGCAATGCCGGCAAGCAAAAAAATAATGTCTCGGGACATCGTTCGTACGATGTCCCGAGACATTACATTGGCGGAGGATAGGGGATTTGAACCCCTGAGGGCGTTAACCCAACACGCGTTCCAGGCGTGCGCCATAGGCCGCTAGGCGAATCCTCCTCAGTTTGCTCCGAGGAGCAGGATCCAGCATATCTAAATTCTCGCTCAATCACGAATCGAGCACTCCCCCGACGATCCCCGGAGCATCTCCAAGGTGCCAAACCCCTGAAATTCGGCGGTATTTCACCTTTTCACCACCTCGATTCTTTCTTTGAAAACCGAAGTTTGAACAGATCGATACTGTAAGCATGAGTAAAAGAGAGGCATTTCACAGCCAAGATGATCCTCGGCGGCTGCCCATTAGCCCTCCAGGGACAAGGCGCATCCCCGGAATTGACGGGCTTTGGGCAGCGAACCTGGATAAGGACAATCTCTTTACCCAGATTGCCGCCACCGCCACACACCTCTACGAGCAGCCACCGGTCTCAAGTTCCGCCCAAGGGCTGGAACGGCTGAAGGCCATTGCACGGTTGCACAGCATGCTCGATGCTGCCGAGGCAGCAGTATTGGCCGATAGCTACGAATATTTGGTCGCCGAGACAGTCAGCCAGGGATCCCAAGAACCTCTGCTGGATGACCTTGGGGAAATTGAAGAGCCCGTTGAAGATCAATCCGCATATTTCTACGGCGTCAATCGTTCCGATGAATCGCTGATCCGTTCATCTTTTGTCGCCGAAGCAGCGGTGGCCCTGCGATCCTCAGAAAGGAAAGTCCAGGACAAGTTATTCTTTGCCGAAGGGCTGCGCCATCTTTGCCCAGATATCTTGGACGCGCTGAGCGTCGGCGAGATCACGACGAGATCCGCGCAAGAGATCGTCAAGCACTCCCAGGATCTAGCACCCGAGGATGTGCAGCTGATGCAGCAAACCTTGCTGCCGATAGCTCGGCAGGCCACCGACTCCGCAGTTGCCCAACGCGCTCGGAAAATGCATGAACGCCTGCACCCCAAGCCGATCGAGGAACGCCACAAGAAAAGTGCAGAGGACCGCAAGGTCATCTATTGGCACGAGGCCAATGGCATGAGCGTCATCCAACTCCACCTGCCAGCAGAAAAAGCATTGGCCATCATCAATACGGTCAATTGGCATGCAGTACGCAATGCTGATCCAGACGATCACCGGACCGAACAGCAACGACGGCTGGATATTATCTGCGATGCCTTGCTCGATGGCTGGCCGGCAACCGAAGGGACCCCGCTGAAAGCCCGTGTCGCTGTCACGATTCCTGCCCTGGAAATGCTCGCTGATCCTAAACGCGCATTGGCGGATCTCGAAGGCTACGGACCCATCCCCGTAGGGACGGCACTGCTGATTGCCAAGGATGCCCCGTCTTTCATCAAGGTGCTCACCGATCCCTGGTCCGGGGCGGCCATAGACGTCGGCCGCGAAAAGTACCGTCCGTCGAAGGCACTGCGTGATCTGCTGCGGAGCCGGGATGTGGTTTGCAGATTCCCAGGATGCAATCGGCCAGCCGAATCATCTGAGATAGACCATATCGATGCATGGGCCAAGGGCGGGCATACCACCCGGAGCAACACTCATCTATTGTGCAAGCGGCATCAGATGTTCAAGCATGTGCTGGGGTGGCAGGCGACATACCTTCCGGACGGTTCGGTGAACTGGCGCTCCCCCAATGGCATGATCTGCGTTGAGCTTCCCGGCAGCGTCACCAGCGTGCAGAACTTCGATTTCGAGAAAGAGCAAACGCCCATGCTGCCAACCATCGAACTCAATGACCGTGTTCGCCGCGTGCTTGGCTGGTTAGAACCGCCTGAAGAAAGCACCGCCTGAGAACTAACAGCAACCCTGCTCAGGATTGGCCAGTTGAGATCAAGCGCACGCCTGCCGATTTTATCCAAGCGCCAACCTCAGGTAGTATTTTGGGTGACCCCTCGTGTGGTGTCATCCTGTTGAACTCCCCCAGGACCGGAAGGTAGCAAGGGTAGATGGGCTCTGGCAGGTGCATGAGGGGTCTTTTACTTTCTTACGCAAGCCGAATGGAGTCCACGTGGGCGCTGGCCGTTTCGCCCCTAGCCCTTCGGGGCCGCTCCATCTTGGCAATTTGCGCACGGCAATTCTCGCCTGGCTTTTCGCCCGCTCCACGAAACGCGAATTCCTGCTGCGCATTGAGGACCTGGACCGTGTTCGTTCCGGCGCCGAAGCCACCCAGATTGCCGAGCTAGCGTCCTTGGGCATTGACTTCGACGGTGACATGCTCCGCCAGTCCGACCGCCTTCCGATATATCTTGAAGCCGTTGAGCGGCTCAAAGCGCGCGGTCTGGTCTACGAATGCTACTGCTCGCGCAAGGATATCGCCGAAGCCGGAAGCGCTCCGCATGCTGCGCCCGGTGCCTACCCGGGAACCTGCCGCAATCTGAGCGCCAGCGAACGCTCGGCCAAAGCGCAGAACCGGCCGGCCGCCTTGCGTCTCCGCTCAGAAGTGAACGAATTTTCTGTTGGCGATGAACTATTCGGCGATTACACCGGCGCGGTTGATGATTTTGTCCTGGTGCGCAACGACGGCGCACCAGCCTACAATCTTGCGGTGGTCGTCGATGATGCTTTCTCAAGCATCGACCAGGTCGTACGCGGAGATGATTTGCTCTCTTCCGCGCCACGTCAGGCCTATCTGGCAACGCTTCTGGGCCACCCAATCCCCTCCTATGCACACGTCCAGCTTGCACTGAATGCCAAAGGCCAGCGCCTGGCCAAGCGCGATGGCGCGGTAACACTCGAAGAGATCACCGAACAAGGTGTGCATCCAGCCAACGTTGTGGCGGTTTTGCTAGAGTCATTGGGCTTGCCCAGCACAAGTTTGCAGGCAGCCTTGGAAGCTTTCGATCCGGCGAATCTGCCACGCGAGCCGTGGATCGTCGAACCAGAGAATATTGTCCAACAGCTGATGCCCAGGGCATCAGGAAACTGATAGGGAACCGGTGTGAGTACAGCGCTTTATCGCAGATATCGTCCCGATACGTTTGGCGACGTCATCGGGCAGGAGCACGTTACTGCGCCCTTGATGACGGCTCTGGAGAAGAACCGCGTCAACCATGCGTACTTGTTCTCCGGCCCGCGCGGTTGCGGCAAGACGACTTCTGCCCGCATCCTGGCCCGCTGCTTGAACTGCGAGCAAGGTCCTACTCCGGTTCCTTGTGGCACCTGCCCAAGCTGCGTGGATCTGGCCAATGGCGGACCAGGTTCGCTGGATGTCATCGAGATCGACGCGGCCAGCCACGGTGGCGTCGATGACGCCCGCGACCTGCGCGAGCGCGCAACGTTCGCGCCTACCCGCGACCGCTACAAGATCTTCATCATCGATGAGGCCCATATGGTCACCGCGGCAGGCTTCAACGCCCTGCTGAAGATCGTTGAAGAGCCACCGGCGCACATCAAGTTCATCTTCGCGACAACCGAGCCGGAAAAGGTCATTGGCACCATCCGCTCGCGTACCCACCACTACCCATTCCGCTTGGTTCCGCCCGAGGCGCTGCTGGCGTACCTGCAAGTGCTCTGCGAACGGGAAAGCGTCGCAGTAGCCGAAGGCGTGCTGCCGCTGGTGATCCGTGCTGGCGGCGGTTCGGTCCGCGATACCCTCTCGGTGCTGGACCAGCTGATCGCTGGCGCCCGCGATGGCAGCCTTGATTACGAGACCGCGGTTGCGCTGCTGGGCTACACCCACTCGACGCTGCTCGACGAGGTCACCTTGTCGCTGCACGAATCCGATGGCGCCGGGCTGTTCGGCGCGATCGACCGCATCATCCAGACCGGTCTGGATCCTCGGCGCTTCGTTGAAGATGTGCTGGAGCGCTTCCGCGATCTGATCATCGCCAAGGCGATGCCCGAAGGCCTTGAGAAGATCTTGCGCGGCGTGCCAGAAGACCAGCTCGAAGCCCTGCGCTTGCAGGCGGGACTGGTCGGCGCAGGCGAACTGTCGCGATGGGCAGACGTCACCAACAAGGCCCTGAGCGAGATGACCGGCGCTACCTCGCCTCGGCTGCACTTGGAATTGCTGGCGGCGCGCTTGATGCTGCCGGGTTCGCAGAACTCCGACAGCTCCTTCGCTGCCCGTCTAGATCGCCTGGAGCGCCATGCGATGACCGGTGGAGCGCTGCCTGCGCTTAATGAAGACGACGCCGAGGGTGCTGCACCCTCAACGAATGCTGCCCCGAATCCTGGCGCCGCGCGTCAGGGTGCCGCCGCTGTGCGCGAGGCCTTGGCCGCTGCCAAGTCCCGTCGAGGAGGCGCCCCGGAACCGGCTGAAGAGCAGGAACCACAGGTCCAGTCGGCTCAGGCTCAGCCGCAGCAGGATGAGCAGGCTCCCGCACCGGCACAGCAGCCTGCGCAGCACGCAGAATCAGCGCCGGCACAGCGCACCGAGCAGCCGCAGCAGTCCATGCCGCCCCAGCCACAGCCGCAGCCGCAGCCGCAGCCGGCTGATGATGACCCAAATGCCCCGCTGGATCCTGGCGCGGCAGCTTCCCTGAACACCGGCGAAGCCGCTGACTGGGGCGCCACTTGGGGGCCAAAGGGCGAAAACTACTCGGTGACCACCGAGGTGCAGCCTGGTCCGAGCATTCCGGCAGCCCGTCCGGAAGGCGTGGCACCATTCAGCTTGGTTCCTGATCCGTCCAGCGGTGAAGATCTGTCGTTCGGCACCGGTGTCTCCATCGATGACGTGAAGCAGAATCCTGCCATGGCCGAATTCGCACGTCGCGCGGCAGCCAACCGCGCAGCACAAGCACCGCAGTCTGCCCAGCCGCAGCAGTCGCAACAGGCGCCGGAGGCCAGCCAGCCTGGCATGAATGCCCAGCGCAACGCTGCCCATCCGGCGCAGGAACATGCCCAGCGCGAGCAAGCAGAACGCGAAGCACAACAGCGCGCCGCACAAGAACAAGCTCAGCGCGAGCAAGCAGAACGCGAAGCGCAACAGCGCGCCGCACAAGAACAAGCACAACGCGAGCAAGCAGAACGCGAAGCACAACAGCGCGCCGCACAAGAACAAGCACAACGCGAAGCACAACAGCGCGCCGCACAAGAACAAGCACAACGCGAGCAAGCACAACAGCAACAACGGCCGCAGTCTCCCCAGCAGCCTCAGCACGGCGCGCCCGGCGGAACCCCGCAGGGCCAGCAGCCAGCACCACAGGGCGCCGGCTCGCCGGTGGCGATGTTCCAGCAGGCGTGGCCTACGATCCTGCAGCAGTTGCAGGGCAGTTCGCGTGTCCTGCATTCCATGGTCGCCACCTATGGCTCCGTGGCAGGCTTCGATGGCCGTACACTTACCTTGGCGTTCAGTAACACCGGCCCCATTGTGAATCTGCGCAACCGGCCGGATTTGATGAATACATTGACCGGAGTCCTCTCCCAGGTCGCAGGTTCGCCAATCGAAGTGGTCCTGACCGAAGGCGGATCCAACCCCAACGGTGGTGGTTCCCCAAAAGGTGAGCGCCGGCCAATCCCGGCGCCAACCCCAGCACCAACTAAGTTCACCAAGGCTGTAAGTTCTGCTGGGGCTGCTGCGCGCGCCGCAGCACGGGCCCAAGCTGCCGCTCCGGCACCGCAGCAGCGTCCTGCCTCTGCAGTGCAGACCTCGGCACCAGCCGCACCTGCGCCACGCGCCCATGAGGGGTACGCCAGCTCCTACGACGACGTTCCGCCACCCGCGGAAGAGTCGTATTTCGACGAGCCGCCGTTCCCGGATGACCCGTACTATTCGCCGGCTGGCCCCGTCCCGGTGGCACCGCAGGTTCAGCCGCAGCAGCAGTCTCCGGCCCCGGCTGCCCAGCCAGAGCCGGTGGCGCCCGCCCCGGCAACCAGTGCGCCACGCAGTTTCGACGGGCCTCCGGTGGCCCCCAAGCCCCGGATGACTGCCGGCATGGCAGCGCGCCAGGCCGAAGGCGGAGTTCCGAATATTGCTCGCCCTGTGTCTTCGACTCCGTTGCACCCGGACAGCACCACCGATTCCTTCGAGAATCTGGCTGTTGATGCACCAGAACAGCCGGCTCCGCAAACTCCAGAGCGATCGGTTCCGGAGCCTGCGCCCGCCCCTGCACAGCCTCAGGTTCGCCCACGCGAGCAGGAGCAGCCCCGCCCGGAGCCGGTTGCACCGGCGCCTTCGCCAGCAGCCCCGGCACCCGCTCCGGAGGCGGCACCGCGCTGGGGTGCTCCGCAGCCTGAGCCTGAACCAGCCCCCGCTGCATCGGCACCGGCAAGCACGGGCCGCATGAGCCGGTACCAGCAGCTGATGAACCAGGCGAAGAACGCACCAAGCGCGCCAGCGCCTGCCCAGTCGGCACGCGGCTGGGGCGGCCCGGCATCGGCTCCCGATCCTGCCCCGGCGCAGGAGCCGGAGGAGTTCGTCCCCAGCGACGATGACATCGAGGTCGAGGATTCGGCACTGATCGGCGTTCCAGCCGTGGAGCGCCTGCTTGGCGGGATGGTCATCGAGCAGCGCGACGTGAACGGGAATGTAGTGGAAATCAAACGCAGCTTGTAGCCGGCACCACGGCGAGCTGTCGGAGTGAGACACTAGGGTGTACCACGGAACAATTTCAAGGTAGTGAAGCAAGCTAGAAAGTAGGCGCACGTGTACGAAGGTGCTGTACAGGAATTGATCGACGAGCTCGGTCGCTTGCCTGGCATCGGCCCGAAGTCGGCTCAGCGCATTGCTTTCCACATTCTCGATGCCGATGCCGAGGACATGACCCGGCTCGCCGCCTCGATCCAGCTGGTCAAGGAAAAGGTGAAATTCTGCGAGATCTGCTTCAACATCTCGGAGCAGGATACCTGCGCCATTTGCCGCGATGAGCGCCGCGATGGAACAAAGATCTGCATCGTGGAGGAGTCCAAGGACGTCCTGGCCATTGAACGCACCCGGGCGTTCTCCGGCAAGTACCACGTGCTCGGCGGTTCCATCAATCCGCTGGCAGGCATTGGCCCGGAACAGCTGCACATCCGCGAGCTGGTCACCCGCTTGGCCGATGACTCGATCACCGAGCTGATCCTTGCCACCGACCCGAATCTCGAGGGCGAAGCCACCGCCGTGTACCTGGTGCGCGCGCTGGCTCCCTTGGGCATCCGCATTACCCGCCTGGCTTCCGGCCTGCCGGTGGGCGGCGATTTGGAATACGCCGATGAAGTGACCTTGGCCCGCGCCTTCGAAGGACGCCGGTCCGCCGGCCGCACCGCACCCGGCCCGGCCCGGCTCAAGGCAGAGAAGCAGGAATCCGAGCAGGAAGCACCGCAGGCAGAAGCCGGGGATGCCGCAGAAAAGCCGAAAGCGCAGCTTTCCGAGCCACGCCTGCTGCGCGTTGCCGGCGACACTGGCGAAGCGTCGTCGCATCCAGTTGTTCCCGAGATGGACAGCCGCCGCAGCCACTAATTCCCGCAGTTCTTGAACGCCCTGCACTCGACCGCTTCACCGGCATGAGTGCAGGGCGTTTTTCCATTCCTGCAGCGCGATGTGCGGTGAAACACGCTTAGTTGATAAAGGTCAACTATCGTCGTATAGTTGACATCAATCAACCATTCAGGCTTTCCACGCCTGACCCTATTTTTTTTGGAGCTTTAATGACCGCAACCGCACCGGTCGCCAAGCCCAAGATGACTCACCGCGAAATCCTCACTGCCCTCACGGGCATTTTGATGGGCATGTTCGTCTCCATCTTGGCCAACACCGTTGTTTCCAGCTCGCTGCCGCTGATCGTCTCGGATCTCAACGGCAGCCAGACCTCCTACACCTGGGTGGTCACCGCCACGCTGCTGGCGACCACCATCGCCACCCCGATCTGGGGCAAGCTCGCCGACCTGGGCAACCGCAAGCTGCTGCTGCAGATCTCGCTTTCCATCTTCGTCCTGGCCTCGGCCGCGGCAGGCTTCTCGCAGGACACCAGCTTCCTGATCGCCATGCGCGTGGTCCAGGGCCTGGCTGGCGGTGGCGTTGGCGCCTTGGCACAGATTGTCATGGCCGATTTCCTCTCCCCTCGTGAACGCGGCAAGTACATGGGCCTGTTCGGCGCTGTCATGGCCGTTGGCACCGTGGGCGGCCCGTTGATCGGCGGCTTCGTTACCGATGCCATCAACTGGCGCTGGAACTTCTTCATCGCCTTGCCGTTCGCCATCGCAGCGGTCATCCTGATCCAGCGCACCTTGCACCTGCCGGCCATTGCCAAGCGCAAAGTCAAGATCGACTACTGGGGCATCGTCCTGCTGTCCGCCGGCGTCTCGCTGCTGCTGATCTGGATGTCGCTGGGCGGCTCCCAGTTCGAGTGGGCCTCGGCGACCAGTTACCTGATGATTGCCGGCGCGGTAGTCCTGCTGGCACTGTTCATCCTGGTTGAGACCAAGGCTACGGAGCCGCTGCTGAGCCTGGGCCTGTTCAAGAACCGCACCTTCACCTTCGCGGTCATCGCCTCGCTGGCCATTGGTGTTTCGATGTTCGGCACCTCGGTGTTCCTCAGCCAGTACATGATCATGGCCCGTGGCGCATCAGCCACCATGGCCGGCCTGATGACCTTCCCGCTGATGGGCGGCTTGCTGGTCATCTCCACCATCGGCGGTGCGCTGATCTCGCGCACCGGCAAGTGGAAGGCGCTGGTCGTCACCGGTTCTGTGCTGGTTGTCATCGGCTTGTTCCTGCTGGGAACCATCCACTACGACACCAACTATGCGCTGGTCGCTACCTACATGTTCATTCTCGGCGCCGGCATGGGCCTGGTCATGCAGAACATGGTGCTGGTGGTGCAGAACTCGGTCCACGTCAAGGAACTGGGCGTAGCTTCCTCGGCCGTGAACTTCTTCCGCACCCTCGGCGGCACTGCAGGTACCGCGGGACTGGGCGCCGTACTGGCGACTACCGTGCCGAGCATGATCGCCGACCGCCAGTCCGATTTGGCCGCAGCCCTGGCCTCCCTGGGCGACCAGGCCAAGGAACTGACCGCGGCTCTGGGATCCGGAAACCTGCCTTCGGTGGCCGCGATGCCTGAACCGGTCCGCGTGATCTTCGAGTCCATCTACGGCGATGCAGTGCCTTCGCTGTTCGCCATTGCCGCTCCGCTGTCGCTGATTGTCGTCGTGGCTGTCTGCCTGATCCCCAACCAGTCGCTGAAGACCCAGACCGCAAGCGAACGCATGCAGGATCTGGACGCGGAGGACAAGGGCGCAACCAAGGCAGAAAAGCCAGCTGGCAACTAGGAGATCCAGTGCAGGTTCCAAGCAAAGCCGATGAGGCCCCGGTGGCGGAACGTCCCGATTTGTACGCCAGTGCCGAACAGGAGCTGTTCTCGCTGATCGCGCTGACGGCGCGCGCCAAGCGGGAACTGGCCACCCGGCTCGACAGCAGGCTCACCCCAGGCTATCTACCGGTGCTGGGCATGATCCTGCGCAGCCAGCGCATCACCCAGTCCGAAATCTGCGAAAGGCTGCTGGTCGACAAGGCCTCGCTGTCGCGAATGATCACGAAACTGGAACAGCTGGAACTGGTCAAGCGAGAAGTCGACCCGGACGACCGTCGGGTATTCCACCTCCTGCCTGCCGAATTTGCGGCAGAAAGGTGGCATGAAACCTTCCACGGGTGGCGCACGGAACTGCGCTCGCGGATGACCGATTGGGACGATGAGGATCTGTCGAAACTCATCGATCTGCTCAGTCGATTGAACTTGGAAATCCAGTCACTCTAGTTCGCTTCACCCTCTGGCCGGTCTTCTCGGAAATACCGAGAAGACCGGCCAGAGAAGCTTAAATTCCCTTGCTTGCAGGGGCATTCCTCCGCGCTGAAATGTGCAGCAGCCATCCTGTCGGTTCGGGTTGCTACGTTCATGCACATGAGCGAATCCTTGAGCAAAGCAGAGAAAATCGAAGACCACACCGGTTCAAGCATGGGCGAATGGGTAGGCACAATGGACGCCGCCGGCCTGCGCGACTTGAAGCAGAGCGAACAGGTGCAGATGCTGCTTCCACTGATGAAGGACCGTGATGAAAGCCAGAGGCTTCTCTGAGCCCGGCGCATTGCCTCCGAGTACCGGCAGCTCTAAGCGGGTCGTAGACTGAGCTCATGGCAATCAAAAGCAGCAACACGTCAGCCATCGCCAATGCCACCGGCATCGAGTGGGACCAGTGGTGCGCCAAACTGCGTGCCGGCGGAGCCGACGAGATGACGCATAAGGAGATGGCCGAACTGGCCATCACCGGCATTCCCGCAGCAGTCGAAAATCCAGAATGGTGGGCCCAATCCGTCGCGGTGGCCTATGAGCAGCACATCGGAAGGCGCGTACCTGGCCAAGCCCAGGACGGCACCTTCCAGGGCTCGGTCAGCAGCACCATCGATGCCGATTTGGATACGGCACTGGAGCGCTGGGTCGCCTGCGTGAAAGACCGCAAGGAATTCAACGGGAACGAACTATCCGAACCTGCACGCACCAGCGGTTCCGAGCGCTGGCGGTACTGGCGGGCGGACTTCAGCGATGGCACCAAGGCACAGGTAGACATTGGGCTCAAGGGCGAAAAATCCTCGGTAGCCATAAACATCACTAAGGCTGAATCGCCTGAGCAGGTGTCTGAATGGAAGAGCTTTTGGCGACAAATTTTGGCTGAATTCAAGGGATAGCCAGTGCTTTTCGACAACTCGCACTGGGGTTTCTAGGCAATATGACCAATGGTTACCGCGCCAACTAGGACATGGCACCTCGTAGCTGTCACAATATTTATCTGGTAGATGCCTCACGCCAAAGTTCTATCAGCAACCACCGGCGGCGAGGCACAGCTTTCAACAGGTGGAGTGAGTGCCCATGGGCCTAATTGTTCAAAAATTTGGCGGTTCTTCCGTTTCAGATGCCGAAGGCATCAAGCGTGTAGCGCGCCGAATTATTGATACCAAGTCCAAGGGCCATGACGTCGTCGTCGTTGTTTCCGCAATGGGCGACACCACCGATGACCTGCTGGATCTGGCAGGCCAGCTCACCGACAATGCACCTGCCCGCGAAATGGACATGCTGCTCTCCGCCGGTGAACGCATCTCGATGTCGCTGCTGGCAATGGCCATCAACCAGTTCGGCGAGCAGGCCGCATCATTCACCGGCTCGCAGGCAGGCCTGATCACCGATTCGACCCACGGCAAGGCCCGCATCATGGAGGTCTCCCCGCAGCGGGTGCGCCGGGCCATCGACCGCGGATTTGTTGCCATCGTCGCTGGATTCCAGGGCATGAGCAAGGAATCCAAGAACATCACCACCATGGGCCGTGGCGGCTCGGACACCACTGCCGTGGCACTGGCCGCGGCTCTGGGCGCCGATGTCTGCGAGATCTACACCGATGTGGACGGCGTCTACACCGCCGACCCACGCGTGGTCGCCTCGGCAAAGAAGATCGAGAAGATCACCAGCGAGGAAATGCTGGAAATGGCCGCCAGCGGCTCGAAGATCTTGCACCTGCGCTGCGTTGAATACGCTCGCCGCTTCGGCGTGCCGCTGCACGTGCGCTCCTCATTCAGCACCAACGAGGGCACCTGGGTGCTCCCGGATCCCGAAGACAAAATCAAAATTCAAGAGGGAGAACCCTTGGAACAGCCAATCATCTCAGGTGTCGCCCACGACCACTCCGAAGCCAAGGTCACCATCATTGGCGTACCTGACATTCCGGGCAAGGCCGCACAGATTTTCGGTGTGATCGCCGCTGCGCAAGCCAATATCGACATGATTGTGCAGAACATCTCGACCCGCGGCTCTGGTGCCACCGATATTTCCTTCACCCTGCCGATGACCGAAACCAAGCACGTGCTGGAAGCGCTGAATACCGCAAAGCCTGAGATTGGCTTCGAGGATATCGAGCACAATGACGAGGTTGGCAAGCTCTCGCTGATCGGCGCAGGCATGCGCTCGAACCCAGGCGTATCCTTCACCTTCTTCGAAGCACTGCACCGCGCAGGCGTGAACGTGGACATGATCTCGACGTCCGAAATCCGCATCTCCGTGGTCACCGATGCCGACAAGCTCAATGACGCAGTACGCGCAATCCACACCGCGTTCGACCTGGACACCGACGTGGAAGCCACCGTCTACGGCGGCACCGGACGCTAAGCGCTGATTAGCCAAGCGAAGAACGCCTGCGAAACAATTGCTGTCTCGCAGGCGTTTTTCATTTTGGTTTCTACTTGGCCGGTTCCAGCGTCTTGGTGTAAACGATGTCGCCCAGCCCATTGCGCAGCGTGACGGTGAACAGGTCCTGCTCGTCAAGATCGACGTGGCCGAAGAACTGGCCCTTGCCATCGCGCGGCGACTGGTTCGTGGTGCCTGCGAGCGAGAAGTCCACACGCGGCCCGAAAGTACCGTCCATCTGGTTCGGCCCGAAGGAACCGGCATTCACTGGCCCGGCCACGAATTCCCAGAACTCATTGAACTCGCGGAATGCCGCGCGTTCGGGCGAGTAGTGGTGGGCTGCGCAGTAGTGGACATCGGCAGTCAGGAAAACGACGTTCTTGATGCCGCGGTCCTTGACCGCCTTGAGCAGCCGAGCCAATTCCAGCTCGCGGCCCAGCGGTGCCCCGTGGTCAGCGTTGGAAATTGATTCCTGGGCTTTGCCATCTGGAACGATGATGCCCAGCGGAAGGTCATTGAGAATGACCTTCCAAGTGGCCTTGGACTTGGCTAGGGAATCCACCAGCCAATTCAGCTGTTCTTCGCCGAGAATGGATGTGGACTTCCCTTCCATTCCAGCGGTGTTCTCCGACTTGTAGCTGCGCATGTCCAACGCGAACAGGTCAAGCGCAGGGCCGCGGGAGATCTTGCGGTAAATTCGAGCCGCCTCGAAACCGGTGCCTGGGCGCAGGGCGCGCGGGTCGGCGATGGGCTGGTATTCCTGCCAGGCCTGGCGTCCGCGAGCTGCCAAGGTGTTGATATCGCGAACGGTGTAGCGCTCATCTTCGATGATCTCGCCCGGCCACCAGTTGTTGTGGGTCTCGTGGTCATCCCACTGGGCAATCACCGGAACTTCGGAATACATGGCCCGCACGTTGCGGTCCATCAGGTTGTAGCGGTGCCGGCCGCGGTACTCGTCCAGGGTTTCGGCCACCTTGGAGACTTCTTCGGTGACCAGGTTGCGCCAGATCTGGCCATCAGGCTCCACGACCTCTGTGGCGATCGGGCCATCGGCGTAGATGGTGTCGCCGCTGTGCACGAAGAAATCCGGCTTGGTCGCATGCATGGCCGCGTAGGCGCGCATGCCGCCGATCTCTTCATTGATGCCCCAGCCCTGGCCAGCGGTGTCGCCGGACCAGACAAAGCTCTGGGCTCGGGAGGCGTCATGATTGCGGCGACCGGTAAGTGCAGGTGCGGTGCTGAACCAGCCATCCTGCGTCTCGCCAAGGGCTCCGTTGTCGTCCTCAAAACCGATGGTGACTGCGAAGCGGGTTCCAGCAGGCAGGTGCTGGGCATTGATCTTTGCGGTGAAGTCGGTGGCCTCGCGGGCGTAGGCGCCGTGCAGTGTCCTGGCGAATGATCCACGGCCGCGGATGATTTCCCCGGTCTCATCTACCGCGCGCAGTTGAGCACGCAAGCGGCCTTCGCCGGAGCTGCGTGCCCAGAGCACGGCATTGCTCGTGGAGACATCACCCATGGAAAACCCGCTGGTCAGGCCAAGTCGGGAACGCACGAGGCGGGGGCTGCTGGAAGCCAGCGCTGCTCCCGTCGGCCCGACCAAGGTCAGGGCGCTGGCACCGAGAGCACCGGTGAGCAATTTGCGACGCGAAATATCAGTCATGCGCCTCAGTGTTCACGACTCGATCAGCCGTTTCATTGAGCCAAGATGAACACAAGAAGAAATTAATTCCTGGCAATCCAGTGGCTGTGCACGAGCGAGCGCACCTGCGCGAATTTGCAAGCCGCTTGGCGTTCCTCCAGCCTGCCACCGGAACTCCGAATGCTGGCAGACTTGGACAATGAGTTCAATGCGAGTGATTTCTGGCCCGCCCTCGGCGGATCATCCTGTTCCCCCGGCGGTGCGCGCAGCAGCTGGTCCGGCAGAAATCGAGGGTATCTGGCAAAACGCGCTTGGCGGAGTCACCTACCGCATCGGCTCGGGCGAACAAATACGCTTCGCCAAGTGGTCACCGGGATGCCCTCCGGAAGCGGAAGGCGATCTGAAAACTGAAGCCCAGCGCATGACATGGGCAGGAAAATTCATTCGGGTCCCGGAAGTGCTCTCCTGCGAAGAACAGGCTGACGGCCAGCTGCTCATCACCGCCGCATTGCACGGGCACAGCGCAGCCAGCAGCCTGGGCAAAAGCGACCCTGCGCGTTCAGCCCACGCTGTCGGCCACGGACTGCGGCAAATGCACGATGCCTTGCCCATTGGAGCATGTCCCTTCGACTGGGATCTGGAATCCCGTATTCAGCATCTGCCAGCCGATCAGCAGGCCGAGTTTCTCGACAACGCCCCGGAACTGGATCTTGTGGTGTGCCATGGCGATGCGTGCCTGCCAAACACGATCATCACCGACGACCATGAATTCAGCGCGCATGTGGATTTGGGCATGCTGGGACTCGCAGACCGCTGGGCAGATCTGGCCATTGCCGCGTGGAGCACCGAGTGGAACTACGGGCCTGGTTTCGAACAGTACGTCTACGCGGGCTACGGCATCGAACCGGATGAGCGGAAGATCTCTTTCTATCGCCGGGTCTGGGACGCAGCCTAGGGCGCCTTCGCTAACGTGCCACGTATCGGTGTTCAGGTCGGCCACGGGTTCCGTATCCAAGCTGGAGCTCCAGGGATTCATTGGCCACCAGCGCCGCCAAATAGCGTTGCGCTGTCGCACGGGCAACCCCCACCGCTTCTGCAACCTCGGCAACGCTCATCGGTTCGGCCGCTTCTTTCACGCAGGAAAGCACTGCGTGCTCGGTCGGGGCGGCGCCCACTGACGCACTGGATTCCTCGCCGCCTTGGAGCGACCGGTACAACCGGTCCACGCCCTGCTGGTTGAACTCCGTGGTCCCGGCCAATTGGCGGCGGTAGCGCGCCCAGCCTTTGAGCTTGGAAGCCAGGGTCTTGGCATCGAAAGGCTTGATGATGAAGGCCAGCGCGCCTGAGCGCAGCGCCTTGTCGATGTTCTTCGGCTCAATCGCCGCGGAGATCATGATCGCATCGACATCGAGTTCTCTGAGCAGCTCGATTCCGCTCACATGCGGCAGGTAGAGGTCCAGCAGGACCAAATCGGGTTTCAGGCTCTGCACCAATTTGGGGACCACGCGCGGATCCTGCACAGGTTCCAAAGCCTGGAACCCGGGGATGGCATTGACCATCTCCGCATGCAGCTCGCCAACCCGGAAATCGTCATCAACGATCAGCACCCGATAATTTCCGCTGCTGTTCTCGTTCAAAGTTGCACTCCTTCACTGTGGTCATTTACTGAACTGGATGGTTCAGCCAGCACCGCCGGCAAGCGTGCTGCAAACACTGCACCTGAACCATCGGTGCCGCGATCCGCGATCCAGACATCCCCGCTGCGGGCCTGGGCGAGCCGCTTGATCAGCGGCAGTCCTACGCCACGCCCATGCTCGTTGCCCAGATGGGATCCGGTGCTGACGTCCCGCGCGAAGACATCCTCGTCGGTGGTGATGCCAGGTCCCGAATCGGCCACGGCAATGTGCAGGGTGTTCCCCTCGGACAGCAGATCGATTTCCACCCAGAGTTCAGCATCCGCACTAAGCGCCGCGGTGAAGGCGTTATCCAGCAGATTTCCCAGGACCGCGGTGGCATCCTGGGCATCATGGGCCGAGGCGATCTGCCCAAAAAGCATGGATTGCGGGGACACCCGCAGTTCGATACCCAATTCGTGGGCACGCACCGCCTTCGCCGAAATGAACGCCGCGAGGTAGGCATCCTGGATGGCCTCCAGCCCGGGAACCTGGGCGATCTTCGGCCCTGCTTCCATCACCTCGCGCAGGTAGTCTTCGGCCTGTTCAATCTTCCCCAGATTGATCAACCCGAGGACCGCATGCATGCGATTGGCGAATTCATGGCGTTGGGCGCGCAGCGCGTCGGCCATGTCCTGCACCGCGTCGAGCTTGGTGCCCAGCGCTTCGAGCGTGGTGACGTCATGCAGCAGCACGACCAGCCCGAGATCCACCCCGTCACGGACCACCTTGTTCACGCGGGCGATAAGCGAATTCCCATTCGCCCCGATGCGCACCGGCGCGGGGTCGCATTCCTTGATCGCCTTGACCAGCCGGGGATCCAGGCCAGCGGATTCAAAGTGGCGGCCCACCACGTCTTCCAATTCCGTGCGGTGCGGCAGGCCCAGCAGCTGCCGGGCAGCCTTGTTGCGCACGGTGATCCGCTTGTCTGCGCCAATGCCCATGACGCCTTCGGTGACACCGTAGAGCACAGCCTGCTGGTCCCTGACCAGCTGGGCGATTTCGGCCGGTTCCAGCCCCAGGGTCTGGCGCTTCAAGCGGCGGACGGTCACCCGTCCGGCGAACACTGCCACGGCCGCGGCGAGCACCGCGAACAAGACGATCCAGGCGAAGGATTCAAGCAGCGCCCCGGTCAGGGAATCAGTGGTCACGCCCACGGAAACCTCGCCGACAACGGCACCCGAGGCGGCATAGATCGGGACCTTGGCGCGCACCGATTCCCCGAGGGTTCCGTGTTCCCGGGAAACCGCTTCAATGCCCTCCAAAGCGACCGGGTCGGTGGAAACCATCTGGCCCAGTTCTTCGGGGTTCGGATGGCTCAGGCGCAGTCCGCGGTCTTCGGTGATCACCACGAAATAGGCTTGCTCCTGCTCGATGACGGCATCAGCAAGACGTTGCAGCTCTCCTTCGGCGAGCGCCTGCGGATCCAGCTTGTCCTGCTGGGCGTAGCGTGAAACCTGCTCGACGACTTCCGGCAGCACCGCCACGGTGCGGGCGATGGTCAGCGAAGTGTCCTCCGCTTTCGAATACACCCGGTCATAGCTGGCGAAAAGCGTTCCTGCGGTAACCAGGACAATCAAGACACCTACGACCAGGAACTGCAGTCGCATGATGCGGGAGGCGAAATGCCGGGTGCCGGCGCCAGAACGGAACATGCCACCCAGCATAAACCCATCCTCCCACGCTCGTGATTTTAATGAGCAAAAAGATGGCAAAGAACTTAACCGTTCAACAATAAGCACAAGACGCGCAAAGTGAGCACCGCCACGTACCTTGGATTAGTGCCTCGCCCGGCTTGCGGGGCCAAAGGATTCACTCACACTGAAATGGAGGTCGGGTCAATGCTTGTTGCACTCGGATTCCTCATGGTCGCCACCTTCATGGTGCTGATCATGACAAAGCGCATGACGCCCTTGCTGGCATTGATTCTGGTACCGACCATCTTCGGCTTGTTCACCGGTGCCGGATTCGGCCTGGGCGACATGGTCATGGACGCAGTCAAGGACATGTCCGGAACCGCAGCCCTGCTGATGTTCGCGATCATGTACTTCGGCATCATGATCGACGTCGGATTGTTCGACCGCCTGGTCTCCGGCATCCAGAAACTGGTTGGCAACGACCCGGCCAAGGTCGTCATGGGCACCGCGCTGCTCACCGCAGTCATCTCGCTGGATGGCGATGGATCGACCACCTTCATCGTGGTCACCGCCGCCATGCTGCCGATCTACCAGCGCCTGGGCATGAGCCCAGTGGTCCTGACCTGTGTCGCCGGCCTGACCAACGGCACCCTGAACATCGTTCCGTGGGGCGGCCCAACGGCCCGCGCCGCCGCGGCACTGGGTGTGGACGCTTCGGAAATCTTCGTGCCGATGCTGCCTTCGCTGGGCATTGCCCTCATTGTCATTGCCCTGTTCGCCTGGCAGATGGGTGTTTCCGAGCGCCGCCGCCTGCAGCGCGAGCGTCCGGAAATCTGGGGCACCGAGCTCGGCGGCGGCAACGTTGCCACCCCAACCGAAGGCAAGACCCCGGGTGGCACCTCCCCTGCCGGTGGCAACCTGGCAGTTCTGGAATCCGTGGCCCGCAAGGGCGATGGCACCGAATTCTCCACCATGGACGGCACCGTGCTGGATCCGGACCGCGAGACCCTGCGTCCCAAGGTGTTCTACTTCAACCTTGCGTTGACCGTCGCCATCATGGTGCTGCTGGTGGTCGATGTCATGCCGCTGCCATATCTGTTCATGGTGGGTACCGCGATCGCGCTGATTGCCAACTTCCCGAAGGTCTCCGACCAGGTGAAGATGATCGCCGCTCACTCCAGCGAAATCATTGCAGTGGTCTCCATGGTGCTCGCAGCGGCAGTGCTCACCGGCGTGCTCTCCGGCACCGGCATGGTTGACGCCATGAGCCAGTGGCTGGTGGATGTCATTCCTGCCTCCATGGGCCCCTACATGGCGGTGCTGACCGGCTTGATCTCGATTCCTGCCACATTCCTGATGAGCAACGACGCCTTCTACTTCGGTGTCTTGCCGGTTCTCGCCGAAGCCGGCGCGCACTTCGGTGTTCCAGCGGTGGATATGGCTCGCGCCTCCATCACCGGTCAGCCGGTGCACATGCAGTCTCCGCTCGTTCCAGCCATCCTGCTGCTGGTGTCGCTCTCTCGTGTGGACTTGGGCGATCACCACAAGAAGGTGCTGTGGCGCGCGTTGGTGGTCTCCCTGGTCATGCTTGCTTCAGGCATGCTCCTCGGTGTCATCCACATGGGCTAATGCCCCAAGGACCGATGGTCCGTCGTCAGCCTGGCTCCGCGCCACCCGGATTTCTCGATTCGGGCAGCGCGGAGCCCGGTGTTTAAGCTGGGCCCAGCACTTTGAGCCGGACACCCATAGCGGCTCTCCGCAAACCGCCACTTCCGCATCCGCTCGGCAAGTTCGGCCTCTCGTGGAATGCTGGAGTCAGGGACAACCCTCCGGGATTCAAGGAATTCACCCACCCCGTCCCCAAGCGAAGGAAGCATCCAGCGCATGGAAAGAGAACCTCTCGAGAACAGCATTTCCCTGGCCCAGCTCGAAGCCGTGGTCATGATCGTGGACTACGGCTCATTCACGGCCGCCGCGGATATCCTCGGCATTTCCCAGCCCTCCTTGTCCCGCCGCATCAGCGCCCTGGAACGCACCTTGGGCCTGCCCGTCTTCCGGGCCTCCGGCAGGGACATGGTCCTGACCGAGATCGGCCGGAGCATCATTCCCGCCGGACGCCGCGCATTGCGCGAAGTCGCCGCGATCGGAAGCATCGCTTCCTCCACCCGTGCGCTGGCCACCGGGTCCCTGCGCATCGCAGGCCTGCCCTCGCTGGTTGGCGGAATCATGCCCGAGTTCATCGGCCCATTCCATCGCCGCCATCCCGGCGTCCGGATCGAGATCCTGAGCGTGGAGGATGGCGAGCAGCTTGCCGACGCGCTTCGCTTGAATCGCGCCGATCTGGCCTTCGGCGTGAACGAGCGCATCCCTGCAGATCTCATCGGAAAATCATTGCGCGATCAGCAGTTCTCGGCGGTCGTATCCGAGGAGACCGAGGTGGACCCCGATACCGGGCTGAGCGCTGAACTGCTCAATTCCCTCACCCTTGCCACGCTCCCGCAGGGCACCTCGATCCGCAAGATCACCGACGAGGTGTACCGCAGCTTCAAGGCCACCGCTCCACGGCTCATCACCACAACGCAACGTGACGCGCTGGTGCATCTGAGTGTCGCGACCGGCGGGATCACCTTGGTTCCGCGAATCATGGCCAGCACCGCCGTGATCTTCGGCGGCAAGCAGGTTCCACTGCTCTTGCCGGCCAGCAGGCCGCTGGGCGTGATCTATCGACGCGACGAGTACCGCAATCCGGCAGTGGACGAGTTCCTCAAGTTCCTCTGAGACCGAAGTCTCGGTGCGGCTGCAGTGCCCTTGGGCTTCTGCGGGAAATTGGCGTTTCATGCGCTGAATGCATGGATCGTCCCAGCCTTGCTATTGGTTCCTTCCGCGTTTGACGTGGTCAGCTGGAGGGGTAATCCAGCCGAGGCTTGACCAAGGAGTGCAGAATCGTGAATTCCCTGCGGACGGCATCCGCTGCCATGCGAAATTCCAAGCGGACGCGGCGCAGGATGTTCGCCATCATGGCTGCTGCCCTGGTTCTGGCTCTCCTCGTGACTGCGGGCTTCGCGTTCCTGCGGCTGCAGGGGAACATTTCGGTGTCTGCGCTCAGGGCATCCGACTCGGAAATCCCCGATTCCAGCGAAGGGCTGAGTGTGCTGGTGCTCGGTTCGGATAGCCGGGATTTCAGTTCCGCCGGCTTCGGCTCCGACACCGGTTCCCGGCGCAGCGATTCGATGCTTCTGGTCCATGTGTCCCCCGGGAATGAGCGCATCGAAGCGATCCAGATTCCCCGCGATACCGTTATGCAGCGTCCCGCCTGCGCGGATACCGGGTCTGGTGCCTATGCCGGTGGCTACGGCATGATCAACTCCGCGCTGAATTACGGGCCCGCGTGCTCCGTCGCAGCGGTGGAAGCCCTCACGGCAGTTCGCCTCGACCATTTCATCGAAGTAGACTTCGAAGGATTCATTTCGATCATCGACGCGCTGGGAGGTGTCAAGGTGTGCCTTGCCCAGCCGATGTCGGATCCGAAAGCGAATCTGGATCTTCCGGCCGGACGGCAGGAACTGGACGGAACCGACGCGCTGGCCTTGGCCAGGACGCGCCATGCAGTTGGCGATGGCAGCGACCTGGCTCGGCTGGGAAACCAGCAGAAGGTCATGTCCGCGATAGTCCAGCGTGCCACGAGCAAGGAAATTCTCGCACGCCCTGACCGGCTCTACTCCTTCCTCGACGCCACCACCTCCTCGATGACCGTCGACCCGCAGCTCAGTTCGCTGCAAGGCCTTGCGTCACTGGCGGCAAGGATCAAGGAGGTCCCCACGGACAAAATCTCCTTCATGACCATGCCGAACCAGCCAGCGCCATCAAACGCCAACAGGGTGGTCCCGGCCCCTGACGCTGCCCTCATCTTCGACCGCATCAAGCGAGGTATCCCGGTGAATCCCGGCTCCGATTCCGCGTCCGGAACAACTGCTGCCGAGAAACCCGCCAGCCGGAAGTTGCCTCTGAGCATCGTCAACGGCGCGCAGGTGAGCGGTCTTGCCGGACAGTTCGCGAACGACGCCACGAAGCAGGGCTACACGGTCATCTCGATCGCTACTGCCGCGACTTTGCAGGCGCAGTCCAAGCTGCTGATTCCGGACACCGATGATGCCAGGAGCACGGCCGCTGCTTTCGCAAAAGCAATGAATCTCGATATCAAGGCCTCGGTCGCCGAGGTCGAAAGCATCGAATTAATCCTGGGCCAGGACTACCAGGATCTGGAGCGGCCCGAGAAGAAGCCCGTCCAGTTGAACAGCCGCAACGCCGACCAGGATCTTTGCGGCTAGCCCGGCGCCAAGGCGGGCAACACCGGGAATCCCGGCTGCTTCTGTCTGGCCAAGCTCTACATTGCGAGGTGGTTCCCCGTGAGCATTGCAGGCATCAACGGCAATAAATTCATCGTCCTGGCCATTCTGGCGGCCGTTCTGCTCGGGCCCGAGAAACTGCCGGACTATGCGCGGAAAACTGCCACGCTGATTCGGCAGTTGCGCCGTCTCGCCGCTGATGCCGAAGAACAGCTCCGCGAGGATCTCGGTGATGAATTCGAGGATCTGGATCTGAAAAGGCTCGACCCTCGGCAATATGATCCTCGCAGGATCATCAGCGACGCGCTACGCGAGAATCTCGATGAACTGACAGGCCAGGCGCTGTCGGATTCCGCTACTGCGAGGAAGCCGGCTCCGCCTCGCTCACCGCCACCGCCAGCGCCTTCCGGCCCGGCTCCCTTTGACGACGAAAGCACCTAGTTGGCTTCGCTATCAGGTGCCCGGGCGGCCGCGGGCCACGCAGGGTCGGCAAAGCCAGGCTTGATCCAGCAGAAACCAATCATCGATGATTCGGAAAGCCGGCCCTGTTTCGTAGCCCGCGGGACTCGGGATCATCATCGCGAGCACACGAATTCCGGACCCAACGGGGACCGTTGCAGTTCCGGTGGCTTGCCAGCCAACAGTGATGGCCAGCAAGCAACTGCCTGCCTAGCTTGCGGGCTTATCGAGGTTCCAATTCGGAACAGTATTTTTCCCCCTGGTGCCTTCGCAGCAATTCCGGGAGCAGGCACCGCTGCCCGGGCCCAGCGCCTTGCTGCCGGAGATGGTTCTTTGCTCCGGGTGCTCTCCACGCACCTGAGCTGCGCGTTCCAGGACCAAATCGACCAAGCCGCTGACAAAAGCGGGCAAAATGCCGACGCTATCGGCACGGAGAAACGCCATCCCCAACTCACGCGCTGTCTGCGCCGCTTCGGTATCCAAATCGAATTTCACCTCCATGTGGTCGGAGACGAAACCTAGCGGAACCACCAGTACCGCTTCAGTTCCAGATTCCGAAAGCTCGCGCATGCGGTCATTGATGTCCGGTTCCAGCCAAGGGGTGTGCGGAGATCCGGACCGGGAGCAGAACACCAGCTCGGCATCCAATTGTTCATCTCCATGCAATTCCCCGCTAAGCCACGCCATGAGCTCTTCATGCTGCCCCTGGTAGCCAGCGGTGAACTTCTCCGATGATTTCTGCATCGCAGTCGGAATTGAATGGGTTACGAAGAGGATCTTGTGGCGACTGCGATCGAGGCTGCCGACAAGCCGCTTGAGATCTGCCAGCCCTCGCCGGAGGCATTCGAGCTGGGCCTGGGCGAATCCCGGGTGGTTATAGTACTGGCGGACTTTGTCAATCATCACCTCGATGCCTTCTGCTTCCAGTGCGGCCACGGCACCTGCAAAATCCTCCCGGTATTGCCGGCAAGAGGAATACGAGGAGTACGCCGAAGTATCAATAGCCAGGAACCTGCGCGAGCCGTGCATGCGCGCATGGTTACCGACCACTTCAGCGAGATACGGTTCCCAGTTCCGGTTGCCCCAGAGCAGCGGCGCATCAATGCCGCGGCTCGCGAATTCATCTTGGAGCGCCCGCAGCAAAGCCTGGTTCTGCTCGTTGATCGGTGATTTTCCACCGAACATGTAGTAATGCTCGCCCACCTCTTCGAGACGTTCATCTGGAATCCCTCGTCCCCGAGTGACGTTCTGCAGGAAGGGAAGGACATCAGCTGGCTTCTCCGGTCCGCCAAACGACATCAACAGGATTGCATCGAACGGGGCTACCGACATGTTTCCCATCAGGATCTTCCACACTTTCTCCTGGAACAACTGCCGGCATGGGCAAGCTCCTCCCGCCGCCGGCAGATGCAACAACTTATCTAGATTGGCTATTATCTAGCTAAGCTAATGATAATCCGTTGGCTTGCTTATCTCCAATTCGCCTGCACCCGGCTGGGCGAGCCCGGTTCCCTGCAGCGACCTAGCGCTGGAGCATTCGAAGCGTGGCAGGGGGTTCCAGCACCTAGCGCGCGCCGAGGCTATGGGCCAGTTCGAGCTCTATCCGCTCGTTGCGGAATTGATGCCCGGAATCTAGCAGCTTGCGCGGGACGATCCGCTGATCGGCCATGGCCAGCAGTTGCGATCCTTCGGCGCCAAGCACCAATTTCGGGGCAGCACCGGGGACTGGTATTACTGCGGGCCGGTGCACCGCGCGCGCCAGGGCCCGGGTGAATTCGGCGTTGCTGACCGGCTGCGGCGCTACCGCATTGACGGGGCCAGCCAATTGCGAATCCCAGAGCGCGCGATGGTAGATGTCCAGCAGGTCATCAAGGCCGATCCACGACAGCATCTGCTGTCCACCGCCCAAGGGTCCGCCCAGGCCTGCGGAGAATATCGGGCGCAGAACAGCGAGCATCCCGCCCTTGGGGCTGAGCACGACACCGGTGCGGATCTGCACCCGGCGCATTGAACCGCCGCCTTCTTCGGCGGCTTGCTCCCATCGCTGCACGACGCCGGAGAGGAAGTCCGGGGTGCCGGCCGGCGGGGAATCGAACTCGTCCAGCGGGTCCGCTCCGGCTGAAGCGCCATAGAACCCGATGGCCGAGGCGCTGATGAAGGTACGGACATCTGAACGTGCCGCCAGCAGGGCGAGGGAGCGGGTGGGCTCGATCCGGCTGGAGGCGATCGCCTGGCGATGGGCCTGGCTGAACCGTCCGAAGATGCTCGCCCCAGCCAGATGGATGACCGCATCGCACCCTTCGAGCAGGCTTTCGTCGGGGTCCGCCGGGTCCCAGCGCCGTTCGCCAGCCGTGTTCGGCGCGTGCCGCACGAGCTTGATGACCCGGTGCCCTCCGGTGGACAAGAAGGCGCAGAGGGCCTGGCCGACCAGTCCGCTTGAACCTGTCACCGCGATCACCAGGGGTTGCAGCCCGGCCTGCGCCGCACGGTGGTGGGCGGCAAAGTCGCCCGCCAACTGGCGGTGCCGGTAGGCGAGCATCGATTCGATCTGCCGCCCGGGCATATTCGACTCGATGCAGTCGCGCACGGTGGTGGACTGCTGGCCAGCGGGCTCGAAGTAATGCTCATGCCGCCACCTCACGGCACGTGCAGGAAGGCCGCGCAGCCCAACCGGTTCGAGCTGGTCGACGAAGCTGCGGTTCTGAGCGAAGCCTTCGGGCTGGTGCTTGGCGTTCCACAGCAATCCGCCGGGAAGACCCAAGACGGCTGTTCCGTCTTTCAGCGAGCCCGCTTCCTCAATGACCTTCAGCGGAAGCCACGGTGGCAGGAGCCGGTGGATGGCCCCGGGTCGCGAGAACCAGTCGAAGACGACAGGGGCAGATACCGGAAGCTGGCTGGAGCGCTCAATGTTCATGGCCCCATCGTAGGAGCGAGGGCATGATTTCCCCATGGGCTTTCAGGTTTCTTCCATAACTCGCGCCAAGCCGGTCCCCATTGGATTATGCGGGAAGGGACTGAGTCGGCACCGGCTCAAAGGCCCATCATGGTTCCAGGCCTCTGGAAACCGCCACTGCTCAAGGGAAGCTGTCTTCTGCCGCTAATCCCCGTACCACGCGGGCAGATAATCCCACGGAGCATCTTCGCCCACTCGCCCGTCAACTGCTTCCCGCAGGAGATCTGCATGCCCTGCATGCCGGCCGTACTCTTCGATCAGATCGCAGATGATTCTGCGTATCGACGCATGCTTGCCTTCGAATTCCAATCCCGAGTCCGCATCCAGCGTCCCTTCCTCGATGATCGACTGCTGGATTTTCCGGCTCTTGGCCACCGCATGGTCGTAGCGTTGGTAAAGGATCTCCGGATCGTCGTCCAGATCCACAACGAACTGCTCACGCCCGTCGGCTGTGAGCTCAAGGAGCACCTCGGGGCGTTGCCCGGCGATGAAGTAGGTGAATTTCTCGTCCTCGACCAAAGCAAGGTGCTGCAGCAATCCGCCCAGGCTCAGCTGGCTACTGGGCAGCTTCGTGGCCAGCTGGCGGATGTCCAGCCCGTCGGCCTTGTACCGGAAAGTGGTGCGCAGCCTGTCGAGCATCCCGAACAGATGCTGCTGCTCGGTACCGCCCATGGGCGGTTCCCAGACAGGAAAGTCTTGCATCGCGTCCCCCTTTTCCAGGAAGTGTGAGTTGGCGTACCAAACTGGTTTCATCGGCCCATGAATTGAATAATTAGAAGTATGCCTCTGACCGCCACCATTTTGGAACCCTCACAGTGGATGCCTGATGCCGCCGAGCATGAAGCACGGGCGCGGGCCTTTGGCGAACCTTTCGTGGATCGGCGCATGAAAGGCAAGAAGCACCCTATCGAGGATTTCCTGTTCACCTACTACACGCAAAAGCCTGGCCAGCTCTACCGATGGCATCCCGGAATGGACGTGGTTCTCACCGGAGAGGCCGCCCAAGAACGCCGCGACTGGAAGTTCTACCGCGTTGTCCAGGGCAGCCACGGCACGGGCTACCAATTTGATGCGCCGGCGTTCGGCAAGGCGCGCGCACGCGCCATCGAGTTCGCCCGAATCATCCTGGCCGGCACCTCTCAGCGTCCAGGCAATTTCTCCTGCTTCGGCCTCCACGAGTGGGCGATGGCCTACAAGTCGGAGGAAAACGGCATCCGCCATGAGTACCTTCCGCTGCGCCTGGGCGCGCAGGGAACCGATGAAGTGGTGGAAACCCACAAGATCCGTTGCACCCACTTCGATGCCTTCCGCTTCTACGCACCCCAGGCCATCGAGCTCAACGAGCTGCAGCCAACCAGGGAAACCCAGCGCGATCTGGAACAGCCCGGTTGCTTGCACGCCAACATGGACCTGTACAAGTGGGCCTACAAGCTCTCCCCGGCGGTACCCAGCGAACTGGTCATGGACTGCTTCGAGCTCGCTTGGGACATCCGCACCATGGACATGCAGGCCTCCCCTTATGATTTGGGCGATTGGGGCCACGAACCCATCCGGATTGAAACTCCCGAGGGCAAGGCCGAGTATGTGCGGTTGCAAAAGGAATTTGCGCAGCGCGCCGATGCGCTGCGCAAGCAATTGCTGGACGTCGCCAACAACCTGCCAATCTCCCCGGAAGACTAGAACTCTGGTTAGGGCCGGGGCATCATTGATGCATGGGCGCAGCACGCGGAAACCACCTGCTGCTGGCCGGCATCGCGGCCAGCGCCGTGGGCCTCTTGCTGGCTTCTTGCGCCGCCGGCAGCGGCCATGAAACTCGCACCCGACTGGAAATCACCATCCGCGATGACGGCACCGAAATCTCGCAGCAGTACACCTTGGAATGCTCTGGCGAGCAAGCCGCTGATTCCAGCACCCTTCCCGACGCGTCCAAGGCCTGCTTGCAGCTCGAGCTTGAACCCGGCGTCATCACCGGAAAGCCCGGTCCGGACGAGATCTGCACCGAAATTTATGGCGGGCCGCAGCGGGCCGAAGTCAGTGGAACGCTGCGAGGCGATCCGGTCGATGCGAGTTTCTCGCGGCATAACGGCTGCGCTATCGAGCGCTGGGACACCGCGGCATTTCTCCTCGGTCCAGTGAAACGATAATTCAATAATCCCGATTAGGGACGTGGAGAAACTAGAATAGTTAGACTATGGAGTTTTTCCTGCTGATCATCGCACTGCTATTCGCCACGATTCTGATTGTCGGCATCGGGGAACGCATTAAATTGCCCTACCCGATCTTGATGCTGATTTTCGCGACGTTGGCGGGCTTCTTGCCGTTCATGCCCGAAATGCACATCGAGCCAGAACTGATCCTTCCGATCTTCTTGCCCCCTTTGCTTTTCGCTACGGCCCAGCGCAGCAGCTGGTCAGTATTCCGCTTCCGATGGAAGGCCTTGATCAGGCTAGCCGTGGTGCTGATCGTAGTGACAGCAGGCACAGTGGCCGCCACCGCGCTGGCGTTCTCCCCGATCGTTTCCATTCCGCTGGCCCTGGCGCTGGGAGCCGTTGTCGCCCCGCCCGACCCGGTGGCCGTGGATGCCATTGCCACCAAGGTAAAGATGCCGCGGCGCCTGACCTCCCTGCTGGAAACCGAGGGCCTGTTCAACGACGCCATGGCCATCGTGATCTTCCAGCTGGCAGTGCAGGCAACCCTGAATGGCTCGGAGGTCGGGCTCGAGATCATTCCGCAGTTCCTGCTTGGCGCCGCAGGCGCGGTAGTCCTGGGCCTGGCCATGGGCTGGGCCATCGGCGCACTGAACCGCTTCGTTCCCAACCTGGCGGCACGTTGCGCAGCCACCCTGGTGGCACCCTATGCGGTCTATATGATTGCCGAGGAACTGCATATTTCCGGCGTCATCGCGGTCGTGGTCACGGCCCTTGAAATGGTGCGCCGCGACCGTCCCCAGGACTCCGCCGAACGCCTGACCCGGCAGTCCTTCTGGGAAGTGCTCGAGCTGCTGGCCACCGGCTTGGCCTTCGGCTTGATGGGCATCGAGATGAACCAGGTGATCCAGGAGGAAGGCAGCAATCTGATTGGCTTCATCCCAGGCATTGCCGCGATCTGCTTCGTGGTCATCGCCGTGCGTGCGCTGTGGATGCTGGGAACCTACTACCTGCCCAACCGCGCCAAGCCCGCGATTCCTGCACGCAAGGACGCGCTGGTGCTCACCTGGTGCGGCATGCGCGGCCTGGCAACACTGGCCCTGGCACTGGCGCTGCCCAAGGTCACGGCCGATGGCACTGCCATCGAGGGCCGCAACTTCGTGGTGGTGGCCGCCTGCTCGGTCTTGCTGTGCACCCTGGTGCTGCCGGGCCTGACCCTGCCGGCGCTGATGCGCGTGCTGAAGCTGCGCAATAACGAACAGGACACCAAGCGCGCCCGCCGCGCCCTGGCCCGCCGTGCCGAAGCCGTCGCCTTGTCGGCGCTGCGCAAGAACGTCGAGCTGGAAGAGCTGCCGGAGAACTACCAGCAGGCGGTGCGCCGGCGCATGAACTCGCTGCACACCATCCTGGCCAAGGACCCGGATCCGCACGATGCGATCTCGGACGAGAAGTACACGCAGATCCGTGCGGTGATCGCCAAGGCAGATTCGATCCAGGCCATCGCACTGGAAGCCGCCCGCGACGAGCTGCTCAAGGCCCGCCGCGAACCGAATATCGACCCGCACCTTGTTGATGAGATTGTCGGGCGCCTCGACCGGCGCACCGCAACCCTAGATCGCTAGGCGACCTTGCGCTCCAGCTTCACGATGACCTCGTAGTGGCTGGTCTGCGGGAACATGTCCATCACGCGGGCCAGCTGCGGGGTGTAGTTATCCAGCCGCTCCAGGTCCCTGGCCAGGGACTTCGCATTGCAGCTGGAGTAGATGACGTGCTGGACATCCGACTCGTTCAGCCACGCCGCCAGCTGCGCGGAAATGCCGCGGCGCGGCGGATTCACGATCACCGCGTCCGGTGCCCAGCCGGCATTCAGCGCGAATTCGGTAGCGTCCTGGGCCTTGAAGTGAACGTCTTCCAATTCCATGGCTTTCGCGCTGGTCTTGGCCGCTTCGACAGCGTCCGCGCTGGTCTCGATACCGTACACGGTGCGGTCCTCGGCGGCGCAGTGCAGCGCGAAACCGCCCACCCCGCTGTACAGGTCCCACACGCTTTCCGGATTGGCATCGTTGATCCATTGGCGGGCCTGGCGGTACAACGCGGCGGCGATCTCGCTATTGGTCTGGAAGAAGCCTTGGGGACGCAGGTGCATCGGGACGCCGTTCAGCCCGAATTCCAAGGTGCTGCGGCGGGTCAGGATGATTTCCTCTTCGCCTTCAAGCGCCGCCTTGTGCTCGGGCAGGAAGTTCACCGACACCACGCTGTGGCGCGGAAGCTGCTCGAGGAACTGCGGCAGCGAATCGCGCAGCGCGACAAAATGCTTCTTGGTGCGCAGCACCCAGCGGACCATCACCGCCCCGGTATCCGACAGGGTGAGAATCACATGCTTCAGTTCGCCCTTGCGCTTGGGAACATCGTAGGGAATGAGCTTCAAATCATGGATGAACTGCTCGATGACCGGGAACACTGCCCGCAGCGGTGCCGCGATGACGCCGCAGTTGCGCAGATCGACACCGTGGCCGTCGGCATCCAGGATGCCGATGGTCGGTTGCTCGGTGGTCCCGGAAATGACCATCTTGGCCTTGTTGCGGAAGCCCTGCTCGTTGCTGGCTTGGGGCGGAAGGAATTCCAGCGACTGGAAGCCGGAGAGCAGCTGCTGGCAATCCTCGACTTTTGATTGCAGTTGCCGGGCGTAGGGCACCGTCATCAAGGTGCACGAGCGGCAACGGGAGGCAGAAAAGTAAAGGCATTCCATGGTGTTACTGATTTTAGCGAAGATCGGCAGGGGCCGGGCACAGAGCAATCTCGGCGCCGATTGACCGCAAATTTTCAGCTTTGGCCGCTAAGCTCGCAAGTGATCAAAAGTTACTGAGCAGAGTCCCTGGATGGTGCGAAAACCATTCCGGGATGGGTTGTTGAACCGCGAAAGGACAGATGGCACTTCATACCGGTCCCACCACGAACCGCCGTGGATTGGCATTGCTGGCGCTACCGCTGGCCGCGATCATGGGCGCATGCGCCAGCTGTTCCGCTTCCTCGCCCCAGGCCCAAGAAGTTGCTTCCAACCCGGCTCCCGCCCCTGCCTCCACCGCTTCAGCCCAGGCATCCATGCCTACCCCGGGCAAGGCCGCATCTGGCTCCAGCCTCCCGGCTCCGGCTTCCTCCCAAAGCGGCACCACCGCACCGACCACGACGCCGGGCAATACGGCCCAGCAGACCAGCAGCCCTGCCGCCCCGGAAAGCTCCGAGACAACTCTCTCGCCACTGGCTTCGGGCGCCAACACCGGCGCTTCCATCAAGGCCCTTCCCAGCGCATCGGCTGGCATGCCCAAGTCCACTACCCAGCTCTTCGCTGCGGTGAACGAGGGCAAGCTGAAGGACGTCAAGGCGGCATTGAAGAAGGGCGCCGACGTTGATGCGCAAGATCAGTCCGGCCGCACCGCGTTGATGCGTGCTGTCATCAACAAGAACCATGCCATTGCCAAGGAACTGTTCAAGGCCGGTTCGGATCCCAATAAGAAGGACGACTTCTACGAGACCCCGTTCCTGCGTGCCAGCGCCAACGGCCAGGTTGAAACGCTCAAGATGCTCATTGACGGCGGAGCGGACCTCGCCTCGGTCAATCGCATGGGCGGCACCGCGCTGGCAGTCGCAAGCGAGAATGGCCAGGTCCAGGCCGTACGCCACCTGCTGCGCACCGGCATCCCTGTCGACCAGGTCAATGACCTGGGCTGGACTGCCCTGCACGAAACCATTGTCCTGGGCCAAGGCACCAGCAACGCCATCACCATTGCGCGCTTGCTGATTACCCACGGGGCCAACCCGCACCTGGAGGACCGTTCCGGTTCCGATGCGTTCAAGCTGGCCCGTGAACGCCAGCAGACCCAGATGCTGACCATGCTGCAGGCCGCGGCCAAGCGCTGAGCGGCTGAACCCCCAGCCCTAGAGCGCGTCGAGGTAGTACCAGGCGCCGTCCTGCTTCACGAAGGTGCTCACCTCATGCTGCTGCGCCTCATGCCGTCCATCGCGGTAGTGCGCGGCGAATTCCACCACCCCGCGGGAGGCTGTTGCACCGCCGGCGCGGGTTGAAATGATCTCCAAACCCCTCCAGCGCAGCTGCGCATCCAATCCCAGCTCCTTGGGCCTGGTGCTCTCATGCCAGGTCGCCAGCAAATACCGTTCCAAGCCGAGCACGAAGGCGCTGTAGCGCGAGCGCATCAGCTGCTCTGCGGTCTCAGGCAGCACCGAACCGTCTTCCCGTCCGTCATGCAACGGTTTGCAGCAGTTTTCGTAGGACAGTTTCGCGGCGTCCAGAACACGGCAGGCGCAGACGGCTTGACTAGCATTTTTCACAGTTTCAGCATACGCGCCAAGCGCTGCCCGGAATCCCGTGAGCCAAAGATCACATGACTTAAACCGCGAGATATCGGTGCTATCGCACACAGGCACGTTTTCCCTGTCACATTCACGGGTAGACTATGAGGGCAAGCTCGCGGAGCGCCAAATCCCCCTGGTGTGAGACGGCATCTCCGTGTGGCATTTAACTTAACCTCGCCAACAGGAGATATGCCGGATGCCCCGCATCGTTGTAGATGTCATGCTCAAGCCAGAAATCCTTGACCCACAGGGCAAGGCCATTGCGGGAGCGCTTCCCCGCCTAGGCTTCACCTCCTTCGAAGCTGTCCGCCAGGGCAAGCGCTTTGAACTGTCAGTGGACGGCGAGGTGACCGAAGAAATCCTCGCACAGGCTCGCGAGGCAGCAGAAACCCTGCTGTCCAACCCGGTGATCGAAGATGTCGTCAACGTCGAGGTAGTCGAAGACTAATGAGCGCCGAACTTCCCCTGATTGGCGACTATTCAACGCCAAGCACCGAAATTTCCGGAGCGCGCATCGGCGTGGTGACCTTCCCGGGCACCCTCGATGACCGCGACGCCGCGCGCGCAGTGCGCGCCGCCGGTGCCGAGGCCGTGTCCCTGTGGCACGCCGACACCGACCTGCAGGACGTCGACGCCGTGGTGATCCCCGGCGGCTTCTCCTACGGCGACTACCTGCGTGCCGGCGCGATCTCCCGCTTCGCACCGATGATGGCGAAGATCGCCGATGCCGCGAACTCCGATGCCAAGCTGCCCGTGCTGGGCATCTGCAACGGTTTCCAGATCCTCACCGAGTCGCACCTGCTGCCCGGTTCGATGATCAAGAACGATCACCTGAAGTTCATCTGCCGCGACCAGCTGCTGCGCGTGGAGAACAACCAGACCGCGTGGACCAACGGGTTCGAAGCCGGCCAGGAGATCACCATCGTGCTGAAGAACCAGGACGGCCAGTACGTCGCTGACGAGAAGGTGCTGGACGAGCTCGAAGCCGAGAACCGGATCGCGTTCTCCTACGTGGGCTGGAACCCGAACGGCTCGCGCCGCTCGATCGCCGGCGTGAGCAACAAGGCGGGCAACGTTGTCGGCCTGATGCCGCACCCGGAGCATGCCATCGAAGCCGGCTTCGGCCCGGATCACCGCGGCACCGACGGCCTGGCATTCTTCACCAGTGTTCTGACCCACCTTGTTGGAGGCAAAAAGTGAGCCAGGAAGCCACTAAGGAATTCAATATCGACACCGTCGATAACGCAGCGGGCACCCCGGACGTGGAACTGCCCTGGGCAGAGCTGGGCCTGAAGGACAACGAGTTCGCCGAGATCGTCAAGATCCTCGGCCGCCGTCCGACCGCCGCTGAATTGGCCATGTACTCGGTCATGTGGTCCGAGCACTGCTCCTACAAGTCCACCAAGAACCACCTGCGCCAGTTCGGGCAGAAGGTCACCGAGGAGATGAAGAAGGACCTGATGGTCGGCATGGGCGAAAACGCCGGTGTCACCGACCTGGGCGACGGCTGGGCCGTGACCTTCAAGATCGAATCGCACAACTCCCCGTCCTACGTGGAGCCCTACCAGGGGGCTGCCACCGGCATCGGCGGCATCGTGCGCGACATCATCTCCATGGGCGCCCGCCCGATCGCCGTGATGGATCCGCTGCGCTTCGGCGCGATCGACCACGAGGATTCGCAGCGCGTGGTGCACGGCGTGGTCTCCGGCATCGGCGGCTACGGCAACTCGCTGGGCCTGCCGAACATCGGCGGCGAAACCGTGTTCGACCCGATCTACCAGGGCAACCCGCTGGTCAACGCGCTGGCAGTCGGCGCGCTGCGCCACGAGGACCTGCGCCTGGCCAACGCCTCGGGCGTGGGCAACAAGGTGGTGCTCTTCGGTGCGCGCACCGGCGGCGACGGCATCGGCGGCGCCTCGGTGCTGGCCTCCGAGTCCTTCGACGACACCAAGCCATCCAAGCGGCCGGCCGTGCAGGTCGGCGACCCGTTCGCCGAGAAGGTGCTCATCGAGTGCTGCCTGGAGCTGTTCAAGGCCTCGCTGGTCGAGGGCATCCAGGACCTGGGCGCCGCGGGCATCTCCTGCGCCACCAGCGAGCTTGCCTCCAACGGCGAGGGCGGCATGCAGGTCGAGCTGACCAACGTGCTGCTGCGCGACTCCACCCTGACCCCGGGCGAGATCCTGATGTCGGAGTCGCAGGAACGCATGATGGCCGTGGTGACCCCCGAGAACGTCGAGGCATTCGAGGCGGTCATGGCCAAGTGGAACGTGGAGTACTCCTGGCTGGGCGAGGTGACCGACACCGACCGGCTGATCATCACCTGGAACGGCGAGGTCATCGTCGACGTGGATCCGAAGACCGTCGCCCACGACGGCCCGGTCTACGACCGCCCGTACGCCCGCCCCCATTGGCAGGACGCGCTGCAGGCAGACACCTTCAAGTCCTCGGCCGCCGGCGCCAACCTGCCGGCCACCGGCGAGGAGCTGAAGGCCGCCACCCTGGAGCTGATCGCCAGCCCGAACCTGTGCGACAAGTCCTGGATCACCAGCCAGTACGACCGCTACGTCGGCGGCAACACCGCGCTGGCCGCCCCGGATGATGCCGGAGTGGTCCGCATCGACGAGTCCACCGGCCTCGGCGTGGCCATCGCCACCGATGCCAACGGCCGCTACACCTACCTGGATCCGTACGCCGGCGCGCAGCTGGCTCTGGCCGAGTCCTACCGCAACGTCGCCACTTCCGGCGCCGTTCCTGCTGCCGTCTCCGACTGCCTGAACTACGGCTCCCCCGAGGACCCGGATGTCATGTGGCAGCTGGCCGAGGGCATCCGCGGCCTGTCGGACGCCTGCATGGAGCTGGGCGTCCCGGTCACCGGCGGCAACGTCTCGCTGTACAACCAGACCGGCGACAAGGCCATCCACCCGACCCCGGTGGTTGCGACCCTGGGCAAGCTGGATGACGTCGCCCGCCGCACCCCGTCGGGCTGGCGCGAAGAGGCCGACGGCCAGGCCATCTACCTGATCGGTACCACCGCCGATGAGCTGGACGGCTCGGAGTTCGCGAACCTGCGCGGCCACCTCGGCGGCCTGCCGCCGAAGGTCGATTTGGCAGCCGAGAAGGAACTGGGCGAGATCCTGATCAATGCCAGCCGCGACGGCATGATCGACGCGGCGCACGACCTGTCCGAGGGCGGCCTGGTTGCCGCGCTGTCCGAGATGGTCCTGCGCTACGGCGTCGGCGCCCGCGTGGCCCTGGACGAGATCAAGCAGCGTGACGGGCTTGATTCCTTCACCGCCCTGTTCTCCGAGTCCCAGGCCCGCGCCCTGGTTGCGGTTCCACGCAGCGAAGAGGTCCGCTTCAACGACATGACCAGCGCCCGCGGCGTCACCGTGGCCCGCCTCGGCATTGTCGATGCGCAGTCCGGCGCCCTGGAAATCCAGGGCGAGTTCACCGTATCGGTGGACGAGCTGCGCGAAGCATCCGAAGGCACCATGAAGAAGTACTTCGGCTAGGCTCCAGCCAACCTTTCAACGGCGGCCCTCCTCATTGAGGAGGGCCTCCGTTTTGCCTAGGCTGGTTATTTGGCGCTGAGCACTTCTTCGAGCTCTTTTCCGTCAACAAGGATCCGGGCCTCGCCGGTACCGGCCGCGATCATCGCGGTGTATTCGAGCTGCCCGATGATGCGCGGATCATCGCAGGTGCCGCCGGAGCTCACGGTTCCGCTCAATTCGACGGTCACCACATCGCCATCCACTGCCGATGAAACGTAGTCGAGATCGGAGCCGGCCAACGCGTTGCGCAGCCCGGATTCTCCGAGTATTTCCTCCTCATCATCGAGCAGCGCGTCAATCGAGGCCTCAATTTGGTTGGTGAATTCCTCTGGCCCCGTTTCGGTCGCGACCAGCGAGTCGCCGCAGCCGATCTCCGGCCCTGCTTTCCCTTCATCGCCCACGGCAACATAGAACAGCGTCAGGGCCGCTGTAGTTGGCTCCGCGATGCTTGCCGCCGGCTCCGTGCTCTGCGCCGGTGTCGATGCGGCAGGGCTAGTTGGCGATGCCGATGTTTCCGTACTCGCGCTGGTTGGCGGTGCAGGGCTTTCGGCCGTCTCGCCACCGGGGCCTTGGCTGCAGCCGGCAGCGAGCATGAGCACCGCAAGAACGAGCGCGAGTGGTGCTGGGGAGGTTCGTTGAATTCGCATGGTGATTCCTCCTCGCCAGACTCGAACGAATGGTTTTCCTACCGTAGCCATGCGCGGTGAACCCAATCCAGCACGAATCCGTTGCAGTTTGGCTCCTTTGCAGCCCCCAATGAATCAGCTCAAGAAGGCCGAATTAAAGTGGTTGACACGTCAACGACATTGAGTGATAATTGATGCATCAACCAAGTATTTGAAACGGGGAACACGCAATGACCGCCAGTGAGACTATCGAATTCGGCCTTGACACCTTCGGCGATGTGCCCAGCGACAAGACGGGCAAGCTGGCAACCCACGCGCAGGGGATCCGCGCCACCGTCCAGGAGGCCATCGCGGCCGACCAGGCAGGCGTCGACGTGATCGCCGTCGGCGAGCACCATCGTCCGGAGTACGCCATCTCCAGCCCCGAAACGGTACTGGCCGGCATTGCCACGGCGACCGAGCGGATCCGCCTCGGATCCGGCGTGACCGTGCTGTCCTCAGATGATCCGGTCCGCGTCTTCCAGCGCTTCGCTACCGTGGATGCGCTGTCCAACGGCCGCGCCGAGGTCATGCTGGGCCGCGGCTCGTTCACCGAATCCTTCCCGCTGTTCGGCTACGACATGGCCGACTACGAACTGCTCTTCGACGAGAAGATCGACCTGTTCCACAAGCTGCTCGACGAGAAGCCGGTCACCTGGCAGGGCACCAAGCGTGCGGCGCTGGTGGACATGGACGTCTTCCCGAAGACCGAGTCAGGCCGCTTGAACACCTGGGTGGGCGTAGGCGGCTCCCCGCAGTCGGTCATCCGCACCGCGCACTACGGATTCCGCATGATGCTCGCGGTCATCGGCGGCTCGCCCGAGCGCTTCGCACCCTACATCGATCTGTACCGCCGGGCCAATGACCAGTTCGGCCACGCAACCCTGCCGGTGGGCCTGCACTCCCCCGGCTTCGTGGCGGAAACCGACGAGCTGGCCCGCGAGCACATGTTCGACGCCTACAAGGAGCAGCGCGACCGCATCGGTTCCAGCCGTGGCTGGAGCCCGATGAGCCGCGGCGAATTCGAGCATGAGATCAGCGAAGGCTCGCTGTATGTCGGCTCGCCGGAAACCGTGGCGCGCAAGATCGCCAAGACCATCAAGTCCCTGGATATCGGCCGTTTCGATTTGATCTACTCCGGCGGCGCGGTGGAAGCCGGCGCCCGCCTGCGTGCCGTGGAGCTCTACGGCGAGAAGGTCATCCCGCTGGTGCGCGACATGCTCGCCCAGAGCTAGGAACGGATTCGCGAACATGCCTGAAGGAGAGAAAATGGCTCAGCAGACCATCGGCATCCTCGGTGCCGGGAAGATCGGCACGGTCCTTGCCCGCCGCGCGGTGCAAGCCGGCTACAAGGTGCTCATCGCCGGCTCCGGCGACCCCGGCCCCATTGCCCTGACCATCGAGATCCTCACTCCCGGAGCGGTGGCCGTGGATCCGGAAACTGCCGCACGGGATGCCGATATCGCCATCTTGGCGCTGCCGCTGGGCAAGTACCGGAACATTCCGGCGGCCGCACTCGAGGGCAAGCTGGTGATCGATGCGATGAACTACTGGTGGGAAACCGACGGCATCCGCGAGGATCTGAACGATCCTGCGGTGTCCACCAGCACCCTGGTCCAGGACTTCCTGCCAGCCTCGCGGATCGTCAAGGCCTTCAACCACATGGGCTACCACGATCTGGAGGACGAGGCCCGTCCGTCCGGCGCCGAGAGCCGCAAGGCCATCGCGGTGGCCGGGGATCTGCCCGAAGACGTTGAGCAGGTGGCACGGATTGTTGACGGGTTCGGCTTCGACCCGCTGCCCATCGGTTCCCTGGACGAAGGCTTGCGCCTGCAGCCTGGCCAGCCTGCCTTCGGTGCGAACAAGCCGCTGGCCGAGCTCGCCGAGCTGATCAGTTCCGCACAAATCCAGGCCTCAGCCTAGCTGCCCGAGCACCTCGTTCAGCGCCTCGGTGGACGAGGGGTGGGTGAAGATCTGGTCGCGCAGTTCGGCAGCGCCTATGCGCTGCCGCATGGCCAGTGCCACCAAGTTGATGACCTCCTGGGAGTCCACGTGCATCAGCGCCGCGCCGAGGATCCCATCGCTGCGCGCATCGACGACGAACTTGATGATTCCCCGCGGATCACCCACGATCTTGGGGCGCGGCATTGCCGCAATCTCCGCAACCTTCTTCACTGCGATCCTGGTGTCCAGCCCTTGCTTCGCCGCCTGCTTTTCGCTCAAGCCGACGCGTGCCAGTGGCGGGGTGGTGAAGATGGTGTACGGAACGGCCACCCGGTCCTTGGTGCTGCGCGATCCGTCGCCCAGCAGCCGGTTGGCCAGCACCCGATGGTCATCAAGCGAGATATAGGTGAACTGCGGACCGCCATTGGCATCACCCACGGCATAGATGCCCGGAGCGCTGGTGGCCAGGAACTCGTCCACCTCGATTTCCCCGCGGGAACCCGTGCGAACCCCGGCGGCTTCCAAGCCCAGGCCGGCAGTATTCGGCACGCGCCCCAGCGCGATCAGCACCGCATCGGACTGCAACCGATGCACCTCGCCCTCGCGTTCATAGCTGACGGTAGCACCGTGCTCGTCCTGGCTGATTGAGCGCACCGAGGCCGAGCTGATGATCTCGGCTCCCGCATCTTCCAAGCACCCCTGGACCTCGGCGGCCACATCCGCATCTTCCTTGGACAGTGCACGGCTTCCGCGATCCAGCACCGTGACCCTTGATCCGAACTGGGCAAACATCGACGCGAACTCGATGCCGACATATCCGCCGCCCACCACGGCCAGGGTCTTGGGCAACGGGGCGTGCTGGATGGTGGTGGAGTCATGCACGCGCCCGCCGATCTGCGCGCCGTCGATTTCCGGGACTGCAGGGAGGGCGCCGGTGTTGATGATGATCGTTTCTGCGCTCAGTTCCAGCTCTTCTGAACCGGCATTGACCTTGATGCTCTTCGGCCCGGTGAATGCAGCCGTGCCGTTGACCACCAGCACCGAGTCCAGCTCGTCAAGCATGGAGAAGTTCTTGGCGCGCATCTTGGCGGTGAGCTTGTCCCGGCGATCGACCGCCGCGTCGAAAATCTGCTGGTCATATCCGCTGCCGTCCCGGTTTTCGGCATCATGGATCAGCGCCTTGGTGGGGACGCAACCGATATTGATGCAGGTGCCGCCGTACATCTGGGAAGACTGCTCGATGATTGCCACGCGCTGGCCTGCCCGGGCCAATGTGCCGGCCAGGGTCTTGCCGCCCTTGCCCCACCCAATGATTATCGCGTCGAGCTTTTCGTCCACGCTTGCTGAATCCACGGCAAACCCCTCGCTGCTGAAACCTTCTTTCCAGCACGAGTCCTGTTCCCGCGGGCCGCTTCCGTCAACACTTCACGGATCTTCCCCAGCGGCAGACAGAAGCGCTGGGCATGCCACTTGTGGGAACTGCCATGAGCGTCTGAGTTCGGGATGCTTTCCATCGGAGGATTCTGGGACCTTATGGGACTCCGGATTGGAAAACTAGATCTTCTTGACGATGGAAGACTTCAATTCCATCTGCCCAAAGCCATCGACCTTGGCGGCGATGTCATGGTCGCCTGAACCCTGGACCAATCGGATGCCGCGGACCTTGGTTCCGGCTTTCAACGCGCTTTGCGCACCCTTGACCTTCATGGTCTTGGTGATGCTGACGGTATCGCCGTCCTGCAGCACATTGCCGACAGCATCCTTGATCACCGCTTCGGCGGTTTCAGTGTGATCGGCCTCGGCATTCCATTCATGCGCGCACTCTGGGCAGACCAGCAGGGCATCCATTGCGTAGGTGTATTCGCTGGAGCATTCAGGGCACGCTGGCAAGGTGTCAGACATGGGGCTAATTTTAGTGACCGGATCTGCTCATTGTCGAATGAATCGAATATCGAATAATCCGCGGAAATCCGCGGTAGAAATGTCCAAGGCGCCAGGCGCATAGAGCTTGGCGTTCTGCAGATTAAAATGACTTGTTTTCCATGCCCGATATCCCCCATACTCAGGCATACAGGCGGGTGCTCACACCGGCCGGGTTAGGGGCACACCATGTCTAAGCATCACAAGTACAAGAGCTACGGTCCGCAATACACGGTGACACCTAGGGAAGGGTTCACCCTGGAAGTCCTGGCCCAGGCAGAAAAGGCTGGAGCGAAGGCCGGATACGCGGTGGCCAAGGAGCAGTTATACCGGAATATTGGCGACAACTCGGTGCTCAACGAGCAGCAAACCGACGAACTGCTGGCAGCTGCCGAACGTGCCGGTGCCGCCGCAGCGCTCGCCGCTGCACGCAAAGTCCTGGATAAGACGCTGCGCACTTCTTTCAAGCACTACCACCACCCGCCGGCGCAGGCCTCGCCCGCCCCTCTTGCTCCGCCACCCGCAGTCCCTTCGGAAACGCGCAGCTACGCAGAAACCTATGAGGAGCCCCTCGCCAGGCACACCCCTGCCCTGGGATATCAAGAACCGCCAAGGAAAAAGGTTGATCAGCACGTTCTGACAATCACCCGGGTAGAGCGGCTGAATGACCAGATGGTGCGCATCATCGCCGGTGCCCCAGATCTGGATGGCTACCGTTCCAATGGAGCAATCGACGAATATGTCAAAGTCTTTGTCGCTGATCCTACCCTTGGACTCGAGCCTCCCTATGATTTGCGGGCCTTGCGACAACACCTGCCCCGCGAACATGTTCCACGTTCCAAGTCGTACACGATCCGATGGATCGACGCGCTGGTCCCGGAAATCGCTATCGACTTCGTTGTTCATGGCGAGCCGGGCACCGTTGGCCATTGGGCTGGAACGGTGCAGCCCGGAGCTCCGCTGGTCATTTCGCCATCGCGCAGCAAGTCCTCGCTGTCGCTGAACGCCGACTATTATTTGCTGGCAGCGGATGAAGCCGGCATCCCGGCGATCTGCAAGGCTCTGGAAGCATTGCCCGCCGATGCGCACGGCATAGCGCTGCTCGAGGTTGCGGATCAGAACGCAATGTTTGACGTGAAACATCCTCCTGGAGTTGATTTACGCTGGTTGCCGCGCGATGGCATTTCGGCGGGACGCAGCACATTGCTGGCCGATGAGCTCCGTTCCCTGCCGCTGCCTCATCTTCGGATTGGGTTAATCGCTCATGCAGAGCGTTCCGCGGTCAAGGAGATCAGCCAAGTTGCCCGGCACTGGCACCTCGACAAGCGTTCCACCCATATCTCCTCATATTGGACCCTCCGTGAAGAGAGGTTGCGCAGCTAAAGACCAGGCTGCATGCGCGCCGGCATCGGCAATGGCTCTTCCGCGGCTCCCCTGCGCAAGAAGCAGCGGTTTACGCAGTCAACGTGATCCGCTTGTTCTTGCGCCAAGGGGCGTGCCTGCGGCTGGGGAACATAAAATGGGTTCGGAAAGAGATTTCGAGTAATACATTGCCGTCATATGCCGCCTGGCCAGTTTTTGGCCATCGGCCCAGGAGAACTTTAGTGCGCCCCAGCTTGTCACGAATCGCAGTTGCCTTGTTCATCAGCGCATTAGCCTTCTCCCTTGGCTCGTGCGCGACGACACCTGCCGAGCCAGCGCGGGATACGGGCACAGCGGCATTTGACGTCGGGCACTGGCCTCGCACGTTCACGGATTCAATGCAGAACACCGTCAGGATTCCGGCAAAACCTGAACGCATAGTCTCGACCTCGGTAGGGCTTACGGGCTCTCTGCTGGCCCTGGACGCGCCGGTCATTGCCAGCGCGACGGCACCGGAAGGACCAGACGCTGATCGCGACGGCTTCTTCAAGCACTGGGCTGATGTTGCCTCGGCTCGCAAAGTCGATCCGCTCTATGAAGTTGGAAAGTTCGATCTGGAAGAAATCACTGAGCAGAAGCCTGACCTCATCATTGTGGCGGCGACAGGCGCAGACTCCGAATTAGGCAAGGTTGGTGCGCTGCGAAAGATTGCACCAACCATTGTCTTGGACTATGCGGATAAGGATTGGAACGAACTTTCAAAACTGCTGGGGGAAGCCACCGGCACCGAAGACAAGGTACAGCAGAACACCGCAGCCGTTGCCGAACGGATCTCAACACTGAGAGCGAAGCTGTCAATCCCTTCCGGAACCACCGCCTCGCTCATTTCCTATGCTGCCCGTGGCACCTCTCCGATCGCCAAGGCCGCCGGGCCGTACGCGCAGCTGCTGAGCGGACTCGGCTTCACGATGGTTTCAACGCCAAAGCAGTTCGACACGTCCACGCAGCCAAGGGAGGATTTCAGTTTCGTCAGCTACCAAGACCTGCCAGCGGCGCTCACTGGCGATGCCACCTTCCTGCTGGCGGCGAACAAGAAAACCGCCATGGAGTTTACCGCGGATGAATCATTAGCCCAGCTGCCTTCGGTGCAAAGCGGCTCCGTCTTCCCGCTCAGCGCCCCGCACCTGCTGGATTACTACGCAGCCCAGGAGATCCTGGACTATTTCGAGCACGATTTCCCAGGGCTGAGTTCTTCCGAGCTTGAATAGCAGCAGTCTCTTATGCCTGTGCATTCAAAGTCACGCCACCACACGAAGCAGGCACGGCTAAATCGTCAGCCCCATTGCCTATAGTTCAAGTCAGAGGCATTTTCATGCTCAAGCACCGGCCACTTTTAGGAGTAGTACCACCGCATGCGTTTGCTGCGTCGCACCTTAGCGTTTTTCACCCTCGTATCCACTCTTGTACTCAGTTCGTGCTCTTCACTGGATAGCGCAGAGTTCCCTCCCCTGCCTGATGCGCAAGGCGCACCTGCCCCAAGCACCGCAGTGCAACGTGAGATCTATGCGGAATCCCTCGAACTGCTCGACGAAATTGCTGTGAAGGGCCGCGCGCCGAAAACCGGCTACGACAGAGCAAAGTTCGGCAAGGGGTGGAAAGATCCGGACCGCAATGGATGCGACGCGCGCAACGACATCCTGTCGCGAGATTTGGTGGACGTGACCTATAAGTCGGCCGCTCGACCCTGCGTTGTCCTGAGGGGACGGTTCGATGATCCCTATACGGGCAAGACCATTGAATTCAAGCGTGGCCAAGGCACCAGCACCGCGGTGCAGATCGACCATGTTGTCGCGTTGTCCGATTCCTGGCAAAAGGGAGCGCAGGGCTGGGATGCCGACACCCGACTGGAATTTGCCAACGACCCGTTGAACCTGCTGGCTTCCGATGGGCCGACTAATGCCGCTAAGGGCGACAAGGACGCCGCATCGTGGCTGCCGCCGAACAAGAGTTTCCGCTGCGACTATGTCTCGCGGCAGACCCAGGTAAAAGCCAAATACGGAGTTTGGATGACCAAGGCAGAGCACGCCGCGATCGGGAAACTGCTGAATTCCTGCATCTAGCAGCCAAGCAGCTTTGCCTGCATCAATAGCCGGACACAGGATATCCCAAGGTAATATCCACCTTAAGGCCTATCGTAAAGTCGATGGATTTGTGGCAAGATGGATGTTATTCAACACGATAGCGATTATGTTCTGCGATCGTTTGGCCTAATCCTCCACTGCAAAGGCGCATGATGAAGACACGAATTCCCGGAGTCCTCCTGCTGGTTTCCAGCGGATTCATCTTCTCTTTTGCCCTGAACACCGCGCAGCGCGATACGGCCACTGCCTGCTGGGTCGTCTCCACCCTCATGTTCATTGGAGCAGCGATGCTGCTGCTGAAAGCGATTGTCGGCTCCTCCACCGTTACCGCGGGAGACCCTCCGCGAAAGCGTCGGCAATAGCTGCAAACTTCCATTTCCAGAAGCAACCTCTCGGCCTATGGCTGGGAGGTTGCTTCTGTTGAATAACCGCCAGAACTTGTACTTCTGCACCTAAATTTAACGCTAAAGCATCGACATGTTCATTCAGATGCGATAGACATATACCTTGTCACACTCGTCACATTTAGGAGTACCCATGTCTGCATTCAGGCAGATAAGCAAACTCGGTCTCGCCTCGCTGGCGACGATTTCGCTGGCGGCCGGCGGTGCCGCAGCAGCCCAGGCTACGTCCACGCAGAGCCCATCTTCTTCCGCAGCCGCGAATGCCGCAGCAGTCACCGTGGACCTAGTCGGCATCAATGACTTCCACGGTCGCATTTCCGCAGACAGGAGCTCCGCAGGTGCTGCGGTGCTCGCCGGCGCCGTTGATGAACTGCGCGCAGAAAACGAGAACACCCTGTTCGTCTCTGCTGGGGACAACATTGGCGCTTCGACCTTCGCTTCCGCGTCCCAGGATGATGAACCAACCATCGCGGCGCTCGGAGCCGGCGGCCTGGATGTCTCGGCAGTAGGCAACCACGAGTTCGACAAGGGCTTTGCTGATCTGGCTGGACGCGTCATCGACAGCTACGCTGATTCCACCGGTGAAAACGGTGCAGACTTCGCATTGGGCGCCAATGTCTATGAAAAGGGCACCAAGACTCCTGCCCTGCAGGAATATGCGATCCGTGAAGTCTCCGGCGTTTCCGTGGGCTTCATCGGCACCGTTACCGAGGACATGCCCTCGCTGGTTTCCCCAGCCGGCATTGCCGATCTGGATTTCGGCAGCGAACTGGAAGCAGCGAACCGGGTAGCAGCCCAGCTCTCCGACGGCGATGAAGCGAATGGCGAGGCCGATGTGGTGGTGCTGCTGACCCATAATGGTTCCGCTGGCGACAAGTGCGCTGATATTGCTGCCGAAGACAGCACCTATGGCAAGCTCATCCGCGAAGCCAGCGATGAGATTGACGCGATCTTCTCGGGCCACACCCACCAGTCCTACGATTGCGACATCGCGGACCGCCCAGTGATCCAGTCCCACCAGTACGGCACCACCTTGGGCAAGGTTTCCCTGCAGGTGGATCCCGAAACCGGCGAAGTCACCGAAGCCGACACCGAACGAATCGCCTTGGCCACCGAGGGCGCCGACGGCGAATGGGCGGGCAACTTCGAGGCCAATGCCTAGGTTGCAGAGATCGTCAGCAACGCTGAAGCCGAAGCCGAAGTGGTCGGCAGCGTGAAGATCGGCGCCATTTCCGAAGACATCCTGCGCGGCGGCGAAGAACCAGGCTCAGACCGTGGAGTCGAATCCACCCTGGGCAACACCGTAGCCGACATCCACCTGTGGGCCACCTCGAACGACGACTTTGCCGGCGAACCAGCCGAGATCGCGTTCATGAACCCGGGCGGCCTGCGTGCCGACCTGCTCTACGGCGAAGACGGCACCGTGTCCTACAAGGACGCGGCCGAAGTCCAGCCATTCGCCAACACCCTGATCACCTTCAACCTCACCGGAGCGCAGATCCGCGAGGCGCTGGAGCAGCAGTGGCAGCCGGCTGGCTCGGAGCGCTCCAAGCTGCATCTGGGCATTTCCGAGGGACTGTCCTACACCTACGTTGAGGAAGCCGCCCAGGGCGAGCACATCAAGGACATCACCTTCAACGGCGAGCCGCTGGACGAGGAAGCAACCTTCCGGGTCGCGGCCAACGCCTTCCTGGCGACCGGTGGCGATAACTTCATCGCCTTCGCAGACGGCACCGATCACGCCGACTCCGGCCAGATCGATTTGGACGCCACCGTGAACTACTTCAAGGCGCACGACGTCGTCGAGCCGGCTCCCCTGGGCCGCGCGGTCCTGCTCGAAGAGGAAGAGCCAACTCAGTCGCCGGTTCCTTCGGATGACCCGACCGAGGATCCAACCGAGCCAACCGTTTCGCCGGAACCATCTGAAGATGCGACCGACGAGCCCACCGGAGAGCCAACCAGTTCGCCAGAGCCAACTGGGGATGCAAGCGAATCCCCAGATGCTTCTGACGAGCCAAAGAAGGACTCCCCGGATCAAAACACCGATGATCTGGCCGACACCGGCTTCAACGCCAGCTGGATCGGCATCATCGCCGGTGTAGTTGTCCTGGCCGGCATCGCCTTGATTCTGGTACGCCGCTTCGGCAACAAGGCCGGCCGCTAAGGTCCACAGGCAAAGGCAAAGGGAAGTACCGCTGAGGTTCTTCCCTTTGCCTTTATCCCGGTAAATTAATCGATGACCAATTCGCCCATGGAATCCCAGCCCTCGCCATCCACCTTGCGGGAGACGATCTTCGGGGTGGAGACTAAGTGTGGCCGCATGGATTCAAGACCTGCAGCGAAGTGCGCCGAGTTCACATGTGCCGCAGCGGCCTCGTCATCACGGAAGGCCTCGACCAGCACGAATTCGTTGGGGTCTTCGACACTCACGGACCAGTCGAAGAAGATGTTGCCTTCCTCGGCGCGGGTAGCCGCGGTGAATTCAGCGACCTGATCCATGAAGGTCGGGGTTGATTCTGGCTTTACCTGGTATTTAACAACGATGAAGTACATGCCTCTATTCTATGCTCCCCTTGTTAATTGTGCCTTGCAGGCGGATGTATTCTTTGTCCCTCCGGGGCATGCCGTCGACCACCAGATCATAGGAATCCTCGATGAGTTCACGCATCAGGTTCGGGTCGAGTCCAGCACGCACGGAATTCCAGTGCTTCTTGTTCATGTGATAGCCCGGGGTGATCTGCGGATGCTCGCTGCGTTGCTGGTCAGCAAGGGCAGGCTCGCATTTCAGGTTCAGCACCAATTCACCATTCAGGTGTATGATCAGCCCGAACATCTTGCCTTTGCCAGGATCCCTGCCCGCCACCTTGAATACGGTGCTCTCAGGGCCAAAAGGATAATCGGCATAAGCGCACGGCATGCTCAGGCACAGCTGCGCCCACGCATTTTCCAGTTCATCTTGAGCAGCTGATATTGCCATCAATTCCTCGCTATCGGAATGGGTACTCAATCTTAGGGCAGGTATCCATCACCACGTCCAATCCCGCGTCCTTGGCCCGCTGGGCAGCGGCTTCGTCGATCACGCCGAGCTGCAGCCACACCGCTTTGGCGCCCACGGCGATCGCCTGGTCAACGATGTCCCCCGCCTTGGAGGAGTTCACGAAGCAATCCACCACATCGATGGGTTCTGGGATATCAGCAAGCTTTGCGAACCCCGGTTCGCCCATCACGGTTTCCCTGCTCAATGACACAGGAAAAATCTTCATCGACAGCTCGTCGCGCAGGAACCGTGCGATGGAAGGAGCCACGCGAACGGGATTATTGGTCAGGCCGACAACGGCCCAGCATCCCGGTGTGCTCAACAGCCTGCGGATCGTCTCTGGATCATTTACGTGATGGGTGTCCATGCACGACACCATACCGCGTTGCCGGCGATTCAGCTTCCGGGCATCAAAGAAAGACCAGTGGCCCGGACCCATCCATGCCACTGGCCTTTCAAGCTTGCGGAATTCAGTGCTGCAGCTGCGCTGCTTTCTGGGTGGATACTGCGCTGTTCTGCGTGAACGCTCCGCGGTATTGGGCAGCCGGATGATTTTCCGGAAGCTTGTCCCCGCGGCCGAACACCTTCTGCCGCAGGCTCCCCGGCGTGTACCCGGTTTGAGCCAGGCCGCGGCGACGCAGCTCCGGAAGGACGCCTTCGATGAAGTTGTCATAGGATCCGGGCAGTACGTGGTTCATGATGTTCAACCCATCAATACCCGCGTCCTGCCATTGTTCCAGCTCATCAACGATCTGTTCCGGAGTGCCGACGATCTGCTGCGCCTTGGCGCGGTAGTGCGCCAGGTCGCGAAGGGTTGGGTTGCGTCCCGGGGTCGAGGCAAGCGCCGCTTCCAGCACGCCTTGGGCGCCTTCGGTCTTCACATCCCCCAGCGGGGTATCCAGATCCAGTCCACCCAGATCCACTCCGATGCCTCCGCCGATGTGGGCGATGATGGCGTGCGGATCCAGGTACTGGTCGTATTCAGCTTCAAGGGCCTTGGCTTCAGCTTCCGTGGAACCGACCACGAAGGACAGTCCGGCGAAGACCTTGATGTCTTCGCGGGTGCGGCCAGCGGCCTGCAGGTTGCTGGTCAACTGCGCATTCTTCTTCGCCACATACTGCGGGTGCGGGGCGAACAGGAACGTCGCCTCCGCATGCGTCGCGGCGAATTGGGAACCGCGTGGCGAGGAGCCTGCCTGGAATAGGAACGGGGTGCGCTGTGCGCTGGGCAGAGCCAGATGCGGACCATCGATGGAGTACAGCTCGCCACGATGGTTGATCTTGTTGACCCGTGCAGGGTCGGCGTAGATGCCCGACTCCTTGTCGGCCAGCAGCGCGTCGTCCTCCCAGGACCCTTCCCACAGCTTGTAGGCCGCTTCCACATATTCCTCGGCCCAGGCGTAGCGGTCATCGTGCGCGACCAGGCTCGCACCGCCGAAATTGCGGTGCGAGTTCTCCAGCACGCTGGTGACGATGTTCCACGCCACGCGGCCCTGCGACAGGTGATCCAAGGTGGAGATCTGCCGCGCAAACTGGAATGGGTGGGATTGGATGACCGAGCTGGTCATCGCCAGGCCAATATCCTTGGTGGTAGCGGCCAGCGCGGAGAGCAGAACCATCGGGTCGTGGCTGGGCACCTGCATGCCCTTGCGCACGTGGGAGGCCCAGCCGCCTTCGTGGTCGCCGTAGAGGCCCACCACGTCGGCGAAGAACAAGTTGTCGAACTTGGCGTCTTCCAGCTTCTTCGCCAGGTCCACCCAGGGCGCCAGCTCGTGGAAGCGATGCTGCTGGGCCTGCGGGTGACGCCACATGCCGCCCAGGATGTGGCTGGAGGTGTTCATCAGGAAGGCCGAGAGGATGAATCGCGGCCTGGTCTCGAAGGTGCCCATTTACTTTCCTCCCGCCGCCTCGCCAATGGAGTTCAGTCCAGTGGGGATGGTTCCGTTGATGAAGTAGTCGCCCACCGCGCGGGCCTTGAACGCGACCGGGTTGTGGGTGGCCACGGTGCGCGCGTTGCGCCAGAAGCGGTCCAGCGATTTGGTGGTGGAGACCGCCGAGGCGCCGGTGACGTCGAACAGCGCGCCGGTGGCGTCGAGCACCAGCTGCGGGGTGGTCACGTGGGCCTGCTGCACGGCCAGCTCGGCGCGCAGGTAGGCGGCCTCGGGATCCAGGCCCAGGTCCGCATCCAGTGCGGCATCCAGGTCCCGGGCGGCGTTCACGACGATCGCCTCGGCGGCGAACACGTTGGCGGCCAGCCGGCCCACGCGTTCCTGGATCTGCGCATCGTCACGGAACAGCCCGCCGGATCCGGTGTTGAAGGTGCGGGTGCGGGCGGCCACGATCGCGGCGGCCTCGTCGCGCGCGGCCTGGCCGATGCCCACCAGCACCGCGAGCAGGCACAGCTGGAAGAACGCCGGCTCCAGGGTGGAGGCCACCTTACGGGCGATGATGTTCTCGGCCGGCACCGGCACGTCGGTGAAGGTCGCGGTGCCGGTGCCGGTCAGCGGCTGGCCGAACCCGTCCCAGTCATCGAGGATCTGGACGCCCGGCGCGTTCCGGTCCACGATCGCGTACTGTCGTCCCTCCACCCCGTCGGTGGAGGCCATGACCACGATCCAGTCGGCGAAGATCGAGCCGGTGGTGTAGTACTTCTGCCCGCGCAGCACCCAGCCGGCGTCGGTGGCAACCAGCCGGGTGTTGGTGCTGCCCAGCGCATTGCCGCCGCGCTCGGTGGCGGCGTTGCCGAAGATCTGCCCGGCCAGCACGCGCGGGAACCAGCGCTCCTGGAAATCGGCCGGCTGCAGGGCGATGGTCTCCACGAAGGAGAAGTGGCTGCGCAGCAGGTGGGCGACGTTGGAATCGGCCGCCGCCAGTTCGATCAGCAGCCGGAACAGGTGCTCGTGGCTGACCGGGTTCCCGCCATGGCGCGCCGGCACGCGCAGGGTGGTGAAGCCCGCGTCCTTCAGCCACTGGACCTGCTCGAAGGGCAGGATGCGCTGCTGTTCGCGCTGAAGCGCGCCCTGGGCGATCCGGTCAAAGACCGGGGTGAAGCGTTCAAGCAGCAGCTGGTAGTCCGCCTCGCTGCTGCCGGTGCGGTTGATGGCGTCGGTGCTCATGATGCTCGATTCCTTGGTGTGTGTGAAAACTTCGGGGCCGGTGCGCTAGGCGCCGGGGGCGGCCAGCTCGCGCAGCACGTGCCCGGGGTTGGCGGCCAGCAAGCTGCGCGTGTACTCGTGGCGCGGGTTGGAGAAGACCTCGTCGACGGTGCCGGTCTCCACCAGTTGCCCGCGGCGCATGACTCCCACCCGGTGGCTGATGCGTTCGACCACGTGCAGGTCGTGGGAGATGAACAGGTAGGTCAGCTGCTGTTCGGCCTGCAGCCGCCGGAGCAGGCCCAGGATCTGCTCCTGGGTCAGCACGTCCAGCGCGCTGAGCGCCTCGTCGAGCACCAGGATGCGGGCCCCGGCCGCCAGGGCCCGGGCGATGGCCACCCGCTGGCGCTGTCCACCGGAGAGTTCCGGCGAGCGCTTGGCCGCCAGTTCGGGCGCCAAGTTGACCTGTTCCATCAGCTCGCCGACCCGGGTGGCGCGCTGCTTCGCGTTGCCCAGGCGGTAGTTGACCAGTGGCTCGGCGATGATCGAGGCGACCGGCTGGCGCGGGTCCAGGGCCGAGTCCGGGTTCTGGTACACCAGCTGGGCCTCGCGCCACAGCCGGTAGCGGGCGGCACCGCGCACCGCGGTGACGTCCCGGTCGTTGACCTCGACGCGGCCGGCTTCGGGTTCCAGCAGGCCCATCAGGATCTTGGCGGTGGTGGACTTGCCGGATCCGGACTCGCCGACCAGCGAGAAGGTGGTGCCGCGCGGCACCTCGAAGCTCACGTTATCCACGGCGCGGTGCGCACCGGCGCCGCGGCCGAACGTGCGGGACAGCCCGCTGACCCGGATGGCGGGGGCGGAAGGCCCGGCCGGGGCCTGGCGTTCGCCGCCCGAAACCGCCTGGGCCAGCAGCGCCTTGGTGTAGGGTTCGGTGCTTTCGGTGACCAGGGAGCGCACGCTGCGGTCCTCCACGATCCGCCCAGAGTTCATCACCAGCACCCGGTCGGAGATGTCGGTGGCCACCGCCAGGTCGTGGGTGACGAACAATACCGTGGTGCCCTTCTGCCGGGCCAACGCGACGAACACCTCCAGTACGGTGCGCTGCACGGTGACATCCAGCGCGCTGGTGGGCTCGTCGGCGATGAGCAGCTGCGGGTCCAGCGCGAAGGCGATCGCGATCAGCACCCGCTGCTTGAGCCCGCCGGACAGCTCGTGCGGGTACTGGCCCAGGCGCTGTTCGGGGCGGTCGATGCCCACGCTGCCCAGCAGCTCGATCGCCTTGGAACGCCACTGGCTGCGCGGCACCGAGCGCTGGGGGTGCAGCCGGAAGACCTCGATCAGCTGCGAGCCGATGGTCTTGACCGGGTCCAGGCTCGCCCCGGGGTCCTGCGGGACCAGCCCGATGCCCGCCCCGCGGATGCGGCGCCAGGCGCGCGTATCCAGGGTGGTGACCTCGGTGTCACCGAAGCGGATGGAGCCGGCGACGTGCGCGTCGGCCGGCAGCAGCCCGATCAGCGCCTTGGCCAGGGTGGACTTGCCGGAACCGGACTCGCCGACCACGGCCACGATCTGCCCGGCCGGGATCTGCAGGTCCACGCCGCGGGTGGCGTGGGTGCCGGTGGCGTAGCGCACCGACAGGTCCTCGATCCGCACCACCGGGGAGGTGCTGGTGTTCTTCTGGGTCATTGTCGTTTCCATCTTCAGTCTTGGCGGTGGGGCCCGGCTAGAAGCGCAGGGCTCGGTTGATGCTGCGGCCCAGTGCCGCGGTGAGCAGCACTGCGAGCACGATGACCAGGCCGGGAAGGGTGGTCAGCCACCAGGCGACCGACAGGTACTGGCGTCCCTCGGAGATCAGCAGCCCCCACTCCGGGGTGGGTGGCGGGGCGCCGAAGCCCAGGAACCCGAGCCCGGAGATCGCCAGGATCGCCGCGCCCAAGTCGACGGCCAGCAGGGCCAGCACCGGGCCGATCACGTGCGGGATGATGTGCCGGCGCAGCACTGTGAAGTACCGGCCGCCGCTCATCAGCGCGGCCTGGACGAAGTCACGCGAGCGCACCCGCAGCACCTCGGTGCGCACCAGCCGGGCGAACACCGCGATCGAGGCGATGCCCACGCCGATGCCCAGGGACAGCGGCCCCGGTTCGGTGGCGGTCACCAGGATCAGCGCGATCAGGAAGGCCGGCACGGCCAGCAGCACATCCACCAGGCGCATGGCCACGCTGTCGGCGAACCGCCCCGCGGTGGCGGCGGCCAGCCCCAGCAGGCTGCCGGCCACCGAGCCGACCAGGCAGGCCAGCCCGGCGGTCATCAGGGTCTGGCTGGTGCCGTGCACCACCCGGGCGTAGACGTCGCGGCCCAGGTGGTCGGTGCCGAACGGGTGGGCCAGGCTCGGCGCGGAGAACTTCTGCGCCGGGATGCCGGTGATCGGATCCTGGCCGGTGAACAGGCCCGGGGCCAGGGCCCAGGTGAACAGGAAGGCCAGCGGGATCAGCATCCACCAGTTGGCCAGCCAGGCCAGGACCGTGCCGCGGCGGCGCGGCGCCGGTGCGGCTTCGCCCGGCTCGGTCGGCTGCTGCCCGGCCGGTGCGACGGCATGCTCGGTCAGTACACTCATGTCCTTGCCCTTCCTAGGCGGCCAGCGCCCGCGGCGAGCCGGCGCTGGCGTTGATGATGCGCGGATCCAGTTGCGGGTGGAGCAGGTCCACCAGCAGGTTCACCAGGGTGAAGGCGGCCGCGGTGAGCAGCACCAGCCCCTGGACCAGCGGGATGTCCTGCACGGTGACCGCCTGCAGCACCAGCTGCCCGAGCCCGGCCCGCGCGAACACGGTCTCGGTGATGACCGAGCCGGCCAGCAGGGTGCCGATGGTGATCCCGGCGATCGACAGGGCGGCGGGAGCCGCGTTCTTCAGGGTGTGCCGGAAGAAGATCCATCCCTCCCCCGCCCCCTTGGCGCGCAGCACGTCGATAAACGGCTGGGCTTGGATGTCCTGCACGCTCTTGAGCAGGACCTGGGCGATCGGGGCGCTGAGGTGAATGGCCAGCACCAGGATCGGCAGGGCCAGGGACATGAAGGAGCCATCCGGGAACAGCGACATCACGCCCAGCTGGACCGCCAGCAGCTGCAGCAGCACCAGGGCCAGCCAGAACACCGGGATGGAGATGAACAGCGGCGGCAGGTTCAGCAGCGCCCGGCGCAGCCCGGCGCCCCGGGCCAGGGTGGCCGCGGCGACTAGCGCCACGGCCAGCACCACGGCCAGCGCGAACGCGCTGCCGGCGAGCACCAGGGTGGAGCCAATCACCTCGCCGATGCGGGTGATGACCTGCGAACCGGAGGACAGCGAGTAGCCGAAGTCCCCGCGCAGCAGCCCGGCCAGCTGGGCCAGGTACTGCAGGTGCAGCGGCTGGTCGTAACCGTAGTAGGCCTTCATCCGCTCGATGGTCGCCGGGTCGGCGGCCGCGTCGGTGGACAGGAAGATGGTCACCGGGTCATTCGGCAACGCCTGCACCGCCAGGAAGATCGCGGTGTAGGCCAGCCAGATCACCAGCAGGGCCTGGCCGATGCGCTTGAGAATGTATCCGCCCATGTCGCTTTGCTCCGATCAGCCGTTGGACTTCCAGGCGCCCTGGAAGATCGGGGCGGTGCCGGAGGTGAATTCGACGTGGGCGTTCGCGTTGGCGCCGTAGACCTGGACCTCGTCCCAGAGCACCAGGGTCAGCGCCTTGTCCAGCACCAGGGCCCGCTGCTCCTGCTCGATGAGCTTCAGGTGCTCGGCCTCGGTGGTGGCGGACTGCTCACGCAGGAACAGTTCGTTCAGCTCCTTGTCGGCGTTCAGGGTCTGGGAGTTGTTGGCCGGGCCGTACACGGGGCCCAGTCCCCCGTAGGCGAACTGGCGGGTGCCGAAGAACTCGACCTTGTCATCGACCAGCGCGGTGGCCAGGAAGGTGTTGTCGGCCGCGCGGTTGACCAGCTTCACGCCCAGTTCGCGCCACTGCTGCTCGATCAGCTCGAAGGCCGGCTTGATGACCACCGAGTTGTTGGAGGTGGACACGGTGATTTCCAGCTTCTTGCCGTCCTTCTCGCGGATCCCGTCGGCGCCGGGAACCCAACCGGCCTCGTCCAGCAGCTGCTTGGCGGTTTCGGGGTCGTAGGCCAGCTCGGCGGACAGGTCCACGAAGCCCGGTGCCTGGCGGTTGAGGATCGACCCCGAGATCACATAGCTGTCCGAGAGCACGGTGTCCTTCAGGGCCTGGCGGTCGATGCCGATCTGCAGCGCCTTGCGCACCTTGACGTCGGCCAGCTTGCCCGATCCGATGCGCACCGCCGCGTGGTTGGCGGTCAGGTCCACGCCCTGCGCGGCCAGCACCTGGCCGCCGCCGGCGGCCAGCGCGGCCTCGTCGACCGGCTGCAGCCCGCGGACCAGGTCAACCTGGCCGGACTGGGCGGCCCCGGCACGGTGCGCGACCTCCGGCAGGTACTTCACCACCAGTTCGTCGAGGTAGGCCGCGCCCTGGTTCTCGGCGGTTTCCGGGGCCCAGGCGTAGTCCTCACGGGCGGAGAAGACCACTTCCTCGTCCGGCTTCTCCGATTCGAAGACGAACGGGCCGGAGCCGACGATCTGCGCGATCGAGGACTGCCCGGCGTTGTCCAGCTTCAGCGTTTCCGGGGCAACGAGCCCGGCGGTGACCGACGAGGTGGCACGCAGGAAGTTCGCATCCGGGCGCTTGAGCGTGACCTTGACCTGGTTTTCGCCCACGACCTCGGAGGACTCGTAGGCGCCGAAGTCCACGTTCGGCTGGATCTGGGCCTTCTTGATGCCCAGGCCCAGTGCGTCGAGGTTGGCCTTGACGGCCTTGGCGTCCAGCGGCGTGCCGTTGGAGAAGGTCACCCCGTCACGGATGGTGAAGGTGTATTCGGTCTTGGCCTCGTTGGAGCTGAAGTCGCTGGCGATCCAGCCCACAAGCTTGCCCGACTCGACATCGAAGTAGGTCAGCCGGTCAAGCACCGAGTTCAGCACGTTGGCCTTCTCGTAGAAGCGGGCCGCCTGGGTCTGCCAGTTGTTGATCGGGGTGACTTCGGCGTAGACGAAGCTGCCGCCCTCGACCGGCTCGCCGGCGGCGGCCGGGGACTCATTTGCCGGGGTGGCCGCGCTGTTCCCGCCGCAGGCGGTCAGCGACAGGCCCAGGGCGGCGATCAGTGCGGTGGCTTTCAATGCGAATCGTGTTGGCCGCATGTTTTCTGTGTTCCTCTCGGTAGTGCCCGAGGATCACGCCGAAAGCAGGCCCAGCTCCGCCAGGGGCGGACGGGCGGGACGGATAGTCCCACCCATGGACCGTTGCGAAATCTAGCAATCTCCATCGGTCCTGGCCTTAGCACCGATCCCCCGCGGGGTGGTTGCTGCGACGTCATCGAGCCAGGTCTCTCGGTCGCTCTGGATGGTGTGGTGCCCGGTGTTTTGCGGGCAATTTCAGTGTGCGGCCGCTCCCGACATGTGACCAAGCATGTCTTCATGAGCTCGTCACAAAGTCATCCGGGGACTTACTGGGGCGCCTGAACACCATGGAAGTCGCGTAACATCCGGTCACATGACGCGAGCGTGACGCCGGAACCGAATTTTCCTTGACGGATGGTGAGTCCGCGATCATAATGCCCGACGCCGGCCGGCGGGTCCGATCTGCCCGCACGGTCCGACGCCGGAGTGCGGAAACGATGCGCCGGCGGCACGCCTTCCGGGCCCGTTGAACCATTTGCCAGGCTGTACCGTGACAGGTACATGGAAAAGCTGTCGGCCGGCACGGCCGCAAACCAAAGGGGATTCGTGGAGGATCGGGACGCAGCGACGCTGCGCCACATGCACGAGCTGCACGCGGCGGATTTGTGGCGTTACGTCTACTCGCTCACGCGGGACACCTACCAGGCCGAGGACATCGTCCAGGAAACGCTGTTGCGCGCCTGGAATTCGCCGGACCTGCTGCGCGAACGAGCCGAGGCGGTGCGCGGCTGGTTGTTCACGGTGGCCCGCAACCTCGTCATCGACCAGGCCCGCAGCGCCAGGTCGCGACACGAGAAGTCCAGCGACCTGCTGCCGGAGAACCCGGCGGGCGACCACGCCGAGCGGGTGTTCGACGAGATTCTCATACGTGATGCCCTGGCCACGCTCAGCCAGGCGCACCGGCAGGTCGTGGTGCTGGCCTACTATGGGGCGCGCAGCACCCACGACATCGCCGCGGAACTGGACATCGCGGAAGGGACGGTCAAGTCCCGCCTGCATTATGGGATGCGGGCCTTGAAATTGGCATTGCAGGAACGGGGGGTCACGCGATGAGCGAGCACGACGAGGTTTTCGAGTGGGATGCGGCCTACGTGCTCGGTTCGCTCAGCCCGGCCGACCGGCGCCGGTTCGAGGCGCACCTGCAGGACTGCGAGCGCTGCCGGCAGTCCGTGGCCGAGCTCGGTGCCCTGCCCGGGCTGCTCTCCCGTGCCCCGCACCCGCCCGCGGAACAGGACTCGACTCCCCAGCCGCCCCTGGACCTGCTGCGCAAGACCCGCGAGCGTCACCTGGCCCGGCGCCGGCGGCGCACCACCAGGATCTTCGCGCTTGCCGCGGCGGCGGGCCTGGCGCTGGTGCTGGCCATCGGCGTCCCGCTGTCACTGCGCCCGCAGGCCCCGGCCATGCTGCTCAGCCTGCAGCCGGTGTCGGGACAACCGATGACCGCGCAGGTGGGCATGGACCAGGTCGCCTGGGGCACGCGGCTGAAGGTGAACTGCGATTATCCGCAGGGCTACTCCTTCGGGGACGAGAACGAACCGTGGTCCTACGCGCTGTTGGTGACCGACACAGCGGGTGCCACCATGCAGGTGTCCACCTGGAAGGCGGTGCCCGGCCGTGAGATCACCCTGGAGGCGGCCACCTCCCTGGCCATGGACCAGATCTCCGAAATCCTGGTGCAGACGCAGTCGGGCGAGGAGGTCCTGCGCGCCCCGGTGCCAAAATCTTAGGAAGATCGGTGAACCTTTGTGATCGGAGTCTCGTGTTAAGCGTGAACCGCACCGTGCGGTCACGCGAGAAAGGACTGACCCGATGAAGACCCGAATCATGACAACGAAGCTGGCCGCCGCGGCCGCACTGGCTCTGCTGCTGGCTGGCTGCGCGAACGGCGGCGGCACCACGACCGAGGAATCGGCTCCCGCCGGCGGGTACGACGCGCCCTCGGCCAGCAGCTCGATGGCGGCGGAGGGGGTCACCTCGCTGTCGACCGCGGAAACCGAGCTGGGCCAGATCGTGGTGGACGGCAAGGGCATGACCGTCTACCAGTTCGACAAGGACACCCAGGGCGCGGACACCTCGGCCTGCACCGATGAGTGCCTGACCGCCTGGCCTCCGGTGCACGGCGAGGACGTCGAGCTGGAGGGCGTCACCGGCGAGGTCGGTACCATCACCGGCAACGACGGGCAGCCGCAGCTGACCCTGAACGGCTGGCCGCTGTACTACTTCGCCTCCGACAAGCAGGCCGGGGACACCACCGGCCAGGGCGTGAAGGACGTGTGGTGGGTGCTGGATCCGGCCGGCGAACCAATCAAGTGAGTTCGCTGGGCGCACGATGTCCGGGCGGGGCGTGACGGGTCGCGGATCGGCTCCCGTCATGCCCCGGCGCCCGGCCCGGCGGCCTTCGCCCGGCCATGAGGCCCGTCACAATCGGAGGCGGTGCCCGGCCGTTCATGCAGCGCCCAAACCGGCCGTCCAGCGCCTTCCGGCGGACCCGCGGCGAGCTTGCCGCCACGTTTGCGACTTCGGCCGGACTTTTTCCGCACAGATCACCGTCGTGCACGAGCGGCAATCCGCAACGCCATCCCGTGGCGCAGGCCGGTAGCGGACCGCCGTCGATCCCTCGCCGATGCTGCGGAAATTCCCGAAATGACGGGGATCGAAGAGATTACGCCATGATTTACACTCCCTAACTGGTTCGGTTAGGCTACCCTTGTTCGACATCATTCGCATCGTGTCCCGAGGAGAGCCCCATGCCCCGCCCCAAACTGCTTGCCGCCCTGGCCGCCCTGGCCGTGCCAACCATGGCATTGACCGGCTGCGGGGTCATGGGCATCGGCCAGGCCCCGGCAGACCTGCAGATCTACTCCGCCCGTCATTACGATCTGGAGGGCGCGTTCGGCGACTTCCAGGACCAGACCGGCATCACCGTCGAGTTCATCTCCGGGGATGACGCGGAGCTGCTCGAGCGCATCAAGGCCGAGGGCGAGAACTCCCCGGCGGACGTGTTCATGACCGTGGACGCCGGCAACCTGTGGAACGCGGCCCGCCAGAACGTGCTGGCCTCGGTGGACTCGGCCACCTTGGAGCAGGCCGTGCCCGAGGACCTGCGCGACGCCGAGGGCCGCTGGTTCGGCCTGGCCATGCGGGCGCGCACCCTGACCTACAACCCGGACAACGTCGACCCGGCGGACTTCGATCCGGCCGACAGCTATGCCGGGCTGGCCGACAAGCAGTGGAAGGGTCGGTTGTGCATGCGCGACGCGACCTCCTCCTACACCCAGTCGCTGGTCGCCAGCCTGATCGACCTGCACGGCCGCGACAAGGCTCTTGAGATCGTCAAGGGCTGGGTGGCCAACGACGTGCAGATCATGGGCAACGACATCCTGTTGCTGGAGGCCATCGACGCCGGGGCCTGCGACGTGGGCATCAACAACCACTACTACCTGGCCCGCACCCTGGCCGAGAACCCGGACCTGAACGTGAAGCTGTACTGGGCCAGCCAGCAGGGCGCCGGGACGCACGTGAACATCTCCGGCGCCGGGGTGGTCGCCAACTCTGACAACCCGGAGCAGGCCCGCCAGCTGATCGAGTGGCTGGCCACCACCGGGCAGAACTCCTTCGTCGACGGCAACCACGAGTTCCCGGTCAAACCCGAGGTCAAGCCGGAGCCGCTGATCGCCGAGTTCGGAGAGTTCAAGCGGATGCCGCTGAATGCGGCCGCCTACGGCGACCTGAACGCCGAGGCCATCGAACTGCTCGCGGAGGCAGGCTACAAGTGAGCCTGCCCGAGACCCTGGCCCGTCCCGGGTCCAGGGCGCCTCGCCGCCGGCTGCTGATGGCCGGCGGCCGCCCCGCATGGTCGCTGGCCGTCGTGCTCATCGCCTGCTTCGTGGTCGCCCCGGTGGCCGCGGTGCTCATCCAGGGGCTGGGCAGCCTCACCCAGGAGGCCCTGCCGCGCGACGTGTGGGCCATGATCGGCACCACCGTCGCGCTGCTGCTGGGCGTCGGCGCCGGCACCCTGCTGCTGGGCGGCGGGCTGGCCTGGCTGGTCACCGCCTACCGCTTCCCGCTGCGCGGGCTGCTCAGCTGGGCGCTGGTGCTGCCGCTGGCCATGCCCGCCTACATCCTCAGTTTCGTCTTTTTGGCCACCTTCGACGTGGGCGGGCCGGTGCAGTCCCTGCTGCGCTCGCTGCTGGGACCCGGTGCCTGGCTGTCGCAGATGCGCTCGCTGCCGGCGGCCATCGTGGTGATGTCGCTGACCCTCTACCCCTACGTGTACCTGTTGGCCCGTTCGGCCTTCGCCGAGCAGGGCCGCGGCACCTACGATGCGGCCCGCACCCTGGGCGCCGGGCGCTGGCGCGCGCTGTGGCGGGTGATCCTGCCGCTGGCCCGCCCCTCGCTGGCCGCGGGCCTGGCCCTGGTGATGATGGAGACGCTCACCGACTTCGCCACCGTGCAGTACTTCAACGTGCAGACCGTGGCCGTGGGCGTCTACCTGGTCTGGAAGGGCAGCTTCGACTTCGACGCGGCCACCCAGCTTTCGGTGCTGGTGCTGCTGTTCGCCGTGGCGGTGCTCGGCGGCGAGCGGCTGCTGCGCGGGCGCTCGCGTTTCCACCAGAAGGGCGGGCGCGGGCAGGGCCTGGTCCCGCAGCAACTGCACGGCGCACGCGGTTGGGCGGCCACGGCCGCCGGGCTGGCGGTGTTGAGTGTCGCCTTCGCCGGACCGGTGCTCCAGCTGGCCGTGTGGGCGGTGCGCGAGCAGCTGCGCGGCGGGAACCAGCTGCTGGATCCTCGGCTCGCCCAGTACCTGGCCAACAGCGTGGCGGTGGCCGGCATCGTCGCGCTGGCCACCGCAGTGCTGGCCCTGGTGATCGTGCACAGCCTGCGGCTGGGCGGCGGCCCGCTGGTGGCCACCGCCGCACAGGCGACCACCTTCGGCTATGCGGTGCCCGGCGCCGTAATCGGCATCGGGGTGTTGCTGGGCTTCTCCGCCGTGGATGACCTGCTGAAATTCCTCGGCGTGCCCGGGGGCACCGGGCTGCTGGTGACCGGCTCGGTGGCCGGCATCCTGTGCGCCTACCTGGTGCGCTTCCTGGCCCCGGCCTACCAGGCGGTGGATGCCAGCTTCGCCAAGATCCCGCCCTCGCTCTCCGCCTCGGCGCTGAGCCTGGGCGCCGGCCCGCGCCGGCTGCTGACCCGGATCCACCTGTCGCTGGCCCGCCGCGGGGCAGCGATCGCGGTGGTGCTGGTGGCCATCGACGCCATCAAGGAGCTGCCGCTGGTGCTGCTGCTGCGCCCCTTTGGCTTCACCACCGTCTCGGTGTGGGTCTACGAACTGGCCCGCGAGAACTTCTGGGACAAGGCCGCGCTGCCCGCGCTGGGCGTCGTCGCGCTGGCCACGATCCCGGTCTACCTGCTCTTCCGGCGCACCGCCGGCAACAACCGCAAGGAGGTCCAGGCATGAGCCCGGCACCCCACGCCCCCGCCGCCCCGGCGCTTGAACTGCGCGAGGTGCACCGGCGCTACGGCAAGGTGGCCGCGGCCACCGGGCTTCAGCTGAGCGTGCAGCCCGGCGAGCTGGTCACCATCATCGGCCCCTCCGGCTGCGGCAAGTCCACCATGCTGCGCCTGATCGCCGGGCTGGAGCGCCCCGACGCCGGGGAGATCACCATCGCCGGCAAGGTGGCCGCCGACCGCCGGCGCTTCCAGCAGCCCGAGCACCGCCAGGTGGGACTGGTCTTCCAGGACCACGCGCTGTTCCCGAACCTCACCGTGGCCGGGAACATCGCCTTCGGCCTGCAAAAGCTCCCTGCCGGCCGGCGCAGGGCGCGGGTGGCCGAGGTGCTTCAGCTGGTGCGCCTGTCCCATTTGGCCGAGCGCTACCCGCACGAGCTCTCCGGCGGGGAGCAGCAGCGGGTGGCCCTGGCCCGGGCGCTGGCGCCCAGCCCCGCCGTGGTGCTGCTGGACGAGCCGTTCTCCAGCCTCGACGAGACCCTGCGCGCCCGGGTGCGCGGCGACGTCGAGGCCGTGCTGCGCGAGACCGGGACCACCGCCATCCTGGTGACCCACGACCAGACCGAGGCGCTGTCCTTCGGCGACCGCGTGGTCGTCATGCGCAACGGCCGGATCGAGCAGGCCGATGTCCCCGAAGCGGTCTTCGAACGCCCGGCCACCCGCTTCGTGGCCACCTTCATGGGGGATGCCGACTTCCTGCCCGCGCTGGTCAACGAGGGGCGCCTTGAGTGCGAACTCGGCCAGCTCGCCGGGTACTGGCCGAGGGAAGACGGCGTGGAGCAGCTGCAGGTGGTGCTGCGCCCGCACGAGGTGTCCCTGGCCGCGGACGAGCAGGGCGAGGCCACCGTGGAATCCAGCGAATACCGCGGGGCGTTCACCCTGCACCACGTGCGTTTGGCCTCCGGCCAGGGCGTGCGCTCGCTGCAGCTGCACCCGGTGCGGCTGTCCCCCGGCCAGCGCGTCACGGTGCGCATCAGCCCGGGCACCACCCCCACGGTGCTGCGCGGCGATCACGCGGTGGACGCCACCGTGCCGCCCACCGCGGCGCTCGACGGCGCCGGCGAACCGCTTCACCCCATCACCACCTTCTAGGAAGTACTCTTTCGTGTCCCTCACCATGCCCGACCGGCGCCTGGAATCCCCGGCGCGCACCGTCCAGTTCGCCGCGCAGCTGCACCACTACGGCCGGCGTCCGGCACTGATCACCGCGCAGGGCACGCTCAGCTACGAGCAGCTGGCCGGCCGCGTGGCCCAGGTGGTCGAGCAGCTCGGCCCGGTGCGCCGGTTGGTGCTGCTGCAGGCCGAGAACACCGTCGAGGCGATCGTCGGCTACCTGGCCGCGCTGGCCGGAGGCCACCCGCTGGTGCTGGTGCCCGCGGACAAGCCCGCGGCGACCGATTCGATCCGCGCCTCCTTCGACCCGGATGTGCTGATCTCCTCCGGTCCGGGCACCGGCCTGCCGCGGCTCGACGAGGTGCGCGCGGGCACCGCGCATGAGCTGCACCCTGACTTGGCGCTGCTGCTGAGCACCTCCGGATCCACCGGTTCGCCGAAGCTGGTGCGCCTGTCCCATGAGAACCTGCAGGCCAACGCCGCCTCCATCGCCGCGTACCTGCGCCTGACCGAGGCCGACCGGGCGATCACCACGCTGCCGATGTCCTACTGCTACGGGCTGTCGGTCATCAACAGCCACCTGCTGCGCGGCGCATCCCTGGTGCTGACCGGCACCTCGGTGGTCGACCCCTGCTTCTGGGAGCTGTTCAACCAGCACCAGGTGACCTCCTTCGCTGCGGTGCCCTACACCTTCGACCTGCTTCAGCGCATCGGCTTCGAGCGGATGCAGCTGCCCAGCCTGCGCTACATCACCCAGGCCGGCGGCCGGCTGGCCCCGCAGCTGGTCAGCCGCTACGCCCAGCTGGGACGCGACCGCGGCTGGGAGCTGTTCGTGATGTACGGGCAGACCGAGGCGACCGCGCGCATGGCGTACCTGCCGCCGGAACTGGCCGCCGGGCAGCCCGGGCGCATCGGGGTGCCGATTCCCGGGGGCAGCTTCCGCATCGAGCCGGTGGAGGGCCTGGAACACGGCGAGCTGGTCTACCGCGGGCCGAACGTGATGCTCGGCTACGCGCATCAGCCGGCCGACCTGGCCCAGGGGCGCGAGAACAGCGAGCTGCACACCGGCGACCTGGCACGGCGGCACCCCGACGGGTTGTACGAGGTGGTTGGGCGGCTCAGCCGCTTCATCAAGATCGCCGGGCTGCGCCTGGATTTGGGACGCATCGAGCAGCTGCTGGATCAGCTGGGCGTGCCGGCCATCGCCGCCGGCACCGATGACCGGCTGGTGATTGCGGTGACGGGCGCGAACGACACCGCCATGCTGCGCAGGGTGCTGGCCACCGAGCTGGGTATCCCGCGCGGGGCGCTGCACCTCACTGCGGTCGACGAGCTGCCGCGGCTGGAGAACGGCAAGCCGGATTACCGCGCGGTGCTCGCGCTGGCTGAACCGGCACCGGCCGACCCCGTGCCGGCAGCAGCCCCGCGCACGGCGCAGGCGCGCGGGGTGCGGGCCATCCTCGCCGAGCACCTGGAGGTGCCGGTGGTGCATGATGCTGACAGCTTCGCCTCGCTGGGCGGGGACTCGCTGTCCTACGTGGCCGCCTCGGTGAGCCTGGAGCAGGCGCTGGGCACGCTGCCGGAGGACTGGCACCTGCGCCCGGTGGCCGAGCTGGAGGCCCTGGAACGCGCCGGTCGCCCGACCCCGCGCTGGCGCCGGATGTTCGCCCCCATGGAGAGCAGCATCGTGCTGCGCGCGGTGGGCATCGTGCTGATCGTGGCCACGCACATCGGGCTGTTCCACTGGGAGGGCAGCGCCCACGTGCTGCTGGCGGTGGCCGGCTACAACTTCGCCCGCTTCCAGCTGGGCGGCGAGGGCGCCGCGCGGCTGCGCCGGCAGCTGGGCAGCATCGCACGGATCGCGCTGCCGAGCATGGCGTTCATCGGCGTGGCCTACCTGCTCACCGATGACTACAGCGTGGCCAACCTGTTCCTGCTCAACGCGCTGATCGGGCCGCAGGAGATCACCACGCAATGGCATTTCTGGTTCGTCGAGGTGATCACCTACCTGCTGGTGTGCATGTCGCTGCTGCTGGCCATCCCGGCGGTCGGCCGCCTGCACCGCCGCTTCCCGATGGTCTACCCGCTGGCGCTGACCGCCTTCGGGCTGGCCAGCCGGTTCCAGGTCATCGACCTGGAGGTGCCCAATTCGGGGCCGGCGCTGTGGCTGTTCGCGATGGGCTGGGCGATCGCGGTGGCCCGCGGGCGCTGGCAGCGCCTGGCGCTGACCGCCCTGGCGATCGCCTGCATTCCCGGGTTCTTCCACGACACGCCCCGCGAGGCCACGCTGCTGGTCGGCGTGCTGGCGCTGATCTGGCTGCGCAGCATCCCGGTGCCGCTGGGGCTGCAGCGCGTGGCGGTGTGGCTGGCCAGCGCGTCGCTGTTCATCTACCTCACCCACTGGCTGGTCTACCCGCCGCTGCTGGCCTTCCACCCGCTGGTGGCGGTGCTCGGCTCGCTGGTGGCCGGGGTGCTGTACTGGGCGCTGGTCATGCGGGTGATGGCGTGGATGCGCCGGCGTGCCACGGCGAACAGGACCCGGTAAGGGCGGGCCACGGTGGGGTGCGAGAACTGCAGCTGTAGGACCGGGGTACCTGTGTGGTACTCCGACGTAAAGCGGCGTATCGGGCTGGCGGGTCATAGCGTGGTCCGCCGTAGATCATGGAGCATAGGGTGTCTAGCAGAGATAATCGGTAGCGCATGTGTAACGAAACGGTGTGAAATCTCGGTACTTCGTGGAGCTTGTCAGATGGATTGTGTAAGACCCCTAGTCAATTGATAGAAAGAGACTAGGAAAACACGATATGACCATCCAGAAAGACCAGGCCGAACAGAGCATGGAAAACGCCTCCGACATCGCCGAGAAAATCGCAGCCCTCGGCTCCATGGACGCCGTCAAGGAATCCGGGGCCTTCGACGAACTCATGGGATTCATCGACCGGGGAGAAATCCAGCTCGACGGAAAGGACGGATTTATCCAGCAGATCATCCGCGCCGGACTCGAACGCGGCCTGAAATCCGAGCTGAGCAGCCACCTGGGCTACGAGCAAGGCGAAACCCACGGACGATTCCTGCCCAATTCCCGCAATGGCTCCTACCCGAAAACCGTGTCCACAGTGGCCGGGGATATCGACCTGCAGATCCCCAGGGATCGTGCCGGCACCTTCACCCCGACCTTGGTGCCCAAAGGGTCGCGCCGCACCGGAGGCCTGGACGAGATGATCATTTCCCTCTACGCGGGCGGCATGACCGTCCGGGATATCGCCTACCATTTGGAAACCACCGTCGGCACCCAGCTGTCCCACGACACGATTTCCAAGATCACCGACGAGGTGCTGGACGAGGTCGCCGCTTGGCAGGAACGTCCTTTGGAGGAGTTCTACCCGATCCTCTACCTGGACGCGATTGTCATCAAGGTCCGCGACGGGCACCAGGTGCGCAACAAGGCCGCGCATATGGCCATCGGCGTCACCGTGGAAGGCATCAAGCATGTGCTGGGCATCTGGGTGACCGAGAACGAAGGGGCGAAGTTCTGGGCGCAAGTCTGCGCGCAATTGGCCAACCGCGGGGTCAAGGACGTCCTGATTGCCTGCTGCGACGGGCTGACCGGGTTCCCCGAGGCGATCGAGGCGACCTGGGCGCGGGCAACCGTGCAGACCTGCGTGGTGCACCTGATCCGCGCTTCGAACCGGTTCGTCTCCTACGGTGACCGCAAGGCGGTCAGCAAGCAGTTGAAGACGATTTACACCGCTCCGAGCATCGAAGCCGCGCTGAAATCCTTGGATGATTTCGAGGCCTCCGAGCTGGGAAGGAAGTATCCCTCCGCGGTGGCCACCTGGCGCAACGCATGGGAGCGCTTCACCCCGTTCTTGGAGTTCCCGCCCGAGTTGCGGAAGGTCATTTACACGACGAATGCGATTGAGTCGATGAACTACCAGTTGCGCAAGGTCACCAAGTCCCGGGGGCATTTCCCGTCGGATGCGGCGGCGGTGAAGATGCTGTGGCTGGCGATCTGCAATATCGAGGACAAGCGGGCGAGGGAGCGTTTCAAGGATGCGCAAAAGAAGGGCCGCACCCCGCGGGCCGGTGCTGGAGCGCATCTGGTGGAAGGGGCTGGGACGAGCGGCTGGAAGCAGGCGTTGCAGCAGCTGGCGATGGCTTACCCGGAACGGATTGAGCCGTATTTGAATTGATTGTTACGAAGCCCTAAATAACGAACGTGACTAGGGGCTTACACAATCCATCTGACAAGCTCCTTCGTGGACACAGGATCTCGTCACTTCGTACACACTCGATCTCAAGGTTTTGCACACAGCTACCAACCGACCCGGAAACCACTTCGGGATCGGCTGGTAGCCCTCACGTGGTTCAGCTGTAGTCAAAGACCTCGGGCATCTGTTCCTCACCCCGGACGAACTGTTCCCGAAAGATCGCGGCCTTCCGCTCCCACTGCTTCGTCGGATACGACAAGGTAATTCCCTTGATCGAGTACGAGGCCACCTAACCTCCCCGCACGTGCAGCGCGACCATCGGCAGCGGGAAGGAAAAGACGACCTCCCCGGTGCCCGGATCCGAAAGCAGAAATTCCTGATCCGTGATCGTGCGGCAAAAGCTGCGCCCGGCAAACGTGGTCGGCAACGACAGATGATACCATTGGTAGTAGACCCGGCGATGATCCACCGTCACGTCAACCAGCACCTGATTCGCTTCCAGCACCGGCCCCGGTTCGGCAAGCAGTGCCGGATCCAGGATCCTGCCCTCCTTCGACACCGTGATCACCGACCGGCCCTGCGCGACCTGGGGCAGCTTGCGTGCCCGGCGATACTGCGCGGCCTTGGTCTCCAGCACCGCCAACGGGATCGGTTCGGTCGCCGGGGTATGTTCCAGCAGCTCCCACGCCAGCTGCGGGGTGGACTGGTTCAACGACTGGTGGGGCCGGCGCTGGTTGTAGTGCTGCCGATAATGGGTAGAACTCCTCCAACGGGCGGTTCTGCCAGGATGCGACCTCATCGAGGACCTCGTCGGTGATCTTGCTGATCGTGCCGTGGGACAGTTGGGTGCCAACAGTGGTTTCCAAATGGTGGGAGATGTCCCGCACGGTCATCCCTCCGGCATACAGGGAGACGATCACTTCATCCAGGCCGCCGGTGCGGCGCGCGCCCTTGGGCACCAGGGTCGGAACGAACGTGCCGGCACGGTCCCGCGGGATCTGCAGGTCGATGTCCCCGGCGACGGTGGACACGGACTTCGGGTAGGAGCCGTTGCGGGAATTCGGGAGGAACCGGCCGTGGCTTTCGCCCTGCTTCATAGCCCAGGTGGCTAGACAGCCCGGATTTCAGGCCTCGTTCCAAGCTGGCGCGGATGATCTGCTGCGATGTTGTCGGCGATGTCGGAGGCGTTTTCCATGCTCTGTTCGGCCTGGTCTTTCTGGATGGTCATGCCGTGTTTTTCCTAGTCTCTTTCTGTCAATTGACTAGGGGTCTTACACAATCCATCAAACAGGCTCCGAGTGTGTACCAAGTGACGAGATCCTCTGTCCACGAAGTACCGAGATTTCACACCACTTCGTTACACATGCACTACCGAATGCACCGTCTATACACGATCAGCGCCGCGCAACCCGAGCAGCCTCTACAAGTAGCACAACCCCTAAATTACTCCTGTTTGTATTAGCGATCCAAAAATATTCAATAACACTACCTAGAGCAATTCCTTTGCTTTATGGCCAGATCCTTGACATGCCAAGATTGAAGCATGATTATATGATGGAATGAAGAGAATAAATATTCGAGACTGGGTCTCTTTATGCATAATCTTAGGTCTTCTTGTTCTGCTTGTTTACCCACATATGAGGGACACAGTTGGCAGCTCGACCATTCTTTCCCATATTGCGCCCGTTGCACCGACATGGTCACTATTCATTGCTGCCATCTCACTATTTATCGCTAGTTTTACGACTTGGCTGGGCTGGCGACGCAAAAAACGTCAAGATACTCTGGAAGCGTGGTCCAGATGGTCCGACGCGACTCTGGAAACGAGGAGCCTAATTTCCGAAAAGTTGGGCATTGAGGAGATCACTAAGGAGCAAGCAACAGCTCTTACTACCCACACCGCCCTAGTGCCCGGTCGCAGTCCCGACGTTCCCTTGACGCGAGACGAGAAAAACGAAATTCTTACAGCAATCGCTAAGACTCTCAACGGATTAGAGCGATTAGCATTAGGTCATCAACGCGGAATCTACGATCTGGAAACCTTCCGAGAGGTCGGCGGAACTATAATCCTGCGCCAATTCGAAAGACTGAAACCTTATGTAGTTGCAAAACGCACGATGACAAACCGATCGTACCGCCAAGCATCAGCTTACACATCTCTCGAATCTTTCTGCACGAAAATCTCAGCGCGAAAGGCAACTATCGATGCAGCGCGCCTAAACCAACTCAAACGGTAGCTCTGCATCTTCACGCCTATGCCGACGCTATCTCGATACAAGAACCCTCTGTAACGAACCTTTGAATTGATCATAAGTAGAGGGCATCGCTGCGTAGCACGTCCAAGAGTTCGGCGCGACTGGCGAGCCGGGTGGGGTATCCGCCGTTCAGCCTGTCACTGGGCAATCTGGTCCACATGAATCAAGATAGAGACCCAACTGCCGACAGGATCACCCGGCCGGTGCCTAGGTTCTTCGGAACAGTTGCCGCGCTGCTACGGGCGGCGCCCCGGCTACTTGGACAAAGAGGTGGACGACCATTCACGGCTGGCGCAATACGGGAATTCTTTTAGAAGCACACAACGGCCAGTTTCTCGCCTTTGTTTAGCATGCTTTCTGCCGTTCTCGGCACTACGTGAAGAGCTGAGACCGGGAACGCGCCGGATCACTCATTCCGTTTCCCAGGCATAGTTCGGAGCCAGCCTCACATGTAAGGGCGTCATTGACGCAAAAGCCGCTTGACAATGGAAACGGAACTACTCGGCAAAATGCTTCAGGGGCCAAGACATTCCCCGCTTGATTTTCATACGACTCTCGCCGCCGCCAAACTGGGCTAGAGACTCTTGTAGCAACTGCTGATAGCGTAGCTGATTTATAAGTTCGTGTTCCCGCTCGGTGTAATTATTAGATCCAGAAAGTCGAAAAATGGACCGAAAAATGGACTACGGAGCAAACTCTGTTTGACCGTAGTCCATTCTGTATATTCCGATGAGACAATTTAGCCTCTAATCGACGTCTTCTTCTTCGAATACTGGCATTCAAGAATTCCTCTCATCTCACTTCATCTCTATGCCCACATGATACCTCAAATCCATAAAGTGTCAATCAACCGCGTTGACTCATAAGGAACCTTCGGCACGGATACGAGGTTGCGTCATCAGAAAACCTCCGCCAACTTCACTGCTACTTCCTCGGTTCATCGGGTGTTTGTCAGCACCATCGGACTGACGATGAGCACGCGCAAGCAAGTCGCCAGGAACTCGCCCGCAGCTACCCGCAAGGCAATATGGAGATACAGCGGCAGAGCCACTAAATCAAAGATCCCGGACAAGCTCGTCCAGCTCAACCGTTATCTGCACTGCCCACAGAGGAGTCGATCAGCAGGAGTCAGACCCCTTGAGTGGAGTGTATCCACGCTGATCATTCTAGGACTCAAACAGCACCGGGAACGCCACCACCCTTTCGGCCTCCGACCGGTACGCCTTGACGTACGCCCGTCCCTACAACATGGTGCGGTTGAACCGATCGGACTTTCGGGTGGTCTGCGGCCGGTACGGACTGTCGAGCATTTGAGTGATCCCCGGAGCCATGACAGCAGCGAACACGTGAAACCGGTAGCATGGCCCGTTATCGGTCCCTGCTCGTACGCTGTTGGAGATCGGCGGTTTCCGACCGCGGTTACACCCACAATTGCGAAGAGCCGCGTTACTGCAGCGCTGCCACCCCTTGCTGGCCGCCGACGCATGTGAAGATGGTCAGACATTACCGCAACCTCAATCAAGTAAACCGTTCGGGCACTTGCAGACCGAAGTATCTCGGCTAGCTGCCGCCATTAGCAACAGAAAGCAGCAGGTAACCTAGTTGAAATTCGGATCGGGGATCAACATCCCGGAGTCTGTTGGAATCAGTTTCCGAGAAATAAAGACATTAGCACCAATATCATCAGATTCTTTGAGCTCGAGAAGTATGACAGTATCCAAGGTCAGTGATTCGTTGACCTGCTCAGGGCGAAAGGCGAAGTTCACGCCTGAACTCTGCTTACTAACGTAGGACGGGTACGTCCAACCGGACATGATTTCGGAGGGTAAGTCAAAAAGCTCTTTAGTAACGAACTCGGTCTCAGCGTAATCTGTTTCACCATGCGGCTTATCTGATTGACTAACAAGAGTGGCGAGAAAATCACCGATGGCAATTAATTTTCGCCGATGGGACATCGTCATCTTAGGGTGCGACATCACGTTTCCCAAGGCGCTAGTTGAGATGTCTCTCTTTACAGAGAATTGCGCAACAGCTACTAAATCTCCAGGATTACTTCTCACCTCCAACAGCGCAGTTGGTTGGGTCCCCGGAAAGTAGTCCAGTGACTATGCGAGTACTCGTGTCCGACAATGGACACAGGAGGAATCACAGAAACAATGGCACGCAGACACACACCAGACCAGGTCATCGCTAAAGTCCGTCAAGGACAAAAGATGCTCAACGACGGACACCCGATGATCGAGGTCATCAAGGAACTTCAGATCACCGAAGCTACTTGGTACCGCTGGATCAACCAGTACGGGTCCGAGAAAAACGCTGAAGCCAGCAAACGTACCAAGGAGCTAGAGAAGGAAAACGCGCGCCTCAAGAAGCTGCTCGCTGATCAGATGCTCGCCAACGACATCCTTACTGAGGTTGCCAAGGGAAAATTCTAAGCCCCGAACCACGCCGCCGTGCTGTACGGATGGCGATGGAAAAATTCGGGGCGTCCGAACGCTTCGCTTGCCACGTTCTGGGCCAGAACCGCTCGGCACTACGTAAGAAAAAAACACCGATGAGCTTTGACGAAGCGCAGCTACGAGCCGACTTGAGGGCTGTCGCGTCTAAGCATCCAACGTGGGGGTGGCGCAAAGCCCGCTGGCACTTGCTGGCCACCGAACGATGGAATGACACTGTCTTGAACAGCAAGCGCATCCGACGATTATGGCGAGAAGAAGGCTTGGTCTGTAAGCCCAAGCGTCGAAAGAAGCGGCGCACCGGCCCAGACGCTGGGGAACAGAAGCGGTTGACCGCCGAGTACCCGATGCATGTACTGAGCTTTGATTTCCAGTCGGATGTCACTTCTTGTGGCCGTCATATCCGGTTCTTCAATGTCATTGATGAGTACACGCGGACCGCTTTGGCGATCATTCCCCGCAGGTCTTTTAAAGCTGCTGATGTGGTGGCTGTTTTGGAGGACATCATTGCTGAAACTGGGATCCAGCCAACGTTTGTGCGGTGTGATAACGGGCCTGAGTTCACTGCTGACGCGCTGGTGGATTGGTGCAACACTGTGGGGGTGTCCACTGCGTTTATCGATCCGGGCTCACCTTGGCAGAACGGTTTTATCGAGTCGTTCAATGCGCAGTTCCGGCGTGAACAGCTTTCCGGGGAAATTATGGACACTATGGTGGAAGCGAAGTATTTGGCTGATGAATGGAAAGACATTTACAATCATGAGCGTCCCCATGGGTCTTTGGATGGGTTGACGCCGTCCCGGTTTTGGGATGAGTGGGTTAGAGAGAATCAGTTAGCTATCGCATAGCTGCTGGACTGCTTAAAGGGACCCAACCACAGTCGGCAGATTACTGGCCGCATACAAAAGTGGCTCACCTTCACGGTTCAATCTTCCAGCTCGAGCTGAATGACGAGCGTGCATCACATTCTTGACTTCTTGTATCACTTCTGGGGAATCGATGACTCTCGCCCTAAACATCAATGAACCCTTAGAAAGTGGGATAAAAGACTGAGGCAATGTGAAGGACTTGAATCCTGGTGGAGTAAGCACACGATAGATTTCGGTGCGGAATTGATCAGTAGTCCAACCCAGCTTCGACATGCTGAAGTATCTACGAGCTCTCTTTCTCAGTTGCCGCTCGTCCAACCTGTCTAAGTACGCACTTTGAGATTTGTCGGCGTAATGCCTTTGTAACTGTGGATGCATCAGCACTTTTCCATATAGAAACAATCGTGATTCACATGGATTAAACCATTAATAGAATTTGATAAGAACCAAAGCCATCGCATTCACCCATCCAGGAAGTTGGCCCAACCCCGGACTTCACCTGTGACGCGTGTCACAAGCAGGTTCCGGCGGGGTGCTCGCATAGGTTGGGCAGTGTCATGACCCACCTACTGCCAAGGAGCGCAGTTCCATGCCCCCACGTTCACTACGCGCCGGCGCCGGAGCGCTGGCACTGGCCCTCGGGCTGGCCGCGACCGCGGTCGCGCCGGCCGCGGCCGACCCGCGACAGACCGAGAAGCAACCCGTAGCCACCGGCACCGGCGGGGCGGTGGCCACCGTCGACCCGGAGGCCTCCTCGGCCGCGGTCTCCGTGCTGCGCCGCGGCGGCAACGCCGTGGATGCGGCCATCGCGGCCGCGGCCACCCTGGGCGTCACCGAACCCTACAGCGCCGGCATCGGCGGCGGCGGATACTTCGTGTACTACGACGCCAAGACCGGGAAGATCAGCACCCTGGACGGGCGCGAAACCGCCCCGGCGGCCATGCCCAGCGATGCGTTCATCGATCCGGCCACCGGCGAGCCCTACCCGTTCACCCCCGAGCTGGTCACCAGCGGGGTCTCGGTGGGCGTGCCCGGCACGCTGGCCACCTGGCAGGCGGCACTGGAGCGCTGGGGTTCGCTGCGCCTGGGCCAGGCCCTGCAGCCGGCGATCCAGACCGCCACCCGCGGCTTCGTGGTGGATGAGACCTTCCGCGAGCAGACCCTGGACAACAAGGAGCGCTTCGCCGCCTTCGAATCGACCCGCGAGCTGTTCCTGCCCGGCGGGGACGCACCCGCGGTGGGCACCGTGTTCAAGAACCCGGACCTGGCCCGCACCTACCGGATGATCGCCCAGCAGGGCACCGACAGCTTCTACGAGGGCGAGCTGGCCGAGCAGATCGCCGCCACCGTGCAGGCGCCCCCGGTGGTCGAGGACACCGAGCTGCCGGTGCCGGTGGGCCACATGACGGCCGCCGACCTGGCCGGCTACGAGGTCATCGAGCAGGATCCGACGAAAGTCACCTACCGGGGCCTGGAGGTCTTCGGGATGGCCCCTTCCAGCAGTGGCGGCACCACCGTCGGCGAGTCGCTGAACATCCTGGACCAGTTCGAGCTGTCCGAGATGTCCCGCACCGACGTGCTGCACCACTACCTGGAGGCCAGCGCGTTGGCCTACGCCGATCGCGCCAAGTACCTGGGCGACCCGGCGTTCGTGGACGTGCCCACCGCGGCGCTGACGGACAAGCTCTTCGGCGCCGAGCGCGCCTGCGCCCTGGATCCGGACACCGCCGCGCTGAAGCCGGTGGCGCCGGGCGATGCGAGCGACTATGACGGCATCTGCCCCACCGGCGTGGTGGAGGTGGCCGAGGAGCAGGACACCGAGAACATCTCCACCACCCACCTGTCGGTGATCGACCGCTGGGGCAACGTGGTCTCCTACACGCTGACCATCGAGCAGACCGGCGGTTCGGGCATCGTGGTGCCCGGGCGCGGGTTCCTGCTGAACAACGAGCTGACCGACTTCTCCACCGTCTACAACCCAAAGGATCCGAACCGCATCGAGCCGGGCAAGCGCCCGCGCTCGTCGATGTCCCCGACCATCGTGCTTGAGGACGGCCAGCCGCTGCTGGCGCTGGGCTCCCCGGGCGGTTCGACGATCATCACCACCGTGCTGCAGACCCTGGTGAACCGGGTGGATCTGGGCATGGACATCTCCTCGGCAATCGCCGCCCCGCGCGCCTCGCAGCGGAACAGCGCCCGGGTGACCGCCGAGCCGGAGTTCATCGCCGCGGACGCCGCGGCGCTGGAGGCCTACGGCCACCAGTTCGTCGCTTCCGGTGACTCGTTCACCCCGCAGGCGGAGATCGGCGCGGTCGCGGCCGTGGAGGTCAACCCGGATGGCACGCTGACCGCGGCGGTCGAGCCGACCCGGCGCGGCGGCGGCTCGGCGATGGTGGTGCGCGAGGGCAGGTAGCCTTAGGGCGCCGCGACGCCAATAAACCGGCCCGCGAGGAACCCCGGCGGGGAGCCTCGCGGGCCGGTGCGCGTCAGGCCGGTGTGCGTCAGGCCGGCGGCCAGGCCACCTCGAAGCGCTCAAGCACCACGCGGTGCCCGGGCCGGTGGGTGTCCTGCGGCTGCCAGGCCTGTCCGGCGGCGGCCTGGGTGCGCCGCCAGTATTTCCCGTGCTCCCGCCGCCAGCCGGCCAGGGTGCGCTCGTCCTCCCCCTCGGCGTACGCGAAGTTCTCGTCCACCTCGTCGAACGCGGCCAGGCGCACCGCGGTGGTGCGCAGGATCAGGGCCGGGGCGCCGGTCGAATCGCAGGCGATCCAGTGTCCGCCGGGCTCGGGCAGCGGGTCGCCGGACTGGGCGTACTCGACTTCCAGGCTGGCGGTGGCGCGCTTGGTCCCCTCGCGAACCAGGCCCAGCAGCTCGTCGGCCAGTCTCGGGTGATCCCCGAAGTAGTCGGCCACCCAGGGCCCGAACGGGTCCCGCCCGGTGGCGGCACAGTAGGCGTGCCACATCGTCGCGGCGGCCACGTGGTCCGGGGCGGGCAGCGCGCCGGTGTGGTCATCAGTCATGGCCCCAGCATAGGGCCGGTGGGTGCGCGCACGACAAGACCCCGGCCGGCTCCGAGCTGAAAAGCCGGGGCCGGCCGGGGTCTTGTGGAACCGCTGCCGGGCGCGGTGGCTAGGCCTGGGCGGCCAGGCGGCTGGCGATGCGGTACTGCGCAGCGCGGTGGGTGTCCTTGACCCGGTCGCCCTCGCCGAACAGCTTGTTGCGCAGGCTGCCCTCGGCGTACTCGGTCTTGTAGGCGCCGCGCGCCTGCAGCTCGGGGACCACGTACTTCACGACGTCCTCGAAGGTTCCCGGGGTGATTGCGTAGGCCAGGTTGAAGCCATCCACGTCGGTGTAGTCCACCCAGTCGATGAGCTTCTCGGCGACCTCGGCGCCGGATCCGACGGTAATCGGGCCGAAGCCGCCCACGCCGACCCACTCGGCCAGCTGGCGGATGGTCCACGGGTTGCCCTCGTCGCCGCTGGCCTTCTGGAAGGTTTCGACCGTGGACTGGATGGCGTTGGACTTCACGTTGGCTCCGATGACGTCGTCCGGGCCGTACTCGGACAGGTCAACGCCCATCCATCCGGAGATCAGCACCTGGGCGCCCTCGATGTCGGCGTAGGACTTGTAGTCCTCGAACTTCGCCTGGGCCGCGGCCGAGTCCTCGCCGGTGATGATGGTCTGCATGGCGAAGATCTTCACGTCGTGGCGGTCGCGCCCGGCGGCTTCGACGGCATCGCGAATCTTGGTGACGGTGGCCTTGAGCATCTCGCGGGTCGGGCTGGTGACGAACACGGCCTCGGCATTCTCGGAGGCGAACTTGATGCCGCGGCTGGAAGCGCCGGCCTGGTAAATCACCGGGGTGCGCTGGGTGCTCGGCTCGGTGATGGCGATGCCCGGCACCTTGAAGTACTTGCCCTCGTGCTCGATCGGGTGCACCTTGGCCGGGTCGGTGTAGATGCCGGTGGCCTTGTCGGCCTGCACGGCGTCGTCTTCCCAGGAGCCCTCGAGCAGCTTGTAGACCACCTCGAGGTACTCGTCGGCGTGGTTGTAGCGCTCGTCGTGCTCCATCTGGTCTTCCTGGCCCATGTTGCGCGCGGCCGAGGGCAGGTAGCCGGTGACCACGTTCCAGCCGACGCGGCCGTTGGTCAGGTGGTCCAGGGTGGCCAGGCGGCGGGCGAACGGGTACGGGTGCTCGTAGGCGGTGCCGGCGGTGACGCCGAAGCCGAGGTTCTCGGTGACCGCCGCCATCGCGGAGACCAGCAGGAACGGGTCGTTCACCGGGGCCTGGGCGCCGGTGCGCAGCGGGGACTCGTTGCTGCCGTTGAACACGTCGTAGGTGCCCAGCACATCGGCCAGGAACAACCCATCGAACTTGCCCTCTTCCAGCACCTTGGCCAGGTGGGTCCAGTAGCCCAGGGTCTTGTAGTCGGCGGCCTTGTCCTGCGGGTGGCGCCACAGGCCCGGCGACTGGTGCACCACGCAGTTCATGTCGAATGCGTTGAATAGGATCTCGCGCTTGTTCTCGCTCATGTCTTTGCCCCCATTAGGTCGATGTTCATGGAAAGTATCTGCTTTGCGTCGCGGGCGCTCAGGCCCGCTGGGTCGAATCTTCGCCGGTGACGGACAGCCGCTGCGGCTGGACTCCGTTGATCTCGTAGTCCCCGACGATGCGCGCCTTGTAGATCGCCGGGTTGTGCGTGGCGATGGTGCGCGCATTGCGCCAGTGCCGGTCAAGGTTGCAGCCGCTTCTGGTGGACGAGGCCCCCAGCCCGTCGAAGAGCTTGCTCGTTACGCCGATGGCCAGCGGCTGCACCACGGTTTGCGCACGGTTGGCTGCCAGCTCGCAGACCGCGTAGCGTTCCTCGTCGTTCAGTCCCGGATCGCCCAGGGCCGCCTCGACTTCGAGCACCGCGCCGATCACCACCGAGTCAGCGGCGAAGGACTCCGCGGACACCTCGCCCACCAGCTGCAGGACCTGGGGTTCCTGGTATACCGGCACCCCGGTTCCGGTGGTGAAGATGCGGGTGCGTGCCTGCACCGCGCTGCGCAGGTCGTTCAGCGCGGCGCGGGCGATGCCTGCCTGCACGGACATGAGCACCAGCTGGAAGATCGCCGCTTCGGAGTCATTGCGCTGCTGCGGCATGAAGCAGTCCACCGGGACCTGATGGAATTCGGTGGTGCCGGTTCCGGTCAGGCCCTGGCCGAATCCGTCCCAGTCATCGAGGATCTTGACGCCGCTGCGCTGAGTGGACACCACCGCGATCTGGCGTCCGGCAAGCTCAGGGTGGGCCACCGCAACAGTGGTCCAGTCGGCAAAGATGGTGCCGGTGCAGTAGTACTTCTCGCCGTCGACTACCCAGCGCCCGTCCACGAAGCTGGCCTTCGTATTCAAGGTGCCCAGGGCGTTGCCGCCGCGCTCGGTGTAGGCGTTGCCGACAATCTGCCCGGCGGCGATGCGGGCCACCCACTTCTTGCGCAGCGCCTCGTCTTCCAGTGCCAGCACATTCTCGACAAAAGCGATATGCGCGCGCCACAGCTGGCCTACATGGGAGTCGGCCTCGGAGAGCTCGATGAGCAGGCGGAAGACATCCACCAGCCGCGCACCGTAGCCACCGTCGGCCACGGGAAGGCGCAGCGCGCCGAAGCGCTCGCGGTTCAGCAGGCCTACCTGCTCGAAGGGAAGCACGCGGTTCAGGTCGCGGTCCTTGGCGGTCGCGGCGATCTGGGCGAAGACCGGGCGGAAGATTTCGGCCAGCCGGTCGTACTGCTCATCCGCGCCGGGGCCGGGAGTGATCTTCAGCAGCTGCCGGGTGGGCAGCTGCTCCTCGAACTCGTCCAGTTCCAGAGCGCTGGCTTGCGAAGGATCGCTGAGCTGGTTGAAGTCCAGCCCTGGGGCATTCGGTGATTCGCCAATAGGCATAAGGGTTCTCAATTCTTTCCATCGGTCCTGGCAGTAGCACCGTCCCGCTCTTCGGGTGGTTGCTGCGGCGTCGTGGAGCCAGATCTCTCAGCCGCTCTGGATGGGTCGTGATTCATTCGTAACGGTAATAATCCGGCGCTTCCAAGCCGCGAAGTCATATTTCGCCTCAGATTTGGAAGGGCCTATGCTCAAATCCCACAGCCTAATCGCCGTCCCATCGAAGATGAGTTGCACGGATTGGCTTGCAGTCGATCGAACCGGACCTAGGTAAAATAAATAACGAAATTTCTGGGCAATGTGACGCAGTTGTCGAAGATTTTTTCATGTTACGCAAGATTTGCGTCCAAATCGTTCGACTCGCTGTAATAGAAGGGTAACCATCCCGAGCGGCCGAGAGATCTGGCTCTTTGACGCCGCAGCAACCACCTTCGGAGCTCCACCTCCGCAGGCCGGTGCTACCGCCAGGACCGATGGAGATTGATATGGCTCTTACCATTCCAGCGCCCGAGGCAACGTCAACCACCTCAACCGCACTGGACGTCCAATTCAGCAACGTGTCGCGGACCTTCTCCACAAAGAAGGAAAGCCGCACCGTGCTGGCCGACATCAACTTGCACATTCCAGCCGGCCAAGTCCTCGCGATCCTAGGAGCCAGCGGCTGCGGAAAATCCACGCTGCTGCGTTCGGTCTCCGGGTTGGACCACCCCTCCACCGGTGACATCCGCACAGGCACCCACGAGGTCAACGGCATCAACGAGCTATGCGCCGTTGCTTTCCAGGAACCACGGCTGCTGCCGTGGCGATCGGTGCGCGAGAACATTGCGCTGGGTCTGGCCCCAGGAACCGAGAAGGCCTCTGGCGACGCGCTGATTGATGAGCTGATCGAGCTGACCGGGCTGAGCCATGCAGCCAGCCTGCGCCCGCGGGAGATTTCCGGCGGCATGGCCCAGCGTGTTTCGCTGGCTCGCGCGCTGGCCCGCCGCCCGGGCGTATTGCTTCTCGATGAGCCCTTCGGCGCACTCGATGTCCTGACCCGCCTGAAGATGCAGGATTTGCTGCTCTCAATTCACGCATCATTCCCCACCACGGTACTCATGGTGACCCATGACGTGGACGAGGCTTTGACCTTGGCTGACCGCGTTATCGTCTTGGGACGCAGCACCGGGAACGGCGCGGCTGGTGTCATCGAAGACCTAGCGATCTCCGCCGGGAAACCACGCCGACACACGGACGAGAAGTTCGTTGCCGATCGCCTGCACCTGCTGCGCCTGCTCGGCGTCGACCCAACCAACCATTAATCCAGGGAACGCATTGGATCCTCGGCGATCCTTGCTCTTTGCCCTATCGTCCATCCGCTTGCACGCATAATTCTAGGATTCTCCATGCTCTTGAACCGCTTCTCCCGCCGCACCGCACTGTCCGCCGCCGCTTTGCTCATGGGCGCAGTTGCCCTGACCGGCTGCGCTGGCGAAAACGCTACGGCCGACTCCGGTGATCAGACCTTGTCCATCGACTTTGCCACGTACAACCCGCTGAGCCTGGTGCTCAAGGAAAAGGGATGGCTGGATGCGGCCGCCAAGGAACAGGGCGTTGACGTCGAGTGGATCCAGTCCGCAGGTTCCAACAAGGCCAATGAGGCGCTTCGCGCCGGTGCTATTGATGTCGGTTCCACCGCCGGTTCCGCAGCGCTGCTGAACCGTTCCAACGGTGCACCAATCAAGACCGTCGCCCTGTACTCCCAGCCGGAATGGGCAGCCCTGGTAGTGGACAAGGATTCAAAGATCGAGTCCGTTGAAGACCTGGCAGGCAAGACCGTGGCCGCCACCAAGGGCACCGATCCCTACTTCTTCCTGCTCCAGGCTCTGGACACCGCGGGACTGAGCGAAGATGACATCAAGCTGCAGAACCTGCAGCATGCCGATGGCCGCACCGCGCTGGTCAACGGTTCGGTCGATGCCTGGAGCGGCCTGGATCCAATCATGGCCGCCGCCGAAGAAGACGGCGCGCAGCTGGTTTACCGGAACCTGGACTTCAACACCTACGGTGCGCTGAACGCCCGCGAAGATTTCATCGAGCAGAGCCCCGAACTGGCCCAGCTCGTGGTCGACGCCTATGAGAAGGCTCGCGGCTGGGCTGCCGAGAACCCTGGGGAAACCGCTGAGATCCTGGCCGACGTTGCAGGGCTCGAACCAGAAGTTGCCAAGACCGTGATCGAGGAACGCTCCAATCTGGACGTTCCGGCGGTTCCCGACGCCAAATTCACCGGAGTGCTGAGCAACATTGGCCCCACCCTGGTGGCCAGCGGCGATGTTTCCAAGCAGGAATCCGTAGATGAAGCACTGGCAACCCTCGTTGACGACCAGTTTGCCCTCAAGGCAGATGCTACGAAGATCTCCGGAGAGTAAACAGCGATGAGCACCGCAAACGTAGCTGATACCCGGGAAAATCCGACACCTGCCAAGCACAAGGCAGGCATCGCCGCAACGATCCTGCGAGCACCCAAATGGCTGCTTGCGCTGATCCTGCCGCTGGCCACCCTGGCTGTCTGGCAATTCGTCACGGTGAGCGGCACCGTTGCCCCGTGGACGCTGCCGACTCCAGGCTCGGTCGTTGCCGCCGCCTTTGAGCTCCTCGAAGATGGCGATCTTGGCAAGCACATCGGCATTTCCACCCAGCGTGTTCTGCTCGGCTTCGCCTTTGGTTCCCTGCTCGGCCTGGCGCTGGGCGCCCTCGTCGGCCTGTCCAAATTGGCAGATGCGTTTCTGGGCCTGAGCATCAGCGCCCTGCGCGCCGTCCCTTCGCTGGCTTGGGTTCCGTTGCTGGTGCTCTGGATGAAAATGGGCGAAGATTCCAAGGTCACGCTCGTGATCATCGGCGCGTTCTTCCCGGTCTTCACCACCGTCGCCTTGGCATTGCGCCATGTCGATGCCCACCTGATCGAGGCCGCTCGCTCCTTCGGCTTGAAGGGACTGAAGCTGCTGCGCACAGTCCAGCTGCCCGCGGTAGTCCCTTCCATCTTCTCCGGACTGCGCTTGGCACTGGCCCAAGCGTGGCTCTTCCTGGTCGCGGCTGAACTGCTCGGAGCATCGATGGGCTTGGGCTTCCTGCTCACCGATTCGCAGAACAATGGCCGCCTGGACCGCCTGATCATGACCATCGTGCTGCTGGCCGTCTTCGGAAAAATCACCGATGCCCTGCTATCGATAGCCGAACGCTGGGCGATCAAACGCTGGACCTAGCCCCGGACTAGCTAGCACCGGCTGGCAACGCTATCCCTTCCCCCACCAAAGAAAGTTTGCAATGACCACCGAATTGGCAACAACCTCAGCACCTGAATCAGAGGCGGCACGCCAGGAATTCTGGGACGAAGCGGCGCACCTTTTGGATTGGGACACCCCGTGGCACACCACCAGCCGCATCATTCCGGCTGACCCCCAGGCGCAGCGCGGCCCGGAAATTTCCTGGTATCTCGGCGGCAAGCTGAACGCGGCAGTGAACTGCGCCGACCGCCACGTCGCCGCAGGACGCGGCGAGAAGGTTGCGCTGTACTTCGAAGGCGAACCCGGCGACCGCGTTGCAGTCACCTACAAGAATCTGCAGGAGCGGGTTTCCCAAGCTGCCAATGCCTTGGAATCCCTGGGCGTGGTGAAGGGCGACCGCGTGGTCATCTACCTGCCGGTGCTCATTGAAACCATCGTCATCACCTTGGCATGCGCCCGCATCGGCGCCATCCACTCGCTGGTCTTCGGCGGCTTCTCTGCCGAAGCGCTGAAGTTCCGCGTGGAAGACACCAAGGCGAAGGTGCTGGTCACCACCGACGGCCAGTTCCGCCGCGGCACCTCGGTCCCGGTCAAGGACAACGCCGATGCGGCAGTTGCCGGCGAGAACGAAATCGAAAAGGTGCTGGTGATCCGCCGAACCGGAGATGAGATCCCGTGGACCGAGGGCCGCGACGTCTGGTGGCATGAGGTGGTTGATACCCAGTCCACCGAGCACACCCCGGAGTTCTTCGACTCCGAGACGCCGCTGTTCATCATGTACACCTCGGGGACCACCGGCCAGCCCAAGGGCCTGGTGCACACCACCGGCGGCTACCTGACGCAGGCGGCCACCAGCTACAACATGCTGTTCGCCAATCCAGACGAGTCCCAGCGCGAGCACGATGTGCACTGGTGCACCGCTGACCTGGCCTGGGTCACCGCCCACACCTACGAGATCTACGGTCCACTGGCTAACGGCGTCACCCAGGTCATCTACGAGGGCGTGCCCAACGCCCCGCATCCGGGCCGGCACTTCGAGGTCATCGAACGCTACAAGGTCACCAGCTACTACACCGCTCCCACCTTGGTCCGCTCGCTGATGGGCTGGTTCCCCGACGGCATCCCGGCAGAATACGACCTGTCGTCGGTGAAGATCGGCGGCACCGTGGGCGAAGCGGTTAACCCCGAGGCGTGGAAATGGTTCCGCCAGCAGATTGGCCGCGACACCGCGGCGGGCCTGCCCATGGTCGATACCTGGTGGCAGTCGGAGTCCGGCGCGACAGTGCTTTCCCCATTGCCTACGGATGAGCACTTCAAGCCGGGTTGCGCCGCACGTCCGCTGCCGGGCATTTCGGTGGACATCGTTGACGCCAATGGCCGCAGCATGCCGGCCAACGAGCAGGGAAATATTGTCATTACCCGCACCGGCCCGTCGATGGCCCGTACCGTTTGGGGCAATCCGGCACGCTACTACACCAGCTACTGGGAACAATACGTCGAGCAAGGCTGGTTCCTGGCCGGTGACGGTGCCCGCTTCGATGAGGACGGAGACATCTACATCCTGGGCCGCACCGATGACGTGATCAACATTTCCGGCCATCGGCTGTCCACCATCGAGATCGAGTCGGCGCTGGTCACCAACCCCGGTGTGGTGGAAGCCGGCGTCTGCCCCACCCCGGATCCCAAGACCGGACACGCTGCTACCGCCTTCGTGGTGCCGCTGGACAAGACCCTGATCGCCGAGTCGCCTGATGCGGATCTCGCTGCCCGGCAGGCCGAATTCATTGCCGAGCTTCGCGAGACCGTCGCGGTCCAGATCGGCCCGATTGCCAAGCCGCGTGAAATCGTCCTGGTTCCAGATGTGCCCAAGACGCGTTCTGGCAAGATCATGCGCCGCCTGCTCACCCAGTTGTTCGAGGGCACCACGCTCGGCGATACGACAAGTCTGCAGAATGAGCCGTGCATCCCGGAGATCAACGCGATCTGCCGCGCTCGCGGCTAATCGGCCAGGCCAAGCCTCCAGAGGTTAAATAAAGTGAAGCTTCTTCCCGGAATCGGGAAGAAGCTTCACTTGCTTTGCCGGTAATTACTCCCCGGCAGTTGGCTTCGGGCTCTCGCCGTCGCCCTCAGTTTTCTTGCCGTCCTCCACCGGGTCAATGGTGGCCTCGGTGGCTTCGGTGGCGAAGATCTTCACTTCAGCCTCCTTGCCATCGGCACTGACCAAAGGAATTTCGGTGGTCATCAAGCTGAACTGGCTGCCCTCATGGCGGTCAATCGCCTGGCCCACGGAATGCTCAAGCACCTTGCGGGCCACCTTGTCGCCCAGCACCAGCGGATCGTTGCTCAAGTCCTTCCACAACGCCACGCAGAGCAGCAGCATCACGATGACGAACGGCAGCGCCGAAACAATGGTGATGTTCTTCAGACCGTTCAATGCCTCCGCCGGATGATCACCGCCAGCCAGCAGCATCACCGCGGCAACAGCACCGGTGGCCACGCCCCAGAAGATCACCGCCTTCTTGGTTGGCTCTTCGGCGCCGCGTTCGCTGAGCGCACCCATCACGATCGAGGCCGAGTCTGCGCCGGTCACGAAGAAGATCGCAATCAGCAGCACGGTGACGACCATCAGCACGGTAGCCACCCAGCCTGCCAGCGGCAGGCGGCCGAGCATGTCGAAGAGGATCAGATCGAAGTTGATGTCTGGGGCGCCATCGACGATATTGGCCAGCTTTTCCCCGGTTTCCCCGGCGCGTTCGGCACGTTCCTGAATGCCTATTGCGCCGCCACCGAAGATCGAGAACCAGATCAAGGTGACAGTCGATGGCACCAGCAGCACGCCGGTAACGAACTGGCGAATCGTGCGGCCGCGGGAGATGCGGGCGATGAACAGGCCGACGAATGGGCTCCAGGAGATCCACCAGGCCCAGTAGAAGACGGTCCACGAGGACAGCCAATCAGACATTGCAACATCGCCAGCCGCCGTGCGCGAAGCCATCTCCGGCAAGTCGCCAATGAAGGAGCCAATGGCGTTGGGGATGACATTAAGGATGAACAGCGTTGGACCGCCAATGAATACGATCAACGCGATGATCACTGCCAGCACCATGTTGGTGTTGGACAGCCACTGGATGCCGCGCTCAATGCCGGAAACAGCGGAAGCAACGAACAAGGCAGTCAAAATCGCGATGATGACCACCAGAACGCCGGAACCGACTTTCTCCATCATCCCGGTGGCCTGGATGCCGCCGCCAATCTGCAATGCGCCAAGGCCCAGCGAACAGGCCGAGCCGAAGAGCGTGGCGATGATAGCCAGGATGTTAATCGTGCGGCCGCCCCAGCCGTGGATGGCGCGGTCGCCGAAGAGCGAGCTGAACATGGCGGAGAACAGCTGCGGGCGTCCCAGCCGGAAGCTGCCGTAGGCCATGCCCAAGCCGACAATCGCGTACATGGCCCATGGGAACAGCGTCCAGTGGAAGAGCGTGGTGCCCATAGCGGTGCTCAGTGCCTCGTTGGTAGAGCCTTCCACGGTTCCCGGAGGAGGCGACATGTAGAAGTACAGCGGTTCGCCGACCCCGTAGAAGACCAGTCCGATGCCCATGCCGGTGGCAAACATCATCGAGATCCACGAAACCGTGGAGAACTGTGGCGATTCACCGTCCTTGCCCAGCGGGATGCGCCCGAAATTCTTCGCTGCTACGACAATAGCGAAGACCGCGAATAATGCGGCGGCGATGACAAAAAGCCAACCAGTGTTGGTGATAACCCAGTCCAAGGCTGCGCTGGAGGCCTTGCCCAGCCCCGACGGGGTGGAGAAACCCCAAATGATGAATGCCAGCGCGATAACGCCGGCGATTCCGAATACCCAATAATCCGTACCGGAAAGGGAGTACTTCTTAGGTCGCCTGTGGCGAACTGAATGCAGTTCCTCGACGAGGTCTACGATTGATTGATCCGTCTGCTTCATTGCGTTCTTCCTTCACTGGTGAGATCCCGTGGAGAAGTTCCAGACGGAATCTGCCCAGCCATCGTTTCTAGAGTCAACGATCGCCATGCAGTGTGATTGATTGCGAATTGCTTTTCGGGTGTCGGTCCGTTGTCTCTAAATCTCGCGTCAGAACTGCCTGAAAGAAACAGCTATTCTGCGCAAATATCCCGCGAAATGTTCCTGCGAAGTGACCCGATTTAGCACGGAATTGACACGATAAATCCAAAATGGGCCTTTTCCAGCATTGTCGACATCTCACCGAGGGTCAAATCAGATCCTTGATTTCACGCCATTTTCAACGTTGGATACGCACTGGATCAAGATGTTTTCGCTGGTGCCGCGATCCGTGTGAGCTTCCTCGCCTCACTCGAATTTCCGGTTTCCGCTTCCGCTAAATCCTTCCCCGCCCCGAATTACCTCCGAAATCGGAATGAACCATTCTCCACTTCTTTTATTCGTCTCGAATATCCGGAATTCAACAATCACCTCAGCTTCGATTCCCCTCCGCCAAGGCATGCCTCAAAAGGCATACTTACTGCACAGAAGCTCTTTCGGCGCATTGTTGCCACTCACCAACTTGTAACCTGTAATACATTCGAACTTATCTTGACTCATTCAAAATAAGCGGGCATGCTGGTTACATGACATCAAAGGCAGGGATCGAGCAGGTGCTGAAGGCGGCATCGATGCGGGTTACACAACCCCGCGTTGCGGTACTGTCCGCTGTCGCTGCGCACCCGCATGCGGATACCGAAACCATCATTTCGGCCGTTCGCGAAGGGCACCCCAATGTGTCGCACCAAGCTGTCTACGATTCGCTGAAGCTTTTCACGAAGCTGGGAGTCATCCGGCAGATACAGCCGCAGGGCCATACCGCCCGCTACGAAGCCCGCGTTGGCGACAATCACCACCATGTGGTGTGCCGCCAGTGCGGCAAGCTGGCGGACGTCGACTGCGCTGTCGGCGGCGCCCCGTGCCTGCATGCGTCCAACGATCACGGCTTCAGCATCGACGAGGCCGAAGTGATCTACTGGGGCACCTGCCCTGATTGCCAGGCTGCGAATGCGCAGAAAGATGTCGTAGTAAACCCCTAGATTTGCCATCACGCAGGACTCGTTCCCGCGTGGCGGACATGAACCGCACAATCCCCTAAAAAATCCGGAAGGAAGAGCACATGTCTGAGACGACCGCAGGTCAGTGCCCAGTAGTTGGCGCGGGTCGAGTTCACCCAACCCAGGGCAACGCCAATACCGAATGGTGGCCGAACAAGCTGAACCTGAAGATCCTTGCTAAGAACCAGCAGGTATCGAACCCGTTGGATGAGGACTTCGATTACATCGAGGCGTTCAACGCACTGGACATGGAGGCTTTGAAGGCCGACTTGGCCGAGATCATGACCCAGTCCCACGACTGGTGGCCAGCAGACTTCGGACACTATGGTCCGTTCTTCATCCGCATGGCTTGGCACTCCGCCGGCACCTACCGCTCCCACGATGGGCGTGGCGGCGGCGGCGCAGGCCAGCAGCGCTTCGCCCCATTGAACTCGTGGCCAGACAACGTATCGCTGGATAAGGCTCGCCGCCTGCTGTGGCCGGTAAAGAAGAAGTATGGCCAGGCCATCTCCTGGGCCGACCTGATCCTGCTGGCCGGCAACGTGGCTCTGGAGGACATGGGCTTCGAGACCTTCGGCTTCGCCGGCGGCCGCAAGGACGTCTGGGAAGCTGACGACGACGTTTACTGGGGCCCTGAAAAGGTGTGGCTGGACAACGAGCGCTACACCGGCAAGCGCGACCTGGAAGCCCCTCTGGCTGCAGTCCAGATGGGCCTGATCTACGTGAACCCCGAGGGTCCAGACGGCAACCCGGATCCGCTGGCTTCGGCCATCGACATCCGCGAAACCTTCCGCCGCATGGGCATGAATGACGAAGAGACCGTAGCGCTGATCGCTGGCGGCCACACCTTCGGCAAGACCCACGGCGCCCACGCCGATGACAAGATCGGTCCGGATCCAGAAGCAGCTCCGCTGGAAATGCAGGGCCTGGGTTGGAAGAACGGCCACGGCACCGGCAAGGGTGCAGACACCGTGTCCTCCGGTCTGGAAGTGACCTGGACCTACCACCCAACCCGTTGGGACAACGAGTTCTTCCACATCCTGTTCGCTTACGAGTGGGAACTGTTCGAGTCGCCAGCAGGTGCCAAGCAGTGGCGCCCGGTCAACGGCGGCGGAGCCGGCCTGGTTCAGCCTGCGTTCGACACCTTGGAGAAGCGCGAACCGCGCATGCTGACCAGCGACCTGGCACTGCGCTTCGATCCGATTTATGGTCCGATCTCCAAGAACTTCAAGGAGAACCCGGACAAGTTCGCCGACGCCTTCGCCCGCGCCTGGTTCAAGCTGACCCACCGCGACATGGGCCCGAAGTCCCGCTACTTCGGTCCAGAGGTTCCAGCCGAGGACCTGCTCTGGCAGGATCCGCTGCCGGCTGCTCCTGAAGCCACCCTGGGTGCCAAGGAAATCGCCGAGCTGAAGTCCCTGATCAACGGCGCTGACCTGTCGGTGCAGCAGCTGATCTCCACCGCATGGAAGGCCGCAGCGACCTTCCGTTCCTCGGATAAGCGCGGCGGCGCCAACGGCGGCCGCATCCGCCTGGAGCCACAGGTTTCCTGGTCGGTGAACCAGCCGGAGCAGCTGAAGCCAGTGATCGCCAAGCTCGAGGAAATCGTTGACCAGTTCAACGCCACTTCCGAGATCAAGGCATCCTTCGCCGATGTTGTGGTCTTGGCCGGCAACGTCGGTGTTGAGCAGGCTGCCCTGGCAGCCGGCCAGCAAGTCGAGGTTCCATTCACCCCGGGTCGCGTTGACGCAACCCAGGAGCAGACCGACGTAGAGCAGTTCGCCTGGCTGGAGCCAGTCGCTGACGGCTTCCGCAACTACGACTCCGGTTTCCTGAACTTGCCTAGCGAGTACCTGCTGATCGACCGCGCGAACCTGCTGGGCCTGTCGGCTCCGGAGATGACCGTGCTGCTCGGCGGCCTGCGTGTCATCGGCAACAACTGGGACGGCTCGAACAAGGGCGTCTTCACCGACACCCCGGGCGCTCTGACCAACGACTTCTTCGCGAACCTGCTGGAACTCGGCCTGGAGTGGACCCCGTCGGCAGACGAGCAGAGCTACACCACCACCGACGGCCGTTGGACCGGCAGCCGCGTGGACCTGGTCTTCGGCTCCAACTCGGAACTGCGTGCTCTCGCCGAGGTTTATGCCTCGGACGACGCCAAGGAGAAGTTCGTCAAGGACTTCGCTACTGCATGGGCCAAGCTCATGGACGCGGATCGCTTCGAACTGCTGGCCAGTAGCCGCTAACCGGCCGCTAGCTTCTGGCAGATAGTGCTGGGCTGTTGCTCCCCTAGTGGGGAGCAACAGCCCAGCATTTGCTTAATCCGGCTATGGGCAGTTAAAAAAGCGTCGCCGCGCTGCCTGCGAAGTCCGGGTTTTCAAGTTTCAGCAGCTCCGTCTTGGCTTGCAGTCCTCCCAGATAGCCGCCCAATGATCCATCGGTGCGCAGCACCCGGTGGCAGGGCAGCACGATGGGAATCGGGTTGGTGGCGCACGCTGAGCCGACGGCTCGCACCGCCTTCGGCTTGCCGATCTGCTGCGCCAGCTGGGCGTAGCTGAGGGTCTGCCCGTAATCGATATGCCCCAGTTCCAGCTGCACTTGGCGGCGGAACTGCGTAGAGAGCTGCAGATCCACCGGGAGCTCGAAACTGTGCCGTGTGCCCGCGAAGTACTCATCGAGTTGCCGGGCGGTCCCATCCAGGCTCGACTTGTCGCGCAGGATGCGTGGGCTGAGCTTTTCCGAGAGCAGCTCAAGTATCCGGTCGTGGCCCTCGGATTCGAATGCCACCCGCACCAGCCCGGCATCGGTGCTGGCCAGCAGCAATGAACCCACTGGGCTGTCGACCATCCGATAGGCGACATCGACAAGTTCAAGCGCGCGGGCTTTTTCAGCGAGCTGGCCTTGCAGCGCGTCGAGGGTTTGCATTTCAGCGGCCGTCGCCTGCTGCTGATAATTTTTTTCGTTCATGGCTGCTCCCGCCATAGTTCCTGGTCGTCTAGCCGGACCCGCAGGTTCTTGATCCCGTCGGCACCGGCCCTGCGGGCAGCGGCTTCGCTGCCCGAAAGGATTTCGGCAATTTGCGCGTAGCTCATCCCGCCCAGGTACCGATAGGCCACGACCTGCCTTTGCTTGCCGGGAAGCTGATTCACCTCGTGCCAGAGCTGAAGATTGTCCAACTGCAGATCCGGCCGGTTCATCCCGGACGCGGGACCATCCATGTCCTGGTCATTAAGGATCTCCGGCTTATGCTTGCGCAACTCGTCAATGGCCTTGTTCCGGGCAATGCGCACCAGCCACGCCAGGACATTGGCATCATCTGGCAGCTGCGGGTACGCCTTGAGCGCGGCGAGGAAGGTTTCGGACCAGGCATCTTGCGCGCGGTGCTCATCCAGCAGGGCGCGGCAAACACGCAGGACGTTCAGTCCATAGTCTTGGACTATCCGCTCGAATGGTGCTTGCATGGCTCTCCTGGGATTTCGCGACCTGCTGGCCTCTCACCATGTAAACGCAACGGCCACCTGTTCTGTGAGGTGTGAATTAAAAATTTTGTCATTCACCCCGCTGCCGCACGGATTCCTAGAATGCCACCAAGTCGGATTCACCGGCGAGCTGCTCAAGCCGGGCCAAATCCACGTCGATAATTTCGCCATTCTCCACGCCTTGGGCTTGCCTGGTTCCTGCCAAGGCGTCGCGAATGGTGCGCATGGTGGCCCCATGGCTCACAATCATGATCTTGCGTCCGGCATGCTTGCTGGCTAGGCCCAGCAGCGCTGGCACCGCGCGGTTCAAGATGTGCGCACGCGGCTCAATCTGGTCTGCGGCGGCAGCCGATTCCTCGTCGCTGACCTCCGCCATGATCCGGCCCTCCAGCGGGCCGAAACCGCGTTCAATGAGTTCCGGAACTGCGTTGCCCGTTTCTGCCCCGATCTGCTGGGCAATCAGCACGGCAGTTTCCCGGGCACGCGCCAAAGGGGATGTCAGAATGAGCGAAAAGTCTTGGCCGATGAGCTTGCGCCCGACTTCGCGAGCTTGCTCGCGTCCGGTTTCGTTCAGCGGGATGTCGGTTTGCCCCTGCAGTCGGCCTGCAAGGTTCCAATCGGTCTGCCCGTGTCGAACCAGTGCCAGCGAAGTATCCATGACTCCAGCCTACCGGTGCCATAGATGTCGAAGAATCTCCGATCACAGGCCCGATACGCAACGTTACGACTCATAGTTGGGTCACGAACGGTCATGTTGCGAAGATTATTACACCATCCCGAGCGGCTGAGAGATCTGGTTCGATGACGCCGCAGCAACCTGCCACATCCGGTGGTTACGGTGCTACCGCCAGAAACGATGCAGCCGCTTACCCGTTGGAGAACGGCAGGAAGCGACATTGATTCCGGGATTCCTGCCTCGATCGCGGCCCGCCCTGCGGTGCACGTGAAACCCCCGTCGACAAGGAGTCGTAAGCCACCATGGCAGATCACAAGTTTGGATTCCGCACCCGCGCCCTGCATGCCGGCGGCACCCCCGATGCCGAGCATGGCTCACGCGCAGTACCTATCTACCAGACCACCTCGTTCGTGTTCAAGGACGCTGACGATGCGGCCAACCTCTTTGCCCTGCAGAAGTACGGCAACATCTACTCACGCATCGGCAACCCGACCGTGGCGGCCTTCGAAGAGCGCATGGCTTCGCTGGAAGGCGGCATCGGCGCGGTAGCCACCGGCTCGGGCATGTCCGCCGAATTCGTCACCTTCGCCGCGCTGGCCCAGGCCGGCGACCACATTGTGGCCTCCTCGAAGCTCTACGGCGGCACCATCACCCAGCTGGATGTCTCGCTGCGCCGCTTCGGCGTGAACACCACCTTCATCGACTCCAACGATCCAGCGGACTTCGAAGCCGCGATCCAGGAGAACACCAAGGCCGTCTACACCGAAGTGGTGGCCAACCCGTCCGGCGACATCGCCGATCTGAAGGGCCTGGCCGAGGTAGCGCACCGCCACAACATCCCGCTGGTCGTGGATTCCACGCTCACTCCCCCATACATCCTGCGCCCCATCGAGCACGGCGCGGACATCGTGATCCACTCGGCCACCAAGTTCATCGGCGGGCACGGCACCACCCTGGGCGGCGTGGTCATCGAGTCCGGCAAGTTCAACTGGGGCAACGGCAAGTTCCCCACCATGACCGAACCGGTAGCCAGCTACGGCAATGTCTCCTGGTGGGACAACTTCGGCGAGTACGGCTTCTTGACCAAGCTCCGCAGCGAACAGCTGCGCGACTTCGGACCATCCCTGCCGGCCCAGTCGGCGTTCCAGCTGCTGCAGGGCCTGGAGACCCTGCCGCAGCGCATGGACAACCACCTGTCCAACGCCAAACAGGTCGCCGCCTGGCTGGAATCCGATGAGCGCGTGACCTACGTGAACTATGCGGGACTGGATTCCCACCCGCAGCACGCACACGCGAAGGAACTGCTGCCGATGGGTGTAGGCTCGGTCTTCAGCTTCGGCGTGAAGGGCGGGCGCGAAGCCGGTGCCAAGTTCATCGAAGCCTTGCAGCTGGCCAGCCACCTGGCCAATATCGGTGATGCCCGCACCTTGGTGCTGCACCCAGCGTCCACCACACACCAGCAGCTGAGCGCTGACCAGCTGGTTGCCGCCGGCGTTCCAGAAGACCTGATCCGCCTGTCGGTGGGTCTGGAAGATGTCGAGGACATCCTTTGGGATCTGGATCAGGCATTAGCCGCTTCGCAGGAAGCTGCCGCCGGTTCCGCCGAAGAATTCGCGGCACCAACCTATGACGGTGCAGCTTGCGCCATTCCTGCAGCACCGAAGGGAGCTAACTAATGAGCACCACCGAACGCACCTGGGAAGGTCCGGGCGCAGCCGAGCGTCTGGGCATCCTGCGCGACACCAAGACCATTGCCATCGTGGGCGCATCGAACAAGCCCTCGCGTGCCAGCTACTTCGTCGCGACCTACCTGCTGTCCTCGTCCAAGTACAAGGTGTACTTCATCAACCCGGTACTCGATGAGATCTTGGGCCAGCCGGTCTACAAGTCGCTGGCCGACCTGCCGGAGACCCCGGATCTGGTGGAGGTCTTCCGCAAACATGATGACCTGCCCGGCGTGCTGGACGAGGCCCTGGCCGTGGGCGCGAAGACCCTGTGGCTGCAGCTGGGATCCTGGCACGAGGAAGTGGCCCGTCGTGCCGAGGCCGCGGGCATGAATGTAGTCATGGACCGCTGCGTGAAGATCGAGCACGCCCGCTTCCACGGCGGCCTGCGCCTTGCCGGCTTCAACACTGGCGTGATTTCCTCGAAGCGACAGGTCCTCGCCTAACCAGTCCTGATGATCTTATGCCGGTGCCGGGCAACCTATACGGTTGCCCGGCACCGGCATCGGTTCTCTTTTACAGTCCAGCTCTAGGCGATCCGATAAGTTTCATCGCCTAATTTCGCTTCCACGAGCAACGTCCCACCGAGCGCTTCAACGCACCTGCGCAAAGTATCAACTTTTGCCCGCTCAACCGCGCCGTGCTCGATGTTGGAGACTCGTTTCTGGCTGACGTCCAGGACCTTAGCCATCGCGGACTGCGTGAGTACCGATTTTTCACGCAACTCCCTGAGGCGATAGGCGCGGATTTCGGCGCGCAATTGATCCTCAAATATTGATGCGGACTGTTCGTTCACAGGCCTTTGCGCCAGTAGCTCTTCGAGATTCTTAGTCATTGCGTCCGCCTTTCCGTAGCTGTTCTAAACGAGCTTCGTACAAATAATCCGCGACAGGAATGTTTTCTCGGTACCAGTTCTCCCAGTGTCCGCGTTTATCACCAGCCACCAATAAGATGGCATGCCCAGCGGGCTCATCTGCGAATAAGATGCGTATCCTCCTGGGACCCGGGAGCCTCAGCGCAGAAATCACGTGAGCCTACGACTCGTCATCAAGCGGCATGAGCCAGCCTTCGACGATCTCGACATCAATCTCCCACATATCAAGATTTTGCTAACCATACATTCTAGAACTCAAGAGGTATACGTGGTCACTTGAAAGAAGATCGGATTGGTCGGCAAGAGTGAACCCGCGGCATCGGATCCCGAATGCCAGGACCTGCACAAACCGCGGACCCAGACTTGATGGATCAAAGTTTCCAGGCCGATTTTTGCGACCAACCGACACCTCACTCGGCAAAATGCCAACTATAACCACTTTCGAATGTCCGGTTCGTTAAATTTCCCTCACATTTCACTTGACGTTCCCACGCATTCGGGCATAAAGTCATGGAAACACAGATTCATGTGGTGCAGGTCATGAGGAATCCCGGAGGCAGGAAATGTTCGCCGAAGAACGACACCGGCTGATCGTCGAGCAGCTTGAATCGGACGGAAAAGTTTCCGTCGCGCAGCTCGCCGAACGCTTTGAAATCACCCGGGAAACGGTCCGCCGCGACCTCGCCCAACTCGAATCAGAGAATTTCTTGCGCCGAGTCCATGGCGGAGCGGTCACCACCACCGAGGCCAGCACCCGCGAGGAAAGCCACCTGGTGCGCACCGCAATCCACGCCGACGCGAAATCCCGCATCGCCCAGCGCGCCCTGAGCCTGCTGCCGGTCTCGGATGCCTCGGTCATCATCGATGCCGGCACCACCACCGAATTCCTCGCAGAACATATGCTGCGCACCAACGCCAACGCCGGTTTGGTCGTCATCACCCACGCCCTGCCTATCGCTTCGGTGCTGGTGCAGAGCCAGTCAGGCATCCTGGAGCTCATCGGCGGACGCGTGCGCGGACTGACCGGCGCGACCTCCGGAGCGCAGACCGTCGAGGAATACTCGCGGCACCGCGCGGACATCGCCTTCATCGGCACCAACGGCCTGCACGCAGGCTTCGGATTGAGCACCCCCGATCCGCTGGAAGCGGCCGTGAAGCGCGCACTGGTGACCAGCGCACGCCGCGTGGTCCTGTTGGCCGACAGCTCCAAGTTCGACCAGGAAACCCTGGTCTGCTTCGCCCGCCTGGATTCCGTTGACACGCTGGTCACCGATCAGCAGCCCGGCGAAGAACTCGCCGCCGCCTTGGAAGCCGCAGATGTAGAAGTGGTGATCGCATGATTGTGACCCTGACCGTCAACCCGGCACTGGATAAAACCATTGAACTGGGCGAACCGCTCTCCCACGGCGCAGTACAGCGCGCCACCGCCAGCCACGTGCAGGCCGCCGGCAAGGGCGTGAACGTTTCCCGCGCCATCGCCGCGGCCGGCGTCCCGACCCTGGCCGTACTGCCCGGCGCCAGCACCGACCCACTGATCACCGCGCTGTCCAGCGACAAGCTGGCGCACCGCACCCTGTCGATCACCGAACCGCTGCGCACCAACATCACGCTGACCGATCCCGATGGCACCACCACCAAGATCAACGAGCCTGGCCCGAGCCTTGATGCCGGCCAGCTGGCCGAGCTCAGCGCGCTGGTCGCCGGCGCGGCCGCCGAAGCCAACTGGCTGGTGCTGGCCGGGTCGCTGCCACCAGAGGTCCCCGCCGACTTCTACGCGCAGCTCACCGCAAAGCTTCGTGCCGAGCTGGGCGAGAAGTGCCCGAAGATCGCGGTGGACACCTCTGGCGCTCCGCTGGTCGAGCTCTTCGCCCACAGCGCGCAGCACATCCCGGATCTGATCAAGCCCAACGCCGAAGAACTGGCTGAACTGGTCGGCGGCTGCGACGAGGAAGCGCTGGAAGGCTCGGTAGAGCTGGCCACCGAATGCTCGCAAAAGCTTTTGGCCAAGGGCATCGGCGCAGTCCTGGCCACCCTGGGCGCCAAGGGCGCCCTGCTGGTCACCGAGGATGGCGTCTGGCACGGAACGCACACCCCGATCACCCCGCGCAGCACGGTGGGGGCCGGCGACTCGTCGCTGGCCGGCTACCTGCTGGCAGATGTTGCAGGGGCCAGCGCCCCTGAACGGCTGAAAAACGCCGTCGCCTACGGGGCTGCCGCCACGCAGCTGCCAGGCTCCACCATCCCGACCCAATCCGATCTCACCGTTGACGCCGTCACCGTCCACGAACTTACTCCAAAGCAAGGAACCGAGTCATGAGTGAACTAATCACCGCAGAGCTCGTGCTGCTCGATGCCGATCTGGGCAACAGCACGAGTGAAGTCATCGAAAAGCTGGCCTCGCTGGTTGCTGAACAGGGCCGTGCCACCGATGCCGGTGCCCTGGCTGCCGACGGCAAGGCCCGCGAAGCCAAGACCGCCACGGGCGTTCCCGGCGGCATTGCCATCCCGCATTGCCGTTCGGCCGCGGTGACCGAGCCGACCCTGGCCATGGCCCGCCTGAACCCGAAGGTCGACTTCGGCGCCAAGGACGGCGAAGCCGACCTGGTCTTCTTCATCGCCGCCCCGGATGGCGCCGACCAGGCCCACCTGAAGCTGCTCTCCAAGCTCGCCCGCGCGCTGGTCAAGAAGTCCTTCACCGGCTCGCTGCGCGAAGCGCAAAGCGAAGCTCAGATCGTGGAACTGGTACGCGAAGTTGTTGCCGACAAGCCGGCCTCCGCCCCTGTAGCCGCGGCCGCTCCAGCCGCTTCCGAGGCCCCGGCAGCCACTGCGGGACCTAAGAAGAAGTCGATCGTCGCGGTGACCGCATGCCCTACCGGCATCGCCCACACCTACATGGCCGCCGACTCGCTGGCCCAGACCGCCGAGGAAATGGGCGTGGACTTCGCCGTGGAAACCCAGGGCTCCTCGGGTTCCACCCCGCTGGACCCGGCAGTGGTCGAAGCTGCCGACGCAGTGATCTTCGCGGTGGACGTAGACGTGCGTGACCGTGGCCGCTTCGCCGGCAAGCCGGTCATCCAGGTTCCGGTCAAGCGCGGCATCGATGAGCCGGAAAAGCTGATCAACGACGCCATCGCCGCCTCCGAGGATCCGCAGGCACGCCGCGTTCCCGCCGGGACCACCGCAACGGCCGAGGAGAAGAACGGCTCCGAGTCCTTCGGCGCGGGCCTGAAGCGCGCTCTGCTCACCGGTGTCTCCTACATGATTCCTTTTGTTGCCGGTGGCGGCCTGCTCATCGCGCTGGGCTTCCTGCTCGGCGGCTACTCGATCACTGATGTGGCCGATGACGTGCTGGGATCCAACACCCTGTTCAACCTGCCCGGTGCCGACGTCATGTCGCAGCTTGAGACCCCATTCGGACCACTGGGAGCCTACCTCGGCGCGGTGGCGTTCAAGATCGGTGGCCTGTCCATGGGCTTCCTGGTTCCGGCGCTGGGCGGCTACATCGCCTACGCCTACGCCGACCGCCCGGGCATCGCGCCGGGCTTCACCGCAGGCGCGGTGGCCGGCTTCATGGGGGCCGGGTTCATCGGCGGCATTGTCGGCGGCTTGATCGCCGGCCTAGCCTGCCGCTGGATCAACTCGTGGAATGTTCCACGCTGGATGCGCGGGCTGATGCCCGTGGTCATCGTGCCGCTGCTGGGCTCGATCATCGCCTCGGGCTTGATGTTCCTGTTCCTCGGTGGTCCTATCGCCAAGCTGACCGAAGCCTTGAACGGCTGGCTTTCGGGCATGTCCGGCACCGCCGCAGCCGTGCTCGGCCTGGTGCTCGGACTGATGATGGCCATCGACCTCGGGGGACCGGTGAACAAGGTGGCGTACTCCTTCGCCGTGGCCGGACTGGGTACCGCATCGCTGGCCGATAACCCCGCCCCGATGATGATCATGGCTGCCGTCATGGCCGCCGGCATGGTTCCGCCACTGGCTCTGGCCCTAGCCACCACCGTCGCTTCCAAGCTGTTCACCGAAGCCGAACGCGAAAACGGCAAGGCCGCCTGGCTGCTGGGTGCCGCATTCATCTCGGAAGGCGCCATTCCATTCGCCGCAGCCGACCCGCTGCGCGTGATCCCGGCCTCGATGATCGGTGCCGGTGTTACCGGCTCGCTGATCATGAGCTTCGATGTGGTCAGCCAGGCCCCGCACGGCGGCATCTTCGTCTTCTTCGCCATGAACAACACCTGGCCGCTGTTCCTGCTGGCCACCTTGATTGGTACGGTTATCTCAGCAGCAGCAGTTATCGTTCTGAAGAAGTATGTACGCAAGGCTCCTGCGGGAGCCGCTGAACCGGCAAAGGTCGCAGCATGAGCAAGCAGTTCACCGGAGTAGGCGTGAGCGCCGGACGCGTCATCGGGTACGTGCGCCGCATGCCTGAGCCAATCGTTGCACCGGCAGATGGCGCGCCGCTGCCAGCGGGCGTAAGCCCGGAGGAAGAAACCCAGCGCCTGGCCGAGGCCTCCAAGGCCGTGGCCGCTGGGCTCAAGGAGCGCGCAGCGCTGGCCACCGGAGATGCGCAGGCCGTGCTGAAGGCCACCGCATTGATGGCCAGCGACCGTTCGCTGATCAAGTCCGCCACCAAGCTGGTAGCCGGCGGCACCTGCGCCGAATCGGCGATCTGGGAGGCCGCTGACGCGGTCGCTACCCAGCTCACCGCGCTGGGCGGCTACATGGCTGAACGCGCCGGCGACGTGCTGGACGTGCGCGCCCGCATCGTGGCAGAACTGCGCGGGGTCCCTGCCCCGGGCATCCCGGATTCGGATGAGCCATTCATCCTGGCCGCCGTGGATCTGGCGCCAGCGGACACCGCGACCCTGGACCCAGCCAAGGTGCTGGCCCTGGTCACCTCCGATGGCGGACCGCAGTCGCACACCGCGATCATCGCCCGCTCGCTGGGGCTGCCAGCCATTGTTGCCGCTCCGGAAACCACCGAGCTGGCCGATGGGGACTACGTCTTTGTCGACGGCATCGACGGACAGGTCATCACCGACCCCACCGAAGCCGAAGAGCACCTGGCCTCCACCTACGCCAACCGCGAGGTCCTGCCGGACTTCTCCGGCACCGGCGAGCTGGCCGATGGCTACCGCGTTCCGCTGCTCTCCAATGTGGGCAGCGGCGAGGACGCCCAGCTGGCAGCTGAAGCCGGCGCCGAAGGCGTGGGCCTGCTGCGCACCGAGTTCTGCTTCCTGGGCAAGGAAAAAGAGCCGACCCATGAGGAGCAGGTTGCTGCGTACGGCGCCGTTTTTGCCGCCTTCCCGGGCAAGAAGGTTGTTGTTCGCACCCTGGATGCCGGCGCGGATAAGCCGTTGCCATTCTTGACCGACTCCAGCGAGCCGAACCCGGCACTGGGTGTTCGCGGCTACCGCACCGACCTGACCAGCCCGGGTGTGCTGGAACGCCAGCTCAAGGCCATCGCCCAGGCGACCAGCGAGCACGAGGCAGATGTCTGGGTCATGGCCCCGATGATCTCCACCCCGGCCGAGGCACAGGATTTCGCCGAGATGGCCAAGGCTGCTGGCCTGGCTACCGCCGGAACCATGATCGAAGTGCCTTCAGCCGCCGTCCTGGCTGGCCAGATCCTGCAGCGCTGCGACTTCGTCTCCATTGGCACCAATGATCTGACCCAGTACACCATGGCTGCGGATCGCCAGCTGGGCACCTTGGCCGAGCTCAACGACCCATGGCAGCCAGCTGTGCTACACATGGTCGCTGCCACTACCGCAGGCGCCCAGAGCGCCGATGGCAAGCCGGTAGGCGTTTGCGGCGAGGCCGCAGCCGACCCTGCGCTGGCCGTGGTCCTGGTGGGCTTGGGTGTCACCACCTTGTCAATGAACAAGCGCGCGCTGGCTCCGGTCTCCGCAGTGCTTCGCACCGTGGACTTCGCCAAGGCCCAGCGCCTGGCCAAGCTGGCACTGGATGCTCCGTCTGCCGAGCTGGCCCGCAGCGCTGTTCGCGCCGAGCTGAGCGAACTGGACCGCTTCGGCCTGTAGGCCACTAGAATTTATCTTCAACGACCGTTCACAAGATCCTGAAGGAGCCATCATGGCAGAACGTAAAGCAATTATCGGCAGCCGCGTCGGCCTGCACGCCCGCCCGGCAGCAATCTTCGCCGAAGCAGCAGCAGAGCTTCCGGTAGAGGTCACCATCGCTCTGGAAGGCGAGCCAGCAGACGAGGCAATGGACGCTTCGAGCATCCTCTCGCTGATGGGCCTGGGCGCTGAGCACGGCACCACCGTGGTCCTGCGTGCCGAGGGCGAAGGCGCAGAAGCTGCCCTTGACCAGCTGGTCACCATCTTGGAGACCGACCACGACGCCGAGTAGTTTCCAGCGGTTTCCCGGGGATCATGCGCCGCCGCATGGTCCCCGGCTTCTTTAAAGCCCCCTCACTGATTGACAGAACTCAATCACTGGATGGATGATAGTTCCTACGCACTACCGCAGGAGCTTTCATGAGCGCGCTCAAAACCTCTGCGCTGCGCCTCATCAAGCCGTTCGCCTACCGCGACTACGCCCTGCTGGCCAGCGCACTCGTCTTCTCCACCTTTGCCGCCGGCATGTGGGCCGTGGCAATGGTCTACCAGGTGCGCCGCTTGGGCGGCGGACCGATGGAGCTGTCAGCGGTGGCCACCGCCAGCGCCGCCGGGCTGCTCTGCTTCGTGCTGCTCGGCGGGATCATGGCGGACCGCCATTCCTGCCGGCGGATCGTGATGCTGGTCGAGGCGCTGTCGCTGGCGGTGATGGGCGTCACCGCGCTGCTGGCCATCACCGAGGTCCTGCAGCTGTGGCACCTGATCCTCGCCGGCTTCTGCACCGGGGCAGGTTCGGCCTTCTTCTACCCGGCCTACTCCGCACTGCTGCCCAAGATGCTGCCCGCCGAGCAGCTGCTGGCCGCCAACGGGCTGGAGGGAACCGCCCGTCCAGTGGTGCACACCGCCCTGGGACCGATGGCCGCAGGCTTCGTGGTGGCCGCGCTGTCGCCGGCGCATGCCATCGTCGGCATCGCGGTGGTCCACCTGGCGGCGCTGCTGATGCTGCGCCGGATCCCCAACCGCCAGGCATACAACGCGCCGGGGCCAGTTGACGGCCAGGGGCAGCCCGGGATGCTGCGCCAGCTGCGCGAGGGCATCGGCTACACGGTGCGCACCCGCTGGCTGCTGTGGACGCTGCTGTTCTCGGTCATTTCCGTGTTCACCTTCATCGGCCCCTTCGAGGTGCTGCTCCCGTTCATCGTCAGCGGCAACCTGCACGGGGATGCGCAGCTGTTCAGCTTCGCCCTGGCCTTCTTCGGCCTCGGTTCGGCAATCGGCTCGCTGCTGGTTGCCTCCGCGAAATTCCCGCGGCGCTACCTGAGCCTGATGACCGCTTGCTGGTGCCTGGGCACCCTGCCCCTGGCTTTGGTGGGCTATGTCGATGAAGCCTGGATGCTGTTCGCGATCCTGCTGGCCTTCGGCATCACCGACGCCGTGGGCATGGTCATCTGGGGCACCCTGCTCCAGCGCCGGGTGCCAGGCCATCTGCTCGGACGGATCTCCAGCCTGGATTTCTTCGTCTCGCTGGCGCTGATGCCGCTGTCCATGGCGGCCGCCGGGCCCTTGACCCAGGTGCTCAGCCTGCAGGCGATTTTCATCATCGCCGGCCTCGCCTCGCCATTGTTCGGAATCATCGCCTGGTGGGCAGGGAAATTTGCCCACGACGAGATCGCGCATCCGCTCTCGGCCCCAGTCCCGGCCGCGCTGGACGGCGAGCGCGGCTGAGAAGCTCCGGCCAGCTGGCGTTAGGCGAGCACGGATCGAATTCCCAGCGGCTTTGGGCGTGTAGGTCCCGGGCATCGCTGCGGGATGGCGAGATGGTGGAAGGATGATTTCCCGTTTGCCCGGCGTGGCGCGCCGGTCCCTGCTGCTGCCGCTGTCACTGGCCTGCCTGGTTTCATGTTCCCCGGTATCTGCACCTGCGCCCGATGCGCAACCGACCGCCTCTGCCACCAGCGAGCAGGTGGACTGCACCATGGCCCGCTGCGTGGCGCTGACCTTCGATGACGGTCCCGGCCAATACACCGGACGGCTGCTCGACGAACTGGAGGCGGCGGATGCGCCAGCGACCTTCTTCCTCGTCGGGAAGAACATCGCCAAGTACCCCGAGACGGTCAAGCGCATGGCTGCCGAAGGCCACCAGCTGGGCAGCCACACCTGGGACCATGCGGATCTCACGTCGCTGACCCGGGAGCAGATCGAGCATGAGCTGGGGTGGACCAGCGATGCGGTAGAAAAGGCTGCCGGGAAGAAGCCGACCGTCTTCCGGCCTCCCTATGGGAGCCACGGCGCCGTTTATGATCGACTGGTCCCCTACCCGTTGGTGCTATGGGATGTGGACACCCTGGATTGGAAGCACCATGATCCGAAGAAGACCGTGCGCATCGCCATGGACGAAGTCCAGCCGGGATCGATCATCCTGATGCATGACATCCATGAGAGCTCAATCAAGGCCGTGCCGGATCTGGTGAAGAAATTGAAGGCCGCTGGCTACACCCCGGTCACCGTGGACCAGCTCTTCAATGGCCAGCTGGAGAACTCGAAGGCCTACGCCTCGGCGCCGGCTCCCGGCTCTGCCAAATAGCTGCCCGCCAACGGCTGCCGCTCAGGGAGCCTGCTCTGCGTAGAGCCGCAGCTGGTCCAGCTTGTCGCCTTCGCTTTCACGGATATTCGCCGCCAGCTCCTCGCACTGCTCCACTGTCAGGTCCGGATTGATGATCGCCACCTGCAGCACTACCTCGGTGTGCCCCGCGTCATCCTTCAGGTCGTAGCGGTAGGAGAGCCCATCGGGATTTTCCGAGGTATGCAGGATCAGCAGGCGGTTCTCGATAAGGTCATGGACGCGATACACGCGTTCATGCCCGGCCACGCGGTACACGAGGTTGGTGCCGACCTTGAGTTCCGGGTCGTCCGAATGCATGGAACCGATGCCATGGATCCACAAGGGTGTTGCTGCCCAATCGGTAAGCAGCTCCCAGACACGGTGCACCGGCAGGTGGATGACCACGGTGCTCTCGAAGACGCTGAACTGGCTCATATGCGAATAGTGCCACCCTCGGCGGCCAAATGGAATAGTTCCATGGCTGTTGCCATGCGATCCATTTCCCGCTATCCAACGGCAAAGGCCGGCACCCAGCGAGCATGGTGCTGCTGGGTGCCGGCCTTAGCCGGGGGAAGACTTACCAGTCTTCGTCGCCGTCGTCATCGGCCTCGGAGATGCCCAGTTCGGGCTCGTTCTCGAGGTCGAAGTTGTACCAGGCCTCGGTGAAGTCGGCCATGGCGTCCAATGCGTCCTGCGCGTCGGAATCCAGCACCTCCATCGCCTCAGGGCTGTTGAGCACTGCGGTCACTGCGAGGAATGGGTGATTGTCAAAGTAATCGGTGGGGGTGGCTTCCCCGTTGAACGTCAGGTTCTCGCTCTGCGCGAAGAGTTCGACGTACTGGGCCACTGCCTCGGGCAGACGGGTCAGGTTAATGCCAGTCAGGGACTCATTGTAGATTTCAGCAGTCGCGTCGGCCCACTGCTCAATGAGCTCTTCGCTCATCTGTGCCATCAGATTATCCACCTCGTGGTCGGGGTTCTAGTGCTCACGGGATTCGGTAGCAATTCATCTTATTTCCTCAGCGGGCGCGTGCCAAGACAGAACGGCCCGCGCGGTTGTGATCTTCTACGCGCTACGGCGGTGGCCCGAAGCTGGCCGCTGGACAGTACCAGGTTCGGGCCTGCCTCGGCTTCCTGGTTAAAAGCGTCCAGCGGGCATCGTCCAAAACGATACCCGCTGGAATTGCGCATCGCAGACCAGACGGTTTGCTGAAGAGAGCAAGCGCCTAGTAGGCCTTGACGCCCTGCTCCACCACCAAGTGGATCAACGCGAACTGCTTATTCTCGTCGATAGCCCGCAGCGCACTTGCCAGTGCCGCCGGAACATCTGCATCATCCTCGACGCGGACGCCGAAGCCGCCGAAGGACTGCGCCATCAACGCGAAGTCGGGATTCAGCAACTGGGTTCCGGAGACACGTTCCGGGTACTGGCGTTCCTGGTGGGTGCGGATGGTTCCGTACTGCTGGTTGTCCATGATGATCACCAGCGGGGTGGCGCCGTACTGGGCGGCAGTTGCCAGCTCCTGGCCGTTCATCAAGAACTCGCCGTCACCGGCGATGCTCACCACGCGGCGGCCCGGGTAATTCAGCGATGCGGCGACGGCCGAAGGGATCGAGTAGCCCATGGAACCGTTGCGTGCCGAGAGCATGGAAGCGTAACCGTTGGTCGGGAAGTAGCGGTGGGCCCAGTTGGTGTGCTCGCCGGCGCCGAAGGTCACCATGGCATCTTCCGGAAGGGATTCGACCAGATTGGCCATCATGGTGGCCATCTTTGCCTGGCCTTCGGATGGCTGTGCCGGTGGAAGCTCGGCGAACTTCTCCTGCTCGCCACGCATCCGCGAGGTCCATTCCTTCCAGGATTCCTTGACCGGCAGATCCATCAGCAGCAGGTCGCGGACAAAGACATCAGGCTTGGCGACAATCTGGTGCGATACCGGGCCGGAACGCCCGCGCAGCGACGGGTCGATGGTGACGAGGAAGTTCTTCTTGTCCCAGTTCTGGCGGACGTTGAAGCCGTCGGTGATGACATCGCCTGGAACCGTGCCGACGAAGATCAGCAGGTCAGTTTCCTCCAGCAGATCATAGGTCGGCTTGGGGCGGCCGTAGCCGATCGGTCCGACATAGGATGGCGAGCTGAAAGGCACGGTGCCCTCGCAACGCCATTCGGCAGCGGCCGGCAGGTCGTGCTCCTCGAGCCAGCGGGTGAAGTCCGCGGCACCCTCGTGGGACCAGTCGTTGCCACCGAAGATGAACAGCGGCTTGTCTGCTTCCTGCAGGGCGGAGTTCAGCGCCTTCCAGTCGGTTACGGTCATGCCGCCGGTGGCCACCGGGATTTCCGGGTGGATTTCGGCAGAAATTTCGTTGCGGATGATGTCTTCCGGCAGGCCGACAACCACCGGGCCCGGGCGTCCGGACATCGCGGCGAACATTGCCTCGGCGACGACTTCGCTGGCGCGATCGGCGTGGTCCAGAATCATGACGCGCTTGGCGCCGGTGCCGAACCATGCCTTCGGATCGAATTCCTGAAAGGCTTCCTTTTCACGGTGCTCGAACGGGATCAATCCCACGAACAGCACCAGCGGGGTCGAGTCCTGCCATGCGGTATGCAGGCCGACGTGGGCATTGGCGGCTCCGGGTCCGCGGGTCACCATGGCAACGCCGGGACGCTGGTGCATCTTGCCTTCGGCTTCGGCCATGTAGGTGGCTCCGCCTTCGTGGCGGCAGACCACGGTTTCGATTGGCGAGTTATGCAGCCCGTCCAGGACATCCAGGTAGCTTTCACCCGGTACTACGTAGGCTCGTTCCACGCCGTGCGCGGCAAGCGTGTCGACAATGACGTGTCCGGCCGACTTCTTCGTCAGGCCCTGACCTTTTTCACTCATCTTCTAGGCGTCTTTCTGGTTTCGGGAAATCATCTGACGCAACGGCGGGGAAACGGCCCTGCTGGCCAACGATGCAACGCTGCGTCAACCTGAAACAGTACTAAACAAGCTGCGACTGCACACATTGCCGATCGAATGCTACGCATATGTGACACGATGCCGTACGTGAAGCATATTTCGACGCAAAATGTCTAGAAAGTTTCACTGGATGGAACAGTTTGATTCATCACATCACAGCCGGCGCGAGCCGTGTGGCAGGCAATAATTGCCAATTTCATTGATCGGCGACTTAAGCGCGAGTAGCCTATGGTGCAACAAAAGTTTACTTACAGTAAGCGCTGCATGCGCCCGGACATCGAGGTTCTCCATGGAATTCATCAACGGCGCGATTGTCGCCGCCTACCTGGCCGCAATGCTGGCCTTTGGCTGGTGGGGCAAGTCCCGCACCAAGAACAGCAGCGACTACCTGGTGGCCGGCCGCCGCCTCGGCCCGTTCCTCTATACCGGAACCATGGCCGCAGTGGTGCTTGGCGGCGCCTCCACCGTGGGCGGCGTGGGCCTGGGCTACAAGTGGGGCATTTCCGGCATGTGGCTCGTGGTCGCCATCGGCGCCGGCGTGATCCTGCTGTCGCTGGCGTTCGCCCCGACGCTGCAGAAGCTCAAGGTCTTCACCGTTTCGCAAATGCTCTCCCTGCGCTATGGAAGCCAGACAGCTACAAACACCTCCGGCATCGTCATGCTGGCTTATACGCTGATGCTCTGCGCCACCTCCACCAGCGCCTACGCCACCATCTTCGTGGTGCTCTTCGGCTGGGAGAAATGGCTGGCCATCGCCATCGGCGGCGCCATCGTGGTCGTCTACTCGACCATCGGCGGCATGTGGTCCATTACCCTGGCCGACCAGGTTCAGTTCATCATCAAGACCATCGGCATCTTCGCCCTGATGCTGCCATTCTCCATGCATGCCGCCGGCGGCCTGGACGGCATCCGCGAACGCATCGGTGCAGAATTCTTCGACATCACCGGCATCGGCGTGCAGTCCATCATCACCTACTTCGTGGTCTACACCCTGGGCCTGCTGATCGGCCAGGACATCTGGCAGCGCGTGTTCACCGCGAAGACCCCGAAGGTCGCCCGCTGGGGCGGTACCACCGCCGGGATCTACTGCATCGTCTATGGCATCGCCGGCGCGCTCATCGGCATGGCGGCCAAGGTCGCCCTGCCGGATATCGTCGGGGCGGCAGACAACAAGGACGTGGTCTACGCCGAGGTCGCCACCCAGCTGCTGCCGGTAGCCGTGGGCGGATTGGTCATGGCCGCCGCCGTGGCCGCGATGATGTCCACCGCGTCGGGCGCGCTGATTGCAGCGGCTACCGTGGCCCGTACCGACGTGACCCCATTCGTGGCCAGCTGGTTCGGCAAGGATATCCAGGTGAACACCGATCTGAACCCGGAGCACGACGTGCGGGCGAACCGCATTTGGGTGCTGGTCCTCGGCATCGTCACGGTGACCCTGGCGATCCTCGTCGACGACGTAGTCGCCGCGCTGACCATCGCCTACGACATCCTGGTCGGCGGCCTGCTGGTGGCCATCATCGGCGGCCTGCTGTGGAAGCGCGGCAACGGCGCGGGCGCAACTGCGTCCATGGCCGTGGGCACCGTGGTCACGCTGGGCACCATGATCATCTTGGAGATCCAAGCTGAGAACAAGTTCGATGGCGTCTACGCCAACGAACCGATCTACTACGGCCTGATCGCCTCCGCGGCGACCTTTGCCGTGGTCTCCGCTGTCACCAAGGCCACCGATTCCAAGGTGCTCACCCAGTGGAACTTGCGGGTCTCGGGCAAATCCAGGGAAGAAGGCGTCAGCGTCGAACCGTAGCCGCTCCGCTGGCGGAAGGTTCTCCTCTGGGCACCGGTACTCCGCTTATGACAGGTATGAGGAAACCCCCAGCAGGATGCTCCTACTGGGGGTTTCCGCGTAACTGTCGGAACTAGTCGTTGATCAGATCGTGGCGCACGATGGTCTGGTCGCGGTCAGGACCCACGCCAATGGCGGAGATCCGGGTGCCGCTGATCTTCTCCAGGGCCAGGATGTAGTTGCGGGCGTTCTCCGGCAGGTCTTCCAGTGTCTTGGCCCCGGAGATGTCCTCGGTCCAGCCCGGGAAGTACTCGAAGATCGGCTTCGCATGGTGGAACTCGGTCTGGGTCATCGGCATCTCGTCGTGGCGCACGCCATCCACGTCGTAGGCCACACAGACCGGGATCTGCTCGATGTTGGTGAGCACGTCCAGCTTGGTCACGAAATAGTCGGTGAAGCCGTTCACGCGCGAAGCGTGGCGGGCCAGCACCGCGTCGTACCAGCCGCAGCGGCGCGGGCGGCCGGTGTTCACGCCGTACTCGCCGCCGGTCTTCTGCAGGTAGATGCCCATGTCGTCGAACAGCTCGGTGGGGAACGGACCGGCACCCACGCGGGTGGTGTAGGCCTTGATGATGCCGATCGAACGGGTGATGCGGGTCGGGCCGATGCCCGAACCCACCGAAGCGCCGCCGGCGGTCGGGTTGGAAGAGGTCACGAACGGGTAGGTGCCGTGGTCCACGTCCAGGAAGGTGGCCTGGCCGCCTTCCATCAGCACGACCTTGTCCTCGTCCAGCGCCTTGTTCAGCTCGTAGGTGGAGTCGATGACCAGCGGGCGCAGGCGCTCGGCGTAGGACAGGAAGTACGAGACGATTTCCTCGACCTCGACGCTGCGGCGGTTGTAGATCTTGACCAGCAGCTCGTTCTTCTGGCGCAGCGCGCCTTCGACCTTCTGGCGCAGGATCGATTCGTCGAAGACGTCCTGCACGCGGATGCCCAGGCGTCCGACCTTGTCCATGTAGGCGGGACCGATGCCGCGGCCGGTGGTGCCGATGGCCCGCTTGCCCAGGAAGCGTTCGGTGACCTTGTCCATGGTCTGGTGGTAAGGGGCGACCAGGTGGGCGTTGGCCGAAACGCGCAGCTTGGAGGTATCGGCACCGCGGGACTCCAGGCCATCGATCTCTTCGAAGAGGGCCTCAAGGTTCACCACGCAGCCATTGCCGATAATCGGAGTGGCGTTCGGCGAAAGGATGCCGGCTGGAAGGAGCTTGAGCTCGTACTTCTCGCCGCCTACGACCACTGTGTGCCCGGCGTTGTTGCCGCCGTTTGGCTTCACTACGTAGTCGACCTTGCCACCGAGCAGGTCGGTAGCCTTTCCTTTGCCTTCATCGCCCCATTGGGCTCCGACGATCACGATTGCTGGCATGGGATCCTCCCCCTTGCTTTAAGCAGCGGTTGCGGCGTGCTTAGCGCCGTCCCGGCACGGTGCCGGGCAAAAAATATGCCCCTGTCCTGCTCACTGAAACCCGGAGGTCCGTTGCAAGAGTTAGGGGCTCTTACGACCAAAGTTTACCGAAACGATTAGCGAATCTCGAGCTGTAGGTCACGGAGCCGGGGTTATTCGTGGATATCCGCGGCTTTTTCAAGCAAACTTGACCCTGACACTGTGTGAGGGCGGAGAACTGAAGCATGTTATCCATCGGCGCGTTTGCGCAAATCGGCCAGGTGACCCACCGCATGCTGCGGCACTGGGATACCGCCGGGGTGCTCAAACCCGCCCACGTGGACCCGTTCACCGGCTACCGTTCCTACGACCCCTCCCAGCTTCAGCGCTTGCACCAGATCGTTGCGCTGCGCGAACTGGGATTCGGGCTGGAGGAGGTGTCCTCGATCCTTGATCGGGGAGCCACCGCGGAAGAGATTGCTGGGCACCTGCGGCACCGTGCTGCGCAGGTCGAGGCCGAACACCGGCTCGCCACGCAGCGGTTGCAGGATGTGCAACGGCGCCTGCGCTTGATCTCGAAGGAGAAACTCATGTCACGCATTGAAATCATCCATAAGCCGCTGCCTGCGGTACGCTTGGCCGCCGGCCGCTTCACGGTGGCCGAGCAACCCCAGATCGCCGGGCTGATCGGTGGAGTGTTCGACCGTGTCGCCCAGGCGCTGTCTGGGCAGAGCCTGGCGACGCCAATTGCGCAGTACACCGGCAGCGAGTCCGGAATGGAAGTCATTGCCGGGTACGCCAGCACGGCTGACGCCGTCGACGGCGCCGAAATCATCGAGCTGCCCGCGGTTCCCGAGGCCATCTGCGGAATGCATCTGGGGGCCATGGACAGCATCCACGAAAGCTGGCAGGCGGTGCATGACGAGGTGCTGGCCCGCGGGCTGGTGCCCTCCGGGCCGTGCCGCGAAGTGTATCTGCGGGCCGCGTCGGAAGACCAGGCCGATTGGGTGACCGAGCTGCAGCAGCCGGTCAGCGCACCCTAGGCCACCAGCTGGTGCGGGGCTTCGAGCAGGTCCCCGACCACGCTTCGCGCCGCGCCGGCCAAGGCGCCGGCCTGCCCCAGCGGCGAGCACGCCAGCTTGGCTTCGCTGGCGATGCCCGGCGCGTGGGCCTGCAATGCCTCATGGACCGCCGGCAGCAGCCACCGTTCCAGGGCGGCGAAATGCCCGCCGAACACCACGGTGGAGATATTGAACAGGCGCAGCGTGGAGGCCAGGGCGATGCCCACCGCGGTTCCGGCTTCGGCCACCGCGCGCAGCGCTTTTTCTTCTCCCCCCTCCAGGGCCCGGTAGAAATTGCCGATGCGCTGCTGGCGCGAGAGGCCGTGCGCGGAATCGGCCGATTCGGCGGCCGCCAGGATTGCTTCCTGGCCGGCCACGGTTTCCAGGCAGCCCTGTCCGCCGCAGCTGCAGGGATTGCCTCCCGGCTGGATCACCACGTGGCCCAGTTCGCCCGCGTGGCCCTGCGGGCCGGTGAAGAGTTGCGCGTCGATGACCACGCCGCCGCCGATGCCCACTTCGCCGGAAACGAACAGGAAGTCCCGCTGGCCCGGCTCCATCAGCTGCAGCTGCGCCAGCGCGGAGGCATTGGCCTCATTGAACAGGCGGACGCGGGTCTTCGGCTCGGCCAGCAGCTTCGCGGCATCCAGCACCTGGTCCGCCCAGCCCAGGTTCGGGGCCTGGAGCACCATGAATTTTTCCTCGTCCACCAGGCCCGGCACGGCGAGCGCCCCGCCCAGGATTTCAAGTCCCTGGGCCGTGGCTGCCTGCTGCATCTCGGCACTCAGCTCGCCGAGGGCAGCCATGACCCGCTCGGTGGTGGCTGTGCCGTTGGCGCGGGCGACGATCCGGTGATCCAGCAATTTCCCGGACAGGTCGACCAACCCGGCGGAGATGTAGTCGACATTGATTTCCATGCCGATCACGCAGCGTGCCGGGTTCAGCACCAGCCCCACCGAGGGCCTGCCGCGTTCACCGTCGCGGTGCACCCCGATTTCGATGACCAGGCCGGTTTCCAGCAGATCCGCAACCAGGCTGGATACCGAGGCCTTGGTGAGCTTGCTGCGGGCCGCGATATCGGCGCGGGACAGGCGCTGGCCGCTGGCGGCCCCGGCAATCACCGCAAGCACCCTGGCCAGGTTCGCCTTGCGGACATCCCCCACGCTGCCCGGCGCCGTGGACGGCGCAGGCTGGGTTTTGGCTGTTGTCGTGCGCATGCCTGCTCCTGGGAAATTGGCGACCGGACTGATGTTCTTCGCTATTGACTCTAGCGCATGGCCACCCATATAGTTCAGAACATAAACTAAATGGTGGAAACCACCACACCCCGATCCAAGGATGCATCCCATGACCCTTCAGCCAACCGCCGCCGACCGCTTCACTTTTGGATTGTGGACCGTGAGCTGGTCCGGCGTCGACCCCTTCGGCGTCGCCACCCGCGAGAACCTGGACCCGGTGGAAGCTGTGCACAAGCTGGCCGAGCTCGGCGCCTACGGCATCACCTTCCACGACAACGACCTGGTTCCCTTCGACGCCACCGAGGCGGAACGTGAACAGATCCTGGCAGGCTTCCGCACGGCGCTGGAGGAAACCGGGTTGAAGGTCCCGATGGTGACCACCAACCTGTTCAGCCACCCGGTCTTCAAGGACGGCGGCTTCACCTCCAATGACCGTTCGATCCGCCGCTTCGCGCTGGCCAAGGTGCTGCACAATATCGATCTGGCTGCCGAAATGGGCGCCGAAACCTTCGTCATGTGGGGCGGGCGCGAAGGCAGCGAATACGATGGCTCCAAGGATTTGGCCGCGGCGCTGGACCGCATGCGCGAAGGCGTGGACACCGCTGCCGGCTACATCAAGGAAAAAGGCTACAACCTGCGCATCGCGCTGGAGCCGAAGCCCAATGAGCCGCGCGGCGACATCTTCCTGCCCACCGTCGGCCACGGCCTGGCCTTCATCGGGCAGCTGGAACACGGCGACATTGTCGGGCTGAACCCGGAAACCGGACATGAGCAGATGGCCGGCCTGAACTTCACCCACGGCATCGCCCAGGCACTATGGGCCGGCAAGCTGTTCCACATCGACCTCAACGGCCAGCGCGGCATCAAGTACGACCAGGACCTGGTCTTCGGCCACGGCGACCTGGCCAGCGCCTTCTTCACCGTGGACCTGCTGGAAAACGGCTTCCCGAACGGCGGGCCTACGTACGATGGCCCGCGCCACTTCGACTACAAGCCATCGCGCACCGACGGCTACGACGGTGTGTGGGACTCGGCCCAGGCCAACATGTCCATGTACCTGATGCTCAAGGAACGCGCCACCGCATTCCGCGCAGACCCCGAGGTACAGGAGGCCATGGAGCTCTCGGGCGTGTTCGAGCTGGGCGAAAGCACCCTGGGCGCCGGCGAGAGTGCGCAGCAGCTGATGGCCGATGCGGCGAGCTTCGCCGACTTCGACGCCAACGCCGCCGCGCAGCGCAATTTCGCGTTCGTCCGCCTGAACCAGCTGGCCATCGAGCACCTGCTCAACGCCCGCTGAACCTACAGCACCCGCCCACCGCAGAAAGCAGCCTAAGAACAATGACGCTCGTTGCCGGCATAGACTCCTCCACCCAGTCATGCAAGGTCCTCATCCGCGACGCCGCAACTGGCGCCCTGGTCCGCTCCGGCCGTGCCGCGCACCCCGAGGGCAGCGAAGTGGACCCCGAAGCCTGGTACAGCGCATTGCAGGAAGCGATCGCCCAGGCCGGGGGCCTGGATGACGTGGATGCCATCTCGGTGGGCGGGCAGCAGCATGGCATGGTGGTTCTCGACGCCAGCGGGGCGGTGATCCGCCCGGCACTGCTGTGGAACGACACGCGCAGCGCGCAGGCGGCCAGCCAGATCATCGCCGAGGCAGGCCAGGGCGATGCCGCGGTGGGCGCCAGGTACTGGGCGCAGCGCACCGGCACCGTCCCGGTCTCCTCGATCACGCTGGCCAAGCTGCGCTGGCTGAAGGACCATGAGCCGCAGAACGCGGCCAAGGTCGCGGCCGTCTGTCTGCCGCACGATTGGCTGTCCTGGCGGCTGGCCGGCTACGGCCCCGGCTCCGGGGCCACCGGACTGGCGGCCCTGCGCACCGACCGCTCGGATGCCTCGGGCACCGGCTACTACCGCGCCACCGAAAACGCCTATGACTTCGAGGCGCTCGCGCAGCACCTGGGCCATGTCCCGCTGCTGCCGCAGGTTGCAGGACCGCTGGAATCCATCGGCCGCACCGCTTCCGGGGCACTCATCGGCCCCGGTGCCGGCGATAACGCCGCGGCCGGCTTGGGCGTAGGCGCGCAGGTGGGCGACGTCGTCATGTCCCTGGGCACCTCCGGCACCGTCTTCGCAGTTGCCGGTTCCCCCTCGGCAGATGCCTCCGGCCTGGTGGCAGGATTCGCCGACGCCACCGGCAACTACCTGCCATTGGTATGCACCCTGAATGCCACCCGCATCTTCGACGCCACCGCCAACCTGCTGCAGGTCAGCCTCAAGGAATTCAACGACCTGGCACTGTCCGCCGCCCCGGGCTGCGACGGCCTGGTGCTGCTGCCCTACTTCGACGGCGAGCGCACCCCGAACCTGCCAGAGGCCACCGGCTCGCTGCATGGCATCACCCGAGCCAACTACACCGCCGCGAATCTGGCCCGCAGCGCCGTGGAAGCGGTGGTTTGCTCGCTAGCCGACGGCCTGCGCGCACTGGAAGCCCAAGGGGTTGAAGCGCAGCGCATCATCCTTGTCGGGGGTGGTGCGCAGTCCCGCGCGGTCCAGCAAATCGCCGCCCAGATCCTCGGCTTGCCGATCCTGCTCCCGGCGCCGGGTGAATACGTCGCCGATGGGGCGGCCCGCCAGGCGGCCGGCGTACTGGCCGGGGAATTCCCCAATTGGGCCCAGGGCACTGCCCAAGTCCCGGCAATGGAACCGGCCCCGCAGATACTGGAACGCTATCGCGCACTGGCTTCCAGCCAGTTCCGCAACGATTTCCTTGCCCGCACGGAGCTTGGCGCCTGAGCGCGCACCGGCGGTGCGACTAGACTTGTCACCATGGCATTGACTCAGTTAACGGTCGTGGACACCGCGGTTGGCATCCTGCAGCAGTTCGGGCTGGCTGACTTGTCCATGCGCCGATTGGCCAAGGAACTCGATGTCCAGGTCGGCGCCCTGTACTGGCATGTGAAGAACAAGCAGGAGCTGCTGGCGCAGGTTGCCGCCCAGCTGCTGAACACCCCTGCGTTGTCGGTGGCTGCCGCCGACTATGCTTCCCCTGCCGAGGCAATCCTCCAGCTGGCGCGCAAGCTCTACCTCGCATTGCTGCCGATCCAGGACAGCCCCGAGGTCATTGAAGTCGCCACCGCCATGCAGGCCACCGAACTGCAACCGGTCCTGCAGCTTCGCGCCCTGCTGGAAGCGGCGGGCCTGGCTGCCGAGAACGCCCGCCATGGGCAGCAGCTGATCCTGAACCACGTGCTCGGCTCGGTGGCCTACCGGCAGAACCTCGTCCAGCTCGATGTCGACGCACCGCTGGCTGACGGCTTCGACTGGGGCCTGCAGCGGGCAGTTGCCGGCCTCATCGGCTAGCTCGCCAAGCTAGCCCAGGTTGCCGCCGGACGCTTCCAGATAGCAGGCGGCGCACAGCGACTCGTACCAGACCTCTTCGCCGTCGATCGCGACCTGGTCCCCGTCAAAGACAATCGTCTCCCCCGAGCGGCGGGTATTGAACATGGCCTTGCGCCCGCAACGGCAAATGGTCTTCAGCTCTTCAAGGGAGTGCGCCAGCTCCATCAAGCGCGCCGAGCCAGGGAAGGCACGGGTGCGGAAGTCGGTGCGGATCCCGTAGGCAAGCACCGGGACATCATCGAGCACGGCGATGCGCAACAGGTCATCGACCTGGGTGCGGGAAAGGAATTGCGCTTCATCCACCAGCAGGCAGGCCACCGGTGGCGCATCCACATGCGGCAGCAGAGCATCGGGGTCATCGCCCAGGCTGTGGGCCGCGAACTTCTCGCGCAGGTTCTCTTCCGGGCCCACGCTGAAGTCGACCTCGCGTTCGATGCCGAGCCGGGAAACGATGGAGCTCTCGCCCTTGGTATCGATCCCGGGCTTGGCCAGCAGGATGCGCTGGCCGCGTTCCTCGTAGTTGAAGGCGGCCTGCAGCAAGCTCGTGGATTTGCCCGAGTTCATCGCTCCGTAGCGGAAATACAGCTTGGCCACCATTGCTCCTCGATAGTTGCGGCACCTGCCAACTGGCACGCCCTTTAAGATCTTAGTGCCCGTGCCGCCGTTCTCCAGTGGAACAGCACGCGGCGGCCAGCTCCGCTACTTCGCCGCCGGCTGCTTCTTCCCGGCGAAGACCAGCTTGTAGAGCACCGACATCACGATCACGAAAGGCACGCCGAAGATCAGCGTGTACTTGAATTCCGGCACGAAGAACGAGGTCATCAGCAGGCCGCCCAGCAGCACAGCGCCGAGCATCGAGGCGGCCGGGTAGCCTGGCAGCTTGAATTCCAGGACGGACCGGTCCAGGCGCACCTGGCGGCGGAAGGACACATGGGTCAGCAGGATCATGAACCAGGTGGCCAATGCGCCGAAGGTGGCCAGCGACATCATGATGCCGAAGCCTCCCTCCGGGACCATCGCATACACCCCTGCCGCCACAGCGATGCCGCCGGCTGACATCCACACCGCGTGCACCGGTGCGCCCGCGCGGTTGGTCCGGTGCGCCAGGCGCGGTGCGTGGCCGGAATCAGCCAGCGAATGCAGCATCCGGGTGGCCGCGTAGAGCTGGGCGTTCATCGCCGAGAGCGCGGCGATGATGAGCACGAGGTTCAGCACCGAGTCGGCGAACGGGATGCCAATCTGCGACATCACGGTGACAAATGGCGAACCGCCGGCCAGCAATTCGCTGGTTGGGGCCACGGCGAGGATCAGGGACATGGTGAACACGTAGAAGAGCAGCAATCGCAGGAAGGAGACCTTGAAGGCCTTGCGCACCGCGAGCTTCGGGTTCTTCGCCTCGGCGGCGGCAATGGAGATCGCCTCGACGCCCATGTAGGAGAAGATCGCGACGATGACAGCGCTCCACATGCCGAACGGGCCGTTGGCGAAGAAGCCGCCCTCGGCCGAGTAGTTGTGGAACCCGAACTGGTCGCTGGGGTCGTGGAAGACCAGCCAGAGGGCGATGATGATGAACGCGATCACCGCGAAGACCTTGATCGCGGAGAACCAGTATTCGGTGGTTCCGAAGATCTTCACGCTGGAGAAGTTCACGCCCAATAGCGCGGCCGAGAAGACCAGGACCCACACCAGCCCGGGGATTGCGGGGAACCAGTACTGCATGTACTCGCCCACCGCGCTGACTTCGGTGCCCACCGCAAAGATCAGCGCTGACCAGTACAGGTACTTGGTCAGGTATCCGGCGAACCGTCCCAGGTAGCGTTCGGCATAGACGCCGAAGGAACCGGCCACCGGCTGCTTGACAGTCATTTCCGCCAAGGCGCCCATGACCAGCAGGGCGACGACGCCGCCAATGAGGTAGCTGATGATCACCGAAGGGCCGGCCATGGCGATGGCGAGCTTGCTGCCGGCGAACAGGCCGGTGCCGATGGCGCTGCCCAGCGCGATCATGGACATCTGCCCAGGAGTCAGCGACTTCTTCAACCCCGAACCGACTTCAGTGGCGCGTACCGGCTGCTTGCCCAACAATGCTCCCTTAGACCTATGCGAACAGCACGGCATCGAAAATGCCGTGCTGCTCTCAAGGTTACTCCCGCGCTGATTCGCCGGCTTCGGCCCCGGGATGGCCCGAAACCGGGGGAATTTGCGTCATGTCACGGCATTACGCACGGCGTACTCTTCGCGCTGCCACGCATTGGTGTGCAGAATTTCACGCAGTTTCTCCACGGCATCCCAGATATCGGTGCGCGTCAGGTACAGCGGGGTGATGCCAAAGCGCAGGACTTCCGGTTCGCGGTAGTCTCCGATGACGCCCTGGTCGATGAGTGCGGCGATGATTTCATATCCATGCTCATGGCGGAAGCTGACATGGCTGCCGCGGGCTGCATGCTCGCGCGGGGTCACCAGTTCCATACCGTAACCGGCGCAACGGATTTCCACCAGCTCGATGAATAGGTCCACCAGCTCCAGCGAGTTGGCGCGCACCTTGCCCATGTCAGCTTCCAGGGCGATATCCAGGCCGACCTCGATCATTGCCAGCGAGGTGACCGGCTGGGTGCCGCACATGAAGCGGCGGATGTCGTTGGCCGGGGTGTAGCTGTCGGCCATCTCGAAGGGCGACTTGTGCGACCACCAGCCGGACAGCGGCTGCCAGAAGCGTTCGTGGTGGCGGGCATTGACCCAGATGAACGCCGGGGAGCCCGGTCCGCCATTGAGATATTTGTAGGTGCAGCCCACGGCGTAGTCGGCATCTGCCGCATTCAGGTCGATCGGCACCGCCCCCGCGGCATGGGCCAGGTCCCAGACCACCAGGGCGCCCGAGGCGTGGATGGCCGCGGTCACTTCATCCATGTCCCACATGGATCCGGTGCGGTAGTTCACGTGCGACAGGGCCACCACAGCCACGGTCTCGTCCAGTGCGGCACGCAGCGACTCCGCAGAATCGATGAGCTTCACCTCGTAGGCGACGCCGGTTTCCTGCGAGAGCGAGTTGACCAGATCGGCCAGGCCCTCGGCGATATAGATGTCGGTTGGGAAGTTGTCGCGTTCGGTGAGAATCACCCGGCGCTGCGGGGCATCGGCCTTCTGCGTGCGCAGTGCCGAGGCCAGGGCCTTGAACAAGTTCAGCGTGGTGGTGTCGGTGATCGCGGTTTCGCCGGGGTTCGCGCCCAGCAGGCGCCCCAGCTTGTCGCCGAGCTTGAGCGGCATCTCGAACCAGCCGGCGGTGTTCCATGAACGGATCAGGCCCTGGCCCCATTCTTCGGTGACTACCTGGGCGGCCCGTTCGGCTGCTCCCTTGGGCAGCGCACCCAGGGAATTGCCGTCGAGGTAGATGACGCCTTCCGGGAGGTTGAAGCGGTCGCCGAACGCCACCAGCGGGTCTGCCGCGTCCAACTGTGCAAGCGATTGGCGGGTCAGTGGGGTGGTCATTGGATCTCCTGTTCGGCCACGATAAATGATGGAAAACTTCCAGTTCTCCATGATGAATCCATCGTAGAATCAGATTCGATACTGTGCGAGTAGAACTGAACTTTTTAGAAGAATCGAGTTGATCAGCCGTGCCAGGTTCATTATGGACGATTCAAGGCGACGCCCTGCCGAATCCTGTTCGTGTCGACGGAACGGACTTGTCCATCCTTGCTGAGCTGAGCCAGGATGCGCGGATCGCCAACAATGTCCTGGCCGCAAAGGTCGGACTGGCACCCTCCACCTGCCTGGGCCGGGTCAAGGCCCTCTCCAAGGCGGGAGTAATCACCGGCTACCACGCTGCGATCAATGAGCGGCTGCTCGGCGTTGCCGTCAACGCCATGATCTCCGTCGTGGTCTCCTCCACTGCCCGGGACCGCCTGCTGTCCTCGGCGCATCAGCTCAAGGAGCTCGCCGAGGTCAAGGAAGTCTTCGTACTCGGCGGGTCGCCGGATTTGCTGGTGCGGGTGTCGACCCGGAGCATCGAAGATTTGCGGACATTCGTGGCCACGCACTTGGGGTCCAACCGCGCGTTCGCTTCCACCCAGACGGTCATCATCTTCGAGCATTTGGCCTAGCACCGGGAAGCCTTCGTCATCTAACGGCATCTCTCATCTGGATCTCATTTATTTCAGCCACAATGAAAAACATGGGAAAGGAAGCTTTGCGCCGTGTCTTTGCGACGATCGCTGTCGTGGCAGTCGTATGCCTGGGCGCGTTCGGAATCAGCCAAGCCTTGGAAGGCCCGGCGGACCAAGACCTCGGTGAAGGGTTCATCTTCGAAGAAGCCACCCCTGCTCCGACCAGCAGCACCCCCAACGGCCCAACCTCCTCGCCTTCCGCCTCGGCGACCGAATCCCCGAAGCCGTCGTCCAGCCCGAGCAAGTCGAAAAAGCCGGAGCCTTCGGAGGAACCCAAGCCGAGCGCTACTCCCAAGCCGAAACCTACGCCGCCACCCCCGCCGAAGAAGACCGTCGTCCCATTGCCTCCATCCGGCAACCAGTACGACGATGATGACGACGATGACGACGACTACGAAGAAGCCGACGACGACGGTGACGATGACTAGCTCACCCGAACGCCGGTGGTCCATCCGGGCCCGGGTGCTGACCGGCATGATGCTGCTCGTGGGCCTGGCCCTGCTGGTGGCGGGCACCGCAAGCTTTGCCGTGCAGCGCCACGAACTGAACGAACGCCTCGACGAGTCGTTGACCCGCACCGTCAAGGAATTCAAGGTCCTCACCGAAACCGGTGTCGACCCGCGGACCATGGAGCGCTTCAAGCACGCTGAGGACCTGCTGTACATCGCCATGCAGCGCACCCTGCCGTCGCCGAAGCAGGGCATGCTCGCACTGGTTGGCAACAAGGTGCGCTGGACCGCACCGGATATCGTCAACACCCGGCTTGAAGATGATCCGGAATTCCTCGAATGGGCCAGAACCGTCCAGGCTGCCAACCATATCCGCCTGGGAACTGTAGACACGGACATCACTACCTATCGCGCAGTGGTCGTTCCGGTCAGCCTTCCTGCCGACCATGAGCACGGCGCCTTCGTGCTGGCCTACGACTACTCCGCCGAGGCCATCGCCAACGACCGCAATTTCATGATCTACGCCGCCGTCGGCGGCTCGGTCATGCTCGTTGCCGCGCTGGCGGCCTGGCTTGTGGTGGGACGGATGCTCGACCCGATTCGCCGCCTGCAAACCACCGCGCAGCAGATTTCCGAGACCGATGTCTCCCAGCGCATCGAGGTTTCCGGAAATGACGAGTTCGCCGAATTGACCGTCACTGTCAACGAGATGCTGGACCGCTTGGAAGGCGCGCTGAGCTCGCAGCGCCAGCTGCTCGATGATGTCGGGCACGAATTGCGCACGCCGGTGACGATCATCAACGGGCATCTGGAACTGATGGACCCCAGCGATCCAGAAGATGTCGGGCAGAGCCGCGATATCGCCATGGACGAGCTCGGGCGCATGTCCTTGCTGATCAACGACCTGGTGACCCTGGCGAAATCCAACCGCATGGACTTCCTCCAGGTTGAGCCGACGGAAGTCGGCAAGCTGCTGGACGACATCCTCGACAAGGCTCGCGGCCTGGGACCGCGCCAGTGGCGCGTCGACTACCGCACCGAAGCCACCGTGTCGCTCGACCCGGTCCGGACCACCCAGGCCATGCTGCAGCTGTGCGCCAATGCGGTGAAGTTCTCGCCCGAGGGCAGCCGCATCGGCTTGGGCAACGAGATTGTCCGCGATGGCCAGGGCAACACCACCTTGCGCTGGTGGGTTTCCGATGCGGGCGTGGGCATCCAGGCCGAAGATCTTGAACGCATTTTCGAGCGCTTTGGACGTGGCCAGAACTCTGTGCGTTCCTCCGGTTCCGGCCTGGGGCTGAACATCGTGCAGGCCATCGCTGAAACCCACGGCGGGCGAGTGTGGGTGAATTCGGAGCATGGCAAGGGATCCACGTTCTACATTGACATGCCGTTGTCGACTGGAAGCAAGGAAGCATGAGCCAGATACTGATTATTGAAGATGAGCCGCGCATCAGTTCGTTCGTTGCCAAGGGGCTGCGTGCCGCGGGACTGACCTCATCCATCGCGGAAACCGGGCATGACGGTTTCAGCCAGGCCATTGAAGGCGACCATGAGCTGATCATCCTCGATCTGGGCCTGCCCGATGAGGACGGATTCTCGGTGCTGCGCCGCCTGCGCGCCGCGCAGATCGATACGCCGGTAATCATCCTGACCGCGCGCGGCAGCGTGGAAGACACGGTCGCCGGCCTGCAGAACGGCGCCGATGACTACATGGCCAAGCCGTTCCACTTCGACGAGCTGCTGGCCCGTGTACGCCTGCGCCTTCGCTCGGAGGACAATGCCCCCGAGGTGTCTTCGCTGACCCACGAGAACCTGCATATGGATTTGCTGCGCCGCCGCGTGACGGTCGATGAACGCGAGGTCGACCTGTCGGCACGCGAGTTCGCGCTGGCCGAAGCGTTCTTGCGCAACCCCGGACAGGTGCTCAGCCGGGAGCAGCTGCTGTCCCGGGTCTGGGGCTATGACTTCGACCCCGGTTCCAACGTGGTGGACGTGTATGTCCGCTACCTGCGCAACAAGCTCGGAACTGAACGCTTTGAGACGGTGCGCGGATTCGGCTACCGTCTCGCCTCGGAGCGGTAGCCGAATCCGCTGCCGGTGCTAGCGCAGCGCCGGTTCCGGGACGAAGCTCTGCTGCAGCAGCCGGCTCCAGCGGTTGGCCGGCAGCTGCGGGTTCAGCAGCGCAATGCCGATGCAGTACTTGGACATCGACACCTCGCGGATGCCCAGCTCCGCCAGGGCCTGGTCCGAAACGCCGCGGCCGTCGGCTGACTTGGTCTCCACGACAATCAGGTCCGGCCCGTCGACTTTCGCCTCGCCATGGGCGTATTCCAGCTCGACGTCGCAGGTCAGCCGTTCACCATCGATCGGGTTCACGAACGTCGCGCGGCGGTAGGCGCTGTCCAGGACCGGCTGCAATTGGGGTGCCTCCTGCCCGTACTCGCTGCGCAGCACCGATTCGAAGAATTCCCGGTTTTCCTTGGTCAGTTCGCCAGCAGTGTCCAGGTCCTGCTCTACACGGTGCTTCACCGTGGCGCCACGCAGCCCCTTGGTCTTGATCTCGAACATCGACAGCCCGGTGTCCGCATAGGTGCGCGAGCGCACCTTGTAGCGCCGGCGCCGGCCCTGGCGGTGGGCGCGGTACTGGTCGTAGTCCTCGGTGTCGAAATACACCGATTCGTAGCGGAAGGTGCGCCGGCCGTCGATCTGCATGATCTTGAACTGGTCGCCCAAGCGCTCGGATAGCGCGGTGAATTCTTCCGGGGTCAGCAGGAACTTCTTGTCGACGCGGGTCTGCAGCTCGGCTTCGGAGATCACATCTTCGAGGCTGATTGGCTCCCGGCCGATGACGGCTGCCTCCAGAGCCGCCCTGGCTTGGGAGGAGGCGAGGCCCATACGCTTGTCGGCAAGGGCAGTCATCAAGACCACGACCCCTGTTTCGCTCCGTTCTGCGTGGCCGGGGCGGTCTGGCTGTTGGCCAGTTCATAGGTGCCGGAGAAGCTCTCGGAGGCGCTGGCCTTGGACGCAGGCTTGCTGCCGGCGGCGTTGGTGCGGAAGCGGACATCGACGATGGTCAGGTCGCGCACCATGTCCAGCTCGACAACCACGGTTCGCAGCACCTTGGCATCCAGCAGTTCTTCAAGCGCGGCCTGCAGGTCGACCTTCTTCGGGTAGGCGCGTTCCAGGGTCACGGTCTGGCGTTCGGTGCGCGGGGCGAAGCTCGGGTGGTCGGCAAGGAACATCACCAGAACCAGGGCCGCGGTCGCTGCCGGAGCCAGCCATGCAGGTTCCGGGTGCAGGCCGTTGACCAAGCCGATGGCCAGCGAGATGAAGTAGTAGGCCACTTCTTCCTGGGTCAAGGTGTCGGACCGAAGGCGGATGATCGAGAGGATGCCGAAGAGGCCGAGACCCAGCCCCATGCCCGCACCGCTGCCCGAGAGCAGCAAGGTGACGGCGAAGATGCCCATGCTCAAGGCGATGTAGGCCAGCACGAGGTCGCGGCGGAAGTGGCGGCGGAAGTATACGAAGTACACGAGAACCGTAATGCCGATGATGTTGGAGCCCAGTCCCATCCAGAATGACAACATTGCTCTCCCTTTCGAAGACGTGAGGTGATGATCTCTTCGAAATGAACTTTAGGTGAACTAGATGAGTCCGGAAGTAGAACAACATGAGAACGCCCTCATGTTTCTTAATGAGTCATGACCTGCCGGTTTGCTGTTTGTTGAAGGTGACGACGAGACCTTCGCAGGGTTGGAAGCCTGCGTTAAATACCGCTCGGCGGCTCTTCTCCTTGCGAGAAGAGCCGCCGAGCGGTGTTGCGAAATTGGCTACTTGCCGGCTTCAATTTCAGCCTTGGCGGTAGCATCCGAGTCGTTCAGGAACTTGCCGATGCGCTCGACTTCCTCGGTCTCCCCGATGGCAGCAGCCGCCCGGCCCAGCGCGTACAGCGAGCGCAGGAAGCCGCGGTTCGGCTCGTGGCGCCAAGGCACCGGGCCCTGTCCGCGCCAGCCGGCCTTGCGCAGCGAGTCCAGGCCGCGGTGGTAGCCCACGCGTGCAAACGCATAGGACTCCACGATGCGGCCTTCGTTATGCGCTTCGTTGGCAAGCAGTGCCCAAGCCAGTGACGAGGCAGGGAATTTTGCCGCCAAGTCCGCGGCTTCGTCCCCGGCTTCGTGGCGTGCCAGCACTTCGGTTTCTTCCGGAAGCAGGGTTTCCGGGATGCCCAGCAGGTTTTCTCCGACCATGGTTACTTCAGCGACTTTCCGGCCGAGCCGAGCTGCTGGGCAGCTTCAACGATGCGGGCAGCCATGGACTCTTCGGCCTTGGCGCCCCACACGCGTGGGTCGTAGGTCTTCTTGTTGCCAACTTCGCCGTCGACCTTCAGCACGCCGTCATAGTTGGCAAGCATGTGGCCAGCTACCGGGCGGGTGAAGGCGTACTGGGTGTCGGTGTCGATGTTCATCTTGATTACGCCGTAGGAGACCGCATCGGCGATTTCCTGTTCCGAGGAGCCCGAGCCGCCGTGGAACACCAGGTCGAATGGGTTGTCCTTGCCGATCTTGGCGCCGACCTGCGCCTGGATGTCCTTCAGGATCTCTGGGCGCAGCTTTACGTTGCCTGGCTTGTAAACGCCGTGGACGTTGCCGAAGGTCAGCGCGGTGATGTAGCGGCCCTTCTCGCCGGAGCCCAGGGCCTCAATGGTGGCCAGAGCGTCTTCGACGGTGGTGTAGAGCTTGTCATTAATGGCGTTCTCCACGCCGTCTTCCTCGCCGCCCACGGTGCCGATCTCGACTTCGAGGATCTGCTTGGCGGCATGGGTGCGCGGAAGCAGTTCTGCGGCAATGCGCAGGTTCTCTTCGAGGGTTTCAGCCGAACCGTCCCACATGTGGGAGTTGAAGAATGGATCGCGGCCTGCAGCGACTTCAGCCTCCGAAGCGGCAAGCAGCGGCAACACGAAACCGTCCAGCTTGTCGGCTGGGCAGTGGTCGGTGTGCAGCGCGATGTTCACGCCGTAGTTCTTGGCAACCTGGCGGGCGAAGGCCGCGAAGCCCAGCGAGCCGGCAACCATGTCCTTGATGGACGCACCCGACCAGTATGCGGCGCCGCCGGTGGAGACCTGGATGATGCCGTCGGATTCAGCCTCTGCGAAACCGCGGATTGCGGCGTTCAAAGTCTGCGAGCTGGTCACGTTCACTGCTGGGAAGGCGTAGCCGCCTGCCTTGGCAGCATCGATCATTGCATTGTACTTATCGGGGGTTGCGATAGGCATGCTTCACTCCTGGTGATTAGCGAGGTTACGCGTCTCCATTGACGGCGGTTCGCCATCCATCCTATCGGCTATGGCACTGTCTGAGTCCTAAATCTCAGATCGTGACACGGGGATTTCCGAGGTTTACGGCAAAGCGAACGGCCAACCCAGACGAGAACTAGTCTCATGACAGTTGGCCGTTGGCTTATTGCGTTCTTTATTCGTTTGTTGCGCTCTGGGAACTGCTTCCCGATGGAGCCACCTGCGTGGTGCCCGTTGTGCTTGGAGCTGGCGCCGTGCTCTTGGACGCATTCGGAGTTTCGCTTCCGGTTGACGTCGACTTCGAGGAATCCGTTTCAGTCTCAGGAGCTGGATTCGTTGGGGAATTCTCGACCGGAGCTTCGTCTTTCTCGGATCCCTCAGTGGGTGCAGGAGCAGTCGTTTCAGGCCCCGTAGGCGAGCTCTCGTCAGGGCTCGTCGAACTCTCTGGGCCCTGCGACTCGCTGGGACTTGTCGACTCGTCCGGGCTCTTGGAGCTATCCGGGCTTTTCGAGCCGTCAGGGCTCTGCGAGCCATCGGGCGACTGGGAACCGCTTGGGGATTCGCTCTCGCTTGGCGACGGGCGCTTCGTTTCCGATGGGGTCGGTTTCGGCCGAGGAATGACTGGAGTATCGTCCTCGGGAACGATCACATCTGGATCCGGGCCGATTGGAGCGCGATCTGGCGTCTGGGAGCCGTTGCCCTTCGGAGCGGTGCCGGCGTTGACCGTCAGGCGCTGCGAATTAATCATTGCTTGACGCTGTCCAGGAATGGTTGGCAGGTAGTTGCGCGGATCGTGCCAACGGCCATCGATGATGACCTCGAAGTGCACATGGCAACCGGTCGAGTTGCCGGTAGTGCCGGCCAAGGCAATCAGCTCGCCCTGTTCGACCCGCTGCCCCACCTTGGCAATCAACTTTGAATTGTGGCTGTAGCCAGTCTGGACATTGCTGCCGTGATCAATGGTCACACGCATGCCTGAGTGGCCTGCCCATGAGGATACGGTGACCGTTCCAGCCTCGGAAGCGTAAACGGGCGAGCCGCAGGCAATCGGGTAGTCCTGGCCGATGTGGATCTGGTTGCCCGGACCGGTTGGGTTGGCACGCCAGCCGTAGGGGCTGGAAATCTTGCGCGTCTTGACCGGGTGCATCAGCTGCAGGTCGCCAGGCAGCTTGCCCAGTTCACCTACCATGCCGGCGAGCAATGCGGAGGATTCGTTGTCATCGCCGGATGCCTCGGATTCAGCATCAGCGCCATCGATCATGCCCACTGGACGTCCGTCAATTGCCAGTTCCTTGCCGGAACCGCCGAAGGCATTCAGTGGAGCGTCGGCGCTGACATAGACAGGCCCGTTGAACATCGACGGATCAGCGACAGCGTCGATGCCTACGGGGATATTTCCCTGCCTGGTATCTCCGACCTGCGCCATGATTGGGATCGCCAAGGCTCCTGTCAGCCCGAGCGCAGCGACGATAGAAGTCGACCATATAACCAATGGTTTCCTGCGTCGCGGCAAACCCGGCAACAACAAGTCGTGGTTCACTTGATGACGTCGTTTCACGACCGCCCTCTCCCAGATCACATTTTCATAACCAAAATCCAGCGTAGGCCGAAAATGGTAACTAATCCAGATGCTCGACTAAACTCGCCAGTATTAAATTTCCAGTTAACCTACTTTTTGTCCAAACACGTGCCTGCGCACCCATGCATGCATGGCAATCCCGGCGGCGGAAGCCGCATTGATTGAACGAGTCGACCCGAACTGCTCGATGGACAAGGTGTCCTTGGCCGCGGCATGGACTTCCGGACTGAGTCCGGGACCTTCTTGCCCGAAGACCAGCACGCAGTTCTTCGGAAGATCGTAGGTTTCCAATGGAACGGAATCCGGGAAGATATCGATGCCCAGAATGGTCAGCCCTTCGCCTTCGGCCCAGGCAACGAACTCCTCCACCGTTGCATGGTGGCGTACATGCTGGTAACGATCCGTGACCATGGCGCCTCGCCGATTCCAGCGGCGGCGGCCGATGATATGTACTTCCTTGGCCAAGAAGGCATTGGCGCTGCGCACCACAGTGCCGATGTTCATATCGTGCTGCCAGTTTTCAATCGCGATATGGAAATCGTGGCGGCGTTCGTCAAGATCAGCAATGATGGCGTCCATCGTCCAGTAGCGGTATTTGTCCGCGACGTTGCGCCGGTCGCCCTCGGAAAGCAGCTGCGGATCGTATCTTCCGTCGGTAGGCAGCTCCCCTTCCCAGGGGCCCACACCGATGACATGCTGCGCACCGGGATCATTCACTGGTTCATGCGTTTCTTCGTTCACAGTATTAAGCCTAGTTCGTTATGTTCGTGCCCTTGTTCACGGTGCATTTGCACGAGCCTGTGTAATCTCTTAATAGAAGGGGATACTTTCAGTGCCGATAGCTCCCACCACATACTTTCCCAGGGAGGATCTACGCCTCGTGACTACTTCAATCCGCGGTACCCGAACTGTCCACGACATAAAATGCTGGCTCACCGACATGGACGGCGTATTGGTGCACGAGAACCAGGCCATCAAGGGCGCCGCCGAGCTTTTGGGCTACTGGCGCGAAAACAACCTGCGCTTCCTGGTGCTGACCAACAACTCCATCTTCACCCCGCGCGATTTGCGCGCCCGCTTGCTGGCCTCGGGCCTGGACGTCCCGGAGGAGAACATCTGGACGTCCGCGATGGCCACCGCCGAGTTCCTGGCTCGCCAGCGTCCAGGTGGCCGCACCTTCGTCATCGGCGAAGCCGGCCTGACCACCGCACTGCACGATGCAGGTTTCATCATGACCGATCAGAATCCTGACTACGTGGTTCTGGGCGAGACCCGCACCTACTCTTTTGAAGCCATCACCAAGGCCATCCGGCTGATCGAAGGCGGGGCGAAGTTCATCGCAACGAATCCGGACGCCACCGGCCCCTCCACCGAGGGCATCATGCCGGCCACCGGCGCCATCGCGGCCCTGATCTCCCGCGCAACCAACCGCGACCCATACGTGGTGGGCAAGCCGAACCCGATGATGTTCCGCTCCGCCTTGAACCGGATCGATGCGCACTCGGAAACCACCGCGATGATCGGCGACCGCATGGACACCGATATCGTTGCGGGCATGGAAGCCGGACTCCTGACGGCATTGGTGTACACCGGCATCACCGCCCGGGAAGACATGGATACCTTCCCGTTCCGCCCGGACCTTCAGTTCCCTTCCGTGGCTAACCTGCATGCGGAACTCGCCAAGGGCGCCGCGGCAGCGGAAACGCCAGCCGCCAAGAAGTAGCCTTCAGCTGACCCATGTAAGGCCGGGCTTTTGCCCGGCCTTACTGCGTTGGCGCACGGTTCCGGACGTATGCTGAGACCGTGAGCGAGCAAGTACCGAATGAGGTTCCGGGTGCGCGGAAGCGCGGGCGCCCCAAGGGCAGCACCACCGGGACAACCAAGGCGGCCATCCTCAGGGCCGCGTCCAAGGAATTTTCCCATGCCGGATACGAGGCAGCCAGCCTCCGTTCGGTAGCGCGCCGAGCCGGGGTGGATCCTGCGCTGGTGCACCACTACTTCAAGGACAAGGACGACCTGTTCGTCCAGGCCATGCACATCCCCGTCAATCCAGGGGAAATCATTGCCCAGGCCGCCACGGCGCCGTTGGAGCAGATGGGCGAGGCGCTGGTTCGCGCGTTGCTCACCACCTGGCGCAAGCCTGCCTTCCGCACGGCGGCAACGGCCATGATCCGGGGACTAATTTCCAGCAGCAGCGCGACGAAGATCCTCCGCCCCTTCCTGCAGAAGGAGATCTTCTCGCGATTGGGTTCGCGTTTACCCGAAGATAGCGCCGAACCCCGGGTGGCCCTGGTGGCCAGCCAGATTATCGGGCTCATTGTCGCGCGCTACATCATTGACTTGGAGCCTGTGGCCTCCATGGATGACGAGCAGGTGATCGAGCTGGTAGCTCCCACTATCCAGCGCTACCTCACCGGTGAATTGCCTGCGCTGGACCATTGACATACCGCTGGCGGGGGTCTCAAATTCATTATGTGATGAATAAAAAGGCTTGTGTCGATGTGCAGCGCCTCGTGGTCAGACGCGGAAGGTCCCTGGTCCTGGACCAGGTGGGCTTCCAACTAGCGCCGGGACGGATCATCGGCTTGCTCGGACCCAGCGGCAGCGGCAAGAGCACCCTGCTGCGCAGCATCGTGGGCAACCAGATCATCAGCGGCGGAACTGTCACCGTTCTCGGACAGCCCGCCGGGCACAAATCCCTGCGCCATCGGGTCGGCTACATGACCCAGGCCGCCAGCGTCTATGACGATTTGAGCGTCAAGCAGAACATCGCCTATTTCGCCAAGATCCTCGGGCAGCGGGCGGCCGAAGTGGAGCGGGTCATGGAAACCACGGACCTCACGGATCAGTCCGACCGGCTGGCCATGGATCTATCCGGCGGGCAGCGCAATCGCGTGTCCTTGGCCATCGCATTGCTCGGCTCGCCGGACATTGTCATCCTGGATGAACCCACAGTGGGCTTGGACCCTGTCCTGCGGGCGGATTTGTGGGCGATGTTCTCGCGACTGGCGGCCACCGGCCTTTGCCTTGTCGTCTCCAGCCATGTCATGGACGAAGCCATGCGGTGCGATGAAGTACTGCTGCTGCGCGAGGGGAAACTGCTCGGCCAGATGACCCCGGAAGCGTTGATGGAATCAACCGGTGCGCAGAATCCCGAAGATGCTTTCGTTGCGCTGATCGCGGCAGGCGGCACCGCGCAGCCGCCAAGCCGCAAGGCATCTGTTCCGAAGCATCGGGCCGCGGCGGAAGGGAAGCAGCCATGAAACGCACACTCGCCACCACCGGGCGGGTCTTGGCCCAGGTGCGCCACGACCCGCGGACCATCGCGTTGATGCTCATTGTGCCCAGCCTGCTGATCGGCCTGATCGCCTGGATCTTCACCGACACCCCGGCCTTCAGCCGCATCGGTCCGGCCATGATCGCGTTGTTCCCCTTCGTGGTGATGTTCCTGGTCACCAGCATCGCCACCCTGCGCGAGCGGCGCAGCGGCACCCTCGAGCGCCTGCTGAGCATGCCGCTGGCCAAGGGCGAGTTCATCTTCGGCTATGCGCTGGCCTTTACCCTGGTCGCGATTTTCCAAACCATGATCGCTGTCAGCTTCGCCATCTGGGTTTGCGGCCTGGAAATCGAAGGCAGCTTCTGGCTGCTGTTTGCCGTGGCAGCCCTCGACGCGCTGCTGGGAATCAGCCTCGGGTTGATGGCCAGCGCCTTCGCGCGCACCGAATTCCAAGTAGTCCAGTTCATGCCTGCACTGGTCATCCCGCAGTTCCTGCTGGCCGGCATCATCCTGCCCCGCGACCAGCTGCCCGGAGTGCTGGAAGCCATTGGAGACTGGCTTCCACTGTCCCACGCCATCGACGCCCTCTCAGATGTCGCGGCGGGAACAGTGGATTCCGCGACGGCAGGCAGCATGCTGGTCATCGTCGCCTGGATCGCCGTCGCGCTGCTGGTCGGTTCACTGACACTGCGGCGTCGCACCGCATAGCGGCTACGCGATGTCCACCGGGGTATCCATCACGCGGCCTTCGGCCACTTCACGCACTGTCCCGGTGATCTCGAAATCAGCTTGCACTGCAAGATCCTCGCTGCTCGAACCCACCAGCGCCGTGAACGTGCCCGGTTCCACAATGCGTTTTCCAGACAGGCCGGTGAACGAGGTGCGGTCGGCGTGAAGCGTGAAGGTGACCCGCTTCGACTGCCCTGCCTCGAGCGGCACCTTGGCGAAACCGGCAAGCCAGCGGCGCGGACGCACCACCTGCGACACCGCATCAGCCAGGTACAGTTGCACTACTTCGGCACCGGAGCGTGCTCCGGTGTTGGTTACGGTGGCGCTGATCCGGAAGCTTCCGTCGGTGGCAATCGACGTCTGCGACAGCTCAAGGCCGGAGATTTCGAAATTGGTGTAGGAACTGCCGTAGCCGAAGGGGTATAGCGGCCGCGGATCGAGATTCGTGACGCCTTCGGCATGCCAGGCCAGTTTGGAGGCAAGGTAGGTGCCTGGCTGCCCGCCGATATGGTCGGGGATCTGTACCGGCAGTTTGCCCGAGGGGTTGCTCTCGCCGGTCAGCACGCTGACCAGCGCAGGCCCGCCCTCCACCCCCGGCATGAAGCACTGGACGATGGCCGCGGTACGATCCACAAACTGTCCCAGCGCATATGGCCGCCCGGCTACCAGCACCAGCACCGTCGGGGTTCCGGTCGCCAGCACCGCTTCCACCAGATCCCCCTGCCGCCCGGGCAGGCGCAGGTCGACAACGTCGCAGCCCTCTCCCGAGGTGCCACGGCCGAAGAGGCCGGCGAGGTCGCCGACGGTGACCACCGCGACTTCGGCGTTGCGGGCCGCTTCGGCGGCCTGGGCGATGCCCGAATCATCCAGATCGGTGAAGTCCACGCCGCGTGCATACTCGATCTGCGATCCGGCGAGCGCAGGAGCCTGCTGCAAGGCTTCGAGGATCGAGGCCATCGGCACGCCGTAGTCCTGCTGCTCGGCAAAGCGCGAGTAGACGTGGTTGGTGAAGGAGTAGCAACCCAGGTGGGTGCGCGGCTGGGAGGCACTCGGGCCAATGACCGCCAAGCGTGCCGGGTTCTCCAGGGGGAGGATCTGCTCATTGCGCAGCAGGATGATGGATTCCTCGGCCATTGTCCGGGCATGGGCTCGGTTATCCGCCGAGTCCAGTTCCACGTCATCGCCCAGCCAGGCCTTGCGCGGGTTCCAGCCTGGGTCCAGCAGGCCCATCTCGAGCTTCTGGGCCAGCACGCGGCGTACGGCGGTGTCCAGGACTTCCTGCTCCAGCTCTCCGGCGCGGACGGCCTGTGCCAGGTTGGCGAAGGCCGTGGTCTCCGGGAGCTCAACGTCCATGCCGGCCTCCAAGGACAGCCGTCCGGCCGCGTCCTCGTCTGGGGCAACTTCATGCATGCTGTGCAGGAAGCTGACAGACCAGTAGTCGGCCACGACGGTTCCCTTGAAGCCCCAGCGGCCACGCAGCACTTCGGTGAGCAGCCGGTGGCTGCCCGCTGGCGCTTCGCCATCCACGTCCGCATAGGAGTTCATCACTGACTTCACTCCGGCTTCGCGAACTGCGCGTTCAAACGGCGGGAAGACGATGTCCTCCAAGGCGCGCGGGCCCATGGAGACCGGCGCATGGTTGCGTCCGGCTTGCGAGGCCGCGTAGCCGGCGAAGTGCTTCAAGGTGGCGTGCACCCCGGAATCCTGCAAGCCGCGCACATAGGCTACCGCCAGCTCGCCCACAAGGTGGGGGTCTTCGCCCATGGTCTCTTCCACCCGGCCCCAGCGGTAGTCCCGGGCAACGTCCAGGACTGGGGACAGGCCCTGGTGCACGCCCATTTTCCGCATGTCGGCACCGATGCGCCGGGCCATACCTCCAATGAGTTCCGGATTGAAGGTTGCGCCCCAGGCGATGGACGCCGGATAGCAGGTGGCCCCCAGGGTGGTGAAACCGGTCAGGCATTCCTCGTGGGCAATGGCCGGAATACCCAGGCGGTTGGCGGCAATGACCTGCTCTTGCAGTTCAACCAGGCGTTCGCGGCCCTCGGCGGGAGCCAACGGGATGGTGCCGAAGGCGCGGGTGATATGACCCAATCCGTCCTTGATGGCGTCTTCGAGGTCGGGTCCGGCGCCGAAGGTGTTGGCCATCGGCGCCACATTGCCCTCGCCATCCTGGCTTGCTTCCGCAGGGCGGATCCAGAACGAGCCCAGCTGCGCGGCTTTCTCTTCCAGTGTCATTTCATCCATCAGCGCGGCGACGCGTTGCTCGGCAGGAAGTGCGGTGTCATGCCAGGCTTGCTCGACAGTTTTCATGGTTTTTCCTTGTCTTCAAAAGATTTCGATAGCTTGAGGCGCGCTGGATCAGCCCTTGACCGCGCCCTGCAGTCCATTGACGATGCGTTTCTGCATGGCCAGGAAAAAGATCAGTGCCGGGATCATGGCCAGCGCGGTGAAAGCGAAGACGCCGGCGGTATCCGCCGAGTGCTCGCTGGAGTAGTCTGCGACGCCCAGCGGCAAGGTGCGCATCTCCCCCCGCAGCAGCAGCAGCGGAAGCAGGTACGCGTTCCATGACCCGACGAAGGCCAGCACGCCGACGGTGACCATGCCCGGTCCGGACAGCGGCAGCAGGATCTTCCAGAAGAAGCCCATGCGGCTGGCGCCATCGAGCTGGGCCGCTTCTTCCAGCTCCTGCGGTAGCGCCATCAGGAAGGGGCGCAGGATGACCACGGTCATGGGCAGCGCGAAGGCCGCCTGCGGCAGGGCCACACCCCACCAGGTGTTGCCCATGCCCAGGTCTCGGGTGATCAGGATGAACAGCGGAACGATTGCCACGGTGGCGGGGAACAGCAAGCCGAGCACGAAGACCATGAAGATCGGTTCGCGCAGGCGGAAATGGTAGCGGGCCAACGGGTAGGCGGCCATGATCCCGAAAACCACCACGATAACGGTGGTGATCAGCGCAATCATCGTGGAGTTCAGCGCGTACTGCCAGAAGTCCGGGTTTACCAGTACGCCCGTGTAGTTCTCCAGCACCCAGGGAGCGGGAAGGCCTGCCGGGTTCTCAGCCAGCTGGGCATTGGTGCGGAAGCCGCCGAGCACCCCGTAGAGGACTGGGCCCAGGGTTATCGCGACGACCGCCAAGGCAATGGCGTAGACCAGGACGTTTCCACCCTGCCGGCCATTGCGCTTTTTGGCGCGGCGGGCCTGTGCCGGCGTGTGCTGCGGGCGGGTGGTCAAGGTGGCGCTCATGCTTTGGCTCGCTTCCGCTTCGGGCGCTCGACATCCGGTTGCGCATCGCGCTTGAGGATGAACTGCTGGTAGGAGATGGCCAGCACCAGGGCGACGATGAACAAGATGACCGAAGCAGCCGCGGCAATGCCGAAGTTCTGGCGCTTGGTTCCTTCCGAAACCAGAAAGCTGGCCATGGTGGTCGTGGCGTTGGCCGGGCCACCGCCGGTGAGGATCCAGACCATGTCGAAGAGCTGGAGCGATCCGATCATGGACAGGAAGCCCCAGGTGCGCAGGGTGGGCCCCAGCAGCGGGATGGTGATCTTCCGCTGGATCTGCCACCAGGAAGCGCCGTCGATTTCCGCCGCTTCGTAGAGCTCGGACGGCACGCCCTGCAGTCCGGCAAGGAACAGGATCACCGCCAGCCCAAGGTACTTCCAGGTCAGTACGCCGAGCACGGTCCACAAGGCGAGTTCCGGCGTACCCAGCCAGCCCTGGGCCGGCCCTTGGATCCCCAGCTTGGACAAGATGGTGTCGATGACCCCGTACTGCGGCTGCAGGAGCTGGAACCAGACCACCCCGGCAATGACTTCGGAAAGCACGTAGGGCACGAAGATGATGGTGCGAAGCAGGGACTGGATCCTCATCTTCCGGTTCAGCAGCAGTGCGATGCCCAGGCCGATCGGGAGCTGCAGGGCGATGGAGCCGCCGATGATGACCAGGTTATGGACCAGGGCATCGGTGAATACCTCGTTGCCCAGTACCCGGACGTAGTTCTTGAAGCCTACGAAGTCCACCAGCGGGCCGAAGCCCTTCCAGTTGTACACCGAAAAGCGCACCGCCTGGATGATGGGGACCAGCATGAAGACCGCGATCAGCAGCAATGCCGGGCTGACGAAGAACAAGATCTCCAGATTCTTGCGCTTCTGTGCTGGCTTGCGTCCGCGCTTGGAGTCTCTTGGAGCCGGCAGCGCGTTTGCCTTGGAACGCTCCTTGTCGGCAAGATCGGTGCCGCCGCCAGTTGATAAGCTGGCGGCGCAGGTTACTTCTTGGGCCACGGCGGGGATCACTTCTCCAGGTCAGCGGCATCTTGGCTGGCGTCGACGATCTTCTGAGCGTTGGACTTGCCGGCAAAGAGCAGGGCAATTTCATCGTTCATTGCGCCGCCAATCGATGCGCCGAAAGCGGTGTCGAAGTAGAGCTGGAAGTACGGAGCACTGTCACGCACGTCCATCAGCGAGGCCAGTGCTGGGTCAGCGATCGCGTCCTTGGCATCCGGGTTGGTCGGCAGGCCCATGTCCAATTCGGCGAATCCGCGCTGGACTTCGGTGGAGAGCATGTACTTCACGAAGTCGACGGCCGCATCTGGCGCGCCTTCGGAAACTGCCCAGGCGTCGCCTCCGCCAAGCTGCGCGGCAGGGTCGCCTTGCCCGCCCTCGATGGCAGGGAATGGGAACCAGCCGGTGTCCTCGCCCATGCCCGCGCCGTCCTCGGTCAGGCCCTGCATGACCCCTGGCTCCCAGTGGCCAGCCAGTTCCATGGCTACCTTTCCTGTGGCCAACAGGCCGGAAGCGGAGGTCGGGCCGGACTGCGCCGGGGTGGAGAGGAAGCCCGGGTTGAACGGCTGGGCCTTGATCAGCTTGTCCACATCTTCCCCGGCCGCCACGAAGCACTGGTCGCTGAAATCGAGATTGGCGACCGAGTCGGCAAGGGTCTGCTGGGAGCATTCGCGCACTGCCGCGTAGTACCAGTAATGGGCTGCTGGCCACTTGTCGCCAGCGCCAATGGAAATCGGGTCGATGCCGGCCTGCTTCAGCTTCCCGGTTGCCTCGATCAGTTCGTCGAAGGTCTGCGGAGCCGAATCGATGCCCGCTTCCTTGAACAGCGCCTTGTTGTACCAGAACCCCGCGCCGCCCAGGGAGAACGGCAAGGCGTAGGTCCTGCCATCGAGCTGCCAGCCGCCGGCGCTCTCGCCGAGGAAGGCGATTTCCTCGGCGGCCGCATCGGTCAGGTCCTTGGTCAGTCCCGCGGCCACGTGCGCCGCCAGCTCGCCGCCGCCACGTTCCATGTAGACATCCGGGGCATCGCCGCTCTGGAAAGCCGCATCGAGCTTGGTGAGCATGTCCTCGTGCTGCATTGCGTTGACTTCTACGTTCACACCTTCGTGGGCGGCTTCGAAGTCGGCCGCCACTTTTTCGTAGTAGGCCTTGCCGTCGCCATTGTTGGAGTTGTGCCACCAGGTGATTGTGGTCGTTCCGTCAGCCGACTTCCCATCCTCTTTTGCGCCGGCGGCGCAGCCAGTGGCCAGCAAGGCGGTTGTGGCGGCCAGCGCCAGGATCTGCGCACCTCGGGTCTTGGATAACATGCTCGTGCTCCTCAGCTGTGATGATGACCTGTCGACCTCGGGCGGCAGGCGATTGGCTCCACCAAGAATTTCACCGTGACGCAGGTCATGTCAATCGTTTTCGATAACGTTTTCCAAATCCATCGCGAAAACGTTATCGAAAAGTTCGCGATTCCCCGCCATTTCCCCGTGAAACCACGATTTCCCAGAGCGTTTTGCGCTACTGTTAGTCGAGTGATGACCCCTCAGACCGGAATTCCCGAGATCCCCGCCCAGCAGCAGCTCTCCGGCGAGCCCTCCGGCTCACGCGTGACCATCAACGATGTCGCGCGCGCCGCGCAGGTCTCGGTCTCAACCGTTTCGAAGGTCGTCAACGGCCGCTACGGGGTTGCCCCGGCTACCATCGCCAAGGTCCACCAGGTCATCAGCGAGCTGGGTTACGAGACCTCGCTGGTCGCTTCCTCGCTGCGCAGCACCCGCACCAACATCATCGGCATCCTGGTTGCGGAATTCGAGCCCTTCTCGCTGGGCCTGCTCAACGGCATCTCCGCGACCCTGCGCGGAACGGAATACGATCTAATGGCCTACGCGGGCAATCTTTCCCCGGACGGGCATGCCGGCTGGGAGCGCCGCTCGCTGTCCCGTTTGGGAGGAACCCTGATCGACGGCGCCATCATCGTCACCCCCACGGTGGAGGTCCCGCATAGCTCGGTTCCGGTCGTCGCCATTGACCCGCATACGGGGCCGCAGATGCCGCTGGCCATCGATGTGGACAACCGCGCCGGAGCCTACACTGCCACCAAGCACCTGCTGGATCTGGGCCATCGCCGCATCGGGCATATCCGCGGACGAGCGGATCTGGCATCCGCGCACCTGCGCGAGCAGGGCTACCGCCAAGCACTGGAAGAGACCGGCGTGGAATTCGACCAGCAGTTGGCGCGCGACGGCGATTACCAGCATGACGCTGCCGTGCAGGCCGCCAATGACCTGCTCGATCTGCCCGAACCGCCCACCGCAATCTTTGCGGCCAACGACCTTTCGGCCCTGGCCGCGTTGGAAGTTGCCGGCGAACGCGGGCTGCAGGTTCCCGGCGATCTCTCGATCATCGGGTTCGACGACATTCCCGAGGCAGCACAGGCCACTCCCCCGCTGAGCACCGTGCGCCAGCCGCTGCATGAGATGGGCGCCCAAGCGGTGAACATGCTGCTGGCTCTGCTTTCCGGCGAGAACGTCCAATCCCCGGACCACTTGCCAGCGGTGCTCGTTCCGCGCGAGACCACCTCGCGTGCGCGCAACAGCTAACGGGCAAAGCAAAGCACCCCGCTACGCACCGGAAATTTTCCACTGCGCAACGAGGTGCTGTCCGTGCGATCCTGCGCTGGCTACAGGCCCAGCTCGTCCTTGCCGTAGGCGAACAGGTAGGGGACGCCGGCTTCTTCTTCGATGCGTTCCTTGGCTCCGGTGTCCCGGTCAACGATCACTGCCACGGCAATGACGTTGCCGCCTGCCTTGCGCACACCTTCTACAGCGGTCAGCGCGGAGCCGCCAGTGGTGGAAGTATCTTCGAGCACGATGACATCGCGGCCTTCAACGCTTGGCCCCTCAACCTGGCGGCCCATACCATAGGACTTCTGCGCCTTGCGGACCACGAATGCATCGATGGCGCGCTGCCGGGCACGTGCGGTGTGCATGATGGCGGTGCCTACCGGGTCGGCGCCCATGGTCAGGCCGCCGACATTGGTGAATTCCAGCTTGACCTCGTCCAGCAGGTCAAGCATGACTTCGCCAACGAGTCCGGATGCTTCCTGATGCAGGGTGACACGGCGCAGATCGATGTAGTAATCGGCTTCCTTGCCCGAGGACAAGGTGACCTTGCCGCGCACAATGGCTAGTTCTTGGATCAGTTCTTTTAGTCGCTCACGCGCGCTGGTTTCGCTCATACCTCGATTCTAGTCGGCATCATGGCTAGGCTGATTTCATGAACGCAAAACGCCCCTTGGGTTACTGGTTGAAATTGGTGGATTCGCTGATTGACGAGCAGTTTGCAGCGACTTTGGAAGAACACGGTGTGACGCGCAGGCAATGGCAGGTGCTCAACCTGCTGGAGCAGCAGCCTGCCACCGAGGCGCAGCTGGACGCCGGGCTTTCCCCATTCTTCGCTTCCCCGGATGAACCGCAATCATTGCGGGAACACCTTGCCGAGCTGATCGAATCAGGTTGGGTTACGGCAGTGAACGGCGAATATTCCATCACCGAGCGTGGGCACACTTCGCTGCTCAAGCTCAGCGAGCTGGTGGAGAAGATCCGCACCCAGTTCGGCCAGGACCTGGATGGTTCCGAATATGACGCTGTGGTTGAAACCCTGGAGAAGATCGCCCGGAATCTGGGCTGGGATCCCGACCGGGAATCAGCATAGCCCCGCCGGGATTTGTTGAGAACAGATTAACTTTCGTTCCCAGCCGGTGCAGCGGTACCGCACGGCGATGGCTCATGCCTAGGATTAGAAGCATGCGTGAACTGCAAGCAAAGATCATTGAAGAGCTGGGCGTGCGCCCGGAAATCGACCCGGCCGGCGAGATCCGCCGGCGCATCGACTTCCTCAAGGACTATCTGTCCGCCACCGGTGCGAAGGGATTCGTGCTGGGTATTTCCGGCGGCATCGATTCGACGCTGGCTGGTCGTCTGGCCCAGCTGGCAGTTGAAGAGGTGCGAGATGTTGGCGGCGAGGCCCGCTTCGTGTCGGTGCGCCTGCCGCATGGCGTGCAGAAGGATGCTGCCGATGCTCAAGCCGCCATGGATTTCGTGGCTGCCGACGAGCAGTTCGAGGTGAACATCCAGAAGCCGGTCGCCGCCTTCGACGAGGCCTTGGCTGATGCAGGGCACCCGTCGCTGAGCGATTTCAACCGCGGCAACCTCAAGGCCCGCTCCCGAATGCTGATGCAGTATGCCATGGCCGGCGACCGCGGGATGCTGGTACTGGGCACCGACCACGCGGCCGAGTCGGTCACCGGCTTCTTCACCAAGTTCGGCGACGGCGCAGCGGATCTGTTGCCCTTGGCCGGACTGAACAAGCGCCAGAACCAGGCGCTGCTGCGCGAGCTGCAGGCCCCTGAGCTGCTGTGGGCCAAGGAGCCGACCGCGGATCTGCTGGATGGCCAGCCCCTGCGCGCAGATGAAGACGAGCTCGGCCTGACCTATCCGCAGATTGACGATTACCTCGAGGGCCGAGAGATCGATCCGTCCGCTGCCGAAGCCATCGAGCGGCGCTTCCTGGGATCACGGCATAAGCGCACCGTGCCTGCCACCTACTGGGACAAGTGGTGGCGCGCCTAGCAGTTATCCCAATCCGGTAATTTCCTTCAGCGCCTGGACATGTTGCGCAAAGGCCTCTTGCCCGGACGAAGTCAGCTTCGCCCAGGTGCGGGGCCTTTTGCCCACGTACCCCTTCTTGATCTGCACGTACCCTCCGGCCTCCAGTGCGCTCAAATGCCGCGACAGCACCGAATCCGAAATGCCGATGGCTTCCTTCAAGGATTTGAAGTCAGCTTCGTCTACTGCTTGCAGGGAACCCATTAGCGAAAGCCGCACCGGGTTGGAGAAATCGTCATTGAGCCGTTCACGGGCATGGGAACTCACTTGCGCACCATCGCAATTCCGGTCAGCGACAACGGTGCGGCAACGATGATCCAGATCAACGCGATGACGCCCCAGCCCATGGATCCGGCTCCGAGCAACGCAACAGCCACCGCATAAAGCACCATGCTGATAGTGAATCCCCGGAGGTACATTTTTGAATGCCCGCGCGGCAGCGAGCGGTAGAGCTTCCCGTAGGCCAAGGAAATAGCTATGACGGCTATGGCAAACAAAACCATGATGACGATGAAGCCGGTGAAATTCTCGTCGGGGCGATAGAGCTGCAGCAGCGCCGCCAGCCCGCCCATGAGGACCCCCAGGATGATGCAATAGGTGCCCAGCAATTTGGCACCGTATCCGGCAGCCCGCTGCATTCCCTGTTGCGCCATCCCCAGGGCGGCAAGTTGCTCTTCGGGAGTCATTTCATTGTCGGAGCTCATTTGATGGCCGCCTTGCGGGCCTTCTGCTGACGCTGGGCATGGATGGAAGTCATGGTCATGCAGAGGGCCATGAAGAAGCCCATGCCGATGAAGAGCAGCGAGTTGTTGCCCGTGGCATAGGCGGTCATGGCCATTGCCGCGAAGGCTAGGCCTGCCGAAACGATGATGACGGTGTACCAAGTGCTGAATGGAATCTTCATTGTCCTGCTCCTTTGACTTCGATCTTCCTTGTCCCTTGACCATAATAAGTACTTTCCATTTTGGAAAGTACTTGTTATGGTTTGGAAAGGAAAATCTTGAAGTACGCTGGAGCCGGCTACACGAAGGCGCTCACTCCGGTCAGCGCGCGCCCGACGATCAGCGAGTTGATCTCATAGGTGCCTTCATAGGTATGGAGAATTTCGACATCGCAGAAGACCTTGGCCATTTCGAAATCGCTCACCACGCCATTGCCGCCAAGCATCGCCCGGCCCAACGCGGCCGACTCCCTTGCCAGGCGGGTGGCAGTCGACTTCGCCATGGCAGCATCCTCCATGCGCAGTTTTCCACGCTCTTGCTTGCGGGCAATCTCGCACATCATGGAGAGGCAGGCGCCCAGATTGCCTGCGATTTCGGCCAGCGGCTGCTGGATCAGCTGGAAGGCGGCCAACGGCTTGCCGAACTGCTGGCGCTGCGTGGCGTAGGCCTTGCAGATGTCGAGCGTGGCCATAATCGCGCCGGCAGCCTGCCATCCCACCCAAGCGCGCGATTGCATCAGCAGCTGGTTTGCGGCGGCGAAGCTGGTGGCCCCGGGCAACTTGTTCACTACTGGAATCCGCACATTCTCCAGCCGGATATCCGCATTCTGCATGCCGCGCAGCCCGATCTTGTTTTCAATCTTGGTGGCGCTGTATCCAGGGCGGTCCGATTCAACGAGGTACGCTCCGATCTGCGCAGTCTCCTCGTCCTTGGCCCAGACCAGCGCGAAATCGCTCAGCGTACCCATGCCGATCCAGCGCTTGGCGCCGTTGATGACGTATTCGTCCCCGCCGCGGTGCGCGGTGGCGCCTATGCCTCCGGCGATATCCGATCCATGCTCCGGTTCGGTCAGCGCAAATGCGCCGAAGGCTTCAAACCCGGCGAGCTTGTCCTGCCACCGCGCCCGCTGCTGCTCCGACCCCAGTTCGTGGATCATCCCAAGCACCAGTTCATTATGGATGCCGACCACTGATGAGGTTGAAATATCGGCCCGGGCGAGTTCTGCATGGATCAGCCCGCGCAGCAGATGAGAGCTGTCCTCCAGCTGCAAACCACCCAGCCCCAATTCGGCCAGCTTGCCGATCAGCTCGGCGGGAAATTCTTCGCGGTTCCAGTAGCCAATCGACTGGCGGCGCACCTCGCGCTGCGCCACCTGGCTGATTTCACGCAGCCGCTGCCGTTCGGCTTCCTCCAGTTGTCCGGCCATATTCAAGAGGTCCATCTGGGGATTCCTTCCAAACCATAGGAAGTCCAAGTATATTGTTGGACTAAGTCTTCTTTTGGGGGTATGCAAATGACTTCTCCGCTGCCACGCGATCCAATCGCGCAAGCCAGGGAACAGTGGATTTCCCATGGGTGGTCAGCCGAGGCCGATTCCATGGCCGCGATTACCGCGGTGATGCGCACCGCATCGATCTACTTGCAGCGGGCCGACGCCATCCTCAAGCCTCACGGACTGACGTTTGCGCGATTCGAAGTGCTCGCCCTGCTCGGCTTCTCGAAGCGCGGTTCCCTGCCGATGAGCCAGGCCAGCCAGCTGCTGCAGGTTCACGCAACCAGCCTGACCAATTCGGTAGACCGGCTGGAAGCCACCGGCTTGGTGCGGCGCATCCCGCACCCAACCGATGGCCGCACCCGGCTATTGGAGCTCACGACCGCAGGCCAGCAGGTGCTGCCCGCGGCCCGTGACGACCTGAACGAAAAGCTCTTCGCCCGAAGCAATCTTTCGGGCACCGACGCAACCGAAATCTTCGAAATCCTGGCCCGCTTCCGCAAGGCCTCCGGGGACTTCCTATAGCGAGCCGTCGCGGATCGCGTTGATGATCCCGGAGAAGTCGGTCCCCGCATTGCCTTCATCGCTGAATTTGCGGTACAGCACCGCGGCAAGGGAGCCGAGCTGGGCATCGGTCGTCGTATGCTCCAGCGCACTGGCTGCCAGGCCCAGGTCCTTGGCCATCAATGCGGCGGCGAATCCCGGCTGGTAGTCCCGATTGGCAGGAGAGGCTGGCACCGGCCCAGGTACAGGGCAATTGGTCGTCACCGACCAGCACTGTCCCGAGGCCGAGGAAATGACATCGAACAGCGCCTGGTGCTCCAGGCCCAGCCGTTCTCCGAGCACGAACGCCTCGGCAGCGCCAATCATCGAGATGCCCAGCAGCATGTTGTTGCAGACCTTGGCGGCCTGTCCGGCGCCGTATCCGCCGCAATGCACGATGCGCTTGCCCATATGCTCAAGCACGCCGGTGATCTCCTCGAGATCCTCGGACTGCGCACCGAGCATGAAGGTCAGGGTCCCCGCTTCCGCCCCGACGACGCCTCCGGAAACCGGGGCATCGGCGCTGCGATGCCCCGCGTCAACCGCAAGCTGCGCCGCTTCACGGGCCTGTGCTACATCGATGGTGGAGCACTCCAGGAAGAGCGTATTGGGCTTGGCGTTCTCCAGCAGGTATTCACGGTAGGCATCGAGCACGTGCTTGCCCGAGGGGAACATGGTGATGACGATATCGACATCGGTGGCCGCCTCTGCGCCTGTCGCCACGGTGGCTATGCCTGCTTCCGCGGCCGCCTGCACCGCGGCAGGAACCACGTCGAAGCCCTTGACCCGGTAGCCGGCCTTGTGCAGGTTAATGGCCATGGGCAGTCCCATATGGCCCATGCCGAGGAATCCGATAACTGGTTTGACGCTCATGAGTGGCTCTTTTCCTCTAGATCTTCAGCGAGCAGTGCGAAAGTCAGTTCTGCTCCCGGCAAGGGTGCCAGGTGCCTTTGCGTGCGTTGGGCCGGAGTTTGGCCGAGGACAGTTTCGGTCCATTGCGGATTGCGGTCCTTGTCGACCACTGCGGCGCGAATGCCCTCGGCGAAATCTGGGTCGTCGAGCCGATGCACGGCGGCCCGGTATTCCCGCTGCAGATCCGTTCTCAAATCGGCTCCAGCCAGGCGAATGAGTTCTTCGGCTAGGCGTACCGAGCTTGGGCAGGCAGCGGCCAATGCCTTCAGCGCTTCCTGGGCTTGCGGAGAGTGGTTGCGCTCCAGGGCATGCACTACTGCTGGGATGCTTTCCTCGCCAAAGGACTGCACCCATTCTTCGTGCAGGAATCCGGGCTTCGGGCTCTGCGCATAGTCGGCCAGCACTGCCGCAGCGGGCTGGGTTTCCAGCTCGGCGAGCAAGTCAGGGATCTTCTCCTGCGGCACATAGGAGTCGGCCAGACCCAAGGCGATGGTGTCGGCGGCGCCGAATTTCATTCCGGTCAGGGCCGCCAAGCGTCCGGCGGCATGCGGCGCACGCGCCAGCAAATGCGTTCCACCCACGTCTGGGAAGAATCCGATGCCGACTTCCGGCATGCCGCACCGGCTGGCTTCAGTAACAATGCGATGGCTGCCGTGCGCCGAGATGCCGATGCCGCCGCCAAGGACAATTCCGTCCATGAGCGCAATGTACGGCTTGGGGTACTCGTCGATCAGGACATTGAGCTGGTATTCAATGCGCCAGAAGTCGGCCGAAGCGCCACTGCGGTCCAGGATGTCCCGGTAGATCGCCACGATATCCCCACCGGCGCACAGGCCGCGCTCCCCAGCGCCCATGACCGCTACTTGGGCGATCTCCGGGTCATTGCGCCACTGAAGCAGGGCGTCGAGGAATTCCCGGCACATGTCCGTGGTGAGCGCGTTGAGGGCCTTGGGCCGGTTCAGCGTTATGAGTCCCAGGTGCCCCCGGCGTTCGGTCAGAATCTCAGGCAACAGACTCTCCTTTGAGTGATTGAGGTCACCTACTGGTGTCGAATATACTCGGACTTCCAACTAAATTGAAGTGGCACAGGACAGCAAACTTGATAGGTTGAACTAGTGAAGATTGCAACCTGGAATGTGAACTCGCTGCGAGCCCGCGCCGACCGTGTTGAGGATTGGCTGCGCCGCACCGATGTAGATGTCCTGGCTATCCAGGAAACTAAGTGCAAAGACGACAATTTCCCCTGGGAACTGTTCGAGAACAACGACTACGAGGTGGCGCACTTCGGAGTCAACCAGTGGAATGGCGTCGCCATCGCTTCCCGCGTTGGCCTCGAAGATGTTGAACGCACCTTCCCTGGACAGCCGGAATTCGGCAAGGCCGGAAAGAACCCGATCCAAGAGCCTCGCGCCATCGCGGCAACCTGCGGCGAGGTGCGCATCTGGAGCCTGTACGTCCCGAACGGGCGCGCGCTGGATGACGAGCACATGGGCTACAAGTTGAACTGGCTGGACGTGCTCAAGCAGGAATCCGCCGGCTGGCTGGAGCAGAATCCCCAGGCGCAGATTGCCTTGATGGGCGATTGGAACATTGCGCCAAAGGACGAAGACGTCTGGGACATCGACTTCTTCATCGAGAACAAGATGACCCACGTGTCAGCACCAGAGCGTGCCGCCTTCGCTGCCTTCGAGGAACTGGGCTTCACCGATGTGGTGCGCCCGCATACCGAAGGCCAATACACCTATTGGGACTACACGCAGTTGCGTTTCCCGAAGGGCGAAGGCATGCGCATTGATTTCTCGCTCACCTCGCCGGCGCTCACCGCACGGGTAATCGGTGCGAGCATTGACCGCGAGGAACGCAAGGGCAAGGGCGCCAGCGACCACGCCCCGGTCATCGTGGAGCTGGCCGGCTAGTCATGACGGCAAAGATGACTGGGCCCGCCGCAGAGCTGACGGCCGCCACAGCGCACCTTCGCGTCTATGAGCCGCTGGATGCCTTTGAGGATTGGGCCCAGTCCATCATCTTGCGCACTCCCCGGCGCACCGGGGAGCAATGGGACGCCTTCGAGAACGAGCGGCTCTGGAGCCGCACCCTGCGCAACGTCTCCGACCCGTTCCCGCACGACGAGCCGGAATTCTTCCGCAGCGTGAAGTCCTTGGACTACCAAGGCACCGAGCACACCCGGTACTGCCCAGGACAGCTGCAGGCACGCAGCCTGCTCGCCGCCGAACAAGCCGAAGAAGCCATGCGGACCGAGGTGTTCGACCTGCTGGTGCCGCCGGCAGCGCGGCAGGCCAATGCCCAACGCGTTGATGCCGACCGCCTGGCCAAAGACCTGACCCATCTGCACACGAGGACCTCGTCATGGGGCATCCCGCTTGGCTGGTTCGCCCTCTTCCGCGAAGATGACGAGCACGAGCTGGTGTATAGCGGCGAGCAGTTGAAATCCGTTCGCATGTACGCCTCCTTCGAGCAGGCCATTAATCGCCTGTCTTGGGCAGTGCAGACGCTGGCGACCCATGCGCCGCAGTCGCAGCTTTTCGAGGAGCTGGGCAGCCTGGGAGGCTGGCTGGAAACTTTCGACAGCCGCTCGGTGATTGAACTGGATTATGGACTGCTGGCAGAAATTGTGTGGCCAGATGAATCCGTGAATGATCTGATGCACGGTATTCAGGCATTGGAAGACGAGGACCTGACGAGTGCCGCTGCGGCATACCGCCGGCTGAGCAGTCGCTGGATCGGCCCGCGGCATCTGGGTCGCGCAAACTAGCTATCTGTCCCCGGATACAGCAAAAGCTCCGGAATCCGGAGCTTCTGTTTAGTATGCGACCCTGACGGGACTTGAACCCGCGACCTCCGCCGTGACAGGGCGGCGCGCTAACCAACTGCGCTACAGGGCCTGGTGCTTTGAATAAATTCAAGTCACACAGTAAAACCCCCGGGATGAACCGAGGGCCTGCGTGGCTCCGACCGGCGTCGATCCGGTGACCTTTCGATTTTCAGTCGAACGCTCTACCAACTGAGCTACAGAGCCTGGTACCACTAAGTGGACACCAAATTTACTATTGGAATAGTAAATTGAGCGACCCTGACGGGACTTGAACCCGCGACCTCCGCCGTGACAGGGCGGCGCGCTAACCAACTGCGCTACAGGGCCTTGCTTTCGCAAGCCAATGGATTTCTCCATCTGGCAACCACTAAGTGGTTGCTTGTACCCCCAACGGGATTCGAACCCGTGCCGCTGCCGTGAAAGGGCAGTGTCCTAGGCCGCTAGACGATGGGGGCCTAAGTTGTTCGCTTCGGTTTCTTGCTTCTCCGTAGCGGACTCCAATAACTATACGCAGTGTTTTTTGCTTTTGCAAAATCGGCTCCTGGGCGGGTTTTGCCCATGCCAAATCGGGTGCACAGGCATAGTCTGGAACCATGCTTTTCGAGATGGATGACGACGAATTCCAGGCTCTGGTCGAACAGGCTATCGACGCGATTCCAGAGGCCGCCTTCGCAATGATGGACAACGTCATCTTCTTCATCGAAGACGAGTACGAGCCTCTCCCTGGAGAGCCGGAAAACCCTGAGATTCTGGGGTTATACGAGGGTGTCGCACTCACGGAACGGGACCTGGATTGGGGCGCCGGCGCACTCCCGGATCGCATTACGATCTTCAAGAATCCGACGCTTCGAGCCTGCGAAACACGTGAAGAAGTGGTGCGGGAAATCGGGATTACGGTGATGCACGAAGTGGCCCACCACTTCGGAATCGACGATGCGAAATTGCACGAATTAGGGTGGTCGTAGCGCCGAAATCGCAAAATCTTCTTTTGAGATCTGCCTCACAAAACAATTAGATTCCGGCGGCCTGTTTCCAGCTGAGAGAGACCAGGGCCACAGGCCAGCGATCGAAACTAGCCGCTGGGGCACATCCTCCACCCGGAAGGCGACGCGGCTCAATTGCGATGCCTATAACCAAAGTGGTGCTTAATAGGCAGGCACCTGCCGCGCTCGCGCCGGCCCAGCTCGGCGAGACGAGAAATTGCCGCCGGAAGAACTTGGCACGGCCACTTTCCCTTGCCACCACGGCCAAGCGCGGAGGGCAGCAAAGGATCTTCATGCACTTCGCAGGGACGATCCCTTTTAAAGGCAACGCTTTGAGCCGCACCCATTCACCCCGCACGTTACCCAAACTTCATGGCAAGTAAGCCCTTGGTAACGAAGCGAGACGCATCTATTAGTTATTTCCCAATTGCTCTCGATAAGTCATACAGGACCGAAAAACCATTATCTGTGCAGATCACCGCCGAATAGGCCCGAGAATTACACGGATGGGATTCATGTGACTGATGTGAACAGTGTTGCCAAGCGTGTCTTAATTGGCCTAATGTGCTATTTGGAGTCTTATCCGAATCGTGACCTTCATATTGCTGAAAGTCACGACTCACGCACTCCGCGTCATCCATGTACTTAGTGAGGAACGATATGGCTACTCGCCACACGCTCGGTGTTGCTGCAAGCACCCTGGCCCTAGCGGTGTCCTGCCTTGCAGGCGCTTTGCCCGCTTCCGCATCTACTTCAGCTTCACTCCCTCAGTCTGTGGCGATCGCTCCCGCACCAAGCACTTCTGCGCTGCCGTCGGACGCGGAAGTCCAGGAAGCAAAGAAGGACAAAGCTTCGACGAACGCGATGATCGCGCGAATCGAAGCTTCCCTTGCTTCCAGCCGTGCCGAGTTGCAGCGCGTTGAAACCGAAGCCGCACAGGCCCAGGAATCCCTGCTTACTGCCGGCGAAGAGCGCGATCTGCGCACCGCTGCAGCTGAGAAGGCCGTTGAACAGCTTGAGTACGCAAAGACTTACTTGGAGCAGAGCCGCAACGATCTGGGCGCTATCGCCTCAGATATCTACCGCAACGGCGCTGGCACCTCAACCCTGAGCCTGCTCCTTGATGACAACCAGGAAGGCGACCTGTTCTACAAGGCCGCTACCATCGACGCATTGAGCGAACAGAAGGTTCAGTCCGTCAACACCGCCACCGAGGCCGAGGGCCTCGTTTCGGCTTGGCAGGAGTACGCCGACGCGGCACAGAATGCCGCGCAGGAAGCCGCAGCGAACTATGACGCCGCTGCAGCGACCGCGAACAGCACCTTGGCCATCTACGAAGCGGCTATCGAACCTGAGCAGCAGCTGCGCGATGAATTGATCGGCCACCTTGCAACCTTGAAGCAGAAGGAAGAAGCCGAGGTCCGCCAGGCGGTTGAAGAGCGCGAGGCGCAGGAGCAGGAAGAAACTCTTGCGGAAGTGATCGCCGAAGAGGAAAACGTCAACGTTCCCGAAAAGGACATCTTCACCATTCAGCCGCTCACGATTGAAAAGCCTCGCGAGCTGCAGCAGACCGAACCTGAAGAGGAAACGGTCGAGCCTGAGCCTGAGCAGGTTGAAGAAGAACCGGAAACCACTGAGCCACCTGCAGCTCCAAAGCCAGAGCCAACCAAGAAGGCCGAACCGAAGCCGGAACCAACCAAGAAGGCCGAACCGAAGCCGGAACCAACCAAGAAGGCCGAACCGAAGCCGGAACCAACCAAGAAGGCCGAACCGAAGCCAGAGCCAACCAAGAAGGCCGAACCGAAGCCGGAACCAACCAAGAAGGCCGAACCGAAGCCAGAGCCAACCAAGAAGGCCGAACCGAAGCCGGAACCAACCAAGAAGGCCGAACCGAAGCCGGAGCCGAAGCCCAAGGCCACCCCGAAGCCTGAGCCGAAGCCCAAGGTCACCCCGAAGCCGACCCCCAAGCCGGAACCAAAGCCAGAGCCGAAGCCTGAGATTGCTCCGCAGTCCAGCAACTACTCGGCAGCGATTTCCTGGGCCTTGAATACTGCAGATGATCCAAGCAAGTACTACGTCTACGGCGCCAACGGACCGGATGCCTTCGACTGCTCGAGCTTTTCGCAGCGCGCCTTCGGCAAGTCCGGCATCAGCCTGCCACGCACCTCGTCGCAGCAGTTCGCCAGCGCCCCGCAGTACGTGTCGCTGAGCAATCTGCGCCCGGGCGACCTGGTGTTCTCGTCATCCAATGGCGGATCCTCGTTCTACCACGTAGCCATCTACATCGGCAACGGCCAGGTAGTCCACGCTCGCAACCCGAGTGCCGGCATCTCGGTGACTCCGCTGAGCTACGTCAACAACCTCTACCCGAAGGCAGCCCGCTACTAAGCTGGATCCCCTCGAGCACGAAGGCCGCGCACCCGGTGGGTGCGCGGCCTTCGTGCATGCTGGCTGTTGCGGCGCGGCTACTGCTCCTGCGCCCTGGTGTCGAAGTCCTTGCGGTTCTCCAGCCGAGGATCGTCCGAGTCCGGCACAACCATGACCGGGCCCTTGGAGTGGTGCAAGACGCCCTGCGAGGTCGAGCCGAGCAGCATCCCGGTGAAGCCGCCACGGCCGCGGGAGCCGGTCACGGTCAGCACCGCATGCTCGGACTCGCGGATCAGCACCTCAACCGGCGGCCCGGAGACCACATCGGTTTCGATCTTCACCGTCGGATAATGCGACTTGAGCCATTTGGTGCCCACGCTCATCTGGTAGCGCACGTCTTCGAGCACGGCTTCCTGGTCCACGGTCGCCGGCATCCAGGCCAGCGCCGCTCCCACCGGCGGCACCGCGCAGATCAGCCGCAGCGTCAGGTCGCTGGCGATGGCCGCCTCCGCTGCCGCCAGCACCGCAGAACGGGCGCGGTCCGAGCCGTCGACGCCGACCACGATGCATTTGCGGTCCGCCGCGACGGCGGCGCCGGCTTCCTCCTGCTCCTTGGCCATGGCCAGCGGAACCACGACAGTTGGGCACTTGGAGTGCGCTGGCAGCGCCGAGGAGACCGAACCGAGCAGGCGGCCCACGAAGCCACCGCGGCCGCGGGTTCCGACTACTACCAATTCCGCGTCCTGGCTCAGATCCAGCAGCACGCCCGACGGGTCCCCCGACTCGATATAGGTGCGGATGGTTGCTGTGCTGCCTTCGAGCTCTGCACGGGCCTGGCGCACAATGTCCTCGGCACCCCCGCGGATCAGATCGTCGTCCAGGGTTGAGTAGCCCGCGTCCATGGAGGATGCGGCAAACACCGGGATGGTATAGGCGGACACGATATTCAATACGCTGCCGCGGCGCACCGCTTCGCGTTCGGCCCAGCGCAAAGCGCATTTGCTCTGCTGGGAACCGTCTACGCCAACGACAATTCCTTCGATCTTCTCTGCTGCTACTGGTGCTTCGTCACTCATCAGACTCGCTCCTCAAATACCTCAGATACAACGGGTTGTGACTTCCCTTACCACCAATGTACTTGCTTCCGCAGTTCTAGGTGTGAGTTGGGTCTAAAGTTTTCGCGTACAGCCTACTGAATAGCTGGATCGATATGAATCAGCGGCTGAAACGTCATAGAATTTTTCCATGCCCTCCTCCACAAAATCCCCGTCCGGGACTGCTATAAGCGCACGCATCAACCGATATTTCAAGATTTCGGAACGGCGTTCAACGTTCTCCACCGAAGTTCGCGGCGGCATCGCCACCTTCTTCGCGATGAGCTACATCGTCGTCCTCAACCCGCTGGTTCTTTCCGGTGCCGATTCCTCGGGCGGCGAGTTGGGCATCCAGCGCGTTGCCGCAGTGACCGCATTTGTCGCCGGCATCCTGACCATCCTGATGGGCATCTGGGCCCGTCACCCATTCGCCATGGCCACCGGCCTGGGCGTCAATGCCTTCGTGGCCATCACCGTGGCCACGAACCCGGAACTGACCTGGGCCGACGTCATGGGCTTGGTGCTCATTGCCGGTGTGGTCATGTTCGGCCTGGTGCTTACCGGATTCCGAACCGCGGTGTTCAACGCGGTTCCCGCCGGGCTGAAGACCGCGATCGTGGTGGGCATCGGCATGTTCATCGCCCTGATCGGCCTGGTCAATGCCGGATTCGTCCAGCGCCTTCCGGATGCCGCGAACACCACCGTGCCGGTGGGCCTGGGCTTCGACGGCGAGCTGATGGGCTGGCCGATCCTGGTCTTCGTCGTCGGCCTGCTGCTGACCATGGCCCTGGTGGTGCGCAAGGTCAAGGGCGCAATCCTGATCGGCATCGTCGTTTCCGCGATCCTCGCCAACACCCTCGAAGCCGTCTTCCACATCGGCGCGATGGAAACCAACACCTGGTCGCTGGTGGTTCCGTCGCTGCCTGAATGGACCCTGCCGGACCTGTCGCTGATCGGCCAGGTCAGCGCGTTCGGCGCCTTCAGCAAGATCGGCGTCACCGCCGCCTCGTTGCTGGCCTTCGTCATCCTACTCTCGATCTTCTTCGACGCCATGGGCACCATGGTGGGCTTGGCTTCCGAAGCCGGTTCCATGGACGAGAACGGGCAGATCCCCGATGTGGACAAGGTCCTGCTGGTGGACGCGGCCGGCGCAATCGTCGGCGGCGGCACCTCGAGCTCCTCGGCGCAGATCTTCGTGGAGTCCGGCGCCGGCATCGGCGAGGGCGCCCGCACCGGCCTGGCCTCGGTGGTCACCGGCCTGCTGATGATCGTGGCGATGTTCCTGAGCCCGCTGATCTACCTGGTGCCTTTCGAAGCCGTGGCTCCGGCCCTGGTGGTCGTCGGCTTCATGATGATCACCCAGGTTTCCAAGATCGACTGGAACGACTGGGGCATCGCGCTGCCGGCCTTCCTGACCTTCACCCTGATGCCGTTCACCTACTCGATCGCCAATGGCATCGGCGCCGGGTTCATCTCCTACGTGTTCATCCGCGCCACCCAGGGACGCGCCAAGGAAATCCACCCATTGATGTGGGTTGTTTCCGCGGCCTTCGTGCTGTTCTTCGGCATCGGCCTGATTGAAATGTGGGCCGGGGTCAAGTAGCCCCGCAGCCCTTCGGCGCCCCGCCATCGCAGTCGCGATGGCGGGGCGCCTTTTGCCTTCGCACCGGCGGGAACTGGATAGGATGGGGCCTATGAGCGAACAGCAGAATACCGCCGGGCAGTGGATCCAGGTGGCAGCAGGCTTGAAGAACCCTTCGATGCGCCGGCTTCTCGGCGCGGTGCTCAGCGGGCAGGGTGCGCCCGAGCCAGCAAGCAAGTCCGAGCGCAAGGACTTGAAACGCTGGGCCAGCATCGGGCTGCTGCGCCACGACGGCTCCGGGTGGGCGCTGGATGATGAACTGCTGGAGAAGACCTTGGCCTCGGCCTCGGCCGCGAAGGCCAACCGCAGCGGGATCCGCCGCTTCTTCGACGGGCACCAGCTGCAATCCCTCCCAGCGAAACCGGCGGACCGCCACGAGGTGGTTCTCTACCTGCGCAACGCGGTCATCGGCGATGAGGAAGAGCTGCGCGAAGAGCAGCTCAATGAACGCCTGCGGGTGTTCCACCCGGACGTCGCGCTGCTGCGCCGCTACATGGTCGACCACGGCCTGCTGCAGCGCGCCGCCGACGGCACCGGCTACAGGATGGGCACCGTCAGCTAGCCGGTAATCGGCGCGGCGCCAGTGGCGAAGCGGCGCACGGCTTCGCCGGCAACCAGCTGCGCGGGCAACGGCGCGGTCCGCAGGCTGCGCTCGAAGGCCGGGCCGAGCTTGAGCGGCTCGTCGCTGGCCAGGAACACGATGTTCCCGTAGCGGCGGCCCTTGAGCATCGGCGGGTCGGCGACCATGGCCACATGCTCGAAGACCTCCAGCAGCGTCGCGGCTTCCGCCTTGGCGCCGGCCAGGTCCGCGGTATCGCCGCAATTCATGATGTAGACGCCACCGGCGTCCAGCACCCGCTGCGCTTCACGGGCGTAGGAGGCAGTGGTCAGCTCGCGCGGGGTGGTGCTGCCGGCAAAGACATCGCGGATGATCACATCGCGGCTCGCATCGCTCAAGGTGGGCAGCACCTGCGCCGCGTCCCCCACGCGCAGGCGCACCAGCGGGGCACGCGGCACCTCGAAGTTCACGCGCACCAGCTCGGCCAGCTTGGCATCCAGCTCCACCACGACCTGTCGGGCGTTTTCATAGCTGGCGGCAACCCAGCGGGCCATGGAGCAGCCGCCTCCGCCGAGGTGGAGCACGCGCAGCTTGCGGGCGCGGCCATCAAATTGCCCGGCAGGAAAACCGATGGTGAAGATCGGTTCCATCCAGCGCATGTACTCGAAATCGAGATAGGTCGGATCATCCAAATCCACGTGCGAGGACGGCACGCCGTTGACCTTCAGGATGTAGCGGTTGGCACCGTAGGGATCGGCCTCGATCACCGCCGTACCGGTGTCGATCGGAAATTCTCCGAGCATTGATTCCTTGGTATCCCTAGCCACGTGCGCGCACCATCCGTTGCTCGATCAAGCCTTTCCAGCTGCCAGCCAGGGCTTCGCTGGTTCCATCGGGGGTGAATCCCTGCTTCGCGAAGAAGGCCAGGGCCCGCTCGTTGCCCTGCAAAACCCAGACCAGCGCATCGCGCTCTCCCAGGACCACATCGAGAAGGTGCTGGCCCAGTCCGGTGCCGTAATACTGTTCCAGGACATAGAGCATGCCCAATTCGATATCTACTCCGGCGTCCTTGTCCTCGTCGATGGCCGGTGTGCCGCCGGCTACCCCGATGATGCGTCCGTCGCGGTCTTCGGCGATGAAGAATTGCGCGCCGGATGCCAGCCCGCGTTCCCACCAGGCTACCTGGCCATCGAGCTGGCCTTCGTGGTGGGCGAAGAATGATTCATCGCGAAGTGCGGCGTACGCTTCCCGCCAGGCTTGCAATTTCATCTGCAATGCGGGGCGGACGTCTTGTTCAGTAGCCAGTCGGATTCGATAGTCGTTCATTTGCGGCACTTCTCTAGCCTACGGCAGTAGCTTCGCTAATCTCTTCCAACTCACCAAGGCACCCTCCTACTAAAGTAGGATTGCGGACTATCCAGATGTTTGAAAAACTTTTGATGTCGTTGCAAATTTCTTGGATCAAGAGGGGGTCGGGCTTGGACCGGAATACAAAATACGCTGCCTTGACCGGTGGCCTTGTCGGTTCACTGACCCTGACCATCAGCCTTTCCTCGACCTTCTGGGTGATTCTGCTCGGTTGCGTCCTCTTGGCCGCCGGCTTCAGCATTCTAGCCAGATTCGAACGTTTCTGGGGCCCCGCCGAGCCGGACCACTACTACTACATCGTCCCCATGCTGGTTGGCCCAGTAGTTGCGGGCCTGGTGCGCAACACCGAGCAGGCCCTGTGGGTAGGCCCGCCGATGGGCGTGCTTTGCGGATTGGGCGTGTACTTCTTGATCCTGAAGTCGCCGCCGTTCAAGCAGGACGAAGCCGGGGAACACGATGCCGAACTCCCCGAGCACTCTCCTACGCGCTAGCCGTGGCCGCTAGAGGACTCGCGCGAGCGCGAATCCATCCCAGCCTTTGACGCCCACGGTCTGCAGGGCGGTGGCTGATACGCGCGGATCATCGCGCAACCACCGCAAGGCGTCCTGGATCCCCCGCACATCGGCCTCCTGCGTCCCGTGCCGAGCCGGGTCATCCAAGACTGCGCCGCTGCGCACCACGTTGTCGAGCACCAGCACGGTCCCTGGATGCGACAGTTTCACTGCCCGTTCGAGGTAGGCCACGTTGTTGCGCTTATCTGCATCGATGAAGATCAGGTCAAATGGCGCAACTCGCTTGGACAACAGCGAATCCAGCGAACCTTGGGCCGCGCCCAACTTGATTTCAACGCGTTCCGACAGTCCTGCCCGCTGCAAATTCTCGCGCGCAACCGAGGCGTGCAGAGGTTCGAATTCGCAGCTGATGACGTTACCGGCTTCTCCCACGCCCCGGGCAAGCCAGCTGGTCGAATAGCCGCCGAGGGTTCCGATTTCCAGGACCCTGCGTGTGCCTGTGATCTCGGCGAGCAGCTGGAGGAACTTGCCCTGGGCCGGGCTGACTTCAATCCGCGGCAATCCGGCGCTATGGGAATGCTCGCGGCCTGCTTCCAAAGCGTCAACACGCAGACCCAGCTCCCGCTCCAGGTACTCGTCGACTGCCCCGGCATCGCGTTCGGCTGAATGGTGGATCATGACGACATTTTCTCCTCACTATCCTTGATGGCCTTCTCGAGCCGCTGGATCTTGCCGTCAAGCTCGCCCTCGTAGCCGGGGCGGATGTCGGCTTTCAGCACCAGCGATACGCGCGAACCGAATCGGCCAGCAGCCATGGTGGCTTGCTTGACCACCTCCATGACTTCATCCCATTCGCCTTCGATCTCGGTGAACATGGAGCTGGTGCGATTGGGAAGACCGGAATCCCGGACGACTTTCACCGCTTCAGCCACTGCGTCATGGACCGAGCCATTGGGGTTGTCATTACTAGGTGCTACTGAGAAAGCTACAATCATGCTTCCACTGTCCCACTACGCGCTGGGCTTGTCATCTGCCGTGCAGGCAATATTTAGGCAGCCAGTCCACTCGCCCTGAGCAAGATGGCCGCCAGGGCACCAGCAACAACGACGACAAGATAGGGCGCCTTGAAAACCAGCGCAATAATCGCGGCCGCGAGAGCGCCAATCCTGGCATCGATGACCAGTTCCTGTCCCGAGGTGAAGGCATTCACCGTCACCAAGGAAGACAGCAGCGCGATGGTCAGTGTGGCGGCGACATGGGACATGGTCGGCGAGTCCAAGACCCTGCGGGGCACAAAGAAGCCGCAGAGCTTGATGGCGTAGGCCGTTAGGCAGGCCCCGAGAATCCACCAGCTCAACTCGTTCACGCTTTCTCCTCCTCAATGCTTTCCAGTTCACCATGCTCGGTCGCCGCCGGGGCACGGCGGCCGGTGGCCACGGCGTAGATCGCGGCGCAGGCCGCCGTCACCAGAATCGGCAAGCCCGGCGCGGTCACCGGTACCGCCAGCGCGGTAAGGATCGCCGCGGCAATTGCGATCATGATCGGTTCAACTGATTTCAGCCGCGGCCAGAGCAGCCCGATGAAGGCCGCAACCGCGGCGCCATCCAGGCCCCACGCAGCAGGGTCGCCCATGCGTTCGCCGAGCAAGGCGCCAACGAGGGTGAACAGGTTCCACAGGACGTAGACGCCGGCACCTGCGGCGATGAATCCGCGGCGCTTCTCCGCCGGATCCGATTGCCCCAAGCTCACTGCGGTGGATTCGTCGATGGTCACCTGGGCCATCCAAGGCACATGCCGTCCCAGCGGGCGCAAGGTTTGCTTGATCTGCATCCCGTACACGGCATTGCGGATGCCCAGCAGCGAAGCCGCGGAGAATGCCGCCGAGGCGGCACCGCCGCCGGAGATCACCCCGATGAAGGCGAACTGCGAGCCGCCGGTGAACATCAGGGCGCTCAGCGCAACGGATTGCCATAGATTCAGGCCCGCGGCGATGGACAGCGCCCCGAAGGAAATGCCGTAGAGCCCGGTGGCGATCGCGATGGAAAGGCCCATCTTGGTCGCCGGCGTGAACCAGCTAGCGGACGTGGCGGGCATCGTACCTGACCTTGTAGACACCGCGTTTGACCTTCGCCTCGCCGATTTCAACGTGCTCCAGTTGGTCCAGATGCTTCACGTGGGTGCCGCCGCACGGTTCAGCATTCACCCCGGCGATGATCACGGTGCGGATGCCCTCTTCATCGATGGTGGTTGTGACTTCGCCGCCACCTGCAATGAGTTCATTGACGCGGTCTTGGATCATGGCCTTGGCCGCGGCCCGTTCGTTCTCATCGCCCAACGGCAGATCAACGGTCACCGGATCGAAGTCGAGCCGGGATTGCCCGGGGAAGTGCGAGTGGCCCTTGTGCTGCCAGCCGCGATCTTCACCGGCAAAGCCCAGGACGTGCCCGGCGGTGTGCAGGGCTGCATGGGCAAGGCGCAGCTCGCCATCGATCTCGGCTTCGACCCGATCTCCCACCTGCTTGGTGCCGGCACCGTACAGGATCACCAGACCGTTCTCGCCGCGCTGGACCGATACCGGCAGCCCGTCTACGGTGCCCGAGTCTTCAGGCTGGCCGCCGCCGCGCGGATGGAAGATATTCGGGCTAAGGGCAATCCACTGGCCTTCGTCATCGCTGCCCGCAGCAATGACTTCAGCTTCGGTGGCGAAAACATAGGTGTCCTGCAGGTACAGATTGACCTGTGCGGTTTCTTCGGTGCTCATGTTTCCTAGCTCAGCTCCAGCTCTTTGCGTAGTTCTGCCGGACGGTTGCTGGTCAGTTCCCCAACGCCCAGGTCCACCAGGAATTGCGCATCTGCCGGACGGTCGACCGTCCAGATCCGCGCTTTCAATCCTTGCTCCAGCCACCGGCGCACAAGATGCTCGTTGGCTCGGGTCCAGGCGACGCCGGATCCGACGATTCCAGCTCCCCCTGCGTTGATCAGTTCGATTCCTTCAGGCACGGAGCGGTACAGCACCTCGTAGACACCGGCCCTGCCCACGTCACCCGAATCAATCAGTTGCTGGACGTAGTCCGGATTGACTTCGGTCATCAATTGGCACAACAGCGCAGTGCTGACCGTGCGGGCCAGATAGCGCAGGGAATTCGGCTCGAAGCTCATCAAGGTCACGGCAATCTGTCCCTGCGAGCCGGCGGTCCCGGTTTGCGGGTCGAACCCGTGCTCTGCAAGTACCTGCAGCACGCCCTTTTCCAGCAGGTGGCCATAGGGGCTTGGATGCTTGATTTCGATGGCCAAACCAATTGGCTTGCCGCGTTCTTCAATGAGAGCGAAGAGTTCGCCGAGGCTCAGGAGCTGCTCGTTTTCGGTCCCATACTCGGCCGGGACGATGCTCGGTACGACTCCGGTGAAGTCCATGGCTTTCATTTCCGCCAAGGTATATCCGGCAACGAGACCGGATGAATCGGAGGTGCGGTCGACCGTTGGATCGTGGTGGCAAACAACGATTCCGTCTTTGCTCAGATGGACGTCGCATTCAATTCCATCGGCACCTTCGTCGATGGCCTGTAGATAGGCGGCACGAGTGTTCTCCGAATATTTATGGGAGCTGCCGCGATGGGCGAAGAAAAGCGTATCCATGCTTCCTACGCTACGCGATCCCCGCTCCTTGATACTGTAGATTAGCCTTGGCTCGACGCATATTTCATCAACTGCGTTCAGGTCTTTTGCGTGCAGTTGCAAGCTCCTGCGGCCATCATGAAAAACTCGAAACTCCCCGGCAAGAAAAGGTGTCTGCATTTCCGATTCTGCCCCGGATTCCCAAGGCAAAATCGTCATCCGCATGGGATCAGCGAACTCGCCGATAACTGGCTGCAATTGCACCGCTGGAGAGCGGTTGCGCTGAGATCAATTCCAGATGACGGGATTTCTGCAACCCTGCCTGGTGCAACGTTGGACCATGGCCGGCGATAACTGGGTGAATTAGGAAGTGGTACTCATCGATGAGTTCCATCCTGTCCAGAGCTGTTGCCAGCTTGCCGCTGCCCAGAAGCACACCATCGGGGTACTGGTCTTTCAGCCTCAGTACACAGGCGCGCAGCTCTCCAGTTAGCAGGTGGGAGTTATTCCATGAATATGCCGTACGAGTGCTCGAGACAACGTATTTGGGCTTCGCCTCCAGTTGCTGTGCCCAGCGAAGCAGCGCTGGCGGCGCTGAGATGTCGCCCCGAGCCACAGCTGGCCAGTACTCCTCCATCAGTTCGTAGGTAACACGACCCCAGAGCATCGCTCCATGCGCATTCATCAGACCCGTGAAATAGTCGTGCGATTCATCGTCGGCGATGCCTTCTCGATGATCGACGCAGCCATCCAGCATGACGTTGTAGCTAAATGCCAGTAAACCCATCAGAAGCTCCTGCAGCCATTTGCTTGCCGGACGAACCCCGGTGCACTGACTCTAGGATTAGGCGCTTATTGCGTCAAGCAGCTGTCTTAGGGCACCAGGGAATTTGCGGTGAACGGGGACTGCGCGATCGCGACAGAAATAACTGTCCACAGTCCAAGACCGGGGTACTCGCTGCCGGGCAGCCATGCCGAGTTCGGCTTCCGCGATCCTATGCATCAAACGTAGGCTCGCTGCATGACACAGCCAGATTCAGTCATCAGTTTGTCCCCTGTCCCACACGACCTTGTGCCCATTATCCAGGGCTTGGTCCAAGGCTCTTGGCCAAAGACTGAAGTTGAGCGTGAGGCCCTGTTCGATGCGCTTGGATTCGTATCAGGCACCGCGATTGATTCCGACGACCAGGATTCACCTCATCAGATGACGAGTCTGGACCTCGGCCTGCCAGGAAAAATATCGAGTACTTGGGATACGTACCGTCAACAATTCCTCAGTGTCTGTACGTTCCTCTACAGTTCTCGGGTCCCCCAAGATCCAGTCACCCGGTCTGGGTTTGCTGTTTTGCAGGCAGAACTCTCAGAGGTGTATGGCGCTCCGGAACGCCCCTGGGAAGACGAGGATCAGTCCATTCGCATTTGGCGATGCAATGGCCGGAGCATCACCTTGCAGTTATTCAATCGGCGGGATAGCACCGTGATGCTCACGGTTGAAGATTTGGCGCTCGCTTCAGTCATTGAATCTGAAGAAGCGGCCCATTAGCCTTCTCAATTCTTGGATCGGATGAAACAAGCCCTTGCCACGGCGATTGTTCCCGCGGCAGCGCCAATCAACGCGACGGCAAGCACGATCAGTAGAACTTTGATCAGGGTCTACGGGATATGCAGCGTGAACTACGCTATTCCGATAGCAAAAAACGTCATCAAACACCAGTGATGCGATAGCCGGTCCTGCGGACAGGAGCGACGCTTTCTCAGCCATACCTCGATGATGGGCCGGCTGCGAGGCTGGACAACAGCCGCGGCAATTAAACGAGTGCAGGGCCAGGCACTCATGCCTGGCCACCCGCACACTCACGGGTTAAACAGGTGAGGCTCCAACCATCACTGGCTAGAGCCTCAAACCCACTTAGGTTAAGTCCGGCGGTGACCTACTCTCCCACACCCTCACGAGTGCAGTACCATCGGCGCAATGGGCCTTAGCTTCCGGGTTCGGTATGGGACCGGGCGTTTCCCCCACGCTATGACCGCCGTAACAATCACGAAGCACACAAACCAAATATTTCCTGGTCAGTGTTTTCCGGTGCTACAAAGTCTTGTAACTCATCCGTATTTGTTGGTTAGAGGTTGTTGTCTCGTAACCGCATAGTGAACGCGAACAGCATTGAAAAATATCAGTTCAAATTATTGTTTTATTGTGTGTTGTAAGCCATCGGCCTATTAGTACAGGTCAGCTGCACAAGTCTTCAGTCCTTGCTTCCACATCCTGCCTATCAACCCAGTGGTCTAGCTGGGGGCCTCTCACACACAAAGGTGCATGGAAATCTCATCTCGAAGCAGGCTTCCCGCTTAGATGCTTTCAGCGGTTATCCCTTCCAAACGTAGCTAATCAGCGATGCACTTGGCAGTACAACTGACACACCAGAGGTTCGTCCGTCCCGGTCCTCTCGTACTAAGGACAGCCCTTCTCAAATTTCCAACGCGCGCAGCGGATAGGGACCGAACTGTCTCACGACGTTCTAAACCCAGCTCGCGTACCGCTTTAATGGGCGAACAGCCCAACCCTTGGGACCTACTCCAGCCCCAGGATGCGACGAGCCGACATCGAGGTGCCAAACCATGCCGTCGATATGGACTCTTGGGCAAGATCAGCCTGTTATCCCCGAGGTACCTTTTATCCGTTGAGCGACGGCCCTTCCACGAGGTGCCGCCGGATCACTAGTCCCGACTTTCGTCCCTGCTCGAGCTGTCACTCTCACAGTCAAGCTCCCTTGTGCACTTACACTCGACACCTGATTGCCAACCAGGCTGAGGGAACCTTTGGGCGCCTCCGTTACATTTTAGGAGGCAACCGCCCCAGTTAAACTACCCATCAGGCACTGTCCCTGAACCAGATCATGGTCCGAAGTTAGGTGACCGGTACAGCCAGAGTGGTATTTCAACGATGACTCCACCTGAACTAGCGTCCAAGCTTCACAGTCTCCCACCTATCCTACACAAGCTGCACCGAACACCAATACCAAACTATAGTAAAGGTCTCGGGGTCTTTCCGTCCTGCTGCGCGTAACGAGCATCTTTACTCGTACTGCAATTTCGCCGAGTTCATGGTTGAGACAGCGGGGAAGTCGTTACTCCATTCGTGCAGGTCGGAACTTACCCGACAAGGAATTTCGCTACCTTAGGATGGTTATAGTTACCACCGCCGTTTACTGGGGCTTAAATTCTCAGCTTCGCCACAAAAGTGACTAACCAGTCCTCTTAACCTTCCAGCACCGGGCAGGAGTCAGTCCGTATACATCGTCTTGCGACTTCGCACGGACCTGTGTTTTTAGTAAACAGTCGCTTCCCCCTGGTCTCTGCGGCCCACACCCGCATCAGAGAAGCAAGTTCTCATCACGGGGCAGGCCCCCCTTCTTCCGAAGTTACGGGGGCATTTTGCCGAGTTCCTTAACCATGATTCTCTCGATCGCCTTAGTATTCTCTACCTGATCACCTGTGTCGGTTTGGGGTACGGGCGGACTGGGACCTCGCGCCGATGCTTTTCTAGGCAGCATAGGATCACCGAATCACCCCATAAACGGGGCGCCTATCAGGTCTCAGAAACATGAGCGGCGGATTTGCCAACCGCTCTTCCTACACCCTTGGACCAGGTCAATTCCATTGCCTGGCTCGGCTACCTTCCTGCGTCACACCTGTTAATACGCTGACCTCACTGCATCGGTTCCCACCACACCACCAGCAACCATTCCCGAAGGAACAAATCACCGGATCCGTCATGGTTAGCATCCACAGCTCAGTATGGGCGGTCCTTCGCCGGTACGGGAATATCAACCCGTTGTCCATCGACTACGCCTGTCGGCCTCGCCTTAGGTCCCGACTAACCCAGGGCAGATTAGCTTAACCCTGGAACCCTTGATCATTCGGCGGACGGGTTTCTCACCCGTCATTCGCTACTCATGCCTGCATTCTCACTCGTGTGGCCTCCACCGCTGGTTTACACCGCGACTTCACCGTCCACACGACGCTCCCCTACCCATCCAAACACCCAATCGAAACCAGGTTAATATTTGAATGACGCAACTTCGGCGGTGTGCTTGAGCCCCGCTACATTATCGGCGCGGAATCACTTGACCAGTGAGCTATTACGCACTCTTTCAAGGGTGGCTGCTTCTAAGCCAACCTCCTGGTTGTCACAGCAACTCCACATCCTTTTCCACTTAGCACACGCTTAGGGGCCTTAGTTGGCGTTCTGGGCTGTTTCCCTCTCGACTATGAAGCTTATCCCCCACAGTCTCACTGCTGCGCTCTCACTTGCCGGCATTCGGAGTTTGGCTAAGGTCAGTAACCTTGTAGGGCCCATCGCCTATCCAGTAGCTCTACCTCCAGCAAGAAACACGCAACGCTGCACCTAAATGCATTTCGGGGAGAACCAGCTATCACGAAGTTTGATTGGCCTTTCACCCCTACCCACAGCTCATCCCCTCCATTTTCAACTGAAGTGGGTTCGGTCCTCCACACGCTCTTACACGCGCTTCAACCTGGCCATGGGTAGATCACTTCGCTTCGGGTCTAGATCACGCCACTCAAACGCCCTATTCAGACTCGCTTTCGCTACGGCTTCCCCACACGGGTTAACCTCGCGACGTAACACTAACTCGCAGGCTCATTCTTCAAAAGGCACGCCATCACCAGGGAACAAGTCCCCAGCTCTAACGGATTGTAAGCGCACGGTTTCAGGTACTATTTCACTCCCCTCCCGGGGTACTTTTCACCATTCCCTCACGGTACTGATTCACTATCGGTCATCAAGTAGTATTCAGGCTTACCAGGTGGTCCTGGCAGATTCACACAAGGTTTCACGGGCCCCGTGCTACTCGGGTATCAACACTAGAACGGCAGACACGCATTACGCCTACGGGACTATCACCCTCTCTGGTCCGGCATTCCAACCGATTCACCTATACGCCTGCACCTCATCCCACCAGCAAGATAGCGCTGGTACATGTCAACCCCACAACCCCGATGATGCAACGCCTATCCGCTATCACACACCAACCGGTTTAGCCCCATCCGCGTTCGCTCGCCACTACTAACGGAATCACTGTTGTTTTCTCTTCCTGCGGGTACTGAGATGTTTCACTTCCCCGCGTTCCCTCCACACAGCCTATACATTCAGCTGCAGGTCACACCACATAACATGGTGCGGGGTTCCCCCATTCGGAAATCCTGGCCTCAACGTCCGGTTATCGACTCCACCAGGCTTATCGCAGATTCCCACGTCCTTCATCGGCTCTTGATGCCAAGGCATCCACCGTGCGCCCTTAAAAACTTCAACACAAATCAAAGTCTCAGAATTGAGCAATAAAACAATCTAACAAAATCACGCAGACAAGACTCCAACACCAGGCAATCCCAGGAAAAGGACTACCCAGCTCATCTCATCTGCAAGATGCTCGCGTTCACTATACAGTTCCCAAACAACAACCCCGCACCCCCGCAACAACACCCCAAAACCAACACCAACCAAAGGCCAGCATCAATCCACCAGGACATCCTTGCAGCAAACACAGGACAAACACCGAAACACCAAGAACCCCTCACCCAAGCGAACACCACCAGGACCCTCCCCACAGGAAGAACCCCGGCAACCATTCACCAGGAAAGGAGGCTTGTTGCCTCAAAACCCAACAGCATGCCAAACCATACAAACCACACAACACCCACACACCGCATTCCAGCACCGCAAGAAGAAAACCCCCTGCAATGCGTACTAGCAGATGCCCAAGCACCACGCGGCCACAGCCAATACCCCGCACCAGCATCAGCCAGCACGTTTTCCGGTATTGAGTCCATTGATATTCCACCCATGAGCAACCCACCCGGACAACACTCGTGTCCAGCATGGGCAACCAATAATGGTTAGCTCCTTAGAAAGGAGGTGATCCAGCCGCACCTTCCGGTACGGCTACCTTGTTACGACTTAGTCCCAATCGCCAGTCCCACCTTCGACGACTCCCCCCACACAAGGTGGTTAGGCCATCGGCTTCGGGTGTTACCAACTTTCGTGACTTGACGGGCGGTGTGTACAAGGCCCGGGAACGTATTCACCGCAGCGTTGCTGATCTGCGATTACTAGCGACTCCGACTTCATGGGGTCGAGTTGCAGACCCCAATCCGAACTGAGACCGGCTTTTAGGGATTAGCTCCACCTCACAGTATCGCAACCCATTGTACCGGCCATTGTAGCATGCGTGAAGCCCAAGACATAAGGGGCATGATGATTTGACGTCATCCCCACCTTCCTCCGAGTTGACCCCGGCAGTCTCCCATGAGTCCCCACCACTACGTGCTGGCAACATGGAACGAGGGTTGCGCTCGTTGCGGGACTTAACCCAACATCTCACGACACGAGCTGACGACAACCATGCACCACCTGTGAACCAGCCCCGAAGGGAAACCCCATCTCTGGAGCGGTCTGGCACATGTCAAGCCTTGGTAAGGTTCTTCGCGTTGCATCGAATTAATCCGCATGCTCCGCCGCTTGTGCGGGCCCCCGTCAATTCCTTTGAGTTTTAGCCTTGCGGCCGTACTCCCCAGGCGGGGCACTTAATGCGTTAGCTACGGCGCGGAAAACGTGGAATGTCCCCCACACCTAGTGCCCAACGTTTACGGCATGGACTACCAGGGTATCTAATCCTGTTCGCTCCCCATGCTTTCGCTCCTCAGCGTCAGTAAATGCCCAGAGACCTGCCTTCGCCATCGGTGTTCCTCCTGATATCTGCGCATTTCACCGCTACACCAGGAATTCCAGTCTCCCCTACATCACTCTAGTCTGCCCGTACCCACCGCAGATCCGAGGTTGAGCCTCGGACTTTCACGGCAGACGCGACAAACCGCCTACGAGCTCTTTACGCCCAATAAATCCGGATAACGCTTGCGCCCTACGTATTACCGCGGCTGCTGGCACGTAGTTAGCCGGCGCTTCTTCTGCAGGTACCGTCACTTTCGCTTCTTCCCTACTGAAAGAGGTTTACAACCCGAAGGCCGTCATCCCTCACGCGGCGTCGCTGCATCAGGCTTTCGCCCATTGTGCAATATTCCCCACTGCTGCCTCCCGTAGGAGTCTGGGCCGTGTCTCAGTCCCAGTGTGGCCGGTCACCCTCTCAGGCCGGCTACCCGTCGTCGCCTTGGTGAGCCATTACCTCACCAACAAGCTGATAGGCCGCGAGTCCATCCCCCACCGATAAATCTTTCCACCCCGCACCATGCGGTGCGAGGTCATATCCGGTATTAGACCCAGTTTCCCGGGCTTATCCCAGAGTCGGGGGCAGGTTACTCACGTGTTACTCACCCGTTCGCCACTAATCCACCCAGCAAGCTGGGCTTCATCGTTCGACTTGCATGTGTTAAGCACGCCGCCAGCGTTCATCCTGAGCCAGGATCAAACTCTCCATAAAAAAATAAAAAGCCACCAGCAACCCCTTGGAAAATAAGGGCGAAGCCGATGAAGTCCTGGCGAATAATAAAACACTCGAGAACACTGCACGGGGGTGCAATGCCTCAAGCAAATGTTATGTATTCACCAAATAAAAATATTCGGTATCAACAAACTTGGCACACTATTGAGTTCTCAAACAACAAACACTTACCGGTTCTTTACCCACCATTCCAGGCGGTAATTTCGTCCAGCATTATATTCATATTCTATAACCGTGAATTTCTGGAAGTCAAATCCATTGTTTGTGATTTGAACCAGTATTCTCAGTTCCCATTCTTTTCAATTGTTGTCCACAAGACTGTGGAAAAACCTTGATTTTCTGGGGTTCTGCCGCCGTTTCACATCCGGTTATTTCTTCCGTTTTGTTCTCGGCGACAAGGAAAAACTATACACGGGTTTTGGGGGTGCTGCAAATCGGGCGGGTGGTTTTGGCGGGTGACCGTGCACACTTAATTTCGCAACGCCGATTAAAGCGCGAGTTCTAGCGGATCGGTACCCGAAAACATTTCATGCAACGCACGAAAAGACATCTTAAAAACGGAAGCCGACCACCAAGGTGGTCGGCAATCCCTGTACAGCTAGTCTTCGAGGATCTCAGCGTCGATGACCCGTGGATCATCCAGCGGCAACGAGCTGGGCACCACCGTAGGGATTCCCTCGAAGGCAACCGCGGCATTCTCGATCACGCGCTTGGCCATGTACCGATTGCCGACACCACCGATGGCCGCGCCAACGCCAAACGGAACCAGTCTGCCCATGGTGCTGGCAGCCTGGGTGCCGATGATCTTGCGCAAGAACTTCTTCTGCATGGTGCGCTGCATGGCGGAGTAGATGCTCGTGGACTTGCCGGCACCGAAGGACTTGGCCCAGCCCTGGACCGGTCCTCCGCCGCGGCCTGCGGCTTGGGCAGTCAAGCCGGCAATCATTGAGCTGCCTTCCTCGCCCATCATGATGCCCATAACCAGCACTCGCGACCGATCCGGGTCTTCGATGGCAATGCCGTGCAGTTCTGCCAGGCTCTGCGCATACAGCGCAGAAGCTTCCAGGAAGCCCAGCGTTGCAGCAACGGAAAGGCCCAGCGCCACGCCGGTGCCGACAGCAGGGACGGCTGCGGTTCCACCCACGGCTGCACCGGTGCCGGTAACCACACGCAGGTAATCGCGCTCGACAATGGCTGCCAGCTCGGCTGCCGTGGCTTCCGGGTGCTTCTTGCGCAGCCGCTTGATGTAGGCAAGCACCAGCGGGCGCTGCACGCCGATGCCCTTCATGATGGCATCCTGCACGCCGGAGCGCGGCTTTCCATCCTTGCCAAGCAACGTCATTGAAATCGGATCGTTTTTCATGATGGCTCCAGCTTATCCGCAAGACCCTGAGAGTTGCCTTGAGCGCTCTGCCTTCACACAAGCGTCTTGAAAAATTCCTTGAAACTCCCCGATGCTGGTGAAAGAGTTGGCTTATGAAGAACGCTCAGGCCAAACGGTATAACCATGCCTTGAAAAGCGCCGGGATCTCGGAGCACCCGGTCGCTTTGCTCGATCTCGATGCCTTCGATTCAAACGTGATCGCCCTACGCGAACGGGCCGGCGGCGTGCCGATCCGCATCGCTTCCAAGTCCCTGCGTGTACGCAAGGCGTTGGAGCGGGCGCTCGACGAGCCAGGCTTCCGGGGCGTTCTCTGCTTCACGTTGGCCGAAGCATTATGGCTGGCCAGCCACGGTTTGAAGGACTTGGTGGTTGCGTACCCGCAAACGGATGCCGAAGCGATCAGCCGGTGGGCGGCCAGCGAGCAGGCCTGCGAAGCTGTCACCCTCATGGTGGATACCGAAGAGCAGCTGGACCTGATCGACAGAATCGCGCCGGGGCACCCGGCATTGAAGGTCGCCTTGGAACTGGATGCCTCCTATTACCCCAGCGGCAATATCCGCATCGGCGCCGCACGTTCGCCGCTGAGCCGGCCGGAACAGGTCGCGGCGCTGGCCGCCGAGGTGCACCGTCGCCGCAACTTCATCCTGGACGGGTTGATGGGCTACGAATCCCAGATCGCTTCGGTTCCCGATGGAGGGTTCACCCCCAAGGCGCTGATCGCGCGCAAGCTGCGCCAAGCCAGCGCCGCCGAACTGGCCGAGCGCCGGGCCGAAACCGTGGAATTGGTCCGGGAGCTGGGCGAGCTGCGTTTCGTGAATGCCGGCGGCACAGGTTCGGTGGAAAGCACTGTCCAAGAACCCGCTATCACCGAGATTGCAGCGGGTTCAGGGCTGTTCGCGCCCGCGCTGTTCGATTCCTATCGCGCATTCCGACCCGCCCCTGCCCTGTATCTGGGCTTCCCTGTGGTCCGCCGTCCCGATGAGCGAACAGTCACCATCCTCGGAGGCGGTTGGACCGCATCGGGTCCAGCCGGCAAGGACCGGCTGCCAAGAATCGAGCACCCAAAGAAGGTGCGCTATCTGTCCATGGAAGGAGCCGGCGAGGTGCAGACCCCGCTCACCGGCCCCAGCGCACACCGCATCGCCATTGGCGAAACGGTCTGGCTGCGCCATGCCAAGGCCGGCGAACCTGCGGAACGGGTTAATAAGGTGGCGGTGTATTCCAAGGGCAAGATCATCGAGCAGTGGCCCACCTACCGCGGGGAAGGCAAAGCATTCCTGTGAGCACCTTCAAGAACTTCGCGCGCACCGTTGTCGCGCACCCGGCAGCCATCCGCTCCCCGCGCAGCATCGCGGAATTGGCGCAGGTCCTGGAACAGGCCGCCGACCTGGAGCAGCCGGTGCGCACCGTCGGCGCAGGCCATTCCTTCACTCCGCTAGCGGCTACCGACGGCATCTTGCTGAACCTGGATGGCTTCCAGGGAATCGAGGAAGTCGACGCCCTCACCCACGAGGTGACCTTCCGCGCCGGGACCCGGCTATGGCAGATCCCCGCACTGCTCAAGCCCTTCAATCTCGCGTTGGAGAATATGGGCGATATCGACAAGCAATCTGTAGCCGGAGCCATCAGCACCGGCACCCACGGCACCGGCCTGCGATTCAGCGGATTCAGCGGAACGGTCACCGGGGTGCAGCTCCTGCTGGCCGATGGCACCCACCTGCGTGCCAACTCTCAGGAGAACACCGAACTATTCGAGGCCTCCCGGCTTGGCCTGGGAGCGCTGGGGGTGCTCACCCACGTGCGGCTGCGCTGCGTCCCGCACTACATGATGCGTGCGGAGGAAATCATCGAACCTATCGGGCTGATCGCCGAAAGCTTCGTCGAGCGCGCACGGGAAGAAGACCATCTGGAATTCTTCTGGTTCCCGGGCACCGGCAAAGCCCAGGTGAAGATCAATACCCGCCTCGACGGCCAAGTCCCGACCGAGCAGCCGCCGGCGGCAGCCCGCTGGCTGAATGATGAAGTTGTCTCCAATGGCGCATTGCAGCTGCTCAGCTCGGTGAGCGCGGCGCTGCCGAAGACCACGCCAGCCTTGGCCAAGGTGGCGTGCGCAGCGTTGCCCGAAAGCAGCCGCATCGCACCGTGGAACGAAGTGTTCACCAGTGCGCGGCGGGTGCGTTTCACCGAAATGGAATATGCGCTCCCGCTGGCCAACTTCGATGAGGCTTTCGCCAGGGTGCGGGCGTACTTCAAGCGTTCGGGAACCGGGGTCTTCTTCCCTGTCGAGGTGCGCACCGCGGCCGAGGATTCCACCTGGCTGGGAACTGCCAGCGGCCGGCAAACTGCATATATTGCCGTGCACCGCTACATTCGCGATCAGGGTCCGGGATACTTTGCAGCCATGGAAGAGATCTTCCGCTCCCTGGGCGGCCGGCCGCACTGGGGCAAGGAGCATACGCTTCAGGCTGGGGAATTGGCTCAGCTCTACTCGAAGTTCAGCGATTTCACGCGGGTTCGCCAGGCTGCCGATCCGGAGGGCAGATTCCTCAATCCGTATCTGCGCAGCTTGCTCGGCGCCTAGAATTGGATGTCGGCCCAGATCAGCGGGCTTGATTCCTTCGCGAAGTCGGGGACTGTTCCCGGCAACGCCTGGGAAGTGCTCGGCTGGTTCTCCTTGATGCGTCCCTGGCCCAATACCTGCCAGGTTTCGCTCGGCACCAGGTAGCTGCCCGAATCATTGACAGCGTTCGCGTGCTTGAGTTCCTTGAGGAAAGGGTCAACGCGATCAGCGGAGCCATCTTGCAGGCCCAGTGCACCGGCAATGACAAAGCGGTCTTCGCCCACGCCTTCTGCATGTTCGCCCTCGTCGGTGCGAACATAGTTCTCGCCGGAGAGATAGCCGTCGATGACCTTCAGCTCGTCCATCTGGCGTGCCTTGGCGAATTCCTCATCCTGCGCATCCGGCTGGGTTTGCGTCGCCAGGATATGCACCGGCTCGCCACGGTACTGGATGGGAATGTCCCATAGGCCGGTGCTCATCACGGGGATGGACGCTGCCAGCACGCCGGATAAGTCGGTGTGGTGCAGCATGTCGTTGGCAACGTGTTGCCACTTGAGCTGGGAAACGCTGGTGACCTGCTCTTGGGCGATCGGGTACTTCGACAGCACGACGATCGACCCCTGCTCCGCGAATGCGGCCTGGCCCCACGCGTCCTCGGCGCTGCCGATCACGCCGTCGGCGTTCAAGTCGGCGCCGCTTTGCAGGCCTTTGGAGCCCACCGCCAGATAGGAATACCCGTAGTCCACGTCGGCGCGGTCGTCGCCCAGATTGTTCAGATAGTTCTCATTGAGCGCGTCAACTGCCTCCTGGGTGGCGTCCATATCCGTCAGCACCACCACGTCCGCGTTGGCGCTGCTGATCTTGTCCGCAACCTGGGCTGCCTGCCGGTCGGTTCCGCGCATCAGGGCCGCGGGCAGCTCTTCGGGGGTTTCGCCGGTGAGATTTGCCTGGATGGTTGCCACGCGCAGCGAGGTCTCCGAAAGCTGCGCGGCATTGGCGCCTGCTGGGTCGCCGGGTCCGGTGGGTGCGGCAAGTGCGCCGGTTGCGGGGAGCATCAGAAGTGCCCCTAAACCCAGGCTCGCTGTTCCGACTAATAACTTGCGCACCCATCCACCCTACGACGTTCAGCTACCGCTTTCCAGCACCTTTACCGGATTGTAATGCCGCAGCCGCAGCGGCCTTCTTGTTCGCGGAAAGGACTTCTTCCATATACGGGGCACGCACATGCGTGGATACCCGGGCGTCCACCAGGCATACGCCGCGGGCGCCTGCGTCAACCCACTGCTGCACGGCGGCGAGGTCTTCCAGCGTGCCAACGCGGATTCCGGTCGCTCCCATGGAGTTGGCAATGCCGGAAAAATCCACGGTAGGGATCAGCATCGGATCTTCGTGCAGGCCGACGGATCCGTACTGGTGGATTTCCGCACCATAGGCGGAGTCGTTGTAGATGACGATGACGCCGCTTTCCACGGTGCGCACGATCGATTCGAGGTCTGCCAGGCCCATCAGGAATCCGCCATCTCCGGCGGCCAGCACGACCGTGCGGCCTTCCGCCGCCGGGGCCGCACCCACCATGGAGGCGATGCCCAGGCCGATGGACTGGTAGGCGGTTCCCACACAGGCCAGGGAGCGCGCACCGAAAGTCGACCAGTACATCGGACCCCAGCCGATGAAGTGCCCGCCATCCTGCACCAGCACGCGGTTGGCCGGCAGGATGCCCTGCAGCTCGCTGGCCACGCGGCGCGGATCCAGCTGCCCGTCGGAGGCCTGCTCGTCGCCGGCGGGGCGGCTGCGCAGCTCGGACAGGTCAAGGCCTGCGCGCCATGCGTCGTCGGCTTGCTCCACGGCACCGAGCAGGTCCGCGGCAGCCAGGGCCGCATCGCCGGTGGCGAAGTAGTCGACGCGCGGATTGGTGGCCGCGCATCCCAGATCGATCTGGATCAGGGTGGCATCGTCTGCCACCAGCTCGCCAAAGCGCATGGTGAACTGGTTCAGCGAGGCGCCGAGCACCAGTACGGTATCTGCCTGCGCGATGATCGCGGCGTTGGCCTCCGTGGAGAACCCTCCGGTGATGCCCAGGTCGAACTCGTAGTCCAGCAGGTCGCGGGCCAGCAGCGTGCCCGAGGTGGTGGCCCCCAGCTTCTGAGCCAGCGCCTGGACCTGCTCGGCGGCATCAATTGCGCCGCGGCCATAGAGGATGTGGGTGCGCTGCGAGGCGTTGAGCTTGGCAGCGATCTGCTCCAGCTGGGTGGAGTTCAGCTGCGGCGCCGGCGGGGTGCTGCGCAGGGAGGCGAAATCGGGAAGCTGCTCTTCGAGGGAATCCAGCGCTGCCAGGTCATAGGGAATGGCCAGGACCACCGGCAGCTGCTCGCGCAGCGCATGGGCCGCCGCCTCAAGTGCGGTCGCACCCGGGGTGTTGCGGTCGACGACGTAGCGGGGCGCCCGCACCGCGGCATCGATCGCGGCCTGGTCCACGTCCCAGCCGCGCAGGCCCGACGTCGGCGCGTCGCCGGTGACGAACAGCAGCGGGGTCCCCGCCGCGGCGGCCTCGGCCAGGGCAGTGGTGGTGTTGGTGTAGCCGGCACCGTAGGTGGTGGAGGCGATGGCCAGCTTGTTGGAGATGCGGAAGTACGCGTCGGCGGCCGAAACGGCGGCCGATTCATGGCGCACTGCGGTGTAGTCGAAGCCTGCACGCACCGCGGCGTCGAGGAAGTGGGCGTTGCCGTTACCCATCAATCCGAAAATTCGCGGGGCCAGGGGCTTGAGGGCATGGGCAATGGCAGCTGAAACGCTGGACATTATGGACTCTTTTCAAGAAATCGTGCTGAAGAAATTCCATATATGTCTGCCGTTACCGGTTGCTTCACCGCAACGGGTATCGCCCCTTTTGAGAGCGCCGGAACCAGCTGGAGCCGTGTTCCTGACTCACTGATGATAAGGCAGGGATCCTGCTCGGCGCTAGGAGCCGGTGACCGCGACCCGGAAAGCCAGAGAGGCAAACTCCTCCAAAAGTACCATGTACAGCAATCTCCATTCTCGATAAGATCAAGATAACTCTTAGTTGACTTGAACCTTATAAGGCAACCATCGAACCTTATCGAGAGGGAACGCATGCTGAAGTTCTTCGGGATCACCACTGGCGCACCGGCCGGCGGCAAAGTCCGCGCATGGCAGGGCGTGGACCGCAAGCACCGGGGCATCGCCTTCGCCGTGTCGCTGGTGCTGGCATCGGCCGCGTTCCTGGCCGCCCGCTGGCTGCTCTCGGGCCTGCCGCCCGAGCACTCCCTGCCTTATGTTCCCTGGCTTGCCGCCGCGGCCCTGCTGCTCATCAGCACCCTGGTGGCCGAGCGCTCGATGATCAGCAACCAGCAGGCCGAAGCTGGCGGCATCTAGGCGCAAAAAAGCTGGGGGAAGATACGGGCAACCCGTATCTTCCCCCAGCTTCGCGCCAACCGGCTAGGCGTTGCCCAGCCAATCGGCGACGTCGTTGACCAGCTGCTGAGGCGAGGCCGAAATATCCAGCACCACGCCGCGCTCGTCAGCCTGCAGCTCGTCAAGCGTCTCGAACTGGGATTTCAGCAGCTCCACCGGCATGAAGTGCCCGGTGCGCTCTGCCATGCGCTGGGACAGCAGCTCGAAGCTGCCGTTCAAATGGATGAACACCGTATCCGGCGCCTGCGCCCTGATCTGGTCGCGGTACTTGCGCTTGAGCGCAGAGCACGCAATGATCAGCGGCTTGCCATCCTCGGCGGCCAGCCGCTTGCCGATTTCGCCGAGCCACGGTTCGCGGTCTGCATCATCCAGCGGGATGCCGGCAGACATCTTCGCGATATTCGCCTGAGGATGCAGGGAATCCCCGTCGAGGAACTCCGAGGCGATCCGCTGGCCCAGCAGCTCGCCCACGGTGGATTTGCCGCAGCCGGAGACCCCCATGACCACGATGCGTCCGGCCCCGGTGCCCGATGGCGCCGACAGCGGCTTGTCCATGATCGCCTCGCTCACCAGTCGTGCACCGTGCCGTCAACCAGGCGGTTGTACGGCAGGTAGGCCTGCTGGTACGGGTAGGACAGCGCGGCTTCCTCGTTGAACTCGACGCCCAGGCCAGGCTTGTCGCCTGGGTGCAGGTAGCCGTCCTTGAAGGTCATCGACTGCTCGAAGACGGTGTTGGTGGCGTCCGAGTGCTGCATGTACTCCTGGATGCCGTAGTTGTGGATGGCCAGGCCCACGTGCAGCTGGGCGGCGAAGCCCACCGGGGAGATGTCGGTCGGGCCGTGGAAGCCGGACTTGATCTGGTACTGGGCTGCGTAGTCCATGACCTTCTTCAGCGGCGAGATGCCGCCGAAGTGGGTGGAAGCCGCACGCACGTAGTCGATCAGCTGGTCCTTGATCAGGGTCTGGAAGTCCCAGATGGTATTGAAGATCTCGCCGATGGCCAGCGGGGTGGTGGTGTGCTCGCGCACCAGGCGCAGGGCGTCCTGGTTCTCGGCCGGGGTGCAGTCCTCGAGCCAGAACAGGTCGTAGGGTTCCAGCGACTTGCCCAGCTTGGCAGCCTGCAGCGGGGTCATGCGGTGGTGGCCGTCGTGCAGCAGCGGGATCTCCGGGCCGAATTCGTTGCGCACCGCTTCGAACACTGTCGGCAGGTGGCGCAGGTAGGCGCGGGTGTCCCAGTCCTCTTCCTGCGGGTAGGTGCCGCGGCCGGCCGGCTCGTAGTCGTAGCGTTCGCCGGAGGACTGGGCCTGGGCGGCTACGCCGTAGACTGCCTTGATGCCCGGCACCGCGGTCTGCACGCGGATGGACTTGTAGCCCAGTTCCAGGTGCTCGCGGATCGAGTCGAACAGCTGCGGGATGTCGGTGCCCGAGGCGTGGCCGTAGGCGCGCAGCCCGCGGCGCGAGGCGCCGCCGAGCAGCTGGTAGACCGGCATGTTCGCGGCCTTGCCCTTGATGTCCCACAGGGCCATGTCCACCGCGGCGATCGCTGCCATGGTGATCGGGCCGCGGCGCCAGTAGCTGGAGCGGTAGATGAACTGCCAGGTGTCCTCGATCTGGTGCGCGTCGCGGCCGATCAGCAGCTGCGCGACGTGGTCCTTCAGGTAGGAGGCGACGGCCAGCTCGCGGCCGTTCACGGTGGCGTCGCCGATGCCGACCAGGCCGGATTCGGTGGTGACCTTCAGGGTCACGAAGTTGCGTGACGGGCTGGTCACGAAGACTTCTGCCTTGATGATTTTCATGGCGTTCCTTTCGGGGAACGCGGGCTTCGGTGCCCGCGCGAATACTTGTGGAGAAAAAGCTAGTTGGCGAAGCCTGGGCGCAGCGCGGTGATCGCGTCGACGGCTTCGGCCTCGCCGGCCAGGCGGGAGTCGATGATTGCAACCAGGGCGGCGCTCTGCGCGGTGCTGCCGGCTTCCAGCGAGGCGTCATCGAGCACCGCGACGAGCGCTTCGGCATTCGCGTCGGCGATCGGCGTTCCGGCCGCGTGCTGCGCTGCGAGCTGCTCGCACCAGGCGGCGATCAGCCGCAGGGCGGCCTGCCCGTCGCGTCCGGCGTCCCGCTCGGCCCGGTAGACCGGCAGCGCGCGGGCTGCCAGCTTGATCGAGCCGTCCATGGCGATCTGCGCCAGGTGGTGCGCGATGCGCGGATTCTCGAAGCGAGCACGCAGGGCGCGGCGGTATCCGGGAATATCCAGTTCAGGTTCCTGCAGGTGCGCGGCGGCCGCATCCCAGAACTCCTCGACCCAGCCGGAGACCTGCTCGTCGGCTAGCGCCTGTGCCACGGTCTGGTGCCCGCGCAGCTGCCCGGCGAAGGACATCAGCGTGTGGGCGCCGTTGAGCAGCCACAGCTTGCGGCGCTCGAAGGGCTCCAGCTCGGCGACGAACTGCGCCCCGGCCTTCTCCCAGTCGGGGCGGCCTGCGGGGAAGTCCCCGCACAGCACCCAGGAGCTGAAGGGCTCGGTGACCACCGGGCTGGCATCGGCGAATCCGGTGGCGGCGGCCACCGTGGCGACGTCGGCGCCGGTGGTGCGCGGGGTGATGCGGTCGATCGAGGTGTCCACGAAGGAGACGTTCCCGCGGATCCAGTCGGCCAGCTGCCCGTCGATCTGCTCGGCGAGGGCCACGATGCTGGCTTCTGCCACCGACCCGTTATCCGGGAGGTTGTCGCAGGAGACTACCGCTAGCGGCCAGCCATCGCCGGCCCGTCGGGCGGCCAGGCCCACCAGGATGCGGGCCGGGACGGTGCGCAGCACCAGCTGCGCGGCGCCGAGCGCCGAGGGGGCGAAGACCCGTCCGTCGTAGGCGTCGGCCAGCTCCTCCAGGTCGGCGGCCACGGCGGGATCCGCCAGGTCCAGACGCGGTGCTCCGGCTCCGGCGGCCATGCGGTATCCGGCCTCGGTGATGGTCAGCGTCAGGATCGCGGTGGCCGGGTCGGCCAGCTTCTCGGTGAGCAGCGGCAGGTTGTTGCCGTCATGGGCTGCCAGGATCGAGTCCACGATCTCGAACTCGTCGGCTTCCGGCCCGCGGGTCACCAGCGTGTAGAGCCCGCCTTGCGGGGCCAGCGCCGCGGCGGCGGTGGCCGAACGCCCGGTGAAGGCGGTGATGCCCCACTCGCTATCGGCCTTGGCGGTGTACCAGGCCTGGTGGGCGCGGTGGAAGGCGCCCAATCCGATGTGCACGATGCGCGGCCGGCGCGCCGGGGCGGCCACGGCGCTGCGGTCCAATGCCGCGCTCACAGCTTGAACGCCCGTCGCGGCGCGGCGTCGACGATGTCGACGATGATCTGGTGCGCGCGTTCCTCGGTGATCCGGTGCTCGGCGACCAGCCGGGCCAGGAAGGAGGCTTCGATCCGGCGCGAGGCGTCGTGCCGGGCAGGGATGGAGCAGAAGGCGCGGGTGTCGTCGATGAACCCGGAGGAACGGGAGAACCCGGCGGTTTCGGTCACCGCGGAGCGGAAGCGCATCATCGCATCCGGCGCGTCCAGGAACCACCACGGGGCGCCGATGTACACCGACGGGTAGAAGCCGGCCAGCGGCGCGATCTCGCGGGAGAACACGGTCTCGTCGATGGTGAACGGGATGAAGTGGAAGCCCGGCGCGGTGCCGAAGTCTTCCAGCAGCGGACGCAGCCCGCCGGCGTAGTCCACCGCGAAGGGGATGTCGTGCCCGGTATCCGGGCCGAAGGCGGCCAGCGTCGCCGCGTGGGTGTTGCGGTGCACCCCTGGATGCATCGTCATGACCAGCCCGTCCTGTACGGCCATGGCCGCCTGCTGGTACATCATGTGCGCTTCGAAGGCCAGCGCCTCGGCCATGGATGCGGTGCCTGCCATGCCCTTGGCGAACAACGCGGCGGCCTCGTCGCGGTCCAGCTTCAAGGTGGCGGGGGTCTGCGCGCCGTGGTCCGAGGACACCGCCCCGTGCTCGACGAAGTACTGGCGGCGGGTGGCCATGGCGGCCAGGTAGCCGTCGTAGCCGGCCTTGCCCTCGCCGGCGGCCTGGATCAGCGCATCGGCCTTCTGCGCGAAGTCGGCGCCCCAGAACTTGATGTAGGCATCCGGGCGGAAGGTCGGCAGCACGCGCGGGACGAAGGAGGAATCCTGCGCCAGCTGGCGGTGCGCGGCCAGGTCATCGAGCGGGTCGTCGGTGGTGGCGAGCACCTCGATGTTGAAGGAGTCCATCAGCGCGCGCGGGCGGAAGTCCGGGGCGTCGATGCGCGCCTGGATCGCACGGTAGGTCGCGTCTGCGTTCTCGGCGATGATTTCCCGGTCATCGATGCCGAAGACCTCGATGAATTCCTGGCGCAGCCAGTAGCCCGAGGCGGTGCCGTCGAACAGGTGGTAGTTGGTGCAGAAGGTTTTCCACGCGTCCAGCGCGGAGACCTTCTCGGTGCCGCCTACGCGCAGCGCATCCAGCGGGATGTTGTTGGCGTGCAGCAGGCGGGTGACGTAGTGGTCGGGGCTGATCAGCAGCGCGGTGGGGTCAGGGAACGCGTCGTCGCGGGCAATCATCCCGGCATCCACATGGCCGTGCGGGGAAATGATCGGCAGGTGCTCCACGGTGGCGTGCAGCGAACGGGCGATCTCGCGGACACCGGCGTCCGCGGGCAGCAACCGATCAGGGTGGTTGGCTATCGAAGAAGACATGACTCGATCGTCCTTACCCCCATGGCCGGATGGCAACTAGTTGCCATGAGTTGCACCATAGCCTTGCGCTGCGCGCGCCTCAGCCGCGCGGCGGGGCGGCGGTGGAGCCGCGCACCGCCAGCCGGGTGGGCAGCACCACCGGGCGGTCCGGCGCATCGGCGGCCCCGCGCGCAATGGCCAGCAGGTTGCGCACCGCGGCGGCGCCCAGGGCGTGCAGCGGGGCGGCGACGCTGGTCAGCCCGGGGGTGACCAGATCGGCGTCCGAGGAGTTGTCGAAGCCCACCACCGAGATGTCCCCGGGCACGTCGAACCCGTTCTTCTGCGCCTGGCGCATGAACCCGATGGCCAGCTGGTCGTTGTAGGCGAGCACCGCGGTGGCATTCGACGAAAGCACCTGGTCGGCGATCTGCGCGCCGGCGGCGATGGTGGGCACCCGCGGGGAGAAGAGCAGGGACTTGTGGCCGTGCTCGGCGGCGCACATCTTCAGCGCCCGCCAGCGCATCCCGTTGGCCCAGGACGCTTCGGGGCCCGCCAGGTAGGCGATATTCCGGTGCCCCAGCTCGCGCAGGTGGGTGACCGCCCGGATGATCCCCCGCTCGTTGTCGGTGACGACGCTGGCCACCCCGCTCACTCCCCGGTTCATCACGATCGTCGGCTTCTGCTTGGCCATGGACCGGATCCCCGCGTCGGACATGCGCGAGCTGGAGAGCACGATCCCGTCCACGATGCCCAGCGAACGCTCGATGGCTTCGCGTTCCACGATCCCCGATTCCCGGGTGTTGGCCAGCAGCATCGTGTAGCCGTTCTTGGCGGCCTCCTCCTCGGCCCCGCGGATCATCTCGAAGTAGACCGGGTTGGAAATATCGGCGATGACCAGCGCAATGGTGCCGTGCCGTTCCTTGCCTTCGGGCATCGGCCGGCGCATCTCCATGGAACGGTAGCCCAGCTCGGCGGCCACCTGGCGGATCTTCTCCGCGGTGGCGAAGCTGACCCGTCCGGGCCGCGCAAAGGCGCGGGACACCGTGGACGCCGAAACCCCGGCGGCGCGGGCGACGTCGTAGATGGTGACCGATTTTCCGGATGCTGGTGGGTGCTGCATGTAACAAGTGTGCGGCGCGAAGGAGTGCAAGTGGAAGCCTATGGCAATTATTGGCAACAATTGGCCAGTGGCCCTGCTGGGCGGAGATTATCAGTTGAACCGTCAATGTGGCCGGAGACACTCGCAGTGCAGATCGACTTGCCTGCAGGGATCGGGGCAGCGCTGCCCCGCCGGCCGGAAAGTAGCTTGAAGAGATGAAACTTCGCGCCCTGCGCTGGGTCGCCGGGGCCTGTGCCGCCGTCTTGGCCCTCACGGGCTGCACCGCCGGCGTCTCGGGCAATGCCCAAGAAGGCAAGACCATGGTGCTCTCGCTGAATCAGTCAGAATCCCACCCCTCGTACATTGCGCTGACCGACTTCGGCGAGCGGCTGAAGGCCGCCACCGACGGGCGCTGGGACATCAAGGTGTACCCCAATGAAACCCTCGGTGCCCAGCAGGAAGTCATCCAGCTGGTCTCCGACGGCTCGGTGGACATGGCCATTGCCTCCGGCACGCAGCTGGAAAACCTGAACCCGGAATTCGCCACGCTGAACCTGCCGACCGTCTTCAAGGGCATCGACCACCAGATCTCGGTGCTGCGCGACAAGGGCATCGTCGGTCCGCTGTTCTCCTCGCTGGAAGAGTCCAAGGACCTGACAGTGCTGGGCGGACTGACCCAGGGCGACCGCAACCTGTACACCGTCAAGGGCCCGATCAATGAGCCCAAGGACCTGGCCGGCATGAAGATCCGCGTCCAGGAATCCGAGCTGCACATCAAGATGATCAACGCCATGGGCGGCGCTGCCACCCCGATGTCCTACGGCGAGGTCTACACCGCGCTGCAGGCGGGCGTGCTCGACGGTGCGGAGAACAACGAGATTTCCTACGTCACGCAGAAGCACAACGAGGTCGCCAAGTTCGTGGCCCGCACCCGCCATCTGGTGGGCCTTGACTACATGCTGGTCAACTCCACGCTGCTGGAGGAAATGACCCCCGAAGACCGGGCGATCCTGGAAACCGAATGGCAGAAGACCGTGGATGAGCACGTGAAGCTGTGGAATGCCGACACCGAGAAGGCCATCGAATCCGCCAAGGCTTCGGGCACCAAGTTCAACGACGTGGACAAGGCAGCCTTCGACAAGGCCCTGGCACCGGTCGTCGAATCGGCTTTGACCAGCGACGACGCCCGTGAGCTGTACGAGAAGATCACGGAGACCGCACAGTGAATGCGATCAAATCCGTCCTGGATTTCCTGCTGAGGTGGCTGTGCATCGCACTGTTCGCGGTGCTCGTGCTGGTGGTCTGCTGGCAGGTCTTCACCCGCCAGGTGCTGCAGGATCCTGCCACCTGGACCACCACCGCTGCCCAGTACCTGTTCGTCTGGCTGGCGCTGTTCGGCTCCGCCTACGTCTTCGCCGACCGCGGGCACATTGCCGTGGACTTCATGGTGCGCCTGCTGAAGATCAGCCACAAGCGCTACACCGAGGCGTTCGTCCAATTCATCATCCTGCTGTTCGCGGTGTTCGTGCTCATCTGGGGCGGGCTGCGCGGGGTCGATCTGACCTGGACCCAGCAGGTCTCGGGCCTGCCGGTCAGCGTGGGCGCGATGTACTTGGCACTGCCGATCTCCGGCGTGCTGACCGCGTTCTACGCCCTGTTCCACCTGGTCGAGGCGCTGCGCGGACGCGGCCTGCCCGACGAATTCGATGAAGAAATCCGGGAGGCGATCTGATCATGGATGCAGCGCTCATTGCAGGCATCGTCCTGGTTCTCGGCATTGCCGTCCTGCTGCTGCTGCGCGTGCCGATCGCGGTCGCCGTCGGCTTCTCGGCCTTTGCCGCCGTCGCGGCGGTCATCGGCATGGAGAAGGCCTCCTTCGTGGCGGCCCAGCGCTTGTTCACCGGCATCAACTCCTTCGCCCTGCTGGCCATCCCGTTCTTCATCCTGGCCGGCGTGCTGATGAACAACGGCGGCATTGCCGGGCGCCTGATCGACGCGGCCAAGGTGCTCGTCGGGCGCATGCCCGGCTCGCTGGCGCAGACCAACGTGGTGGCCAACGCGCTGTTCGGCTCGGTCTCCGGCGCCGCAGTGGCCTCGGCCGCAGCCGTCGGCGGGGTCATCGGCCCGCGCCAGGCCAAGGAAGGCTACGACAAGAACTTCTCCGCCGCGGTGAACATCGCCTCGGCCCCGTCGGGCATGCTGATCCCGCCGTCGAACACGCTGATCGTGTACTCGCTGGTCTCCAGCACCTCCATCGCCACGCTCTTCGTGGCCGGCTACATCCCGGGCATCCTGTGGGCCCTGGCCTGCATGCTGATCGTGTTCCTGTACGTGCGCAAGCGCAAGGAGCTGAACAACTACCAGCGGGTCACCCTGCCGGTGGCGCTGCTGACCCTGTGGCGCGCCGTGCCCTCGATCCTGATGATCGTCATCGTCATCGGCGGCATCCTGGCCGGCATCTTCACGCCGACCGAATCGGCGGTCATCGCCGTGGTGTACTGCCTGGTCCTGGGCTTCGCCTACCGGGCGATCAAGGTCCGCGACCTGCCGCGCATCATCATCGACGCAACGATCACCACCTCCATCGTGATGCTTCTGGTGGGCGTCTCCACGATCATGGCGTGGGCCATGGCCTTCTCCGGGATCCCGGCGGCGATCTCCAATGGCCTGCTGGGCCTGACCGATTCGCCGACCGTCATCCTGATTCTGATCATGCTGATCCTGCTGATCGTGGGAACCTTCATGGACCCCACCCCGGCGATCCTGATCTTCGTGCCGATCTTCCTGCCGATCGTCACCGAGTTCGGCGTGGATCCGATCCACTTCGGCATCATGGTGACCTTCAACCTGTGCCTGGGCACGATCACCCCGCCGGTGGGCAATGTGCTGTTCGTCGGCGCCAAGGTCGCCGGGCTGCGCGCCGAACCGGTCATCAAGGCCCTGGTGCCGTTCTTCATCGCGCTGATCGCCATGCTGTTCGTGGTGGCCTTCGTGCCGCAGCTGTCGATGTGGCTGCCTGAGCTGCTGGGCCTGCTGGCCCCGTAGCCCTCAACAGGCACGGCGCCGATGGGTGCCGATTCACGGAATGCTTCCGTGGGTCGGCACCCATTTTTCCGTACCCTCGCCAAATGAGAAAGGACCACTTCAGGCAAGCAATTCATGGCAACACGATGCTTCGTACCTGTGATCCGGTGCACAGTTGGCTAGGGATTGGCTTTGCGCAGGTCAAGCGCCCAATCGCACGATTCGTCACTCAAGGAAGAGCTACGCATGAAGAATTCACCGAACCGGCGGCGCACCACGCGTGCCGCCGCGGCAGCACTGGCCCTGCCGCTGGTCCTCAGCCTCGGCGCACCCGGCGCGCTGGCAGAGCCGAAAGGCAACGAGGGCAACCACGGCAAGCCCCCGGCCATCGAGGCACGCGCCAAGAACACCATCAAGGTCAAGGGCCGCACCTTCAAGGACCTGAACTCCAACGGCACGCTCGATGCCTACGAGGACTGGCGCAAGCCCGCCGAAGAGCGTGCAGCCGACCTGGTGTCGCAGATGACGCTGCAGGAGAAGGCCGGCCTGATGCTCATCGACACCCTCAACGCCGCCTGCGATCCGGAAACCCAGACCCGCGGCACCCTGGACCCGAACGCGCTGGACTACATCAACGAGCAGAAGATGCACCGCTTCATCTTCCGCAACACCGTCACCAGCGAAGACAAGGCCACCTGCGGCTCCTCCTCCGGCGGCTTCAGCGCCAGCACCTCGCTGACCCCGGCCGAAGCCGCGGAATACATGAACACCATCCAGGAGCTGGGCGAAGGCACCCGCCTGGGCATCCCGATGCTGTACAAGTCCAATGCGCGCAACCACATCGACCCCGATGCGCGCGCTGGCATCAACGAATCGGCCGGCGCTTTCACCGCCTTCCCCAAGGAAGCCGGCCTGGCCGCCGCGGCCCTGGGCGAGCAGGCCAAGGCCACCGGAGCCACCCCTACCGACGGCGACATGTCGGTGATCGAGGACTTCACCTCGGTGATGGGCGCCGAGTGGGAGTCCATCGGCCTGCGCGGCATGTACGGCTACATGGCCGACCTGTCCACCGAGCCGCGCTGGTACCGCGCCCATGAGACCTTCACCGAGAACGCGGACCTCAACTCGAACATCATGACCTCCCTGGTCCAGGGCCTGCAGGGGCCTGTGGACCAGGACGGGGTATCGCTGAGCGAAGAAACCTCCGTGGCGCTGACCATGAAGCACTTCCCCGGCGGCGGACCGCAGGAGCTCGGACTGGATCCGCACTACTCCTTCGGCAAGACCCAGGTCTACCCGGGTGGCGCGTTCGGCGAGCACCTCAAGCCTTTCGAAGCTGCCATCGAGGCCGGGGTTTCCTCGATCATGCCGTACTACGGCGCACCGATGGAGGTCACCCACAACGGCGTCACCTATGATTCGACCGGCATGGCCTTCTCCAAGCAGATCGTCAACGACCTGCTGAGTGGCGAACTCGGCTTCGACGGCTACGTCAACTCCGACACCGGCATCATCACCGATCGCGCATGGGGCCTGGAGGACAAGACGGTGCCCGAGCGCGTGGCCGCGGCAATCAACGGCGGCACCGACACCCTCTCCGGGTTCCACGATGTCTCCACCATCACCGATCTGGTCGACTCCGGGCTGATCACCGAGGAACGCGTCGATCTGGCGGCCACGCGGCTGACCACCCCGATGTTCCAGATGGGCCTGTTCGAGAATCCCTATGTGGATGCCGAAGCGGCCGGCGGGATCGTCGGGAGTGCAGAGCACCGAGAGGTAGGCCTGGACCTGCAGCGCAAGTCCGCGGTGCTGCTGCAGAACAAGGAAGCTGCCGATGGCGGCAAGGTGCTGCCGCTGAAGGAGAACTCGGATGTCTACATCCTGGGCGATTTCACCGAAGAAACCGTGGCCAGCTACGGCTACGGCGTCACCAATGGCAACACCGAGGACCCAGCGCAGCGCCCGAGCGCCGAAGGCAGCGACTACGCGCTGATCTCGGTGTCGGTGAACAACAAGAACACCAGCTCCTACAAGTCCGATGACCCTCAATCCGGCATGAACCCGGAGCACATCAACCCGATCACCATGGACGGAGTAGAAGGCCTGGACGGGAACAGCCCGTTCGGAGCGGCCGATGCCTGCGTGACACAGGGCGGGGAGAAATGCACCGATGACGGCCTGCGCTTCGGCGGCTCGCTGCCGTGGGAATCGAGCATCCTGGACTTCACCGGGATGGCCGAGTCCGAGTCCTGGGAAATCAGCCCCTCGCTGGATACCATCAAGCAGGTCATGAGCGAGGTCGATGACCCGAGCAAGGTCGTGCTGCACGTGTACTTCCGCCAGCCATTCGTCATGGACGAGGCCAGCGGCCTGCGCGATGCAGGCGCCATCGTCGCCGGCTTCGGCATGTCCGACACCGCGCTGATGGACATCCTCTCGGGCAAGTTCGCCCCGCAGGGACGCATGCCGTTCGCGCTGGCCGGCACCCGCGAGGCGATCACCGAGCAGTTCAGCGACCTGCCGGGCTACGCGGAAACCGCTGACGGCGCGCTGTTCGAGTACGGCTTCGGGCTCGGCTACTAGGTAAGAACGTCCCGACAGCACGGGAGGGCTTTGGCTGGCAGATGCGCCAGCCGAAGCCCTCCCGTTTATTTCCTGCCCTTCACTGCCAGCCTCGATCCATGGCTACTTTGCCTGGACCAATGGCAGGACCGCCTTGTAATCCCCCTCCTGCCGAGTCCAGAATTCGTCATAGTCAGCAGCATTTTGGTAGCTGGTTGCCAACCCGAGGTTCTCCATCTTTTCTACAACCGTTTCGTCCTCAATCGCAGTTTGCAGGGCCGCTTCCAGCTTCTTGCCCACTTCCTCTGGCAGGCCTTCGGGGGCCGCATAACCACGGGCAGTAGTCGCGATCACGTCGTATCCTTCTTCCGTGAAAGTAGGAACATCGGGGAGCGAGTCGGTTCGTTCGGCATCCATCACGCCGAGCACTCTGGCTTTGCCCTGGTTCGCCAGGTCAACTACCTCGCTGATATTCCCGACAAGGACTTCCACGTGCTTGCCCAGGAATGCGGTAGAAGCCTGGGACGCCCCTTCAGAGAAGTGCACCGGCGTGAGCGCGGACCCAGTGGCCTCGTTAATCTGGGCAATCGCGAAATGCTCGCCACCCATCTGCCCGGTGGTCGTTGCGTTGAGCGCGCCAGGGTTTGCCTTGCTGTCTTCGATGAGATCCTTGAGGCTCGAATACTTGCTGTCCGTCTGGACCGCAATCACCATTGGATCCACAACCTGGCGGCCCAGGGGCTGCAGATCGTCGCGGGTGAAGGCTGCGCCACGGGATTCGTCCATGGGAATGACGACGATTGAAGGCGAACCAACGGCCCCAATGGTGTAGCCATCAGCCTTGGCATTGGCCAACGCCGTATAGCCGATCTGGCCACCGGCACCCGGCTTGTTTACCACCTCGACGTTGGTCCCGAGTTCCTTTTCGAGTATGGGCTGGATCAGCCGGGCAGCCGTATCCACTGGTCCCCCCGGCGAGAACGCTACGACGAGTTCAACGGATTTGCCGTTTTCGGGGAATTCTTCACCTCCGCCTCCTGATGCTGCGTTGCTTGAACCGCAGCCTGCTGCAGCCAAGGTGAATACTCCAACGGCAAGAATGGAGATCATGCGTTTCATTGTGTTTCCTTCGGGTTGAATGAACAGCTTTTTGGAATGTTCAGCTTTCGGGGTCTTCTGCCGCCAGCACAGTTGGCTTGCGCAATTTCAAGAGCGGACTGCAGACAATTGCCATGGCGACGAGCAGCAGCACCATCGTGATGGGACGATCGAAGAAGATGGCGAAGCTGCCATGCGAAATGTCCAATGACTCGCGAAGCGATCGCTCCATCAACGGACCCAAGACCAGCGTCAGGACCATTGGGGCCAGCGGAATATCCAGCCGGCGAAGGCCGAGGCCTACGAGGCCGAAGATGATCATTACGAAGACATCGAAAACGGAAAAATTGATTGTGTAAGCTCCGACGACCATGAACATCAAGATCAGGCCTGCCAGGATCGGGTATGGAACTTTCAGGATGGAAGTCCACAAGCCGACCAGGGGAACGTTGAGAATGAGCAGCAGCACGTTGCCGATGAAAAGGCTGGCGATGATCGTCCACGCCAAAGTGCTGTGTTCAGCGAACAACGTCGGTCCGGGAGTCAGGCCTTGCTGCAGGAAAGCTCCCATTAGTACAGCGATCGTCGGCGAGGCAGGAATTCCCAAAGTGAATAGCGGGATCAATGCCCCGTTCGCGTGAGCGTTGTTGGCAGTCTCGGGACCAGCAACTCCCTCGATGGCTCCTTGCCCGAGCTGGTTGCGGTACTTCGAGAATTTTTTCTCTGCTCCATAGGAAAGCAGGGAGGAAACCGATCCTGTCATGCCCGGAATGAGCCCCATGGCAAAGCCAATACCTGTACCTCGGGCAAAGGCCGGCGTGCTGCGAGCCCAGTCAGTGCGCGATGGCAGCAAGGCCCGCAAGCCCGGGGCCTGCATCACCGCTTGGTTCTTCCCCGGGCGGTAGGACAAGATTTCGGACAAGCCGAAGATGCCTACGATCACGGCCACGAATGACACACCGTCGAGCAAGCGTTCCATGCCGAAGGTAAAACGCGGAGCTCCCATGACCGGGTCAATGCCGATCATCGAGATCAGCAGGCCCAATGCCCCAGAAATCAGGGCCCTGACCATCGACTTTCCTGCCAGTGCCACCAGCAGGGAGATGCCGACTACAACGAGAGCGAAGAATTCAGGCGGGCCGATGAGCAACCCCAGGCTGCCCAGCGGCTTGGCCGCCATGACCAAGCCGACGGTGGCGATCGTGCCGCCGACGAATGAGCCGACCGCAGCGATGGTCAGCGCAACGCCAGCACGGCCAATCTTCGTCATCTGGTAGCCGTCGATGGCAGTGATCGCCGAGGCTGCTTCACCCGGCGTATTGAGCAGCACGCTAGTTATCGTTCCGCCGTAAGTCGTGCCATAGAAGATGGCGCACAGCATGATGATGGAACCAGCAGGGTCGAGGTTCAAGGTCAGCGGGATCAGCAACGCGATTCCCGCGACGGGTCCGATACCAGGAAGAACCCCGATAACCGTGCCCAAAAGACAGCCGACAAATGCGAACAACAGGTTCTGCCACGTCATTGCCTCGGCAAAACCCATCATGAGTTCATTGAGAACATCCATCTCAAAGTCCAATCAAATTCAAGGGCGGAATAGATGCCACTGGCAGCGAGACGTGCAGAACCTTTGTGAAGAGGTAGAAGACGCCGAAACTCCCGCAAAGAGAAATCACTATCGCTCTGATCCACCCGATCCGGGCTCGGAAATTCAGGTGGTACATCAGGAAAGCCAGCATGCTTAGCTGGAAACCGAGAAATGGTAACGCTGCCGCCAGCACAACAAGGCTGGCCACAACCGCAATTATTTGGGTCCGATCAAAAGACTCCGCAGCGCCCTGCTCCTGCGGGACGGATCGTTCCTGGATGAACCAGACAATGGCCAGGACAACGAGGAACCCACCGAGTACTGCAGGGAAGAAACCGGCGCCAGGCCCCATGCTGCTCCACAGCCCTAAATTCACCGAACCTACGAGCGCGTACAGGCCGACAAGGCCGATGACCGCTTGGCCGGCCACTATCGGCCACGCGCCAGGTGGGTTCTTCCCTTTCGTTAGATCGCTCGACACAGCTTCCTCCGATTACGTAGTTTGTTCAGAAATTTCATACAGTAAAATTGTTTAGCACTGCACGAAATAGTGACATGACCCACAAGTGGCAGTCAAGGAAGTGCGCCAAATTACAAATTAATTGCGTAGAATGAAATCATGGCGGTAGAAAAAAATCAGTCCGAAGCACCCAATGGCATGAGGTCGCTCACCCGGGCTATTGCCGTATTCGAGCAGATCCAGCGCTACGAACACCCCAGACGGCTTAGCGCAATTGCCGCCGACATGGGAATGAGCTCACCCACAACACTGCGCATCCTCAGGGTGCTGCAGGAAGCCGGCCTGGTCAGCCAGACCGACAAGAGCTACCGATTGGGTCCAGCGGTATTGCCCGCCGCCCGCGTTTTCCTGGAGAACGACCCCCTGCCACGGGTGGCCCAGCCAATCCTCCAGCAGCTCTCGCAGGCAACCAAGCTGACAGCTTCGCTCTACACCCGGCTCGGCGACGAGCGTGTTCTAGTCGAGCGCGTGGTTGGAGAGACTTCCCTTGGCTACAGCTTGCCGCAAGGCCGCCGCTTGCCACTTACCGCCGGTGCCGCAGGGCGCATCTTCCTTCTAGGAGCCGACGATGATGAGCTGGCCAGGATCGCCGAATCTTCGAGGCGACTGCAGTACGAAGCCGAGGATTTCGACCTTGAAGCCATCAAGGCCCGAACACCCAGCCTCGAATCGAACTACGCCATTTCCGAGGATGAACGCGCACTGGGAATTATTTCCATTGCCGTAGCGATCCCTGCTCGCCAAGGCCTTCCCACCGAAGCCCTCTCGCTGACCGGGCCGATCAGCACGATCCCCCGCGAAGCCTTGGAGGCCAAGGCCCCCGAACTGCTCCAGGCGGCTCGACGCCTTTCCGACTTGCTGGCGAGTAGCGTCTACTAGCCGCCCACCCGCGAGCATCACGCAACTCCTGACTCCCACGTCGGCGCACTGCCTTCATTTTGCGCGCCATTAAACTCCCCCACTCAGGCGCTAGGGGCCTCCCCCACTCACCTGCATGGAGCCATGCACGATTTGAGTCCAGCTACCGCAAACCCGAGCCATGGGACCCATCTCGCGAAATCCACCTTGACACTGTGATCCAGGGCATGCCATGATTCCATACATCATCAAATAATTGCGTAGAATGAAATTAGAGAACATCTAATGAAATATTCTCATTGGCATTCTGCGCCACAGGTCTTGAGACAGGTGCCCCGTGAACCAATCAACTGAATGCATTCAAGTCAGCCAATCTACAATCGACCGGCTCAGCGAGCTTCCAGCTGCCAACATCGGCGATGCCATGCAACGACTTGGAATCGCTTCGGCAGAGATACAAGCTGTCTGGGATGGAGCCAAGCTGGCGGGGCCCGCCTACACCGTCTGGGTAGCTCCCGGTGACAACGCCGGGATTCATGAGGCGCTCAAGCACGTTCAACCCGGTGAAGTCATCGTGGTCAACGGCGGCGGCTACACGGACCGCGCACTGCTCGGTGAATTGATTGGCGAACGCGCTGTTTCAAAGGGAATCGCCGGCTTTGCAGTGGATGGAGCCGTGCGAGATGCCGTGGATCTCGGAGAAATCGGCCTACCGGTGTTTGCCCGTGCAACTAGTCCTGCCGGCCCCTACAAGAATGGCCCTTTCGAAGTCAAAGGCACCATCGCGTTCGGTGGCGTGGCAGTGAGCCCCGGCGATATTGTCATCGGCGATTCGGATGGTCTGGTGATCGTTCCAGCCAGTCGTGCCGAGGAAGTCGCCACTGCCGCAGAAGCCGTGCATCTCGATGAGAGCCAGCGCCGCGCGGCCATTCTTGCTGACCGAAATATTTCCCATTCCTAATTATCTAAGGCCCTGAATACTATGAAATGTGCACTCATCGGACTAGGTGAAGTCGGCCAGATTTACGCTGCAGCGCTGCTCGAAGCTGGTCATGAAATCACCGGCTACGATCCCTTCATCACCCACGCCCCGCAACGCGTGGAACTGGCCCGTTCAGCCGCAGAAGCAGTCAAGGATGCGGACATGGTTTTGGTTCTGACAGCTGCCAGCGCCGCATCAGAGGTAGCCCAAGAGTGCTTGCCCGCAATGAAACCAGGTTCCGGATATGCAGATCTGACCAGTTCTTCCCCCAAGATCATGGAGAAACTGGGCTCCAGTTCGGGCCAGGTCAACTTCATCGATGTCGCGATTCTCGGACCCGTCATCGCGCAAGGGGCAAAGACTCCGTTGATGGCCAGCGGCCATGGTGCGGAGGACTTTGCGGATCTTCTTAAATCCGTCGGTGCACCGGTTGAAGTCGTGGATGGTGGGCCGGGCAGCGCCATGGCTCATAAGCTGCTGCGCAGCGTCTTTACCAAGGGCCTTGCGTCCGTGGTGATCGAAGCCGTTCGCGCTGGCACTGCTGCGGGACTGGAACCATGGATCCGAGCCGAGATCTCCAAAATGCTGGCCGGCGACGGCCAGGCAACTATCGACCGTTTCGTGGCCGGTACGTCCAAGCACGCAGTACGCCGTGCAGCAGAAATGCGTTCCACCAGTGGATATTTGGAAGACTTGGGCGTCCCACGTGAAATGACCGATGCCTCGGCCAGTGCAATGGAGCGCATGGCAATCGATAATAGGATGACAGCTGGCTAGCGGCGACGCCGGCGAGCTTCGGAAGGAACCATCATGATTGGCATCTGGGCGCTGGGCGCCTACCTCGCAGTCATCATCATTTGGACAGTGTTGCTACGCCGTAACGTCGGTGAAGCGATGATACTCGGCTTCATCGTAGCCGCAGCATTCAACGGCAAGCAGATGCTGTCCGTTGGCTGGGTTGCGCTCTATGATGCGCTCACCGATGAAATTGTCTATGCAACAGTGATCTTCGTCTTCATGGGCTACCTGCTCGAACGCGCAGGAGTCATGGAACGCATGATCAACCTGCTGGACTCGTTGATCGGCGGCAGCAAAGGCGGTGCGGCCTACGTGTCCACGATGTCCTCGGCTGGCTTGGGCAGTATCGTGCACAACCAAGCGGCCATCGCTGCTACGGTCGGCTCAATCACCATCCCGTGGATGGAACGCTCGAAGATCGACCGCCCTACGGCAGCCACCATCGTGGCCGGCAATGCGGGCATGGGAATCACCTTTCCCTTCAGTGCTTCCATGTTCGTCTTGGTCGGTTCTTCAACCGTCGGCCCATTGCTATCAGCAAACGAACTCATTATTCCGCTGATCTTTGGCGGTCTCTGGTGTGTTGCGCACCGCCTGGTCGTTACCTATATCTTGGTCCGCCGAAGCGGCGCGCAAGCCACCCCGAAAGAACAACGTCAGCGGCTATCGGTCGCATTCAAGCAAGGCTGGGCCACTTTGCTGCTGTTCGTCGGTGTCGCTGTTCCAATGATCATCACCAGCGGATTCATGGCCGAGGTGCTGAGCGAACATGCGCAAACCGATGTGTCCAAAGCCGTCAGCCCAATTTTCTGGATTCCGATCGTATTGATCATCATGGGGTTGCTGCTCGGATTCAGCAAGCTGCCGCGAACGGCCAAGGAATGGTCCCGGATGATCGAAGACTCCATCCCCCGTTTCGGCATCGTGGGAATTACCGTGCTATTCGCTTTCGCCGGAGCCAATGCCCTGGCAAGCACCGGCCTGCCGGAGCAGCTGAGTTCGGTGCTGAACCAGCTTGACCTGCCGGTATGGCTGCTTGCCCTGGTGATTGGATTGATCGTGGTTGCAGTGGCAGCTCCGCTGTCATCAACGGCGACTATGGCCGCCGTGGGAACCGTGGGTGTTGCAGCGCTGGTTGCCGCTGGTGTTCCGGCGCCGACTGCTGCGGTCGCAGTGCTGGTGTTCTCTTCTTGCGAGGCGGCCGTGCCACCGGGCGGAGCCCCGTTATACGTCGCCTGCGGCATCGCCGGTGTCAACCCATATAACACCTTCCGCCGCATGATGCTGTTCTATGCTCTTCCATTGTTGGCAATCGGTGTGCTGATTGCTTCCGGAATCTTGCCGGTCTAAACCCACAGGAGACCCAAAATGTACCGTTCCATACTTCGAAAAATCTTCGTCGCTTCCTTGGCCGTGGCCCTGTGTGGCGGAATCGTCTTCGTCCTGTTGCAGCTCTTGGGGATTATTGCAGGCAATGCAGCGCTCTTGGCCGCACCCAACACGGTGTTCAAAACGATACTTTGCATCAGCGCGTCAGTCTCGTCGATAGCTGCGTACCTGATGCTCCATGTAGGTTCCACCCCGCTGGAATATGCGCAGGAGAACTCGTCAAAATGAGCGACCAGAAAAGGTATCCTACTCGCGCCGAGCTGAAGCAACGTCCGGGTGCCCTTGCCGGTACTTCATGGGACCTGTTCAGCCCTCCGTCTGCTGGCGCTCCGCAGAAGATCGATGCGGACAAGCGAATTCAGGCGGCTGCTTCAGTTCGCTTGGGCGAAACCTTCGGGCTTGATTTTCCGATCAACGCCTTTTCACCTGGGATGTCCAAAACACGTGACGCGCCAAAGCACCATATTTTCGGCAATCATGCGGCCCATCGCGATGACTATCTGGACAGTTTCTACCTTCAAGGCTCGTCGCAGATTGATGGGCTGCGCCACCGGCGATCAGATGAAGTCGGGTTTTATAACGGTGTGCCTGATGAACAGATCATCCCGGGAACTGCAGAGCTGGGCATCCAGCACTGGTCGGATCGACCGATTGTTACCCGTGGCCTGTTGGTGGATCTTGACGGATTCGCCAGAATGCAGGGCCAAGACCTCGATCACGCAAACGGAGTGCCGATCCCGCTGTCCATGCTCCTAGCTGCCATGGATCACCAAGGCATTGAGCTGGAACAAGGCGATGCGCTGATGATTCACACCGGCTGGAGCGAATGGTTCTTGGGGCTGTCCCCCGAAGACAAATCCAGGCAACGCGATTCCGGCAAGGCAACCGGGTTGGCGCAATCCGAAGCACTGCTGGACTTGGCGTGGGACTCCGGGCTGAGCATCCTGGCGGCGGATAATTTTGCCGTTGAATGCCTCCCTCCCATAGCCGATTCCCCCTTCATCACCACAGCTCCGAATGATCGTGGGATGATGCACCAAGAGTTCCTGGCAAAACTCGGACTTCCACTCGGAGAGTTGTGGCGTCTGGGGCCCTTGGCCCGCCGGATGAACCAGTTGCAACGCTGGGATTGCTTTCTCGCCATCAAGCCGTTGAACGTGATTGGCGGAACGGGATCCCCCGCAAATGCCACGGCCATAGTCTAGGGGAGAATCGCCGCCCTCCGCAGTTGCTACGGAACGCAAGCATTCAGCACCGGATACCGCACAGTGCACCACCCATTCTGTGCAGCATTGCCAGAGGCGGAGCCCACTTGGAAAAAGTCCTCGTGGCATTAATGCCCCTGCTTTCCATAGGCGTCTTGGAATCGATGGTGAAACGGCGGAGGCTATGTCTTCTAGTTCCCGGTGGTTCAACTCCTGCAGATACTTGAAGATCTTGCTCTCGCAGTTCTCTATGGCCGGCAAGTCCGGATCGAACTAATTAAGGCTATCTAGCTCCCCGGCTACCGACCGATTCCGTGGCTGGCCGCATAGTCCTGCGCACTGAGCTGCCCCAGGCGCGAACGGCGCCGTCCGTAGCCCAGGTAGAGCGCCACGCCGACGATCATCCAGATGATGAACACCAGCCAAGTGTGCCAGCCCAGCTGGCTCATCAGGAACAGGCAGGCGAAGATGCCCAGGATCGGGGTGACCGGAAACAGCGGCAGCTTGAACGTCCGCGGGGCCTGCGGTTGCTTGCGGCGCAGGTAGATCACCGAGGCGCCGACCAGCGCGAAGGCGAACAGCGTGCCGATGCTGGTGGCGTCGGCCAGCGCGCCCAGCGGGATAAACCCGGCGGTGATCGCCACCAGGATGCCGGTGATCCAGGTGCCGGCGACCGGGGTGCCGGTGCGGCGCGATACCTTGCCGAACACCGGCGGCACCAGCCCGTCGCGCGACATGGCCAGGAGGATGCGGGTCTGGCCGTAGAGCACGGTCAGCACCACCGAGGCGATGGCCAGCACGGCGGCCACGGCGAAGGCCAGCACGAAGATCGGCTGGCCGGTCAGTTCGCCGACGATCTGCACCAGCGGCGCCTGGGCGCCTTCGAACCAGTTCCATTCGCGCGCGCCGATCGCCGAAACTGCCACCAGCACGTAGGTGATGGTCACGATCAGCATCGAGAGCATGATGGCCCGGGGCAGATCGCGCTTCGGGTTCTTCGCTTCCTCGCCGGCCGTCGAGGCGGCGTCGAAGCCGATATAGGAGAAGAACACGCTCGATGCCGCCGCGGTCACGCCGGCCGCGCCCATCGGCAGCAGCGGCTCGAAGTTGCCCGCGTTGAAGGCGCTGAAGGCGACGATCGAGAAGAAGATCAGGATGCCTGCCTTGATGGCCACGACGATCGAGTTCACGATGGCCGATTCGCGCGCCCCGCGCACCAGCAGCACGGTGGCCAGCACGACGACGATCAGCGCCGGCAGGTTCACCACCCCGCCCTCGGCCGGGCCTCCAGCCAGCGCCGCAGGCAGCTCCATGCCGAAGGTGCGCAGCGTTTCATTCACGTACTGGCCCGCGCCGACGGCCACCGCGGCCACGGACACGGCGTATTCGAGCACCAGGCACCAGCCGCAGATCCAGGCGATGCCTTCGCCCATGGTCGCATAGGAATAGGAGTAGCTGGAGCCGGACACCGGGACCATGCCGGCCATTTCGGCGTAGGACATCGCCGAAAGCAGCGCGGTGATGCCGGCGATCACGAACGAGATCCAGATGGCCGGACCGGCGATCGGCACGGTATCGCCAAGGATCACCAGGATTCCGGTGCCCATGGTGGCGCCGACGCTGATCATGGTCAGCTGCCACATGCCCAGGGTGCGGCGCAGTTGGCCTGCTCCTGCATTGGTTTCTGCCTCGGCGATCATATTCGTGATCGACTTGCGGCGGCGCAGCTGCGCGCCCAGCAAGGTGGCCGGGCCGGCGCTCACGGATGGTTTGCGATTCATCGCGGATCCTCAATGGGGTGGTATTGCCGCCGCGCCCCGTCCCAGGATGCGGACGGGCGCTGCGCGTGGAAGTTCTGAACTGGAATATCATGTCACGGCCCGATCCGTCCCAGCTGTTCCAGAATCCAACAATTTCTCGCCAATTGTGCCCTCTTCTTGGGGTTTAACCGAAATCTTGGTCCATGCGGAATCCGTGCACTGAGATGGAATTCATTATCTGGAGTGCATAATTATGCACAAATCGCCGCACGCCACCCGCACCGCAGGCGCCCCGATCCTCCCTGCGCACATCGAAAACCACCGAGGTTTTCCACAATATTAGAAGACATATTCGAGCAATAGAAGTGCAATTAGAACATGTCCGAAGCAAAGGCGCACGGAAACGGCCTGACCCCACCAGCACCCCCAGATGCCTTCGACCTGCATCTGGACCAGCTGAACGACGACCTCGTCCAGCTCGAAGAACACGGCACCAAAGCCGAATGCGCCCACGCCATCGAAGGCCTCGAAGCACTAGCCTCCTATATCCGCTACCGGCAGGCCTGCCTCTCCCACCAGATCGAGAAGGACTTCGTGCGCGACCACGAGGAACGCGGCGTCCACATGGATGACCAAACCCGTGGCGCCGCCGCCTGCGTTGCACTGGCCCGCAAGCAATCCCCGCACGGCATGCGCAACTACCTGGTCAACTGCCGCATCCTCTTCGAAGACACCCCTCACCTGGCCGCCGCCTGTTCCCGCGGAGAATTCACCGAAGCGCAAGCCCAGGCCATCCTGACCCCGCTCCAGGACCTCAGAGCCCAGCGCCGCACCGAGTTCGACCAGTATTTTGCCCAGAACCCCGACATGTTCGAGTCCATGGGCACCCGCCAAATCACGCAAACCGTGCGCAAATTCGTCCTTTCCTACACCTCTGATCAGGAATCCATCAAGCAGAAAACCGTCGAGGAAGACCGCAACCTCACCCTGGAAATCGACCAGCAGCGCGGCTGCATCAAGATTCGCGGCGAGTACCCCCTGTTGCCCGGCATGTGCCTCAAGCGCTACCTGGACGAGGAATCCAAGACCCTGCGCAAGAAAGGCGACCCGCGCACCCGCACCCAGATCCGCGCCGATTTGCTCTTCAGCTACATGATGATCGGCGAACCCTCCAAAATGCCCGTCGCCCTGAACATCGGGGTGATCATGACCGATCGGTCCCTGTTCGCCGGCGAACGCGAACCAGCGCTATTGGAAGGCTACGGCTACATCCCTGCCCAGAGCGTGCGTGAATGGATCGGCGGGCACCAGATCCCCAATGACCTGACCTTCGAGCAGATGGAAGCGAAAGTCACCCGCGAAAACATCGAGCAAATCGAAGTGCGCACCGAACTCGCCCGCTTCTACACCGCGCCGGGCGACCAGGAACTCATTTCCATGGACTCCAAGGCGCGGCTCTTCCCGGAGAAGCTCAAGAAGTTCATCGCCGTACGCGACCGGCACTGCCGAACCCCGTTCTGCGACGGCATCGTGGAAGAAATAGACCACGTCAAGCAATACGCCCGCGGCGGCAAAACCACCGTGTCCAACGGCGATGGCCGCTGCGCGGCCTGCAACAAGGCCAAGCAAGCCGCCGGATGGTACGAATACACCACCTACGGCAACGGGCACAGCATCACCATTTGCCCCGGCTCGGCCATGTCCTACAAATCCACCGCACCACCAGCCACCGGGTACGCGCACAAGCCATTCCCGCAACTGATGCGCGACGGGACCTGGCTGCAAAAACTCAAAGAACGGCTGAGGCCGCCTGATGACCCCGAATGTGTCGCCGCCTGATAGGCGGCAGGCAACTACTGCGCACTCTCTTGGCTAGCAATCCGGTTGAAACCGCTGGCTTCGGGCCGCAGGATATGGCGAAGCCGCCTGGAAGTTGCCTCCCAGGCGGCTTGGTTCCGGACTCTACTTGCCGGCGGCTTCTGCCAGCAGTTCAACGATGTGGCGGTATTCCTTGCCCGTCGCCCGGGTCATGCCCAGTTCGCAGGTGCGGTTGCATGAAGCGTGTTCCTGCGCATCCAGTTCACGGACCTCAGCTGCCTCGCGAGCGGTAGCCGACTCGGTCAGCTCCGGATGCAGCATTCCACGGTCGCCAGCATAACCGCAGCAGCCCCAGTTCACCGGGGTGTTCACGGTATCTGCCACAGCCTCGGCGATCTTCTGCATGTCCGGATTCAGGCCCATCTGCGTGGAGGAGCAGGTCGGGTGCAAGGTGACCGAGGAGATCTTGTGCAGCTCTGGCAGCTTGTCCAGCAGGTGCTGCGAAGTGAATGCCAGCAGGTCAACCACGTCATAGCCGTGCTCGGCCAGGGTATGCGCAAACCCTTCGGTGCAGCTGGAGGCGTCCGAGATGATTGGCAGGTTCTTGCCAGGCATGGCGGCGCGGACTTCTTCCAGCACGCGCTGGCCCATGACTTCATGGCCCTGCGCGTAGCCCTTGGAAGTCCATGGAGTGCCGCAGCAGGTGGATTCGATGCCCTCCGGAACATAAACCGAGACTCCGGCGGCGTGCAGCAGCTTGGTGAACGACGATGCAACACCTTCCCCGTCGCCGGCCGGGCCGAACATCGAGTTCACGCAGGCAGGCAGGTAAATGGCCAGCGGCTCGGTGCCCGCGGCCCCCAGGTTCCCGGCCATCGGCTTGCGAGCCTTGCCGCCCGCAGGCAGTTCAGCGTCGTAGCGCGGCATGACGTCGGTGCTGACCACCTTGCGGGCAACATCGGTAACGCCGCGGACCAGCGACGTCGGGAACTTGTCGGCGACGCTCAGGGCCAGCGAACCAGCCCGGGTGGCCCCGCCCCAGCCCTTGGCCGCGGCCTTGAAGCCGGCTTCCAGCACAGGGTGCGCGTCTTCGCGGCGCAGGCGCTTGACCAGCAGGCCGGTGTTGATGCCGACCGGGCAAGCGGTGACGCACATGCCGTCAACGGCGCAGGTCTGCACGCCGTTGTACGCGTAGTCGCGCTCAAGCTCGGCAGCCAGCTCGGTGTTGCCCTCGGCTTCGGCCTTGGCGATGGCGCGGCGCACGACGATGCGCTGGCGCGGGGTCAAGGTCAGGTCTTTGGACGGGCAGACCGGCTCGCAGTAGCCGCATTCCACGCAATGGTCGGCCTCGACCTCGATGGTCTCGTTGAGCTTGATATTGCGGATGTGCGCGGCATGGTCCTCGTCGATGATCACCCCGGGGTTCATCATCAGGCGCGGATCGGAGGCTGCCTTCAGTTCCAGGTGCACCTCGTAGAGCTCATCGCCGTACTGCGCGCGGACGAATGGCGCCATGGCGCGACCGGTACCGTGCTCCGCCTTTAGGTTGCCGTCCTTGTCCAGGATCAGCTGGACCATCTTGTCGTTGAAGGAGTTGTAGCGGTTCAGCGCTGTATCGCCTTCGAAGCGGTCGGTCAGCATGAAGTGGATGTTGCCATCCTTGGCGTGGCCGAAGATCACCGAATCCTCGTAGCCGTACTCGGTGAACAGCTCCTGCAGGCTGCCGCAGGTTTCAGCCAAGGTCTCGACCGGGACGACGACGTCTTCGAGCAGCGCGGTGGTACCGGTGGCGCGGGCGCCGGCCACCGATGCATACAGTCCCTTGCGGAATTTCCAGGCGGCCTGGCGGTTCTTGGCATCTGGGGACAGCATGGCTGGAGCGCGCAATGCCGATGCATCGAGCAGCGACTGGCCAGCTGTGCGCAGCCCTGCCAGCTCCTCTTCTGAGTCCGCATGGTATTCGACCAGCAAGGCGGCCTGCTGGTCGACCTCGAAGCCCATGATGGCTTCGGGCACGCCGGGCAGCGACTGGCCCACGCGCAGCGAGGTGGAGTCCATCAGCTCCAGCGTAGCTGCGCCGGAATCCACGAGTTCGGGCAGTGCGCGGGTGGCCAGATCCAGGTTGTCGAAGACCGCCAGGGTGGCGATGGCCAGCTTGCGGATCGGCACGGTGCGGAAAACCGCCTCCGCAACGAAGGCCAGGGTGCCCTCGGAGCCGATGATCAGGTGGGCCAGCAGCTCGGCCGGGGTGTCGTAGTCCAGGAAGGCGTTGATGCCGTAGCCCATGGTGTTCTTCAACCCGAAGTGCTTCTCTATCTTGGCGACCGAGGCCGGGTTGCTGCGCACGCGCTTGCTCAGCTTGCCCAAGGTAGCGACCAGCTGCGGTTCGGCGGCGGCCAGCTTGCGGTCGGCCTCGGGATCCGCGGTGTCGATCATGGTGCCCGAAGGCAGGACGAACGTCATGGATTCCAGGGTGCGGTAGGTGTTGAACTCGGTTCCGCAGGCCATGCCCGAGGAGTTGTTCGCGATCACGCCGCCGATGGTGCAGGCCGCCTCGCTGGCCGGATCCGGCCCGAGCTTGCTGCCATAGACGGCCAGGCGGGCGTTGACCTGGCGGACGGTGGCGCCTGGCTGCACGCGCACGCGTGCTCCGTTGTCGAGCACGGTAATGCCGCGGAAGTTGCGGCGCACGTCGATCATCAGGCCGTCGCCGCTGGCCTGTCCGGCCAATGAGGTGCCGCCGGAGCGCAGGGTGACCGGCTGGTTGTTCCGCGCGGCCGCTGCGAGCAGCGCGGAGACTTCCGCGGCATCCTTGGCCAGCACGACAGCTTGCGGGGTGTACAGGTAGTGCGAGGCATCCGAGGCATAGGCGACGCGATCGATGGATCGGGTCTTGACACGGTCCTGGTCGCCGACCAAGTCGAGGATTCCGGATGAAACCGTCGTTTCTCCGAGTGCTGGCGTGCTCAATGCCATGGTGCGCTCCTGTGCAGTTGGCAAGCGGCGCTTGCCGAATACGGAAATTGTCTTACAAGTACACATGCCATAGTAGTACGATTCGTGGGATACTTGTTAGGCATATTTTTCGCGGCTCGAAAGGACCCTTGTGGCAGCCCGTTTAGGTGTCGTTTCCGTAGTCCAGGTGGTCATCCGGTCACTGCGCGCCCGGATTTTCAGCGGCGAACTGGCACCCGGCACCCCGCTGGCCGAGGTCGATGTCGCCGCGCAATACGAAGTTGCCCGTCCAACCGCCAAGGCCGCACTGGAGAACCTTGTCGCAAGCGGCCTGCTGACCCGCAATGCGCACCAGACCGCAAGGGTCACGCTGCTCTCCGCGCGCGATGCGCTCGATATCTACCGCACCCGCGCCATCATCGAAGCAGAGGCCGTGCGCCTGCTGGCCGCCCAACGCGAGGTCCCGTCCGAGGCGCGGGAAGCCAATGCGGAAATCACCGAACTGGTCGGCGCCTCGCCGATCGACATCATCGATCCCGACATCCGCTTCCATGCCGCCCTGGTCCAGGCGCTCGGCTCGCGGCGCACCAGCGCAATCTACGCGCAGCTGACCGACGAGATCCGCCTGTGCATGACCCACGTGCAGGATGCCACGCTGCTGTCCACCAAGGACATTGCCGCCGAGCACGCACGGCTGCTGCAGCTGATCTCCGAGGGCGAGGCGGCCGCCGCCGCGAAGGTGCTGGAAGAACACCTGCGCACCGCCAGCAACAAGCTGGCCGAGCATTTGGAGAGCCTGTAGGCATGGGGGGATTGTTCAGCCGGAAGCCGCAGGTCAGCTTCGATCAGATCGACTCGCTCCTGTCGCGGATCCCGGATCTGCAACTGGGCGCGGTGAAGTTCTCGGCGCACACGCTCGCAGCCGGCTGGAGGAAGACCACTCCCAAACCGGGCATCGACCTGACTACGTGCGGGCTGACCGGCTGGCTGGAGCTTGAAGAAACCCTGCGCTTCACCGAGGGCACGCTGTCGGTGCATGAAACCTGGACCGGCTCGCCCGCACTGTTCTTCATCTCCACCCCGGCGAGCGCTCCGGCGGATTCCGCAGCCGGCGGAGCGCTGGCCGGCGTTCCCGAAGACCACGCAGGCATCCTGCATCCCGGCGATGACGGAAATCTTCAGCTTCTTGCCACCCTGGACCCGGTGCAGCTGGGGCAGCTGGACCGGTGGATGCGCACCTTCCCGAGGCTGTAGCGCCCTGCCTGGCAGGCAGGAAGGCTCCGCGTTGAGTGCCGCAACCTGACGCGGCATTTTCCACCAGATTCCACCAGCATCAGCACAGTCATTCGACACGCCTTCACGCATACCCCTACCCCTATTTTTGACATACCCCCGGGGGTATAGTTTATGGTAGTTCCAGACTCCCCCGACGAAAGGACATCCCATGCTTCTGGAACGCTTCTACGACGAAGACCTGGCGCAGGCCAGCTACTTCATCGGCTGCCAGGCCAAGGGCGAGGCGCTCGTCGTCGATGCCCGCCGCGACATCTCCGAGTACCTAGCGCTGGCCGACAAGCACGGGATGCGCATTGTTGCGGTGACCGAAACGCACATCCACGCCGACTACCTCTCCGGCACCCGCGAACTGGCCGCCGCCACCGGAGCGGCCACCTACGTCTCGGGCGAGGGCGGGGCCGACTGGCAGTACGGCTTCGAGGCCGAACGCCTGATGGACAAGGACACCATCGCCCTGGGAAACATCACCGTGACCGCGCGCCACACCCCGGGCCACACCCCGGAGCACCTCTCGTTCCTCATCACCGACGGCGCCTTCAGCGACCAGCCCGGCTACATGCTCTCCGGCGACTTCATCTTCGCCGGCGACCTGGGCCGCCCGGACCTGCTGGACGAGGCGGCCGGCGGCGTGGACACCCGCTTCGCCGGGGCCAAGCAGCTCTTCGCCTCGCTGAAGAACGTCTTCCTGCAGCTGCCCGACCACATCCAGGTCTACCCGGGCCACGGTTCGGGCAGCGCCTGCGGCAAGGCGCTGGGCGCCGTGCCCTCCACCACCGTGGGCTACGAACGCAACTTCGCCTGGTGGGGCAGCTACCTGGCGAGCAACGACGAGGCAGGCTTCATCGCCGAGCTGCTCGACGGCCAGCCCGACGCCCACGCCTACTTCGCCCGCATGAAGCGCCAGAACCGCGATGGCGCCAAGGTGCTCGGCCCCCTGCCCGAGCTCGTCGAGTTCACGGCGGAGCAGATCATCGAGCAGACTGCCTCGAATGACGCGGTCTTCGTCGACACCCGCGGACACCTGGCAGTGGCCGAGGGCACCGTCGCCGGCGCGCTGGCCATCCCCGCCATCGCCAAGATGGCGAACTTCGGAGCTTGGGCCTTCGACCCGGAAGCCGATGACCGCCAGCTGATCCTGTTCGCCGAGGACCTCCAAGCCGCGCAGCAGATGCGCGATCACCTGATGCGCGTGGGCATCGACGCGGTGTCCGGCTACGCGACCAGCCTCGAGGGGCTGCCGGCCTTCACCCCGCCAAGCGTGGCCCCGGCCGAGCTGGAGCACTTCGAGCACGCACTGCTGTTGGACGTGCGCAACCGCAGCGAGTTCGCCGCCGGCGCCATCCCGAACGCCAAGCACATCTCGGGCGGGCGCGCCCTGTGGTCCCTCGACGTACTGCCGGCCGACGGCAAGATCGTCACCTACTGCCAGAGCGGACTGCGCAACTCGATCGTCGCCAGCGCCCTGCGCGATGCCGGCTACGACGTAATCGAGCTGGCCGGAAGCTATGCCGGCTGGGCCGCAGCCATGCACAAGACCAACGCCTGACCCATCCCGAACCCCAAGGAAGCACCCGAAATATGAGCACCCCCATCAACGTCATGGACCCCGCGACCCTGGAGAACCTGCTGGCCGCCGAGGATTCGGCCGTCGCAGTCCTGGATGTGCGCACCCCCGCGGAATTCGAATCCGTGCACATCCCCGGCTCGTACAACCTGCCGCTGGACCTGGTAGCGGAACACGCCCACGACGTGACCCGCAAGCTGGCCAAGCAGATCGTGCTGGTCTGCCAGTCCGGCACCCGCGCAGGGCAGGCGCAGCAGAAGCTGGCCGACCTCCAGATCGAATCCGGCAGCGTGCTGGATGGCGGCATCTCCGCCTGGGAGAAGTCCGGCGGCGAGGTGGTGCGCGGCACCCAGCGCTGGGCCATGGACCGCCAGGTTCGCATGACCGCAGGCTCGCTGGTGCTACTGGGCTTCATCGGCTCCAAACTGGCCAGCCCCAAGCTCGGCTACCTGTCCGCGGGCATCGGAGCGGGCCTGGTCTACTCCGCGGCCAGCAACTCCTGCGCCATGGCCAGCGTGCTGTCCAAGATGCCGTGGAACAAGGCAAGCACCAATGGCAAGGCCAACCCGCTGGCGCAGATCCCCAATGCCGGGCAGCAGCTGAACCCGCACGGCAAGTAGGCGCGGGCAGTGGAACCATTTTTGATACTGGTCCTGGCCCTGTCGGTCGTCGTCGGCCTTGCCCTGGGCCTGCTCGGTGGCGGCGGTTCCATCCTGATGGTTCCACTGCTCACTTATGTGGCGGGCATGGAAGCCAAAGAGGCCATCACCACGTCGCTGTTCGTGGTGGGCGCGACCTCGCTGGCCAGCCTGCTGCCGCATGCGCGGGCCCGCAATGTCCGCTGGGCCGCAGGCCTGGTCTTCGCCGCTTCGAGCATGAGCGGCGCGCTGCTCGGCGGCCTGGCCAGCGCCGCCATTCCCGGTGGCGTTCTGATGGCGGCCTTCGCCATCATCATGATGGCCAGCGCACGGAACATGATCCGCGGACGGAAGAAGGACAACGATGCCGCGGCCAAGGGGCGGTCGCTACTGCTGTACATTCCCGTCGGACTGGCAGTCGGCATGGTTACCGGATTGGTGGGGGCCGGCGGCGGATTCCTCATCGTTCCGGCCCTGGTGCTGCTGGCAGGGGTGCAGATGAAGCACGCGGTCGGCACGTCCTTGCTGGTCATCTCGCTGAATTCGGCCTCCGGAATGCTGGGGCACCTGAATTCCACTTCGGTCAACTGGCCGTTGGCGCTGTCCATTACCGCGGCGGCGATCATCGGCTCGCTGGTCGGGGCACGGCTGACCGCCCGGGTTCCGGAGCAGAAGCTGCGCCGGGGATTCGGCTATTTCGTCCTGGCCATGGGCATCTTCGTCCTGTCCCAGGAACTGCCGAATCCGGCAGGACTCGTCCTTGCCAGTGCCACCACGGTCGTCGCCGTTGCATGGGTGCTGTGCACCAAGGTCCCGGCAGTGGCCGCCATCTGTCCCTGGCGCAAAGCCCCCGCTGACCCGGCCCCGACTGCGGGCTAGCTCGCATCTACCCATAGGAATACCCATGAAACCGCTAGAATTGACCGAGACGAACTTCGCTGAAACCGTCAAGTCCTCCCAGATGCTGCTGGTCGACTTCTGGGCAGCCTGGTGCGGCCCGTGCCGCAACTTTGCGCCCGTCTTCGACACCGCGGCCGGCCTGCACGAGGACGTGGTCTTCGGCAAGGTCAACACCGAGACGCAGCAGGACTTGGCGGCCGCCGCCCAGATCACTTCCATCCCGACGCTGATGGCATTCAAGGACGGCGTGCTGGTTTACTCCCAGCCCGGCGCACTGGATTCCCGAGGCCTGGAAGAATTGGTCGTCTCGCTGAAGAACCTGGACATGGACGCCGTGCACGCCGAACTGGCCGCCGCTCAGACGTCCGAGCCATAACCCCGGGGTCCGCCCCACGGTCTTTTCGAAATGGAGCACATCATGCGCAATGCGGATGAAGCCACACGCAAGCGAATCCTGAACCGCCTGAAGCGGGCCCGCGGCCAGCTTGATGCTGTCATCAACTCGGTGGAGGGCGACGGCAAATGCCGCGATGTGGTGACCCAGCTTTCCGCCGTATCCACCGCGCTGGACCGCGCAGGATTCGCCATCGTTTCCTCGGCCATGCAGCACTGCCTGGTTGATCCGGAGCAGACCGCCGAAGCCGAAGACGGCTTGACCATCGAGGAGCTGGAAAAGCTCTTCCTTTCACTTTCATAGATCTACGGCTATCACGCCAGAAAAGGAGGCACCCGATGTGCCGACAGGTTTCCTGCAAGAAATGCGGCAAGACCACATGGGCCGGGTGCGGCCAGCACGTTGATTCGGTCATGCGCGGCGTTCCCGCCCGCGACCGCTGCCAGGGCCACGAGAACGAGCAGAAAACCGGCTTCTTCAGCCGCCTGTTCGGCCGCTAGAACCTGCCTTCGTCCCCCGCCCATCCACCACAGATGCCTGTGCGGGGGCCGCAGCAGCTCGCGTTGTTCACACAATGGTTCCGATAAGCCAACCATTGTGGCAACGATGAGCCGTGGCAGTTGCCTGCCCGTTCAGGATACCCAGGCGACATAGTCAGCTCGCATTTACCTAGTGTCAGAGTTCTTTGGAATAATCCGAGGTAATGACCATGCGCGTGCTGCAGATCGGATGCTCCGCGGGTCAGCGAGGCATCCGGCACCGCGCTCCGGCTGACCCCAAAGGAATCCCATCATCATGACCTCTAAAATCCGTATTGGCATTGCCGGCTACGGCAACCTCGGCCGCGGCGTGCAGGCCGCGATCGCGAAGAACCCGGACATGGAGCTGGTCGGCGTCTACACCCGACGCGACCCGCAGGACCTGCAGCTGGCCAGCCCGGCACCGCGTTTCGCCATCGCCGATCTTCAGCAGCACACCGGCCAGATCGACGTCCTCATCCTGTGCGGCGGCTCGAAGTCGGACCTGCCGGAGCAGGGCCCGAAATACGCGGCGCTGTACAACACGGTGGACAGCTTCGACACCCACGCGCGCATCCCCGAGTACTTCGAAACCGTGGACGTCCCGGCCAAGGCCGCCGGCAAGACCGCGCTGATTTCCGCGGGCTGGGATCCGGGAATGTTCTCGATCAACCGCGTGTACGGCGAGGCGCTGCTGCCCGACGGGGAGACCTACACCTTCTGGGGCCGCGGCCTGAGCCAGGGGCACTCGGATGCGGTGCGCCGCGTGCCGGGTGTCGCCGCCGGCGTGCAGTACACGATACCCAGCCAGGAAGCGATCGACCGCGTGCGGGCCGGCGAGCGCCCGGCCCTGGGCACCCGAGAAAAGCACCAGCGCGAATGCTTCGTGGTACTCGAGGACGGCGCGGACGCCGAGGCGGTGCGCGAAGCGATCGTCACCATGGAGCACTACTTCGACCAGTACGACACCACGGTTGAATTCATCGACGAGCAGACCCTGGCGGCCGAGCATTCGGCGATGCCGCACGGCGGTTTCGTGATCCGCTCGGGCAACACCAGCGATGCGCAGAAGCAGGTCATCGAGTATTCGCTGGCGCTGGGCTCGAACCCCGAGTTCACTTCCAGCGTGCTGGTGGCCTACGCCCGCGCCGTGCACCGCATGAACCAGGCCGGGATCACCGGCGCGCAGACCGTCTTCGACGTTGCCCCGGGGCTGCTCTCGCCGAAGTCGGCGGCGCAGCTGCGCGCGGAACTGCTCTAGGAAGCGGCCAGCGGGTCCTTCTCCCAGGACTCCACCGGTCCCGGGACCTGCACGAACAGCGGATGCAGGGCCAGCTGGCCGGCTGGTTCCAGGCGGGCGATGCGCGCGGGATCCCGGACGGACAGCTTGCGCAGCAGGTGCTCGCGCTCGAAGTGCACTTGCCCCTGGGTGACCGGGATCTTCTGCAGCTGCGCGGGGGCTGCCGGATGCAGGATCTTGGCGGCGTCGAAGCGATAGCCCCGGGCATCGGCCTCGTCTAGCAAGCCCTGCAGGTAGCCGCCCAGATGCTCCAGCGGGGCGGGCTGCGCCTCGAACCGCAGCAGCTGCGGGTGCTCCGTGTACCCCCTGGTCTGGCCCGCCAGCGCCTTCTGCGCCAGCAGGGTTTCACGCCAGCAGGCGACGAGCCCTTTGGCGTCGAGCAGTGAGGGGTGCAGGGACCAGAGGCGCATAGGCCCAGACTAGTGCCAGTGCTAGCCGGCAGGGAATTCGATGATCTCGCTGCGGATCAAGAAGCGCTTGCCTTCCGGTGCCTCCACGGAGAAGCCGGAGCCCCGGCCGTTGACCACGTCGACGGTCAGCTTGGTGTGCTTCCAGTATTCGAACTGCTCCTTGGACATCCAGAAGTCGATCTCGCCCAAAGCGGCGCCCTCGTCATCGTCCAGGGAGAGCACGCCGAGCAGGATGTCCGATCCGCCGGTGCGGAATTCGCCGGCCGGATAGCACATCGGGGAGGAGCCGTCGCAGCAGCCGCCGGACTGGTGGAACATCAGCGGGCCATGGATCCCCCACAGCTTGCGCAGCAGCTGAAGGGCGTCGGAGGTGAAAGCCACCCGGGAGAAATCCTCTCCCTCGATGGCGGCGCGCGTTTCGGTGACGGTGCTCATGGCCTGCTCCTGTTCATGGTGGGCCGCTGCGCGCGGCCCGGCAGGAAGCTCCCGCCGGGCCGCGCACCGGGCTATGCAGTGTAGTCGATGACGACGCGCCCGTCGATCTTGGCGTGGCGCATCTCGTCGAATACGGCGTTGATGTCCTCCAGCGGACGGGTGTGGAAGGTCGGCTTGATCTTGCCGGCCGCATAGAATTCCAGTGCCTCGATCATGTCCTGGCGGGTGCCGACGACCGAGCCGCGGATGGTCAGGCCCTTGAGCACGATGTCGAAGATCGGTGCCGGGAAGTCGCCGGCGGGAAGGCCGTTGAACACGATCGTTCCCCCGCGCCGGGTCATGCCAATGGCCTGCCCGAATGCTGCCGGGTGCACCGCTGTGACCAGCACCCCGTGGGTCCCGCCGATCTTCTCCTGGATCACCGCGGCAGGGTCCTGCGCGAACGCGTTCACCGTCAGCTCCGCCCCGTGCTTGGTGGCCAGCGCGAGCTTGTCGTCGGCCACGTCGATCGCGACCACGCGCATGCCCATGGCCACCGCATACTGCACCGCGATGTGCCCCAGCCCGCCGATGCCGGAGATCGCGACCCACTGGCCCGGGCGCACCCCGGTCATCTTCAACCCCTTGTAGACGGTCACCCCCGCGCAGAGCACCGGGGCGATCTCGTGCGGGTCGGAGCCCTCGGGAATGCGGGCGGCGAATTTCGCGTCCACCAGCATGTACTGGCCGAAGGAGCCGTCCATCGAGTAGCCGCCGTTGGACTGGGATTCGCACAGCGTCTCCCAGCCGGTGCGGCAGTATTCGCAGCTGCCGCAGGCGCTGGCCAGCCAGGCGTTGCCGACCACATCGCCCTCTTCGACCTCGGTGACGCCCTCGCCGACGGCGACGACGGTGCCCACGCCCTCGTGCCCGGGGATCAGCGGAAGCTTCGGCTTGACCGGCCAGTCGCCCTCTGCGGCATGCAGGTCGGTGTGGCAGACGCCGGAGGCGATGAGCTTGACCAGGGCCTGGCCCGGTCCGGGCTGCGGGATCGGGGTATCCCCGACCGTCAGTTCATCGCTGAAGTTCTCGACTATTGCGGCTTTCATGGTACTCATGTACGTTGTCCTTTGAAGTTCGTGGGATGGATTTCCGAACCGGGCGGTTCGGGTGGAATGGTGCTTCCCCGGCTTAGAAGAAGCCGAGCTTGTCCTCCGAGTAGGAGACCAGCAGGTTCTTGGTTTGCTGGTAGTGGTCCAGCATCATCAGGTGGTTTTCCCGTCCGATGCCCGAGGACTTGTATCCGCCGAAGGCGGAGTGCGCCGGGTAGGCGTGGTACTGGTTGACCCACACGCGGCCTGCCTGGATGGCTCGGCCGGCGCGGTAGGCCACGTTGCCGTTGCGGCTCCACACGCCCGATCCCAGGCCGTACAGCGTGTCATTGGCGATGGAGATCGCGTCGTCGTAGTCCTTGAACTTGGTCACCGCGACCACCGGCCCGAAGATCTCCTCCTGGAAGATGCGCATGTCGTTGGTGCCTTCGAAGATGGTCGGCTGCACATAGTAGCCGCCCGAGAGTTCCCCGCCCAGATCTGCGCGCCCGCCGCCGAGCAGCACCTTGGCCCCCTCGGACTTGCCGATGTCCATGTAGGAGAGGATCTTCTCCAGCTGGTCGTTGGATGCCTGGGCACCCATCATGGTCTCGGTATCCAGCGGGTGGCCCTGCTTGATGGCCTTGGTGCGGGCCACGACGTCGCCCATGAATCGGTCGTAGATGCTTTCCTGGACCAGCGCACGCGATGGGCAGGTGCAGACTTCGCCCTGGTTCAGCGCGAACAGGGTGAATCCTTCCTGCGCCTTGTCGTAGAAGGCGTCGTCCTTGGCGGCGATGTCCTCGAAGAAGATGTTCGGGGACTTGCCGCCCAGCTCCAGGGTGACCGGGATCAGGTTCTCCGACGCGTACTGCATGATCAGCCGGCCGGTAGTGGTTTCGCCGGTGAAGGCGATCTTGCGGATGCGCTTGTTGGAGGCCAGCGGCTTGCCGCATTCCACGCCGAAGCCGTTGATGACGTTCAGCACGCCAGCTGGAAGCAGATCGCCGATCAGCTCCATGAGCACCAGGATGCTGGCCGGGGTCTGCTCGGCCGGCTTCAGGACGATCGCGTTGCCGGCGGCCAGGGCCGGGGCGAGCTTCCAGACGGCCATGAGCAGCGGGAAGTTCCACGGGATGATCTGGCCGACCACGCCCAGCGGCTCGTGGTAGTGGTACGCGGTGGTGTCCTCATCGAGCTGGGAGAGGCTGCCTTCCTGTGCGCGGATGGCGCCGGCGAAGTAGCGGAAGTGGTCCACCGCCAGCGGGAGGTCGGCGTTCAGGCACTCGCGGATCGCCTTGCCGTTATCCCAGGTCTCGGCCACGGAGAGCATTTCGAGGTTTTCCTCGATGCGGTCGGCGATCTTGTTCAGGATGACTGCGCGTTCTGCCGGGCTGGTCTTGCCCCAGGCCGGTGCCGCCGCATGCGCCGCGTCCAGCGCGACTTCGACATCTTCTGCGGTGGATCGGGCCACCTCGCAGAAGACCTTGCCGGTGACCGGGGTGATGTTCTCGAAGTACATGCCCTTGACCGGGGCCACCCATTCGCCGCCGATGTAGTTCTCGTAGCGTGGCTTGAAATCTACCAGCGCCCCATCGGTATTCGGATTTGCGTAAACCGCCATTGCTCCACGTCTCCTTCATCGGATGTCCTGGCCGCGATTGCCTCATCGCGGAACCTTGAATGTGACTCTAGTCACCCAAAGGTTGCAGGAAGGTTGCAGCGTTCCGGGCCGGCGGAACGGGCCTCAGCCGGGCTGGCGAGCCGGCGCTGCCGGCTGCAGTTCGCGCTCGGCGCCAGCCGGATCGCGCCGCCCGGTCCGCGCCGCTCCGATGCCTGCGGCGATCACCAGCACAAGCCCGGCCAGGGCCGCCATGCTGGGCACTTGGTGCAGGAAGACCACGCCGACGGTGGCGGCGATTGCCGGTTCCAGGCACATCAGGGTGCCGAAAGCCGAGGCGGCCAGTCGGCGCAGGGCCAGCAGCTCCAGGCAGAAGGGCACGACGGGAAGCAGCAGGGCCAAGCCCAGGCCGATGGCCAGCACCGGCAGGTCCAGCCGCCCCGCTACCCCTGGGCCAACCACCAGCGTGGCGGCCAGGGCCGCGACTGGCATCGATACCGACAGGGCCCCGACCCCGTCCACCGCATCTCCGGCGCGCTGGGTCAGCAGCACATATGCCGCCCAGCAGACGGCCCCGCCCAGGGCATAGAGCACGCCGACCAGGTCGGCCGATCCGCTCCAGGGTTCGGTCAGGCCCAGCACCCCGGCCGCCGCGACCAAGGCCCACCAGCGCCCGGCACCCCTCCCCTGGACCAGCGCCACGGCCAGCGGCCCGGTGAATTCCAGGGCGCTGGCGGTGCCCAGCGGGATCGTCTCGACGGCACGCATGAAGGAGAGCGTCATGCCTGCGGTAGCCAGCCCCAGCAGCGCGCACATCACCAGCGTGGAGCGGCTGAAGCGCAGCCGCCAGGGCCGGGCGAAGGCCACGAGGATCACCGCGGCCCAGGCCAGCCGCAGCCATGCCACGCCGTCGGAGCCCAGAGTTGCGGCCAGGCCGATGGAGGCAGCCAGCCCGAGCTGGACGCAGCTCATCGAGGCCACGGCCATCAGCGATCCGGCACCAGCTGAATTCACGGCGCGCACAGGAGTTGAAGTCATGGATCCAGTAGAGACCACCCAGGCCATCCATGTCCACGCGAGAATTATCGACATATCGTTCAAGATTCTTGGACAATGTTCTCCATGGAAACCCGCCGCCTGCAATACCTGTACGAGCTGTCCCGCACCGGTTCGATGCGGGCGGTGGCGGACGTGCTGGGCACCACCACCTCAACGGTCTCCCAGCAAATCGCACAGCTCTCCCGGGAGGTCGGCGTCAAGCTGCTGGCACCCGACGGCCGCGGGGTGCGGTTGACACCAGCCGGCCGCCGGCTCGCCGAGCATGCCCGCGGCATCCTCGGTGCAGTGGATGCCGCCCGGCTGGATCTGGATCCCGAGGCTGCGCCGTCGGGCACGGTGCGGGTTGCGGGTTTCGCCACGGCCATCCGCACCACCTTGATGCCGATCATCCAGCAGCTGGCCAGCGACCACCCGGCGGTGCAGATCGTGGTGCTTGAGCTGGAACCTGCCGAGGCGCTCCAACGGCTGGCCGCCGACGACATCGACCTGGCCCTGACCTACGACTACAACCTGGCCCCGGACACGATCGGCCCGGAAGTCGACACCCTTCAGCTGTGGAGCACCCCCTGGGGACTGGGTGTTCCCGCGGCCGATGCAGCGCGCCTGGGCGCGGGAGCGCTGCCGGAAGCGGCTGGCGTGCTGGCAGCCTTCCGGGAACGGGATTGGATCGGCAACTCGCGCAATATCGCCGACGAGACGGTGCTGCGCCTGCTGTCTTCGATGACCGGCTTCAGCCCGCGGGTGCGCCACCACGCCGACAGCCTCGACCTGGTCGAGGACCTGGTCCTCGCCGGGATGGGGGTAGGGCTGCTGCCCGAGAACCGTCCCGCACGCGAAGGGCTGTCGATCCTGCCGCTGCACCGGCCAGATTTGCAGCTGCGGGCCTTCGCCCGGACGCGTGCCGGACGCAGCGCGTGGCCGGCACTGGCCCTGGTGCTGCAGAAGATGCGCGAACTGCGATAATCCGGGACCTCAGGATTCGAGTTCCTGGACCTCGGCAACGATCAACGAGCGCGCCGGCGACTGCGCAGGAAGCTCGCGCAGGGCTGCCCGCAACAGGTCCGAGTCGGCCAGCTGGCGGCCCAGGTTCAGCAGCTGCCGGGCGGTGCCGCGGTCCAGCGCCATTTCGCGCAGCGCCGCTTCCATCCGGTGCAGCAGTGCCACGATGCCAGGTGCTTGGGAGCGGGCCAGCAGTCCCGGCGAGTACAACGGCAGGGCGGCTTCGAGTTCGCCGGCTTCCAGTGCTTGCCTGAGCCGGCCGAAGGTCGTCTGCAGGTCCCATTGCAGGCGGTAGGGGCGCGAGGTCAGGTTGCGGCCCGGGGAACCCGCAAGCACCTTGCGCAGCCTGACGATTTCGGCGCGGACGGTGCCTTCGGCCGCGGCATCCGGGCGCTCGAACAGCTCCTCGACCAGCTGCGCGGTGCTCAGGCCTTCGCGGTAATGCGCCAGCAGCGTCAGGATCTCCGCATGGCGCAGGGATACGGGCGTCGAGCCGAGGTGGGCCCCGTCACTGCGCCCCAAGTCCAGGTAGTCGGGGTCGGCCACGACGCCGGCGCCGGGCAGGAGCAGCTGCGTTTCCGCGGCCATGACTGCGGCTTGCAGCAGCGGCAGCGAGTGCGTGGCAATGGCCTCCGGGCCGCCGGTCAGGTCTATTGCGCCAATGACCTGACCCGTGCGCGGATCGCGAATCGGCACCGCAGAGCAGCTGAAGCGGTGGGCCTGCTCGTAGAGGTGCTCAGCACCAGAGACTTGCGAACCGGCGCCCGTTGCCAGCGCCATCCCCGGCGCGGACGTGCCCACGCTCTTCTCGGCCCAGTCGGCACCTGCCATGAATCCCACGCCTTCGGCTTGGCTCATGGCGCCATTTCCACCCGCTACCCACAGCAAGGTTCCGCCTGCATCAGCAAGGGCCACCAGGAGATTGGCGTCCATGGCGGACGGGACCAGGAGTTTTTCGAAAACTGGCCAGATCCGCTGGAGTTCGCTTCGTTCGCGCGCCAGACGCAAATGGTCATCGCTCAGTACCGACGGGACACGCAGGTCAGCGGAGCTTTCCAATGATCGCTTCCAGGAATCCCGCACATCCTGACGCAATGGGAGATCGGCAACGCCGGCTCCGCTGGAGCCCAGGAGCTCATGAGCATGCTGGGCGCGACGCGATGCGCCAGGCCAATCAATGGAGAACCCACTCATGCAATCTCCTCGCTAACAAGGCTCGATTTCCGCCGTTCCCACAAGCCTAGGGGACGGGCGGTGCCTTGAGAAGAGTCCCCGCTGCCGCACAAAGATTGATAGTGGACAATTCACCTTATTTACTGGAAAAGGGGGTGAAAAGTCAACCAGAATGTTTTCCCTCTTTTCCCGAATGCACCTTTACCTGCTGCGAGGGAGAGAGTAATATACAACCAAATGGTTGTATATGAGCTGAGCGAAGAACAGGTAAACAAGGTCTTCCGCGCCTTGGCAGATGCCACACGAAGGGACATCGTGCGGCGGACGCTTCACGCCGAGATCAGCATTTCGGATCTGGCGGCAAGCTACGACATGTCTTTTGCAGCAGTGCAGAAGCACGTTGCCGCCCTGGAAGCCGCAGGCCTGGTCAGGAAAATCGCACGTGGCCGCGAACGCATAGTCCGCGGCCAGCCGGACACCATCCGGCACGCACAAGAACTACTTTCTTCCTTGGAGGAAATCTGGCGCCAGCGCATCAGCCGGCTCGACGATTTCCTTGCCTCCGAGGACACCTAAGGAGCATTCCCATGCCCGTCACGTCCATTGATAAAGATGTCCAGTCCTTGACGCTCACCGTCCACGCAGAATTCCCGGTCAGCGTGGCCCGGCTCTGGGACGCCTACCTCGACCCGCGCCAGATTGAGAAGTTCTGGGGCCCGGTAGAGTACCCGGCCACCTTCACTCGCCACGACGCCGCCGCCGGAGGCTACTCGAACTATCACATGACCTCGCCCGAAGGCGAACAGTTCCACGGATACTGGCACTGGCAGGAAGTGGTCGACCAGAAATTCTTCGAGGTCATCGATGGTTTCGCGCACAATGACGGCAGCCCGAACGCCAAGTTGCCCACCTCGCGGCTGGTCTTCACCTTCGACCCGCTGCCCGAAGGCACGAAACTCACGGTCACCGGAACCTATGATTCGGCGGCGGACCTGGAACAGGTCGTCGCAATGGGAATGATCGACGGAACACGCTCGGCCATGAGCCAGATCGAGCAGGTGCTCATCGACCTGCGGGACTACGCGCAGAACTTTGCCACCGAAGCCGAACTGCTCAACGACACGCAGGTTCGCGTCAGCCGCCTGGTCCGCGGCACCCGCCAGCAGGTCTGGGACGCCCACCACGACCCGGAACTGGTCAAGCGCTGGCAATACGGTCCCGATGGCTGGAAGATGACCAAATGCGAGCTGGCTCCCGGCGTCGGCGAGAGCTACCTGCTGTGGTGGGCCCCTGACGATGGCGGCAAGGGATTCGGATTCAGCGGAAAGATCCTCGAACGCGTTGAGGGCCACTACGAAGCGAGCACCGAGCAGCTCGAAGGAGGAGAGGAAATGCTCGGTTCCGGCGTACCCGGATCCGTCAACCAGCTGACGTTCACCAGCACCACCGGCGGCACCTTGGTGACCACGTTGGTCACCTACCGCGACAAGGCCGCTCGCGACGCGATGCTCGCCACCGGAATGGCTGATGGCATGGAAGCCAGCTACGCCCGGCTGGAATCGATTCTCTAAGCGATTCGCCCCACATCCGGCGCCTTGGCGCGCGCATATATGAAAGACTTAGACCCATGAGTTCTCAGAATGCGCGCGCAGGCCTGGATAAGCAGGCCGATCAGGTTCAGGACATGTTTGACAAGCTGGCTCCTCGCTACGACTTGCTCAATACCTTGATGACCGGCGGCATCGTGAACTACTGGCGCAAGATCACCACCGAGGCGATCGCGCCGAAGCCCGGCGAGCGCATTCTCGACCTGGCTGCAGGTACCGGGACTTCCTCGGTCCCGCTGGCCGAAGCCGGCGCAAAGGTGACCGCCTGCGACATGTCCAACGGCATGCTCGCCGAGGGCCGCAAGCGCTACCCGCAGCTGGACTTCGTGTACGGCGACGCCCATGAGCTTCCTTTCGAAGATGACACCTTTGACGCGGTGACCATTTCCTATGGCCTGCGCAATATCGATGACACCGAGAAGGCGCTGTCGGAAATGCGCCGCGTGACCAAGCCCGGCGGCCGCATCGTCGTCGCCGAGTTCTCCACCCCGACCGTCACCCCGGTCAAGGTGGCCTACCAGCAGTTCCTGCCGCGCGTCATCCCTGCGCTGGGCTACCTGGTGTCGCCTAACCCTTCCGCCTATGCATACTTGGCTGAGTCCATTGCCGCCTGGCCAGACCAGGAAAAGCTGGGCGCCAAGTTCGTCAACGTCGGCTGGAAGAACGTGGAATACCGGAACCTGACCGGCGGCATCGTCGCCGTTCACCGCGCCTGGAAGTAGGGCTTCCGCAGAATTTCTTCTTGGTCCGCATCCACCGGATGCGGGCCAAAAGCCTTTAAGTGCCTGACCCGCGAACGCGGGTGGTGTTATTCTTCCAGTCCAGCTGGCATGCTTGAGTCCGTGAGCCGGACCTCGACCGAATCGCGGCATTGCGCGATGAGCTGGAAGCTGCTGCCTGCCGCCTTGCTCTCGGCCTCCGCAGCGCTGCTCTTCGGCGCCGGCAACGGCCCTGCGGGCTACGGCTTGCTGGCGCTGAGCCTGCTGTGCGCAGCTCTCATCGACCGCAGGCTCGCCCAGCATCTGTCAATGATCGCGGCAGGGCTGGTGATCATCAGCCTGGTTCCGCTCAACGCGGACCTGAGCCTGGGCCACATGGCGCAGATGGGCACGGCGCTGGCAGCGGCGGTCCTGCTGCCCTGGCTGATTTCGCGATTCGCCTTGCGGGAGCAAATTATCAAGTTCCCTGTGAACACCGGTCGCAAGTGGCCGTTGGCAGCGAAACTGTATCTGCTGGCAGTGGTGGCGCTGGGCTTCCTCGTTCTGCCGGTGTATCTGATCAGCACCGGCGTCTATCAGAACTGGCCAGACGCCTCGGACCCAGCGATCTTCTGGCGGCTCTTCATCGGAGTCAACTCAGTGGGCATCTGGGACGAGCTGTTCTTCATCTGCACGGCATTCGCCTTGCTGCGCAAGCACTTTCCCGACTGGCAGGCCAATATCCTGCAAGCGGTGATCTTCTCCTCTTTCCTGTGGGAGATCGGCTACCAATCCTGGGGCCCGTTGCTGACCTTCCCCTTCGCCCTGCTGCAGGGCTATACCTTCAAGCTGACGAAGTCCTTGTCCTATGTCGTAAGTGTGCATCTGATCTTCGACCTTGTCCTGTTCCTCGCGCTGGTCCACGCGCACAACCGGGAATGGCTCCCGGTCTTCATGTACTGAGGGGCTAATTCCTGTTTTCCGCCCTGCTACCCTCATTGGCATGGACACCTGCCAAGCCAGCCAATGCCCCTGCACCGATTCTGAACGGCGCAGCTTGTTCATTTCGTCTACCGGCTTCGGTATCCTTATTCCGGCTCCCCTGCGACCGTGAGCCAGACCACGAGCGGATCGCCGCGTTGCACGATCCACGGGAAACTGCTGCCCGCCAATAGGCGCCCAGGACCTCTAAGGGCGGATCGGCTATGAGTGATTTCGACGAAAAGGGATTCCACTACGCGCCGCTGCACGGCGAGTACGAGTCTGGAACTTTTCCCGTGCTGCCGCATACGATGGTTAGCACTCTGAATGCAATGTCGATTGCAGCGGTCTGCGACATGGATGAGACCCTGACGGACAATTTGAGGCCAAGCATCAGCGTGAAAATCACGCAATGCATTTTGATGAGCGATGGGTCGATGATCAGTTTGGATCTGGATCGTGGCTTCACAGCCATATCCCATGAGCCCGGGCCCGCCAGGTGGAGGCGGTCGTCAGATGAGCTGATTGCCGAGATTCTTGATTTGGTGCGGATCGATGACCCGGAAAGGTCCGGGGATCATCCGTGGGATGAAATTGCCGCTGCGGCCCAACGACGTGGTATCGATATTGATGCTGCAAGATTGAAGCAGATGCCCTACCAGGTCTTGCTCAGCGACAGGGTGATCCGAACGTTTGAGATCTAGAACTTTGGGGCCTGTTCCCTACCGTCGACCTTGCCCTGTTCCTAACGCTGGTCCACGCGCACAACCGGGAGTGGATGCCAGTCTTCTTGCGCTGAGGGGTTAATTCCTGTTTTCCTCCCTGCTACACTCTTTGGCATGGATACCTACTAAGCCAGCCGATGACCCTGCACCGATTCTGTACGGTGCAACTTGTTCATTTCGGCTACCGGCTTCGGTATCCTTTTCTTTTCCGGCCCCTCTTCGAGGTTGAGCCATTTCTGTGATCCCCCAAGTCGGCAGCCCCTTCGCATTAGCGGGAGGAACCTGCATGCCTTTGACACCACCCATTATCCTGAACCATCTCAGCTTCGCCTGGCCCTCGGGAGAAATCGCCCTGGCCAACTTGGACGGCACTTTTCCCTCCGGGCGGACCGGGCTGATCGGCGCCAATGGCAGCGGCAAATCGACGTTGCTGAAACTGATCGCCGGGCAGCTGCACCCAACCAGCGGAACGGCGGAAACGAGCGCACCGCTGAGCTACCTTCCGCAAACGCTGGCTCTGGACCAGGACCCAACCGTCGCCGAACTGCTGGGGATACAGCGGATCCTGGCAGCCTTGGAGGCTATCGAATCCGGCAGTGTGGACCCAGCGCATTTCGACGCGGTGGGTGCCAACTGGGATGTGGAAGCCCGGGTCCGCGCCGAGCTGGAGCCGCTGGGTTTCGGCGGCCTGGATCTGGGCCGGAAGGCATCCACGCTATCGGGCGGCGAAGCGATGCTGCTGGCAGTGACCGGGCTGCGCATCGCCGATTCACCCATCACCTTGCTCGACGAGCCGACGAATAACCTCGATCGTCCCACCCGCGAATTGCTCTACGAGCTGGTCCGCACGTGGAAGGGCACGCTGGTCGTGGTGAGCCACGATATCGAGCTGCTCGAGCTCATGGAGCACACTGTGGAGCTCTACGATGGGACGCTCAGCGTTTACGGAGGGCCCTACAGCGCATATCGCGAGCAGCTGGAAACCGAGCAGCTGGCAGCCGAGCAGGCAGCCAGAACCGCCCAGGCCTCGCTGAAGGTGGAAAAGCGCCAGCGCGTCGAAGCCGAAACCAAGTTGGCCCGTGCCAAGCGCAAGGGGCGGGCCACCCAGCTTTCCGGGGGCATGCCGAAGATCCTGGCGAACCATCTTCGCCAGAAATCCGAGGCAAACGCCGGGAAAATGCGATCGCACCTGGATGGCAAGGTCGATTCCGCCCAAGCACGGCTCGACGAAGCCGATCAGCGGGTACGCCAGGTCGAGCACATCAATATCGAGTTGCCAGATCCGAAGCTGCCCGCCGGCAAGCAGGTTGCCGTGCTGGGTTCAGCGCAAGACCCGTTCATCATCCAGGGAGCCGAACGCGTAGGACTTGTCGGACCCAACGGTTCGGGGAAAACCACGCTGCTCAGGCAGATGCTCGCAGGCGTTGCTCCGGGCAGCGGTTTGGGCGGAAAGGTTTTCGTGGACCGGGTCGGGTATCTGCCACAGCGCCTGGAAGGCCTGGACGGCCAGCTGAGCGCCATGGAGAATGTGGCGTCGGTGGCTCCAACGGCAACCGCAAACGACGTGCGCCAGATGCTTGCCCGGCTGCTGCTGCGCGGTGCCAGGGCCGACCGTCCCTTGGCGGCGCTCTCCGGCGGCGAGCGCTTCAGGGTCTACCTGGCGACGCTGCTGCTGGCCGAACCCACACCGCAGCTGCTGATCCTCGACGAGCCCACGAATAATCTGGATGTGGACAGCGTGCGCCAGCTCAGCGAGGCACTGGGCGCCTACAAGGGTGCGTTGCTGGTAGTCAGCCACGATCAGCATTTCCTGTCGCAGCTGGATCTGGACTATTTGCTGGAAACCGGCCCCGGGGGAACCTTGGCGAAATCCTATCCGGATCCGGTTTGATAACCCCACGGCGGTGCGCTGCCGGTCTAGACTTGTTCAAAGCACACCGCCGAGGACCCCGAAAGCAAGTTGAACATGTCCTATCCCCAGCGCACCGTCGAAGTCGTCAACACCGGCCTCGTGATCGACCAGTCCGCGACCCTGCTCTGGCAGGACATCAAACGAGCCTTCATCTATGAAACGGATTCCGGGCAGGAGGCGCTCACCTGCGCAGAATTCATGCTGGTTGAGGGTTACAGCGTGGAAATCAATAGCCAGATGCCCGGTTGGGACGTGGCCATTGAGCACCTGCCGCGGCGCATTGAGAACCTGGTCGACGAACGCTAGCAACCAATAGGAGCACCCATGGCTACGATCGTTCTTTTCCATCACGTCCAGGGCCTGACCCCTGGGGTGCAGCAGATGGCCGCTGAATTGCGCGCGGCCGGCCACACGGTGCACCCGGTGGACCTGTACGCCGGCAAGCTGCCCAAGGATTTCGACACGGGCATGCGCATGGCGGGCAAGATGACCGAGGACAAGATCCAGGAACGCGTCGACAAGCTCTTCGCCAAGCTGCCCGAAGAGCTGGTATACATCGGCACTTCGTGGGGTGCCGCGCTGGCCCAGCAGTGCGCGCAGCAACGCCCCGGCGCCGTCGCCGCGGTCCTGCTGGAATCCTTTGTGGACTTGGAAGCCGAGTGGAGCTTCGGGCCGTGGCCGGAAGGCGTGCCGGTGCAGATCCACGGCATGGACCAGGATCCGTTCTTCGCGAAGGAAGGCGATCTGGAAGCAGCGCAGCGCTTCGTCAGCAATGAGGGCGCAGGGCTCGCCGAGCTGTTCACCTACCCTGGCGACAAGCACCTGTTCACCGACAGCTCGCTGCGCTCGCATGACCCGGAAGCTCGCGCATTGGTGATGGAGCGCATCATCAAATTCCTGGAGCGCTACGTTTAGCAGGAGGGGCAGCCCGGCGGTTCCATGCTGGACAATGAATTGAAAAACCGGACCCGGCTTGCGTCTGCAAGCCGGGTCCGGTTCACTCTGTGCGCCCTGCGGGGATCGAACCCGCGACCAATGGATTAAAAGTCCAGTGCTCTACCAGCTGAGCTAAAGGCGCACGGCACAAGGCCAAAATCCATACTACCCGATGGACCGGCATGATCATTAATCGGCGTAATCCGCACCGTGGCAGCCCGTAATTCCCGCTTGATCTTGGGGTTTGCAAGCTAAATCACCTGTTGGCGGAGAACTCAGGTTCAGCGAGTATTCTGGAGCGCATGAGAGGTGCACGTGCAGGATCAAAAGTAGCCCAGGATGCGGGGTTCCGCCATCACAAGCCACGCCCCTTCGCCCCGGCAGATTTCGAGCCCTACGAAGGAGGCGCTGACCCGGCGCGCGTCTCCGAGGCCGCTCATTTGTCTGCCCAGGCTTTCGTGCAACGCGGCATTGCCAACAACGACCCCGAAGTTTCACGCCGGCTGATCGCCGTTGCCGAGGAAGAGGGCTTGGAGGTGCTCGCTGAGCTGTGGAGCGAAGCTCCCGCCCATTCCCTGCCCGGCGCGCTGTGGCGCTTGTATGCGGTCCGCGCGGCCACCATGGGCAAGCCGGAAGTGCACGCGGCACGGTTCCAGGCCGGAGCCCACCGTGCCCAGGTCGAACGCATCGTCGCCGGGGTGGCCGAACCGCCGACCGCCGAAGAAATGAAGAAGATGACCGGTTCGATTCTCTCCGGCGCCTTCAACGGAGACTTCGCCCACGCCCTGGAACGCACTGCCGCCTATTGCCGGGTCGTGGCCCTTGGCATGACCGAGCATGCCGATGCCGCAGATTTCTCCAACAGCGACCGGGGAACGAAGCTGACGCAGCAGGCCAAGGCGCTGACGGCTACGGCCGCTGATCTGGAAGTCTGCGCCCGGTTGTGGCGCCAGGACGCATTGGACTGAAAGGCGCTCCCGCGCCATTAGGATGGATTGAGGAAGTTACCCCTCAATTCTAGGCAGGTGGGTGTGGGCGCCGCATCGAGGACCAACTCTTCAGGACTCGTACGCTGGTTGCTGATCTTGATCGCGACGGCGCTGCTATCCCAAACAGCGCTGAACCTCATTCGGCCGGTCACCACCTACAAGCTCATCTCCTTCGGCTCCGGCGCGTTTACCGTCGGCGTGGTGACTGCCGCCTATGCGATCCTTCCGCTGTTCACCGCGATGATGCTGGGCCGGGTCAGTTCGCGCATCCGCAGGATCCGCTTCCTGATGGTTGCCGGCGTCGCCCTTCTGGCCGCCGGCGGCATCGGCATCAATTTCTCGCCGAATGCGCTGACCGTGGCGCTGGCCAGCGCCGTGCTGGGGCTTGGGCACTTGATGTTCACCATTGGAGGGCAATCGTCGATTGCCCGGTTCTTCCCCGACAGCGATCTGGACAAGGGGTTCGGCTGGTTCACTGCCGCCTATGCCGCTGGGCAATTCATCGGGCCGCTGATCGGCGGAATGGTGCTCGGCTCCGGCACCGACGCGCTCTCCGCCGAGCGTGTCGCCGATATCAGCCTGTCGCTGTGGATTGCCGCCGGGTGCTCGCTGCTGGCTGTCCCCTTCCTGCTTCCGAGCTGGCAGCCGAAGATCTCCAAATCGGCGTCGCAGACCCGTCCGCCGAAGTCCAAGGCCTCCATTCCCTCGGTGCTGCGCATCAGGGGCATGGCCTCGCACATGTTCGCCTCGATGACCCTGCTGGCGATGCTGGACATCCTCACCGCATTCTTGCCGCTGGTGGCGGAGAAACATGGCGTCACACCGGAAAATGTTGGTGTGCTTTTGGCCATTCGAGGTTTCGCTTCGGTTATTTCGCGGCTGTTCATTCCGAAGCTCTCGGCCTACTTCGAGCGCAATCACCTGCTGGTCACCAGCTTGTGGGTTTCGGGCATCGCCATCGCCCTGGCTCCGGCGTTCATCGATTCGCTCTGGGCTGCCGGGGCGGCGCTGCTGGTCGGCGGCTTCTTCCTGGGCCTGGGCCAGCCGATGACCATGACGATGATTTCCACGTCGGTGCCGGCGGTGGACCGCGGCGCAGCATTGGCCGTCAGGCTCATGGGAAACCGCGTCGGACAAGTAGCTTTGCCGGTTATCTCAAGTACTGTCGCCGCCGGCTTGAGTCCTGCGGGCGCGATCTGGTTCTGCTGCGCACTGCTCTGCCTGAGCGGAGCGGAAAAGGGCCTGCGCCGGTAGCGTGAGAAACCGCACGAGCACCACCCCGGCGGTTGACAGCGCACCGGTCAGGCGAGAACACTAGATAACGGTGCCGGGCTGCTGGTAACCCCGGGCTCCAAAATTCTGCCGCTTCGAGCGGCCTTCCGCCGAGAGGCGTTCCCGGTCCGGCACCATCAAGTAACCGGCGTTAACTTCCGCGTCGTAAACTGTTCTGCGTTGGTACCAATAACAGTCGAATCGAATGGTGCGCCGAAAAGTGAAGTTCCAGATCTTTCCCTCCGCCTCGCGCGGCATCGAGTTGCTGTGCGGGTTGGCCACGACCATTCGCTCCTCCGTTGCCAATGTCGCCGAGATGATCGGCTCACCCGACACCCGTGCAGATCAGCTGCGGGATTTGGCTGCCGCGGAAGCCGAGGCCTCCGACCTGGTGCACGCGGTGCTCACCCACCTGCGCACCAGCTATATCAGCCCGCTGCCCCGCGAAGACATGTACACCCTCTCGCGTTTGCTGCACGAGACCATGGAACACCTGCGCGGCACCGGCGAGCTGATCATGACCGTTGGCTCCACCCCGCTCTCCGAGCGTTCCTCGGAGCAGCTTGAACTCATTTCGCAGCTGGCCGAACTGGCCTCCGATTCGGTCCAGCGCCTGCACAACCTCGATGACCTGGAAGACAACTGGCTGCAGATGCTGCAGTTCTCCAAGCGCGCGGCGCGCACCCACCTGGTGTGGGTCAACGAGATCTCGAAGTTCGCCAAGGCAGGCACGATCCACCGCCACCAGCGCGTGGCCGACCACCTGATGCTCACGGCCAACACCCTGCGCCAGTTTGCCGACCACCTCGGTCGCGTGCTGGTGAAGGAGTCCTAGGGACATGACCATCCTTTCGGTCCTCACCGGAATCGCGATCGTCCTCACGCTGGGCTATGGCGTGCTCAACGGCTTCAGGGATGCCTCCACCGCGGTTGCGGCCTCGGTGCGCACCAGGGCGCTGCGCCCGGCCATAGCGGTCTCCGTGGCGGCAGTATTCGCCTTCCTCGGCACCCTAGCCACCTCGGGGCTGAGCGTGGCGCTGGTGGACAAGCTGAACTTCAACGTCCCCGATGGCGTCGTCGGCTTGAAGCTGCTGATCTGCGGCCTGCTGACCGCCGGCGCCTGGGGACTGTATTGCTGGTGGCGCGGCTTGCCGGTCAGTTCCACCCACGCGTTGTTCTCCGGACTGGTGGGCGCCAGCGGCGCCTCGGCCTTCATGGGCGACCTGCCGATGTCCGGTGCCTGGGGGCTGCTGCTCGGCTCGGTGCTTCTGCCGTTGCTGATCACCCCGGTGATTGCCTACCTGCTGTCCTACGTGCTGGTGATTCCGGCGACCTGGCTGATGCGCCATAATTCCTCGGGTTCGGTCAACAACGGCTCGCGCGCAGGCCAAGCCATTGCCGCCTGTGCGGTAGCGCTGGGGCTGGGGCTGCAAGATGGCCAGCGCACCGGCGCGATGATCGCACTGGTGCTGATCACCGGGCATGCGATGGACCCGGGACCCGTGACCTGGGCCATCCAGCTGGCCGCCGGCACGGCGCTGGGCCTCGGCGTGCTCCTAGGCGGATGGCGCATCACCTACACGCTCGGCCGCCGGCTGGTGAACTTCGATCCGCTGCGCGGCATGATCGCCCAAGGCGTGGCCGCGGCCATGCTGTTCCTCGGCTCGCTGATCCTGCACCTGCCGCTGTCCACCACGCAGGCGGTCACCAGCGGCATCGTCGGCGCCGGCAGTAACCAGGCTTTCGAATCGGTGGTGTGGCGCAATGTCACCAAGGTGCTGCTGCACTGGGTACTGACCCCGGTGGTCTGCGTTGCCTGCGGCGCGATCCTCACGCTGGCGGTGCATCCGCTGCTGGGCAACGCCTAGTTTTCGCCCGGAACGAAGAGGTCTTCGATCCTGCAGCCGAAGACCGCAGATAGCTTGAAGGCCAGCGGCAAGGACGGATCGTAGCGGCCCTTTTCGAGCGAGATGACAGTTTGGCGCGAGACGCCGAGCAGGTCCGCCAATGCCTGCTGGGAGAACCCGCGTTCCCTGCGGTATTCACTGAGATTGTTCTCCATTAGCTTTCGGCTCGCTTACTCGGTTGCACGAAGCGCGAGCGGGCCGATGCTACGGCGCGGGAATCGGAATCGCGCTTGTGCATCAGCCTTCCACCTTCTTGATCACCAGGTAGCGCACGAGCACGTCTACGGCAGCCAGCAGAACGACCCCGACAAGCAGCATCACCGGTTCTACGTCAATGCGCAGCAAACCCAGCGCCATGGCGCCCAATCCGCACAGGGCGATCAGATCATGAAATGCTCCGAAAACCGCCTTTTCGTACCATTTTCCCTCGATGGATGATTCCGGATCCCGCACAGCTCCGGCCAGAGTATCCCTGTCCAGCATGAATACCCAGCACAAGGCGGACGCAGCGGGCAGCATCAGCAGTGCAAAGACCAGTCCGGACAGCATCTTGCTCTGCTGATCGGCTTCGGGGCCGAATGTCCACCAGATCAGCGCCATGGCAGCGCAGAGCACCAGCCCCCCGAGCAGTGACAGGATGATCAGCAGGGCTGTCGATCCGCCGAATCGCGAACGACCCCATTTGCTTTGGCCAACTGACTCTTTTGAATCCACCACTGCCCCCTTTCCAATAAATGTAAACCTCACTTTACTGACAAGGTCGCTTTACAGTCAAGGGAGCTTTACGTGAATGGTTAAAGTGCAGCGGCGCACCGCAATCGGTGCGCCGCTGGCGGTGATCCCCTCCAGGATCCCCGGAAGACCCCCCTTCCGGTCCGTCTACCATCCGCTCAAGGAGCGGCGGTAGCCGAAATCTTTATCCGAAGCGTCCGGAGACGTAATCCTCGGTGGCCTTCTGCTCCGGGTTGGAGAAGATGGCTGCGGTGTCGTTGTACTCGATGAGCTTGCCCGGCTTGCCGGTGCCGGCGATGTTGAAGAACGCGGTCTTGTCGCTCACGCGGGCGGCCTGCTGCATGTTGTGGGTCACGATCACCACGGTGTAGTCGTTCTTCAGCTCGTTGATCAGGTCCTCGATGGCCAGGGTGGAGATCGGGTCCAGCGCGGAGCACGGCTCGTCCATCAGGATCACGTCGGGCTTGACCGCAATGGTGCGGGCAATGCACAGGCGCTGCTGCTGGCCGCCGGAAAGGCCCGAGCCCGGCTTGTCCAGGCGGTCCTTGACCTCATTCCAGAGGTTTGCGCCGCGCAGCGACTTCTCCACCAGCGCGTCGGCGTCGGACTTGGAGATCTTCATGCCGTTCAGCTTCACGCCGGCCAGCACGTTGTCCTTGATGGACATGGTCGGGAACGGGTTGGGGCGCTGGAAGACCATGCCGATCTGGCTGCGCACGGTCACCGGGTCCACGCCCGCGCCGTACAAGTCGTCGCCGTCCAGCAGGACCTGGCCCTCGACGCGGCCTCCGGGGATGACCTCGTGCATGCGGTTCAGGGTGCGCAGGAAGGTGGACTTGCCGCAACCCGATGGGCCGATGAATGCGGTAACCGACTTCGGCTCGATGTTGATCGAGACGCCTTCAACGGCGAGGAACTTGGAGTAGTAGACGTTCAGGTCATTGACGTCGATGCGTTTTGCCATGATGTAATCCTTGAAAAAGTTTGGGTTTGTCCGGACCGGAGCCTAGGCTCAACGGCCCTTCTTTGGGGCGAAGATCGAAGCGACCAGGCGGGCGAGGAGGTTCAACGCCATCACCATGAGGATCAGCAGCAGGGCTGCGGCCCAGGCACGCTGCACCGACGGGTCGATGTTCGTCGGGCTGGTCGGGGTCAGGATCTGGTAGTAGATGAAGGTCGGCAGCGTGGACATCCAGTTCGCGAAGACGTTCAGGTTGATGTTGCTTGCGATGCCGGCGGTGACCAGGATCGGTGCGGTCTCGCCGATCACGCGGGCGATGGCCAGGGTGACACCGGAGGCGATACCGGAGATCGCGGTCGGGATGACCACCTTCAAGATGGTGCGCCAGCGGCGCACGCCCAGTGCGTAGGATGCCTCGCGCAGCTCGTTCGGGACGATCTTGAGCATTTCCTCGGTGGAGCGGACCACCGTCGGGATCATCAGCACGCTCAACGCGACCGCTGCGACAATGCCCATGCGGGCGTTCGGGCCCAGGATCATGCCGAAGAAGGCCGCCGCGAACAGGCCGGCGACGATCGAGGGAATGCCGGTCATCACGTCGACGAAGAAGGTGATCGCCTTGGACAGCGCCTTGCCCTGGCCGTATTCCACCAGGTAGACAGCGGTCAGCATGCCAACCGGAACGGAGATCAGGGTAGCCCACAGGGTGATCAGCAAGGTGCCCATCACCGCGTGGTACGCGCCGCCGACCACCGGGGTGCCATTGGCGACGGTTTCGTTGTCCACCGCGCCGGTCACACCGTTCATGGAGCTGAACAGGAAGTGGCTGTTCATGCCCGGCATGCCCTTTTCCAGCACCGTGTAGAGCACGGATACCAGCGGGATCACTGCCACGATGAAGGCGGCGTAGATCAGGTAGGTCCACATCGCGTTCTTGCCGCGGCGCTTGCCTTCGGCAACGGTGGTGATTACCGAGGCGGCCACCAGGAAAATGATCGCGGAGTAGATGGCGAAGGAGGCCACGTTGAAGCCGGTCAGCGTGGACGCTGCCGCGCCGATGATGATGGAGCCTGCGGCGATGGCCCAGATGGCCCATTTCGGCAGCTTGCCCTTGGCCAGGGAGTTGCGCTTGCGCACCGGAGGAGTCAGGTTGCCCGAGGTGCTGTTCTGGTTGGTTGTCATGGTGCTCATCAGTTGGCTCCCGAGAATTCCTTGTGGCGGGCGATGATTCCACGAGCGATCATGTTCACGACCAGGGTGATCAGGAACAGGACCAGGCCGGCGGCGATCAGCTCTGCCAGGCGCAGGCCGAAGGCCTCAGGGAAGTTCAAGGCGATTTCCGCGGCGATCGTCTGGTTGCCGGTCTTGATCAGCGACGGGATCAGGTTGCCGGTGGACAGCACCAGCGCGACGGCCATGGTTTCACCCAGGGCGCGGCCCAGGCCCAGCATGACGGCGGAGATAATGCCCGGGCGGGCGAAGGGTATCACCGCGGTGGTGATCATTTCCCAGCGGGTTGCACCCAGGGCGAGGGCGGCCTCTTCGTGCAGCTTCGGAGTCTGCAGGAAGATTTCGCGGCTCAGCGAGGTGATGATCGGCAGGACCATCACTGCCAGCACGATGCCGGCGGTGAGCATGGTCTTGCCGGTCTGGCTGGCCGGGCCTTCGAAGAGCGGGATGAAGCCCAGGTTCTTGGCCAGCCATTCGTAGCCTGGAACCAGAGCCGGAGCGAGCACCATGTAGCCCCATGCGCCGTAGATCACCGAGGGGATCGCGGCGAGCAGATCGATCAGGTAGCCCAGCGGGCCGGCGACCTTGCGTGGAGCGAAGTGCGAGATGAACAGTGCCACGCCGATGCCGATCGGGGTGGCGATCAGCAGCGCGATAGCCGCTGCGATAACGGTGCCGATGACAATCGGCCAGATGTAGGCGAAGAATCCTTCGCCACCGGAAATCTCAGCCGGATCGGCTAAGAACGTCGGCAGGGCTTGGATCAGCAAGAAGACCGCGACCGCGAAGAGCGTGATCAGGATCAGGACACCGGCAGCCAGTGCGGCGCCGGAGAAGACCTTGTCACCAGCGCGGCCGGAAGTCGATGACTTGCTTGTCAAAGCATTGGTAGTCATGGCTAGAGCCTTTACGAAACGGGGGGTGATGCAGTTTTCACTGCGGGGGTGGAGGGGTACTGCTGGTGCGGGTGGTTGAGTTCGGCCACCCGCACCTGTTGCCGGTTGCCCGGCGGGGTACTACTCGGCGACGGTGATGCCGTCGATCGACTTCTTGGCCTTCTCGGCGATGGATGCCGAGATTGGGGCGTTGCCTGCCGAAGCCTGGGCGGTCTTCTGGCCGTCTTCGGAGATGACGTAGTTGCCGAAGGCCTTGACCAGATCAGCGGTTGCCTGGTCCTTGTAGCTGCTGCAGAAGATGTGGTACGAAACCAGGACGATTGGGTAAGTGCCCGCTTCGGTGGTGTCGCGCTCCAGATCCAGGGCCAGGTCGTTCTCGGCCGCACCTTCAACCGGGGTTGCGGTCTCGAGGGCCTTGGCAGCTGCCTCGGCGGAGATCTTGGTGTACTCATCGCCAACCTTGACGTTCACGGTGGACAGGTTGCCCACTGCGGAGAAGTCAGCGTAGGTGATGGCGCCGTTGGTCGAAGTGGTGGTCGAAACCACGCCGGAGGTGCCCTTGGCGTTCTCCGACTGGATGTCGCTTGGCCAGTCGCCGGAGACATCGTAGGTCCAGACATCAGCCGCTGCGGCCTTCAGGTACTCGACGAAGTTCTCGGTGGTGCCGGACTCGTCGTTGCGGTGCACAACGGTGATTGCGGTATCAGGCAGCTCCACGTCCGGGTTCTGCTTGGCAATGGCCTCATCGTTCCACTTGGTGATTTCCTTCTTGAACACCTTGGCGATGGTGGCTGCGTCCATGTTGATCTCTTCAACGCCTTCGAGGTTGAAGGCGATCGCGATCGGCGAGACGTAAGCCGGGATGTTGAATGCGCCTTCTGGGCCGCAAACTTCCTTGGCCTTGGCGGCCTCGTCTTCCTTCAGGTAGGCATCCGAGCCGGCGAACTGCGCGCCGCCTGCCAGGAATGCTTCGCGGCCTGCGCCGGAGCCGTCTGGCGAGTACTGCACGTTGGCGTCCGGGTTGGCAGCCTTGAAGCCGGTGGCCCATGCTTCCATGGCCGAGTTCTGGCTGGATGCGCCGATGCCGGTCAGTGTACCGGTGACACCGGATGCAGCAGAGGTCTCTGCGCCTTCGGAACCGGCAGCGGCGGTTGGGTTATCCGAGCCGCAGGCGGTCAGTGCGAGTGCTGCGACGGAAAGAACGGCAGCTGCGCTGCCAAAGCGGTTGAGCTTCACGAGATTTACTCCCCATGTTGGTAGATCGATGTAAAACTTTCAGCGGCTTCTCTCCGCTTCATCTACGACGTTAAAGATCGAAAGTAACCAGCTCCCCCGGCGAAGGTGAACAGAAGGTTAACAACTTGTCCACAGGCAGGTGATCCTGCTCACCAGCGCAATATCCCGGCAGCTTCTGCCGCCGCCCGCCCAACCCATGGAAGACTGAAGCCATGGCAACTGGGCGGAAAGTGAAGCGCATGCCAGCGCAACTATTCGGATTCTTGGCGCAGCGCAATCGCGCCGGGCTGATACGCTCGCGCAATTCCCTGCCCAGAATCCTGCGCATGACCCTGGGCGCCATTGGCGCATTCTGGATCGCCGAAAGCATCTGGGGGCACTCCCAGCCGATTTTCGCGGCCACCAGCGCGCTGGTTTCGCTGGGCTTCGGCGCCTCCACCACGGTGCGCAAAACCGCCGAGGTCGCCCTGGGATGCACCCTGGGCGTGGCCCTGGGCGATACCCTCATGCACTGGTTCGGGCAGGGTATCTGGCAGGCCGCGCTGGTGATGTCGCTCAGCCTGGTCATAGCCCGCTACCTGGATTCGGGTGCAATCTTCTCCACCCAGCTGGGTATGCAATCGGCACTGGTGGTGCTGCTGCCGATCAGCGCCGACGGCCCATTTGCCCGTTCCATCGATGCCCTGACCGGTTCCCTGCTCGCCCTGCTGGTCATTATTTTCTGGCCCACCGACCCGAGGCGCAGTCCGGTTTCCGCATTATCGGATTTGTTCAAGGAGCTTTCCGAAGCGCTTTTGGAATGCTCCTGGGCCATCCGCGACGATGACCGGCGCTCCGCATTCCACGCGCTGATCAAGGCACGCGGCACCCAGAAGCATCTGGACAAGCTGCCAGCCGCCTTCCGCGCGTCCAAGGAAATCGCCACGATTTCCCCCGCAGGGCGGCGCCACCGCCACGAGCTGAACCGGCTGTCCAAGCGCTTCAACCACTACGACTGGGCCGCCCGCAACTCGCGGGTTTTCGCCCGGCGGCTGGCTTCCGTGCTCAGTAACAGCGCGCTGACCCCGGAAGGCGCGCAAACCCTGGCTCCGCTGATGCGCGAGCTGTCCGAGGCGGTCAACACCTTGGCGCACTCGGTGCGCGAGACCACGGTGGCGGGCCAGCGCAAATACGAGAAGTCCGCCCAGCAGCAGCTGGAAGGAGTCGCCGCCCAGCTGGATCCGCGCGCACTGGGAGTCGAAGGGCTCCAGGGCGAAGGCCTTGTCCTGCTGCTGCGCCCGATGGTGGTGGATCTGCTCGAGGCAGCCGGCCGCGTGCACGAGGAAGCCATCGAAGTGCTGCCCAAGCTCTCCTGAACAAAAATGTCCGCATGGCTCGATAGCATTGAGCCATGGCCAAAACTTCCACCCGCAGCAAATCCAGCGCATCGTTCAAATGCTCCGAATGCGGATGGACCACGATCAAATGGGTGGGCCGCTGCGGCGAATGCCAGGCCTGGGGCACCGTCGAAGAAGTGGGTGTCGTTTCCGCCCGCACCGTGGCCGCGGCCAAAGTCGCCCACCCGGCCAAGCCGATCGCGCAGATCGACGGCTCCGAAGCCGCCTTCCGCCCCAGCGGGGTGTCCGAGCTGGACCGCGTGCTCGGTGGCGGACTGGTCCCGGCAGCCGCGATCCTGCTCGCCGGAGAACCCGGCGTAGGCAAGTCCACGCTGCTCCTGGACGTCGCAGCGAAAGCGGCGCAGACCGGCCTGCGCGTGCTCTATCTGACCGGCGAGGAATCGGCCGCGCAGGTCAAGTCCCGCGCCGAACGCATCAACGCCATCGCCGATACGCTGTTCCTGGCCGCCGAAACCGACCTGGCCCTGGCGCTGGGGCAGATCCAGGAGATCGATCCGCAGCTGCTGATCCTGGACTCGGTGCAGACCTTCTCCTCGGCAGAGGTGGACGGCGCGGCCGGCGGCGTGTCCCAGGTGCGCGAGGTCGCCGCGTCGATCATCAACGCGGCCAAGACCCGGGCCATGTCCACCATCATGGTCGGCCACGTCACCAAGGAAGGGTCGGTCGCCGGCCCGCGGCTGCTCGAGCACCTGGTGGATGTGGTCTGCCAGTTCGATGGCGAGAAGCATTCGCGGCTGCGCATCCTGCGCGCGCTGAAGAACCGCTATGGCGCCACCGATGAGGTGGGCTGCTTCGACCTGAATGAGGACGGCATCGAATCGCTGACCGATCCTTCCAAGCTGTTCGTCACGCGAACCCGCAACCCGGTTCCGGGCACCTGCATCACCGTCACCCTCGAAGGCCGCCGGCCGTTGGTGGCCGAGGTGCAGACCCTGCTCTCCCGCAGCAATGCCCCGGCCGCCCGCAGGGCCACCAGCGGCCTGGATGCGGCACGGGCGCAGATGGTCGTGGCGGTGCTGCAGGCCCGCGCGCATATGGATCTGTCGTCCATGGACTCCTATATTGCCACGGTGGGCGGCGTCAAGATCGCCGAACCGGCATCGGATCTGGCCTGCGCGCTGGCCCTGGCCTCGTCGATGAACGAGTTCCCGCTGCCGCAGGACTTCGTGGCCTTCGGCGAGGTAGGCTTGGCCGGCGAGGTGAGGCAAGTGCCCGAGATCTCGCGGCGCATCATCGAAGCCCAGCGCCTGGGATTCTCCTTCGCAATGGCCCCGGCTACCCCGGAACCGTTGAAGAACATCCCCGAGGGCATCCGCGTGTTCCAGGTGGAGAATATCGCCCAGGCCCTGGATATCGCCTTCAACCAGCGGCAGAAGCCAACGCGATAAACTTGATTATTGCCGCCCGCCGAAAGGACGCCAGTTGAAAGCGCACCCCACCCCCGGATTCCTTGCCGTTCTGGCCCAGATTGCCCCGGGTACCGAACTCGCCCAGGGCCTGGAGCGGATCCAGCGCGGCCGCACCGGCGCCCTCATCGTGCTCGGCCACGACAAGCTCGTCGAGTCGATCAGCTCCGGCGGCTTCCGGATCAACACCGAATACACGCCGACCCGCATCCGCGAACTGGCCAAGATGGACGGTGCGATCATCCTGGACGGAACCGGCCGCCAGATCCTGCAGGCAGGCGTGCAGCTGATGCCGGATGCGCAGATTGAAACCCAGGAATCCGGCACCCGCCACCGCACCGCGGAACGCGTGGCCGCGCAATCCGGGTTCCCGACGATTTCGGTGTCGCAGTCGATGCAGACCATCACCCTCTATGCCGACGGCGAGCGCCATGTGCTCGAGCCTGCCGAGCGCCTGCTGGCCCGCGGCAACCAGGCCATTGCCACCCTGGAACGCTACCGCCACCGCTTGGACCAGGTCACCAGCGCCCTGTCAGCGGCGGAGATCGAGGATGTCGCCACTGCGCGGGAGGTGCTGGCAGTGCTGCAGCGCACCGAGATGCTGCGCCGCACCAGCGAGGAAATCTCCCGCTACGTGCTGGAGCTGGGCATCGACGGGCGCCTGCTGGCAGCCCAGCATGCCGAATTGCTCTCCGGCATCCAGGCAGATAACGAGCTGCTGCTGCGGGACTATTCCGACGCCGAGGGCCAGGAGCTGGATATCGAGCACGCCTTGGAGACCCTGCATGAAGTGTCCGACGCGCAGCTGGTCGAGCTCGACGGGCTGACCAAGATCCTGTTCCCGCACTCCAGCATTGGCCAGGACGACCAGCTGACCCCCAAGGGATACCGCCTGCTCTCGCAGATCCGCACTGTTCCCAAGGTGGTGGGAGATCGCCTGGTGGCGGCATTCGACAACTTGCAGCTGCTGATGTCCGCGTCCACCAGCCAGCTTATGGAAATTGAAGGCGTCGGCGAGCAGCGTGCACGCTCCATCCGCGAAGGGCTCGCACGCATGGCCGAGTCCTCGCTGCTGGACCGCTACATTTAGGCGCTCACTCCAGGGTGAAGGTCACCGGCTCGGAGACGAAGTCGCCGACAGCCGCCGTGAACTTGTAGGTTCCCGGACGCGGCTGCACGCTGACAGCTTTGCAGCCGGGAGCCGAACGCTCGCGGTTCCAGGTGAAGCGCGAGTTCTCCTTCTGCCCTGGCTTGAAGGCCAGGATTACGTCCTCTGCGTTCTCGAGGCAGTCGACGGTGGAGAAGATGCGGTCAGAACCGCTGGAAACCAGGAACTCCTGCTGCGTGCTTCCGACGTTCACCTCGCATTCGCGCTTGGAGACATTCTCGATGCCGAGAATCAATGTCGGCTTCTTGTCCGAGGCGTAGCTTTTCGCATCGGTCGTCGCGGTAACCTCGATCTCGTCGCCGCTGCACATCTTGCCCGAATCTTCATCCTCTTCCGGTTCGGACGATGGCGAAGGGACCGGCTGTGTCTGCTGGGCGGTCGGTTCATTGCCCGCAGTTTCCTGCTCATCGGGGGCAAAGACCCCCACCAGGGCAACGACGCCCCAGACGATCAGGCCGATGAGCACCAGGGCAAGTACTGCCACGGTAATCCGCCGGCGCCGGTAGACGCTGGCCGATGGTTTCCCCCCTGATGCGTTGCTCATGGATTAAGGCTAATTCATTGCACTGCCCGAACCCGGTAATGGCGTAGGATCCGGGGTGCATCGCGTTCCCCACTGCTTTCCCTCGGATTCCGGGTCTTCCGTGCGCTGGCCTAGAGTGGTGGGGTGCAGCAAATCCACGACACCATCAACGACTGGTACCTAGAGAACGCCCGCGACCTGCCTTGGCGCCGTCCTGGCGTGAGCGGATGGGAAGTCATGGTCAGCGAGTTCATGCTCCAGCAGACCCCCGTGGTTCGTGTCCTGCCGGTGTGGGAAGAATGGATGCGCCGCTGGCCGCGGCCGCAGGATCTGGCCGCGGAACCGCTGTCCGAGGCTTTGAAGGCCTGGGGACGGCTTGGCTATCCGCGGCGCGCGCAGCGCTTGCATGCCGCCGCCGTGGAGATCACCACCGAATACAACGGCGAAGTCCCGCGCACCGAAGCGCAGCTGTTGGCCTTGCCCGGCATCGGCGACTACACCGCAGCCGCCATTGCCTGCTTCGCCTTCGGCGAGCGCACCGTCGTCGTGGACACGAATATCCGCCGCGTGCATGCCCGGCTCTTTGGCGGCATGGCATTGCCCGAACCAAGCCCGCGCGCCAGCGAGTTCGCCCGGGCCAGGGAAGTCCAGCCCGAAGATGACCGGACGGCGAATCTGTGGAATGTCTCCGTGATGGAGCTCGGCGCGCTGGTATGCACTGCACGCAGCCCGAAATGCGGGCAATGCCCGGTGTTCGAGCAGTGCGCATGGGTTGCCGGCGGGCAGCCGGCACCGCACTACACCCCGAAAGGCCAAGCTTGGAAGGGTACCGATCGCCAGGTCCGCGGGGCCATCATGGCGATTCTGCGCGAACATGAGGAGGCGGTGCCGCAGCAGTCATTCCTGGCCGATCTGGCCCAGGAATCGCACGCAGGATATGTGGCACTTGCACGGTTGCAGTCTCCGCTGGATCAGCGTGAACGCGCGCTGGCCGGGCTGCTGAAAGATGGCCTGGCGATCGCCGAGGATAACCGCATCCGCCTGCCTTCCTGAGACCGGCAAAGAACACGCGGGTACCTGCTGGCTTTCTCTGCCAGCGCGTACCTATGCTTAGCCCATGAACGCTTCAGTTGACCCTGCCGGCACGGTTCGCCACGTAGCCGAGCATCCATGGTTCGAGGGCGCCGCCCGCTTGGGATTCGTCGCCAACGGGATTCTCCATGCGACCCTGGGAGTCCTTGCAGTTGTTGTCGCCGCCGGCCGCAAGGCGGAAGCCGACCAGGGCGGAGCCATGGGCGCACTGGCAAACCAGCCCTTCGGCATGGTTCTGCTGTGGATCTGCGCAATCGGCGCCCTGCTGCTGGGCCTGTGGTCCATGGCGCAGGCCTTCTTGCCCGAGAAGAAGCTGAAGGAAAGGCTCAAGTCCGCGGCTACTTCGATATCGTTCTTGGCTGTCGGATTCACCTTTGGACGATTCGCCGCAGGGAATCCCAGCGATTCGGGAAAGACCGCCAGCAGCTTCAGCGGCGAACTGATGCAGACAGGCCTTGGCCGGGCCTTGCTGATCGCCATCGGCCTCGGCATGCTGGTCATGGCCGGCTATTACATCTACAAGGGAGCCGCCAAGAAGTTCCTGGAGGATCTGCGGGGTTCTGGAAACAAGGAGGTTTCCCGCGCGGTGAAGTTCTCAGGCATGCTCGGCTACCCGGCCAAGGGCGCAGTCCTGGGTGCAGTTGGCCTGTTGTTCATCGTGGCCACGGTGCAGCGCGACCCGGAAGAGGCCAGCGGCATCGATGGCGCGTTGAAGGCCATCCAGGACCAGCCCTTCGGGCCCGTTGCCTTGATTGCCATCGGTGCTGGCCTGGTTTGCTACGCGGTCTTCCTGATGTTCCGCGCCCGCTATGACCGGATGGAGTAGGAATATCAGTCCAGCGTAATGATCATGCGGGTATTGCCCAGGGTATTCGGCTTCACCCGTGCAAGGTCCAAGAATTCAGCGACGCCTTCATCCCGGGAGAGCAGGATCTCCTGGTACACCGCGGGGTCCACGGCGCTCTGGTCAGCCATCACCTTGAAGCCTTGGCGTTCGAAGAATGCAACTTCGAAAGTCAGGCAGAAAACACGCGACACCCCGACAGCCTTGGCGCGTTTGAGCAGTTCTCCCAGCAAAAGGTGCCCGACCCCCATGCCGCGGACCGTATCGGAGGTGGCGAGGGTGCGGATTTCGGCGATGTCCTCCCAGATGACGTGCAAGCCGCCGCAGCCGACAACGCTGCCCTCCGGATCCTCGGCTACCAGGAATTCCTGGATGGACTCGTAGTAGGTGACCGCTTCCTTATCCAGCAGGATTCGTTCCTCGGCCAGGGGGCGCACCAGATTGCGGATTGCGTTGACATCACTGGTCTTGGCTGGGCGGACGGTAAAAGAGTTCACGTTTAGATCCTATGCCTCCCAGTTTGCAGATTCGAAGAAGTCGCTGGATATGTCATGGAAGGAACATCCTGCACGCAGAACTGCCACAATAAGCTTGAACATTGAAGCCCTACGGGAGCAAGGATGCGGATGACAGCTAGAACAGCACGCCCCGGATTCGGGTTGCTTGCCATCCTGCTCTCCGCAGTGGGCATCGCTCCCCTGCTTAATTACGGGTTGAGCGCCACCAGCGACCTGGTCATCAGGGATTTGGGAATCACCGAATCCCAGTTCGGCCTGCTGGCGACGGCCTGCTTTGGCTGCGCCGCACTGGGCAACGCCGTCTTCGGGAAGTTCTCGGACAGGCAACCGGATACCAGGCTGATGCTGCTGATTTTTGGCACCACCGCGGTTGCGCTGGGCCTGGCGGCAATTCCCGCCGGCTACGTCCTGCTGCTGGTGGCATCCGGGCTGGCCGGCTTCGCGCAGTCATTCCCCAACGGGGTCACCAACCGCATTCTTGCCCAGCGCGTCCCCAGCGCCCAGCGCATCACCTGGACCGGCATCAAGCAGTCAGGCGTGCAGGTTTCGCAGCTCGTAGGCAGCGTGGGGTTCCCGTTGCTGGCGGCGTTCATCGGCTGGCATGGCGCGTCGCTGGCTGGCGCCGTGCTCGCCGCAGTGCTCGCGCTCATCGCCGTACGAGTAGTCCGCGCCACCCCCATGCTCAGCGTGCCTGCACCGAAAAGGCCGGAAGCAGGTGCGGACAAGCCGATCGCCGCGGCAGCCCCCTCGACGAAGTTCGTCATTTTCGCGCTGGCCCTGTTCGGTTTCATCAACGGCGTCGGAGTGCAGGCAACCAATGTCTATCTGGCGCTCTTTGCGGTCCGCGAACTGGATTTCTCCTTGGTGGCCGGCGGCCTGACCGCTGCGGTGGCCGGAGTCATTGGGGTCAGTGCCCGCGTCGGCTGGGGGCAGATGATGGCCCGCGGGGTTTCAGCGCCCAAGCTCCTGCTGCTGTTGGCATCGCTGGCCACTGCGGGCGGAGCCAGCTTCCTTCTGGCCCAGCAAATGCATTCGGTGGCGCTGCTCTGGCTGGCGGTTGCCCTGCATGGCGCCTCGGCCCTGGGAGTTTCGGTGGTGCTCATGGCGGGCCTGTTGCGTGCGATCCCGGCAAGCCGCTTGGGCAGCGCCAGCGGAATCGTCTCGGCAGGCCAGTTCGGCGGATTCACCGTCGGGCCGCTGGCCATGGGCCTGCTGGTGGGATCGGCCGGTGGATTCACCGCGGGCTGGATCGCGGTCATCGGGATCTACCTGTGCTCGACTGCGCTCGGTGCAATCCTGGTGCTGCGGGCCAGGAATCGAGGTTAGCCAGTGGATGCCGAAGCGCTGAAGGCACTGGCGCATTTGCGCCGTGCCAAGGACCTGATGGATCGGAACTATGCCGAGCCTTTGGATGTGCCGGCATTGGCCCAGCGGGCGTCCATGTCTCCTGCGCACTTTTCCAGGGAGTTCAAGCGGGCCTATGGCGAGACGCCACATTCCTATTTGCTTACCCGCCGCATTGAGCGTGCCATGCATCTGCTGCGCGCGTCAGTCTCGGTCACTGATGCCTGCATGCAAGTGGGCTGGACTTCGCTGGGGTCCTTCAGCACACGCTTCACCGAAGTGGTGGGGGAAACCCCGTCCGCCTACCGGGAACGGGATCATTCTGCCACGGAGCAGATCCCTGCCTGCATTGCCAAGATCCTTTTGCGTCCCGAGAGATTCTGAGCAGTTTTGAAGAAGCGCGCGCTGCACGGCACTGCCTAGGCTGGAGCCATGGCAAATATTTCAATCAATCATGTCCCGTTGACCGTGCTCGATGTAGATGAGGCGCTCGCGTTCTACCGCGATGCGCTGGGCTTCACGGTAATTTCAGATGTCGCCAACGGCGGCTTCCGCTGGGTCTCGCTTGCGGGCTCCGATGGCACCGGCACCAGCTTGGTGCTTTCGACTCCGGGCGCCGGCCGCTCCGACGCCGATGCGCAGACCCTGGCCGAGCTGGTAGCCAAGGGAACCATCGGCCCGCTGGTGCTTTCCACTACCGACCTGGACCAGGTGTTCGAGACCGTGAGCGCCTCGGGCGCTGAAGTCCTGCAGGAGCCGATGGACCAGCCGTGGGGTCCGCGCGATTGCGCATTCCGCGACCCTTCGGGAAATATGGTCCGCATCAACCAATCTGCATAGGGAGCCGAAGCATGAGCAGTACGGAACAAGAGGGTTTTTCGGCCGCTGAGAAGGCCGCGATGAAAGAGCGCGCAGCCGAGGTGCGAGCTCCGAAGAAGCGCATGACCAAGGCCGAGAAGGCCGAGCAGGCGCGCAGGGAAGTTGAAGAGAAGATTGCTTCCTTCGAGGGGAACGATAAGGTTCTCGCCGAGAAGCTGCACCGGATCGTCACCTCCACGGCTCCTGGACTGGAACCGAAAACCTGGTACGGCATGCCCGCCTACGCCCTGGACGGCAAGATCTTGTGCTTCATGCAGGATGCCAAGAAGTTCGGCACCCGCTACCTGACCTTCGGGTTCAACGATGTCGCGCAGCTCGATGAGGGCACGCTCTGGCCCACGTCATTCGCCATTACCGCGCTTGATGGGCAGCTGGAGGAAAAGCTTGCCGCGCTGGTCGCCAAGGCGGTAGGCCGCTAAGTCCGGCTGGCAAGGCGGCCCTCGATCGCCTCTCAGGCGTCGAGGGCCTCTTGCTCTGCCCTGGGCAGGGCCCTGGCCAGCAACCCGGCAGAAAGCGCGAAGACCCCGAGCAAACCGATCAGCCCCATGCCGACAGGCAAGGATCCCAGCTGGGCGGCGTCTTGACCTAAGACGGTGAACAGCATGGCGGCACCGAGCCCGAGGATTCCGAAGCCAGCTGCCACGAAGCAGACCACAATGGATTTCGGCCCGGGATTCCAGTGCCCCAGTGAGGTGAAGTCGCGGTACGCGATGATGCCGATGGCAATGCTGAGCGTGGCCGCAGCGCCGATTACGAGCACCACCAGCCATGTCGGGCTGTATCCGGCACCATCGGCTCCTGCGTGGCGCACCAGCCGCTCAGGAAGCTCGGGCCGCAGGAAAAGGTACAGGGCCAAATAGGCCATGACGGCGAGGCAGGATGCGGCAATCATCTGCTGCCCTTTGCTTCGCATCTTCATGTGTTGAGCCTACGACATGGGCGGATTAAAGCCAATAGCCGTGGAACTGGATTTCCCAGTTCCACGGCTATTGGCGATGACGCTAGCTGCTCAGCTTTCCAGGGCTGCCGGTGCCGGCTCGCCTTCCAGCTGGCCGTTGCCACCTTCGGCGTGGAAGACGAACTTGCGGCTCTCGCCTTCGCCTTCGACATCGACGGTGACCTTCTGGCCGGACACGATCTGGCTGAAGAGGATGCGCTCGGAGAGCTGGTCCTCGATATCGCGCTGGATGGTGCGGCGCAGCGGACGGGCACCCATTGCAGGATCGTAGCCGCGCTGGGCCAGCAGGCTGCGGGCAGCCTGGGTGAGCTCGATAGTGATATCGCGTTCCTTCAGGCGCTTGGCCAGGCGGGCGATGAACAGGTCGACGATTTCCTCGATCTCCTCCTGGTTCAGCTGCGGGAAGACCACGGTGTCGTCAACACGGTTCAGGAACTCAGGGCGGAAATGCTGGCGCAGTTCTTCCTGGACCTTGGCCTGCATCCGCTCATAACCGGTCTTGGTATCCGCGGCCGACTGGAAGCCGGTCATCACACCCTTGGAGATGTCACGGGTACCGAGGTTCGTGGTCATGATGATGATGGTGTTCTTGAAGTCCACCACACGGCCCTGGGAGTCGGTCAGGCGGCCGTCTTCCAGGATCTGCAGCAGCGAGTTGAACAGGTCCGCGTGGGCCTTCTCCACCTCGTCGAAGAGCACCACGGAGAACGGACGGCGGCGGACCTTTTCGGTCAGCTGACCGCCCTCTTCGTAGCCGACGTATCCTGGAGGGGCACCGAACAGGCGCGAAACGGTGTGCTTCTCCGAGTATTCGGACATGTCCAGGGTGATCAGCGCGTCTTCTTCGCCGAAGAGGAACTCCGCCAGCGCCTTGGCCAGCTCGGTCTTGCCCACGCCGGTTGGGCCGGCGAAGATGAACGAGCCGCCTGGGCGGTTCGGGTCCTTCAGGCCGGCACGGGTGCGGCGGATCGCCTGCGAGATGGCCTTGATGGCCGAATCCTGGCCGATAACGCGCTTGTGAAGCTCTTCTTCCATGTTGAGCAGGCGCGAGGACTCTTCCTCGGTCAGCTTCACTACCGGGATGCCGGTCGAGTTGGCAAGCACCTCGGCAATGAGGTCCTCGGTCACCTCGGAGATTTCGTCCATGTCGCCATTGCGCCAGGACTTCTCCTTCTCGTTGCGGGCCTCGATCAGCTTGGATTCCTTATCGCGCAGCGAGGCTGCACCTTCGAAGTCCTGCGCGTCAATCGCGGCCTCCTTCTCCAGGCGCACGGTGGCGATTTCCTCGTCCATTTCCTTCAGTGCCGGTGGCGCGGTCATGCGCTGGATGCGCAGTCGTGCACCGGCCTCGTCGATCAGGTCAACTGCCTTGTCCGGCAGGAAACGGTCGGAAATGTAGCGGTGGGCCAGCTGGGCGGCAGCCTGCAGCGCACCGTCGGTGATGGTCACGCGGTGGTGCGCCTCGTAGCGGTCGCGCAGGCCACGCAGGATCTGCGTGGTCAGCTCGACGGACGGTTCCTTGACCTGGATCGGCTGGAAGCGGCGCTCGAGCGCGGCGTCCTTCTCGATGTTCTTGCGGTACTCGTCCAAGGTGGTGGCACCGATGGTCTGCAGTTCGCCACGGGCCAGCATCGGCTTGAGGATCGACGCGGCATCGATGGCGCCTTCGGCGGCACCGGCGCCGACCAGGGTGTGGATCTCGTCGATGAACAGGATGATGTCGCCACGGGTGCGGATTTCCTTCAGGACCTTCTTCAGGCGTTCCTCGAAGTCGCCGCGATAGCGGGAGCCGGCCACCAGCGAACCGAGGTCCAGGGTGTACAGCTGCTTGTCCTTGATGGTTTCCGGCACGTCGCCGCGCACGATGGCCTGGGCCAGGCCCTCGACTACGGCGGTCTTGCCGACGCCGGGCTCGCCGATGAGTACCGGGTTGTTCTTGGTGCGGCGCGAGAGGACCTGCATGACGCGTTCCATCTCATGCTCGCGGCCGATCACCGGGTCGAGCTTGCCTTCGCGGGCGGCTGCGGTCAGGTTGCGGCCGAACTGGTCAAGCACTGCCGAGCCTGCAGGGGTACCTTCCTGCTGTCCGCCCGAGCTGACGCCAGCGGACGCGGTCTCCTTGCCGCCCTGGTAGCCCGAGAGCAGCTGGATGACCTGCTGGCGCACGCGACCGAGGTCGGCGCCAAGCTTCACCAGAACCTGGGCTGCGACGCCCTCGCCCTCGCGGATCAGGCCGAGCAGGATGTGCTCGGTGCCAATGTAGTTGTGTCCCAGCTGCAGCGCTTCGCGCAGCGAGAGCTCCAAGACCTTCTTGGCGCGAGGAGTGAACGGGATATGACCGGAAGGCGCCTGCTGGCCCTTGCCGATAATCTCCTGAACCTGCTCACGAACGGCACCCAGCGAAATGTTCAGCGACTCGAGCGCCTTTGCGGCGACGCCATCGCCTTCGTGGATTAGACCGAGCAACAGGTGCTCGGTGCCGATGTAGTTGTGGTTGAGCATGCGCGCCTCTTCTTGGGCGAGCACGACAACTCGGCGGGCACGGTCGGTAAATCTCTCAAACATCTTCGGCACACTCCTTGCTTACCAATAATTCGATGCTACGCACCATGCGCCCGCAATGCTCCCTTGTTCGCCACAGGGATAACCGAAACGGCTCCCCGTTACCGGGAATCAGTAATAGGCATGCAATTCATAATGAGAATTACTTGGTTCACCAATATTGCGATCTTCAATGAAAATGCATCGTGAATAACGAACATCGTTATAAGAATATGAGCCGGCACGCATTGCGTGCCGGCTCATATTTGAGACTTGTGCAAAACCTCGCGAATTACTTCGCGCGGCCTCGACCACCCTTTCGCATTGCAGCGTTGTAGGCATCTACAACCTCTGCATTAAGGCGTCCGCGTGCGTTGACCTTAATGTTGTTTTCCTTCGCCCATGCGCGGATTGCTGGAGCTTCGCTCGCTGCAGTCTGCTTCGACGAACGAGCCGCTTCGATGTACGGCTCGATGGCTGCATGGAACTGAGCAGCGTGCTCGTCGTTCAGGTCGATTTCAAAATGCTGACCAGCGACGCTGAATGCGATTGATTCAGTTGCCTCGCTACCATCAATATCGTCGATCAGGGCAATTTGAACCTGACGTGCCATTTAGGGGTTCCTCCGAGCTTGAATGTACTGGACAGATCGGCATTCAGCCATCAGTCCATTTCAAACAACAAGCATATACAAATAGGCACGCTAAATTCTAATTATCATCAGAATTCACAAGGTTCTATCAGGAACGACTAATTCTCGTTTACTGGATTATTTGAATCCGAGCCATTTTGAATTAGCGCATCAGCTTCAGCTTCAGCTTGGCGTTCTTTTCGATCCGCGTTTGTAATAGCTTTCATCACGTACCAGAAAAGCAGCGCCAGGCAAATTGTCGGGACGATCGCCTCAATATATGGCATTCTTATGCCTCCGGCTTTAGCAGTGGGAACAGAATAGTTTCACGAATACCGACGTTGGTGAAAAGCATAACCAGACGGTCGATGCCCAAACCGATGCCGCCCATTGGCGGTGCACCGTATTCCAGGGCACGCAGGAAGTCTTCATCAAGCTGCATTGCCTCTGGGTCTCCGCCGGCAGCCATCAGGGACTGCTCGGTCAGGCGCTCGCGCTGGATTACCGGGTCGATCAGCTCGGAGAATGCGGTGCCGCGCTCCATGCCGCCGATGATCAGGTCCCACGCTTCGATAACGCCCGGCTTCGAGCGGTGCGGACGCGCCAGCGGCTGTGCCAGGGGCGGGTAGTCGCACACGAAGGTCGGGTCGATCAAGGTCGGCTCGACGATTTCGCCGAACAGCTCGATGACCAGCTTCTGGGCTCCCCAGGCCGGGTCGATCTTCACTTCGTGCTTGGCAGCGATCTCGCGCAGCACCGATGCGTCCGTTTCCGGCGTGATCTCGACGCCGACAGCCTCGGACAAGCCCGGGTAGACGCTGACCCAGCGCCATTCGCCGTCCAGGTTGACAGTGCCCTTGGGAGTTTCGATGGTGCGGCCAGCGCCGATGGCGTCAGCTGCATTGAGAATGATTTCCTTGATGCGGTCGGCCATGACGTACTGGTCGGCATAGGCTTCGTAGGATTCCAGGGTGGTGAATTCCGGCGAGTGGGTCGAGTCGACGCCCTCGTTGCGGAAGATGCGTCCCACCTCGAAGACGCGGTCGACGCCGCCGACGACGCAGCGCTTGAGGTACAGCTCGGTGGCGATGCGCAGGGTCATTTCCTGGTCGAACGCGTTCAGGTGGGTCTTGAACGGGCGGGCCGATGCGCCGCCGTGAACCAGCTGCAGCATCGGGGTCTCGACCTCGACGTAGCCGCGGTTCTCCAGGGTATTGCGCACGGCGCGGATGATCGCGGCACGCTTGTAGACCATCTCGCGGGCTTCGTCGCGCACGATCAAATCGGCGTAGCGCTGGCGCACGCGGGTCTCTTCGTTCAGATCGGCATGCAGCACCGGCAGCGGGCGCAAGGCCTTGGAAGCCATCTCCCAGGCATCGGCCATGATGGACAGCTCGCCGCGGCGCGATGAGATGACCTTGCCGGTCACGAATACGTGGTCGCCCAAATCGACGAGCGACTTCCACTGCGCCAGGCGCTCTTCGCCGACGTTGGCCAGCGAGAGCATGACCTGCAGGCGAACTCCTTCGCCCTTCTGGCCGCCCTCCTGCAAGGTGGCGAAGCACAGCTTGCCGGTGTTGCGCATGAAGACGATGCGTCCGACGACGCCGACGACGTCTTCGGTCTCCTCGCCGGCTTCGAGGTGCTCGTACTTGTCGCGGATTTCCTGCAACGAGTGGGTGCGGGCAATGCCTACCGGGTAGGCTTCCTCGCCCTTGGCCAGCAGCTGGTTGCGCTTATCGGTGCGCACCTGTCGCTGGTCGTTTGGATTTGGGGCCGGTGCGGAATTATTTTCGGAAGTCACAATAGTCCATTCTACGTGTCATGGCGCGCAGTTGAAGCCCTTCATGATCAGCCTTACACAGTGATCTTAGCCCGCAACGCAGGATGAGGCAGCGGCAAAGCCTGCTTTGCCCCTGCCCCATCCATTAGGTGATGCGGTTTACCAGATTTCCACGCGGTCGGCCGGATCCAGCCACATGCCATCGCCCGGCTTGGTGCCGAAGGCCTCGTGGAAGGAATCCAGGTTCTTCGGCACCTGGTTGCAACGGAATTCGCCGGGTGCGTGAGGGTCCGTGGTCACGCGCACCACCGCGGTTTCCGGACGGATCAGCGTGCGCCAGCATTCGGCCCAGGAGTAGAAGAAGCGCTGGTCGCCGGTGATACCGTCGATCACTTCATCTTCCTGGATGCCGCGGGCCGCCAGCTCGAGCTTGTAGGCCTTGTAGGCAATGCCCAATCCACCGAGGTCGCCGATGTTCTCGCCCAAGGTCAGTGCACCGTTGACGTTGTGTTCCGGGGCTTCTGAAGGGGACAGCGCGTTGTACTGGTCCACCAGCTTGGCGGTCAGCTTCTCGAAGGAAGCCCGGTCCTCATCGGTCCACCAATTGGTCAGCTGGCCAGTGCCATCGAACTGCGAGCCCTGGTCATCGAAGCCGTGGCCGATTTCGTGGCCGATGACCGCGCCGATGCCGCCGAAGTTCGAGGCGATGTCGCGGTTCACGTCGAAGAATGGCGGGCGCAGGATGGCAGCCGGGAACGCGATTTCGTTCAGCAGCGGGTGGTAGTAGGCGTTCACCGTCTGGGGGAACATGAACCACAGTTCGCGATCCACCCCGTCATCGATCTTCTTCAGTTCACGAGCGAACTCGAATTCGTTCGCCGAGGCAAGATTGGCGATGACATCCAGCTCGTCGGTGCTGATCGCGGAGTAGTCGATCCATTGGTTCGGGTAGCCGATCTTCGGGCGGAACTTGGAGAGCTTGTCCAGTGCCTTCTCGATTGTCTCCGGTCCCATCCAGGACAGTTCGCTGATCGAAATGCGGTACGCCTCGATGAGCCGCTGGACCAGCGCGTCCATGGCGTCCTTGGCCTCTGCCGGGAAATGCTGGGCCACGTACAGCTGGCCGATGTCTTCGCCTACTGCACCCTCGGTGAATGCGACACCGCGCTTCCAGCGTTCCTTGAGCTGCTCTACGCCACCGAGCTTTGCGGAATAGAAGGAGAAGTTCTCGTTGACGAAGGCGCTGGACAGGTAGGGTGCGAACGAGCGCAGGACCTGTATCCGCAGCCAGTTCTTCCAGGCATCCAACGGCTGGGAGTCGATCAGACCCGCCAGCCCTTGAAGGTAGCTTGGCTGCCACACGACAACCTCGTTGTAGTACTTCTGCTCGATACCGGCTCCCGCCAGCCAGGTGGTCACCCCTGGGAACAGCGTGGCGAGCTCTTCTCCGGACAGCAGGTTGTAGCGTGCCTGGGCGTCGCGGACCTTGACCCGGTCCCAGTGGTGAGAGGCGATCGCCTTCTCGAGCTCCACGACGCTGGCTGCGGCTGCTTCAGCGCCGGCAATGCTGCCAAGACCCAGCAGCCGGCCGAGGTGCTCTTGGTAGTCGGCTACGGTTTCAGCGAACTGCTCTTCGCGGTAGTAGGACTCGTCAGGCAGGCCCAGACCACCTTGCAGGAAGGTCAGCAGGTTCCGATCAGGATTGCCGGCATCGTTCATCGCGCCGACATCCATGAAGCCGCTGATGCCCTTGCGCTGGAAGAAACCGCAAACCTCGAGCAGCTGCTCGGTGCTCTGGATATCCGCAATGGTGTTCAGGAAGACAGCTACCGGAGCAGCACCACGTTCTTCGATCACGGCTTCATTCATGAACGAGCTGTAGAGGTGGGCAATGCGGCGGGTAGCATCGTCCGTTTCTGCACCGGAAGCAACCTTCTGAACAGCTTCGGTAATGATTCCATGAACGGCGGCTTCGGCCTGGTCGCGAAGCTCCATGAAGGAACCGTAGATTCCCTGATCTCCTGGAATGGTGGCTGTCTCGAACCACTTGCCATTGCTATGGCGGTAGAGATCGTCCTGGGGACGAATTGAATCGTCGCGGTATGTCAGTGGACTCGTGGTCTCGGTGGTCAAGGAAAGCCCCTCGCGTAGAAGATCTTGTTATGTCTACTACACACCTTATCCACTTCCATGAAGATAAGAAGAGCGAGGGATGCCGATGCGCGCACGGCTTAAATACTCTGGTTAAACAGGTGAGGCTCCAACCATCACTGGCTAGAGCCTCAAACCCACTTAGGTTAAGTCCGGCGGTGACCTACTCTCCCACACCCTCACGAGTGCAGTACCATCGGCGCAATGGGCCTTAGCTTCCGGGTTCGGTATGGGACCGGGCGTTTCCCCCACGCTATGACCGCCGTAACAATCACGAAGCACACAAACCCCATGGTTTGATGCATTCCGGTGTCATTAATGCCTTATGTTATTTCTGGCTAGAGGTTGTTGTCTCGTAACCGCATAGTGAACGCGAACAGCATTGAAAAATATCAGTTCAAATATTGTTTTATTGTGTGTTGTAAGCCATCGGCCTATTAGTACAGGTCAGCTGCACAAGTCTTCAGTCCTTGCTTCCACATCCTGCCTATCAACCCAGTGGTCTAGCTGGGGGCCTCTCACACACAAAGGTGCATGGAAATCTCATCTCGAAGCAGGCTTCCCGCTTAGATGCTTTCAGCGGTTATCCCTTCCAAACGTAGCTAATCAGCGATGCACTTGGCAGTACAACTGACACACCAGAGGTTCGTCCGTCCCGGTCCTCTCGTACTAAGGACAGCCCTTCTCAAATTTCCAACGCGCGCAGCGGATAGGGACCGAACTGTCTCACGACGTTCTAAACCCAGCTCGCGTACCGCTTTAATGGGCGAACAGCCCAACCCTTGGGACCTACTCCAGCCCCAGGATGCGACGAGCCGACATCGAGGTGCCAAACCATGCCGTCGATATGGACTCTTGGGCAAGATCAGCCTGTTATCCCCGAGGTACCTTTTATCCGTTGAGCGACGGCCCTTCCACGAGGTGCCGCCGGATCACTAGTCCCGACTTTCGTCCCTGCTCGAGCTGTCACTCTCACAGTCAAGCTCCCTTGTGCACTTACACTCGACACCTGATTGCCAACCAGGCTGAGGGAACCTTTGGGCGCCTCCGTTACATTTTAGGAGGCAACCGCCCCAGTTAAACTACCCATCAGGCACTGTCCCTGAACCAGATCATGGTCCGAAGTTAGGTGACCGGTACAGCCAGAGTGGTATTTCAACGATGACTCCACCTGAACTAGCGTCCAAGCTTCACAGTCTCCCACCTATCCTACACAAGCTGCACCGAACACCAATACCAAACTATAGTAAAGGTCTCGGGGTCTTTCCGTCCTGCTGCGCGTAACGAGCATCTTTACTCGTACTGCAATTTCGCCGAGTTCATGGTTGAGACAGCGGGGAAGTCGTTACTCCATTCGTGCAGGTCGGAACTTACCCGACAAGGAATTTCGCTACCTTAGGATGGTTATAGTTACCACCGCCGTTTACTGGGGCTTAAATTCTCAGCTTCGCCACAAAAGTGACTAACCAGTCCTCTTAACCTTCCAGCACCGGGCAGGAGTCAGTCCGTATACATCGTCTTGCGACTTCGCACGGACCTGTGTTTTTAGTAAACAGTCGCTTCCCCCTGGTCTCTGCGGCCCACACCCGCATCAGAGAAGCAAGTTCTCATCACGGGGCAGGCCCCCCTTCTTCCGAAGTTACGGGGGCATTTTGCCGAGTTCCTTAACCATGATTCTCTCGATCGCCTTAGTATTCTCTACCTGATCACCTGTGTCGGTTTGGGGTACGGGCGGACTGGGACCTCGCGCCGATGCTTTTCTAGGCAGCATAGGATCACCGAATCACCCCATAAACGGGGCGCCTATCAGGTCTCAGAAACATGAGCGGCGGATTTGCCAACCGCTCTTCCTACACCCTTGGACCAGGTCAATTCCATTGCCTGGCTCGGCTACCTTCCTGCGTCACACCTGTTAATACGCTGACCTCACTGCATCGGTTCCCACCACACCACCAGCAACCATTCCCGAAGGAACAAATCACCGGATCCGTCATGGTTAGCATCCACAGCTCAGTATGGGCGGTCCTTCGCCGGTACGGGAATATCAACCCGTTGTCCATCGACTACGCCTGTCGGCCTCGCCTTAGGTCCCGACTAACCCAGGGCAGATTAGCTTAACCCTGGAACCCTTGATCATTCGGCGGACGGGTTTCTCACCCGTCATTCGCTACTCATGCCTGCATTCTCACTCGTGTGGCCTCCACCGCTGGTTTACACCGCGACTTCACCGTCCACACGACGCTCCCCTACCCATCCAAACACCCAATCGAAACCAGGTTAATATTTGAATGACGCAACTTCGGCGGTGTGCTTGAGCCCCGCTACATTATCGGCGCGGAATCACTTGACCAGTGAGCTATTACGCACTCTTTCAAGGGTGGCTGCTTCTAAGCCAACCTCCTGGTTGTCACAGCAACTCCACATCCTTTTCCACTTAGCACACGCTTAGGGGCCTTAGTTGGCGTTCTGGGCTGTTTCCCTCTCGACTATGAAGCTTATCCCCCACAGTCTCACTGCTGCGCTCTCACTTGCCGGCATTCGGAGTTTGGCTAAGGTCAGTAACCTTGTAGGGCCCATCGCCTATCCAGTAGCTCTACCTCCAGCAAGAAACACGCAACGCTGCACCTAAATGCATTTCGGGGAGAACCAGCTATCACGAAGTTTGATTGGCCTTTCACCCCTACCCACAGCTCATCCCCTCCATTTTCAACTGAAGTGGGTTCGGTCCTCCACACGCTCTTACACGCGCTTCAACCTGGCCATGGGTAGATCACTTCGCTTCGGGTCTAGATCACGCCACTCAAACGCCCTATTCAGACTCGCTTTCGCTACGGCTTCCCCACACGGGTTAACCTCGCGACGTAACACTAACTCGCAGGCTCATTCTTCAAAAGGCACGCCATCACCAGGGAACAAGTCCCCAGCTCTAACGGATTGTAAGCGCACGGTTTCAGGTACTATTTCACTCCCCTCCCGGGGTACTTTTCACCATTCCCTCACGGTACTGATTCACTATCGGTCATCAAGTAGTATTCAGGCTTACCAGGTGGTCCTGGCAGATTCACACAAGGTTTCACGGGCCCCGTGCTACTCGGGTATCAACACTAGAACGGCAGACACGCATTACGCCTACGGGACTATCACCCTCTCTGGTCCGGCATTCCAACCGATTCACCTATACGCCTGCACCTCATCCCACCAGCAAGATAGCGCTGGTACATGTCAACCCCACAACCCCGATGATGCAACGCCTATCCGCTATCACACACCAACCGGTTTAGCCCCATCCGCGTTCGCTCGCCACTACTAACGGAATCACTGTTGTTTTCTCTTCCTGCGGGTACTGAGATGTTTCACTTCCCCGCGTTCCCTCCACACAGCCTATACATTCAGCTGCAGGTCACACCACATAACATGGTGCGGGGTTCCCCCATTCGGAAATCCTGGCCTCAACGTCCGGTTATCGACTCCACCAGGCTTATCGCAGATTCCCACGTCCTTCATCGGCTCTTGATGCCAAGGCATCCACCGTGCGCCCTTAAAAACTTCAACACAAATCAAAGTCTCAGAATTGAGCAATAAAACAATCTAACAAAATCACGCAGACAAGACTCCAACACCAGGCAATCCCAGGAAAAGGACTACCCAGCTCATCTCATCTGCAAGATGCTCGCGTTCACTATACAGTTCCCAAACAACAACCCCGCACCCCCGCAACAACACCCCAAAACCAACACCAACCAAAGGCCAGCATCAATCCACCAGGACATCCTTGCAGCAAACACAGGACAAACACCGAAACACCAAGAACCCCTCACCCAAGCGAACACCACCAGGACCCTCCCCACAGGAAGAACCCCGGCAACCATTCACCAGGAAAGGAGGCTTGTTGCCTCAAAACCCAACAGCATGCCAAACCATACAAACCACACAACACCCACACACCGCATTCCAGCACCGCAAGAAGAAAACCCCCTGCAATGCGTACTAGCAGATGCCCAAGCACCACGCGGCCACAGCCAATACCCCGCACCAGCATCAGCCAGCACGTTTTCCGGTATTGAGTCCATTGATATTCCACCCATGAGCAACCCACCCGGACAACACTCGTGTCCAGCATGGGCAACCAATAATGGTTAGCTCCTTAGAAAGGAGGTGATCCAGCCGCACCTTCCGGTACGGCTACCTTGTTACGACTTAGTCCCAATCGCCAGTCCCACCTTCGACGACTCCCCCCACACAAGGTGGTTAGGCCATCGGCTTCGGGTGTTACCAACTTTCGTGACTTGACGGGCGGTGTGTACAAGGCCCGGGAACGTATTCACCGCAGCGTTGCTGATCTGCGATTACTAGCGACTCCGACTTCATGGGGTCGAGTTGCAGACCCCAATCCGAACTGAGACCGGCTTTTAGGGATTAGCTCCACCTCACAGTATCGCAACCCATTGTACCGGCCATTGTAGCATGCGTGAAGCCCAAGACATAAGGGGCATGATGATTTGACGTCATCCCCACCTTCCTCCGAGTTGACCCCGGCAGTCTCCCATGAGTCCCCACCACTACGTGCTGGCAACATGGAACGAGGGTTGCGCTCGTTGCGGGACTTAACCCAACATCTCACGACACGAGCTGACGACAACCATGCACCACCTGTGAACCAGCCCCGAAGGGAAACCCCATCTCTGGAGCGGTCTGGCACATGTCAAGCCTTGGTAAGGTTCTTCGCGTTGCATCGAATTAATCCGCATGCTCCGCCGCTTGTGCGGGCCCCCGTCAATTCCTTTGAGTTTTAGCCTTGCGGCCGTACTCCCCAGGCGGGGCACTTAATGCGTTAGCTACGGCGCGGAAAACGTGGAATGTCCCCCACACCTAGTGCCCAACGTTTACGGCATGGACTACCAGGGTATCTAATCCTGTTCGCTCCCCATGCTTTCGCTCCTCAGCGTCAGTAAATGCCCAGAGACCTGCCTTCGCCATCGGTGTTCCTCCTGATATCTGCGCATTTCACCGCTACACCAGGAATTCCAGTCTCCCCTACATCACTCTAGTCTGCCCGTACCCACCGCAGATCCGAGGTTGAGCCTCGGACTTTCACGGCAGACGCGACAAACCGCCTACGAGCTCTTTACGCCCAATAAATCCGGATAACGCTTGCGCCCTACGTATTACCGCGGCTGCTGGCACGTAGTTAGCCGGCGCTTCTTCTGCAGGTACCGTCACTTTCGCTTCTTCCCTACTGAAAGAGGTTTACAACCCGAAGGCCGTCATCCCTCACGCGGCGTCGCTGCATCAGGCTTTCGCCCATTGTGCAATATTCCCCACTGCTGCCTCCCGTAGGAGTCTGGGCCGTGTCTCAGTCCCAGTGTGGCCGGTCACCCTCTCAGGCCGGCTACCCGTCGTCGCCTTGGTGAGCCATTACCTCACCAACAAGCTGATAGGCCGCGAGTCCATCCCCCACCGATAAATCTTTCCACCCCGCACCATGCGGTGCGAGGTCATATCCGGTATTAGACCCAGTTTCCCGGGCTTATCCCAGAGTCGGGGGCAGGTTACTCACGTGTTACTCACCCGTTCGCCACTAATCCACCCAGCAAGCTGGGCTTCATCGTTCGACTTGCATGTGTTAAGCACGCCGCCAGCGTTCATCCTGAGCCAGGATCAAACTCTCCATAAAAAAATAAAAAGCCACCAGCAACCCCTTGGAAAATAAGGGCGAAGCCGATGAAGTCCTGGCGAATAATAAAACACTCGAGAACACTGCACGGGGGTGCAATGCCTCAAGCAAATGTTATGTATTCACCAAATAAAAATATTCGGTATCAACAAACTTGGCACACTATTGAGTTCTCAAACAACAAACACTTACCGGTTCTTTACCCACCATTCCAGGCGGTAATTTCGTCCAGCATTATATTCATATTCTATAACCGTGAATTTCTGGAAGTCAAATCCATTGTTTGTGATTTGAACCAGTATTCTCAGTTCCCATTCTTTTCAATTGTTGTCCACAAGACTGTGGAAAAACCTTGATTTTCTGGGGTTCTGCCGCCGTTTCACATCCGGTTATTTCTTCCGTTTTGTTCTCGGCGACAAGGAAAAACTATACACGGGTTTGCGGGGTGCTGCAAATCGGGTGGGTGGTTTTTGACGGTGACCGTGCACACTTAATTCCTGAACTGCTGATTCGGCTCTTTCCATGTGCCCAATCGCTGGTAATTATTACCGAGCTAGGGCTGAGCGCGTAAACATTATTTCGCAGCTGCACAGAGCATCAGCGCCTGTACCTAGCGAGTTTATTGAACCCTTGAGAAGCGTACGCATATACGCGAACCCATGAATTGTGCCCACATCAGCCGATTAGACGATGCGGGCGCATGCGTGAGTCTGAGCAAGGCACAAGAAGAGAACGCACATGGCGAAACGATGCATCTGGAGGTTCCATGCGCGTGACGGCCAAGGCGGCATCAGCGCAATGACTACCTAGAGCAGTCGGCATTGATGCCGGCCCAATACAGGTCTCGCAGTGCTACGTAAGCACCACCCTCGGCTACGGTGAATAGCAGCGATATTTCGATCGCTGCCTCTCCACTTGATGATCTACCGAATACAGGATGAAGTCTATGAAGTTCACGGCGTTGGAACGCTATTGCCACCTCACTGGGCAATCGTATGGCGAGGTGACTCCCGAAGAACAGCAGAGCGATTATCAAGCCGGGGTAACTGAGCTTGACGGACAGCGGTGGCGAATCAGGACCGCAAGGATCACGCCAACAAAGCCAGGTGGGTTCGTAGCCATATGGCATCGGGACGAAACTGGGACTACTGCCCCCTACGAATCCGAAGAGGGACTGCGCGGAGTTATGGTCTTTATCGAGGAAGCCGGCTGTTTCGGCGTCTTCCGCTTTACTCGACAGCACCTCGAGGAGCTGGGCGTCTTCGCCTCAGCATCGGCTCCAGGCAAGCGCGGTTTCCGCGTCTATCCATCATGGACGGCTGGCCTTAAGGGGCAAGCGAAGAAAAGCCAGAACAGTCAGCTGCCTGCGTTCACGTTGCTCGCAGACTAACTTGTCCCGCTCAGACTCCTACTGCAGCTCCATGCGCCGGAACCTGAGTTCTCGTTGCGCACCCCGCAAAGGTGAACCTTCAAAAGGCACCTCGCTGAGATCCACAGTCAATGCGGCTTTCAATGCCAACTGGTTCGCTGACTGCGTGGCCCGGTCAGCCAAGCCGAGCACCCTTGCAAGCTCCGTCCAGTGCTTCTTCTTCAGATTCTTAGCCTTGCCGGCAACAGTCAAAGCCATGGTGTCATCGCCGTAGACCAGGGTGCATGGGATGTCATAGATGGGCGCTACATGAAACCGTCCATGCAAGTCCGCCAGAATCGAGACGTTCTTTCCATGCAAGTCGCCGTTGCCAGTTAGCCACGCAAAGACGAACTGCATGTATAGATTCCGCCTGGCGAGCACCGGAGCCTGGCACTGCAGCGCTAAGGCCTCAATAGCTTGTTCCGTGCTCACTGCATACTTGCTTGCCGGCGGAAGGTTCAATACCTGCATGGCATCTTCCAACGCCAAACGCGTGGGACTATCCGCCCCCTCGACACCCTCGCGATCGAACCTCTCGACCAGCAGCCCCGGACTCCCAGTGGAATCCAGTACTAGCCGATTGTTTGCGACGGGAAGTTTGAGCAATCGCGCTGCTTTCAGGTGCTGCGCCTCATTAACGACCAAATGCGGATGATCCCGGGGATCAAGCTTGAGCAGATAGGCGCTGTTCTTGAACTCCACTGGTGTTGTCAGCATGGTTGCGCTGATCTTGTCTTGCACGCCGGGGATCGAGTGGCGGTCCAAGGTGCGCGCGAGGACCGAGAAGTCGAGTTCGGCCGTGCTGCTGAATTCAGCAACCACGGGGGTTTGCTCCAGTGCTGATCCTTCCGGAACAACGCGTACATTGCCTGGAGTATCGGCGCCCACTGCCATCAGCAGAGTCAACTCGTCAGAGATGCTGGTCTTAGTTGCGTCCTTGAGAACGGTCAGGCGATGGCCTTCGGGCAATAGTCCCGAGAAGAACGATGGCAACGCGCCCCCAGGCCCAACGTATGCCTCCGGGGAAGCTGGCAAAGATGTCGCAATGCCCGCGTCACCATGTGCAAGGTAGTCCTTGTTATAGCTGAAGGCCACGCTTCCGTCGGACTGTCTGGCTAGAGTGCCGACGAGGTTTTCGTTGCAGTAGACGTCAGCCTTGGTAACAAGCTTGAGCTCTTGGAGTTGCGGCTTCATTTGGCCACGCGAATTCGAAGGCCGAGTACATCCGCGACGGAGAGCACCGCTTCAATGGAGGGGTTTCCCGCCCCTCGTTCTATGGAGCGCAGCGTACGTTCGGAGATGCCAGCTAATTCAGCCAGCTGTTCCTGCGTCAGGCCATTCTGTTTTCTAACGCGCTGCAATTCGGCCCCTAGCTCAGTCACTGAATTCATGAAGGATCCTCTTCCGGCAGCATTGCGCCGATTGGCGACATTCTGCTCACTATCATTCAGCATGGAGCAAGAATCGGCAACAAGTTACCGAAATGATAGCCAGGTGCAAGCAATCGATTGTCAGAGGCATCAAAAGGCAGGATCTTGCCGATTGGCGGACCAGAACCCATCGGATAAAGCACCTGCAACGGAGCGGGCGTTCTCTCCCGTAGTGAGCCGCGGAGGTCCAGGGCCACGCCGTCTGCTTAGTCGCTTCAAGCGCGTCCGACATCGGGACACAGCTTAGCCATGGCTGCATTCACAACCCCATGCCTGCTTGGTCGTTCCTCCAGCGGTCTGCGCTAGCGGCCAGCACTCAAGCTCGTTAAAGCAGAAGGGGAGGAGGAACCAAGCAGTACCAGCTGCCCAATTCCCCCTCCCCTTCTCGTTAAACAGGTGAGGCTCCAACCATCACTGGCTAGAGCCTCAAACCCACTTAGGTTAAGTCCGGCGGTGACCTACTCTCCCACACCCTCACGAGTGCAGTACCATCGGCGCAATGGGCCTTAGCTTCCGGGTTCGGTATGGGACCGGGCGTTTCCCCCACGCTATGACCGCCGTAACAATCACGAAGCACACAAACCCCATGGTTTGATGCATTCCGGTGTCATTAATGCCTTATGTTATTTCTGGCTAGAGGTTGTTGTCTCGTAACCGCATAGTGAACGCGAACAGCATTGAAAAATATCAGTTCAAATTATTGTTTTATTGTGTGTTGTAAGCCATCGGCCTATTAGTACAGGTCAGCTGCACAAGTCTTCAGTCCTTGCTTCCACATCCTGCCTATCAACCCAGTGGTCTAGCTGGGGGCCTCTCACACACAAAGGTGCATGGAAATCTCATCTCGAAGCAGGCTTCCCGCTTAGATGCTTTCAGCGGTTATCCCTTCCAAACGTAGCTAATCAGCGATGCACTTGGCAGTACAACTGACACACCAGAGGTTCGTCCGTCCCGGTCCTCTCGTACTAAGGACAGCCCTTCTCAAATTTCCAACGCGCGCAGCGGATAGGGACCGAACTGTCTCACGACGTTCTAAACCCAGCTCGCGTACCGCTTTAATGGGCGAACAGCCCAACCCTTGGGACCTACTCCAGCCCCAGGATGCGACGAGCCGACATCGAGGTGCCAAACCATGCCGTCGATATGGACTCTTGGGCAAGATCAGCCTGTTATCCCCGAGGTACCTTTTATCCGTTGAGCGACGGCCCTTCCACGAGGTGCCGCCGGATCACTAGTCCCGACTTTCGTCCCTGCTCGAGCTGTCACTCTCACAGTCAAGCTCCCTTGTGCACTTACACTCGACACCTGATTGCCAACCAGGCTGAGGGAACCTTTGGGCGCCTCCGTTACATTTTAGGAGGCAACCGCCCCAGTTAAACTACCCATCAGGCACTGTCCCTGAACCAGATCATGGTCCGAAGTTAGGTGACCGGTACAGCCAGAGTGGTATTTCAACGATGACTCCACCTGAACTAGCGTCCAAGCTTCACAGTCTCCCACCTATCCTACACAAGCTGCACCGAACACCAATACCAAACTATAGTAAAGGTCTCGGGGTCTTTCCGTCCTGCTGCGCGTAACGAGCATCTTTACTCGTACTGCAATTTCGCCGAGTTCATGGTTGAGACAGCGGGGAAGTCGTTACTCCATTCGTGCAGGTCGGAACTTACCCGACAAGGAATTTCGCTACCTTAGGATGGTTATAGTTACCACCGCCGTTTACTGGGGCTTAAATTCTCAGCTTCGCCACAAAAGTGACTAACCAGTCCTCTTAACCTTCCAGCACCGGGCAGGAGTCAGTCCGTATACATCGTCTTGCGACTTCGCACGGACCTGTGTTTTTAGTAAACAGTCGCTTCCCCCTGGTCTCTGCGGCCCACACCCGCATCAGAGAAGCAAGTTCTCATCACGGGGCAGGCCCCCCTTCTTCCGAAGTTACGGGGGCATTTTGCCGAGTTCCTTAACCATGATTCTCTCGATCGCCTTAGTATTCTCTACCTGATCACCTGTGTCGGTTTGGGGTACGGGCGGACTGGGACCTCGCGCCGATGCTTTTCTAGGCAGCATAGGATCACCGAATCACCCCATAAACGGGGCGCCTATCAGGTCTCAGAAACATGAGCGGCGGATTTGCCAACCGCTCTTCCTACACCCTTGGACCAGGTCAATTCCATTGCCTGGCTCGGCTACCTTCCTGCGTCACACCTGTTAATACGCTGACCTCACTGCATCGGTTCCCACCACACCACCAGCAACCATTCCCGAAGGAACAAATCACCGGATCCGTCATGGTTAGCATCCACAGCTCAGTATGGGCGGTCCTTCGCCGGTACGGGAATATCAACCCGTTGTCCATCGACTACGCCTGTCGGCCTCGCCTTAGGTCCCGACTAACCCAGGGCAGATTAGCTTAACCCTGGAACCCTTGATCATTCGGCGGACGGGTTTCTCACCCGTCATTCGCTACTCATGCCTGCATTCTCACTCGTGTGGCCTCCACCGCTGGTTTACACCGCGACTTCACCGTCCACACGACGCTCCCCTACCCATCCAAACACCCAATCGAAACCAGGTTAATATTTGAATGACGCAACTTCGGCGGTGTGCTTGAGCCCCGCTACATTATCGGCGCGGAATCACTTGACCAGTGAGCTATTACGCACTCTTTCAAGGGTGGCTGCTTCTAAGCCAACCTCCTGGTTGTCACAGCAACTCCACATCCTTTTCCACTTAGCACACGCTTAGGGGCCTTAGTTGGCGTTCTGGGCTGTTTCCCTCTCGACTATGAAGCTTATCCCCCACAGTCTCACTGCTGCGCTCTCACTTGCCGGCATTCGGAGTTTGGCTAAGGTCAGTAACCTTGTAGGGCCCATCGCCTATCCAGTAGCTCTACCTCCAGCAAGAAACACGCAACGCTGCACCTAAATGCATTTCGGGGAGAACCAGCTATCACGAAGTTTGATTGGCCTTTCACCCCTACCCACAGCTCATCCCCTCCATTTTCAACTGAAGTGGGTTCGGTCCTCCACACGCTCTTACACGCGCTTCAACCTGGCCATGGGTAGATCACTTCGCTTCGGGTCTAGATCACGCCACTCAAACGCCCTATTCAGACTCGCTTTCGCTACGGCTTCCCCACACGGGTTAACCTCGCGACGTAACACTAACTCGCAGGCTCATTCTTCAAAAGGCACGCCATCACCAGGGAACAAGTCCCCAGCTCTAACGGATTGTAAGCGCACGGTTTCAGGTACTATTTCACTCCCCTCCCGGGGTACTTTTCACCATTCCCTCACGGTACTGATTCACTATCGGTCATCAAGTAGTATTCAGGCTTACCAGGTGGTCCTGGCAGATTCACACAAGGTTTCACGGGCCCCGTGCTACTCGGGTATCAACACTAGAACGGCAGACACGCATTACGCCTACGGGACTATCACCCTCTCTGGTCCGGCATTCCAACCGATTCACCTATACGCCTGCACCTCATCCCACCAGCAAGATAGCGCTGGTACATGTCAACCCCACAACCCCGATGATGCAACGCCTATCCGCTATCACACACCAACCGGTTTAGCCCCATCCGCGTTCGCTCGCCACTACTAACGGAATCACTGTTGTTTTCTCTTCCTGCGGGTACTGAGATGTTTCACTTCCCCGCGTTCCCTCCACACAGCCTATACATTCAGCTGCAGGTCACACCACATAACATGGTGCGGGGTTCCCCCATTCGGAAATCCTGGCCTCAACGTCCGGTTATCGACTCCACCAGGCTTATCGCAGATTCCCACGTCCTTCATCGGCTCTTGATGCCAAGGCATCCACCGTGCGCCCTTAAAAACTTCAACACAAATCAAAGTCTCAGAATTGAGCAATAAAACAATCTAACAAAATCACGCAGACAAGACTCCAACACCAGGCAATCCAAGGAAAAGGACTACCCAGCTCATCTCATCTGCAAGATGCTCGCGTTCACTATACAGTTCCCAAACAACAACCCCGCACCCCCGCAACAACACCCCAAAACCAACACCAACCAAAGGCCAGCATCAATCCAACAGGACATCCTTGCAGCAAACACAGGACAAACACCGAAACACCAAGAACCCCTCACCCAAGCGAACACCACCAGGACCCTCCCCACAGGAAGAACCCCGGCAACCATTCACCAGGAAAGGAGGCTTGTTGCCTCAAAACCCAACAGCATGCCAAACCATACAAACCACACAACACCCACACACCGCATTCCAGCACCGCAAGAAGAAAACCCCCTGCAATGCGTACTAGCAGATGCCCAAGCACCACGCGGCCACAGCCAATACCCCGCACCAGCATCAGCCAGCACGTTTTCCGGTATTGAGTCCATTGATATTCCACCCATGAGCAACCCACCCGGACAACACTCGTGTCCAGCATGGGCAACCAATAATGGTTAGCTCCTTAGAAAGGAGGTGATCCAGCCGCACCTTCCGGTACGGCTACCTTGTTACGACTTAGTCCCAATCGCCAGTCCCACCTTCGACGACTCCCCCCACACAAGGTGGTTAGGCCATCGGCTTCGGGTGTTACCAACTTTCGTGACTTGACGGGCGGTGTGTACAAGGCCCGGGAACGTATTCACCGCAGCGTTGCTGATCTGCGATTACTAGCGACTCCGACTTCATGGGGTCGAGTTGCAGACCCCAATCCGAACTGAGACCGGCTTTTAGGGATTAGCTCCACCTCACAGTATCGCAACCCATTGTACCGGCCATTGTAGCATGCGTGAAGCCCAAGACATAAGGGGCATGATGATTTGACGTCATCCCCACCTTCCTCCGAGTTGACCCCGGCAGTCTCCCATGAGTCCCCACCACTACGTGCTGGCAACATGGAACGAGGGTTGCGCTCGTTGCGGGACTTAACCCAACATCTCACGACACGAGCTGACGACAACCATGCACCACCTGTGAACCAGCCCCGAAGGGAAACCCCATCTCTGAGGCGGTCTGGCACATGTCAAGCCTTGGTAAGGTTCTTCGCGTTGCATCGAATTAATCCGCATGCTCCGCCGCTTGTGCGGGCCCCCGTCAATTCCTTTGAGTTTTAGCCTTGCGGCCGTACTCCCCAGGCGGGGCACTTAATGCGTTAGCTACGGCGCGGAAAACGTGGAATGTCCCCCACACCTAGTGCCCAACGTTTACGGCATGGACTACCAGGGTATCTAATCCTGTTCGCTCCCCATGCTTTCGCTCCTCAGCGTCAGTAAATGCCCAGAGACCTGCCTTCGCCATCGGTGTTCCTCCTGATATCTGCGCATTTCACCGCTACACCAGGAATTCCAGTCTCCCCTACATCACTCTAGTCTGCCCGTACCCACCGCAGATCCGAGGTTGAGCCTCGGACTTTCACGGCAGACGCGACAAACCGCCTACGAGCTCTTTACGCCCAATAAATCCGGATAACGCTTGCGCCCTACGTATTACCGCGGCTGCTGGCACGTAGTTAGCCGGCGCTTCTTCTGCAGGTACCGTCACTTTCGCTTCTTCCCTACTGAAAGAGGTTTACAACCCGAAGGCCGTCATCCCTCACGCGGCGTCGCTGCATCAGGCTTTCGCCCATTGTGCAATATTCCCCACTGCTGCCTCCCGTAGGAGTCTGGGCCGTGTCTCAGTCCCAGTGTGGCCGGTCACCCTCTCAGGCCGGCTACCCGTCGTCGCCTTGGTGAGCCATTACCTCACCAACAAGCTGATAGGCCGCGAGTCCATCCCCCACCGATAAATCTTTCCACCCCGCACCATGCGGTGCGAGGTCATATCCGGTATTAGACCCAGTTTCCCGGGCTTATCCCAGAGTCGGGGGCAGGTTACTCACGTGTTACTCACCCGTTCGCCACTAATCCACCCAGCAAGCTGGGCTTCATCGTTCGACTTGCATGTGTTAAGCACGCCGCCAGCGTTCATCCTGAGCCAGGATCAAACTCTCCATAAAAAAATAAAAAGCCACCAGCAACCCCTTGGAAAATAAGGGCGAAGCCGATGAAGTCCTGGCGAATAATAAAACACTCGAAAACACTGCACGGGGGTGCAATGCCTCAAGCAAATGTTATGTATTCACCAAATAAAAATATTCGGTATCAACAAACTTGGCACACTATTGAGTTCTCAAACAACAAACACTCTCGACACCACAACCACCAATCCTTCGATGACTGCTTCGCTCCGGAGCAACTTTTCCAACTTACCAGACTTCCTGATCCGATCAAAATCGGCGGAAAACCTTCAGTGAAAAGTGATTGGCTGCCGGGTAAACAATCGGTAGATTCCGTGGTGTTTCCGTTCCGGCAACAGATAAAAACTATACACAGGTTCTTGGGCACTTACAAATCGAGGGGCCGCGTTCTAGGTCACATTCATTTCGCTGTTCTAGTCTGGGCTCATGAGCGACCTGCAAAGACTCCTTGGATACCGTGAACCCATCTTCAATGCATCTATGGCTGGCGCGGCTGGCGGCGCCTTGGCTGCAGCTGTTTCCCACGCGGGAGGTGTAGGGATGATCGGTTCGCCTGCAACTCCCACAGCTGACTGGATTGAACAGCAAACGCAATTCGTTGAATCCCTGAGTACTCCATGGGGCGTCGGCTTCATGGCCTGGGCGCTGGAAACGGATCTCTCCCCGCTAGAGGCCTTCTTGGAGTTCGGGCCCTCGTTGGTGACCTTGAGCTTCGGCGATGTCACCCGGGCCGCGGCGGTAGCCCATGAGGCTGGAGTTCTGACCGCCATGCAGGTAGGCAACGCGGCAGATCTGGAACGCGCCATGGCTGATGACATCGACATCATCATTGCCCGTGGGGCAGAAGGTGGCGGACACGGCCGCAATGAAGCTGGAACCCTGCCGTTGCTGCAGCTGGCAACCTCCCAGCACCAGAAGCCGGTGATCGCGGCTGGCGGCATCGGCACCGCACGGGGTGTCGCCGCGGTGCTTTCAGCTGGCGCCGAAGCCGCCTGGATCGGCACCCGCTTCCTTTCGGCAACAGAAGCCAGCGGGCACGAGAACATGAAGAGCGCAGTGCGCAACGCGGGCCTGGATGGCACTATCTATACGCGTGCCTTCGATATCGCCCAGCAACTGCCGTGGGCACCGGAATTCGGCGGACGCGCACTGCGCAATGAGTTCAGCGACAAGCACGAGGACCTGTCCGGCTGGGAGCCGACGGAAGCGCTGCGCAAGCAGATGATCCACGCCCGTGCCGAAGCGCTGACGGACATCGCTCCGGTCTACGCCGGCGAGGCAGTGCAGTTCGTGGACGCTGAGCAGCCAGCCGCCGAGGTCATGCGGGAACTGTGCGGCTTCCGCCAGATCCTCGCCGATGCAGCACGGCGCTTTGCCTAGATCGGCTGGTTGTCGATCAGCCGGACATTGCCCACCTTCGCCGCGACAAGGACCAGGCCTTCTCCGGTGAAGGGGGTGTCCTGGCAGTTGAATGCCAGTTCTTGCAGGGTATCCGGGTTGACGACGACGAAGTAGTCGAGCTCCACCAGCGGTTCCATCTGGTACATTCCGATCGCATCTTCGATGTACAGCGGCTCGTTTCGTGCCGCGCGACCTGCAATCAGCTGAATCGAACGGTGCAGCACCAATGCCGCTTCCTTCTCTTCCTCGCTGAGCAATGCATTGCGGCTGGACAGCGCCAGGCCCTTGTCGCTGCGCACGATCGGCACCGCACGCAGCTCTACCGGGTAATCCAGGTCGGCAACCATGCGACGGATCAGCACCAGCTGCTGGGCATCCTTCTGGCCGAAGTAGGCGCGGTATTCGCCACGGCGCGGGTCTGCCAGGTGCAGCAGCTTGGCAACAACTGCCAGCATTCCATCGAAGTGGCCCGGGCGCGAGGCGCCTTCATACATTTCGCCCAGTGCGCCGGAGTCCAGCTTCACCAACGGCAGGCCGGCGTGGTAGATCTCGGAGGCTTCCGGGGCAAAGACGATATCCACCCCGGCAGCAGCGGCCAGCTGGACATCGGCGTCGAGCTGGCGCGGATACTTCGCGTAGTCGTTGGCATCGTTGAACTGCAGTTCATTGACGAATACTGAAATGACGACAAGTTCATTTTCTTCACGGGCTGCCTTGAACAGCGAAGCGTGGCCGCTGTGCAGGGCTCCCATGGTGGGCACGAAGCCCAGCGACCCCGGGTTGGCTGCGGCAATAGCGGCCTTCAGCTCGGCACGGGTCTTGACAATCTTCGGGGTATTCACGCTATCTATTCTAGAACTCGCAGGAGCTCTTCCAGCGTGCTCTGGGAGATCAGGCCGCGATCGGCCGCGCGCAGTGCCGTCGCCCGCGAGAGGCTCCGGTAGGAATTATTCGTTTCTGCCGGGTCGTCGGCCAAGGCCTGCAGGTGCGCGGTCACGGTCCCGCGATCGCCGCGGGCCACCGGGCCGGTCAGGGCGCCGGCTCCGGAACGCAGCGCGTTATCCAGGCTCGCGTACATCAGGGCTCGCAGGGTATTGGATGGCTCTTCCACGCCGATGCGGCGCAGGATATCGGCCGATTGCGCCGTGATGGTGTTCAGGTGGTTTGCCGCATGGGCCAGGGCCGCGTGGTAGCTGACCCGGTCCTGCTCGGCGATCACCACGGGCTCTCCGCGCATCTCCACCACCAGCGCCTGGGCGACCGGCAGGATGGCCTCGTCGGCGGTGACCGCGAAGACGCAGTCGGTCAGCCGCTGCAGATCCATGCTCATCCCGGTGAAGGTCATTGCCGGGTGGATTGCCAGGCCGAAGGCGCCGGCGTCCATGGCCGGCTGCAGGATCGAGGTGCCGTAGCGCCCGGCGGTGTGGGCGACCAGCTGCCCCACGGAGAAATGCCCGCCCGCGGCCAGCCCGGCCACGAGTTCGCCGAGCACATCATCGGGCACCGCAAAGAGCACCAGCTCGCTGCGGCGCAGGATTTCTGCCGGGTCCAGCAATTCCACGCCGGGCAGCAAGGCGTCGGCGCGATCGCGTGAGGCCTCCGAGACTGCATGGATGCCGGTGATCCGGTGCCCGCTGGCCGACAGCGCCGCACCGAGCACGGTGCCTACCTTGCCGGCCGAGATGATGCCGATTCCCAAGCGTGGTGCGTCCACTTCTACCTTTCAAACCAGGCGCCGGGTCTGCGCCCGGATAAATTCTGCCGCGGTGTCCGCATCAATCTGATGCACGTATCCGGTGATGCTTCCGCCAGCACTGTGCAAGCGGACACCGGCCAGTCTACGGCCTCGCTCCCACGGCCCCTGTATCCAGCTCATGCCCTGCACCCGGTTATGCGGCACGAAACTGGCTTGGCGCGCCAGCCAGCCGTACCGGGAAATCACCGTGGTTCCGGTGGCCAGGAACCCCTGGTGCTTCCATGCCCCGGGCGATAGCGGCTTGGCGCGTTCCGGGGAGCCGATGAAACCGTGCTCGGATCCGGTGCTCACCGCCGTGGCCAGCACCTCGCGCTGGTTCTCGACGCCAAGGTCCGGCAGCAGGATCCCCATGATGCGGGCGACCGACTCGAAGTCGCCCACCGGGAGCACCTGCAGGTTGTCGGCGTCATCGCTCTTGGTGCCCAGCACGTTGACCTCCACCTTGTACCAGCCCAGCATCCGCCAGAAGAAGGGGGCCGTCACCGAAATGGCCTGGACCCGGCCGGAGGGAATGGAGTGCTGGCGGGTGTCGGCCAGACCGTAGCTGATCCGCATGCCGGTGTCCGAGGCACTGGCGGTGAAGTTCCAGCCCTGGTTCAGCTGCTTGTAGAACCAGCTGCCGAAGGCCAGCACCGCGGGCACCAGGCCGGCGATGATTCCCTCGACCCCGGAAATCCACAGCACCAGCATCGACAGGCAGGCAAGCAGGCCGATGATCACCGGCAGCTGCAGGAACAGCGAGGCGATCAGCCGACCGATGGGCACCTTGGCCATCAGCGGCGATGCTTGCATGGCAGGCTGCGGATCGGCCGGCGTGGGCGCATCTGCCGCAGCCTGTTCGGCTTCTGGGGCATGCGCGGGTCGTCCGCCGCGGGCCCGCTGGAGGATGACCTGGCGCAACGCGTGGGCGTCGGCCTTGCGCAGGAAGGAAAGGCGCAGCACCGACTCGGAGGAATCGGCCACGTCGAAGCGCAGCTCGGCAAGTCCCAGCAGCCGGGCAACCAGCGGCTGAGCGATGTCGATGCCCTGCACCTTGTCGATGCGCGCCTGCTTCTGGCTGCGGAAGAGCATCCCTGAATTCACGTACACGTGCGTGCTGGTGAGCTTGTAGCGGGTGAAGTACCAGGAAAGGAAGTAGAAGATGAGCACCACGAGCAGGGCGATGCCGGCGCCCGCGACGGTCCAGATCAGCCTGTCGCCGGAAAAGCGTTCAGCCCAGGACAGTTCGTCGGTGTTCTGCCAGTAGATGTAGACCAGGCCGATGATGGCCAGCCAGCCGTGGACGAAGGGGCTGGCCGGGTGCACCCGCTGCCATGGCTCGGCGCTGTCACCGGCGGCCGGTTCCACGAACTGGCTCATAGCATCTGCTCTTCGCCGGCGGCCACGAGCCGTTCGCGCAATTCCTGGCCTTCGCGCTCGGGCAGCCCGTAGACGTGCGCGGTGGCGCCGGTGCCTGCGGTGTTCAGCGTCAGCTGGCACAGGCCGTAGCGGCGCTCCAGCGGTCCGCTGTTGACCTCGACGTACTGCATCCGGCCGTAGGGAATGACTACCTGCTTGCGCCACATCACCCCGGAGCGGACGATGAAGTCTTCCTCGCGTTCGAGGTAGCCCAGTGCGGCGACCTGGCGGCGGATGATGCGCAAGGCCAGCAGCGCCAGCAGCAGCACCAGCAGGATCGGGGCGAGGACCAGCCACAGCGCAATGCCGGCTCCGGTTGCCGCCAGCACGGCAGGAACCAGAGAGGCCAGCAGGATCACGCCCCAGGTGATCGCCCAGGTGGTGAGCTTGACCTTGGCATAGTCCCGGTGGGCTGGGGTGAAGCTACTCGGTGACCACGGAGTCGCTATTGCCATCGGTATCCTCCGGTGGAAGTTTGCACAGTTGCTGAACAATATACCCAATGACCACCATGAGGAGCCCGGCACCGGCCAGTACCAGGCCGCGGGTCAGGGTGGGGGTCATGCCGGTGGCCGCCCAGAGCATGATGATGGCTGGAACATGCCAGCCGGCGATGACCGCGCCGGCATAGGCCGAGGCCTGCGCCAGCACCAGAGTGCGGGCCGCGGCGATCGGCTCGAAGTCGGCCTTGCCCTGGGTGGAGCGCTTCACCCGGATCCCCAGGAACAGCACCACCGCGCAGACTGCGCCCAGCGAGTACAGCGCCGAGTAGTCGAGCACCGGCGCGTACCGGCCTGCCGAGGTGAGCAGGCGCAGCGCAATCCAGCCGGCCGCGGCTCCGAACCCGGCGCACGCGAACAGCCAGCGCAGCTTCAGCTTTGTCATAGCCGGATGATGTCTTTCGTGTCGGCGGCTTCGGCGGCCAGGCGGGAGACCAGTTGCCCCTCCAGCACCGCGTCCGGATCCATCCAGCTCCACGGGGCCAGCACGAAGCCGCGGATCGCGGCGCGCGGATGCGGCAGGGTCAGCCGCTCGTCATCCAGGCGCAGCTGGTCGTAGGCGATCAAGTCCAAATCCAGGGTGCGCGCTTCCCAGCGCACCTCGCGGGTGCGGTGGTGCTTGGCTTCGATGGACTGGCACAAATCCAGCAGCTCATGCGGCGAGAGCCGGGTGCGCAGCTGGACTACCTGGTTGGTGTAGTCCGGCTGGTCCGGCGGGCCGCCCACCGGCTTGGTGATGGCCAGCGGGGAGACCTTGAGCAGCTCGGTTTCCGCACCGAGTTCCTGCACCGCGGCGGCCAGCGTGGCCTGCGGGTCGCCGAGGTTGGCGCCCAGCGCGATGATCGCTGTGTGCTGCTTCTGGTGCCGGGTCAGCGAGATCGTGACATCGCTGAACGGCACCGGGATCGGTGCCTGCGGCTTGTGCACCACTACGTCGATGGTGGCCACGGACGGGTAGGCGGCGAGGATCGCCTCGGCGATTTCGCTGCCCAGCTTCTCGATCAAGTCCCACGGGCCGGCCTTGATCTGCTCGACCACCAGCTCGCTGACTTCGCCGTAGTGCACGGTGTCCAGCACATTGTCGCTGGCTGCCGCCCGCGTGATGTCCACGTGCAGCACCACGTCGATGATGAATTCCTGGCCGTCGCGCTTCTCATGCTCGAACACGCCATGGTAGCCGGTGGCCGAAATTCCGTAGATGCTAATGCGATCCATAGGCCTGCACGACTTCGATGGCGTCGCGGCTGCCGGCGACATCGTGCACGCGCACCGCCCAGACCTTGTCGCGGGCGCCCAGCACGGTGGTGGCGGCAGTCGCCGCATCGCGTTCCAGCGGCGCCCGGCTCTTGGAGCCCTCGGCCAGCAGCTCGCCCAGGAAGCGCTTGCGGCTGGTGCCGATCAGCACCCGATGGCCCAGCTCTTCGATGGCAGGGACATTGGCCAGCAGCGCCCAGTTGTGCCCGGCATCCTTGGCGAAGCCCAGTCCCGGGTCGATGATGATCTGTTCCGGGGCCACGCCCTTGGCGACGAACTCGTCGCGCAGGCCGCGCAGCTCGCCGATGACCTCTGCGACCACGTCCTGGTAGTTGGCCTCGGCGACCATGTTCTGCGCGGTGCCGCGGCGGTGCATCAGCACGTAGGGGACGCCGGTTTCAGCGATCAGCTCGGGCATGCCCTGCTCGTAGGTCAGGCCCGAGACGTCGTTGATGATGTGCGCGCCGGCTTCGATGGCCGCGCGGGCGGTGGAGACATGCATGGTGTCCACGGAGATCACCGCGCCGGCCTTCACCAGGGCTTCGATGACCGGGATGATGCGCTCCTGCTCGAGGGCTGGATCCACGTCCTTGGCGCCGGGGCGGGTGGATTCGCCGCCCACGTCGATGATGTCCGCGCCGGAGTAGAGCAGCTTCAGGCCCTGGTCGATCGCGGCATCGGTGGACAGGTACTTCCCGCCGTCCGAGAAGGAGTCCTCGGTGACGTTCAGGATGCCCATGACCAGGGTGCGGCCGGTGGGCAGGTCGGCCATCGTCTTCTTCTTGGACTTGCGGATGATGGGCAAGGGGCTGGTGTTCGGGCCGGTGCCCGGGATCGCTCCAAGCGACATGGGGTTCCTACTTTCCGAGGATCAGGCTCATGGCTTCGGCACGGGTGGCAGTCTCGCGCAGCTGGCCGCGCACCGCACTGGTCACGGTCTTCGCTCCGGGCTTCTGCACCCCGCGCATGGACATGCACATGTGCTCGCATTCGACAACGACAATCGCGCCGGCCGGGCTCAGGTGCTCCACCAGCGCATCGACGATCTGGGTGGTCAGGCGTTCCTGGACCTGCGGGCGGCGGGCGTACACCTCGACCAGGCGGGCCAGCTTGGACAGGCCGGTGACCTTGCCGCCCTTGCCCGGGATGTAGCCGATATGCGCCGAACCGTAGAAGGGCACCAGGTGGTGCTCGCAGGTCGAGTAGAACGGGATGTCCTTGACCAGCACCATCTCATCGTGCTCGATGTCGAAGGTGGTGGACAGGTGGTCTGCCGGTTGCTGGTGCAGGCCGGCGAAGAACTCCGCGTAGGCCTTGGCCACCCGCTTCGGGGTGTCGACCAGGCCGTCGCGGTCGGGGTCCTCGCCGATGGCCTCCAGGATCTCGCGCACGGCTGCCGCGATCCGCGGCTGGTCAATCTCTTTCAGTTCACTCACGCTTCGATCCTAGTCGGTCGAGGAAGCTGCGCGCTCCTTGGGGCTTAATATCGGGCCCTCGCTGTGCACCGGACGGGCCTCGTTGCTCAGCCAGACTTCGCGCTTCTCGCGCTTGACCAGGTCGGCGAAGATCTCCGCGATCTCCGCCTGGTTCAGGGTCTCGCGCTCCAGCAGGGCCAGGGCCAGGCGGTCGAGCACATGGCGGTTGGCGGTCAGCGCCTGGTAGGCGTCGTTGTGCGCCTGCTCGATCAGCTCGCGTACCTCCTGGTCCACGAGGTGGGCCATTTCGTCGGAGAATTCGCGGGCGGCGTTGCCCATGCCCTGCTCGGCTGCCGAGCCGGCCAGGCGCACCGCGCCGACCTTCTCGCTCATGCCGTATTCGGTGACCATCTTGCGCGCGGTGGCGGTGGCCTTCTCGATGTCGTTCGATGCTCCGGTGGACGGGTCGTGGAAGACGATCTCCTCGGCGACGCGCCCGCCCATGGCGTAGGCCATCTGGTCCAGCAGCTCGTTGCGGGTGACCGAGTACTTGTCGGATTCCGGAACCACCATGGTGTAGCCCAGCGCGCGGCCGCGCGGCAGGATGGTGATCTTGGTGACCGGTGCGGTCTGGTTCATCGCGGCGGCGACCAGCGCGTGCCCGCCCTCGTGGTAGGCGGTGACCTTGCGCTCGTGCTCGTCCATCAGCCGGGTGCGCTTCTGCGGGCCGGCCATGACGCGGTCGATGGCCTCATCCAGCGCGCGGTCGTCGATCAGGTTCGCGTTGGAGCGTGCGGTGAGCAGCGCGGCCTCGTTGAGCACGTTGGCCAAATCGGCGCCGGTGTAGCCCGGGGTCTTCTTCGCGACGGCGTTCAGATCCACGGTGGCGTCCATCGGCTTGCCCTTGGCATGCACCGACAGGATCTGCTCGCGGCCCTTCAAGTCCGGTGCCTCCACCGGGATCTGCCGGTCGAAGCGGCCCGGGCGCAGCAGCGCCGGGTCCAGCACGTCGGGACGGTTGGTCGCGGCGATCAGGATGACGTTGGTGGTGGCATCGAAGCCGTCCATCTCGACGAGCAGCTGGTTCAGGGTCTGCTCGCGCTCGTCGTTGCCGCCGCCGATGCCGGCGCCGCGGTGGCGGCCCACCGCGTCGATTTCGTCGACGAAGATGATCGCCGGGGAGTTGTTCTTGGCCTGTTCGAACAGGTCGCGCACGCGCGAGGCGCCCACGCCGACGAACATCTCGACGAAGTCGGAGCCGGAGATCGAGTAGAACGGGACCTGGGCTTCGCCGGCCACCGCCTTGGCCAGCAGGGTCTTGCCGGTGCCCGGAGGGCCGTAGAGCAGCACGCCCTTGGGGATCTTCGCGCCCAGGGCCTGGAACTTGGCTGGCTCCTGCAGGAATTCCTTGATTTCGTGAAGTTCTTCCACTGCTTCGTCGGCGCCGGCGACGTCCTTGAAGGTCACCTGCGGCATGTCCTTGGTGATCAGCTTCGCCTTGGACTTGCCGAACTGCATGACCTTGGAGCCGCCGCCCTGCGAGCGGGCGAGGATGAACCAGAAAATGCCGGCGATCAGCAGGAACGGGATGATGATCCCGAGCATCGACAGCAGCCAGTTGCTTTCCACCGGCTGGTCGGTGAACTTGCCCAGATTGGCCTTGTTGATCTCATCGACGACCTGTTCGGCGCGGGCGGTGGAGTAGTAGAAGCTCACCGTGGTGCCCTTGTCCACGCCGTCCACCTTCAGGGCGTCGCGCAGCTTCAGGTCGACACGCTGGTCGCCATCGAACATCTTCGCTTCGGTGACATTGCCGCTGGTCAGCTGGTGCAAGCCGACGGAGGTATCCACCTTGGCAGAATTATTGCCAAAGACCATCGGCAGGAACAGCACCACTGCCACGACGCCGACCAAAACCCAAATGATCCAGCTGTTAAAAAGCTTCTTCGTTTTCATTGATCCGCCAGGCCCCGCGCCTGGCGCATCCCCCTCACGCACTGCTCTGGCGTCCGGGTCACGCCACCTTCGATACTTCTCAACGCCCCAATGGCGCGAAAAGTTCCCTACTGATAAATGTGCGGGGCCAAGGTGCCCACGCAATCCAGGTTGCGGTACTTTTCCGCGTAGTCCAGGCCGTAGCCCACGACGAATTCGTTCGGGATGTCCATGCCGACGTACTTGACGTCGATTTCCACCTTGGCGGCCTCGGGCTTGCGCAGCAGAGTGCAGATTTCCACCGATGCCGGGCCGCGGGATTCCAGGTTGGACTTCAGCCAGGACAAGGTCAGGCCGGAGTCGATGATGTCCTCGACGATCAGCACATGCTTGCCCATCAAGTCGGAGTCCAGGTCCTTGAGGATGCGCACCACACCGGAGGACTGGGTACCCGAACCGTAGGAGGACACTGCCATCCAGTCCATGGTCAGGTGGGAGTTCAGCGCGCGGACCAGGTCGGCCATGATCATCACGGCGCCCTTGAGCACACCTACCACGAGGATGTCGCGGCCCTCGTAGTCCTTGTCGATCTGCGCGGCGAGTTCCTCCACGCGGGCCTGGATTTCTTCCTTGGTGTACAGAACGTGCGCAAGATCGGCTTTGACTGCATTGGAATCCACGAGAATTCTCCTGATTCTAGAGGTGTGGTACTTACCTAGAGTGCCACATTTGGCGGATTGTTGTTTAGCCGGTTGTGGTGAAAACTATCACCGATTGCCGGCGGAAGGCGCTGATCGCGCCATCGAGCTGCACCGGACCAGCCGATTTGGACTTGGGGACGCCGAATCCGGCCAGCGCGCAAAGCGCCGCCGTTCGCTCATAGCCCACATTCCTAGCGCCGGCTTCCATGGCGGCCAGGCGTAATACTCGCGAGCTGACGGCCACCGGCAGCTTGGCCAGTTCCGCGATCCGCAACCCATGCTCGGCCTTGGCCGCCTGCGCCCAGGAATCCAGTGCCTGGGCGTCGGCGGCAGCCAGGCTGGCGGTGCGCGCCAGGGCAACGGGGACATGCTCGCCAAGTTCCGCGCGCAGCAAGGGCAGGATCCGGTGGCGGATGAGATTGCGCCGGTAGCCGGTGTCCGTGTTGCTCGGATCTTCCCAGAAGTCCAGGCCCGCCACCCGGCAGATCTGCTCGGTCTGCTCCCTGGACAGGTCCAGCAGGGGACGCCGGTAGGGTCCGCGGCGGGCCGGGATGCCTGCCAGCGAACGGGTACCCGATCCGCGCAGCAATCCGAGCAGCACCTGCTCGGCCTGGTCGTCGCGGGTATGCGCGAGCATCAGCGTCTGCGCATTGTGCTGGATGATCGCCGCTTCGAAGGCCCGGTATCTGGCCTTGCGCGCCGAATCCTCATCTTTCGAGGTTTCGACCCGGATCACCTGCACCGGATCCAGCCCCAGCTCGCGGCACTGCGCGGCGGCGTGCTCGGCCACCTCGGCGCTGCCGGCCTGCAGGCCGTGGTCGATGACCACCGCACCGAAGGAACCAGGCAGCGTCGCCGCGGCAATGGCCAGGGCCAGCGAGTCGGCGCCGCCGGAGACCCCGATCAGGTTCAGCCCCGGCGCGCAGCTGGCCTGGATCGCGCCGCGGGCGAGGTGCAGGGCGCGGCTCATCGGGTGCGGGCCAGCCAGCGTTCGGGGTGGTCGAGTTCCTCGGAGCTGGGGAACAGCTCGCGGGCGGTGAAGATCTCGTTGAAGCCTTCATAGCCGATCTCATCGACGATATGACGCACGAATTTCGCCCCGCGCTTGTACTGCAGCGCCTTGGCATCCAGGCCCAGCAGCTTGCCCAGCAGGATCGCCACGGCCGAGCGGTTCTCGCCGCGGGCTTCGAAGCGGCGGCGGATGGTCTTGATGCTGCGGATCGAGGTGACACCGTTCATCACCACCATGGCGTGGCCCTCCAGCACCGACATGATGCTGGTCAGCTCGGAAACCTCGGACTTCATGGATTTCAGGCGTTCGCCGAGTGCGCCCATGGAATTGGTAGTGCCGGCCAGCGGCTCGAAGGCCTCGGCCAGCGTCTGCTTCATGACCTCGGGGATCCAGGGGGCATGCTCGAATTGCAGGCGGTGGGTCTGCTCATGGGTGGCGATCCACAGGTAGAAGTCGCGGGCGTTGACGTTCAGTTCGCCGCGGATCTGGGTGATGGTCGGGGCATTGAGCAGCAGCCGGGGTCCGACGAACGGATCGAATTGGCCCAGCACCCGGGTGCCGAGCACCGAGAGCACTGCGCCGAGTTCGGCGCCGGCGATCAGCGGTACCGCGCCGGGGACATCCTGGCGCATTGACGGGAGCATGGCCGCGAAGTTCTGGCTGACGGCCTTGGCCCAGCCTGAGCGGTCCACCACCAGGGTCTGCGCTGGCGCAGTCGAGGCCAGCCTGGAGACCTTCTCGGCCTCCACCAGGCCTTCGCCGGCGGCGATGCGCAGTTCCTCGACGATTCGGGCGGCATCCTGGGCCTGGATCTTCGGCCCGGCGGGCATCAGGGTTTTCGCGGCCTTGGCCGCCAGCTTCCAATCGACGAACTGGTTCATTTACTGCTCCTGAGCTTTCAGCTCCGGCAGCCACAACCGCGGATGGCGGTGACTGCAGAGTCAATGGTTGGCTTGTGGGGTGCGAGTGCTCCGTTGGGCTGGTTTGCGTAGATCGAGAAGGCGAGCAGGCGCCCGTCCTCGGTCATGGTCATGCCGGTCAGCGTGGCCACGCCGGTCAGCGAGCCGGTCTTGGCACGGACCAGGCCAAGTGTCGCGGCACCGTCCAGGCGGTGCATCAGGGTGCCGTTGTAGCCGGAGACCGGCAGCGAATAGACGAGCTCGCGCAATTCCGGCTTGCCGCTGGTGGCCGCCGAGCGCAGCACTGCGGTCAGCGCGGCGGGCGAAATCTGGTTCTTGGCGGCCAGGCCGCTGGCGTCCACCAGCGAAAGGCCACTCGCCCCGTGCTCGGCGGCTACCGCGGCGACGGCGGCTCCCGCCTGCTCGGCGGGCATCTGGCGCTTGAGCGCGACCAGCCGTCCCATGGTTTCGGCGATGTAGTTATCCGAGACCAGCAGCATGTGCTTGACGACATCACGCAGCGGCGCGGATTTCACCTCGGTGATCTGCTCGCCGCCGGCATAGGGTCCGCGGCCGCCCTCGGTCACCGTGATGCGCTCGCCCAGGGCCCGGGCGAAGACCTTGCGGACCTGCTGGGCGGCGTCGGACTGGTAGGCGGTGCTGGTGCTCTGCCCGGCACGCCCGGCGTAGTGCGCTATCGGGTAGACCTCGCCAATATTGTTCGAGGTGAACAACGACTTGTCCCAGTCCGGGTTGCTGTGCGCGTCGCCGAACAGCGAGTCGTCCAGCCACAGCTCGACCTCGCTGATCCCGCGTTTTTCAAGCTCATCGGCGGTCTGCTTGGCCAAGGTCGCCAGTCCTGCATAGCCCTTGGGGTGCGCCGGGTCGGATTCCCCGTCGCCCAGCAGCACATCGCCCCCGCCGCGCAGGATCAGCGTTCCGCCATCGAGCAGCACGCTGGTGGACAGCTGGGTGCCTCCGCCCAGGGCGTCGAGGGCGGCGATGGCGGTGGCGACCTTCAGGCTGGAGGCCGGGGTGCCGTTTGCGGCGGCATTCTTGTCATACAGGACGTTGCCCGTGGCGACGTCCACCACTTGGGCGCTGAAGGAGGTCCGGTCGGGCTTGTCGGCAAGGATGGCGTCCAGCTTCGCGGCGAGGATCCCGGGGTCCGGCTGCACGGCTTCGGGGTCCAGATCCCGCACGGCGACTGGGGATGGCGCGGCCAGCTGCGCGCTAGCCGGGGTGTAGGAAGCTTCGGGCTCCCCGGTGAAGAATCGCGGGGCCAGGAGCATCGCGACGACGACTGCAACCACGGCAACAATCGCCACCCCCAGCGTTATGGCGCGTCGGGCGGCAGTGTTCATATGGTTACATTCCTCTCGCAGTTTTATCCATCAGGCGCAATGGGGCGATACCCTTATTAGCGGATATCCCTAAGACTAGTTTAGGAGTGTGCTTTTCATGAGCCACGACGTGACCATCGAGATCCCTACCGGATCGCGCGTCAAGTACGAGATCGACCACGAGACCCACCGCCTGCGCCTGGATCGCGTGCTGTTCACCTCGATGCAGTACCCAACCCACTACGGCTACTTCGACGATACCTTGGGTGAAGATGGCGATCCATTGGATGCCATGGTCTACCTCCCGGGTGTCGACCTGATCCCAGGCGTTGTCGTGGAAGCCCGCCCGATTGGCGTCTTCAACATGACCGACGATGGCGGTGGCGATGCCAAGCTGCTGTGCGTTCCTGCCGACAAGCGCTTTGACCACATCAAGGAACTTGAAGACATCGACGAATGGCTGATCAAGGAGATCGAGCACTTCTTCACCCGCTACAAGGACCTGGAGCCAGGCAAGTGGGTCAAGGCCGAGGGCTGGGAAGGCCGCGAGGCTGCCGAGGCCGAGCTGGCTCGCTCCATCGAGCGCTTCAAGGCATAGTCGCTGGACCTGAGCTGAATTGGCGGCGATCCCCATGCGGGGGTCGCCGCCATTGCTTTTTCCGGGTGGCCTTATGCCTCGGGCAGCAGCGAGCTGAGCACGTCGTCCTGCGCGGCAACTTCCAGGGTCTGCACGTCCTTGAGCTTGCGCTCCACCGCCCGGGTCCGGGTCCCGGCATCGCGCACCGTGTTCTGCGCCGTGGCCAGCTGCTTGCCCAGCTTGTCCCAAACATCTCCGTACTTGCGGAATTCTTCCTTGGCTGCCGAGAGCACCTGCCACACTTCGCTGCTGCGCTTCTCGATGGCCAGGGTGCGGAAGCCCATTTGCAGCGAGTTCAGCAGGCTCATCAGGGTGGTCGGCCCGGTGACCAGCACCCGGTGCTCGGTCTGCAGCTTGCTGGCCAGCCCCGGGCTGCGCACCACCTCGGCGAACAGGCCTTCGGTGGGCAGGTACATGATGGCGAAGTCGGTGCTGTACGGCGGGGCGATGTACTTGCTGGAGATCAGCTTGGCCTGATCGAGGATTGCCCGGTCCAGCGCCTTGCCGGCCGCGGCGATGGCCGCCTTGTCTCCGTGCTCCTGGGCATCGAGCAGGCGCTCGTAGTCTTCCTGAGGCAGCTTGGAGTCGATCGGCAGGTAGATCGTTCCGGCGTCCCGGCCGGGAAGGATCACCGCGAACTCGACAACCTCGCGGCTGCCAGGGACCACCGCCACGTTCTGCTCGTACTGCTCTGCGGTGAGGATGTCTTCCAGCTGTCGGGCCAGCTGCACTTCTCCCCAGGACCCGCGGCTCTTCACGTTGGTAAGCACGCGTTTGAGCCCGCCGACATCCTGGGCCAGGGACTGCATTTCACCCAGGCCCTTCTGGACCATTTCCAGCCGCTTGCTGACCAGTTCGAAGGAATCCCCGAGCCGCTTCTCCAGGGTTCCCTGCAGCTTCTCGTCTACCGTTTCGCGCATCTTCTCGAGCTTGGCTTCATTGCCGGCGCGCAGCTTTTCCATTTCCTGCTGTAGCAGCACTTGGACCTGCAGATGGCGGTTCGCATTGGCTTCGGCCATCGCGGTCAGCTTGGCGTCGAGCTCGGTGCGCACCTCGCCCATGCCCTGGCGCAGTTCGGTGCGCTGGGTTCCCAGTTCCTGCCTCAGCTCCGCATTTCCAGCACGCACCGCGTCCTGGACCTGGGTGCCTTCGGAGCCCGAAGTCCTGCGAATCAGCAGCAGAGCAACACATGCCGTTGCAAGAATATTGAGGATGACGAGTACAAAAACCACGATTATCATGAGCACCTAGCCAAGATCTGTCGAGCGAACCATTACCCCAGTCCTATCAGCGGACACCGACAGTTTGGGGACATAATGGGTTCATGCACATTCTGGTCACCGGTTTCGAGCCCTTCGGCAATGACGCATTCAATGCCAGCGGCGAGGCGGTCCGCCAGCTGCCAGCTCGACTTGGCGAGCACGAGGTGACCACCGCGATCCTACCGGTGTCCTTCGCGGCCTCCGGGCAGGTCCTTGCCTCGTTGCTGGCCGAGCATCAGCCCGATGCGTTGATTTGCGTTGGCGAGGCCGGGGGCCGAGCCGCGATTACTCCGGAGCGCTGGGCGGTCAACGAGGATCATGCGCGCATTCCAGACAATGATGGAGAGCAGCCTCGCTCAACAGCGATCAGGGAGAACGCCCCGACGCGCGTGGAGGCGAGCATCAATCCAACGGCGGCCGCCCAGGCCCTGCTGGCCGCCGGCCTTGAGGCCAGCGTGTCCGAGGACGCCGGGCGTTTCGTCTGCAATCACGTTGCGTATATGGCCTATTCCCAACCGGTCCCGTCATTGTTCATCCATGTTCCTGCACTGCGCCCGCCAGGCATCCGGGCCACGGTAGGTGCTGAAACCGATGCAACGGCTATCCAGCAGCAGCGCTCAGGCCTGAGCGAGCTGCCACAGGCGCTGGGCATCGCGATACTGGGTGCACTGGGCTGAGTTGGCCCACTTTTCAACGACGCTTTGCCCTTCGTTAACTGGCACCGGGAATATGACCAACTGATACCTGCGGATTACCGTGGCGGTTCGGCGCGAGGCTAGCCTTGAATCATCATGACCCTGCACAATCTCACCCCGCTCGATCAGTTGCGCGCCGGGAAGCTCCCGCTGCGCCTGGCAAATCTGTTCATCGGCCTGATGCTTTTTGCGCTGGCCATGGCGCTGCTGATCCGTGCCCAGCTCGGCGTGGACCCATGGGATGTGCTGCATCTGGGCCTGGCCAACCACATTCCGCTGTCGCTGGGAACCATCGTGATCATCGTCGGCGTGGTGGTGCTGCTGGCTTGGATCCCGCTGAAGCAATGGCCCGGACTGGGCACCATTGCCAACGTGCTGCTCATCGGGCTCGGCCTGGATTTCTTCCTCTGGCTCATCCCCGACGTCCAAGGCCTGGCCTGGCAGATCCTGACCCTGGTTGGCGCCATTGCCATCAATGGCCTGGGCGGCGCACTGTACATCGGCTGCCATTTCGGCCCCGGACCACGCGATGGGCTGATGACCGGGCTGCATCTGCGGACCGGCAAATCAATCCGCCTGCTGCGCACCAGCATCGAGGTGTGCGTGCTCGGGATCGGCTGGCTGCTCGGCGGACCGGTGGGCGTGGGCACGGTGGCCTATGCACTGCTGATTGGCCCGGCGACGCAGTTCTTCTTCAAGTACGCAATCGTGACGCTGCCAGCCCAGCAGGTCGAGCCCAACCACACCCCTGCCTAGGCTGCCACCTGCCGCCAGGCCGCGGCAATGACCGGCACAGCCTGCTGAAGCTGCGCACGGTCCTGGGCGAAGGGCAGGCGCATATAGTGCTCCAGCCCGTGCCCCTCGACGGCAAAGGTCGACCCGGGAGCCAGCAGCACGCCCTTTAGCCGGCGGGCCAGCGCGCTGGAACGCGGCTGCGGCAGATGGCACCACAGGCTCAGGCCACCAGCGGGACGGTTGGGTTCCCAATCGGGCAGCAGCTTGCCCAGTTCGCCGATCAGCCAGTCCCGGTTTTCCCGCAGGCCATTGCGGGTCGCCACGGACAGGGCCGGTTGCGAGGCGAGCGCATTGGCCAGCACCAGCTGTTCCAGCACCGGAGCACCCAAGTCCATGCTCATCCTGGAGCGGGCCAGCGCCCCAGCCATATGGCGCGGAGAGCGGATCCAGCCAAGGCGCAGGCCTCCCCAATGCGACTTGCTGGCACTGCCCACGCTGATCAGGTTCCTGGAAAATGCGGCCATCGGCAGGACCTCGGGCCGCTCATCGAGCCATAGCTCGGCGCAGGTCTCATCGACAATCCCCACGGTTCCGGCGCGGTCCAGATACGCAGCCCAGCGTTCGCGTCCGGCATCATCGAGCAGCGTGCCTACCGGATTGTGGAAATCCGGCAGGCACAGCATCGCCGCGGGCGAGATCGCCTGCAGCGCTTCGGCGATCTGCTCAAGATCCGATCCTTCTGGGCCGATCGGCACGGCGGCGGTGCGCGCCCCGTGGGCCTTGAGCGCCAGCAACGAATTCGGATAGGTGGGAGATTCTGCCAGCACCGTCTGCCCGCGGCCCAGCACCGCGCGCCCGGCGGCGGCTACCGAGGAGAGCGCACCTGAGGTGACGATGATTTGTTCCGGACTGGTCGGCAGGCCCTTGCGGGTGTAGTGCTCGGCCAGGGCGGCGCGCAATGGCTCAATGCCCAGCGGGTAGTAGCCCATGCCCGCCGCGTAGCGCGGAAGCTGCTCCAGGGCAGCCTCGAACCCGGCGATCATCCCCGCAGGAGCGGTGGGAGCCGCGCATGTCAGGTCGACTGCATGACTTCCAGGCAGCGGCCCGAACCCGCCCAGCGGCAACGGCTCCGCGCCTCCGGAGACCGGACCTCCAGGCAGCTGGGCGACGGTCCCCGATCCGCGGCGGGCACTGGCATATCCAGCATCGCGCAGCTCGGAGTACGCGCGCGATACGGTGGTGCGGCTCAGCCCGAGGGCGGCCACGGCGTCGCGTTCGCTGGGCAGCGCCGTGCCGTGCAGGATCCGGCCGTTGGCTATCAGCGCGCGCAAGGCCAGGTAGAGCCAGCGGTAGGCCGGCATTGAAGCATCAATTGCACCGAGCATGCCGGCAAGCGCCGTGGCTGTGACGCGTCCCATGAATCCACCCATTCAAAATTGGCTATTTTTTCCAAGTCCAATTTACCGGAGCATTGCTTCCATGACCATCACGAACCTGTCCCCGCGCCAGCAGCTTTCCGCCGGGCGGCTGCCCCTGCGCTTCACTACCCTCTTCCTTGGCCTGACGCTCTACGCGCTGGCCATGGCAATGCTGATCCGTGCGCAGCTGGGCGTCGACCCTTGGGATGTCTTGCATCTAGGCATCGCGAACCACGTGCCGCTCTCGCTGGGCACCATCGTCATCTTCACCGGCGCCCTGGTATTGCTGGCGTGGATTCCGCTCAAGCAATGGCCGGGACTGGGCACCATCGCCAATACGCTCTATCTGGGCCTGGCGCTGGACTTCTTCCTGCGCATCCTGCCGGAAGTCCACGGCCTGGGCCTGCAGCTGCTGGTGGTCGCCGTCGCGATCCTGGTCAACGGGCTGGGCGGGGCGCTGTACATCGGCAGCCACTTCGGAGCTGGCCCTCGCGACGGGCTGATGACCGGCTTGCATCGGCACACGGGCGTTTCCATCCGGCTGGTCCGCACAGCCCTGGAGCTCTCGGTGCTGGCCATTGGCTGGCTGCTGGGCGGACCGGTAGGCATCGGCACCGTGGCCTATGCCCTGCTCATCGGCCCCGCGACGCAGCTGTTCATCCGGCGGACCAGCATCAGGCTTAGGCAGCGCAGTTAGCCGCGAGGTGCCGTGCAGTGCGAGACAAACCAGGTTGCACACGCAATACTTGAATCATGTTTGTCGTTGCGCTCAGCCCCCGGCCCCGCTCGGTCACCGATGTTGCCGCCGCCAGCGAGCAGCTGTGGCACCAGCTGGAGCAGGTCGGCTCGCACGCGCCGTTCACCGCGCTCAGCGGCCAGCTGCTGCTCGGGGTGCCTGATGGCCCCGAGGCTGCAGTGGACGCGCTGCTGCGCGCGGCACGGCTGAACTTCTGCAATATCGGGCTGGGCATCGGCAGCCTGTATGAGCCGGTGCCCGTGGAGGCCGACCTGGTCGAAGGCAAGGCGGTGCGGCGCGCGCTCGGCGCCCTGGAAGCCGCCAGCCACCGTGGCGAAAGGGTCCCGATCTGCGTGTCCTCGGGCAACGACGAGATGGACGGCGAGCTCGAAGGCCTGCTGCGCATGCTCGGGCATTGGATCCGCACCCGCACCGAGGCCGAATGGGCGGTTGTCGACCTGCTCACCCCCGGGGTGCGCGGGCAGCAGAAAGCCGTCGCCGAGATCCTGGGGATCACCCCGCAGGCGGTCTCCGCCGCGATCGTGCGCACGGGCTACAACGACGAGCTGGGTGCGCGGGCGGCGATCGCCCGCCTGCTGGAGTACACCGACCAGCTGTAGCAGCTGCGGCTATTCGCCGAGCAGTCCTTCCAGGACGATGGCCAGGCCATCGGCGTCAACGTGTTCGGTGACCTCGTCCGCGGCGTCCTTGACCTCATCCGGGGCCTGGCCCATGGCCACGCCGTGGCCGGCCCACTGGAGCATCTCGATGTCATTGCGCCCGTCGCCGACGGCCAGCGTGTCATCGGCGTGGAAATCCAAGACGGCGCGCAAGCGCTCCAGCCCGCTGGCCTTGGTGGTGCCGTCGGCTGCAATATCCAGCCAGGCGGTCCAGCCCACCGAGTAGGTCACCCCGGAGAGCCCCAGGCTCTGCACTGCATGCCCGAATTCCTCTGCGGTGTTGTCGGTGGAGAAGACCACCACGCGCACTGCCTTGCTGTTCACCAGCTCGACGAAATCCACCACCTTGCTCTCGGCGCCGAAGCTCATGTCGCCGAAGGTCTCGCTGGAAAGGAATTCGCCGCGTTCGTTTTCCAGGGCGTACTTGGCGTTGGGAAGCTGTTCGCGCAGCGCGGTGAGCGCTGTCGAGGGGTCGAAGATCTCGCGGTGCAGGATCTCGACGCCGTCCTTTGACACCTTCGCGAGCACCCCGCCATTGCTGACCACGACGTAGCCGTGGTCGATGCCCAGTTCTTCCATGATGGGCAGGGCCGCACCCAGGGAGCGGCCGGTGGAGATGATCACTTCGTGGCCCTGGGCCACGACTGCCCGCGCGGCGTCGCGCACGCGCTGGCTCATTTCGCCCTGGTGGTTGACGATGGTGCCGTCCACGTCAAGGCAAATCATCAATTTTTGCTTGGTCAGCCGGTCGTCGTTGCCGAGCTTAGTCATAACAGTCATGGCTCAAGTTAACCATCAGCGCAGGTATTTGGCGATGACCCAAGGCACAGCACCAGGTGAACAACCGGTTAAACGCAGGTGCCGGCCGCCCCGCGAGGGGAGGCCGGCACCTGCTCGGCATTGCCTACTTGAGCACTTCGAGTCCGCCGAGGTACGGCTGCAAGGCCTTCGGCACGTTGACCGAACCATCAGGGTTCTGGTGGTTTTCCAGGATCGCGACAATCCAGCGGGTCGTGGCCAGGGTGCCGTTCAGGGTTGCCACCGAACGGGTCTTGCCTGCCTTGCCGTCGACGATCTCGCGTTCGCGGATGTTCAGGCGGCGGGCCTGGAAGGTGGTGCAGTTCGAGGTCGAGGTCAGCTCGCGGAAGGTGCCCTGGGTCGGAACCCAGGCTTCGCAGTCGAACTTGCGCGCGGCGCTCATGCCCAGATCTCCCGCGGCGGTGTCGATGACGCGGTAGGCCAGCTCCATGCGGCCGAGCATGTCCTCTTCCATGGCCAGCAGCTTCTCGTGTTCCGCCTCGGCGTCCTCGACGCTGGCGTAGACGAACATCTCCAGCTTGTTGAACTGGTGCACGCGGATGATGCCGCGGGTGTCCTTGCCCGCCGAACCGGCCTCGCGGCGGTAGCAGGAGGACCAGCCGGCGTAGCGGATCGGGCCGTCGGACAGGTCCATGATCTCGTCCGCGTGGTAGCCGGCCAGGGCTACCTCGGAGGTGCCGACCAGGTACATGTTGTCGCGCTCGAGCTTGTAGATCTCGTCGTCGTGCTCGACGTCGAAGCCGGTGCCCTGCATGGTTTCCGGGCGGACCAGGGTCGGGGTGATCATCGGAATGAAGCCGTGGTCCATGGCCACATCCAGGGCCATGTTCATCATCGCGATTTCCAGGCGGGCACCGATGCCCTTGAGGAAGTAGAAGCGGGAGCCGGATACCTTGGCGCCGCGCTCCATGTCGATGGCGTCCAGCTTCTCGGCGATCTGCAGGTGGTCCAGCGGCTCGAAGCCCTCGGCCTTGAAGTCGCGGATGGTGCCCACGTGCTTGACGACGGTGAAGTCGTCTTCGCCGCCGGCGGGGATGCCGTCGATGATCAGGTTGGGGATGGAACGCTGCAGGGCGGTGCACTTGGCGGCGGCCGTATCGGACTCGGCCTGGGCAGACTTGACCGCGGCGGCGAGCTCCTTGACCTCGGCAAGCAGGGCGGCGCGCTCGTCGCCCTTGGCCTTGCCGACCTTCTTGGAGAACGCATTCTGCTCGGCACGCAGGCGCTCGTAGGTGGCGATGGTTTCACGACGTGCCGTGTCAGCCGCCAGCAGCTGGTCGATTAACGACTCGTCGGCACCGCGCGCGCGTTGCGAGGCACGGTACAAATCCGGATTTTCGGTGAGCATTTTCAGGTCGATCACATGTTAAGGGTAGCAATCATGAGTACGATGAGAGCATTATGCAGACAAATCGTGTGATCGTTTTCTCTGCCGTGGTTGCTGCAGCTGCCGCCGCGGCGACCAGTTGGTATTCGGTGCGCAAGCTTTCGAACTACAGCAAGCCATTGGCCAAGCAGCCCGAAGCGGCCGCCCAGTCGGTCGCCGCAAAGGTGGCTCTGGTGATCAATCCTTCCAAGTCAGGTGCTGGCGAAGCGAGGGAAGCGGTGGCCCGTGTCTGCGCCGAGGCAGGACTGGAAGCGCCCCTGGTCCTTGAAACCACCAAGGAGAATCCCGGCCAGGACGCAGCCCGGGAAGCACTCGATGCGCAATGCGACACAATTATTGCCGCCGGCGGCGACGGAACCATCCGCGCCGTCGCAGAAGTGCTCGAAGGCACCGACGCGTCCCTGGGGATCCTGCCGCTGGGCACCGGAAACCTGCTGGCCCGCAACGTGGACATCCCCGTGGATGACCTGCATACCGCGGCGCTGGTCGCGGTACGCGGAATGGTTCGCCGGATCGACGTCGGGCATATGAAGCTGCAGCTGCTGGACGGCAACGAGGCAGACCATGCGTTCCTGGTCATCGCCGGCGTGGGCACCGACGCAGACCTGTTCGACGACACCAATGAAGAGCTGAAATCCAAGGTTGGCTGGCTTGCCTATTCGGAAGCCGGGCTGCGCCAGCTGCCGGGCCGGCGCAAGAAGGTCAGCTTCAAGCTCTCGGAGGACGAGAGCTGGCAGACCCGCAAGGTCCGTTCGGTGCTGTTCGCCAATTGCGGCAAGCTGCAGGGTCTGGATTTCGTGCCGGACGCCAAGATCGACGACGGCGTGCTGGATGCCGTGGTGCTCTCGCCCCGCTCGGCCGCGGGCTGGACGTGGATCCTGCTGAAGACCGCATTCCGCGCCAAGAACAAGATCCCGGTCATGAGCTTCTACCAGACCACTGGCGTGTCGCTGCGCTGCGATGAGCCGATGAATACCCAGATCGATGGGGACCCCACCGGCCAGGTCAATGAACTGCAGGTGTCCGTGAACCCGAGCGCACTGCGCCTGCGCGCCCCATAACTGCTGCTGATCCCCCGGCCGTTTCCCCTCCAGGAGGAACGGCCGGGGGATCACTGTGCCTAGACCCGGTCGCGCAGCGACTGCACCCAGGCGCGGGCCTCGCTGAAGGCCGCGTCGGAATTGTGCGTGTCCACGGATGCTTCCAGGCCTTGAGCCGCCGGGTAGGAACCGAGGAAGCGGAGCTTCGGGGACAGCCGGTGCAGCCCCGACAGCGCGGCGGCAACGCGTTCCTCGGCCACATGGCCTTCGATATCCACGGAGAAGAAGTACTCCCCCAGGCTCTTGCCGGTAGGCCGGGATTCAATGCGCGACAGGTTCACGCCGCGTGCGGTGAATTGCTCCAGGAGTTCCATCAGCGCACCGGGACGGTCTTCTGGAAGCGGCAGGATCAGCGTTGACTTGTCCACACCGGTCGGCTGCGGAATCCTTCCCGGGCGGGTAACCAGGATGAAGCGGGTGACCGCTCCGACGTTGTCCTCGACGCCGCTCACCAGCACCTTCAAGCCGCGTTCCTGGGCCACCAGCGGAGAGCAGATCGCCGCATCATGCGGAGGATCCGCCTCTTCGAGGGCCAGGGCGCCGGCGGCTGTGGAGGAGGCCGGAGTGAATGCGGCACCGGGAATATTTGCTTCGGCCCATAAGCGGCACTGTGCCCAGGCATGCCCATGGGTGGAGATCTGCTTGATCTGCTCCAGCGAGTCGATGCCGGGGCGCACCGCCAGCACGAAGGTGATCGGAACCAGGATCTCGGAGACAATCTGCAGCGATTCGCCCTGGGCAATCGCGTCCAGGGTGGCCGAAACGCCGCCTTCTACCGAGTTCTCGATCGGCACCATCGCCGCATCGGCGGCACCTTCGCGCACCATGGACAGCGCCACGTTGACGTTGGAGGCGGGAATCCGCTGCGCATCGGCAGCCCCGGGAACCTGCAGGAGGGCCGACTCGGTGAAGGTGCCCGCAGGTCCCAGATAGGCATAGTTCATCGTACGGTTGGCTCCTGGCCGTTGTCCGCTTCCATTGGCAAGCCCGCTTCGATCCACGCATCCGAGCCGCCGGCAACATTGAAGGCGGTGTAGCCCATGGCGGTGAGCCACGAGGCGGCCTGGGCCGAACGGCCGCCGGTACGGCAGATGACGTAGGTGTCTACATCCGGGTCAAGCTCCGATACCTTCTCCGGCAGGGTGCCCAGGGGAATATGGGTGGCTCCGGCGGCACGGCCGGCTTCCCATTCGAAGTCTTCGCGCACATCGAGGATGAAGGCGTCCTTCGGGACATCATTGACCTGGACAGTCTCAAAATCGCTCACGGCTAGCATTCCTCTCACATAGGGTGTTTGCTTATAAGACTAGTCATTTCCTGCGTCGAAAGCCGACATGTTTCCCTCAAGCGCCCTGAAATTGCGAGACGAGCTGGCCCGCGGCGAGCGTTCAAGCCGCGAGGTGACCGAGCACTACCTCAAGCGCATCGAAGAGCAGGCGGACCTCGGTGCTTTCGTCCACGTGGCGGAGAATGCGATGGAGGCCGCGGCAGCGGCCGACGAGGCGCATGCCCGCGGGGAGATTGGCCGGTTGCACGGTCTTCCCACCGCGTTCAAGGACCTGAACGATGTGGCGGGGATGCCTACCACCTACGGCACCGCGGCCATGCCAGCGGCGGTGGCCGGACGCGACCACTCCTTGGTGGCCAGGCTTCGCACCGAGGGCGTGGTGATCCTGGGCAAGACCCAGGTCCCGGAGTTCGGGCTGAGCAGCTATTCCGAGAACCTCATCGCTCCCCCTTCGCGCAATCCCTTCGATCCAACGCGCACTTCGGGCGGCTCCTCCGGCGGGCAGGCCGCGGCAATTGCCGCCGGCATGATTCCGCTGGGCCCGGGCTCCGATGGCGGCGGCTCGGTCCGCATCCCGGCGGCGGCCTGCGGACTGGTGGGGCTGAAGCCTTCCTTGGGGCGCATCCCCAGCGACATCCTCGATGGCTACACCGACCCCATGGGTGCGCCGAAATTAGCCGTCAGCGGACCGCTGGCCCATGATGCCCTAGATGCGGCTTTGCTGCTGGACGCCATGCGCGGCAAGGACCACTACCTGCCGTTGCTGCAGGGCAGCTACCCCGAGCGCCTGGATGGCCTGAAAATCGGGTACAGTACCCAGTCTCCTTTTGAACCCGTCTACGAGATTGAGCTGTCGCAGGAAGCCCGGGCGGCATTCGCCCAGGGGCTCGAACGCCTTGGCGAACGCCATCGCGTCCAGCCGGCGAATCTGCACTATGCCACCGACTATCCGGAAACCTTCGCGGCGGTGTGGACCAACGGACTGAAGTCCGTTCCGGTCTTAGATGATTCGCTGCTGGGCGAACTGGCCAGGGACTTCCGCCGGCGCGCCGCCGAGCGCTCCCTGGAGCAGAGCCTGCAGGCCGGTTCGCGGTTGAAGCAGATAGCGGCGGACTTCGTGCGCCAGTGGTCCGCCTTCGATGTGGTGGCTACCCCAGCCATGGCGTCAATCCCGCCGAAGATCGGGCACTATACACAATCCACGGCAGATGTGGATTATATGTTGCAGTGCCAATACACCCCCTACACGTCCATGGTGAACGTCGCCTCGGTAGCTGCCATCACCGTTCCGGTGGGCCACTCCAATGAGGGGTTACCCATGAGTATTCAGCTGATTTCCCCGCGTTCCGACGAAGGCCTGCTGCTCGCGCTGGCCACTCAGATGCAGTTGTGAGCTTTCCCATATAAGTAGGTACTCGCGTAGGCAAAAGCGAAAAATGTTACGTATGTCTACTGCAACAACGAGCACCAAATCTTCCGGAAAGACCTTCTTCGGTCATCCCGGTGCGCTCGCAAGCCTGTTCAGCGTCGAAATGTGGGAGCGATTCTCCTTCTACGGCATGCAGGGCTTGCTGGCCTACTACATGTACTACTCGGTCACCGACGGCGGCTTGGGCATGGACCAGGGCCTGGCCCTGTCGCTGGTCGGCGCCTACGGCGGCGCCGTATACCTGTCCACCATCCTGGGCGCCTGGCTCTCCGACCGCCTGTTCGGCTCGGAACGCGTCCTGTTCTTCTCGGCCATCGCGATCATGCTCGGCCACATCGGCCTGGCCCTGTTGCCCGGCTATGTGGGCCTAATCGTCGGACTGGTCCTCGTTGCCATCGGCTCCGGCGGCCTGAAGGCCAACGCCGTAGCCCTGGTCGGATCCCTGTACTCCAAGGATGATCCGCGCATCGATGCAGGCTTCTCCCTGTTCTACATGGGCGTGAACATCGGCGGCCTGCTCGGCCCGCTGCTCACCGGCTGGCTGCAGGTCAAGTACGGTTTCCACATCGGCTTCGCGGCCGCAGCTGTCGGCATGGCCATAGGACTGGCGATCTACGCCATGGGCCGCAAGAAGCTGCCGGAATCCGGGCGCATCCCGAGCAACCCTTTGCCTGCCGCCGAGCGCAACCGCTACGTGGTCATCTTCGTCGCCGTGATCGTCCTGATCATTGCCGCATTCGCGTCCAAGATCGTGACCCCGCAGAATCTGGCAAGCACCATCGCCTACGTGGTGATCGCCGCGTCGATCGTGTACTTCGCATTGATCCTGCGCAGCAAGAAGGTCAACGCCACCGAACGCAAGCAGGTCTGGGCCTTCATTCCGTTCTACATCGGTTCGGCTGCCTTCTGGGCCCTGTTCCAGCAGCAGTTCACCTTCATCGCCGCCTACTCGGACCAGCGGCTGGACCGCCACCTGGGCAGCTGGGAAATGCCGCCGAGCTGGGTCACCTCGATCAACCCGGTCTTCATCATCATCTTCGCCGGCATCTTCGCCGCCCTGTGGACCAAGCTGGGCAAGCGCCAGCCACGCACCTCGATGAAGTTCGGACTGTCGCTGGTGGTTGTGGGCGCGGCCTTCCTGCTGTTCATCCCGCTGGAATCCTTCGTGAAGACTCCGCTGCTGGCACTGGTCGGCATCCTGCTGCTGTGCACCTTTGCCGAGCTGCTGCTCTCGCCGGTGGGCCAGGCAATTGCCACCAAGCTGGCGCCGGCCGCCTTCGGCACCCAGATGATCGCCTTGTTCTTCCTCTCGGTTTCGCTGGGCACCACCCTGTCGGGTGTGCTGGCCGCCTACTACACCGAGGGCAATGAGATCCCGTACTTCATCGGCATGGGCGGCACCGCCGTCGTCCTGGGTATCGCCATGATGGCAGCTACCCCTGCCTTGAAGAAGCTGATGGGCTCGATCCACTAAGGCCCCGGACATCGGCACTGCTGCGGCGCGGATTCCCTCGGGAATCCGCGCCGCAGCCTTTTAATGTCTTAACGAAGGACCAGCAACTCGCCAATCTCGCACTCCAGGGCCTGGCAGATGGCCACCAGGGTGCTGAAACGGATGGCCTTGGCCCTGTCGTTTTTGAGCACCGACAGGTTCACCACCGAGACATCGACCAGCTCGCCGAGCTGGACGACCGTCATCTTGCGCTCGGCCAGCAATTCGGTCAGCCTGCAGTGCACATTGCGCAACTCCACGGATCAGACCAGCCCATCGGTCTCGGCGCGCAGCTGTTCGTTCTGACGCACCATCACCATGCCGGCATTAACCAGCTCAACCACCACCAGGATAGCCAGCGCCATGAAGAGCGGCGCGAATTCGTAGTTGATGGAGAAAGCGGGAACCGGCCACGGGGACGGGCCGGAGAATACCTGGTCTCCGGTCATGGAGTAGCCGTCCACCCGCAGCGTTTCCTCACCTGCCCGGTAGGCGCCGATGCCGGTGAGCGTCTGGCCGATGAGTGTTCCGAGGGCCAGAGCGCAGGCGGCAAGCCGCCCGGAGCGGAGCAGCGAATTGCTGAACGGCTTGCCGGCCAGCAGTTTGCTGCACAGTGCGATGACCGCCGCCAGCACCGCGATGACGGCCAGGCCGGAAACCAGGGAGCCCGCGGCAAGCAAGCCGCGGGTTGCGGCGCCGAGGTTTGCAGCGGTCACGGTCACCGTGGTGATTTCGCTGCGTACGGCGTCGCCGTGGTCCGGCGTCACGTCGCTGACCGCGGGAAATTCAGGCCAGTACGGCTCGACCGGCACCTGGAGGGTCGATTCACCGTTCACGATCGCCGCCGCGGTACCGACGAGCACGGATCCGCCGATCAGCACCACGCCAACCCAGGCGACGATCCGGGTGAAAGCGACGACTGCGCTGATATCTGAAGATTTGCGACGCAGCACGTAGAGGATCCCGAGGACTACCGCGGGAATGACGAGCACCAGCAGAAGGGGCAATACCGCGAACATGGCGATCCTATCGATAGTCGTTAATAACGATTATCGTTAATATAGCACCGTCCTGGGCGCTGGCCTAGGAGTAATTCAGGTCGTTGTAGGCGTAGTCCGTGTAGTCATTGATGGCCCCGGGCATCCAGAGGACCAACCAGATCACCAAAGCATAGAGCGATACCGCGATCACCAACGCGATCCAGGAGGTGATCAGCCCGGCCAGCGACAGCGCCCGCGAGTTCGGTTCACGCCGGTAGCCGAGGTGCCCGGTGATCACTCCGGCCAGCGGAACTAGAATGATTATGGCGAAGCCCAGCATCGAAAGGATGCCGAGCACCAGCGACGCCACCGACAGCCCGGTCGATTCCGGCGGGCGCTGGTAGGGGTTTTGCGGGTATGGGTAGTAGCTCATCACTATCCATTGTCTACGACCCCGTGGACATCGCACCACCTAGGAGACACACGCAGTGGCACACGAACGAGCCGGCCAGCCGGCGCAGGAAACCGACCTGATCGATCTTCAGGCGGTGCTCGACGCCTACACCCGAATTGTGCCTTCCAGCGCGAACCCAGACCAGGCAGTCATCTTCGGCACCTCCGGCCACCGCGGCACATCGCTGAACGGCACCTTCAACGAAGCGCATATCGCCGCGATCACCCAGGCCGTGGTCGATTACCGCAACAGCGCGGGAATCACTGGGCCAATGTACGTGGGCAAGGACAGCCATGCGCTCTCCGAGCCGGCATACGGCACCGCGCTGGAAGTGCTGGCAGGCAACGGCGTCAGAGTGCTGGCCGATGACGGGCTGACTCCCACTCCAGCGGTCAGCCACGCAATTCTGGTGCATAACGCCAGCGGCGGCGAGCAGGCCGATGGCCTGATCATCACGCCCTCGCATAACCCGCCGACCGACGGCGGCATCAAGTACAACCCGCCGCATGGCGGACCGGCCGAATCCGAAATCACCGGGCCCATCGCCGCACGGGCCAACGAGCTGCTGGCCAGCGGGCAGATCAAGCGCGGCGAGCCCAATGCCCAGCCATTCGACTTCCGCGAACTGTACATCACCGATTTGGCGGAAGTGATCGATTTCAAGGCCATCGCGGATTCCGGAATTTCCATTGGCGCAGATCCGCTGGGCGGCGCGTCGGTGCACTACTGGGGCGAGATCGCCCGGCGCTATAACCTGAACCTCGAAGTGGTCAACGAGTCCGTGGATCCGCGCTTCGGCTTCATGACCCTGGACAAGGACGGGAAGATCCGCATGGATTGCTCTTCCGCCCATGCCATGGCCTCGCTGGTGGCCAACCGCGAGAAGTACGACATCGCGACCGGCAACGATGCCGACGCCGACCGCCACGGCATTGTCACCCCTGATGCGGGCCTGATGAACCCGAACCACTTCCTGGCCGTGGCCATCGACTACCTGCTCACCCACCGCCCGCAGTGGCCCGCCGATGCCCAGATCGGCAAGACGCTGGTCTCCTCGGTGCTTATCGACAAGGTGGTGGCCTCCCACGGCCGGGTGCTGCGCGAGGTTCCGGTGGGCTTCAAGTACTTCGTTGAGCCGCTGGCTTCGGGGAGGGTCGCCTTCTGCGGCGAGGAATCGGCTGGGGCAAGCTTCCTGGACTTCTCCGGCAAGGCGTTCAGCACCGACAAGGACGGCCTGATGCTGGCTCTGCTGGCCAGCGAGATCCGCGCGGTAACTGGCAAGAGCCCCAGCCAGCTGCATGCCGAGCTGGTCGAGCGCCATGGTCCCAGCTTCTACGACCGCTTCGATGCGCCGGCAAACCGCGAGCAGAAGGCCATCCTGGGCAAGCTGGATCCCTCGATGGTCACCGCCACCGAGCTGGCTTCGGATCCGATTACCGCCAAGGCCACGCAAGCGGCCGGCTTCCCGATTGGCGGTCTGAAGGTTTCCAGCGAGCACGCATGGTTTGCCGCGCGCCCGTCGGGCACCGAAGACATCTACAAGATCTATGCAGAATCGACGAAATCACCCGAACATCTGCAGCAGGTGCTGGCAGAGGCCCGGGTGATTGTCGATGCCGCGCTAGCTGGCTAATTCAGCTTCACGGTCCATGGGTCGATTTCCACGGCTGGCTGCTTGCGGGTAGCCAGCCAGTGGCCCAGCCACAGCAGCAGGAAGATCGGCAGGCCGATGTAGCTGGAAGCCATCTGCAGCAGGTTTCCATCCAGGATGGCCTGGTAGTTCTGGCCGGCGATCACCACGATCAGGATCACGAAGGCAAGGATCGGACCCAGCGGGAACAGCGGCGCCTTGTACGGGAGCTTCGCCAGATCCTGTCCGCTGGCAATGTATGCCTTGCGGAACTTGTAGTGGCACACCGCGATGCCCACCCACGCGATGAACCCGGACAGACCCGAGACGTTCAGCAGCCAGGTATAGGCCGAACCCTGCCCGATGATCGCGGTCAGGAAGCCGAAGAGGCCCACCGATGCGGTCATCAGCATGGCCGGCATGGGCACGCCGCGCTTGTTCAAGCGGGCGAAGATCTTTGGCGCCTTGCCGTCCAGCGCCATCGAATAAAGCATGCGCGCAGAGGCATATAGGCCGGAGTTGCCCGCCGAGAGGATGGCCGAGAGGATCACCGCATTCATCAAGGCCGCGGCGAAGGCCACGCCTGCCCGCTCGAAGACGAGGGTGAATGGCGAGGTGGTGATATCCGATGCCTCGGAGGAGAGCAGCGAAGGATCCAGGTACGGGATCAGCATGCCAATCACGAAGATCGCGCCGATGTAGAACAGCATGATCCGCCAGAAGATCGCCTTGATGGCCCGAGGGATGTCGCGCTTGGGGTTCTCTGCCTCTCCGGCGGCCACGCCGATCAGCTCCGTGCCCTGGAAGGAGAAGCCGGCAATCATGAACACCGAGACGATCGACAGCCAGCCGCCGACGAATGGAGCTTCGCCCTCGGTCCAGTTGCTGAAGCCTGGAGTGGAGTCGCCCAGGATGCCGAAGATCATCGCGACACCGCAGATCAGGAAGACGACTACGGTGATGACCTTGATCGCAGCCAACCAGTATTCGCCCTCGCCAAACGCCTTGGCGGACAACGCGTTCAGGCCGGTGAGCAGCGCCAGGAAGACGGCAGCCCAGATCCATCCCGGGGTATCCGGGAACCAATAGGACATGATGATCCCGGCGGCTACCAGTTCGGCAGCCACGGTGATTGCCCAGTTGAACCAGTAGTTCCAGCCGATCGCGAAGCCGAAGTGGCGGTTCACGAAGACCGTTGCGTAGGTCTGGAAGGACCCGGCGACCGGAAGGCGGGCGCTCATTTCCCCCAGTGACTGCATCAGGAGCAGCACCATCAGGCCAATCAGCGCATAGGCCACCAGCGAACCGCCGGGGCCTGCTTGCGCAATGGTGCCGCCGGAAGCGACGAAAAGTCCGGTACCAATCGAGCCGCCAATGGCAATCATCTGCATATGGCGAGCTTTGAGGCCACGCTTCAGACCGTCTTGGGACGGTGCGGGCTCAGTCATGCGTTACATCTCCTGATGCTTGAAAATTTCCAACCTATCAATCCAAGCACTCTGACAAGCCACAACGCTATGAACCGCGCTACAGTAAGCGATCAATAATCTTTCGCTTAGCCCATGAATACGGAGGATATATTGCGCTCAGGGTGTCAACTACCGTCGTTTTGTTGAGTTCAGAGCGCATCTGCGAAAGCCGCTCGAATCCGTGCCTGCCATGGTAGGCCCCCATCCCGCTCGGTCCGATGCCGCCAAAAGGCAGGGTTGGAACGACCATCTGGGCCAGCGGGGCATTATGAACGATTGAGCCGGCGCGCACCCGGTCGGAGAAGATCGACTGCAGCCGCGGGCTTTCGCTCATCAGGTAGGCAGCCAGCGGAGACGGCCTCCGGGCGATGAATTCGAGGGCCTCCTCGAAGCTTTCCACCTCGATCACTGGAAGAATTGGACCGAATATCTCCTCGGTCATCAAGCTTCCTTCAAGATCCGGATTGCGCATGATACTCGGTACGATGCGCAGTGTTTCCTCGTCATATTCGCCCCCGAAAACCACCTCGCCCTGCTCGAACATCGACAACAGCCGGTCGAAGTGCTTGCGGCTGACGATGCGGCCGTAGTCCGGGTGGGTCAACGGCTCCTTGCCGTAGAAGCTGGTGATGGCCTGGCCCAGGCGCTGGATGAGCTCAGTGGAGTCCCCAATGCTCAAGACATAATCCGGGGCCACGCAGGTCTGACCGGAATTCATGAATTTGGCATAGGCGAGGCGCTTTGCCGAAGCCAGCGAATCGTTTTCCACCACGGCCGGCGATTTTCCGCCCAATTCCAAAGTGGTTGGCGTCAGGTGCTTTGCCGCCGCGGCAGCCACGATCTTGGCCACGCGTTCACCGCCGGTGTAGAAGATATGGTCCCAGCGGGCGGCAAGCAGCTCGGTGGAGGTGTCCACTCCTCCCTCAACGACCGCATAAACACGTTCATCCAGGTAGACCGGGAGGAACTTGGCCAAGACGCCCGAGGTGGCCGGAGCCAGCTCGGATGGCTTGATCACCGCGGCGTTGCCGGCGGCAATGGCCGCGACCAGCGGTGCGAGTACCAGCTGGACCGGGTAGTTCCAGGCGCCGATAATCAGCACGACGCCCAGCGGACGCGGCTCAACCTTGGCCATGGCCGGCTGCAGGGCCAGCGGAACTTTGACGCTGGTGGAATCCATCCATTCAGCGAGGTGGCGTTGGGCGAAATCTATTTCTGCGCGCACCACGTCGATCTCGGAGAACTTGGCCTCGGTGGCGCTCTTGCCCAGGTCTTCAGCCAGGGCCTGGACGAAGTCTTCGAGATGCTCGTCGAGCATCTTTTCCAGGGCCTTGAGCTGTTGCAGGCGGAAGCGTCGCGGATGCGTGATCCGGGTGTCAGCAGAACGCCGCAAATGGCTCAGAACTGTTGCGATGCGCGATGGATGCTCGTCCACCGGAGGTGCGGAATCGCCGACCGGTTCGGGCAACGGCGTGGAAGTAAACAGACCCATGTTTTGAGCGTACGGCAACGAGGCGGATATTCACTGATTAATTCGCGAAGGGATTCAATATGTATCAAATAGTTGATACATTAATGGCCATGAGCCAGATCCCGGCGAGCGCCATATCCATCGCTTTCGTTGGCGCAGTCATATACCTGTGGTTGCGCTCCGTGGCGCATCGGCGTGAGGCACCGGCTATCGTCCGCGCCCAGTCGCACTCATTCTGGTGCGCATTGATCGCATTCTTCGCTTCGACTTCGTGGGATCTGCCTGAGACGTGGCGCATTCCCATGAACGGGACCGATTCGAGTTCGGTTTTCGCTGCAGCTCTCTCGCCGGGAATCTGGATTCTTCTCGTTTACCTCATTGGCTTGTTCACCTGGCCCAAGGAACTCCAGCCGGTGCGCACCGCCTCACTGGAGGCGCGCACCCTGGCGACGCCGTTCCCGAAGTCCCTGGGGATTTTCGTCGCGCTGTTGCTGCTGGCCGCGGTGGGGTTGCTGTGGCCTGCTTCCCGCGTCGAAGGGAGCGTTGGCATCCCAGAGTCGGAAACCACTATGTTCGATTCTGATGGCAGCTACTCCTACACCTCTGCGGGCCCAACCGATGGCCTGCTGCCCGGAAACCAAATGCTCCCGGTCTTCATCGTGGCTCTGGCAGGTATCGTCGTGGCCGCCGGGGTGATTGCAGCAGTGATCCTGAACCGGCGCCCCTTGGCCGGCATCACCGCCGAAGACAACCAGGCCTTGCGCACGGTATGGCTCAACCGGTTGCTGCGCAATACCGGTATCGTGCTGCTGGCATTTTGCGTATCGGTGGCCAATTACTCGCAGGGCTATTCAACCGGTGGACCGTACGAGTTATTGAACTATGGCGCCCTTGCGGTGGCTCTTACGCTGTTCTTCTGGGGTCCGCGCACCACATTCTCGGCTCACTCCACCACCAGGGAACGGACCGCCTTCTCGCGCTTGCGAGATCAGCTCTTCGCATTGCAATACACCACGGCTACCCTTGCATTGCTCGCCGTTGCCATCGGCTGGTCATTCCTGCCCGTGGATGAGGAATTCCGGATGCCGACCAATGAACGAACTACGTGGATCCTGGTGCTCTTTGCCGGTGCGGCATTGCTCTACATCGTGCTCAATACGCTGTATCTGGGCTACGCCAGCAAGGTGGCTCGGCAGGCGAGTGCAGCACCAAAGCATCATGCACCCCTGCCCTTGTGGTCCTACATCGCCGCTGGCTTGCTGGTTGCCATCTGCGCTTACCTGCTATTGGATCCACCGCTGGAGACGCTGTGGGGGTTCGCTCCTCCGAACCGGGGACTAGTCATCGGGCTGTTGCTGCTGCTTGCGGCGGCGCATATGGGCTTCATCTGGTCCTGCCGCCGGGCGACTATTCCCTGGGCCGTCTCGCCAGCTGAAGAAATCTGGTATCGGCGGGTTCTGGAGCTGCGGTCGATGCGCGTTGCCACCAGCGCTGTGCTTGCCATGCTGCTGATTGGCTACGGCTTCCCTGCAGGCCTGGGGCTGTTTGCACTTCTGGTCTTCGTTGTCCCAGCGGTGATTTTCCTGGAGCGTCCTGGTACCGCGATGGTGCGTGCACAGCAGCCGACAGCAGCATCATGAGCACACAAATCAGTGTCGACCTCGCGGCGGCCACTGCACCCTACGAGCAGATCCGCTTGCAGATCGCCTCGCTGATCACCCTGGGAGAATTGCCCGCAGGCAGCAAGCTGCCCACCGTGCGCGCACTGGCCACCGACCTCGGCGTTGCTGCCGGAACGGTAGCGCGCGCCTACAAGGAACTGGAAGCCGAAGGTCTGATCACCTCCCGGCGGCGGGCCGGCACAGTGGTCAACGAACGGCTTCGGCCGGTGGATGCCAGCGAAGACCTGCTGGCCGCGGTGGATCACCTCTGGGCGCTGGCAGCCGCCCAGCAGGTCGATGCGGCCACGCTCAAGGCCTTGGTGGCGCGGCGCGAGCGTAAGTAACTTGTCCTTGGAACCGCTTGTGCGTACGCTCTATGGCAGTGACACGGGGTGTCGGAACAACCGACTGAGATGAGACCCGTTGAACCTGATCTAGTTCACGCTAGCGGAGGGATGTCGCATGGCTTTGCATGCAGTTGCCCAAGAATACCGGCAACAATCACCTTTGGTTTTCTGCCTGACCAACACCGTCGTAGCAAATTTCACCGCCAATGTCCTGCTGGCATCCGGCGCGTCCCCGGCCATGACGGATCTGCCCGGAGAGGCCGGCCCCTTCGCAAAGGCGGCTTCCGCCGTCTTGGTGAATCTGGGAACTCCGAGCACCGAGCAGCTGGCCGCCATGGAAGAAGCCGTGCAATCGGCGAGCGCAGCAGGCACCCCGTGGATCCTTGATCCGGTAGCGGTCGGCGCCCTGCCGGTGCGCACGGATTTTGCGCGGCGCATTGCCAGGCAACGCCCGGCCCTGATTCGCGGCAACGCCTCGGAAATCCTGGCACTGGCCGGACGGCAATCGGCTTCACGCGGTGTCGATGCCTTGGATGACGTCTCTGCCGCCTTGGCGGCTGGACGCGATCTGGCCCAGCAGCATGACTGCGTGGTGGCCATTTCCGGCCAGTCCGATGCCATCATCGATGCCGCGCGGACAGTCCTGGTGCACACCAACGGCATCGGCTTGACGCGGATCACCGGCGGCGGCTGCGCGCTGGGCGCGTTCTGCGCCGGCATGATTGCGGTCCACGATGACCCGTTCGAGGCCGCCATCGCGGCCCACGGCTTCTACGGGCTGGCCGCTGAAAAGGCCCTGGGAAACAGCACAGGTCCGGGCAGCTTCGCCGTCGCATTCATTGATGCGCTCTCCGCAACCGATCCAGAAGAACTTAAGACTTTGAAGCACGAGGAACTGAACCATGCATGATTACGGAGCCTACCTGGTAGCCAATACTGCCAGTTGCACCCCGCGCAGCACCCTGGAAGTGATCGAAGGCGCCGTCGCCGGAGGAATCCAGTGGATCCAGCTGCGCGCCAAGGATGAAACCGCCCGGGAATTCTTCGAGCTGGCCTGCGCGGCCGCCAAGCTCACCGAGGGCAAGGCCCAGTTGCTGATCAATGACCGCATCGACGTCTACCTCGCGGCGCGGGCTGCCGGTGCGGCCGTGAACGGCATCCATATCGGGCAGAAGGATGTGCCGGTGCAGTTGGCCCGGCAGATCATCGGCGAAGGCGTCATCGGACTGAGCGCTTCCAGCGATGAGCAACTGTCCCAGGCGAACAAGGACGCCGCGGTCATCGACTATCTCGGTGTGGGGGCCGTCCGCGCCACCCCGACGAAGAAGGACCATCCCACTCCCCTGGGCCTCGACGGCTTTGCGCGTGCCACGACGCTGGCCTCGCTGCCCTGCGTGGCAATCGGCGCCATTACCCACGAGGACGCGGCAGCCATCCGTGCCGGCGGCGGAGCGGGCATGGCAGTGGTCCGCGCCATCTGCAATGCAGAGGATCCGCAGCAGGCCAGCGCGCAGCTCGTTTCGGCATGGGAGGCCGCCAAATGAACATCTTGTCCATTGCAGGATCCGATCCTTCCGGTGGCGCCGGAATCCAGGCGGATCTGAAGGCCATTGCCGCCAACGGCGGCTACGGAATGTGCGTGATCACCGCCTTGACCGCGCAGAACACCCATGGGGTGTCCGGGGTGCAGGCGATCAGCGGCGATTTCGTCCTCGCCCAGCTTGAAGCCATCAGCGCGGATATCCGCATCGATGCAATCAAGATCGGGATGCTCGCCAACGCCGAGGTGATCCGCGCAGTCACCGGCTGGCTGGACACCGTGGATGCTCCGGTAGTCCTGGACCCGGTCATGGTGGCCACCAGCGGGGACCGCCTGCTGGATGGCGAAGCGGCGCTCGATTCGCTGCTGGACCGGGCCACGGTGATCACCCCGAACCTGCTGGAACTGGCCAGCCTGCTGCGCGAGCCGGTAGCCGCATCATGGGATGAGGTGCTGCGCCAGGCCCAGCGCCTGGCGGCCAATCACGAGGCCCTGGTGCTGGCCAAGGGCGGGCATCTGGCCGGGGCGGACTGCCCCGACGCGCTGGTAGCAGCGGACGGGGTGCTCTGCGAGCTGCACGGTGCGCGCCATGCCACCAAGAACACCCACGGCACCGGCTGCACCCTCTCCAGCGCCCTGGCCACCCGCTTCGCGGCCACCGGAGACTGGACCGCCGCTTTGGAGCAGTCCAAGGCGTATCTGTCGGCGGCAATTGCGGCGGCCGACCAGCTGCAGGTGGGCAGCGGGCACGGCCCGGTCAACCACTTCGCCGGGTTCTTCGCCGGCGCTGATCCGATGGCCGGCTGGTGGGAGGACATCGCGGACCTGCGTGCGGGCATCGACGAGCTGGCGTTCATCATGCAGCTGGCCGACGGCAGCCTGGAACGCGAGAAGTTCGAGTACTACCTGGCCCAGGACGCCCTGTACCTGCAGCGCTACGCCCAGGTGCTGGCGCAGGCCAGCGCGCTGGCCCCGGACCTGGATGCGCAGCGCTTCTGGGCCAAGGGCGCCGGCCAGATCCTCGAGGGCGAGCTGCAGCTGCACCGCAGCCACCTGGTGGAAGGGCTGGCGAACCCTTCGGCGACCACGCTGAACTACGTGAACCACCTGTCCTCCTGCACCGGGAGCTATGCGGAGCTGATCGCCGCAATCCTGCCGTGCTACTGGCTCTACCAGGACATCGGCAAGCGGCTGGCGGCGGCCAACCATGCCGGGCACCCCTACGGCGACTGGCTGGAGACCTATTCCTCCCCGGAATTCGACGAGGCCACCGCCCAGGCGATCGAGATGGTGCGCACCGCGTGGACGCTGGCCGACCCGGCGCTGCGCGAGAGAATGCGCCAGGCGTTCCTGCGTTCCAGCGAGCACGAGCTGGCGTTCTTCGCGCAGGCCCACGAGAACCGAGTAGAATTCTCTACGGCCTGAAACCCGCAGGGCCGGGAAGAGGAATCATGAGTTGGAGCATCCACGGCAACGGCAAGACCATCACCGAAGGCGAGGTAGTTGCCCCGGATGAGCGGCTGCATTGGCCGCAGACCGTTTCCATCGGCGCCCAGCACATCCTGGCGATGTTCGGCGCCACCATCCTGGTTCCGACGCTGACCGGATTCCCGGTGACCACCACCTTGCTGTTCACCGGCTTGGCCACCATCATCTTCCTGCTGATGACCAGGAACAAGGTGCCCAGCTACCTGGGTTCCTCCTTTGCCCTGATCGCCCCGGTGGTCGCGACCACCGGGTCGCACAGCATGTCCGGCGCCCTGGGCGGCATCGTGATGACCGGCGTGCTGCTGTTCATCGTCGGTCTGATCGTGCAGAAGACCGGCACCGGCTGGATCCACGCGCTGATGCCGCCGGTGGTCATGGGCACCATTGTTGCGCTGATCGGCCTGAACCTGGCCAGCGCCACCCTGGCCCCGATGAAGGACTTCCCGCTGACCACCTTCCTCACGGTGCTCTTCACCGTGGTGGCTACGGTGGCCTTCAAGGGCCTGCTGGGCCGGCTCTCGATCCTTGTCGGCTTGGTCTGCGGCTACCTGGTGGCGCTGGCCCAGGGCCAGGTGGACTTCTCCAAGGTGGGCGACGCCGCATGGTTCGGCCTGCCCGAGTTCCACACCCCGACCTTCCATTTCGATACCGCGCTGATGTTCCTGCCTGCGGTCTTCGTGCTGATCGCCGAGAATATCGGCCATGTGCGCACCGTGGGCGTGATGACCGGCCGCGACCTGTCGGCGTTCAACGGACGGGCGCTGATGGCTGATGGCGCCGCCAGCGTGCTCGCCGGCTTCGGCGGCGGCTCGGCGACCACCACCTACGCCGAGAACATCGGCGTCATGGCCGCCTCGCGCGTGTACTCCACCGCTGCCTACTGGATCGCCGCGATCGTGGCCATGTCCCTGGCCTTCCTGCCGAAGATTGGCGCCTTGATCGGCACCATTCCGGTAGGCGTGATCGGCGGCCTGGGCATCGTGCTCTACGGCATGATCGGCATCGTCGGCGCGCGCCTGTGGATCGAGGCCAAGGTGGACTTCGGCAATCCGATCAACCTGATGACCGCCGGCAACGGCCTGATCATCGCGATCGCGGTGACCAGCGAAATCGCTTTCGGCCAGTTCCAGCTCGGCGGCATCGCCCTGGGCTCGATCGCCACGCTGGTGGTCTTCCACCTGATGAGTGCCGTGGCCAAGCTGCGCGGCAACGACTTGGCCGACGCGCAGAAGAGCGCGGAAATCTAGCAAGAAATATTTCGGCAGGCCGGCAGTGCGGGTTAGCGCACTGCCGGCCTGCTTTTTAGGGCAGGAATTCCCCTGCTGGTCAGGCGTGAAGCAGTATTGCCTTTTTGCCCGCGCCGGACTTTAAAGTAAGGAATCCTTCCAAATTGTGATTGATCTCCCAAGAAAATTCGGAAAATCTGGATTCTGCGGCGCTCGAATCCGATAGCATGGCACATTGTGACTGCGACAACACCAGACGGAAAACTCTCCGCGCGACTCATCTTCATCGCCCTCGGGGCGGCCTTGGGCGGGTTCGTTTTCGGATATGACTCATCGATCGTCAACGGCACCGTGGACGCCGTCGAGCACGAATTCGGGCTCAACGCGGTAACCATCGGCTTCACCGTTTCCTGCGCCCTGCTCGGCGCGGCACTGGGAGCATGGGTGGCCGGCCTGGTCTCCGAACGCGTGGGACGCGTGCGCACCATGCTCATCGCCTCCATCCTGCTGGCCGCATCGGCCCTCGGCTGCGGCCTGTGCTTCGGCGTGGCCGACCTGATCATCTGGCGCATCGTCGGCGGCATCGGCGTGGGCTTCGCCTCGGTGATCGCCCCTGCCTACATCGCCGAGGTCTCCCCCGCCGCGCACCGCGGACGCCTTGGCACCATGCAGCAGATGGCCATCGTGCTGGGCATCTTCGTGGCCTTCCTGGTCAGCGCGCTGCTGGTCTTCGTGATGGGCTCGGCAGATGCCATCGGCCTATTCGGCTTGGCCGCCTGGCGCTGGATGTACCTGTCGCTGCTGGTTCCAGCGGCGCTCTACGGCCTGCTCTCGCTGCGGCTTCCGGAATCCCCGCGCTATCTGGTCGAGCGCGGCCGCTATGTCGAGGCCGCTGCCGTGCTGACCCGCGATATGGGCATGAAGGCCGGAGCCGATACCGAGAAGAAGATCGAGGAGATCCGCGCCACCGTGCACATCGAGCGGCGCCAGGCTTTCAAGGACCTGCTGGGACGCTTCGGCTTCCACCCGCTGGTGTGGGTCGGCATCCTGCTCTCGGTCTTCCAGCAGTTCGTCGGCATCAACGTGATCTTCTACTACTCCACCACGCTGTGGAAGTCCGTCGGCTTTGCCGAATCGGACTCCTTCACGATTTCGCTGATCACCTCGGTGACCAACGTGGTGGCAACAATCGTGGCGGTGCTGCTGATCGACGTGCTGGGACGCAAGCTGCTGCTCGCCATCGGCTCGGCCATCATGACCTTGTCACTGGGCATGATGGCGGTGGCCTTCGCCCAGTCGGTCACCATCGACGGCGCCGTGTCGCTGCCGGGCAGCTGGGGCATTATCGCCCTGGTCTCGGCGAACCTGTTCGTCGTCGGCTTCGGCGCCACCTGGGGTCCGGCCGTATGGGTCTTGCTCGGCGAGATCTTCCCGAACTCGATCCGCGCCATGGCCCTGGGCGTGGCAGCCGCGGCGCAGTGGATCGCCAACTTCGCGGTCTCAACCACCTTCCCCGCGCTGGCCGAGGCTGGCCTGGCACTGGCCTACGGAATCTACGCGGGCTTCGCGCTGCTGTCGCTGATCTTCGTGATCTTCCTGGTCAAGGAAACCAAGGGGCGCCAGCTGGAGGAGATGACCCTCTAGGCATCCCTGGCGGTGAACCGTGCGCGCCGCGCAGCAGGAGGCGAGAACCCAAACCGGGTTCTTGCCTCCTTTGCATTCCGCGCCGCCTACCAGGCCTTGTTGGGCACCTCCGCGCCGGCCTCCCGTTGCAGCGAGAGGACATGTTCCAGGCTTGGCCTGCCTTCCAGCAGCGGGCCCTGTCCGGCGAGCGCAACGCTGATAGCTTGCCCCGGCTGCAGGTCGACCTGCTGGCCGCGCACCCAGATCGGACGCGAGAATTCCCCATGCAGGGTGAACTCGATGGCTTCGGGGCGCAAGCACACGGAAATCCGCATGCCCCGCCACCCCAGGTTGAAACGCAGGGCCCGGAATCTCTCCGGGAGCCGCGGATCGAAGCGCAGCCGGTCGTCATCGTCGCGCAGCCCGGCAAAGCCGTAGACCAGCGCCGACCAGACCCCGCCGGTCGACGCCACGTGCACGCCGTTAGCGGTGTTGCCGTGCAGGTTCTGGAGATCCACGTTCAGCGCATGCTCGAAGTACTCCCAGGCGAGATCCCGGTACCCCACCTCCGCGGCGAGGATCGACTGCACCGTGGCAGAGAGCGTCGAGTCTCCCGTGGTCAGCGGATCGTAGTAGTTGAAGTCGGCGAGCTTCTGCTCGTCAGTGAAATCGCTGGACCGCAGCCAGAGCGCCAGCACCGCGTCGGCCTGCTTGATCACCTGGAAGCGGTAGATCACCAACGGGTGGTAGTGCAGCAGCAACGGCCGCTTATCCGCACCGGTATTAGCCAGGTCCCAGACTTCGCGGTTCAGGAAGTGCTCGTCCTGCGGGTGGATTCCGACAGCTTCCGAATACGGGATGTGCATGCAGTCGGCAGCCTTGAGCCACAGCGCGAGCTCCTCGTCTTCCAGCGCGTGCCGGCTGGCCAGTTCCGCGTACTCGCGCGGATGCTCCTGGGCCATTTCGGAGAGCAGCTGGGCGCTGCGGCGCAGATTGAAGCGCGCCATGACATTGGTGTAGAGGTTGTCGTTGACCACCGCCGTGTACTCATCGGGCCCCGTGACCCCATGGATGTGGAAGCGCTCGTTGCCCTGCTCGCCGCGCCAGAACCCCAGCGAAGCCCACATGCGCGCAGTGCCCACGAGGATCTCGGCCCCGCCGGCCAGCAGGAATTCGTCGTCCTCCATGACCCCGAGGTACCGGTTGAGCGAATACACCACGTCGGCGTTGATATGGTACTGCGCCGTACCCGCCGGATAATAGGCGCTGGCTTCCTCGCCGTTGATCGTGCGCCAGGGGAAGAGCAGGCCTTCCTCGTTCATGGTCCGCGCCCGCCGGGTCGCTGCCGGAATCATCGAGACCCTGGCGCGCAGCGTATTGCGCGCCCATTGCTGGTTCGTGTAGGTCAAGAACGGCATCACATAGATCTCGGTATCCCAGAAGTAATGCCCGGAATAGCCGTTGCCGCTCACGCCCTTGGCGCTGATGCCCAGTCCGTCGGCCCGGCCGGCGGCCTGGGCGAGCTGGAACAGGTTCCAGCGGATCTTGCGCTGCAGCTCGGGCTCATCGGTATCCACCTGCACATCGCTGCGTTCCCAGTAATCAGCCATGAAGCGGCGCTGGGCGCGGAAGTGCTCATCGATCCCCAACGGTACCAGATGCTCCAAGGCCCGCTCCGAACGCAAGAGCATCTCCTGGGCCGGATGGCGCCGCGAGGAGTGGTAGACCGCGAACTTGGAAACGCGCACACCTTGCCCGGCGTCCAGCCTGGCGCTGATCACTTCATCCGCGCGGTCATCGCGTACCTTGCGGTCCACGGACAGTTCTGCCTGCGTCCCGCCGGTGGCTGACACCTCGTGCTGGACCATTGCGGCTACCGACATCCCCGATCCGAGGACCTCGTAGGAGATGCCCAGCCGCGGCCCATCGCTGTGGATGCCGGCAGGGTGCAGCGGATTGGCACGGACCGTCTCGCTTTTGCGCGGGTCAACGGGGCCCAAGGCATCGGCTTCCTGCGGGGACGCCACCTGGCGGCTGGAAGGATACCCGATCACCGAGGACTGGATCAGCACCTGGGCCGGGGCATCAAGCAGGCGCACATGCACGTCCTGCAGCGCCAGATGGCGATCGGTGAAGGAGATCATCGAGCGCGCGGTGACGGCAACGCGGTGGCCTTCTGCAGTTCGCCACAGGGTGTGCGCGGTCAGCGTCCCGTCAAGGAAATCCAGGCGCAGTTCGTCACGAACCATCTCGGTGCGGCCGACTTCCAGGGCCTCGTCATTGATGAAGACGCGCATGGTGCGGAAATCTGGGGCGCTGATCATGGTCTGGCCGGTTTCGGCCAGCCCGAAGGCGCTCTCGGCATGGCGTATTTCCCAGGTCTCATGCAGCCCGTTGATGAAGGTGCCGCCGGCCTGGTCCCCCAAGCCCAGTTGCGCCGCCCGCGCGCCAAGGAAGCCGTTGCCCAGGGAGAACACCGTGTCCTCGGCGCCGCCGCTTTCGCGCTGGTTCCCGCGCCACAGCGACCAGGAGTCTTCTTCCCAGGCCTTGGCGTCATGCTCGGAGACCAGCTCGGACAGGTCATGGACCACGAAATGGGCGCCGGCGTCCAGCAGGGCCGCCTCGTTGTCTTCACGGGCCACGCCGATGACGCCGAAGCCTCCGGCACGCGCCGCGCTCACCCCGCTGGTGGCGTCCTCGATGACTGCGCATTCCTCCGGACGCCAGCCCAGATCCGCGGCGGCGGCCAGGAACGTGTCCGGGGCCGGCTTGCCTGCAAGCTGGCGTGCAGCGGCTTCCTGCCCGCCCATCACCAGCGGGAAATGGCCAGCCAATCCGGCGGCAGCCAGAACCATCCGCGCATTGCGCGAGGAAGACACCACCGCGACGTCCAGCCCGGCCTCCAGCACCTGCTGCAGGAAGGCCACGGAACCGGCGTAGGGGTCGATCCCGTCGCGTTGCAGCACCTGCGTGAACTTCTCATTCTTCATGTTCCCCAGGGCGCAGATGCTGTCCTCGCCGGGCTGATCGCTTTCCTCGCCGCGCGGCAACTGGATGCCGCGGGATTCGAGGATGGCGGCCACCGCGTCATAGCGCGGACGGCCGTCAAGCAGGTTGAAGTAGTCCGCGGTCGTGTACGGTGCCACGCCCGGGTGCTTGTCGAAAAAGCCGGTGAAAAGTTCTTCCCACGCCTTGCGATGCAGCAGCGCGGTCGGGGTGATCACGCCATCCAGATCGAAGAGGACGGCCTTGTAATCACGATGTCGGTACTGAGGACGAAAAGCGTTCACAATCGAAATCCTTCGAAAGAGGAGCGTATTACTGGCCGTAGTCCTTACCGTAGCAACTCAACGCGCTTGCTTCGACATACTACGATAAGAATGTGGCTCAGTGGATAGATGCATGGAATAGCGATGACTGGCGTGAGGCTACCGCCGAATGGATCGACGCTGCGTGCGAGGCCTACGGCATCGCGCGCACCGCAGGACCTGACTTCTGGCCTGCCGATCTGCACCAGATCCAGGCAACGGTGCAGACCGATGCCGCCGACCTGATCTTCAGCGCCAACGCTCCGGGGCTGGCCTCCGAGCCGGCCACCACGGTCGTTGCCGGCCAGCTGCTGCCCGACCGCGTGGTGATGCCGTTGGCCATCGACCGGATCGCCGGGTACATGCTCAGCCCGGACTACGGGCACACCCTGGCGGACCTGGGCGATTCGGTGGAGAACTGGGAGCTGGCCATGGCCTCGCTCGGCTCCTTCCAGGTCGCGCTGATGGGCCACGAGGACGAATTCTTCGATTCCGGGGTCACCGTGGTTGACCCGCAGTTCCTGCCCGAGCAGTACGAGCAGGCGCTGATGATGCACGTGTCATTGGACCCCTCCCACCCGCTGTACCTGGATGGTTCCAGCGCGGATAACCTGGTCTCGCATCTGGGTGCGCTGAAGAAGGCCACCGACGCCCTGCATGCCGGTGCGGTGCCGCTGAGCATCGAGCACGGCAACTTCGACTTGTCGCAGGTCGTGGTGCCAAGCGAAACCGGAGAGCACGGCCGCATCCTGAATCTGGGCTCCGCGCATTGGGCGCACCCCTTCTCCTCGCTGAACACTCCGCTGGCCGCCATGTGCGAGGCGTGGGATTGCGAAACCGGCGACGAGCGCGTGATGAAGGTGCTCTTCGCGTACCTGGACCAGTTCTCCGACTACGGCTCGCCCGATGAGCTCTACGACCTGATCAATCCGGCCTGCCTGGTTGCGCCGCTCTCGCAGCACGAGACCTGGCTGCGCCTGCTCTTGGATGCCAGCGACGATCACCTGCAGGAGCATGCCCCGGCCGTGCTGGGTACCCTGGATATCTCCTAGGGCATATTTCCCAGGCTCGGTTCAGGAGCCGAGAACCCGTACCAGCAAGGCCGCGTCATCGCTCATGATGGCGTCGGCCTTGCGGTCCATCAGCAGCCGCATGGTCGGCTCGTCATCGATGACCCAGACGTGCACCTGCGCGCCGGCGCGGTGGACCGCCTTGATGAAGCGGCGCGTCGCCACCGGCAAGATGCCCTGCTTCAGCGGCACCTGGACTGCCCAGTAGCCCGCCAGCAGGCGCTTCGGAACCCAGCCCAGCAGGTGGGCGCACAGCCAGATGGCAACCATTTCGCGTTGCCCCGGCGAGCGCCGGATCGGCGCGGAGAGCAGGTGGCCCACCGCGGCGCTGCGCGCCGTGGAGAACGATGCCAGGGCAATCTGCCCGTGGGCTTTCCGTCGCTCGATGAGCTCGGCCAGCGGCCCGATCACGTGCTCGTCCTTGACGTCCAGGTTCAGCGTGGCGTGCCCAAAGGCATCAAGCAGCTCGTCAAGCGTGCACAGCGGCTGCCCGCCGGCGCGGACCTCTGCCAGCTGTGCGTCGGTGAAGCCGTTGAAATTCCCGCTGGCGTCGGTGACCCGATCCAAGGTGTGGTCGTGGAAGAGGTAGACGGTGCCATCCGCCGAGGCGTGCACGTCCGATTCGAAGTGGGTGATGCCCAGTTCCGCGGCGCGCTGGAAGGCGAGCAGCGTATTCTCCTCGTTCCCTGTGCGCACCCCTCGGTGCGAAAAGGCGTAGGTCATTTCAGCAGGTCCTCGATGACTTGGGCTACCCCGTCCTCGGCCAGCGAGGGCGCGCGGAATCGGGCGGAGGCCAGCGTGGTGGGGTGCCCGGAGGACATCGCGTAGCCGTGGCCCGCGTATTCGAGCATTTCGATGTCATTGGGCATGTCGCCGAAGGCCATCACCTCGTCGGCGGCAATGCCCAGGCGCTGGCAGTACTCATGCAGCGTGGTGGCCTTGTGGATATCCACATGTGCCATTTCCAGCAGGGACACGTCGAAGGCCGAATGGGTCACCGAAACCAGTTGGGCCAGCTGCGGCCCGGCCGAGGCATAGAACTTGTCGATCGGCAGGTGCGGGGAGCGGGCAAGGAACTTCACGATGCCCTCGGAATCAATGGAGTCGCTGGTCAGATCCAGCACCGCCTGCACGCCGAAGTTGTGGTGGCGGTCGGCGAATCCATCGCCCAGGTGCAGCCCCTTGGTGGTCTCCGCGGCGAAGGCCGCCTTCGGTTCCAGCTCCAGGATGATTTCGCTCGCCTTGCGCGCGGTGGCCGCGCTGAGCGTGCGCGACCAGATCACCTCATCCTGCTCCAGGTCGTAGAGCACCGCGCCATTGGAGCAGATGACCTTGCCCATCCCGCCGAAGGCCTCGATGATCGGGGTGAGCCAGCGGAAGGGGCGTCCGGTGACGAAGACAATCTGGATGCCGGACTCGCGGGCCTCGATGAAAGCGCGCTTGGTCCGCTCGGAAATGGTGCCGTCCTTGGCGACGATGGTGCCGTCGAGGTCCGACGCGATCAGCTTGATCATCTACAGCTCCTGGCGGCGCGGCGGATTCGCTCCGGCACGCTGCACGGTCACCGCGGCGGCCATGGCCGCGAATTCCAGGGCCTGGGACAACTCGCCAATCTGCAGCTGGTTCAGCTTCTCCCGGTTGGCCGCGCCAATCAGTCCGTGCTCGGCCAGCCAGCACAGCAGCGCCGCGGTGAACGTGTCGCCGGCCCCCACAGTATCGGTCACCTCGACCGAGGGAGCAGTGAATTCGGCGTCGCCGGCGCGGACCACTCCCCAGGAGCCGCGCGAGCCTGCGGTGGAAACCACGATCGCCGGACCCATGTCCAGCCAGGCCCGAGCCGAGTCCTGGACCGAGCGCATCGGGTACAGCCACTTCAAATCGATGCCGGAAACCCGCACCACGTCGGCCTGGCCGACGAAGCGCTCGACCTCGGCGACGGTCTGCGCATGGTTGGTCACCAGCGACGGGCGCAGGTTCGGGTCGTAGCTGATGGTGGCGTGGGTGCGCGCCGCCGAGAGCAGCGGGAGCAGCTCTTCGGGGCTGAACAGGGTGGCGATGGAGCCGGTGTGCACCAGCTCGGCGTCCTGGGCCAGCTCCGGACCGATGGTCGGCATCTGCCAGTAGGCATTGAACGCGAAGGCCGCGCCGCCGGCCGGGTCGAGGATGCCGTGGGCGATGACGGTGGCCTGGTCGTCGGCCCCGCCCAGGTAGGCCACGTTGTTCTCCTGCAGGTACTGCTCGATCTTCCGGCCCTTGTCATCGGCGCCCCAGCGGGAGATCAGGGTCCCCGGGTAGCCCAGCCGGGAGAGCGCCACCGCGACGTTCAGCGGGCTGCCCCCGACGAACTCCTGGGCTGGGGCAATGCCGGAGGCCAGGACGTCAACGAGGGCCTCGCCGATCACCGTCGGGTTCATGCTGCTCCTTCAGTAGTGCAGTGGGGACAGGGCCCGCACGCAGGCAGCCCATTGGCTGCTGTGCGGATCGATCCAGGTGTAGTGGTCGCCGTCGAACAGCGAGAAGCTGTGCTCCTGTCCGAGCGCGGCCGCTTTCTGGGCCGCGATGCGGGCAATTCTTGGCGGAACATCGCCATCGTCCCGTCCATGAAAGATTACGACACGGGCAGGCATTGGCCATAATTCCACCGGATTGCAGGCGCCCAGTGGCGCACCGCCGAGCATCTCCTCCACCGCGCTGTCGCTGAGCTTCAGCCGCTGGGCGGTTTCCAGGTCCAGCACCCCGGCTTGGCTGATCACCTGGGAGACCCGCTGGTCATGGGCTGCCAGCACGCAGGCCAGCTGGGCCCCGGCCGAATGGCCGATGAGCGTGATCGGCCCTTCTTCCTTGACCAGGCCCAGGGCGAGCCGGGCATCGGCCAGCATTTTCGCCGCACTGCCCGGCCCGCGCCGGTATTCGAGGTTGTAGGCGGGAATCCCGCGGGCAGCGAGATCCTGCGCCAAGGGCACGCCGAGGCTGGCCGTGTACTTCTCACGCCAGTATCCGCCGTGGATGATCATCACCGCTCCGCGGGCGGTGATGCGTTCGGGCTCGTAGAACTGGACGTACTGGTCCCGGTGCGCCCCGTAGTGCATGGCTGGCCGCCCGGCTAGTTGCCCGGGAAGACCGGCGAGCGCTTCTCGACGAAGGCGGACCGGCCTTCCACCGAGTCGGCGGTGTGGTAAGCCTGGAGGAACGCGTCGACTTCGCGACCCAGCCCCTGATGCGTGTCCAGCCCGTCCATCGAAACCATGGCGCGCTTGGCAATGGAGATAGCGGTGGGAGAGACCGCCGCGGCTTCTTCGATGGCCGCCACGGCGACGTCGAGCAGCTGCTCAGCGGGGACCACCCGGTTGGCCAGGCCGATGCGCAATGCTTCCTCGGCCTTGATGCGCCGCCCGGTGAAGATCAGCTCGCGGGCCATCGCGTTGCCCACGCGGCGCGGCAGGCGCACCATGCCGCCAAAGCCGGGCACCAGGCCCAGGTTGACTTCCGGCTGGCCGAAGCTGGCCCGCTCGGAGGCGTAGATGAAATCGCAGGCCAGCGCCAGCTCGCAGCCACCGCCCAGGGCGAAGCCATTGACTGCGGCAATGACCGGGACGTGCAGCGACTCCAGGCGCTCGGTCACGGCGTGCATCTGCTTGGCGTAAGCGGTGAACGTGGCCTCGTCCATGGAGTTCATCTGGACGATATTCGCCCCGGCGACAAAGGACTTCTCCCCGGCGCCGGTGATGATCAGTCCGCGGTATTCGTATCCGGTGGTCTCGAACCAGTCCAGGAAGGATTCAAGGTCGTTGACAACCTCTTTTGCCAGTGCGTTCAGCGACTTTGGCTGGTCTACGGTCAGGATGAGGGCCGAGCCTTGGGTGCTCAGGGTGAGGGTATCGAATTGCTTCATACCCCTAACTCTCTCACGTAACCTGCGTCACGTGATGGATTGTCAGTGGCGCTTGCGTGGCTTGGCCTTGGCCCCTTGCGGCTTCTTGGATGGGCTCTTGGCCTGCTGTTTTGCCTTGGCTTTGGCCTTTTCCTTGGCTTTCTTCTGCTCGTTGATGCGCTTGGCCTTCTGCTCCTGGTTGCGCACCGAATTCTGCCGCGAGGAGCTGGCGGTGCGTCCGCGCACGATGCCGATGAATTCCTCGAGCACTGCAGTGTCCTCGGTGGCGGTCGGCCAGGCGATGCCGACCTGGGTTGGCGAGCCGTCTTCGATGAGGCGCACCACCACGTCCTTGCGGGCGAAGAGCCGGGCGATTGACTGCGTGGTGCGCAGCACCTGGGCTCCAGAGGCGACGACCTCCATCGCTACCGGAATGCCGCCCACGGATTGAGGGTAATCGGCCAGGTCCAGTTGCGGAAACGACTCGACGATGTCCAGCGGCACTGATTCCTCGTAGTACTCCACATCGTGGTCCTTGCCCGCGCAGACCACTTCGAGCTCCTCATAGAGCGGGATGACGTGGCGCGTCGCGTCCTTGGGCGAATCCCCGCGGTAGCGCACGAACACCGCGTCGGCCTCGCCGGCGGCCAGCAGGTCCAGGATTTCCCCCTCATCCAGGCGCCAGGCTTTCAGCTCGATGGCCGGATAGCGCTCCTGGAAGCGGTCCATCCATTTGCCGGGGGTGACGCCGGTGACGTAGGCGATTCGAAGTTTCTGCACGGGTTAAGCCTACGCGCTGCCGGGTTAAATGGTGCAGGCGGGCACCGGTGCACCGGTGCCCGCCTGCGCTTGCGCAAGCTTGGAGGCCTACTTGTCGGTCTTCACGACCAGCACGTCGCATGGTGCCGAGTGGGCTACCGAGGAAGCAACGGAACCGAGCACGCGGCCCAGGCCCTTCATGCCGACGTTGCCGACGACGATCATCGAAGCCTTGCGGTCCTCGGCGTCTGAGATCAGCACGTCGCCTGGCTTGCCGTGGCCGGCTGCAGCGGTGACCTTCACGCCTGGAACGGCGTTCTTCACGTCGTTGGCCACGCGCTGTGCGAGCTTGCGGGCCTGCTCTGCGTCGTCCAGGATCCAGGTATCGGAACCGATGGAAACGACCTCGGTGTTATCCGATGCGTGAGCGGTGATGACCACCAGGTCAGCGTCCAGCTTGACGGCGAGTTCTGCGGCGCGGCGGGCAGCGCGCTGTGCGGTTTCGGAACCGTCGACGCCTACGATGATGGTTTCAGACATATTGTTCTCCTTCATATGAGTGATGCTTTAAGTGATGGGTAACACTTTATGGCCTTCAGGCCACTTTTGCTTGCAAAAAGTCCACGGCGCGCTGCCATGCGATGGCCGCCCGCTCGGGATCGTAGTTGCCGGCGGGATTCTCGTCGTTGTGGAACGCATGATTGGCGTCGTAGTAGAAGTACTGGACTTCCGCGCCTGATTCCCGGCGGATCTGCTCTTCCTGGGCCTTGGCCTGCTCTGGCGGATACATCTGGTCCAGGTTCGCGTAATGTCCCTGGATGGCGGCGCGGACACCGGAAAAATTGTTGGGTACGCCCTGGCCGATGCCGTAGAAAGGCACGGCCGCGGCAATCCTATCGCCCTGCTGGGCTGCCATCTGCAGCACGAATCCGCCACCCATGCAGAAGCCGATGACGCCAAGCTTCTGGCTGGTGACATGCTCATTGGCCAGCAGGTAGTCCACTGCACCGCCCAGCAGCTGGGCGCCAACGGCTTCCGGAAGCTCGGACATCATCTGCCCGGCTTCCTCGCCGTCATGCGTGATCCAGCCGCCATAGAGGTCCGGGGCCAGCGCCACGAAACCCTGCGCCGCCAGCCGGTCTGCCACATCGCGGATATGGTCGGTCAGCCCCCACCATTCCTGGATCACAATCACTCCGGGGCCCTTGCCGGACTCGGGCAATGCGAGATAGCCGTGCGCTTGCGTACCTGAAGAAGGGAAAGTCACGTTCTGGTGCGGGGTTTTTTCCGCCATGGCGCCTCCTGTTCTGCGATTCCCTCCAGTTTATGCAGGTCTAGGCGCGATTGGCATTGACCTGCCCCACATTGCGCAAAGTCGTTCTATTTTCCGAGCGTGACCTCTCCGATACATTCCAGCGCGTCTACCACCAGATTCCAGAAGCCTTCGTGGTCCAGGTCCACTGCCACCGAGGTATTGCAGTCGGCGGAAGCCGGCGCACGGAAGTCCGTGACTGTCATTCCCAAGGTCAGCTCGCCACGCAGCTCGACGCTCACCGGCGCCTTGACGGTACGCACCACATCCGGGTCGATCACGTAGGCCACGGCGCACGGGTCATGCACCGGCGGCGCGTCGAAGCCCTGGTGGTCGCGGTAGGCCTGGGCGAAGAAGTCCATCAGCTCGCGCACGAAGGTCGATGGCCCGGTGCCGATCTTCTCGATGCGCTCGACCACCTCGGTGGTGGCCAGCGCCTGGTGGGTCAGGTCCAAGCCGACCATGACCACCGGCCAGGCCTCGTTGAAGACGATGTGCGCTGCCTCGGGGTCGATCTTGATATTGAATTCAGCCACCGCCGACCAGTTGCCGGTGTGGTAGCCGCCGCCCATCAGCACCACTTCGCGCACGCGTTCGACGATGCGCGGTTCCTTCCGGGCGGCCAAGGCGATATTGGTCAAGGCGCCGGTGGGCACCAGGGTGATTTCACCGGGTTCATGGCTCATCACCAGATCGATGATGACGTCCACTGCGTGGCGTTCATCAAGCTCGATGCTCGATTCCGGCTGCGCTGGTCCGTCCATCCCGGAATCCCCGTGGACCTCTCCGGCGGTTTCCACCTCGCGCACCAGCGGGCGGGCGCAGCCTGCCGCGAAGGGAATGCCGGTGATCCCGGCGATGGTGCCGACGGCCAGCGCGTTGGCAGTGACCTTGTCCAGGGTCTGGTTGCCGGCCACGGTGGTCACCGCCAGCAGCTCGATTTTTGGATTGCCATGGGCAAGAATCATTGCCACGGCGTCGTCATGGCCCGGGTCGCAGTCCAAAATGATCTTGCGCGGGGCATTGCTGTCCTGGGTCATGGATTCTTCTTTCGCTCTGCCGGCTGACGGCCGGCAGCTAAGTCGTGGAGGGCGGATAGTCATCCATTGATAATTCTTTCGCGCCCGCGCACTTTCGTCAAGCGCTTAACTAAAAGCGGTGGCGCACCGCGATTCCGACTACGATGGAGCCATGAAGAATGGTGAAAAGTCCGGCAACTCGCGCGCTCCGCGCCGCGTCACCGCAGCAATGGTCGCCGAACACGCCGGCGTTTCTACCGCAACGGTCTCACTTGTTGCCAACGGAAAATCAGCGGGCCGGGTATCGGCCGCGAATGAACAGCGCGTGCGCGAGTCGATTCGCGAGCTGGGCTACTTCGTCGACAGCATCGGCAGCTCGCTGGCCAAGGGCGTCAGCTCGCTGGTCGTCCTGGTGGCCCCGGACATCTCCAACCCGTTCTTCGCCAAGGTCATCGCCGGCGTGCGCTCGGTCCTGGCCAGCGACTACCAGCTGCTGCTCTCGGTCACCGATGCCGGAGTCTCCCCCAGTGCCAGCGAGACCAGGAAGATCATGGGTCTTCGCCCGGCCGGGCTGCTGGTCCATGCCCCGAGCCAGGACTTCCTCGAAGAAATCTCCAGCACCCTTCCCCTGGTGGCCCTGGATGCCCCGGGCATCGATCCGGCGATTCCCGCAGTGAATATGGATGTCGCCCAGGGCGCGCGGGATGTCGCAGCCCATTTCGCCGCACAGGGACACACCAGGGCCGCCTACCTGGATGCGAGCACCGGCACCGAGACCTTGGCCGTGCGCCGCGAAGCGTTCTTGGCAGCGGCCAAGGAATACGGCATCGAGGTCCTGCCTGCTTCTGTCGCCAGCTCGATGATCGACGTCGCCGCGGCTTCGGCGGGTTTCAGCCAGCACTGGCCCACGTGGCGGGAAGCCGGCGTAACCGCGCTGGGATGCGCAACCGACAACCACGCGTTCGGCGTGCTGCATGCCTCCCGCCAGCTTGGCCTCAGCATCCCGCAGCAGCTTGCGGTGGCCGGATTCGACGATCTGCCCTACTCGGCGACTTCCAACCCATCCATCACCACCGTGGAACTCAATGCCCAGGAAGTCGGGCGCCAAGCCGCACTGAAACTGCGTGCGCTGCTCGATGGGAAATCCCCTGATCCACTGCAGACCATGCTGCCAAGTTCACTGGTTGTCCGCGGATCGACACTGGAAAACGCAGGAGGCTAACCGATGAACATGCGCAAATGGCCTGCCAAGGCCACGGCAATCATCGCCCTGCTCGTTGCCCTGGGCCTGATCGTCATGTCCAGCGGAGTGCTCAGCCTCTTTACCGGCCCGCCACCCCCTCCGGGGTCCGGCATCGAATCTGCCGCACGAAGCCTTCCGCTACTGGATGAGCTTTTCGCTCTTTGACACCCCGGGATCGGTGCACGAGGACAAGTCGAAGCAGCACGGGCGGCGCTTGCCATCGCGCAGCTTGGAAATGCTGACATCCACTCGGCGTTCACGCGTGGAAGGGTTCTTGGTCGCTTCGATCCAGCGGACCCATTCCCAGCGGGCCATCGGGGTGAGCCCCGCCCACACCTCTTCCAGATCATCGGCGTCATCCAGGGCTCCGGCCAAGTCCTGCGGGATCCTTGCTTCCGGCCAGGTTCCGGCAACGCGAGCCGCCAATTGCACCTGCTCCCCTGCGTCGGCCGATAGCTGCGGCATCCCCTGGCTATCGAGAGCCAGCCAGTGGCCACGGCGCCCGTCGGGATCAATCACGACCGTATGCCCCTCATGCGCCTGGAGAAGTTCTACCGCGACCTGTCCTCGGCTTGGCAACTTGTCGCTTGATTCCTGGTCGAATCGGAGAATTTTCCGGTCATTGACCAGATCTACAGTTCCCTGCAGTTCGAGGATTTCATTGGATGCTGGCACCAGAATCAGCCCTTTCAGTTGCTTAAGGGCAGTCTATGGCACAGCCGCATCCAGCTTCCACGTGGCTAGACTGCTGTCATGATCCAACGCCCGGTGCTCGTCAGTTCCTGCCTTGCTGGCATCCCTTGCCGCTATAACGGCAAGGCCAAGGCCAACCCGGCGATCGTCGAAGCTGTGGCACGAGGAGATGCTGTTGCTGCCTGCGCCGAGGAATTAGGCGAACTGAGCACCCCGCGCCCGCCAGCAGAGATTTCCGGCGGCGATGGCAACGACGTGCTCGAAGGGCGGGCCGCCGTTCTCGATGTCAACGGCGAGGATGTCAGCCGGCAGTTCGTGGCTGGAGCCCAGAAGGTCGCAGATTTGGTCCAGCGCGAGGGCATCACCGAAGCGATTTTGCAGGATCGCAGCCCTTCCTGCGGCTGCGGGAGCATCTACGATGGCTCGCATTCCGGAAAACTTGTTGCAGGCGATGGGGTGCTGGCTGCGTTGCTGAAGCGCCGGGGCATCAAGGTCAGTGGATCTCCAGCAAGCTGACACACCTTGGAAGATAACGATTCAGTTGCGCTTTTAATCAAGAAAATAACCCTCGATCCGAAGATCAAGGGTTATTTTCCATTTGTGCGCGAGGGGGGACTTGAACCCCCACGACCTTGCGATCACTGGCACCTGAAGCCAGCGCGTCTACCAATTCCGCCACTCGCGCTTATTCTGTTTTCGTTGCCTTCGTTCTTTGCAACAAGAAATAGCTTACACACACATTTTCCGTTCACCTAATCGAAACCCCCATTTGTGGCTAGCGACACATGGGAAACCTTTTTAGTGCCTTTATCGTTGATACTGACGCACTTGAGCCGTTCAAGGATTTTTCGGCATTTGCACAGCTGAAAACAGTAAGATCGAATATGAAGTTCTGCGTTCATAGCTCGGAAAGGATGACCGCAGGCTCGTAATAACCAGCCATGGACCCTAAGGAAGGAGCACGAATAATGGGCTTTCTCGACAATGTCGAACGCGGCTTAGAGAAGGTCGTCACTAGCTTCTTTCGTGGCACCAGCACCGCAGATCTAAAGCCAGTCGAACTGACTACCGCGCTACGCAATGACATGGACCGCGGAATCATGCCGATTAGCGAAGGCCGCAGCCTTGCGGCCAATGACTTCGTAGTCTCGCTGAGCACCAAGGACTACAACACCGCCAAGGGCTGGGGCCAGGGTGTCGTCAATGAAATGGCAAAGGTCACCGCCGAGCATGCCGCCACCCAGGACTATTCAGTTCATGGCGACATCATGATCCATTTCGTCTCCAATGATGATTTCAAGCCCGGTGAGATGGAAATCTCCAGCTCGGTCAAGGAATCCAGCTCACGCCCAGCGGCTTCGGCACCGGTCAAGGAGCGGGCATCCGCGCCAGCGGCACCGGCAGCTCCATCAGCAACCCCTCCAACCACCGCGCAGCCACGCCCAACGGTGCGTCCGATTGCAGAGATCCCCAAGAGGCCCGTGCAGAAGCAGGCCATCCTTGAGGTTGCCGGTCAGAGGTACGCCCTGCATCACCACTCGATCGTGCTGGGCCGTTCGGCCAGCACCGATATTCCGGTGGACGACTCCGGCGTTTCCCGGCAGCACGCTCGTGTCGAAACCCGTGGCAAGACCAGTTTCGTCGTCACCGATCTGGGTTCAACCAATGGAACCTACGTGGACGGCAAGAAGATTTCGGAAGAAACCCGTATATTTGACGGTTCGGTCATTACTATCGGACAGACGAAAATCGTCTTCCGGCTGATTACCTCGAACAACGGAGGCCGCGCGTGAACGATCTGGTTCTAAGCCTGTTCCGATTGGGCTTTTTGGTCCTCATCTGGCTGCTCGTTTTAAGCGTTGTCGGATCGATGCGCCGCGACTTGGCTATCGGTTCACGGGCCCGCACCGGCAAGCCCAGCGCTCGTGAACTGAAGAAGAACCCGGAACTGGCGGAACCAGAAGTCCCCGCGCGCAAGGCGGCCACCTCATTGGAAGTCGTCGAGGGCCCGCTGGCTGGCAGCAGCATTCCGCTACGCGGCCAGCCGATCATGTTCGGCCGCGCCCAGGATGCCACCGTAGTTCTCGATGACGACTACGCTTCGGGACGCCATGCCCGCCTATTCCCCCAGGGATCACGCTGGTTCATCGAGGATCTCGGTTCAACCAACGGCACCTTCGTGGGTGACAACCAGCTCTCACGCGCCCAGGCAGTGGAGCCCGGCCAGCGAATCCGCATCGGGAAGACTGTCCTGGAATTGAAGGCCTAGCCTATGGCCCTCAAACTCAAATTTGCCGCGAAATCCGACGTTGGCCGGGTGCGCAAGAAGAATGACGACTCGGCCTATGCCGGCGAGTACCTGGCGGTCCTTGCCGACGGCATGGGCGGACACGTCGGCGGCGACGTCGCTTCGGCCTCTACCGTGCTCGATCTGGTGCATCTGGACCACGAAGCCACCGCGGATCCGCAGAATGCGTTGCCGGACGAAATCCAGGCCGCCAATCTGGTGCTCAATGAACTCGTCGGCGCCAATCCGAAGCTGTCGGGCATGGGCACGACCGTCACTTCCCTGCTGCTCTCGGGCGACACCTTGCACATGGCGCACATCGGCGACTCCCGCGCCTACCGCTTGAAGCACGGTGAGTTCGAGCAGATCAGCAAGGACCACACCTTTGTCCAGCGGCTCGTCGACGAAGGCCGCATCAAGCCGGCCGAAGCCGAGGTCCACCCGCATAAGAATGTGCTTTTGCGCGTGCTCGGCGACTCGGACGCGTCTCCCGAGCTGGATGTCGAGAGATTCACGGCAGAACCGGGCGAACGCTGGATGCTGTGCTCCGACGGACTCACCGACGCGGTGCCGGTTCCGGTGATCGAGCAGATTATCCGCACCACCGCCGACATGGATGAAGCGGTCAACGACCTGGTTGCCATCACGCTGAAGAATGGCGCGCCGGATAATGTCACCGTGGTGATGTTCGAGGTCATCGAGAACTCCGCCCTTGACGGCGAAGCGCCGGCCGAGCCGGAGCCCGCGCCGGATACCGGCCAGCTCACCATCGCCGCCGAAGGAGATGTCGAAGCCAGCGCATCGCTGCTTCGCCATGAGATTTCCCAGCGCCCCCACCTGCTGGTGGGCGCAGCCCAGCTGGCAACGCAGACCGGGCAAATCCCGGTGGTTACCCAGCACACCGGCGAACGACGCGCTGCAGCCTTGCTGACCCACCGTTCCCCGGCTGCCGGCGAGGTGCTCGATCCGCTGGAAGCTCCGGTGCAGCATCGACGCTGGCTGATGCCGATCCTGCTGACCCTCACGGCCTTCCTCGTCGTAGCCCTGGCCGTCTGGGGCTACATGTGGACCCAAACCCAGTACTTCGTGGGCGCCGTCGATGGCAAGGTCGCCATCTACAAGGGCGTCCCGCAAGAACTTGGGCCGATCTCGCTCTCCGAAGTCGACACCGTCAGCAAGGTGCCGCTGGAAGCCCTGCCGGAGTATTCGCGCCAGCGCGTTGAGTCGACCATCTCGGCCGAGAACCAGCAGCATGCCCAGATGATCATCCAGGAACTTCTGGTCACCGCGAAGCAGAACTGCCCGGTCACCGTTCCCGGATCCTCGGATTCCGCCAACCAGCTCGAACTGCCCGCCTACTGCCAGGAGATAATGCAATGACCGAAGTGCAAACCGCACCGGTGCCTCGGCGCAATCTCGAGCTGCTGCTGGTGCTTCTTGCCCTGTGCGTCGGAGGTGCCGCGTTCTATCTTGTCGGCAGCTCCACCGAGGACGTCGACAATACCGATTTCTACGTGCAGATGAGCATCCTGGCGGGGCTGTCCCTCACGGTCCACGTGCTGCTGCGCATCTTCGCAAAATATGCTGACCCGGTAATACTTCCGATCACGATTGCGTTGAACTCCCTTGGCCTAGCCATGATTCACCGCATTGACTTGGCAAAAGGAACTTCGCAGTCGGCTCGCCAGCTGCTGTGGACAGCCATTGCAATCGTCATTGCATCGGTAGTCCTCTGGGCCATCAAAGATCACCGGATACTGCGGCGCTTCACCTATATTGCCCTGCTGGCATCCATTGTCCTGCTCTTGCTTCCGCTGATTCCAGGGCTCGGCGTAACCATTAACGGCGCCCGGATCTGGATCCGCATGGGAATGTTCTCCTTGCAGCCAGGCGAACTCGCGAAGATCACCCTGTCGATCTTCTTCGCCGGGTATCTCTCGTCGAACCGCGACTTGATCCTGATGGCCGGACGCAAATTCGGGCCGCTGCAGCTGCCTCGCCTGCGCGACATGGCTCCGATGGTGATTGCCTGGCTGCTGTCCATCGGCGTGCTCGTGGTGCAGCGCGACCTCGGCTCCGCGATCCTCTTCTTCGGCCTGTTCATCGTGATGATCTATGTGGCCACTGCCCGGATCTCCTGGGTGCTCATTGGCGCCTTGATGGTTGTCGCCGGCGGCGTGGTCGCGGGCCTGACCATGGGCCACGTGACCCGCCGCCTGGACGTGTGGCTAAATGCCTTCGACCCTGAGATCTACCAGGCCACAGGCGGCAGCATGCAGATCGTCGAGGGCCTGTTCGGCATGGCCGACGGCGGCCTGTTCGGCACCGGCCTGGGCGCTGGTTCGCCATACCGGGTGCCGCTGGCCAACTCGGACATGATCATTGCCTCCTTCGGGGAGGAAATCGGCCTGATCGGCGTGTCAGCGATCATCCTGCTCTACATGCTGCTGATCTCCCGCGGCCTGCGTGCCGCCCTGGGGTCTGCCGATAGCTTCGGCAAGCTGCTGGCTGCCGGGTTAGCCTTCACCCTGGGCCTGCAGTGCATCGTGATCATCGGCGGCGTTACCCGGCTGATCCCGCTGACCGGCCTGGCCACGCCATTCATGGCAGCTGGCGGCTCCTCGCTGCTGGCGAACTGGATCATCATCTCGCTGCTGCTATTGATCTCCCACAACTCGCGCCGCCCGAAGACCGGCGGCGTAGGACCAACCGATGAATTCGCATCTGCCAGCACGACCCTTACCTCAAGCACCAAGGCGGTGACGAAGAAGTGAATCATGCAATCAAGCGCGTTTGGGTTGCGCTAACCGTCCTGTTCGTCATCTGCCTGGGCGGTTTGAGCTATATCCAGTTCTTCGACGCCGAGTCGCTCTCGGAGAATGCGCTGAACAAGCGTGAGCTCTACCGCGAGTTCGACCTGCCCCGCGGGGCGATCCTGGTTGACGGCAAGCCGATTGCCGAATCGGTACCGACCGATGACGGCCAATTCGAATTCCAGCGCGTGTACAACGACGCGGAAACCTACGCCCACCTGACTGGCTACTATTCGCTGGCCAACGGCACCACTCAGCTCGAATCGCAGTTGAATGACTGGTTGACCGGCACGAGCTCGGATCTGCTCTTCGACCGGCTCTCTGCCATGTTCACCGGCACCCGTTCCGAGGGCGCCTCGGTCGAGCTGACCATTGACGGCCAGCTGCAGAAGACTGCCTTCGAAGCGATCCCTGAGGGCCTGAAGGCCACGATCATCGTGACCAATCCGAAGACCGGCGACATCCTGGCAATGGCTTCCAAGCCTAGCTATAACACGAACCGGCTGGCGGTGCACTCGACCGCCAAGGCGGCCGAGAACCTGAAGGAAATCAGCAACATCGATGGCCTGAGCCCCTACCGGAACCCGGCCATTAGTGATCTGGTAACCCCTGGCTCCTCGTTCAAGATCATCAGCACCGTCGCGGCTTTGGAATCCGGCAAGTTCGATATGGAGACCCCCATCGACAACCCGGTCTCGAAGAATTATCCGCATACGAATACACCGCTGAACAACTTCAGCGAGGGCATCTGCGCGCGTGACACCCGCGCGAAGCTCGAGTTCATCTTTGCCCAGAGCTGCAACACCCCGTTCATCGAGATCAGCCAGACCGTCGGCAAGGATGCCTTCACCGAGGTGGCCGAGCGCTTCGGCTACGGCCAGCAGCTGAGCATCCCGCAGAATGTCGTGCCGAGCGAGTTCCCGTCGGCCGAGGCATCTGAAGCAGACATGGCAAAGATGGCCATCGGTGAATGGAACAACAAAGCCACTCCGCTGCAGATGAACATGGTTGCCATGGCCATCGCCAACGACGGCGTGATCATGAAGCCGAACTTGATCGACAAGGTCATTGCGCCGGATCTGCGGGTGATCGAGGATCCGAAGCCGGAGAAGTTCTCCACGGCCACCACCCCGGAAGTTGCCGAACAGCTTACCGAGCTGATGGAAGGCCCGGTGCTGCGCGGTACAGCGATGAACGCCCGCGTTCCCGGCGTGGATTTCCGCGCCAAGACCGGCACCGCACAGCGGCCTTCACCTGAAGGCGGACCACGCATGGTGAATTCCTGGATGACCGGTTTCGCGCCGGCCGATGATCCGCAGGTGGCCATCACGGTCAATATCCAAGACGTAGATTACGACACCGGCCACAACACGGCGGGTGCACTGATGAAGACGATGTTAGAGGCGGTGTTCAACAAGTGAGGCCAGTAACCGGCACCACCTTGGGCGGTCGTTACAAGCTGACCGATCGCATTGCGATCGGCGGCATGGGCGAAGTTTGGAAGGCGCGAGACCAGGTCCTTGGACGTCTGGTAGCGATCAAGATCCTCAAAGAGGAATACACCGACAACGAGAGCTTCCTGACGCGTTTCCGCGTGGAAGCACGCCACACCGCTCTGCTGAATCACCCCGGCATCGCTGGCGTCTTCGACTACGGCGAGGAACAGGGATCCGCCTATCTGGTGATGGAACTCGTTCCCGGCCCGCCGCTGTCCACCATCATTGAACGAGAGCGCAAGCTCGAGGTGGACCGCACACTCTCGCTGATCGCGCAGACCGCCCGCGCGCTAGCAGCAGCCCACGAGCACGGCCTGGTGCACCGCGATGTGAAGCCGGGCAACATCCTGGTGATGCCTTCGGGCGTCGTCAAGATCACCGACTTCGGCATTGCCCGCCTTGCCGACCAGGTTCCGCTGACCGCCACCGGACAGGTCATGGGCACCGCCCAGTACCTGGCTCCGGAACAGGCCACCGGCCAGATTGCCACCGGCAGCTCCGACATCTACGCCTTGGGCGTCATCGGCTACGAGTGCCTGGCAGGACGGCGTCCGTTCACCGGCGAATCGCAGATCGCCATTGCCCTGGCACAGGTCAACGACGCTCCCCCTGCCCTGCCCGACACCATCCCGGCCCCGGTTCGCCAGCTGATCATGTCGATGCTGGCCAAGAACCCGTCGGAACGCCCGAAGGATGCAACCGCACTGGCGAAGGCCGCAGATGCGCTGCGCGCCGGCGACACCAATACCGCTACCTTGGCGGTTCCCGGCATGCTGGCCACCGGTATCGCCACCGACGCGACCCAAGTGGTCAACATGGATGACGATGCCACCCAGGCGGTGCCGCAGGCCGATTCCGCCCCGACCATGACCAATGCCATGCCCACCGTGGTGGAACCTGCCCGCAATGCCAGCGGCTTCTCCGGTTCCAGCGCCGCTGCCGGCGGATTCGATGACGAGGACGTGGATACCCAGGATCCTGCTCGCGAGGCTGGCGCCAAGCGCAGCCCGTGGCTGGTCCCGCTGATCGTGATCATCGCGCTGGCTGCGGTGATCGCCTTGCTGGCATGGCTGATCCCTGCCATGAGCAGCGACAATGACAACCAGCCGACGTCGTCGCCGACGCAGAGCACCGAGCTGTCCGATTCCTCGTCTCCAACCGAGGAATCGACCGAGCCGACCGAGGAAACCACCGAAGCCTCGGAGACCTCCGACTCCCCATCGCCGACCCCCAGTGAAACCGTCACCTATGTAGATGTTCCGGCGTCGCTGATCGGCCAGGATATCGACACTGTGACCGCGGAACTCGAGGGCAAGGGCCTGGTCGTTGACGCGACCCCGCAAGAAACCAGCGAGTACGAGCCGCGCGAAGTGATTTCCCTGAACCCTACCGGCAGTGTTGCACAAGGCGAAACCGTTTCGGTGACCTATGCCATGGCCCCTGAAACCGTTGGCGTGCCATCGGTGACCGGCATGAGCTTCGAAGCCGCGCAGAAGCGCATCCAGGACGCTGGACTGGCCGTGGCCAAGGGCGAGGAACGCCCCGACCCATCCGTCGCCGGCACCGTGCTGGCGCAGGACGTTCCCGCCGGCAGCGAAGTCGAGCCGGGCACCACGATCACCCTGGATATTTCCACGGGTCCAGAAGAAACCGAGCCAACCGGGTCCGCCACCGAGTCGGCATCTGAATCCCCAGAAGCCGCAGAGCCGGAGCAAAGCGAAGCGCCATGAGTGAAGTCGAAGCTTTGCCTCCTGGCTTGCCGCGAATGATCAACGACCGCTATGAGATCGAATCGCTGATTGGCCGTGGCGGCATGGCGGATGTGTATCTCGCCACCGACCACGTGCTGTCGCGCAAGGTGGCGGTCAAGGTGCTGCGCCCGGATACCGCCGGCAACCCCATGGTGGTCAATAGATTCCGCCGTGAGGCCAAGGCCGTCGCTGGCCTGAGCCACCCGAATATCGTTGCCGTGTACGACACCGGCGAGCTGCCCGCCACCGAGTACAACCGTGAACGCCTGCCATTCATGGTGATGGAATACGTGACCGGACGTACCCTGAAGCAGGTAATCGCTGCGGGCGATGTCGATGGCTCCGTGGCAGTGCACATCACCCGCGGCGTTTGCGATGCCCTGGATCATTCGCACAACAACAACGTCGTCCACCGCGATATCAAGCCGGCCAATGTGATGGTGACCGATTCCGGCCACGTGAAGCTGATGGATTTCGGCATTGCCCGTGCCTTGGATACGTCGGCAACCATGACGCAGACCGCTGCCGTAGTGGGGACAGCCCAGTATTTCTCGCCCGAGCAGGCCCGCGGCGAACAGGTCGATTTCCGTTCGGACATCTACTCGGTTGGCTGCCTGTTCTACGAGCTGGTGACCCACCAGCCTCCATTTACCGGCGATTCGCCGGTGTCGGTCGCCTACCAGCACGTTGGCGAGATTCCCTCGGCGCCAAGCGAGGTCAAGCACGGCGTCGACCCGATCTTCGACCCAATTGTCGCCAAGGTCCTCTCCAAGGAACGCGACGACCGGTTCCAGAGCGCCGGAGCTTTCGCCTCGGCGTTGGAGGATGCGCTGAACGGCATCGAATTCCATGATGACGAGCCGGAGCCATCCACCTACACCTTGCCGATTTACGGCACCCACCATGAGGCTGAAACCGGCTTCATCGCGCAGTCTGCGCCACGAACGAGCCAGCACCCGGTCTTCGTGGAAGACGAGGCACCTGAACCGCCTGCACGGCACAAGTCCAACCGCGGCCTGATCATCTTGCTGACAGTCATCGCCCTGATTGCCGTGGGCATCGCCAGCTTCCTGGTGATCCGCTCGATCCAGGCGGAAGCTGAAAAGCGTGCCCCGATCGCAGTACCCGAGGTCCTTGAAATGTCCGAGGACGACGCAAGGGAATTGCTGCGCGATAACACCTTCCAGGTGCGTGTAGAGCGCGAATTCAGCGATGACGTAGAACAGGGCAAGGCGACCCGTACCGATCCGGAAGCAGGATCCATGGTCGCCAAGGAGTCCACGGTCGCCCTGTACATCTCCGACGGCTCAGAGCAGCGCACGATTCCCGAGGATCTGGCGAACCAGTCCGAGACAGCTGCCCGCGATGCCCTGCGCGAAGCAGGCCTGGAAGTTGGCGAAGTCAGCCGGGAGAACTCTGCAACGGTTCCCACCGACTGGGTCATCGGCACCAGCCCTGAGCTGGGGTCCAAGGTGAAGGCCGGCAGCGAAGTCGATTTGATCCTGTCTACCGGCATGGTGACCGTTCCGGTGGTGACCGAGATGAGCCGCGAGGAAGCTGAAGAAAAGCTCTCGGCAGATGATGTCGGGCTGGAAGTCCAGTTCGTTGAGGTGGAAACCGATGACTACGCCGAGGGAACACTGTTCAAGCAGTCCCCCGAAGCCTCCGAGGACGTGCCCCAGGGAAGCCTGGTGAAGATTTCCGTGGCCAAGGCACCGCCAGCGCCCGAGCCTTCCGAAGAACCATCGTCTAGCGAGTCCGAATCATCGGATCCATCCGAATCCGATGATCCAACCGAGGATGCTTCGCCAACCAGCGATTCCCCGGCTCCTCCCAACGGGAATGGCCGGCCAGACCGGACCGGACCACCACGGGAAAAGGACTGAGACTAGCCGTCAGCCAGTTATTCTCCGCTGAATAGCGGGCTCAGGGCAGCGGCCCTCTCGGCCGCGCCCTTCAGTCCTACGAACTCCAGCCAGTTCCCCAGCATCTGGTAGCCCTGTTCGGTCAGCACCGACTCCGGATGGTACTGCAGGCCCCACAGCGGCGCTTCGCGGTGCGCCAAGCCCATGATGACTCCACCGGCGGTCGCCGCAATGATCTCCAGCTCAGCCGGGATGCTCTCGCGGACCGCTGCCAGGGAGTGGTAACGCGTTGCGGTGAACGGGTTGGCTACCTGGTTGAAGACCGGGTGGTTCTCGTGGTTGACCAGCGAGGTCTTCCCGTGCATCAGCTCTTCCGCGTGCGTGACCGTTCCGCCATAGGCCTCGGCGAGCGCCTGGTGCCCGAGGCAGACGCCGAGCATCGGCTTGCGCTGCGCTCCGCACCACTTGATCAGATCGATGCTGACGCCAGCTCCTGCAGGCTCTCCGGGCCCTGGGGAAATCAGCACGCCGTCGTAGTCTGCGGCCAGCTTGGTCGCTTCCTCAACGCTCAGATCGTCGTTGCGGTAAACGGCGGTTTCCGCGCCCAGCTCCTGCAAGTAGCCTACGAGGGTGTACACAAAGCTGTCGTAATTGTCGATCACAAGGATCTTGGTGCTGCTCACGGTGTGCTCTGGCCAATCGTTGAATCGGTAAATGGGCTGATGTACTGGTTCAGCCATGGAAAAACGTACATCATCAGTAATAGCACGATCGCGGCAATGAGAATCAATGCTTCAAGAATACGAAGCCACAAAGGGCCGGGCAGGTTTCTGAATATCCAGGCGTACATTTCTTCTCCTAGCTCGTTGCGTCAATGACCATGTCGCGGATTTCCTTCGGCGGTCCCGCGTCCAGGGGGCGCCAGTCGGTGAGTTCCGAGTAAGCGATCATGCGTTGCTGGGTCGAGTACTTCGGATGGCAGGTGGTCATGGTCAGGATCGACTTCGTTGGCTCCACTCCCCACTGGTGCGGGGTGGGCAACAGGACATCTCCGTTGGAGGGAGCCACAATCTCGGTGGCGTACCAGGTATAGGTGTAATACCCTTCGGCGGTCTGCAGATAGATCTTGTCGCCATCCTGCAGCTTGTCGATGTCCCAGAAGACCTGGCCATGGGTCTGGCGGTGGGCCGCGACAGCGAAGTTGCCTAGCTCCCCCGGCTGCTGCGTGGTCGGATAATGCCCGATGCCGAGGTTGTCGATCACGTGGTCTTCCACACCGTAGGTCACCGGGTGGTGCGAACCATTAGCGCCGAAGCGCGGGAAGTACATGATGCCGAAGGTTTCTCCGGGAACCAATTCCGTGACCGGAGCCGGACCGTAGTCCTTCTCCTCTTCTTCTTCCTCATTGATTTCCGGCACCTTCACGTCGCCGAGTTCCTGCACGAGATTTGCGGTGACTTCCTTCTGGGCCTGTGCCGAGTCGATGTTCGTCCACCACAGTTCCCACACCACGTAGAGCATCAGCAGGATGCCAAGGGTAATCAGCAGCTCACCAAAGAACCCGGCGATACGGTTCCCTGCCGACGGTTGTCGACGCTGCATGCGACGACCCTGCGCTGTGGCGGTTCGGTTCACGGCGGTCTGGCTCCTTAGGCAAAAGAAATGCGCGAATCAGGTCAACTAACGTGGGCCGATGCTGGCCAAAACCCAGAGTTCCAGCGGGTAACGGCTAGTATTGAAGCTACGTAGGAATGCACTAAGCAGTTCTCAGCATTCTTGCACCCAAGCCTACCGGGAAGACCTGAAGGTCACCCACATTTACTACATTAAGCAGATGAAGCCGAGGGAGCATTCGAGTGCCGGAGTCAAAGCCACGACGCAAGAAGAATTCACAGCCGCAGGAGACGCGCCAGAACTCCCATGCCATCGATAAGCCGATGCCGGGCTGGTACAAGCCAGTCATGTTCGGACTGATGCTTCTGGGCCTGCTGTGGATCATCGTTTATTACGTTTCGCAGACCCTGTACCCGATTCCGAATATCGGCGGATGGAACATCGTCGTCGGCTTCGGAATCGCCATGGTCGGATTCTTCATGACAACAGGCTGGAAATAGGCCTATCGCCGGTCCCCTTGATGAAAGGGACCGGCGAAGCTGTTTAATGGCGGCCGTTGCTATTAGTGGCTGACAGCTTTCAATCCGATGATGCAGCCGACGAGGCCGAGAATGAAGACCATCTTCAGCACGCTGAATGCTTCCTGCCCGGTGGCCATCGAGTAGATGACGGCAAGCGAGGCGCCAATGCCCACCCAAACGGCATACGCGGTGCCCACGGGGATCTCTTTCATTGCGTAGGCCAGTCCGCCCATGGAGATAACCAGACCAACGAAGAAGACGATGGTCGGAACGAGTTTCGAGAAACCCTCGCTCATGCCAAGAGCGACGGCCCATACGGCTTCAAAGAGTCCGGAAACGATCAAAACTATCCAATGCATGCCAGATACTTTCTGGCCGTCTTGTCGCGTTCCGGGTACGGCTCCCTCGTCCGGGTCCAAGCAGTTATTGCTGGTGACCACCTCAGGCTAGCAAATGCAGGTCATGCTGTCTTGCGGCTGTGACCAATATGCCACCTATCCGCCTGAGGATTGGCGAATCCACCGCCCAGCGCTGAAAATACAGTGGCACATCGATAAACCATTGCTCGTTGAGCACCTGCAGCCCCTTGGCTTTCTGCAGCTGCGGCTCCGGTACCATCCCCCATCCCATCCCTGCTTCGATGGCCGCAACAAATTGCACGGAGTCCGGTACATGGTGGATCTGTCCCGCCGGGCGCGCCTTGGCTCCGGCAGCCCGCTCGAGCATGAGGTGCTGCAAAGGATCCTCGCGATCAAAGACCACCATAGGGGTGCGAATCAGTTCATCCGCGCTCCCGGTGGGTACATGGCGTTGGGCCACCGTAGCTTTCGCTGCCGCGCGGTAGCGCATTGCCCCCAGCTTCTGGCTGATGCATCCCTGGATGTTCTCTTCAGAATTCGTGACCACTGCACTGACACGGCCTGTCCGAAGCAGCTCCAGTCCCCTGTTTTCATCCGTTCGCACAATTTCGCAGGAAAGGTCCTCAAATTTGGCGAGCTCGGAGAATACCGGACCGAACCATGTGGAAAGCGAATCCGCGTTGACTCCGATCGCGATCTGGACTGGTTTCTCCGAGGCGATCTCGTTTGAGAACTCTGCACTGAGCAAGGACATCTGACGCGCATAGCGCAGTACTTTGGTTCCTTGCTCGGTGGCAGCAACCGGTCGACTGCGAACTAGCAGAATTGCCCCCAAACGATTCTCCAGCGCTTTGATGCGCTGGCTGACCGCCGAGGCGGTAATCCCCAGATCAATTGAGGCATCATCGAAACTTCCCGCATCCACAACTGCCAGCAGGGTTTCAAGTTGTTCCACATCCATATTCACATAAGGAACTCTAATGTAGATTCAGGAACTTAAGTTCGACGCAGTTTAAGGATTCTCTTACAGTTTTTACATGTTCTCTGGACCCTTGTTCTTCGGCTTCACCACGGGCTTGTCCCTCATCATCGCCATTGGTGCGCAAAACGCTTTCGTCTTGCGCCAAGGAATACGGAAAGAACATGTTTTCATCACTGCGCTGGTGTGTTCGTTGTCAGACGCAGTATTGATTGCCGCCGGCGCCAGTGGCATGGGAGCACTGGTCGAGCGAGCGCCTTGGCTATTGATGATTGCGCGAATTGGCGGTTTCATCTTCTTGGCAAGCTACGCGATTTTCGCTTTCCGTCGGGCGTTGAAGCCCGAAGCGCTGAAGGTCTCTGCACTGCCTGGCGCAACATCGGTCGCTTCAATCGTCGGAACGACTTTGGCCCTCACCTGGCTGAACCCGCATGTGTATATCGATACGGTTCTGCTTCTGGGGTCAATGGCCACTTCCCAAGCCGCGGGCGCACCTCACTTCGCCATTGGTGCCATCCTTGCCAGCTTTACCTGGTTCTTCGCACTCGCCTATGGCGCGCGGTTCCTGGCCCCGCTCTTCGCAAAGCCGAAAGCGTGGCAAGTACTGGATATAGCCATCGGTTTCGTCATGCTCATCTTCGCGAGCATGCTGATCCTTCCAGTCTTCACCAAGTAATCCACAGGCTAGAACTTTTATCCACAGTCTTTGTGCACAACTTTAATGAACAGTTGTTCACAAAGTTATCCACAGCTGGGGAAAAATGGGGGATATTGAGTGGATTTCTTCAAGGCTACCAAGTCAAGTGCGCTTCCAAGGCGTGAAATCACATGCTTGTAAGTTATTAACACTGTGGATTTCCATTGTGGATAAGGCTTGGGTTCGCCATTTGCGCCGCGATTTGCCAGATTCGTTTAAACTTTCGAACCCAAAGTTATTAACAGACTTGGGGTTCGTATATGCACTATCTACAGGGGTTGTTTAAAAGTTATCCACAGTTGGGGACAAAGCTGTGAGTATTGCGTGCTTGAAGGCGAATACCCTTGATATCAAGGGGGAGCAGAGCTGTTAATAACCTTTATGCGCAGAGAGTTACACGCTTGTAAGTTATTAACAGTGTGGATAAGCAGTGTGGATAAACGGTTCGTCGTTTTTTCGAATTACCCCAAGGGCCACTTCACAGCTTCGGTGGAAATGTAGACCGCGGCTAGCAACGCAATCGAGAGGGCAGTGAGCAAAAGTATCTGCGTTCGCGCACGTTGTGGATTACTTCTCGGGATAAGCACGATGCAGCAGGCTCCGAGAATACCCAAAATCGCGCCGCCCAGGTGTCCCTGCCACGAGATACCGGAAATCACGAAGCCCAGAGCCACATTCAAGGCAAGGATGATTCCCATGGAGCGAAGTGCCTGCTTATTGGATCGGAACACGACGAAAGTCGCGAGGAATAGTCCCGCCAATGCGCCTGAAGCTCCGAGCGTGGCGCTGAGCGGATCGCTCAGCAGGAGAACTCCCAGTGAGCCGCCAAAGGCACTGAGCAGGTATAGCCAGGTGAAGCGCAGCCGCCCCATTCGCGGCTCGAGCATCGTCCCGAAGATGTAGACACCGTACATGTTCATGGCCAGGTGCAGGAAGGAACTCGTGGAGTGGGCAAAGGCGCTGGTTATCAGGCGCCATGGCTCATAGGCAGCCAGAGCGGGGGCGAGTACAAGCTGATTAGTGAATCCGGGGATGATCCACTGCAGCAGATACACCAGCACGTTCAGGCCGATGAACGTGTACGTGACAACAGGGGCGCCGGAGCGGGCCCGGCCACCGAACTGGGTTTTCTGCTGTGGCAGGTTCTTATTGGCTTGCGCTACGCAGTCCACACAGTGCACACCCACGGGTGCAGAGACCTGGCACTGCGGGCAGATCGAGCGCCCACAGCGGTTGCACGAAACATAGGACACCGTCTGCGGATGCCGAAAGCACGTAGGAGCAGCTTGGCCCTCTGGGGAAACCTGTCCGAAGGACATCGGTACCTGCCTTGCGTTGGGGGAGTAAGGATTAAATGCCCGAGGCCCCGGCAATGCCTGCTAGGAATCGCCGGAGCCTCGTGGTGGTGCGCCTGTGCTGTTACAGGGTCTCGATGTCGACCGAGTTGATGACGACGTCTTCCAGTGGCTTGTCACGGCCATCGGTAGCAACGGCGTTCAATGCGTCAACGACCTTGCGGGAATCTGCATCGACAACTTCACCGAAGATGGTGTGCTTGCCCTGCAGCCAGGTGGTAGGAACGGTGGTGATGAAGAACTGCGAACCGTTAGTTCCACGACCCATGCGGATACCCGCATTGGCCATAGCCAGCTTGTAAGGCTCGTTGAAGTTCAGTTCTGGGTGGATCTCATCATCGAACTGGTAGCCTGGGCCGCCGAAGCCCTGGCCCAGTGGGTCGCCACCCTGAATCATGAAATCGGAAATGATGCGGTGGAAGATGGTTCCGCTGTACAGCGGGGTGTTGGACTTCTTGTCACCGGATTCTGGGTGTACCCACTCCTGCTCACCGGTCGACAGGCCAACGAAGTTCTTTACGGTCTTCGGTGCGTGGTTGCCGAAGAGCTCGACAACGATATCGCCCAAAGTAGTGTGAATCGTGGCTTTATGAGTTGCGTTTGCGGTCATGCCCTCATTCTTCCATGATCTATGCTCGACCCGCTAAATACTGACGTACGCGTTGAGTGAAAATTTGGATGACTTTCAGGCTGCTGGTCCGCTTATGCTGGCTACTTGGCATGGAACTGCCTAGTCTTGAACTGTCGGTTAGTGTGAATTTCTTCGGATCGGGAGCAATGCATGAGCAAGAAGAGCAAAGCAGGAAAAGTACTAGCCGTTGGCTTGATTGCGGGACTTGTCGCGGTGCTGGTTGCCGTGTGGAAAGCCTCGAAGCCTATTGAGGATCCATGGGAGAACGAGCCGCTTCCTGCACAGCCGCACCAGCCTGCTGAATCAAGGCAAGCAAGCGTGGAAGAAATCCGCGAAATCCTCGAAGATGACAAGTAATCCTGGCTAGGCTTCAATTTTTGGTTGGGCTTGCCCTCGGATCACGAGGGCAAGCCCTACGAGTATCACCGCCAACCCGGCATAGGTAGCGATAGAAACTACCTGGCCTAAGAACAATGCCGCCAGGATTGCTGCTCCAGGGATCTCAAGCAGAATCAGCGTCGAAACCGTCAGCGGACCGAGCACGCTGAGCAAGTGATTCATGGCGGTATGGCCGAAGATCTGGGCGCAAAGCGTCAGCAGAATGATCCCTATCCATCCTCGAGCGTCAAAACCCCAGATAGGGGTCCCAGTCACGAGGCACAGGATCAATAGCACGACGGCGGTAAACGCATAGCAGCTCGAGGCATATGTTGCAGTTCCCAAGGTCCTTCGTGCCACGGATCCGGCCAGCGTGTATACCGCGGCCAAGATGCCGCCGGCCAAGGCCAGCAGATCGCCAATGATGGCGTCCCGCCCCAGTCCCATATCGAAACCCGTGATGATGATGGCACCAAGCAGCGCAACGCCCATGCCAAGGAAAACCTGGGTCCGGTATTTGGTGCCGCGCAGAACCTGGTAAATCGCGATCCAGACACCTTGGATGCACACCAGCGCCGTACCGGCAGCCACACTGGTCAGCCGCATCGAATACATGAAGCATACGAAATGCAATGCAAGAGCCACGCCGGCAATCCCGGTGAAGAACCATTCCCGCCCGGTCATCTGCAGATAGGCTTTTGAATTTTTGCGCAGCGCCGGTGCGCTGAGCACAGCCGCGGCAGCGCCATTGCGCCAGAAGGCCATGGAGAGAACCGGGACACCCGGGAAGGCGGCGATTATGGGGCCGGATGCCGAAATACCGAGGATTCCGACCAGGGCAAGCAAGATGGTCACCAACCCAGATTACAGTTTCCGAACGCAGGGGCTTCATTCATATGCCGAAGCCGGCGAAACCGGCGATTCCGTGGAAGAGTCAAAATATGCACAATTTTGCATATGAACTGCAAAACGCCATGTTTTCTGTCTATTTTACCGTTTTTCTCCGCCAGTATGCAGCGATCAATGCGCCGGACAAGTTATGCCAAACAGAGAATACGGCACCCGGCAGCGCCGCCTCCGGCGAGAAGTATTGCTTCGCCAGCCCTCCGGCAAGACCCGAGTTCTGCATGCCGACTTCGATGGCAATCGTGCGCCGGGAATCCTCGGGAACCCGCAGGAGGATGCCGATGGCATATCCCAATGCCAGGCCCAGTGCATTATGCAAGACTACCGCCACCAAGACCAGCAGCCCGGCCGTCACGATTGTCTGCGCGCTGCCCGCGACGATGACCGTCACCACGAATGTAATGGCCAGCACCGACAGCCATGGCAGCGCACCGCTGACCTTGTCCACGAACCGATTGAACAGCATGCGCAGGAAGATGCCCAGCACCACCGGGATCAAGACGATCTCGACAACACTGATTGCCATGGATCCCGCATCGACCGGCATGTAGTGGCCAGCGAGCCACAAGGCCAGCGCTGGAGTCAGCAAAGGTGCGAGCAAGGTCGACACCGAAGTCATGGCGACGGACAGAGCAACATTGCCGCGAGCCAAGTACGAAACCACGTTGGAAGCCGTGCCTCCGGGCGCGCAGCCAACCAGAATCAGGCCGGCTGCCAATGCCGGTTCAAGTTGCAGCATCGTGGCTACCAGCCAGCCCATCGAAGGCATGATGATGAACTGCGCTGCGACACCGCACAGTACCGGCAAGGGATTCTTGAACACCAACGCGAAATCCGGCATGGTCAAGGTCAGCCCCATGCAGAACATGATCACCATCAGCAGCGGATTGATCCAACTGGAAAGTCCCAAGAACGCTTGGGGCATGAGCATTCCGCATAATCCGCCGAGCAATATCAGCACAGGGAAGAGCAGTACCGCAATGCGGGAGTTTCTTTCGGTTTCTTTGGCGTTCGCCTCGACGGTGAAAGGGCTGGGCTGTTCATTCGGCACCTAGGTAGTCTGCCACTAATGAGGTGCCGCCACAACGAGACAACTGAAGTTAATCCTTTGCCCTAGCCATATTAACTTGGGTGTCACTGGCAATCCTCATGCTGGAGACGTGAAGGTAGCAATTGTCGCTGAATCGTTCCTTCCCCATTTCAATGGGGTGACCAACTCAATCCTCAAGACCTTGGACCACCTGAGACAGACGGGCCATGAAGCCGTCGTCATCACCCCCGCAGGCTCGCTGGCAGGGGAGTTGTCGGGCCACGGCGTGCCAAAGATCTACCAGGGCTTCAAGATCCTCACGGTTCCTTCCATGCCGTTGGCCAGCTATCCGGAGGTGCGGGTCGCTACTACCAGCGTTAGCCGGCTGCGCAAATTGCTGGCTCGAGAGAGAGCAGATGTCGTTCATCTGGCTAGCCCGTTCATCCTGGGCTGGCAGGCGCTGCGCGCCGCACAAGAGCTGGACTTGCCCACGGTGGCGCTGTATCAGACCGAGGTTCCAAGCTACGCGGCGCGCTATAAGATGCCATGGCTTACCCAAAGGCTCTGGGAGCACGTCAGAGCGATCCACACCGGCGCGGACCTGACGCTGGTGCCAAGTACGTTTTCCTACCAGCAGCTCGAATCCCTGGGCGTCCAGCGCCTGGCCATTTCAGGCAGGGGAGTCGATACAGCCCAGTTCACGCCACGACGGCGCAGCGAGCACTTCAGACAGGCGGTCGCCCCGAATGACGAGGTGGTCATTGGCTATGTCGGCCGGCTGGCGGCAGAGAAGCAGGTTGCCGACCTGCAGGCCTTGGCGGACCTTGAGAATACCCGCCTGGTGATTGTCGGTTCCGGCCCGCTCGAGGACGAACTGCGCAGCTTGCTCCCCAATGCCCACTTCACCGGTTTCCTTTCAGGGGAGCGCTTGAGCGAGGTCATGGCCTCGATGGACATTTTCGTCCATCCCGGAGCCTCGGAGACCTTCTGCCAGACCATTCAGGAAGCGATGGCCTGCGGCGTGCCTGTGGTAGCCGTAGGACGTGGGGGACCGCTGGATCTGGTGGATTCCTCGCGCACCGGTTGGCTCTACCAGCCGGGGAATCTTGATGAACTGCGCAGCCGCGTCAGCGACTTGGCGTACGACGATGCAAAACGCCTGGCTTTTGCCAGCGCCGCGCTGAGCAGTGTCCAGGATCGTTCTTGGCACGGCATTGGCCAGCAGCTGCTTGGGCACTATGAGCAGGTCCGGATGGCCAGGATCCGGCACTAGCTGGACAGAAAAGTCTTTCAGATGCGCAAAAGGCGGAAAGCTGTCGCTTTCCGCCTTTTGGCAAATGTGGAGCCTAGGAGAATCGAACTCCTGACATTCTGCTTGCAAAGCAGACGCTCTACCAACTGAGCTAAGGCCCCGTATTCAATTCTGAAGCTTCCGCCCCGTGATCAATTCAGCTGAACCAATCAAAAAGAATTAGCGGAAAGTTTTCACTTTCCGCCACTTTCTTTTGTGGAGCCTAGGAGAATCGAACTCCTGACATTCTGCTTGCAAAGCAGACGCTCTACCAACTGAGCTAAGGCCCCAAAAGCTTTAGGAAACTTTATCGGCTACCTGATGCCAGGTTTCCTTTGTTTCCGACGAAGCCTTCGCCTTCTTGACCAAGACTACTGCAGCAGTCGCGATCGATGCGAGAACCAGGAACTTTTTCATTGCTTCCTCTTTCCCTCCAGCAAGGTTTCCGTGGGCGTACCAAGACTTGAACTTGGGACCTCTTCGTTATCAGCGAAGCGCTCTAACCGCCTGAGCTATACGCCCTTGCTTTTGTTTTGTTCCCTTCGGAACGAAATAAAACTTTACCGGTGTTCCCCGAAAGATACAAATCGAGCCCGGGTGTCATGCATCACAGCACGAATCCCGGGCTCGACAAGGGGTGTTCCTAGTCGTCGGTGAGGGTAACCCCGGCGCCGCCGACCAGCGAAGCTGCAATGTTGTACAGCACCGCGCCAAGCATGGAGACCACGGAAATCACCACAACGTTCACCACGGCGATGATTGTCGCGTAGGAAGCCACCTGGCCCAGCGACATGGTGTCGCGCAGGTCGAAGTTTCCGTCGGCGCCGATGGCGTCGCGCATCAGCTGGTTGAACGAATCAAAGGTTCCGGTCAAGTCCAGTACGGCCCAGATGCCTACGGCTGCAACCACGGTGATCACGCCAAAGGCGACCGAGAGCAGGAAGGCCAGCTTAAGTACCGAGAAGGGTTCCACCTTAGATACCAGCAGGCGGGCCTTGCGGACCTTGGCCTTGGGGGCTGGGCGAACCAGGCGTTCCTGGCCATTGGCTGGACGCTGCTGGCCGGTTGGGCGCTGGCCTGCAGGGCGCTGCGGCGATCCCGCCGGGCGCTGGCCCGCTGGACGCGACTGTCCTGCCGCTGGTCGTGCACCGGCGCTAGCCGGGCGGGAGCCTGTACCGGTCGGAGCCGGACGCTTTACCTGGGTAGGTCGCGGCGCTGCGCTCTTCGGGGCACCGCCGCTGGGGCGTGGCGTCGAGGGCGTGCTCATGCGTTACCTCCGTTAGTGTTGTCTTCGTTTTCGGCGCCGGAATCAGTTTCTGGCGCAGCCGATGACTCGTCGATCGTGTTTTCTGCGTCCAACGTTACGGCATTTTCCTCCGAGTTCTCCTCGAGCCCGGTCTCAGAGTTCTTGGCAACGGCGAGGATGCGGTCCTTCTTGTCCGGCTTGGCGAAGATGACGCCCATCGTGTCGCGGCCCTTGGAAGGAACCTGCGAAACTGCGGAGCGGACCACCTTGCCCGAGCCCATCACCACCAAGACCTCATCGGTCTCGTCAACGATCAGCGCGCCAACCAGCTCGCCGCGTTCCTCATTGAGCTTGGCCACCTTAATGCCCAAGCCACCACGGGATTGCACGCGGTATTCCTCGACCGTTGTGCGCTTTGCGTAGCCTTCGTTGGTCACGGTGAACACGAAGGATCCCTCGCGGACCACGTCCGCTGCCAGCAGCTGATCCCCGTCGCGGAACTTCATGCCGGTGACCCCGCTGGTGGCGCGGCCCATTGGGCGCAGGGCGGTGTCGGTGGCGGTGAAGCGGACCGACTGGCCCAGGCGTGAGACGAGCATCACATCGTCGGATTCGCTGACCAGCTGCGCGGAGACCAGTTCATCGCCGTCGCGCAGGTTGATCGCGATGACGCCGGCGGTGCGGTTGGTGTCGTAGTCCTCCAGTCGGGTCTTCTTCACCAGGCCGTTGCGGGTGGCCAGCATCAGGTAGGCGGCATCCTGGTAGGTGCGCAGATCCAGCACCTGGGCGATGTGCTCATCGGGCTGGAAGGCCATCACATTGGCCACGTGCTGGCCCTTGGCGTCGCGGCCGGCTTCGGCCAGCTCGTAGCACTTGGTGCGGTAGACCCGGCCGTGGTTGGTGAAGAACAGCAGCCAGTTGTGGGTCGAGGTGACGAAGAAGTGCTCCACCACGTCGTCCCCGCGCAGGTTCGCGCCCTTGATGCCCTTGCCGCCGCGGGCCTGCGAGCGGTAGTTGTCGATGCGGGTGCGCTTGACGTAGCCGCCGCGGGTGATGGTGACGACCATTTCCTCTTCCGGGATCAGGTCTTCGACGCTCATGTCGCCGTCGTAGCCCATCAGCACCTTGGTGCGGCGGTCGTCGCCGTGCTTGTCGACAATTTCCTGCAGCTCTTCGGAGACGATCTCGCGCTGGCGGGCTGGGGAAGCGATGATTGCCTGGAATTCGGCGATCATGCGCTCGAGCTCGGCGTGGCGGTCCTGGATCTTCTGGCGCTCGAGAGCGGCCAGGCGGCGCAGCTGCATGTCCAGGATGGCGCGGGCCTGATCCTCGTCGATGCTCAGCAGTTCCATCAGGCCATCGCGGGCGGCCTCGGTGGTGGCCGAGCGGCGAATCAGCGCGATGACCTCGTCCAGGGCGTCCAGTGCCTTGAGCAGGCCACGCAGGATGTGGGCTTCTTCTTCGGCCTTCTTCAAGCGGTATTCGGTGCGTCGGACGATCACTTCGATCTGGTGGGTGACCCAGTGGCGGATGAATCCGTCCAGCGGCAGGGTGCGCGGCACGCCGTCGACGATCGCCAGCATGTTGGCGGAGAAGTTCGACTGCAGCTCGGTGTGCTTGTACAGGTTGTTCAGCACCACCTTGGCCACGGCGTCGCGCTTGAGCACGATGACCAGGCGCTGGCCGGTGCGGCCGGAGGTCTCATCGCGCATGTCGGCGATGCCGGAAATCTTGCCGTCACGCACCAGCTCGGCGATCTTCACCGCGAGGTTGTCCGGGTTGGCCATGTACGGCAGCTCGGTGACCACCAGGCAGGTGCGTCCCTGGATTTCCTCGACGTTGACCACGGCGCGCATGGTGATCGAGCCGCGGCCGGTGCGGTAGGCGTCGGCGATGCCCTTGGTGCCCAGGATCATCGCGCCGGACGGGAAGTCCGGGCCCTTCACGCGCAGCATCAGCTCGGCGAGCAGCTCTTCGCGGGAGACGTCAGGGTTCTTCAGGTACCACTGCACGCCCTCGGCGACCTCGCGCAGGTTGTGCGGCGGGATGTTGGTGGCCATGCCCACGGCGATGCCGGAGGAGCCGTTGACCAAAAGGTTCGGGAAACGGGCCGGGAGAACGGTAGGTTCCTGGTTCTTGCCGTCGTAGTTGTCCTGGAAATCAACGGTGTTCTCGTTGATGTCGCGGACCATTTCCATGGCCAGCGGGGCCATCTTGGTTTCGGTGTAACGCTGGGCGGCGGCGCCATCGTTGCCTGGCGAGCCGAAGTTGCCCTGGCCCAGGGCCAGCGGGTAGCGCATGACCCAGTCCTGGATCAGGCGGACCAGCGCATCGTAGATCGCGGTATCGCCGTGCGGGTGGTACTGGCCCATGACTTCGCCGACCACGCGGGCGCACTTGTTGTAGGCGCGTTCCGGGCGGTAGCCGCCGTCGTACATCGCGTACAGCACGCGGCGGTGCACTGGCTTCAGTCCATCGCGCACATCGGGCAGCGCGCGGCCGACGATGACGGCCATGGCGTAGTCCAGGTAGGACCGCTGCATTTCGGTCTGCAGGTCGATCTGGTCGATGCGGCCGCCGTCGTGGACCGCATCGATGATCTCGCCGTCCATTGGCGCGTCCTGTGGGGTTTGCTCGTCGCTCAATTTCTTCCCTTACAAGTCAAAAAGTCTTCGGTGGATATCTGTGGTGGCTGCGGCCGGCTAGATATCCAGGAAGCGCACGTCCTTGGCGTTCTGCTGGATGAAGTTTCGCCGGGACTCGACATCCTCGCCCATCAGCACGGAGAAGACTTCGTCGGCGGCTGCCGCGTCGTCCATGGTGACCTGGCGCAGCGTGCGGTGCTCCGGATCCATGGTGGTGTCCCACAGCTCCGAGTAGTCCATCTCGCCCAGGCCCTTGTAGCGCTGGATGCCGTTGTCCTTGGGCAGGCGCTTGTTGGAGGTCTGGCCGGCGAGCAGCGCGTCGTCGCGTTCCTTGTCCGAGAACACGTAGTCGTGCGGCGCGTTGGACCACTTGATGCGGTACAGCGGAGGTGCTGCCAGGAAAACGTAGCCGTGCTCGATCAGCGGACGCATGAAGCGGAAGATCAGGGTCAGCAGCAACGTGGTGATGTGCTGGCCGTCCACGTCGGCGTCGGCCATCAGCACGATCTTGTGGTAGCGCAGCTTGGCCATGTCGAATTCTTCGCCGATGCCGGTGCCGAAGGCGGTGATCATCGCCTGCACTTCGGCGTTGCCCAGCGCGCGGTCCAGGCGGGCGCGCTCCACGTTCAGGATCTTGCCGCGCAGCGGCAGGATGGCCTGGGTGTGCGGGTCGCGGCCGCGCTTGGCGGAGCCGCCTGCGGAGTCGCCCTCCACGATGAACACTTCGCACTCGGAAGGGTTCTTTGAGGAGCAGTCCGAGAGCTTGCCCGGCATGCCGAAGGATTCCATCGGGGACTTGCGGCGGGCGTTGTCGCGGGCCTTGCGGGCGGCCAGGCGCGCCTGCGACGCCAGCTGGGCCTTGCGGATGATGTCGCGGGCCACGTTCGGGTTGCGCTCGAACCAGTCGCCCAGCTCCTCGTTGACCACGCCCTGGACGAAGCCGCGGGCGATCGAGTTGCCCAGCTTGGTCTTGGTCTGGCCTTCGAACTGGGGCTCGGAGAGCTTGACCGAGATGACTGCGGTCAACCCTTCGCGGGCATCTTCGCCGGTGAGGTTGTCATCCTTCTCGCGCAGGATCTTGTTATCGCGCGCGTAGCGGTTGAGCAGGCCGGTCAGTGCGGCGCGGAAGCCCTCTTCGTGGGTGCCGCCTTCATGGGTGTTGATGGTGTTCGCGTAGGTGTGCACGGATTCGGCGTAGGCGCTGGTCCATTGCATCGCGATTTCCAGGCTGATGCCTCGTGCTGCATCTTCGGATTCGAAGGCGATAACCTCGTCGTGGACCAGCTCGATCTTCTTCGCCGCGTTCAGGTGCTTGACGTAGTCCAGCAGGCCGTCCTTGTACAGGTAGTCCACGGTGCGCGGCTTGACTACCTGGTTCTCGATTTCCTCTTCGACTTCGGCCTCAGGCTCTTCGATCTCCTGGACGCGCTCGTCGGTGAGGGTGATGCGCAGGCCCTTGTTCAGGAAGGCCATCTGCTGGAAGCGGGCGCGCAACGTCTCGAAATCGAATTCGGTGGTCTCGAAGATTTCCGGATCCGGGTAGAAGGTCTGGCTGGTGCCGGTCAGCTCGGTTTCCTCGCCCTTGGTCAGCTCCTGGACGGTGTGGCCGCCGTTGGCGAAACCGATGCGCCATGCGTGTCCCTGGCGGCGCACGATGGTGTTGACCTTCTCGGACAGCGCGTTCACCACGGAGATGCCCACGCCGTGCAGGCCGCCGGAGACCGCGTAGCCGCCGCCGCCGAATTTGCCGCCGGCATGCAGGATGGTCATGACGACCTCGACGGTTGGCTTGCCCTCGGTGGGGTGGATGTCTACCGGAATGCCGCGGCCGTTGTCCTCGCAGCGTACGCCGCCATCGGCCTGCAGCGTGACGTTGATGGTGTCGCAGTAGCCTGCCAGCGCCTCATCGACGGAGTTGTCGACGACTTCGTAGACCAAGTGGTGCAGGCCTCGCGGGCCGGTGGAACCGATGTACATGCCCGGGCGTTTGCGTACCGCTTCGAGTCCTTCGAGGACGGTAATATCCTGGGCGCCATATGTGTGTTCGACTTTGGAAGTCATCGATTCCGCGGGAGCCTGGCTTTCAGCCGGTTCCTGCGGTGAAGCATTTTCGGTAGACACGGGTGCTACGAACTCCTCGAATTTAGCGCGCGATGGCCCTCTGCGACGGATTCTGCGCGTCGGGCAATCATGGTCTGGAGGGACTCCGGCGCGGGCCTTGCCCGCAACGGAGTCAATTCACTACCTCTAATTCTACCGCGTAGACCAAAATAAACGGTGACTTTGAGGCCTAAATCGCCCACCAAAAGCTGGTAATTGACGTTCTGAGGCAGTTGCGGCGATCAAGTGAGGGGGGATCCAGCCTCCGGGTCCGTGAGTGCGCCATATGCCATGCCAGCAATTTCTATCCGTAGGTGTCGCGCGGCCCCCGGCCGGCCACCGAACGCATGCCGTGGCGCCAGGAGGGAGCGTTGGGACCCAGCACCTTGAGCACGGTGACGATCCCGGGCCCCAGCTCGGCATCGAATTTCTTCAAGATGTCGTGGGTGAGCAGGCGCATCTGTGCTGCTCGCGCTGTCGTATCGCAGCGCATCACCACCACGGTGTCCTCGAAGGATTCAGGTTTGCAGTGCTTCGCGTTCTCCACGCCGATGATGTCCTCCCAGCGTCCGAGCACCGAGCCCACAGCGACCTGGGTGTTCCAGCCGCGCGACTTGGACAGCCGGGAGACCACTTCGCCAATGGCGCGCGGGTCGCGAACCGCTCCCTCGGCAGATTCCGGCCTTTCCTCGGCGAATCCGCGGCGGGCGGCCTTGCGCTTGCGCACCCTTTCCATGCGGGCGGCATCGATGCGCCGTTCGCCGCGTTCCTCGGCGAGCTTGCGCATGCGGTTGAGCAGCGCCTTGGCCGCATCGATCTCTGGATCGAAGCGGTGTTCATCTCGTTCCGATGGCTCATGCATCGACAACCTGGCCAGGTGAAACCTGGAAGAAATGTCCCTTCAGCGCTTCGGGGACATCTTCCACAACGGCGGCGGTCACCAGCACCTGCTCGGCTCCGGCAACGATGTGCGCCAAGCGATCACGGCGGGTGGTGTCGAGCTCGGCAAAGACATCATCCAGGATCAGGATGGGGCCTGATCCAGGACGCGGATCGTCATCGCCGAAAACACGGTAGGCGGCCAGGCGCAAGGCCAAGGCAAAGGACCAGGTTTCCCCGTGCGAGGCATAGCCCTTGGCAGGAGTTGGACCCAGGATCAGGGTCAGATCGTCGCGGTGCGGTCCGAACAGCGAAATTCCGCGGTCGACTTCACGGCTGCGATTCGCTTCGATGGCGTTCAGCAGCAGTTCCTGGATCTCTTCTTGCTCCAGGGACTCAAGATCATCCGCCGGCAGGCTGTTCTCGTCGAGTTCGCCCTCGAGCGAGGAACGGTAGATGGCGCGCGCTTCCTTGGCGCCATCTGCCAGATCTGCGTAGGCGGCCTGCATGTAGGGGCGGATCAAGGCCAAGACGTCCAGGCGTCCGCGCATCAGCCGAGCGCCGGCCAATGCCAGTTGCAGATCCCAGGCCTTGAGCGTGTTCTCCTGCGAGGGGCTCAGGGTGGACTTGCCGCGAATGGACTTGAGCAGGGCATTGCGCTGCTTCACGATGCGCTCGTAGTCGTTCTTGGTGCCGGCCTCCACCGGGCGCAGGGTTACCAGAAGCTCGTCCAGGAACTTGCGGCGGTTGGACGGATCGCCCTTGATGAGAGCCAAGTCCTCGGGGGCGAAGAGTACAGTGCGCACCATGCCAAGGATCTCCCGTGCGCGAACCGGGTTAGCCCGGTTGATGCGCGCCCGGTTGATCTTGCCGCTGGTGATCTCGACCTCGAGCACCGTGGTCTGCGGGCCATGATGCACAGTGCCCCGGATCAGCGCGCGCTCGGAACCGAAATTCAGCAGGGGCGCGTCATTGCTGACTCGATGCGACGAAAGGTTGGCCAGATAGCCGATGGACTCAACGATATTGGTCTTGCCGACCCCGTTGGGGCCGATCAAGACGTTGATCCCCGGGGCTAGGTGCACGTCGGCCTGCGCATACGAGCGGAAGCTCGTGAGTGAAAGCTGCGAGATATACACCGGGGTCCTGACAGAAACGAGGTGGCTGATGGCCGGAGCCATCGACCACGAATTGGCTTAGTTCGAGTTTGGCAATCGAACCGGCATCACGAGGTAGCGATACTGGTCCTGGTCTTCCTCATCCAGCTTCTTCTGTCCGGTCAGCATGGCCGGCTTCGGTGCACTGGTGAAGGAGAAGCGCACGAAATCGGTGTTGAAGGAGTTCAGGCCTTCGGACAGGAAAGTCGGGTTGAAGGCAACCACGATGTCTTCGCCGCGAAGCGAGGCAACGATGGCTTCTTCAGCCTGCGCGTCTTCGCCGGTGCCAGCATCCAAGGTCAGCTGGCCATCGGTGAAGGCCATGCGAACTGGGGTATTGCGTTCGGCGACTACCGATACGCGGCGTACAGCCTCCATCAGCTCGCTGGTGCGGACGGTTGCATGAATTGGCGTATCGCTCGGGAACAGCGAGCGGATCTTCGGGTATTCGCCGTTGATCAGCAGCGAGGTGGTCCGGCGGTTGGAGCTTTCGAAGCCAACCATCTCACCGTTCTCGCTCATGGCAAGCTTCAGTTCGCCGGAGCTCGAGAGAGTCTTGGCAACTTCGCTGAGCGTCTTCGCCTTGATCAGGAAGGACGTCGAGATTTCTGCCTGGATCGGGGTCCAGTTGAGTTCACGCAGAGCCAGACGGTAGCGGTCCGTGGCCAAGAAGGTGATCAGATCATTTTCGATCTCAACCTTGATGCCGGTGAGTACCGGCAAGGTGTCGTCCTTGGAAGCGGCGACAATAACCTGCGAAACAGCTTCGGAGAATGCCTGGCCATCGATGGTGCCGGCGATAGCTGGGAGTTCAGGCAGGGTTGGGTATTCGTCTACTGGCATGGTGGCCAAGTGGAATCGTGAACGGCCGCAGGTCAGCGAGATTTTCGAGCCATCGGTTTCCAGGGTGACGGTGGAGTTGGGCAGAGAGCGGGTAATTTCTGCCAAGAGCTTGCCGGATACCAGGATCGAGCCCTGCTCGGAAATATCTGCAGGGATCTCGATATGCGAGGAAATCTCATAGTCGAATCCCTCGAGGCGAACAAGGCCTTCGTGGGTCGTGATGAGGATGCCTGCCAAAACAGGTGATGGTGGTCGCTGCGCCAGGGACCGGGCAGTCCAGGATACGGCGTCCGCCAATACATCCTTTTCAACGCTGAACTTCACGAAAAATCCGCCTTTCGGAACCCATAAGTCTTAAGTCAGGCCAAGAAGGTAGTTCCCTCGCCAAGTTCTTAAGCATAGAGCAGGTAGTTGCACGTTCTATCCATCTAATCTTGCCACGCCCTGATAGCGCAACGTCAGCTCAGTGAACGAAGTGTGGACGATGCAACAAAAAATCTGTTCTGCACAAGTTTTGGCTCGGGGGTGAACAGTGGACTCGTTATTTGGAGGATTAAGGATTTAAAGGAGAAGTGTTAATAACCCTTGTGGATACTGTGGATAAGGCCCATTACCCTAGATCTTCCGGCAATTGTGCATGTGAACAATCTGTGGTTGAACGTGAGACTCGGTTTCATCAACTTGTTGATACTCAGTTTCACGATTTTTGACGTCCACATGGTTCGTGAACTTATCCGCAATCCTTCACCAGATCATCCACAGTTTTATCCACACCTGTGATTTCTCTGCTTCAGTGCTCCCGCTGGCTCTGCTTAATTCTGTTTGTCAGCTCGGTGACCTGATTGAATATCGCTCGACGCTCAGCCATCAGTTCGCGGATCTTGCGATCGGCATGAATTACGGTGGTGTGGTCGCGGCCGCCCAGTTCTGCGCCAATCTTCGGCAATGACATGTCGGTCAGCTCACGCAGCAAGTACATGGCGATCTGGCGTGCGGTGACCAAAGTACGAGTACGGGATTTGCTGTTCAGCTCATCAATGCTCAGCCCGAAGTACTCGGCGGTCTGCTTGATGATGGTCGACGGCGTAATTTCTTGTGCGCCGTCTTCGCTGATCAAGTCCTTGAGCACGGTTTCGGCCAAGGCCAGGTCCACCGGCTGGTTATTCAGCGACGCGAAAGCGGTGACGCGGATCAGCGCACCTTCGAGCTCGCGGATGTTCGTGGAAATGCGTGAAGCGATGTACTCCATGACGTCGCTTGGCGCCGAAAGGTTCTCGGCGTCCGCCTTCTTACGCAGAATTGCGATACGGGTCTCGAGCTCTGGCGGCTGGATATCGGTCAGCAGGCCCCACTCGAAGCGCGAACGCATGCGATCTTCGAAGCCCTGCAGCTGCTTGGGAGGTAGATCCGAGGTGATGACCACCTGCTTGTTGTGGTTATGCAGCGCATTGAAGGTGTGGAAGAACTCTTCCTGGGTAGCATCCTTGTTGGCCAAGAACTGGATGTCGTCAATGAGCAGAATATCGACGTTGCGGTACGTCTGCTTGAAGCTTGCACCCTCGTCGTCGCGGATCGAGTTGATGAAATCGTTGGTGAACTCTTCAGAATTCACGTAGCGCACGCGGATGCCTTTGTAGAGATGGCGTGCGTAGTGCCCGATGGCGTGCAGCAGGTGGGTCTTGCCCAGACCGGAATCGCCGTAGATGAACAGCGGGTTGTAGGCCTTGGCCGGCGCTTCGGCAACAGCGACGGCTGCCGCATGGGCAAAGCGGTTCGACGAACCGATCACGAAGGTATCGAAGATGTACTTCGGGTTCAGGCGGCCGAACTCCTGAGAGTTCGATGGCGGAGTCGGCTGCGGTGCCGGCTGCGGGCGAGGACCAGGAGTCTCGACAACCGCCGGAGCGGACGGCGCAGCAGGCTTGGCCTCAGGCTCATCTTCTTCCAGCTCATCCGACAGCGAGAGATCAACGCTGACGGCGCAGCGGATATCATCCTGGAATACTTCCCGCAATGCGTCATCCAGCGGCTCGCGCAACTGGGTCTGCAGAATATCGCGCGTGAGGTCGTTGGGCACCGCAACCAAGAGCGTGGTGCCGATGAGACCTTGCGGTTTAGCCAGCGATACGAAGGCGCGGTAACGCGCCTTGACCCGGTCATCATCTTCGATCTTCCGGATGACTTGGCGCCAAGAGCTACCAATGCTATTGGTCTCGTCGCTGCTCACTAAGGGCGCCCCGCTTCCGTTCGAATGCAA